>CAVSMR010000012.1:0-85670 GCA_963729115.1 uncultured Actinomycetota bacterium | reverse complement strand
CGGCTCCCGGGGGTCCCCCCGACTTCCACGCTACCGGCGAGCCCGGACAATTCCGGGCCGCCGCGAAACCCCTGTGGACAAACCCCTGGCCCACGCGGGGTCTTCGGGTTCCGGGGGTGGTCGCAACATCGTTCGTGGTGGGTCGGTTGCCGTTGCCGCGCGGGTGGTTCAGGTGCGGTTTGGGTGCAGGTCCGGTCGGGGCGGGCGGTGAGTCGGGCCTGTCGGATGGCGGAGGGTGTTGTATCCGACGGGGTATCGGTGGTTCGCCGAGGCTGGTGGGGTGATCGGGACCGCGCCTGGTGAGCCGGCGGGCCCGGACAATCCCGGGCCGCCGCGAAACCCCTGTGGACAACCCCGGCCCACGCGGGGGCCCCCGATTTCCAGTCTATTCGCGAGTACCGACGGAAAGCGTTGCCGCGCAAGGGACCTGTGGACAGCCGACCACTACCGACGTTCACGGCGGCCGGACGGGTCGAAGCGGACCCGTAGTGAGAACGCCGCCGGGGCCGGGCCGTATCGCTGCAGGCGGCGCAGCCGGGCCAGCCCCTCCTCGGCCGTCGGTCGCGTGCCGGCCTCGATCCACCACAGCACCGTGCTCGGCTGCGGCACGCGGTCGAACCACTCGTGGCGCCGGCGCACGTAGTGCCCGTGCGGGCTGCGGTAGGTGTACTCGTGCAGCGGCAGGTACGACTTCCACACCGACAGGTTCAGCACCAGCCGCTCGTCGTCGGAGACCGGTACGCGGTCGCGCCACACGAAGCCCGGCGCGCGGTCCGCCAGGTGGTTGATCCGCGCGAGCGCCGCCGCGAACTCGGCCACCTGCGGGGCGGTCGGCGGGTGGCGCAGCAGCGAGAGGTTGGCCTGGGCCAGGTGCGGGGCCACCCCGCGAGGTTAGCTCGACCGGCGCAGCATCCGCGTCAGGCCGGCGGCCACCGTCGTCGCGAGGATCCAGCCCGCCGCGATCAGGCCCGCGGTCACCCACTGCGAGGCGCCGTGCAGCTGCCAGCGGTTCTTGAACCCGAAGTCCACGATCGGCACCAGCTGGTCGATCGTGAACAGGAACGGGTTCCACACCAGGTGGTCGTCCGCGTTCGACACGGCCGGCGCCGGCTGGGTGGCGAACCAGACCGTGCCGAGCACCAGCAACAACGTCAGCGACAGCAGCGCCCGCATCGGCTTGTACCCGTAGCCCACCACGTACCGCTGCGTCCAGCTCCAGATCCGCACCGCCGGCCCGAGCACGCGGTAGCCCTCGGCGAGCGCGTTGTAGCGCCAGCGCTGCTTGGCGATCAGCACCGTCGACGCGTGCTCCTCGTTACCGCTCGCCCGCAGCATCGCGGCGAACTGGTCGTACGGACCCGGCCGGTAGCTGCCGCCCATCGCCTTGCGCAGCAACCGCAGCCGGCGCACGATCTGCGCGTCGTCGTCCAGCTCGACCGGCACCGCGAGCGCGTCGTAGCGGAAGTCGTCGAGCTCGATGTGGCCGGTGGCGTCCCAGAAGATGTCGTTGTCCCGTAAGGAAGCGCACCGTGCGTGCCGCAGGTTCACCTTGCCGCGCGGCGGGATCGCGACGTCGAGCCGGAGCTCCTGGGTGACCAGGCCGAACGCGTTGATCGCCGTGCCGGACAGGCTCGAGCCGACCTCCGCGCCCTGGAAGTTGGTCTGCCGGCCGACCTCCGCGCGCCGGATGCGGATCTCGCCGTGCGCCGAGAACGCCTGGACCTCCCGCTCGCCGAGCGCGCACACGAGGTCCCGGCCGATCTGCGCCGACCGCAGGTCCACCGACGGCTTGCTCGACTGGTCCCGCCGGTACCGCCCCGGCGCGACGAACCGGCTGGCCCGCAGGTCCAGGTTGGCGCCGATCGTCGCCTCCGTCAGCAGCACCGAGCCGAACACGGTCACCCCGCGCGCGTCGAGGTTGCCGCCCGTCGCGAACCGCCGGCCCTCGACCACGTCGCCGTTGCGGTTGGCGAGCACCGCGCCGTCGAGGATCACGCTGCCCCGCGCCGACACGTCGACCACCCGCAGCTGGCCGGCGATTCGCGCGCGCCGCGCGTCGATGCCGCCGTCGATCTCGGACCCGTCCAGGTGCAGGGCGCGATAGCCGTACGGGCCCTGCGTCCCCTTGCCGGTCAGCTCGGCGAAGGGCTCGGTGCCGCCGGACAGGTCGATCGTCGCGCCGGTGAGCCGCATCGAGCCGCCGATCCGCGAGTTCACCATGCGGATCGTCCCGGTCGACTCGAAGCCCCGGTCGAGGTCGACGTTGCCGGCCACCTGGAACCGGTCGGCGATCACCGCCACGCGGGGGTCGTAGAACCGCTCGTGGCCGCCGTCCCCGTCGGAGTTCTCGGTGGCCGGCACGAGCTTCGCGCCCCGCAGCGAGAAGTCGCTGTCGATCCGGGCGCTCGGCAGGTACAGCCAGCCGGTCGAGGTGAAGCGGCGCTTGCTGGTCGGCACGCACTGCAGGTTCCCGCCGACGTGCAGGCCGTTGCCGTCCAGCGCGAAGTCGTCCGGATTGTCCAGCAGCGCGCCGGCGAGGTTGACGTTGCCGCCGGTACGCAGGCCGGGCAGCCGCAGCTGGCCGTTGACCTCGATGTTCGCCGCCAGCAGCGCACCGTCGAGCTGGAGGCGGTCGGCGTGCAGCGCGTAGCCGCCGGGGTTGTCCAACCGGGAGTCGGTGAGCTCGAGCGAGCCGGAGATCTCCGCGTCGGTGAGGTCGATCGAGCCGCGGACCCGGGTGCCGCCGATCAGCCGGACGTCGTTGTCGCTGTAGAGGTTGTGCGCGTCCAGGCCGGGCAGCCAGCACTCGTAGAACTCGCAGCCGTTGAGCTTGGTCTGCCGCACGTCCGGCGGGGAGTCGAACCGGCAGCGCACGAACTCCAGCAGGTGCGGGAACTCGACCGCGCGCAGGTCGACGATGCCGACCACGTAGCTGTCGGTGAACCGCAGCACCGGCGGGGTGGTGGCCCGGCGGCGGATCCGCCCACCGGTGCCCGGCTCGAACTCGAAGATCTGCCGGACGATGTCCTCCGCCCGCACGACCGCCCAGGTAGGCGGCTGCGGCTCGAACGGGTCCAGCCAGCGGCCGGACCGGTCATCGTCGGTCATCACATGCCCCCATGCACGAAAGGTCCGTCGGTTGCGACGGATCATTGTCACGCACGGTTCCGGTCCAGCCGCACGCCGTTCCGATCCTGGTGCGGCCGGACCGGGAGGGGTCCCTAGGTCAGGACCTTGCCGAGGAACGACTTCGTGCGTTCGTGCTGCGGGTTTGCGATCACGTCCCGCGGGTGCCCCTTCTCGACGACCACGCCGTCGTCCATGAACACCAGCGTGTCGCCGACCTCGCGGGCGAAGCCCATCTCGTGGGTGACGACGATCATGGTCATCCCCTCCTCGGCGAGCTTGCGCATGACGGCGAGCACCTCGCCGACGAGCTCGGGGTCCAGCGCCGAGGTCGGCTCGTCGAACAGCATCAGCTTCGGCTCCATCGCGAGCGCCCGCGCGATCGCGACGCGCTGCTGCTGGCCGCCGGACAGCTCACGCGGGTAGGCCTTCGGCTTGTCCGCGAGGCCCACTCGCTCGAGCAGCGTCAGCGCGCGCATGCGGGCGGACGCCTTGCCCTCGCCGCGGACGTGGATCGGCGCCTCCATCACGTTCTCGCACGCGGTCATGTGCGGGAACAGGTTGAACCGCTGGAAGACCATGCCGATCTCGCGCCGCTTGGCGGCCACCTCGCGATCGCGCAGCTCGTAGAGCTTGGCGCCCTTCTGCCGGTAGCCGACGAGCTCGCCGTCGACCCACAGCTTGCCGGCGGTGAGCTTCTCGAGGTGGTTGATGCAGCGCAGGAACGTGGACTTGCCCGACCCGGACGGGCCGATCACGCACATCACCTCGCCGGGCATGACCTGCAGGTCGATGCCCTTGAGCACCTCGAGCCGGCCGAAGTACTTGTGCACGCCCTCGGACTTGACCATCGGCGTGATGGTCTCCCCGTTCACGGTCGTCTCGCTCATGCCATCCCCGATGCCGGCCGGCCGAACCCGAAGATGCCGCCCTGGCGGGCCGGCACGGCGCCGCGGGAGTACCGGCGTTCGATGAAGTACTGGGCGATCGACAGCACCGAGGTCAGCACCAGGTACCAGATGCTCGCCACCACCAGCAGCGGGATCTGCTGCAGGTTGCCGCCGTAGATCAGCTGGACCTGCGTGAACAGGTCGCCGACCGCGATGACGCTGGCGATCGAGGTGGTCTTGAGCATCGAGATCGTCTCGTTGCCGGTCGGCGGGATGATCACCCGCATCGCCTGCGGCAGCACGATCCGGCGCAGGATCCGCAGCCGCGTCATGCCGAGCGCCTCGGCCGCCTCGGTCTGCCCGGTGTCCACCGACAGGATGCCGGCGCGGACGATCTCGGACATGTACGCGGCCTCGTTGAGCCCGAAGCCGAGCACCGCGCCGACGAAGATCGGGATCAGCAGGTTCGAGTCGAAGAAGACGAACTCCGGCCCGAACGGGATGCCCAGCGAGATCGTCGGGTACAGGATCGCGATGAACGACCAGAAGATGACCTGCACCAGCACCGGCGTGCCGCGGAAGAACCAGGCGTAGGTCCAGGCGATCGTGGAGACGATCGGGTTCGGCGACAGCCGCATCACCGCGACGATGATGCCCAGCACCACGCCGATGACCATGGCCAGCAGTGTCAGCTCGATCGTCAGCCACAGCCCGGACAGCACGCGGCTGTTGAACATGAACTTCCACACGACGTCCCAGCGCCAGGCCGGGTTCGTGAGCAGGCTGTGCACCAGCATCGAGGCGAGCACCAGCAGGACACCGGCCGCCACCCACCGTCCGGGGTGGCGGACCGGCACCGCGACGATCTTCTCCGGCGGGATGCGCTCCGCCGGCGCCTCCTCGGCCTGTTTCGCTGTCCCCTCAGGACCGTCAGTCATGGCTCAGTAGGTCGCGCCGTTGATCTTGGCTTCCTTGATGCCTCCGGTGAGGCCCCAGTTCTCCATGATCTTGTCGTAGTTGCCGTCGCTGATCAGCTGCTGCACGGCACCCTGCACGGCTTCCTTCATGCCCTTCGCGGCCTTGGGGATCGCGATGCCGTACGGCGCGGCGTCGGTGTCCTTCCCGACCTTCTCGAACGCGTTGCCGGTCGTCTTCACGGCGTAGTTCACGACCGGGGTGTCGGCGAGGTAGGCGTCGATGCGGTTGGCCTGCAACGCCGCGTTCACGTCGGTCTGCTTCGGGAAGCCCTGGCCCTTGACCGGGTCCTTGCCAGCATCGGTGCACGCCTTGACGACCGAGCCGTCCGCGTCCGGCTTGGTCAGCTGGTCGAGCTGGACCGTGCCGTTCTCGGCGCCGACGGTCTTGCCGCACAGGTCCTCGATGGTGTCGATGCCCTTCGGGTTGCACTTGCGGACCATCGTCGACGTGCCGGCCTCGAAGTAGGTGACGAAGTCGACGGTCTGCTCGCGCTCCTTCGTGTCAGTGAAGGAGGACATGCCCAGCTCGTAGCGGCCGGCCTGCAGGCCGGCGAGGATGCCGTCGAAGGAGGCGTTGACGAACTGCACCTCGACGCCGAGCACCTTGCCGACGGCCTTGCCGAGGTCGACGTCCATGCCGATGATCTCGTCGGAGCCCTCGAGCGTGAACTCGTTGGGCGGGTAGGTCGCGTCGGTGGCGACGACCAGCTTGCCGTCGGTCTTGACACTGGCGGGCACCATCTTGGCGAGCGCGTCGTCGGCCGGCGCATCGACCACGACCGGGTTCGGCGGGGCGACCTCGGACACGTCACCCGGGGTGCACTGCTCGGCGTCACCACCGCCACTGTCCTGGCCCTGCGGCTTCTCGGTGGTCGCGCCACAACCGGCGGCGAGCACGCTCGCGGCGCACAGTGCGGTGAGGACGGACAGTCGGGTACGTCGGGACACTTCGTCACTCCCTCGAGCCTTGCGGTCTGAGTTCAGCGAATCCTGCCATTCGGGATGCGCCGCGGACAGCATCGACATGTTACGGACGGGTCACCATGTCCGATTCGAGGTGCATCGTGGCCGGTCAAGTCGGACAACCGGCCCATGCCTGTCGGCCCGATGGCGTACGCTCAGCTACCGAACACCGCCTGGGAGTCACCGGGTTGCTTTGGGGGAGGACATGGACAGCCAGCAGCATCGCGACAGCATCAACTCGGAGTTGAGCGGCTTCTTCAGCCAGGGCCACGCCGAGGGCACGATCATCAACGGCACCTTCGAGTACGACGAGGACGACCTTCGCGCACTGGTCAACCGATGGATGGATCTTGCGGAGAACTATCAGGCTTCGATCACGCGAACGCACTCGATGACGAGCGTGACCGGACCGGGCCTCGAGTTCGCGAGCGAGAGACAGGCCAACGCCGCGAACGCCTCCGGGAACGCCTACCGGGAGCATCTCCGCTTCAGCCTCGAGTACTGCGTCGACCAAGCGCAGAAGTGCCAGGACGCGCTGGACGACTACCTCGGTGTGGAACATCACAACGTGAGGAAGATCCTCGACGCCGGCGGCCCCCAGTCAGGTATCTGATCATGCGAGCACGTGGGGCCCGGTTGGTCGCGGCCATCCTCGGCGTAGCCATGCTGGGTGGCTGCACCAGTACGAGTGCCGGCGACCCGCGCCCAGCGCCTACCAGCCAATCGAAGCCCGAGTCTTCCCCGTCGTCGCCTTCGAACGAACAGGATGCCCTGCCCTCGGACGGCGCCCCGAAGGTGACGAGCCCGCTGGAAGCGGACACCTTTCAGCAAGATCCATGCCAGGCACTGACTGCGAGTCAGGCCAAGGGGTTGAACGTCGTTTTTCCGGGCAAGCCGTTCAAGGGAAACTTCGGTAACGCGTGTGAATGGCTCGGCCGCAACCACAACGGCGGATATGCCGCCATAGACTTCGTCAGCGATGATCCCCGCGGCATGAGCTCGGTGTACCGCTCGAACAGTCGAGGTGAATTCGCCTTCTTCGAGGCGCTCGAACCTTTCGCCGGGCACCCGATGGCAGCGTTCGGAATCGCTGATGCCCGCGAAGAGGCTGGGCGGTGCGCGGTTGCGGTGGGTCTCACCGACGAACTGGCGTTCGGTGTGTTCCTCGACCTATCGACAGAGAACATTGGTCACAAGGATCCGTGTGCGATCGCGTCGCAGGTCGGCAGGATGATGTTGACGACGATGGGGGCGTCCTGAATGGCTGGCAGCTTGGACAAGAGCGGGCTCAGCCCGCAGGAGATCTACGAGAAGTTGACCGGCGGCCCAGGGTTGTGGTCGTTGGAGGATGCAGGCTCCACGACGAGGAAGGAATGGGCCAAAGAAGACGACCGAGCGCAACTTATCAGGCAACTCGGTGAGCACATTCGGCGTGGTTGGCAGGGCGCGGCGAGCGATGCCGCCTTCGGTGCCGCAAAGCCGCTGGCCGAGGCCGCTGCGCAGGGCGCTGACCGCCTGGACACCGCTCAGGACTTGCTGAATCGCCAAGGCGGATCGTTCCATCGGGCGTACAACGATGTACGGCCCGTGCCGCCGCGGCCGCCGGACAATCCCATCATCGACATGATTCCCTTTGAGACTGATCTCGATAGACAAGTCAAGGCTTACCAAGCCGATGCGCAGCACAACATCCAGGTGTTCGAGGGCTACGACAACGCCAGTCTCTACAACGAGACCAATATGCCCACGATACTCGAACGCCAGCAATTCCGGCGGCACCATCTCGGTGAAGTCCCCGGGCGGTGGGGACACCGGCGGCGACACCGGCGATGGTGGGCGGGACAGCTCGCCCGGTGGTGGCGGGCCCGGCAGCGGTGGGCCCGGCAGCACGGGCGGGCCCGGTAGCTCGGGCGGCTCCCCGGTCGGTGGCCCCAGTGGGCCTGGTGGGTCGTCGACCGGTGGGGCTTCCTCCGGTGGGCAGACCTCGCCCAGTGATGTTCGGCCTGGGACGGGTGGTGGGGTTCCCGCAGAGTCCGGCCGCTTCCGGAGCGCCGGGTGGCGGGACCGCGCCGCCTGGGGGATTCTTTCCTGGCCCCGGGTTCTCCGGCGGGCCCGGTGGGTCCGGGGGCGGCGGTTCGAGCGGCGGAATCGGTGGGCGCGGGCCCGGTGGAGCTGGTGGATCCGGCGGTTTCGGTGGCGGATCCGGTGGCTCGGGCGGCGGCTCGGGCGCTGGGCGTGGGCCCGGTGCTGGCCCCGGCGCGGGTGCCGGGGCAGGGGCGCTGGCCGCTGAGGAAGCCGCCGTGCGGCGAGGTGGGATCCCCGCCTCCGGCGCACGCGGCGCGGCCGGCATGCCCATGGGCCCCATGGGCGCCGGAGGGGGCAAGGGCGACCAGGACGAAGAACACCAGCCCAAGATCCTCATCGAATCAGGCGGCGAAGACGTATTCGGGAGCGACCTGCTCACCGCGCCAGAAGTCATCGGGGACGAAGAGGACGAGGACTAACCACACGTCTGGGGGACCGTCGCCGGGCTGCTTTAGGGGAGGACATGGACGGCCAGCCGCATCGCGACCACATCAATTCGGAGTTGGGCGGCTTCTTCAGCCAGGGCCACGCCGAGGGCACGATCACCAACGGCACCTTCGCATACGACGATGCCACCCTCCGTGGGCTGGTCACCGATTGGCTCGACCTCGCCACCCACTATGCGAGGTCGGAGCGCAACGCGGACCGCATGACGCAGGTGGAAGGCCCTGGTGAGGACTTCGCCAGCCAGGCACACGCGAAGGTCGCGAATAGTTCCGGCGAGTCGTATCACGCATACCTGAAGCAGAACCGTTCCTACTGCGAGCAGCAGGCTCAGCTGTTCCAGAACGCGCTGGACGATTACCTCGGGGTCGAGCAGCGGAATGTCACCGAGATCAACAAGTCCGGGCCGCAAGCGGGGATCTGAGGATGCGTTTTCGACTGATGTCGGCGGTACTCGGATTGCTGAGCGTGGTTCTGCTGTCCGGCTGCACCACCACCAGCCAGGGCGAACCCGGTGCGGCAACCACAGGGACCGCCGGGACGGCGACCACCGGGTCGACACCGGATTCCCCCACAGGCGATCCGAACGGAGACCTTCCCACCGACGGTGCGCCGGACGTTTCCAACCCCCTCGACACGACCGCCTTCCAGGAGGACCCCTGCAAGGCCCTGACCGCGTCCCAGACGCAGGGCCTCAACGTGCCGTCCACGGGCGAGCAGTACGACGACTCCCTGGGCAACGGCTGCAAGTGGACCAACGCGGAGACCCACGGCGAAACGATCATCGGCTTCCTCGACAAGGATCCACGTGGACTCAGCGCCGTCTACAAGGCGAACGAACAGGGCAAATGGGCGTATTTCGAGGAGCTCTCGCCCGTCGAGGGATATCCGGCAGTAGCCCGTAGTCAGTCCGACGAGCGAGCTGACGGCTACTGCTCGGTCGTCATCGGGGCATCGAACGAGGTCGCGTTCGACGTATACCTTCGTCTCTCGCAAGCAAACATCGGCAATAGGAACCCGTGCGAGGTGGCAACGCAGGTCGCGGGGATGGCGCTGCAGACCATGAAGAAGGGGGGATGACCTTATGTCAGGGAAGTTGGTTGGCGCCGGGCTCACGCCACACGAGATCTATGAACAGCTGACGAGTGGCCCTGGTAGCGGGCGTCTCGGTTCGGCCAAGGATGCGACCGCGCGTGAGTGGGATTTCGAGGACGAGCGCGCCACCATGATTCGGAAGCTCGGGGAGAAGATCCGGATGGGGTGGCAGGGTGAGGCCAGCGACGCCGCCTTCGGGGCATCCTTGCCGTTGGCCCATGCCGCCGTCGACGGTACGGACAAGCTGGACACCGCACAGGATTTGCTTGGGCGGCAGACCGGGTCGTTCCACAATGCGGCCAACAGTGTGCGGCCCGTTGCGGCCACGCCACCGGAGAACACCGTCGTCAACGAGATGATCCCGTTCGAGACGGACCTCGACAAGAAGATCAAGGCCTACCAGGCCGACGCGCAGCACAACATCGACATCTACCACGGGTACGACAACGAGAGTCAGTACAACGAGACGAACATGCCGCATGAGTACACGTCGATCACCCACTCGGGCGGGACCATCTCGGTGAAGCCGTCTGGTGAGGACACGGGTGGTGGCGACGCCGGCGATGGTGGGCGGGACCGCTCGCCCGGTGGTGGCGGGCCTGGCGGTGGTGGGCCCGGCAGTTCCGGTGGTCCCGCTGGGCCGGGCGGCACTCCGGTCGGTGGGCCTGGCGGGTCTGTCGACCGGCGGGGCTTCCTCCGGTGGGCAGACCTCGCCTAGTGATGTTCGGCCTGGGACGGGTGGTGGGGTTCCGCAGAGTCCGGCCGCTTCCGGAGCGCCGGGTGGCGGGACCGCGCCGCCTGGGGGATTCTTTCCTGGCCCCGGGTTCGCCGGCGGGCCCGGCGGGTCCGGGGGCGGCGGTTCGAGCAGCGGAATCGGTGGGCGCGGGCCCGGTGGAGCTGGTGGATCAGGCGGTTTCGGTGGCGGATCAGGCGGGTCCGGCGGCTCGGGCGGCGGCCCAGGTGCCGGGCGTGGACCCGGTGCCGGACCCGGCGCGGGTGCCGGGGCCGGGGCGCTGGCAGCCGAGGAAGCCGCCGTGCGGCGGGGTGGGATTCCCGCCTCCGGCGCACGCGGCGCGGCCGGCATGCCCATGGGCCCCATGGGCGCCGGAGGGGGCAAGGGCGACCAGGACGAAGAACACCAGCCCAAGATCCTGATCGAGTCAGGCGGCGAAGACGTGTTCGGGAGCGACCTGCTCACCGCGCCAGAGGTCATCGGGGACGAAGAGGACGAGGACTAGTCAGATGTCTGGGGGGACCATGTACCGCGGACGGGTGGTCGAGCTGCCGGTGCTGCCGCTGGTCAGCCTGCTGCTGCGGGAGAACCTCGGCGACCCGCACGCGATCTTCGCCGGCGGTGAGCGCTACGTGTCGCCGCGGTTCGCCGACGAGGCTGCCGCATCGCTTCGGCAGGAGCTGGCCGGTGCCGGGCTCGGCGGCCGGGACGCGCTCGACGACTTCGTCGACATGCTCGCGCTCGTGCAGCGGGCCTCGCTCGAGTACTACGGCTGGGTGACGGCCGGCGGCGAGAACTACACCCTGCTCACCGCGTCCGCCGGGCGCCGGGCGGTCGCCGTCGTGCGGGGCGGGGAGCGCGTGCGGTTCGAGGTCGTCGACCCGGATCGGCTCGTCGAGGCGTTCGTCCAGCGGCTGCCCGACCTGCGGCCCGCCACCGGCGACTCCGTGTCGGTGCTCGCCACCGAGTTCGCCAACCGGAGCAGCCGGCAGGCCGGGTCGATCATGCGGCGAACCGGCTCCGGACGGTCCGACAGCGCCCGGCGGCTCGACGCCCTGCTCAAGGAACCGCGCACCGGCGGCGCCAAGCTGTACGCCGCCGCGCGTGACCGGACCGGCGTGCGGACGCGGTCGGCCGAGTGGCTCACCGTGCTCGACCTCGACGCCGGGCGGTGGCTGGTCTACCCGACGCTCGGCCGCGGCGAGCGGGCGATCAACGCCGTGCCCGGCACCCCGCACCTGCTCGCCACCAAACTCGGGGAGCTAAGCCGCACGATCGGCTGACCGCCGCCGTGTCGACGCCAGGAACACCACGGCGATCACCACGTACAACATCATCGCCACGGTGAGGCCGTGGTGGTCGGCGATCAGGCCGATCGCGAGCGGCGTCAGCACGCCCACGTTCGCCACCGCCTCCGCGACCGCCGACGTCGTGCCCGCTTGTCCGGGGCGCAACGTCATGTACCCGGCCTGCAGGATGATCCACGCCAGGTTCACCGCCGCGCAGACCGCTGCCGTGCCCACCGCGGCCGCGACGACGTGCGGTACCAGCAGGAGCAGCAGCACGCCCGCGACCAGCAGCACGCCGCACGGCCGCAACCCGATCCGCCGGCGGTTGGTCCGGCTCGCCCACGCGGCCGCGACGACCCCGCCCGCCATGCCGGCGCCGGCCACGAGCGTGGCGACGGCCGGGGCCAGCCCGCGGTCGGTCGTCAGGAAGGCCACCGCGAAGCCCTCGAACGTGTCGTCGAACGCCACGATCAGCGCGACGAACAGGCCGGCGACGAGCACGCGCCGGTCCCGCGCGACCTCGAGGAAGCCGCGCCACGGCGTCCGTTGCTCGTCGTCGTCCGCCTTCACGGGGCGCGGCAGCGGCTGCGTCGCGAGGACGATGCCGTACGCGATCATCAGCGCGCCGCCCGCCCAGAACGCGCCGCGCCAGCCGAGCCCGGTGGCGAGCGATCCGGCGAGCAGCAGCGGGCCGAAGATGTCGCCGACCGAGGCCAGCAGGTTGGACCGAGCGAGGGCCGGCTCGATCTTGTCGCCGGCGACGTCGACGAGCGCCACCTCGACGGCGCGGGTGAGCGCGTCGCCGATGAGGCCCATGACCACGACCGCGGCGAACAGCGTGGCGAAGTTGCCCGCGACCGCGAACAGGCAGAGGCCCAGCCCGTAACCGATGCCGCCGATCGCCGCCATCGCGCGGCGGCTGACGAAGTCGACCACCACGCCCAGCGGCGTCGCGAGCAGGCCGATGCCCGGGTACAGGGCGAGCAGGAAGCCGGCCTGGACGTAGCTGATGCCGACGTCCTCGCGGATCGACTCGACGGCGCCGTACGGGAGGAACGCCACCGTCTCGTCGGCGAAGCCGACGAGCAGCAGCGACGCCACCAACGTCGCCGGGAAGCGGGGTGCTAGTTCAGTTCACCATCGAAACCATGCGCGCATGATGACGACGCTACCCGCCCACACCACCGATTTCCGCCGCGAACTACCCCCGCGCGCGCACGCGCGTGCAGAACGCAAGAAACGAAAGCCCCCGCCCTCTCCGGGGGCACCCCTCGTGACGCCAGTCTATCGAGGGGGTCTGACAAAAGGGGTGGTCAGTGGGTTTCTGTGGACAAGTGCGCGGGTTGTGGACAGGTCAGGAGCGGGCGTGGGCGGTGAGGATGTGGGCGACCGCCTCCGTGACGCGTTTGGCCTGCGCGATGTTCAGCCACTCGTCCGGGACGTGGGCGTTGCTGTCCGCCGCGAGGGCGCCCGTGACGACGAACTGGGCCTGGGGGTATCGATCGACGAGGGTGCCCATGAAGGGGATCGAGCCGCCCAGTCGCATCGTCAGCCACTGGTTGCCGTCGAACACCGTCTGGCTCAGTGAGTCCAGTGTGGACTCCAGCCACGATGCCATGACCGGGGCGTTCCAGCCCAGGCCCTCCTCCGAGCGGGACAGCGACACGTGCGCGCCGTACGGCACGTCCGTGGTCAGCGCCTTCTCCAGCGCGGCCAGCGCCGCCGGTGGCGACGCGGTCGGCGGCAGGCGGAAGCTCAGCGTGAAGGTCGTCTCCGAGCGCAGCACGTTGCCGGCCTCCGCGGGCAGCGGGAAGCCCGCCCCGCCGATCACCGACAGCGTCGGCCGCCACGAGTTGTTCAGCATCAGCTCGACGTCGTCGTCCGACACCGGGCTCATGCCGTCCAGCAGGGGGAACACCGTCTTCGGCGCGCCGGGCGCGAGCGCGGCCAGCGCGGTGATCTCCGCCAGCCGCTCGGGCGGGATGTCGCCGTGCATCTCCGGCAGCAGGATCTCGCCGGTCCGCGCGTCCTCGAGCCGGTCCAGCAGCAGCCGCATGATCCGGAACGAGCTCGGCACGATGCCCGACGCCATGCCCGAGTGCTGCCCCGACTCCAGCACCTTCACCGTGACGGTCGTGGACACGAGCCCGCGCAGCGACGTCGTCAGCCACAGCCGCTCGTAGTCCTGCCCGCCGGAGTCCAGGCACACCACGAGCGACACCGCGCCCAGCCGCTCGGCGTAGCGCTCCAGGTACGCCGGCAGGTCCGGGCTGCCCGACTCCTCGCTCGTCTCCAGCAGCACCACGCACCGCGCGTGCGAGCCGCCGGCCGCGCGCACTGCCTCGATGGCGGCGGTCGCCGCGTAGCCGGCGTACCCGTCGTCCGCCGCGCCGCGGCCGTAGAGCCGGCCGTCGCGCAGGACCGGGCTCCACGGGCCGAGTCCCTCGCCCCAGCCGCCGACCGGTGGCTGCTTGTCGAGGTGGCCGTACAGCAGCACGGTGCCCGCGTCGGCGTTCGCCTCGCCGGTCGGCGGGACCTCGAACAGCAGCACCGGGCTCTTCCCGGGCAGCCGGAGGATCTCGGCGGTGGCGCCCTCGAGGTTCCGGGCGACGAGCCAGCGCCGGACGTGCTCGACGGCCGCGTCGAGGTGTCCGGAGGCCGCCCAGTTCTCGTCGAAGATCGGTGAGAGCGCGGGGATCGAGACGAACTCGGCGAGGCTGGTCAGGACCGCGTCGTCCCAGACCTGCTCGACGGTGTCGTGTACGAGGCTGTTGTCCACCCGGCCGATCCTGCCACGAGCGGTGAACGGCGGATTGCTACCAGGCGTCGCGCAGGATCGGCCACTCGTCCTCGTCCGGCGGCTCCGGCTCGTCCTCGTCCGGCGGCAGGGACGCGGCGACGGCCTCCTGGGCCTCCGCGATGATCTCGTCCGCGGTGCGGACGGCGCCGGCCAACGCCTCTTCGGCCTGGCGGACGCGGTCGTCCTTCCAGCTGTCGTCGGCCATGCGCGGCAGCGTATGCGAACCGGCTCGGGCGTTGCGCCGATCCGCTTAGGATGGTTGTGATGCAGATCACCGGCAGGCCGCGAACTGTCGGGGCCACGGGTCGCCGAGCCGGGCAGGTCAACCGGCGGCCGGCCGGTGACGGCCGCTCTGAGCTGCCGCGTTCACGAGGAGGTCACCTGTCACCCGAATGCCTCGCGCTGACGCCCTAATGTCGGTTGTCCTATCGTTTCCGCAGCTCAGCGCATCACAGATGGATACGGACAGACGTTCGGACCTCACCGAATCGAAGTAACGCATGCCAGGATGGACCCCGAAACCGTCAGCGCCGCCAGTGGCTCGCACCGCCTCCTACCCGGGCCGGTAGCCGCAGCCGGCGCGGCCGGAAGCGACGCCACAAGCGAGCGCCCGGCGCCGACACCAAGGAGAACGCATGCCGTCCCCAGAACAGTGGACGCACCCGGAGCCAGGGGTCGGGCCGGCCGCCACCGCGGCCAAGCCCACCGCGGAGCAGGTGATCGCGGGTTTGCGAGCGACAAGCGAAGGTGGCCCGGAGCTGGTCCAGCTCCTCACGCCCGAGGGCGAACGGGTCGAGAACCCCGAGTGGGACCCCTACGTCGCCGACGTCACCGCCGAAGACCTGCGCAGCCTCTACCGCGACATGGTCCTCACCCGGCGGGTCGACCGTGAGGCGAACGCCCTGCAGCGCCAGGGACAGCTCGGCATCTGGGTGCCGCTGCTCGGCCAGGAAGCCGCGCAGATCGGCGCCGGCCGGGCGCTCAAGCCGAACGACATGGCCTTCCCCAGCTACCGCGAGCACGGCGTCGCCTGGTGCCGCGGCGTGCACCCCACCGACCTGCTCGGCATCTTCCGCGGCACCGACCACGGCAGCTGGGATCCCATCGCCACGCGGTTCCACCTGTACACGATCGTCATCGGCAACCAGGTGCTCAACGCCGCCGGCTACGCGATGGGCCAGCGCTTCGAGGGCAAGGTCGGCGACGTCGACGGCGAGGCCACGATGGTCTTCTTCGGCGACGGCGCGACCAGCCAGGGCGACGTGCACGAGGGCTTCGTGTGGGCGTCGGTGTACGACGCGCCGCTCGTCTTCTTCTGCCAGAACAACCAGTGGGCGATCTCCGAGCCGACGGAGCGGCAGAGCCGGCTCCCGCTCTACCAGCGCGCCCGCGGCTACGGCTTCCCCGGCGTGCGGGTCGACGGCAACGACGTGCTCGCCTCGCTCGCGGTGTCCCGCTGGGCACTCGACGAGTGCCGCCAGGGCAACGGCCCTGTGCTGATCGAGGCCTACACCTACCGCATGGACGCGCACACGACGACCGACGACCCGACGCGCTACCGGCTCTCCGACGAGCTCGAGGCGTGGAAGCTCAAGGACCCGATCGAGCGGGTGCGCGTGAACCTGGTCCGCCACGAGCACGCGGACAAGGACTACTTCGACTCGGTGCAGGCCGACTCCGACGCGCTCGCGAAGGAGCTGCGCGAGTTCTGCAACAACATGCCGGACCCGGGCAAGGAGCGCATGTTCTCCCAGGTCTACGCGGACGGCAGCGCACCGGTGGCGGCCCAGCAGGAGGCTTACCTCTCCTACGTCGCCGGTTTCGCGGGAGGTGCGCACTGATGGCTACCCCGGTCATGAACCAGACGAACAACGCGACCGCGCCGGCCACCCGGACGGTCACCCTCGGCAAGAGCCTCAACCTCGGGCTGCGTGCCGCGATGGAGGCGGACCCGAAGGTCATCGTGATGGGCGAGGACGTCGGCAAGCTCGGCGGCGTCTTCCGCATCACCGACGGACTGCAGAAGGACTTCGGCGAGCACCGCGTGCTGGACACGCCGCTCGCGGAGTCCGGCATCGTCGGCACGGCGGTCGGCCTCGCGATCCGCGGCTTCCGCCCGGTGTGCGAGATCCAGTTCGACGGCTTCATCTACCCGGCGTTCGACCAGATCGTGTCCCAGGTGTCGAAGCTGCACTACCGCAGCCAGGGCAAGATCAAGCTGCCCATCGTGATCCGCGTGCCGTTCGGCGGCGGGATCGGCGCGGTCGAGCACCACTCCGAGTCGCCCGAGTCGTACTTCGCGCACACCGCGGGCCTCAAGGTCGTCGCGTGCTCCAACGCGGTCGACGCGTACTGGATGATCCAGCAGGCCATCCGCAGCGACGACCCGGTGCTGTTCTTCGAGCCGAAGCGGCGCTACTACGAGAAGGGCGAGCTGGACGTCGACGCCGAGCCCGTCCCGCTGCTCTCCTCGCGCGTGCTGCGCGGCGCGCCCAACGCCGTGGCGACGCTCGTGACGTACGGCCCGATGGTCAAGACGTGCGTGGAGTCCGCCGCGGCCGCCGCCGAGGAGGGCACCGAGCTCGAGGTCATCGACCTGCGGGCGCTCTCGCCGCTGGACCTGGCGCCGGTGTTCGAGTCGGTGCGCAGGACCGGGCACCTGGTCGTGGTCTGCGAGGCGCCGGGCGAGGCGTCGATCTCGTCGGAGATCGCGGCGCGGGTGCAGCAGGAGTGCTTCTACTCGCTCGAGGCGCCGGTGCTGCGCGTGACCGGGTTCGACACGCCCTACCCACCGTCGAAGCTCGAGGAGGACTTCCTCCCCGACCTCGACCGGGTGCTGGACGCCGTCGACCGCTCGCTGGGCTGGTGAGGCATGCCTGACTTCAAGGTCTTCCCCCTGCCCGACACGGCGGAGGGTCTGGTCGACGCCGAGATCCTGGCCTGGCACATCAAGCCGGGCGACGAGGTGACGGTCAACCAGATCATCGTCGAGATCGAGACGGCGAAGGCGGCGGTGGAGCTGCCCTGCCCGTGGGCGGGCGTGGTCACCGAGCTGCACGCGCAGGCCGGCGACACGGTCAACGTGGGCAGCCCGATCGTGACGATCGACGTCGACCCGGGTGGCTCGGCGGCTCCTGCTGCCGAAGCGGCCCCGGCCGCGTCGGCTGGTGGCGAGCAGAACGGGTCGACCGCGATGCTCGTCGGGTACGGCCCGAAGGCGGCGACCACGAAACGGCGGCCGCGCAAGGCTTCCGTCGGCGCGGCCGCGGTGGCCGCGCCGGTTGTCGCCCCGCCCCCGCCGCCGCCCGCTCCCGAGCCGGTGGTGCCGGACACGCCGGCGGCGCTGCTCGAGCCGGGTGGCCTGGTGCCGCTGGCGAAGCCGCCGGTCCGCAAGCTCGCCAAGGACCTCGGCATCGACCTGCGCACGCTCGCCGGCACCGGCGACGGCGGCGTGATCACCCGGGACGACGTGCAGCGCGCGGCCACCCCGGTTCCCGCACCGTCCACTGTGTCCGGTGCCGGCGGTGCGCGCGAGCGGCGGGTCGCGGTCAAGGGCGTGCGCAGGATGACCGCGCAGGCCATGGTCGACTCGGCGTTCACCGCGCCACACGTCACGGAGTTCCTGACCGTCGACGTGACGCCGATGATGGAGCTGCGGGCGAAGCTCAAGGAGCACCCCGCGTTCCGCGGCGTGAAGATCACCCCGCTGACGTTCGCCGCGAAGGCCGTGTGCCTGGCGGCGAAGCGGACCCCGGACGTCAACGCGACGTGGGACGGCGAGGAGATCGTCTACAAGGACTACGTGCACCTGGGCATCGCGGCCGCCACGCCACGCGGCCTGGTGGTGCCGAAGGTCCGGGACGCGGACGCGATGTCGCTGCGCGAGCTGGCCGAGGCGATCGACGCGCTGACCGTGACCGCCCGGGACGGCAAGACGACCCCGGCCGACATGCTGCACGGCACGTTCACGATCACCAACGTCGGAGTGTTCGGAGTGGACACCGGCACACCGATCATCAACCCCGGCGAGTCCGCGATCCTGGCCCTGGGCGCGATCCGCGACATGCCGTGGGTCGTGCACGGGGAGATCGTGGCGCGCAAGGTGTGCCAGCTGTCGCTGAGCTTCGACCACCGGGTGGTCGACGGCCAGCAGGGCAGCCAGTTCCTGGCGGACGTGGGCGCCATCCTCGCCGACCCCGCCATGGCAATCACCTTCTGATCCCTTCGGGACAATTCCGGACAAGATGGGCCGTCATTCGGACGGCCCATCTTGTCCGGCGTTCTGCGCACGCCGGGGTTGCTACGGTCCGCCGTACGCACCGATGCGGGTGGCGTGATCAACCTGGGGGTCAACAGCAGTGCCTGACGGATACTCGGTCCAGCTCGACAAGCTCGCGGAGTTCACCGAGCAAGTAGCGACGATCACCGGCAACTACCGACTGCTCACGAACCAACTGGAGGAAGCCAGTCTCACGAAGGGGAGCAACCCGGGCATGGACAGGCTGCTCGGCCGTCCGGAAGACCTTGGCCCGTCCGGCCCTCCGGTGGACTTCACCCAAGCCAGCCGGAACGTCCTCACCGACTACGACTCGCTGCTCGCCACCCTGCACGAGGCGCATGCGGCGATCACCGCACAGTTCGAGCACATGCAGAAAGCACTCACGGAGTCACATCAGGTCTACGGGCAGCTCGAGGCCAAGCATTCCGCGACGTTCGACCACTTGCTCGACGGTCGTCCTGGCCAAGGAGTGCTGACCGATGGCTCCACCGGACAGGGGCGACGCGCCACGCGACACGAGCGTGATCGATAGCGCGGGCATCGACAGCACCTCGAGGCTCAGGCACAACGCCGAGCGACTGACGTCCTGGCTCGAGTTCCTGCTACATCCCGAGGAGCACGAATACGACCGGACCGTCATCTACCCCGACGGCGGAAAGAGGGAGGAACCCGGACCGGTCGCCCCGCCGACCGATCAGCCGGGCACGGTTCCCTCCGACGCCCAGCTTCCCTTCGAATCGGTACTCGAGGGGTATCAGCCATGGCAGTTCATCCACGGCATGTCGGCTGTCGCCACGCCAGAGGTCGAGCGGCCGGAGAGTCCTCTCGGTCTCGGCGCCGCCGCGCTGATGAACGTCTGGTGGATCGGCGACGAGGCGATACCGTCGCTGGTGGATGCCTTTCCCGACATCAAATGGGAGGGCGATGCCGGGGACGCCGCGCACCAGTTCCTGCTTCGGCTGCAGACCGTTGCCTCGCAGATCAACAAGCTCTCGGACCAGCTGCTCGACGTGCTGCCCAAGTACGCCGCGCTCGTCAAGGGCGTCCGCGACAATCTCGATGCGGCGGCGGCCGGACTGGTCAAGGCGTTCGAGAAGAAGTTCAGGGAGCAGTCCGAGAGTGGCACGTCCATCGACATCCCCGCCGCCGTCCTGGCAGGCATCGCCGGCGCGCTCGTCGCCACGGCGTCCGGCGGGACCGCCTTGATCGTCGGTGTGGCGGCCACCTCGTCAACCTGGTCGACCCTGTTCACGGACGTGGCCGGCGACCTGCTGAAGGAAGGCGCGGGCGACCCGGTCAACGGGTACTGGTGGCGTGATCTCGCCAAGTCCTACCTGCACAAGCAGGAGGAGATCCTCACCACCGCCAGGAGTGAGATGGACAAGCTCGATCGGACGATCAAGAACCAGATCGAGCGGTTTGCCAATGACGAGCACATCAAGCAATTCCTTGCGGTATACGGATCATGATCGTTCGAGCGCTGACGCTCGCCTGTGCATTCGCGTTCATGGTCGCGGGATGCACCGGCGCGGAAGACGAGCCGTCCCCACGTCCGTCGACCGGTGCGCGGGAGGTGTCCACGCCGAAGGATCGGGATGCCGACGCCGTGCTGGGGGCGTTGCGCCGCATCGACACGTGTGCCGTGCTGGGCGAGGCGCTCGCCGCGAAGCCGAAGTTGCTCCCTGCCGGCGCGAAACCGCGGGCGCGGCAACCGTTTCGCTGTGGGGTCGACGGGGTCGACCATCCGGTCGCGATGTCGTTCAGCCGGATCGATCACGCCACGTTGCTCCCGTTGCCGGTACGGGACATCGGCGGCGCCAAGGCCTACCTCCACCAGCAGGACGGGTGCGAGGTCTACCTGCCGGTCAGCTTCGGCATGGCGATGACCGTTTCGCAGCAGGCACCGACGGGTCAGGGGTCGTGCACGGTGGTGTCCGAGCTGGCGACCGTGGCCGTCGCAACGCTGGCGAATCCGTCCGCTGTGGAGACCAAGCCACGGTGGGACGCGTGCAGCGCGCTGGCCGCGATGATCGGCACCGATGTCGACGAGAGCAAGCTCGTCGGTACCGGTTCGGCAGGCCCCGGCTTCGTGGAGTGCGCGTATCTCGCCGACACTCCGGCACCCGGTGCCGTGCTGTCCTTCGCCGCCACCCCGCTGCGGAACGAGCGGAAGCCAGCGACGATCGCCGGCACAGCGGTCGAGGTGCACGAGGAGGTCGACGGGTGCGACATCTACTGGCGCGATACGTTCCAGGTCAGGGTCCACGCCGCGGCCTGCGCACCTGCGCAAACGCTTGCCGCGTCGGCGATCGAGGTCCTTGCCAGCCCGCCGCCGGAGGACGCGCCGCCGCAACGGCCGCTGTTCTACGCGCCGGACGAGCCGGACAGCCCCTACCCCGGGGCCTGTGCCTTCGTCGCGGACGCCGATCCGAACCGATGCCGGCCATACGCGGACGCGGGGGTGCCGGACAGCCCGGCGGAGATCGCGAAGTCGGCTGCGGCTGACCCGATGGTGGCCTGTGCCGTCGCTGTTGACGCGGTCGGGGAGCAGTTCACCGGGCTTGCGCCCGGGGCGGTGTCCGATCGCGGATCAGCCTGCTACTTCGTGGAGCCGGAACGACGGATCCAGGTCGAGGCCGGCTTCGACGCCGGACCACCGGACACCGGCGCCAAGGAGATCACCATCGCCGGCCACCCCGGCACGGTCCAGTCGGGCGACGGCTACCTGCGCTATCGCATTCCGATCGAACGCAGGTCGAACGGCTGGGCGCTGACGCTCAACGTCCGGTCGGGCCCGGTCGAGCCGGAGAAGCCCTTGCCGGCCGGCACCGACACCAAGGCCGTGGCCGTGCTCACCGCGATCGTCGAGGCCATCCTCTCCTGACCCGGCCGGCTCGCGATCGGCTACCTGGTCGCGTTCGGATCGACAGGTGTTCCTCGGCCGAGTCGTCGGCACGCCGTTGCCAGGTGTCGGCGGGTGAGCGGGCCGACTCCGGGGTCGTCGGGGCTTTCCTAGGGTTTCGGCAGGTCGAAGTAGTTGATCAGGCCGGCGGCGAATGCGATGTCGCCGCGGACCTTGATCTTGCCGCGCATGAAGAGCATCGCCACATTGACGGTGCCGGTGACCGCGCGGAGGAAGTCGACCGGGGAGAGGGTCAGCGTTACGCGGGCGTCGGCGGTCGGGTGGCGGGCCGAGGTGCACGCGCCGGACTCGATCAGGGTCTGGAAGCGGTCGTAGCCGCCGTGGCCGGTGCCGCCCGTGAAGCGCCAGTGGACCACCGCGCGCAGGCTTGCGGCGCGGACCGGGTCCAGGTGCTCGCTCATCCGGCGGAAGATCTCGCCGAAGACCACGTGTCGCAGGTGGTCGTGCGCCATCAGCTGCTCGAGCTGCGTGGTCGACGCCCGGGAGACGAACCAGACGAACGTTCGCGTGCTCATTCTGGCCAGCTCGATGCCGGTGCCGGTCCGGCCCAGCATGTCGAGCACGTCGACGAGCTGCACGAACTGCGTCTCGTCCAGGCGCCGCGGGTCGACCGCGCGGGCGAACGCGTCGATGTCGACGCCCGGTGCCTCGGCCGGCCCGGCCGCCTCCGGGTCCGCCTGGCGTCGGCCCTTCCGCCTGAATCGCATGTCCCATTGTCTACTCACCGGTAACACTACGTCCCGGTAGGTACCCTGGCGGGGACGGCGCGGGAGGACCAGTGACGGTTGAAGAGCGGCGGCGGGTCAAGCGCCTGCCCCGCGAGGTGCGTGAGCGGCAGATCCTCGACGCCGCGGTCCGGGTGTTCTCCGAGCGCGGGTACCACAGCGCGTCGATGGACGAGATCTCCGACGTCGCGGGCGTCTCCAAGCCGATGATCTACGCCTACCTCGGGTCCAAGGAAGACCTCTTCGCCGCGTGCATCCACCGCGAGGCGGCCAACCTGCTCGAGGCGGTCACCCGCGGGGTGCGGGCCGAGCTGCCACCGGACATGCAGCTCTGGCACGGCCTGCGCGCGTTCTTCGACTTCGTCGGCGACCAGCGCGAGGGCTGGCAGGTGCTGCACCGGCAGGCGATCTCCCAGGGCGGCCCGTTCAGCGAGGAGCTCCTCGCCATGCGCCACCGCGCGATCAGCCTGGTCGACACGCTGCTCGTGCGCGTGGCGACGAAGCAGGGCCTCGACGACAACGCCACCGAGGCCCTCGCCGCCGCGCTGGTCGGGGCCGCCGAGTCGCTCGCCGACTGGTGGCTCGACCATCCGGACGTGCCCAGCAAGGCCGTCGCGTCCAGGCTGATGAACCTCGCCTGGATGGGCTTCGGCGGCCTCGTCGAGGGCAACACCTGGCACCCCGCGGACTAGCTGTACTGATCGGGCAGGTCGAGCAGGGCTGGCCGATCGCGAGGGCCGCGGAGCGGTTCCAGGTGTCGCGGCCGACCGCGACCCGGTGGGCTCGCCGCCATGCAGAGTCTGGTGTCGCCGGGATGAGTGCCCGGTCCTCGCGGCCGCACCACTCGCCGCGCCGAACGCCGTTGCCGGTGCTGCGCCGGGTGATGCACGTGCGCTGGAAGCAGCGCCTGGGCCCGGTCGCGATCGCCGACCGGGTCGGGCTCGCCCCCTCGACGGTGCACCGGAATCCTGGTCGCCTGCCGGATCAACCGGCGCTGGCATGTCGACCGCACCACCGGCGAACCGATCCGCCGCTACGAAGCCGACTAGCTCCCGGGCGGGGCGAACACGCCGACCGGGTTGCCCGCCGGGTCCACCAGGTCCGCGGTGACCAGGCCGGATGGCAGCGTCGTCGGTCCGGACACCACCTTCCCGCCGAGCCGTTCGGCGGCCGCGATAGCCGCCGCGACGTCGGGCACTTCGACGGAGAACGTGGCCTGGTTCGGCGAGTCGCCGCCGGTGTCGAGGATGCCGCCGTGCGGCGCGTCGGCGCCGGCCGGGGTGACGACGTGGTACTTGCCGCCGCTGTTGGGGTCGGCGGCGAACGTCCAGTCGAACAGCCCGCCGTAGAACCGCTTCGCTGCCTCGGGGTCGTCGGTGTCCACCTGCACCCAGCCGACCATTCCGTGCGTCATCAGATCCTCCTCATCAGTTGGTGACACCAGGATCGGGCGGCTTCGCGACAACACCCTGTCGGTGTTTTCAGACCAATGCGGCCACCTTCTTCATGTGGTCCGGCAGCTTCATCGAGATCGCGTCGGCGGGCCGCGCGGGCGCCGGCTCGCCGGTGTCGTGGCAGGTGACGATCCGGTCCATCCGGAACGCGCGCAGGTCGTCGCGTAACCGGCACCAGCCCACGAGGTACCAGCCGTGCGTGCCCGCCAGGAACATGACCGGCTCGACCGCACGCTCGGTCGGCACGCCGAACTTGTCGACGTAGTCGATGCGCAGCACCCGCCTCCCGGCGACCGCGTCCTCGATGACGAGCGGGATGCCCTCGGGCTCGGCGGCGTCCGGCCGGGCCAGAAACTGCACGCGCTCGGCGAGATCGAGAGCCGCCGACGTGTGCCGCGCCGGCATCGCGGACATGATCTTGTGCAGGGCGCTCTGCGCCTCGCGGGCGAACGGCGAGCCGGCCGCGCCGCGTAAGGCCACCGACACCGCCACCGCCTCGGCGGGCGTGAAGTTCAGCGGTGGCAACGTCATCGCCGGGTCCAGCGTGTACCCGCCCCGGCGGCCGAGGTCCGCGTAGATCGGCACGCCCGCCTGCTGGAGCGCGCCGATGTCCCGCTCGATCGTGCGCACGCTGACCTCGTACCGCTCCGCCAGGCACCGCGCCGACCGCCGCCGCGGCGCGACCGCGCGGAGATCCTCGACGATGGCGTACAACCGGTCCGTTCGGTTCATGCCGCGGACGCTAGCGGCGGCCACCGACAAAAACCGGCTACGCGACCGTGCCCTCCAGGTGGGGCTTTCCGTTGCGGGCACCGAACAGCTCGAACCGCCACCCGTCGCCGTCCGGTGTCGCGGCGAAGCCCACCTTCGAGGGCAGCAGCACCGGTGTCTTGAACCGGACGTCCACGGTGAACGCGTCCGGCAGCCGGCCCTCGAACGCGGCCAGGCAGCGTGCCTTCGTCCACATGCCGTGTGCGATGGCTCGCCGGTAGCCGAACAGCTTCGCGGTCAGCTTGTGGAGGTGGATCGGGTTGCGGTCGCCGGACACCTCGGCGTAGCGCCGGCCGATGTCATCGGGCACCGCCCAGACCGCGGTCGGCTCCGGCGGCTCGCGGCGCTCCTTCGGTTCCGCGGCGCCGGTATCGGTGTCACCGCCGCGCCGCAGGTAGGTCGACACGTCGGTCCACACGACCTCGCCGCCGACCAGCGCCTCGGAGATCATGTCGAACTGCCTGCCGCGCGGGTGGTCCCGCAGGTTCGCCACGTGGGCGCGCAGTTCCAGCTCGTCGCCGAGCGAGAGCGGGCGGGACTGCGTGATCCGGTTCGCCACGTGCACCGAGCCGGCCAGCGGGAAGGGGAAGTCGCCCGCGGTCATCAGCTTGACCTGCAAGGGAAAGGTCAGCATGTGCGGGTAGGTCGCCGGCAGCTCGTCGCCGAGGCGGAACCCGCAGACCTTGTCGTACGCGGCCAGGTGTCCGGGATCGGCCCGCACGCCGGCGAGCGAGTACGCCGTGTCCGGCAGCTCGCCGCCCTTGCGCCGGAACCCGGACAGCACCGCCTTCGGGTACAGGGTCGCGAGCTTCGGCGCGCTCGACAGCCGGGTGATCGCCATGTCAGGCCCCCAGCAGGCTCTGGCCGCACACCCGCACGACGTTGCCGTTGACCGCGGCCGATCCCGGATTGGCATACCACGCAATCGTTTCCGCCACGTCGACCGGCAGGCCACCCTGGGACATGCTGTTCATCCGCCGGCCCGCCTCCCGGATGAACAGCGGGACCGCGGCGGTCATCTTGGTCTCGATGAAGCCCGGGGCCACCGCGTTGATGGTCGCGCCGCGTTCGGCGAGGACCGGGGCGTACGTGTCGACCATGCCGATCACGCCGGCCTTGCTGGTGGCGTAGTTGGCCTGGCCGACGTTGCCCGCGATGCCGGCGATCGACGAGACGCCGATGATCCGCCCGTTGTCCCGCAGCGTGCCGGCTGCCAGCAGCGCTTCGTTGATCGCGAGCTGGCTCGCGAGGTTGACCGCGAGGACGGCGTCCCAGGCCGACTCCTTCATGTTGCCCAACGTCTTGTCGCGCGTGATGCCCGCGTTGTGCACGACGACGTCGACGCCGCCGTGCCGCTCGGTCAGGTGCTTCACCAGCTGCGCGGGCGCGTCCGGGGCCGTGATGTCGAGCTGCAGCGTGGTGCCCTTGATCCGGTTGGCGACCGCGGACAGCTCGTCACCCTGGGCCGGGATGTCGAGCGCCACCACGTGCGCGCCGTCGCGGGCGAGCACCTCGGCGATCGACGCGCCGATGCCCCGCGAGGCGCCGGTGACGAGCGCGACCCGGCCGGCGAGCGGTTCGGCCCAGTCGTCCGGCTCGGCGGTGGCGGTGGCGTGCGTACCGATCCGGACGACCTGCGCGTCCACGTACGCGGACCGGGCCGACAGCAGGAAGCGCAGCGTGGACTCGCTCGCCGCCTCCGCCCCCGGCGCGACGTAGACCAGCTGCACGGTGGCGCCTCGCTTCAGCTCCTTGCCGACCGAGCGCGTGAAGCCCTCGAGCGCCCGCTGCGCGATCGCCGCGCCGCCCTCGGCGGACTCCGGCGGCGAGCCCAGCACGACGACCCGGCCGCACGTGCCGACCGTGCGGATCACCGGGTGGAAGAAGTCGTACAGCTCGCGCAGCCGCTCGGGGCGGTCGATGCCGGTGGCGTCGAAGACGAGGGCCGCATGCTTGGCACGCTCGCCCTCGGGTGCGTTCAGCGGCTCGGTCAGCGCCTCGATGCCGGCGGACTTGAGCACGCGGTGCAACGTGTCGGCGAGCCGCCCGCCGCCGGCCGCGCCGACCAGGGCCGGACCGTCGAGCGCCGGGTCGCCGGGCCGGTGGCGGCGCAGGGCGGTCGGGTTGGGCAGGCCCAGCCGGCGGACGAGCTGACGGCCCAGGCCGGACCGGGCAAACTGCTGGTAGCGGTCGGTCATGATGCTCCGCTTTCCGTGTTCGGGGCCTCATTCGACGCTGAGCCTACTCGCGAGTAGGTTAGGATTGCCAGCCAGGACGGTGTCGAGTACGGGGAAGTGACGTATGGCTGAGGTGCGCAGGGTCGCGATCGTCGGTGGCAACCGGATCCCGTTCGCGCGGTCCAACGGCCGCTACGCGACCGCCACCAACCAGGACATGTTCACCGCCGCCCTCGACGGTCTGGTGAGCCGGTTCGGCCTGCAGGACGAACGGCTCGGCGAGGTGGCCGCGGGCGCGGTCCTCAAGCACAGCCGCGACTTCAACCTCGCGCGGGAGAGCGTGCTCGGCTCGCGACTCTCGCCGCAGACGCCGGCCAACGACGTGCAGCAGGCGTGCGGCACCGGGCTGCAGGCCGTGTTCCAGGTGGCCAACAAGATCGCGCTGGGCCAGATCGAGTCGGGTGTCGCGGGTGGCGTGGACACGACGAGCGACGCGCCGCTCGGGCTGAACGAGGACCTGCGGCAGATCTTCCTGGAGCTCAACCGCGGGCGATCCGTCGGTGCGCGGCTGCGGGCGCTGGCGAAGCTCCGGCCGACGCAGATCGTGCCGGACATCCCGCGCAACGCCGAGCCGCGGACGGGCCTGTCGATGGGCGAGCACGCGGCGATCACCGCCCGCGAGTGGGACGTCTCCCGGGAGGCGCAGGACGAGCTCGCCGCGGCGTCGCACCAGAAGCTCGCGGCCGCCTACGAGCGGGGCTTCTTCGGGGACCTGCTGACGCCGTACCTGGGCCTGACCCGCGACGCGAACCTGCGACCGGACTCGACGGCGGACAAGCTGGCCAAGCTGAAGCCCGCCTTCGGCGGCGCCGAGGGGACGATGACCGCGGGCAACTCGACGCCGCTGACCGACGGCGCGTCGACCGTGTTGCTCGCGTCGCCGGAGTGGGCGGCGCAGCGGCGGCTGCCGGTGCTCGCGTACCTGACCCACAGCGAGACGGCCGCGGTGGACTACGTGCACGGCGGCGAGGGCCTGCTGATGGCGCCGGCGTACGCGGTGCCGCGGATGCTCGCGCGGGCCGGGTTGTCGTTGCCGGACTTCGACTTCTACGAGCTGCACGAGGCGTTCGCGTCGCAGGTCCTGGCCACGCTGGCGGCGTGGGAGAGCGTGGACTTCGCGAAGGAGCGGCTGGGCCTGGACGAGCCACTGGGCTCGATCGACCGCTCGCGCCTGAACGTCAACGGCTCGTCGCTGGCCGCGGGCCACCCGTTCGCCGCGACCGGCGGCCGGATCGTGGCCACGCTGGCCAAGCTGCTGGCGGAGAAGGGCTCGGGCCGCGGCCTGATCTCCATCTGCGCGGCTGGTGGCCAGGGCGTGACGGCGATCCTGGAGGCTGCCTGATCTGTCCACAGGCGGTCGAGTTGTCCACAGCAAGGCGCTGACCACGGTTTTTGTCAGGGTTCCTCGGTAGGCTGGCATCGAGGGTGGCCCCCGGAGTGGGTGGGGGTTTCGAGAGTCTGGTTCTGCACGCGCGTGTGCGCGCGGGGGTAGGGCTCGTCGGTTTGGTTGGGGGCGGGGCCCGGGCGTTGGGGCGATCTCCCGGAGGGTTTCGCGCAGCGGGGCTTGGCTGGCGGGGTTCGCACGGCCTGGTTCGGCGCGGCGGGGCTTGGCCGACGGGGTTCGGCCGGGCAGGTATGACCGGCGGAGTTCGGGCGGCGGGGCTTGGCCGACGGGATTCGCCAGGGCAGGTATGACCGGCCGAGGGTTCGCGCGGCAGCGCTTGAGTGGCGGGGCTTGAGCTGGCGTGGGCTCGCGCGGCGACGTTCGGCCAGCGGGTTCGTGCAGCGGGCGTTGGCTGGCGACGCCGCACGGTGGGGGTATTTCAGGCGCGGGGATCACGTGGCCCGATCACGAGGGTGATTGAGGCGGTTCCGTGGAGGGGTCCTGAGTGGGGCGGTCATGCGTCTGGCGCGACACGCCGTAGGGGTTTCTCGTTCAATATCGGGTTCTCGCTAGATACGCGGATACGGTGCGATCGTGGATCCGGTGCGCAATCCGTTCGCTCCTGGCGCGGGGCAGCGTCCGCCTGAGCTCGCGGGGCGGGAGAAGGAGGTCGCGGCCTTCGATGTCGTGCTCGAGCGGGTTGCTCGGGGGCGGCCGGAGCGCAGCCTCGTGCTCACCGGGCTGCGTGGGGTCGGCAAGACGGTGCTGCTCGGCGAGCTCCGGTCCATGGCGGTTCGCCGGGGGTGGGGGGCGGGCAAGATCGAGGCGCGGCCCGACGCCGGACTGCGCCGGCCGCTGTCCGCCGCGCTGCACCGGGCCGTGCGGGACCTCGCCGTCCGGCACCGGGCGCCGGATCGGGTGGAGCAGGTGCTCGGCGTGCTCAAGGCGTTCGCGCTTCGTGCGAGCCCTAGCGACTCCAAGCTGCGCGACCGGTGGCAGCCGGGCATCGACGTGCCGCCGACCCAGGGGCGGGCCGACTCCGGGGACATCGAGATCGACCTCGTCGAGCTGTTCACCGATGTCGCCGAGCTCGCTCAGGACGTCGGTACCGGCGTCGCGCTCCTGATCGACGAGATGCAGGACGTGACCGCCGAGGACATCTCCGCGTTGTGCGCCGCGTGCCACGAACTGTCCCAGTCCGGCGCGCCCTTCGTCGTGGTCGGCGCCGGGCTGCCGCACCTGCCGGCCGTGCTGTCGGCGTCGAAGTCCTACTCCGAGCGGCTGTTCCGGTACGTGCGCATCGACCGGCTGGACCGGGGCGACGCGGACCACGCGGTGATCGCCCCGGTGTCGCGCGAGGACGCGAGCATCACCGACGAGGCGCTCGACGCCCTGTTCGACGCGGCCGGCGGGTACCCGTACTTCATCCAGGCCTACGGCAAGGCGGCGTGGGACGCCGCGCCGAGCGACCCGATCACCGCCGAGGACGTCGGCGTCGCCGCACCGGAGGCGGAGGCCGAGCTGGCGGTCGGCTTCTTCGGCTCGCGCTACGAGCGGGCGACCCCGGCCGAGCGGGAGTACCTGCGGGCGATGGCCGAGCTGACCAAGGGCAAGACCGATGAGGGCGCGGCGACCTCGGACATCGCGGCGCACCTGAGTCGCAAGCCGTCGTCGCTGTCGCCGGCCCGGGACTCGCTCATCAAGAAGGGCCTCATCTACTCGGCCGAGCGGGGCCGGATCGCGTTCACGGTGCCGCACTTCGGCCGGTACCTGCTGAACATGGACGACTAGCGTCCTCTGCACCTTTCTCACGGCGTCTAGCGATCATGCTAGACGTCTGGATACTCCTGCATCGATCGTCCACACGATACAGTCACGTCCTGTTGGTTCGCCCGATGACCGACGAATCATCGGTCTGTGTTGTGGTTCACCGAATAATCGGGTGACATCGTGCGTTGCAACAGGCACAATGGTCAGTAGCTGGAGGAACCAGCTAGTCGCAGAGGGAGATGCAGTCACCATGAACGTCGCCGCCAAGCTCCGTGCCCGCCGTGTCGAGGCCCGCAACCGCCGGGCGGTCAACCACGCGCTGGACCAGGCCAAGACGCCGGCCATGCGCGAGGAGATCCTCGCCGTCGCGCAGCGGCAGCAGAGCGCCATCCGATAAATCGAAGAACTTTCTTCGTGACGGTGTAACGCCCCAGGCGACCCTCACGATGAACCGGTTGACCCCGTAGTGCTGGCGGACCCCCGACCTGGCAGCACTACGGGGTTTCCACATCCCTGCTCGCCGCTTTGCGGCTTCGCCGGACCCCTTCGTCATTGCCTTGGGGGGCCGAGCCCCCCAAACCCCCACGGTGCGTGCTCTGCTGACCCAGCGTGGTCCAGGGTGTGGTGACCAGCATCAATGGACGGCTCTCGCCTGGCCTGCACCAGTGGGTACAGCCCGTTCGTTCCTGCTGGCCTCTTTGGACAAGTTCTTTCTTGTTGCTTGTGTTCTTGGTGATCTACCCCGCACAGTGCCTGGCATGGCTGCTGTGTCCGTGGAGGCGACCGAGCTCTTCGTCGGTTCGGTTGATGCTCCCCTTCAGGTTGTCCGGGTTTCGTTCACCGGGGCCGGATCGGCCCGGGTTCATGTCGAAGGGGCCGGGGTTGCTACGCCGGCGCCCGTCGAGCTCGTCGTGCAGGGCGAGGTCGGGGTCGAGGTCGCTGTGGACACCCGCGGCGCCGCGCCCGGGACCACGCTCCCAGCTCGCGCGGTCGTCGCGTCCGGCACCGACCGGTTCGAGCTCGACTTCGACCTCCTCGTCGCCGAGCCGGGCTGGACCATGCACATGGTCAGCCACTTCCACTACGACCCCGTCTGGTGGAACACCCAGGCCGCGTACACCGTCGCCTGGGACGAGCTCGACTTCACCGACTCCCACCGCGGCGCCCGCCAGCTCGCCGGCTTCGACCTCGTCCGCGCACACCTCGACCTCGCGCTCGCCGAGCCGGCGTACTGCTTCGTGCTCGCCGAGGTCGACTACCTCAAGCCGTACTGGGACACCTATCCCGCGGACCGCGCGGTGCTCCGCCGGCTCATGGCCCAGGGCCGCGTCGAGGTCATGGGCGGCACGTACAACGAGCCCAACACGAACCTGACCGACCCCGAGACGACCATCCGCAACTTCGTGCACGGCATGGGTTTCCAGCGCGACGTCCTCGGCGCCGACCCGGCCACCGCATGGCAGCTCGACGCGTTCGGCCACGACCCCGCGTTCCCCGGCATGGCCGCCGACGCCGGCCTGACCTCGACCTCGTGGGCCCGCGGCCCCTTCCACCAGTGGGGCCCGATGCTCGGCGCCGGCGACCCCACCCGCATGCAGTTCCCCAGCGAGTTCGAGTGGGTCTCGCCGTCCGGCCGCGGCCTGCTGACCTCCTACATGACCGACCACTACGGCTCCGGCTGGGCCATGGACTCCGCGGCCGACCTGCCCGCCGCCGGCGAGGCCGCGCTCCGGCTGTTCCGCGAGCTCAAGAAGGTCGCCACCACGCGCCAGGTCATGCTGCCGGTCGGCGGCGACTACACCCCGCCCAACAAGTGGATCACCGACGTCCACCACGACTGGGCCCGCCGCTACGTCTGGCCGCGGTTCGTCTGCTCGCTGCCGCGCGACTTCTTCTCCGCCGTCCGCACCGAACTCGCCGAGCGTGGGGAGGAGCCCACACCGCAGACCCGGGACATGAACCCGATCTACACCGGCAAGGACGTCTCCTACATCGACACCAAGCAGGCGCAGCGCGCGGCCGAGGCGGCCGCGCTCGAAGCCGAGCCGTTCGCGGCGTTCGCCACGCTGCTCGCCGGATCGTCCTATCCGGACGCCGCGCTCGCGAAGGCCTGGGTGCAGCTGGCCTACGGCGCGCACCACGACGCCATCACCGGGTCCGAGTCCGACCAGGTCTACCTCGACCTGCTCACCAGCTGGCGCGACGCGCACGACCTCGCCGCCGACGTCCGCGACAACGCCCTGGCCGTGCTGTCCGCGCGGGTCGCGGCGCCCGGCGACGGCCGGCCGGTCGTCGTCTGGAACTCGCTCAACCACCCGCGAACCGACCTCGTGACGGTCCGGCTCGACGAGCCGCTGCCCGGGGTGGCCGTCACCGACGACGCGGGCGAGCCGGTGCCCGCGCTCGTCGAGCACGGCGGCCACACGGTCACCTTCCGCGCGGCCGGGGTGCCGCCACTCGGCTGGCGCACCTACCGCCTCGAGCCCGCCGAGCGCGACGACCAGGACTGGGTCGCGGCCGACGGCGTGACCATCCAGTCGGACAGGTTCCGGGTCACGGTCGACCCGGCACGCGGCGGCGGGGTTACGAGCCTGCTCGACGAGGGCCGGGAGCTGATCGCGCAGGGGCGGGTGGGCAACGAGCTGGCGGTGTACGAGGAGTACGCCGACCACCCGGCGTTCGGCGAGGGGCCGTGGCACCTGCTGCCGCGCGGGCCGGTGGCGACGTCGGCCGCGGGCCCGGCGTCGGTGTCGGTCGAGCGCGGGCCGCTCGGCGAACGCGTGACCATGTCGGGCGTGGTCGGGACCGTGACGTACACGCAGACGATCACCGTGTGGCAGGGCGTCGGCCGGGTCGAGTGCGTGACGACGGTCGACGAGTTCACCGGCGCCGACCAGCTCCTGCGGGTGCGCTGGCCGTGCCCGGTGCCGGGCGCGCTGCCGGTGAGCGAGGTCGGGAACGCCGTGGTGGGGCGCGGTTTCGGGCTGATCGACGTGGACTCCGCGCAGCACCCGTGGACCCTGGACAACCCGGCGCACACGTGGTTCGGGCTGTCGTCGGCGGCGGCCCTGCGGCTCGCGGACGGGGCGCTGCGGCCGATCGGGGTGGCCGAGATCGTGGTGCCCTCGCTCGCGGACGCGGCGCCGCTGGCCCGCGCGCTCGCGGTCGCGCTGGCGAAGTCAGGCGTGACGTCGACGGTCTCGTCGGCGACGGGCACGCGGTACGGCGACCTCGGCGTCGACTCGAACCTGCCGGACGTACGGATCACGTTGGGCGACGCCGAGACGAACGAGTTCACCGCATCGGTGTTCGAGGGCACCGAGACGGGTGTCTTCTGGGTGCCACCGGACAAGCCGCTGCCCGAGGTGTGGCAGCCGAGCGCCGACCTGCGGGGCGATCGGGCGCTGGGCGTCCTGGTCGTCTCGGGCGCGCGCGAGGAGCTGGGCGCGCTCGTGGAGTCCATCGTGGACGATCTGGCGGACCACGTGATCGAGGTCGGCGCCGGGGATCCGGGCCAGCCACCGTACGCCGAGCGGACGGTGGCGGTGCTGAACCGCGGGCTGCCCGGGTTCGCCGTCGACTCCGGGGGCACGCTGCACACCTCGCTGCTGCGGTCGTGCACCGGCTGGCCGTCGGGCGTGTGGATCGACCCGCCGCGGCGGACCGTGCCGGACGGGTCGAGCTTCCAGCTGCAGCACTGGACCCACGAGTTCCGCTACGCGGTGGCGGCCGGTCCGGGTGACTGGCGGTCGGCGGGGATCGCGGAGACGAGTGCGGAGTTCAGCCGTCCGCTGCATGCCGTGCTCGCATCGCCGGCCGCGCCGTCGCTACCGACCTCGGGGTCGCTACTGCGTGCCGAGCCCGCGGACCAGGTGCGGCTCGCGGCGGTGAAGGCGGCCGGCAACCCGCTGGTGCGCGGGTCCGCCGCGGCCGCCGACCCGCGCCGGCGGCTCGCCGTGCGGCTGGTCGCGCACACCGGATCGCCGGTGTCCGCGCGGCTGTCGTCGGACGTCGTGTCGTTGACCGAGGTCGGGTCGGCGAACCTCCTGGAGGAGCCGGGCGCCGCGCTGGACTCGGTGGAGGTGGCCGGCTGCGACGCGGTGACCGTGCTGGCCACTCCGGCCGGCGACGCCATCGACTCCACTGTGGACGGTGCGCCGCTGGGGGCGGAGGCGGAGCCGGCCCATCCGCTGTTCGCGAAGTACTGGCTGCACAACCGGGGTCCGGCGCCGCTGGGCGGGCTGCCGCTGGCGGTGCACCTGGACCCGACGCGGGCGGCGGTGTCCTCGGGCGAAGCGGTCGCGCTGCGGCTGACCGTGGCGTCGGACTGCACGGACGCGGACCTGCACGGCGTGGTGCGGCTGTCGCTGCCGGACGGCTGGACCGCCGACGTGGCGGAGGTGCCGTTCGGGCTGCCGGCGGGCGGGCACCTGGGCACCGACCTGGTGGTGACCGCGCCCGCGGACGTCGCGCCGGGCCGGTACCCGGTGCGGGCGGTCCTGACCCCGGCGCCGGCGCCGGGGCTGCCGGCGAGCTGGGCGCAGGAGGTGGAGGACGTGGCGGTGCTGACGGTCGGCGAGCCGTCGGGCGACCTGATCCGGCTGGTCGGCGAGCCGTCGCCGGTGCTCGTGCGGGCGGGCTCGCGGGCCCGGCTGGCGGTGCGGGTGGCGTCCGCGGCGGCGGCCCCGCTCGCGCTGGAGGCGTCGGTGATCAGCCCGTGGGGGACGTGGTCCAGCGTCGGCCCGCGCATCGTCGGCGCCACCGTGCCGGCGCACGGCGAGGTGGAGCTGGGGTTCGAGGTGGCGCCGCCGCCCGGGACGCCGGCGGGCCGGTGGTGGGCGCTGGTGCGCGTGGTCGGCGGGGGCCGGCTGCTGTACTCGCCGGCGGTGCCGTTCGAGGTCCGGCCATGACGACGGTGGCCTGGGTCGCCGGCACGCCGGTGGACGTGTCCGATGTGGACGCTCTGGAAGCGGGCCTGCGCTCCGGCCCGGTGTCCTCGACGCTGCCGCGCACGGGTTCGCGCGAGGGGCGGCAGCTGCGCCGCTGGCTGGTGCAGGTCCTGGTGGCGGAGCGGTTGGTGGCCGCGGAGGCACGGGCGCGCGGGCTGTCGGCGGCGTCGGCACCACCGCTGGCCGAGCTGGCGCCGGACCGGGCCGCGTTGCTGACCCTGGGCAGCGTGGCGGCGGACCTGCTGACCCGGAGCCCGCTGGCGCGCGCGGTGTTCGCCGCCGTGACGGCTTCCGTCGAGGTCGGCGCGGCGGAGGTCGAGCGCTACTACCGGGCGAACCCGGAGGCCTGGCGCCTCCCGGAGGAACGCGTGGTCCGGGCCGCGGGGCTCGCGGGACCGCCGCGGGTGCTGCGGCGCGGGGAGCTGACCGGGCCGGTCGAGGACGCGGTGTTCGCGGCCCGGGCCGGTGAGGTGGCCGGGCCGGTGCGGGATCCGTTGGGCGAGCACGTCTTCGAGGTCGTCGAGGTGCGGCCGGCGCGGGTGCGGGTGTTGGCGGAGGCCGGGCCGGAGATCGCGGCGCGGCTGGGTGGGGCGGCGCGACGGCGGGCGTTCGTCGCGTGGCTGGACGGGCATGCGGCGGCGCGGGTGCGGCTGGCGCCGGGCTTCGAGCATCCCGGCGATCCGCAACAGCCCGACAACACGCACCGGCACTGATGAGCGAGCACGTGCTGGCGGTCGACATCGGCGGCACCAAGATCGCCGCCGCGGTCGTGGACCGGTCCGGCGCAGTGCTCCGGACGGCGATCCGTCCGACCGCGGCGCCCGTGTTCGACGCCCTGCAGGAGGCGGTGCTCGAGCTGGGCCCCGGTCCGGTGGCCGCGGTCGGGCTGAGCTGCGCCGGTCCGGTGGACGCCGTCGCGGGCACGGTCGGTCCCATCAACATCCCGACGTGGCGCGACTTTCCGCTGCGCGCGCGGGTCGGCGAGCTGGTGCCGGAGGTGCCGGTCGCGCTCGCCGGGGACGGGTTGTGCATGGCGCTGGGCGAGCACTGGCTCGGCGCCGGGCGGGGCAGCACCGCGATGCTGGGCATGGTCGTGTCGACCGGCGTCGGCGGCGGCCTGGTGGTGGCCGGGCGGGCGTTCGGCGGGCGGACCGGGAACGCCGGCCACGTCGGTCACGTGGTCGTGGAGCCGGCCGGCGACAGGTGCAGCTGTGGCGGCCGCGGTTGCGTGGAAACCGTTGCCAGCGGGCCGAATCTGGTCCGGTGGGCCGTCGACAACGGGTGGTCACCGTCCGCCGCCGCGCGCGCGGGTCGCGAATCCGGGGACGGCGCGAACGCCGCGTCGGCGATCGAGCTGGCGGCGGACGCGGTCGCCGGGCATCCGGTTGCCGTTGCCGCGTTCCGGCGCGGTGGCCGGGCCATCGGGCTCGGGATCGTGGCGACCGCGGCCGTGTGCGATCTGGAGCTTGCCGTGCTCGGGGGCGGGGTCGCGCAAGCCGGTGCGCCGCTGCTGGCGCCGGTTCGGCGGGCGGTGGCCGACCACGCGGGGCTGTCGTACCTGGCGAACCTGCGCGTCGTGCCGGCGACGCTGGGCACCGCGGCGGGGCTGGCCGGTGCCGCGGCGCTGGCATTCGACTCGCTCTGAGCCATACACTTGCTCTGGTCAAGTAATTGTTTCACGGGAAACGAGGCATCGCCAATGCCCACATCTGTGCCGGTAGAGCGGATTTCGTCGGTGCGGGCGTTCAACCGCAGCTACACCAAGTTCCTCGGCGCGCTCAACGGTCACCTGCTCAGCACGCCTTATTCATTGACCGAAGCAAGGGTTCTGTTCGAGCTCGGCCAGCGGGACGAGACCGTGGTGGCGGAGCTGCGCCGGGCCATCGGCCTCGACGCCGGGTACCTGAGCCGGCTGCTCGGCCGGTTCGAGGACGGCGGGTTGGTGCGGCGCGAGCGGTCGACGTCGGACGCGCGGCGCCAGCTGATCCGGCTGACCGCGAAGGGCCGGGACACCTTCCGGGTGCTGGACACCAAGTCGGTCGCGCAGATCCGCGGGTTGCTGGGCGATCTCACCGACGAGCAGCAGCAGCGTCTGGTCGACGCGATGGACATGATCCGGCGGCGGCTCGCCCACGCGGAGGCCCGCCCGGACGTGCGGTTGCGGCCGCCGGGCCCGGGCGACTACGGCTGGGTGATCGAGCGGAACGGTGCGCTGTACGCGCAGGAACACGGGTGGGACTCGTCGTACGAGGGGCTCGTCGCGCGGATCGTTGCCGGTTACCTGGACGGGCACGACCCGGAGCGCGAGGCGGCGTGGGTGGCGGAGCTGCACGGGGAGCGGGTCGGCGCGGTCTTCTGCGTGCGCGCGGACGACGAGACCGCGAAGCTGCGCCTGCTGCACGTGGAACCGGGCGCGCGGGGCGCCGGGGTGGGGACGGTGCTGGTCGACGAGTGCATCCGGTTCGCGCGGGCGGCCGGGTACCGGGGGCTGGAGCTGTGGACAGTGTCCGTGCTGGCGCCCGCGCGGCGGATCTACCAGCGGGCCGGGTTCGAGCTGGTCGAGGAGGACACCGCGGACCGCTTCGGGCACCGGCTGACCGGGCAGACGTGGCGGCTGGAGCTAGCCGCGGGGTAGGCGGCCCATCAGGTAGAACTGGTCGTTCGGGCGCAGCGCGGTGAGGTGCGCGATCCGGTTGGAGAGGGCGAAGAGCGCGGTGATCGCGCCGACGTCCCAGATCTCGTCGTCGGTGAGGCCGGCGTCGCGGGCGGTGTCGAGGTCGTCGCCGCTGAAGGTGGCCGGGTCGACGGCGAGGGCCAGCGCGAGGTCGACGATGGCGCGCTCGCGGTCGCTGAGCTCGGCGGTCCACGGGTTGGTGGCCACGCGATCGGCGATCTGCGCGTCCTTGGCGCGGATGCGCAGGATGGCCCCGTGCGCGACGACGCAGTACGTGCAGCTGTTGGCGCCGGAGGTGGCGACAACGACGAGCTCGCGCTCGGCCTTGCTGAGTCCGGAGTCGCGCTCCATGACCGCGTCGTGGTAGTCCATGAACGCGCGCAGCTCGGCCGGCCGATGCCCGAGCGCGCGGAAGACGTTGGGCACGAACCCGGACTTGTCCGCGACCGCCGCCACCCGCTCCCGGAGATCATCGGGCAGCTGCGCCAACTCGGCGACGGGGAACCTGCTCACTTCCTCAGCCACGCCCCCACGCTACCCGCCCACCCCGACCGGCCCCCGACCTGGGCAAACCCGGCCCCACCACCCCGCGGCCGCACCCTCGGTGGTTTCTGGGGGGTGGTTGTCAGTGGTGCATCTCGCTGCCCAGTCCCAGGTCATCGATCGACGCAGCTACTCGGACAGGATCAGCATGTGTGCGGCGCACCGGTGCGGTTGCGGGACCCCGCGCAAGCGCGCCCCGTGATCCGCGGCCCCCACCCTCTCCGGGGGCCACCCCACCACGCCAGTCTATCGGTGGGTAATGACGAGTTGGGGTTGCAAGATCGACTTGTGGACAGGTGTGGGGGTTGTGGACAAATCTTTGGTCGGTGGTGTCGATTTTCTGCCGGGGTGGCCGTCTAGGGAGCATCTACGACATGGAGGAGGACTGATGCCCAAGTTCGTCGGGTTCCTGCGGGGGACCGAGGACGCGCAGGCGGAGCTGAGCCCGGACGAGGCGCAGCGGACGCTGGAGCGCTACCTGCAATGGAGCGAGGACCTGGAGAAAGCCGGCAACCCGCCGAGTGGTGGCGGGCTCTCGCGCCGCGGGCGCGTCGTGCGCAGGGGCGGGCTCGACGTGACCGACGGGCCGTTCGTGGAGGGGACGGAGATCCTCGGCGGGTTCATCTCGATCGAGGCGGCCGACCTCGACGAGGCGGAGAAGATCTTCGCCGGTCACCCGCACCTGGACTTCGGCTCGATCGAGGTGCGCAAGATCGGCGAGCAGGGGTGCGAACCCTGATGCCCGATGCCGGTCGCCCACCCGCTGCCCAGGGCGGCGGCGTGGGCGACGGCCGTCGGGAACCGGACGCGGCGGATCGGTCCCGGGTCGTCGTGGAGCAGCTGTTCCGGCACAGCGCGGGGCGCATCGTCGCCACGCTCGCCCGCGTGCTCGGGCCCGCCCGGCTCGACGTCGCCGAGGAGGCCGTGCAGGAGGCGATGCTGCGGGCGCTGCAGCGGTGGCCCTACGCCGGGGTTCCGGACAATCCCGCCGGGTGGCTGTTCCACGTGGCCCGAAACGGCGCGCTCGACCGGCTTCGGCACGACGACGTCGTGCGGGCCGCGCTGCCGTCGCTGGTCATGGCCGACGACACCGGCGAGCACGGCGGGGACGACGAGCTCGCGCTGATGTTCCTCTGCTGCCACCCCGGGCTGCCGCTCCCCTCGCAGGTGGTGCTCACGCTCAAGACCGTGGGTGGGCTCGGGGTGGGCGAGATCGCCGCGGCGTTGCTCGCCAAACCGGCCGCCGTGGCGCAGCGGCTCGTGCGGGCCAAGCGCTGGTTGCGGGACAACCCCGTCCGCCTCGAGGTCGATCCGTCCCGGGTGGACAGCGTGCTTCCCGTGCTGTACCTGCTCTTCGGCGCCGGGTACGACGCGTCCGAAGGGGACAGTGCGGTGCGGGCCGAGCTCTGCGGCGAGGCGATCCGGCTGTGCCGCCTGCTCTGCGCCGACCGCAGGACCGGCCTGCCGCGGACCCGTGCGCTGCTCGCGTTGATGCTGCTGCAGGCCAGCCGGCTCCGGGCGCGCACCGATCCGGCCGGGGACGTCCTGCTGCTGTCCGATCAGGACCGGAGTCGCTGGGACCGGGCCATGATTGCCGAGGGGACAAGGGTTTTCGGCCAGGCGTGCACGGGGGACGAGCGCTCCGCCTACCACGTCGAGGCGGCCATCGCGCTCTGCCATGCCACGGCGCCCGACGTCGAGCACACCGACTGGCCCCGGATCGTCGCCCTCTACGACGACCTCCTCGCCCTCAAGCCCTCCCCCGTGGCCGCGCTCAACCGGGCCATCGCCGCGGCCATGGCGGGCGACCTCGACCGCGACGAGCTCGACCGCCTGGAGCGCGAGCCCGCCCTTCGCGACTACCCGCTGCTCCCGGCCGCCCTCGGCGCGCTCCTCCTCCGCGCCGGCGAGCCCGAACGGGCCGCCGCGCACTACCGGACGGCCCTGCGCAAGCCGACCTCCGCGCCCACGCGACGCTTCCTCGAACGACAACTCGACCGGTGCTCGAGCCGCCCGGGCGAGTGACCCGGCAATACATCCACACGGCTGTGGACAACGAGGTCACGCCGGGGTTAACGGCCCGTGGCCAGCACGCGGCCACCGCCTCGGCTACCGGTTCTTCTCCCGGGCTGTCCCCACAGGCTGTGCACAGCTTTGTCCACAGGTTGTGGACAAAGCTGGCGGACCACACCGCGACCAGAGCGTGGCACCCGTCCGGTGGCGCTCGGCCAGGGGATCGCTCACGACCAAGGGGGTAAAGAAATCGGGGGGACCACTCCGTGAGTGGTCCCCCCGATCGACAGCAAACGTCACCCAAGTCGCTGCTTGAGCACCTCGAGCTCGGCGCGCAGCACGGTCGGGAGCTTCTCGCCGATCTTCTCGAACCACTCCTCGATCATCGGCACCTCGGCCCGCCACTCGTCCACGTCGACGTCGAGCGCGGCTTCGATCTCCGCCCGCGACGCGTCCAGGCCGGACAGGTCCAGGTCGTCAGCGCCCGGCACCCAGCCGATCGGCGTCTCGGTCGCGGCCGCCTTGCCCTCGATCCGCTCGATGGCCCACTTCAGCACGCGCGAGTTCTCGCCGAAGCCCGGCCACAGGAACTTCTTGTTCTCGTCGCGCCGGAACCAGTTCACGTAGAAGATCTTCGGCAGCTTGTCCGCGTCGGCCCGCTTGCCGGTGTCGATCCAGTGCTGGAAGTAGTCACCCGCGTGGTAGCCGATGAACGGCAGCATCGCCATCGGGTCGCGGCGGACGACGCCCACCTTGCCCTTGGCCGCGGCCGTGGTCTCCGACGACAGCGTGGCGCCCATGAAGGTGCCGTGCTGCCAGTCGCGCGACTCGGTGACCAGCGGGATCGTGTTCGCCCGGCGGCCGCCGAAGAAGATCGCCGAGATCGGCACGCCCTTCGGGTCGTCCCACTCCGGCGCCAGGATCGGGCACTGCGACATCGGCGTGCAGTACCGCGAGTTCGGGTGCGACGACGGCTCGTCGGCGTCCGGCGTCCAGTCCCGCTTCTTCCACGAGGTCAGGTGCGCCGGCGGCTCGCCCATGCCCTCCCACCAGATGTCGCCGTCGTCGGTGAGGGCGACGTTGGTGAACAGCGAGTTGCCGTGCTCGATCGTGCGCATCGCGTTGGGGTTGGTGTGCCAGTCGGTGCCCGGCGCGACGCCGAAGAAGCCCGCCTCCGGGTTGACCGCGTACAGCCGGCCGTCGTCACCGAAGCGCATCCACGCGATGTCGTCGCCGAGCGTCTCGACCTTCCAGCCCGGGATGGTCGGCTCGAGCATCGCGAGGTTCGTCTTGCCGCACGCGCTGGGGAACGCCGCCGCGACGTAGTAGACCTTCTGCTCCGGCGAGATCAGCTTCAGGATCAGCATGTGCTCGGCGAGCCAGCCGGCGTCACGGCCGATCACCGAGGCGATCCGCAGCGAGTAGCACTTCTTGCCGAGCAGCGCGTTGCCGCCGTAGCCCGAGCCGTAGCTCCAGATCTCCCGGGTCTCCGGGAAGTGGCTGATGTACTTCGTCTCGTTGCACGGCCATGCCACGTCCTGCTCGCCGGACACCAGCGGCTTGCCGACCGAGTGCAGGCACGGCACGAACTCGCGCTCGTTGCCCGCGTCGTCGAAGAACTTGTCGAGCACGTGCGTGCCCATCCGGGTCATGATCTTCATCGACACGACCACGTAGGCGGAGTCGGTGATCTCCACGCCCAGCATCGGCTTCTCCGCGGCCAGCGGGCCCATGCAGAACGGGATCACGTACATCGTGCGACCACGCATCGAGCCCCGGTACAGCTCGGTCATGGTCGACTTCATCTCGGCCGGGTCCATCCAGTTGTTGGTCGGACCGGCATCGGCGGGGTCGGCGGAACAGATGAACGTCCGCTCCTCGACCCGCGCAACGTCATCGGGGTCGGAGGCCGCCCAGAACGAGTTCGGCTTCTTGGCAAGGCGCGTGAAGGTCCCCGCCTCGACGAGCTCGTCGGTCAGGCGGGTCCACTCCTCGTCGGACCCCTCGACCCAGACCACCTCGTCCGGCGTGGTCAGCTCAGCCACCTCACGAACCCAAGACAGAAGCCGCTGGTGCGTCGTCGGTGCGTTGTCCACACCTGGGATTGCCACTGCCGTCATCTCGTCTCGTCTCCTGACTGACGCCGAAAAGTGTTCAGGACGCCGTTGTCCAGTAGGTCGGGACATCGGCGTCCTGAGTGAACGGCAAAGCCCCCGCCCGGGGCTCGGACGGGTGATGCCGCGTAGGGATGTAATGAGGTTAACCAGAGAACTGGCTGGTAACCGAGCCCAGACGTGTCGGCTCCCTCACAAGACCGATTCTGGAATCGATTCAGCACTCACATGTACGAGTGGACCCGCACACATGGACCGATCCCGGCGTCCGAGGGCGCCGGGATCGATCGTTGTTCAGTTGTGACGGGAAGCGTTTGCAGGTCAGCGCTCAGCCCAGACCGCGTCCGAGCCGGCACCCGAGTCGGACCCGGTGGTCGAGCCGCTACCGCCGGTCTCGTAGGTACCGTCCGGGTTGATGTGGCCCTCCTCGGTGACGGACCACTCGTCCTCACCGGTGTGCTGGGCCACGGTCACGTCGCCGTCGGCCTCGATCACGACGGCCTGGTCGGCCTCGCCGTCACCGTCGACGTCGGTGAACGCGTAGGTCGTGCCGTCGGTGTCGGTGACGACCGCGGTGTCGTTCTTGCCGTCGCCGTCGGTGTCGTAGGTGGCCGGGCCGGCGTCCACGTCCTCGCCGGGCATGTCGACGGTGATGTCGCCCTCGGCCGAGGTGTCGGTGTCCGACGTGTCGGTCGTGTCCGTGGTGTCGGTGGAGTCGGTCGTGTCCGTGGAGCCCTCCGCGTCGTCGGCACCGTCCCCCGACGGCGTCGGCAGCGTGTCGACGTTCTCCTCGTGCCACTCACCGGTGGTCTCGTCGTACTCGCCCCCGGTGACGACGTTGCCCTGGTCGTCGTACTGCACCGCGACGTCCGCCGTGCCGTCACCATCCGTGTCCGCGTACGCCATGAAGCCGTCTTCGGTCTGCACGACGGCCGTGTCGTTGTGGCCGTCGCCGTCCATGTCGTAGTTCTCTTCGACCTCGTAGTCCTGCCCGTCGACCTCGACGGTCAGCTCGTCCTGACCAGCGGTGTCGGTGTCGGTGGTCGAGGTGTCGTCGGTGGAGGTGTCGTCGTCCACGTACACGGTTTGCCCCCTCTATCGGGATGAAGTCCTGGTGCGCTGTTGTGTGCCTATGACTGACTGTAGGGCTCTGCGGTTCCCGGGCCTTTCAGGCGCGGTCCCGGACCGATCGGATGCCGGCGAGCAGCTTCTCCGCGCGGTCGCGGCCGGCGGTCACCTCGGTCAGGCGCTTGTTTACCACGGCCAGGCGCTTCGAACGCTCGGACGCATCGAGTCGTAATGCCTTGTCGACCTCGCGGAGCTCTTCCTCGATCCCCGCGATGCGCTTGCCGAGGGCCTCGTCGAGCGCGAGGGCGAGCTGGGACTCCGCCTCGATCAGCTGCTCGGACACCAGCTGGTCCAAAGTGGACCGTGCGTCGAGGATCGACTCGGACAGCCACTGCTTCATGTGCTGCTTGTCCGCGGTGTGCTTGCGGGTGCGTTGCAGCCACCAGCCCGCGCCGAGCCCGATGACCGCGACCGGGGCCAGCGCGAGCAGGCTCGCGCCCACCCCCGCACCCGCGCCGATCGCGCCGACGCCGGGCAGGAACCGGGCGAGCATCGAGCCGGCGCCCAGGCCACCGGTGGCCCCGGTGAACACGAGCAGCTTGTCCTCGGTCGTCGGCTGGCGCTTCTCCGGCGGGCGCAGCACCACCGGTGGGCGGCCGGCCCGGGCGAACTGCGCGCGGATCAGCTCCAGCTCCTCGGTGGAGAAGAGGTCGGCGAGCACGGTCTCGGCGACGCGGTTGAGCCGCGCGTTCACCGAGGCGCCGATCCGCCCGGACACCATCTGCATGGCGGCGTCCACCTGCGCGGGCAGCGACGGCAGCACGTCCCGGTCGGCCGCGTCGATCGCCTGCCGGAACCACGACTGCAGGTCGCGCATCTGCCGGGCCACCTCGTGGGTGTTCTCCAGGCGGGCGCGCTGGACCTCGCTGCGCATCCGGACCTGCCAGCCCTTGGTGGACGAGCGCCGCTCGCCGGTCAGCTCCTCCTTGCGGGCCCGCAGCGACTCGGCCTCCTCCTCGCCGGTCGACAGCGCGCGCCGCTCGGACTCGAGCTTGATGCGCTGCTCGGCGAGCGCGGTCGACAGCGCGCGCATCGTGTTCGCCTCGGTGAGCATGATCGAGCGGCCACCGAGCAGGTCCGCGAGCGCGACACGCAGCGCGTCCACCCCGGACCGGTCGCGCAGCATCGCGGCGGCCTCGGCGGTGGGCGCCTTGCCCGCCATCTCGTACATCCGCGCGGACACCGGGTAGAACGTGGCGCCGGCGAACCGCGGCGCGTGCTCGGCGAGCAGCGCCTGGTCCGCCTCGAGCACCTGCCGCCAGCCGCGGTACTGGTCCACTTTGGACAACGCGAACGCGATCGTCTCGACCCGCTCGCCCACGCTCGCGAGGAAGTTCAGCTCCCCCAGCGTGAACGGCGCGGAGGCGTCGACCACGAACAGCAGCGCGGTGCCCGACGCGGCCGCCTCGGCGGCGAGCTCGCCGTGCACCGAGTCCAGCCCGCCGACGCCCGGAGTGTCCACGATGGACAGCTTGGTCAGCAGCTCGACCGGGCCGTCCACCTCCACGTAGCGCGGCGGCAGCTCCCCGCTGGGCAGCTGGTGCCCGGCGGACACCCAGTGGATCAGCTCGTTGAGGTCCACCGGCACCGGCGCGAGCTGGCCGGGATAGCACGCCCGGGCCTCCCAGGCCTCGGCGTGCCCGAACACGAGGTACGTCGCGGTGGCCACGTCCGCGTCCACAGGCGACAGCCCGGGGTGGCCGAGCAGCGCGTTGACCAGCGAGCTCTTGCCGCGGTTGGTCTCGCCGACGACCACCGCGGACGGCTTGGCCTTGCGCTTGGCCCGGATCGACTCGACCCACTTGGCCGCGTCCTCGTCGGACTCCCGTACCAGCGTGAGCAGCTGCTCGCGCGCCTGCGCGACCTGCTTGGGCAGCGAGAGCTTGGGTTTCGCGGGAGCGCTCATTGGGCCGCCTTGCTGTAGACGGTGACGATCGGCGCCCGCAGCAGCTCGCCGCGGTCGGCGAAGCCGACCACCTCGGTCTCGGCGACGAGCCCGTCGAGGGTCTCGTCGGTGGTGGCGACCGTGCCGCCGGCCTCGTGGAACGCCGGGTCGAAGCGGATGCCGTCCGGGCGCAGCGCCGTGACGCCGACGCCGGCGAGCCCCTCCTCGAGCCGCTCGGCCACCCCCGCGCTGCGCGCCCGGTCCAGCGCGTAGAGGCAGAGCTGCACGAGCGATCTGCGTTCGGCGAGCGCCTGGTCGACGTCCGGCCCGTCGGCCGGCGGGGAGTCGGCCGGCGCGGGATCGGCCGGCGGGTCCGGGAAGTCGCCGCCGCTCACCAGCCCGTCCGCGGCGATCCCCGACGCCGGGCGCGGCGACGAACCCTCCGGCGGAGTCGGCGGTTGCCGGCCCGCGGCGGCCGCGGCGGCGATCACCGAGGCCTTGACCTCGATCGTTGAGTCGGCAGCGCCCTCGATCGTGTCCACTCCGTCCACGCCGTCCCGCTCGCGCTTGAACCAAGCCATGTGCCCACTCACCCCGCCTGCTCGCGAAGTTGTTGCCAGATCAGGAAGTATGATCGGTGCACTACGTGCGCGACCCGGCTTTGCGCGGGCGTGGCACCGAAGGACGCGAACGAGCGCCACCAGCCCGCCCGTTCGAGCGCGTACGCCGACAGCTCCTTGTGCGGCCTGCCCTTGAGGCCCAGCTGCTCGCCGACGTCCGCGGTGCTGCCCACCCGCAGCACCTCCTCGGCCAGGTCGTCGGGCATCGCCACCGCGCCGGACGTGACCAGCGTTAGCGCCTCGAGCAGCCGCAGCTGGTGCGCCTCGGGCTTGGCGAGCAGGACCTCGATCGCGTCGTGCACGCGCTGCCGCTCGCCCGGGTCACCGGACGCGTGCGCGAGCGCGGTGACCGACGCGAGCGCGGCGGCCGCCTTGATGCCGTCGGCCCGCGCGCGGAACACGGCGTCGAGCCGGCCGCGCACGCCGGCGAGGCCGGAGGCGTTGAGCAGCGTGCGGCGCAGCGACCCGGCGGTGAGCTCGGGGTCGGCCCGCAGCGCCTCGACGGCCACGCGGATGCCGAAGAGGTCGAGCTTCTCCAGCAGCCGGGTCCGGGTGCCGGCCGCGACCTCGCACTCCCAGGTGGCGAAGATGTCCGCGGACATCAGCATCGTCTCCCAGGTGGCATCGTCCAGTTTGGACAGCGAGCGCAGCGCGTCCGCGTCGGCGGAGGTGAACCCGCCGGACTCGGCCGACTCCGCGATCAGGCCGATGACCGGGATGACGTCGGCGACCCGCGGCTTGAGCGTGGCCGCCTGCTTCTCCGCGAGCAGGCTCGCGGCCCGCCACACGTCGCCGTCCGAGCCGGCGACCGACTCCGGCGTGATCGTGTCCGCCTTGTTCAGCACGGCGATCGCGTTGACCGGGCCGGCCTCGCGGCTCGCGGTGGCGGCGGTGAACGCGGCGAGCGCCTGCTGGTCGTCCGCGCGCACGCCCTGGGTCACGACGTAGAGCACGGCCTCGGCGCCGGCGACCGCGTTGCGCGAGGTCGGGTCGAGGTCGTCGCCGTCCTCGCCGTCGCCGCCGGCGTCCTCGTCGGCCTTGCGGTGCTTGGCGGCGCCGAGGAGCTGCTCGGTCCGCTTCACCGAGGCGTCGTCGAGCGAGCCGAGGCCGGGGGTGTCGATCACCGTGAGGTCGCGCAGCACGGCGTTGGTGAGGTAGGCCTCCAGGTGGGACACCTTGTCGAAGTCGACCTCGAGGTCGTTCGGGATCATGCCGCTCGCGTCGAACGGCAGCACCTGCTTGCGGCCGTCGACGAAGACGAGCTCCACGCGGTCGACCGTGCCGTACTGGAAACGCGTGACGAGCCGGGTGCACTCCCCGACGTCGGTCGGCGCGACGCGGCGGCCGATGAGCGCGTTGACGAGCGTCGACTTGCCCGACTTGATCCGCCCGGCGACGGCCACCTGCAGCGGCGCGGACAGCCGGCGCAGCACCTCGCGGAACCCGGCGGCCGTGCGCGCGGACACCTGCGGCTGCAGCCGGGTACACAGGTTGGCCACCGCGGCCGACAACGGACCGGCGAGATGCTGCTGCTCGGTAGCCGTCGTCACGCTCACTCCCCTCGCGTTCTCCTCCCGAGATCGTGCCATGACGGTCCCGCCACCGGCTGCTGGTCCGGCACATCCACCGGCCATGCGGCGAGCACCGCGTCGGCCGCGGTCCGGGCGTCGGCGCCGATGGCGGCCGCGCGGGTCGCGTACTCGGCCGCGAGGTCGGCGAGCGGGTCGGCGAGCGGGTCGGCGAGCGGCTCCGCCGGGACGGCCGCGACCACGGTGCCCGCCCGCCGTGCGGTGCGCAGCACGCCCGCGGTCTCCAGCTCGCGGTAGACGCGGGCGACCGTGCCGGCGGCGAGGCCGAGGTCGCCTGCCAGCTGCCGGATGGCCGGCAGCCGGCTGCCCACCGGCAGCGCGCCGATCCGCACCAGGTGCACGAGCTGGTCGCGGACCTGACGCCACGGCGCGACCCCGTTGTCCGGGTCGACGACGATGCGGGGCGCGCTCACCCGGCGCGCACGAGGGACCCGCGGCTCGGCACGGCGAGCCACAACCAGCACACGATCGCTCCGACCAGGGTCGCGAAGCCGACAATCTCCACGGTCAGGTGCAGGTTCTCGGTGAGCCAGCCGGGCGGCCGCGGCTGCGACCGGTCCACGTCGAGGCCCGCGATCTCCAGACTCACCAGCCGGCTCTGGGCGTCGTTCCCCAGCCCGGCGAGCCACAGGAACCCGATGGCCACGGCTACCCGCGCGGTCCGGGTCCGCAGGGCGAAGTCGACCTGGGCATCGGACACCGACGGCCGGCGCACCGCGAGGAACACGACCGCACCCACCACGGCGAGGCAGACCGCGAGCCCGCCGAGGGTGTACCAGCCGGTCGGGTGGAGCACGCCGGGGTCGTTCGCCCCGGGATCCGCGGCGGCATACCGGTCGGCCCACGGCTGCGCGGCGAACGCCAGCACGACGAGCGCCACGGTCCACAGGACGAGCACGCCGGTCACCGCGATCGCCCACCGCGGCACCAGGTCGCGCCAGGTGCGGCGGTCGAGCGAGGCCACCCGCACGCCGCTCACCGGGCGCAGCGTCGAGATCAGCTCGGCGATCAGCATGGCCGCGAGCAGCGGCACGAGGACGTTGCCCGGCGTCTCGTCGTGGTCGACCGGCGGCCAGATCAGGATGGTGACGGCGGGCAGGATGACGAACAACACGACCAGCAGGACCCGGCGTTGCCGCAGGTATCGCACGGCCTCGGCGCACTGCGACCCGGTCGGCTCGGCCACGCCCCACCGCTGCAGCAAACGCTTGCCACTGTGGCGCGTCGGCCACAGGATGAGCAACAACACCGCGGCCGCGATGAGCGAGGGAAGCAGGGTGTTCGACACCCACAGCGAGTCCACGTCCGCACCTCTTTGTATCGAGTTGTTGATACAAAGCTAGCGGACGGTGTCAACCTCGCGGTGTAGCGGCCGTGCGACCTGCGCCTGACGACGGGCCGCCGCCCGGCTGCCTACGCTTCGTCCGTGCGCCGGTTCAGTCTGTGGATGAAGGCCCACCCCATGGTCGGGGACAGCCTGCTGGCACTGCTGCTCGCGTGCTTCGACGTGTTCATCTTCATCGCGCAGGCGGTGCCGGAGAATCCCGGCGCGGAGCCGGCCGCGTGGTACGTGACGCTGCCGGTGATCGCGCTCGTCGTGGCGCCGTTGGTGTTCCGTCGCAAGTACCCGGTCATCGCGGCCTACGCCACGATGCTGGCCGGCATCCCGCACTCCGCGCTGGAGCTCGGCATCTCGAGCCTGCTGTCCACGTGCATCGCGCTGTACACGATCGTCACCTACGTCGGCCGCAAGCCCGCGCTGCTGTACGCCGTGATCAACGTCGTGCTCATGGTCGTGCAGATGACGATCGAGAACGAGACGCTCCAGCAGCGGCTCCTCGCGCTCGCGTTCGTCACGCTGGCGCTCGCGCTGTGCTGGGCGCTGGGCGAGTTCGTCGGCGCGCGGCGGGCCTACCAGTCGGAGGTGGAGCAGCGGCTCGCGTTGCTGGAGGTCGAACGTGATCATCAGGCGCGGATGGCCGTGCAGGCCGAGCGCGCCCGCATCGCGCGCGAGCTGCACGACGTCGTGGCGCACGCGGTGAGCGTGATCGTCGTGCAGGCCGACGGCGCCGCGTACGCCGTGCGCTCCCAGCCCGAACTCGCGGAGCGCGCGGTCAAGACGATCTCCTCGACCGGCCGCGAGGCGCTCACCGAGCTGCGCCGGCTGCTCGGCGTGCTGCGCAGCGAGGAGGCCGCGAACGAGCTGACCCCGCAGCCGGGCACGCAGTCGCTCGGCGAGCTCGCCGAGCGGGTGCGCGCGGTGGGGCTGCCGGTCCGGCTGGAGATCGTCGGCAACGTGGACGAGCTGCCCGCCGGCGTGGGCCTGGGTGTCTACCGGATCGTGCAGGAGGCGCTCACCAACTCCCTCAAGCACGCCGGCGCGGGCACGGCGGCCGTGGTCCGGGTGGAGCGCTCCGGCGACGCGGTGTGCCTGGACATCCACGACGACGGCAAGCCGGCCACTCGCTCGCTGGTCGGGGTGTCCGGTGGCAACGGGCTGATCGGCATGCGCGAGCGCGCGCTGGTGTTCGGCGGCACGCTCGACGCGGGGCCGCGGCCCGGCGGTGGCTGGCAGGTCACCGCCCGGCTCCCGATCGCGGACCGCTGACTAGGTTGGGCGGCGTGATGGGGGAAACACGATGATCCGGGTGCTGCTGGTCGACGACCAGGAGCTGATGCGCGTCGGCTTCCGGATGGTGCTCGGCGCGCAGGAGGACATGGAGATCGTCGGCGAGGCGGGCAACGGTAAGCAGGCCGTGGACCTGGCCGGCGAGCTGCGGCCGGACGTCGTGCTGATGGACGTGCGGATGCCGGTGCTGGACGGTGTCGAGGCGACCAAGCAGATCACCGGGCAGGGCTTCGCCAAGGTGCTGGTGATGACGACGTTCGACCTCGACGAGTACGCGTTGTCCGCGCTGCGCAACGGGGCGAGCGGGTTCCTGCTCAAGGACACGCCGTCGGTGCAGCTGGTGTCCGCGCTGCGCTCGGTGGCGAGCGGCGACGCGGTCGTGTCGCCGAGCGTGACCAAGCGACTGCTCGACCGGTTCCTCGGCGCGGCGGGCGGCGAGCTGCGGGACGCGTCCATGCTCGACGTGCTCACCGAACGGGAGCGCGAGGTCCTGCTGCTGATCGCGCAGGGACTGTCCAACACGGAGATCGCGCGCAAGCTCTTCCTGTCCGAGGCGACGGTCAAGACGCACGTCGGGCGCGTGCTGTCCAAACTGGATCTCCGGGACCGGGTGCAGGCGGTCGTGCTCGCATACGAGACCGGACTGGTCCGTCCCGGCGAACACTGAGAACGCACTCAGCCGGGTTGCGTCAGACTCCGCCCGGGGGACCCCTACCTCAGGGGGCTTCGAATCAGGGTCGGTCTCAGGGTCGTAACGGATACACCAGCCTTTTGGTTGATGGACGCTACTCCCAGAAGTTGACCTGAACTGGCGACCGCAGGTGGACGTGCGAAACACCCTCGCCGGACCACGATATGCGGCAAGGGGAATCAGACAACCAGGGAGAGACCATGATTGAGGCAGTAGGCCTCAGCAAGCGGTACGGGAAGACGGTCGCGGTCGACGACCTGTCCTTCACCGTCCAAGCCGGACGGGTCACCGGCTTCCTCGGCCCGAACGGGGCCGGCAAGTCGACGACGATGCGGATGATCCTCGGCCTCGACGCGCCGTCCGCGGGCCGGGTCCGCATCGACGGCAAGCGGTACCAGGAGCTGCACCACCCGCTGCGCAAGGTGGGGGCGCTGCTCGACGCGAAGTGGGTGCACCCGAACCGCTCGGCGCGAGCGCACCTGCGGTGGCTCGCCAAGTCCAACAAGCTGCCCGCCAAGCGGGTCGACGAGGTCCTCGAGCTCGTGGGGCTGACCGACGTCGCGAACCGCCGCGCGGGTGGGTTCTCGCTCGGCATGTCCCAGCGGCTCGGCATCGCGGCCGCGCTGCTCGGCGACCCGGAGGTGCTGCTGTTCGACGAGCCGGTCAACGGCCTGGACCCGGAGGGCATCCTCTGGATCCGCCGGTTCATGCACCGGCTCGCCGACGAGGGCCGGACCGTGTTCGTGTCCAGCCACCTGCTCTCGGAGATGGCGCTGACCGCGCAGGAGCTCGTGGTCATCGGCCGCGGCAAGCTCATCTCGCAGTGCACCACCGAGGAGTTCGTCGCCCAGGCGACCGAGAGCACGGTCGTGGTGCGCAGCCCGCAGCTCGCGGTCCTGCGCTCGGCGCTTGGCCAGGACGGCGTGACCGTCCGGGACGAGGGCAACAGCCTCGTCGTGTCCGGAATGGACAGCGCGGCCGTCGGTGAGCTCGCCGCCGCGAAGGGCGTCGTGCTGCACGAGCTGAGCCCGCAGCGCGGCTCGCTCGAGGAGGCCTTCATCCAGCTCACCGGCGACTCCGTCGAGTACCACGCCGCCGTCAACGGTGACTCCGGCGGCGACTCCGCCCAGACCGTGACCGCCGACCTCACGCCCGCGGGGAAGTGAACCGATGACTCTGCTCGCAGTTGAACGTATCAAGCTCTTCACGACGCGCTCGCCGATGTGGTGCACGCTGGCGGCGCTCTTCGCCACCGTCGGCTTCGCCGCGCTGATCGCCGGCGTCGACAAGGAGAACCCGGAGACGATCGCCTCGACCCAGTTCGGCTACAACTTCGGCCTGATGGTGATCATGGTGATGGCCGCGCTGGCGATCACCACCGAGTACCGCTTCGGCACGATCAAGGCGACGTTCCAGGCGATCCCGAACCGGACCGCCACGCTGCTCGCCAAGACCACGGTCGTGGCGCTGTTCGCCGGAGTGATCGGTGAGATCGCCGCGTTCGGCTCGGTGGCCGTCGCCAAGCTGCTGCGGTCCAACGCCGACCTGGGCATCAACACCGCCTACGAGTGGCGGGCCGTGGCCGGGGTCGGCCTGGTCTACGCGGTGGCCGCGGTCGTGGCGGTCGCGGTCGGCCTCCTCATCCGGCACTCCGCCGGCGCGGTCTCGCTGCTGCTGATCTACTCGCTGCTGGTCGAGAGCCTGGTCGCGCTGATCCCCAACGTCGGCGCCGACATCCAGAAGTGGATGCCGTTCTACGTGTCCGACAAGTTCATCACCGGGGATCCCGATCTGACCGGCCGGTCGATCGCCCAGGGCCCGCCTCCGTCGGGAGCGGAGCTGAGCCCGTGGTGGTCGCTGGCCTACTTCGCCGGCTTCGCGGTCGTGCTGTTGATCATCGCGCTGGTCACCGCCAACAAGCGGGACGCCTGACCACACCGGAAAAGGGGGAGAGAGCCCGGGCCACCATCGGGGAGGTGGCCCGGGCTCTGCCATGCCTGGGCCATTCGGATGCAAACCCGCGCCAGCTGGTCCGAAATGTCGCGATGAGGTAACGGGCAAGCGGCCCGAGCCGATTGTCTGATCGACGGGGCCACGTGTTGTACACCAAACGGCGCGGTTAAGACCACGTTAAGTCACTGTGACCCTGACCACAGGAAGCGGACAACGGCCTGCTCAGCGAGTCAACTCGATGGAGAGCAGTCCTATCGCGCCCAACTCCATATGTGGGGCGTCCTTGGAGGTGGACTTGTGACGGTGGTTGACACCGGCCCGTTTTCCGAAGCCATTGTGGCGGGAGAGCAACGACGCTCGTCCAACCCATCGTCCGACAACCCTTCGTCCGATCGGTCCACCACGGGGGCCCGCACCGGCAGCCTGACGGTCGAGCCGACAGTCGGGCTCGAGTGGTCGCAGGCGATCGAGCCGTGGGGTGGCGAGGACGCGACCGCGCCCGCCCAGGCCAGGCGCTCGTGGTTGCACCGCGCGCCCGAGCAGCAGGTGGTGGCCCTCTACCGGACCATCCGCAAGTCCGACCCGGCCGCGCCGGCACCGTGGTGGCTGCGGGCGATCGCGGCCGGCAACCTGGAGACCCGTGCCGAAGGCTTCGCCGTCGAGGACCGCGTGGCCAAGCTGCTGTCCGCGCGCACCGGGTGGGTCTACGTCCCGTGGAACACCGACGGCGACTCCGGCTACTGGGAGTACGTCCCCTCCGAGCGCACGCTCGCCGAGCCCGGCGTGCCCACGACGCTGATGCTCACCGACCGCCACCCCGGCTGGATCGACGTGTACCGCGTGCACGCCGGCCCGACGCCGGACCCGATGCCCGTCGGCGGGCTCGCCGACCTGCGCGCGAACCTCGCTCGCCTGGAGTCGCTGACCCCCGCCTAGGCTCGCTCGGGTGGACACGCCACCCGACCTGACGCACCGCCGCACGGTGGTCAGCTTCGTCAACCGCGGCGGCCGGATGACCGTCGGCCAGACCCGGGCATGGGATCGGCTGTGGCCGGCGCTCGGTCGCGACGTCGCCTCGCTGCCGCCCGGGCCGCTCGACGTCGCCGGGTGGTTCGGCCGCGAGTCGCCGGTGGTGCTGGAGATCGGCCCCGGCATGGGGGAGACGACCGCGGCCCTCGCCCAGGCGGCGCCGGAGATCGACCACCTCGCCGTCGACGTGTTCCAGGCCGGCCTCGCGCAGCTGACGATGCGCGTCGAGGCGATGGGGACCGAGAACCTGCGGCTGCTGCGCGGCGACGCGGTCGTGCTGCTGGAGCGGCACATCCCAGCCGGGTCGCTGCACGGGGTGCGGATCTTCTACCCGGACCCGTGGCCGAAGAAGCGCCACCACAAGCGCCGGCTCGTGCAGCCCGGGTTCATGGCCCTCGTCGCGTCCCGGCTCGAACCGGGCGGCCGGGTGCACCTCGCGACCGACTGGGCCGAGTACGCCGACCAGATGCTCGAGGTCTGCGCGGCCGAGCCGCTGCTGCGCAACCTGCACGACGGCTGGGCGCCACGGCCGGCATGGCGGCCGCTGACGAAGTTCGAGAGCCGCGCCGAGGAGCAGGGCCGGGTCAGCCGGGACCTGATCTTCGAGCGGGTGTGACCGAGGGTCTCCACGCTGCGTAGTGGCAAATCGGGCAGACGCCACACGACCAGGTAATGCAGCCCGCTCCGGGCAGGGCCGATAGCCACGGTGTGACCGCACTGCGCGATGAGGCCTTGGCGACCTCGGGACCTCTCGCCACCGCCGGGCAACCACAGAAGTGGCCGGACGAGCCCGGCCCGGCCCGGCGCCGCCCCGAGGCCACCTACGCCGCGGCCGAGGCCTTCCTGCACGCCTTCCACCTCGCCCGGCCCCAGGCCGGCCAGGTGGAGGCACGCCTCGCGAAGGCGCGCGCGGAGATCGCCGCCACCGGGACCTACCGGCACAAGCCGGCCGAGCTCGCGTTCGGCGCGCGCATCGCGCTGCGCGACAGCGGCTGGTGCCCGGCCGACGTGCCGTGGCGCGGACTGCTCGTGCGCGACCTGCGGGAGATCCGGGACAACGCGGAGGTCGCGGCCCAGTGCGTGCAGCACCTGCGCGCGGCGACCAACGGCGGCCGGGTGCGCCCGATGGTGAGCGTGTTCGCGCCGGACACGCCGTGGCGGCCGGGCCCGCGGATCCGCAACGACCAGCTGGTGCGCTACGCCGGCTACACCGAGTCCGGCCGCACGCTGGGCGACCGGCGCTACCTCGAGTTCACCACCGCGGTGTGCCGGCTGGGCTGGCGGCCGCCGGCCGGGCGCAGCGCGTTCGACAAGCTGCCGCTCGTCGTGGAGACCGCGCACGAAGGGATCTCGCTGCACCCGCTGCCGCGTGACGTGGTGCGCGAGGTGCCGCTGGAGCACCCGGAGCTGCCGTGGTTCACCGGGCTCGGGCTGCGCTGGCACGCGGTGCCGGTGATCAGCAACATGCGGCTGGTCATCGGCGGCATCACGTATCCGGCGGCCCCGTTCAACGGCGTGTACATCTGCCAGGCGATCGGCGAGGACGTGCTCGCGGACGACGCCGCGTACGGGCTGGTGCGCCACGTCGCGGAGCGGCTCGGCCTGGACGTGTCGTCGGAGCGGACGCTGTGGCGGGACCGGGCGACCGTGGAGCTGAACCGCGCGGTGGTGCACTCCTTCGACGCGGCCGGCGTGACGATCGAGCACGCCGTGGACAGCTTCCTGCCGACGGCGGGCGCTCCGAACCGGCCGGGGTTCGTGCCGTGGGAGGGCGAGCCGCTGCACTGAGACCGGGACGGGCAGCCTGGCAGGATCGCCGCATGCGTCTCCGTGCCCCCATCGTCCTGCCCTGTGATCCCGCCTGCTCGGTCCTGCGCGACGCCGTCGTGGACGTGACGCCCGACGGCCACCTCGGCTACGTCGGCCCGGCGGCCGGCGCGCCGGAGTCGGCCGAGCCGGTCCGGTCGCTGCCCGGCATCCTGCTGCCCGGCTTGATCAACACCCACGCGCACAGCCCGATGACCGTGCTGCGCGGCATGGGCGGCGACCTGCCGTTGTTGCGGTGGCTGAACGAGATCGTGTGGCCGGCGGAGGCGAAGCTGACGCCCTCGGACATCGAGGCGGGCATGCTGCTGGGTTCGGTGGAGATGCTGCGCGGCGGCATCACGACGAGCGTGGAGCAGTACTTCCAGACCGACCACCTGGTGCGCGCGCTGTCGGTGACCGGCCAGCGGGCGCTGCTCGGACCCGCGATCGTGGACACCCCGGGGTACAACTGGCGCGCGCAGCTGGACGAGGTCAGCGCGCGCATCGACGTCGACGGCCGGTTCTGCGGGCGCGAGGGCCGGGTCGAGCTCGGGTACGGCCCGCACTCGGCGTACACGTTGCCGCCGGAGGCGCTGACCCTGGTCGGCGAGGCGGCCCGGGCGCGGGACGCGCTGATCCTGATCCACGTGGCCGAGTCGACGGAGGAGGACGCCGCGCAGCGGGCCCGGTACGGCTCGGTGCCCCGGATGCTGCGCGAGGTCGGCCTGTACGGCGGCCGGGTGCTGGCCGCGCACTCGGTCCACCTGTCCGATGAGGACATCGCGGAGTTCGCGCGGGCGGGCGTCGGGGTGGCGCACTGCCCGGGTTCGAACGCGAAGCTGACGTCGGGCATCGCGCGGGTGCCGGCCATGCGGGCGGGCGGTGTGCGCGTCGGGCTGGGCACCGACGGCCCGGCGAGCAACGACGACCTGGACCTGTGGGAGGAGATGCGCCTGGCCGCGCTCCTCGCCCGTCTGTCCACGATGGACTCGACGGCGCTCGTCGCGTCGGACGTCCTGCTGATGGCCACCCGCGGCGGCGCGGAAGCGGTGGGGCGCACGGACATCGGCGCGCTGGAGGAGGGCCGCTGGGCGGACCTGGTGCACGTGGCCGTGGACGACCCGGCGTTCGCCGCGGGCCTCGCCGTCCCCGACGAGCACCTGCTGGCGAACCTCGTGTGGGCGGCGGGCGCCCGCCTGGTGCGGGACGTGTGGGTGGGCGGCGAGCAGGTGGTGGCCGACCACGAGCCGACCACCGTGGACCGGACCAAGGTCCAGGAAGCGGCGGGTGCGGTGACGAGGCGCCTGCGCTGACCGCGGCTAGGGGCGCTGGCGGATGATCACCTGGTGGACGTGGGCGTCCGGTGGGGTGTCGATCGCGGACTTGATCAGGCCGGCCACGGATGCCGGGTTCATGTACCTGTCCGGCTCGTAGTCGCCGCCCTCGAAGTCGCGGACGAGGCGTTGCATGTCCGTCGCCGTGCGGCCGGGGTGGATCGCCGTGACGCGCAGGGTCGGCTCCTCCTGGCGAAGGACGTCGGTGAACGCCCGGAGGGCGAACTTGCTCGCCGCGTACGGGCCCCACTTCGGGTTCGCGTTCAGGCCGGAGCCGGAGTTGACCACGACCACGTGGCCCGCCGCCGCGCGCAGGGCCGGCAGCAGCAGCCGCGTCAGCTCCGCCACGGCCACCACGTTGACCTCGTACGACTCGCGCCAGTCCGCCGGGTCCACATCGGCCACCGCGCCCAGCCGGGAGATGCCGGCGGAATGGACCAGCACGTCCAGCCGGTCGATGCCCGCGACCGCGGCCCGCACCGCGGCGTAGTCCGTCAGCTCCACCGGCCACGGCCGGGCCGCGGCCAGCCCGGCCGCCGTCGCGGCCAACGCCGCCTCGTCGCGGCCGCCGAGCAGCAGGTCGTGGGTGTCCGCGAGGGCGGCGGCCACCGCCGCGCCGATGCCGCGGGACGCGCCGGTGATCAACGCCAGGGGCCGATCAGTCATGCCGCCCACCGTACGAGGGCCGCGCCGGGGCGGAGCGCGGCCCCATCGCGCCAGATCGCGTCACTGCCGTGGTCGCTAGGTGATGGCGTTCTCGAGGATCCGGCCCGCGCTGTCCCGCGCGGTGTACCCGAAACCGTCCGGGGTGCCCGCGAAGTCGGCGAGGTACAGGGCCGCGTGCGCGTCGCGGTCGAGCTCGGTCACCAGCACCGCGGTGCCGTTCCCGCGCCGCACGGCCAGCGTCGCCACCCGCGGGTCGGTCAGGAAGACGAGCCGGTTCGCGAGCATCCCGCTGTCGTCGGCCTGGTCGCCGTTGAGCACCTCGCGGCTCTGCACGAGCGACCTGGCCGGCCCTTCCGGCCAGATCGGCACCGGCTCGCAGGTCAGCGTGACCGACCTGTCGCCGCGATGCTCGAGCGCGGTGCAGTACTGGTCGGCGTCGAGGTAGCCGATCGCGCGCATGCTGTCCCCGCCGCGGACGACCGTGCCGAGCACGGGCAACTCCACGCCGCCCGGCCCGGCCGGCGTGGTCCGTGCCGCCTGCGTGCCGGTGGACGGCGAGTCCTGGCTCGCCACGATCGGCACGAACACCGCGACCACCGCCGCGGCCGCCGCGGCCGCGGTGAGCGCCGGCGCCCGGCGCAGCGCCCGGCGGCGAGCCGCGACCCGGCGGTCCAGCCCGGCCCGCGGGTCCTCGCTCGGCGCGACCTCCTCGGCCAGGGCGCCCAGCCCGGCCCGCAGCCGCTCCTCGATGTCCGGCATCAGCGTTCCTCCCCGTCTGGCCATGCCTTGCGCAGGTTCGCGAGCGCGTGGCTGGTCGTGGCCTTCACGGTGCCGATGGCGATGCCGAGCGTCTCCGCGATCGCGTGCTGGTCCAGGTCGAGCCAGTAGCGCAGCACCAGGACCTGCCGCTGCCGCACCGGCAGCCCGGCCAGCACCGCCCGCAGCCGGTGGTGGTCGTGCCCGGTGAGCACCTCCACCTCCGCCGACGCCATGTCGCGGTGCCGTTCCCGCGGCGCGCGCCGCACGACCCGCAGGTGCCGCAGCCGCGAGCGGGACAGGTTGACCACCGTCCGGCGCAGGTACGGCAGCGCCAGGTCCGGGCTCGCGAGCGTGTGCCACCGGCCGTGCAGGCGTACGAACGACTCCTGCGCGATGTTCTCCGGGTCGTCCGCGCCGAGCAGGAACGCCAGCCGCTTCATCGCCTCGAATGACTCGTCGAACAGCGCCGCGAACCCCGCACCGTCCTCGGTACGGGGTTCGCGTGTGCTGCCGGTCGCCGTGTCCACGCCCCCTTGACGCCCACCCCGGGGCCGGGGTTTAGCTCAGCGGCCGATCGCCGTGCGTCTCGGTCAGCGCTCGACCTCGCCGGCGATGAACTTCTCCACCGCGTCGTAGGCGACCGAGTCCGAGTACTGCTCGGGCGGGGACTTCATGAAGTAGGACGACGCCGACAGGATCGGCCCGCCGATGCCGCGGTCGAGCGCGATCTTCGCGGCGCGGACCGCGTCGATGATCACGCCGGCGGAGTTGGGCGAGTCCCAGACCTCGAGCTTGTACTCCAGGCTCAGCGGCACGTCGCCGAACGCCTTGCCCTCCAGCCGCACGTAGGCCCACTTGCGGTCGTCCAGCCACGGCACGTGGTCCGACGGTCCGATGTGGACGTCGGCCTTCGCCATCTCGTGCGGGATCTGCGAGGTGACCGACTGCGTCTTGGAGATCTTCTTCGACTGGAGCCGCTTGCGCTCCAGCATGTTCATGAAGTCCATGTTGCCGCCGAAGTTGAGCTGGTAGGTACGCAGCAGCTCGACCCCGCGGTCCTCGAAGAGCTTGGCCAGCACGCGGTGCGTGATCGTGGCACCCACCTGGGACTTGATGTCGTCGCCCACGATCGGCACGCCGGCCTCGGTGAACTTGGCCGCCCACGCCGGGTCCGACGCGATGAACACCGGCAACGCGTTGACGAAGGCCACGCCCGCGTCGATCGCGCACTGGGCGTAGAACCGGTCCGCCTCCTCGGAGCCGACCGGCAGGTAGGACACCAGCACGTCCGCCTTCGACTCGCGCAGCGTCGCGACGACGTCGACGGGCGACTCGTCGGACTCGGTGATGATGTCCCGGTAGAACTCGCCGAGGCCGTCGAAGGTGTGCCCGCGCTGCACGGTCACCCCGAGCGGCGGCACGTCGCAGATCTTGATCGTGTTGTTCTCGCTCGCGACGATCGCCTCGGACAGGTCGCGGCCGACTTTCTTGGCGTCCACGTCGAACGCGGCGACGAACTCGACGTCACCCACGTGGTACTCCCCGAACTGCACGTGCATCAGGCCGGGGACGCGGGAACCCGGGTCGGCATCGCGGTAGTAGTGGACACCCTGCACCAGCGACGCCGCGCAGTTGCCGACGCCGACGATGGCCACCCGGACACTGCGGCGCTGTTCGCCCATGCCGGTTCTCCTTCTCACTGTGTTGATCTCGCTCGGTTGATCTCGCTCGTTGTCACTGGGTCCTCCCGCGGGCACGCGCTACCCACGGATGTGCTCGTCACAGATCCGCGCTGACCTGCCGGCGCCCTGCGCGCTCGCTAGGGGCCGTCGTCCTGCCGTGCCTTCTGCTCCCTCTGTTCGGTCGCGATCAGCTCGTTGAGCCAGCGAACCTCCCGCTCGCTGTGCTCGAGGCCGAGCCGGTGCAGCTCGCGGGTGTAGCGGTCGATCTGCTCACCCGCCCGCGCCATCGAGGAGCGCAGCCCCTCGCGGCGTTCCTCGACCCGGCGCCGCCGGCCCTCCAGGATGCGCATCCTGATCTCGGCCGGCGTGCGGGAGAAGAACGCCATGTGCACACCGAAGCCGTCGTCGTCGTACGCCTGCGAGCCGGCGTCGGCGAGCATGTCCGCGAACCGCTCCTTGCCGTCCGCCGTCAGCTTGTAGACACGCTTGGCCCGCTTTCCCCAGCTCCTGGCCCCGCGGTCGTCGACACCGGGAGAGACGTCGGTGGGCGGGGTCTCCTCGACGATGAGTCCGGCCTTGAGCAGCCGGCGCAGCGTCGGGTACAGCGAGCCGTACGAGAACGTCCGCAACGTGCCGAGCATGTCGCACAGCCGTTTGCGCAGCTCGTAGCCGTGCATCGGGGCCTCGTGCAACAACCCGAGGATCGCGAACTCGAGCACCGGTGTCCTTCCTCATGCGATGTGACCTACTCAGCCACTATATCGCTCCGATACATCAAGGGCACCCGTTCACGAGATGGGACGTGTTGTGGATCACCGGGGCCCACGAGTTTTTCGTGATCGGCTGACAACCGTCGCGAATGATCGCTGGTCAGATCACGGCTGCGACCCGGATGGGCCACCGGCCCGCGCGCCGTATGCCAAACAGGATCTCGACGTGGTAACGGTGCCGCGTACCCTGTGGTGCGTGCGAACACAGCGGCAGGTAGTCGACTACGCGCTGCAGCGCAAAGCGCTGCTCGCGGAGGTTTACGCTGGCCGCGTCGGCACCATGGAGGTGTGCGACGCGAACCCCTACCTGCTGCGTGCGGCGAAGTTTCACGGCGCCCCGAGCGACGTGACCTGCCCTGTCTGCCGCAAAGAGCCCCTGACCAGGGTCTCCTGGGTCTATGGTGACGCGCTGAAACATGCGTCCGGCTCAGCGAGGGCCCCGGAGGAACTCGCCAGAATGGCGAACCTCTTCGAGGAGTTCACCGTGTATGTGGTGGAGGTATGTCGTACCTGCGGGTGGAACCACCTGGTGCAGTCATACGTCCTCGGTACACGTGGACTCGAAGATGATCGAAAGCCACGACGAAGGACGGCGGCGGAGTGAGCGATCACGACGTCGTGAACGACCACCGCACGGCGCGTCCGCCCACTGCGCCGCTCTGGGAGGCCTGTACGTGAACGACCACCGCAGCCACCGGCGAGGCCCCGGCTCGCCGGCGTGGCCCACTGGCGACGACCCCGACTCGCCCGCCAACGGCGCAGAGCACCAGGAGCGCACCGGCTTCTGGAGCCCGCTGTGGGATGACGACAGCGAGCCGCAGGCCAGCGGCCCGCGCGTCGGCGGGCGGTCCAATGGACACTCCAACGGACACCCGAACGGCCACCCGAACGGCCACCCGAACGGCCACGGCGCGAACGGGTCCAACGGGCGGGCCGCACACCGGCTGCCCGACGACGACCCCCGCGGCGGCGCCCACCACGCGGCCCCGCCGCCCCGGCCCGCGCGGCCGTCGGCGGGCCCGGCCTGGCCGACCGAGGAACCGCCGCAGCGCCCGAGCGCGCCCGGCGGCGCCCGTCCGCCGGCCGGCCATGCCGCGCGCGCGGTCCCGCCGCGACCGGCCGGCCCGCCACGTCCTGGCGGCCCTGGTGGTCCCGGCGGCATGGTTGGCCCCGGTGGTCCCGGTGGTCCCGGTGGGCGACCCGGCCCCGGCCCGGGCGGCGTCGCGGACGGCCCGACCGTCGCCCTGCCGCAGATGCGCGGCCGCTCCGGCGCGGGTCCCGAGCCGGAGCTGCTGACCCACCGCGAGCTGGACTACGACCGGGACCCGTACGAGGACGATCTCGAGCCGCAGCCGGTCCGCACCTTCGACGACGAGGGCGCGCCGCTCACCGACACGCAGCGCCGCCGGCGCCGCAAGAGGATCTGGCGCCGCGTGCGCCGCGCGAGCTACGTGGCCACCGCGCTGGCGATCGTCGGGCCGATGGTCGGGTTCTTCGTCGCGTACCAGATGGTCGACGTGCCCTCGCCGGAGTCCGTGAAGCAGAAGCAGGGCCAGACGGTCTCGCTGCAGTTCGCGAACAAGGCGCCCATGGGCAAGGTGGTTCCGCAGGGCGGCGAGAACCGCACGCTGGTCAAGTACGAGGAGATCCCCCAGGACGTCCTGCACGCGGTGTTCGCCGCGGAGGACGCCGACTTCATGAACAACCCGGGCTTCGACATCAGCGGTGTGCTGCGTGCGGGTCTGAACCAGCTCTCCGGCGGCGAGGGTGGTGGCTCGACGATCACCCAGCAGTACGTGAAGAAGGCCACGGGCAACGAGGAGAAGACCGTCACGCGCAAGGCGCTCGAGGTGGTCACGGCCTACAAGATGAACAACAGCTACTCCAAAGAGCAGATCATCACGGCCTACCTCAACACGATCTACTTCGGGCGCAGCGCCTACGGCATCTCCGCCGCCGCCCAGGCCTACTACGGAAAACCGCTCAACAAGGTCACCGCGTCCCAGGCAGCCCTGCTCGCCGGCATGATCCAGAACCCCAGCCGGTACAAGGACCAGGACTACATGGAGACCCGCTGGCAGTACGTGCTGGGCCAGATGGCGGACCACAACTGGTTCCCGAAGGAGAAGGTCGCCACCGAGAAGTTCCCCACGCAGCTGAAGCTGGAGAAGGCGCGCCCGCAGGCCATCACCGGCCCCAAGGCACACATCAAGAACGCGGTGATCGCGGAGCTCGAGTCCCGCGCGAAGATCTCCGAGGACGAGCTGTACCAGAAGGGCTACACGATCCGCACGACCATCGACCCGCGCGCGCAGCGCATGGCCGAGCAGTCCGTGCGGGACGTGCTGAAGGGTCAGCCCAAGACCGTCCGGCCGGCGCTCGTGGCGGTGAACCCGAAGACCGGCGGCGTGATGGCCTACTACGGCGGGGAGAACGGCGTCGGCCTGGACTGGGCGGCGACGAAGCAGGAGCCCGGCTCCTCGTTCAAGCCGTTCGACCTCGTCGCGCTGCTGGAGGAGGACAAGGGCCTCGGCGACATCTACGACGGCACGTCGGGCCGGATGTTCAAGGGCCGTGCCGCACCCGTGCGCAACTCCGGCGGCGCGTCCTGCGGCAAGGACTGCACCGTCGCGGAGGCGATGAAGCGCTCCATCAACACGGTGTTCTACGACGTCGCGGTCAACACGGTCGGCACCAACAAGGTGCTGGCAGCCGCGCGCCAGGCGGGCATCACGTCGGACCTGAACGGCGAGAAGGACGACAAGCAGGCACCCGACGGCAACATCTCCATCGGCGGTGGTGACACCCGCGTGTCCACGCTCGAGATGGCCTCCGCGTACGGCACCTTCGCCGCGGACGGCATGCATCGCACGCCGCACCTGGTCTCGCAGGTGCTCTTCCCGGACGGCACGATCAAGTGGTCGGCGCCGGAGGACGAGAAGCCGGCGTTCGACGCCAACAACTCGGACAAGAACCACCAGATCGCCCGCAACGTCACCGAGTCGCTCAAGCCGGTGATCGAGTACTCGAAGATGGAGTGCCCGGGCGAGCAGGAGTGCGCCGGCAAGACCGGAACGCACCAGTTCGGCAGCACCGAGGACAACGCGAAGGCGTGGATGGTCGGCTACACGCCGCAGATCTCCGCGGCGGTGTCCATGGGCGCCGAGACGCCGAAGGGCAAGCAGATTCCGCTGAAGAACGCCGACGGCGCCATCGTCTACGGCAGCGGGCTGCCGGGCGAGATCTGGCAAGAGTTCATGGACCGATATCTCGAGAACGTCGATCCCGAGGACTTCGGCCGGTTCGAGCCGATCGGCACCGACTACCGCGAGTCCCAGGAGCCCCCGGACAACCCGGACAAGGACAAGGACGACGGCAACCGGGGCAGGGGCGACGGCAACGGCAGGGGCGACGGCAACGGCGATGGCGACGGGGATGGCGACGGGAACGGCGGTCAGCCCGGCGACCCCGACCCGACTCAGCCGACCAATCCCGATCCGACAGTTCCCGATCCGGGTGATCCCGGCGAACCGACGGGCGGACCTGTGTTCCCGCCGATCGGGGGTTAGGTAGCCGTCACGCGGGCGGGCGATGCCCCGTAGCATCGCCCGCGTGCCAGGCGAGACGGATCGCGACGACCAGCCCGATCACACCCACGACCCCGCCGAGAACCGCGCCGAGGAGCGCGACGGCGGGGTCGTCGGCGCTTCGGCGACCGCACCGGTCGAGGTGGCGCACGAGGTCGGCGACACGGCCACGCTGACGCCCGCCGACCGCGTGGTCCCGACGTGGACCGAGCCGCTCGCGACCGCCGCCAGCGCGCCCATCGGCGGCCCGCTCGGCCGGCACGCGGTGATCGGCCGGCACTGGTTCTGGACGCCGCTGCGGGTGGCGCTGCTGATCGCGGTGATCGGGCTCGCGATCGGCTGGTTCGGCAAGGCGGCCTGCGTCCAGCAGTTCTACGACGAGGGCGGCAAGAAGCTCGAACTCGACTGGCGGTCGAACCGGCCGTTCACCGCCATGTGCTACTCGGACATCATCCCGCTGTACTCGGCGGAGCGGCTGAACGAGGGCGGCTTCCCGTACCGGACCAGCTGGATCGACGACGAGGGCAAGCCGACCGCGCACGTGCGGTACATGGAGTACCCGGTGCTCACGGGGCTCTTCCAGTGGGTGAACGCCAAGCTGACCGACGGCTGGCTCGCGGTCGCCGGGTCCGGGTGGCTGCCGACCGGGCTCCCGGTCACGGTGTTCTTCGACATCTCCGCGTTCTGGCTCGCGCTCGCCTGGCTGGTGACGATCTGGGCGGTGACGAGGTCCGCTCGGCAACGCCCGTGGGACGCGGCGCTCATCGCGGCGTCACCGCTGCTGCTCGTCCACGCGTTCACCAACTTCGACGCGCTGGCAACCGCGCTCGCGGCGACCGGCCTGCTCGCGTGGGCGCGGAAGAGACCCGTGCTCGCCGGCGTGCTGCTGGGGTCTGGGCGGCGCGGCGAAGCTCTACCCGTTGTTCCTGCTCGGCCCGCTGCTCGTGCTGTGCCTGCGCGCGGGGCGGACCCGGGAGTGGGCACGAACCGCGCTGGCGGCGATCCTCGCGTGGGCGGTGGTCAACCTCCCGATCATGCTCGCCTACCCGCGCGGCTGGTGGGAGTTCTTCCACCGCAACAACCTGCGCGGCGCGGACCCGGACTCGCTGTACAACGTCGTCAACCAGTTCACCGGCTGGGCCGGGTTCGACGGGCAGCTCGGCTTCCAGCAGCCGCCGGTATGGCTCAACGCGGTCAGCGCGCTGCTGTTCCTCGTCTGTTGCGCCATGATCGCGTTCATCGCGCTGCAGGCACCGGTGCGCCCGCGGCTCGCGCAGCTGTGCTTCCTCGTGGTGGCGGCGTTCCTGGTGACGAACAAGGTGTGGAGCCCGCAGTACTCGCTCTGGCTCGTGCCGCTGGCCGTGCTCGCGGTGCCGCGCTGGCGGATCCTGCTGGCGTGGATGACGATCGACGCGCTGGTGTGGGCCCCGCGGATGGCGTTCTACCTCGGCGACGACAAGAAGGGCCTGCCGATCGACTGGTTCCTGTCGTTCGTGGTGCTGCGCGATCTCGCGGTCATCGGGCTGTGCGTGCTCGTGGTGTACGAGATCTACCACCCGGCGCGCGACCTGGTCCGCCAGGGCGCCGCGGGCACCCCGGTCGACGACCCGGTGGGCGGCTTCCTGGACGGCGCCCCGGACCGGCTGACGCTGACCGTGACCGGCCTGCGCCGCACGAAGGTGCCGGCCTAGCTGTACGCGGTCAGTAGCGGCGGGTGAACCGATCGCAGGGTGGGTCCGGCCCGGGATGCGGTGGGCGCGACTGGACCGATCAGCCAATCCCGCCGGTCCTTCGGCGCGGTAGCGGGCCAGCCATTTGTAACCGGTCGCCCGTGAGATTCCCAGCTCGACCACCACATGAGCGACCGGCCGACCAGACAGGACACGCTCGACCGGCACGTCCATGCACGGTCAGACGGGCGTTACGGTGGGTGACAGAGACCTATTTCAAGCCGCCCCACCGTCAACAACGCTCATGGGCACTACGCCTAGCTCGCGAGCGCGGATCGGCCACCGGGTGGTGGGTCGGTGTGGTCGGGCTCGCCGAGAGGCCCGGTCGCCGGCTCGTCCACCGTGGATCCCGCGGTCAGGAACGCGTAGAACAGACCCACCAGCAGGACGGCCCGGCCCCACACGCCGACCATGACCGCCTGGGCGGCCAGGCCGTCGTAGATGCCGCCGTGCTTGCCGTAGAAGATCTCGTAGTACCAGCGGAAGATGCCGATGCCCATCGCGAGGTCGGCCACGAAGTAGGCGAGGATCCAGCCCCACTTGATCCGCAGCAGCACGAACATCGGCACGAGCCAGAGCGTGTACTGGGGCGAGTGCACCTTGTGCAGCAACAGGAACCCGCACAGCATGGCCGCGGACACCGCGACCCAGGGATAGGTGCCCTCCTTGACGTAGCGCCGCCAGCCGAGCGCGCACGCGATCACGAACGACAGCAGCATCAGCGTCGGCGACAGCACGCCGATCAGCTCCTGCATCGACTCGTTGTCCGGGTCTGAGTAGGGCCGCAGGCCCCAGAACCAGATGGAGTTCGTCGTGATGTCGGCCTTGCGCTGCAGCTGGAAGATGAACGACGCCTTCAGGCCCTCGAAGCCGACGAGCGCGAAGGGCACGTTCACCAGCACCGCCGTGCCGAGCGCCGCGGCGCCCACCCGGATCGCACCGAGCCAGTCCGCCACCTTGCGGTCGCCGGCCTCCCGGCCGTCGCGGCCGCCGGTGAGGACGTAGAGCATCAGCGGCAGCACGAAGATCGCCGGGTAGACCTTGAACGCGAAGCCGAGCCCGAGCAGCACCGCCGCCACGGTCGCCCGGGTCAGCAGCGGCCGGTCGGCGCCGCGCCTGCCCCAGCCGCGGTGCATCACGTAGACCGCCGCGACCGCGCATGCCACGACCGGGAGCTCCCAGTTGTGGAAGGCGTACATGACCAGCGGCGGGCCGATCGCCCACAGCAGCGCCCGCCAGCGCGAGAGCTTGCCCAGCAGCCACGCGGTGAACAGGCCGAACGGCGCCAGCACGAGCGCGGAGAACAGCAGGAACTGGCCGTCGGTGTTCGCGAGCAGCGCCGAGGCCCAGATGATCACGCCGGTCAGCACCGGGTACTCGACGACGCCGCCGACCGGGTTGCCGTCCTTGGTCAGCTTGCCGTCGACGTAGGGGAACACGTGCCGGTCGATGTCCCGGCCGAGCCACAGGAACTGGATGTCGGAGTAGCAGACGTCCTGCTTGCTGCGCTGGTCGTAGTCCGGGCCGCTACGTCCGTCGGCGCCGTACTCCGGGCCCGCGCAGCGGTCCTTGTTGAGGAAGCCGAGCAGCAGCGTGACGCCGCACAGGGCCACCAGCACGACGAGGGCCAGCGTGCCGAAGCGCCAGGCCGGACGGGGCCGGCGGGCCGGGACGTCTTCGCCGGGAAGCTCCTCGGACATCGGCTCGTCCGTCATCCCTGACGAGTTCCTCTCCTCCGCCCGCGAGGCGTCCACACCGCCGGCCGGCAGGGTGCTCACCGGCCCGTGGCCTCGCGCAGGAACGCGATGTCCTCCGCCTGGCCATCGGCCGGGGTCTCCACCACCACCGGCGATCCGGCCTCCTTGGCCACGGCCGCCAGCAGCTCAGGGTCGATCATGCCAGCCTTGATGTTGGCGTGGCGGTCCCGGGCGGAGTCGAACTCGTCCCGGGAGCTGTTCAGGTGCACCAGGTCGATGCGGCCGGTGATCGCCTTGACCCGGTCGACGATGCCGGCCAGGTCCTCGCCGGCCGCGTGCGCGTGGCACGTGTCGAGGCAGAAGCCGGCGCCGAACTCGCCCACCTCGTCCCACAGCCGGGCCAGCATCTCGAACTTGCGGGCCATGGCGTTGTCGCCGCCGGCGGTGTTCTCGATGAGGATCGGCAGCGGGAAGCCGCCCGCCTCGGCCTGGCGCGCGAAGAACTTCCGCCAGTTGACCAGGCCCTGGGCGGGGTCCTCGCCCTGCGTGACGTGCCCGCCGTGGACGATCAGGCCCTTCGCGCCGGTGGCCGCGGCCGACTCGGCGTACTGGGTGACCGTCTTGCGCGAGGGGATCCGGATGCGGTTGTTCGTCGAGGCGATGTTGACCGGGTACGGCGAGTGGACGAAGACGTCGATGCCCGCCTCGCGCAACACGTCGGCCTGCGGGTGCGGCGGCTGCGCCTTCCAGCTCTGCGGGTCGCCGAGGAAGAACTGAACGACGTCCGCATCTCGCTCGCGCGCAGCGCCGAGCGGGTCGTCGCTGTGGATGTGGGCGCCGATGCTCATGGCCAGCGAGCGTAGTCGCCGCGTCTGACGCAAACCGGAGGTGCCTGCCGGTACGTCGCTTACTCCGGACGGCCTACCCCGATCGGGTCGTCCTGGCACCGACAATCGGTACGCCTGGTCACCGTCACCCGGGGCGGGCTACCGTCGTTGAGTCTGGTAGGTGGATACCCCACCAACGGGTGACCCGGGAGGACAACATGCGAGGTCGTCTCCGTGGTCTGGTGGCGACCGCGGCGCTCGTCCTCGGCGTCTCGGTCATCGGTCTCGTGTCCGGGGGGTCCGCGAGCGCCTCGCAGCCCATCGTGGTCGGCGACTGCTCCACCTCGATCCAGGGCGAGGCCGGCACCCCGCTGTCGATGCGCCCGACCGCGGTGCTCGCGCCGGTGCTGAACGTCGTCCGCGCGGTGCCGCTGCTCGGTCCGGGCCTGGCCGGCCAGGTCGAGGCCCGCGTCACGAACATGGGCAACATCCCGCTCGGCGCGCTGCCGAGCGCCGACACCACGATCTCCGGCGGCACCATCGCCGCCGCCGCCGTGCCCCGCATCAAGGCTGCCATCCAGACCATCCCGCTGATCGGTGGCGTGCTCGGCCAGATCGTCTCCGGCGTGCAGGGCGTGCTCACCTCGGGCTGCGGCATCGTCGTCAACGTCGTGAACACCGCGACCGCGCCGGTGCAGGACGGCACGAAGGCCGTCGCCGACGCCTCCGAGAAGGTGGTCGGCTCGATCGTCCCCGGTAGCGGCGGCTCCGCGCCGGGCGGTGGCGCGGGCGCGCCGGGTGGCGGCGGCCCCGGTGCCGGCAACCCCGGCACGAACGTCCCCGCCCCGAACCAGCCGCCGATCGGCGGCTACCAGCCCGGTGGCTGGTCGCTGTACCAGCCGGGCCTCGGGGACTTCGGCCGCTGGCCGATGGCCGACTACGGCTCGGTGCCCTTCGCCCAGGCCGGCCTGTTCTCCCCGTCGCCGGGCGTGCGCTACGGCGGCAGCGTGCCGGGCTACACCCCGGAGTTCGGCATCCTCGGCCTGGACAACAAGGGCGACGGCGTCCAGGCGGCCGGCCGCGCGGAGGCGCTGACCCCGCCGGAGGGCCAGAAGATCGCGCTGCCGGTGCTGCTCGCGGTCCTCGCGTTGTCCGTGGTCACGGCGGCGCTCGTGCGAACCTGGGTGCTGCGCCGGGCGCCGGGCGTCGCCCTGTAGCCTGTCTTTCGCAAGACCCCTCCTGCCACGGAGAGTCCGTGGCCGCCGAGTCCACAGGAGGTGAGTGGTCTTCATGCGTCATTACGAGGTCATGGTCATCCTCGATCCCACTCTCGACGAGCGCACCGTCCAGCCGTCGCTGGACACCTTCCTCAACGTCATCCGCACATCCGGCGGGAACGTGGAGAAGGTCGAGGTGTGGGGCAAGCGTCGCTTGTCGTTCGAGATCAACAAGCACACCGAGGGCATCTACGCGGTGCTCGACGTGAACGCGGATCCGGACGCGGTGAAGGAGCTGGACCGCCAGCTCGGCCTTCAAGAGTCAGTGCTGCGGACTAAGGTCCTGCGGCGCGACCCCGCGGGGGCCTGAGACCGGGAGGTACAGCATGGCCGGCGATACCGTCATCACAGTGATCGGCAACCTCACCGCCGACCCGGAGCTGCGGTTCACGCAGTCCGGCGCCGCGGTGGCCAACTTCACCGTCGCTTCGACGCCCCGGACGTTCGACCGCCAGAGCGGCGAATGGAAGGACGGCGAGGCGCTCTTCCTGCGGTGCAACATCTGGCGTCAGTCCGCTGAGAACGTGGCCGAGTCGCTCACGCGCGGCGCCCGCGTCATCGTCAGCGGTCGGCTCAAGCAGCGCTCCTTCGAGACCCGTGAGGGCGAGAAGCGCACTGTGGTCGAGCTGGAGGTCGACGAGATCGGCCCGTCGCTGCGGTACGCCACCGCGAAGGTCAACAAGGTGAGTCGCGGCAGCGGCGGGGGCGGCTACGGCGCCAGCTCCGGCGGCGCGCCAGCCGACGACCCGTGGGGCTCCGCGCCGCCTGCCGGTGCCACCTCCGGTGGCAGCGGCGGCTTCAGCGACGAGCCCCCGTTCTGACCGACACCGCATCCACTGACTGACTAGTTTTCGGGAGACCACCGTGGCCAAGCCACCCATTCGCAAGCCCAAGAAGAAGGTTTGCGTGTTCTGCAAGGCGAAGAAGTCCAAGGGCGAGGCGCAGCAGATCGACTACAAGGACACGACGCTGCTGCGGAAGTACATCTCCGACCGGGGCAAGATCCGCGCCCGCCGGGTGACCGGCAACTGCAGCCAGCACCAGCGCGACGTCGCCATCGCGGTGAAGAACGCGCGGGAGATGGCGCTGCTGCCCTACACCTCGACCGCGCGCTGATCAGGAGTTCGCAGATGAAACTCATCCTCACCGCCGACGTGACCGGCCTCGGTGGGCCGGGCGACATCGTCGAGGTCAAGGACGGCTACGGTCGCAACTTCCTGCTGCCGCGCTCGCTCGCGATCCCCGCGAGCAAGGGCGCGGAGAAGCAGGTGCAGACCATCCGCCGCGCGCAGAACGCGCGGGCGATCCGGGGTCTGGACCACGCGCAGGAGGTCAAGGCCGCGCTCGAGAGCATCGACCCGGTGCCGCTGCGGGCCAAGGCCGCGGCCGGCTCGGGCAAGCTCTTCGGGTCGGTCACCACGGCCGACATCGTCACCGCGGTCAAGTCCGCCGGCGGCCCGGTGCTCGACAAGCGCACCGTCGAGCTGTCCGGTCATATCAAGACCGTCGGCAAGCACTCCGTCAGCGTGCGGTTGCACCCGGAGGTCACCGTCTCGTTCAAGGTCGACGTCACCGCCGGCTGAGCATACGGAGAGTAACTACGCTCGCCTCAGCCCCGTGCCAGGTTCACCGAGCCCGGCACGGGGTTGTTGGTGTCCCCCGAGTTATCCACATGTGGGTTAACCCACCGGAGAGCGGGTCGGGCGACACGCCGACGAGGCGATTCCACACGACACGCCGGGGTTCGCCGGGTTAGTTTTTCCACAACCTGTACACAGGCTCTGATCAGCGCATATGTCTCCAGCCGCGTCGGCTGTCCACAGGTTGTCCCCACGTGGAATCGCGCCTGTGGTTCGTTGCCCCACGGCATCCCCAGGTTGTCCACACAAGCGTCCCCAGCGGGGTTTGGCACGGCACGGCCGGCACCTCTAACCTCCTCGCCAGGTTCCTTGCTCTGCGTAGCAACGGGCTTCGGCCGACACCGGCGACACGCCGATGATCCTGGGGTTCTTTACGCACGCACGGCAGGTGCCTAACGTGTATTATCGAACACCCGTGCGATTTTCGAGGAGGGGTTCTCGGTGGCGTTGACCGATGACCGTCCGCCCGCGGCCGCCCCCGCGGAAGGTGCGCTCGACCGGCAACCGCCCCAGGATCTGGCCGCGGAGCAAAGCGTGCTCGGCGGCATGATGCTGTCGAAGGACGCCATCGCGGACGTCGTCGAGGTGCTGCGCCCGGGGGACTTCTACCGCCCTGCGCATCAGGCCGTGTACGACTGCGTGCTCGACCTGTACAGCCGTGGCGAGCCGGCCGACGCCGTCACCGTCTCGGCCGAGCTGGAGCGGCGCAGCGAGCTGCGCCGCGTGGGCGGCGCGCCGTACCTGCACACGCTGATCGCCACGGTGCCGACGGCCGCGAACGCGGGCTACTACGCCGAGATCGTCGCGGAGAAGGCGATCCTGCGGCGGCTCGTCGAGGCCGGCACGCGGATCGTGCAGCTGGGATACGCGGGGTCGGACGGCGCGGACGTCAACGAGATCGTCGACCGCGCGCAGTCGTCGATCTACGACGTGACCGAGCGGCGGATGAGCGAGGACTACGTCGCGCTCGAGGAGCTGCTCCAGCCGACGATGGACGAGATCGACGCGATCGCCTCCCGGGGCGGCGCGTCGCTCGGCGTGCCGACCGGGTTCGAGGACCTGGACGCGGTCACCAACGGCCTGCACCCGGGCCAGATGATCATCGTTGCGGCCCGCCCCGGTATCGGTAAGTCCACGCTCGGGCTGGACTTCGCGCGGTCCTGTTCGGTCAAGCACGGCATGACCAGCGTGATCTTCTCCCTGGAGATGAGCCGCACCGAGATCGTCATGCGCATGCTCTCCGCCGAGGCCAAGATCCGCCTCGCGGACATGCGTGGCGGCCGCATGACCGACGACGACTGGACGCGGCTGGCGCGGCGGATGAGCGAGGTCAGCGAGGCGCCGCTGTTCGTCGACGACTCCCCGAACATGACGATGATGGAGATCCGCGCGAAGGCCCGGCGGATCAAGCAGCGCAACGACCTGAAGCTGATCATCGTCGACTACATGCAGCTGATGACGTCCGGCAAGCGGGTCGAGTCCCGCCAGCAGGAGGTCTCGGAGTTCTCCCGGCAGCTGAAGCTGCTGGCTAAGGAGCTCGAGGTGCCGGTCGTGGCGATCAGCCAGCTGAACCGCGGCCCCGAGCAACGTACGGACAAGCGCCCCATGCTCGCCGACCTGCGCGAGTCCGGCTCCCTGGAGCAGGACGCGGACATGGTCGTGCTGATCCACCGCCCGGACGCCTGGGAACGCGACGACCCCCGCGCCGGCGAGGCCGACCTGATCCTGGCGAAGCACCGCGCCGGCCCGACCACGACGGTGACCGTCGCGCACCAGCTGCACTACTCCCGCTTCGCCGACCTCGCCCACGGCTAGCTCTGCCGCATCACGCGGCGAAGGGCCCGGGAGCACGTGGCTCCCGGGCCCTCCTTGTCACGCGATCCGGTCAGGCGATCGGGTGGCTGATGAACAGGCTGGCCAGCGCGGCCCGCGTCGCGGACAGCGAGGTGCCGCCCACGTCCGTCCCGTCACCGGCGGACGGGACGTTGGGCACGATCTCCGTCAGGTCCGCACCGCCGAGAGCCGGGACCATCGCCAACGGGTTCGTGCCGCCCGGCATCGCCGGAGCGGCGGGCACCTGCGGCGAGACGTCCGCGAGGTCACCGATGGCCAGCACACCCGCCAGCACGGCCGGAGCGTCGGGCATCCCGCCCGGAACCGTCGGCACGGTCGGCACCGTCGGCACCGTCGGCGGAACCGCCATCGGGTCCATCAGGTCGCCGGCCGCCGGCAGGTCACCCAGCACCGGCAGGCCGCCGGGGACAGCGTCGAACGGGACGTCCGAGCGCGACTGCGGCATCGGGTAGGGCAGTACGTGGTACTCGCCCGCCCCGGTGAGCCCGTCGAGCACGCCGGAGAACACGCCCGCGAACGGCACGTCGCCGGCCGGCATCGAGCGCCCGGCCGCGCGACCCGTCAGCGACGGGAGGTCGGTCGGCGACATGCCACCACCGCTGAGCGGGATGTCCAGCTGCCCGGCGCTCTCGCCGACGGACACCTCGCTCGCGTCGGACGATTCGGTGATCGCCCGGGCGAGCACCTCCACCGGCACGTCGTAGACCGGCGCGTGGCCGCCGACCGGGATCGTGCCGTCGATGCCCGACAGCGAACCGCCCCTGCTGCTCGTGGTGGACGTGCCACCGGCCGAGCTGCTGCTCACGTTGTCGGCGACCGACTCGGAGTGGCTGGCGACCGCGGAGACCGCGTCACCGAACGGGTGGGCCACCGCGGCAGCCGGCACGTCGACCAGGTTGCCGGCCAGGAAGCCGTGGTCGCCCGCCGTGTCGATGTCGCCGCCGGAGTTCGTGTCGGAGGTGCTGTACGCGCCGGTGGAGTTGAACCCGCCGACGCCGGACGCGGCCGCCGCGAAGCTCTGGGCGTTCACGAGCCCCTGCGGGCTGACCACGTTGCCGGTACCCACGCCCCAGGTGCCGTCGGTCTCGACGTCACCGCCGGCCGTGGACGTCGTGTCCGAGGCCGCGCCGGCCTTGTTGAAGCCGGCCGCCGCGACCGACTCGCCGAAGGCCTGGCCGGCCGTGCCGACGGGACCGGACACGATGTTGCCGGACAGCACGCCGCGCTTGCCTTCGGTGAAGGCGTCGCCGCCCGCGGTCATCGCCGTGGTGTTGGTGGCGTCCTGGTGGCCGCGGGAGAGCGCGCCCGCGCCGTTGCCGAACAGCTGGGCGGGCAGCGCGACCGGGGTCTGGCCGATGTTGCCGGAGCCGAGGCCGCCGTAGCCGGCCGCCTCCGAGACGCCGCCCGCGACCACCTCGGTGTCGGAGGTCGCGTCGGCGTCGGTGAACGCCACCGCGCCGCCGCCGTTGCCGAACGCCTGCACCGCGCTCGCGACCGGGGTGGTGATGTTGTTCGAGGCGAGGAACGCGCTGTCGTCATTCGTGTTGCCGCCGCCGTCGGCGACGACCGTCTTGGTCTCCGACGCCGCGGCCTCCGCGGTACCGGCCGCACCGGCCACGTTGCCGAAGCCCTCGACCGGGGCCGCGAGCGGCGCGGTGACCATGTTGCCGCCGCCGACCGAGCTGTCGCCGGTCGTGCCGATGTGGCCGGTGTTCTCGACGTCCGCCGTCTGCGTGGCGTCCGCGACGGCGGTGCCCGCGCCGGCCACCGCGTTGCCGAACACGTCGACCGGCCCGGTAGGCGCGGCGCTCGCGACCGTGCCCGAGAGCACGCTGTCGTGCCCGCGGGTGTAGGAGTCGTCACCGGCCTTCGTGCTGACGGTGTTGTCGGCGAGCGCGTCGGCGTCACCGGCCCCGGCCACGCCGTTGCCGAACCCCTCGACGGGCACGGCCACCGGGACTGGCGCGGTGGTGCCGGAGAGGAGCGAGTCCTCGCCGGTGCTGCGGGTGAGGCCACCGGCCGTCGTCGTGGTGTCGCTCGTGCAGTCGGACGACCCCGTGCCCGCGCCCGCGACGGCGTCGCCGCAGGCCAGGACCGGACCACTCACCGCGGGCGTGACGACGCTGCCCGCGGCCACGGCGGGGTCGCCGTTGGTCTCGAGGTAGGTCGGCACGTCGTAGAGGCCGTCGCGCAGCCCGCCGGCCGTCGCCGTGGCGGTGGTGTCGGACGTGGCGTCCGCCTTGCCCGCACCGGTGAGCGCGTTGCCGTTGGCCTCCAGCGGGGTGGCGACCGGCAGCGCGCCGATGGTGCCGCCGCCGAGGCTGTCCTGCCCGGAGGTGAGGACCGGGCCACCCGCGGTGGCGGTCGAGTCGGCGGTGGACTTGGCCCGCGAGTGACCGGCGCCGGAGATCGCGTTGCCGTTGACCTGAACCGGCGTCGCCCACTGGCCCGCCAGCACGCCGCCGGACAGCACGCCGCCGCTGCCATCGGTCGTGACGTCACTCGTCACCGCGGTGTCCTGCGTCGCGGTGCTGGTGGCGTCGGCCTTGCCGAGGCCGGAGATCGCGTTGCCGGTGACCTGCACGGGCAGTGCCCAGTCGAGGTCGACCACGTTGCCGGCGAGGAACCCGCAGGAGCCGTCGGACAGGACGGACTCGTCGTCGCCGTAGGACTGCGACGAGTAGTTCCGCACCCTGGCCTTGCCGAGCAGGCCGATGGCGTTGCCGGAGATGTCGACCGGGGCGATCACGTCACCGTCGATCCGGTTGCCCTCGAACGTGTTGTCCACGTGCGGCACGGTGGGTGTCGGCAGCGCGGGCACCGGCGGGATGTTGGCCTTGCCGGTGACGGCGTTGATCTCGTTCGCCAGCGGCGTCGTCTTGTCGGTCAGCGGCTTGGCCTGCGCGCTGACCCCGTCCAGCGTGGGGTTCGCCTTGTCGGCCGCCGAGCCGGCGACCGGGGCGGCGGCGGTCTTCGCCGTGTCCACCACGGGCGCGATGGCCTCGGTGGCCGGGTGCGCCATCGGCACGGCGTGGGTCAGCTCCTTGACGCTGACCCGCAGCTCCTTGTCCAGGCTCGGCAGGTAGCGCTGTCCGAGCGGCGTGCCGAGTGCGTTGTTGTCCAAGTGGACGGGGACCCGTACGGACCCGTCGAGCGGCGACGCCGGACGATCGGGGTTGACGTCCTCGTCGGCAGAAGCGATGCCGGTACCCAGCATCAGCAAACCACCGGTCACTAGCGCGGTCTGGAGACCGCGCTTCGCCCAGGTTTGCATCGTTGGATGCTCCTTTCGTATCCCTCTAGGGGTTTGGCGGGTGGCCGGGCGCGCGCTGACGTGGAGGGCGCACCGGGCAATCGACCACCCGGGTCGGGGTGCGGGAGATCCCGCGGCGAGTGGGCGCGGCACCGGCCGGTTGGCGGCGGTGCGCCCGGCGGGCGAGCTCTCGGGGCTCGGGCCGGTCGCGCCGGCTCAGTCAGTCAGGGGTGACGCCGGGCTGGGCGCCGGGGCGCCCGGCGATGGTCACCTCACCGGCGGGCACCGTCAGGCCGCACACCAGCGCGGGCATGCGGTCCTGCCACGGGCTCGCCGCGAACGGCGACGAGTCGGCCGAGCCGCCGGTGGAGCCGCTGTGGCCCGGGGCCGGCACGGCAGGCGCGATGGGCGCCGGCCAGGCCGGGAAGCCGGGGAGGAACGGCATGCCCGGCGCTGGTGAGCCACGCCGGGACATGCCGTCCGAGTGGGCACGGCCGGTCGCGGTGCGCTCGGCCGTCGCGTCGGGGTCGGCGCCGGGGTCCGCCACCGCGGCGGCCGGGGCCGGCGCCACGGGCGCGACATCGGCCGGGTCGGCCTGGCCGGCGTGACCGGCCGGGTCGCCGGCAGCCGGCCACGCCGGCGACTCGCTGCGACCGAGCTGCTCGATCCCGCAGAGCGGGTCGGCACACTCGGGCAGCTGTTCCTGGGCCTGCTCGCCGACGTTGCCCGTGACCTGCTCGACGCGCTCGCCGAGCTCCTCGAGGGACTTCGGCGGGGGCGGCGGGTCCGGCAGCGTGGCGGCGGTGTCGTGCACCGCGGTGTCGAGCGCGCCGGTGACCGGGGAGACGAGCTGGTGGACGGCCGGGAACTCGGGGACGGGCGTCCCCCCGTCCCCGGTGTCGGCGGCGGCGCTCCCGGTCGAGAGGCACCAGGCGATGGCGGTGCCGGCAGCCGCGCCGCCCACGACCGTCAGCGTGCGCAGGACGACGCGCCGCGCAAGGGCGGCCGTGTCCCCGGCAGTGCTGATCGCTTGATCCACCGATGTCCTCGCCTGGTCGGGAGCTCCGCCGGCGAACGGTGCGCACTCGAGCGATCACGTTCGGTACCGGCGGGCCGTGCAGCAAGGAGGTTTTCATCGCGGCGGGGCGCTTGGCACGTTCGACGCGGGGTAACTCCCTGATCGTGTGACGAACACAAAGTGTGTCCACAGGTCACGATCCGTAGTCACCCCAGGAGGGTCCCCATGCGCGCAAGGAGCTGTCCACAGCCGGACTTCGTGGCCGCCGGCCGCTTGATCCGCTGCACGATGTCCGACTCGCTCGGTAACGTTCGACGGTGACCTCAACTCGCCGCGAACGGAAGTCCTCGCGCTCGGCTCCCGCGGACGTCACCACCCTCGTACCCACCGGGCTGCGGGTCAGCGCCGCACTGTCCTGGCGGTTCATCGTGGTGATCGCCGGGCTGTACGTGATCGTGTGGCTGGCCGCCTACTTCGCACCCGTCATCATCCCGATCGCCATCGCCTTACTGCTGTCCGCGCTGATGGCGCCGGGCGTCGACCGGCTGGCGAAGGTCGGCGTGCCACGCGGGATCGCGTCCGCACTCGTCATGGTCACCGGCATCGCGCTGTTGGGCGGGCTGATCACCTTCGTGATCATCACGTTCACCGCCGGCCTGCCCCAGCTGCAGCAGCAGGTCTCGGACTCCCTGGACCAGATCCGCGACTGGCTCACCAGCGGCCCGCTGCACCTGCAGGACGAGCAGATCACGAACTTCATCAACAACGCGGTGAAGGCGATCCAGGACAACCAGTCGGCCATCACCGAGGGCGCGATCACCACGGCCACGACGATCGGCGAGATCCTCACCGGGTTCCTGCTGACGGTGTTCGTGCTGATCTTCTTCCTCTACGACGGCCCCGGCATCTGGACCTTCGTCACGCGCGGCGTGCCGACCCGCGTGCGCACCCGGGTCGACGTGGCCGGCCGCCGCGGGTTCGCCGCGCTCGTCAGCTACGTCCGGGCGACCGCCGCGGTGGCGCTGGTCGACGCGGTCGGCATCGGCGTCGGGCTGGCGATCGTCGGCGTGCCGCTGGTGATCCCGCTGGCCGCGCTGGTGTTCATGTCCGCGTTCGTGCCGATCATCGGCGCGGTCCTGGCCGGCACGGTCGCCGTGCTGATCGCCCTGGTGGCCAACGGGTTCCTCTCAGCGCTCATCGTGCTGATCATCGTGATCGGCGTGATGCAGCTGGAGAGCCACGTGCTGCAGCCGTGGCTGCTCGGCCGCGCGGTGCGGCTGCACCCGCTCGCGGTCGTGCTGGCCATCGCCGCCGGCCTGATCGCCGGCGGCATCGCGGGCGCGCTGCTGTCCGTGCCGCTGCTGGCGGTGCTCAACGCCGGCATCAGGTCGCTGCTGCACGAGGACGCCACCGAACCCGAACAGGTCGACGTGCTGCAACAGCCGGAGCCGGAGGCGCCGGAGACCCGGGAAGCCGGCGGGGACGACACCAAGGCGAAGTGGGATAGGTGACCGCGGCCGCGCCGGCCAGCAAGGACCCGACCGTCCCGCTGTGGCGGGCGGCGGTGCTGCTGCGGGTGCTGACGCTGCCGTTCGCGGCCGGCGTGGTGCTGGTCTACCTGGACGAGTACGCGCGGCCGGGGCTGGCGCTCGCCGCGGTCGGCGCGATGACCGGGTGGACGGCGGTGATCGCGGTTCGCTACCTGCGCCCGCACGACCGGTTGCTCGGCTTCGTCGTGCTCGACCTGGCCGTGTGCTGCGGGCTCATGACCGTGTCCCGGCTGGTGCTCACGCCCGCCCAGCTCGCGGTCGACGCGGTGCCGCTGGTGCCGACGATCTGGGTGACCGGGGTGGTCGCCGCGGGTGCGGTGTACGCCGGACCGGCCGGCGGCGCGCTCTTCGGCGCGGTCGTGGCCGCCTTCAACTACGGGGTGCGCGGCTATGTCGACACGGACCTGACGCGGGACATGATGCTGCTCGTCGGGGTCGGCTTCGTGCTGGGGCTCGCGGCGGCCGCCTCGCGCCGGTCGGCCGCGCGGCTCGAGGCGGCCCTGCGCACGGAGGCGGCGACGGCCGAACGGGAGCGGCTGGCACGCACGATCCACGACGGCGTCCTGCAGGTGCTGGCCCGGGTCCGCCAGCGTGGCGCGCACCTGGACGGCGAGGCGGGCGAGCTCGCGCGGCTGGCCGGCGAGCAGGAGATCGCGCTGCGCGCGCTGGTGACGGCCGGCCCGGAGTCCACCCAGGACGGCACGGCGGACCTGGCCGGGCGGCTGCGGCTGCTGGCCTCGGGCCGCACGGAGGTGTCGGTGCCGGCCACCGCGGTGCGGCTGCCGGTGGCGATGGCCGGCGAGCTGGCGGCCGTGGTGCGCGAGGCGCTGGCGAACGTGGCGCTGCACGCCGGGCCCGACGCGAAGGCGTGGGTGCTGCTGGAGGACCTCGGCGACGAGATCGTGCTGAGCGTGCGCGACGACGGTGTCGGCCTCGCGCCGGGCCGGGTCGCGGCGGCGGAGCGGGAGGGGCGGATGGGGATCGCACGATCGATGCGCGGCCGGGTGGCCGATCTCGGCGGCACCCTCGAGCTGGAGACCGCACCGGGGGCCGGCGTGGAGTGGGAGCTGCGGGTGCCGCGGCCGGCGGAGCCCGACCGGTGACCGAGATCAGGGTGATGGTCGTGGACGACCATCCGATGTGGCGCGACGGCGTCGCGCGGGACCTGACCGAGCGCGGCTACACGGTGTGTGCCACCGCGGGCGACGCGGACGCGGCCGTGCGCATCGCGGGGACCGTGCGGCCGGACGTCGTGCTGATGGATCTCAACCTCGGCACGGTCTCCGGCGTCGCGGCGATCCGCGAGATCACCGGGCGATTGCCGGACACCCGGGTGCTGGTGCTGTCCGCGAGCGGCGAGCACGCGGACGTGCTGGAGGCGGTCAAGGCGGGCGCGTCGGGCTACCTGGTGAAGTCGGCGTCCGCGACCGAGCTCGTCGACGCCGTGCGGCAGACCGCCGCCGGCGACACGGTGTTCACGCCCGGTCTCGCGGGCCTGGTGCTCGGCGAGTACCGGCGGATGGCCGCGGCACCGGGCGGCCCGGACGAGCCGAGCCTGACCCAGCGGGAGACCGAGGTGCTCCGCCTCGTGGCGAAGGGGCTGACCGCACGCCAGATCGCGAGCCGGCTCACGCTCTCGCACCGGACGGTCGAGAACCACGTCCAGTCGACGCTGCGCAAACTCCAGCTGCACAACCGCGTCGAGCTCGCCCGCTACGCCATCGAGCACGGCCTGGACCAGGACCCCGGCTCCACCGGCTGAGCTCCCCGCCATGGCATACCGTGGTGGCGTGCACGAGCCCTCGGCACCGGACCCGATCGACCCCCGCGACCTGCGGGTGTCCGACGCCGAGCGCGCACATGTCGTCGACGTGCTGCAGAAGGCCATCGGCCACGGGCTGCTCTCGCTCGACGAGTTCACCCAGCGGACCGACACCGCGCTCGCCGCGAAGACCCGGGGCGAGCTGAACGCGGTGCTGGTCGACCTGCCCGGCGTGACGCACTCCGACCCGGACTCGCCCGTGCGCGAGAAGCCGGTCGAGCTGCGGGCCAACATGTCCACGATCAAGCGCACCGGCCCGTGGACCGTGCCGCGCGAGCTGATCATCCGCAACCGCATGGGCGCCACCGAGCTGGACTTCAGCGAGGCCCACATCGGCTACGACGAGGTGCGCATCGCGCTGAACGTCAGCGGCGGCTCGGTGAAGCTGCTGCTGCCCGAGCGCGCGTCCGCGGTGACCGACCAGGTGCGGGTGACGGCCGGGAGCATCAAGGACAAGGTGGGTGCCGGCGGCGGCCGGCCGCGGTTCGTGCTCTCGGGCACGCTCACCGCGGGGTCGCTGCACCTGCGCCGGGCGAGCTACGTGCGGATCGGCAGCCTATTGTTCCGGTCGCCGTGGAAGATCAGCCGCGCGAGCGACTGACCGCGGGGACGCCACCGACTTGCGGAGGAATTCGTGAAGGCTCTGGTCAAGGGTGCCCGGGGTCCTGGCTTACACCTCACCGAGGTGCCGGAGCCGAGCCCGGGACTCACCGACGTCAAGCTGCGGGTGCTGCGTACCGGCATCTGCGGCACCGACCTGCACATCGAGTCGTGGGACGAGTGGGCCGCGGCGACGATCTCACCGCCGCTGATCGTCGGGCACGAGTTCGTCGGCGAGGTCGTCGAGGTCGGCGCCGGGGTCACCAAGGTCAAGGTCGGCGACCTCGTCAGCGGGGAGGGCCACCTGGTCTGCGGCACCTGCCGCAACTGCAAGGCCGGCCGGCGCCACCTGTGCGCGAACACGATCGGCCTCGGCGTGCAGACCGCGGGCGCGTTCGCCGAGTACGCGGTGCTGCCCGAGCAGAACGCGTGGGTGCACACCCACGCGGTCGACCTCGACGTGGCCGCGATCTTCGACCCGTTCGGCAACGCGGTCCACACGGCGCTGTCGTTCCCCGTGCTGGGCGAGGACGTGCTGATCACCGGCGCCGGGCCGATCGGCCTGATGGCGGCCGCGGTCGCGAAGCACGCGGGCGCGCGGCACGTCGTGATCACCGACGTCAGCGAGTCGCGCCTGGACCTGGCGCGCAAGATCGGCGTGGACGTGGCGCTCGACGTGAGCACGCACTCGATCGGCGAGGTGTACACCCGGCTCGACATGTCCGAGGGCTTCGACGTGGGCATGGAGATGTCGGGCCAGCCGGCCGCGCTGCGCGAGATGATCGCGAACATGACCCACGGCGGGCGCATCGCGATGCTCGGCCTGCCGGCCGCGGAGATCGCGATCGACTGGAGCAGCGTGGTCTTCAAGATGCTGACCATCAAGGGGATCTACGGCCGGGAGATGTTCGAGACCTGGTACGCGATGTCGGTGCTGCTGCAGGCCGGCCTGGACATCTCGGCGGTGATCACCCACACGTTCGCCTTCACCGAGTACGACAAGGCGTTCGCCACGGCGCGGGACGGCCGGTGCGGCAAGGTCATTCTCGACTGGACTCAACCGGATGGAGGGGCAGCCTGATGTACGGCGCGATGCGGCAGGGTCTGATCGAGGAGCTCGAGGAGATCCGCAAGGCGGGGTTGTTCAAGGCGGAACGGGTGATCAGCACGCCGCAGAACGCCGCGGTTCGGGTCGGCGCCGAGCCGGAGGTGCTGAACTTCTGCGCGAACAACTACCTCGGCCTCGCCGACCACCCCGCGCTGCTCGCGGCGGCGAAGCAGGCGCTGGACCGCTGGGGGTTCGGCATGGCGTCGGTGCGGTTCATCTGCGGGACGCAGGAGCCGCACAAGGAGCTGGAGAGCGGGCTGTCGGCGTTCCTCGGGACCGAGGACACGATCCTCTACGGCTCCTGCTTCGACGCGAACGCGGGCCTGTTCGAGACGCTGCTCGGCCCGGACGACGTGGTGATCTCCGACGAGCTCAACCACGCGTCGGTGATCGACGGCATCCGGCTGTGCAAGGCCCGGCGGCTGCGGTACCGCAACCGGGACATGGCCGATCTCGAGCGGCAGCTCGAGGAGGCGGCGGACGCGCGGTACCGGCTGATCGCCACCGACGGCGTGTTCTCGATGGACGGGTACCTGGCGCCGCTGGACCAGATCTGCGACCTGGCCGACGCGCACGACGCGCTGGTGATGGTGGACGACTCGCACGCGGTCGGCTTCGTGGGCCCGACCGGGCGGGGGACGCCGGAGCTGTTCGGCGTGGCCGACCGGGTGGACGTCGTGACGGGCACGCTGGGCAAGGCGCTGGGCGGGGCGAGCGGGGGCTACACGGCGGGCCGCGCGGAGATCGTGGCGATGCTGCGCCAGCGGTCGCGGCCCTACCTGTTCTCCAACTCGGTGGCGCCGGCGATCGTGGGCTCGGCGCTGGCCGCGCTGGAGCTGCTGTCGTCCTCCGGCGAGCTGCTCGAGCGGCTGCGGGCGAACACCGCGCTGTTCCGGTCCCGGATGACCGAGGCGGGCTTCGACCTGCTGCCGGGCGAGCACCCGATCATCCCGGTGATGATCGGCGACGCCGCGCTCGCCGGGCGGATGGCGGATCTGCTCCTGGAGCAGGGCGTGTACGTGATCGGGTTCTCCTACCCGGTGGTGCCGCACGGCAAGGCACGGATCCGCACGCAGCTGTCGGCCGCGCACTCCACCGACGACGTGAACCGCGCCGTGGACGCGTTCATCGCGGCGCGGGAGAAGCTGTAAGACGGATTTTCGCTTTGCCGCCGCACACACTTCGGAACGCAGCAGCGCCGGGGTACCTCGGTGTCTATATCCCATATCCCCGACATGCTTGGGAGCACAACATGACCGCACCGACCACCACTCCATCCGCGATCCGCAACGCGACACTCGCCGTCTGGGCGATCCTCGTGCTCGTGGTGCTGCGGGTGATCCTGACGTTCGCGATGTCAGACGCGCTCGTGGACGCGTGGATCGAGTCGAACGAGTCGGCCAAGGGGCTGCCGCGGGAGATCGTCGCGGAGGGCGCCCCGAAGTACGGCCCGATCGCGATCGGCATCCTCGTCATCGGCGTGGTCCTGGCCCTCGCGGCGGTGAACCTGCCCAAGGGCAAGCAGTGGGCGCGCGTCGTGGTGTACGTCTTCGCGTCGCTGAACATCATCGGCATCCTGCTGTCGTTCCTCGCGCCGACCCTGGCCGTGCTGATGGTGATCAACGCGCTGGTGGCGCTGCTGTCCATCGCCGCCATCGTGCTGCTGTCGACCAAGGAGGCGAGCCGCCACTTCGCGCGCTGAGCGATATCCGTCAGTTGACCGATGTCTCGGGATACCCGCCGGACGAGAGTTGCGCAGGTCCGAAACGGCGGAAGCAGAGGCCGGAACCCACGCCGGCACGCTGCGGAGTCACCCGGACACGGCATAGTGGCTTTCGTGCGCAAGTGCTAACGATTAGTTAGCGCGGGCGACCCGGAATGCCACAATGTTCGTCATCTCTGACAGGTGGCACCGAAGGGACTCCCGAGGCGTCACAGTCAGAGCCCAACGCCGGCGGAGCATGCCAGCGTCGGGATCCGGCCTAGCCCAGCAGGCACCGGCCGGATTTCGCGCCGCCGGTACCGGTCGCGTAGCCCCCCGAGCGATCGGTGCCGGCGGCGCGTGTCCCGACTGCAGCAGCCGTCGTCCACGCGCCCCCGACCGGGGTACGTCGACGTCTGGCGCGCTCTGGATGGATCCGCCGCTGGGGTAACCCGGTTCCGGTTGTGGCGAACGCGCCGTTCATCGATCAACGGCGGGTCGCCGTCCCCCTCTCGAGGTGCGGCTTGCCCGTCGCCGCTTGCCCGACAGTGATGCGAGGGTCTGCGTTGACGGTGCGTAGAAAGGCGAGTGATCTCCTCGTTGCGGTGGCGTTGTTGCACGGAGCTGATCACCTGGCTGGCGGGTACGTCCAGCACGACGCACGGGTTGGCGGGGTCGTGGCCGCCGTCGTCAGTGGTCTGCCGTCCCGCCACCCCGGGCGACGCCGGCAGCACGTGCGCCGGATGCGAATCGGGGAACCTGCTCGCCAGTACCCGCCTCGGGGTCAGCGAACCACGTTCACCAGCCGATCCGGGATCACGATGACCCTGCCGGACCCGGCGCCGTCGATCAGGGCGGCGACCCGCGCGTCGGCCATCGCGGCGGCGTTCACCCCGTCCTGGTTCGCCCCGTCCTGGCTCGTCCCGTCATGGTTCGCCGAGACCGGCACGCGGGCGCAGCCTCGCCGTTGACCTGGCTGGTTCTAAGCTGCGCCGTATGTGGGCCTGCCCTCGGTGTGCGCGCACGTTCGCCAACCGGAACCAGACGCACACCTGCGCGCCGCTGCGCGACCTCGACACCCACTTCGCCGGCGCCGCGGCCGACGTGCGCGCCACGTTCGACCGGGTCGTGGCCGTGGTGCGCGAGCTCGGCCCGGTCACGGTGCTGCCGGAGAAGACCCGGATCGCGCTGCACGCACGGATGAGCTTCGCGGCCTTCATGCCGCG
>CAVSMR010000011.1:0-1322978 GCA_963729115.1 uncultured Actinomycetota bacterium | reverse complement strand
CCTGCGCACGTCGGAGCCGGACGTGTACGCCGGCCGGTGACATCGCAGCGCACTCCTCGCGCCCTACGGCCACCGGGTGCGGGTCGAGCACTGGGCGAACGCCAAGGGCCAGGGCGCGCACGTCGCAGGCGGCCTTTGCTCGGCGGCACCGAGCCGTACACGGCGACGCCGTACTTCTTCTCCGACCAATATGACCTGGGCCTGGAGTTTCGGGTCGTCGCCGACCCCATGACCGGGGTCGGCATCGTGGTGCGCCAGGAACTTTGCGGCGCGCGAATTCATCGCGTTCTGGTGCGTGGCGACGACGTCCGCGCGGCGCTGAATGTCAACATGTGGGACGACGGCGATGCGCTGTCCGCCCTGGTGGACGGCGACACGAGAGTGGACAGGACGAAGCTCGCGGAAGGAGACCTCGCGAGCCTCGTGGGGTGACCCACGTGGAGGGCGCATGGCGGATCCGGGCGGCTCGATCGACTCGGTGCTGCTCCAAGCCGCGCGCCTGACCGCGGAGGGCAGGCCGGAGTCGGCGATCGCCGTGCTGCGGCCCGCCCTGGAGCGCTACCCGGACCATTCCGCCGCGTGGTGCCGGTTGTCGGCCGCGCTGCTGGACGCGGGCATGCCGGCCGAGTCGCTCGAGGCGGCGAAGCGTGCGATGACGCTCGGTGAGCGGTCCTGGGCGCACCGGCTGGCGAGCCTCGCGCTGATCGAGCTGGACCGCTACCCGGAGGCCGTGGTGTCCGCGCGCGAGGCGGTGCGCCGGGACGCGGCGGACTGGCGCTGCCACGTGACGCTGGCCGAGGCGCTGGTCCACGAGACGCCGGCGGAGTCGGTGCGGATCGCGCGGACGGCGGTGGCGCTGGCGCCTGAGGAGGCCCGGGCGCACGAGGTGCTCGGCGACGCGGCCGTGTCGGTGCACGACTGGCTGGAGGCGGAACGCGCGTACCGGGCGGCCCTGCGGCTGGAGCCGGACAACGAGGACGTGCTCGCCAAGGTGGGCCGGCTCGCCCAGCGCCCGCCGGAACGGCCGGCCGAGAGGCGGCGCCCTGTTCGTCCGGTTCGGCCACCTCCGGCGCCGCGGTTCGGCCGTGCGCAGCGGGTGGCGTTGTACCTGGCGGTGCGCCGCGCGGCCACCTGGCAGGCGGTCGGCTCGTTCGTGCTGCTGATCGCCGGCTTGCCCAAGCCGCACGGGTTGCTCGCATGGGTGGGGCTGGGGGTCGTGGTGTTCGTCGTGGCGCTGGCGGTGCGCGGGTGGTTCGGCCTGCCGGACGGCGCCCGGGTGCCGCTCCGCCAACTGTCCACACGGGAGCCGCGGGTCGTGGTCGGCGCGGTGTTGCTCGGTGTGTCCGTGCTGTCGCTGCTCGTGTGGACCGTCCTGTTGGCACTGGGCGGCACGTCATGGGTGGTGCTGCTGGTGGCCGTGTTGTGCGCGGCGGTCGCGGTTGCGAACACTTCGCTCGGAATGTGGCGGATATTCGCCGAGGACCGGTAGCGTCCCCGCGGCCGGGACCGAGTCGGGGTCGGGTGCGCCGGTACCCATATCCCTACCGCCTGCTAGGTGATCGTCATGATTCGATTCGGTTTGGTGCTCGCCCTCTTCGGCTTGGGCTCGGCGTTGCTGCACTTCACGTCCGTCCAGTTCCGACTGCTCATGTGGTCGGAGCCGTGGCAGCCGGGCCTCGGCCTGGGCATCGGCGCCGTGGGCGCGGCGGTGCTCGCCATCAAGATCGTCGTGAGCAAGGACTCCGACGGCGAGCAGCCACCCGCCGCCGTCGCCGGTGCCCAGTCCTACGGCCCGCCGCCGCAGCAGTTCGGCCCGCCCGCGCCGCAGCAGTTCGGCCCGCCGCCGGTCCAGCAGTTCGCTCCGCCGTCGGGCCCGCCGTCCTACGGCCCACCGTCCGGCCCGCAGCCGGTCGCGCCGTACGGGCCGCCGCAGCAGTTCGCTCCGCCCGCACCGCAGCAGTTCGGCGCGGCGCCGGGCTACCCGCCGAACGGCGAGCCGCCGTTCGGTCCGCAGGGCCCGGCGCAGCCGTTCGGCCGCCGGGGCTGACTCAGGCAGGTCGACTGTTGCTGTGCCGGAGCGTTTCGGCAGCCGGGTGCCGGGAGGTGCGGACTCCCAGGAGGATCACGGCCACGCCCGCCAGGGAGAGCAGCGGCACGGCCTCGCGGAGAACGAGGAACCCGAGCACCAGTGACGTGATCGGGATGAGGTACGTGACGACGGACGCCCCAACCGGTCCCTCGGTGCGGATGAGGGCGTAGTTGATGATGTAGGCGAGGCCGGTGCCCAGCGCGCCCAGCGCGATGACGGCAAGCCAGGGGCCGGCGGACCACGCCGGGAAGCCGGTTCGGTCGACGGGCAGGAGCGCGGCGGTGAGCACGGTCGCGGCGATGACCTGGCCGGTGGAGAGCACGGTGGGCGACAGGTTCCGCGGGGTGAGGAACCGGCTCATGTACAGGTAGCTGATCGCGTAGCTGAGGCCGGCCAGCAGGCAGTACAGCGCGCCGAGGGTGTCGATGGCGCCGGCGTCCCACGGGGTGAAGATCAGCAGGCAGCCGGCGAACCCGAGCAGCAGGCCGGCGACCTGGCGCACGTCGAACCGGCGCGCCTGGCGGATGGCGAAGGCGAGGACCAGGGTCCACAGCGGTGTGGTGGCGTTGAGCGAGCCGGCGATGCCGGAGTCGACGCGGGTCTCCCCGAGTGCGAAGAACAGGTACGGGGCGAGGTTGCCGACCACCGAGGCGGCGAACAGGTGGCCCCAGGTCGGTAGGTCGCGCGGTAGCTTCTCGCGGCGGATGGCGATGACCGCGATGAGGGCGACGGCGCCGATCACCATGCGAGCCGCGGTGACCTGTAGCGGGCTGAAGGCCTCGAGGGCGATCTTGATCCAGAGGAAGTTGGAGCCCCAGACAACCGCCAGCGTCGCGATGAGCAGCGGGCCTCTGGCGGACGTCCGCACCTCAGGTCTCGATGTCCTGGCTTGCCATTCGGGCGTCACCTCGCTCAGCAAGGAGGGTACGGAACGGGTCGCCGGTGTGTGGCCGATTCTCGTGGACGAGGCTCAGGCAAGATGGGGCCGGATCGGATGGCGAGCCTGACGGCCTGGATACGGCCTGAGGCGGTTGGGAGCGGCAAGTGGCTGGTCAGCTGGGTTCGTACCAGAACGAGATCTACCTGCAGGGCCTCGCCGACCAGGTGCCGATGTTCACCACGGACGGCACCCGGCTGGAGGATGCCGCGCGGGAGCGGCTCGACGCCGGGCCCTTCGGGTACGTGGCCGGTGGCGCCGGGTCGGGTGCGACGGTGCGGGCGAACCGGGAGGCGTTCGACCGCTGGCGGATCGTGCCGCGGATGCTGACCGACGCCACGCAGCGCGACCTCGCCACGACGGTCCTCGGCACCGAGATGCCGGCGCCGGTACTGCTCGCGCCGGTGGGTGTGCAGTCGATCGTCCACCCGGACGGCGAGCTGGCCACCGCCCGCGCGGCCGCCGCGCTGGGCGTGCCGATGGTCCTCTCGACGGCTTCGTCGCACACGATCGAGGACGTCGCCGAGTCCAATGGGGACGGTCCACGGTGGTACCAGCTGTACTGGCCCAACGACAACGACGTGACGATCAGCATCCTGACGCGCGCGAAGGCGGTCGGCTTCACGACGCTGGTGCTGACGCTGGACACGTGGACGCTGGCGTGGCGCACGGTCGACCTCGACCACTCGTACCTGCCGTTCATCCGCGGCATCGGCACGGCGATCCCCTTCTCCGACCCGGCTTTCCGTGCGGGGCTGGCGAAAACGCCGGAGGAGGACCCGCAGTCGGCGATCCTGAAGTGGATCCCGACCTTCACCGGCACGGACAAGCGGTGGGACCAGCTGCCGTTCCTGCGTGAGCACTGGGACGGCCCGATCGTGCTGAAGGGCATCCAGCACGTGGACGACGCGCGGCGCGCCTGCGACGCGGGCATGGATGGGATCGTGGTCTCCAACCACGGCGGACGGCAGGTCGACGGGGCGGTCGCGTCGCTGGACGTGCTGCCGGAGATCGCCGCGGCGGTGGGCGACCGGATGGCGGTGCTGTTCGACTCGGGCGTGCGCACGGGGGCGGACATCGTGAAGGCGCTGGCCCTCGGCGCGGACGCGGTGCTGGTCGGCCGGGCGTACGCGTACGGGCTGGCGCTGGGCGGGGAGGACGGGGTGCGGCACGTGGTGCGCTCCCTGCTGGCCGACCTCGACCTGACGCTGGGGCTGTCCGGCCACCGCACGCCGGCCGAGCTGAGCGCGGACTCGCTCCGGCGCTCGTAACCGGCCCTACTTCGCGTCGGCGTAGCAGTCGACTATGGCTGCCTGTAAGGGAAAGCGGACCGGGGTGTCGCCGAAGACCAGGCGGCTCGCCTCGTCCGCCGAGTCCGCGACCGCCGTCGCCACCTGGGCGGCGATCGCGGCAGGGCAGTGGACCAGGACCTCGTCGTGCTGAAAGAAGACCAGTTGCGCGTCCGTGTCCGCCAGGCGGCGGCGCAGCGTGGCGAGCACGGTCAGCGCCCAGTCGGACGCGCTCGCCTGCACCACGAAGTTCCGCGTGAACCGGCCCCAGTTGCGGGCCGCCTCGCGGGAGCGGCGCTCCGTGCCGGGATCCGCCGAACCCATCAGCGCGCGCCACGACTCGCTCGGCGGCGGGCTCGTCCGGCCCAGTCGCGAGCGCACCGTGCGGCCCTCCTCGCCCGCCCGCGCCGCCTGCTCGACGTAGTCCACCGCGTGCGGGAAGCGCTTGCGCAGCTGGGCGAGCAGCGGCCCCGCGCCGCCCGCCGTGCCGCCGTACATCGCCGACAGCATGGCTCGCTTCGCGTGCTCGCGGTTGCCCTCGAACGCGTCCGCGGCCAGCGTCGTGTACAGGTCCGTGGCCGCGGAGACCTCCGCGAACGCCCGGTCGCCCGACAGCGCCGCCAGCACCCGGGGCTCCAGCTGCGCGGCGTCGGCGACCACCAGCTTCCAGCCCGGGTCCGCCCGCACCGCCGTGCGCAGCGCCCGCGGCAGCTGCAGGGCCGCCCCGCCGTTGGTCGCCCACCGGCCGGAGACCACGCCGCCGACCACGTACTCGGGCCGGAACCGGCCGCCGTGTACCCACGCGTCCAGCCACGACCACCCGTTGGCGACCCACAACCGCTGCAGCTCCTTGTAGCGGAGCAACGGTGCCACCGCCGGGTGCTCGACCTCGCGCAGCACGTGCGCGCGGCTGGACGGCACGTCGATGCCCGCCCGCTCGAACGCCCGCACCACGCTCGCCGGGTTGTCGGGGTTGACCTGCCGCGACTCCGGCGCGCCGACCAGCCCGAACGCCGCCGTGATCTCCTCCGCCAGCCCCGCGAGCACCCGCGGCCGCGCACCCGGCGACGGCCGCGGTCCGAGTAAGGACTCGAGCAGCGACAGGTGCACGTCCGCCCGCCACGGCAGCCCGTGGTGGCGCATCTCGGCGGCCGCCAGGGCACCCGCCGACTCGGCCGCGACCAGCAGGCGTAACCGCTCCGGCTGCGGCACGGCCGCGATCCGCCGCTGCTGGTCGGCGTACACCGCGACCGCCGCGTCCAGCGGGTCGGCACCCGCCGGCAGCGGCTCACGGTCGGCCTCGAACAGGGCCGGCTGCTCGGTCCGCGACGCCGGCGGCGCGTCCTCGGGCTCCTCGAGGTCGTGCAGCCGGGCCCATGCCGCGGCCAGGTTGCGCGGCCGCCCGTGCCGGCCGGCGAACCCCAGCAGGATGCCCTCGGTCAGGTGCAGATCGTGACACCGAGACAACCGCACGCCGGCCGCGAGCAGGTCCGGGTACAGCGCGTCGGCCGCGGGCAGCACCCAGCGCGGCGCGTGCGCGGCCTCGGTGGCGGCCAGCCAGACCGCCAGGTCGTCGACCTTCTCGGGCGCGCCGGGCTCGGCGCCGTCCGGGAGCACCCGCACCCGGCCGGCCCCGTCCGCCTCCGGCACCACGACGACCTGCACGCCCGCATTCTGCGGCAACCCACCGACAGTTTCACGGTCCGCTCTGCCGCGTCCCGCGGCTCTGCGCCGCTCCGCGGCTCCGCCGCGTCCCGCCGCGCTCCGGGGTTCTGCCGTGCCCGCCGCTCCCCGCGGCACCCGGGGCTCCGCCGCTCCCCGCGGCACCCGGGGCTCCGCCGCTCTGCCGCGCCCCCGCTGCTTCGCCGCGCCCCCGCTGCTTCGCCGCGCCCCGGGGCTCTGCCGCGCCCTGCGGCTCCGCCGCTCCGGGGCTCTGCCGTGCCCGCTGCTCCTCGCGGCACCCGCTGCTCCGCGCCCGCCGCTGCTCTGCCGCTCTACGGCTCTACGGCTCTGCCGCTCCGCGGCTCTACCGCGCCCCGCCGCGCTCCGCGGCTCCCGCTCCGCTCACGGCTCGATGTGGACCGTTAGTTAACTAGCAAGTAGGTTCGGGGAAGGGGAGCGACGAGGAGGTCCGGCGTGTTGACGAAGGCGTGGGAAGCCGCCACCCAGGTCCCGACCATGGCGCGCGGCCTCTACGTGATCCGCCGGTCCGGGCTGGTCCCGCTCGGCCGTCCGGACCGGGCCCTGCGCGCCCTGCTCACGCTGCGCCGGCTCGGCCCGATCGCCGGCGCGGCGCACGTCGCCGCCAAGCGTGATCACCATGCGATCGGCCTCGTCGACGAGCTCGGTCCGCTCACCTACCACCAGCTCGACACCCGCTCCAACGCGCTGGCCCGCGCGTTCGCCGAGCGGGGCCTGACCGCCGACTCCGTGATCGCCCTGCTCGCTCGCGACCACCGCGGCGCGGTGGACACGATGATCGCCGCCGGCAAGCTCGGTGCGCGGCTGCTGCTGATGAACACCGGCTTCGCGCAGCGCCAGCTGGTCGACGTCGCGCGTCGGGAGCAGGTCTCCGCCATCGTCCACGACCAGGAGTTCGCCGGGCTGATCGACGCTCTCGACGACGTCCCGGGCGGCGTCCCGGGCGATATGCCCCGCTTCCTCGCCTGGGTCGACGAGGGCACCCCGGCCCACCCGACGCTCGACGAGCTCATCACCAGCACCGACGACCGGCCCGTGCCCGCGCCTCCGGAACCGGGCGGGCTGGTCCTGCTCACGAGCGGCACGACCGGCACGCCGAAGGGCGCGCCGCGCACGGTCAAGTCCCCGCTCGCGGCCGCCCAGTTCCTCGACCGGATCCCGCTGCGCGTCGGCGAGGCCACGGTGCTCGCCGCGCCGCTGTTCCACGGCACCGGCCTGTCCCAGTTCCTGCTGTCCTTCGCGCTCGGCTCGACCGTCGTGCTGCGCCGCAGGTTCGACCCCGAGCAGACGCTGCGCGCGGTCCAGGACAACGAGGCCACCGCGCTCGTCCTCGTGCCGACCATGCTGCGCCGCATCGTCGACCTCGGGCCGGAGGTGCTCGGCAGGTACGACACGTCCTCGCTGCGGATCGTGTTCTGCGCCGGCTCGTCGCTGCCGCCCGAGCTCGGCAACCGGGCCACCGAGGCGTTCGGCGAGGTCGTGCACAACCTGTACGGCTCGACCGAGGTCGCGGTCGCCACCGTGGCCACGCCGCAGGACTGGCGGGAGGCCCCCGGCACGGTCGGCCGCGCGCCGGTGGGCTGCCGGGTCGCGCTCTACGACGACGAGGGCAGGCGGGTGCGCGGGCCCAACGTCGTGGGCCGGGTGTTCGTCGGCAGCATCCTGAGCTTCGAGGGCTACACCGACGGGCGGCACAAGGACGTCATCGACGGCCTGCTCTCCAGCGGGGACGTCGGCCACTTCGACGACGAGGGCCGGCTGTTCATCGACGGCCGCGACGACGACATGATCGTCTCCGGCGGGGAGAACGTGTTCCCCGGCGAGGTCGAGAACGCGATCCTCGAGCACGACGAGGTGGCCGAGGTCGCGGTGACCGGCGTGCCGGACGACGAGTTCGGCGAGCGGCTCAAGGCCTACGTGGTGACCCGCCCGGGCGCCGGCCTCGACGCCGACGCCGTCCGCGACCACGTCCGCGCGAACCTCGCCCGCTACAAGGTGCCGCGCGACGTGGTGTTCCTCGACGAACTGCCGCGCAACGCGACCGGCAAGATCCTTAAGGACAAGCTCGCCGAGCTGGGCTGACTCGCCATTATCACATCAATATAAACGAAGCAAGACCCCATAGTTGGGGATTCGGTATTTTGGGACACTGAACTGGAATTCCGATGGATCGGATTCCTATTCATGACAAAAGGCATTCATGCGTGCACGCCATTGTTAAAGCAAATTTGCGGGCGAGTGTACGCGATCGATTTCTCAACGTCATGTTCGCAGGTCAGAGTGCAAGTTACTGATCAGTCTACTCGTCGGTAGCGAATGTTGAATTGCATCAGGAAGCATTGTGTGAACCCATTCACGACACCGCCGGCTGCCGTAGCGAGATTGGTCCGAGTTGGCCTAGTTGTGGCAACTGGCAAGCATTGCTCGAATTTCCCTCAGGGAGTTGCATATCCATTAGGTCAGCGGCGAGTGGATTCATTCACGGGGCACCAAATGCAACGCCGCTGTCCACAATGGTCGGGGATAGGAAGGGTCAACACATGCAGATGAGTCGGGGCCGCCTGCTGGCAGGCGTGGGATTCGTCGCAGCGACGGCGGCTGTCGCCGCGGTCGTCGCGATGCCCGCGCAGGCACAGGAGGGCAAGATTCTCGGGGTCGGTACCGCGAACACCGTGGACGGCCACTACATCGTGACGCTGAAGCAGGACAAGGGCGTCTCGGCCAAGGCGATCACCACGCAGGCCGACAGCCTCTCCATCAAGTACGGCGCGAAGGTCGGCTACAAGTACACGGCCGCCCTGAAGGGCTTCTCGATCACCGCGACCGAGGCGCAGGCCAAGGAGCTTGCCGCCGACCCGGGTGTCGCGACCGTGCAGCAGAGCCACAAGTTCAGCGTGTCGGAAGTTGCGTCGTGGGGCCTGGACCGGGTGGACCAGAAGGACCTCCCGCTGGACGAGACCTACACCCCCACCAACGGTGGTGAGGGCGTCACCGCGTACGTGATCGACACCGGCGTGCGCGCCACGCACCAGACGTTCGGCGGCCGCGTCAGCGGTGGCTTCGACGCCATCGACGGCGACGACAACCCGGATGACGGCTACGGCCACGGCACGCACGTCGCCGGCACCATCGGTGGCGCCGAGTACGGCCTGGCCAACGCGGTCAACATCGTTCCGGTCCGCGTCCTCGGCGACGACGGCAGCGGCACGACCGAGCAGGTCGTGGCCGGCATCGACTGGGTCACCCAGAACCACCAGGGCCCGTCCGTGGCGAACATGAGCCTGGGCGGCGGCGTCGACGAGGCGTTGGACACCGCGGTGTCCAACTCCATCGCCAGCGGCGTGACCTACGCGATCGCCGCCGGCAACTCGTCGGCCGACGCCTCCGGCTTCTCGCCGGCCCGTGTCCCCGAGGCGATCACCGTCGCCGCGTCGGACATCAACGACGCGCAGGCCGAGTTCTCGAACTTCGGTGAGCTCGTCGACATCTACGGCCCGGGCGTGGACATCACCTCGGCCTGGAACACCGACGACCAGGCGACCGACACGATCAGCGGCACGTCGATGGCGACGCCGCACGTGGCCGGTGCCGCGGCGCTGTTCCTGTCCGCCAACCCGGACGCCGCTCCGGCCGACGTGCTCGCCGGCCTGACCGCCGCCGCCACGCCGGACAAGATCACCAACGCCAGCCCGGGCACCCCGAACAAGCTGCTGTACACGGGTCCCTGAGCTTGATGCAGTGAGCTAGCTCAAACAACCGCCGCCCCCGGGACCAGTCCCGGGGGCGGCGTTTTGCGCCTAGGGTGCTGATTCGTGGACTTCTCACCATCGGCCAGGGCGGCCGACTACCTGCGTCGTGTCGGCGACTTCGTCCGGACGGAGGTCGAGCCGGTCGAGGCCGACTACCACCGCACACTGCGGGCGGCGAGCGACCCCTGGGTCGTGCTGCCCGTGGTCGAGGAGCTGAAGGCCAAGGCACGCGAGCAGGGCCTCTGGAACCTCTTCCTCCCGGAGACCGAGCACGGCGGCGCCGGGCTGTCGAACGCCGAGTACGCGCCGCTGGCCGAGCAGATGGGCCGCTCGCCGCTCGCGCCCGAGGTCTTCAACTGCAACGCGCCGGACACCGGCAACGCCGAGGTGCTCGTCCGGTACGGCAGCGCCGAGCAGCAGGAGCGCTGGCTCGCCCCGTTGCTGCGCGGCGAGATCCGCTCCGCGTTCTGCATGACCGAGCCCGGCGTGGCCTCCTCCGACGCCACGAACATGGCCGCCACCGCGGTCGTCGACGGCGACGAGATCGTCCTCAACGGACGGAAGTGGTGGAGCTCCGGGGTCGGTCACCCCAACTGCGGCTTCGTGATCTTCATGGGCCTGACGGACCCGGCCGCCCCCCGCCACGCCCGGCACTCGATGGTGCTCGTGCCGATGGGTGCCGACGGTATGAAGGTCGAGCGGATGCTGCCGGTGTTCGGGCACCACGACGAGCCGTACGGGCACGGCGAGGTCACGTTCACCGACGTGCGGCTGCCGCTGTCCGCGGTCATCGCCGGGCCCGGCCGGGGCTTCGAGATCGCCCAGGGCCGGCTCGGGCCGGGGCGCATCCACCACTGCATGCGGCTGATCGGCCTGGCCGAGCGCGCGCTCGAGCTCGCCTGCACGCGGGCCACCAGCCGGGTCGCGTTCGGCAAGCCGCTCGCGAACCTCGGCGGCAACCGGGAGCGGATCGCGCACGCGCGGATCGCGATCAACCAGGCGCGGCTGCTCGTCCTGCACACCGCGTGGCTGCTGGACACCAAGGGCGTGGCCGGCGCGCGCAGCGAGGTGTCGCAGATCAAGGTGGCGGTGCCGAACATGGCGCTACAGGTCATCGACATGGCCATCCAGCTGCACGGCGGCGCCGGCATGTCCGACGACTTCCCGCTGGCCGCCGCGTACGCCGGGGCGCGGGCGCTACGCCTGGCCGACGGCCCGGACGAGGTACACCTGAACGTCGTGGGCCGCATCGAACTGGCCCCCTACGTCGAGGACGCGAAGTGAGCCCCCGCGGCGCCGCAGCCCTAGCGCCTCCCAACCGCACCTAAGGGGAACGGGACGCAACCCAGCCACCGGTACGCACCAATCGAGAGGGCAACACTCAAGGTGACCAACACTTTTAATCCCGGGGAGGCGGAACCCTTGCGCGACGAGCCAGGGGAGTTGCGTGACGAAGACGCGTTCGACACGGCGGCCGTCACCGCCTGGCTCTCGTCCAGAGTGGACGGTTTGGGCGAGCTGCGGGAGGTTCGGCAGTACCCGGGTGGCGCGTCGAACCTGACCTACCTGCTGCGCTTCGCCGACCGGGAGCTGGTCCTGCGCCGCCCGCCGGCCGGGCACAAGGCGCGCTCCGCGCACGACATGCAGCGCGAGTTCCGGGTGCAGAGCAAGCTGCGCCCGGTGTACCCGTACGTGCCCGAGGTGCTCGCCATGTGCACCGACCCGGAGGTGCTCGGCTCGGACTTCTACGTGATGGACCGGATCGACGGCCTCATCCTGCGCGGCGACCTGCCGGCCGGCATGACACTGGCCGAGGCCGACGCCCGGTCGCTCGCCTTCCGCACCTTCGACCGGCTGATCGAGCTGCACGAGGTCGACGTGGCGGCGGCCGGGCTCAGCGACATCGGCAAGGGCGCGGGCTACGTCGAGCGGCAGGTGCGCGGCTGGATCGAGCGGTACCGCCGGGCCCGCACGCCGGACGTGCCGGAGTTCGCCGAAGGCATGGCCTGGCTCGCCGCGAACCAGCCGGACGACGTGCGTATCTGCATGATCCACAACGACTTCCGGTTCGACAACGTGGTGCTCGACCCGGGCACGCTGGACGTGGTCGGCGTGCTGGACTGGGAGATGGCCACGCTCGGCGACCCGCTGATGGACCTCGCGGGCAGCATCGCGTACTGGACGCAGGCCGACGACGACGAGCTGGCGCAGCAACTGCGCAAGCAGCCCTCGCACCTGCCCGGCATGCCGACCCGCCAGGAACTCGTCGACTACTACCGCGAGCGGACCGGCCTGGCCGCGGCGAACTGGACGTTCTACGAGGTGTTCGGCCTGTTCCGGCTCGCGGTGATCCTGCAGCAGATCTACTACCGGTTCCACGAGGGCCAGACGCACAACCCCGCGTTCGCACAGCTCAACCGGTCCGCCCGGTACCTGCTCGAGCGCTGCCGCGCGGCGATCGGCTGAGATGGCGGCGGTCTACCTGCTGCGCCACGGGCAGGCGTCGTTCGGCACGGCCGACTACGACGTGCTGTCGCCGGCCGGCACCCGGCAGTCCACTGTGCTCGGTGCGGAGCTGCGCCGCCGCGCGGTGCCGGTGCACGCGGTGTGGTCGGGCACGCTGCGCCGCCAGGTCGCCACGGCCGCGGCGTGCCTCCCGGCGGCCGGGCTGGACGTCGAGGTGCGCGAGGACCCGCGGTGGAACGAGTACGACCACATCGGACTTGTGCCCGAGGGGCAGGTGGTGGATCCGTCGGGATCGGCGCGCCGGTTCCAGGGGCTGCTCGACGAGGCGTTGCGGGCGTGGCTCGAGGACGGCACGGTGGCCGGCGGCTCGGGCACCTGGGCGGAGTTCTCCGATGGCGCGCTGGCCGCCCTGGACGAGGTGTTCGACGACCTGCCGCGCGGCGCGTCGGCGCTGGTCTTCACGTCGGGCGGGGTGATCAGCGCGGTGTGCGCGCGGTTGCTGAACACCCCGCCGGCGGGCTACCTGGCCCTGAACCGGACGATGGCGAACGCGAGCATCACGAAGCTGGTACGCGGCCGGTCGGGCGTGAGCCTGCTGACGTTCAACGAGCACGCCCACTTCGAAGGCGAACACCGCGAACTGCTCAGCTACCGCTGACCGGCCGGGTATCGTCCGGGCGGTGCAGGCCTCAGGGACCTCGGACCCCGTGCGGATCGGTGACTACGCGGTGCTCGGCCGGCTCGGGCACGGAGCCATGGGCCGGGTGTTCCTCGCCCGCTCGCCCGGCGGCAGACCGGTCGCGGTGAAGGTCATCCGCCCCGAGCTCGCCGACGACTCGGGGTTCCGCGAGCGCTTCCGCCAGGAGGTCGCGGCGATGCGGGCGGTCGGCGGCTTCTGGACCGCCGCGGTCGTCGACGCCGACCCGGACGCGCTGTGGCTGGCGACCGAGTACGTCCCCGGCCCGACGCTGCACACGGCGGTCACCTCGCACGGGCCGCTGCCGGTCCCGGCGCTGCGGCGGCTGGTGGCGGGCCTGGCGGAGGCGCTGGCGGCGATCCACGGCACGGGCCTGGTGCACCGGGATCTCAAGCCCGCCAACGTGTTGCTCGCCGCCGACGGACCGCGAGTGATCGACTTCGGCATCGCGAAGGCCCTGGAGAGCGTGGACCTGACGGCGACCGGCATGTTCGTCGGCACGCCGGGTTTCCTGTCGCCGGAACAGATCGAGGGCCGCGACGCGACGCCCGCGAGCGACGTGTTCGCCCTGGGCGCGGTGCTGGTCTACGCCGCGACCGGCGCGGGCCCGTTCGGCACCGGCGACGCGGCGGGGCTGCTGTACCGGGCGGTGCACGCGGACCCGGACCTGGCCCGCGTGCCGGCGGAGCTGCGCGGGCTGCTCGCGCGCTGCCTGGCCCGCGACCCGTCGGCCCGGCCGTCGCCCGCGGACCTGCTGGCGGAGGTAGGCACCCCGGACGCGGCGGAGTGGCTGCCGGCCCCGGTCCGCGCGATGGTGACCGAGCAGGAGACCGAGCTGGGCAGCCCCCAGCCGCGCCCACCGACGAAGGTGTACACGCAGGCAGGCCCGCCGCTGCCATTCGGCGCCCGCGCGGCCAAGCAGACCAAGTCGGCCAAGCCGGCCACGATGCCCGCGAGCCCCGCCCCGGAGCCGGGCGCGCCGGGCCAGCCCGCGGCGGCGCAGCCTGGGGTGGTGCAGTCTTCGTCGGCGGAACCGGCGGCTGCCCAGTCCGCGGCGGCCCAGCTCTCGCCGGTCCAGCCTGCGGCGCAAGCCCAGTCCGCGGTGGCGCAGTCCTCGCAGGTCCAGCCGGGGGTGGCGCAGCACCCGTCGGCGGACCCCGCGGCAGCCCAGCCCCGGTCGGCGGAACCTGCGGCAGCCCAGTCTGCGGCGGCACCGTCCTCGTCGGGGGAACCTGCGGCGGCGCAGTTAGCGGCGGCCCAGCCCGTGTCAGCCCAGCCTGGGGTGGCGCAGCACCCGTCGGTCCAGTCCGCGGCGGCTCAGTTCCCGCCGGCCCAGCCCGCACCGGCTCAGTCACCACCGGCCCAGCCCGGTACGGCACTGCCCGGGGCGGCGCAGCCAGTGCCAGCCCTGCCCGGAGCGGCGCCGCCCTCCGGCAGTCGTGCCGTGTTCCGTGTGTCGCGGGTGTCCGCGCTCGTGCTCGGGGCGGTTACGACCGTCGTCGCGTTTGTCTGTCTTTCTGTCTCGCAGCAGGCCGGGGCGGCGGGGGACCGGGGCGGGGGGCTGGTGTTCTTCTGTCCTGTTCGTGGCCTTTGCCGTGCCCGCGGTCCGGCAGTGGTGGATCGTGCTGCGGTCGCGGCGCTGGCTGGAGGTGTCGGCCGACGGGCTCACCATCGGCCGCGGTGGGCAGGTCCGGCAGCTGCCGTGGGCCGAGCTGGCACGGGTGCGCATCGTCGAGGATCGGCGGCGGCCTTGGCTCGTGGTGTGGTCCCACGGGCCCGACCGGGCCGGCCTCGGGCCCGAGTACGCGGGCGGCAACCGCGTCTTCCCGGTCGGCCACGAGCGGCGTGCGGCGACCCGCCGGCGCGAGACGCGGGAGCTGCGGGCGGCGCTGGCCTGGTACGGCCGCGCCGGGTACGACCCCAGCCCGTGACCTTGCTGGCCGGCGAACGGTCAGGTAGGCAGGGGACATGCGACGTCCCGCGATCGACCCCGTGGTGTGGGCGCCCGTCAAGGCGTCCGACCGGCCGGCGAAGAACACGCTGCCGCCGCTGACCGTCATCCAGGTCAACGGCCACGGGACCGAGGACGTGCTCCTGGACCACGGCCACCTGTACACCGGCGTCGAGGACGGCCGGATCCTGCGCCTGACGCAGGACGGTCGCCGCCTCGACACGGTCGCCGACACCGGCGGGCGGCCGCTGGGCATCGAGTCCTACCCGGACGGACGGCTCCTGGTCTGCGACGCCGCCCGCGGGCTGCTGCTGGTCGAGCGCGTGAGCGGCGACGTCGAGGTGCTCGTCGAGCGCGGCCCGGGCCTGCGGGTGTGCAACAACGCGGCGGTCGCCGCGGACGGCACCGTCTACTTCACCGACTCCACCAGCCGCTTCGACCTCGAGCACTGGAAGGCCGACCTGCTCGAGCACCGCGGCACCGGCCGGCTGCTGCGCCGCGACCCGGACGGCACCGTCGAGACGCTCGCGGACGGCCTGCACTTCGCCAACGGCGTGGCGCTCGCGGCCGACGAGTCCTATGTGGTGGTCGCGCAGACCGGGGCGTACCAGCTGGACAAGATCCCGCTCGCCGGCGAGCGGCAGGGCCGGTCCGAGGTCCTCGTGGCCGGCCTGCCCGGCTTCCCCGACAACATCTCCACCGGCTCCGACGGTCTCGTCTGGATCGCCATGGCGAGCCCCCGCCTCGCGGCACTGGACATCTCGAGCCGGCTGCACCCGGCCATCCGCAAGGCCGTCTGGGCGCTACCCGAACCCTTGCAGGTCAAGGAGAAGCGGACCGTCTGGGTTCGCGCCGTCGACGGCGCCACCGGCCGCGTCGTGCACGACTTCCGCGGCGCCCGCCCCGACTTCCACATGGTCACCGGCGTCCGGGAGGCAGGCGGCACCGTCTACCTCGGCAGCCTCGAGGAGCGCGCGATCGCCCGCTTCGAGCTCCCCTGAGTGCTCACGAGCCGTGCGCGCGCGGAACCCCCCGGTGACGACGCCAATGCCGCACGTGGTGGCCGAGGCGGTCCGGCGCGGCGGTTGGCGAGGACGATGCATCATCGTTGCCGAATAGCAACCATGCGCCACCGGCGGGGAGCGCGCCGGCCACCAGACCCGCGATTCCCGGGAAAACCAGCGTTCCACGTGGGCGCGCGCGTCCCGGAACCGGTGGCGGATAGCCACCGGGAGGCCCCGGAACGGGGTCCTGGTTGTGGCCGGTGGGCTGTTCGGTGGCCACGCGGCCTCCCTTCGGGCGGATGGGGCCAACTTGGGCTTGACGCCAAGGCTTGCGCTGGTCCAGGCTAATCCGCCATTAACCGATCAAGTGCCTGGTGGTGCGGTCGGTTGTGCAATCGCATCGAAGGCCTGGTCCGAATTGGACTGGGCGTAGGGAGTCGAGGATGACTCGAGCGGTGGACCCGCACCCGGTGGCGGAGGTTCGCCCCCCGGTGCATGTTCCTGCCCGGACGTCATCGCGAGCCCTTTCCGGAAGCCCTTGACTGTGCACTTGGTTCACGTGACGGAAATTCATGGTGCGGTGCAGTCACGGATCGACAGGGAGTAACTGAAATGAGTGCAGGAGCAAGGGCGCGCACTGCTGCCCTGCTTGCCGCGGCTGCGGTCGTCCTCGCCGGGTGCGGCGACGACAGCAGTAGCGGTGGGGACAGCAGTGGGGCGGCCCCGAAGCTCGACGGGCGCGGGCCGATCACGTTCGCGACCGGCAAGGACACGTCGGGCAACATGCAGAAGCTGGTCGACAAGTGGAACACCGACCACCCCGACGAGAAGGTGACGATCACCGAGCTGCCGGAGTCCGCTGACGACCAGCGCCAGCAGATGGTCCAGAACGCGCAGGTCAAGTCCGACGCGTACACCGTGCTCAACCTGGACGTCGTCTGGACCGCCGAGTTCGCCGCGAACCGGTGGGTCGTCGAGCTGCCGAAGGACCAGTTCGACCTGGACAACTTCCTCAAGCCGGCCGTGAACACCGCGACCTACGTCGACAAGCTGTACGCCGTGCCGGTGTACTCCGACGGCGGGCTGCTGTACTACCGCAAGGACCTGCTGACCAAGGCCGGCGTCACCGAGGCGCCGAAGACCTGGACCGAGATGTCGGACGCCTGCAAGAAGGTCCAGGCGCTGCCCGAGGGCAAGGGCGTCGGCTGCTACGCGGGCCAGTTCGACAAGTACGAGGGCCTCACCTGCAACTTCTCCGAGGCCGTGCAGTCCGCGGGCGGCGAGGTCGTCGGCGAGGACGGCAAGCCGAACGTGAACACCCAGGAGGCCAAGGACGGCCTGAACTTCCTGGTCGACGGCGTCAAGTCGGGCGAGATCCCGCAGGCCGCCGTCACCTACCAGGAGGAGCCCGGCCGCCGTGCGTTCCAGGACGGCAAGCTGATCTTCCACCGGCAGTGGCCGTACCAGTTCGCGCTGGCCAACGCCACCGACGGCACCTCCAAGGTCGCCGGCAAGTTCGACGTCGCGCCGCTGCCCGGCAAGGACGGCCCCGGCGTGTCGACCCTGGGTGGGCACAACTTCGCCATCTCGGCGTTCGCCAAGAACAAGGCGACCGGCCTGGACTTCATCAAGTACTTCTCCAGCGAGGAGTCGGAGAAGTCCAACCTGTTGGCCACGTCGCAGGCCCCGACCCGGGCGAACCTGTACGACGACCAGGAGCTGATCGCCAAGTTCCCGTACCTGCCGTCGCTGAAGGCCTCCATCGAGGGCGCGGTGGCACGGCCCAAGGCCGTCAAGTACGGCGACGTCACGGCGGCCATCCAGGAGGCCGCGTACGGCGCGATGAACGGTGAGAAGTCGACCGATCAGGCGCTGAGCGATCTGCAGTCGAAGCTCGAATCGCTGACTGCCAAGTAGCACCGAGAATGCCTGGCCGGGCGGCGCGCAAGCGTTCGCCCGGCCAGGCGTCCCTGGACGCGTGACAGGAGATCGTCGTGACCGCGCCTGCCCTGCCGCCCGCCGCGGGCGGAAATGCCACCTCCAGCCCGCAACGCCACGGGCGTCTAGCCGCCATGCTGCTGACGCCCACGTTCGTGGTGCTGGCGCTGGTGATCCTCTACCCGCTCATCGCCGCCCTCCGCGAGTCCCTGTACAAGAAACAGGAGGGTCTCGACGAGAACGGCTTCGTCATCGAGGGCGACACCTTCGTCGGCATCCAGAACTACACGGACGCCTTCGTCGGTGAGGCAGCCACACGATTCTGGAACGCCTTCTTCAACACCACGTTCTTCACGATCGTCGGCGTGGCGATCGAGGTCGTGCTCGGCGTCGCCATGGCCCTGGTCATGCACCACGCGCTGCGCGGGAAGGGCGTCGTGCGGGCGAGCATCCTCGTGCCGTGGGCGATCCCGACCGCCATGTCGGCGCTGCTGTGGCAGTGGATCTTCCAGGCCGACGGCATCGCCAACGTGATCCTCAACTCCCAGATCCTCTGGACGACGGAGGGCTTCCAGGCCAAGATCGCGGTGCTGATCGCGGACACCTGGAAGACCGCGCCGTTCATCGGGCTCCTGGTACTGGCCGGCCTGCAGATGATCCCGACCGAGGTCTACGAGGCCGCCCGGGTCGACGGCGCCGACGCCTGGACCCGCTTCTGGCGCATCACGCTGCCGCTGGTCAAGCCGGCGCTGCTGGTGGCCGTCCTGTTCCGCGTCATGGACGTGCTGCGGATCTTCGACCTGCCCTACGTCCTCATCGGATCCCGCAAGTCGTCGGTGGAGACGCTGTCCATGCTGGCCGTCGACGACGCGAACCAGCTCAGATACGGACCGGCCGCGGCCTACGCCACGATCCTGTTCGTCTACGTCGCCATCGTCGCGTACATCTTCGTCAAGCTGCTCGGCGCCGACCTGATCGGTGAGGCACGAGAGCGCGGCAAGACGGACAAGAGGCGCAAGGCCAAGCCTGCCGCCGAGCCGGAGGAGAAGGAGGCGGTGCCGGTATGACGACCGCGACCACTACCGCGCCCACGACCACGGCGCGCCCCAAGGGGAAGGGCGTCGAGCGGCAGGGCGGCCGCCGCTGGCTGTCGACGCTGGGCATCATCCTCATCGTCGTCTACTGCCTGGCGCCGTTCTACTGGATGGTCGCCTCGGCGCTGCGCCAGCCGAACGACCAGGCCGACAACTCGTTCTTCCCGAGCCCGATGTCGTTCGAGAACTTCACGGCGGTGTTCGCGCCGGGTGTCGGGTTCGGGCGCAACCTGCTCAACAGCGTGGTCGTCGCCAGCGTGACGACGCTGCTCACGCTGATCTTCGGCACGTTCGCGGCGTACACGCTGGCGCGGCTGAACTTCCGGTTCAAGAACCTCGTCGCGGGCATCATCATCGGCACGGCGATGTTCCCGAGCGTGTCGATCGTCGTGCCGCTGCTCAAGCTGTTCACCGACATCGGCTGGATCAACACCTACCAGGCGATGATCCTGCCGAGCCTCTCGTTCGCGCTGCCGCTGGCGGTGTGGACGCTCGCCACGTTCTTCCGGCAGATGCCGAAGGAGCTGGAGGAGGCGGCCATGGTGGACGGTCTCACCCGCGGCCAGGCGTTCCGGAAGGTCATCATCCCGCTCGCCGCGCCGGGCATGTTCACCACGGCGATCATCACGTTCATCGCCGCGTGGAACGAGTTCATCTTCGCTCTGTCCATGGTGAACGAGAAGGAGATGAAGACGGCCACGGTCGCCATCTCACAGTTCACCGGTATCTCCGGGTTCGACAGTCCGTTCGGGACCAAGATGGCCGCCGGCGTGGTGGTCACCGTGCCGCTCGTCATCGTGGTCCTGATCTTCCAGCGCCGGATCATCGCCGGCCTGACTGCTGGAGGCGTCAAGTAGACATGCGCAGGAGCAAGGCTCTCTTAGTCCTGGCCGTGGCGGCCACCGCCGCCGGGCTGGGCGTCCCGTCCGCGACCGCCGCCCCGTCCCAGTCCATTTCGGACTCGATCGCGGGGGGCGCGCTGGCCGGCAGACAACCGGTCGAGCTGTCGGAGACCACGCGGCTGGCGGACCGCCGGGCACTGGTCACCGGCGACCGGGTGATCGCGATGGGCGACGAAACCGGGCTCTACCCGGCCACCGGCTGGCACATCCGCGGGGAGATGGGTGGCATCTGGACGCCGCCGGTCAAGCTCCTGGACGGCATCTGGTTCGGCGTCGACGGCGCCTGGCTGGGCGACGACGTGGCCACCACGCGCTACACGTCGGGCTGGGGCTACCAGCGGTTCGACTACGCGGGCCAGGACGGCCTGGCGGTCGGCCGCCTCGACTTCGCCCCGGACGGTGCGCGGGCCAACGTGATCGGCCTGACCCTGCGCAGCGAGTCGCGGCGCACGGTCAGCCTCGCGATGGACGCGCACTCCGAGCTGATGCCGAACTACCCGTGGGGCTGGACCACGCCCAGCGCCGCCGACGTGAACCTGCCCGACACGGGCGCGTACACCGACGGTTCGCTGACCTTCCGCGAGGTCGGCACCTCGCCGGGCCTCGGCGAGCACGACTACGCCGCGGTCGTCGGTTCGTCCGCGCGGCCGTCGGGCCACCAGCTCGGCGCGAACCACCGCGGCCCGCAGGACCCGGCCGTGGTCTGCCCGGCCGAGGGCGACGCCCCGCCGAAGTGCGACGACTCCGCCTTCGGCAAGGGCACCGGCGGCCGGCTGACCTACGACGTCGCGCTCAAGCCGGGCAAGGCGACCACGCTGTGGTTCACCGTGGCCGGCTCCGACCAGGGCCCGGCCGCCGCGCGGGCCGAGTACCTGAACGCGTCGAAGAACCCCGAGCGCGCGCTGCGGTCCAAATTGGACGGACGGCTCGCGGTGGCCGGCCACACCAAGGTCGACCTGCCGGGCGACCGGCTGCTGCAGCGCAGCGTCGACTGGAGCAAGCAGAACCTCGCCGACTCCGTGCAGAACGCGCGCAACCTGAGGCTGCGTGACGTCGACGAGGGCAAGGCCTATCCGGAACCGGCCGGCACGCTCAAGGACGCGCGCTGGTACGGCGCCGGCTTCCCGGACTACCCGTGGATGTTCGGCACGGACGGCGAGTACACCGGGTTCGCCGCGGTGGCCGCCGGCCAGTTCGAGTCGATCAAGGCGCACCTGCGCGGGCTGCGGGACGTCAGCGAGATCGTCAACGAACGCAGCGGCAAGCTGGTGCACGAGATCGTGCACACCGGCGACGTCTACTTCGGCGCGAACAACGACGCGGGCAACACCGACGAGACGGTGAAGTTCCCGAGCGCGGTCGCCCTGGTGTGGCGCTGGACCGGCGACGACCGCTTCCGCGACGACCTCTACGACTTCACGGTCCGCAACCTGAGGTACGTGGACTCGACGCTGGACGCGGACGGCGACGGCTGGCTCGAGGGCCTCGGCAACGTCGAGCGCCCCGGCATGGGTGTCGAGAAGCTCGACAGCACCGCGTACTACATCCGCGGCCTGCTCGACCTCGCGGACATGGCCGCGAGCAAGGGCGACTCGGCCACGCAGCAGTGGGCGGGCGACAAGGCGGCCGACCTGCGGTCCCGCTTCGAGGCGCAGTGGTGGGCGCCGGGTGACGCGAAGGCGTACGCCGAGTCGATCGACGACCCGGCCGACCCGGCGAACGACAACACCGCGATCTTCCAGCGGCACTGGACCGGCGTGTCCCCGATGGAGATCGAGCTGCCCGACGGCAGCCCGCTCGCCAGCGCCGAGCACGGCACGGCCGCGCTCGCCCAGCGGGAGAAGGACTGCTACACCGGCGAGTTCGGGCTCTACCACACCGGCAGCGGCCCGACCTCGGATCCGGCGGGCAACCCCGGCCCGTCCTGCGACAGCGTGGTGTCCTCGGTGAAGAGCGAGCGCTCGACGTTCACGCTCAACACCGGCGTGATGGCGGTCGGCGAGGGCAACTTCGGCCGGCTCGCCGCGCAGCGGACGTACACCACCGGCAACGCGCGCGTCCAGCTCGACCCGTCGGTCTGGGAGACGCCGGGTGCGATGCCGGAGATCTCGCCGTCGCCGGACTTCCCGGCGAACATCGGCCGGCCGATGTACGACCGCTCGATGTCGCTGCAGGCCTGGGGCGCCTACGGGATCCTCTGGCCGGTGGTCCACCAGCAGCTCGGCGTCGCGCCGGACCTGGGCAACGGCCGGCTGTCGGTGATCCCGCAGCTGCCCGACGGCCAGGACCGCATCGGCGGGTCGGACATCCGGCTCGGCGCGGGCGCGGCGGACGTCAAGGCCTGGCGCAAGGGCGCCGTGCTCGCGACGTCGGTCCGGCTCGACCACCTCCGCACCGACCTCACCGTCGGCGCGGTGCTGCCGGCCGGCAAGCAGGCCACCAAGGTGACCTTCAACGGCCGCCCGGTGGACTACGAGGTCGTGACCACCGCACGCGGCACGGAGATCCGGGCCGCCGTGCACAAGGACGGGACGCTCGAGGTCTCGTTCCGCTAGGCAGTACGTCATGGAGCCGGCCCCGATGACATCATCGGGGCCGGTTCCGTCGTGGAGGTGTCATGCGCCGCACGGGTGCGCTCGTCGCTCTCGCCGCCCTGCTCGCCGGGTGTTCCACAGTGGACACCGGCGAGGCGTTCCCGCTGCGGGTGCATCCCGAGGAGCTGGGGGTGACCGGTGCGCGACCGGTCGACGTGCGCGGCCCGGTCCGGATCTCGCCCGACGGCACCCGCGTCCTGCGGCTGAGCTCGAAGCTGTGCGTCACCACGCTGGACGGCTCGGACGAGAAGTGCGCGAGCGAGGACGTGTCGCCGGACACGGTGCGCGCGCAGTGGTCCCCGGACGGCACGAGGGTCGCGTTCACCGACGACTTCTACGTCCGGCTGCTCGAGCCGGACATCTGGGTGTTCGACGTGCGCACGGGCGAGACGCGGAACCTCACCGACGACGGCGTGGACAAGATCGCCCTGGGCGAGGCCGACCCGGACGCGACGATCGACACGCTGCCGAGCTGGTCACCGGACGGACAGTTCGTCCGCTTCGCGCGCGGCGCCCCCGATTCGGACGACGCCGCGCTGATGTCGATCGACGTGACCGCCGGGGAGCTCGCCGCGGTCCGCGAGGTGCACTGCGCGATCACCGAGCTGACCGCGCTCGCCTGGTCCGCGAACCGGGTGGCGTGGACGTGCGGGATCCAGGACGCCGAGGTGCACGCCGGAGACGTCTCCCGGGTTCGCGAGCGGACGGTGCTGCCCGCGGCGCCGGGCGAGGACCGGATGCTCCTGTCGTTCTCCCCGGACGGCGAGTCGCTGCTGGTGGACTCGTTGGCGCCCTACCGCGCGCTCGACTCGAAGGGCGGGCGGGCGTCGGTCGTTCCCGCGGACGGCGGCGAGGCGCGCCCGGTGGCCGACGGCGTGGTCGCCTACCCGGCGTGGGTGCCCGACTCGGGCGCGCTGGTCTACGTCGACCTGCCGGGCAGGCTGAAGCTGGTGACCGAGCCCGGCGCGCGGCCCCGCGAGCTGCGCGCCGCCGATCGGGTGACCGCCACCGATGGCTGGCGGCTCGACTGGGGCCCGGACACGCTGTTCACCACCATCGACGGCGAGACGACCATGCTGACCGTGACGGCTAACGGCTGAGGACCGCGCCGGCCGGCACGAGATCCGCCCGGGTCACGAACGTGGCGAGGAAGTACGCGGGTGCGACGCAGACCTTGCCGTCGCCGCCGGTGAGGTCGGCGGTGATCGTGTCGTGGGCGAGCAGCAGCACCGCGCTCGTCTCGGCGCACCCGGCGAGCACGAAGGCGAACCCGCGTTCGCCGGCGGCCACCGTCCGGTCCAGCGCGGTGCGGACCGCGCCGGTCATGGCCACGCCGGCGGCCGCGAGCCCGGCGCGCAGCGCCGCCGTGTCGCCGAGCTCGCCGGCGGCGGGGGCGAGCCGGCGCGGCCCGAGCGGGACGAAGTCCGCGAGCCGGCCGGGTCCGGCCGCGTCGACCGGTGCCGCGTCGTTGACCGTCCGCACGCCCCGGACGTCCTTGCTGCGCACGGCGACCACGGCGAGCGGCCCGACGGCCTGGACGCATTCCTGGTGGTCGGTCCCGCCCTCGAACCTGACCCGCAGGTCGGTGCCCGCGCGGGACACCTCGACGGACTCCGGCGCGCGGCAGTGGGTCGGGGTCGCGGCCGCGACGTAGGTCGTGCCCGGCTCGGCGGGCTGCTCCCGCGGTGGCGGCTCGAGCGAACCGGCCCCGGCGAACCAGCCGGCGAACGCGTCCAGCCGGATCGGGGTCGTGCTGATCGCGGCGTAGGGCTTGGTCGCGTGGCCCTGCGGTTCGAACGCGAGCACCTCGGCCGTGAGGGACTGGGGTTCCGGCGGGGCAGTGCCCGTCGCCGGAGGGCCGCACGCCGTGGCGAGCAGCAGCAGGCCGACCGCCGGCAGGCTCCGTCTCATGTGGGATGGACGGAGCCCGCGGCGGATCGGTTGCCCGGCGGTCAGGAGGTGCGGCGGCGGAACAGGAAGCCCGACGCGGTGACGGCGACGGCGAGGATGCCGCCGCACCAGGCGAGCGCGACCCACGGCGCGTTGCCGACCGGCAGGTCCAGCAGCAGGCCGCGCATCGACTCGATCACCGGCGTGAACGGCTGGTGCTCGGCGAAGCCGTGGATCCACGACGGCATCGTGTCGATCGGCACGAACGCGCTCGACGGGTAGGGCAGGAACATCACGAAGAACGTGAACCCGCCGGCCGCCTCCGCGGAGCGGGCGAGCAGCCCGACGGCCGCGGAGACCCACGAGAACGCGAACACGAACAGCACGAGCAGGCCGAGCGCGGCGAGCCACTGGCCGGCGTCGGCCTCCGGGCGGAACCCGATCAGGAACGCCACGGCGAGCACCAGCACGGTGGACAGCAGGTTTCGCGCGACGCTCGCGATCACGTGCCCGGCGAGCACGGCGGCGCCGCCGACGTCCATGGACCGGAACCGGTCCATGATGCCGCCCTTCATGTCCTGGGTGACCGCGACCGCGGTGAGCGAGGAGCCGAACCCGGCACACAGCAGGATCACGCCGGGCACCACGTAGGTGACGTACGCGGTCCCGGTCTCGATGGCGCCGCCGAACAGGTACACGAACAGCAGCATCAGCATGATCGGCAGGAACAGCGCGGTGATCAGCGCGTCCATGTTCCGGAGCGACAGCCGCACCGACCGGCCGGCCATGGCGCGCATGTCCCCGGTGAACGACGCGGGGCGCAGGGCGAGCTCAGACACCGGCGGTCTCCTTCTCGGTCTCGGTCGGGTGCCCGGTGAGGGCGAGGAACACGTCGTCGAGGGTGGCGGTGTGCACGGCGAACCGGGCGACCGCGCGGCGGCCGGGGTCGAGCTCGTCGAGCAGGGCCCGCACGTGGCCGGCGCTGCCGTCGGTGGCGACGGACACCGCGAGCCGCTCGCTCGCGGGCTGCACCGCCCGCGCGCCGAGCTCGCGGACCAGCGCGTGGAACGCCCCGGCGTCGGTGGCGGTCAGGTCCAGCCGGTGCCCGGCGACCTGCGCCTTGAGCTCGGCGGACGTGCCCTCCGCGACGATCTTGCCGCCGTCCATGACCGCCACGTGGTCCGCGAGCCGGTCGGCCTCCTCCAGGTACTGCGTGGTCAGCAGGATCGTCACGCCGTCGCGGGTGAGGCCGGTGACGACGTCCCACACGGCCTGGCGGCTGCGCGGGTCGAGCCCGGTGGTCGGCTCGTCGAGGAACAGCACGGCCGGCCGCACGATCAGGCTGGCCGCGAGGTCGAGGCGCCGCCGCATACCGCCCGAGTAGTCGCCGACGCGGCGGCCCGCGGCTTCGGTGAGGTCGAACCGCTCGAGCAGCTCGTCGGCCCGGGCCCGCGCGCGGGCCTTCGGCAGCCGGTACAGGCGGGCCATCATCCGCAGGTTCTCCGCGCCGGTCTGCAGCTCGTCGATCGCGACGTCCTGGCCGGTGAGGCTGATCGCGCGGCGCACGAGCGCGCGCTCGGTCACGACGTCGTGGCCGGCGACGCGTGCGGTGCCGGCGTCCGGGGGCAGCAGGGTGGCGAGGATGCGCACCGTGGTGGTCTTGCCCGCGCCGTTGGGCCCGAGCAGCGCGTACACGCTGCCCGGTGCGACGTCGATGTCGACGCCGCCGAGCACGCGCAGCGCGCCGTAGGACTTCTCGAGGCCGGTAGCCTCGATGGCTGGCTCGTGGGACATGGGATTCCCTCTCGTGATGGAACGATGACCACAGCGCGCACTGCGTATGGCATAAACTGTACTGCGTAGGGCATAAACAATGACATCAGGGAAATTCCCTGAGGCAGGATCAGGGTGATGACGGAGGACACGGGGCTGCCGGCCAGCTTCGAGCTGGCGTGGGGCGTGCGGGAGCGGCCGGCCAAGGGTCCGAAGCGCGCGCTCAGCCTGGAGCGCGTCGTGGCCGCCGGGGTCGCGGTCGCCGCCGCCGAGGGGATCGGCGCGGTGTCGATGAGCCGGGTGGCCAGGGAGCTCGGCACGTCCGCGATGTCGCTCTACCGGTACGTGGCCGCCAAGGGTGAGCTGCTCGCGCTCATGGTCGACCAGGCGCTCGGCGACACCGGTGACATCGCGGGCGGCAGCGACGGCCCGGCCGGCTGGCGGGCCGGCCTGGAGCGGTGGGCGTGGGCCGAGCTCGCCGCGTACCGCAAGCACCCGTGGGTCCTGCAGGTGCCAATCACCGGGCCACCGGTCACGCCGAACTCGATCGCCTTCCTCGAGCAGGGCCTGCGCTGCCTGGCCGGCCTGCCGCTGGCACCGCACGAGAAGATGTCGGTCATCCTCACGCTCACCAGCTACACCCGCAGCTGGGCGACGCTGAGCTCGCAGATCGACGCCGCACTGGCCGCCGGCGACCCCGCCGCGGTTCAGGCCCTGGCCAACTACGGCCGGATCCTGTCCACGCTCACCGATCCGGCCGACTTCCCCGCGCTGCACGAGGTCCTGGCCGCGGAGGTCTTCGAACCGGCCGAGGAGCTCCCGGACGAGGACTTCGTGTTCGGCCTGGCCCGCCTGATGGACGGCTTCGCCACCCTGATCAACACCCGCCCCTAACGCACCCCCAGCCCTGGCTCGCGAGTCCCCCATTCCGCCCCGCGAGTCCCCCGTTCCAGCCCGCGTGTCCCCCGCTCTGGCTCGCGAGTCCCCCGTTCCAGCCCCGCGAGTCCAACCGTCCCGACCCGCGAGTCCAACCGTCCCGACTCGCGGGGTGTCCGGTTTGTCTTCTTACGGTTCTCTCACCTCTCGTGGTTAGGGTCGGACGCATGGCCGCGGGAAGATCGGTGTCGGCGGCGAGCCTCGGTGCGCTCGCGGCCGGGGTCGTGCTGATGCTCGCGCTGCACGTCATGCCGCCGACCAGCGAGATCAACCCGATGCGCCGCACGATCAGCCAGTACGCGCTCGGGCCCAACAAGTGGATCTTCGACGTCGCCGTGCTCCTGGTGGCGCTCGGCTCGGCGCTGGCCTTCGCCGAGCTGGTCCGGCGCCGGCTGATCCGGCCGCTCTCCGCGCCGGTCGTGCTCGGCTCGCTGTGGATCCTCAGCCTGCTCGTCGTCGTCTGGTTCACCAAGACCGACTGGACGGTCGGGCCGAGCGTGGGCGGCGTGATCCACCGGTACGCGAGCGTCGTCGGGTTCGTCTCGCTGCCGCTCGCGGTGCTGCTCGTGGCGCGGCGGGTGTTCGCGGACTCCCCGGGCTGGCGGCTCGCCGCGCAGGCGTTCGCCGGCGTGGCGCTCGGCGTCCTGAGCCTGCTGTTCTTCGGCGTGCTGCGGATGGCCGCCGGGGGCGGGCCGTGGTGGCTGTTCCTGCCGCTCGGCCTGGTCGAGCGGACCATGGCGCTGTCCGCGGTGGCGGCGATAGCGGTCGTGGTGCTGGGGCTGGCGCGGGCAAAATCCCGCGACGCGGTACGGGTGGCCGCCTAGGCTGCCGCGCGTGATGTCGACGAGCCAGGTCCTCGCGTTCGCGGCCCTGTCGCTGGCCTTGATCCTGATCCCGGGGCCGAGCGTGCTGTTCACCATCGGCCGCGCGCTGACCGTCGGGCGGCGCGAGGCGCTGCTGTCGGTCGCCGGGAACGCGCTCGGCGCCTACCTGCAGGTGGTCGCCGTGGCGTTCGGGGTCGGCGTGCTCGTCGAGCGCTCGGCCGCGGCCTTCACGGTGGTCAAGCTCGCCGGCGCCGCGTACCTGGTGTACCTGGGCGCGCAGGCCATCCGCCACCGGCGCCGGGTCACCGGCGCGCTCGCCGAGTCCGTGTCGCACATCGGCCCCGCCCGCGCCTTGCGGGACGGCGTGATCGTGGGCTTCACGAACCCGAAGACGATCGTGTTCATGGTCGTGGCGCTGCCGCAGTTCACCGACGGCACCGCGCAGATGCTGCTCCTGGGGGCGCTGTTCCCGGTCCTCGCCGTGCTGTGCGACAGCGTGTGGGCGTTCGCCGCGGCCACCGCCCGCACGTGGTTCGCCCGCTCCCCGCGCCGCCTGGCCGCGATCGGCGGCACGGGCGGCCTGATGATGATCGGCCTGGGGGCCAGCCTGGCGCTGACCAACCGCCGGGACTGAGCGGCGGTCAGGGCTCGAGATCCAGCAGCGCCTTCCCGCTCGGGAGGTCGAGCGGCACCGAGACGTGGTCGTGCGCGATGCGCCAGTCGCCGTCGAGCTTCCGGAAGCAGCCCGTCCACCGCACCCACGTCGCGGTCTGCCGCCCGTCGGTCAGCGTGCCGCTGAGCCGGTTCAGGCTGTGCACGAACGCCACCTCCCCGCCGACGGTGATGGCGAGCTCGCGGACCTCGTAGCCGAGCCGGCGGTACGCCCCGAAGACGCGCGTCCAGTTGCTCCCCTTCGCGCCTGCCCCCACGTGCCGCAACGGCGGCTCGATGTCGTAGGACACGATGTCCGGCGCGAAGATCCGCGACATGCGGTCGAGGTCCTTGGCGCGGACCGCCTCGGCCAGCGTGTCGATCAGCTGCCGGATGGCGGCCTCGTCGTCTTGTGTGGTCATGACCGGATGACTCCGCCCGGCCGGAATGTGTGACCGACCCCGGAATGCGCATGGGGAACGCATGTTCTAATGTTGCCTCCCGCAGTGTTGATCAGACGAAGGAGCGTGATGGTGTCCACCCCCAGCGAGGCGCAGGAGCCGACCACCCCGGCGAAGGCCGAGGCCGCGGCGACTCCGGAGACTCCCGACGAGGCGCCTCGCAAGCGTGGCCGCAAGCCCGGCAGCACCGCCCGCAAGACCCGCACCGTGGAGCTCACCCTCACGGTCACCGGCACGATGGACGGTGAGTGGCAGGCCGAGCTGAGCCAGTCCGGCAGCCGCCTGGTGCAGGGCCTGGCGATCCCCGCCGCGGCGGTGTCGCGGGCGGCCGCCGAGCTGCACGAGGACATCTCCAAGGCCATCGAGAGCGTGCTGGACACCGCCCGCGAGCAGCACCAGGCCCGCCTCGCCGAGCTGGAGGCCGAGCTGAACCAGGTCAAGGCGAAGCTCGCCAACCTGCAGGAGAGCTAGACCGAGCGAGCCGCTCGGTTCACGATCGCCGGCAGGGCGCGCAGCACTGCCGCCCCGCCGGCGAGCACCGCGAACAGCACGAGGAGCACCGCGACCGTCCGCGGCGCCGGCACGGTCAGCGTGCCGAGCAGCCCGCGCGGATCGGTCAGCACGTCCCAGGAGTTGAACCGGAACACCCGGCCCAGCAGGATCCCGACCGCGCACACCGCGTGCAGCGACAGGTCGACGGCGAGCACCCTCGCCCGGGACACGCCGCGCTCGGCCAGCCACCGCTCGAACCGGACCAGCGACAGCACGTACGCGGCGAAGCCCACGCCGACGAAGCACACGTACTGCGCGAGCAGCGCGGCCGCGAGCCAGGGCGAGTCGTGCGCGGCGGACATGTCGTAGGGCAGGTGCAGCACGTCGGTCAGCACGTACGGCGCGTTGGGCAGGAAGGCCACGAACGCCGCGCCGCCGGTCCACAGTAGCCAGACCGGTCGCGGGCGGTGACCGAACAGAAACCGTGCGACGCCGAGCGGAACCAGGGCCAGCACCAGATTCCAGCCCATCCAGCCGACGTTGCCCACCAGCGCGGACATACCATGCACGCTACCCGCGAACCGCCGGAACGCCGCTCGAGGAGACACGATTAGATGACGATCCCGGCCCACGTCGCCGCCCCGGACCGCTACGACACGATGTCCTACCGCCGCACCGGGGACAGCGGCCTCGCCCTGCCCGCGATCTCGCTGGGCCTGTGGCAGAACTTCGGCACCGAGGTCCCGCTCGAGCAGTGCCGGGCGATCCTGCGGCGCGCGTTCGACCGTGGCGTCACCCACTTCGACCTCGCCAACAACTACGGCCCGCCCTACGGCTCGGCCGAGGAGAACTTCGGCACGCTGCTCGCGCAGGACTTCCGCCCGTACCGCGACGAGCTGGTCATCTCCACGAAGGCCGGCTACGACATGTGGCCCGGCCCGTACGGCCAGGGCGGCGGCTCCCGCAAGTACGTGCTGGCGAGCCTCGACCAGAGCCTCGCGCGCATGGGCCTCGACTACGTCGACATCTTCTACTCCCACCGGTTCGACCCGGACACGCCGCTCGACGAGACCATGGGCGCCCTCGCCACGGCCGTGCAGCAGGGCAAGGCGCTCTACGTCGGCATCTCGTCGTACTCGCCGGCCAAGACCCGCGAGGCGCACGCGTTGCTCGCCGGCATGGGCGTGCGCCTGCTGATCCACCAGCCGTCGTACTCGATGCTCAACCGCTGGATCGAGCCGGAGCTGCTGGACACGGTGGGCGAGCTCGGGGTCGGCTGCATCGGGTTCTCGCCGCTCGCGCAGGGCATGCTGACCGACCGGTACCTGGGCGGCATCCCGGCGGGCTCGCGCGCCAGCCGCGACGGCTCGCTGTCGAAGGAGTTCCTGAACGAGGACAACCTGGGCCGGATCCGTGCGCTGAACGAGATCGCGCAGGGCCGCGGCCAGACGCTCGCGCAGCTGGCCCTCGCCTGGACGCTGCGCGACGAGCGGATGACCTCGACCCTGATCGGCGCGTCGAGCGTGCGCCAGCTCGACGACAACCTGGCGGCGCTGCGCACCCTGGAGTTCACCGACGCCGAGCTGGCCGACATCGACCGGTTCGCCGAGGACAGCGGCATCAACCTCTGGGCCCGGTCGAGCGAAGAGTGATAGCGGTCGTCGGGTCCTGCAACGTCGATTTCGTCGTGCCCGTACCGGTCCTGCCCGGGCCGGGGGAGACCGTGCTCGGCGGGGACCACCTGCGAACGCCGGGCGGCAAGGGCGCGAACCAGGCGGTCGCCGCGGCGAAGCTCGGGTCGCCGGTGGCGTTCGTGGGCTGCGTCGGCGACGACGCGCTCGCGCCGACCATCCTGTCCGCATTGGACGGTGCGGGAGTGGACACGTCGTGGCTGCGCCGGGTGCCCGACGCGCCGAGCGGCATCGCCCTCATCACGGTAGCCGACGGCGGCGAGAACACGATCGCGGTCAGCCCGGGCGCGAACGCGCGGCTCGGCCCGGCCGACATCGACGCGGCCGCGGAGCTGCTGGCCGGCGCCGCGGTCACGTTGGTACAGCTGGAGATCCCGCTCGACGCGGTCGCCGCCACCGTCCGCGCGGCCGGCGGTCGGGTCGTGCTGAACCCCGCCCCGGCGCGCGAGCTGCCGGCCGGCCTCCTTGCGGGCGTGGACGTCCTGGTGCCGAACCGCTCCGAGCTGGCCGTGCTGGCCGGCGCTCCCGAACCGTCCACATCGGACGACGCGGCGGCGCTGGCGGCCAGGCTCGACGGCCCGCGCGCGGTGGTGGTCACCCTGGGCGCGGACGGCGCCGTGGTCGTCGAGAACGGCCACCCGACCCACGTCCCGGCGACCAAGGTGGACGCCATCGACGCGACGGGCGCGGGCGACGCGTTCTGCGGCGCCCTGGCCGACGGCCTGGCGCGCGGCGACACCCTCGTGGCGGCCGCCGAGTGGGCAGTTCGCGTGGCGGGCCGCTCGACCACTCGCTGGGGCGCCCAGTCGAGTCCGACTCGCGCGGAGGTCGGCTGAGGGCGCGGCTCTGCTTGACCAGGCAGGCGACCGCTGAGCGGGCATTTCGTGGTGGCGGGTGGGGTGTCAAGTCGAGTCCGACCCGCGCTGAGCTCGGCTGAGGACGTGGCCCTGTTCGATCAGGCGGGCTTGGCGCGTGGTGGCTGTTGGGTGGGCGGTTCGGGTGGCGGGTCGCTCGACCACCCGCTGGGGTGTCGAGCGACCCGCGCCGAGCTCAGTGCAGGACCCGGCCCTGCTCGACCAGGCGGGCCAGCCGCGCGCGCCACCAGGCCGCGCGGGCCGGGTCGGTGATCTCGTACCGGGCCAGCACGGCCGGGTCCGGCGTGGGTGGCACGGGGGACACCGGGAGGTAGCCGTCCGCCGGGCGCAGGGACCGGGCCGGGCCGACCACGTCGGACGTCAGCAGCGACAGCGTGCCCAGGCCGCACGCGAAGTCCAGCGACGGCAGCGCGCCCGCCAGCGCCACGCCCGCCGCCAGCCCCACGCTCGTCTCCAGCGCCGAGGACACCACGCACGGCAGCCCGCACGCCTCCGCCACCCGCAGCGCCCGCCGCACGCCGCCGAGTGGGGTCGCCTTCAGCACGGCCACGTCCGCGGCCTCCGCGACCGCCACGCGCATCGGGTCGGCGGCCCGCCGGATCGACTCGTCGGCCGCGATGCGCACGTCGACGCGGCGGCGGACGAGCGCCAGCTCCTCGATGGTGCGACACGGCTGCTCCACGTACTCCAGCCCGCCGGCCGCGCGGTCCAGCACGCCGATCATGGACACCGCCGTGTCCACGTCCCACGCGCCGTTCGCGTCGCAGCGCACCAGGCCCGCCGGGCCCAGCGCGTCTCGCACCGCCTCCAGCCGCTCGATGTCCGCCGGCAGCGAGTCCGGCGTGTCGGCGACCTTCACCTTCACCGTCCGGCAGCCGGACGACGCCGCGATGCGGTGTGCGTCGGCGGGCCCCACGGCGGGGACGGTGGCGTTGACCGGGATCCGGCCGCGCACCGGATCCGGCCAGCCGACCGTGCACGCCTCCAGCGCGGCCGTCAGCCAGGACGCCGACTCGGCGTCGTCGTACTCGTCGAACGCCGAGAACTCGCCCCAGCCGGCCGGTCCCTCGATCAGCATGCCCTCGCGCACGTCGATGCCGCGAAACCGGGTAGTCATCGGGATCGCGAACGTTCGCGCCGTGTCGAAGTCGATCATCGTCTTCATCACGACCGACGCTATCGGATCGGGAACCGTTACCATTTTGCATACAGCATGCAGGAAAGGGGATGAAGACACATGACGAGGCAGCACAAAGACGTGTCGACCTCGGTCGCCGACCGATTTCCCACGAAGTACCTGGCCAAGCCCGAGATCAGGCCCTTACCCGAGCCGCCCGCGTCCACCTGGCGCATCATCGGGCCGGGCATCATCGCCGCCGGGGTCGGCCTGGCGAGCGGGGAGTTCATCCTCTTCCCGTACATCGCCTCCCAGGTCGGCCTCGTGTTCGTCTGGGCCGCGCTGGTCGGCCTGGCCACGCAGTTCTTCCTGAACATGGAGATCGAGCGGTACACGCTCGCGACCGGCGAGACCGCGCTGACCGGGTTCAGCCGGTTCTGGCGGCACTGGGGCCTGGTGTTCGCGTTCCTCGCGGTTCTCGCGAACCTGTGGCCGGGCTGGGCGAGCAGCTCGGCCACCATGGTGACGTACCTGTGGGGCGGCAACGTCAAGTGGATCACCATCGGCATGCTGGTCGCGATCGGACTCGTCCTCACGCTCGCGCCGGTCGTCTACGTTGCGCTTGGAACGCGCGGAGATGCTGAAGGTGGCGGCGGTGCTGGTGCTGCTGCTGGTCGGCGCGGTCGCGGCCGTCTCCGCCGACGCGTGGGCCGGCGTGCCCACGATCGTCACCGAGGCGAGCGTGCCCACCGAGCTGGGTGTCGCGCTGCTGCTCGGCGCGCTGGCGTTCGCGGGCGCGGGCGGCGGGCAGAACCTGGTGCAGAGCAACTGGATCCGGGACAAGGGCTTCGGCATGGGCCAGTACGTGCCACGGATCACGAGCCCGGTGACCGGCAAGCCGGAGGCCGCGCCGAGCACCGGGTTCATCTTCGAGCCCACCGAGGAGCACCTGGGGCGGTGGCGGTCGTGGTGGCGGTTCGCGAACCGCGAGCAGCTCTACACCTTCGTGCTGATCACGTTCCTCACCATCCTGTTCACCTCCCTGCTCGCCTACTCGACGGTGTACGGCCGCGACGGCCTGGAGAACGGCATCGGCTTCCTGCAGGTCGAGGGCGACGTGCTGAGTGCGGAGGTCGGCAGCTGGTTCGGCACGTTCTTCTGGATCATCGGCGCCTTCTCGCTGTTCTGCGCGGCGCTGGGCATCGTGGACTACACGGCGCGGCTCGTCGCCGACGTCGTCAAGACCTCGTACGCCCAGCGGATCAAGGAGAGCTCGCTCTACTTCGCCGTGGTGTGGCTGCTCGTGCTGATCGGTTGCGGCATCACCGTCGCCGGCTTCGCGCAGCCGCTGGTGCTGCTGGTGATCTCGGCCTGCGTCGGCGGGCTGATGATGTTCATCTACTCGATCCTGCTGATCGTGCTGAACCGCAAGGTGCTGCCGGAGCAGATCAAGATCCGCGGCGCCCGGGTCGTGGTGCTGGGCTGGTCGGTCGCGTTGTTCGGCGTGCTGAGCGTGCTGACGATCGTCGACCAGGGCGGCAAGCTGTTCGGCGGTGACTAGCCCGCGACGGACCGTGCGGCGGCCTCGACCAGGTCGTCGACGGGTGTGTCGAGCGGGAGCACGACCCCGCGCTCGTCCTCGCCGAGGGGTTCGAGCGCCGCGAACTGCGACTCGACGAGGGAGGTCGGCATGAAGTGCCCGGCCCGCCCGGCGACCCGCCGCCGCACGGTCTCGCGGTCGCCGTGCAGGTGCACGAAGTACGCGTCCGGCGCGTGCTCGCGCAGCGCGTCGCGGTAGGCGCGCCGCAGGGCGGAGCAGCTGACCACTCCGCCCGTGCCGGCGCGCGCGGCGAGCCACTCGCCGATGGCCCGCAGCCACGGCTCGCGGTCCGCGTCGTCGAGCGGCACCCCGGCCGACATCTTCGCGACGTTGGCCGGGGGGTGGAAGTCGTCCGCGTCCGCGAACGGCACGCCCAACCGCGTCGCGAGCGCGGCCCCGACGGTCGACTTGCCGGAGCCGGTCACGCCCATCACGACGACGAGCGCCATCACGGGTCCCGGGGCAGGAACGTGTCGAGGTTCGGCCGCCCGTACTTCTTCCGCATGGCGCTGATCACCTCGACGGCGTCATAGCCCTGGTTGGTGGGGAATATCCACTGCCCGTGGCTCGTGTCCAGCACGACAGCCTGGCCTGGAGTCAACTCCAGCACCAGCCTCTTGTTGCCGGGCAACCGGTGACTCTCCGAACGTTTGAGGTATTCGACACGCACCGCGCCGATGTTCCGGAGCAGGCAGACGGCATGGAAGACCTTGACTACGTTCCTCCGATGGAAGTCGAAGTCGGTCTTGAAGATCTGCACCTTCGTCGTGTCGACCTCGAGGCGTGCCGTGTTGGCGCGGGCGGCGAACCGGGCGCCGAGATCCGAGGCGACGGTCTCCGCCGTCCCGATCCGGTCACCGGCGACGACCTTCGCGTGTCCGGCCAGCGCGCATCCGGCGATGCTCACGACTCCCACGGCGAAGAACGCGAGCCCTGCCGACTCGGACGGCGCCATCCGGGTGAGCGGCACCATCGGCAGGAAGCACGCGGCCGCGCCGAAGCCGGCCGCGTTCCGCAACCACTTGTGCGGCTTGTTGTCGTTGTGCATCGTGGTGATGTAGGCGCACGCGGCGAGAAGCCCGGCGAGCACGGTGGTGACGGCGAGCGGCTCGCCCGCCTGCTCGCCGGCCACACACAACCCGATCGACACACCCGCCGAGACCAGCACCGGCGCGAACACCGCGACGACGTAGCGCCACCAGTACCGCCGCAGCCAGGCCCGGACGTCAGCCGTCATCGAGCGTGCCCGCTACCCGCCACGGGCGGTTCGGCGTGGCGGGTTCCCGGCGTGACGTCGCCCGGTCCGTCTCGGTGAGGTCGGGGCGTGCCTCGGACATGTCGGCACCCTTGGCCGACGAGGTGAGGACGTTCCGCGCCACCGACTTGTCGAGGGCATCGACGAGTTCCCCCAGCTTCCCCGACATCGCCGACATCTTGACACCGACCTTGGCCAGTACCGTACCCAGCTCCGCGGCCGTCTGCGCGCCCTCGACGACGGTGTCGTAGACGGCGGCGACCACGGAACCGCCGCCGGTGTAGGGAGCCGCGGCGGCCGCCGCCGTCGCCCGGGTGATGGCCTTCAGAACCAGGTTCGCGAGCTCGTCGCGGATGACCCCGCGACAGGTCGACACCAGGACGCCGTCGACCGTCATGCCGCTGGCGAGGCCGACACAGGCGATGCTCTGGGCCTTGATGTCCTCCGCGCGGGGCATGACGCGTTCGACGAACGCGGTGGCGGACTCGGATCCGCCCTCGACGTACGTCGGCACCTGGGTCAGCGCTTCGATGTGCGCGGCGGCCAGCTTGTCCAGCTCGGTGGCGGCCGTGTTCAGCGCGTTCACCGCGGACTCGATCGCGCCGGGGTCCCCCGTCGTGTAGTCGAGGAAGGAGTCCAGGAAGGAGATGTGCTCCAGCAGCCAGCCGATCACCGAGGTGGCGAGCGTCTTGATGGGACTCTCGAGGACGTCGAGCAGGTCCAGTCCGAGCACGACACCGTTGGCCACCGCGGAGAACGCGTCGTCGCTCTGGATTGCCTTGACAATCTGCGAGGTGGACTCCGCCGGTCCACCACCGGTGAACGACGCGTCCCAGTTCTCCCCGCCGCCGACGTTCACCAGGTCAACCACGGCCGTCGCTCCCCTTGAACCGGTCCGCCTGGGCCTCGTCGACGTCGTCGAACGAGTCGGCGACCGCGGTCGCATCCCGGGAGTCGGTCTCCAGGTGGCCGGCGGTGTCGCGGGCCTTGTCGAGCGTGGCCTGCAGCCTGTCGATGAAGTCACCGCAGAACACCCGGTGGATCAGGCCGAATGTGTCCAACCCGACGTCGACGCGGCCGACGTCGTCGGCCACCCGGGCCACCTCGTCGCCGCGGGCGTGGGTGTCGCGGCTCCACCTGCGAAGCTCGTCGGTCTCGACCCGGGTGTTGTCGTTCGTCATCGCTTTCTCCGCTCAGCGCAGGATGCCGCCGCCCGCGCCGCCCTCCGGCGAAGCCGGGCGGCCGGCGCCCGGGCGCTTGCGCAGCACGGCGCCGTAGCCGTCCTCCGGATCGCGCGTGGCGGGCTTCGCCGGCTCGGGTTCGGGGACGAACCGGCGCAGGAAGTCCATCGTGGACGGATCGCCGAAGGTGCCCGCCAGGGACTCCGTCAACTTCGCCGACACCTGCCGTTGCGCGGCCTGCACCGCGGACATCACGAGCGGGCCCAGCGCCTCGGGCTTGTGCGCCGCCGCCTTGGCCGAGAACGAGATGCCCTGCAGGGCACCGGTCGGCGACAGCGTCACGGTCACCGCACCGTCCGGCGACGACGCCGACGCGCTCGCCGCCTCGAGCCCCGCACGCAGCTCCCGCGCCCGCGCCTCGACGCCCTCGGCTCGCTCGCGCAAGGTGCGCAGCACGGCCTCGTGATCCATGCCCTCGAACGGGTTCGGTTGCACGCGTGTCTCCCCAGCGTCCGGCGCGGCACCCACCACGCTCCCCGCCGGGCACACTAGCGCACGGGCACGACCGTCGAGCCGGCCGCGGCACGCACCACGGCCGGCCCCGAGCGGCGGTTACCGGCCGGACTCGTACAGGGTCGCGACCTCGGCGTCGGGCAGCGCCCGGTCGTACACGTGCACCTGGTCGATCGCGCCGCGCCAGAAGTCCACCGGGTTCCCGCCGAACTTCGCCCGCCCGATCACCGTGTTGCCCGTCGCGTCGCTGCCCACGCACGCGGTCTGCGTGCCGGCGAGCTGCCCGTCGACGTAGAGCTTCAGCGTCCCGGACACCACGTCGCGCACGCCGACCAGGTGGTACCAGCGGCCCGCCTCCGGCGCCGCGGGAGCGAGCGCCCGCACGCCGACGAAGCTGAACGCGAACCGGTTGTCACCCCCGGAGTACTGCAGGAAGAACCCGCTGTCCGCGCTGCCGTCCTGGCTCACCGCGGTGGCGAACCCGCCGAGGCTGTCCAGCTTGACCCACGCCGCGACGGAGTAGTTCCCCTTCGTGTCCAGCAGGGCGCGCCCGGTGTCCACATAGGACGACGTGCCGTTGAACTGGAGGCCCGGCCCGGTGTGGCCCGCGGTCCACGACGGCCCGCCGGTGAGCGTGCCGTCCGCGTCGCCGACCTCGTCCGCGGTCGTCGTGCCGGTGTTCTCGCCGAACGGGTAGTAGTGGATGCCGTCCGGGCCGGGGGTGCCGGGCGGGGGCGGTGGGGTGCCGCCGCCGGAGCCGTCGGCACCCGCGATGATCTCCTGGTTGACCGCCCGCACCTGCGCGAAGTCCAGCTTCTCCACCTGCCGGTCGTAGGTGAAGAACCCGTTGACCTCGTGCTCGACGTCGGTGATCTGGGTGTAGATCGCGCCGGAGATCCCGCAGCTCTGGGCGGAGGACAGCACGTCACGCTGGTTCTCCACGTAGCGCCGGGTGAGCGTCGCGGAGTCTGGTTCCATCTCGTACGCGTGCCCCTCGCCGAACCACATGTGGTCCTCGACCTCCAGGCCGAAGCCGCCGTGCTCGCCGTCGACCGAGACGCGCCGGCCGTCCGGCACGGGCTGCGCCGGGCCGACGTAGGCGTGGTGGTCGATCATGTCGCCGCGTCCGGAGTCACCGTGCGAGGCGCAGCAGTTCACGCCGCTGTGCGCGTTCACCAGCCGGCTCGGATCCCACGACTTGACCTCGTCGGCGATGCGGCCGGTCTCGCCCCGGTCCCACTCGCCCCAGCCCTCGTTGAACGGCACCCACGCGACGACCGAGGTCCAGTTGTCGTGCTGGTCGACCATCGTGTGCAGCTGGCGCTCGAACTCCGCGCGCGCGTCCGGCGGCGGGGTCTGGTCGGAGGTCTTCATCGCCGGCATGTCCTGCCACACCAGCAGGCCGAGCTGGTCCGCGGCGTAGAACCAACGGTCCGGCTCCACCTTGATGTGCTTGCGGACCGCGTTGAAGCCCATCACCTTGTGCTGCTCGAGGTCGAAGCGCAGGGCCTCGTCGGTCGGCGCGGTGTGGATGCCGTCCGGCCAGAAGCCCTGGTCCAGCGTGGCCAGATGGAACAGGATCTCGCCGTTGAGCGTCATCCGCAGCTTGCCGTCCGCGCCCGGCTTCATGCCGATCTCGCGCATGCCGAAGTACGAGCCGACCCGGTCGACCGCCTGGCCCTGACCGTCCACGAGGGACACCTCGAGGTCGTAGAGGAACGGCGAGTCCGGCGACCACGGCTTCGCGTCCGGCACGGGCAGGCGCAGCGGGCTGTTCGCCGGCCCGGTGACCCGGCCGACCTCGCGGCCGCCGTCGTAGGCCACCGCCTCGACCGTGGCGTCGCCAGCCGTCCGCGCGGTCAGCGCCAGGCTGCCGTCGGCCAGGTGCGGGGTCATGTCGAGCTTGGTGACGTGGCTCGCGGACACCGGTTCCAGCCACACGGTCTGCCAGATGCCGGAGCTGCCGGTGTAGAAGATGCCGCGATCGGGCACCCGGCGCTGCTTGCCGATCGGCTGCCAGGTCGCGTCGGTGAGGTCCTCGACGCCGACGATCAGCTCCTGCGGGCCCGCCGCCGTGAGCGCGTCGGTGACGTCCACGCCGAACTTGTCGTAGCCGCCGCGGTGCGTGGTGACCTGGTGCCCGTTGACGTAGACCGTGGTGTCGTAGTCGACCGCGCCGAAGTTGAGCATCAGCCGCTGGCCGCCGTCGCGCCAGCCGGCCGGGACCTCGAACGTGCGCCGGTACCACATGCGGTCCTCGCTGCGCTGGATCCCGGACAGTGCGGACTCGATCGGGTAAGGCACCAGCACCCGCTCGCCGAGCGACTGGCCGACCGGCGGCGTGGACAGGTCGTCGGTGCCGGCGAACTCCCAGACGCCGTTGAGGTTCTGCCAGCGGTCCCGGGTCAGCTGCGGGCGGGGGTACTCGGGAAGCGCGTTGTCCGGGCCGACCGCACCGGTCCACGGCGTGGACAGCGGCGGGGTGCCGGGCTGCCACACCGGGTCGGCGGTCGCGGACGTGGACATGGACGGCATCAGTGCCACGGTAGTGACGAGAACCGTGAGCGCACCGAGCACCCTTCCTCTCGTGGTGGACATCGTGGGGGTCTTCGTGGGGGTCTTCATGGCAGGGAACGACCTCCTTGACTTACTGCAGGGTCATCGCCGCCCTCGAAGGTAGGCGCGGCTGAGGTAGGCCTGAACGGCGACGACGACGGCGAGGAACGCGCCGCTGACCACCGCCTGGTAGTGCGACGAAAGCGTGCCGATCTGGTTGATGACGTTCTGGATGACCCGCAGCAGCAGCACGCCGGCGAGGGTGCCGCCGACCGTGCCCGCGCCGCCGGTGAGCAGCGTCCCGCCGATGACCACCGCGGCGATCGCCTCGAGCTCGAGGCCCTCGCCGACGATCGTCACGCCGGACGCGGAGTAGGCGGCGGCGAGCGCGCCGGCCAGCCCGGCCAGCAGGCCGCTCGCGACGTAGAGCAGCATCGTGTTGCGGGCGACCGGCAGGCCCATCAGCGTGGCCGCCTCCCGGCTGCCGCCGATCGCGAACGTCGAGTGGCCGAAACGGGTGCGCTGCAGCACGACCACGCCGATCGCGAACAGCACGATCGTGATCCACACGGGCACGCCGAGGCCGAGGAACGTGCCCTGGCCGACCTTCGTGAGCCAGTCCTCGCGCGGCATCAGCCGGGTGGTGGCGCCCTCGTCGGTGATCGCGAGCAGCAGCCCCCGCGCGCCGAGCAGCGTGGCCAGCGTGACGATGAACGGCGCCAGCCGCCCGTACGCGACCAGCAGCCCGTTGCACAGCCCGATCGCGCCGCACACCACGAGCGGCAGCAGCAGGCCAACGACGCTGCCGTACTGGATGCCCCACGCGGCCAGCACCCCGCCGAGCGCGTACACGGAGCCGACGGACAGGTCGATGCCGCCGGAGATGATCACGAACGTCATGCCGAGCGCGACGATCGCGAGGAACGAGCTCTGGATCGCGATGTTCTGCGCGTTGCCCACGGTGGCGAACGAGTCGAAGGAGAACGACGCGACTAGCACCACGAGCGCCAGCACCACGAGCGAACCGCGCCGCTGGACCAGTGCGGCGAGCCACTCCGCGCGGGTCATCCCCGCGGTGGCCACACCCGAGTCCTCGACGGTGTGCGCCTGCTTGATCGCGGTCACCGGCCACCCGCCCTGGTTCGCTGCAGGTACACCGCGACCACGATGATCGCCGCCTGGACGATCTGGGCGGTGGAGTCCGGCAGGTCGTGCTTGATGAGCGTCGCCGTGATCAGCTGCATGAGCAGCGCGCCGGCGACCGTGCCGAGGATGCGTACCCGGCCGCCGGACAGCGGCGTGCCACCGACCACGACGGCGGTGATCGCGGCCAGCTCGTAGAGGTTGCCGATGGCCGACGGGTCGGAGGCGGTGAGCCGCGCGGTGGCCACGACGCCGGCGATCGCGGCCAGCACGCCGCTGATCACGTAGGTCAGGATCAGCACGCGGCGCACGGGCAACCCGGCCAGCGCGCTCGCCGACCGGTTGCCGCCGACCGCGACCAGCTGGCGGCCGAACGTCGTGTACCGCACCAGGAGCCAGACGAGCGCCGCGAGCACCGCGGCGATCCAGACGACGAGCGGGATGCCAGCCAGCCTGCCCGCCCCCAGGTCGAGCAGGTCGGCGTTGCGGATGTCCTTGAGCTGGCCGTCGGCGAACACGAGCGCGAGCCCGCGCCCGCCGACCAGCAGCGCGAGGGTCGCGACGATCGGCTGGATGCCGACGACCGCGACCAGCGTCCCGTTGAGCAGCCCGCACAGCGCGCCGGCGACGAGCGCGAGCCCGATCGCGGGGACGACGCCGTAGCCGAGGTAGAGGGGGAGGATCGCGGCCGCGATGGCCATCACGGAGCCGACCGACAGGTCCACGCCCTCGGTACCGATCACGAGCGCCATGCCCAGCGCGACGATGAGGACCGGCGCGACCTGCACGAGCTGGGTGTTCAGGTTCCCGACCGAGGCGAAGTTCTCGGTGAACGCCAGGTTGTAGCCCAGCAGGACGACGATCGCGGCGTAGACCCCGTTGTCCCGCAACCACGCGCGGGTCCCAGTCGTCCGCACCGCCGGCGCGACGGTGGCCTCAGCCATGCCCCACCCCCGCGAGTCCAACACTCCCGGCCCGCGAGTCCAACGCCCCCGACCTGCGAGTCCATCGCTCCGGCCCGGCGAGTCCGACGCTTGCCCGCATCATTCGCTTGCCCCTGCATCTGATGGCTCGCTCGCTGTGTTCATGGCTCGCTCCGCTCCTGCGCTACCCGCCGTCTTCCTTCCTCGCGTGCTCGGCGCTGACGCGCCTGCGCGCGCTCGTCAGTCCAGACGGCGGACGCTCCGTCGCTCTCGCTCGCGGCCAGCGCGGTGAGCAGGGCGGCCTCGGTGACCTCGGCACCCTCCAGCCGCGCGACCACCCTTCCCTCGCGCAGCACCACGATCGCGTCCGAGCCCTCGACGACCTCGTCGAACTCCGAGGAGATCAGCACGACGCCCAGCCCGTCCGCGGCGAGCTCGTCGACCAGCGCCTGCACCTCGGCCTTGGCGCCGACGTCGATGCCGCGGGTCGGCTCGTCCAGCAGCAGCACCTTCGGCCGGGTGCACAGGAGCCGGGCCAGCAGCACCTTCTGCTGGTTGCCGCCGGACAGCTCGCCCACCCGCTGGTCGGGGCTCGCCGCCTTGATCCGCAGCCGCCGCATGAACGTCTCGACGATGGAGTCCTGGCGGCCGCGCGAGACCAGCCCGGCCGCCGAGAGCCGGGGGAGCGCGGCCAGCACGATGTTCTCCCGTACCGACAGCTCCGGCAGGATCCCGTCGGCCTTGCGGTCCTCGGGCAGCATGGCCACGCCCGCCCGCATCGCGGCGGCTACCGAGCCGGTGCGCAATCGCTTGCCGCCCACCGTGATCACGCCGGAGTCCAGCGGCAGCGCGCCGGCGATCGCCATCGCGGTCTCGCTGCGGCCCGCGCCGAGCAGCCCGCCGAGCCCGACGATCTCGCCCGGCCGGACCGTCACGTCGACGCCCTCGATCCGGTGCTGCGCGGTCAGCCCGACGGCGTCGAGCACCGGTTCGGCCTGCGCCGCGGTGTGCTCGCCCTCGAACTTCGTGGCGCCCTCGCGGCGGACCTCCGCCAGGTCCCGGCCGAGCATCATGGCCACCAGGCGCAGCCGCGGCAGGTCCGCGATCGGTCCACTGTGGACGCGTGCGCCGTCGCGCAGCACCGTGACCCGGTCGCAGATCCGGTACAGCTCGTCCAGTCGGTGGCTTACGTAGAGCACCGCCACGCCGTCGGCCACGAGCCGCTCGACGATCGCGAACAGCGTGTCGACCTCGCGCGCCTCGAGCGAGGACGTCGGCTCGTCGAGGATCACCACGCGCGCCTCCTCCTGCGCCGCCCGGGCCACCGCGACCATCTGCTGCACGCCCATGCCGAGCGTGCGCAGCGGCCGGGTGACGTCGACGGCGACGCCGTAGGCGTCGAGCAGCGCCTGGGCCCGCCGGTTCATCTCCCGGAAGTCGACCAGCCCGAACCGCGTCCGCGGCTCGCGGCCGAGGAACAGGTTGCTCGCCACCGACTGCAGCGGCACCAGGTTGACCTCCTGGTAGACCGTGCTGATGCCGGCGGCCTGCGCGTCGCCCGGCCGTCCGAAGTGGACCACCTGGCCGCGGTAGGTCAGCGTCCCGTCGTCGGGTGCGTACACCCCGGTGAGCACCTTGATCAGCGTCGACTTGCCGGCGCCGTTCTCGCCCACCAGGGCGTGCACCTCGCCCGCGCGCAGCTCGATGTCCACATCGGACAGCGCGACCACGCCGGGGAACCGCTTGCCGATCGCCGTCGCGGCGAGCACGGCATCGCTGTCGTCCATGACCCGCTCCCCGTTCCGGGTCAGTAGGCGTTCGCGACCTCGGCGGAGGCGTTGTCCTTGGCGTAGAGCTTGTCGCTGATCACCACGTTCTGCGACACGGCCTCGCCGGACAGGAACTTCTGCAGCGTCTCGAAGGCGAGCGGGCCGAAGCGCGGGTTGGACTCGACCACCGAGAGCATCTCGCCGTCGACGATCTTCTGCACCGCGTTGCGGGTGCCGTCGATCGACACGACCTGGACGTCGGTGCCCGGGGCCTTGCCGGCGCTCTTGAGCGCCACCAGCGCGCCGAGCGCCATCTCGTCGTTCTCCGCGTACACGCCGCCCAGGTCGGGCTGGGCCTGGATGATCTGCTCCATCACCTGCTGGCCCTTGTCGCGGGCGAACTCACCGGTCTGCTGGGCGACGATCTCGATGTCCGGCGCGATCGAGGCCAGCTCGTCGACGAAGCCCTTGGTGCGGTCGGTCGTCACGTTGTTGCCCGACGAGCCGAGCAGGATCGCGACCTTGCCCTTGTTGTCCAGGCCCTTGGCCATCTCCTGCGCGGCGCGCTTGCCCTGCTCGACGAAGTCCGAGCCGAGGAAGGCCACGTAGTCCTTGCAGGGCTCGGAGTTGACCTTGCGGTCGATCGTGAGGACGGGGATGTCCTTGGCACGGGCGGCATCCAGCGCGGGCTCGAGCCCGTCGGAGTTCAGCGGCGCCACGACGAGCGCCTGCGCACCCTTGTTGATCATGTCCTGGATGTCCGAGATCTGCTTGCTCAGCTGGGAGTTCGCGTTCGTCGTGAGCAGCTGCTCGACGCCGGCCTCGGCGGCCTCGTCCTTGATCGACTGCGTCTCGGCGATCCGGAAGGGGTTCGCCTCCTTCTCCGACTGGGAGAAGCCGACGATCGCGTCCTTCAGGTCGATCTTCGTGCCGCCGTACTGCTCCAGCGTGCAGGTCGGGCCCTCGCTGTCCGGCGTCTCCGCGACCTGCGCGCCACCGGTGCCCTGGGTGGCACCGCCGCTGTCACCCGAGTCCTCCGACTTGGTGCAGGCGCTCAGCGCGAGTGCCGCGCACAGGGCGGCGGCGCCGGCGAGGCGGGCGGGGCGAATGGAACGAAGGGCCACCATCGGCTCACTCCTGGCCGTCACGGAGGCCGCTCCCGATCGGCAACCTCGCCGATCAAATTCAGTCACATCCGAAACTTATCTGTCAAGACCAGCACAAATAGCGGACATGTTCGATCAGAGGTTGAACCAATGAGAGCGGTCTCCCGACCGCGTGTGGATGGCGCGCGTGCCCGCTCAGCCGGAGCGGTGGGCGGAGCGGGGCCGGGGCGCGGCCGGGACCTCTGCCACGTGCACCTCGATCCCGTGTTCGCGCAGCGCGTCGAGCTCGCCGGGGTCGGCCTGGTCGTCGGTGACCAGGTGCCGGATGTCCTCGGGCGCGACGGTCTGCAGGAGCGCCTCGGCGCCGATCTTGGTGTGGTCGGCGAGCACGACGACCTCCGTGCCGGCGGCCGCGAGGGCCCGGTCGACGCCGGCCACCGCGAGGTTGGGCGTCGAGAGGCCCCGGGCGGCGGTGAGCCCGTTGCCGGAGAGGAACGCCCGGGTGCCCCGCACGCCGGCGAGCGCCTGCTCGGTGGTGCCGCCGACGAGCGCGTGGATCGAGCCGCGCAGCGAGCCGCCGGTGACGACGACGTCGACGCCGTGCGCGCCGGCGAGTCCCTCGGCGACGAGCAGGGAGTTGGTGACGACGGTCAGCTCGTGGTGCGTGGCCAGTCGCGCGGCGAAGGCCTGCGTGGTGGTGCCGGCGCCGACGACGATCGCGTCGCCGTCGCTCACCAGCTGGGCCGCGAGCGTGGCGATCGCCGCCTTCGCGTCCGCGGCGACGAGGGACTTCTCGGAGTAGGTCGGTTCGTGGGACAGCCCGCCCGGCCGCACGGCGCCGCCGTGGCGGCGGTCGAGCAGGCCCTGCGCTTCGAGCGCCCGCAGGTCGCGGCGGACCGTGACCTCCGAGGTCTGCACCTGGCGCGCGAGCTCGCGCAGGGAGATGGCGCCGCTCGAGTGCACCAACTCGAGGATGCGCTGCCGTCGTTCCGCCGCGAACACGGTGACGACAGTAACGCGCGAACCGGGCCGATCCGGCGGGACGACGTGCCGGCGGCGCGTCGAGCCCCCGCATGCGGTCCTCTTCGGACACGCAGGAGCGTAGGACTCGCGGGTCGCGAACGTTGGACTCGCGAGTTCGGTTCGTGACCCTGGATGGCCGTGGATTGGTCGGATCCTTCCGCGTGTCCCCCGTTCCCGACCGCGTGTCCCCCGTTCCCGACCGCGTGTCCCCCGTCCGCAGCGGGGGACACGCATGCTGGAACGGGGGACACGCATGCTGGAACGGGGGACACGCGCGCCGCAACGGGGGACTCGCGAGCCAGAATGGGGACTCGCGGCGTTTGGGGCAGGCGGCGGGGGGCCGGTCTGGTGGACGGGTGGGCGGGGATGTTCGATCGTGTGGCCGCCGGATCGAGCGCGCCGGGTCCGAACACGGCGTGCTCGCGGACATCCGACCTCAGCTGCACCTTGCGCGTGCCGGGAGCCCGTCTGTAGGGTCGGGAAAGCGCTTGCCGGAAAGCGCTTTCCTGCAACAACTTGACCCCCCAAGGTGGTGGGCGAAATGTCGAGAACCAGACGGTGGCTCGTCACGATCGCCGGCGCGGCGTTACTCGCCGGCCCGATCGCCGCGCCGACAACGGCGGCGGCCGCCCCGGCCGACACCGCGACCGCGGCGGCCGATGAGCCGATCCAGGACCCCCTGCCCGACCCGGCACAATCGAGCCTCGGCCTCACCGTCGAGGAGTTCGCGCAGTTCCCCAGGACCGAACCCGTGCCGCCGCCGACCGATCCGCGGCTCATGCGGCACGCGCGCATCAACTACCTCGGCGAGGTGCCCGACGGCTCGGGACGCCTCTACGTGCCCGACCTCAACGGCCGGGTCTACCTCATGAAGCCGGGCGAGGCGCCGCACGTCTACCTCGACCTCGGCTCGACCTTCGCGCCCGACTTCTTCTCCGGCCGTGGCCTGGGCACCGGCTCCGGGTTCGTCGCCTTCCACCCCGACTTCGGGCGCAACGGCAGGTTCTACACCGTGCACAGCGAGAACGGCGCCGGCCTCGCGAAGCCGACCACCTGGCCCACGCAGCCCAACCCGATCCTGCACGCGGTGGTCACCGAGTGGACCGCCGCCGACCCGGCCGCCGGCACGTTCAGCGGCACCCGCCGCGAGGTCATGCGCATCGGTTTCACCGGCCAGGTCCACGCCATCCAGCAGATCGACTTCAACCCCACGGCCAAGCGGCACGACCGCGACTACGGCATCCTCTACCTCGCCTCCGGCGACGGCGGGCAGGGCGCCACCACCACCGGACCGCAGGACCTCACCACGCCCTACGGCAAGATCCTGCGCGTCGACCCGCTGGGCACCGACGGCACCGGCGGCCAGTTCGGCATCCCGCGCGACAACCCGTTCGCCGGCGACGACGGCGTGCTCGACGAGATCTACGCGATCGGCATGCGCGACCCGCACCGGTTCAGCTGGGACCCGGACACCGGGCGGATGTACCTCGGCCACATCGGCGAGCACCGCATCGAGGCCGTCTACGAGGTCCGGGCCGGCGACAACTTCGGCTGGAGCGAGCGGGAAGGGCCGTTCGTCTACAAGCGCGGCGACCCGCAGTGCGGCGTCTACCCGTTGCCGGCCGACGACGAGCAGTTCGGCTACGTCTACCCGGTGGCCGCGTTCGACCACAACCCGCCGCCCGGCCACCCGCTGTGCTCGGACTCCGGCCACGCGATCAGCGGCGGCTTCGTCTACCGCGGCCACGACGTGCCGCAGCTGCGCGGCAAGTACGTGTTCACCGACCTGGTGGACGGCCGGGTGTTCTACACCGAGGCCGACCAGATGCGCCGCGGCCGGCCGATGGCCCAGATCCACGAGCTGATGATCTACGACGCCGCCGGCACCCGGACCTCGTTCCAGGAGCTGGCCGGCGACCAGCGGGTCGACCTGCGGTTCGGCCGCGACGCCCGCGGGGAGCTGTACCTGCTCGCGAAGGCCAACGGAAAGGTGTGGAGGGTGACCGGCACGAAGCGGTTCGCGAGCTGCGACCCCGGGCACGCCCGGGTGGCCGGCACGAGCGCGCGGGACTGGGCGCCGAAGACCCCGTCGAAGTGGCGCTTCCACGGTGACGAGCTGATCCTCGCCGAGGAGGGCGTCGCCCCGCCCGGGCCACGCCGGCCGTTCGAGTACGCGGTGCTGACCAAGGGCCCCGAGCTCGGCTCCGTGCGGATCGACGCGAAGGTCCGGCTCGACACCCCGGTCGAGGTGACCAACCGGGACGTGATCATCGTGTTCGGATACCGGTCGGACACCCGGTTCTACTACGCGCACCTGTCCACCGACAACACGATCTATCCGCACAACGGGATCTTCGTGGTGAACGACGCCGACCGGGTGCGCATCGAGGACCAGTGGGACGAGGCGCAGTCGCGTGGCGCGCCACCGGCGATCACCGACGCCGACTGGCACGACGTGCGCGTGGTGCACTGCGCGGACTCCGGTGAGATCGCGGTCTATGTGGACGGTGCGCGCGACCCGTTGATGACCGCCGTGGACACGACGTTCGCGTCCGGCCGGACCGGGTTCGGCTCGTTCGACAACATCGGGCGGGCACGCGGGTTCCGCGTCACCGGCACGGCGGTGTCGTGATGCGCCGGCTCGCGGTCCTGGCCGTCGTCGCGTTGTGCGCGTCGCTCGCGGCGCCGTTGCCCGCCGGGGCCACCGCGCGGCCCGGGGTGTTCCCGACACTGGCGCGGAACCTCGTGGCGTACTACGACTTCGAGCACCCGGTGCGGCAGAACCCCGCGCTGGAACGGGATCTCGGCCGGTCCGGCACGGACATCGGGTTGGTCAACGGCGGCGCGGCGATGCGGGTGCGCGACCGCGGCGGGCACGTGCTGTCGACCAAGCAGGTCGACCCGGCCGCGCTGGGCAACGACGACTGGAAGGCCGGCGTGTACGCCGCGACCGGACTGGCGTCGCTGCACCGGTTCAACGCCGCGCGGCAGGTCACCGTGCTCGGGTGGTTCAAGGTGACCGGCGACGCGCCCGCCCTCAACACGAACACCCCGGACCCGGCCGACCGGTACAACGCGGTCGGGCTCGCGGGTGTGCTGTCCGGCGACTCCGACGGGCACAACGTCCGCGCGCTGCTCGAGGTGATCGACGTGTCGGGGGAGCTGCGCGTGGTGGCGCTCGGCCGGCGCGTCGACGGTGGCAGCTCGCAGACGTTCGCCGCGAGCCAGGACTGGCAGGAGGTGCTGCCGCGGGACGAGTGGGTGTTCCTGGCCGCCACCTTCGACTACGACACCGGCGAGATGGCGCTGTACAAGGACGGCCGCCCGCTCGATGGCTTCTACACGGTGACCGGCGACCCCTGGCTCGTGCAGGGACCGCCCGAGCCGGACCGGACCACGGCCACCGACCCGGCGGGCATCAAGATCGGCGGGAGCTTCCCGCAGAACACCGTCGAGCGAAACCCGTGCGACTGCCGGATGGACAGCCTGATGCTCCTGAACCGAGCGTTGTCGCCCCAGGAGGTGTGGCAGCAGTACCGCTGGAGCCGATGACAGGGCGGCTGCCAACCGCACCTAAGGGGAACGGGACGCAACCCAGCCACAAGTACGTGCCGAACCGGAAGCCATCAGCCCGCGGCGACCACAAGGGTTAATTCCGGGGAGGCGGAACGCAGTATCGCTGGAGCAGGTGAGCGGGAGAGCGCCCTCGCGTCAACGACGTCGCGAGGGCGCTCTCCACTAGGCGAGGGGTTCTGGGCGGACCGTGAACTCCGGGTGCAAGTGAGCTGTGTCGTTGTACCTGCGCACGATCCAGCGGTCGCCGGCCACCACCAGTTGGGTGATCGAGGCGTTGTCCGCGCCGATGAAGGCGAACGGCCGTGACTCGGTGGCCATCGCCACCACCTGGCCGATCACGCCGCCGTGCGTGAACACCGCGACCCGCTGGTCGGGGTGGGCGGCCGCGATCCGCTCGATCGCCGCCCGCACCCGCGCCGCGAGGTCCTCTGTGGACTCCGCGCCGGGGATGGCGTCCCAGCGCTGGGTCTCCCACATGCGCTGGGCGATGCCGTGGTTCTCCGCCACCCGGATGCGGAACAGCCCGCCCTCCCAGTCGCCGAGCTTCACCTCGCGCATGCCCGGCTCGACCGCGGGCGTGATCCCGAGCCGCTTCGCCAGCGGTGCTGCGGTCTGCACCGTGCGGCGCAGTCCCGAGACGTAGACGGCGTCGATCGGCTCGACCGCGAGCCGGTCGCCGACCAGCTCGGCCTCGCGCTCGCCCTCATCCGCGAGCGGCGGGTCGCCGTGCCCGTCGACCACCGGGAACGGCTCGTCCTCGCGCGCCGGGGCGGACTCGCCGTGGCGGACGAGCAGGATGTCCGTGGCGCCGGGCGGCAGCGCGAAGCGGAACTGGCGGTGCTGCTGAGGTTCGGTCACGCCCCCAATTCAACACCGGCCGCGATATCGCGGAGGTGAATACTCGATGTCGGATATTTGAGCTAAGCTGCCGTCATGACCAAGCGGAAGGTCGCCAACCCGCTCGCGCTGGCCGTGCTGGCGCTGCTGTCGGAGCGGCCGATGCACCCGTACGAGATGTCCAACACGCTGCGGGAACGGGCCAAGGAAGAGAGCATCAAGCTCAACTACGGCTCGCTGTACTCGGTGGTCGAGTCGCTGCGCCGGCACGAGCTGATCGACGTGCAGGAGACCATCCGCGAGGGGCGCCGCCCGGAGCGCACGGTGTACGGGATCACCGAGTCCGGCCGCATCGAGCTGGTCGACTGGATGTCGGAGCTGCTGTCCATTCCGGTCAAGGAGTTCACGCAGTTCGAGGCCGCGCTGTCGCTGATGCCGGTCCTGCCGCCCGACGACGTCCGGCGCCTCCTCGAGACCCGGCTCACCCGGCTGGACGTGGAGATCGCGGCGGTGGGCGGGGTCATGGACCAGATGGCCGAGCAGGGCATGCCCTACCTGTGGGCGATCGAGGCCGACTACGCCCGGGCGCTGCGGCGGGCCGAGCGGGAGTTCGTCGCCGACCTCATCGACAAGATCAGGAAGAGCACGCTCGACGGCGTCGACGTCTGGCGCCGCGCGCACGAGGGTGGCGACCTGCCGTCCGAGGAGGACTGGAAGCGCGCGATGACCCACCTGCGCAAGGTCGACTGAAGTCACGGTGACGTCAGTATTGACGTCACCGTGATGTCAGCCGCATACTCGACTTCGGATATACGTGCTCGGAGAGAAGGGGGACTCCACCGCTCGAACAGCACTGGCCGGGTGCTGCAACACCCGGCCAGTGACCGAAACCCGGGATCGATCCGTGCCGGCTCGCGTACCCAGGCTGCGCCTTCCACGATAGCTGGCCGGCTGCGCGGATCGACCTGGTGAACGCATCCAGGAGAGGTTCACGCAGATGACCATGCCCACCGGGCGTGCCGCGGCCGCCCGACATGCCGCGAAACCGCCGGCGGACCCACCGCCCGCGATCGTCGCCGCCGAGCTCGTGAAGAGCTACGGCGAGGTCCAGGCGCTCGCCGGCCTCAGCTTCACCGTGCCGGCCGGCACGGTGTTCGGCCTGCTCGGCCCCAACGGGGCGGGCAAGTCGACCACGATCAAGATCCTCACCACGCTGTCGCGGCCGACGAGCGGCTCGGCGTCGGTCGCCGGCATCGACGTGCTGGCCAGGCCGGACGCCGTGCGCCGCGCGATCGGCGTCGTCACCCAGGGCTCGGGCACCGACCCGCTCGCCACCGGCCGGGAGAACCTGCTGCTGGCGGGCCGGCTCAACGGCATGCGGGGCAGGCCGGTGAAGGCCCGCGCGGACGAGCTGCTGGAGCGCTTCGGTCTCACCGAGGCCGCCGGGCGCGTCGTGAAGACCTACTCCGGCGGCATGCAGCGCAAGCTCGACGTCGCCATGGGCCTCGTGCACCGCCCGCAGGTGCTCTTCCTCGACGAGCCCACGACGGGCCTCGACCCGCAGGCCCGCGCGGAGATGTGGGCGGAGATCGCGCGGCTGGCCGCGCACGAGCGGCTGACCGTCATGCTCACCACGCACTACCTGGAGGAGGCCGACCACCTCGCCGACCGGCTGCTGATCGTCGACCGTGGCAAGGCCGTCGCGGAGGGCAGCCCCGAGCAGCTCAAGAGCGAGCTGCGGGGCGACGCCGTCGTGATCGAGCTGGCTCCCGGTGCCGACGCCGCGGCCGAGCGCGCCCGCGCGGCGATCGGGGGGCTGGACGGTGCCCGCGAGGTCACCGTCGAGGGCCGCACGATCCGCACGCGAGTGGATCACGGCGCGTCGGCGGTGCCGGCCGTGCTGGCGGTGCTGGAACGGGAGTCGGTCGCGGTCGCGGCGGTGACCGTGGCCCGGCCCGCACTCGACGACGTGTACCTGCGGCACACCGGCCGCTCGTTCGCGGCCGCGGAGGAGGTGGTGGCGCGATGACGACACTGGTGCCGCACTCGGCGTACCTGACCGGACGGCTGCTGCGCTCCACGGCGCGCCAGCCCGCGTTCGTCGTGATCATGCTGATCCAGCCGATGATCTGGCTGCTGCTGTTCGGGCAGCTGTTCAAGCGGGTGGTGGAGCTGCCGGGCTTCGCGTCCGGGGCCTACATCGACTTCCTGACCCCCGGCGTCGTCGTGATGACCGTGTTGTTCAGCAGCGGCTGGGCCGGTATGGGGTTCATCGACGACATGGAACGCGGCGTCATGGACCGGATGCTGTCCTCGCCGGCGAGCCGGATGGCGATGATGGTCGCCTCGGTCGCCAACCAGGCGGTGACGATCGTGGTGCAGGGCCTGATCATCGTGGTCGTCGGCCTGCTGCTCGGCGCCTCGTTCTCCGGCGGGGTGGTCGGCGTGCTCGTCATGCTGGTCGCGTCCGTGCTGCTGGCCGCGGCGTTCTCGTCGCTGTCCAACGGGATGGCGCTGATCGTGCGCACGCGCGAGGCGCTGATCGGCTTCTCCACCATGCTGACGCTGCCGCTGTCGTTCCTGTCCTCGGCGATGATGGCGCGCGAGGCGGCGCCGGACTGGATCCAGACGGTGTCGACCTACAACCCGGTGGACTGGACGGTCGTCGCCAGCCGCGAGGCGCTGTCGGCGAACCCGGACTGGGGTGCGGTCTGGCCGCGGCTGGGCGGCCTGCTCGTGGTCGCGCTCTTCGCGGTGTGGCTCGCCACCCGGGCATTCCGCTCCTACCAACGGTCGCAGTAGTCCGGACCGGACGCAGCAACGCCGTCCGCCGGTGGGCCGGGTGCACGAAGGGCGTCCTTCGGTGTGCCCGGCCCACCGTGGCAGCATGGTGCCGAATTGGACGAATGGGAGGCACGTTGGGCGCCGAGCTGAACGGGCTGCGCCAGCAGCTGCTGGTGACGGTCCGCGAGCGCGGCGGTGCGGTCGACGCGCTCGTGGCCGACGCGTTACGCACCGTGCCGCGGCACATCTTCCTCCCCGACCTGCCACCCGAGGCCGCCTACCGCGACGAGGCGATCGTCACCAAGTGGGACGACAACGGGATGCCGTCGAGCTCGTCCTCGCAGCCGACGATCATGGCGATCATGCTCGACCAGCTCGGGGCCGTCCGGGGCCAGCGCGTCCTGGAGATCGGCGCGGGTACCGGGTTCAACGCCGCGCTGCTCGCGCACATCGTGGGTCCGAAGGGGAGGGTCGTGAGCATCGACCTCGACCCGGAGATCGTCGTTCGTGCGGAGGAGAACCTGGCCGCGGCCGGCACCGCGGGCGTCACGGTGCTGTCCGCGGACGGCGCGCTCGGTGACGCGGCGCGCGGGCCGTACGACCGGATCATCGCGACCGTCGGCGTGTGGGATCTCGCCCCGGCGTGGCACGAGCAGCTCGCGCCGGGCGGCCGGCTCGTGGTGCCGCTCGACCTGCGCGGCGTGCAGCGCTCGGTCTGCTTCGAACGCGCCGGCGAGCACTGGACCAGCCGGTCGACCCGGGCGTGCGGGTTCATGCGGATGCGTGGCGCGTTCGCCGGCCCGGACCGGCATTTCGTGCTGGACAAGCAAACCCACCTCACGCTGGCCGTGCCGGAGGCCCGCGAGATCGACGCGACGGCCGTGCTCGAGGCGCTCGGTACGCCCGAACGCGCGGTCCGCACCGGGGTGTCGCCCTCGGTCACCGAGCTGTTCGACGGCTTCGGCCTGTGGCTCGCGATCCGCGAGCCGCGCTGGTTCGCCCTCGGCGCGCACGGTCCCGACCCCCGGCTGCCGGACGCGCCGGTGCAGGACGCCACGAGCGTGGCGACCTCCGGCATCCTCGACGACTTCGGCCTCGCCACGCTGACCGCGCAGGACGGCGAGCTCGTCGCCGCGGGCGCCGACCGGATCGCCGACGAGCTCGCGGCCCACGTCGTGGCGTGGGACGAGGCGGGCCGCCCCGGCTCGGAGGGTCTGCGGATCGACGCGTACCCGGCGGGCAGCGAGGCCACCGGCGAGTACGTGATCGACAAGCGGCACGTCCGCCTCGTCCTGTCCCGCCCCTGAACCCCCGCGAGTCCAACGCTCTCGACCCGCGAGTCCAACGTTCCCGCCGCGGCGGGGCTCGTCCACGCGGTACTCGTACCCGCGCGAGAGTTGGACGCGCGGTACGCGTGTGCCGGGCTCGTGGCACCCGAGCGGTTGGACTCGCGGTACCGGAGTGTTGGACTCGCGGGTACGACTGGACGGGTGGGGCTGCCGGCCGTAGGGTCCCGCGCAATGATGAATTCGGCTCACGTTCCGGCGGGGGCGGTCCGGCTGCCGCTGGGCATGCGGTTCGGCTACGCCGTCGGCTCGCTGTCGACCGGTGCGTTCGGCACGGTGCCCGGGCTGTTGCTGTTGCCGTACCTGACCGACACGCTCGCCGTTCCGGCCTCGGCCGCGGGCCTACTCATCCTGCTGCCCAAGGCCTGGGACGTCGTGTTCAACCCGGTCGCCGGGCGGATCAGCGACCGCACGCACACCCGCATCGGCGCGCGCCGGCCGTACCTGCTCGGCGGCGGCATCGCGCTCGCGATCTGCTTCGCGGGCCTGTTCGCCGGCCCGAACACCGGCTCCGCCACGATCGACGCGCTGTACGTGGCGGGCATGTTCCTGTTGTGCGCCACCGCGTTCGCGTTCTTCCAGGTGCCCTACAACGCGCTGCCGGCCGAGATCACCGCCGACCCGGCCGAGCGCACCCGGCTCACCGCGTGGCGGATCGCGGTGCTGGCGATCGCGATCCTCGTGTCCGGCGCGGGCGCGCCCGCCGTGCGCGATGCGGTCGGCGGGGTCGCGGGCTACCGGATCATGGGCATCGCCGTGGGCGTGCTGATCGTGGTCGGCGCGGTCGGCGTGTTCCTCGGCACCGCGAAGGCACCGCACGGCCGGGTGCTGCCGTCCGTGTCGAACTGGCGCGAGGTCTTCGCCGCGATCCGGGACTGCCGGCCGTTCCGCTGGCTGCTCGGCGCGTTCGTGGTCCAGGCGGTCGGCATCGGCACGCTGCTCGCCGGCGTGGACTACGTCGCCCGCGTGGCGCTGGGGGACAAGGGCCTGCAGTCACTGCTGTTCGTCGCGTTCGTCGGGCCCGCCCTGCTCGTGATGCCGGTATGGCAACGGGTCGCGGGCCGCTACGGCAAGCGGCGGGGCTACGTGATCGCGACGTTCGTGTTCACCGCCGGCGTGCTCGGCCTGGTCGGCGCGCGGGTGTTCCCCGTGTGGGCCGCGGTCGCGTTCGCGGCGGTCGTCGGCGTCGGGTACGCGGGCATGCAGGTCTTCCCGCTCGCCCTGCTGCCGGACGTGATCAGCGCCGAGGAGCAGCGCACCGGCCAGGTCCGGGCCGGGCTGTTCGCCGGCGTGTGGACCGCGGGCGAGACGCTCGGCCTCGCGCTCGGCCCCGCCCTGTACGGCCTCATACTCGCCATCGGCGGCTACGTGTCCTCCGCCGGCACCGATGTCGCGCAACCGTCCAGTGCGGTGACCGCGGTCGTCCTCGGTGCCGGCCTCGTCCCCGCCCTGTTCGCGCTCGCCGGCCTGCCCTTGCTGCGCCGCCGGGTGCTGGAGGTTGCGCCATGACCGCCGCTGAACCGGCCGACCAGGTCCTCGACGAGCTGCGCGCGTTACGCGCCGGCGACCTGCCGACCCACGGCGGGCGCACGCTCGCCTACGTCTACGACAGCGGTCTGTCCGGTGTGGACGAACTGGCCGCGCGGGCGCACGCGCTGGCGAGCTCGGCGAACGGGCTCGACCCGACCGCGTTCCCGAGCCTGCTGCGCCTGGAGAACGACGTCGTGGCCACCGCGGCCGCGCTGCTCGGCGGCGGCCCGGCGACGGTCGGCGCGGTGACCTCCGGCGGGACGGAGAGCTGCCTGCTCGCGGTGCAGGCGGCCCGCGACGCCCGGCCGGACGTCGACCGGCCACGGATGGTGCTCCCCACGACCGCGCACGCGGCGTTCCACAAGGCCGCGCACTACTTCGGCGTCGAGCCGGTCAGCGTGCCGGTCGACCCGGTGACGTTCCAGGCGGACCCGGACGCGATGACCGCCGCGCTCGACGACTCGACCGTGCTCGCCGTGGTGAGCGCGCCGTCCTACGCGCACGGCGTCGTCGACCCGGTCGCCCCGGTCGCGGCCGCCGCGGCGGCGCGGGGCGTGCGGTGTCATGTGGACGCCTGCATCGGCGGCTGGGTCCTGCCGCACTTCCGGCGGCTCGGCGTGGCGGTGCCGGACTTCGACCTGTCGGTGCCGGGCGTGACGAGCCTGTCGGTCGACCTGCACAAGTACGCCTACTGTCCCAAGGGGACATCGGTGCTGCTGCACGCGTCGGCGGACCTGCGGCGCGCGCAGTACTTCGCGAGCGCGCGCTGGCCCGGGTACACGATGCTGAACTCGACGCTGCAGTCCACCCGCTCCGGTGGCCCGCTGGCCGCGGCGTGGGCGGTGCTGCGCCATCTCGGCGACGCGGGCTACGCCCGGCTGGCGGCGCGGACGCTCGACGCGGTGCGCCGGATCCGGGCGGGGGTCGAGGGGATCGAGGGCCTGCGGGTGCTCGGCGACCCGATCGCGACGCTGCTCGCGATCACCGCGGACACCGGCGAGCTCGACGTGTTCACCGTGGCGGACGAGATGACCGGGCGGCACTGGTACGTGCAGCCGCAGTTCGGGTTCGAGTCCTCGCCGGCGAACCTGCACCTGACGGTCACCGCGGCCAACAACGGCAGCGAGCCGGAGCTGCTCGCGGACCTCGCGGGCGCGGTCGAGGCCGCCCGCCGCGCGGGCCCGGTGCGGCTCGCGCCCGAGCTGGTGACCGCGATCCGCGCGCTGGACCCGGCGGCGCTGACCCCCGAGCAGTTCGCCGGCCTGCTCACCGCGGCCGGCCTGGACGGCGTGACCGCGCCGAAGCGGATGGCCGACGTGAACGCGATGCTCGCGGAGGCGTCGCCGCGGCTGCGCGAGCGGTTGCTGGTGGAGTTCCTGAGCGGGATGTACACGAACCCCGCCTGAGCGGGTGCGCCGGCGGTTCAGACGAACATGCCGCTGGTGGCGTTGATGCACGAGCCGGTGATCGCGGCCGCGCCGTCGGAGGCGAGGAACGTCGCGGTGGCGGCGACCTCGGCAAGGCGCGGGGAGCGGCGGGTGGCTCGCATGCCGTCGAGGTTGGCGAGCAGTCCCTCGAACGCGGCGTCGTCGAGATCCATGTCCGGGTTGGTGGCCTTGAGCCGCTCCTTGGAGAGCGTCTCCGGCAGGCCAGCGGTCCAGATGCAGTTCACGCGCACGCCCTGCGGCCCGGCCTCGAGCGCGAGGTTGCGGACGAACGCGTCGATGGCGGCGTCGATCATGCCGGTGGCGCCCATCATCGGGCTGCCCTTGGCCGAGCCGCTGTTGAGGGCGAGGATCACGCCGCCGGTGTCCTGCGCCGCCATCCGGTTCGCGGCGGCCCGGGCGGTGACGAAGTTGGCGGTGAGGCCGGTGGCCACCGGCCCCACGACGTCCTGGACGGACATCGCGGCGAGCGGCGTGCCCTGCACGTCGCCCCGGTTGACGAGGTTGACGGAGACGTCGACGGACCCGGCTGCCGCGACCACCTCGTCGAGGTGCGCCTGCACGGCCCGCTCGTCGGTCGCGTCCACCACGGCGACCTCCGCCTGCCCGCCGGCGTCCCGGATCTCCCGCGCGACGGCGTCGAGCGTCTCCCTGGTCCGCCCGGCGAGGAACACGCGCGCGCCGGCCTGCGCGAAGGCCTTCGCCATCGCGCCACCGATCTGCCCGCCACCGCCGTAGATGATCGCGTTCTTGTGCTGCAGCATTCTTGCCAGCTCCTTCTACGAGTTCGTCCAGCCCTCGGCACGAGAGGCGATCAGGTAGTCCTCCTTGGGCGGGTCCACCGGGCGGCCCTCGAACTGGGTGGACAGGACCACCGACGAGCGCAGCTCGCCGTGCTCGCTCACCCGCTGGAAGAAGCCCTCGAGGTGGTCGAGCGTCGCCGCGCGGACCTTCAGCATCGAGCAGTGGTCGCCGGAGAGCTTGTGCACCTCGACGATCTCCGGGTAGTCCGCCGCCGTGCTCGTCTTCAACAGGCACTTGCTCAGCGAGCACCGCAGCTGCACGAACGCCAGGAACGGGTAGCCGGCCCGGCGCGCGTCGACCTCCGCGCGGTATCCGGTGATCACCCCCGACTCCTCCAGCCGCCGCACGCGCTCCGCCACCGCCGGTGCGGACAGGTTGATCCGGCGGCCCAGTTCCTTGAACGACAGCCGCCCGTCGGCCTGGAGCTCCTCGACGATCTGCCAGTCGACCCGGTCCAGGGGCCTTTCCGAACGAAAGGTCATCGCGCCCACATTCCTTTCCCGTCGCCGGTGCGAGCGACCATACGCCTGCGTGCGGCCATTCGAAACGGCCGCGAACCTGCTTACTGTTCTTGTATGACCCTCGTGCCGACCGGTGTCCGCCGCTCCACCGCCGCGTTGTTCTCCGGGGTGGCCGCCATGAACACCGCGATGGTCGGCGCCACCACGGCCGGCACGCTGATCGCGTCGGCGAGTGCCGGTCCCGCGTGGAGCGGCGTGCCCAACGCGTTCGGCGTCGTGGGCACCGCGCTCGGCACGCTCGGCGCGGGCGCCCTCGTGGCCCGGCGCGGCAGCCGGCCGGCGCTGCTCGCGCTGTACGGCGCCGCGGTGGCCGGCGCGTCGATCGCGTTCGGCGCGGCGGCCGGCACCCTGCTCGCCCTGCTGCTGCCCGGCATGGTGCTGCTGGGCCTCGGCAACGGCGCCGCGCAGATGTCGCGCTACGTCGCCGCTGAGCTGTACCCGTTGTCGCGCAAGGGGTTCGCGCTGTCGATGATCGTGTGGGCGGGCACGGTCGGCGCGATCGCCGGACCCGCGCTGATGACGCCGGGCGCGCACCTGGTGGAGCTGGCCGGGTTGCCGTCGCTCGCCGGCCCGGTGCTCGTGTCGGTCGTGACGACGGCGCTGGCACTCGTCGCGACGCTCCGGCTGCCGCGCGTGCCACCGCCGCCGCCCCGCGCGCGGCTTTCCGGCCCGATGGTCGCGGCGGCGCTGCGCCGCCCGGAGGTCGTCGCCCCGCTGGGGGCGATGGTCGGCGCGCAGGTGGCGATGGTGTCGGTGATGACGATGACGCCGCTGCAGCTCGACCACCACGGCCAGGGCCTGGCCGTGATCGGCTGGATCCTGTCGGCGCACATGATCGGGATGTTCGCGCTGGCGCCGCTGTCCGGCCGGATCGCCGACCGCTGGGGCGGCCGCGCCACGATCTACCTGGGCATCGCCACCCTGGTCGTGGCCGCCACGACGGCCGTCTCCGCACCGACCGCGCACACCTCCGGCCTGCCGCTCGCGCTGTTCCTGCTGGGCTACGGCTGGAACCTGGTCTTCGTCGGCGGCAGCAGCCTGCTGGCCCGCGACCTCCCGGCGGCGGAGCGCACGCAGCTGCAGGGCGTGGTCGACGCGGTGGTGTGGCTGTCGTCCGCGCTGGCCAGCCTGGCCGCCGGCGCCCTGTTCGGCCTCGGCGGCTACGGGCTGGTGGCGGTGTTCGGCGGCGTGCTCGCGCTGGCCCCGGTCGCGCTGGTGAGCAGGAGGTCCTGAACCTCGAGGGCGCGGCGCACCAGGGCCGCGCCCGCCGCCTGCATCGGGAGGCCGTCGATCGCCGACGCCGTGAACGGGTGCTCGGTCACCGCGCCCTCCTCGTTGTGCGCCACCCACGCGCCGAACAGTTCGTCGAACACGGGGGCCGCCAGGACCACGGCCACGAGCAGGTCCGTGGCGAACGTCAGCGGGTCGACGCCCAGGCCCAGGCAGTGCGCGCGGATCTGCCCGGACCGCAGCGCCGCCGTCATCGCCACCGCGAACGGCCACGCGTCGTAGTCCACATCGGAGCGTTCCGGCTCGCCCAGTAGCTCCTCCGCGTACTCGCGCAGCAGGAAGTTCCACAACGAGAGCTCCGCGGGCTCGTCGACCATCGCCGGCCCGCTCGCCTGGAACACGCCGACCGGCACCACCTGGTACAGCCCGCCCGCGTGGCCGACCCGCGCCGGGTCGCGCCAGTGGCGGAAGTACGTCGGCCCGGTGGTACCGAGCCGGATCGTCAGCGCGCTGATCGCCAGGTTGGCCGGCCGCCGGGTCAGGTCGGTCGGGTCGCCGACGGCGTCGCGCAGGGGAGTGGCGCCGCCGGCCGCGTACTCGTGCGCGGCCGCCTCCCCGGTGTCGATGCTGTCGAAGTACGTGCCGTGGCCGAACGCCAGCCGCGGCTCGCCCGCCAGGTCCGCGGCCAGCAGCCGATAGGTGGGGCGGTTCTCGAACACCGTGGGTGCGTCGTGCTCGGCCATCGTGGCGGCGTAGCGCGTGGCCGGCAGGTCCGGCAGCGGCGGCGACGCACCGAGCGACACCGCGATGTCGCCGAGTGGCACCGGGTGCTGCGGCACCCACGCCGGCCGGGTGAGCAGCGGAGTGCCGGCGAGCTTGGGGATGGCCGGGTACCGCGTCGCCGCCTCGACCGACAGCCGGTGGCGGCCCGCCCGCAGCTCGCCGCGCACCCGCAGCCAGTCGGAGATCAGCACGCCGCGATTGTGCCCCTGTTTCCACACCCGTGAAATAACGCCGGTATTTCGCGGGCGTGCAATCCGCGTCGTTGACCCGGCCCGCGTACCGGCCGAGCCTCGACATGCCGGCCCGCCACGATCGGAGCTGATCATGTACGAGAAGGACGGCGAGCGCTACTTCGTCGTCGACGGTCACGTGCACCGGTGGGACGCCCGCCCGTCGAACCAGGCCAACCGCTACGGCGAGGGCTTCGTCAACCGCCGCTACGACTACCACCGCAACCTCTCGCCCGCCGCCGAGGTCTGGCCGCTCGAGGAGTTCTGGCTGCAGTCCGAGGAGCGGGTGCTGCACGACCTGTTCGAGGCCGGCCACGTGGACAGGGCGATCTTCCAGCCGGCGTACCTCACCGACTTCTTCGTCACCGGGTTCGACACGACCGAGCGGGCCGGCGCGCTGGCCGAGAAGCATCCCGGCAGGTTCGTCGCCAACGGCTCGTGGGACCCGCGCGACGGCGAGGCGGGCCTGGACCGGCTGGAGGCGCTGGCGCACCGGTGGGACCTGCGTGGCGTGCAGGTGCATCCGGGGGAGTGGAGGGGCGCCTCGAAGGGCTGGCGGCTCGCCGACCCGTGGGCCCACCGGTACCTCGAGCGCTGCCAGGAGCTCGGCATCCGCAACATCCATGTCCACAGGGGACCGACGTGCTACCCGCTCGACCGCGACGCGTTCGACGTGGCCGACGTGGCCGGGGTGGCGGCGGCGTTCCCGGACCTGCGGTTCGTCGTGGAGCACGTCGGCCTGCCACGGCTGGCGGACTTCTGCTGGATCGCCACGCAGGAGCCGAACGTCTACGGCGGGCTCGCGGTGGCGCTGCCGTTCATCCACAGCCGGCCGCGCTACTTCGCGAAGATCATCGGTGAGCTGCTGTACTGGGTCGGCGAGGACCGGATCACGTTCGGCAGCGACTACGCGATCTGGACGCCGCGGTGGCTGATCGAGCGCTTCGTCGACTTCCGGATCCCCGACGACCTGGCGGAGTACCCGCAGCTGACCCCGCGGGCCAAGAAGAAGATCCTCGGGCTCAACGCGGCGACGCTGTACGACATCGAGGTGCCGGCCGCCCTGCGCCTGCCCGCGACGGCGCCCGATTCGTCCCCCGACGTGTCCACTGTGGAGGTTCAGGCGAGGGTGGTTGCCGGAGAGTAGTCATTCGACACAAATTTGTGTGCACGCGAAGGTGATGTCAGACCTTTTGTGCGGCGAGGTCCTGACGTAATGTCGGCAGGGTGACCGAGCAGAGCAGCGGGTTGATCGGCTCCGCCCAGCGTGCGTTGCGGGTCCTCGACATCGTGGGTTCCGCGGGCGACGGCATCACGGCGAAGGCGGTGGCCAGGCGTGCCGGCTACAACCTGTCGACGACGTATCACCTGCTCAACACCCTGGTGCACGAGGGATACCTGATCCGGCTCGGTCACGGGCGCGGGTTCGGGCTCGGGTACAAGGTGGGCGGCCTGTACCAGCGGCTGTGCGCGGAGCTCGACGTCGGGCAGGAGCTGCAGGACGAGCTGCACCGCCTGCACCGCCGAGCCGAGGCGGCGGCGTACTACACGGTGTTCCGGGAGACCGACATCGTGGTGGCCGCCGTGGCCGACTCCCCGGAGTTCCCGCGCGCCACGCCGCTGGACTTCGGCTTCAACGAGGCCGCCCACGCGACCGCGTTCGGCAAGGTGCTGCTGGCGTCGATGCCGCGGCGGGCGCGGCGGGAGTACCTGACGAGTGCGGGGATGCCGCGGCTGACCGAGCGCACGCACGTGCGCGCGATGGATCTGGACACGGAGCTCGAGCACGTCGAGCGGGCGGGCATGGCGCTCGAGGTGGAGGAGTTCCAGCCGGAGCTGGCGTGTTTGTCGGCGCCCGTGGTGTCGTCGGACAACCGCGTGGTCGGCGCGGTGGCCTTCTCGGTCCCGTCGTCGACGTTCGCAACGCGACGGTGGCACCTGGAACGCGCCGCCCGAGCGGGAGCGGCCCGGTTCGCACACCTGCTCGCCACCCGGCCGTCGCTGGTATCCGGCGTCTGACCGTCCACAGCCCGGCACCGCGCGGCCCGTTTCTGTCAGTCTCCGAACAGACTTGAAATCGGGGGCCCCCGGAGGGGCGATTGAATGGACCGTTCAATCGGGCTGCTTGTCCACAGGCCTTCCGCGATCCGCGATTCCGTCGGACCCCTTCCCTAGACTGGAAAACGGGGGGCCCCCGCGTGGGCCGGGGGTTGTCCACAGGTCTTCGGCTGTCGCGCCGGCGGCCTCGGTGGCGCGCAGACATGGTGGTGCGAAGGTCACGTTCGCACGGCGAGCATGGCGAAGATCCCGATCGCGATCGCGCCGAGCCCCGCGATCCACTCGCGCAGTGTCTGAGCGAGGCCGCGTCCCAGCGCCCGGCCCGTCCTGCATAGGTCGTCCATCACCCTGTCCCCGCCGCGCCGTGGTCCAATTCGCGCCGCGCCAGCGTAGCCACCCGGCCACGGAGAGATGGCGGGGCGACTATTGACAGGAAAAACTGTCCATTGGCATCATGAGCGCGTGGCAGCCGGACTCACCTATGTCGATCAACCCGAGCACGTGCGGCTCGCGCTCTCGCCCCTGCGCCGCCGGCTGCTGGGCATGCTCCGCACGCCGGCCTCGGCCACCCGGCTCGCCGCCGAGCTCGACCTGCCGCGCCAGCGGGTCAACTACCACCTGCGCGCGCTGGAGGCCGCCGGGCTGATCGAGCTCGTCGAGGAGCGGCAGCGCCGCGGCTGTACGGAACGGATCCTGCGCACCCGTCCCGGCACCTTCGTCGTTGACCCCACCATGATGATCGCCGACGACGTGACGCAGGTGCGGGATCAGTACGCTGCCGAGCACCTCGTGAACGTCGCCGCCGCGACCGTGCGGGACGTGGCGCGGATGCAGGCCGGGGCGGCCGCCGAAGGGAAGCGGCTGCTCACCTTCACCGTGGAGGCGGCGGTTCGGTTCGCGCAGCCGGGCGATGTGCACGCGTTCACCGACGAGCTCGCCGACGCCGTGCGGCAGGTCGTCGCCCGGTACGACAGCCCGGACGGGCGTCCCTACCGGATGGTCGTCGGCGGCCATCCGGCCCCTGTTGATCAAGGAGACAACCAATGACCGAGGAAACACCGCGGATCGAGGTTACCGTCGCGGCTCCGGTGGACACCGTGTGGCATGCGTTGCGCGACAAGGAGACCATCCGCCACTGGCACGGCTGGGACTACGACGGCCTCGACGACGAGATCGACGTCATCTACTTCACCGACGTCGAGGAGGACGGCGACGCGCGCACCCTCGCCTTCCAGGCCGGCGACCTCATCCGGCTCGAGGCCGACGGCGACGGCACGCGCGTCACGCTCACCCGCGCGTCCCGCGGGTCCAACCCGGACTGGGACGCGTACTACACCGACATCACCGAGGGCTGGATCACCTTCATCCACCAGCTCAAGTTCGCCATCGAACGCCGGCCCGGCGCCGCCCGGCGCACGCTGTTCTTCGCCGGCAGCAACGAGTCCGGCCTCGACGTCGCCACGGAGCTGGGGCTGCCCGACGGGCCGACCGTGGAGGTGGCGCTCGTCGGCGAGCCCGTCAAGGGCGAGGTGTGGTTCCGGTCCGAGCACCAGACCGGCATCACCGTCGACGCCTGGGGCGACGGGCTGCTCGTCGTCTCGAGCCTCGTGCCGTCCGGCGAGAAGCCCGACGGCGCGGCGATGGCGGTCCTGTCGACCTACGGGCTCGACGACGCGCGGCTCGCGGAGATCAGGGAGCGGTGGACCGCGTGGTGGACCGGGCGCTTCCCGTCGGTCGACGAGTTCCCGTCCGAAGTGGACTGACGGCGGCGTCGGGGTAGGCGCCGTGCAGCACCTGCGCGAGGATCTCGGCGCCCCGCACCACGCGCGGGCCCGGGCGGTTGTAGTAGGCGGGCCCGTCGAGCACCCAGACCGCGCCGGCGCGCACCGCCGGCAGCCGCGCCCAGCCGGGCCGCTCGGTCAGCACGTCCAGCTCCGCGCGCGTGCGTTCGGGCGGGAAGCCGCACGGCAGCAACACGAGCACGTCCGGCGCGGCGTCCACGACCCGCTGCCACTCGATCGCCGACGTGTGTTCGCCCGCGGCCGCGAGCAGCGGCTCGCCGCCCGCGAGCTCGATCTGCTCCGGCACCCAGTGACCCGCCGGCCACACCGGGTCGAGCCATTCCAGCGCGAGGACCCGCGGTCGCGGCCGCCCGGCGACCCGGCGGCGTACCTCCTCGATCCGTGACCGGAGCGCGGCGACGCGCTCGGCGGCGACGTCCGGCACGCCCAGCGCGTCGCCGACCACCCGCACGCAGTCGAGCACCTCGGCGAGCGTGCGTGGCTCGAGGCTGAGCACCCGCGGGCCGGCGTCCATGATCCGCACGGCGTCGGCGACGCGGCGGTAGGAGACCGCGCAGACCTCGCACAGGTCCTGCGTCAGCACCAGGTCCGGGTCCAGGCCGGCGAGCAGGTCCGCGTCCAGGCCGTACAGCGACGAGCCCTGGTGCCCGGCGCCCACGGCCGCCGAGATCTCGCGGCTCGGCATGCGCTCGTCGATCTCGCTCGCGGTCACGACCGGCACGGTCGTGACCGCCGCCGGCCAGTCGCACTCGTGGGTGCGGCCGACGAGGTCGGGTAGCCGGCCGAGCACCGCCACGATGTCGGTGGCCGCCGGTAGGAGCGACACGATGCGCACCCCGCCAGCGTAGGCACCGCCGGCGGCTCCACGCGGACTCATACCCTCAGTTTGACTGCGGAGCGTGACGACCCGCGTGACGTCGGCGCCCCCTCCCAGGTGAGCTCTTGTCCATCACCCGATCGAGTCTCGCGGTGGAAAATCGCAGGTGAACACGCACTGGGCGTATGCATGTGCAGCTGCACGTTCCTCCGATTGGCTCGCCGAGATCACGTTCGGCCACTCGTCGATGAATACGCACCGTTCATCGCTTGCTCGGCGGGTCACGACGAGATAACAAGAATCGATCAGCCATCATGGAGCGCGAGCCGGGGGGCATCGCACGACAACACCACAACCGAAATGCGGCTCCCTGCTGGCACGGGAGCCGCGCGAGCGTGACACCTCGCGAGAACCGATCGAAAGGGCGACAGAACGGTGACCAGCCTGATACCCGGCGCCGCTCCCACACCAGAAGCGAACACACCGACCGACGCGCCGAGATCCAGGCGCCGCACCGTGCGGCTCACCGAGCTCCCCAGCATGGAGACCACGCCGGAGCGGTCCCGCGCGGCCACCTCCCACGGCGCCCATCGGGCCGCCCGCGGTCTCGCGCTGCCCACCTCACGCGACGACTGGCTGGTCCTCGCGGAGCGCGCCGTCGGCGACTGGGCCGCGACGTTGCGCGCGGCCTTGCTGCTCTTCCTCGCCGTGGCCGCGGGGATCATGGTGATCGGCTTCCTGCTGGGCATCGGCCCCGCGCTCGCCGCCGCGTTGCTCGCGCTGGTGGTGTTCGTGGTGGGCCGCCGCGGCCGCCGCTGACGCGCGTTACACCGAATTCGATCAACGGCACTCCGCGTCGGCGGGCGGCATCCCCAGCAGGTCGCCCCACGCGAGCAGCCGGTGGCGGACGAAGGACAGCGGTGGTGCCGACACCATCAGCTGCCAGCGTGAAGAACCTCATCACCGGCTGGCCCAGCGCCAGTTGTCGATCAGGTCGTAGCTGTACGGCGCGACCCGCGGCCGACACAGCCAGCGGTACAACTCCGGCGGCGGAACACACGACTCCGTCGGTCTAGTTGGGGTTGCGGGCGTGCGTCAATGTCTGCCACGCCACGAACAGGTGGTTCGTGCCCGCCGGCCGGCGTGACTCGGTCAGCAGCTGGGTGTTGGTCATCGGGATGCCCTGGCGGAAGTTGAGCTGGTTGAACCCGACCTCGGTCACCGGGCCCAGCCCGCGGTGGATCGTGCCGCCGCACAGCCACGACGGCGCCGCCTCGCCCAGCTCGTAGCGCGCCTGGAAGCCCAGCGCGTACCGCAGCCGCTCGCCGACCTCCGGGTACAGGTCCTGGCCCTGGATCCGGGTCGTCTCGGCGAAGTCCGCGATCGAGGCGATGCCGTAGCCGGTGTGCGTGAAGTCCCGGCACGTCTCCTGCGTCAGGCCCGCCTCGAACGTCGACTGGCCCTGCCAGTAGCGGATGATCTCGTCGCGCGTGTCGATCCCGCTGCCCGGCGGCGGCTTGGGCAGCGCGCCGTCCGAGGGCAGGTAGACGAACGCCGGCACGCGGGTGCGGTACTTCGCCACGGCGCGGTCGTAGGTGCTCCGGTCGTCGAGGAAGATCGCGATGCCGAGGGTGGCCTCCATCATCGTCAGCTCCCAGTTGCCGTTGCTGGTCGCGTTGCCGTTGACGACCTCCGGCAGGTACACGTTGCGCAGCGTCGTGCCGAAGCGCGTGGCGCCGGGCCAGCTCGGGTACGTGTACCGGATGATCTCCGCCGCGCGGGTCCACGACGACGCCGACCACGCGGACTGCAGCGGCGCGTTGCTGTTGGTGTGGTCGGTGATCACCGCCGACCACGCGTCCATGATCTGGATGGCCTTCGTGGCGTAGCGCGCGTCCTGCGTGACGTACCACAGCAGCGACATCGTGTACGCCGCGATCGCGTCCTGCCGCTCGTCGGTGCAGCCGATGTCCGGGTCGGAGTAGGGCCCGCACTCCACGACCGCCCGTGCCTTCGGCGTCCAGCTCAGCTGCGCGTACTTGCTCGCGGCCATCTGGTCGTAGGCGCCGCGCCACGGCTGCGCGCCGGCCTGGACCCGGTCGCGGATGAAGTCCAGCTGCGCGCGGCTCACCAGCACGCCCGGGTGCGTGAACGTCGGTGGCGCGGCGCTCGCCGGCGCACCGAGGCCGGCGGCGAAGAGGAGGAGGGTCAGGAACACCATAAGAAAGCGCTTGCCCGCCATGCCCAGAAGTGTGTTTGGTCTAGACCATGGCGTCAATCCGCCGTTCGGGTCAGCTCGCGAGCAGGCCGCGGATGATCGTCTCCGCGATGCGCGTCAGGGTGGGCACGAACGGGAGGTGTGCGTGCCCGAGGCGCGGCTCCTCCCGGTACAGCTCGACGAGCGCCGGCGACGGGTGGCCGATCTGCCAGAGCCCCGCCGCGATCAGCTCGACGGCGCCGACGAGGTCGAAGGCACCCTCCGCGGTGATCGCCGGCAGCACCGTGCGCACCTCCGCCGCGACGGCCTCCACCGAGCCGACCGCCGCGTGCTTGAACGTCCGCAGCGTCTCCAGCGACACGTTCCGCTCGAGGTTCAGCGGCGCGTGGGTCATCAGGTCGCACAGCAGCGGGCGGGCGGCGAGCGTCGTGACGAGCGCGGCCGCGACCCCCCGCACGTCTCCTTCGGACAGCGCGCCCAGCTCCGCGCGCATCGCCTCGGTCCAGTCCTGGCAGTCGTCCGCGGCCAGGCGCAGGTAGATCTCCTCCCGCGTCTCGAAGTACCGCAGCAGCGCGGACTTGTGCATGCCGACCGCGCCCGCGATGTCCGCCAGGCTCACCGCGCGCACGCCGTCCCGCTCCGCGAGCGAGCGCGCCGCGGCGAGGATGGCCTCGTACCGCTGCCGCTTGTGCTCGGGGCGCCTCGCTCGCTGGAACGTCACGGCTCCACGGTAAGCGGTGCCCTACAGCAGCTTGTCGAGGGTGATGGGCAGGTCGTGGATCCGCCGGCCGGTCGCGTGGAAGACCGCGTTGGCGACCGCGCCGCCCACGCCGGTGATGCCGACCTCGCCCGCGCCGAGCACGCCCAGCGGCATCGTGGGGTCGGGGTCGTCCAGGCACGTCACGTCGATGCGCGGCACGTCCGCGTGCACCGGCACGTGGTACTCGGCGAGGTTCGCGTTCACCACGCGGCCGGTCGCCGGGTCCACCTGGGTCTCTTCGCCCATCGCGAGGCCGATGCCCATCACGATCCCGCCGCGCAGCTGGCTCGCCGCCGTCTTCGCGTTGACCACCGTGCCGATGTCGAACACGCCGACCCACCGCGACACCCGCACCTCGCCGGTGTCCGGGTCGACCCGCACCTCGCAGAACTGCGCGCCCGCCGCGGCCTTCACCCAGCGCCGGCTGTCCCGCACGAACTTCGTCATGAAGCGAACCTGGCCGGCGAGCTGCCCGAGCCGCGACTCCGACCCGACCGCGACGTCCACATGCGACCGTCCGGCCCGCGCCAGGATGTCGGCGTAGGACTCGCCGGCGTCGCCCTCGAACAGCCCGCCGTCGCGCGCCGCGAGTGCCTCGAACCGCTTGCCGCGCAACGGAGAGCCCGCGGACCGCCGGGCGAGCGTGAACACCTCGCGGCGCAGCTTCGCGCACGCCTCGAGCAGGCTCGCCGCGATGCTCGCCGTCTGCGCGGAGCCGCCCGCGCCCGGACCGGCCGGCAGGTCGCTGTCGCCGTACTCGACGCGCACCGCGCCGAGCGGCACGCCCAACGCGTGCGCGGTCACCTGGGCCTGTGCGGTCGCCGCGCCCATGCCCATCTCGTGGAAGGCACACCGCACGAGCACCGAGCCGTCCGCGGCCAGCCGCACGGTCACGTTCGCCGGGAACTGCCAGGCCGGGTGGTACGCCGACGCCACGCCCATGCCGACCAGCCACCGGCCGTCGCGCATCGAGCCGGGCTCCGGCGTGCGCGCCGACCAGCCGAACCGCTCCGCCCCGACCGCGTACGCCTCGCGCAGCCTGCGGTGGGAGAACCGCTTGCCGTCCAACGGGTTGCGCTCCGGCTCGTTGCGCATCCGCAGCTCGATCGGATCGAGGTCGAGCCGGTAGGCCAGCTCGTCCATGGCCGCCTCGAGCGCGTAGCTGCCGATCGCCTCGCCCGGCGCGCGCATCGACGTGCTGGACAGCACGTCCTGGCGCACCTGGTGCTGCTGGACGCGGATGTTCCCGGCCGCGTAGAGGTGCCTGGACGACGAGACGACCTGCTCCTCGTAGCCGCCGACCCGGCCCAGCTGCGTGACGCTCGTGTGCACCAGCGCCGTCAGCCGGCCGTCCCGCGTGGCGCCCAGCGCGACGCGCTGCGTCGAGGGCGTGCGCCCGCCGACGGTGCGGTACACGGCCTCGCGGGTCAGCATCAGCCGCACCGGCCGGCCGGTCGCCTTCGCCGCCATCGCGGCCAGGATCGTGCCGGGCCAGACATTGCCCTTGCCGCCGAAGCCGCCGCCGACGAACGGCGCGATCACCCGCACCTTGGCCAGTGGCAGCCCGAACCGGTGCGCCAGGTGCCGGCGGGTCCAGTCCATGTTCTGCGCTCCGTCGTGGACGGTCAGCTCGTCGCCCTGCCAGGACGCGGTGGTGGCGTGCGGCTCCAGCGCGTTGTGGTTCTGCATCGGCGTGGTGAACCGCAGGTCCACCGCCACCGGCGCGGCGGCCAGCGCGGCGTCCGCGTCGCCCTTGGCGCCGCCGCCCGAGATGAAGGCGTTGCTCTTCTGCGGCACCGCGTTCGGCTCCGCGGCCATGAAGTCGACGTCGGCCGCGAGTTCGGCGTAGGTGACCCGGACGAGCTCGGCGGCGGCGAGCGCGGCGTCGAGCGTCTCGGCCACGGCGACCGCGACCGGCTGGCCGTTCCAGTGCACCTCGTCGGTGTTGAGGTAGCGCACCGAGGTGCCGGACGCGAGGGTCGCCAGGTTCAGGTAGCTCTGCTTCTGGGGCGCCCGGATGGGGGGCGCGTTGTGGTGGGTGAGGACCGCGACCACGCCCGGCAGCGCCGCCGCCGCGCTCGTGTCGATCTCGGTGATGCGGCCGCGGGGAACGGTCGAGCAGACGAGCGCGGCGTGCACGAGGTCGGGGTAGGCGTACTCGGCGGAGTAGCGCGCGGCGCCGGTGGTCTTGGCGTGCCCGTCGATCCGGTCGACCGGACGGCCCAGGACGGAGGTCATGCCACGCTCCCCTCGGTGGCGAGGCGCCGCAGCGTCGCCGTGATCGTGCGTTCCGCCAGCTCGATCTTGAAGCCGTTCCGGCTCTGCGGCACGGCTTGGGCGAGCTCCGCGCCGGCCGCCCGCGCGAACTCCTCCTCGGTGGCCGGCGCGCCGGTCAGCGCCCGCTCGGCCTCGACCGCGCGCCAGGGCTTGGCCGCGACGCCGCCGAGCGCGAGCCGGACCGCCGCCACCCGGCCGTCGCGCACCCGCAGCGCGGCCGCGACGGACACGAGCGCGAACGCGTACGACGCGCGGTCGCGGACCTTGCGGTAGCGGGAATGCGCGGCCACCGGGTCCGCCGGCAGCTCGACCGCGGTGATCAGCTCGTCGGGCTCGAGCGTCGTCTCCAGGTGCGGGGTGTCGCCGGGCAGGCGGTGGAGGTCCGGCAAGGGGATCCGCCGCGTGCCGCGCACGCTCTCCACCTCGACGGTGGCGTCGAGCGCGGCGAGCGCCACGCACATGTCGGACGGGTGGGTGGCGACGCAGTGCTCGCTCGCGCCGAGGATCGCGTGCATGCGGTTGAAGCCGCCGATCGCCGCGCAGCCGCTGCCGGGTTCGCGCTTGTTGCACGGCAGCGTGCCGTCGTAGAAGTACGGGCAGCGGGTGCGTTGCAGCAGGTTGCCGCCGACGGTGGCCATGTTGCGCAGCTGGCCGGAGGCGCCCATCAGCACGGCCTGCGCGAGCACGGGGTAGCGGGAGCGGACGACGGGATGCGCGGCGAGGTCGCTGTTGCGCACGAGCGCGCCGATCCGCAGCCCGCCGCCGGGCAGCTCCGCCACGTCGGTCAGCGGCAGCCGGCTGATGTCGATCACGGTGTCCGGCAACTCGATGCCCTCGCGCATCAGGTCGACGAGGTTCGTGCCGCCGCCGAGGAACTTGGCGCCGGGGCGGATCTCGCGAACCGCGGTGGCCACGTCGGTGGCGGCCACGTATCCGAAGTCCTTCACGGCGCGACCTCCTCGATCGCCTCGACGATCCCGTTGTAGGCGCCGCACCGGCAGATGTTGCCGCTCATCCGCTCGCGGATCTCGTCCTCGGTCAGCTCCGGCGTCTCGTCGACGTGCTCGGTGACCGCGCTCGCCGTGCCCTCCTTGTGCTCGGCGAGCATGCCGATCGCGGAGCAGATCTGCCCGGATGTGCAGTAGCCGCACTGGAAACCGTCGTGGGTGACGAACGCGCCCTGCAGCGGGTGGTCGACGCCCTCGATCGTGGTGATCTCGCGCCCGTCGTACTGCACGGCGAGGGCGAGGCAGGAGACGATCCGCCGCCCGTCGACGAGGACCGTGCACGCACCGCAGGCGCCTTGGTTGCAGCCCTTCTTGGTGCCGGTCAGGTCGAGCCGCTCGCGCAGTGCGTCGAGCAGGCTGACCCGTGGTTCGAGGTCCACCGTCGTGGTGGCGCCGTTGACGTTCAGTCGCACTTCGGCCATGGCGCCGAAGTTAACAGAACGGCGTTGAACTAACAACAGCCCGACGGTCTGTTAACTCCGGAAATCTCGGGGTTGACATGGGCGGGTGCGGGGTAACCCACCGCCAGGAATGCCGAACTTGGAGGTGCAGGAAGCATGCTGATCCTCGGCTTGCTGCTGGTGGTGGCGAGTGGTGCCGCGGCGGCTGTCCTGATCGCGTACAACAGCGCGGGCGTGGCGGAGACCGTGTCCGCCTTCGGTCGCGACCTCGGGAACGTGACACTCATGCAGGCATTCGTCGCGGGCATCGTGGTCGCGCTGGTGTTCCTGCTGGGCCTGTGGATGATCGTCTCCGCCGGCCGGCGCGGCCGGGAGAACCGGGCGCGCTACCGCGAGGCCCGCCGCGAAGCCAAGATCGCCGCGAAGGAGCGGGACGACCTCGCCGACCGGATCCGCAAGGACGAGGAGGTCCGCTCGGATCAGGAAACCGTTGCCATGCCGGTAGTCACGAAGACGGGCGAGCCCGTCGCCGCCGACACCGGGCGCCATGCCGCGCAGCCGACCGACCGGCACCAGCAGCCGGTGATCACGAACATTCACGAGGACCAGACTCCGGCCAAGTAAATCCGGCCGCGGTCCACGGGCCGGTCACGACCACGCGCACCCCCAGGCGCAGGGTCGTGACCGGCCCTTTTGTGCCCAAAGAGCTACGGACGGCATCACACCAACACGATCTAGCTACTCCGGTATTTGCAAAAGACACACCTAAAGGGGTATCCCGCCGAAAGTTGCGTGCGGAGGGTGGATACTCTGTCACCTCATCGTGGCTGTTGATCGTCTCGGGGCGGTCGACAGGTTCTTGGTCAACTTGCTCTTTAGCCGGAGGCATACATGGCACACCCCTCGACCGCGCGTCGCCGGTTCGGCGCCGCTCTCTCCGCGTTGGGCATCGGCGTGGCCGCCGCCGCGACGCTCGTCGGCCTGGCCGGTACGGCCAGCGCTCACGTGCCCGACATCAAGGCCGAGTGCACCGACAAGGGCACCACGGTGCGCGTGCACCTGGAGAACTACGACCAGCGCGGCGCGAACTCGGTCAAGATCATGGACGGCGACCAGGTCCTGCTGGACACCACGGAGTTCGGCCGGAGCTTCGACCAGTCCTTCGACACCCTGGACGCGACGGTCAACCACGTCTTCACCGCTGACGTGCGGGCGCACGACGACCCGGACGGCTCCAAGGGCTTCACCAAGATGCTGCGCGCCGAGGCCGCTGCGTGCGTGACCCCGCCGCCCACCACGACGACGACCACCACGACTGAGGCCCCGCCGACCTCCTCCGAGGCGCCGCCGGCCCCGACCACCACGACCCCCGCGCCGCAGGCGGCCCCGCCGCTGGCCGAGACCGGTGCGAGCATCGCGATCCCGCTGGGCATCGGCGCCGTCCTGCTCATCGGCGGTGGCGTCCTGCTGTTCGTCATGCGTCGCCGCGGCCGCGCCTGACGAAGTCATAACGAAACGAAGGGCGGACCCGGCCGGGTCCGCCCTTCGTCGTATCGGGGATCAATTGCTGTCGGTCACGTACGGCTCAGCCATCTCGGTGCTCCTTTCCTCTTGGGAAAGGTTGTAGGCCACCGGAGTTGTTCAGTGTCTGCCGCTGGACGCTGAACAACGGGATGTGAACAATGCCCGTGAGGAGGTGGCGCGGTGCCTCGAGGGGAGAGGCCGCTCGGGCCTGGAGCCGACGTGCTGCTGCGTTTCGCCGGTGACCTGCGGCGACTGCGCGAGCAGGCCGGCAGCCCGACCTACCGCGAGCTCGCCGGCAGCGCGCACTACTCCGCGGCCGCGCTGTCCGAGGCGGCCGGCGGCCGCAAGCTCCCGACGCTGGCGGTCACCCTCGCGTACGTCTCGGCGTGCGGCGGGGACCCGGCCGGCTGGACCGCCCGGTGGCGGGAGACCGCGGCCGAGCTCGCCGGCGACCACGACGAGCCGCGCGTGGACACCGGCGAGCCGCCGTACGTCGGGCTGGCCGCGTTCCAGGCCGCCGACGCCGCCCGCTTCTTCGGCCGCGACCGGCTGGTCGACGAGCTCGTGGCACGCGTGCGGGACAGCCGTTTCCTCGGGGTGTTCGGGCCGTCCGGGTACGGCAAGTCCTCGGTGCTGCGGGCCGGGCTCGTCGCACGGCTCGAGCCCGACCCGGTCGTCGTGCTCACGCCCGGCGCGCACCCGATGGAGGAGTGCGCGGTGCGGATCGCGAGCGTGCTCGGCGAGTCCGCGGCGGCGCTGCGCGCGGAGTTCGCCGCCGGTCCGGAGAACCTGCACCTGCGCGTCCGCCAGGCGATGGACGACCAGGACGCGGACCTCGTGCTCGTGGTCGACCAGTTCGAGGAGGTCTTCACCCTCTGCGCGGACGCCGGCGAGCGGGCGTGGCTGATCGACGCGCTGGTGTCCGCGGCGCGGACGGAGACGAGCCGGACCCGCGTCGTGCTCGGTGTGCGCGCGGACTTCTACGGCCACTGCGCGCGCCACCCGTCCCTCGTCGCCGCCCTGCAGGACGCGCAGCTGCTCGTCGGCCCGCTCGACGAGGACGCCATGCGGGACGTGATCGTGAAGCCGGCCGAGCAGGCGGGGCTGCGGGTGGAGACCGCGCTCGTCGCCAAGCTCATCGCGATCGCCGCGAACGAGCCCGGCGCGCTGCCGCTGCTGTCGCACGTGCTGCTGGAGACGTGGCGGCGCCGGCGCGGCACGACGCTCACGGTCGGCGGCTACGAGTCCGCGGGCGGGCTGCGCCACGCGCTCACCCGCACCGCGGAGAACGTCTACGCCGGGCTGGACCCCGCCGGCCAGGCGGTGGCCAAGCAGCTGTTCCTGCGCCTGTGCGCGCTCGGCGACGGCACCGACGACGCCAAGCGCCGCGTGCGCCGCGAGGAGCTGGCCGACCTGCCCGGCGCGGCGGAGCTGCTCGAGCGGCTGGCCGCGGTCCGGCTCGTGACGCTCGACCGGGACAACGTCGAGCTCGCGCACGAGGCGCTGATCCGGCACTGGCCGCGGCTGCGGGACTGGCTCACCGAGGACCGCGACGGGCTGCGCACCCACCGCCAGCTGACCGACGCCGCGCACGCGTGGAAGTCGCTGCACCGCGACGCCGGTGCCCTGTACCGGGGTGCCCGGCTGGCGCGTACGCAGGAGTGGGCGGACGGCCTGCCCGACGGTGCCGAGGACGTGCTTTCCCCGCTGGAGCGGGAGTTCCTGCACGCGAGCCGCTCCGCGCTGGTGGCCGAGCGCACCGCCGAGCGGCAGCGCACCCGGCGGCAGCGGCGGCTGGTCGCGGTGCTCGTGGCGCTGCTCGTGCTGGCCACGATCACCACGGTGTCGGCCGTGCTCGCCCAGCACGACGCGACCGAGCAGCGCAATGTGGCCGCGGCCCAGCGGGTGATCACGCAGGCGACGCTGCTGGTGCGCTCGGACCCCGCGCTCGCCGAGCAGCTGGGGCTCGCCGCGTACCGGCTCGCGCCGACGGCGGAGAACAAGGACATCCTCATGCGCATCGTCGCCGCGACCGGCGAGCGGCAGGTGGACCAGGTCGGCTTCGCGAGCGACGGGCGGATCTGGGGCGTGCACATCGGTGAGACCGAGGTGACCGTCGAGGACATCAGCGGGACGAACCCACCGGGCAGCGGCTACCCGCTCACGACGCCGACCGACGGCCCCGCGGGCCCGATGGTCGACGCGAAGGCGTTCGCCCCGGACGGCCGGACCCTCGCGATGGTCACGCTCAAACGGCGCATCCAGGCGTGGGACCTGACCGCGCTGCCGGACCGCACGCCGCTCACGTCGTTCATCGCGCCGGAGACGGTGTGCCAGCCGACCTGCGCGCAGCTCGCGATCCACCCGAACGGCCGGATCCTCGCGGTGGCGAGCAGCAAGGGCGGCGCGTGGCTGTTGCGGATCGGTTCGGGCACGCGCGTGCTCGGGCGCGTGCCGGGGACGGGCGTGGGCCTGCGCGGCATCGCGTTCAGCCCGGACGGCCGGATGCTCGCGACCGCCGAGGAGGGCGGCCGCATCGTGCTGTGGGACGTGTCCGCCCCGGCCGCCGCGGTGCCGCTCGGCGTCGTGGCGACGGGTTCGGTGACCTACGCGCTGAACGGTTCGTGGATCGCGTTCAGCCTCGGCAGCCGGCTGATCGCCACGGCGGGGCCGGAGAACACGGTGATGCTGTACGACATCTCCGACCCGCGCCGGCCGCGGATCTCCCGCCGGCTCGACGGGCACGACGAGTCGGTGTCGTCGGTGTCGTTCAGCCCGGACGGCAGCATGCTGGCGACCGCGAGCGCGGACCAGACGACGCTGCTGTGGGATCTTCGCCAGCCGCAGCCGCCGCGCCAGGTGGGCCGGCTCAGCGCGGACCTGGAGATCCCGCACCGCGCGTCGTTCGCCCCGGACGGGCACACGGTGGCGACGATCGGCAACGGCCAGCGGCTCCTGTTGTGGGAGACGGACTTCCGCCGCCTGACGGCGCGCGTCTGCGGCGTGTCGGGACCCATGGACCGCGAGCGGTGGAGCCGCTACTTCCCGGGCATCGACTACCGCGACCCGTGCCCGGCCTGACCCCCGCGGGGTAGGCCGCTCAGACGCCGACCGTGCCGTCGACGCCCTCGCGCAGGAAGTCCGCGTGGCCGTTGTGCCGGGCGTACTCGTGGATCATGTGCAGCATCACCAGGCGCAGCGACACGTCCTTCTCCCAGCGCGGGTTCCACGCCGTCACGTCCAGCGACGCCGCCTCCCGCTCGATGCGCCGAGCGTGCGCGACCTCCGCCTCCCACGCGGCGAACGCCTCCGCCCGCGTCGAACCCGCCGGGTCGTACGCCGCCTGGTAGTCGCCCACCGGGGACCACACCAGCGGGATGGCCTCGCCGTTCATCACGATCCGGAACCACGTCCGTTCGACCTCGGCCAGGTGCCGCACGAGGCCGAGCAGCGTCAGCGTCGAGGGCGGCATCGAGCGGCGGCGCAGGTCCTCGTCGGACAGGTCGTCGCACTTGCGGGCGAGCGTGGCGCGGTGGAAGTCCAGGAACGCGCGCAGCGTCTCCCGTTCCCCGCCGGTGAGCGGCGGGCTGATCCGTTCGGTGGGCACGACGAGGTCCTTTCGACGGAACGCGAGGCTACGTCACTCGTTCGCCGCCGTCTCTCCGATTCCGGAGTCCACGCTGCAGTCCTGGTACCGCCGCTACGGCGCCGGTCCGCTGGCGCCGCCGCGGCCCGCTGGTTGCTGGCTCCCGTCACGTGAGATCGCGTTTGTGCAGGTCAGGGAGTTTCTAGTCGGGATGCACCGTTCCTCTTGGCGTCCTCCAACCGAGACCGGTAACTTTGTATGCAGGGTCGAGAGGCGCTGCAACGGACAAGGTGTCCGCCACGCTCGGCCCTGACCGATCGTGAAAGGGCGCCTCCCGTTCTTGGGAGGTGCGCAGGTGGGCAAGTCCGAAACAGGCGCGAGCAAGGCGCTGCGACAGCTACTCGACCAGCGGATCGCGGTGCTCGACGGCGCCTGGGGCACGATGCTGCAGGGTGCGGGCCTGAACCCGGCGGACTACCGGGGCGACCGCATTCGTGACGGCCATCCCAAGGACGTCACCGGCGACCCGGACCTGCTCAACCTCACCCGCCCGGACGTCGTCCTCGACGTGCACCGCCAGTACCTGCGCGCGGGCGCGGACATCACCACGACCAACACGTTCACCGCGACCTCGATCGGCCAGGCCGACTACGGGCTGGAGCCGATGGCCCGCGAGATGAACGTGGCGGCCGCGCGGCTCGCCCGGGAGGCCGCGGACGAGTTCGGCGACCGGTTCGTCGCCGGCTCGATCGGCCCGCTCAACGTGACCCTCTCGCTGTCCCCGCGCGTCGAGGATCCGGCGTACCGCGCGGTCTCCTTCGACCAGGTCTACGACTCCTACGCCGAGCAGATCGCCGGCCTCGCCGAGGGCGGCGTGGACCTGCTGCTCATCGAGACCATCTTCGACACGCTCAACGCCAAGGCCGCGATCGCCGCCGCGCGCGACGTCGCGCCCGACCTGCCGCTGTGGATCTCGGTGACGATCGTCGACCTGTCCGGCCGGACCCTGTCGGGCCAGACGGTCGAGGCCTACTGGAGCTCCATCGAGCACGCGAACCCGATGGTCGTCGGCGTCAACTGCGCCCTCGGCGCGACCGAGATGCGCCCGCACGTGGCGGAGCTGTCCCGCCTGGCCGGCAGCTACACCGCCGCGCACCCCAACGCCGGCCTGCCCAACGCGTTCGGCGGCTACGACCAGACCCCCGAGGAGACCGGCCGGCTGCTCGGCGAGTTCGCCGCGGCCGGCATGGTCAACATCGTCGGCGGCTGCTGCGGCACCACGCCCGCCCACATCGCGAAGATCGCCGAGGCGGCCAAGGGCCTGGACCCGCGCAAGGTGCCGGCGATCGAGAACACGACCCGGTTCTCCGGCCTCGAGCCGTTCGAGATCGGTCCCGACACCGGCTTCGTCATGATCGGTGAGCGGACGAACGTGACCGGCTCCAAGCGGTTCCGCCGGCTCATCGAGTCCGACGATCACCAGGCCGCCGTCGACGTGGCCCTCGAGCAGGTCCGCGGCGGCGCCAACCTCCTCGACGTCAACATGGACGCCGACCTGCTCGACAGCGAGCAGGCGATGACCACGTTCCTGAACCTGATCGCCACCGAGCCCGAGGTCGCCCGCATCCCGATCATGGTCGACAGTTCCAAGTGGACTGTTCTCGAGGCGGGCCTGAAGTGCGTGCAGGGCAAGGGAGTCGTCAACTCGATCAGCCTCAAGGAGGGCGAGGAGCCCTTCCTGGCGCAGGCCCGGCTGATCCGCAACTACGGCGCCGGCGCGGTGGTGATGGCCTTCGACGAGCAGGGCCAGGCCGACACCGCGGACCGCAAGGTCGGGATCTGCGCGCGCGCCTACGACCTGCTGACGCAGAAGGCGGGCTTCGCGCCCGAGGACATCGTGTTCGACCCCAACGTGCTCGCGGTCGCCACCGGCATCGCCGAGCACAACGGGTACGCGAAGGCGTTCATCGACGCGCTGCCGCGCATCAAGGAGCGCTGCCCGGGCGCGCGCACCAGCGGCGGCATCTCGAACCTGTCGTTCGCCTTCCGCGGCAACGACGTCGTGCGCGAGGCCATGCACTCGTCGTTCCTGCTGCACGCCGTGCGCGCCGGGCTCGACATGGGCATCGTCAACGCCGGCCAGCTCGCCGTGTACGAGGACATCCCGGCCGACCTGCTCGAGCTCGTCGAGGACGTGTTGTTCGACCGGCGCGAGGACGCGACCGACCGGCTCGTGGCGTTCGCGGAGAACGTGCGCGGCTCGGGCACTAAGCGCGTCGTCGACCTGTCCTGGCGCGAGGCCCCGGTCAACGAGCGGCTCGCGCACGCGCTGCTGCACGGCATCGTCGACTTCATCGAAGAGGACACCGAGGAGGCCCGCCAGCAGGCCACCCGCCCGCTCGACGTGATCGAGGGGCCCCTGATGGACGGTATGAAGATCGTCGGCGACCTGTTCGGCGCGGGCAAGATGTTCCTGCCGCAGGTGGTCAAGAGCGCGCGGGTGATGAAGCGCTCGGTCGCCTACCTCGAGCCGTACATGGAGGCGGAGAAGGAGCGTGCGCGGCTCGCGGGCGAGCTCGCCACCGACCGCGGCCAGGGCAAGATCGTGCTGGCGACCGTGAAGGGCGACGTGCACGACATCGGCAAGAACATCGTCGGCGTCGTGCTGGGCTGCAACAACTACGAGGTCATCGACCTCGGCGTGATGGTGCCGGCCGCGAAGATCCTCGACACCGCGCTCGCCGAGGGGGCGGACGCCATCGGACTGTCCGGGCTGATCACGCCGTCGCTGGACGAGATGGTCGGCGTGGCCACCGAGATGCAGCGCCGCGGGCTGAAGCTGCCGCTGCTGATCGGCGGCGCCACGACGTCCCGCCAGCACACGGCGGTGCGCATCGCCCCGGCGTACGACTTCCCGACGATCCACGTGCTCGACGCGTCGCGGGTCGTCGGCGTGGTCTCCGACCTGCTCAACGAGGAGCGCGCGGAGGCGCTGGACGCGGCGAACCGGGTGGAGCAGGAGCGGCTGCGCGAGCAGCACGAGCACCGGCACGCCAAGCCGCTGCTGACGATCGAGGAGGCGCGGGCCAACATCGCGCCGGTGTCGTTCGACGAGCTGCCGGTGCCGGCGTTCACCGGGGTGGCGACGGTTTCGCCGTCGATCGAGGAGCTGCGCGAGTTCATCGACTGGCAGTTCTTCTTCCTGGCCTGGGAGCTGAAGGGCAAGTACCCGGCGATCCTGGACACCAACCCGGCCGCGCGTGAGCTGTTCGACGAGGGCAACGAGCTGCTGGACTCGATCATCGCGACCGGCCGCTTCACGGCGCGCGGCGCGTACGGCTTCTGGCCGGCGCACGCCACGGGCGACGACATCGTGATCGAGGGCGGCCCGCGGTTCCCGATGCTGCGCCAGCAGACCGAGAAGCCCGACGGCCGGCCGAACCGCTCGCTCGCCGACTTCGTGGCGCCCGAGGGCGACCACCTCGGCGGGTTCGCGGTGTCGATCCACGGCGCGGAGGACCTGGCGGCGGAGTACGAGGCGGACAACGACGACTACCGGTCGATCATGGTCAAGGCCCTGGCCGACCGGCTCGCGGAGGCGTTCGCCGAGTACATCCACCTGCGGGCCCGGCGCGACTGGTTCGAGCCGGACGCGCAGCCCGACCTGGCAGACCTGCACGCGGAGCGCTTCCGCGGCATCCGCCCGGCGCTCGGCTACCCCGCGAGCCCGGACCACAGCGAGAAGGGCGACCTGTTCGACCTGCTCGGCGCCGACGGCGTGGGGATGGCGCTGACCGAGTCGTTCGCGATGACGCCGGCCGCGTCGGTCAGCGGGCTGATCTTCGCCCACCCCGAGTCGCGGTACTTCACGGTGGGCCGGATCAACCGCGACCAGGTGGCGGACTACGCCGCGCGGCGCGGGATGGAGCTCGCCGAGGTGGAGCGCTGGCTGCGGCCGAACCTGGCCTACGACCCGTCGTAGGCCCGCGAGACCTTCTTGGGCACGACCATCCGCCAGCCGTCGACGATGAGCTCGCGCAGCTCGTCCACGTCGACGGCCGCCAGGCGCAGGTGTACCCAGTGGTAGCGCATGTCGCCCTTGCCGGGTAAAGAGAACTTGTCCGGCTCGGACTCGACCAGCCCGGCCCGCTCCTGCTTTGGGAACGCGAAGCCGAGCGTCTGCTCGTCGCGGGACAGCGCGAGGTAGACGATCCGGCCCACGTTGAACTTCACCTGGTCGCGCACGAGCCGCTCGATCGTGCGCGGTAGTCCGTTGGCGATGCGGCGGACGTCGTCGGCGGTGGCCATGGCGACAGTTCACCACGGCCCACCGACAGTTTCAGGCGTAGAGCGTGCCGCTCAGGTACTTCATGCCCGAGTCGACCTGGACCGTGACGACCCGGTGGCCGGGCCCGAGCCGCTCGGCGAGCCGCAGCGCGGCGACCAGGTTCACGCCGGTGGACGGCCCGGAGAAGATGCCTTCCGCGCGTGCCGCGCGCCGGGCCATGGCGAACCCGTCGGCCTCGGGGATGGCGAGCACCTCGTCGAAGTCCGTGCGCCGCAGCTGCGGTGGCCAGTAGCCGACGCCGCCGCCCTCGACGTGGTGGGTGCCGGGTTCGCCGCCGGACAGCACCGGCGACTCGGCCGGCTCGAGGGCGACGCGGTGCAGCGCCGGCAGCTTCTCGCGCAGCGCCCGGGTGGTGCCGAGGAAGCAGCCGGCCGTGCCGACGTAGGCGCAGAACGCGTCGATGCCCCCGAGCTGCTCGAGCAGCTCCTCGCCGAGGCGGCGGTAGCCGTCGATCATGTCGGTGTTGTTGAACTGGTCGGTCGGGAAGGCGCCCGTCTCCCGGGCGATCTCCCCGGCGCGGCGGACCATCGAGGGGATCAGGTCCGGGGTGATGCCCGCCGGGCTGGGGATGAGCTCGACGTCGGCGCCGAAGGCCCGCATGGTCTTGATCTTCTCCGGCGCGAAGGCGTCCGAGGAGACGATCCGCAGCGGGTGGCCGGTCACGGCGCAGACGTAGGCCAGCGAGGAACCGGTGCTGCCGCCGGTGTACTCGACGACGGGCTGTCCGGGGGCGAGCCGGCCGTCGCGCTCGGCGCCCTCGATCATCGCGAGCGCCATGCGGTCCTTGTAGGAGCCGGTCGGGTTGGCACCCTCGATCTTGACCCAGACCTCCGCGCTGTTGCCGCGGGGGAGGTTGTCGAGGCGGACCACGGGCGTGCCGCCGATAGCGTCGAGACCGCTCATCGTTCGAGGATATGGGCCGTCAGGCCGCGGCAAGGATGGCGACTCCGGACAGGCAGCCGGCGATTCCAACCTGTTGCCATGCGCCGACCCGCTCGCGGAGCACGAGGCGGGCGAGCGCGATGGTGACGACGGAGTGCAGCGCCGCCAGCACGGCGACGACGCCGAGGAAGCCGAGCGTGGTCGCGGCGGCGTACATGGTGTCCCCGGCGGTCATGAGCACGCCCGTGCAGACCAATAGCGGCAGCTCCGGAGGCCGGGTCCGCGGCCGTGCCCCCAGGTTCGCCCCGACGACGACCGCCATGGCGCTGAGCCGGGCGACCAGCAGGGCCCACCACAGACCGCCCTCGCTGGCAGTGTCCATGGCGACGAAGAACGCCCCGAACCCGGCGGCCGACGCCAGCCCGTAGCCGACGCTCGGTGCGATCCGCCCGGACCCACCCGCGGCCCGCGAGGCGAGCACGATCCCCACCACGATGAGCACCAGCCCCACGGTCTGCCCGGCCCCCGGCAGCTCGCCGATGAGGAGCCCGGCGGCCAGCGGCACCGCGGGCGCGGCCGCCGAGATCGGCGCGACGAGGCTCATCCGCCCGACCGCGAGCCCCCGGTAGAGGGCGGCTGCCCCGGCCAGCTCCGCGATTCCCGCGAAGGCCGCCGTCAGCAGGTAGGTCGCGCTGGGTGGTGCGTCGCCGCGGACCAGCGTCGTCGTGAGCAGGAGCGTCGCGGAGGTCGTCTGCGTGACGAGCAGGACCGAGCGCAGCGGTGTCGAACGGCTCTGCCAGCCGCCGAGGAAGTCGCTGGCACCCCAGCTGAGGGCGGCGCCGAGCGCGAGCACCATGGCGAGCACGCGTCACCTCCCGGTCGGTTGGTCCTCCTCGTGGTGCAACGCCCGCCGCAGCCGAAGAAATTCACCGGCGAGCGCCGGCGGCTGGTAGTGCGCGTTGAGCCCGGACGGATTGGGCAGCACCCAGACCCGCGTGCGCCCGATGTGATGGTCTTGCGCGCCCACGACCGCGTGCCGCCGTCCGAAGGCCGTCCGGTACGCGGAGATCCCCAGGACCGCCAGTATCCGCGGCGCGAACGCGCGCACCAGCGTCACGAGCCGCTCGGCCCCGTCCCGCAGCTCGGCGGTGGACAACTCGTCAGCCCGAGCCGACGCCCGCGCCACGACGTTGGTGACCCCGAGCCCGAACCCGAGCAGCGCCTCTTGTTCGTCCGGCCGCAGCAGCCGATCGGTGAACCCGGACCGGTGCAGCGCCGGCCAGAACCGGTTCCCGGGCCGCGCGAAGTGACACCCCGTGGCGGCGGAGTAGAGCCCCGGGTTGATCCCGCAGAAGAGGACGTCCAGCCCCGGCCGGAGCACATCGGGAATGGTCAGCTCCCGAGCAGCAACCAACTCCGCAGCGGTAGGCCTAGGCACCCATCCACTCTCGCACGACCGCGAGAGCCAAGGCGCCCCTGGCGCGGTTCGTACAGCATCCGCGCCCATACCCGTCGTGAGCATCCGGCTCGCGCACCACGCCTGCTGGTCGTCGCCCTTACTCCGCCCCCTGCAAGGCCCTGCTCGAGTGGTCCGACCTCGACGGCGGTCCCGCACATCCATGATTTCAACTAAGCCAAGTGGCTATCGCTGGCTGTCTTTGATGGTGGACAACACGTCGGCGGCGATTTTCTTGGCCAGTCCGCATTCCGAGCTACCGTCGGTGTCCTGGGCGAGCACGGAGAAGGATCGGAAATCGCTGAGTCCGACCAGGTAGAAGCAGGACGGGGGATAGGACGGAACTCCGTGTCGGTCGACTAGGTACCTCGCGACCGCCGGGTAGCCGTCCAGGACCTGCGGTTCCCATCGCGTGCCGAGTGAGGGGCCGCTTTCGTAGACATGCTGGAGGCCTTCTCTCGCATAGGAGATCCGGATCCAGCGGTCGTCGCTCGTGTAGGAATAGAAACACGTATCGGAAAACGGTGGCCCGTCTGGGTATCTGGGCGGTATCGGCCCGGCGCTCTTCAGGGTGTATTTGTCCTGCTGGTTGGATGTCAGGCTGTCGCAGGGCTTCTCGACGAACGCGTCGGCCTCGACCGGGTCGGGCACCGATGGAGCCTTGTACGGATCTTCGGGGAAGCTCACCGTCGTGGGCGTTGTGGGCGGACTGTCATTCGCACTACCGCCGTCGCACGCGGCAAGCGACAGGGCGAGCAGTGCCGCGGCCGCCGCGACATGCCGGCGTGGAGCCATCCCGTTCCCCCAGGATATTCATCGAGTTGCGCCGCGCGGAGTATATCGGGACCACCCTGCGCCGGCCGCTTTCGCGCGAACGGGCGAGCAGCTGAGGGACCCCACCACGGTGGCCACGTCTGTCGCGAATGGACACCAGCCGGGCGTACGCGGGTCGCCGCCGATGTCGCGCCGGTACACCGGTCTTCCGGAAACGGGACCCGTGAGCGTTCACTGGTCAGCCACCAGCTTGGGGCGGCCGCCCAAGGCTGAGACATGCCGCTTCAGGGTGTCGACTGGCCATGTCACGCCGGATTGAACAAGATCAGTACTTCGGAGTTCTGGCGACGAGGGGCGACCCAGCGTCGGGCCACCGGCGCGCACAACCAGGTTGGCGGCACACGGGCAGGGAGCACCACGGGCGCGATGCCCGAGGTCCCGCCGAAGCGGCGGGTTACGGCTGGACGAGCAATGCAAGACCGAGCAAGCAGGCCCGCCACCTGCGTGTTGGTGCCCCCGGCAGGACTCGAACCTGCGACCCAGAGCTTATGCCCGACAGCCTGTCGTTGTCTGACGCAGGTTCCCGATACTTAGCCTGATCTGCGGCTTTCGCGTCTGCGGTCGTCGCCAGCGGATTTCTGTGGTCGTCTGGCGTTGATTTCGGCGAGTAAGCGGCGAGCGCCGTTCCAGACCTGCCGTCCTGGTCGACCGGTGGTGATATCTGACCCACGCGTTGCGGCCCGGTACTCCCTCGGGAACACCCGGGGCCGCCGCTCTGTGTCAGTACTCCTGGACGTCGGTGACCGTGGCCTTCGGCTTCACACCCGGCCCGCGCGTCGACAGGAGCTGCGGCATCACGTTGAGCGACTCGCCGGCCCCGTCGATCGTCGTGATGACCGGACCGGACTCGTCCCCAGTGATCTCCAGCGTCACCGAGTACGAGCGGTTCTCCAACACGTCCAGAGTACCCAGGTACTCGAGGTTGGGTTCGACGGTGACGTTGCAACCAGCGCTGCCGAAGCACTGCTTGTCCGTGACCCTCAGTGTGGCCTTGAAGTCGTCCACCGCGAGGGGCTCCGGTTCGGGTTCCGTCGTGGTGGTGGGTAGGGCGGTGTACTCGAACGCGTCCGCGGTGTGCGCCGCGGGCTGGCCGTCGACTTCGTTCGCGCCGGCGGCGCAGCCCGCGACGAACACGGCAGCGAAGGTGGCGGCGCACAACGGTGTGGCGACGCGGGTGTGGTTCATGGCTGTGTTCCCCTCAGGTGTGTGTTGCTCTGGTAGTCGTCGTGGAATGAGCCGTCGTGTCATCGGGTCACCTTTGCGGGGGGTCTCCCATACCCCACATAGACCCAGCACCCACCAACACACCGATGGAGGCGAGACAGACGAGGGCGCGGGCTGTGCGGCCGACGAACGTCCGGGCACTCGCCGAAGAAGCCAGCAGTTCAACATCAAACTCCGGGAGCTGGCGCTGGCTCTGGTCGAACACACCAGTGGCCACGGGTCAGCACAGCAACCGGACGGCTCGGGTCGCGTGACCGCGAGTCGGACGGCTCGCCGTGCGGCAGAACTGGTCTGGCGCGCCCTTGCCAAGCCTCGTCATCGCCTGGCGCACCTCTCAGCGACACAAACCAACCCTCGCTGAACCCGCATCGCCTGCCCATCACGGCCCGCCTTGAACAAGAGAAGAAACTTTGAACACGGCTGGCGCGATACGGGGGGTGTCGCGCACCGACCGATGTGGGCCGCCTGTTCGGGCTCGTGGTCCTACAGCGGGCAGGAAGCGGAGGTGATTGCCACCGTGCCGCTGGATGCTCGCACCACGCTTGCCTGGACTGACGCTGGCTCTGATGCGTCGACGGCTCCGTGGAGCCTTAATTCAGTTGCCGTAGGAGCAATCGCATCCGCAGTATCGGTGATGCTCGCCACTGCGGCTCTAATCGTTGCGGTGCGCACCTACATCAACAACAGCCGAGCTGCGATTGTTAGTCAGGCGGCGCTCGTGTCCGCTTACCGAACTAGGAACCGCGCAACAAAGACAGTAGACGGCGTCATTTGGCGGTTAATCGAAATACAAATTACCAATTCGAGCAACTCGGACGTGTTTGACCTGTCGTTGCTGCTGAGGACGACCAAGCGGACACGATTGATTGATACTGCGCTTGATATTGAATCTGTCAGCCAGCACCGTCGCGGAAAATGTGGCAGGTGGACGCTGGAGGACGGGGCAGTGATACCGCCGGGTGTGAGCATACTCCGGTTTTTTGTCACTAGCGACCACTTCGGTGATCTGGTGCCAATATGGTCACACGTTGGAATCGGGTTCATTGATCGAAATGGGCGCAACTGGACACGCCAATTAGACGGTGATCTTTCGGCCGGCTGGGAACCGGGATGAGGACGACTGACGCGGGCCAACAGCTAGACGAATTCCGGAATGAGGTGCGCGGCATGGTCAGCGGCGACGAGTCGCTCGAAGGCGACTTTGAACCTTGGCAGGGATGTCACGAGCGTCTCCTCAGTCGGGAATCTGCGGCGCCAGAAACGCGCGTTGTCCCTCGTGAACGACGAAGGGCCCACTCCGACGACAGTGTGGCATCAGGGCTTTAGCCCTTGACGTGCCCGAGTGCTGGCTCGCAGTTCGTGGTAGCTCGACGCGAAGGACATCCACCACCCACGGGAGTCAGGCGATGTGATCGCCTGCGCGAGTTGCTTTGCCGACGCGGTGCGAAGAGCTTGGATCGAGGTGTCCTGCCATGGCTCTGCGGAGTAGCCCTGCGTCGTGTACTCCGACGCCTGGAGCAGAGTCTCGATCTTGTCGGCGTCCTTGGCGACCTTCGATTCGAGCGTTTCTGCTGCCTCGTACTCAGCGGTGAGCCCTTGGAAGACAGCTCCGATTTCCTCAGGCATGCCGGAGGTCTGGTGGGCAGTGACCGCCTCAGGAACCGCGGTCGTGACGTACGCGCGGCCAACTGACGGGACGTCGCCGATGCGGGTTTCGTGCACGTCGTGCATCAGGCACAGTGCGGCAGTCCGTCCCAGGTCGGCGCCCTCCATCGCCGCGAGCGTCAGGCCGACCAGGGCCACCCGGAACGAGTGTTCGGCTACCGATTCCGGCTGCTTGATCCCGAGGAGCAGCCAGCCGGAGCGAGGCAAGTTCTTCAGGTGCCCGGCTTCGAACAGGAAGGCTGCGATCCCGGCAAGCGGGTGAGTCTCACCGGCTGGCACAGGCAGGCTCGCTTGCGTCGTGACGATCCTGCGTCACCGGTACGACGATCGTCGATGCGAGTGGGTGTTCCCCTCGTCGGCTGACACGCTCCGCGATCCGGACAACCTGCGCAAGCAGCTCCGCACCGTCGTTGCGGACACCGAGTGGGTTGGGCTGCACCCGCATGCCTTTCGGCACTTCGTCTCGACCCGGCTGGACGCGGCGGGCTGGACTGGGCGGAAGATCGCCGACTACCTCGGTCACGATCGGATCTCCACGACTCAGGACGAGTACATGGACCGGCATGTTGCGGGGGAGGGCAGCTCCGACGCCATGCCTGAGATCCCGCCGAAAGCGGCGAGTAACCGGCGAGTCGAGGAGGACGACGACGAGTAGTCAACCCCGCCACCTGCGCGTTGGTGCCCCCGGCAGGACTCGAACCTGCGACCCAGAGCTTAGAAGGCTCCTGCTCTGTCCGCTGAGCTACGAGGGCATGGTGGGCCGCGCCTGCCGGTCGGCAGGATGCTGCCCGTGAGTCTGATCGTTCGGGACCGCTCGGTCGTTTCCGAATCGGCTCAGATCGCTGGTGTGATTTCGGCCGGCTCAGGTGCGGGCGGGGCCCGTCGAGCCACGAACCTGCAGGTCTACCCCTATGGTGACCGGTCTTCCCGGTCTCGCCCCGTCGAGCAGCTGCAGCGCCAGCTCGCCGGCCTGTCTGCCCTTCTCGACCAGGTCCTGACGCACAGTGGTCAGATTTGCCCAGCTTGCCGCCGGAGTGTCATCGAATCCCACGATCGACACCTCCTCGGGCACGGACAGTCCCAGCTCCTCGGCCGCCCGCAGCGCGCCCAGTGCGAGCTCGTCGGACATGCACAGCACCGCGGTCGGCCGTGGCCGTAGCCCCAACAGCCACCTGGCGCCCTCCCTGCCCAACTCCCGGACACTGCCCGGCGCCTCCCACAGCGGCACCTCATCCGGGACAATACCCTGTTCAGCCAGCCCTTTCAGGTATCCGGCGATCCTGTCCAACGTCACCCGAAACCGGGCGTTCGCGATCCGCGACGGGCTCCCCGGTCCGCGATGGCCGTCCGCGCTCAGTGCGAAGCCCAGGATCGCCACGTGCCGGTGGCCCAGCTCCGCGACGTGCCGGGCGGCCAGCGCGGCACCACCGAGGTCGTCGACCTGCACCCGCGCCGAGCCCGCCAGCACCGGCTGGTCCACGACCACCAGTGGCAGGCCGCGCTCGCCGACCGCGGCCAGCGCCGGTGCGTCGTCGGGCAGCGAGTAGGCCACGACCACGTCGGTCTGCGCGCGCATGACGTTCTCCGCCCGCGGCCCGCCGTCGCTCACGCCGGGCAGCAGCAGCAGCGCCCGGTCCGGGCTGTCCACAGTGGACGCCAGGCTGTCGAGCATGACGCACAGGGCGGGATCCGAGAACGCCGAGGACAGCACGTCGCAGAGCATGATCGTCACCGCGCCCGAACGCTTCGTGGCCAGCGACCGCGCCACCGGGTCCGGCCCCGCGTACCCCAGCTCCTTGGCCGTCCGGATGATCCGCTCGCGCAACCCCGCGGACAGCTGGTCCGGCCGGTTGTACGCGTTCGACACGGTCGCCCTGGACACCCCGACCTCGCGGGCGATGGTGTCGAGGGTGGGTCGGCGCACCCGGTCCGGACTCACCGGCCAAGCCTAATTCGTGCGCGAGCGGACAAAACCGTGGCGATCGCTGAAGCGCTTCAGTTACCCTCGAACGGGAGCGCTACAGGAGGAGGGCCGGGGTGTTCGCCGCACGTTTGTCGGTATTCGTCGTCTTCGCACTCAACGGCATCGTCATCGGCTCGTGGGCACCGCGGATGCCGACGGTCGCCGACCAGATCGGCGCGAGTCCGGGCGAGCTCGGCCTCGCGCTGCTGGGCGCCAGCGTCGGCATGATCGCGGCGGCGTCACTGACGGGTCGCTGCTGTGCCCGCTTCGGCGCACGCGCGGTCGTGTTCACGTCCACGCTCGGCACCGTCGTGGTCCTGCCCCTGATGGCGATCGTCGGCTCGCCCCTCCAGCTCGGGCTCGTCCTGGTCCTGCTCGGCGCGGCCGTCGGCACCCTCGACGTGGCCATGAACGTCGCCGCGGTGACCGTCGTGCGCCGCACCGGGCGGCCGATCATGCCCGTGTTCCACGCGGGCTTCAGCTTCGGCGCGCTGTTCGGCTCGGTCGTCGCCGCGTTCGCCGCGGGCCACCGCGTCGGCTTGCTCCCCCATTTCGCCACGATCTCCACGCTCATGCTGGTCGTCACGCTGGCCGTGATCCGCACGGTGCCGCGCGAGGAGCCGGCCGCCGACCCCGAGGCACACCGCTCGTCCGACCGACGCATGCTGCGCCGCCCGGTGCTGTGGCTGCTGGGTGTCATCGCGCTGTGCTCGGCGATCGTCGAGGGCGGCAGCGGCGACTGGTCCGCGCTGTTCGCGGTGCGCGAGCGGGGCCTGGACGAGGCCGCCGCGGCCATCACGTTCTCCGTCTTCTGCGTCGCGATGGCCGTCGTCCGGCTCACCGGTGAGCAGGCCGAACGCCGCTTCGGCGCGGACCGGCTGCTCGTCGGCGGCTCGGTCGTCGCCGCGGTCGGCCTGCTGGCGACGGCAATCGTGCCGAGCGGCGCGCTCGCGTTCGTCGGCTTCGGCCTCGCCGGGGCTGGCCTCGCGTTCGCGTTCCCCGTGGCGCTGAACATGGCCAGTGCGGTCGGCCGCCGCGCGGACGGGACCGGGGGCGAGCGCGAGCTCGGCTTCGTCACGACGATCGCGTACAGCGGCTTCCTGATCGGACCGCCCATGCTCGGCGGAATCGCCCAGGTCACGAACCTGGAGGTGGCCATCGGCTTCGCCGGCGTGGTCGCCGCGTTGATCGCTCCCGCGGCGCTCGCCGCGGCCGCCGCGCGGCGTCGGGACGAGAAAGAGCAACCCTCGCGGGTACCGGCATTGAATCGGCGGTGACTACGCTCGACGCGTGTCCGTCGACAGTGAGCCGAAACCGGCGACCCCTGCCACGAGGACCGGCACGACGGCCGGCGTCCTGCCGCTGATCGTCATCGGTGTCCTGCTCGCGGTCCTGACCGCGGTCGCGCTGCTGTCGGTCACCGCGGGCGACTCCGGGGTGGTCAACCTGTACGGCCTGACCGTCACCCGGGTCCTCGCCGAGATCGGTAGCGTCCTGACCGTCGGCTCCTTGATGTTCGCGGCGTTCATGGTGGCCCCCAAGAAGTCCGGCGTGCTCGAGGTCGGCGCGTACGCGGCGCTGCGCACGGCGTCCTGGGCGGCCGTCCTCTGGTGCCTGGCCGCGCTGGTGTCGGTGGCGTTCAACGAGGCGGACGCGATCAACAAGTCGGTCGGCGACGTGCTCGGCTCGAACCTGCTGCTGAGCCTGTTCGACGAGCTCGAGCAGCCGAAGGCGTGGCTGCTGACCTCGTTCGTCGCGCTCGTCGTCGCGGCCGGCTGCCGGTTCGCCGTCTCCTGGGGCTGGACCGCGACGCTGTTCTGTATCGCGCTGTTCGGCACCATGCCGGTCGCGGTGACCGGGCACTCGTCCGCGGGCGGCCAGCACGACCTGGCCACGAACAGCCTGCTGTTCCACCTGGTCGCCGCCTCGCTGTGGGTCGGCGGGCTGGTGGCGTTGCTGGTCTACGGCCGGCGCGTCACGACCGGCCCCGCGCTGCGCCTGGCGGCCACCCGCTTCTCCGCGACCGCGTTCGTCTGCTGGATCGTGATGGCGGCGTCCGGCGTGCTCAACGCCTGGGTGCGGGTGCCCGTCGCGGACCTGTTCACCACCTCCTACGGCCTGCTCGTGGTGGCCAAGATCGCCGCGCTCCTGGTGCTCGGCGGGTTCGGCTACCTGCAGCGGACGAAGGGTGTCCGGGCCATCGTCAAGGGCGGCACGAGTGGCGCGCTGGTGCGGCTCGCGGCGGTCGAGATCGTGGTCATGTGCCTGACGATCGGCATCGCGTCCGCCCTGGCGCGTACCCCACCGCCGGGGCTGGGCACGGTCCCCGACGCGGTCGAGCTGCAGCTCGGCTACACGCTCGACGGCCCGCCGACGCTGTTCCGGCTGCTGACCGCGTGGCGGTTCGACATCATCTTCGGCACGCTCGCGATCGTGCTCGCGGTGCTCTACCTGCTGGGCGTGCGCAGGCTCCGGGCCCGCGGCGACGCGTGGCCGGTCGGCCGCACCATCGCCTGGTTGCTGGGCTGCCTCATGATCATCGTCGCGACGTCGTCCGGGTTCGGCCGCTACGCGCCGGGCATGTTCAGCATCCACATGGAAACCCACATGATGCTGTCCATGCTGGCGCCGGTGTTCCTGGTGCTCGGCGGGGCGGTGACGCTGGGCCTGCGTGCGCTGCCGGTGGCGGGGAAGGACGGGCCGCCCGGACCGCGCGAGTGGCTGCTCGCGATCGTGCGGTCGCCGGTCTCGCGCTTCCTCACCCATCCGGTGGTCGCGCTCGTGCTCTTCGTGGGCTCCTTCTACGTTCTGTACTTCTCCGGGCTGTTCGACTTCGCCCTGGACAAGCACTGGGCACACCTTCTGATGAATGCCCACTTCCTGCTCGTGGGGTACGTGTTCTACTGGCCGGTCATCGGCATCGACCCGTCGCCGCGCCGGCTGCCGCACCTGGCCCGGCTGGGCATGGTGTTCGCCTCGCTGCCGTTCCACGCGTTCTTCGGCGTGATCCTCATGAGCATGACGACGGTGATCGGCGAGCGCTTCTACCAGGGCCTCGGGCTGCCGTGGGCACCCGACCTGCTCGGCGACCAGCAACTCGGCGGCGGCATCGCGTGGGCGGCCGGCGAGCTGCCGCTCGTGATCGTGCTGATCGCGCTGCTCATGCAGTGGGCGCGGGCCGACGACCGGGAGGCCAAGCGGCAGGACCGCAAGGCCGACACCGAGGGCGACGCGGACCGGGAGGCCTACAACGCGATGCTGCGGAAGATGTCCGAGCGTTCGTAGCTGCCCGCCACTACCACCACCCACCGACATTTCCGTTCCCGCACAGGCATTCCCGGCGCCGGTTGTCCACAACGCGCCAGTTGTCCACAGCTCACGGCCTCCTCGCCCCACACCCCGCCCCGCCCCGGCACTGTGGGACAAGACAGCGGCGCCCGGCGCGCCGAGGCGATGAGCGAGAGGAACGACGCGATGTTCGAGACGAGCCTGACCGTGGCGGGCAAGGTGGTCACCGAGATCACCCGGCACACCTTCCCCAACGGCGACCGCAAGACCAGCTTCCGGCTGATGGCACGGGAGCGCCGGTTCGACCGCGACTCGCAGGACTGGGTCGACGGCGACAAGGTGTTCGTGCAGGTCAACTGCTGGCGCCGGCTGGCCGAGGGCGTGGCCGTGTCGCTGGTCAAGGGCGACAACGTGGTGGTCACCGGCCGGTTCTACGTGCGCGAGTACTTCACGGAGAGCGGCGAGCGGCGCAGCAGCAACGAGCTGGACGCGCGCTCCGTCGGACCTGATCTGGCCTGGTGCACCGTCTCCGTCGAGCGGCCGCCCGGGCTGGCCGGAGCGAGTACCGGCGCCGCGGCCGAGGAGGTGGTCGCCGCCGCCTGACGCCGGCGGGGACCCCTCGCCGGGCGGGTATACGCTCCGGCGGCAGCGATCCCGGAGCGATCGTCAGCTTGTTGTGCCACGCCGCGCTCAGGTCCGATTCGGGACCTCTCTACGATCGCGTTCATGGCGGAGTTCATCTACACCATGAAAAAGGTGCGCAAGGCGCACGGGGACAAGGTCATCCTTGATGACGTCACCATCGCGTTCTACCCCGGAGCGAAGATCGGGGTGGTGGGTCCCAACGGTGCCGGCAAGTCCAGCGTGCTCAAGATCATGGCGGGATTGGACCAGCCCAACAACGGCGAGGCATTCCTGTCCCCCGGGTACAGCGTCGGCATCCTCCAGCAGGAGCCGCCGCTCAACGAAGACAAGACCGTCCTCGGCAACGTCGAGGAGGGGGTCGGCGAGATCAAGCACAAGCTCGATCGCTTCAACGAGATCGCCGAGAAGATGGCCACCGAGTACTCCGACGCGCTCATGGACGAGATGGGCAAGCTCCAGGAGGACCTCGACCACGCCGACGCCTGGGACCTGGACTCCCAGCTCGAGCAGGCGATGGACGCGCTGCGGTGCCCGCCGCCGGACGCGGACGTCACGGTGCTCTCCGGTGGTGAGCGCCGCCGGGTGGCGCTGTGCAAGCTGCTGCTGTCCAAGCCCGACCTGCTGCTGCTGGACGAGCCCACCAACCACCTCGACGCGGAGAGCGTGCTGTGGCTGGAGCAGCACCTGTCCCAGTACGCCGGCGCGGTGCTGGCCGTGACCCACGACCGGTACTTCCTCGACAACCTCTCGCAGTGGATCATGGAGCTCGACCGCGGACGGGCCCACCCCTACGAGGGCAACTACTCCACCTACCTGGAGAAGAAGGCCGAGCGGCTGGCGGTCCAGGGCAAGAAGGACCAGAAGCTGCAGAAACGGCTCAAGGACGAGCTGGCGTGGGTGCGGTCCAACGCCAAGGCGCGCCAGACCAAGTCCCGGGCCCGCCTCGACCGGTACGAGGAGATGGCGGCGGAGGCCGAGCGCACCCGCAAGCTGGACTTCGAGGAGATCCAGATCCCGCCGGGGCCCCGCCTGGGCAACGTCGTGGTCGAGGTCAACAAGCTGAAGAAGGGCTTCGGCGAGCGGGTCCTGATCGACGGGCTGTCGTTCGACCTGCCTCGCAACGGGATCATCGGGGTGATCGGGCCGAACGGCGTCGGCAAGACCACGCTGTTCAAGACGATCGTCGGGCTCGAGAAGCCGGACGACGGCGAGGTCCGCGTCGGCGACACCGTGAAGCTGTCGTACGTCGACCAGGAGCGCGGCGGCATCGACCCGAAGAAGAACGTGTGGGAGGTGGTATCCGAAGGGCTCGACTACATCCACGTGGGGCAGGTCGAGATGCCGTCCCGGGCCTACGTGAGCGCGTTCGGCTTCAAGGGTGCCGACCAGCAGAAGCCGGCGGGCGTGCTCTCCGGCGGCGAGCGCAACCGGCTCAACCTGGCGATGACCCTCAAACAGGGTGGCAACCTGATCCTGCTCGACGAGCCGACGAACGATCTTGACGTGGAGACTCTCGGATCACTAGAGAACGCATTGGAGCAGTTCCCGGGCTGTGCGGTGGTCATTTCTCACGACAGGTGGTTCCTTGATCGGGTCGCTACCCATATCCTCGCGTGGGAAGGCACCGACGAGGATCCCGCCAAGTGGTTCTGGTTCGAGGGCAACTTCGAGGGCTACGAGAAGAACAAGATCGAACGTCTTGGTGAGGAAGCCGCACGTCCGCACCGGGTGACGTACCGCAAGCTGACGCGGGACTAGGTTGGGGGCTCCGAGTAGTGGCGGCCTGGAACGAAGCACCGGCGGCCGGCCTGGGTGAGTGCGACGCACTCGTCCGCTCGGCCGAGGCGCTGCGCTTCAGCGCGCCGGAGCTGGCCGTCCAGCTGGGTCGGCGGGCACTGGTCGTCGGTGCCGACTCGGCGGACGCGGCCGAGGCCGGCCAGGCCAAGGTGCTCTCGATGCGTGCCCAGGCGGTGCTCGCCACCGGGCTCGTCCGGATGAGCCACTACGCGGACGCCGTCGAGCCCGCGTTCGCCGCGCTGGCCCTCGCCGAGGGCGCGGGCGAGCACGACGTCGCCACGTCGGTCCGGCTCGACCTCGCGGCCTGCTCGCGCGAGGTCGGTGAGCCGCTGCTGGGCTGCGCGCTGCTGCGGCCGGTGCTGGAGGCTGAGCTGCCGAGCCCGTCGGTGCGTGCGGTCGCGCTGGGCCGGCTCGTCGGCTGCATCGCGCACGTCGGCCGTCGCGACGACATCGAGGACGCGCTGATCGAGGCCGACCGCCTGCTCGCCGCGGACGACGCGCTGAACCCGGAAATGCGGCGGTTGGAGCGGGCGCGGCTGTCGGTGCGGGCCGCCGCCTATCACCGCTGGTACGGCGACACGGAGGACGCGGCGGAAGCGGCGCGCGAGGGCCTCACGCAGCTGAACCGGTTGCGTGGCCAGCGCTCGGAGACCTCGCGACTGCGGGCGCAGCTGGTGCTGGAACTGGCCTGCGCGCTGCTGGACGAGGGCGAGCTGGACGAGGCCGCGTCGGTGTCGGAGGCGGTGCTGTCCGAACCGGTCCGCGCCACGTCGGCCGCCGCGGCGGGTCGGTTGATGCTCGCCGTGTCGACGCGGGTGTACCTGCCGTCGGGCCGGGTGGACCGTGGCCGCGGCCTGCTGGACCAGGCGGTGTGGGTGGCCGGCCGGCACGGCTTGGACGAGCTGCTGGCCGACGCCCTGACGACGTTGTCCCAGTTGGACGAAACGGCCGATCGCCCGGTCGAGGCGCTGGGGTCCTTGCACGGCGCCCGGGCCGCCGACCAACGTCGCCTGCGCGCGACGGCGCAAGCGGCCCGCCGCCTGCTGACCGAGGCCAACCCGGCGAAGTGGAACGCCCAGACGGTCAATGCGTTGCTGCGCAACGTAGTCCGCTCCGCGGCGCCACAGCAGCAACCGTCCCACGACGACTGGCGCATCGCGGCCCAGCGAGTGACCCAGCCCAGGCCGCAGGCGTCCCGCTCGGCCGCGACGACCCCGGAATCGACCCGCCGGCCCGCACTCCCACTGCCGATTCCGCTCAAGCACGAGCGCCCCGCCCGGCCCGGAGTAGTGGGGGCGCAGGCCGGGGCAGCCGCCACCGCACCGGCCGGCTCGAGCGCCGACGCCGGCTGGTCGAGCGAAGCCCCGGTCCGCTCCGATGAGGAACAGGCGTCGACACGCGCTACCGAAGTCGGCGTCGCGGTGTCAGGCGGAGCGGGCGACCGAACCGGTGAGCAACCGGACGACATCTGGCCCATGGGGCGATCGTCGACGGCTCCCAGCCATTCGTCGCAGCTCGGCGACTCGGCCTGGCGTGCCACCGAGTCCCAGCCGGGCGAGCACGACGCGGCGACGCAGGCCGCGGCGGAGCGACCCTCGGCGAGCCAGCCCGCCGGGCAGGATCCCGCGCATGAGCCGGCGGCGGCGCACGCCGGGGCACCGCCGGTAGCCGGCGACGCGGGCGCCGCGCAGCCGGTCGAGCAGTCGGAGGCCGGAGCACGGTCGGCGGAGCTGCCTGCCACGCGGTGGCCCGCCGAGTTCTGGGCATCGGCGAAGTCCGACCGGAACGACTCCGCCGCACCGGGACAGCAGGAGCCGGAGGTCGATGCGGCGACCGGGCTGCTCAGCAAGGAAGGGCTGATCCGCCGGCTGCACGCGGTGCGCAACGGGGACCGGCCGGTCGCACTGACGCTGGTGCGCCTCGACGGTCACGTCGGCACGGGACGGTTCGCCGATCCCGGGACGCGGCCGGGAGCGGCGGCCGACTTCGAGTTGAGCGAGCTGGCTGGCCGGGTGCGCAACCTGGCCCCCGAGAACGCCGAGCTGGCCCGGTTCGACGGCCCCGAGCTCGCGATCCTGTTGCCGCACACCACGCGGGACCAGGCCGAGCAGTTCGCCGCGGACCTCGAGGCCGCGTGGCTGCAGACGTCGAGTGGGCAGCGCATCAGCACGGGTGTGGTCCAGTCGAACCCCGATGCCACCACGGTCGATGCCCGAGCCCTCATCAACGCGGCCCGGCACGCACTGACCCCGGCCGCAGCCACCCCCACCCGCCCGGCGGACGCGCCCACGCCACGCTCGGTCGAGGAACTGGCGGCCCTGGACGACAACGGCGACACCCTCCGCATCGGCCGGGAGATCATCCGCTCCCTGAGCATCCCCGAAGGCAGCGGCGGCAAGCGCCGAGCCGCCGATGCCGGCCCGGCCGATCAGCCATGGCCAGACAGCGACCCCACCCCCGACAGTGCCACCCCCGAACAAGCGAACCCCACCTACACGAACCCCGACTACACGACCGCCGAGCACACGACCGCCGAGCCCATCGACACGACGAGCGCGGCCGAGGCGGCCACCACAACCGCCGACTCAACCGCCGACTCAGCGACCGCCGATTCCGCCAGCGCCGCACCCGCCAGTGCCGAACCTGGGTCTACCGCATTTGGTAGTGCCGAACATGGTGCTGCCGCATTTGGTGCCGGTGAGCCTGGCGCCGGCGAAGGTGGCGTGGGTGCTACTGGTTCTGCCGGGTTTGGTGTCGGCGAGCCAGGTGCCGGCACCCCCGACATGGGCGCACCCTCCGCGAGTGCACCTGGCACAGCCGCCGCAACCGGTGCGGGCGACGGTGCCGGCAGCGCGTTCGCTTCTGGCTGGGGGGATGGGGCGGGCAAGGACGTCGCGACCGGTGACGAGTCGCGGGCCTGGCCGGGCGACGAGGCCGGGGGCACGGACACGTCCAGCGAACCGGGTGTCGGGGGTGAAGCACCGTCGGTCGCGGAGCGGCCGGTTGCCTCCACCTACGAGCAGACCAAGGCCGACCTGGCTCGGTTGATGTCGGCCTTAGCCGCGGAGACCAAGTCCATGTCTGCCGACGGGCCTCCGCGCGAGGACCGCGGGCGCAACGGCACCTCGCTGCCGCGCCTGTCGATCCCCACGCCGCCCGAGCCGGACGACGTTCCCGCGCCCGAGCGGCGGCCCGACATTCCCCAGCCGCCCGAGCCGGAGCCCATCCCGCCCGCGCCCCCGGAGCCCGGCCCCCAACCGCCCGAGGAGCCGGGGCCACCGGTGCCGCCGAGTGCGCCGCTGCGCGACACCGCGCCGCTGCGCGACACCGGGCCGCGGAGCGACACCGCGCCGCGGGACGAGATCAGCGAGCCCAAGTCCAGTGCGCCGCTGCCGTCGCGGGTCACGCCGCTGCCCGGTCCCACGAAGATGGCCGACATCTTCCGCGAAGAGGACACCGACCACCGGGGCGAGGATTCCGGTCGGCGGAGCGACAGCGACCAGCGAGGCGCGGACCGGCGCGGGCTCTCGGCCGCCTTCGGGGGTCGGCGCCGGGCGGAGGACACGGGGCAGCGGAGCGAGCGGCGGGCGGAACGGTCCTCGGGATCGACGACCATCGCCGGGTTGCTGGCCGAGGCGCTGGCCGCCTATCAGGAGGAGAGCCCCGACGAGCCCGCGGCGAAGCCGGAGCCCGCGCCCGACAAGGAGTTCGACCGGCTCTTCGACTGGCGTTACCAGTCGCCCGCGTCAGGCCGGCACCGATCTCCTGAGTGAGGCCCTGAATCGGTCGATACCCTTGGCTGGCCGCCGGATTCCGCAACGGGATTCGTGATCAGATTAGGGTGTGTGCTGCATGCGGCACACCGACGTGCCGCCAATCGTGGAGTCGCGTAGATGACCTCGACCGGAACCCGTACGGGCTCGTTCGCCGGCCACAAGCCTGGCAGCCCCGACGGGCCTGACAGCCCTGAGCAGACTCGTGACGACCTCATCGAGCTTGCCGCGGCGGCGGGCGAAGACCTCGCCGACCTGATCCGCCTCTACTACCGCTACATCCCGCCCGAGGAGATCATCGACCACGAACCGGTCGACCTCGTCGGCACCGTCCGGTCGCACCTGCGCCTCGCCGAGCAGCGCGTGCCGGGCCGCCCCGCCGTCCGCGTGTTCAACCCCGACGAGGCCACCGACGAGTGGTCCACCGCGGGCACGATCGTCCAGCTCGTCACCGACGACATGCCCTACCTCGTGGAGTCCGTCTCCGCCGAGCTGGTCCGCAGTGGCCTGCAGGTGCACCGCGTCGTGCACCCCATCGTCGTCGTGAGCCGGGACGTCGCCGGCGCGCTTCGCGACGTGCTGACCAGCGCCGAGGCCGACGACCCGCCGCCGGACGCGCTCGCGGAGTCCTGGATGTCGATCGAGGTCGACCTGATCACCGACACGGATCGCAGCCGCGAGATCGAGTCCGGCCTGCAGAAGGTCCTCAACGACGTCCGCGAGGTCGTCGAGGACACCGTCAAGATGGTCAGCACGGCCCACCACATCGCCGACCTGCTCGAGGTGCACCCGCAGGCGGACAAGGGCCAGTGCGACGAGGGCGCCGCGCTGCTGCGCTGGCTCGCGTACGGCCACTTCACGTTTCTCGGCTACCGCAACTACGAGCTCGTCCGCGAAGGCGACGAGCACGTCCTGCGCACCGTCCTCGCGAGCGGTCTGGGCGTGCTGCGCCAGGACAGCCTCGCCTCCCGCAGTCTCACCCACGGCCCGGACATCGCCGCGCACGCGCTCTCGTCCGACCTGCTCGTGCTCACCGAGGCGAGCGAGCCGTCCACGATCGCGCGCAGCGTCTACCCGTACTACGTCGGGGTCAAGACCTTCGACGACGACGGCAACGTCACCGGCGAGCACCGGTTCCTCGGCTTCTTCACGATCAACGCCCTGCACGAGGACGTCCTCGACATCCCGGTCGTCGGCCGCCGCGTGCGCGAGGTGATCCACCGGGCCGGCTTCCCGCTGGACTCCTACACCGGTCAGCGGATGCTCGAGGTCATCCAGAACTGGCCCCGCTCCGAGCTCTTCTCCACCTCGACCGAGACGCTCTACCAGACCACCACCGGCGTCATCGCGCTCGCGGACCGGCGGCGGCTGCGCCTGTTCCTGCGCCGCGACCCGTTCGGTCGCTTCTACTCCTGCCTGGTCTTCCTGCCCCGCGACCGCTACACGACCACCTCCCGGCTCGCGATGCAGGAGGTCCTGATCGAGGACCTCGGCGGCAAGAACCTGGAGTTCTCCACCCGCATCGGCGAGACCTCGCTGGCCCAGGTCCACTTCACGGTCCACACCGTGGACCCGGAGAAGGCCGGCGAGGCCGACGTCGCGCACATCCAGGCCCGCATGACCGAGGCGGTCCGCACCTGGGACGACCGCCTCGTCGAGGCCGTCTTCGCCGAGCAGCGCGAGCAGGTCGCCGAGGGGACCGAGCGCGTCGCCGACGACACGATCACCGTCGGCGCGGAGTCCGCGACCGAGCAGGGCCAGCGGTTCGCGAGCGTGTTCCCCGAGGCCTACAAGGAGGACTTCGGCGCCGTCGACGCGCTCGCCGACCTGCGCCGCCTCGAGGGGCTGCAGCAACCGGGCGACATGGACATGGCGTTCTACATCGCCCCGCACGCCGAGCCGGGGGAGCGCCGCTTCAAGCTCTACCTCGCCGGCCACGGCGTCACGCTCTCCCAGGTCCTGCCCGTGCTGCAGCAGATGGGCGTGGAGGTCCTCGACGAGCGCCCGTACGAGCTGCGCCGCGAGGACGGCACGAAGTGGTGGATCTACGACTTCGGCCTGCGCATCGAGGCGGAGATCGTCGAGGGCCGCGCCGCCGAGGAGCGCGACGAGCAGCGCGTCGCGTTCCAGGAGGCGTTCGCCGCGATCTGGCGCGGCGACGCCGAGTCCGACCGGTTCAACTCGCTCGTCCTGCACGGCGGGCTGACCTGGCGCCAGGCCGCCCTGCTCCGCGCGTACGCCCGCTACCTGCGCCAGGCCGGCACCCCGTACTCCACCGAGTACATCGAGGACGCCGTGCTCGGCCAGACCGACGTGGCCACGGCCCTCGTCCGGCTCTTCGAGACCCGCTTCGACACCCGGCTCGCCGAACACGAGCGGCAGGAGGCGGTCGACGACCAGGTCGCCGCCATCACCGCCATGATCGACGAGGTCAAGAGCCTCGACGCGGACCGGATCCTGCGCAGCTTCATGACGCTGGTCTGCGCGACGCTGCGCACCAACTACCGGGTGCGCGACGAGCACGGCGCGCCCCGCCCGTTCCTCGCGATCAAGCTCGACCCGCACGCGGTGCCCGACCTGCCCGAGCCGCGGCCGCAGTTCGAGATCTTCGTGTACTCGCCGCTGGTCGAGGGCGTGCACCTGCGCTTCGGCACCGTCGCGCGCGGCGGGCTGCGCTGGTCCGACCGCCGGGAGGACTTCCGCACGGAGGTGCTCGGCCTGGTCAAGGCGCAGGCCGTGAAGAACGCCGTGATCGTGCCGGTCGGCGCGAAGGGCGGCTTCGTGGTCAAGCGGCCGCCGGTGCCCACCGGTGACGTGGGAGCCGACCGCGAGGCGTGGCTCAGCGAGGGCGTGGCCTGCTACCGGATGTTCGTCTCGGGCCTGCTCGACCTCACCGACAACCTCCGCGCCGGGCAGGTCGTCCCCGCGCCGGGCGTGGTGCGCTACGACGCGGACGACACCTACCTCGTCGTCGCCGCCGACAAGGGCACCGCGACGTTCTCCGACATCGCCAACGACGTGGCGAAGAGCTACGGCTTCTGGCTCGGCGACGCGTTCGCGAGCGGCGGTTCGGTCGGCTACGACCACAAGGCCATGGGCATCACCGCGCGCGGCGCGTGGGAGAGCGTCAAGCGCCACTTCCGCGAGCTGGGCAAGGACACCCAGACCGAGGAGCTCACCGTCGTCGGCGTCGGCGACATGTCCGGCGACGTGTTCGGCAACGGCATCCTGCTCTCGAAGCAGATCCGGCTGGTCGCCGCGTTCGATCACCGCCACGTGTTCATCGACCCGGACCCCGACGCGGCCACGTCCTACGCCGAGCGGCGCCGGCTGTTCGACCTGCCCCGCTCCAGCTGGGACGACTACGACCGCTCGCTCATCAGCGCGGGCGGCGGCGTCTGGCCCCGCTCGCTCAAGTCGATACCGGTCAGCGAGCAGGCACGCCTCGCGCTCGGCCTGCCCGCCGGCACGGTCAAGCTGTCCCCGCCGGAGCTGATGCACCACATCCTGCTTGCCCCGGTCGACCTGCTGTGGAACGGCGGCATCGGCACCTACGTCAAGGCCAGCACGGAGAGCAACGCCGAGGTCGGCGACAAGGCCAACGACACGATCCGCGTCGACGGCTCGAAGCTGCGGGTCAAGGTCGTCGGCGAGGGTGGCAACCTGGGGCTGACCCAGCGCGGCCGCATCGAGTTCGCCAAGGCGGGCGGCAAGGTCAACACCGACGCGTTGGACAACTCCGCGGGCGTCGACTGCTCCGACCACGAGGTCAACATCAAGATCCTCCTCGACCAGCTCGTCATCAACGGGGAGCTGGCCGAGGAACAGCGCAACGAGCTGCTCGTGTCGATGACCGACGAGGTCGGCGAGCTGGTGCTCGCGGACAACTACCGGCAGAACGCCGTGCTCGGGGTCAGCCGCGCGCACGCGGTGCCGATGCTGACCGTGCTGGCCCGCCTCGTCGCCCGCCTCGAGGACACCGGGCTGGATCGCGACTTGGAGGCTTTGCCGTCCTCGCAACGGTTCCGCGAGATGGACAAGAACGGCGAGGGCCTCACCTCGCCCGAGCTCGCGACGCTGCTCGCGCACGTGAAGCTGGCCCTCAAGGACGAGGTGCTGGCGAGCGAGCTGCCGGACGGGGACGTGTTCGCCCGCCGGCTGCCGGAGTACTTCCCGACCCGGCTGCGCGAGCAGTTCGCCGGGGCCATCCCGAAGCACCCGCTGCGCCGCCAGATCACGACGACGCTCGTGGTCAACGAGGTCGTCGACGGCGGCGGGGTGTCGTACGCGTTCCGGCTCGCCGAGGAGATGAACGCCTCGGCCACCGACGCGGTCCGCGCCTTCACGGCCACCACGCGCATCTACGACCTGCAGTCGCTGTGGGACGACATCAAGACGCTCGACAACATCGTGCCGACCGAGACCGCGGACGAGATGATGCTGGAGACCAGGCGGTTGCTCGACCGGGCCTCGCGCTGGTTCCTGTCCAACCGCCCGCAGCCGCTCGCGGTGGGCGCGGAGATCAACCGGTTCCACAAGATCGTCGCCGCGCTCGTGCCGGACCTCGGCACCCTGCTTCGCGGCGCCGAGTGGGAGGCGACCGCCAAGCACGCGGAGGAGCTCGTCGGCCAGGGCGTGCCCACGGCGCTCGCCACCCGGGTCGCCGCGCTGCTCAACGGGTTCTCGCTGCTCGACATCACCGAGGTGTCCGAGCTCGCCGAGCGGGACGCCGGCCTGGACACCGAGCGCAGCCCCCGGGAGACCGCGGAGCTGTACTACGCGCTGTCCGACCACCTGAACATCGACTCGATGCTCACCTCGGTCAGCGCGCTCGAGCGGGGTAACCGCTGGCACGCGCTGGCCCGGCTGGCACTGCGCGACGACATGTACAGCTCGCTGCGGACGATCACGCTGGACGTGCTGCGCCAGAGCGATCCCGGCACGTCGACGGACGTGAAGATCGCGAACTGGGAGCAGACCAACGCCTCGCGCCTCGCCCGGGCCCGCTCGTCGCTGGAGGAGATCCAGCGGTCCGGCCGGCTCGATCTGGCCACACTGTCGGTTGCCGCCCGGCAGGTGCGCAGTATGGTCCGCTAGTGGGTTCCTTCATAGCCGAGGTCCGGCCGCGCTGGTCGGACATGGACGTGTACGGGCATGTGAACCACGCCAACACGGTGACCCTGCTCGAGGAGGCGCGGATCGCCCTGCTGTTCGGCGAGGCCTCGCGGCACGGCGCGAAGGAGCTCGCCGCGGGCGTGCTGGTGGCGCGGATCGTCGTGGACTACCACGCGCCGCTGTTCGCCGACGGGGGCAGCATCCGGATCGCGGTGTCGTTGCGGGAGATGCGGCACGCGTCGTTCACCCTGGACTACGAGGTCCATAGTGGACTGTCCGGCGACGCCCCGCTCGCGGTGACGGCGCAGACGATGCTGGTGCCCTACGACCTGGCGAACAGCCGCCCGCGCCGGATGACCGAGGCGGAGCGGGACTTCCTGGCCGCGTGGCGCAGCAACGGGAGCACGGGGAGCAAGGGTGCCTGAGCTGGAGTTCGCGGATCGGTCCGAGCGCGACGACCTCGGCGCGTTCGTGGCCCGCGCCGTGCGCCTGGACGGCGCGGCAGTGGTGCGGTTGCGCGGCCGCGAGGGCGGGCGGATCGACTCGTGGGTGGCCACGCCGTTCGACGTGCTCGCCACCCGGACCGTGCTGGGCGGCGTGGCGCCGGCCGACGTCACCGTGTCGGGCAACGAGCTGCTCGCGGCGCTCGCTGTGTCGCGCGGCGACCGGGTCGACCCCGGCCGCGTGCTCGACCTGCAGTGGCGCTCCGCGCTGCCGCCGCAGCAGCACTGGCAGGTCGTCGAGTCGCTGCCGGCGAAGATCGTCAACGACCTCGCCGACCGCGGGCTCGCGGTGGCCCGGGAGAACGCGGGCCCGCACGGCACGCCGCCGGCGGCGCTGCTCGACCAGACCGTGCTGACCGTGACCGGCGACGGGCTCGAGGTCAAGATCCCGCTGCGGTGCCTGTTCGCCATGTCCGGCATGGGTTTCCTCGGCACCGGATCGGCCGACGAGCAGGTCCGGGTCACCGCGACCGACGCGTGGCTGCGGATCGACGCCCGCTTCGGCGCGGTGGTGCGCCGGCGGCACGCGCTGCTGCCGCTGCTCGTCTGAGTTGCCGAATTCTTACGTCCGGCCGCGGCCGGGAGCCGAACCGGCGGGAGGGAGTCAGAGGGGCATGAGCCACGACGAGGACCCGGCGCGGGCGTTCCTGGACCAGACCGTGCCGCGCGAGGACTACTGGGAGGACCGCGAGCCCGAGGAGGGCCCCGCGCGGCCGCGGCACGTCCAGCACCCGACCGAGCCGGAGCCGCTGCCGGACCCGCGCCAGCGGCGCCGGGACGCGATCCGGGGTGCCGCCTGGACGTTCGGCCCCACCGTCGGCTACCTCGCGGCGACCTCCGCTCTCGACAGCGCCAGCGCCCAGGCCGCGCCGGCACCCGCCCCCGCCCCCGCGCCGGCCCGGGACGACACGAGCGCCGACCAGTCCGACTACGGCGATTACGGCGACTACGGCGGCGGCGGAGAGGTCGGCTCGGGGCTCTAGACGAGCCAGGCCGCGGTGTCCGGCGGCAGGTAGTCCTCGTCGAGCGGACCGCTGGCCAGCAGCACCTCGCCCGGTGGCAGCGGCACCGCCTCGTTGGTGGTGTTCAGCACGCACACCAGCCCGCCACCCGCGCGCCGGAACGCGAAGCAACCGGCCGGCGCGCCGTACCAGACCAGCGAGCCTCCGGCGAACGCGTCGTGGGTGTTGCGCAGCTCCAGCGCCTGGCGGTACAGCGACAGCGTCGAGTCCTCGTCCTCCAGCTGGCGCTCCACGGTCAGCCCCGCCCACGCCGTCGGCATCGGCAGCCACGTCGGCGTGCCGGCGCCGGGGGAGAAGCCGAACGGCGGCTCGTCGCCCTCCCACGGCAGCGGCACCCGGCAGTTGTCCCGGCCGCGCACGGTGTGCCCGGAGCGCTTCCAGCGCGGGTCCTGCAACGCCCAGTCCGGCAGCTCCACGTTCGGCAGGCCCAGCTCCTCGCCGTTGTAGACGAACACCACGCCCGGCAGCGCCAGCAGCACGAGCGCCATCGCCCGCGCGCGCTGCCGGCCGGCCTCCCCGCCGCCGTAGCGGGAGACCTCCCGCCACACGTCGTGGTTCGACAGCGTCCAGGTCGGCGGCGCGCCCGCGGCCGCGGCCGCGGCGAGTGACTCCTCGATCGCGCGGCGGACCTCCGTCGCGTCGAAGGCCGCCAGCACGAGCCGGAAGTTGAAGCCCAGGTGCAGCTCGTCGGGCCGCAGGTAGTCGGCGAACCGCTGGTTGTCGGTCACCCACACCTCGCCGACGGTCATCGCGTGCGGGTACGCGTCGAGCACCTTGCGGATCATCCGGTGGATCTCGTGCACGCCGTCGTCGTCGAACCGCGGGTCGTAGAACTCGTGGTGGCCGATCTGGCTCGCCGCGCGCAGGTCCATGTCCGGCAGCCCCGCGGGCTTGGCCATGCCGTGCGCCACGTCGATGCGGAACCCGTCCACGCCGCGGTCGAGCCAGAAGCGCAACGTCCGCTCGAGGTCGGCCCGCACGTCGGAGTTCACCCAGTTCAGGTCCGGCTGCTCGGGCGCGAACAGGTGCAGGTACCACTGGCCGTCGGGCACCTGCGTCCACGCCGGCCCGCCGAACACGCTGACCCAGTTGTTCGGCGGCGCGGCGCCACCGGCCCGGCCGTCGCGGAAGACGTACCGGTCGCGGGCGGGCCCGTACGGCTGGGTGGCGAGGGCCTCGGAGAACCACGGGTGCCGGTTGCTGGTGTGGTTGGGCACCAGGTCGATCGTGACCTTGATGCCGTGGTTGTGGGCGTCCTCGACGAGCCGGTCGAACGCCTCGAGGTCGCCGAAGAGCGGGTCCACGTCGCGCGGGTCCGCCACGTCGTAGCCGTGGTCGGCCATCGGGGAGCGGAAGAACGGCGTGAGCCACAGGGCGTCCACGCCCAGCAGTTCGAGATAGCCGAGCCGGGACCGGATGCCATCGAGGTCGCCGACGCCGTCACCGTCGTAGTCCGCGAACGAGCGCACGTAGACCTGGTAGAACACCGCGTCGTGCCACCACGCGACGGCGGCTGGGGAGCTGTCGTCGGGTCGCACGATCGGTCATCCTGCCATCCGGTGCCGGAACCGAGACAGGGCCAACCTTCGTATCGCGGCTGGGCGGAAGATCACACCCAGCTGTTCATCATGCTGTGCGCCGCCATCTCCAGATACGTCCACAGCTGCTGGCGATGCTGATCGGACAGTCCCGCCTCGTCGACCGCCACCCGCATGCAGCGCAGCCAGGCGTCCCGCTCGATGGGGCCGATCTTGAACGGCGCGTGCCGCATGCGCAGCCGCGGGTGGCCGCGGTTGTCGGAGTAGGTGTGCGGGCCGCCCCAGTACTGCATGAGGAACAGCCGCAGCCGCTCCTCGGCCGGGCCGAGGTCCTCCTCCGGGTAGATGGGCCGGAGCACCTCGTCCTTGGCGACCTCGGTGTAGAAGCGGGCGATGATGCGGTGGAAGGTCTCCTCGCCGCCGACCGCGTCGTAGAAGCTCTGGGCATTTTCCGGTGTCGCCACGTGCCCATCTTCCCATCTCACACGTCGGTGGCCGGATACCCCCGCCCGACCGGGCCGCGGATGCCGGCGTCCTCGAACGCCTCCATGACCTTCGCGCGCAGCGATCGCTGCACCGCCCACTGGCGGCCGGGCCGCACCTTCACGGTCGCCCGCATCGTGATGCCCTCCGACGCGGTCACCCGCTCCACGCCCAGCACCTCGGGCGGCTCGATGACGTCGTCGGCGAGCGGCGAGACCGCGGTGGCCGCCTCGATCACCCGCGCGAGGATCTCGGCCGCCTGCCCGACGTCGGCGCCGTAGCCGATCGGCACGTCGACCACGGCCACGGCGAAGCCCTGGCTGGAGTTGCCGACCCGGAGGATCTCGCCGTTGCGGACGTACCAGACGGTGCCGTTGACGTCCCGCAGCGTCGTGATGCGCAGGCCGACCGCCTCGACGGTGCCGGTGGCCTCGCCGGTGTCCACGACGTCGCCGACGCCGTACTGGTCCTCGAGCATCATGAACACGCCGGACAGGAAGTCCTTCACCAGGTTCTGCGCGCCGAACCCGATGGCGACGCCGACGATGCCGGCCGACGCGATGATCGGGCCGAGGTTCACCCCCAGCTCGCCGAGGATCATCATGAACGCCAGCCCGAACACGATGAACGAGACGATCGACTTGAAGACCGAGCCGATGGTCTGCGCGCGCTGCGCGCGCCGTTCGGAGAGCAGCTGGCCGAGGGCCTGCGGGGCGCGCTCGCGCAGCGGGCGCAGCACGGTGGGGACCCTGCCGCCGGTGGCCTTGGTGAGCCGGTCGATGAGCCGCCGCGCGATGGCGCGCACGATGAGCGCGCCGATGATGATCAGCAGGATCGTGATCGGCTTCGCGATGAGCCAGTGCGACGACGCGGCCAGCCATCGGTTGCCGGTCCAGTCGTAGATCGTGCCGCACCAGCCCTCATCCTCCACACAGGGCGGTGGTTGCAGGGTGAGCGGGTTCAGGACGGTCACGACGCCGACCATATAGGCGCCTGGTTCGGCGCCGTTCACCAGATCTTTGTGATCGTGAACGCGGACACGTTATACAACACACGTGCGGAACTGGGGTGATCTGTGGTCTGCTATGCCTGCCGAAACACCGGTGGAGGTGGTCGCGTGCCCGACCGACATCCGACTCCGATCGGCGCCGCCCGCAGTGGGCTGGCGCCGCGGACTCAGGCGCGTCCAGGTGCCCGCAAGCAGGACAACGCTGCAGCGGAACGGACCACCGGACCGCCCGTCTGGGGCCGGCGTCGGGTGTTGTTGCTGAACACCACCTTCGAGCCGTTGACCGCCCTGCCGCTGCGCCGCGCGGTGGTGCTGCTGGTGTGCGGCAAGGCCGAGGTCGTGCACGGCGACCCGAGCGGGCTGGTGCTGCACTCGGCCGCCGACAGCGTCCTGGTCCCGTCCGTGATCCGGCTGAGCACCTTCGTCCGCGTGCCCTACCGCGCGCGGGTGCCGCTGACCCGCGCCGGGCTCATGCACCGCGACCGCTACCACTGCGCGTACTGCGGGAACCGGGCGGAGACCATCGACCACGTCGTGCCACGCAGCCGGGGTGGCGAGCACACCTGGCAGAACTGCGTCGCGTGCTGCGTGAAGTGCAACCACCGCAAGGCCGACAAGCTGCTGTCCGAGCTCGGCTGGCGGCTCCGGGTGGTGCCAAGAGCCCCACGTGGAGTGCACTGGCGGCTGCTCGCCGGCGTCGTGGACGCCGACCCACAGTGGCTGCCGTACCTGGGGGAGCCCGCCGCCTGAGAGGCAGCGGGCTCCGGTCGTCTCAGGGTCTGGTCGCCGTCAGGAGGCCGTGACGCGGGTGCCGCGCGTGACCCGGGTGCCGCGCGTGACTCGCGTACCGGCGGTGACCCGCGTACCGCGGGTGACCCGCGTACCCCGCGTGACGCGGGTGCCGGCGGTGACCCTGGTGCCCCTCGTCACCCGCGTGCCGCGCGTGACCCGGGTGCCGGCCGTGACCCGGGTACCCGGGCAGGTGGCCGACTCGGGCTGGTCTGACTGGGTGATGGCCATCAGCGGTGCATTCGTAAAGCACATGGTCATAGCGGTGCTCCTCGGCGGTGTACGCACGGAGAGTGCGGATGAGGGGTGCGCAAGGGCCGTACAGGTGAAAGCTAGGAGCTGGAACTGTAACCGACAAGACGTCTCTGGTAACGCTCAGAGGATATTCCAGGTCTTGCGGCCGTCCGCCGGATTTCGCTGACCCGAATGGCGTAGCAGTCCCACCGGCTGGCGGCTCAGCCCGGTTACCGTTGCGCGCAGTACGGTGACCTCAGGTGATCATGCGCGCGCCGGTTGCCGGGGCCGCCGCGGTGCTCGGTAGTGTGTCGCGCGTGAGCGTCGTGGAGACCATTCTCGTCTACGCGGCGATCCCGCTGGCCATCTACGGCGTGATCGCCATGTTGACGCTGCGCGGCAAGTTCGCGCGGAACCCGAGGTACCGCCCGGGCCAGTCGTGGGACTACCCCCCGGTGTGGTGGACCGCCAACCCGGCCGGCGTCGCCGGCCAGTCGGCCGCGGTGCCCACCGGTGGGTCGAAGGGCTCCAAGCGCACGGCCAAGGGAGGCGCTCGTGGCAGCTGGTGAGGTCGTCAAGGCCGGTACGCCCGGCCAGATCCTCGCGGAGGACCCCGAGCACGGCTACGGCGCGGTCGTCACCGCGAGCGGCCGGATCTCGGTCGCGCGGGAGCACCGCACGGAAGCACCCGAGGTGCCGTTCAGCCCGGTGCAGCTCGCCCGCCTCGACGAGGCGCTGACGCTGTCCGCCCGGTCGACCGGGCTCGGGTTCAGCGTGTACCTCGGTGACCTGGGCGAGGACACCCGCGCCACGGCCGAGACCCTGCACGCCGAGTCGGGCGAGAGCGCCGCGGCCGCCGTGCTGATCGCGGTCTCGCCGGCCCAGCGCCGGGTCGAGGTCGTGACCGGCGCCGAGTCGACCCGCCGCCTGCCGGACCGGGCGTGCAACCTGGCCGTGATGAGCATGGTCGCCTCGTTCAAGGAGGGCGACCTCATCGGCGGAATGGTGAGCGGCCTACGCATGCTGTGCGACCAAGCCGGAACAGCCAAGCACTGACCGCCTCCCCGGAATAAAAAAGTGTCGGTTGCGTTCCAGCGGACGGTGCGGATCGACCGTTGATTGTGGCTGGGTGCCGTCACGGTCCCCTGAGGTCCGGTTGGCCGAGACAAGACCAAGCGAGTCCCCCGCCGCGGCGGGGGACTCGCTTGTTGTCAGGCCGGGTTGCTCTCGCCGTCGAACTCGCGGGCGGCCAGGGCGCGGACGACGCCCGCGCGGCCCTCGGACACCAGGCGGTGCAGGGCCGGCGGGCGGCTCTCCTCGGCGAGCCAGGCGTCGGCGGCCTCGACCGTCGACGCCGCCACCGACCACGACGGGAACAGGCCCAGCGCCACGGGCTGCGCGAGCTCGCTCGAGCGCCGCCGCCACACGTCGGCCACATCCGCGAAGTACCGCGCCACGTAGGAGCCGAGCAGCTCCTTCTGCGCCGGGTGCGCGAAGCCCGCGATGATCGACTGGGTGATCGCGTTCGGCAGCTCGTCGTCGTGCACCGCGCGCCGCCACGCCTCGGCCTTGGCCTCCTCGGTCGGCCGCAGCGCCCGCGCCCGCTCGGCCTGCCGGTTGCCGGTGGCCGTCGAGTCCGCGGTCAGCGCCTCGTCGATCTCCCGCTCGCCGGCCGCGCCGTGCGCGACGAGTGCCGCCAGCAGCCGCCAGCGCAGGTCGGTGTCGACGACCAGACCCGGCAGCGGGGCCGTCTCGTCGAGCCAGCCGCGCACGACGGCCACCTGGTCCTCGCCGAGCACCGCGCCCGCGAGCGCGTTGACCAGGGCCAGCTGGTGGTCCGACCCCGGCTCGACGGACGTCGCGAGCTCCAGCAGCCGGTCGGTGTAGGTCCGCCAGCCCTGCGGCACCCACGCCGGGTCCGCGTACGAGCCGATCGCCGTCTGCGCCTGCAGCAGCAGCCGCTGCACGACGCCGACCTCGGTCTCCGCCGGCAGCCCGTGGCAGACCAGCGTCACGAAGTCACGAGCCTTGAGCTCGGCCTCGCGCGTCATCTCCCACGCGGCCGACCAGCACAGCGTGCGCGGCAGCGGCTCGGTGATGTCGCCGATCCGGTCGATGAGCGTGGTCAGCGACTCCGGGTCCAGCCGCATCGTGCAGTAGGACAGGTCGTCGTCGTTGATCAGCACGAGCTTGCCGCGCGGCACGCCGACCAGGTCCGTCACCTCGGTGCGCTCGCCGGTGATGTCGACCTCGACCCGGTGCGTGCGGACCAGGCGGCCGTCGCGGTCGTCGTACACGCCGACGGCCACCCGGTGCGTGCGCAGCTCGCCCGCGCCCGGGCGCGCGCCACCCTGGGTGATCGCGAACGACGTGAACCGGCCCTCGCCGTCCACCTCGAAGGCCGGCCGCAGCGAGTTCAGGCCCGTGGTCTCCAGCCACTGGGCGCTCCACCACGACAGGTCGCGGCCGGACGCCTCCTCGAGCGCCGCCAGCAGGTCGGCGAGCGTGGCGTTGCCCCACGCGTGCTTCGCGAAGTACACCCGCAGCCCGGCGAGGAACTGCTCCTGCCCGACGTAGGCGACGAGCTGCTTGAGCACGCTCGCGCCCTTGGCGTAGGTGATGCCGTCGAAGTTGACCTCTACCGCCTGCAGGTCCGGGATGTCCGCGGCCACCGGGTGCGTGGAGGGCAGCTGGTCCTGCCGGTACGCCCACGACTTCTCGATGTTCGCGAAGCTCGTCCACGCGTGCTCGTACTCGGTCGCCTCGGACTGGGCGAGCACGCTCGCGAAGGTGGCGAACGACTCGTTGAGCCACAGGTCGTCCCACCAGCGCATGGTCACGAGATCGCCGAACCACATGTGCGCCATCTCGTGCAGCACGGTCTCGCAGCGCCGCTCGTAGGCGTAGCGGGTGACCCGGCTGCGGAACACGTAGTCCTCGAGGAACGTCACGCAGCCCGCGTTCTCCATCGCGCCCGCGTTGAACTCCGGCACGAAGCACTGGTCGTACTTGCCGAACGGGTAGGGCACGCCGAAGGCGCGGTGGTAGAACTCGAAGCCCTGCTTGGTCTCGGTGAACAGCCGCTCGGCGTCCATGTGCTCGGCGAGCGAGGCGCGGCAGTACAGTCCGAGTGGGATCGTCGCGGCGGCGTCGCGGTACTCGTCACGCCACTCGGCGTAGGGGCCGGCCACGAGCGCGACGAGGTAGGTCGAGATCCGGTCGGTGGTCGCGAAGTCGTGCCGAACCGCGGCGTCCGGAGTGGACCCGAGGGACTCGGCCGACTCCGCCGCCGCGTTGGACATCACCTTCCACGACTGCGGCGCGAGCACGCTGAGCCGGTAGGTGGCCTTGAGGTCGGGCTGGTCGAAGCAGGTGAACATGCGCTTCGCGTCGGCGGTCTCGAACTGCGTGTAGAGATAGACGCCCTTGTCGACCGGGTCGACGAACCGGTGCAGGCCCTCCCCGGTGTTCATGAAGCGGCAGGTCGCCCGGACGGTCAGCGTGTTGTGCGCGGCGAGCGAGGGCAGGGCGATGCCGTCGTCCTCGCGGTAGCCGGACACGTCGAGGGGCTGGCCGTTGAGCTCCGCGGACTGGACGGACTCCGCGATGAGGTCGATCCAGGAGGACGAGCCGGGCTCACGGCTCTCGAACGACACCGTGGTGACGGAGGAGAAGGTGCCCTCCCCAGGCTGGCCGTGCCCGTTCGTGAGGTCCAGTTCGATGGCATAGGACTGCACATCGAGTAGCGCCGCGCGCCGTTGTGCTTCGTCGCGGGTCAGGTTGGGCGGGGCCACTGGTCACCTCATGTCGCTTGCGGAATGGCTGTCGTACATCAAATCGCATCCAAGCACCCCAGCCGTGAGTGTCGCCCGCCAGACGGGTGAGAACGGGAAGAAAGTTCGCCGTGCGGGTCGTTGTCCACGGTATGACAGCTGCCACCAAGACCAAGGTCGACTTCTACTTCGACCCGGTGTGCCCCTTCGCATGGATCTCCTCCCGCTGGATCCTCGAGGTCGAGCAGCACCGGGACATCGAGCTGCGGTTCCGTGTGATGAGCCTCTCGGTCCTCAACGAGGGCCGCGACCTGCCCGACGACTACAAGGAGGGGATGGCGCGGGCGTGGGGCCCGGTCCGCGTGCTGATCGCCGCCGCGGAGAAGCACGGCGACGAGGTGCTGCGCGACCTCTACACCGCGATGGGCACCCGCATCCACAACCAGCAGAACCAGGACGTCGAGGCGGTCATCCGCGAGTCGCTGGCCGAGGTCGGCCTGCCCGCTGAGCTGGCCGAAGCGGCGCACCGCACCGACCACGACGAGGCCCTGCGCAAGAGCCACCACGAGGGCATGGACCCGGTCGGCCTGGACGTCGGCACGCCCACCATCCACGTCGACGACGTCGCGTTCTTCGGGCCGGTGCTCAACTCGATCCCGCGCGGCGACGACGCGGTGAAGATCTTCGACGGCGCCGTCGCCCTGGCGAGCTTCCCGAACTTCTTCGAGCTCAAGCGCACCCGCACCGGCGAGCTCAGCTTCGACTGACTGCGTTCGCCTCGCCCCGTGTGACAGGCTGAAGGACGCCTACATCTGCAGCGTCACATCTTCGGAGGACTCATGGCCGCGCCGACCCAGGTTCGCACCGCCCACCTCATCGCCGGCGAGTTCGTCGACGGCGGCGGCGAGCGGATCGACGCCGTGAACCCGGCCACCGAGGAGGTCCTGGCGTCGGTGCCGGCCGGCACCCCGGCCGACGCCGACGCCGCGGTCCGCGCCGCGGCCACCGCGTTCCCCGGCTGGGCCGCGACCCCGCTCGCCGACCGGGTCGCGGCCGTGCGCCGGATCAACGAGGGGCTCAAGGCCCGCGCGAGCGGGCTGGCCGCCACGATCTCCGCGGAGGTCGGCACGCCGATCGTGTTCGCCACCAAGGTGCAGGTGCCCAACCCGATCGGCATCGCCGAAGGGGTGCTGGCCGAGATCGAGGCGGGCGCGCTGGACCCGGTGACGATCGGCAACTCCACCATCGTCCGCGAGCCGATCGGCGTGGTCGCCGCGATCACGCCGTGGAACTTCCCGCTGCAGCAGATGGTCGCGAAGGTGGCCCCGGCGCTCGCGGCGGGCAACACGGTCGTGCTCAAGCCGAGCGAGGTGGCGCCGCTGACCGCCGGCCTGCTCGCGGAGATCATCGACGCCGCGGGCCTGCCGGCCGGCGTGTTCAACATGGTGCACGGCACCGGCCCGGTCGTCGGCGAGGCGCTGGCCGCGCACCCGCTGGTCGACATGGTCTCCTTCACCGGCTCGACGCGGGCCGGCCGCCGGGTGGCCGCGGTCGGCGCGGAGACGATCAAGAGGGTGGCGCTGGAGCTGGGCGGCAAGTCCGCCTCGGTCGTCCTCGACGACGCCGACCTGGTGCGCGCGGTCAAGATCACGCTGGCCAACTGCTTCATGAACAACGGGCAGGCGTGCAGCGCGCTGACCAGGCTGCTGGTCCCCGCGGACCGGCACGACGAGGCCGTCGAGGCCGCGGCCGCGGCGGCGTCGAAGTACGTGCCCGGCGACCCCGCCCAGGAGGGCACCCGGATCGGCCCGTCGGTGTCCGCCGCGCAGCGCGACCGCGTGGTCGGCTACATCCGCAAGGGCGTCGAGGAGGGCGCGACGCTGGCACACGGCGGGCCCGAGCCGGTCGAGGGCCCCGGCTACTTCGTGCGGCCCACGGTGTTCGCCGGCGTGCGCGAGGACATGACGATCGCGCAGGAGGAGATCTTCGGCCCGGTGCTGTCGATCATGGCCTACACCGACACCGACGACGCCGTGCGGATCGCGAACGGCACCCCGTACGGCCTGGCCGCGGGCGTGTTCGGCGGCGACGCGGACCGCGCGTACGCGGTGGCGGGCCGGCTGCGCGCGGGCCAGGTCGACGTCAACGGCGGGCTGTTCAACACGAAGGCCCCGTTCGGCGGCTTCAAGCAGTCGGGCAACGGCCGCGAGTTCGGCCGCTTCGGCCTGGAGGAGTTCACCGAGCTGAAGTCGATCCAGCGCTGAGCCCACTGCGCGTCCGATGTGGACCTCACCGCGCCGCGAAGACCCCCTCGGTCAGCAGGGGCACCACGTCGCTCGCGTCCACATCGGCCGCGAGCCGCACGTCGGCGGGCACCCCGGCCGCGATCAGCTCCCGCCCGGACACCGAGTCCGCGACCAGGTCCGGCACCCGGGTACCGGCGGCGCGGTAGGTGAGCGCGGCCAGCTCGGCCTCGGCCGACGGGGCGTTGCGGCCGGGCACCGCGGCCGCGATCGCCCCGGCGCCCAGCAGCTCCTCGATGCCCGGCCGCAGCCGCTTGTCCGGGGTGTCCCGCCACCGCTCGCCGGCCGCCACGATGCCGACCGGCGCGTCGCCGGCGAGCTCCGCGGCCGCGGCCGCCACCGCCGACGCGTTGCGCAGGCATCCCGCGAGCACGGTCGCCCCGGTCCGCGCCGCGGCGGCACTCAGCGTCGCCCCGTTCGGCGAGGAGATCGCGAGGAACGACCCCGCCGGCAGGTCGGTCAGCGAGGACGGCCGCAGCGTCCAGCCATGCCCGGGCTCGGCCGTCAGGGTGGTCATCCCGCCGTCCCGCCCCTCGACCCCGGCCAGACCGGCGCGGGTCAGCGTCGCGCCGGCGGCCCGGGCCGCCTCGACGGCCCGCTCGTCCCGCCACGGCAGGGGCAGCACCCGGCCACCCCGCCCCAGCGCGATGTCGACCGTCGTGGTGAACACCAGCACGTCGACGACGATCAGCACGGCACAGTGCGGGCCGAGCGCGTGCACGCCGTCGAGCCCCCACTCCAGCCGCAGGTCCGCGCCGTCCTGCTCGTAGACCGTCACCGGGCCCATCCTGTCAGGACTGGCACAATGCCGTCGTGCGCGTTTACCTGGCCTCGGACCACGCCGGCTTCGAGCTGAAGGCATACCTGGCCGACCACCTCGCGGCGGCCGGCCACGAGGTGCTCGACGTCGGCCCGGCCGCCTACGACGCGGACGACGACTACCCGACCTACTGCGTCGAGGGGGCGCGCCGCGTGGTCGCCGACCCCGGCAGCCTGGGCGTGGTCATCGGCGGCTCGGGCAACGGTGAGCAGATCGCCGCGAACAAGGTCACGGGGTGCCGCGCCGCGCTCGCGTACGACACCGAGACGGCCAAGCTCGCCCGCGAGCACAACGACGCCCAGGTGGTCGGCATCGGCGCGCGCATGCACAGCCCGGCGGAGGCCGCCGGGATCGTCGACACGTTCCTCGCCACGCCGTTCTCCGGCGTCGAGCGGCACGCCCGGCGGATCCGGATGCTCGAGGAGTACGAGCGCACCGGCGTCCCGCCGGCCCTGCCGAGCTAGTGCCGGAAGGGCACACGCTGCACCGGCTCGCCCGGCGGCACAAGAAGCTCTTCGCCGGCCGCCCGGTCGAGGTCTCGAGTCCCCAGGGCCGCTTCGTCACCGCGGCATCCGTTGTGGACGGACGGGTGCTGCACCGGGCCGAGGCGTACGGCAAGCACCTGTTCCACGTCTACGACCCCGCCGCGATCGTGCACGTCCACCTCGGACTGATCGGCGCGTTCGGCGAGCAGGAGCTGCCCGTGACGCCGCCGGTCGGCCAGGTCCGCATGCGGATGGTCGGCGAGACCCACCTCACCGACCTGCGCGGGCCGACCGTGTGCGAGCTGATCGACGCCGCGCGGATGAACGACGTGGTGGCCAAGCTGGGCCCGGACCCGTTGCGCCGCAACGCCGACCCGTCGCGGGCCTGGGCGCGGATGTCGCGGTCCCGGCTACCGGTCGCGGCCCTGCTGCTGGACCAGACGGTGCTCGCCGGCGTGGGCAACGTGTACCGCGCGGAGATCCTGTTCCGGCACGGCGTCGACCCGATGCTGCCCGGCCGCGTGCTCGACCCGGCGCTGTGGACGGACATGTGGACGGACCTGGTGGCGTTGATGCGCACGGGAGTGCGCCGCGGCCGGATCGACACCGTGCGCGCCGAGGACCTGCCCGAGGTGACCGGCCGGGCGCCACGGCAGGACCGGCACGGCGGCGAGGTGTACGTCTACCGCCGCCACGGCCAGCCCTGCCTGGTGTGCGGCACCGAGGTCGCGATCACCGAGTTCGGCGGCCGCAACCTCTACTGGTGCCCGGTGTGCCAGGCGCCCTAGAAGTCGAACCCGCCGCCGAAGTCTCCGCCGCCGAAGTCCCCGCCACCGAAATCGCCGCCGCCGTAGTCGCCGCCCATGTCGCCGCCGCCGTCACCGCCGCTGTCACCACCGCCGTCACCACCGCCGTCGCCACCATCGCCGCCACCGTCACCGCCGTCGGCCGCGTCCGCTTGGCCCGCGTCGTAGCCGGCCTCCCACGCGCCCGCGTCCGGGATGCCGTACATGCCGGAGAACATGGCGTCGAACAGGAGGAACGAGCCGACGCCCCAGGCGCCCGCGACCAGCGCCGGCTTCCACCAGGGCTCGCTGTACCAGCCCTGCGGCACCGGCCGGCCGGCCACGCGGCCGCCGGGGTAGTAGTGCGTGGTGCGGCCGCCGGGCTCCGGCGAGGCCTCGTAGTCGTGGCCCTCCACGGAGACACGCCGGTCCTCGGTGACCTTGCCCGCGCGCTCCTGCTCGGGGTCGCGCGGCAGCTCCGGACCGGGGTCCAGGCCCATCGCGAGGCGCGCCGCGCGGACGTAGTACAGCCCCTCCAGCGCGGTCTTGGTGACGAGCCGGCTCTGCTCGGCCGTGTTGGCCTGCTCCATCTGCGAACCGGCGGCGGTGTAGCGCTCCGCGGCGTCGGCGATCGCCTGCTTGGAGGCCTCGTCGGTGCCGGTCAGGTTCATGACCTGACCGCCCAGCCGTTCCACCCACCGGCGCGCCTCGGCCTTGGCGTCATCCAGCCGTTGCTGCTTGGCGTTGGCCTGGTTGCGCGCGAAGGTCGTGCCGAGCGCCACCACGGCCAGTATCAACGCGATGACCACGATTGCGGTGATCATGGCTCCCCTCCCGAAGTACACATTCGTCACGACAACGGGCACGCTACGCCCGGAGTTCCATGTAGCGGGTCACGACCCGGCCGTGGGGCAGCGGCCTGGGTGATTCCGACGGTGACAGTACGCGGATAGGTAGTCACTCACCGGCCCGCGGTCGTATTGTCGTCCCCCATGAGGGTCGACCTTCCGGTGCTGGTGCGCGAGGCCACCGCACTGGACGCGGTGTCGATCGGGGAGGTGCACGCGGAGGCGTTCCGGGTGGCGCACCGCGACCTGCTCGAGCCGGCCTGGCTGCACGAGCTCGTCGAGCGGCGCCGGACGATGTGGACACACCGGTTGCGCGGTCGCGAGCACGCCCGCAACACGCTGCTGGTCGCCGAGCGGGGCAGCACGGTCGCGGCGTTCGTCCACTTCGGACCGCACAGCGACGGCCCGCCGGACGGCGAGATCTTCGACTGCTTCGCCCACCCCGATGTCTGGGGCAGCCGCGTGGCGGCCACGGTGATGGACGCGGCGTGGGAGATGTTGCGGGAGACCAGGTTCCGCCGCGTCCGGCTGTGGACGATGGCCGGCGCGAACCGCGCGAGGCGCTTCTACGAGTCGCTCCACTTCGCGGAGACCGGCCGCACCCGGGAACGCGACTTCGGCGACGGCCGGCCGGTGCTGGAGATCGAGTACCTGCGCCGCACGCGTTAGCCGGACAGCGCCGCGCGGAAGTCGTCGGGCATGGGGGTCTTGTTCAGGGTGGCCGGATCGACCCACACGTGCCGCACCTCGCCGTCGGCGATGAGCCGCTCGCCGACCCGGAACTCCGGGGTCACGATCATGCTGGTGGTGCCGAGATGCCGGACCGGCATCTCGATGTCGATCTCCTCGTCGAACCGCGCCCCCTCGACGAAACGGATTCGGGCCTCGGCGACCACGATGTCGTACCCACGTTCGACGATCTCCCGATAGGGCCCGATCCGCGCCCGGAAGAGCTCGGTGATCGCGACGTCGTAGTAGAACAGGTACTGCCCGTTGAACACGACGCCCTGCTGGTCACACTCGCTGTACCGGACCCGCAGCCGATGAACGAACGGCGCCATGGTGTTTCCCCTAGTGTCGGTACCCGATGAGCGACCAGTACAACCTGTCCCGCTTCGTGGCGGCCCAGGACCCCGTCCATGCGGAGGTCGTGGCGCAGCTGCGTGCCGGCCGGAAGGCAAGCCACTGGATGTGGTTCATCTTCCCGCAGGTGGCGGGGCTCGGCCACAGCCCCATGGCCCAGCACTACGCGATAGCTTCCCTGGACGAGGCCCGCGCGTACCTGGCCCACCCCGTGCTCGGCCCGCGCCTGCTGGAATGCACCCGCATCCTCCTCGGCCTGGCCGGTTCGTCAGCCGCGGATGTCCTGGGCACCGTGGACGCGATGAAGCTCCGCTCGTCCATGACGCTGTTCATGACGGCGGCCCCCGACGAGCCGGCATTCGGCGAGGTCCTGGACCGGTACTACAACGGCGCCCCGGACGAGCCGACGCTCCAGCTCCTGCCGCGCTGACCTGCGCCGGCCACTCACGGCTTCGCGGCGAAGTCCACCTCGGCGGTGCGGACCGTGCCGGCGGTCCGGCCGGGCGCCCGGTGGTTGTCCCAGTAGAGGTTCGTGTGCGCGATGACCTTGTCCGGGGTGGGCGCGCCGTAGGGCGAGAGGTCCTCGGTGGTGTGGGCGTCGCTCACGAGCATGGCGTCGTAGCCGCGGGCTATCGCGCCGTGCAGCGTGGCGCGGATGCACTCGTCGGTCTGTGCGCCGGAGAGGATGAGCGTGCCGATGCCACGCTCCGCGAGCACGGCTTCCAGGTCGGTGTCCTCGAACGAGTCGGCGTAGGTCTTGTGCACCAGGGCCTCGGCGTCGTCGCGCTCGAGCTCGGGCACGAGCTGCCAGCTCTCGCTGTCCCGGGGGAGCTCGTCGCTGCTGTGCTGGACCCAGACGACGTCGACGCCCGCCGCACGCGCCTTGCCGACGAGGGTGACGACGTTCGCGACGACGGCCTCGCGTTCGTGGGCGTGACCGACGATGCCGTTCTGCACGTCGACCACCAGCAGCGCGGCATTGGGCCGGTTGTCGAGTGTGGTCATCGTGCCCCCAGCTGTGCGTCCAGGCCGCGCCCAGCATACGGGGATCTAGCATGTTCGATGCCGGGAACCCGATGAGAGGTCCAGGGCATGGCGTCCACTGAGGACGATTCACACAACGTCGACCACGAGCTCATCGAGGCCGCGGCGCACGTCGCGCGCACCCGCTGCCGAGGCGACAACCACACCATGGCGGCCGCGGCCCGCGCCAAGGACGGCCGGATCGTCACGGCGGTGAACGCCTACCACTTCACGGGAGGCCCCTGCGCCGAGCTGGTCGTCATCGGCGCGGCCGCCGCCCAAGGTGCCTACGAGCTGAGCACGATCGTCGCCGTGGGCGACCGCGACCGGGGCGTTGTCCCCCCGTGTGGCCGGTGCCGGCAGGTCCTTCTCGACTACTTCCCCACCCTCGAGGTCATCGTCGGCGACGGCGACCGCATCCGAACCGTTCTCATCGCCGACCTGCTCCCCGAGAGCTATGTCTGGGCCGACCACCAGCTCGACGCTGAGTGAGCCCGCCAATCGGCGCACCCCGCACTCGACCGGCGATCACGCCTGGCTCGCCGAAGTGCCGTTGGTGATCGATACTACTTACCGTCTGCCGCTAATTGGACACGCCCTGTAGCGGCCACCGAACTGTGCGAAGGAGAGATCGTGGGATACGACGGTGAGAAGCTCGCCTATACCGGCGCGGCCGGCCTGACGATGTTCGGTGTCCAAGTAGGCATGGACTGGCTCGTTGGCGTCGCCGTCGGCCTCATCGTGCTCGGTGCGGTGCTCTACCGGTTCGGCGCGCGCAGGAGGCACCGCCGTGCCCCGCAGAGCCTCTGAGCGACTGTGGGGGAAGGTCCTCTGCGTGCTGGCCGTGGTAGCGGCCACCGGCTGGGCAATCGTCTACCACTTCGCGTGGGGACAAGCAGCGAGTACGACGTTCGCTGTCTACATCTTGGTAACCGTCGTCATGCTGTACTCGCTGGTGGCCGCCACGAAGGGCCGCAGCTTCCGGCACCTGCCGCCGGCGGCCGGCCGCGTGCTGATGATCGTGCCGGTCTACAACGAGGTACCAGCGCTGCTGGAGCGCACGGTCCGGTCGCTACTCACCCAATCGAGGCCACCCGATGCCGTCCACGTCATGGACGACGGCTCGGTCATCCCGGTCGTGCCGTTCGAGCACGAGTTGGTGACGTGGCATCGCCAGCCCAACCTGGGCAAGCGACGGGCCCAGGCCAACGTGCTCACCCGGCTCGGCCCGGACAGCTTTGACTTCGTCGTGACGGTCGACTCGGACTCGGTGCTGCACCGCGATGCGTTGGCGCACCTGCTGCGCGCCATGTCAGACCAGCGGGTCCAGGCCGCCTCGGGCCTTACCCTGGTGCTCAACCGCAGCGCCAAGCTGATCACTCGCGTCCTCGACCTGGAGATCGTCACCTGGTGCCTGGTCACCCGCATGGCCCGCTCCGTGCTCGGTGCCGTCGCCCCCACGTCGGGCAACCTGGCCATCTACCGCAAGGGCCTGATCGACGACAACCTGGACGACTACGTCAGCTCGGGCACCGCGGGCGACGACCGGCGCCTGACGCACTACGCCCTGCAGCGCGGCCAGGTGGTGGCGGTCAGCGAGGCCAGGGTCTACAGCAGCATGCCCGAGACCCTCGGCGAGCTGTATCGGCAGCGCACCCGCTGGTTCAAGTCGTACTGGCGCTACCTGTTCTGGGAGCTGGAGCACTTCTCGCTGGTGCCGTTCCTGCTCCGGCTGTACGCCCTGCTGTTCGTGGTGCTCTCGCCAGTCGTCCTGGTCGGGATCGTGATCTTCTTCCCGGGCGCGGGCAAGCTGGTGTTGCTGCCGGCCCTCGGCTACTGGGCAGTCATGACGTGGGCGCAGACCGGTATGTACGCCGCCATGCGTCCCGAACTGGACCTTCGGACGCGACTGCTGGCCTGGCTCTTCCTGACCCCGCTGCTGTCGCTGATGAACATGTTCGTCATCAAGCCGGCGTTGTACTGGGCCATCCTCAAGGCCAAGAACACCGCGTGGCAGACGCGGTCCGATCAGGACAGTGCGGGCACTAAGGCTGCGCTTGCCGCTCGGCGAGTTGCTTCATATTCAGGAGCTGCCGTCGAGCCATGATCAGATCGCCGAGCGACAGCCCAGGGGCCAACCAGCGACTGGTCCGCATGACGACCTTGAGCAGCAGGCGCGTCGTGTCGTGATCCTGGGGTACCAGGACGTAGGACATGAACGCGCCCATGATCCTGCCCGTCAGCTGCTCGCCGGGATCGACCGAGACGATCCGGCCCAGCTCGCGCCCACCAGTAGCCGTGAACCGATCGCCGACCTCAGGCTCGGGCAGCCCCAGCAGCTCGCGAGGTGACCGGCGGCCCAGGTTGTCGATCCAGTCGTACGAGTACGGGGCAAGCCTCACCTGCGCGACCCAGGGCCACACCGTTTCGGTGGACGCCTGGACGCTGACGCCTCGCCAGGCCCGCACCGTGGGGGAGTCGACGAACTCGTCGCACGGGTAGGAACGCACGACCTCGGCGTCGCTCACCCCCCACCGATCACCGATCATGCGGCCACCTCCAGCACGAGTGGGACTTCAGCCGAACTGTCTGGTCCGAATGGAACCAACCCGCGCCGTTGGGCGAACCCGATTGGGCGCCGGTCAATCAACCGCCCGCTGGGATGCAGCCGGTGACTAGCATTGTGCCGCCGTGCCGGCACCACGTGCCACGAAACGACATCGGACCCCGGGAGGCGCCTCATGATCATGCACACGGTGAGCTTTCGCTGGCACGAGCAGGTTTCCGCCGACCAGATCGCGGCGTTCACGGCGGCCCTCGCTGCGCTGCCGGACCAGATCCCCGCACTCGTCTCGTACCGGTTCGGCCCGGATCTCGGCCTGCGCGAAGGGAACGCACACTTCGCGGCGGTCGCCGTGGTGCACGACCAGGAGGGCCTGGCAGCGTATCTGGACCATCCGGCGCACCTGGCGGTGGTCGAGCAGTACACGCGCGTGATGGCGGCGTCGCGGTCCGCCGTGCAGTTCGCGCTCCCGGCCGGGGATTGAGATCCGATGACGTTCGCCCCGCAGATCCATGGCAGCGGCCCAGGGCCGACACTGTCCCACGGCGGCGGCATCGCCAGCTATGGCCCGGCCCTCCGGTCTGCCCGACGGGTTCAGCCTTCCTGACCTTCGGCACACCGTAACCAGCTGGCGGCCCCAGATGATTGCCAAGGCACTGAGCCGGCGGGCGCACGCCGCGTCGAACCCGCATGACCAGTTCGGAAGTTGAGACGCACTGGCTCGGTGACCTGCCGAAACGTCTACCCGCGTGTTCGCGCCAGATCTGCTCACAGTTGCCCGTCGTTGCCCACTTCATCTGGCACGGAACTGGCTCGCTCGTCACATGCGGCTTGGCCGCGGCATCGTCTCCCACCACCATGACGGGTTTGTGGCCCATGACTGGCCCATCGGCTCTTCACGGCTCGAGTTGCGTCAGGTCAACATCTCGTTGACCTGCTATCTTGCGTTCCGGCCATATTCGAACCTTCGATCCAGAGCGTCTCAGGATCGGCCTCAGTTGGAGGTGGGCGCCTGTGGGTCACGGGATCCGTGCGCACACAAACCCGCAGGCCACGTCCGTCAACTATTGACCGATGTGGCGCGACGCCGCCAGACTCCATGCTGTGATCGCCGCTTCCAATGCTGGCCCTCAGAAGGCGCCGGCTCGACTTTCGCGTGAAGCGGCCGATCGATCTCCAACCGAGGACGACCTCGACAAAGACCAACTCGACCAATTGCACGCCGCAACGTTGAAAGCGGCCGAAGCATGCTTTGAAATCAAGAAGCTTTGTGCAACTGTGCTCGTCCCCACCGCGACATTAGTGGCACTGCTTAGCGATCGAATATTGAATCCAGCCCTGTTCTTGTCGGCACTGGCCGTAATCGTCGTATTCTGGATGGCGGACTCGGTGGCATTCTACTATCAACGCAAGCTTAGAAATTCGATGGCCGAAATATGGGCGCGGCGCGCAAGCCGTTGCAACTACTCGCACATACCTGTGGCAAAGCCGCTACGGCCAATTCGCGCGCTATTTCATGGATCCATGTCGTACTACTTTGCGTTGATCCTGATAGTGTCAATAGCATTTGGTCTCTACGGGCTCGATGTAATCCGACCAGTCTGGCGGTCTGGACTGTGATGGTGTTCGTAAGCTATATCAGACGAGAAAACGAGAGGTCGCGACTGCAGGAGATCGCAGTGATCGTTTCTAAAATAGGCCGACCGTACATTGACGACCTGCAGGCCCATCGCGGGGATGTCAATAGATACGAAACCGTCACAAACGCTGTCCGAACTGCGGACATATTTGTTGCCGTTGCCACGCCTGGCTATCCACGGACCGTCTGGACGTGTTGGGAGTTTGGTGTTGCGACAACTCGGGGGATCCCCCGCTTCGCACTTCTTCCGAACGGAACTCTTGCGGGACCTTGGTCGCCACTGTGGCCCTGGGAACGGTCCGACGAAGCAGCCTTCCTGAGATCGACTGACGTGGCATCGGCGCCGCTGCCGCCTGCTCCTGTGATGAACCGAGAGCCCTGATTGGCGGATCTGTCGATCCAGCCGGCGGCCCGTCCTCCGAAGTCGGCATAGTCTCTGCTGCTACGCCCGATCGACGTGACAAACAATCAGCGACGGGTGGTGACGACGAGAGTCCCAGGCTCGGGGCGCGTCGAAACCGGTGTCGCTAAGCGGCAAGTCCAGCGCCAACGAAAAGCGTCAGGAATCCAATCAAGGAGTAGTGGGGTCGCTATCGTTGACTCGTGCGGCCACCGTCTCGGCCAAGGTCGCCGGCCTGCTCGCGGCCGCCGCCGTCGTCGTGTCGGCTCCGCTGCTCACCTCCGGGAGGGATTCACCATCCGGCGCCAGACCGCCCGCGTTCAACCGAGAGGTCCGCAGGCGATATCACATCGTCGATTGCCGCATCAACCAACTCAAATGTAACCGAGCGGTCGCAACCAAAGACAACAATATCGACATCCGCTGTGGCGCGAACACGCAAGGCTCCGACCTGGGCTTATGTCGGCCGGTTGACCGCTGATCCGCGCGGTTTGACCCTTGTTTGGCGTGAGAAGGGGTACGCGGGGGGCACGAAATCGAGACTCAGATCCCGTGGCTCAACTGCTCGCGAACCTTCTCCGCGAACCGCGGAACGGTCTTGCCCAAGGTACCCAGGAGGTGGTCGATGGTGATGGCCGGGTTTCGGCATGCGGCGAATTGCTCTTGGATGCAGCGCGTGGTCTGTGCGGGGTACAGGTCGAGTTGATCGAGGAGGAAGTCGTCGGGGTGAACGGCGTCGATGTCGTAGGGCTGCAGGGCCGGCGGCGGGAAGTCCTTGATGTTGGCGGTGACGATCACGGCCGCGTCGGCCCGCACCGCCGCCGCGAGTACGTGTCGGTCTTTCGGGTGGTTGGTCATCGCGGGGACGAGTGCGCCGTAGTCCGTCACGAGCGCGTCCGGGAACGCCTCGCGCATCTGCTGGACCCGCGTGCGGGCCTTGTCAGGATCGACTCCGACCTTGGGGAGATTGCGTTCGACCTCGTCGAGCACGTCGTGCGACCACAACAGTCGATAGGTGTCGGCCTCGGCCAGCCTCAGCAGGAGATCGGTCAGCCTGATGGGGATCAGGACGCACGCGTCGAGGAGGGCAGGGAAGGCCATCCGGCAAGTCTGGCGGAGGTGTCAGCGAGTTTGGATGAACTCGTCGGCCGTGTCGTCGGTGCCATCCTCGTGAGCTGTGCGTGTCATCTCGGCAAGCGTCGCGCGCCGTTTGGTGCGGGCTTGTTCCTGGTAGGCGACGACGTCGACCAGCATGACGCGGCGGTGCCGGCCGCGGAGCTCGAAGGGGATCTCGCCGTCCTCGAGGAGGCGTACGAGGGTCGGTCGCGAGATGCCGAGGAGGTCGGCGGCTTCCTGCGTGGTCAGCTGCGTGTTGTGGGGTGCGATCGTGATGGCCAGGCCCTGCGACATGGCGTCGACGACGTTCCTGAGCACGCGGTAGACCTCTTCGGGCAGCGGCGTGCGTGTCCCGTCCGGTCCGACGAGGGTGGCCGCAGGCGTCTGCAGTGCCGTCGCAAGATTGGCCAGCTCAGGCGCATCCTTGGCTGGCGGCAGCACTGTGTGAGATTCCATGACCGCCGTCATCGTCGTCCTTCCCGAAGTTCGTCGCGAAGATCAGTCTATCCGAAAAAAACGAAAACGCCATCTCCGGTACAGGCAGACCCCTACGATCGGCTCTCTGATGATCACGAACTTCCTGCTGGACCACTCGGCGATGGTGCCGGTGGTGTTGCTCCTGGTGGCCGTGGTCTGTGTCGGCGCCGGCTACGTCATCGTGCGACGCCGGCATGCGGGTCGGGCCCTGTGGGCGCTGGCGACGGTGTCGCTCCTGCCGATCGTCGCGCTGACCCTCGTGCCGACCGGGCTCGGTTTGGACGAGGTGGCCTGCGCCGTCCAGTTCTACGTGCCGACGCTGGGTCGTTTGGAGATGTTGGCGAACGTGGCGTTGTTCGTCCCGCCGATCTACTTCGCCACGCTCGCCACCAGACGGCCACTGCTGATCGCCCTGGCCGGCGTCACTCTGTCCGCGGTGATCGAGGCCGTTCAGGCGCTGGTTCCCGCCATAGGCCGAGCATGCGACACGAACGACTGGGCGATGAACACAGGCGGCGTGGTACTCGGCGTGCTCCTGTCGACCGCCACGATCGCACTCACAAGGCGCATGACTTCATCCAAGGCTGCCGAGAACTCGGCCGGAGCCTCGTCGGGAACAGCAGGGGAGGACGGCCGGCCGTGAACGTGCACACCCCGGCCCCTGCCATCCCTAGCAGCGGGCCGGCGGCGTCAACATTGGCGAAGGCATCGCGCCAGCGACGCGCGGAGCGCGCCCTTGATACTGCTGGTCCGGTGTCAGACGATCATCGGGCATTGAGGGGTCGGCCACCCGAGCTACGGAGGTGACGTGAATGGCTACCGCACCGACTACGTACTGGGCCGACCTGGCCGAGGATCTCCAGGAATCCAAGTTCCGTCGTGTTTACGTCGCCGAGTCGCGCCGGATCGAGGCCATCGATGAGGCCACGAGTACCGCTGAGCGCGCCGAGGAGAAGCCGGGGTGACCCTCCGAGAGGGACGAGCTATGTCCCTTGGTCGAGTAGCCGCCTGAGCGCCCGGTGCTGGCAGCCCTAGCGGCGTTACGCGACCTGCGACCCGCGGTTCCTGGCCGCCGGCCTTTCGCAAGCGCCACTGGCGACGGCAAGTCATGCACCGGATGGGGCACGGCAGCATGCGCGCCGCGCTCATCTATCAGCACGCCACAAGCGAACGAGACCAGGAGATCGCGAAGGCGCTGAGCCGGCGGGCACGCGCGGCCCGCAAGAAGATCAAGAAGAAGGCCAAGGACAAGCGCGATGACCAGGGCGATGACGGCGTGGCGGGCGCTCTGGTGCCGGTCGCCCAATGGCCCGCTAATGGCCCACGGCGAAGTTGATCTACCGGAGGGGTGCTGCCCAAGACAGGGCGGCGCCCTTCTGACCTGCGAGGGAAGAGTGGAGCGGGTGACGGGAATCGAACCCGCATGACCAGCTTGGAAGGCTGGGGCTCTGCCATTGAGCTACACCCGCGGAGGCATCCTGCCGAAACAGCCTAGCGCGCCGCGATACGCTGTCGTGGCGCCCCTGGGAGGGGGACGGCAACGGGCTGTAGCGCAGCTTGGTAGCGCATCCGCTTTGGGAGCGGAGGGTCGCAGGTTCAAATCCTGTCAGCCCGACCAGCGAGGGGCGGTCCTAGGGCCGCCCCGGCTCGGGCGCGACCTGGCCAGGTCCATAAACTCGTCGCAGACGCGTCAGTCAAGCCAGCCTAGGAGATCACGTTGAAGAGCACCGTCGAGCACCTGAGCCCCACGCGGGTCCGGATCAACGTCGAGGTGCCGTTCGACGAGCTCAAGCCGAACTTCGACCGCGCCTACCGCAAGCTCGCGAACCAGGTGCGCATCCCGGGCTTCCGGCCGGGCAAGGCGCCGGCCCGTGTCATCGAGCAGCGCATCGGGCGCGCGCCGATCCTCGACGAGGTCGTCAACGAGGCCATCCCGGTCAAGTACAGCGAGGCCGTCACCTCCGAGGAGGTCCGGGTGCTCGGCCGCCCGGAGATCGAGGTCACCAAGCTCGAGGACCGCAAGACGCTCGAGTTCACCGCTGAGGTCGACATCCGCCCGGACATCACCGTGCCGGCGTTCGGCGAGCTGTCGGTCTCGGTCGACGACCTCGAGCTGACCGACGCCGAGGTCGATGAGCAGCTCGACGAGCTGCGCGCTCGCTTCGGCACGCTGACCGGCGTCGAGCGGCCCGCGGAGAACGGCGACTTCGTCTCGATCGACCTGGCCGCGACCGTCGACGGCGAGGAGGTCGAGGAGGCGCGGACCGCCGGCCTGTCCTACGAGGTCGGCTCCGGCGAGATGATCGAGGGCATCGACGACGCCATCATCGGCACGTCGGCCGACGAGGAGAAGGCCTTCACCACCAAGCTCGTGGCGGGCGAGCACGCCGGCCGCGACGCCGAGGTCACCGTCAAGGTCAACTCGGTCAAGGTGCGCGAGCTGCCCGAGCCCGACGACGACTTCGCCCAGCTGGCCAGCGAGTTCGACACCATCGACGAGCTCCGGTCCGACCTGCGCGAGCGCCTGACCCGCGTGAAGCGGATGCAGCAGGGCGTCCAGGCCCGCGACAAGGTCCTCGAGGCCCTCCTCGACGTCACCGAGGTCCCGCTGCCGGAGAGCGTCGTCGACTCCGAGGTCGAGAGCCGCCAGCACGACGCGGTGCACACGTTCGACCACGACGAGGAGCGCTTCAACGAGTACCTCACCTCGCAGGGCCAGACCCGCGAGGAGTTCGACACGGAGGTCCGCGCGGAGGCCGAGAAGGCCGTCAAGACCCAGCTGGTCCTCGACTCGATCGCCGACGCGGAGAACGTGAACGTCGACGACAACGAGCTCACCGAGCGGATCATCTACCAGGCCCAGCGCTTCGGCGTCAGCCCGGACGAGTACGTCCAGCGCGCGCAGCAGTCCGGCCAGCTCGGCGCGATCTTCGCCGACGTCCGGCGCGGCAAGGCCCTCGCCTCGGTGGTCCGCCTGGCCGCGGTCAAGGACGCCTCCGGCAACGACGTCGACCTCGAGGAGCTGTTCGGGCCGCGCACGCCGGCCGAGCCCGAGCCTGAGCCCGCGAGTGCGGAACAGTGACGCTCTGAGCGAACTTGAGCCGTCCAGGGCATGTCGTCATGCCCTCCTTCGTTAATGTCGAGCGTGAGACAGACCAAGGTCATATCCAGCGAAAGCAGGCAGACGTGACGCAACCACTGCGGACGACGCCCATGATGCGGTCGGCGACCGCGGGGCTCACTCTGAACGACTCCGTGTACGAGCGGCTGCTCCGCGAGCGGATCGTGTTCCTCGGCTCCGAGGTGGACGACGACATCGCCAACCGGATCACCGCGCAGCTCCTGCTGCTGGCCGCCGAGGACCAGGAGAAGGAGATCACCTTCTACATCAACTCGCCGGGTGGCTCGGTGACCGCGGGCATGGCCATCTACGACACGATGGAGCTCATCGAGCCGGACGTCGCCACCTGGGCGATGGGCATGGCCGCGTCGATGGGGCAGTTCCTGCTCTCGTCCGGCACCCCCGGCAAGCGCTACGCCCTGCCGCACGCCCGGATCATGATGCACCAGCCCTCCGGCGGCGTCGGCGGCACCGCGTCCGACATCGCCATTCGCGCCGAGATCCTCGGCAAGTGGAAGCTGGAGATGGCGGAGCTGACCGCCCAGCAGACCGGCCAGACCGTCGATCGGATCACCACCGACGCCGACCGCGACCGCTGGTTCACCGCGGAGGAGGCCCGCGAGTACGGCTTCGTGGACCACGTGGTCACCCGGGTGCAATCGCCCAATGGCAGCCGGAACTGACCGGGCCAGATCGAGGAGACTTTGACGTGAGCGACCGTTACGCACCCCAGGCCCGGTACGTGCTGCCCTCCTTCGTGGAGCGGACCAGCTACGGGGTCAAGGAGTCCAACCCCTACAACAAACTCTTCGAAGAGCGGATCATCTTCGTCGGCGTCCAGATCGACGACGCGTCGGCCAACGACGTCATGGCGCAGCTGCTCTACCTGGAGTCGGTCGACCCGGACCGCGACATCATCATGTACATCAACTCGCCGGGCGGCTCCTTCACCTCGCTGATGGCGATCTACGACACGATGCAGTTCGCCCGTCCCGACGTGCAGACCTACTGCCTGGGCCAGGCCGCCTCCGCGGCCGCCGTGCTGCTCGCGGCCGGCACCCCGGGCAAGCGGTTCGCCCTGCCGAACGCCCGCGTGCTGATCCACCAGCCCGCGATGGAGGGCGTCTACGGCCAGGTGTCCGACCTGGAGATCCAGGCCAACGAGATCCAGCGGGTGCGCCGTCTCATGGAGTCGACGCTGGCCCGGCACACCTCCAAGTCGGCCGACGACATCCGGTCGGACATCGAGCGCGACAAGATTCTCACTGCCGACGAGGCGCGGGACTACGGCATCGTCGACGAGGTGTTGCAGTACCGGAAGCTCTCCGCCACCAGGCCGTGAGGCACTGCCGCCACCCTGGTCGGGAGGCGGTTGTGCGCCCGCGGGGGCGGGCCACCTGATCGGCCGAATCCGACATCTCAATGGGTAGGTTCTCCCATTGAGTGGGGGTGGGCAGGTACCGTCGGAGGCAACAGGCACACGACCGGGCCTGGAGTGCGGTGCGCGACACTGGGCTCGAGGTTCGGTCCAGCCACATATTCCAGGCGTGCGCTGCGGGTACGCCGGAGGGGACAGAGGTCAGCGGTCATGGCGCGTATCGGTGACGGCGGAGACCTGCTGAAGTGCTCTTTCTGCGGGAAGAGCCAGAAGCAGGTGAAGAAACTCATCGCCGGCCCCGGCGTGTACATCTGCGATGAATGCATCGACCTCTGCAACGAGATCATCGAGGAAGAGCTGGCCGAGGCCGGCGACGTCAAGCTCGACGAGCTGCCCAAGCCCGCCGAGATCGACGAGTTCCTCGACCAGTACGTGATCGGCCAGGACGAGGCCAAGCGGACGCTGGCGGTCGCGGTCTACAACCATTACAAGCGCATCCAGGCGGGCGATCGGGCCCGCCCGGAGGCACGGGAAGGCCGCGACGCCCGCGACGAGACCGTCGAGCTGGCCAAGTCCAACATCCTGCTGCTCGGCCCCACGGGCTGCGGCAAGACGTACCTGGCGCAGACGCTCGCGAAGCTGCTCAACGTGCCGTTCGCGATCGCCGACGCCACCGCGCTCACCGAGGCCGGCTACGTCGGCGAGGACGTCGAGAACATCCTGCTCAAGCTCATCCAGGCGGCGGACTACGACGTCAAGCGGGCCGAGACCGGGATCATCTACATCGACGAGGTCGACAAGATCGCCCGCAAGAGCGAGAACCCGTCGATCACCCGTGACGTGTCCGGCGAGGGCGTGCAGCAGGCGCTGCTGAAGATCCTGGAGGGGACCACGGCCAGCGTGCCCCCGCAAGGCGGCCGCAAGCACCCCCACCAGGAGTTCATCCAGATCGACACGACGAACGTGCTGTTCATCGTGGCCGGCGCGTTCGCGGGTCTGGAGCGGATCATCCAGGACCGGGTCGGCAAGCGTGGCCTGGGCTTCGGCGCCGAGATCCGGTCCAAGGCCGAGACCGACGAGGCCGACTTCTTCTCCGACACGATGCCCGAGGACCTGATCAAGTTCGGGCTCATCCCCGAGTTCATCGGCCGGCTTCCGGTGGTCGCGAGCGTGACCAACCTCGACAAGCCGTCGCTGGTGCAGATCCTCACGGCGCCGCGGAACGCGCTGGTCAAGCAGTACCAGAAGCTGTTCGAGATGGACGGCGTCGAGCTCGAGTTCACCGATACCGCGCTGGAGGCGGTGGCCGACCAGGCCATCCTGCGCGGCACCGGCGCCCGCGGCCTGCGCGCGATCATGGAAGAGGTCCTGCAGCCGGTGATGTACGACATCCCCAGCCGCACCGACGTCGCCAAGGTCGTGATCACCGAGCAGACGGTGCGCGAGAACGTGAACCCGACGATCGTCGCGCGCCAGCCGTCCCGCCGCGAGCGTCGCGAGAAGTCCGCCTGACCGGTTCCGACTCGCCCTCGCATCGAGCCGCGCTGACGCCCGGCTCGATGCGAGGATGAGCCATGCCGCCCTACGTTCTCCTACTGCACGGGCATACCGGATCCGGACCGAAGCACTGGCAGAGCTGGCTCGCGGGCGAGCTCGCCAACCTGGGTGGCGAGGTCGACGTACCGCAGCTCACCGATCCCGACCGCCCCGACCTCGAGGTCTGGCTCGCCGAGCTGCGCCACCACCTGCAGGCGGCGCCGCCCGCGGACGAGCGGGTCGTGCTCGCCCATTCCGCGGGCGCCGCGCTCTGGCTGCACCACGCCGCCCGGCTCACCGGTGACCACGCCGAGCTCGCGATCCGGTTCGACCGCGTGCTGCTCGTGTCCCCGCTCGGCCCCGGCTTCGAGCATCCCGACGTGCACGGGTTCACGCCGGCCCCGCTGGACGCCGCCGGCGTGCGCCGGGCCGCGTCGTGGACCCAGCTCGTGCTCGGCGACGACGACCCGGCGTGCGCCGTGGACGTCGCCGTCGCGATGGCCGCCCAGCTCAAGGTCGACCTCGACGTGATCCCCGGCGGCGCGCACCTCAACACCGACGCCGGCTACGGCGCCTGGCCCGCGGTGCTCGGGTGGGTACGCGACCGGCGCACCCGCATGGTCACGAACCGATGATCCGCTCGGCCCGCGTGTAGACGTTCATGCTGCTGCCGCGCAGGAAGCCGACCAGCGTGATGCCCTGCTCCTCGGCCAGCTCCACCGCCAGCGACGACGGCGCGGACACCGCGGCGAGCACCGGGATGCCGGCCATCGCGGCCTTCTGCACCAGCTCGAACGACGCCCGCCCGGACACCATCAGCACGGTGCCGCCCAGGGGGATGCGGCGCTCGAGGAGGGCCCAGCCGGTGGCCTTGTCGACCGCGTTGTGCCGGCCGACGTCCTCGCGCACCACGAGCGGCTCGCCCTCGGCGGTGAAGAGGCCGGCCGCGTGCAGGCCGCCGGTCGACTCGAACACCCGCTGCTGCTCGCGCAGCAGGTCGGGCAGGGTCACGAGCGTCTCCGGCACGAGCTTGCAGTCGTCCTGCGCGGGGGAGAACCGGGTCTTCAGCTTCACCGCGTCCAGCGCCGCCTTGCCGCACACGCCGCACGACGAGGTCGTGTAGAAGTTGCGCTCCATGCCCACATCCGGCGGCGCCACGCCCTCGGCGAGCGCGAGGTCCAGCACGTTGTATGTGTTGCGGCCCTCGTCGTCGACGCTGTCGCAGTAGCGCGCGGTCGACACGTCCTCGGCGCTGCCGATCACGCCCTCGGTGAGCAGGAAGCCGTGCGCCAGCTCGACGTCGTGGCCGGGGGTACGCATCGTGACCGCGAGCGCCTTGCCGCCGACCCTGAGCTCCAGCGGTTCCTCGGCCGCGAGCGCGTCCTGCCGGCGGCGGCTGCCGTCCTCGGAGACGTGCAGCACTGGCCGTCGCACCGTCACCCGTCCCATGGCATGCAGCCTACGACACGACGAACAAGAAGTCTTTAGCAAGAGTTATTGCTAAAGAGTTGTTTAGCAAGGTATGTTGTTACGCATGGCAGACGAGTCGAGGCACATCACCGATCCCAAGGCGCTGCGCGCGATGGCGCACCCGCTGCGCTGGCAGCTGCTGGAGATCGTGGGGCGCGAGGGCACGGCGACGGCGACCCAGTGCGCGCAGGAGACCGGCGAGAGCGTGGCCAACTGCTCCTATCACCTCAACCTGCTCGCGAGGTACGACTACGTCGAGAAGGCCGAGGGTGGTCAGGGCCGGGAGAAGCCGTGGCGGGTCGTCAGCCAGAGCCAGCGGTTCGGCACCGGCGACGCGGTCGACGATGACACCCGCCTCGCCGTGCAGGCGGCCGCCTCGGCGTTCCTCGACCACGAGTTCGCCCAGATCAAGGACCGGAACCTGCGCCTGCACCTGGAGCCCGCGGAGTGGCAGGACGTCCTCGGCTCCGCCAACAGCAACGAGTTCATGACCCCGGCCGAGGTCGAGGAGATACGCCGCGCCTATCAGGAGCTGCTGGAGCGCTTCCGGGACCGGCGAACCGACCCGGCCAAGCGGCCGGCCGGCGCGCGCCCGGTCAACCTCTTCTTCGCCACCACGGTCAAGCCCGACTGATCCCGAAGTTCCCGCGGCCACCGGACACGCCGATGGCCTGGTTCAGCCTGCCCGAAAAGGAGATCGCCATGGACCCGTTCGCCGCCGACATCGTCGCCCGAAGCCGCCGTCACGACCTGACCGACGAGGCCGAGTCCTCCCGCAACGCCCGCACCGCACGGGACTGCGCGGAGGAACCGCGCCCGCAACCCCGTCCGAAGGGCGGCTCCGTCCGCGCGCGCCGGCTAGTAGCGTGGCCCGGGTGACTCGACGCTACGACGTGGTGGTGGTCGGCGGCGGCCACAACGGCCTGGTCGCCGCCGCCTACCTGGCCCGTGCGGGCCGCTCGGTCCTGGTCCTCGAACGGCTCGCCCACGTGGGTGGCGCGGCCGTGAGCGCGACGCCGTTCCCGGGCATGGGCGCGCGGCTGTCCCGCTACTCCTACCTCGTGAGCCTGCTGCCGAGCCAGATCGTGGCGGACCTGGGGCTGCGGCTGTCGCTGCGCTCGCGGTCCGTGTCGTCCTACACGCCGGTCGAGGGGTCGCCGGGCCTGCTCGTCGAGCGCGAGCCCGGCCCGGAGACGGCGGCGTCGTTCCGCGCGCACACCGGCTCGGACGTCGAGTTCGAGAGCTGGACGCGCTGGTACTCCGAGCTCGCCGCGATGGCGAAGGCGGTCGCGCCGACGGTGCTCGGGCCGCTGCCGTCGCGGGACGCGCTGCGCTCGCTCGTGGTCGAGGCGGCCGGGGAAGCGTTGTGGCGTCAGGTCTTCGAGCGCCCGATCGGCGAGGCGATCGAGGACATCTTCGCGGACGACGTCGTGCGCGGCGTGGTCGCGACGGACGCCCTGATCGGCACGCACGCCTCGCTGCGCGCGGAGTCGTTGCTGGCCAACCGGTGCTTCCTGTACCACCTGATCGGCGACGGCACCGGCGAGTGGCGGGTGCCGGCGGGTGGCATGGGCGCGGTGACGAACGAGCTGGCCCGGGTGGCCCGCTCGTCGGGCGCCACGATCCGGACCGGCGCGACGGTCACGTCGATCGCGACCGACGGCGCCGCGGCCGAGGTGTCCTATGTAGAGGACGACGTGGCGGTCACCGTCGCGGCCGGCCACGTCCTGTCGGGTGTCGCGCCTGCGGTGCTGGATCGCTTGCGCGGCAGGGAGTCCGTCCGGCCGGACGGCGCGCAGCTGAAGATCAACGTGCTGTTGCGGCGGCTGCCCCGGCTGCGCAGCGGGGTGGACCCGCGGCAGGCGTTCGCGGGCACGTTCCACCTCGACGAGTCCTATGTGGAGCTGGAGTCGGCGTACGCGGCGAGCGCGGCCGGCGCGGTGCCCGACCCGCTGCCGGGTGAGATGTACTGCCACACGCTGACCGACGAGTCCATCGTGGATCCCGGCCTGCACACGCTGACGCTGTTCGGTCTGCACCTGCCGGCGTCGCTGTTCGACGCGGACAACGCGGGCCTGCGGGAGACGCTGGTGGCGCGCTACATCGCGGCCCTGAACCGCCACCTGGAGGATCCGGTGGAGGACTGCGTGGCGACCGACGCCGAGGGCCGCCCGTGCATCGAGGCCCGCACCCCGCTGGACCTGGAACAGGAGCTGGCGATGCCCGGCGGCCACATCTTCCACGGCGACCTGGCCTGGCCGTACCGCGAGGGCACTGGCCCGTGGGGCGTGTCGACGGACGAGCCGACGATCCTGCTGTGCGGCAGCGGCGCCCAGCGGGGCGGCGGCGTCAGCGGCATCGGCGGCCACAACGCCGCGATGTCCCTCCTGACCTGACGCCACCCCCGCCAGGGCACGTGTCAGGCGGCCAGCTGGTCCTTCACCTGCGCGAGCGTCGGGTTGGTCAGTGCCGCGCCGTTCGGGAAGTGGACGGTCGGCACGGTCTGGTTGCCGCCGTTCACGCTCATCACGAAGTCGGCCGCGCCCGGGGTCACCTCGATGTCGACCTCGGCGTACTGGATGCCCTCGCGGTCCAGCTGCGACTTCAGCCTGCGGCAGTAGCCGCACCACGTGGTCGAGTACATCGTCAGCATGTCCGGCGTCTGGGTCATCGCACGCTCCCGGTGAATCGAGGGTCCACCGTGAATAACGCACGAAACGCACCCGGGCATGCCCGGAATCATGTGAGCACTGTCACTACGAGCAGCCGCTGGTCGCCGGCAGGGCGCTCGCGGGGTCGAAGTACTTCGATGGGTCACCGTTCGGGTTCGCGGTGACCGCGCGCTCAGTCGACGCGGGCGCGAGGTACCCGTGCCGGTACGCCTCGCAGCCGATCGAGTACGCGTAGCCCGTCGCGTTGCCGTACCACAGGCCCTGGCTGCCGGCCGTCCACCGGTCGCCGCCCCGCAGCACGTAGTCGACGTCCGCGCGCACCACGACGAGCGTGTTCATGGCGTCCACCAGGCGGACCGGGCCGTCGGGCTGGAACGCGTACACGAACAGGTAGTTGGTGTGGACCAGGAGCTCGCCGGCGTTCCCGCCCGTCACGGTCATCTCGCCGTCGACCTTCGGCTCCACCGGGAGCAGGGCGCTGCCCTTGGCCGCCATGCTCACCAGCGACTGCACCTCCGGCTCCCGCCCGGCCTTGAACAGCGAGGCGAGCTGGCGGCGCGCGTCCGGCGCCAGCTTGGCGAGGAAGCCGGACGGGTCGTGGTCGATCAGCATCCGGCGGTCGAGCCGGCTCGCGACGAGCACGTCGCGGACCTGCTCGGTGGCCGTCTTCACCTGCTCCGGCGTGAAGGTGCCGATCGCGACGGCCGGGGGCGTGGCGATCCCGTCCGCGCCGTCCGCCCAGTCCGCCGCCGGCGTGGACTCGAACGGGTGCGCGACGTCGAGCATCGGGCCAGGGTTGGGGCCCGGCTGCGTGCCGGTCTTCGCCTTCGGCGCGGCCGGCCCGTCGCCCAGCACGCTGTCCAGGGTGCCGGTCTGGACCAGCACGACCGCCGCGGCACCGAGCGCGACCGCCACCATCCCGGCGGCCAGCCAGCGGGCATGCCGGCGCCGTCGCGCGCTGCGCAGCAACTGCCGCACGTCGGCACTCGCCGTCGCACGGCGGGCGGCGCCGGTCCAGGCGGCGTCGTCCTCCGCCGGAGCGGCGGGCGGATGTGGGTTCACCAGCTCCCCAAAAGTGCGCGTGGTTGACTCGTCAACCAGGTAAAACCAGTGTTCTCAGGTAACAAGCACATCGATTCAGCCGTTCGCCGCGTTAACAACGCTGCCAAGGGGGAACTCGAATGCGGGCCGGTCAGTGCGGTTCGTAGACTTTCGGCGTGACTGACACCTCATCGCGGCAGACCACCGACCTACCACCGGCCTGGGAGCCGGCGACGGTAGAGGCGGAGCTGTACCAGCGATGGGTCGACGCCGGTTACTTCGGCGCGGATCCGCACAGCGAGAAGCCCCCGTTCTGCATCGTGATCCCGCCGCCGAACGTCACCGGCAGCCTCCACATCGGACACGCCCTCGAGCACAGCATCATGGACGCGCTCACCCGCCGCCGCCGCATGCAGGGCTACGAGACCCTCTGGCTGCCGGGCATGGACCACGCCGGCATCGCCACCCAGAACGCGGTCGAGCGCGAGCTCGCCAACGAGGGCAAGTCCCGCCACGACCTGGGCCGGGAGGCGTTCGTCGACCGCGTCTGGGCGTGGAAGGCCCAGTCCGGCGGGCAGATCCTCAACCAGATGCGCCGGCTGGGCGATGGCGTGGACTGGTCGCGCGAGCGGTTCACCATGGACGAGGTCCTGTCCCGCGCGGTGCTGACGATCTTCAAGCGGCTCTTCGAGGACGGGCTGATCTACCGCGCCGAGCGGATCATCAACTGGTGCCCGCGCTGCCACACGGCGTTGTCGGACATCGAGGTCGAGCACACCGAGGACGAGGGCGAGCTCGTCTCGATCCGCTACGGGGACGGCGACAGGTCGATCGTCGTGGCCACCACCCGTGCCGAGACGATGCTGGGCGACACGGCCGTCGCGGTCCACCCCGACGACGAGCGCTACCGGCACCTGATCGGCACCGAGGTCGAGCTCCCGCTCACCGGCCGGATGATCCCGATCGTCGCCGACGAGCACGTCGACCCGGAGTTCGGCACGGGTGCGGTCAAGGTCACACCCGCGCACGACCCCAACGACTTCGAGATCGGGCGCCGCCACGACCTGCCCGCGCTCACGATCATGGACGAGCGCGCGGTGATCACCGCGCACGGCCCGTTCGAGGGGCTGGACCGGTTCGAGGCGCGGCCCGCGATCGTGGCGGCGCTGCGCGAGCAGGGCCGCATCGTCGCGGAGAAGCGGCCCTACCTGCACGCGGTCGGGCACTGCACCCGCTGCGGCACGGTCGTCGAGCCGCGGCTGTCGCTGCAGTGGTTCGTCAAGGTCGAGCCGCTGGCGAGGGCCGCGGGCGACGCGGTGCGCGACGGCCGGACCACGATCCACCCGCCGGAGCTCGCCAAGCGCTACTTCGACTGGGTCGACAACATGCACGACTGGTGCATCTCGCGCCAGCTGTGGTGGGGCCACCGCATCCCGGTCTGGTACGGCCCGGACGACAAGGTCGTCTGCGTCGGACCCGACGACGAGGTGCCCGAGGGCGAGGGCTGGCACCAGGACCCCGACGTGCTCGACACGTGGTTCTCCTCGGCGCTGTTCCCGTTCTCGACCCTCGGCTGGCCGGACGAGACCGACGACCTGGCGCGCTTCTACCCGAACCACCTGCTGGTCACCGGCTACGACATCCTCTTCTTCTGGGTCGCCCGGATGATGATGTTCGGCCTCTACGCGATGGACGGCGCGCAGCCGTTCGACCACGTCTACCTGCACGGCCTGGTCCGCGACCCGTCCGGCAAGAAGATGTCCAAGTCGCGCGGCAACGTCATCGACCCGCTCGACTGGCTCGACCGCTTCGGCGCGGACGCCACCCGGTTCACGCTGGCCCGCGGCGCGAACCCGGGCGCCGACATGGCGGTCTCGCAGGAGTGGGCGGCCGGCTCGCGCAACTTCGGCAACAAGCTGTGGAACGCCACGAGGTTCGCGCTCCTGCAGGGCGCGACCGCGGCCGGCGAGCTGCCGGCGCGCGAGTCGCTGACGGACGCGGACCGCTGGATCCTCGACCTCACCGACGCCGTCGTGTCCGAAGTGGACCGCCTGTTCGAGGACTACCAGTTCGCCAAGCTGTGCGACGCGCTCTACCACTTCACCTGGGACGAGCTGTGCGACTGGTACCTCGAGCTCGCCAAGGTCCAGATGGCTGAGGGCGGCGAGCGGGCCGAGTCGACGCGCGCGGTGCTGGGCCACGTCTTCGACGTCGTGCTGCGCCTGCTGCACCCGCTGATCCCGTTCGTCACCGAGCGCCTGTGGACGACGCTGACCGGTGGCGAGTCGGTGGTGATCGCCGAGTGGCCGACCGCCGACGGGCACCCGGCCGACGCGGCCGCCGCACGCCGGATCGCCGGCGTGCAGAAGCTCGTCACCGAGGTCCGCCGGTTCCGCTCCGACCAGGGCCTCAAGCCCGGCCAGCGGGTGCCCGCGCGGCTGCGCGGCGTGGCCGACGCGGGCCTGTCGGTGCTCGAGCCCGCGGTGGCCTCGCTCGCCCGGCTCGAGGCGCCCGGGGACGCGTTCACCGCGAGCGCGTCGCTCGAGGTCGCGCTGGCCGGCGGCACCGTGCACGTGGAGCTGGACCTGTCCGGCACCGTGGATGTCGCCGCCGAGCGCAAGCGGCTCGCCAAGGACCGCGCCGCGGCCGAGAAGGAGCTGGCGGGCACCGAGGCGAAGCTGGGCAACCCCAACTTCACCGACAAGGCACCGGCCGAGGTGGTCGCCAAGATCAAGGCCCGGCGGGACGTCGCCGCGGCCGACATCGAGCGGTTCACCGCACGCCTCGACGCGCTGCCGCAGGCCTGAGTGTCTACTGTGGAGGGATTTGCGGACGAGTCCGCCTGGGACGACCTGCGCCAGGTCGAGGCGGAGCTCAACACGCGGTGGCCCGAGTCGAAGATCGAGCCGTCGCTGACGCGGATCGCCGCGCTCGTCGACCTGCTCGGTGACCCGCACACGACCTACCCGGTGCTGCACGTCGCGGGTACCAACGGCAAGACGTCGGTGGCGCGGATGATCGACGCGCTGCTCACCCGCATCGGCCTGCGGGTGGGCCGGTTCACGAGCCCGCACCTGCAGGTCGTGACCGAGCGGATCGCCGTCGACGGGGCGCCGATCAGCCCGGAGCGCTACGTCGAGGTGTACCGGGACGTCGAGCCGTACGTGGCGATGATCGACCGGGGCGCGGAGGTCACGCTCAGCAAGTTCGAGGTGCTCACCGGCATGGCGTTCGCCGCGTTCGCCGACGCGCCGGTCGACGCGGCCGTGCTCGAGGTCGGGCTCGGCGGCACGTGGGACTCGACGAACGTCGCCGACGCCCGGGTCGCGGTCGTCGGCCCGATCGGTGTGGACCACGTCGAGTACCTGGGCGCCGACCTCGCGGGCATCGCCCGGGAGAAGGCCGGGATCATCAAGCCGGGCTCGATCGCGCTGCTCGCCGAGCAGTCGCCGGAGGTCTCGACCGTCCTGCTGGAACGGTGCGCCGAGGTGGACGCGACGGTGGCGCGGGCGGGCATGGAGTTCGGCGTGCTGCGCCGCGACGTCGCGGTCGGCGGGCAGCTGCTGCGGCTGCAGGGGCTCGGCGGCGCGTACGACGACATCTTCCTGCCGCTGCACGGCGCGCACCAGGCGGCGAACGCGGCGCTGGCGCTCGCGGCGGTGGAGGCGTTCTTCGGCGCGGGCGCGCAGCGGGCCCTGGACGCGGAGGCGGTCCGCGAGGGCTTCGCGTCGGTCGAGGTGCCGGGCCGGCTGGAGCGGGTCCGCTCGGCGCCGAGCGTGTTCGTCGACGCCGCGCACAACCCGCACGGTGCCCGGGCGCTCGCCACCGCACTGGACGAGGACTTCGCGTTCCGCAAGCTCGTCGGCGTGGTGGGGTCGATGCGGGACAAGGACGTGGCCGGCATCCTGTCCGCGCTGGAGCCGGTGCTGCACGAGGTCGTGGTCACGACGAACTCCTCCGAGCGCGCGATGGACCCCACCGAGCTGGCCGACGCCGCGACGGAGGTCTTCGGCGTGGACCGGGTGAGCGTGTACCCCCGCCTCGACGACGCGGTCGAGGCCGCGATCGCCCTGGCCGAGGAGGACGCGGAGGAGCCCCTGTCCGGGGTGGGCGTGGTCGTCACGGGTTCGGTCGTCACCGCGGGCGAGGCGCGGGCCCTGTTCGGCAAGGAGCCCGCGTGACCAGGCCGGTCGACCCGCTCCGCTCGTTCGCCGGTGTCATGGCGGCGACGCTGCTGCTCGAGATGATCGTGGTGCTGCTGTCGATCCCCGTGGTGTCGAACCTGGGCAGCGGCATGGCCACGTGGCAGGGCGTGCTGGTCGTCGCGCTCGCGGTCGCGTTGCTGGCGACGTGCGCGGTGCTGCGCCGGCCGTGGGGCATCTGGGTCGCCGCGGGCCTGCAGGTCGTGCTGATCGCCTGCTGGGTGGCGCTGCCCGCGCTCGGCGTCCTGGGGCTCGTGTTCGGCCTGGTGTGGGCCGTCCTGCTGTGGATGCGCTGGGACGTGGCGAAGCGCATGGCGCAGGGCCGCCTGCCCAGCCAGCAGCCGACCGAGCCGGCAGAGTCCGCCGAGCCGGCAGAGTCCGCGGACGACTGACCGCGCGGGTGGCCGGCGCCTACCTCAGCGCGGCGCGGACCGCCTCGATGGCCTCCTCCGGATCGATACCCAGCGCGTGTGCGGTGGCCGCGTAGCCGGCCGCCGCCTTCCGCAGCTCGATCCGGCTGCGGTCGCCCAGCGCGCTGACGAACGTGCCCGCCCGGCCGCGGGTCTCGACCATCCCGGCCTCCTCGAGCTCGCGGTACGCCCGCGCCACGGTGTTCGCGGCGAGCCCGAGCTCGGTGGCGAGCCCGCGGACGGTCGGCAGCCGGGTGCCCACGGCGAGCGTGCGGCCGGAGATGTGCCGGGCCAGCTGCGAGCGGACCTGCTCGAACGGGGGCTGTGGCGAGTCGGCGTCGATCGTGATCAAGTCTGCGGGCACGGCCATCACGTTAACGGCTCCGCCGCGGACGCTAGGCTGCGCCCGCACAACGGATTCGATGAAGGAGTGTCGTGAGCGAGCGTACGTTGGTCCTGGTCAAGCCGGACGGTGTCAGCCGCGGGCTGGTCGGCGAGGTCATCGCCCGGATCGAGCGCAAGGGCCTGCGGCTCGCCGCGCTGGAGCTGCGCAACGTCGAGCGCGTGGTGGCCGAGCAGCACTACGCCGAGCACGCGGGCAAGCCGTTCTACGAGTCGCTGCTCGAGTTCATCACCGGCGGCGCGCTGGTGGCCATCGTGGTCGAGGGCGAGAACGCGATCGCCGCGTTCCGGCAGCTGGCCGGCGCCACGAACCCGGTGGCCGCGAACACCGGGAGCATCCGCGGCGACTTCGCCGTCGAGGTGCAGTACAACATCGTGCACGGCTCGGACTCGCCGGAGTCGGCCAAGCGCGAGATCGACCTCTGGTTCCCCGGAGTCTGATCTCCGGGTAATCCCGTTCGCATTGTCAGCGGGTGCCTCTAGTCTGCCGGACGTGGGTGACAACGGGGCACTGGTAGACGCAAAGGGACTGGTCAAACGCTTCGGCGAGTTCGCCGCGGTGCGGGGGATCGACGTCGAGGTCCGCCGCGGGGAGGCGTTCGGCTTCCTGGGCCCCAACGGAGCCGGGAAGTCCTCGACCATGCGGATGGTCGGCTGCGTGTCCCCGCGCTCGGACGGCGAGCTGCGCGTGCTGGGCATGGACCCGGACCGCGACGGGCCGCGGATCCGCGCGCGGCTCGGCGTCGTGCCCCAGCAGGACAACCTCGACTCCGAGCTGACGGTGCGGCAGAACCTGCACGTCTACGGCCGCTACTTCGGGCTGTCGAAGTCCCACGTGCGCGCCAAGGCGGCCGAGCTCCTCGACTTCGCCCAGCTCACCGAGCGGGCGGACGACGAGGTCGAGCCGCTCTCGGGCGGCATGAAGCGCCGCCTCACGATCGCCCGCTCGCTGATCAACGACCCCGAGCTGATGCTGCTCGACGAGCCGACCACCGGCCTCGACCCGCAGGCCCGCCACCTGCTGTGGGACCGGTTGTTCCGGCTCAAGCAGCAGGGCGTCACGTTGATCATCACCACGCACTACATGGACGAGGCCGAGCAGCTGTGTGACCGGCTCGTGGTGATGGACGGCGGCCGGATCGTCGCCGAGGGCAGCCCGGCCGAGCTGATCGCCCGCTACTCCACGCGCGAGGTGCTCGAGCTGCGCTTCCCGCCCGGCGACACCGCCGAGCACCCGCTGGAGGGGCTCGCCGACCGGATCGAGGTGTTGCCCGACCGGATCCTGCTCTACGCCCAGGACGGCGAGGCCGTGCTCGCCGCCGCGCACGGCCGGGGCGTGGCGCCGGTGTCGAGCCTGGTGCGGCGCAGCACGCTGGAGGACGTGTTCCTCCGGCTGACCGGAAGGACACTGGTGGACTGATGTCCGAAGTGGACACGACGGTACGGAGCACGGGCCGCTCGCTCGGCACGGTGCGCGCGGCGCTGATCGTCGTCGAGGGCATGTGGACGTGGTACAAGCGCAACTGGCGCGCCACGGCCGTCACCAGCGTGGTGCAGCCGGTGCTGTTCCTGCTCGCGCTCGGGTTCGGCCTGGGCTCGCAGGTCGAGCCGACCGCCGCGACCGGCGGGCTGCCCTACGTCGTCTACCTCGCGCCCGCGCTGCTCGTGGTCACGGCCGTGCAGATCGCGTCGTTCGAGTCGACCTACCCGGTCCTGTCGGCGTTCAAGTGGCAGCAGACCTACCTGGCCATCGCGGCCTCGCCGATCAGCCCGGGGCAGATCCTCGCCGGCCAGCTGAGCTGGATCGCGATCCGGCTGGGCGCCTCGGGCGCGGCATACCTGCTGGTGGCGGGCGTGCTCGGCACGCTGACCGGGCCGGGCGTGCTGCTGACGCTCGTGATCTCCGTGCTCACCGGCATGGCGTTCGCGGCGCCGGTGGTCGCGTACTCGGCCACGATCGAGTCCGAGGGGCAGCAGTTCGCCTCGCTGTTCCGGTTCGTCGTGATGCCGATGACGCTGTTCGCCGGCGCGTTCTTCCCGATCGAGCAGCTGCCCGCGTGGCTGCGCCCACTCGCGTGGCTGACCCCGATCTGGCACGGCACCGAGGTCGGCCGCGACGCGGCGTTCGGCACCCTGGAATGGGGCCCGGCGCTCGGCCACGTCGCCTTCCTGGTCGCCGTCGTCGCGGTCGGCGTGTGGTTCGGGCTCCGCCACTTCCGCCGGAGGCTCGCGCAATGACCGGCACGCTCGAGAACGTCGAGGCCCCGCCGCGGGTCGGCCTGCTCCTGCGCGTGCTGCCGACCGGGCTCTACGCCGGCCGCGCGCGGGTGCTCGTGGAGCGCTCGCTGCTGGTCAACCGGCGCGCGTGGCTCGCGGTCGTGTCCGGCTTCTGCGAGCCGGTGTTCTACCTGTTCGCGATGGGTGTCGGGTTCGGCAAGCTCGTCGGCGACGTGGCCGGCCCCGGCGGCGAGCCGATCAGCTACGTCGCGTACGTGGCGCCCGCGCTGCTCGCGGCGTCGGCCATGAACGGTGCGGTGTACGACGCGACGTTCAACATCTTCTTCAAGTTCAAGTACGCGAAGCTCTACGACGCGATGCTGGCCACCCCGCTGGGCCCGCTCGACGTGGCGATCGGCGAGATCGCGTGGGCGCTGCTGCGTGGTGGCATGTACGCGTTCGGCTTCCTCTGCGTGATGCTCGCGATGGGACTGATCACCTCGGCGTGGGCGCTGCTCGCGCTGCCCGCGGCACTGCTGATCGCGTTCTCGTTCGCGGCGATCGGCATGGCCTGCACGACGTTCATGCGCTCGTGGCAGGACTTCGACCTCGTGCAGCTGGCGCTGATGCCGATGTTCCTGTTCTCCACGACGTTCTTCCCGATCACCGTGTACCCCGGCGCCGTGCGGGTCGCCGTCGAGTGCCTGCCGCTCTACCACGCGATCGAGATCATGCGGGCGCTGTCCACCGGGTACGTCGACGTGTCGATCCTCGGCCACCTGCTGTACTTCGTCGTGATGGCGGCCATCGGCGTCGTGGTGGCCTCGCGCCGGCTGGGCGCCTTGCTGCTGCGCTGACGAGCCCGCGCGGCCGGGAGTTACGCTTGGGGCACTATGGAGTCCGTCTTCCCCATGCTCGAGCCGCTGCTGCCCAGGGTGTCCAAGCCGGTCCAGTACGTCGGCGGTGAGCTGAACTCCACCGTCAAGGACTGGGACGCCACCACCGTGCGCTGGGCCCTGATGTACCCCGACGCGTACGAGGTCGGCCTGCCCAACCAGGGCGTGATGATCCTGTACGAGGTGCTCAACGAGCAGCCCGACGTGCTGGCCGAGCGCACCTACGCGGTGTGGCCCGACCTCGAGGCCCTGATGCGCGAGCACGGCGTGCCGCAGTTCACGGTGGACGGCCACCGGCCGGTCGGCGCGTTCGACCTGCTCGGGGTCAGCTTCTCGACCGAGCTCGGCTACACGAACCTGCTCACCGCGCTCGACCTGGCCGCCGTCCCGCTGCACGCCGCGGACCGCACGGAAGAGCACCCGATCGTGATCGCCGGCGGGCACGCGGCGTTCAACCCCGAGCCGATCGCGGACTTCGTCGACGCCGCCGTGCTGGGCGACGGCGAGGAGGCCGTCCTCGAGATCACGGACCTCGTGCGCCGCTGGAAGCAGGAGGGCTCGCCCGGCGGCCGCGACGAGATCCTGACCCGGCTCGCGGAGACGGGCGGCGTGTACGTGCCGCGGTTCTACGACGTGAGCTACACCGACGTCGCGCTGGACCCGGTCACGCCCAACCGCGCACGCGTCCCGGCCGTGATCGCCAAGCGCACCACGATGGACCTCGACGCGTGGCCGTACCCGAAGCAGCCGCTGGTGCCGCTCGCGGAGAGCGTGCACGAGCGGATGAGCGTGGAGATCTTCCGCGGGTGCACCCGCGGCTGCCGGTTCTGCCAGGCCGGCATGATCACCCGCCCGGTGCGCGAGCGGTCCATCCAGGGCATCGGCGAGATGGTCCACAAGGGACTCGAGGCGAGCGGCTTCGAGGAGGTCGGCCTGCTCTCCCTGTCCAGCGCGGACCATTCGGAGATCGCCGAGATCACCAAGGGACTGGCCGACAGGTACGAGGGCACGCAGACCGGCCTGTCGCTGCCCTCCACCCGGGTCGACGCGTTCAACATCGACCTCGCCAACGAGCTGTCCCGCAACGGCCGCCGCTCCGGGCTGACGTTCGCCCCGGAGGGTGGCAGCGAGCGGATCCGCCGCGTCATCAACAAGATGGTGTCGCAGGAGGATCTCATCCGGACGGTCAGCGCGGCGTACGCGGCCGGGTGGCGGCAGGTGAAGCTGTACTTCATGTGCGGCCTGCCCACCGAGACCGACGACGACGTCCTGGAGATCGCCACGATGGCCCAGGAGGTCATCCGCGCGGGCCGGGCCGCCAGTGGCCGCAAGGACATCCGCTGCACGATCTCCATCGGCGGCTTCGTTCCCAAGCCGCACACGCCGTTCCAGTGGGCCGCCCAGTGTGACCCCGAGACGGTCGACAGCCGGCTGCGCAAGCTGCGGGAGGCGGTCAACTCCGACCGCGGCATCGGCCGCAACATCGGCATGCGCTACCACGACGGCAAGCCGAGCCTGATCGAAGGCCTGCTGTCGCGGGGCGACCGCCGCGTGGGCCGGGTCATCGAGCGCGTCTGGCGCGAGGGCGGCCGGTTCGACGGCTGGAGCGAACACTTCTCCTACGAGCGCTGGACGACCGCGGCCGCCGCGGAGCTGGCACCGCTGGGCGTGAGCCTCGAGTGGTTCACCACCCGCGAGCGCACCGAGGACGAGGTCCTGCCGTGGGACCACCTCGACTCCGGCCTGGACAAGACCTGGCTGTGGGACGACTGGCAGGACGCCCTCGACGAGCGCGAGCTGGAGGACTGCCGCTGGACGCCGTGCTTCGACTGCGGCGTCTGCCCCGCCATGGGCACGGACATCGAGATCGGTCCGACGAGCAGGAAGCTGCTGCCGCTGACGCCGGTGTAGGGCTACCGGGCCCCGGTCGTCGCGCTCGCGCCGGCCGGGGCCGACCCGCCGTCGCTCACGGCCGCCTCGGCGTCGACCATGCCGTGGCCGTAGAAGCCGTTGTACGGCGCGTACCCGTCGCAGTAGGCGTCCTGCGCGCCGGTGTCGTCGAGGTCGTAGTCGTCCGGGCACGGCACGGCCTGGGCCTGGTCGTTGAGCATGCGCGACAGCTCCGGCGGCGAGGCGTCCGGGTGCGCACCGGCCAGCAGCGCCGCCACGCCCGCGACGTGCGGCGTGGCCATCGACGTGCCGCAGTACCGGCCGTACCCGCCGGGCACGGTCGAAAGCACGCACGCCGGCTCCGGCGCGGGCCGGCCGGTCGTGCGGGGCGCCACCGAGCGCGGCTCGCCGCCCGGCGCGGTCACGTCGATGACGCCGAGCCCGTAGGAGCTGTAGCCCGCCTTCTGCTCGTCGCGGCTGACCGCGGACACCGCGACCACGCCGCGCAGCCCGGCCGGCAGGACCTTGCAGCTGCTGTCCAGCGTCCGGCGGTCCATGCCGGACAAGTCGGGCGGGCCGCCAGCCGTCTGTCCACTCGGGTCGGACAGGTCCGCACCCTCGTTCGTGGCGGCGGCGACCGTGAGCGTGCCCTGCCTGGTCGCGTAGTCGACCGCGCGGCGCACGGCCTCGTACACCACGCGCTCGCTGTCCCGGTTGCACGTCATCAGCCACGGGTCGACGAAGTAGCTGTTGTTCGTGACCGCCATCTTGTTGACCGTGGCCCACATCAGCCCGCACACCGCGTACTCCGGGAAGATGAAGCCGTCGTCGTCGACCACCTTCACCGACGCGATCCGCACGCCCGGCGCCACGCCCGCGACGCCTCGCCCGTCGTCCGCCGCCGCGATCGTGCCGGCCACGTGCGTGCCGTGCGGCGATGCGGTCGGCACCCACGCGTTCGGTGCGGTGTCGGGAATACCGGACAGGCAGCCGGCCGACAGCGCGGGATCCAGCGCCGCCCGCAGGTCCGGGTGGGTGGGGTCCACTCCGGAGTCGAGCACGCCGACGACGACGTCGCGGCTGCCCTCGTTGACCCGCCGCGAGCGGTCCGCGTGGATCATGTTCATGTCCCACTGCTCACCCGTGAGGTCCGCGGTGGAGACAGCGGCCGGGTTCGACGTCAGCCGCGCCTGCGTCGAGTCGGTCTCGTCGGCCTTGCGGGGCCCCTGCTGCGAGCGCATGACCCGCTGGGCGCTGAACGCGCGGCCGGTGCCGAGGCGGCTCGGGAAGCGGGAGTCGGGGGAGGTCGCCACCGCGACGCCGATCTGCGGGTAGTACCCGCTGAGCGTGCCGCACGCGCTGCCGATCGCCCGCCGCGCCGCGGCCTGCGCCGTCCCGGCGTCGAACAGCACCAGGTACCGCACGTTCGGCAGGGTGTTCGAGCATGCCGGGGGTTTGTCGGGCGGTTGCGCGCCCGCCACCGCCCCGGTCGTCACCGGGTGCGTGACGAGCACGAAGGCTACTACCGCTGCCACCGGTAGACGGCGCAGCAGAGGCACGGGTGACCTCCATTTGTTGGGGCGGCCGGTCCGGGACACCGGCTGTCCAATGCCCGGACGGTAACCACTGGACTGCGAGCAGACAAGCTCGAGTCCCGAATTGGAGCTGGGGGTAGCGTGCCAGCAGGTGCGGTAGATCACCACCGGAGTAGCCACAACCCACCAGAAGGAGTAGCTCTGAGCAGGCAGGACCGGCCCAATCCATCGGCCCCGGCGGTACAGAAGCTGCGGCTGCGCTACGCCAAGCGCGGCCGGCTGCGGTTCACCTCCCACCGCGACATCGCACGCGCGTTCGAGCGAGCCCTGCGCCGCGCGCACGTGCCGATGGCGTACTCGCAGGGCTTCAACCCGCACCCGAAGATCTCCTGGATAGGCGCGGCGCCGACCGGTGTGGCCAGCGAGGCGGAGTACGTCGAGATCCAGCTGGTCGAGGCCACCGAGCCGGCGGAGCTGGTCGCGACGCTCGACTCCGCCATGCCGCCGGGCCTGGACCTGCTCGAGGCGGTCGTGGCCGGTCCCGGGGACGCGCTGGCGGATCGGGTCGAGGCCAGCCGGTGGCACATCGAGCTCGCGGACGTCCCGGCCAGCGAGTTGCGGGCGGCGGTCGCGAAGATGCTGGCCGAGCCGATTGTCGAGGTAGAACGCCTGACCAAGCACGGTATGCGGACCATCGACGCCCGCGCGGCGATCGTGAGCGCGACCGTGCACGACGCGCCCCACGGGTCGCACCCGGCGCCTGCCGGACCGCCGTGTGGGATACTCGAGGTGGTTGTACGGCAGACCACACCGGTCGTACGACCGGACGACGTACTGAGCGCGCTTCGCGTCGTCGCCGCTTTGGAACCGCCGGTGCCCGCGAAGGCGACCCGGATGGCCCAGGGACGGCTCGACGACGGCGGAGGTTTGTCCGACCCGTTGGCCCCCGACAGGGTGGGCTGACAGCCGGGGGATGCTCGGGAGCGAGCCCCGCTCGGAGCGACGTTGTGACTGACCTGCTGTGACCGGCCGGCGAGCGTGTGCTCGGCGGCCCCACGGTGAGAGGCGAGGATTCCCGCCGCCCGGCGGCGGAACGACAACAGGCTGCACCGGAGGAGCACGGTGCAGCCAGACAACGAGGCCCCTGTGCGGCCGCGTCTGCGAGAGCCGGTTTGGAACCGGCTCCCGATGGACGCGCCCGGGGGCGAAGGAGCTACATGTCGAATAAGACGACACCTGCCGGAAAGACCGGCGGGGATACCACCGAAGCCGCATCCGCCGCACTGGCGGACCTGCCGGCCAAGATCCGCATTCACGCGCTGGCCAAGCTGCTCGGCCGCAACAGCCGCGAGGTCCTGCAGGCGGTGACCGAAGCCGGCGTGACCGGCCGCAGCGTGCAGTCGAGCATCGACAAGGAGGTCGCGCTCAAGGTCGCCGAGTCGTTCGGCGTCGCGCCGCCGGGAGCGGCCGCCGCGCCGGCCGCCGCGCCGGCCGCCAAGGCCGCCGAGCCCGAGGCGCCCGCTCAGGCCGCCGCGCGGCAGGTGCCGCCGACCCCGGTGTTCGCCTCCGCCGCGCCGCTGTTCCAGCCGCCGCGGCCGCCGGCCGCGCCGGCGCGCCGGCCGGAGCCCGAGCCCGTCGTCGAGGACGACGACGAGGACGCGACCGACGACGGTCCGGACACCGACGAGGACAGCGCCGACGACAGCCGGCCCCGCCGCCGGCGCGGTCGCCGGGGCCGCGGCCGGGGCAAGGGCGGCCAGAACGACGACGCCGACGGCGACGACCGGACCGACGAGGACCGGCCGGCCAGGGCGGAGAAGGACGACAAGCCGGCCGACAAGGACAAGCCGGAGAAGGCCGACCGCCGCCGCGGCAAGGCCAAGCCCGAGGAGGCCGACGCCGACGACGACTCGGACGACTCCGACGACTCCGACTCCGCGAGCCGCCGCCGGCGCAGGCGCCGCCGGCGCAAGGGCGGCTCGGACGACGACGGCGGCATGACCGAGGACGATCCGCCGAACACGGTCGTGCACGTCCGCGAGGCGCGCGACGACAACAAGGGCGAGTCCGACGGCCGTGACGAGGTGCGCAGCGTGCGCGGCTCGACCCGGCTCGAGGCCAAGCGGCAGCGCCGCCGGGACGGTCGTGAGGCGGGCCGCCGGCGCGCGCCGATCCTGTCCGAGGCCGAGTTCCTGGCCCGCCGCGAGGCGGTCGACCGCGCGATGGTGGTCCGCGAGCGCGGCGACCGCGTGCAGATCGGCGTGCTCGAGGACGGCGTGCTGGTCGAGCACTTCGTGACCTCGTCGGGCTCCGGCTCCCTGGTCGGCAACGTCTACCTCGGCCGGGTGCAGAACGTGCTGCCCTCGATGGAGGCGGCGTTCGTCGACATCGGCCGCGGGCGCAACGCCGTGCTGTACGCCGGCGAGGTCGACTGGGACGCGGCCGGTCTCGAGGGCAAGGCCCGCAAGATCGAGCAGGCCCTGTCGACCGGCGACAGCGTGCTCGTGCAGGTCACCAAGGACCCGGTGGGCCACAAGGGCGCCCGGCTGACCACCCAGATCTCCCTGCCCGGCCGGTTCCTGGTCTACGTGCCGGGCGGCGGCGCCACGGGCATCTCGCGCAAGCTGCCCGAGAACGAGCGGCGCCGGCTCAAGGACGTGCTCAAGCGGGTCGTGCCCGAGGACGCCGGCGTGATCATCCGCACCGCGTCGGAGGGCATCAGCGAGGAGGAGCTGGGCCGCGACGTGCGGCGGCTGCAGGCGCAGTGGCAGGTCATCCAGGACAAGACCCAGGGCACCAACGGCACCAAGAAGGTCGGCGCGCCCTCGCTCGTCTACGAGGAGCCCGACCTGCTGGTCAAGGTCGTGCGCGACCTGTTCACCGAGGACTTCTCCGCGCTGGTGATCGAGGGCGCGAACGCCTGGGAGACCGTCGACTCCTATGTCCGGCACGTGGCGCCCGAGCTCGCCGACCGGGTGCGCAAGCACGTCGGCAAGGCCGATGTCTTCGCCGAGTACCGCATCGAGGAGCAGCTGCTCAAGGCGCTCGACCGCAAGGTCTGGCTGCCGTCGGGCGGGTACCTGGTGATCGACCGCACCGAGGCGATGACCGTCATCGACGTCAACACCGGCAAGTTCACCGGTTCGGGTGGCAACCTCGAGGAGACCGTCACCCGCAACAACCTCGAGTCGGCCGAGGAGATCGTCCGCCAGCTGCGGCTGCGCGACATCGGCGGCATCATCGTGATCGACTTCATCGACATGGTGCTCGAGTCCAACCGTGACCTGGTGCTGCGCCGGCTGACCGAGTGTCTCGGCCGCGACCGCACCCGCCACCAGGTCGCCGAGGTGACGTCGCTGGGCCTGGTGCAGATGACCCGCAAGCGCGTCGGCACCGGCCTGCTGGAGGCGTTCGGCACCACGTGCGAGCACTGCAAGGGCCGTGGCGTGCTGATCTCCACCGATCCGGTCGGCAAGCCGGCCGCGACGAACGGCTCCACCGGCGGCGGTCGCCGTTCCCGGGGCCGCGGCGAGGACAAGGAGAGCGCCAAGGAGTCGGCGAAGGAGGCCGCGGCCAAGGAGGCGGCGGCCAAGGAAGCCGCCAAGGCCGTCCGCGACATCGCCAAGGCGACCACGCGTGCCAACGGCGACTCCGACACCTCCGACGCCGCCCCGGACGCGGCTGACGCCGTGCCCGAGGGGGCTGCCTCGGGTGGTTCGCGTTCGTCCCGCCGTTCGCGTTCTTCGGCCGCCGCGGAGTCGTCCGCCGTCGCCGCCTCGGCGGAGGCGTCTCCGGCCGCCGACTCGGAGGCTGCGGAGTCCTCGGAGCCCGCGGCCGCCGAGTCCGACGCGGCCGGACCGGTCCGGACCGCGCGGCGCACGCGCCGCCGGGCGGGGCGCAGCGCGGGCGAGCCCAGCAGCAGCATCGAGCCGCCCCCCGCGCCGGCAGTGTCGACCGCCCCGGCGGGCACCGCGAGCTTCACGCAGGCCGGCGCCGACCACCCGGAGCCGGCCAACGGCCAGGCTCACGGGGGCGAACAGGTCACCGGCCAGGCCGAACACGTCGACTCGGTGGACGGCTCGGCGCCGTCGGAGTCGTCGGTGCCGGCCACGAGCACGCCGCAGCGGCGGCCGGTGCGGCGGGGCGCGTCCCGGCCGGCCGGCCCGCCGGTGTCGGCCACGCACGATGGCTGACCCCGGTTTGCCCCGCGATTCGGCGGCCACGTACCCTGTATGTCGGCCCGCCTTTCGGTGGGCCGACTCGTGCGCGGCGCCGACCGCATGCGCAGCCCTCAGTTTCGAGACCGAGTAGCAGGAGAGTTCCGTCCCGATGTACGCGATCGTCAAGACCGGCGGCAAGCAGTACAAGGTCGCCGTCGGCGACATCGTCGAGGTCGAGAAGCTCGACGGTAAGCCGGGAGCGGAGCTCTCGTTCCCCGCGCTGCTCGTCGTCGACGGCGACGACGTCACCACCGACGCGGCCAAGCTGGCCAAGGTGTCGGTGCTGGGCAAGGTCGTCGACCAGACCAAGGGTCCGAAGATCCGGATCCACAAGTTCAAGAACAAGACCGGCTACCACAAGCGGCAGGGGCATCGGCAGAAGCTGACCCGTGTCGAGGTAACCGAGATCAAGACCAAGTAGGAGCTGACAACCATGGCACACAAGAAGGGTGCGTCCAGCTCCCGCAACGGGCGTGACTCCAACGCCCAGCGCCTCGGCGTCAAGCGGTTCGGCGGCCAGGTGGTGAACGCGGGCGAGATCCTCATTCGCCAGCGTGGCACCAAGTTCCACCCCGGCGTCAACGTCGGTCGTGGTGGCGACGACACGCTGTTCGCCCTGGCCGCGGGCGCGGTGCAGTTCGGCGAGAAGCGCGGCAAGAAGACCGTGAACATCGTCCCGGTCGAGGGCTGACGCCCGCGACACGAGCAAGACCCCATGAGGGGCGGGCCGGCGGTACTGCGGCTCGCCCCTCGTGTGCATTCTCTGGAAGGTTCCCAGTGTCCCGATTCGTCGACCGCGTGGTGATCCACGTGTCCGCGGGCAGCGGCGGCAACGGGTGCGCCTCGGTGCACCGCGAGAAGTTCAAGCCGCTCGGTGGCCCGGACGGCGGCAACGGCGGCAACGGCGGCGAGGTCGTGCTCGTCGTCGACTCCGGCGTGCACACGCTGCTCGACTTCCATTTCCGCGCGCACGCGCGCGCCACGAACGGCAGGCAGGGCCAGGGCAACAACCGCGACGGCGCCGCCGGTGAGGCGTTGGAGCTGCGGGTGCCCGACGGCACGGTCGTGCTGACCGAGGACGGCGAGGTGCTGGCCGACCTGATCGGCGACGGCACCCGGTTCATCGCGGCCGGCGGCGGCCGGGGCGGGCTGGGCAACGCGGCGCTCGCGTCCAAGGCCCGCAAGGCCCCGGGGTTCGCCCTGCTCGGCGAGCCCGGCGAGACCCGTGACCTGGTGCTCGAGCTGCGCTCGGTAGCCGACGTCGGCCTGGTCGGCTTCCCGTCGGCGGGCAAGTCGTCGCTGATCTCGGTGCTGTCCTCGGCGCGGCCGAAGATCGCGGAGTACCCGTTCACCACGCTGGTGCCGAACCTCGGCGTGGTGACCGCGGGGGAGTCGACGTACACGATGGCGGACGTGCCCGGGTTGATCCCGGGTGCCTCGCAGGGCAAGGGCCTCGGCCTGGACTTCCTGCGTCACATCGAGCGCTGCTCGGTGCTCGTGCACGTGGTCGACTGCGCCACGTTCGAGCCCGACCGCGACCCGGTGTCCGATGTGGACGCCCTGGAGGCGGAGCTGGCGCGGTACACGCCCGCGCTCGGCGGCAGCCTCGCGTCCCGCCCGCGCGTCGTCGTGCTGAACAAGGTGGACGTGCCCGACGCGCGCGAGCTGGCGGACATGGTCGAGGGCGAGTTCCGCGAGCGCGGCCTGCCGGTGTTCACGGTGTCGACGGCGAGCCGCGAGGGTCTGCGCGAGCTGTCGTTCGCGCTGGCCAAGATCGTCGAGGAGGACCGCGCGAGCCGGCCGGCCCTGGAGTCGTCGCGGATAGTGCTGCGCCCCCGGGCGGTGGACGAGGCGGGCTTCACGGTCGTCGAGGACCCGGAGGAGCCGGGCGGGTTCATCGTCCGCGGCGAGCGTCCGGAGCGCTGGGTGCGGCAGACCGCGTTCGACAACAACGAGGCCGTCGGCTACCTGGCCGACCGCCTCGCGCGCCTGGGCGTGGAGGAGGCGCTGGCCGAGGCCGGCGCAACCCCAGGCTGCCCGGTGACGATCGGCAACGTGACGTTCGACTGGGAGCCCTCCACCCCCGCCGGCATCGCCGTCCTACTACACGAACGCGGCGACGACCCCCGGCTGGAGCGCAACGCCCGCGTGGGCGCGGCCGACCGCAAGGCGGCCAAACATGCCCGGCGCGCTCCAGGCGGCTCCGACGGCGCGTCGTCCGAACACCCTGGCGGCGAGCCGCAGTGAGCGCAGCGAGCCGTTGGCGCGGGGTCACCGCGGGTGGTGGCACGGGGCCTGTGAGGGGCCGTCGTGGGTGAGCCGGCCGCCGTCCTGTCCGGCGCCCGCGCCCGGATCGCCGCCGCGCGGCGGGTCGTGGTCAAGGTGGGCTCGTCGTCGCTGACCACCGCGGCGGGCGGGCTCGACCCGGCGCGCCTGGATGCGCTCGTGAACGCCCTCGCCGCCCGGCGGGCCGCCGGCAGCCAGATCGTGCTGGTGTCGTCGGGTGCCATCGCGTCCGGCCTGGCTCCGCTGTCGCTGACCCGGCGGCCGCGGGACCTGGCCACCCAGCAGGCGTCCGCCAGCGTCGGCCAGCTCGTGCTGGGTCATGCGTACGTGGCGTCGTTCGCCCGGTTCCGCCTGACGGTCGGCCAGGTCCTGCTCACCTCCGACGATGTCGTCCGTCGCGCCCACTACCGCAACGCCCAGCGCACGCTCTCGCGGCTGCTGGCCCTAGGCGTCGTGCCGGTCGTGAACGAGAACGACACGGTCGCCACCGAGGAGATCCGTTTCGGCGACAACGACCGCCTGGCCGCCCTGGTCGCGTACCTCGTGGGCGCCGACGCCCTGGTCCTGCTGTCCGATGTGGACGGCCTATACGACGGCGACCCCCGGCGCGGCAACGCCACCCGCGTCACCGAGGTGGCCGACGAGTCCGATGTGGACCACGTCCGGGTGGTCGACGCCGCCTCGGACCTCGGCAGCGGCGGCATGGCGTCGAAGCTCGCCTCCGCGCGCCTGGCCTCGACCGCCGGCGTCCCGGTCCTGATCGCCGCCGCCACCGACGCCGCCCAGGCACTCGGGCCTGCCGACGTCGGCACCGCGTTCGCGGCGAGCGCCCGGCGCCTGACGCCGCGCCGCTTCTGGCTCGCGTACGCCGCAAACTCGAAGGGCCGCCTGCAGCTCGACGACGGCGCCGTCGCCGCGGTCGTCGGTCGCCGCCGATCGCTCCTGGCGGCCGGCATCACGCAGGTAGCGGGCGACTTCGAGGCGGGTGACGTAGTCGAGCTGACCGACCTCGCGGGCCGCACCGTGGCACGGGGCGTGGTCGCCTTCGACGCGGCCGAGCTCCCCACGCTAATCGGCCGCAAGACCCGCGACCTGGCCCCGGAACACCGACGCGAGGTAGTCCACGCCGACGACCTGGTCCCCCTCCGCCACTAGCGCGCCGTGGGGAGTCCGGCCAGCACCCGCACCGTGTCGACGAGCGCTCCGACCGGCATCGCCGGGTCGATGGAGCGGAACAGCCCCAGCCCGACCCCGAGACACAGCAACGCAACCGCCGCCTGATCCCCGGCCATCGGCGACGCCACCCGCCCACGGCTCTCGATCACGTCGCCCAGCCCGCGGCTCTCGATCGCTTCGCCCGGTCCACGACTGTTGTCAACGGCGTCGCCGGGCTCCGGCCGGTGGCTGCCATCGCCAACAGCATGCCCGACGCCCGGCCCGCGGCCGCCATCGTCAGCGGCGTGCTCGAGGCCCGGCCTGCGGTCGTCGCCGGGTCCTGGCGTGCGCCTGCCGTCGTGAGTGTCGGGGGTTCCTGGCGCGTGGCTGCCGTCGTGGGCGTCGCCGGTGTCCAACCCTTGGTTGCCCTCAGCGGCGTCGCCGGCGGTCAGGCCCGCTAGCGCGGACTCGACGGTCTGGGTCACCGCCGTCAGGCGGTCGGCCATGGCCTGGCGCAGCCCGGGTCACGGCGGGCCTGTACCGCGAACTCGAACTCCAACGTCGTCCACTGTGGGTCGCCGATTACTCGCTCGGCCCATGCCTCGAACCGGCGCAGCCGCTCGTCCGTCGTCGGGGCGCCCAGCAGGCCGGTGATCTCCGCGACCCGTTCGGCGCGGAGCTCGTCCAGCACCGCGAGGCACAGCTCGTCCTTGTTGCGGAAGTTCGAGTACACCGCGCCCTTCGAGAAGCCCGCCGCGTCGGCGACCTTGTCCAGCGAGGTGGCCAGGTAGCCGTCGCGCAGGAACAGCTCGCGTGCCGTCCGCAGCAACTGCGTGCGCGTCCGTGCCTGGCTCTCCGCCCGGGTCATTCGGGTCACGGCGGCACCCTATCCCTTGACATACCGATCGTATTCGAATACTCATGGTATCTCGAATTGGAGGTCCTGCCGTGACACCCGAGTACGACGCGATCATCGTGGGCGCCGGCTTCGGCGGGATGGGCGCCGCGATCCAGCTCAACCGGCTCGGCATCACCAAGCTCGCGATCCTCGAACGCGAGGACGACCTCGGCGGCACCTGGCACGTCAACCGCTACCCGGGCCTCGCCGTCGACATCGCGTCGGTGACCTACTCGTACTCGTTCGAACCGAACCCGTACTGGTCGCGGCTCTTCGCCCCCGGCGCGGAGCTCAAGCGCTACGCCGAGCACGTCGCGGACAAGTACCGCCTGCGCCGCTACATGCGCTTCGGCACGGTCGTCGACGGCGCGAGCTGGGACGACCGCACGCATACCTGGACCGTCCGCATCCGCGACGGCGACCGGCTCACCGCGCGCTACCTCGTGACCGCCACCGGGTTCCTGTCCCAGCCGCGGATGCCGGACATCCCGGGCATCGACACGTTCGCCGGCAAGGTCATCCACTCCACCGCCTGGGACCACAGCTATGACCTCACCGCCCGGCGCACCGCCGTCATCGGCACCGGCGCGACCGCGGTCCAGCTCATCCCCGAGGTCGCGAAGAAGGCTGCCGAGCTGACCGTCTACCAGCGCACGCCGATCTGGGTCACGCCCAAGCTCGACGGGCCGATCCCGCGTCCGGTGCAGCGGCTGTTCGCCCGGCTGCCGCTGGCGCAACGGATCGCACGCCTGGTCAACACCGCCGCCCTCGAGGCGATCATGATCACCGGCGTGCTCCACTACCGGCACGCCAAGCTGATGAACCGCGGCGCCGAGCGGCTCGCTCGCGCGCACCTGCGCCGCCAGGTCAACGATCCGGAGCTGCGCCGCAAGCTGACCCCGGACTACTCGTTCGGCTGCAAGCGACCGACGTTCTCCAACGACTACTTCCCGACCTTCAACAAACCCAACGTGCACCTCGAGACCGCGTCCATCGACCACGTCGAACCGGACGGCATCGTCACGACGGACGGGCGCCGCACCGAGATCGACACGTTGCTGCTCGCCACCGGCTTCAACCTGTGGGACGTCAACTTCCCCGCCATCGAGATCATCGGCCGCGCGAGCCGCGATCTCGGCACGTGGTGGCGCGAGAACCGCTTCCAGGCGTACGAGGGCGTCACCATCCCGTACTTCCCGAACATGATCAGTCTCAACAGCCCGTACTCCTACAGCGGACTGTCGTACTTCACGACGATCGAGGCCCAGATGCGCCACATGGCGCGCCTGTTCGGCGAGCTGCGCCGCCGTGGCGCGACGACGTTCGAGGTGACGCAGTCGGCGAACGACGACTTCCTCGCGCGGATGACCGGCCGCCTCGGCGACTCGGTGTTCGAGCTCGGCAGCTGCTCGACCGCGCGCAGCTACTACTTCAACCAGCACGGCGAGGCCGCGTTGCTACGACCCACGTCCACGATCAACGCCCACCGCGCGGCGGCCGGCTTCCCGCTGACCGACTACGCCTACGCCTGACCGCTGCCGAGGTGGCGGATCAGGCGGGCGAGCTGTTGCGCGTAGCGCTCGGCGAACGCGGGGGAGTCCGCGTCGTCACCGGCGATCGCCTTCGCCACCCGCGGCAGGGTGACCGTGGCGCTCGCCGCGGCGAACAGCGCCAGCATCACGCACGCCGGGTCGAGGTCGGCGGGTAGCTCACCCGCTTCCTGGCGCCGTCGCAGGTCGGCCACCTGCGCCTGCAGGAACTCGCGTTCCTGTCCGGTGTCCGGTGGCGCATCGGCCGGCGACATGTTCGACCACACCATCAGGCGGGCACCGTCGCGGTCGTGCAGCGTGCTCATCGCGTAGGCGGCGACCACCTCGTCGAGGGGCCGGTCCACGCCCGACAGCTGGTCGCTCACCTGCCGCCACTGGTTGTTCAGCTCGGTGTATAGCCCCTCCTTCCCGCCGAAGTAGTACGAGATCAGCTGCTTGTTCACGCCCGCACGGTCGGCGATGTCGCTGACCCGGGCGCCGGCGAACCCCTTCTCGGCGAACTCGACCTTGGCCGCGTCGAGGATCCGCGCGCGCGTGCGCTCCGGATCGCGCTGGCGCTCGCCCGGGTTCGGCCTGCGGCGTGGGTTCCGGCCGGCAGTCATGCGCCAACGCTAGACGATCAACGCGCCGGGTGACAAATTCATCTAGACGATTGACATAATCAAACAGACGGATGATTATTGCTCCTGTCAGATTCGGGATGAGGGAGGAAAGCGATGGCCAAGCGGTTTCGAGTGGCGATCGTCGGCGGCGGCACCGGCGGGTTGTGCCTGGCGCAGGCACTGCACCGGGCGGGTGTCGACGTGGCGGTGTACGAGCGCAGCCCCCTGCGCACCGAGCGGCTGCAGGGCTACCGGGTGCACATCAACCCGCACGGTTCGCGTGCTCTGCGCGAGTGCCTGCCGCCCGACCTGTGGCAGGCATTCGTGTCGACCTGCGGCAGCTCAGGCGACTCGTTCGGATTCGTCACCGAGCAACTCGAGCAGCTGCTGATGGTCGAGGCGGAGATCACCTCGGCCATCGGCCACGACCCGGCCGGCGCCCACCACTCGGTCAGCCGCATCACCCTCCACCAGGTGCTTTCCGCCGGCCTGGACGGCGTGCTGCACCACGGCAAGGAGTTCGAGCGCTACGACCCCGCCGCGGACGGCACCTACACCCTGCACTTCGCGGACGGCACCACCGCCGCCGCCGACGTGCTCGTCGCCGCGGACGGCGCCAACTCGCGGGTGCGGTCGCAGTACCTGCCACACGCCAAGCGGATCGACACCGGCATTCGCGTGATCGTCGGCAAGTTCACCCTCACCGAGGAGACCAAGCGCACCCTGCCCGATCTGCTCCACACCGGCCCCAACAACGTGATGCCGCCGGCCGGCTGCGGCATGTTCGTGGCCCCGCATCAGGTCGACGCCGACCCCGCGGCCGCCGCACACGGCATCGGTGGCAACGACGAGACCGCCATGGTCGACGAGGTGCTCTTCGACAACACGGGCAGCTACGTCATGTGGGGCTACGCCGCCGACCGCACCCGCCTCGCGCGGGGCGGCGCCGACCCGTCCGAAATGGACGGCGAGCAGCTGCGAGACCTCGTCGGCGGGCTGACCGGAGGCTGGCATCCGGCCCTGCGCCGACTCGTTGCCGAGTCGCCGGCCCAGACCGTCACGCTGCTGCCGATCCGCACGTCGGTCGCGGTGCCGCAGTGGGAGACGTCGACGGTCACCGTCCTCGGCGACGCCATCCACAGCATGACGCCCTTCCGTGGCATCGGCGCCAACACCGCACTCCGCGACGCCCAGCTGCTGAGCCGCAAGCTGATCGCCGCCGCACGCGGGGAGGTGGATCTCGTCGCCGGGATCCACGACTACGAGACCCAGATGATCGGCTACGGGTTCGCGGCGGTGCGTGCGTCGCTGCGCACCGCGGAGCAAACCGTCTCTCCCAACCGTTTCGGCCGCTCGGCGTTCAGGGTGGGGCTGCGTGTGGTCTCGGCGATACCTCCTCTCAAGCGGAAGATCTTCAGCGAGCTGGGCACCAAGTGAGGCGCGCGGTAGTCCGACCTCAGGACGTCGTGGCCAGGGCGAATGGAAGGACCGACGGTGCCCCCGCGTCCCGAAGCAGCTTCGCCGCCACGGTCATCGTCCAGCCGGTGTCCAACCGGTCGTCGACAACCAGCACCGGTCCGTCCACAGTGGATAACCGCTCCGCGAGCGTGGGGCCCACCTCCAGCGCGCGCCACACCTGCGCCAGTCGGCGTGCGCTGTTGGCCTGGCGCTCCCCGGTGTCCCGCACGTCGAGGTGGCCCAGCAGTGGCAGCCGCCCGATCGTCGAGATCCGCTCGGCGAGGCTCGCCACGAGCTTCGGCCGCGTTGTCGAGCCCATCGCGACCACGCCCACGGGCCGCTCGGCCCAGCCCCAGGACGCGAGCACCGCGACGCAGCCGTCGACCACGTCGTCCGGCATCGGGTCGTCGGCGGCGCCCGGCGCGAACAGTGCCCGCAACCGGTTGCCCCAGCCGACGTCCGTGAGCCGGCCCAGCGCCCGCCCGGACTCGGCCAACTCACCGGCGCCGAGCTTGCCCGAAAGCGGAACGTCGAGCGCGGCCATACCGCTTGGCCACATTCGACGCGGATCGACGTCGATCCCGGGCCGTTGTAAGCGTTCCCGCGCCTGGGCGACCGCTTCCCCCGAGACCTCCGCACGCCACCGAGGCCCGGCACAGTTGTCGCACCTGCCGCACGGCCCGGCATGCGGGTCGTCGAGCTGGTTGAGCAGGTACTCCATCCGGCACTTGCCCGTACGCTGGTACTCGAGCATGGCCTGCTGTTCGGCCTTGCGCGCGCCCGCGATGCCGACGTAGCGGTCCTCGTCGTAGACCCAGGCCCGTCCGGTCGCGATCCAGCCGCCCTTCACCCGGTGCACCGCGCCGTCGACGTCCAGCACCTTGAGCACCATGTCCAGCCTGCTGCGGGACAGGTCGCAGCGCGGCTCGATGGCCACCGTGGACAGTGGCCGGTCGGCGTCGGCCAGTACGTCGAGCACCCGGCGCACAACGTGCTCCGGCGGGAACGCCAGCGACGCGAAGTACGCCCAGATGTCCTGGTCCTCCGTGCCCGGCAGGAGCAGCACGTCCGCGCGCTCGACGCCGCGTCCGGCACGTCCGATCTGCTGGTAGTAGGCGATCGGCGACTGTGGCGCGCCGAGGTGGATCACGAAACCCAGGTCCGGCTTGTCGAAACCCATGCCCAGGGCGGAGGTCGCGGCCACGGCCTTGATCCGGTTGGCGAGCAGGTCCTGCTCGATCCGTTCGCGTGCCGCCGGATCGGTCTTGCCCGAGTACGCGCTCACCGCGAAGCCCTGCGCGTTCAGGAAGGCGGCGACGTCGTTCGCCGCCGCGACCGTGAGCGTGTAGATGATCCCCGACCCCGGCAGCCGGTCGAGGTTCTCCGCGAGCCACGCGAAGCGGGCCTGGGCAGTCGGCAGCTGGAGCACGCCCAGGTGCAGGCTCTCCCGATCCAGCTCACCGCGCAGCACCAGCGTGTCCCGTGCGCCGAGGTCCAGCTGGTCGGCGACGTCGCGTACCACGCGGTTGTTGGCCGTCGCGGTCGTCGCGAGCACCGGGACGCCCGCCGGGAGCTCGCCGAGGAGCGTGCGCAGCCGGCGGTAGTCGGGCCGGAAGTCGTGGCCCCAGTCGGAGATGCAGTGCGCCTCGTCGACCACGAGCATGCCGGCCGACGCGGTCAGCTCGGGCAGGACCGTGTCCCGGAACTCGGGGTTGTTGAGACGTTCCGGGCTGACGAGCAGCACGTCGGTGCGGCCCGCGAGGACGTCTTCCTGGACCTCGTGCCACTGGTCGATGTTCGCCGAGTTGATCGTCGCCGCGTGCACGCCGGCGCGGTTGGCCGCCTCGATCTGGTTGCGCATCAAGGCGAGCAGCGGGGAGACGATCACCGTCGGACCCTGACCCAGCGCCCTTAACAACGCGGTCGCCACGAAGTAGACGGCGGACTTCCCCCACCCGGTGCGCTGCACGACGAGGGCCCGCCGGCGGTCGACGACCAGGGCGTTGATCGCGGTCCACTGGTCCTCTCGCAGCGCGGCGCTGTCGCCGGCGAGAGCTCGGAGGTGTTGTTCGGCTGAGTATCGGAGGGCTTGCTGGTCCACGCCTCCACCCTGACCTATCCCGCCTTCGGCCGCCAGAACGAGCCGGTGCGAATGGTCCTTTCGCACGGGTTCGTCTGTCGCGGACGGTTCGCGGGACCGCGTTCACGTACCCTGACCAGCTATGTCAAGGCGACGGGTCGGGATCATGGGCGGCACGTTCGATCCCGTGCACCACGGACACCTCGTGGCGGCCAGCGAGGTCCAGGCCAGGTTCGACCTCCACGAGGTGATCTTCGTGCCGACCGGCCAGCCGTGGCAGAAGAGCCATCGCGAGGTCAGCGCGGCCGAGGATCGCTACCTGATGACCGTGATCGCGACCGCCTCCAACCCGCGGTTCTCGGTCAGCCGGGTCGACATCGACCGAAGCGGCCCCACCTACACGATCGACACGCTGCGCGACCTGCGCGACGCGCACCCGGAGGCGGACCTGTTCTTCATCACCGGCGCGGACGCGCTCGAGCAGATCCTGTCCTGGCGGGAGGCCGAGGACCTGTTCGCCCTGGCCCACTTCGTCGGTGTGACCCGGCCCGGCTACCGGCTCGGCGGTGAGCACCTGCCGAGCGGCTCGGTCAGCCTGGTCGACGTGCCCGCGATGGCGATCTCGTCCACCGACTGCCGCACGCGGGTCGCCGCAGGACAGCCCGTGTGGTACCTGGTGCCGGACGGGGTCGTGCAGTACATCTCCAAGCGGGATCTCTACGGCGCCTAGTGATCGCGGCGCACGCGGGTACTCTCGTGGGGTTCGCACGCCGGTTGGCGCAGGTTCGATGATCGAGGAGTGACGTGGTCGCAACGCACGACGCACGTGAGTTGGCACTGGTCGCGGCGAACGCCGCTGCCGACAAGAAGGCGAGCGACGTGATCGTGCTCGATGTGTCGGAGCAACTGGTCATCACCGACTGCTTCGTCATCGCCTCGGCCCCCAACGAGCGGCAGGTGGGCGCGATCGTCGACAACGTAGAGGAGAAGATGCGCGAGGCCGGGACCAAGCCGGTGCGCCGCGAGGGCGCCCGGGAGGGCCGGTGGGTGCTGCTGGACTTCGTCGACGTCGTCGTGCACGTCCAGCACGCGGAGGAGCGGGTGTTCTACGGCCTGGAGCGGCTGTGGAAGGACTGCCCGCGGATCGAGTTCGACCCGAGCCCGGCCGCCGCCGAGCCGGGTGGCGCCGACGGCAGGCCGACGTGACACTCAGCCGGCTCGTGATGTGGCGGCATGGCGAGACCGACTACAACGCGACCGGCCGGATGCAGGGACACCTGGACTCCGTCCTCACGGACGTGGGCCGCAACCAGGCACGCTTCGCGGTGCCCGCGCTGGCCAGGTTCTCCCCGGACATCGTGGTCACCTCCGACCTGCGGCGGGCGATGGACACCGCGACGACGTTCACCGAGCAGGCCGGTGTTCCGCTGCGGGTGGACAAGCGGCTGCGGGAGACGAACCTCGGCCTCTGGCAGGGCATGACCAGCGCCGAGGTCGACGAACAGTGGCCAGGAGCGCGCCAGAGCTGGCAGACCGACGCGACGTGGACCCCGCCCGGCGGCGAGTCCCGGCTGGAGGTGGCCGCGCGGGCCGCCGAGGTGGTGGGCGACCTCGACCACTCGACCGAGGAGACCGCGGTGCTGTGCGCCCACGGCGGGCTCATCACGGCACTGACCGGGCACCTGCTCGAACTGCCGATCACCGCCTGGGCCAAGCTCGGCGGCATCGGGAACTGCCATTGGACGGTATTGGCGCGGCGCTCGTCGAGTGGCCTGGCCTGGCGCCTACGGGTGTACAACGCCGGGATCACCGGCTGAGCCGATGCCTGCGCCGATCCTGTTGACGTTCGGGGACTCCCTGAGTTTCCACGGCCCGGACGGCCCCTACCCGGCGGACGAGGAACGGCTCTGGCCCAACCTCGCGGCGGCCGCTCTCGGCGGGCGGACGGAGCTCTTCGCGGGTTCGGGGTGGACAGCGCGGGACGCGTTCTGGGCGCTCTCCGGCGACCCCCGGGTGTGGTCGATGCTGCCCAAGGCGGACGTGCTGGTGCTGGCGGTCGGCAGCATGGACACGCTGCCCTCACCGCTGCCCACCTACCTGCGCGAAGGCCTGCGCTACCTGCGGCCGGAGACGCTGCGCCGGTTCGTGCGGACTCGCTACCTGGCTGCCCAGCCGTGGCTGGCGCGGGCGACCCGCGGGCGGCCGGTGGCGTTGCCGGCCGACCTGACCGTGCACTACCTCGACCGCATGCTCGGCTCGATCCGGGCGCTGCGCCCCGGCCTCCCGGCGGTCGGCGTGCTGCCGCCGGTACACCGGGCGAGTTCGTACGGCCTGGTGCACACCGGACGGCCCGCCGGGGCACGGGCGATCCAGGCGTGGGGCGAGCGCGCGGGGGTCCCCCTGCTCGACCTGGCGGACCTGGTCGGCGAACACGTGCTGACCGGGCGTGGCAACCCGGACGGGATGCACTGGGGCTGGGAGGGACACGAGCGGGTCGGCAAGGCACTGGCCGAACTGGCGGGGTCGTTGCTTGCGGGGAAACCGGACGAACACCACGTAGGCTGACCGACCGTGCCGGTCGCCGTCGTCACAGATTCCAGCGCGTACCTGCCGGACGGATTCGCCGCCCGGCACGCCGTGCAGGTAGTGCCGTTGCACGTGCTGATCGATGACGAACCGGGGCTGGACGGGGTGGACATCGGCCCGTCGGAGGTCGCATCCGCGCTGGCCGCGCGGCGGACCGTGACCACCTCGCGACCCAACCCGGACGAGTTCGCCGATGTCTACCGGAAGCTGCTGGACGAGGGTGCGGACGGCATCGTGTCGGTGCACCTGTCGCGGGAGCTGTCCGGGACGTGGGAGTCGGCGCGGCTGGCCGCGCAGGAGGTCGGCGTCGACCGGGTGCGGGTGGTCGACTCGCGGACGACCGTGATGGGGCTGGGTTTCGCCGTGCTGCGGGCGGCCGCGAGCGCGTCCGGCGGTGCGTCCGGCGCCGTCGTCGAGGACGCGGCGGTCGACGCGGCGGGGCGGACGACGACCTATTTCGTGGTGGAGACGCTCGAGTACCTGCGGCGCGGCGGCCGGATCGGGTCGGCGGCGGCGTTCCTGGGGACGGCGCTCGCGGTGAAGCCGTTGCTGCATGTCGAGGACGGGCGGATCGTGCCGCTGGAGAAGGTGCGCACGACGCACCGCGCGGTCCTGCGGCTCGTGGACCTCGCCCGGCAGGCCGCCACCTCGACCGGTGCCACTGCGGTCGAGCTGGCGGTGCACCACCTGGGCGCGCACGAGCGGGCGGCGGAGCTCGCGACACTGCTGGACGAGCAGATCTCGTCCGCGTCGGGCTGTGTCGTGTCCGAGCTGGGCGCGGCGATCGGTGCGCACACCGGTCCTGGCGTGCTCGGCGTGGTGGTGTGCCCGGCCGTGCCGTAAACCGGCCAGCGTCGCACGTGGCACCGACAAATCCGTGCCACTGAAGGGAAATCCCGCGCCGGTTGTCCACAGTTGACCCGGTTGTCCACAGCTGCGGGTCGATCGGCCCGGCACGGGCAAGGCCGGGCATAACGTCGAAGGCGTGATCGACACGACCTCCCGGCGCGACCGCCGCAGCGTCCGAGCCCGCCGCCGGCTCGACCGTCTCGTCAGCCAGGCCGAAGCGAACCGTCCGGCGGACACCGCCGTACTGGCAACGGATCCGCCGTGGCTCGACGTCTCGCTCGACGCGCGCCCGCGCGGTGCCCCGGACCCCGAGTGGTGGCCGGACATCGGTGCGCCGCCACCGGACACCGGTGCGGACCCGCCGGCTCCCGAACCCGGGGCGCCTCCGGAACGGGAGCTGCTCGGCACGCCACCACCAGCCGCCGGCCCGTGGTGGCGCCGCCTGCTGGATCGGGTAGCGGAGCGCTGGCTGCCCGCGTCGGCCGGTGAGCGTCCGCGCTGGCGGTTGGCTGCCGCCGCGGCGGCAGGCGCGGTGCTGCTCGGCGTGGCGGTGGCGGTCGGCCTCGTGATGTCGGGTTCGGGCGGCGAGCCGGAGGTCCCGCCCGCGCTTCCGGCCGCCTCCGTGGGCGGGGGTGGGTCAGCGACCGCGACTTCGTCCGGACCGGACGGTGGGTCGATCGTGATCAGCGTGGTCGGCCGGGTGGCCAGGCCGGGGCTCGTCACGTTGCCGGGTGGTGCGCGGGTGGCGGATGCGCTGAAGGCGACGGGCGGTCCGGTGTCCGGCATGCGGCTCGGTGGGCTCAACCTCGCCCGCCGCCTCACCGACGGCGAACAGATCTATGTCGGCGTGCCGACCCCGCTGAACGCCGAACCGGCCGGCGGGACCGCGGGCGGCGGGCCCGGTCCCGGCGGGCAGGGCGGGGGACAGGTCGACCTCAACTCGGCGTCGGTCACCTCGCTGGACACGCTGCCCGGTGTCGGTCCGGTGACCGCGCAACGCATCCTCGACTGGCGCACCCAGCACGGCCGCTTCGCCTCGGTGGACCAGCTGCAGGAGGTCGAGGGGATCGGGCCGACCCGGTTCGCCAAGCTCAAGGACCTGGTGGTGGCGCGGTGAGCGCGCGGGAGTTCGACCTGGGCGCAGGCCCCGACTGGCGGCTGGTGCCGGCCGCGCTCGCCGTGTGGCTAGCGACCATGCTCGGCCTGCTGGCCGGCTGGTGGTGGGTCGCGATCGGCAGCGGTGTTGCGATCGCCGTCGGCGTGGTGGTCCTGGCGAGCGCGCGGCACCGCCCGGCACTGGTGCGGTGGTGGCGTTCCGGGATGGGTTGGTCGTTGCTGATCTGCGCGCTGCTGGTGGGCGTGGCCACGACGGCCCGGTTGCGGGAGTTCACGGACGACTTACTCCATGCGCCGGCGAACGCTGGTGCGTCGGGCGTGTTCCGCGTGACCGTGACCGAGCGTCCGCGGCCGGTGTTCTCCGCCGGGTTCGGCGGGCAGGAGGGCGGGGTGCGGGCGGTGGTGGTGCCCGCCAGGATCCGGAACGCGGTGGTGGCCGGCGCGGTGGTGGCCTCGCACGGGCGGGTCGTGCTGATCGCGCCGGTGGACCGCTGGGCAAGCCTGCTGCCCGGGCAGGACCTGACCGCCACCGCCCAGCTCGCTCCGGGGCGTGCGGAGGAGCTGACGGTGGCGGTGCTGCGGGTACGCGGGCCGCCGGACGACGTGAGCGATGCGGCGGTGTGGCAGCGCGTAGCGCAGTCGTTGCGGTCCGGGCTCCGGGACGCCACCGGCGTGCTCGACCCGGAACCCGCGGGGCTGCTCCCCGGTCTGGTGGTCGGCGACACGGACCGGCTGTCCAGGCAGGTCGAGGACGAGTTCAAGGCTGCGGGCATGGCCCACTTGCTCGCAGTCAGCGGCTCGAACCTGGCGATCGTGTGCATGGCGGTGCTGTTGCTGCTCCGCGCTCTGCGGGTCGGCTCGCGAGGGTCGGCCGCCGGCGCGATGGTGGCACTGGCCGGGTTCGTGGTGCTGGCGGGGCCGGAGCCGAGCGTGCTGCGAGCGGCCGTCATGGGCGCGGTCGGCCTGCTGGCGCTGGCCATCGGGCGCGAGCGGTCGGCGCTGCCCGCGCTCGGCACCGCGGTGGTCGTGCTGGTGCTGTGGGATCCGGCGATGGCGGTCAGCTTTGGGTTCGCGCTGTCCGTGCTGGCGACCGCCGGGCTCGTCCTGCTGGCACCCCGTTGGGCCGATCGGCTGGCGGCTCGGGGCGTGCCGCGTGGGATCGCGGAGGCGCTGGCCGTGCCGGCCGCCGCGCACCTGGTCACCGCGCCCGTGGTGGCGGGGATGGCTGGGCAGGTCAGCCTCGTGTCGGTGCTGGCGAACCTGCTGGCCGCGCCCGTCGTCGCGCCGGCCACGGTGCTCGGCGTGCTGGCGGCGCTGGTCGCGCCGGTAGGGCCGTGGCTGGCCGAGTTGCTGGTCCGGCTCGCCGGGCCGGAGGCCGACTGGCTGATCCTGGTCGCTCGGCACGGCTCGCGGGTCCCCGGGGCGGTGATCAGCTGGCCCGGAGGCTGGTGGGGCGGGCTGCTGCTCGTGGCGTGTGTGCTGCTGCTGATCGCGGCGCTGCGCCGCCGGCGGCTGCGGGTACTGGTCGGCGCGGCGCTCACCGGGCTGCTGGTCGTGCTGATCCCGATCAAGGTGATCGCGCCCGGCTGGCCGCCGCCGGGCTGGGCGATGGTGGCGTGCGACGTCGGTCAGGGCGACGCGCTCGTGCTGGCCACGGCGGAGGAGGGCCGGGCGGTGGTCGTGGACACCGGACCCGAGCCGGGGCCGCTGGCCGCGTGCCTGGACCGGCTCGACGTGTCACGGGTGCCGCTGGTGGTGCTCACCCACCTGCACGCCGACCACGTCGGTGGCCTGGACGCAGTGCTCGCTGGTCACGCGGTCGGTGCGGTGGGCGTGGGGCCGGCCCGGGAGCCGGGCTGGGCGTGGCACGAGGTGCGTGCGAAGGCCGAGGCGGCCGGGGTGCCGCTCGTGCAGCTGGACGCCGGGCGACGGCTGGACTGGCCCGGTCTGTCGGTGGAGGTGCTGGCGCCGGCGGGAAAGGAGGTGATGCCGGCGGACGGAGCCGAGGGCACGGAGATCAACAACGCATCGGTCGTCATGCGGGCGACGACGCCCGCGGGACGGATCCTGCTCAGCGGCGACGTGGAGCTGGAGGCGCAGGCCCACCTGCTCAACGCGCGGACGGACCTGACCGCGGACGTGCTCAAGGTGCCGCATCACGGCAGCCGGTACACGGCGCCGGAGCTGTTCGCGGCGGTCCGGCCGCGGATCGCGGTGGTGAGCGTCGGGGCGGGCAACCGGTACGGCCATCCGAGCCCGATCACGCTGCGCGCGCTGGGCCATGCCGGCACGCTCGTGCTGCGCACGGACACCAGCGGCGACCTGGCGATCGTGCCGAGCGACTCAGGGCCGCGCGCGGTGACACGCGGGTCGCCACGAGGCCCGCCCGCGGGCTGGGGCGGGCCGGCCCGCAGGCGAGCGACCCGCACGACGCGCGCGATGGTCGGCCACCATCGGCGGCGGGGAGCTCCTGCGCGTGGCGAGCGCCCCGCTGCCCGGTTTGAGAGCGCCGGCAACCTGTTGGCGGTCCGGAGCTCCCGAGCGTGGCGAACGTCTCCGGTGTCCGGTTTTGAGCGGGCGGGTGATCGGTCGCCACTGTCGCTGGCGGGGCACTCCTTGCGCGTGATCGACGCCCCCGGGTGTCGGGCTTGGGTGCGCCGGTGGTCGGTCGTGCATTGTTGCTGGCGGGGCACTCTTGCGCGTGGCGAACGTCCCTGGTGTCCGGCTTGGGCGGGCGGGTGATCGGTCGTCCACTGCCGCAGGTGAGACGCTCCCCTGCGCGTGACCGACGCCACCGGTGTCCGGCTCGGGCGCGCCGACAACCGGTCGCCACTGTCGCTGGCGGGGCACTCCTTGCGCCTGATCGACGCCCCCGGCTGTCGGGCTTGGGTGCGCCGGTGGTCGGTCGTGCATTGTTGCTGGCGGGGCACTCTTGCGCGTGGCGAACGTCCCTGGTGTCCGATTTGGGCGGGCGGGTGATCGGTCGTCCGCTGTTGCAGGCGGGGCGCTCCTGCGTGTGGCGAGCGTCTCGGTGTCCGGTTTGGGCGGGCAGGTCACCGATCGTCCGCTGTCGCCAGCGGGACCCTCCCCACGCGTGACCGACGCCCCCGGTGTCCGATTCGGGCGCGCTGACAACCGGTTGCCCGATTGTCCACATCAGACCGTTGGTGGACTACGTCCGCGACTGCGTGCCGTCTGCAGACGCGGCCGCCGTTGGGCTCGCGCTGGGTGCCGCTCGCCGGGCTGCCTTCCTCGGGCGAGTTCTCCAGGCGCGGGCGTCGTCAGGTGCGGATCGTCACGACTCGAGGGCCGCGCGGACCGCGTCGCTGGACGGGGGGACGGTTGCCTTCGGGCCGACCTTGTCCTGGATGGCGTCGAGCGTCTTGAGGCCGTCGCCGGTGATCAGGAGGACGGTTTCGGCTTCGGGGTCCAGCTGGCCCGTGTCGACTAGCTTCTTCGCCGTGGCGACGGTGACACCGCCGGCCGTCTCGGCGAAGATGCCCTCCGTTCGCGCCAGCAGGCGGATGCCCTCGACGATCTCCTCGTCGGAGACGTCCTCCACCGCGCCGTTGGTGCGGCGCACGGTGTCGAGCACGTACGGGCCGTCGGCCGGCGCGCCGATCGCGAGCGAGCGGGCGATCGTGTCCGGCTTGACCGGCCGCACGACGTCCTGGCCCGCCTTGAACGCGGCGGCCACCGGCGAGCAGCCGGTCGCCTGCGCGCCGAACACGCGGTAGTCCTTCCCGCCCACGAGGCCGAGCTCGATCAGCTCGCGGAAACCCTTGTCCACCTTGGTGAGCTGCGCGCCCGAGGCGATCGGGACGACCACCTGGTCGGGCAGCCGCCAGCCGAGCTGCTCGGCGACCTCGTAGCCGAGCGTCTTCGAGCCCTCGGCGTAGTACGGCCGCACGTTGACGTTCACGAACGCCCAGTCGTCGTGCTCCGCGGCCAGCTCCGTGGCGAGGCGGTTGACGTCGTCGTAGTTGCCGTCGACCGCGATCAGGGCTCCGTCGTACACGGCGGTGGTGAGTACCTTCGCGCGCTCGAGCGACGACGGGATCAGCACGACCGACCGCCAGCCGGCGCGGGCGGCCGCCGCGGCCACGGCGTTGGCGAGGTTGCCGGTCGACGGGCAGGCGAGGACGGTGAACCCGAGCTGGCGCGCGGCGGCAAGCGCCACGGCGACCACGCGATCCTTGAAGGAATGGGTCGGGTTGCCGGTGTCGTCCTTGACCCACAAGGACTTCACGCCGAGCGCGGCCGCGAGCCGGTCGGCCTTCACCAGGCGGGTGAGCCCTGGATCCGTGTTCGGGTGGCTGTCCACATCGGACGGCACGGGCAGGAGCCGGCGGTAGCGCCAGATCGAGTTGGGGCCGGACTCGATGTCCGCGCGGGAGATGTCGCCGAAGTCGTAGGCGACCTCGAGCGGGCCGAAACACTCGGCACACGCGAACTCGGCGGCAAGCGGTACCTGGTTGCCACACTCACGGCAGGTCAGGGCACGCGCGGGCCCGAGGTCGAGCGTCGTGGCGGAGGCGGCAGTAATCGTCATCGCGAGGTTCTCCTCATCTGTCCCGCGTGCGGGTCGGAATTGGCACCGTGATCGCAGCCGTTCCTGGCGGAACGCACATGGCTGACGCCGGTTGCCGGGGCTTCTTCGGGCCGGTCCCTCTGCCCCTCTGGATGAGCGGTATTCAGTTGTCTCCTCGAACACGTTACGGCACGGCCCGGGGCCCCGGCCAACGTGAGGTCCGTCATCCGAGAAGCCCTCGACCGACACGTGCGGCGGCCGATGACGCGATGAGCGCTCGTGGTGCGAGGATGGCCGGGTGAAGGCTCCCGCCGTGACCCCGCCCGTGCTCCAGCTCGTGCTCGGGGAGGAGGAGCTGCTGGTCGAGCGCGCCGTCCGGGCCGCTGCCGACGCCGCCAAGCTCGCCGATCCGGCCGCCGAGCTGACCCGCGTGAAGGTCTCCGACATCACCCCACCGGAGCTCGCCGAGCTGGTGAGCCCATCGCTGTTCGCCGAGCGGCGGGTGATCGTGCTCGAAAGCGCCCACGACGCGGGCAAGGACATCGCCGCGGCGATCACGTCGTACATCAAGGAGCCGGCCGACGGTGTGCAGCTCGTCGTGCTGCACACGGGCGGTGGCCGTAAGCCGGCCAAGGACCTGATCGGGGTCCTGCGATCGGCGGACGCGCACGTGGTCGAGTGCCCGCGGATCACCAAGCCGGCCGATCGGGAAGCGTTCGTACGCAACGAGATCCGCCGCGCGGGCGGGAAGTCCGACTCGGACGCCGTGAACGCGCTGATCGACTCGGTCGGGTCCGACCTGCGCGAGCTCGCCTCGGCCGCGGCACAACTCGTCGCGGACACGGGCGGCCAGGTGACGGCCGAGGACGTGCGCCGCTACCACCGCGGCCGGGCGGACGTGACCGGGTTCGCGGTCGCGGAGAAGGCGATCACGGGTGACGTGCCGGGGGCGCTGGAGATGCTGCGCTGGGCGATGCAGCTGGGCGTGCCGCACGTGCTGGTGGCCGACGCGCTGGCGGACGCGGTGCGCACGGTGGCCCGGGTGTCGGGGGCCGGGCGGGCGGACCCGTACCGGCTCTCCTCGGAGCTGGGCATGCCGACCTGGAAGGTCCGCAAGGCGCTGTCGCAGTCCCGCGGCTGGCACCCGGCGGGCCTGGTGGCGGCCATGCAGGTGGTGGCCGAGGTGAACGCGGACGTGAAGGGCGTCGCGGTGGACGCCGACTACGCGCTGCAGCGCGCGGTGCTGCGCCTCGCGGAGGCGCGCCGACGCACCTGAGCCTGGCGATGCTGCTGAGCCCGGCGATGCTGCTGACCTGGGGATTTCGCCGGATCGGGTGACGGGCGTGGCCGCCGGCCCCCCAATTTCCAGCCTAGCGGCCGGGTCTGACGGGATCGGGGCTTGTGAGGACCCTGTGGACAACCAACCCGATTGAACGGTCCATTCAATCGGCCCCCGGGGGTCCCCCTGATTTCAACGCTACCGCGCGGCACCGACAGTCCCGGGCCGGTTCGCACCACCTGTGGACGGACCGGCCGATTGAACGGTCCATTCAATCGGACCGCGAGCCCCCCAATCGACAGGCTAGCGGTCGGCACCGACGGAAACAGGTGGTGGCTGGGCCCGTAGACGAACTGTGCCGGCCGTCCCGAGGGGCGGCCGGCACAGTGGGAAAGTCAGGTCAGATCTGGTTGGCGCGTCGGGCCATGGCGGACTTCTTGTTCGCCGCCTGGTTGTCGTGGATGACGCCCTTGCCGGCCGCCTTGTCGAGCTTGCGGCTCGCGTCCCGCATGAGCTCGATGGCCTTGTCCTTGTCGCCGGCGTCGGCTGCCTCGCGGAACTTGCGGATCGCGGTCTTCACCGAGGACTTGACGGACTTGTTGCGCAGGCGCGCCTTCTCGTTCGTCTTGATCCGCTTGATCTGGGACTTGATGTTCGCCACGCGTGTACTCCTCGATGTCGATCACGGAAGTCCGTGCCGCGTTTCGGGTGGCCTCACCAGACGGTGAGCTTCCTCCAGGGCGGAATGCCACGCGGCACGACCGGAAGAGAATAACAGCGGGTCACGGGCTCCCTGACGCTCGGGGTCCGGGCCTCCTCGAAACGGACTGGACCAGCCATCCGAGTGAATAGTCTGGCGCCATGACGGAAGCGCTCCGGCTCGAACGCCTGTTCAAGCAGTTCGGTCCGACCATCGCGGCCGACCACGTCGATCTCACGGTGCCGGCCGGCTCGTTCTTCGGGCTGGTCGGGCCCAACGGCGCCGGCAAGACCACCTCGCTCTCGATGGCGGTCGGGCTGCTGCGTCCCGACGCTGGCCGCGCCACGATCTTCGGCGTCGACGTCTGGGCCGACCCCGTCCGCGCCAAGGCGCTCGCCGGCGTGCTTCCCGACGGCATGTCGCTGCCCGAACGCCTCACCGGCGCCGAGCTGCTCACCTACATGGGCCTGCTCCGCGGCCTCGACAAGGACACCGTCGCGCAGCGGGCCGCCGAGCTCCTCGCCGTGCTCGAGCTCGACGACGCCCGCAACCGCCTCGTCATCGACTACTCCGCCGGCATGCGCAAGAAGATCGGCCTCGCGACCGCCCTGCTGCACGCCCCGAAGCTGCTCGTGCTCGACGAGCCGTTCGAGGCGGTCGACCCCGTGTCCGCGGCCACGATCCGCACGATCCTGCAGCGCTTCGTCGCCTCGGGCGGCGCGGTCGTGCTGTCCAGCCACGTGATGGCGCTCGTCGAGCAGCTCTGCTCGCACGTCGCCGTGATCAGCCGCGGCCGCGTGGTCGCGGCGGGGCCCGTGGCCGAGGTCCGCGGCGGCACGACCCTCGAGGAGGCGTTCGTGCACATCGTCGGCGGGCGCACCGGTGGTTCGGAGGGCCTGTCGTGGTTGGCATCCTGATCCGGATGAAGTGGCGGGTGCTGCGGCACTCGCTGCGCGGCACGCAGGGCGTGCTCACCGGCATCGGCGCGTTCGTCGGCCTGGCCGCGGCGGCCGCCACCGCCCTCGTGTCCACAGCGGCCTTCGACCGGCCCGGCGTGGGCGTCGACCTGCTCGCCGCGCTCTATCTGCTGTGGACGGTCGGCTGGCTGTTCGGGCCGGTGTTCACCGGCGGCGGGGACGAGACGCTGCGCCCGGAGCACTTCGCGCTGCTGCCGCTCACCCCGCGCCGGCTCGCCGCCGGGCTGCTCGGCGCGGCCTTCGTCGGCGTGCCGGCCATCGTCACGTTCCTCGCGTTCACCGGCCTCGTCGTCGTCGCCGACGGGGCCGCGGCGGTCCTCGTCGCGGTCGTGGTGCTCCCGCTGCAGCTGGTGTTCGTGGTGCTGCTCTCGCGGGTCACGATGGCCGGGCTGGGCGCCGTGCTGCGCTCGCGCCGCGGCCGCGACCTCGGGGTGCTGCTCGCCGCGTTCGTCGGCCTGTCCGGGTTCGCCGTCCAGGCCGCGCTGAACACGGTGGCGCCCGCCCTCATCGAGGGCCGCTCGCCGACCCTGTCCACGGTGCTGCGCGCGGTGCCGTCGGGCTGGGGGATCACCGCCGTCGACGCCGCCGGACGAGCCGACTGGCCACTCGTACTCGGCTGCGTCGCCGGCCTGCTCCTGCTGGTCACGGGGCTCCTCGCGGCGTGGGGCGTGCTGCTGGTCCGGCGGACCACCCGCGTCGCCGTCAACACAGGCCCCCGGCGGAGCCGCGCCGGGGCCGGCATCGGGCACCGGCTGCCCGCCACCCGCATCGGCGCGGTGGCCGGCAAGGAGCTGCGGGCCTGGGCCCGTGACGCCCGCCGCCGGGTCGCGCTGCTGTCGATGCTGATCGTCGGCGCCGTGGTGTCGGTGGTGCCCGCGATCAGCAACGACAACACCACCTCGCTGCCCTTCGCCGGCCTCGTCGTGGTGACCATGGGCTGCCTGCTCGCGGGGAACCTGTACGGCATGGACGGCAGCGCCCTGTGGCACACGCTCGTCGTGCCCGGCGGCGAGCTGGCCGACGTGCGCGGCCGGCAGCTCGCGTGGCTGCTGGTGGTCGGCCCCGTGACGCTCGTGCTCTCGCTCGTCCTGCCGGGCATCGCCGACCCCAGCCAGTACCCGTGGGCGCTGAGCCTCGCGCCCGCGTTGCTCGGCGGCGGGGCCGGGCTGATCGTGGTGCTGTCGGTCTACGCCGGCTACCCGGTGCCCGACCAGAAGGGCAACCCGCTCGCCGCCGGCCGCAATCCCGGGTTCACGCGGGTGCTGCTGCAGTTGAGTATCACCCTGCTGCTCGCGGTCGTCGGGTTGCCCGAGATCGCGATCCTCGCGGCCGGTTCGGGCACGCCGGCGGTGCAGTGGCTCGGGCTGCCGGTGGGGATCGGGGTGGGCGTGCTGTGCTGGTGGTGGTGGGGCCGGCTCGCGCAGCGGCGGCTCGCCGCGCAGGGGCCCGAGCTGCTCGCGACGGTCGGCAAGCAGGCGTGAGAACCGGGCGGGCGGAACCCGGATGAGAGGGTGGACGGGTGCATCCCGCCGCCGTCGCCCTCGTGACCGCCGCGGCGGTGGCCCACGCCGGGTGGAACCTCTGCGCTAAGCGGGTGCCCGGCGGCGGCGCGTTGTTCGTCTGGCTCACCGCGGTCTTCTCGGTGCTCGTCCAGCTGCCGTTCGCGGTCGTCGCCGTGGTCCTGGCCGGTGGCGTGCCGGCCGTGTGGTGGCTCGCGGTCGTCGCGAGCGGAGCGATCCACACCGGCTACTTCGTGATCCTGCAACGGGGTTACGCGGTCGGCGACCTGTCGGTGGTCTACCCGCTCGCCCGCGGCACCGGGCCGATGCTGTCCGTCGCGGCCGCGATCTGGCTGTTCCATGAGCGGCCGTCCGGCATCGCGCTCGCCGGCGCGGTAGCGGTCGTGGTCGGCGTGTGGGTGATCGGCGGGCTCGGCGCCACGGGCACCGGTTCGTGGGCCGGTGGCGTCGGCTACGGGGTCCTCTGCGGCACCACGATCGCGGTGTACACGCTGTGGGACGCGCACGCCGTGACCGCGCTCGCCGTGTCGCCCGTGTTCCTCATGTTCGGCTCCGCGCTCTTCGAGAGCCTGTTCCTCACCCCGTACGCGCTCACCCGCCGCTTCGAGGTGGCCGGGCTCTGGCGGGACAACAAGCTCCCGGTCCTGGCCGTGGCCGTGCTGTCCCCGCTCGCCTACGTGCTCGTGCTGTTCGCCCTGCGGCTCGCTCCGGTCAGCCTCGTCGCGCCGGCGCGGGAGCTCTCGATCGTGATCGGCAGCATCGGCGCGTGGCTGCTGCTGCGCGAGCCGAACCCCGCCCGGCGCCTCAGCGGCGCGGTGATCGTCCTCGCCGGGGTTGCGGCCATCGCCGCGGGATGACGAGGATGCGCTGATGAAGCGATCAGCCGCGTCCGCCCGGTCTGCCACGACGTCGTCGCGCCGAAGTGGACGGGACGGCGAGCTGTTCGACGGTTACCTCGATCCCCGGCGCCCGCACGCCGACGCCTACGACGAGATGTTCGCGCCCGACCGCGCGCTGCGTCCGGCCTACCGGCGGCTGTACGAGTCGCTCGCCCCGGCCGTGCCCGCGGAGCTCGGTGCGCGGGCCGAGGCGCTGGACCGGGCCCTGGTCGACCAGGGCATCACGTTCTCCCTGTCCGGGCAGGAGCGTCCCTTCCCGCTCGACCTGATCCCCCGCGTGATCACCGCCGCCGAGTGGGCCCGGCTCGAGCGCGGCATCGTGCAGCGGGTCCGCGCGCTCGAGGCGTTCCTCGCCGACGTGTACGGCGACCAGCAGATCATCCGCGACGGCGTGCTGCCCCGGCGGCTGATCACCTCCTGCGGCCACTTCCACCGCCAGGCCGCGCGCCTGGTGCCACCCAACGGGGTGCGCGTGCACGTGGCCGGCATCGACGTGGTGCGCGACGAGGACGGCGTGTTCCGCGTGCTGGAGGACAACCTGCGCAGCCCGTCGGGGGTGTCCTACGTGATGGAGAACCGCCGCACGATGGCCCGGGTGTTTCCCGACCTGTTCGCCAAGCACCGGGTGCGCGCGGTCGGCGACTACGCCGTGCACCTGCTGCGCGCGCTGCGGGCCGCGGCCGCCGCGAACGTGCCCGACCCGAACGTCGTGGTGCTGACCCCGGGTGTGCACAACTCCGCCTACTTCGAGCACTCGCTGCTCGCGCGGCTCATGGGCGTCGAGCTCGTCGAGGGCCGGGACCTGTTCTGCCGCGACAACGCCGTCTACGTGCGCACCACGCAGGGGGAGCGGGCGGTCGACGTGATCTACCGGCGCATCGACGACGAGTTCCTCGATCCGGTGCAGTTCAACGCCGACTCCGTGCTCGGCGTGGCCGGACTGCTCAACGCGGCCCGGGCCGGCAACGTGGTGCTCGCGAACGCGGTGGGCAACGGCGTGGCCGACGACAAGCTCGTCTACACCTACCTGCCGGAGATCCTGAAGTACTACCTCGGCGAGTCGCCGATCCTGCCCAATGTGGACACGTTCCGCTGCTGGCTGCCCGACGAGCAGGCCCAGGTGCTCGACCGGCTCGACGAGCTCGTGGTCAAGCCGGTCGAGGGCTCGGGCGGGTACGGCATCGTGTTCGGCCCGTCGGCGACCCAGCGCGAGCTCGCGCTGCTGCGCAGCCGGATCCGTCACCACCCACGCGGCTGGATCGCCCAGCCCGTGGTGCAGCTCTCGACCGTGCCGACGAAGGTGGGCCAGCGGCTCAAACCCCGGCACGTGGACCTGCGGCCGTTCGCGGTCAACGACGGCAAGTCGGTCTTCGTGCTCCCCGGCGGCCTCACCCGGGTGGCGCTGCCGGAGGGCAGCCTCGTGGTGAACTCGTCGCAGGGCGGCGGTTCCAAGGACACCTGGGTGCTCGCGGCCCGATCGTCCACAGCGGACGCCGAGCTCGCGGGCACCGGGCTGGCCGGCGGTCCCGGGCAGGCCATGCAGGACATCGCGCCCGAGCGGGGCCCGGAGCTGACACTCGGCCAGCAGCAACAGCAACAACAGCAGGGGGTGCTCGATGCTCGCCCGTAACGCGGAGTCGCTGTACTGGATCGGCCGGTACGTCGAGCGCGCGGACGACACCGCGCGGATCCTCGACGTCTCCGTGCACCAGCTGCTCGAGGACGCCACCGTCGACCCGGACGCCTCCAGCCGCCAGCTGCTCGGCGTGCTCGGCATCGAGCCGCCCGAGGGTGAGCCGCTCGACGTGCGGCCGCTGACCGACCTCGTCGCGTTCTCCCGGGACAACGCCGGCTCGATCGTCGCGTCGATCTCCAGCGCGCGGGAGAACGCCCGCGTCGCCCGGGAGGTGGTGTCGACCGAGCTGTGGGAGTCGGTCAACTCGATGTGGAACGCGGTGGCGGACCGGCAGCGCGCGGCGAAACGCCTCGGGCCGCACGCGTTCTTCTCCTTCGTCGAGGGGCGGGCCGCGATGTTCTGGGGCCTCGCGGACTCCACGCTGAGCCGCGACGACGGCTGGCGGTTCCTCGTGCTGGGCCGCTCGGTGGAACGAGTCGACATGATCGTGCGGCTGCTGATGGCGCGGGCGGGGGACAAGCCCTCCTCGCCCGGCTGGGTCACCGTGCTCCGCTCGGCCGGCGCGCACGACACGTACCTGCGCACCTACCGCGGCGCGCTGGACTCCGGCCGGGTCGTGCAGTTCCTGTTGCTGGACCGGCTGTTCCCGCGCTCGGTGTTCTACGCGCTCCGCCAGGCCGAGGCCGTGCTCGAGCAGCTGGACCTGCGGCCGACCGCGCGGGTCGGCGCCAAGGGCGAGGCGTTGCGGCTGCTCGGCAAGGCCCGCAGCGACCTGGAGTTCCTGCGCGACGACGAGCTGCTGGACGACCTCACCGACCGGCTCGCCGGGCTGCAGAAGACCGTCCGCGAGGTGGGCGAAGCCGTTGCGCTGCAGTACTTCCACTCCGTGCCGTGGGTGGCGTGGACCAACGCGGGGGTGTCGCTGTGACGTGGCGCGTCAGGGTCGTGCACACGACCGGCTATCGCTATGCCGCGCCGGTCACCCAGTCCTACAACGAGGCGCGGCTGACCCCGCGCAGCGACCGGCGGCAGAACCTCATCGTCAGCCGGCTGGAGACCGAGCCGCCGACCCGGTCCTACCGGTACACCGACTACTGGGGCACCGACGTCACCGCGTTCGACCTGCACGCCCCGCACACCGAGCTGAAGATCGTCTCCTCGTCGGTCGTGGAGACCGGCGAGCTGGTGAGCCCGGTGAACGAGGCCACCTGGGCGGACCTGCGCGCGCCGGAGCTCGTCGACCGGTACGCGGAGTTCCTCGAATGGACCGGCTACGTGCCGCGCAACCGCGAGCTGGGCGCGGTCGCCCGCGAGCTGCGCAAGGGCCGGCGGCCCGCCGAGGCCGTGCTCGCGGTGTCGGAGTGGGTGCACGACAAGCTGACCTACCAGCGCGGGACGACCGGCGTGCACTCCTCGGCGGTCGACGCGTGGCACGCCCGCGAGGGTGTCTGCCAGGACTACGCGCACCTGACGCTCACGCTGCTGCGCTCGATCGGGATCCCCGCCCGCTACGTGTCCGGCTACCTGCACACGAAGCCGAACGCGAAGATCGGCGAGACCGTGGGCGGGGAGAGCCACGCGTGGATCGAGGCGTGGACCGGCGCCTGGTGGGGCTTCGACCCGACCAACGACGTGGAGATCGGGCCGCGGCACATCTGGGTGGCGATCGGCCGCGACTACGCGGACGTGTCGCCGCTGAAGGGCACGTACTCGGGCGGCTCGGCCACCGCGATCGAGGTCTCCGTGGACGTCACCCGCCTGGCCTGATACTCCCGGCGGCGTAGGCCGCGACGGGCCGGGTACCACCGCGCGCGTAGTCGAGGTCGCCCCGCTCGCCCGACGATTTCCGGCCCGTTCCTCGCAACCATGGGTGTCACCTGACGACCGATGGGAGCGACACGATGAGTGACAAGTCTGACCGGGGGCGCCGGCTCGCCTGGCGTATCGGAGTAGGTGTGGCGGTGGCCGGCGTGGCGAGTCTCGGCGCGATCGGCATCGCGGCGGCGACCTCGTCCACCCCGACCACCTCGGGCGACCCGGCGCCGTCCGAGCAGCACGACGGACCGTGGGGCGGTCCGTGGGGTCACGGCGGCGGCCCGTGGGGCGGGTTCGCCGGCGCGTTCGGTGACCTGGACGTCAATGACGTCTCGCACGCCACGGTCGTGCTGGCCAAGGACGGTGGCGGCTCGCAGACCGTTCTCGTGCAGAAGGGCACGGTGACGTCCGTCGACTCCGGCGCGATCGCCCTGAAGAGCGCGGACGGCTACGCGAAGACGTACGCGGTGAACAAGGACACCAAGGTCAACGGCGACGACGGGATCGGCTCCGTGGCGAAGGACGAGCAGGTCGTGGTGCTCGCGAAGGAGGGCGGTGACGATCCGGCCGCCAGCGTGGTCGTCGACCTGACCGACCTCGGCTGGAAGTAAGCCCGCGCGCCGGCCGTGCCCGTGGTGGCCATGGGCACGGCCGGCACGCGCGCTGCCTGCCCGACCCGACGTCCGCCGTCGGCGAGATGGCGCGTTGCGTGCGTCCGGGTGGCGGCATCGTCGGCGATTTCGTTGTGCGCCGTGCGGGGGCTGCGTCAGGATGTCGCGATCGGACGAGGCGAAGGAGAACTCCATGGCACGGCTGCGTCCGGCGATGGTCGCGGTGATCGGCGCGGTACTGGTGCTCGCCGGCTGCGGTGGCACGCAACCGCAGGCCGCCCCTCCGGCGCCCGAGGCCCCGGAAACGACCTCGTCCGCCCCTGCCGAGGGCATCGCGCCCGGCGAGCCGGCGCCGACCAAGTCGGCCCCGAAGCCGGCCCCGAAGCCGGTGCCCCAGAAGCTCCGGTTCACCGCCGAGACCGTGGACGGGAAGAAGTTCTCCGGCGCGTCGCTGGCCGGCAAGCCGGCCATGATCTGGTTCTGGGCACCGTGGTGCTCGAACTGCCAGGCCGAGGCGCCGGCCATCTCGAAGGCGGCGAAGGACTCCCGGGTGCAGTTCGTCGGCGTCGCCGCCCAGGACCAGGTGCCGGCCATGCAGGACTTCGTGCAGCGCTTCGACCTGGGCTCGTTCCCGCACGTCGCGGACACCGACGCCGCCGTGTGGAAGCGGTTCGGCGTGACCTACCAGCCGGCGTACGCGTTCGTCAGCTCCACCGGTGACATCGAGGTCGAGACCGACATCCTCTCCGACCAGGAGCTGCTCGACCGGGTCGCCGCCCTCCGTTGACCGACGATCTCGCGTTCGCGCTCGCCGCGGGCATGCTCGCGACGGTCAACCCGTGCGGGTTCGCCATGCTGCCGGGCTACCTGACGATGGTGGTCGCGGCCGACGGGGACGCCACCCGGGCCGCGCGGGTGGGCCGGGCGCTGGCCGCGGCGGCGTTGATGACCGCCGGCTTCGTCGTGGTGTTCGGCGTGTTCGGGCTGCTCAGCGCGCCGCTCGCGAGCACGCTCCAGCGGTACCTGCCGGTCGTCACGCTGGTGGTCGGTGTGGTCATGGTCGTGCTCGGCGGGCTGCTGCTCGCCGGGCGGGACGTCGGCGTGCTGCTGCCCAAGCCGGCCCGCGGGGCGCCGAGCACGCGGATCGTGTCCATGGCCGGCTACGGCGTCGCGTTCGCCGTCGCGTCGCTGTCCTGCTCGATCGGGCCGTTCCTCGCCGCGGCGGGGGTCGCGCTGCGCGGCGGCGACCTCGGCTCGGGCCTGGCGGCGTTCGTGGCCTACGCGCTCGGCATGGGCCTGGTCGTGGCCGTGCTCGCGGTCGCGGCCGCGCTCGCCAGCACCGCGGTCGCGGCCGGCCTGCGCCGCGCGCTGCCGTACGTGACCCGGGCCGGTGGCGTCCTGCTCCTCGTCGCCGGCGCGTACGTCGCCTACTACGGCTACTACGAGCTGCGCCTCTTCCACGCCGGCGGGAACCCCGTCGACCCGGTCGTCGACGCGGCGGGCACGGTCCAGCGCACGCTCGTCGGCTGGGTGGACGCGGCGGGCCCGGTGGTGCTCACCGCCGTGCTGGCCGTGCTCGTGGCCGGCGGCCTGCTGTTCGCCCGCCGCGTCCGTCAGCGCTGAGAGGGCCGGATGTTCGCGTTCAGGTGGAACACGTTGTCCGGGTCGTAGGCGTCCTTCAGCGTGGTCAGCTTCGCGAGCTTCGCCGCCGGGTACGCCCGCCGCACACCCGCGGCGCCCTCGTCGCCGACCGCGTTGACGTACACGCCGCTCGCGAACGGGGCGAGCGCGGCCGCCGCGCGCCGGGCCGTCGCGATCCGCGGCTCGTCCTGCGCCGGGTCGGTCCACCGGGTGCCCGCGCCCCACTCGAAGAGCGTGCCCCGGTGGCCGAACGCCGCGTCCTCGTCGGGCACGTCGTCGATCGCGCCGCCGTAGGCCTGCAGGCCGGCTCCCGGGAGCAGGTCGTCCGTGCCGGTGCCGGTGCCGGTGCCGCGCGACAGGAACGCCTCGATCGCCGCGTCCGGCAGGGCCCGCAGGTAGTGGCCCTTCGAGTAGCGGCGGTAGGCATGGCCCTGCACCGAGTCCTCGCGGGTCTGCAGCTCCACATAGGACATCTCGTGGACGCGGGTCGCGTCCGGGCGGCCCAGCGCACGCAGCGCCGGCAGGTACGCGCGGCCCGCCGCCGCGTCGCCCGCCCACACGAAGCCGAGGGTGGTCCGCCCGCCCGTGCCGACCGACGCGGTGAACGTCGCCCGCCGCGGTGCCTCGGCGTTGAGGTCGCGCCACGCCCGCAGCGCCGCGAACGCCTTGTCGAGCGGGAAGTCGTACTCCGCCACCAGCGTCCGGGTGCCGGCCGGGTGCAGCCGGAACTCGAACTCGGTGACGATGCCGAAGTTGCCGCCACCGCCCCGCAGCCCCCAGAACAGGTCCGGGTGCTCGTCGCGGCTCGCGCGCACGACCTCGCCGGCCGCGGTCACCACCTGGTAGGACTCGACGTTGTCGCACGCGAGCCCGTACTGGCGGGCGAGCCAGCCCATGCCGCCGCCGAGTGTGAGCCCGCCGACACCGGTGTGCGAGACGTTGCCGGCGGTGGTCGCGAGACCGTGCGCCTGCGCCGCGCGGTCCAGCGCACCGAGCAGCGCGCCACCCCGCACCCACGCTCTGCGCCGCACCGGGTCGACCCGCACGCCGCCCAGCGGGGTCAGGTCGATCATCAGGCCGCCGTCGGGCACCGCGTGGCCGGCGCCGCTGTGGCCACCGCACCGCACGCCGATCTCGAGGCCGAGGTCGCGGGCGGTGCGCACCGCGGTGACCACGTCGGCCACGCTCGCGGCCCGCACGATCATCGCCGGCCGCCGGTCCACCATCGCGTTCCAGATCGTCCGGGCCTGGTCGTAGCTCTCGTCGCCGGGGCGGAGCAGGTGCCCGTCGAGGCAGAGTGTCGAAGTCGTCATGGCTTGAACAGTGACAGGAATCGGTCCGGCGATTAAGGTCCGATCCAATGGCCGCATCGAGTACCAATTCGCCGGTTGCCGACATGCTCATCGAGCTGCGGCGCGACGGTGGCGTGCCGCTGCACCGCCAGCTCGAGTCGGCGATCCGCGACAGCATCCGCACGGGGCGGCTGCGGCAGGGCAGCGCGCTGCCGCCGACCCGCGCGATCGCGGCCGACCTGGGCGTGTCCCGCGGCGTGGTGGTCGAGGCGTACGAGCAGCTCGTGGCCGAGGGGTACCTGACGAGCCGGACCGGCGGCTACACCCAGGTGGCCATTGCTCCGGAACCTGCCCCGGAACCGGCCCAGACCCCGCCCGACGTCGCGACACCGAGCCGGCCGCGGATCGACTTCGGGTACGGGCGCTCGGACGTCTCGCAGTTCCCGCGCGCGGCCTGGCTGCGCTCGCTGCGGACCGTGCTGACCGAGGCGCCGAGCGAGCGGTTCGGCTACCTGTCCGGGCACGGCATGCCCGAGCTGCGCGAGGCCCTCGCCGGCTACCTCAACCGGGTGCGCGGCACGGCGGCGCGGCCGGAGAACGTCGTGATCTGCAACGGGTACGCGCAGGGCAGCGGGCTGCTGATGCAGGTGCTGGCCGCGGCCGGGGCGAAGCGGCTGGCGGTCGAGGATCCGTCCGTCGGCGACGACGCCGTGCCGGTCGCGCGGGCGCTGGGCATGTCGGTGGTCGGCGTGCCGGTCGACGAGGGCGGCGTGCGGGTCGACGAGCTGGCGCGCTCCGGCGCCGACGCGGTGGTCCTGACGCCGTCGCACCAGTGGCCGACCGGCGGCGTGCTGGGCGCCGAGGCGCGGACGGGTGTGCTGCGGTGGGCCGCCCGAACCGGCGCGCTGGTCATCGAGGACGACTACGACGCGGAGTACCGCTACGACCGCTCGCCGATCGGCGCGATCCAGGGGCTGGCGCCCGACCTGGTCGCGTACGCGGGCTCGGCCAGCAAGACGCTCGCGCCGGGCCTGCGGCTGGGCTGGCTGGTGGTGCCCGCGCGCCTGTCCGGGCCGGTCGCGGAGGCGAAGATCGCGGCCGACCGCGGCGCGCCGGCGATCGACCAGCTGGCGTTCGCGGACTTCCTCACCCGCGGCGAGTTCGACCGGCACCTGCGCCGCATGCGCCCGGTGTACCGGCGCCGCCGCGACGCGCTGCTGGCGGCGCTGGGGCGGCGGCTGCCGGACTTCGTGGCCGCGGGGAAGGCGGCCGGGCAGCACCTGGTGACCTGGCTGCCCCCGGATCTCGCCGAGGAGGACGTCGTGGCCGCGGCGCTGCGGCGCGAGGTGGGCGTGCACGGGGTGGCGCCGTACCGGTTCGCGCCCGGGCCGGCCGGGCTGATCTTCGGGTACGCGTCGCTGTCGGATCGGGCCATCGCGGAGGGTGTCGACCTGCTGGCCGACGCGGTGGCCGAGCTGCGAGCGGACCTGCTCGCACAGGCGTGATCCGGGCGCATGGGACGATGGGGCGTATCCGCATGACACCCGAGGAATCTGAGTGACTACGTTCGCCGACACGACGTTCACAGATCCTGACGTGATCAGGAACTTCTGCATCATCGCGCACATCGACCACGGCAAGTCCACGCTGGCCGACCGCATGCTGCAGCTCACCGGCGTGGTCGAGGAACGGCTGATGCGCGCCCAGTACCTCGACCGCATGGACATCGAGCGCGAGCGCGGCATCACGATCAAGGCGCAGAACGTCCGGCTGCCCTGGCAGGTGGGCGGGCAGGACCACGTGCTGCACATGATCGACACTCCCGGGCACGTCGACTTCACCTACGAGGTGTCCCGCGCGCTGGAGGCCTGCGAGGGCGCGGTGCTGCTGGTCGACGCGGCGCAGGGGATCGAGGCGCAGACGCTCGCGAACCTCTACCTCGCGATGGAGAACGACCTCACGATCATCCCGGTGCTCAACAAGATCGACCTGCCGGCCGCCGATCCGGACAAGTACGCCGCCGAGCTCGCGCACATCGTCGGCTGCGAGCCGTCGGACGTGATGCGGGTCTCGGCCAAGACCGGCAAGGGCGTGCGGGAGCTGCTCAACGAGATCGTGCGGCTCATCCCGGCGCCGAAGGGCGACGCGCAGGCCGCGCCCCGCGCGATGATCTTCGACTCGGTCTACGACACCTACCGCGGCGTGGTCACCTACATCCGGGTCGTGGACGGCAAGATCACGCCGCGGCAGCGGATCAAGATGATGTCCACCGGCGCCACCCACGAGCTGCTCGAGGTCGGCATCATCTCCCCGGAGCCCAAGCCGAGCGCGGGATTAGGGATCGGCGAGGTCGGCTACCTGATCACCGGTGTGAAGGACGTGCGCCAGTCCAAGGTCGGCGACACCGTGACCAGCGAGCGGCGCGGCGCCACCGAAGCGCTCGCCGGCTACCGCGAGCCGCGGCCGATGGTCTACTCGGGACTGTATCCGGTGGACGGTTCGGACTACGCGGACCTGCGCGAGGCACTGGACAAGCTGCGGCTCAACGACGCCGCGCTGAGCTACGAGCCGGAGACCTCGGCCGCGCTGGGCTTCGGCTTCCGCTGCGGGTTCCTCGGCCTGCTGCACCTGGAGATCGTGCGCGAGCGGCTGGAACGCGAGGCCGGGCTGGACCTGATCTCGACCGCACCCAACGTCGTCTACCGGGTGGCCCTGGACGACGGGGGCGAGGTGACCGTCACCAACCCGTCGGACTGGCCGGAGGGCAAGGTCGGCGAGGTGTTCGAGCCGGTGGTGAAGTGCACGGTGATCGCGCCGAGCGACTACATCGGCGCGATCATGGAGCTGTGCCAGCACCGCCGCGGCGTGCTCGGCGGCATGGACTACCTGTCCACCGACCGCGTCGAGCTGCGCTACACGATGCCGCTCGGCGAGATCATCTTCGACTTCTTCGACGCGCTGAAGTCCCGCACCCGCGGCTACGCGTCGCTGGACTACGAGCCCGCCGGCGAGATGGCGGCCGACCTGGTGAAGGTCGACATCCTGCTGCAGGGCGAGCCGGTCGACGCGTTCTCCGCGATCGTGCACCGCGAGTCGGCCTACGGCTACGGCACGAAGATGGCCGCCAAGCTGCGCACGCTGATCCCGCGCCAGCAGTTCGAGGTGCCGATCCAGGCCGCGATCGGCGCCCGGATCATCGCCCGGGAGACCGTGCGCGCGATCCGCAAGGACGTGCTGGCGAAGTGCTACGGCGGCGACATCACCCGCAAGCGCAAGCTCCTGGAGAAGCAGAAGGAAGGCAAGAAGCGGATGAAGATGGTGGGCCGCGTCGAGGTGCCGCAGGAGGCCTTCGTCGCCGCGCTGTCCACCGACGAGTCGCCGGACAAGTCCAAGGCGAAGAAATAGCGCGGGTCAGTCCTCGGTGACCCGCTCCGCGGCGCCGCTGTACGCGTGCGCGGCCGGCCGCTCGTCCCGCGCCTGCCTGCTCAACCACCGGACGTGACAGATCTCGCTGGCCCAGTACAGGGAGTCCGTCAGTTCCGTGCCACAGCCGCAGCAACACATCGCACGCCTCCTCGGTGACCGTCCACCCACCATCGCCGCTCCCGCATGGTCGCGGCCAGCCGTGTCGTCCCGGTCACGAGCGTGGGTCGACCGCGGGTCGAGGTGCGCGCCACCCGGTTCCCATTCGTGCAAGCCGCGCCCGCCCGGCCCGCCTAGGGTGCGGTGCATGGCGACCGACCCGCTGCCGCGACTGCGTGCGCTGTGCCTGGCCCTGCCCGAGGTGACCGAGAAGCGCAGCCACGGCGAGCCGACGTGGTTCGTCCGCCGGACGTTCGTCATGTACGCCGAGCGGCACCACGACGACCGCCTGGCGTTCTGGTGCGCGGCACCGCCGGGCGTGCAGGAGGAGCTGGTCGCCGAGGACCCGGAGCGGTTCTTCCGCCCGCCCTACGTCGGGCACCGCGGCTGGCTCGGCGTGTACCTGGACGTGCCGCTGGACTGGGCCGAGCTCGCCGAGATCGTGACCGAGGCCTACCGCGTGATCGCGCCGAAGAAGCTCGTCGCGCAGCTACGCGGTGCCGTCGAGCAGCCTTAACGCGGCCTCGTACTTGGCCTGCAGCCGCTGCTGGGTGGGCGGGTCGAGCCGGCCCATGCGGTCGTCGGACATGTTGTCGGCGATGTCCGCCCGCTTCACGCGCAGGGCGAGGGGGTTCGCCATGACGCGCGCCAGGTAGTCCGCCTGGCTCTCGCCCGGGCGCTTGCTGATCGCGCCCACGGCGTCCAGCACGTCGGCCGGGCAGCCGAGGGCGGCCAGGTCGTCGAGGGTCACGCCGGTGTCCTCGACCACGTCGTGCAGCACGGCGACCATCCGCTCGTGCTCGTCACGCAGGTGGCCCATCACGCGCAGCGGATGGGCGATGTAGGGCCGGCCCGACTTGTCGAGCTGGCCCTCGTGGGCCCGGCGGGCGAGCTGGATGGCGTCATCCAGAGTGAACGTGCGCGGCATGGGACCTCACCGTGTGAAGACGATCTTTCCGGCGGTCTCGCCGGAAAGCATCTGTTCGAACCCGTCCGGCGCCTCGCTCATCGGCAGTTCGGTGCCGATCTGCGGCCGGATGTCCTTGAGGTCGCAGAACTCGAGCAGGGCGGCCAGCTCGTCGCGGGTTCCCATCATCGAGCCCACCACCCGCAGCTGCATGAAGAACAGCCGCTGCAGGTCCGCGCTCGGGTCCGGCCCGCTGGTCGAACCGGACACGACGATCGTGCCACCTGGCTTGACCGACCGCATCGAGTGCTGCCAGGTCGCCTTGCCGACCGTCTCGAACACGGCGTCGACCCGCTCCGGCAACCGCGCGCCGGACTCGAACGTCCGGTGGGCGCCGAGCCGCTCGGCGAGCGCCCGCTTCTCCTCGGACCGGCCGGTGACCCACACCCGCATGCCGGCCGCCGCGCCGAGCGCGACCAGGGCGGTCGACACGCCGCCGGACGCGCCCTGCACGAGCATCGTCTGCCCGGGGCGCAGGCCGGATCGGGTGAACAGCATCCGGTAGGCGGTCAGCCAGGCCGTCCCCATGCAGGCCGCCTCGGCGAACGACAGCCCGGCCGGCTTCGGGAGCACGTTGCGCGCCGGCACGATCACGGTGTCGGCGAAGGTGCCCTGGTGCTTCTCGGTCAGCAGCGTGCGCTTCGGGTCGAGGGTCTCGTCGCCGTGGATCGACGCGTCGCCGACGACACCGTGCAGCACGACCTCCGCGCCCGCGTCCGGCCCGCCGGCCAGCACGCCCGCGCCGTCGCAGCCGAGGATCATCGGGAACTGGTCGGGCTTGATGCCCACGCCACGCAGCGTCCACAGGTCGTGCATGTTCAGGCTCGCGGCCCTGACCGTGACCGGCACCCAGCCGTCGGGCACCTCGGGCTCGGGGCGCTCGCCCACCCGCAACGCGTCGAGGGGCTTGTCGGGGTTGGGCTCGGCTGCGTAGACGGCGAACATACTTCGCAACTTACCCATCTCCCCGATCCCTCGAACCGTCCGAGTGGTGTAGGTCTACTCTCGATGCCATGTTGTCGGACTGGTGGAACGGCGTCGAGCTGTGGATAGCCGGCTTGCCCTTCCCGTTCCAGTTCGCCCTCGTGATCGCCGTGGTGGTGCCGCTGTGCCTGGTCGTGGCGTGGCTGATCGACCGGATCGTCGACCACGCGTCGGCGTTCTTCGGCCCGGCGAAGCACCCGGAGCCGCCGATCGGCGTGAAGGTCGAGGACGCCGCCGAGGACACTGCCGCCGAGGATGCGGGGGACCCGGCCGAGACCGTCGGCGCGGACAGCGCCCCGGTCGCGGACGAGCCGGCCGCCGCCCAGGTGGCGCGGGTGCCCGCGGAATCCACCGGACGCTGACTTCTCAGGCGGCACCTCGTGGGCTCGTCACGTCGCATCACGGTCGCCCTGGTCGGGCTCATCCTGCTGGTCGTCGCCGGCTGGTTCGTGCGGGGGCTCGTGGCCGGCGATACCAACAGCGAGGCGACCGACGCTGCCGCGGGCGTGCCCGGCACCGGCTCCGGCCTGCCGGTCAGCGCGCTGTCGGCGCTGCCGGACGAGGCCGCCGGCACCTGGCGGCTGATCGAGCGGGGCGGCCCGTTCCCGTACGCGGAGGACGGTCGCGTCTTCGGCAACCGGGAGCGGCGGCTGCCGGCGGAGAGCTCCGGCTACTACCGCGAGTACACGGTCGGAACTCCGGGTAGCCGGGATCGCGGTGCCCGGCGGATCGTCACCGGATCGGGCGGGGAGCTGTACTACTCGGCCGACCACTACTCGTCGTTCGTCGTCGTGGACCCGGGACGATAGCGGCATGGAGTACTACCTCGACGGCACCGAGATCCGCGACAAGGCCGAGTTCTACGACGCCGTCGCCGCCACGCTGGGCTTCCCGGACTGGTTCGGCCACAACCTCGACGCGCTGGCCGACTGCCTGCGCGACCTGTCGTGGCTGGGGCCGGGCGAGCACGTGCTCGTGTGGTCCGAGCCCGACGTGTTCGAGGACGCCGACCCCGAGGGCTACCGCGCGATCACCGACCTGCTGGCGGACGTGACCAGGCCCGGCGCCTTCCGGGTGTCGCTCACTCGCTGACCGGCACCCACTTCGGCGGCCGCTTCTGCGCGAACGCGGCGATGCCCTCCTGCCCCTCCGCGCCGGCGAAGAACCCGGCCGAGAGCTCGAGCATGTCGGCGAAGTCGTCGGACAGGTCCGCGGCGCGGGCACGGCGCAGCAGGTCTTTGGTGGCGGCGAGCGCGGTCGGCCCGCCCAGCGCGAGCATGCCGGTGTAGCGGCCGACCTCCGCGTCGAGCCGGTCCGCGGGCACGGCGGCGTTGAGCAGCCCGATCGCCACGGCCCGCCGCGCGTCGAACTTCTCGCCGGTGAGGAACAGCTCGTGCGCGGCGCGGGGGAGCAGCCGCGGCAGCACGGTCACCGAGATGACCGCGGGCACGAGGCCGAGCCGGACCTCGGTGAACGCGAACGTGGCGTCGTCGGCGGCAACCGCGATGTCCGCCGCGGCGACGATGCCGACCCCGCCCGCGCGGGCGGGCCCCGCGAGCTTGGCGACGACCGGCTTCCGGCTGGTCCAGATCTGCGTGAGGATCTCGGGGAACTCGTTCACGCCGTCGGTGGCCGAGCCCGCGCTGCCGGCCTCCTTGAGGTCCATCCCCGCGCAGAAAACCGGTCCGGTGTGGTCGAGCACGATCACCCGGACCGCGTCGTCGCCGATCGCGGCGGACAGGTGGTCGCGCAGCTCGCGGCGCAGCTGCGCGGACAGCGCGTTGCGGTTGTGCGGGGAGTCCAGCGTGATCGTCGCGACGCCGTTCGCGGTCGCGTAGTGCACCAGCTCAGCCATGAGCCGACCCTAATGGTGGTACTTGTGCACCACGGCGTGGCCTCGGCCACGCGAGATCGTCCACTTGTTCACCGGCACGGTGACGACGAACGCGATCGCGAGGGACGCGGCGAGGCTGCCCCAGAACAGCAGCGAGGTCAGGCCGGCCTCCAGCGCACCGGGAATCGCCACGATGAACGCGTTGTCGACGATCTCCATCACGGCGATCGACAGCGTGTCGGCGGCCAGCGCCACGGGGATCGCGGCGCGGAACGAGACGCCCGCGCGCAGCACCGGCCGGATCGTGAGCGAGTAGCCGAACAGGAACGCCAGCCCGATCGACAGGATCACGGTCGGGACCGCCGGCCAGCCGAGCGCGGTGCCGATGACCATCCCGAGCACCTCGCCGATCGCGCAGCCGGTGAGGCAGTGCAGCGTCGCGCTCACAGCGGTTCGCCATTGTTGGTTCACGGTTCGCACCATATACCCCCTAGGGGTACCGAGCAACTGCGCTACCGCACCCTTGGCGGCCCGGGCATCGAGGACCCGACCGGCAGCGGAGGGCTGAGTGCGGAAAGGCGTCCCCCGGCGACGCTGCCGGGGGACGCCGATCCGCGCCCGCAATCAGCCGATCGTCGTCGACGTCAGCACGGGGTTCGGGTTGGGGAAGCACGACGTCGGCGCCGAGATGTCGCCGAGGAACGACGACACGACCGTCGTGAACGTCAGGCCCGCGTCGTCATAGCTCGTGCCGTACAGGCCGGCGTCGATCGAACCTGACGCCCCCGCCGTCAGGTGCGCCGTCACCGTCGGGATCTCGAAGGCCGAGCCGCCCGGCATCGGGCCGTCCCAGGTCACCGTGACGATGCCGCCGGACTCGGCCCACGCCGGCGGGTTCGGGCCCAGGCCCGAACCGCCCGTGAGGTCGACGCCGCTCAGCGTCGAGTTCGCCGGCACGGGGACCTTCAGCGCGAAGCCCTTGACCTCCTTGACCTCGAACCCGGCCACCTCGGTCGGCACCGTGCTGGGCGCCGGGTCCACCACCACGTCCAGCGCGCCGCCGGGGGCGACCGTCGCGGGAGCGGACGCGTCCACGGTCTGCGTCAGCGTCGCGTTCTGCGCGCCGAGCGGGGTGTCTGCCTGGCAGTCGTAGTTGATGTCGGTCGGCGCGGCGGACGCGGCCGGCGCCACCACGAGAACGGCCGCAGCGGCCGCGAGCACGCCGATACCGGCGCGCAGGGCGAACTTCATGTGTCCTCACCTCAAGAATCGCGTTGCAGGGCAAGAGGTTCCGGATCCGTAGCTTCGTGCTTACTCTCGGGTAGCGATCATCGTCAAGCATTCACGTTTACCGTGCGTGGTCGCGTGGTTGCTTTCCCACGAACGGCCGTACGGAGTAACGCGACGTAATGTCAGGCGTAGCGCACGCTCGCCGCGGTGGCCGCCGCTGCCGCGTACCGGTCGAGGATCAGCGACGCGAGCGACGGGTCGGGCCCGAGCGGATCGGCCACGACGGCGTCCGGATCGGCCGCCAGCGCCTGCTCGCCGATCCGGTCCGGCAGCCGGCCGGGCGCGAGGAACCACGACGCCACCGCGATCCGCCGCGCGCCCCGGGCCCGCAGCGCGGCCGCGGCGGCCGGCACGTCCGGCCGCGCCGCGCTCGCGAACGCGGCGCTCACCCCGGCCCAGCCCAGCGACCGCCACGCGGCGGCCACAGTGGACACCGCGAGGTTCGCCGGCGCGTGCGAGGACCCGGCCGCCGTGAGGATCACGCCCAGCGACGGGTCACCGGGAGACGCGCCGGCATCGAGGAGCCGGCGCAGCGCGAGCGCGCGCAGCCGCGGGTCCGGGCCGAGCACGTCGGACACCGACACCGACAGCCGCGGCAGCCGCGTGGTCGCCGCCGCGATCATCGATGGCAGGTCCACCCGCGCGTGGAAGGCCTTGCCCAGCAACAACGGCACGACCACGACGTCGCGGTGCCCGGCCCCGTGCAACGCCGCGAGCACGTCCGGCAGCCGGGGCGCGGACAGGTCGAGGAACGCCGTCGCCACCTCGAGCGAGGGCGCCTGCGCGCGCACGACGTCCACCAGCGCCGCGATCGTCGCCGCGGACCGGGGATCCCTGCTGCCGTGCGCGACGGCGACCAGTGGCGGTGCCATCTAACCGCGGTTCCGCAACGGCAGCGGAGCGCCGACGAGCCCCGCCGCGAGCGTCGTGCCGTCGGCCGGGTCGATCACGAGGAACGCCCCGGTCCGGCCGTGGGTGGCGTAGTCGTCCACCGGGACCGGCTCGGCCGTGCGCACGCTGACCTGGCCGATCTCGTTGAGCTGCAACGACTCCGGCGCGTCCACCGTGGACAGTTTCTGCTCGTCGAACCGGGTGCGCAGCTCGTCGACGATCGCGGCCACGGTGCGCGCGCCGTGCTTGACCAGCACCCGGGCGCCGGGCCGCAACGGCTTGTCCGCCAGCCACGCGAGCGTCGCGTCCAGCTGGTCGGTGATCACCGGCGGCTCGGCGGCGCCCGCGATCAGGTCGCCCCGCGCGATGTCGATGTCGCCGGCCAGCAGCAGCGTGACCGACCGGCCCGCCGTGGCCTCGGTGAGCGAGCCGTCGGGCGTGTCGATCCGCGCGACCGTGGTCCGCGCCCCGCCCGGCAGCACGACGACCTCGTCACCGGGCCGGACGCTGCCGGCGGCGACCTGGCCCGCGTAGCCGCGGTAGTCCGGGTGTTCGGCCGTGCGCGGCCGGATCACGTACTGCACGGGGAACCGCAGCGGTGCCCCGTGCGGGTCCGGCTCCACCGGCACGGTCTCCAGGTGCTCGAGCAGCGTCGGCCCCGCGTACCACGGCGTGTTCGCCGAGTGCGCCACCACGTTGTCGCCGCGCAGCGCGGACACCGGGATCGTCAGCACCGCGCCGTCCGGGTAGCCGAGCGCCCCCGCGTGCGTGCCGAACTCCTTCGCGATGACCTCGAACGTCTCCTGGTCGAAGTCCACCAGGTCGATCTTGTTCACCGCGAGCACGAGCCGCGGCACGCCCAGCAGCGCGAGGACCGCGGCATGCCGGCGGGTCTGCTCGACCACGCCCTTGCGCGCGTCCACCAGCAGGATCGCGAGCTGCGCGGTCGACGCGCCGGTCACGGTGTTCCGCGTGTACTGCACGTGGCCCGGCGTGTCCGCGAGCACGAAGGTCCGCCTGGGCGTGGCGAAGTAGCGGTACGCCACGTCGATCGTGATGCCCTGCTCGCGCTCGGAGCGCAGGCCGTCCACGAGCAGCGAGAGGTCCGGGGTGGACAGTCCCTTGTCGACGCTGGCGCGGTGCACCGCGTCGAGCTGGTCGGCCAGCACCGACTTCGTGTCGTACAGCAGCCGGCCGACCAGGGTCGACTTGCCGTCGTCGACCGAGCCCGCGGTCGCGAGCCGGAGCAGGTCGGTCATCAGAAGTAACCCTCGCGCTTGCGATCCTCCATCGCGGCCTCGGAGAGCCGGTCGTCCGCGCGGGTGGCGCCGCGCTCGGTGACCCGGCTCGCCGACACCTCGGCGATCACCTCGTCCAGCGTGGCGGCGGCCGACTCGACGGCGCCGGTGCACGAGCCGTCGCCGACCGTGCGGTAGCGGATCGTCTTGCGCACCACGGCCTCGCCGTCGCGCGGCCCGCCCCACGGGCCCTGCGTCAGCCACATCCCGTCGCGGGAGTAGACGTCGCGCTCGTGCGCGTAGTAGATCGGCGGCAGCTCGATGCCCTCGCGCGCGATGTAGCGCCACACGTCCAGCTCGGTCCAGTTGGACAGCGGGAACACGCGCACGTGCTCGCCCGGCCGGTGCCGTCCGTTGTAGAGGTTCCACAGCTCGGGGCGCTGCCGGCGCGGCTCCCACTGGCCGAACGCGTTGCGCAGGCTGAAGATCCGCTCCTTCGCGCGGGCCCGCTCCTCGTCGCGGCGCCCGCCGCCGAACACCGCGTCGAACCGGTGCTCGGTGATCGTGTCGAGCAGCGGCACGGTCTGCAGCGGGTTGCGGGTGCCGTCCGGGCGCTCGGCCAGCCGCCCGTCGTCGAGCCAGTCCTGCACCTTCGCGACGACCAGGCGCAGCCCGTGTTCCTCGGCCACGCGGTCGCGGAACCGGATGACCTCGGCGAAGTTGTGCCCGGTGTCCACGTGCAGCAGCGGGAACGGCACCGGCGCCGGCCAGAACGCCTTCACCGCCAGGTGCAGCAGGACCGTGGAGTCCTTGCCGCCGGAGAAGAGGATCACCGGGCGGTCGAACTCGCCGGCCACCTCGCGCATGATGTGGATCGCCTCGGACTCCAGTCGGCCGAGGGCGTCCAGCGGCCGGGCGGGACTCGGGGCTTCGACAGTCGCGGTCATCCGTGCAACCCACATTCGGTCTTGGCGAGCCCCGCCCAGCGGCCGCTGCGCGGGTCGGCGCCCGGCAGCGGCTTCGCGGTGCACGGCGCGCAGCCGATGGACAGGTAACCCGCGCTCACCAGCGGGTTCTCCAGGATCCCGTTGGCCGCGAGGTAGTCGTTGAACTCGTCGTCGGTCCACGCCGCGATCGGGTTGACCTTGACCAGCCCGTTGCGGTCGTCCCACTGCACGATCGGCGTGCCCGCCCGGGTCGGCGCGTCGACCCGGCGGACGCCGGTCACCCATGCGTCGTACCCCGCGAGCGTCCGCTGCAGGGGCACGACCTTGCGCAGGAAGCAGCACCTGGTCGGATCGGTCTTGTTCAGCGGCCCGAACTCGGCCTCCTGGTCGGCGACCGACTGGGCCGCCTCGGCGTTGACGATCCGGATGTCCGGGTAGGTCAGCGCGACCGCGTCCCGGGTGCCGATCGTCTCGGCGAAGTGGTAGCCGGTCTCCAGGAACAGGACGTCCACATCGGACTTCGCGCGGACGGCCAGGTCGATGAGAACCGCGTCCTGCATGTTGGCGGCGACGATGAACCGGTCGCCGAAGGTCGCCGCGGTCCAGGCCAGCGCCTCGGCGGCGGTCGCCTCGGCGAGCTCCGCGGCCGCGTGCCCCGCGAGTGTCTCGAGGTCGGTGGTGGTGGTCATCTGCTTGCCCCTCTTGTTGCCTGCTCGGTGGCGAGGTTGAGGCCGGCGAACTTGACGGTGAACACCCGCCGGCAGCCGGTGCACAGCCAGGCGGCGTGCGGCTCCTCCTGCGGGCGCAGGTCCTCGTCGCCGCAGTACGGGCAGTAGAACGGGGTGGCTCGCTCGGTCACTTCAGGTCCGCCTCCTCAGCGCGGGCCACCCACTGGGCGAACCGCTCGCCGGGCAGGCGGTCGGCGACGAACCGGCGGACCACGCGCTCGACGTAGCCGGTCAGCTCCGCGCTGGTGACCTTGTGGCCACGCAGCTTGCGGCCGAACCCGGCGTCGAGGCCGAGCCCGCCGCCGAGGTGCACCTGGAAGCCCTCGACCTGGCGGCCGTCCGCGTCGGTGACGATCTGGCCCTTGAGCCCGATGTCCGCGGTCTGGATGCGCGCGCAGGAGTTGGGACAGCCGTTGATGTGCACGCTGATCGGTGCGGTGACCTCGCCGGTGATGTCGGCGAGCCGCTCCTCGAGGCTCGTGACGAGCTCCGCCGCCCGCGCCTTGGTCTCGACTATCGCGAGCTTGCAGAACTCGATGCCGGTGCAGGCCATCACGCCGCGCCGCCACGGGGACGGGTCGGCCGGCAGGCCCAGCTTCGTCAGCTCCGCGCGCAGGCTGTCCACTTCGGACTTCGGCACGTCGAGGACGACCAGCTTCTGCTGCGGGGTGAACCGCACCCGGTGCGAGCCGACCCGCTCCGCCGCCTTCGCGACGGCCACCAGCGTGGAGCCGGAGACCCGCCCGGCGACCGGCGCGGCGCCGACGTAGTAGTTGCCGTCCTGCTGCTCGTGCACGCCGACGTGATCGTGCGGCTGGTCCGGCACGTCGGGCGCCGGCCCGTCGAGCAGCGGACGCTTGAGGTACTCGGTCTCCAGCACCTCGCGGAACTTCTCGGCGCCCCAGTCCTTGACCAGGAACTTGATGCGCGCGCGGTGCCGCAGGCGGCGGTAGCCGTAGTCGCGGAAGATGCCGATCACGCCCGCCCACACGTCGGGGACCTCGTCGCGCGGGACCCAGGTGCCGAGCCGCTGGCCGATCATCGGGTTCGTCGACAGGCCGCCGCCGACCCACACGTCGAAGCCGGGCCCGTGCTCGGGATGGTCGACGCCGACGAACGCCACGTCATGCACCTCGTGCGCCACGTCCGGCAGGCCCGAGACGGCGGTCTTGAACTTGCGCGGCAAGTTGGCGTAGGCCGGGTCGCCGACGAAGCGGCGCTTGATCTCCTCGATGGCCGGCGTGCCGTCGATGACCTCGTCGCGCGCGATGCCGGCGACCGGCGAGCCGAGGATGACCCGTGGGCTGTCGCCGCAGGCCTCCATCGTGGTCATGCCCGCGCCCTCGAGCTTCGCCCACACCGCGGGCATGTCCTCGACGCGGATCCAGTGGTATTGGATGTTCTGCCGGTCGGTGATGTCGGCGGTGTCGCGCGCGTAGGTCTGCGACACCTCGCCGAGGACCGCGAGCTGCTCGGTGGTGACCGCGCCGCCGTCGATGCGGACGCGGAGCATGAAGTACTCGTCGTCGAGCTCCTCCGGCTCGAGCGTGGCCGTGCGACCGCCGTCGATGCCGGGCTTGCGCTGGGTGTAGAGGCCGTACCAGCGGAAACGGCCACGCAGGTCGGCCGGGTCGATGCCGGCGAACCCGGTGTGGGCGTAGATGTTCTCGATGCGGTCGCGGACGTTGAGCGGGTTGTCGTCCTTCTTGCTCCGCTCGTTGGGGTTGAGGGGCTCGTGGTAGCCGAGCGCCCACTGCCCCTCGCCGCGCCGGGCGTGACCGCGCTTGGCGGCCGCGGCGGGCGCGCGTCGCGGTGTGGTGGGAGATGACACCCCTGGCCTCCGAGGTTCGTGTGGCGCACGCGCGCGCCGGAGAACCCCGGTTCCGGGGAATGGATCAGCCGGCGCACCCGGCGCCGGCTGGCAATGATCGATGCATGCGGCGGCGGGCTATCCCGAACGCCGGCACATCGCGCTGGAGACACGGACGAAGTCCACGTGGCGCCTGGCCACGAGGAGGACTTCGGTCGCTGCCTGCATGTATGCCAGCGTGCCACGGGTCCAGTGGTCGGTCCAACGCCATCCGCATCGTGGGAAGGTGTGACGGGGCTCACTCCGCTTATTGGGTCGAGCCCGGCGTCCCGTCCGGCCACACGCACGGCGAGGTGGCGATCAGGATGAACTTGCCGCCCTTGGACGCCGTGACGCGCATGCGGAATCCGTCGTTGTTGTTCTCGACCCAGATGGACTCTCGTTTGGGTCGTTCGTCGTCCAGGACGCGGAAGTCGTGGTCGCGCCACCAGCGCTCGATTTGGGCGATGTATTCGGGATACTCCGCCTGCGGCAGGTCGTGTATCTGGTAGTCGACGGATGCGATTTTTCGGCCCTTGGGGCCGTTGTCGGTGGGGTCGTCGCATTCGTAGGTATCGATCAGACCCACTTCCGGTCGGGCTTGTGCGGGCAGCACCGCCAGAGCTTGGCGGAAGTAGTCCTCGACCCGTTGCTCAGCCTGCCTGACGGTGATCGTGTTGGGCGGTGTGGATCCGCACGCCGCGATGAGCAGGACGAGCAGCAACGGCGCGAGGATTCTGCGGGTCACTCTGGTTCGGGTGTTCCGTTGGGCCATACGCACGGCGAGGTGGCGATCAGGATGAACTTGCCACGTTCGGTCGCGGTGACCCGCATGCGGAATCCGTCGTCCTTGTTTTCGACCCAGATGGAGTCCTCGGCGGGGCGTTCGTCGTCCAGGATGCGGAAGTTGTGATCTCGCCACCAGCGATCGAGGTCTGCCACGTATTCGGGGTAGTCGTTCGGCGACAGGTCGTGGACCTCGTAGTGGACGGAGGTGATCTTCCGGCCGCTGGGTCCGTTGTCTGTGGGGTCGTCGCAGTCATACGTGTCGATCAAGCCGGGCACGGGCCGCGCTTGTTCGGGTAGCACGGCGAGAGCGTCTCGGAAGTAGGTCTCCACTCGTTGCTCGGCCTGCTCGACAGTGATCGTGTTGTGCATTTCGGTCCCCGTTTCGCAACCTGTGACAAGCAGGGCAATCAACGGCAGCACCACGGCCGACGCTGACCTCAAGCGGTTCATGTCGTCGGTTCTCCCGCGATGATTTTTCCGATGTTCTTCAAGGCCTTGTTGCCGTCGTCCCAGTACTGGCTGTGTGCTTCGTTGCTGAGGCCGCCCTTGTAGTCCGGGCCCTCTGTTCCGGGGTCGGACTCGAACACGTTGGCGCCGAAGTCTCTGCCGGTGGGATCCGGACCGTGCACGTCGGTGTCGATCCCCGGAATGAACTCGACTCCGATGTTCGATGCGTAGATCATGTCGTGCTCGGCGACCGTCGCATGTACGTGCTCAGGTGGCAGGTTCAGGTCGGCGACGTTATCGACGCCGACGCCAGGACTGCCGACAAACACCACGTCGTCAGCGTCGAGTCCCTCGCTCGCGGCGGTATGGCCGATGACCGTGGAGCCGTAGCTGTGACCGATCACCGTATTGTGCGAGCGAGTGCCCTCATGGGTGGCGCGCAGGCCATCCTGGAACTGGTCAAGGCCATGTTTGGCGTTCTCCGCGTAGCCACCTTCCGCGGCCTCGGCCAGATCCTGTGGTGCGGAGTAGCCAACCCAGGTGATCACTGAGGTCGACGGGGAATGCGCGTCGGCCGCCGCCTGAGCCATCCTGTCGGCTCGGCTCATGTCGCCGTTGATGCTGTTCAGGCCGGCGCCCGTGCCCGGTACGTAGGTGGCCACGTTCGTGGCGGTGTCCGGGTTGCCCATGGCGATGATGGCCTGCCCGTGCGTGCTGTCGATGCCCAGCAGATACGCGTCCGGCTTCCCGGAGCTGTCGAGGCGGTTCCGGATGTCGTCCAGGCCGCGGAGCTTGTTCGTCAGCTCGTTGAGCTGGTCCCGCAGCTCGACCACGTCCATGGGGTTGGCCCGCACCCGCGCGCGCAGCCCGTCCAGCTGCCCCTGGAGGTCGGCCCGCTGGTCGGCGAGGACGTGGCGGTTGGCGGTATCCCGGTACTCGGCGGGGATGCCGTCCCTCGAGCCGACCCAGGCCGCTCGGGTCTCGGTCAGCTCGTTGCGCTCCTCCTCGGACAGGCCCAGCCACCAGTCGTTGATCTGCTCGGGCGTGCCGTTGGGCGGCGGGTTGCGCCTGGACTGGTTGCCGTGCGCATCCGGGTACCTCGCCGGGTACGTGGCACGCCGCAGGGCGCCGGCGAGCTCGTCGTCGATTACCCGGGCCTTCGCGAGGATCCGGTCCATCTCGTCGCGGATTGCCTGGTGGCGGCGGAGGCGGTCGGCGGCCTCGGCGGAGCCGGGTGGTGGCTCGTGGCCGGTCTCGGCCAGGAGCTCGCCGGCGTCGGTGATGATCATGTCGTGGTGCCGGGCCGTGTACTCGGCCTCGTCCTGGTCGCGGCGCAGGTCCTCGATGGCATCGGCCGCGGAACGCAGCGCCCGCTTCAGCGGGTCCGTCTCCTGCTCGAGATCGTCGAAGATCCCGACCAGGCGCACCCGCTCGGCGAGCGCCCGGTCCGACGCCTCGCCGTGCCAGCCCGCCGGGTGCGTCCAGTTCAGGGCGTCGGCCAGCCGGCTGAACTCGTCGACGCGCAGCTTGACCCGCTGCGCCGCGTCGTCCACGGCGCCACCGTCCCAGCCGCGGAGCTCGCTCCACGCGATGTTCATTCATACCTCCGGTGGCGCGGATCGACGGGGTCGCCGGCCGAGTCGAGGTTGGCCTTGGCCGCGGCGTCGTCTCGCGCGTACCGGGCGGCGCTGTCCTCCAGGTCCGCGCCGAGCCGTGTCACGTCGTCGCTCAGCAGCCGCAGCCGGCTCTCCCACATGGAGCTCAGCGCGCGCGCGGCGATCGCGGCGGCGCTGCCCGGCAAGGCCGGCTCGACACCCGCCACCGAGGCGGGAAGATCGACCTTCCGGGAGTCCTCGCCCGCGGTCACGGCATGCTGACCGCACGACCTGATCTCGTCGATGACTGCTCGATAACCGTCCACGAAAAGGCCTCCCCGGTCTTCGCTCGACGGCACTGTGACACCGAACGAAGCGCCGGGGTTTCCCGAAACGGCCGAGTCGAGTAGTTCTACGCAACGATGTCACTCGACCGGGTTAGCAGTCAGCGGCTGGGATCGCGTACCGCGCCCATCGAGGCGTCCGTGGCCAGCCGGGCGTACGCGCGCAGCGCCGCCGTCACCGGACGCTGGCGGTCCTTCGGCTGCCAAGGGCGCTCGCTCGACTCCATCTTCGCCCGGCGGTCCGCCAGCACCTCGGGCGCCACCAGCAGCTCGAGGCGGCGCTCGTGCACGTCGATGCGGATGCGGTCGCCGTCCTCGACCAGGCCGATCGTGCCGCCGCCCGCCGCCTCGGGGGAGATGTGGCCCACCGACAGGCCCGACGTCCCGCCCGAGAACCGGCCGTCGGTGATCAGGGCGCACTTCTGGCCCAGGCCGGCCCCCTTCAGGAACGCCGTCGGGTGCAGCATCTCCTGCATCCCCGGCCCGCCCGCCGGGCCCTCGTAGCGCACGACCAGCACCTCGCCCGGCTGGATCTCCCGCGCCAGGATCGCCGACACCGCCTGCTCCTGGCTCTCGACCACCCGCGCCGGGCCCTCGAAGCGGAACAGCTCCTCGTCGATCCCCGCCGACTTGATCACCGCGCCGTCCTCGGCCAGGTTGCCGCGCAACACGGCCAGCCCACCCTCCACTGTGTACGCGTGCGACACATCCCGGATGCAGCCGCCCGCCGCGTCGGTGTCCAGCGAGGACCAGCGGTTGGTCGTGGAGAAGGCCTTCGTGGTGCGCACCCCGCCCGGTGCCGCGTGGTACAGCTCGACCGCCTCCGCCGACGGCGAGCCGGCCCGGATGTCCCAGGTGGACAACCACGAGGCGAGCGACGGGCTGTGCACCGTGTGCACGTCCTCGTGCAGCAGCCCCGCCCGCCACAGCTCGCCCAGGATCGCGGGGATGCCACCGGCCCGGTGCACGTCCTCCATGTGGTAGCTCGAGTTCGGCGACACCTTCGACACGCACGGCACCCGCCGGCTGATCGCGTCGATGTCGGCGAGCGTGAACTCGATCTCGCCCTCGCGCGCGGCCGCGAGGATGTGCAGCACGGTGTTCGTCGACCCGCCCATCGCCATGTCCAGCGCCATCGCGTTGTCGAACGCCGCGCGGGTGGCGATCGCGCGGGGCAGCACGGAGCCGTCGTCGGCGCCGTACCAGCGGCGGCACAGCTCCATCACGGTCGTGCCCGCGCGGGCGAACAGGTCGCGGCGGGCCGCGTGGGTGGCGAGCGTCGAGCCGTTGCCCGGCAGGGCGAGGCCCAGCGCCTCGGTCAGGCAGTTCATCGAGTTCGCGGTGAACATGCCCGAGCACGAGCCGCACGTCGGGCACGCGGACCGCTCGATCTCGGACAGCCCGGCCTCGTCCACGTTGTCGTTGGCGGACGCCGAGATCGTCGTGATCAGGTCCGACGACGCGTGCGCGACGCCGTCCAGCACGACCGCCTTGCCGGCCTCCATCGGCCCGCCGGACACGAACACCGTGGGGATGTCGAGCCGCATCGTGGCGTTCAGCATGCCGGGGGTGATCTTGTCGCAGTTGGAGATGCAGACGAGCGCGTCGGCCGCGTGCGCGTTGACCATGTACTCGACGCTGTCCGCGATGATCTCCCGGGACGGCAGGGAGTAGAGCATGCCGCCGTGGCCCATCGCGATCCCGTCGTCCACCGCGATCGTGTGGAACTCGCGGGCGACGCCGCCCGCCTCGTGGATCGCCTCGGCCACGATGTCGCCGAGATCGCGCAGGTGCACGTGCCCCGGTACGAACTGCGTGTAGGAGTTGGCGATCGCCACGATCGGCTTGCCGAAGTCGCCGTCGGTCATGCCGGTGGCCCGCCACAGGGAGCGGGCGCCCGCCGCGTTTCGGCCGTGCGTGGTGATTCGGGAACGGAGCGCAGCCACGGCTCCTCCAGTCTTCAGATCATGGAGATAGGTCTTGGACCAACTGACGCAACCTCAGGGGAACGTGACGCAAATCAGCCACTACCCACGTTGCCAACTCAACGTCCGCTGGAACGCGACCAACACTTTTAAGTTCGGGGAGGCGGCTCTGAGGGGTCGTCCAGGTAGCCGTTGCTGATCAGGGACAACGCGGGCAGGTGTCGCGTGCGGACGGTCGGCAGGACCTGCTCCCGGCCGCTTTCGAGCACCGCGCGCACCCAGGACCGCTCGGACACCCGCAGCGCGCGGATGTCGTGCCAGGCCAGCTCGTGGCGGCCGAACGCGGTCCGTGCCACCAGGCCGTCGGCGTCCGCGGTGGTACGCAGCCGCAGCACCAGCACGATGGCGGCGATCGGCACCAGGAACACCAGGAACAGCCAGGGCGCCGCGAACGCGAAGGGAATCGCGCCCATGGCGAACAGCAGCGCGCCGAGTACCGCGGTCGCCGGGGTACGGAACACGAGCCGGCTCGGCTGCTGCTGGGTGGTCACCCGGCAATCGTGCCACGTCCACGATCCGGGATCGCAATCCCGCAGAGTTGACGTCAATACTCTGAACGCACTAGCGTCTGCGGCGTGCCCCAGCAGACCGCTCTCGTACTTCCCCAGCGCGTTCGACGCTGAGGAAGTCAGGCTGCGTCGAACGCGCGACCCTCGTACGACCACTGGTCGGCGGGGGTTTTTTCATGCGTGAGAGCCTGAGCCCGCGAGCGGTCGATCCGACCGAGAACACCAGAGGCAGAAGCCGATGACCAGTGCGACACAGCGACCCAACCCGGTCGCCGCGACACCGGGACCCCCGCGGTCCACCCGACCGAAACCCGCGCCGCCGACGGGTACCCCCGTCCGGGTGACCGGCGCCCAGTCGCTCGTCCGGTCGCTCGAGGCGGTAGGCGTCGAGGTCGTGTTCGGCATTCCCGGTGGCACGATCCTGCCGGCCTACGACCCGCTGCTCGACTCGACGAAGGTCCGGCACGTCCTCGTCCGCCACGAGCAGGGCGCGGGCCATGCGGCCACCGGGTACGCGCAGGCCACCGGCAAGGTCGGCGTCTGCATGGCGACCTCCGGCCCGGGCGCGACGAACCTGGTCACGCCGCTCGCGGACGCCAACATGGACTCCGTCCCGGTCGTCGCGATCACCGGCCAGCAGTCCCGCGCGCTCATCGGCACCGACGCCTTCCAGGAAGCCGACATCTGCGGCATCACCCTGCCGATCACCAAGCACAACTTCCTCGTCACCGACCCCGCGGAGATCCCGCGGACGATCGCCGAGGCGTTCCACCTGGCCGAGACCGGCCGGCCCGGACCCGTGCTCGTCGACATCCCCAAGGACGTCCTGCAGGAGATCACGTCGTTCGCGTGGCCGCCGGAGATGCGGCTGCCCGGCTACAAGCCGACCACCCGCCCGCACGGCAAGCAGGTCCGCGAGGCCGCGAAGCTGATCACGGGCGCGCGGCGGCCGGTGTTCTACGTGGGCGGCGGGGTGATCAAGGCGCATGCCTCCGCCGAGCTGGCCGCGCTCGCCGAGCTGACCGGCATCCCCGTGGTCACCACGCTGATGGCCCGCGGCGCGTTCCCCGACTCGCACCGCCAGCACCTGGGCATGCCCGGCATGCACGGCTCGGTCGCCGCGGTGGCCGCCATGCAGAAGGCCGACCTCCTGATCGCGCTCGGCGCCCGGTTCGACGACCGGGTGACCGGCCAGCTGAAGACGTTCGCGCCGGACGCGCGGATCGTGCACGCCGACATCGACCCGGCGGAGATCTCCAAGAACCGGCGTGCGGACGTGCCGATCGTCGGCGACTGCAAGGAGATCATCGCCGAGCTCGTCAACGCCGTGCGTACCGAGCACGGCCCCGAGGGCGGGCCGGCCGACCTGTCCGCGTGGTGGCGGCAGCTCGACTCGCTCCGCGAGACGTTCCCGCTGGGCTACGAGTGGCCCGAGGACGGCTCGCTGTCCCCGCAGTACGTGATCGAGCGGATCGGCCGGATCGCCGGGCCGGACGCGATCTACACGGCGGGCGTGGGCCAGCACCAGATGTGGGCCGCGCAGTTCATCTCCTACGAGAAGCCGGCCACGTGGATCAACTCGGGCGGGCTGGGCACGATGGGCTTCGCCGTGCCGGCCGCGATGGGTGCCAAGTTCGGCAACCCGGACACGGTCGTGTGGGCCATCGACGGCGACGGCTGCTTCCAGATGACCAACCAGGAGCTGGCGACCTGCGCGATCGAGGGCGCGCCGATCAAGGTCGCGGTCATCAACAACGGCAACCTGGGCATGGTCCGCCAGTGGCAGAACCTCTTCTACTCCGAGCGCTACTCGCAGACCGACCTCGGCACGCACAAGCACCGGATCCCGGACTTCACGCTCCTCGCGGAGGCGCTCGGCTGCGCCGGGCTACGCTGCGAGTCCAAAGAGGACGTCGACCGCGTGATCAACCGGGCGATGGAGATCAACGACCGGCCGGTGGTGGTCGACTTCGTGGTCGGCAAGGACGCCCAGGTCTGGCCGATGGTCGCCGCGGGCAAGGGCAACGACGAGATCGAGGCGGCGCAGAACATCCGCCCGCTGTTCGACGAGGACTGAGTGCCATGAGCGAGCTTGCGAGCGAATCAATGACACAGGGCGACCGCGAGCGGTGCCACGGAGCCTGCGAGGGGGCATCGTGAGTTCACACACACTGTCGGTTCTGGTGGAGAACAAGCCCGGTGTCCTCGCCCGCGTGGCGGGCCTGTTCTCCCGGCGCGGCTTCAACATCGAGTCGCTCGCGGTCGGGCCGACCGAGCACGTCGACGTGTCCCGGATGACGATCGTGGTCGCGGTCGACGAGCTACCGCTCGAGCAGGTGACCAAGCAGCTCAACAAGCTGGTGAACGTCATCAAGATCGTGGAGCTGGACCCGGGCGTCTCGGTCCAGCGCGAGCTGCTGCTGGTCAAGGTCCGGGCCGACGCCACCGTGCGGACCCAGGTGCTCGAGACCGTGCAGCTGTTCCGGGCCAAGGTGGTCGACGTGTCCCCGGAGGCACTGACCGTCGAGGCCACCGGCACCGCGGACAAGCTCGAGGCGCTGCTGCGCATGCTCGAGCCCTACGGCGTGCGCGAGATGGTGCAGTCCGGCATGGTCGCCATCGGCCGCGGCCCGCGCTCGATCACCGCCACCGGCGTGCGGTAGCCGCCTCCCCGGAATTCAAGTCTTAGGCACAGGGAAGGAAGTACGAAACAGCATGGCAGTCGAGATCTTCTACGACGACGATGCGGACCTTTCGATCATCCAGCGCCGCCGCGTCGCGGTCATCGGGTACGGCAGCCAGGGCCACGCGCACGCGCTCTCACTGCGTGACTCCGGTGTGGACGTCCGGATCGGACTGCCCGAGTCGTCGAAGTCGCGGGCCAAGGCCGAGGAGGAGGGCCTCACGGTCCAGACGCCGGCCGAGGTCGCCGCGTGGGCCGACCTCATCATGATCCTGGCCCCGGACACCAAGCAGCGGCAGATCTACGCCGACGACATCGCGCCGAACCTGAACGACGGCGACGCGCTGTTCTTCGGGCACGGGTTCAACATCCGGTACGGCCTGGTCACCCCGCCGTCCAATGTGGACGTCGCGATGGTGGCGCCGAAGGGCCCGGGGCACCTGGTGCGCCGGCAGTTCGTGGACGGCAAGGGCGTGCCGTGCCTGATCGCCGTCGAGCAGGACGCCTCGGGCGGCGCGCAGGCGCTGGCGCTCGCGTACGCCAAGGGCATCGGCGGCTCGCGGGCCGGGGTCATCAAAACCTCCTTCAAGGAGGAGACCGAGACCGACCTGTTCGGCGAGCAGGTGGTCCTCTGCGGCGGCACGACGGCGTTGGTACAGGCCGGTTTCGAGACGCTGGTGAACGCGGGCTACGCGCCCGAGATCGCCTACTTCGAGTGCCTGCACGAGCTGAAGCTGATCGTCGACCTCATGTACGAGGGCGGCATCGCGCGGATGCGGTACTCGATCTCCGACACCGCCGAGTTCGGCGACGTGACCCGCGGCCCGCGGGTGATCACGGACGCGGTGCGCGAGGAGATGCGCAAGATCCTGGGCGAGATCCAGAACGGCGACTTCGCGAAGGAGTGGGTGGCCGAGGACGAAGCCGGCCGGCCGAACTTCACGAAGCTCGTGGAGGCCGGTGAGCAGCACCCGATCGAGGAGGTCGGGCGCAAGCTGCGCGGGCTCATGTCGTGGGTCGACCGCCCCATCACCGAAACGGCGTGATCGTGTCCCCCGGGCACGCCCGTGTGCGGGTGTGCCCGGGTATACCGTGCTGCCCATGAGCGATGAGGGGGCCCGCGCCAGCGCGCCCATCTACGACGACAAGGCACACGTGCGCGGCAAGCTCGACCTGACCAACGCCGAGTGGCAACGCGCCGCCGAACCGGACGCGGACCCGGACGGCGAGTACGTGGAGATCGCGTTCGTGCCGCACACGGACGGCAACACCTACATCGCCATGCGTAACTCGAAGCACACCGGCCCGGACGACACGGTCCTCGTGTTCACCGAGTCGGAGTGGGACGCCTTCGTGGCCGGCGCGAAGGCCGGGGAGTTCGACGAGCCCTGGTGACCCTCCTAGACTTCCTGACGCTGGTTACAGTGCCGTAACCCACGCCCCCGACTAACCGCGCAATCCCCTGGAGCTCGCGCCGTGACGCTGTCAGCCCGTCCCGTTGTCCTGATCGCTGAGAAGCTCGCCCCCTCCGTCATCGAGGTACTCGGCGACGAGGTGGAGGTGCGCCACGTCGACGGCACGGACCGGCCGGCGCTGCTGTCCGCGGTCGCCGACGCGGACGCGCTGCTGGTCCGGTCGGCCACCAAGGTCGACGCCGAGGTGCTGGCCGCGACCACGAAGCTGAAGGTCGTGGCCCGCGCCGGGGTGGGGCTGGACAACGTCGAGGTGCCGGCCGCGACCGCGCGGGGCGTGCTGGTCGTCAACGCGCCGACCTCGAACATCGTCTCCGCCGCCGAGCACGCCGTGGCGCTGCTGCTCTCGCTCGCCCGCCGGGTCCCGGCCGCGGACGCGAGCCTGCGCGGTGGCGAGTGGAAGCGCAGCTCGTTCTCCGGCGTGGAGATCCAGGGCAAGACGGTCGGCGTCCTGGGCCTCGGCAAGATCGGCCAGCTGTTCGCCCAGCGCCTGGCCGCCTTCGGCACCGAGCTGATCGCCTACGACCCGTACGTCTCCTCCGCGCGCGCCGCGCAGCTCGGCATCGAGCTCGTCGACCTCGACGAGCTGCTGGCCAGGGCCGACGTCATCTCGATCCACCTGCCGAAGACCCCGGAGACCAAGGGCCTCATCGGCGCCGACCAGCTCGCCAAGGCCAAGCCCGGCGTGCTGATCGTCAACGCCGCCCGTGGCGGGCTGATCGACGAGCAGGCGCTGGCGGACGCCGTGCGCGACGGCCAGGTCGGCGGCGCCGGCGTCGACGTGTTCGTCGAGGAGCCGACCACCTCGAGCCCGCTGTTCGGGCTGGCCAACGTGGTCGTCACGCCGCACCTGGGCGCGTCGACCGGCGAGGCGCAGGACCGGGCCGGCACCGACGTGGCGCGCTCGGTGCTGCTGGCGCTGCGCGGCGACTTCGTGCCGGACGCGGTCAACGTCGCCTCCGGCGGCGCGGTCGGCGAGGAGGTGCGGCCCTACCTGCCGCTGACCCAGAAGCTCGGCACCGTGCTGTCGGCCCTGTCGCCGAAGGCGCCCACGTCGATCGCCATCGAGGTGCGGGGCGAGCTGTCCAATGAGGACGTCAGGATCCTGCCCCTGGCCGCCATGCGCGGGGTGTTCGCGGGCGTGGTCGAGGACCAGGTCACGTTCGTCAACGCGCCGCGGCTGGCCGAGGAGCTCGGCGTCGAGGCGACCCTGCGCACGGAGCCGGAGAGCACGAACCACCGCAGCCTGGTGACCCTGCGCGCGGTGTACGCCGACGGTGAGATCCAGACCGTGTCGGGCACGCTGACCGGCCTGGACCAGGTCGAGAAGCTCGTCGAGGTCAACGGCCGGCACTTCGACCTGCGGGCCGAGGGCGTGCTGCTGATGCTCGAGTACCTCGACCGCCCGGGCGTCATGGGTACCGTCGGCACGCTGCTCGGCGGGGTCGGCATCAACATCGAGGCGGCCCAGATCAGCCAGACCACGGACAAGGCGGACGCGGTGATGCTGCTGCGGGTCGACCGCCCGGTGGACCCGTCGGTACTCGAGTCGATCGGCACCGCGGCGCAGGCGACGATCATCCGGTCGATCGACTTCACGTGACCGTTCAACTGGCCCAAGAGACCGCGACACCACCTAGTCGGGTGGCCATGAGCGGTGTTTCGGTGTCCTCCCGGTAATCTTCCCGGGGACTATTTGGATCCCGTTCTTCCGGGAGGTGTGTGCATGCGGCTCGCGGTGATCCCCGGTGACGGGATCGGGCCGGAAGTGATTGCCGAGGCCCTCAAGGTGCTTGGCGAGGTGGTGCCCGATGTCGAGGTCACCCGATACGACCTCGGCGCCGCCAGATGGCACTCGACCGGCGAGTTGCTGCCCGAATCCGTGCTCGGTGAGCTGCGTCAGCACGACGCGATTCTGCTGGGCGCGGTCGGCGACCCGTCGGTACCGAGCGGCATCCTGGAGCGCGGGCTGCTGCTGCGGCTGCGGTTCGAGCTCGACCATCACGTGAACCTGCGCCCGGCGCGGCTGTACCCCGGGGTGCAGAGCCCGCTCGCGAGTCCCGGTGAGATCGACATGCTCGTGATCCGGGAGGGCACCGAGGGGCTGTACGCCGGCAACGGCGGACTGTTGCGAAAGGACACTCCACACGAGATCGCCACCGAGGTGAGCGTCAACACCGCCTACGGTGTCGAGCGCGTCGTGCGGGACGCCTTCGCGCGGGCGGTGGCCCGGCCCCGCAAGCACCTCACGCTGGTGCACAAGACGAACGTGCTCACCCACGCGGGCTCGCTGTGGTCGCGCGTGGTGGAGGAGGTGTCGCTGCAGCACCCGGACGTGACGGTGGCCTACCAGCACGTGGACGCCGCGACGATCCACCTGGTGAGCGACCCCGGTCGCTTCGACGTGATCGTCACCGACAACCTGTTCGGCGACATCCTGACCGACCTGGTGGCCGCGGTGACCGGCGGCATCGGCCTCGCGGCCAGCGGCAACATCGACATCACGCGCCGCAACCCGTCGATGTTCGAGCCGGTGCACGGCAGCGCGCCGGACATCGCCGGCCAGGGCGTGGCCGACCCGACCGCGGCGGTGCTGTCGGTCGCGATGCTGCTCGACCACCTCGGCCAGCACGAGGCGTCCCGGCGCATCGAGGCATCGGTCGCGTTCGACCTGGCCACCCGCGACCACCCGTCGCCGGGCAGCACGTACGCGATCGGCGACCGGCTGGCGGCCCTCGTGTCGTCGAACAACCCGGCCACCGGCGCCGAGCTGTAGTAATCGGACACGGACGAGCCCGGGGTGCCCCACGGCCCCCGGGCTCGTCCCTTTCCAGGTCCGGGCGACCGACCGTCCCGGTATGCGGGACGCGGTGACCGCGATTTGGTACCGGCCAGGACCGTGTGGCACCATTCGCTCGTGACCGCTTTCGCCGTGATCATTATCGCCGAGCGCGCTGGGTAGCCGAGCCAACCGACCCAGCGCGCTGACCTCTCGCATCCTGCGGGAGGTTTTTTTGTTGCCTCATCCCGGACGAAAGGCAAGCTCGTGACCCGCACCGCCCCCGCCGGCACGCCGCTCGGCGACGCGTTCCACGTCTACGACACGACCCTGCGCGACGGGGCGCAGCGGGAGGGCATCTCCTACTCCGTGGCCGACAAGCTCGCCGTCGCCCGGCTGCTGGACGAGGTCGGGGTCGGGTTCATCGAGGGCGGCTGGCCCGGCGCGCTGCCCAAGGACACCGAGTTCTTCGAGAAGGCCCGCGAGCTGCCCTTCCGGCACGCCGCGCTCGTCGCGTTCGGGGCCACCCGCAAGGCGGGCGTCCGCGCCGACGAGGACCCGCAGGTCCGCGCCCTGCTCGACGCCCAGGCCCCGGTCGTCACGCTCGTCGCCAAGGCCGACCGGCGGCACATCGAGCGGGCGCTGCGCACCGACGTCACCGAGGCGTGCGCGATGGTCCGCGACACCGTCGCCTTCCTCGCCGGCGAGGGGCGGCGGGTGTTCCTCGACGCCGAGCACTTCTTCGACGGCTTCGAGCACGACCCCGACTGCGCGCTGCGCGTGCTCACCGCCGCGATGGAGGCCGGCGCGGACGTGGCCGTGCTGTGCGACACCAACGGCGGCCGGCTCCCGCTGGGGCTCGCCGACACCGTCGGCGAGGTCATCGCGCGCACCGGCTTCCGGGTCGGCATCCACTGCCAGGACGACACCGGCTGCGCGGTCGCCAACAGCGTCGCCGCCGTGCAGGCGGGCGCGAGCCACGTGCAGTGCACCGCCAACGGCTACGGCGAGCGGGCCGGCAACGCCGACCTGTTCGCCGTGCTCGGCAACCTCGTCACCAAGCTCGGCATGCCGGTGCTACCCACCGGACGCCTGCCGGAGCTCTCCAGGGTCTCGCACGCCCTGGCCGAGATCGCCAACATCGCACCCGACACCCACCAGGCCTACGTCGGGTCGTCGGCCTTCGCCCACAAGGCGGGGCTGCACGCGAGCGCGATCAAGGTGGACCCGTTGCTGTACAACCACATCGACCCCGAGGTGGTCGGCAACGACATGCGGGTGCTCGTCACCGAGATGGCCGGCCGGGCCAGCCTCGAGCTCAAGGGTCGAGAGCTCGGGGTCGACCTGGCCGGCCGGCCGGACGCGCTCTCCGCGACCGTCCGCAAGGTGAAGGAGCTCGAGTCGCGCGGCTGGTCCTTCGAGGCCGCGGACGCGTCGCTGGAGCTGCTGATGCGCCGCGAGCTGGCCGAACTGGACGGTCCGCCGTTCACCCTCGAGTCCTACCGGGTGATCCTCGACCACCGGCTCGACGGCGAGGTCGTCTCCGAGGCCACCGTCAAGGTGCACGTCGCCGGCACGCGGGTGATCGCCACCGCGGAAGGCAACGGTCCGGTGCACGCGCTCGACGCCGCGCTGCGTGAGGCGCTCGCGCCGCACCTGCCGTGGCTGCACGAGGTGGCGCTGTCCGACTACAAGGTCCGCATCCTCACCGAGTCGCCGGGCACCGACGCGGTCACCCGCGTCCTGGTCGAGTCGACGGACCGGGAACGCGAGTGGACCACGGTCGGCGTGCACGGCAACATCGTGGAGGCGAGCTGGCTCGCGCTCTGCGACGCGCTGGTACACAAGGGAATGCGGGTGGGTCAGCCGGTGAGCAGCGCCAGCCCGTAGGTCGACAGGATCCGGTTCACCGGCGTGAAGTAGCTGACCCCGCCGGACGAGCAGTTGCCCGAGCCGCCGAACGGCACGCCCTGGGCCTGGCTGCCGCTCACGTAGGCGATCGGCGTGCCGCCGGGGTCGATGCAGACGTTCGTGCGGGTCAGCCCGGTGACCACGCCGCCGGGGAAGCTGATGGTCTGGTTGAGCGCGGTGACCACGCCGCAGTGGGTACCGAGCCGCCGGTCGAGCAGGCAGACCGAGCCGCCCACGGGTGTCTGCGCGGAGCCGGTGATCGGGACCGTGCCGCTGCCCGTGTTGATCCACGGCACGAGCGTCCACGCCGCCGTGTTCGTGACCCGGGTGACCGAGTAGGCCTGGGTCGCGGCGGTCATGGGACCGACGAGCACGGTGCTGCCGCTGTACACGTTCGTACCGGTGGTGCCGCAGCCCGGGCCGGCGATGAGGTGGCCGAACCCGGCGCCGGTAGCGGCGAACGCGGCGGTGCACCGACCGCCGGCGAGGGTGAACAGGGCGCTGCCGCCGCCGATCGGGGCGGGGGCGGCGTGCGCGGTGCCCGGTACCGCGAGCAGGCAGGCGACGAGCGCGGTGAGGGTGGCCAGTAGTCGGCGCATGGGAACACTCCGTCTGCAGGGGGAAACGGTGCCTTCGACACAAGCAGGCGCGGGGCCGGGTGCCTATCCGGCAACCGGGGGACCTGCGGATAGGGTGACGTGGTGCGATTGGCTCGAGTTGCTCACCCAGGCGGGGTCGCGTTCGTCACGGTCGAGGGCGAGGGGGACGGTCTCGTGGCGCGGGAGGTCGCGGACCACCCGTTCGGCCAGCCGACGTTCACCGGCAAGTCCTGGCCGTGGGCCGATGTCCGGGCGCTGGCCCCGATCCTGCCGTCCAAGGTCGTCTGCATCGGCAAGAACTACGCCGACCACGCCCGCGAGATGGGCGGCGAGGCGCCCGCGGACCCGGTGATGTTCCTGAAGCCGTCGACCGCGGTCATCGGCCCCGGCGTGGCGATCAAGCTGCCGGCGGACTCGGAGCGCGTCGACTACGAGGGCGAATTGGCCGCCGTGATCGGCCGCCCGTGCCGCGACGTCGCCGCCGCGCAGGCCGCCTCGGTGATCCTGGGCTACACGGTCGCCAACGACGTGACCGCCCGCGACCAGCAGAAGGCCGACGGCCAGTGGACCCGCGGCAAGGGACACGACACGTTCTGCCCGCTGGGCCCGTGGATCGACACCACGGTGGACCCGGCCGACCTCGCCATCTCGACCACATTGGACGGCGAGACCAAGCAGTCCTCCCGGACCTCGCTGCTGCTCCACGACGTGGGCAAGCTCGTGGAGTGGGTGTCGCGGGTGATGACCCTGCTGCCGGGCGACGTCCTGCTGACCGGCACGCCGGCCGGGGTGGGCCCGATGGCGGAGGGCCAGACCGTCGAGGTCACCGTCGAGGGCATCGGCACGCTGTCCAACCCGGTCGCCGCCCGCTGAATATCGAGGCCGGCTCGACGAGCCGGCCTCGATCCGTCTAGACCTAGTTGTCCTTCATGGTCTCGATGAGCCGGCGAAGTCCCCCGACATGCAGCACCGGTCCGCCGGGGTTCTTGCTGTCGCGGACCGCGTGCAGGTCGTTGCGGACCTCGACGCAGGCGTTCCCAGACCCACTGCGTCGAGACTTCCGCCAGGTTGTGGAGTCGTCCACTACTGTCTTTCTCCTTTGATCCAGTCGCCGATGAACTCGGCGCTTTCCTTAGCGCCGAGCGCCTTGGCAGCGAGTTCTTCGTATATTTCGGATAGCCGAGCCACTGTTTTTGGCTCGTGTTCCATTTGCCCGCCAAAGGCGTAGTCGACATAGGCGACCGGTGCGTAAGTATCGTCCGGGAAAGACAGCAAAGTGAAGCCACTGGACATGCTTTGATGCAGGCGCTTGGCAAATGGAAGAATTGAGATGGCGATGTTCGGCCGCTTGCCCATGGCCAGCAGGTGCCGGCCCTGTTCGACGGCGAAGTCGTTGCCGCGGAGGCGATGCAGTGCCGCCTCGGAGATCACCGCGCGGAAGCTCGTGGGCTCGTCGCGGGTGAGAATATCCTGCCGCTTGAGTCGGGCAGTGACCAACGGATCCGCGTCTTTCGGGTCGACGACGACCGGTCCGAAGGAATGCAGGAGGTTCGCGTATGCCTCGATCTGCAGCAAGCCGGGGATCAGCTCGAGCTCGAAACTGCGGATCGTCGTGGCGTCGGCTTCCATACCGACCAGGTTCTGGAGCCAGGGTGGTAGCCGGTACGAGGACCACCAGCCGCGCTTGCCTGCCACCTGGCGCAGCTCCTCCAGGTCCTCCCGGACGTTCGCCGGGGCGTCGTAGAGGAACATGAGCACCGTCAGGTCGGGCTTGCCCGGTACGTTTCGTCCGTTTTCCATGTGCCGGACCTTGCCGTCGCTGCTGCCGAGTTCGGCGGCGGCCTGAGCGACGGTGATGCCGGCGGCGAGGCGCAGTTTGCGCAGCTCTTCGCCGAGTCGCAGCTTCAGGAGCGCGGGTCCGACTTTCGGTGGCTGTGGCACGGCGGCGATCGTACCGCGGATGTGTATCACCCATATTGCCATACCCGCTTGTAGCGATCGTGTTGTATCGTACAAGTTACAAGTCAGCTTGTACTGAGTCCGACCTACTGGGGAGATGGCAATGTACAGCGACGACATGACCATCGGTTCGTGGGCCGACCTCCGGGGCCTGTGTTCGGCCCGGCACGTGGTCAACGACGGGGACAGCGTGGAGTTCTCGTTCCGGAGCGGGTCCAAGACCCTGGACCTGGCCTTCGACGCGCAGAACCTGGAGACCTTCCTGCGGCTGGGCTCCGCCGCGCTGGCCGAGATGCGGGAGCTGCGGGCGAGTCCACCGGCCTAGCCCGGGATCACGCAGGTCGGCGTGCCGGTCGGGAAATGGACCGGACTGCCGCCGGCCAGCGGGAAGGACACGATCGCGTCCTCGCGCTGGGCGGCGACGTGGCAGGTGCCGGCGACGAGCGAGAAGTGGCGGGGGAAAGCGCCGCACGGGTGATCGGCCACCGCCCGGAGGTGCTCGCCGGTCAGGTCGAACTCGGTGACGCAGTCGGGCCCGCGGTTGGACACGTACAGCCGCCCGCCGGCGAGCTCGAGGTGGGCCACGTAGTTCGGGCCGTCCGTCCAGGGCGCGAGCGTGGCGGGGGTGGCGTCGACCGGGGTGAAGGTGCCGGCCGGGCCTTCGCGGACGGTGAGCACCGTGCCGCTCAGCTCGCCGGCGACGTAGGCGAGGTCGGTGCCCGGCCGGCGGACGAGCTGGCGCGGTCCGGTGCCGGGCGGCATGGCGGACACGGCGAGCGGCTCGAGGGTGCCGGTGCCGGACAGCAGGTAGGAGCGGATCTCGTCGGTGCCCAGGTCCACCGCCGACACGATTGTCCCTTGTGGAGTGTCCAGCGGCACGGCCATGTGCACGTGGGCCGCCTCCTGGCGCTCCGCGTCGGGGCCGGAGCCCTCGTGCCCGACGAGGTCCGTGCGGCCGGTGACCTGCCCGTCCGCGGCGAGGCCGAAGACGGCGAGGCTGCCGCTCTCGTAGTTGGCGCACAACAGGAAGCGCTCGTCGGCGGTGATCGCCAGATGGCACGGCGCGCCGCCGCCGCTGGGCACGGTGTCCACCACGGCGAACGCGTCGAGGTCGATCGTGGCGATCTCGCCCGCCGCGGACTCGACGGCGGCGTACAGGACCGGCACGGCCGGATGCCGCGTCAGCCACGTCGGGGAGGTCAGCGCCAGCTCGGCGACCTTGGCCAGCCCGCCGTCGCTCTCGCGCACCGCGGTGATCCCGGCCCCGCTGCCGCCCGACGCGGCCGTGTTGCACCCGATGTAGAGCATGGCGGGCACCCTACCGACGGCGCGGTGGGACCGGGGGTTGACGGGCGGCGGGGCAGCGGGAGACCGTTGCGTATTGCTCCGCAGGTTGTGGAGGAGGAAACGTCATGGCGCAGCCACGGGTCGTCGTGATCGGTGCCGGGATCGTGGGGTGTGCGGTCGCCGACGAGCTGACCGCGCGGGGCTGGACCGACGTCACGGTGCTCGAGCAGGGGCCGCTGTTCGCCACGGGCGGGTCCAGCTCCCACGCGCCCGGCCTCGTCTTCCAGACCAACCCGGCCAAGACGATGACCGAGTTCGCCCGCTACACGGTCGAGAAGTACGTCGACCTCGGCGTCTTCAACCAGGTGGGCGGGCTCGAGGTCGCGACCACCCCGGCCCGCTGGGCGGACCTGCACCGCAAGCACGGCTGGGCCACCTCCTGGGGCATCGAGGCGCACCTGCGCACGCCCGCGGAGTGCGCCGCCCTGCACCCGCTCCTCGCCCCGGACAAGATCCTCGGCGGGTACCACACGCCCACCGACGGCCTGGCCCGCGCGGTCGCCGCCGGCGAGGCGCAGGCGCGCCGGGCCACCGACCGCGGCGCGCGGTTCCTCGCCCACCAGGAGGTCACCGACATCCGCACGGACGGTGGGCGGGTCACCGGCGTCGTCACCGCCACCGACACGTTCGACGCGGACATCGTGGTGTGCTGCGCCGGGTTCTGGGGACCCAAGGTCGGCCGGCTCGTCGGGCTGACCATCCCGCTCCAGCCGCTCGCCCACCAGTACGCCACCACCTCACCGCTGCCCGCGCTGGCGGGCGCCACCGCGGACGCGACCGCGCCGATCCTGCGCCACCAGGACGCCGACCTCTACTTCCGCGAGCACGGCGACCGCGTCGGCATCGGCTCCTACGCGCACCGCCCGATGCCGGTCGACGTCCTCTCCGGCGAGTTCGCGGGCCACGCCGACGCGCCCGTCATGCCCTCGATGCTGGCGTTCACCGAAGAGGACTTCGCACCGTCCTGGCGCGACGCGGTCGACCTGCTGCCCGGGCTCGGCGAGGCCAAGGTGGAGGAGGCCTTCAACGGCATCTTCTCCTTCACCCCGGACGGCTTCCCGCTCATCGGCGAGTCCCGGGACACCCCGGGGTTCTGGGTCTGCGAGGCGGTCTGGGTGACGCACTCCGCGGGCGTGGCCAAGGCCCTCGCGGAGTCGCTCGTGGACGGACGGGCGAGCACCGACGTGCACGAGTGCGACCTGTACCGGTTCGAGGACATCCAGCTCTCCCCGGCCTTCGTCGCCCGCCGCGGCGCGCAGAACTTCGTCGAGGTGTACGACGTCGTGCACCCGCTGCAGCCCATGGAGGACCCGCGCCCGCTGCGGGTCAGCCCGTTCTACCCGCGCCAGCAGGAGCTCGGCGCGATCTTCCTCGAGGCCGCCGGCTGGGAGCGGCCGCACTGGTTCGAGACGAACCCGGCCGGGGAGGCGCCCGCGCGCGGCGAGTGGGCGAACCGGTACTGGTCGCCGATCGCCGCCACCGAGGCGCGGGCCACCCGCGAGCGGGTCGCGCTCTACGACATGACCCCGCTCAAGCGCCTGGAGGTCAGCGGCCCGGGCGCGCTGGACTTCCTGCAGCGGATGACGACCAACAACCTCGCGAAGAAGCCCGGCGCGGTCACCTACACGCTGCTGCTCGACCACGAGGGCGGCATCCGCAGCGACCTCACCGTCGCCCGGCTCGGCGAGGCCCAGTTCCAGGTCGGCGCCAACGGCAACCTCGACCTCGACTGGCTGGCGCGCCACGCGCCGGACGGGGTGTCCGTCCGCGACACCACGGGCGGCACCTGCTGCGTCGGCGTGTGGGGCCCGCTCGCCCGTGACCTCGTGCAACCGCTGTCCCACCAGGACTTCGGGCACCAGGCGCTCCGCTACTTCCGCGCGATGCGGGCCTACGTCGGGCACGTTCCGGTCATCGCGCTGCGGGTGTCCTATGTGGGCGAGCTGGGCTGGGAGCTCTACGCCAGCGCCGAGCACGGGCTCAAGCTGTGGGACACGCTGTGGGCGGCCGGCCAGGAGCTCGGCGTGGTGGCCGGCGGCCGGGCCGCGTTCAACAGCCTGCGCCTGGAGAAGGGGTACCGGCTCTGGGGCGTGGACATGACGACCGAGCACGATCCGTACGAGGCCGGCGTCGGGTTCGCCGTGCGGATGGACAAGGGCGACTTCGTCGGCCGGGACGCGCTGGCCGCGAAGGGCGCGCCTACCCGGAAGCTGACCTGCCTCACGATGGACCGGCCGGAGTCGGTGGTGCTGGGCAAGGAGCCGGTGTTCCTGGACGGGCAAGCGGCCGGCTACGTGACCAGCGCGGCGTTCGGCCACACCATCGGCAAGCCGATCGCCTACGCGTGGCTGCCCGCCGGCCTCGCGCCGGGCACGCCGGTGGCGGTCGAGTACTTCGGGGAGCGGCTGGCCGCCACGGTGGCCGAGGAGCCGCTGTTCGACCCGGAGATGGCCCGGATCCGGCGCTAGTCCTCCGCCCAGTCGCCGGAGCCGCCGATCCGGTCGATCGCGACACGCAGGACGAAGCCGGGCGGCGGGTCGGGCATCGGGGGGAACTTCGTCCCCGGGCCGACATGGGTCTGCGCGAGCCGGTGCAGCAGCTCCGGCGCGCCGCCCTCGGTCACCCGGGCGGTGCCGCGCACCACGAGGTAGTCCCGCATCCCGATCGGGTTCGACCCCTTCGCCTCGAAGGAGATCACCACGCGCGGGTCGCGGCGCACGTTGCGCAGCTTCTGCTGGGTCTGCATCAGGTGCCCGGAGACGAGCTCGTCGCCGTCGACACCCATCCAGACGATCGCGACCTGCGGGGTGCCGTCCGCGTTGATGGTGCACAGGTGGGCCAGCGCGCCGGACTCGATGAGGTCCCGGGCGGCCTTGTTCAGCCGTGGCATGGGAAAACCCTAGCCGGAAAACGCCCGCTAGGCGGGGCGCCCCGGCAGCGGCAGGGGGATCGCGGGCAGGCCGTCGATGCTCGTGCCGTTGTGCGGCTTGCGTTCGCAGTACGCGGCGAACTCCTCCTCGGACTTGCGGCCGAAGTACTCGGCGTGCTGCGTGCGCTCCTCGCGGTAGTCCATGAACGGCACGGCGAACCCGCAGCTGTCGCTCACCATCGTCACGTGCACCAGGATGATCGCCCGGGCGCCCGGCCCGTCGGCGGCGGTGAAGTGGTCGATCAGCCCGGCCCAGCGCGGGTCGTCGCGGAAGACCGGCTCGCCGCGGCCGTGGATGCGCAGCACCTTCGGCGGGCCGGTGAACGCGCACCACATCAGCGTGATGCGGCCGTTCTCCCGCAGGTGCGCGATCGTCTCCGCGTGGCTGCCGCCGAAGTCCAGGTACGCGAGCGTCAGGTCGTCGAGGACGGCGAGCGTGCCGTCGCGCCCCTTCGGCGAGAGGTTGACGTGCCCGTCGCCGGCCAGCGGCGCGGACGCCACGAAGAACACCGGCTGCTCCTCGATGAACGCCCGCAGCCGCGGCTCGACCCGTTCATACAGTTTCCCCATGCCCGCGAATCTACGCCGTGAGCTGGACCGACAGCGTCCACAGCCGCTCGGTCGATCCAGCCGTTGGCGACCATCTCGCGGTGGTCCAGGTGCCGCTGCAGCGGGGTGAGGATCTTCCCGGGGTGGACGGAGAACGAGCGCACGCCCCGCGCGTCGAGCGCCACCGCGAACAGGGCGTTCGCGGTCTTGGACTGCCCGTACGCCTTGGACAACTCACGAGTTGTCCACAAGGCGGCTGCCGGTGGCTCGTTTCCGTCAGTGGGCGCCGTTACGCTGGATTCCGGGGGGCCGGCGGCCAAGCCATCACGGCGTCCACTGACCGGCGAACGCCCGGACGCTCGCCAGGTCCAGCTCGCCGATCTCGGCGACGTCCCCGACGGCCGCGTGCGCGACGCCGGCCCGCCGGGCCGGGACCACGACGTGGGCCCCGGCCCGCGCGAGCGCGCGGGTGGTCTCGGTGCCGATGCCGGAGTAGCCGCCGGTGACGATCGCGAGCCGCCCGGTCAGGTCGATGCCCGCGAGCACCTCGTCCGCGGTGCTGGCCCGGCCGAACCCGGAGCCGACCGGTTGCTGCGCGCTCACCGCGGGTCCACGCCGGTCAGCGTGGACGAGAGCGCCCACAGGCGGCGGGCCGACTCCGGGTCGATCGCGTACGGGCGCACCCCCGGTGCGCCGTCCTCGGTGCCGACCTCGGCGACGTCGCAGTCCTCCAGGTACACCCCGCCCAGGTCGGCCAGCTGTGGCGACGTCGCCGCCCACACCTGGGTGGCCGCGCCCTGCGCCGGGGTCTTGAACTCGATCAGCGGGTTGCCGTCCTCGTCGATCCAGCCGTACTCGACCATCTCGGCGTGGTCGAGGTGGCGCTGCAACGGCGTCAGGATGCCGCCCGGATGCAGGGCGACGGCACGCACCCCCGCGTCCCGGCCGCGCCGGTCCAGCTCGACGGCGAACAGCACGTTGGCCGTCTTCGCCTGGCCGTAGGCCGCCCATTTGTCGTAGCCGCGGTCGAACCACAGGTCGTCCCAGCGGATGTCCGAGCGGTGGTGCCCGGTCGAGGAGACCGACACCACCCGCGCGCCCGCGCCGGTCACCAGCCGCGGCCACAGCCGGGCGACGAGCGCGAAGTGGCCGAGGTGGTTGGTCGCGAACTGGGCCTCCCAGCCCGGGCCCACGCGGGTCTGCGGGCACGCCATGATGCCCGCGCTGTCGATCACGATGTCGATGTCGCGACCGGTGGCGAGGAAGCGGTCGGCGAACGCGCGGACGCTGTCCAGGTCGCCGAGGTCCAGCTCGTCGACATCGACGTTCGGGATGCCGGCGACCGCCGCACGGGCCGGCTCGACCCGCCGGGCCGGGACCACCACGTGCGCGCCCGCCTTCGCGAGCGCCCGCGTCGTCTCGAGCCCGATACCCGAGTAGCCACCGGTGACGATCGCGCGCTGCCCGGTCAGGTCGATGCCGGCGAGCACCTCGTCCGCGGTGCTCGTGGCGCCGAAACCGGAACCGATCTTGTGCTGTGGACTCGTCATGCCCCCGACGCTATGGGCTGGTGCGCGCTCCAGGTCAACTCACTTCGGCCGGTACCCCGCCCGCCGCAGCGCGTCGGCCATGGCACCGGCACCACCGGACTCCTGCCGCTGCCCGCCCCGCTGCTGCCCACCCCGCTGGCCACCGCGCTGCTGGCCGCCCCGCCGGTCGCCACCCCGGTTGCCACCCCGATCGCCGCCCCGGTCGCCACGGTCCCGGTCGCCGCCGCGTGGGGGAGAGGTCTCCTCCTCCAGCCGCAGCGTCAGCGAGATCCGCTTGCGCGGGATGTCGACCTCGAGCACCTTCGCGCGCACGATGTCGCCGGACTTCACCACGTCGTGCGGATCCTTGACGAACGTGCGCGACAGCTGCGAGACGTGCGCGAGCCCGTCGCAGTGCACGCCGATGTCGATGAACGCGCCGAACGCGGCCACGTTGGTGACCACGCCCTCCAGCACCATGCCGACCTCGAGGTCCTTGAGCGTGTGCACGGCGTCGTCGAACGTGGCGGTCTTGAACGCCGGCCGCGGGTCGCGGCCCGGCTTGTCCAGCTCGACGAGGATGTCGGTGACCGTCGGCAACCCGAAGGTGTCGTCGACGAACTCCTTGGGGGACAACGACTTGAGCACCTTCGTGTTGCCGACCAGCTCGTTCAGCTCGCCGCCGGTCGACGTGACGATCCGGCGCACCACGGGGTAGGCCTCCGGGTGCACGGCCGACGCGTCGAGCGGGTCGTCCCCGCCGCGGATGCGCAGGAAGCCCGCGCACTGCTCGAACGCCTTCGGCCCGAGCTTCGGCACGCTTCGCAGCCCCGTGCGCGAGCGGAACGGGCCGTTGGCGTCCCGGTGCGCCACGATGTTCGCCGCGAGCGAGGAGCCGATGCCCGACACCCGGGTCAGCAGCGGCACCGACGCGGTGTTGAGGTCGACGCCGACGCCGTTCACGCAGTCCTCGACGACCGCGTCGAGCGAGCGGGACAGCTTCACCTCGGAGATGTCGTGCTGGTACTGCCCGACGCCGATGGACTTGGGGTCGATCTTGACCAGCTCGGCGAGCGGGTCCTGCAGCCGCCGCGCGATCGACACCGCGCCCCGCAGCGACACGTCGAGCTCCGGCAGCTCCTGCGAGGCGTAGGCCGACGCCGAGTACACCGACGCGCCCGCCTCGGACACCATCACCTTGGTGAGCTTGAGGTCCGGGGCCTTCGACAGCAGCTCGGCCGCGAGCTTGTCGGTCTCCCGCGACGCGGTGCCGTTGCCGATCGCGATCAGGTCGACGTCGTGGATCTTGGCCAGCTGGTGGAGCTTCACCAGCGACTCGTCCCAGCGCCGCGCGGGCGCGTGCGGGTAGATCGTGTCGGTGGCGACGACCTTGCCGGTCGCGTCCACGATGGCCACCTTCACGCCGGTGCGCAGGCCCGGGTCGAGGCCCATGGTGGCGCGGGTGCCGGCGGGGGCGGCGAGCAGCAGGTCGCGCAGGTTCGCCGCGAACACCCGGACCGCCTCGTCCTCGGCGGCCGCCCGCAGCCGGGTGCGCAGGTCGATGCCGAGGTGCACGAGCACGCGGGTGCGCCACGCCCAGCGGACGGTGTCGGCGAGCCACTTGTCGGCCGCGCGGCCGCGGTCGTCGATGCCGAAGCGGCCGGCGATCATGGCCTCGTAGTCGGACGGGCCGGGCGGCTGCTCGTCGGAGTCGTGCGGCTCCAGCGTCAGCTCGAGCATCTCCTCCTTCTCGCCGCGGAACATCGCGAGGATGCGGTGCGACGGCAGCTTGGTGAACGGCTCGGAGAAGTCGAAGTAGTCGGCGAACTTCGAGCCGGCCTCCTGCTTGCCGTCGCGGACCTTGGCGACGAGCCGGCCGCGGCCCCACATCCGCTCGCGCAGCGTGCCGATGAGGTCGGCGTCCTCGCCGAAGCGCTCGACCAGGATCGCGCGGGCGCCGTCGAGCGCGGCCTGCGCGTCGGCCACGCCGTTCTCGGCGCCGGTCGCCGCGTCGGTGAACACGGCCGCGGCGGCCTGCGGGTCGGTGTCGGGGTTGCCGAGCAGGCCGTCGGCGAGCGGCTCGAGGCCGGCCTCCCGGGCGATCTGGGCCTTCGTGCGCCGCTTCGGCTTGTAGGGCAGGTAGATGTCCTCGAGGCGGGCCTTGGAGTCCGCGGCCATGATCTGCTTGGCGAGCTCGTCGGTCAGCTTGTCCTGGCTCTTGATCGACTCCAGGACCGCGGCGCGGCGCTCCTCCAGCTCACGCAGGTAGCGCAGCCGCTCCTCGAGCGTGCGCAGCTGGGCGTCGTCGAGTGCGCCGGTGACCTCCTTGCGGTACCGGGCGATGAACGGCACGGTCGATCCGCCGTCGAGCAGCTCCACCGCGGAGCGCACCTGACGCTCGGCGACGGCGAGTTCCTCGGCGATGCGGACGAAGACGGACGGAGGTGTGGCGGTCGCTGTCACGGCTGAGCATTCTGCCGCGCGCCACCGACAGCGCCGCGCACCGGTGCGGACCGGGGTGCGATCGCGTCGAGTGAGCGCCACATCGCTCGTCGCTATCGGTCACCGGCGAAGCCGGGCATGCCAGCCTGATTCCGCCATTGGTGAACTGAGACTCAAGCCACAGTCACTTGCAGTTAGTTACGTGAGTGGAATGATTTCGCCTGTGAAACCATCGTCGCCGTCGTCGGTCGACTCCGTGACCGACGATGTCGTGGGTTTCCTGTCGCATCTGAAGAAGAGCGGCGAGGCGCACATATTGGGTGTCGCGGCCGGACTCGACCTGTCATTCTCCCAACTACGCGCGTTGTTCGTGCTCGCCGACTGCCACGAGGAGCTGGCTGTCCACGAGCTCGCGGCGCGGCTCGGGTCCTCGATGGCCACGGCCGGGCGTGCGGTGCAGGCGCTGGCCCTGGCCGGCATGGTCACGCGCAGGGAGGACGAGCAGGACCGCAGGGTCAAGCGGGTCAGGCTGGCCGAACAGGGCCGGACACTGGTGGCGGGCTTCGTGCACGCGCACCGGGAGGCCGCCCGGGAGTGTGTCGAGTCGCTCAGCGACCGCGAGCGGGAACAGCTGTCCGAAGCACTGGCGCCGATCCTCGCTCGCGGGACCAACGGATTTCAGAAAATGGCTGCAAGGCAAGGGGAAGGGCTTTGACGCAACCAGCAACTCCGGCACCCGCCGCGGGGGCGGCACCACAGGGGTCGGACAAACTCGACCGTAGGGTCCTCGCGATCGGTGGCGTGGTCGTGCTCGGCGCGATCATGGCGATGCTCGACATCACCGTGGTCATCGTCGCGCTGGACCGGCTGATCATCGAGTTCGACACCACGCTCGACCAGATGCAGTGGGTGTTGACCGGGTACACCCTGGCGCTCGCGACCGTGATCCCGCTGTCCGGCTGGGCCGCCGACCGGTTCGGCACCAAGCGGATCTACCTCACCGCGATCTTCCTGTTCATGGTCGGCTCGGCACTGGCGGGCATGTCCTGGTCGGCCGGGTCGCTGATCCTGTTCCGGGTCCTGCAGGGCCTGGGCGGCGGCATGCTGATGCCGCTCGGCATGACGATCCTGACCAAGGCGGCCGGGCCCGACCGGGTCGGCCGCGTGATGGCCGTCATCGGCGTGCCGATGCTGCTCGGCCCGATCGTCGGCCCGATCCTCGGCGGCTGGCTCGTCGACGACGTGAGCTGGCGGTGGATCTTCTTCATCAACGTGCCGATCGGCATCGTCTCGCTGATCCTGGGCGCGCGGATCCTCGACAAGGACGAGCCGCGGCCGACCGAGAAGCTCGACGTGCTCGGCCTGCTCATGCTCTCGCCGGGGCTCGCCGCGCTGATCTACGGCCTGGCCCAGGTCCCCTCGCACGAGGGCGTGGGGGATCCGGAGGTGTACGTCCCGGCGATCGCCGGTGCGCTCCTCGTCGCCGGGTTCATCCGGCACGCCGCGCGCACCCCGCACGCGCTGATCGACCTGAAGCTGTTCCGCGACCGCGGCTTCTCCATCTCACTGGTCACGATGGTGTTGTTCGTGATCGCGTTCTTCGGCGCCATGCTGCTGTTCCCGCTGTACTTCCAGCAGGTGCGGGGCGAAGACGCGCTGCAGGCCGGCTTGCTGCTGGCGCCGCAGGGCATCGGCGCGATGATCATGATGCCGATCGCGGGCACGCTCGTGGACCGCGGCTGGGCGGCGCGGATCGTGCCGTTCGGGATCGTCGTCATCGTGGGCACGATGGCGATGTTCACCCAGGTCACCGACAGCACGTCGTACTGGACGATCGGTATCACGCTGTTCGTGATGGGGCTCGGCATGGGCATGACGATGATGCCGGTCATGTCGATCGCGCTGAAGACGCTGAAGCAGGACCAGGTCGCCCGCGCGTCGACGAGCCTGAACATCATCCAGCAGGTGGCCGCCTCGATCGGCACCGCCTTGCTGTCGGTGCTCCTGTTCAACGAGGTCAAGGACCGCCTGACCCCGGTCGTCGCGCAGCTGCAGGCACAGGCTCCGCCCGGGACGCCCGCGCCGTCCGCGACGTCGATCCGGGACGTGCCCGAACCGGTACGCCACCTGCTCACCCAGCCGCTCGCCGAGGCGTACTCGTCGACGTTCGTGTGGGCCGTGGCGTTCCTGGCCCTCGCGTTCATCCCGGCGCTGTTCCTGCCGAAGGGACGCAAGCCGGCCGAGACCGTGGTGGCGTCGAGCAACGAGCCGCCGCCGGTCAAGGACGAGGAGCCCGAGCCGGTGACCGAGGGCGACCGCCACTGATCGACCCGCGAGTCCCCCGTTCCGGACCGCGTGTCCCCCGTCGCCAACGGGGGACACGCGAGCGAGAACGGGGGACTCGCGGTTATTCGCGGGTGGTGTAGACGTCCAGGGCGGTCAGGCGTACGTCTGGATCGGGGTGCTCGCGCAGGCCGGTGACGAACGCGCGCCAGTGCCCCGGCCAGCCCGCCTCCGGGCCGGCCTGATCCGCGATCGCCAGCCCCAGCAACGGGTGCGCGGCCGTGGCCAGCTCGTACAGGTGCGCCTGCGGCAGCTTCGCCACCCGCCCGACCAGGCGCCGCCGCACCGCGTGGTGTGCGGTCCACGTCCACCGCCGGTCGTCGGCGAGCTCTGCCACCCGCCGCAGCGCGCCCGCGCCGTCGCCGTCCGGCTCGAACCCGACCGCGGCCGCGGCGAGGTCGATCGCGGCCCCGCGCAACGTGGGATCGGCCGCGAGCGCACCGGCGAGCGCCGTGGCCGCCGACCGGAGCGCGGGCGTCGTGGCGGCCCGCCCGCCGACCTGGCCGGCGAGCTCCTGGATGCGCTGGCGCGCGGGCAGGTCCCGGTCGGCCACGGCCTGCCCGTCCGGAGTGGACAGCAGCCGGCCGGCCGTGTCGACGAGGGGCGCGGGGTCCTCGGTGGCCGTGCAGCCGGCCACGAGCGCGGTCAGCGCCTCCCGCCAGCTCGCCGTGTTCGCGAGGTCGCTCACCCGCTCGACGAGCATCCGCGTGCCGCCCTGGTCCCAGCGCGCCCACGTCGCGAGCGTCGCCAGGCCGAGCCGCGCGGTGTCGGGCTCCGCCGCGTCCGCGATCGTGTGGATGAGCTCGGTGTACCGCGTCCGGTGCGCCGGCGCGAGCGTGTACGGGTCCAGGTCGAGCACGGCCGTGGCCACCGCGTGCTCCTCCCCGGCGGCGGCCTCGAGCAGCGGCCACGCCGCCGGCAGGCACCAGCGTGCCGCGGACACGACCGCCCGCCGCACGTCGCGGTGCTGGCCTGGCTCGTGCCACACCGCCGCCAGCGTCGCCGCCGCGTCCGGCGCGTGGTGCGCGGCCAGCAGCCGCACGGCCTCCTTGCGCGAGGTGACCTTCGGGCTCGCGAGCGCCCGGTGCAGCGCCTCGGCGAGCCGGGCGGGCGGCACGAACCGGGCGCACCGGGTGGCCGCGTAGACCGCCACCCGCGCCTTGTCGCCGTCCGCGTGCACCAGCAGGTCGTCGAGCACCTCGGCCGGCTCGTCGGTCCACGCCAACGCCGCGAGCGCCGCCTCGGACACGGCGAGCTCCGGATCGTCCACGTAGGACCGGATGCGCGCGAGCGTGCCCGGAACCCGGCCGAGCCGCCCCACCGCGGTCACCCGCTCCCACGTGTTCCGCGACCGGCGCGGCTGCGCCGCCTTCGCGAGCAGCGCCGCGTACGCGTCGCAGTGGCGCGGCAGCCACCGCCCGAAGCAGCCGGTGAAGTGCGGCACGAACCGCACGCCGCGCTTGAGGAACCGCCCGTGCAGCGACTTGGTGAACACGTCGTCCAGCAGGTCGATGCGGCGGAAGCCGATGCCGGCGAGCACCTGCGGGAACGTGATCGTCGACCGGTCCGCGCGGAACACCTCGCCGATGCGCTCGTCGCGGGTCTTCGGCGGGGCGAGCCACAGCATGATCGCCGACTGCACGGTGTGGTCGTCGGCCGCGCGCCGCGCGCGGTCGAGCAGCGCCTGCAGGCCCGGCATGTCCCACGCGCGCCGGTGCAGGCCGTGCGCGAGCGCCAGCGCCACCTCGAACCGGCCGAGCCGCGCGTCCGCCTCCAGCCGCGGCGCCAGCGCCTCGAACACCTGGTGCTCGGCGCCGCGGGGCAGCTCGTGGTCGAGCGCACGCAGGTCCAGCCACGGCCGCTTGTCGCCGAGCCGGGCCAGCGCCGCCAGCCCGGTCTCCACCAGCATGGGCTGGCGGCTCAGCGCGCCCTGGCGGATCAGCCGGGAGATCAGCGTCCGCACGCTCGACTGCGTGGCCCACGAGCAGTCGCGGGCCTGTACGGCGTCGGTCATCAGCGTCAGCACGAACGGCGCCTCGGTCGGCCGGAACAGCCACGGCGGCACCTCGGCGAGCGTCCGGAACGCCACCTGCCGCACGGGATCCTGGTCGTTGCGCAGCCGGGTCAGCGCGCCCAGCATCTCCGCGAACGCGTGCTGGTCGCGGCTGACCGCGGCCGCACGGATGAGGCATGCGTACCCCTCGGCGCGCTCGTCCGCGGTGGACCGGGTGGTCGCCTCGCGCAGCGGCGCGAACGCCCGCACCCACGGCAGCCGCGCGGTCACCGCGAGGCGGATGCTCGCGTCGTCGGCGACCCGGCGCAGCCCGAGCAGGCGCTCCGCCTCCGCCCCGCGCGCCGCGGCCGGCAGCTCGTCGAGGACGGTGACCGGGAGGTCCGACATGGTGAGGTCGCGCGGCCCGACCACGCCCGCGTACACGGCGGCCCGCCGCGCCGGCGGCACCTGGCGAAGGAACCGGGTGAGCTGGTATGGGCCCACCGCGCGGCCGAACGCGACCAGCTCGTCGTCAGTCGCGCCGAGCAGGGCTCGCCACAACGCGCGCCCGCCCGGCACGCCACCGGGCCGGCGCGGGTCCAGCAGCACCCGCAACAGCCGGGCCGGGTCGCGGCGGGCCAGCCGCCCGATGGTGCGGGCGAGCGCGAACGGCACCTGTGCGTGCGGCGCGGTCCGCTCGAGGACCGCCAGCACCCGATCCGGCTCGCCGAGCGCGGCCGCGGCGAGCCCGCTGCCCACCGTCTCCAGCAGCCGCGACCACCCCGACCGCGGGGTCGCGTCGAGCTCGGCCGCGAGGTGGTCGAGGAAGACGGCCGGGTGGCGGTGGCCGATCATCCGCCAGCCGGTGACCGCGTACCCGAGCTCGGGCAGCAGCGCGCGCACGGTCGCCGGCGTGCACGCGGGCAGCAGCACGGCCGCCTCGACGTCGCCGAACCGCGCGCGGACGGCCGGCAGCAGCGCCTCGGCGAGCTCGGTGGCCCGGCGCCGGCGCACCTCCTGGTAGAGGGTGGCGCGCAACGCCGCCGGCAGGTCCGCCGGCCGCCCGGCAAGCACCGTGGGATCGAGACCCAGTCGTACCGCGACGCCGAGCGCGCCGCGCACGACGCCGGTCTCCGGGGCCGTCAGGCACCGCTGCACGTAGCCGCGGTCGCCGGCCACGTAGGCGACCTGCAGCCCGATCCGCCGGGCGAAGCCACCCTCGGCGTACAGCGCGTCGAGCAGGCGGGTCAGTTCGAGCGCGGGCAGCGTGCGGGCGGTGGTGGCGAGCTCGCGCTGACGGGCGCCGTAGGGCAGGCCGTCGATGCGGTCGAGCAGGCGTCGTGCGGTGGTCACGGAGCGGCATTGTGCCCCGCGGCCACCGCTTCGATCAGCCGAATCGCAACGTCGCCACGCGGCCCTGCGCGCCGGAGGCCCAGCACGCGCCGTCCCGGCCGCAGTCGACCGTGTCGAACGTGCCGTCGTCGAAGGCGTGCCAGCGCCGGCCGCCGTCGAGGCTGACGTCGCTGCCGGTCGGGCCGACCGCGAGCAGGACCGAGTGCAGGAACGGGTGGTAGGTGACGCCCGAGCGGTAACCGGCCGGCGAGTTGACCGGTTCGCGCCAGGTGCGCCCGCCGTCGCCGGTCAGCGCCAGGTTGTGCGCCCCGCCCGCCGGGTTCGCGAAGTCGCCGCCGATCGCGATGCCCTGGCGCGGCGTGCGGAACGCGACCGCGAACACGCCCGCGCTCGGCCCGGACAGCAGCGGCGTGTCGCTCACCGTCCACGTGCGCCCGCGGTCGCCGGAGTGCAGCACGCGTGCGCTCGCCCCGCCGCCGGTCGCGATCCACGCGTCCCCCGAGCCGTTCGTGGTGATGCACTGGCCGCTCGCCGCGAACTCGAACTCGCCCTCCAGCGCGGGCGGGATCCCCTCGTCCGGCACCCGCGCCCACGACCGCCCACCGTCCGAAGTGGACAGGATGCGGAAGTGGCCGTCGACCGGGTCGCCGGCCACGAGCCCGTGGCGGTGGTCGAAGAACGCCATGCAGTCGTAGAACGCGGTCGCCTCGGTGTTGCGGAACGTCTCCGTCCACGTGGCGCCGCCGTCGGTGGTCCGGTAGACCCGCGAGTCCTCGCCGGTGCCGATCGTCATCGCCACGGCGGTGCGCGCGTCGAACGCCTCGATGTCGCGCAACTCCAGGGTGGCGGTGTCCGGCGGACCGACCTGCTGCCAGGTACGGCCGCCGTCCACGGTCCGCAGCACGGTACCGCGGGCGCCGCTCGCCCACGCCACGTGCCGGCTGATCACGGACAGGCCGCGCAGCTGCGCGTCGGTCCCGGTCGGGGAGAGCCGCCAGGACAGTGGGCCCGCGCTCGCGGTGCCGGTGGGCGCGGTCACCAGCGCGGCAAGGACCATCAGGACAATCGCGCATGCACGCTTCATGGGTCGGCAAGATAGCGGTGAAGGGGAGGAGCGTGAAGTGGACGAGGTAAGACTGCGGCCACCCCGCAACCGGGTCGAGCGGCGCGCGGTGAGCTACTGGCTGGCCAACGAGCTGCTGACGGTGTTCGTCCCCGTGGCGATCCTGGCCGTGCTGGCGGCGCTGATCGCCCCGGCGCGGCCGTGGCTGCTGCTGGCGCTGGGCGTGCTGGTGCTGGTCGGCGTGCCGTACGCGCTGGCCGTGCCGTTCTGGCGGTACCGGGTGCACCGCTGGGAGGTCACCGCGGACGCCGTCTACACGCGCAGCGGCTGGCTGTGGCAGGAGTGGCGGATCGCGCCGATGTCGCGCATCCAGACGGTGGACACCGCGCGCGGGCCGCTCGAGCAGCTGTTCCGGCTCGCGAGCGTCACGGTCACCACGGCGTCCGCGGCCGGCCCGCTCAAGATCCAGGGGCTGGACCACGAGCAGGCCGCCGAACTCGTGGCGCGGCTGACCGAGACCGCGCAGGCCAACCGCGGGGACGCGACGTGACCGCTGAGGTGGTTTCCGCCGGCGAGTGGCAGCGCCTGCACCGGCGCACGGTCGCGGTCACCGCGCTGACGCTGGCCGGGCTGAGCGTGTCGATCGGCACCCCGGTCGTGCTGGGCATGCTGCGCGACGGGGACAAGCGGGCCGCCCCGGTGCTGCTGGTCGCGCTCGCCGCGGCACTCGTGCTGACCGGGGGCGGCGCGCTGGTGGACCGGCTGCGCTGGCGGCACACGAGCTACCGGGTCACCGACGAGCGGGTCGAGCTGCGGTTCGCGTGGGTGCTGCACCGGCTGCGGTCGATCCCGCGCGAGCGCGTGCGCACGGTCGACCTGACCGCGAACCCGCTGCTGCGGGCGTTCGGGCTGACCAAGGTCAAGATCGGCACCGGCCAGCAGGCCGCCGGCGAGCACAGCCAGCTCACCCTCGACCCGGTCGGCCGCGCGCACGCGGAGGAGCTGCGCCGGTTGCTGCTGGACCGCGCGCCGTCCGCCGCCGCCGCCACCGCAACCGCGGCACCGGCCCGGGCGCGGCCGCCGATCGCCGAGCTGGACTGGGCTTGGCTGCGGTACGCGCCGATCTCGGTGACCACCCCGCTGCTGGGCGCGGCGGCGTTCGGCGCGGTCATGCAGGCGTCGGACTGGTTCGACCTGCAGGGCGCCGTCTTCCGGACCGTCCGCGGCCTGTTCGGCGGGCTGCCGGTGCCCGCGCTGGTCGCGGTGCTGGTCGCCGCCGGGCTCGTGGCCGGGTTCGTCGGCTCGCTCGGGCTGTTCGTGGAGATGTGGTGGCGCTACCGGCTGACCCGCGAGAGCGGCACGCTGCGGGTGCACCGCGGCCTGCTCACCACCCGGTCGCTGTCGCTGGAGCAGCGCAGGCTGCGCGGCGTGGAGGTGTTCGAGGCGTTCGGCTCGCGGCTGCTTCGCGCCGCGCGGGTCGACGTGGTCGCGACGGGACTGCGGACGCGCTCGGACAACGAGCGCGCCGATCCCAAGACGCTGCTGCCCGCGGCGCCGATCGACGTGGCGCACCGGGTCGCGGCCGACGTGCTCGGCGCCGCCCCGCTGTCCGATGTGGACATCCGGGCGCACCCGCGGGCGGCGCGGTCGCGGCGGCTGCGGTGGGCGCTGTCCGCCGTGTTGGCCGTGGCTGCGGTGCTTGCCGTGCTCGGCCTGGTGACCCTCGCGTGGATCGTCGCGCTGGTGCTGACCCCCGTCGCGGTCGCGCTGGCGCTCGACGCCTACCGCAACCTCGGCCACGGCCTGTCCGGCGACTACCTGGTGACCCGCTACGGCGCGGGCAGCCGGCACACGGTGGCACTGCTGCGCGGCGGGATCATCGGGTGGACCGTGCGCAGCTCGCCGTTCCAGCGGCGTGCCGGCCTGGTCACGATCGCCGCGACGACGGCGGCCGGTGGCGGCGAGTACCTCGTGCGCGATGTCGGTGCGAGCGAGGGTCTCGTGCTCGCCGCCGACGCTGTGCCGGGGTTGCTGAAGCCGTTCCTGGTGGGCGGCGCGGCCGGCTAGGACTCGCCGACCTGGGCGTGCTTGCCGGGGCGTTCCAGGTAGGTGCCGGGGGGTTCGCGGAAGCCGAAGCGGCGGTAGAGGTCGTGCGCGTCGGCGGTGTGCAGCATCCAGCGGAAGTCCGCGCCGGGCCCGTCGTCGATCATGGCGTGGACGAGGGCCTTGCCGAGGCCGTGCCCGCGGGCGTCCGCGACCACGAACACGTCGGCGAGGTAGGCGAGCGCCACGCCGTCGGACGTGGCGCGCGCGAACCCGACCATCTCCCCGGTGTCACCGTAGGCGCCGACGACGCGCCAGGACTCGCGCACCTGGCGTTCGACGGTCGGGCGATCGCGCCAGCGCCCCCAGTAGGCCTGGGTCGACATGAACGCCCAGACGACGTCGATGTCGACCCGGTCCGGGTCGTCGTCGAGTTCGAAGTCCACGCTCGCGATGGTGTCGCGTTTGTGCAAGCGACGCCACCAGGTTGCCGCATAGCGTCCGCCACATGGAACTCCACGAGATGATGGCGAAGGCGGCCACCTCGGTGGTCGAGGTGGCCCGGAACGTGAAGCCGGACCAGCTGACGGCGCCGACCCCGTGTCCGGACTGGGACGTGCGCGCGCTGGTGAACCACCTGATGTTCTGGTCGGTGTTCCGCTCGGAGCTCGCCGCGCGCAAGGAGCAGGCGCCGGCCGACGATCCGGTCACCGAGGAGACGGACTTCACGGCGGACCCCGACTGGCCGGGGACGATGGCGCGGCAGCTGGACAAGACGGTGGCGGCGTGGTCGGAGCCGGGCGCGCTGGCCGGGGACACGGGCCTGGCCGGCGGCTCGATGCCGGCGAAGATGATCGCGATGATGATGGTGGGCGAGCTGGTCGTGCACGGCTGGGACCTGGCGCGCGCCACGGGCCAGCCGATCGACCCGGACCCGGCCACCCTCGCGACGGTCCACGAGATGACCACCGCGATGGGCGAGCAGGGCCGCAAGATGGGCGCGTTCGGTGCGCTGGTCGAGGTCGCGCCGGACGCGACTCAGCTGGACCAGGTACTGGGCCTCAGCGGCCGCGATCCACAGTGGACGCCGTGACGGCTTGGCCGCCGGCCCCCGGAATCCAGCGTACCGGCGCCCACTGACGGAAACGAGCCGCTGGCGGCTGCCTTGTGGACAGCTCGTGGGTTGTCCACAAGGGCCGGTCGCGGCGCCTGTTTCGGTCGGTGGGCGCCGGTAATGTGGAAACCGGGGGGCCCCCGGGGATCGGTCACTTCCGAGACTCCCGAACCCGCCGAGACTCCCGAACCTGCCGGGGTTCCCGGAGTGCCCTGGGCAGCCCAGGCTTCACGATGCCGCGCTCCCCGGAAAGCGTGCGGGCGACGCTCGCCCACGCGCCGGGGCGGATCGACGCGGTCGGGGCCGTCGGGTCGACCCCGGCCGCCCGCAGCAGGGCCGACGCGTGAGTGTCCAAACCGGACCGGCGGCGGCGTACCGACAGGTGGGCCGCGTCGACCGCCGGGGGCGGGTTGAAGCAGCGCGTGGGCACGCGTCGCACCAGGCGTAGCTCGTACCGCGCCGCCCACGCTAGGCGGCCGGGCAACCGAATTAAGCTGCCGCCATGGCAGACGTCCTGGTCATCGGCGGTGGCATGGCGGGCATCTCGATCGCCTACGAGCTCGCCGCGCACGCCCGCGTCGTGCTCGTCGAGGCCGAGCCGGCGCTCGCCGTGCACACCACCGGCCGGTCCGCCGCGATCTTCGCGCCCAGCTACGGCGGCCCGGTCATCCGCATGCTCACCGCCGCGAGCGCGCCCCGGTACCGCGCGCTGGAGACCGAGCTCGACACCCCGCCGCTGCTCACGCCGCGCACCGTCCTCTGGCTCGGCGCCGACGAGGAAGGCGCGGCCCGCCTCGACGGGTACCCCGCCGAACGGATCTCGCCCGCCGCGGCCCGCGCGCTGTGCCCGGTGCTGCGCGAGGTCACCGCCGCGGCCCGCGACGACAGCGCCAGCGACATCGACGTCATGGCCCTGCACGACGGCTACCGCCGCGGGCTGCGTGCGCGCGGCGGCACCATCAGCACCGCCAGCCCCGTCACCGAGATCACCCGGGACGGCGCGGGCTGGCGTGTCGTGGCCGGCGACGTGGTGACCGCCGCCGTCGTGGTGGACGCCGCCGGTGCCTGGGCCGACGAGGTCGCCACCCTGGCGGGCATCCGCACGATCGGCCTGCGACCGCTGCGCCGCACGGCCGCCATCGCGTCCGGCACGGCCGAGATCGACCCGGCCTGGCCGCTCGTCGGCGACGCCGCCGACCGGTACTACTTCCGTCCCGAGGGCCGGCACCTGCTGATCTCCCCGTCCGACGAGACGCCGAGCGAACCGTGCGACGCCAAGCCCGACGAGCTCGACGTGGCGCTCGCGATGGAGCGCATCAACGCGCACACCACCCTGGGCCTGCGCCACGTGCACGCCGCGTGGGCCGGGCTGCGCTCGTTCGTCGCAGACCGGATGCCCGTCGTCGGCGCCTGGCCGGACCAGCCGGGGTTCGCGTTCTTCGCCGGGCAGGGCGGCTACGGCATCCAGATGGCTCCGGCGCTCGCGGCGCTCGGCGCCGCCGCCGTGCTCGGCCGTCCGGTGCCCGGCGACATCGACGTCCCGGTGCGGGACGTGTTGCCGGGAAGATCGGCGAACTAGGGTGTGGGGCGAACGGAAGGGAGTCCAATGGCGGACATCGCGGCGCGGCTCGGCGAGATCGTCGGCGCCGGGCACGTGCTCTCCGGCGACGCGATCGGCGAGGACTACACCCACGACGAGACGCTGACCGCCGAGCCGACCCGGCCGGCCCACGTCGTGCGTCCGGCAAGTGCCGACGAGGTCGCCGCCATCCTCACGCTGGCCGGCGAGACCGGCACCCCCGTCACCGCCCGCGGCAGCGGCACCGGCCTGTCCGGCTCGGCGACCCCGCGCGCGGACGGCATCCTCGTGTCGTTCGAGCGGATGAACAAGATCCTCGAGGTCGACACCGAGAACCACGTCGCCGTCGTGCAGCCCGGCGTGACGCTCACCGAGCTGGAGGAGCGGACCAAGGCGGACGACCTGTTCTACCCGGTCTACCCCGGCGAGCTCTCCGCGAGCCTCGGCGGCAACGTCGGCACGAACGCGGGCGGCATGCGCGCGGTCAAGTACGGCGTCACCCGCCACCACGTCCTCGGCCTGGAGGCCGTCCTGCCCACCGGCGAGGTCATCCGTACCGGCGGCAAGTTCGTCAAGGCCAGCACCGGCTACGACCTGACCCAGCTGATCGTCGGCTCCGAGGGCACGCTCGCGCTAGTCACGGAGGCCACGCTCAAGCTCCAGCCGCGGCTGGGCCACCAGGCCACGATCCTCGCCCCGTTCCTCGAGCTCGCCGCGGTCGCCCGCGCGGTGCCGAAGGTCGTGGGCAGCGGCATCGGCCCGCTGATCCTGGAGTACATCGACGCGTTCACGATGGGCGCGATCACCTACTCCGCCGACCTGCAGCTCGGCGTGCCGGACGAGATCCGCGACTCCGCGCAGGCCTACCTCGTCGTCATGCTCGAGGACAACTCCGCCGGCCGGCTCGACGAGGACGTCGAGGCGGCGGGCACGCTGCTGGCCGAGCTCGGCGCGCTGGACGTCTACGTGCTGCCCGGCCCGGCCGCGCGCAAGCTCATCGAGGCACGCGAGAAGGCGTTCTTCACGGCCCGCACGGCCGGTGCCGACGACATCATCGACACCGTCCTGCCGCGCGCCGCGCTGCCCGAGTTCTTCGTCAAGGTGCTCGCGATCGCGCAGGGCCACCAGACGCTCGTCGTCGGCTGCGGGCACGCGGGCGACGGCAACGTGCACCTCGCGGTGTTCCAGAAGGATCCCGAGGTGCGGCACAAGGTTCTGCACGAGCTGTTCGCCACCGGCATGTCGCTCGGCGGGGCGATCTCGGGCGAGCACGGCATCGGCCACGAGAAGAAGCGTCACTTCCTGGAGCTGACGGATCCCGCGAAGGTGGCGCTGATGCGCCGCGTCAAGACCGCCTTCGACCCGAAGGGCATCCTCAACCCCGGCGTCCTGTTCGACGAGGGAGAACAATCTTGAGTACTAATGGCGCGCAGGCGCTGTTGCGGACCCTTGTCGACGGCGGCGTCGACGTCTGCTTCGCCAACCCCGGCACGTCCGAGATGCACTTCGTCGCCGCGCTCGACGCGGTGCCCGAGATGCGTGCGGTGCTGAGCCTGTTCGAGGGCGTGGTGACCGGCGCGGCCGACGGCTACGGGCGGATGGCCGACCGGCCCGCGGCGACGCTGCTGCACCTCGGCCCCGGCATGGCCAACGGCCTGGCGAACCTGCACAACGCCCGCCGCGCGCACACCCCGATGGTCAACGTGATCGGCGACCACGCCCGCTCCCACAAGGGTTTCGACGCGCCGCTCGAGTCCGACATCGACGCGCTGACCGGCTGGCTGCACGGCTGGACCCGCACGTCGAAGACGCCCGGCGAGATCGGCGCGGACGCGGCCGCCGCGATCGCCGCCGCGCAGACCCAGCCCGGCCAGCTCGCCAACCTCGTGCTGCCCGCCGACGTGTCGTGGTCCGACGGCGGCGTGGTCGGCGAGCAGCAGCCGATCGCGCCCGCGGTGCCGGTGGACGACAGCCGGATCGCCGAGATCGCCGAGGTCCTGCGCGGCGACGAGCCGACCGTGTTGCTGCTCGGCCACGGCGTGACCCGCGAGCGCGGCCTGCGCGCCGCGAGCCGCGTCGCCGCGGGAACCGGCGCCCGGTTGTTCGCCGAGACGTTCCCGGCGCGCATCGAGCGCGGCGCGGGCCTGCCGTCCGTCGAGCGGCTGGGTTACCTGTCCGAACAGGTCCAGTGGCAGCTCAGCGGCGCCGCGCACCTCGTGCTCGTCGGGGCCAAGTCGCCGGTGTCGTTCTTCGCCTACCCCGGCAAGCCCAGCGAGCTGGTGCCCGAGGGCTGCCAGGTGCACGTCCTGTCCGTGCTCGGTGAGGACGGCACGGGCGCGCTCGAGCACCTCGCCGATGTCGTCGCCGCCGACCAGGAACCGCTGCTCCAGGAGGCGGTCCGGCCGGGCGTGCCGAGCGGCCCGCTGACCCCGCAGAACTGGACCGACGTGATCGGCGCGCTGCTGCCGGAGGCGGCGATCATCTCCGACGAGGCCAACACGTCCGGGCTGATGGTCCCCATGTCGACGGCCGGCGCGCCGCGCCACGACGTGCTCACGCTGACCGGCGGCGCGATCGGCCAGGGCCTGCCGGTCGCGGTCGGCGCGGCGGTCGCCTGCCCGGACCGGCCGGTGGTCTGCCTGCAGGCCGACGGCAGCGCGATGTACACGGTGTCCTCGCTGTGGACGATGGCGCGCGAGGGCCTGGACGTCACCACGGTCGTGCTCAACAACCGCGCGTACGCGATCCTGCGGATGGAGCTGTCCCGGGTCGGCGCGGAGGCGGCCGGGCCGAAGGCGAGCCGGCTGCTGGACCTGTCCGGACCGGACCTGGACTTCGTCGCGCTGTCGCAGGGCATGGGCGTACCCGCGACCCGCGCGACCACGGCCGAGGAGCTCGCGGACCAGTTCGCGAAGGCGCTGGCCGAGCCGGGCCCGCACGTGATCGAGGCGATGGTGCCGCCGCTCATGTGACCTGCCCTTTTCCTCGACTCGACGGAGGCTCAATGCTTGTGCAGAATCTGGCGGTGCTGGTGCTGGCCGGCTTCGTCGGTTTCGCGGTCATCTCCAAGGTGCCGAACACGTTGCACACCCCGCTGATGTCCGGCACCAACGCCATCCACGGCATCGTCGTGCTCGGCGGGTTCATCGTGCTGGGCATGGGTGCCGAGGGCGTGCTGAACAAGGTCCTGCTGGTGATCGCGATCGCGTTCGGCACCATCAACGTGGTCGGCGGGTTCCTCGTCACCGACCGGATGCTGGGCATGTTCAAGGAGAAGAAGAAGGACGTCTCCAAGTGACGTGGATCCATGACGAGGCGTTCATCCAGTGCCTCTACATCGTCGCGTTCGGGTTGTTCATCTACGGCCTGATGGGGCTGACCGGGCCGCACACCGCGGTGCGCGGCAACAAGTTGGCCGCGCTCGGCATGGGCATCGCGGTCATCGCGACGCTGCTCACGCCGGGCATGGGCAACTGGTGGCTGATCGTGGTCGGGGTGGCGCTCGGCACCGCGGTGGGCATCCCCGCCGCGCGCAAGGTGCGGATGACCGCGATGCCGCAGATGGTGGCGCTGTTCAACGGCGTCGGCGGCGGGGCTATCGCGCTGATCGCCTGGGTCGAGTTCCGCGAGAGCGACGGCTTCGCGGGCCGGCCGGCGTACGTCGCGATCGCGTCGCTGTTCGCCGCGATCGTCGGCTCGATCTCGTTCTGGGGCTCCAACGTCGCGTTCGGCAAGCTGCAGGAGATCATGCCGGGCCGGCCGATCAGCGTCGGCCGGCTGCAGCAGCCGCTGAACCTGCTCATGGCGCTCGTCGCGGTGGCGTTCGCGGTGATCGTGGTCGCCGGCGGGCAGTCCGAATGGCTGATGGTCGGGCTCCTGGTGACCGCGTCCGTGCTCGGTGTGCTGATCGTGCTGCCGATCGGCGGCGCGGACATGCCGGTCGTGATCTCCCTGCTGAACGCGGCCACCGGCCTCTCGGCCGCCGCGATGGGCCTGGCGCTGGACAACACCGCGCTGATCGTCGCCGGCATGATCGTCGGCGCGTCCGGCTCGATCCTCACGAACCTGATGGCCAAGGCCATGAACCGGTCCATCCCCGCGATCGTCGCCGGCGGTTTCGGTGGCAACGGCGGGGGCGGCGGCGCGGTCGACGCCGGGGACCGGGCGGTGCGCCGCACGACCGCGGCGGACGCGGCGATCCAGCTCGCGTTCGCGCGGCAGGTCATCGTGGTGCCCGGGTACGGCCTCGCGGTCGCGCAGGCCCAGCACGCCGTGCGCCAGCTGACCGGCCTGCTCGAGCAGAAGGGCGTGTCGGTCGCCTATGCGATCCACCCGGTCGCCGGCCGCATGCCGGGTCACATGAACGTGCTGCTCGCGGAGGCCGACGTGCCCTACGAGCACCTACGGGAGATGGACGCCATCAACGACGAGTTCGCCCGCACCGACGTGACGCTGGTGATCGGCGCGAACGACGTCACCAACCCCGCGGCGCGGACGGACCCCAGCTCGCCGATCTACGGCATGCCGATCCTCAACGTCGACGAGAGCCGCTCGGTGATCGTGCTCAAACGGTCGATGCGCCCGGGCTTCGCGGGCGTGGACAACGAGCTGTACTTCGACCCGCGCACGAGCCTGCTGTTCGGCGACGCTAAATCGTCGGTGCACGACATCACTGAGGAGCTCAAGGCGTTGTGAGCGGAGCGAACCATTCAACACAGTTCGGTGCGACCGTGCGCGTTCGAGGTTCAATGAGGGCATGACCAGCGAGGCCAGGAAGGCGCCCACCGAGCCGGATCCGGGGCTGTTCGGGCCCGACTCGGTCAGCTGGCAGCTGCACGCCCAGTCCGCCATGTGGCTCGCCGGCGTGCGCAGCCTCTACCTGCAGGCCCTGCACCCCCGCACGGTGGCGGGCGTCGTGCAGAACTCGGACTTCCAGGCCGACCCGCTCGGCCGGCTCGTGCGGACCGCGAACTTCGTGGGCGCCACCGTCTACGGCACCCGCGAGGAGGTCGCCGCGCGGGCGGCCCGCGTGCGGCAGGTGCACCGCGAGCTGCGGGCCGTCGACCCCGCCACCGGCGAACGGTTCCGGATCGACGAGCCGGAGCTGCTGTTGTGGGTGCACTGCGCGGAAGTGACGTCGTTCCTGTCCGTCGTGCGGCGCGCGGGCTTCCCGCTGACCGCCGCGCACGCGGACCGCTACCTCGACGAGCAGCGGGTGTCCGCGTCGCTGGTCGGGCTGGATCCGGCGGAGGTGCCGGGCTCGGTGGCCGCGATGTCGGCCTACCTCGCGGCGATGCGGCCGTCCCTGCGCCGCACCGCGGAGGCCGACGAGATCTACCGGTTCCTGCACCGGCCGCCCGTCGGTGGCGCGCTGTCGCTCGGGCTGGGGGTGTACGAGCCGCTGGTCGGGCACCTCGCGTACTCGTTGCTGCCGCGCTGGGCCATCGAGCTGTACGGCCGGCGCGCGTATCCCGCGCCGGTCGCCACGGCCACGCTGCGCGGCGTGTCGGTCGGGGTGCGGACGTTCCTGCGCACCACCGCGCGGATCAGGCGGGGCGAGCCCCGGCTGGGCAAGCTCGAAGCGCACCCGCTGTGGGCGGTGCGCCGGCTGGGCGAGTGGGCGATGCCGTCGGCGTCGCGGTTGCCTTAGGCCGAGTGCGCTTCCTGGAAGCGCATGACCAGCGCCTGCGGCACCCGGCCGCGCTCGGCGACGGTCTCGCCCTGGCTGCGGGCCCACTCGCGGACGGCATGGGTGTCCGGCTTGCCGTTCCCATTGCCGTTGCCGTTGCCGTTGGTCGCGGCCGCCCTGCCGCGTGACTTGCGGCCGCCGGTGCGCCGGGAGTGGCCGACGAACTCGGCGAGCGTGTCGCGGAGGCGGGCGGCGTTCGCGGCGGAGAGGTCGATGACGAACTCGACTCCGTCGAGCCCGAACGTCACGGACTCGTCCGCCCGGCCACCGTCGAGGTCGTCGACCAGTTCGAGAATGGTCTTCTGCGCCACAGGATCCTCCGCGTGGGGTGTACGGCAAGCGCCACGAGGATAACGGCCGCGGCGTCATGCGCCGGTCAGGGCTCGCGGTGTGGCGGGCACCGTCCACATCACACCGGGCCGGTTTCGGCACAGCGCACAGCCCGCGCACAGTCACCGCCCTTACGGTGGACCACATGGACGAGCGGGACGAGACGTACGAGGGCCGGCGGCTGCCCCGGCCGCACGACGAGGTCGTGGACCAGGGGCTGGGCTTCGACCTCGGCACGCTGCGCAGCCGCCGCCACGCGTTGCGGTTCCTCGGGCTCGGCGCCGCCGTGGCCGGGCTGGCGGCCTGCGGCACGAACGGCGAAACGGGCAGCGACAGCCCGACCACGACGACCACCTCGCCGGCGGGAACGGCCGCGGCGGGTGCGGCCGGCGAGATCCCGGACGAGACCGCCGGCCCGTTCCCCGGCGACGGCTCCAACGGGCCGGACGTGCTGAGCCGCAGCGGCATCGTGCGCGGTGACATCCGGTCCAGCTTCGACGGCGCGAGCGGCACCGCGGAGGGCGTGCCGATGACGCTCGAGCTGACGATCACCGACCTCACGAAGGCGGCCCCGTTCGAGGGCGCCGCCGTCTACGTCTGGCACTGCACCCGCGAGGGCGGCTACTCGATGTACTCGCCAGGCGTCGAGGACCAGAACTTCCTGCGCGGCGTCCAGATCGCGGGGGACGCCGGGAAGGTCCGCTACACCAGCGTCTTCCCGGCCTGCTACGACGGGCGCTGGCCGCACATCCACTTCGAGGTCTACCCGGACCGGGCGAGCATCACCGACGCCGGCAACGCGATCGCCACCTCGCAGGTGGCGCTGCCGCAGGACACCTGCGAGGCGGTGTACGGGCAGCGCGGCTACGAGGCGTCGGTGCAGGCCCTGGCCCGGGTCAGCCTGGACAGCGACAACGTCTTCGCCGACGACGGCGGGCGCTCCCAGCTCGCGACCGTGACCGGCGACGTGACCAACGGCTACACGGTCGCCCTCGCGGTCGGCGTCGACACGACGACCGAGCCGGCCGGCGGCGGCCCGCGCTAGGGGGCGGTCAGGTCCAGCGCGGCGTCCGCGAGCTTCACCAGGTTCGCGTCGTCCGGGGTGGACGGCGCGCCGACCCACACGACCTGCACCAGCTTGAGGCTGTTGCCCTCCCGGCCGCTGGCGTAGGCGGCGGACTCGAAGGACGGCTTGTGGTCGCCGGGCCACGGCTCGCCCTCCGCCGCCGCGTCGACGATCGCGCCGCTGCCGGGCTTGTCGGCCACCTCGTTCAGCCCGGTCGCCGCCGCGCTCTGCTGGAAGCGCAGCACGGACACCAGCACGGCCGCCTTCTTGCCGTCCGTCGTGGACTCGAAGCGCATGCGGACGAGCTCGTCGCAGCGGTTGTGCTGCAGGTAGACCTGGACATCGCCGTACGCGTGCTCGGCGCAGTCGTGATCGGTGGACGTGCCCCGCGGCGCGAACGACACGCCGTTGACGTCGACCGTGGCGGACGAGTCCTGCTGCCGGTCGTCGGATCCGGCGGGCGAGTCGTCGGCGTCCCCGGCGGACGCGACCGCGAAGACGATCCCGGTGAGCAGCAGCATCGCGACCAGCACGGCGGCGCCCACCGGCAGCCAGCGCAGCTGCCCACCACCGCTTCGGGCCGGCCGGGTCGGGCGGGCCGCCTTCGGCGGGACGATCCGCGGGATCACCATCGTGCTGGCCGCGGACAGGTCCGGCTGGACCGTGTCGGAGAACCCCTCGGCCTCGAGGTCCAGCGCCGCGATCGTGGTGTTGCCCGGCTCCAGTGTCTCGAGGATGGCGCGCGCCTGGGCGACCGTGCACGGCCGCGGGTGGGTGGCGAGCTCGCGCGCGGCGGTCAGCAGCGTCATCGGCTCGGGGTGCAGCACGCGGACGCCGCGCAGCAGGTCGGACGTCGGCTGCTCGACCTTGGAGACGTACGGCCCGACGGCGATCACGGTGCCGATCGGCACGGGCTCGAGGCGGGCCGCCTCGACGTGCTCGTTGATCTTCTCGACGGTCGCCAGGACCTCGCTGGCCGGGTTGACGGCACCGTCGGGGCGGGTGAGCGGCCAGTCGTCGGTCTTCCACTGCCCGCCCAGCGGTGCCTCGAGGCGGACCGCCGGGTCGGGCAGGTCCACGCCCACGACGACGAGCAGTCCACGCGGCAGCAACACGACCGCGTCGACCGGGCCGGCGTCCGCGGGCCGGCAGCCGAGCAGCGCGACGCCCCCGGCCACGCCGTCACCTCGGCCCCAGGAGGCGAGCGCCGCGCGGAGATCAGCACCGACCTCCGAGCACTCCGAGCCGAGCCGGATCAGCCGCACCATTCACCTCCCCAGACCCCGCGTACCCAACCCTGCCACCGTATCCGGCCGCCCGAAAGGCCAAGCCACGACCGGGTGATTCCGGACCGGTATGGCGGTGACGCGCTTGCGCAGGGCACAATGGTCGTCAACAGCTACAAAATGGAGTGTGCGGGCTGCCCGCCGCGGCGAGGACGTAGGGGAAGACGGTTCCTCGTCGATCAAGCGGAGGTCAGCAGTGAGCACTCGTGGCGTGGTGTACGTCCACTCGTCGCCGTCTGCGGTATGTCCGCACGTCGAGTGGGCTATTTCGGGCACCCTGGGAGTCCGCGCGAACCTGCAGTGGACCGCGCAGCCGGCGGCACAGGGACAGCTGCGTTCCGAGTGCGCCTGGACCGGGGATGCCGGCACCGGCGCCCAGCTGGTCGCCGCGCTCAAGGCCTGGCCCATGGTCCGCTTCGAGGTCACCGAGGAACCGAGCGAGGGCGTCGACGGCGAGCGCTTCTGCTTCGTGCCCACCCTGGGTCTGTGGCGCGCCCGCACCTCCGCGAACGGCGACATCGTCGTCGGCGAGGACCAGCTGCGCGCGACGGCGACGGCGAGCCGCGCGGGCGAGGCGTTCGCGCACAAGATCGACGAGCTGCTCGGCGCGTCGTGGGACGCCGCGCTCGAGCCGTACCGCCGGGCCGGCGACGGTGCGCCGGTCACCTGGTTGCACCGGGTCGGCTGAGGGAGCTGTGGCAGTCTCTACGCGTGCTGTCCGACCGTCCCCGCCAGCTTTGGCTGCTGCCGGTCCTGCTGATCACGGTGATCGCCACCGCCGTGGGCGGGCTGCTGGCGCCGACGTGGTACGCGGACCCGGGGCCGGGCAGCCCGGTGGCGGTCGTGCCGACGACATCGGTCCCCAAGAACGAGCAGCCGGGCACCAAACAGGTCCAGGGAACGGCGGACGCGACCGCCCACCCGCTCTTCAACACCGTGCGTGACCTGCTGCAACGGTACTTCGACGCGATCAACGGCAAGGACTACGACGCCTGGCAGGACACGGTGATCAGCGAGCGCGCGGATCTCCAGCCCAAGGCGCAGTGGCTCGCCGCGTACCGGTCCACAGAGGACGGCAGCGCGGTGATCTACCGCATCGAGCTGGGCGAGGACGACACCGCGCGGGTGCTGCTGACGTTCACGAGCACCCAGGACGCCGCGGACGCGCCGCAGGAGCTGCCCGCGGAGTGCATCAACTGGAGCGTGGTGTTCCCCCTCATCCGCGAGGACGACGGCTGGAAGCTCGACGCCTCCCCGGCGGGCGCCTCCCCCCAGCACGAACGCTGCCCCGACGCCTGATCCGCGGGACCGACCCACACAGCGCCGGACGCCCGGTGCCGCGTGGGCACCGGGCGTCCGTGGTCGGTCAGCGCGCGGCCAGGCCGTCGTCGATCAGGCCGCCGTGAAGGCCAGGGCCACGTTGTGCCCGCCGAACCCGAACGAGTCGTTGACGGCCGCGTTGAGCTCGAGCTTGCGCGGCTCGCCGGCGACGATGTCCAGCGCCACCTTGGGATCCTGGTTCTCGAGGTTGCGGGTGGCCGGGATGATGCCGTGGTAGATCGACAGGATCGTGATGATGCTCTCGACCGCACCGGCGCCGCCCACCAGGTGGCCGAGCGCGCTCTTGGGCGCGGTGAGGACCACGTGGTCGCCGATCGCCTTGGTGATCGCCACGGCCTCGCCGATGTCGCCGACCACGGTGGACGTCGCGTGCGCGTTGACGTGCCCCACGTCGGCCGGCGAGAGGCCGGCCGCCTGCAGGGCGTAGGTGATCGCGTTGATCTGGCCCACGCCCTCCGGGTGGTTGCCCGTGATGTGGTACGCGTCGGACGTCATCCCCGTGCCGGCCAGCCGCCCGTAGATGCGTGCGCCGCGCGCCCGGGCGTAGTCCTCGCGCTCGAGCACCAGCACGCCGGAGCCCTCGCCGAGCACGAAGCCGTCCCGGTCCACGTCGAACGGCCGCGACGCGCGGTCCGGCTCGTCGTTGCGCAGCGACAGCGTCCGCGACTGGGCGAACCCGGCGACGGTGATCGGCATGATGCACGCCTCCGCGCCACCCGCGACCACCACGTCGGCCCGCCCGTTCTGGATCATCTGCCACGCCGTGGCCAGGCCCTCGGCGCCGGACGCGCACGCCGAGCACGGGGAGTGCACCCCGGCCCTGGCCATCAGCTCGATGCTGACGTGCGCGGCCGGCCCGTTGGGCATGAGCATCGGCACGGTCAGCGGCGAGACCTTGCGCAGGCCCTGGCTCTCCAGCAGGTCGTCCTGGTCGAGCAGGGTCTTCGGCCCGCCGATGCCGGTGCCGATGGCGACGCCCAGCCGGTCCGGGTCGACCGGCTGGTTCTCCTCGGACGGCATCTCGAAGCCCGCGTCCGCCCACGCCTGCCGCGCCGCGATGATCGCGATCTGCTCGCAGCGGTCCAGCCTGCGCAGCTGCACGCGCGGCAGCACCTCCGATGGCTCGACGGCCAGCGGTGCGCACAGCCGCGAGGGCAGGCCGTACCTCTCGGCCCACTCGGCATCGTTGATCGCGATTCCGTTGCGGCCCTCGATCAGACCGTCCCAGGTGGACGCGACATCGCCGCCGAGCGGCGTCGTCGCACCCATCCCGGTGATGACCACATCGACCGTGCTCATTGCCCCCTCCGTGGTGGCTCAGCCAGCTGGTTAGGTCAGACGTTCTTGGAGACGTAGCTGACCGCGTCTCCGACGGTCTTCAGGTTTGCGAGCTCCGCGTCGGGGATCTTGACCTCGAAGCGGTCCTCGGCCTGCACCGCGATCTCGACCATGGACAGCGAGTCGATGTCCAGGTCATCCACGAAGGACTTGTCGGCGGTGACCTCGTCGGCCTCGACGCCGGCGACCTCTTCGACGATCTCGGCCAGGCCGGAGAGGATCTCTTCGTCGGTGGGCTTGTCGGCCATGTGGTTCTCTCTCTTTCTCTTGTGTATCCGGGAAAACTACGGGCAGATCACGACCTGGCCGGCGTAGGACAGGCCCGCGCCGAACCCGATCAGGAGGGCGACGTCGCCGGAGTGCACCCGGCCCGCCGCTCGCATGTGGTCCATCGCCATGGGGATCGACGCCGAGGAGGTGTTGCCGGAGGTGACGATGTCGTCGGCGACGACCATCTCCTCCCGGGCCCCCGCCTTGCGCAGCCGCTTCGCGATCGACTCGACGATGCGCAGGTTGGCCTGGTGCGGGATCAGTACGTCCACATCCGACGGTTGGACGCCGGCCAGTTCCAGGGCACGCAGGGCGATCGGGGCGATCCGCGTGGTCGCCCACCGGAAGACCGACTGGCCCTCCTGGTAGATGTGCTTGCCGTTGAGCATCCTGATCGAGTCGGCCAGGTCACCGGCGGTGCCCCAGGCGACCGGGCCGATGCCCGCCTGCTCGCTCGGGCCGACCACCGCGGCGCCCGCGCCGTCGGCGAAGATGATCGCGGTGGACCGGTCGACCGGGTCGACCAGGTCGGTGAGCTTCTCCGAGCCGATCACGAGCACCCGGCCCGCGGAGCCGGCGCGGACCATGTCCGAGGCGGTGGCGAGCGCGTAGCAGAACCCGGCACACGCGGCGTTGACGTCGAACCCGCCGGCGCCCTTGACGCCGACCAGGTCGGCGACCTGCGCGGCGGCGTTGGGGATCGGCACGGTGGACGTGCAGGTGGCGACGAGCACGGTGTCCACATCGGATGGTGTGAGCCCGGCGGCGGCGATCGCCTTCGAGCCGGCGTCGACGGCCATCGACACGACGGTGTCCTCCGGCCCGCCGAAGCGCCGCTCCGCGATGCCGACGCGGTCGCGGATCCACTCGTCGTTCGTGTCCATGATCTTGGACAGGTCGTCGTTGGTGACCACCCGCTCCGGCTGCGAACTGCCGATGCCGACGATGCGGCTGCCGGGGGCACCCTTCGAGACTCGCAGGTCGATCATCGGGTCGCCTCCTCGTTCGTCAGCGCGGCGGCGACCTTCTCGAGGTCCGCCGGCTTTTTGAGACCGACGATCGTAACCCCGGAGAGCTCGCGGCGGGCGAGCCCGGTGAGCGCGCCGGCGGGCGGCAGCTCGACCAGCGCGTGCACGCCGCGCGTGGCCATGGTGGCCATGCAGGAGTCCCACCGCACGGGCAGCGTGACCTGGTCGACGAGCCGGCCGAGCATCTCGGCACCGCTCGCCACGGCCGCGCCGTCCGCGTTGGACAGCAGCGTGCGGTCCGGATCGGACACGGTGATGCCGGCCGCCTTCGCCCGCAGCGCGTCGCGGGCGGGCGCCATGTAGTGCGTGTGGAACGCGCCGGCGACCTTGAGCCGGATGACCTTCTTCACGAACTCGGGTTTGCTGTCGACGATCTTGTCGATCGAGTCGGCGGCGCCGGCCGCGACGATCTGGCCCGCGCCGTTCATGTTGGCCGGGACGAGGTCGAACTCCGCGAGCCAGTCGACGACCTGCTCGGGCTCACCGCCCATGATCGCGGCCATGCCGGTCGGCGCGAGGTCGCACGCGGCGGCCATCTCCCGCCCCCGCACGGCGGCGAGCGCCACGGCGTCGTCGGCGCTCAGCACGCCGGCCATCGCGGCGGCGGCGAGCTCCCCCACGGAATGCCCGGCCACCAGCACGTCGGCGGGCAGCTCGTGGCGGCCGCGCAGCTCCTCGAACGCCAGCAGCGCGAGCGCGACGACGAGCGGCTGGGTGATGGCAGTGTCCTTGATCGCGTCCGCGTCGGCGGTGGTCCCCAGCTCGACGAGGTCGAGGCCCGTCAGCTCGGACCAGCCGGCCACCCGCTCACGGGTGCCGTCCAGTTCGAGCCACGGGGCGAACATGCCGGGAGTCTGGGAGCCCTGGCCTGGGGCGAGTAGCGCGAGCACGGTGTCCACTACACACGCCGAGGACGCCTCGACGGGATGCTGACAGTCACCAAGTCAGGCCGAGCGTTTTGTAGGGAACCTACAAAGGTTACCGCAAAATGAACGGAAAAGGCCGCGTGGCGTTGTCTGGAATGGTTACCATAAGCCACGCGATCGCGACAGTCTGCCTACCGCAAGTGCGATGCGGAGCACGTGTGCGTCGCGCGCCAGGCCGGGGCTGTGGCCGGTCAGCTCGGTGGCCTTGCGCAGCCGGTAGCGGACCGTGTTCGGGTGCACGAACAGCAGCCGCGCGCAGGTCTCGAGCACGCCGCCCGCCTCGAGGTAGGTCTCCACGGTCTCCAGCAGCGCGCCGCCGGCCTCCTCGAGCGGCTTGGCGATCTGCTCGATGAGCAGCCACTCGGCCTCGGGGTCGCCGGCGAGCGCGCGCTCGGGCAGCAGGTCGGTGGAGCGGACCGGCCGCGGCGCGTTTGGCCAGGCGACGACCGCGCGCAGGCCGGACTGGGCGTCGGCGGCGCTGCGGTGGGCGTCGGCGATGGTGGGCACGGTCGGCCCGGCCACGACCGGCCCGGCACCGAACGAGGTGGACATCTTGCGCAGCACCTCGTTGGTGGGCTCCTCGGTGTCGCCGGCGAGCACGACGACGAGGCGCGAGCCCTGCACCCCGAGCAGGACCGAGCGGCCCGCGCGAGCGGCGCGGCTGCGGACCTCGTAGAGGACGGTCGGCGGATCGTCCGAGGGGGAGCGCCCGACGAGCACGGTGGCCGGCGCGTCGGGGTCCCAGCCGAGCGCGGCGGCCCGGGAGAGCAGGGACTCCTCGGCGTCGCCGCGGACGATCGCGTCCACGACGGAGGCCTCGAGCCGGGCGTCCCAGGCGCCGCGGGTCTCGGCGGCGGTGGCGTAGGACATGGCGGAGGTGAAGGCGACCTCGCGGCCGTAGCGCAGCACGGCCTCGGTGAGAACCTGACGCTCCCCGTCGTCGGCGGCGAGGTCGGGCACTTCACGCTCGATGACGTGCAGCGCCACGCGGACCAGCTCGACGGTCTGCCGCAGGCTGATCCAGCGGGACAGCTCGCGAGGCGCCTGGCGGAACGCGTCCGTGGTGAGCCGGATGGCCTCGCGCTGGTCGCGCAGGTAGGCGGTGAACCCAGCAGCCCCGGTCTGCGCGATGAGCTGCACGCTGGCCCGCTGATCAGCCGGCATCCGCCCGAACCAGGCGAACTGCTCGTCCATCGAGGCAAGCGCAAGGGATGCGATCTTGCCGGAGGCATGGTCGAGCGCCGCAAGCGTCCCCTGCGACACCTTGGCCATAGCCCCGACCCTATCCGCCACCCAGCCCCACCCACCGAGGACGACCTGGCTGCCCACCGTGCCGCGCTCGGAGCGAGGGGGTGTGGAGGGAGGCGAGTGTGGAGGGAGGGGAGCGGGTGGAGGCGGGTGCGGAGGGGAGGCGGGAGCGCGCGCGGAGGCGAGAGCCGGGGGAAGCGAGGGTGCGGGGGGAGCGAGTGCGGAGGGGAGCAGGAGCGAAGGGGAGCGTGAGCGCAGGGGAAGCGAGGACGCAGGCGAACCGAGGCGCAGGTAGCGAGGGCGCAGGGCGAGCCGTGAGCGCGGGGCGAGGTGAGATCGGGGGGAGCTAGAGGCGCGGGGAGGCGAGGGCGCGAGGAGGCGAGGGCGCGCGGAAGCGAGAGCGGAGGGAAGCGAGAGCGAGGGGCGTGAAGGAGCGGGGGCTGGGGAGCGGGGGCGCAGGGGGAGCGTGAGTGCAGGGGCAGCGAGGACGTAAGGCGAACCGAGTGCGCCGGGAACCGAGTGCCCAGGAAAGCGTGTGCGCGGGGGAAGCGAGAGCGCGGGAAGCGAGTGCGCAGAGCGAAGCGAGTGCGCAGGTGAGCCGGGGGCGCAAGGCAGACCGAGAGCGCAAGGCGAACTGAGGGCGCGGGGCGAGCCGAGGGCGCGGGGCGAAGCGAGGGCGCGGGGCGAGCCGACTGCGCGGGGCGAACTGAGCGCGCAGGGCAGACCGAGGGCGTAGGGCGAGCCGAGTGCGCGGGGGCGAGTCGAGGGCGAAGGGCGAGCCGAGATCGGGGCGAGCCGAGATCGCAAGGCGAACGAGATCGCGAGCGAAGCGAAGCGAAGCTGAGAGCGAAGCGAAGCGAGCCCGAACCCGCTGGTAGATGCGAAGCGAGCCCAGCGCCGGGTCGAGAGGAGCTCGCACCGTGGGGTCTGGGGGTCGCCCCCAGAAACGGACAAAGAGGGAAGGCGGCCCCAAGGGACGCCGAACACGAGGCCCTCGGGACCGCCCGGCGCGGCGGTGCGCACGCCACCGGGCGGCCCCTCTCCCCGGTCCCCACCGGTAACTCCACTATGGACGGAGCAGGGAGAGGCCGCCAGCCGTGTCCCCCTATCGTGCTACGGGTTCATCAGCCCAGGTCTGGGGGTCACACGCTGCGTCAGGCGACGCCTGGGTCGGAGGTCTGCGGGCCGGCCGCCGTGATGTCGTCGATGCGGTACTTGCGCGCCGCCTCGACGACCTTCGACTTCTCCACGTCGCCGCGCCGCGCGAGGGCCGCGAGCACCCCGACCGTGATCGACTCGGCGTCGACCAGGAAGTGGCGCCTCGCCGCGGGTCGGGTGTCGGAGAAGCCGAACCCGTCGGTGCCCAGGGTGAGCATGTCGGTCGGCACCCACGGGCGGATGAGGTCCGGCACCGCGCGCATCCAGTCCGTCGCGGCCACGACCGGGCCCGAGCCGCTCGACAACACCTGCGTGACGTACGGCCGCCGCGGCTCCGCCTCCGGGTGCAGGAAGTTGTGCCGGTCCGTCTCGACGGCGTCGCGCCGCAGCTCCGCCCACGAGGTCGCCGACCACACCTCGGCCCGCACGCCCCACTCGTCGCGCAGCAGGTCGCGCGCCCGCAGCGCCCACGGCATCGCCACCCCGGACGTCAGGATCCGGGCCCGCGGCCCGTCGCCGTCCGGCGCCTCCTGGTACCGGTACAACCCGCGCAGCAGGCCCTCCACGTCGAGCCCCTCGGGCTCGGGCGCCTGCACGTACGGCTCGTTGTAGATGGTCAGGTAGTAGTAGACGTCCTCCGCCTGCTCGCCGTACATCCGGCGCAGGCCGTCGCGGACGATGTGCGCGATCTCGAACGACCACGACGGGTCGTAGGCGATCACCGCCGGGTTGGTCGCCGCGAGCAGCAGCGAGTGCCCGTCGTTGTGCTGGAGGCCCTCGCCGGTCAGCGTGGTGCGCCCGGCCGTGGCGCCGAGGATGAACCCGCGAGCCATCTGGTCGGCCGCCGCCCACAGCCCGTCGCCGGTGCGCTGGAAGCCGAACATCGAGTAGAAGATGTAGATCGGGATCATCGGCTCGCCGTGCGTGGCGTACGACGTCCCCGCCGCGGTGAACGACGCGGTCGACCCGGCCTCGTTGATGCCCTCGTGCAGGATCTGGCCGCGCTCGCTCTCCTTGTAGCTCAACATGAGCGACGCGTCGACCGAGGTGTACAGCTGGCCGTGCGGGTTGTAGATCTTCTGCGTCGGGAACATCGAGTCCATACCGAACGTGCGCGCCTCGTCCGGGATGATCGGCACGAGCCGCGGCCCGATCTCCGGGTCCTTCGCGAGGTCGCGGACGAGCCGGACGAACGCCATCGTGGTGGCGACCTCCTGCTTGCCCGAGCCGCGCCGGACCACGTCGTAGACCTTGTCGCCGGGCAGGACCAGCGCCTTGGTCTTCGCGCGCCGCTCCGGCACGAAGCCGCCGAGCTGGCGGCGCCGCTCCAGCAGGTACTGGATCTCCGGCGCGTCCGAACCGGGGTGGTAGTACGGCGGCAGGTACGGGTCCTTCTCGAGCTCCTCGTCGGAGATCGGCACCCGCGTCGAGTCCCGGAACAGCTTCAGGTCGTCCAGGGTCATCTTCTTCATCTGGTGGGTCGCGTTGCGCCCGGCGAAGTGCGGCCCGAGCCCGTAGCCCTTGATCGTCTTCGCCAGGATCACCGTCGGCTGGCCGTGGTGCCCGATGGCCGCCTGGTAGGCCGCGTAGACCTTGCGGTAGTCGTGGCCGCCGCGCTTGAGGTTCCAGATCTCCTGGTCGGTCATCGGCGTGACGAGCTCCTTGGTGCGCGGGTCGCGCCCGAAGAAGTGCTCACGGACGAACGCGCCGTCGTTCGCCTTGTACGTCTGGTAGTCGCCGTCCGGGGTGGTGTTCATCAGGTTGATCAGCGCGCCGTCACGGTCGGCGTGCAGCAGCGTGTCCCATTCGCGGCCCCAGATGACCTTGATCACGTTCCAGCCCGCGCCCCGGAAGAACGACTCCAGCTCCTGGATGATCTTGCCGTTGCCCCGCACCGGGCCGTCGAGCCGCTGAAGGTTGCAGTTGATCACGAACGTGAGGTTGTCCAGGCCCTCGTTGGCCGCCACGTGAATCAGGCCGCGCGACTCCGGCTCGTCCATCTCGCCGTCGCCGAGGAACGCCCACACGCGCTGGCCCGAGGTGTCCTTGATGCCGCGTGCCTGCAGGTACCGGTTGAACCGGGCCTGGTAGATCGCGTTCATCGGGCCGAGGCCCATCGAGACCGTCGGGTACTCCCAGAAGTCCGGCATCAGCCGCGGGTGCGGGTAGGACGGCAGGCCGGCGCCCGGCCCGCCGTGCGAGAACTCCTGGCGGAAGCCGTCGAGCTGGTCGGCGGACAGGCGGCCCTCGAGGAACGCGCGGGCGTACATGCCGGGGGAGGCGTGGCCCTGGAAGTAGACCTGGTCACCGCCGCTGGGGTGATCCTTGCCGCGGAAGAACCAGTTGAAGCCGACCTCGTAGAGGGTCGCGGAGGAGGCGTAGGTGGAGATGTGCCCGCCGACGCCGACGCCGGGGCGCTGCGCGCGGTGCACGGTCATGGCCGCGTTCCAGCGGATCCACGCCCGGTAGCGGCGCTCGACCTCCTCGTCGCCCGGGAACCAGGGCTCCTGGTCGGTGGGGATCGTGTTGACGTAGTCCGTGCTGGTGAGCGAGGGCACGCCGACGCGGCTCTCCCGCGCGCGCTCGAGCAGGCGGAGCATCAGGTAGCGCGCCCGGGCCTGGCCACCGGCGGACAGCATCGAGTCGAACGACTCCAGCCACTCGGTGGTCTCGTCGGGGTCGGTGTCCGGGAGGTGGGCGGCCAGGCCGTCCCGGATGACCCGGACCCGCTCGGGCCGGCTCGCGCTGTTTCCGGTGTTTCCGCTGTTCTGCGTAGCCAAGGGATCTCCAGTGCCTGCGCTCATGGCACTAACTCTGCCATCACCGTCACCATCGTCGTCCGGACGGCCGCCCCCGTCATCGTTACTGGTGAGTACGGGTAAACCCGGCGTGGGTGGTTGCGCTGGTGGGCACGATCAGTGTTCGCTGTCTCAATACCGTTGGGCGGTGGCTGGCCACCGCGATGGCAAGGAGGAGTAGGAGCCGTGGTCGCCGCGGGAGACGCCGGCAAGGCCGGTGTCGCCGAGAGGCTCGGGATCGAGCCGGGCATGATCGTCCAGGAGATCGGCTGGGACGAGGACGTCGATGACGATGTCCGAGCCGAGATCGAGGAACGAATCGGGAGCGACATCGTCGACGAGGACGCCGACGATGTCGTGGACGTGGTTCTACTGTGGTGGCGGGAGGAAGACGGCGACCTGGTCGACGCCCTCATGGACGCCATGGGTCCGCTCGCTGACAGCGGCGTGATCTGGGTGCTGACACCCAAGACGGGCCGCGACGGACATGTCGAACCGAGCGAGATAGCCGAGGCGGTGCCGACCGCGGGCTTGTCGCAGACGTCGAGCGCGAGCGTCGGGCCGGACTGGGCGGCGACGAGGCTGGTGTCGTCGAAGTCGGCGAAGTCCAAGCGCTGAGCCGGATACCCGGGTGGCCTAGGCTTGCGCCGCACCCGGGAGACGGACAGCAGGAGGATGCCCCCCATGGCGGTCGAGGTCGGTTCGAAGGCGCCGGAGTTCACGCTCAAGGACTACAACAACCAGCAGGTGTCGCTATCGTCCTTCCAGGGGACGAAGCACGTGTTGCTGGTGTTCTATCCCTTCGCGTTCAGCGGCACATGTCAGGGCGAGCTGTGCCAGCTGCGTGACGAGCTGGCGGACTACTCCTCGGCGGACGTCCAGGTGCTCGGCATCTCGGTGGACACGCCGTACAGCCTGAAGGCGTGGGCGCGGGAGCAGAGCTACGAGTTCCCGCTGCTGTCGGACTTCTGGCCCCACGGCGCGGTCGCGACCACGTACGGTGTCTTCTACGAAGCGGCGGGCTTCGCGACCCGGGGCACCTTCCTGATCGACAAGCAGGGCGACGTCCGTTTCGCGGAGATCAACGGCCCGGGCGAGGCGCGCGACCAGGACGCCTGGAAGAAGGCGGTGGCCGCCCTGTCGTGACGAAGAAGGGCGCATAGCTCAGCGGAAGAGCACTCGGTTTACACCCGAGCGGTCGTAGGTTCAAATCCTACTGCGCCCACCCTGACCAGGTGAAACCCCAGAACAACTGCATCCTGGTTCGCGAACTATACGACTGCACCATCGTGCCGCTGGAGCAGGTTCGTCTGTCCACTGAGGACCACTGCGTCGGGGTATGAAAGTCACCCGAGCGGGGAATAATGGACCCGTGCACCGGCGGCCCGTGGAGTCCAGCGTCCTGGCGGAGGTCGGCTACGACCAGAAGCGTCGCGTGCTCGAGGTGAAGCTCGTCAGCGGGGCGATCTATCAGTACCTCGACGTCCCCGCTCGCGAGTTCATGGCGCTCCTCGCCGCGGAGAGCCCTGGCCGCTACTACAACACCGGCATCAAGCCGAACTACGACGTCCGCCAGCTCTGAGGGTTCAGACCGGTTCCAGCTCCGCCTCCTGCGCCGCCAGCGCCGGGGTGCGCTTGGCCTTGCGGCGCTTGCGAATCACGATCGTCGCGACCACGACCACGGCCAGGCCGAGCACCACGTACGTGCCGCCCGTCGTGATCAGGCTCTCGATGCGCTTCGCCGCCTCGCCCAGTGCGGCGCCGATCGCGATGTGCATGGCCGACCAGCAGGCCGCGCCCGCGAGCACCGCCGGGAAGAACTTGCGATACGGCAGGCCCGACGTCCCGGCCGCCGCCGGCATCAGGGTTCGCACCACCGGCAGGAACCGCGCGAAGAACACCGCCCACGCACCCCGTCGTCGCAGGATGCCGGTCGCCTTGTCCCAGCCGTCCGCGCCGTACTTCTGGATCAGCCGGGTCTCGCGCAGCCGCGGTCCGAACCGGCGGCCGATGGCGAACCCGATCGAGTCGCCCAGGCCGGCGCAGACGGTGACGACCGCCCATAGGACCAGGAACCGCGCAACCGTGTCGACGGTCGTCGCCGCGATCAGCAGGCCGGCCTCGCCCGGGGCGATGAAGCCCAGGCCGATCGTGCACTCCGCGAACACCAGCCCACCTGTCGCTCCCACCAAAGCGGGCTGTGGCAACGCTTGCAGCCACTCCAGGACGTCAGTCAGCACCGCCACACCGAGCTCCCCTCCTCGACGGCCGCCCCATCGGCCGTACCCGCGGTCAGTCAAGCAATCGGACCGCGCCGGGGACATCGGGGTTCCACCCCATCGTGAGATAGGGGATGACCCTCAGTGGCGGTTGAGCAGCGCGCCGATCTCCTGGCTCGCCTCGCCCGCCTCGGCCAGGTGCCGCAGCGACGCCGGCACCTCCTCGCCGCGGTGCGCGATCGCCTGCGCATAGAGCCGACCGGCCCGGTACGACGAGCGCACCAGCGGCCCGGCCATGACCCCCGCGAACCCGATCTCCTCGGCCGCCTGCTTGTGCTCGAGGAACTCCTCGGGCTTCACCCAGCGGTCGATCGGGTGGTGGCGCAGCGACGGGCGCAGGTACTGCGTGATCGTGATGATGTCGCAGCCCGCCTCGTGCAGGTCGCGTAGCGCGGCGGTGACCTCGTCGGGCGTCTCGCCCATGCCGAGGATCAGGTTCGACTTCGTGACCAGCCCGAACTCGCGGGCCCGGCTGAGCACGTCGAGCGAGCGGTCGTAGCGGAACGCCGGGCGGATGCGCTTGAAGATCCGCGGCACCGTCTCCAGGTTGTGCGCCAGCACCTCCGGCCGCGTGCCGAACACCTCGGCCAGCTGGCCGGGCTCGGCGTTGAAGTCGGGGATCAGCAGCTCGACGCCGGTACCCGGGTTCATCGTGTGGATCTGGCGCACGGTCTCGGCGTACAGCCACGCGCCGCCGTCGTCGAGGTCGTCGCGGGCGACGCCGGTGACCGTCGCGTACCGCAGGCCCATCGCCTGCACGGACTCGGCGACCTTGCGCGGCTCGGTCCGGTCCAGCTCGGCCGGCTTGCCGGTGTCGATCTGGCAGAAGTCACATCGCCGGGTGCACTGCTCGCCGCCGATGAGGAAGGTCGCCTCGCGGTCCTCCCAGCACTCGTAGATGTTCGGGCAGCCGGCCTCCTCGCAGACCGTGTGCAGGCCCTCCCGCCGCACCAGCCCTTTCAGCTCCCGGTACTCGGGACCCATCTTGGCCCGGGTCTTGATCCACGACGGCTTCTTCTCGATCGGGGTCTGGCTGTTGCGCACCTCGAGCCGCAGCAGCTTCCGCCCTTCCGGAGCGATGGTCACCCGGCCAGGCTACGCCGTCGCCCCCGGCACGTACTGTGAGCTGGGTCCAGAGGAGGAGGTGGGCGTGGCCGCTGTGGTGAGCAGCGCGGCGGGTGCGTTGTTCGTCGACGAACGGGGCCACGTCCTGCTGGTCGAGCCGACGTACAAGCCGGGCTGGGAGATCCCCGGCGGGGTGATCGAAGCGGGCGAGACGCCGAGCGCGGCCTGCGCGCGGGAGATCCAGGAGGAGCTCGGTCTGAGCGTCCACGCCGGACGGCTGCTCGTCGTGGACTGGGCGCCGCATCCCAAGGGGGAGAAGGTGCTGTTCGTGTTCGACGGCGGCCTGCTCGCCGCGCGGACCATCGGGCTGATCCGGTTGCCGGCCGACGAGCTGGCGTCCTACCGGTTCGTGCCGCCGGACGAGATCGGTGCCTGGCTGCCGCCGCGGCTGGTCCGCAGGATGAACGCCGCGATCGCCGCGCGGGCGGACGGGACGATCCACTACCTCGAGCACGCCGAGCCCTCGGCCTAGCCCTCGTCTTGGCTCAGCCGGACGGCACCAGCCGGCGCAGGAAGCGCTCCACGGGGCTGCACCGGGGTTGCGGAGCGGTGCGCAGCAGGCCCACGAACGCGGCGCCCACCGCGGCCTGCTCGGCCGGCCCGTCCGTGGCCTCGGTGAGGCCGGCGACCCTGGCGAGCATGCGGTGCTCGGCTCGGATCATGGGGCGCAGCGCCGGGTGGTCGGCGTGCTCGTCGAGCAGGCGGCGCAGCGCCGGGTCGGCCGCGGCCGTCTCCCGCCAGGCGGCGCGGACGGCGTCGACCGGGTCGTCGGCGAGCTCCGCGAGCTCGACGCGGCCCGCGAGCCGCAGCGACCAGCGGTGCTGCAGCGCGAGCAGTACCTCCCCGGGGCCGTCGAACATGTCCGGTACCGCGAGCTCGCCTCGCTCGACGATCTGGTCGAGCGCGTCCCGGCGCAGGTAGAAGTCGTGCCAGCCCATGATGTTCCCCCTTTCCGTGACCGTGGTCGTACCCCCGGTCTTGTACATACCGTCGGTATGCGCATTTTCAACGTACCACCGGTATGTGCCGCGGATGTGTCGTACGGTTGTGAACGTGGTGACATTGCGGTCAAGGCGCGTCGACTACACCGAGTCGACCAGGCAGGCGCTCGTGGACTCGGCGCTGGACCTGTTCACCAAGCGCGGCTACGCGGGTACCTCGCTGGACGCGATCGTGAAACGGGCGCGGGTGACGAAAGGCGCGCTGTACCACCACTTCAGCGGCAAGCAGGCGTTGTTCGAGGCGGCGTTCGACCTGGTGGAGACGCGTGCGATGAACCGCCTGACGGAGGTCGTCGCCGGCGAGGGCACGGCGTGGGAGCGGGCGATGGCCGGTATCCAGGCGTTCGTGCGCGTGTGCCTGGAGCCGTCGTACCAGCGGATCGTGATCCACGAGGCGCCGGTGGTGATGGGCTGGGAGCGCTGGCGCGAGGCGGAGGAACGCTTCAGCTACGGCCTGGTGCGCGGGACGGTCGAGTCGCTGATCGACGCGGGCGAGGTCGGGCCGTTGCCTGTGGAGGTCACGGCGCGGATCCTGTTCGGCGCCCTGTCCGCGGGCGCGGAGGCGATCGCGAGCTCCGCGGACCCGAAGCGCGCGGCCACCGAGGTGACGACGACCATCGTCGCGGTGATGGAAGGCATGCGCCGCAACGCATCCGAATGATCGAGGGCCCAGTCGGGGTCAGGAGTGCTGGGCCAGCTGGAAGTCGACGCCTGGGGTGGACGGGGTCCAGCGGGGGAGCCAGCGGTTCACCACCGCCAGCGAGCCGTCCAGTGCGGCGAGCAGGTGGCGCTCGGCCAGCGGCAGCACCTCCGGCACGGTGACCTGCCGCCCCAGCTCGAGCGACAGCGACGTGACGCCGGCGTCCCGGATGCCGCACGGGACGATGTGGTCGAAGGCGCTCAGGTCGGCGTCACAGTTGATCTCGAAGCCGTGCATCGTGACGCCGCGCTGGACCCGGATGCCGATGGCGGCGATCTTGCGTTCCGGACGCTCGTCGTCGGCCGCCAGCCAGACGCCGCTGCGGCCCTCGACCCGGCCCGTGCGCAGGCCGAGCTCGTCGCACACCGCGATCAGCGCCTCCTCCACCCGCCGCACGTACTGGACGACGTCGATCGGGTCGGCGAGCTTCACGATGGGGTAGCCGACCAGCTGCCCCGGCCCGTGCCAGGTGATCTTGCCGCCGCGGTCGACGTCGACCACCGGGGTGCCGTCGTCCGGGCGCTCGTCCGGCTCGGTGCGCTTGCCCGCGGTGTACACCGACGGATGTTCCAGCAGCAGCAACGTGTCCGGCCCGGTCTCGTCCGCGCGCGCCGCGGCGAGTGATCGCTGCAGGTCCCACGCCTCGAGGTAGTCGATCGAGCCGAGGTCCCGGACGTGCATCGGTGCGCTGGAGGCGCGGCAGGAGGCAGTGGCCACGATGCGACCCTACGCCGTCCCCGCGCGGTATTCCTCGGTCACCGCTGGAGTGCCGCGGCCAGCGCGTCGGCCAGTGCCGGGTACCGGAACGAGAACCCGTGCGCGCTGAGCACGCCGGGCACCGTGCGCTGGCTGAACAGGATCTCCTCGGCGTCCTCGCCGACCGCCGCGCGGATCGCGAGTCGCGGCACGAACCACGGCGCCGGGCGGCCCACCGCACGGCCCAGCGTGCGGGTGAACTCCCGGTTGGTCACCGGGTTCGGCGAGCACGAGTTCACCGCGCCGGAGACGTCGTCGTGCTCCAGCACGAACCGGATCGCGGCGAGGTGGTCGGCGATGTGCAGCCACGGCATGTACTGCAGCCCGTCACCCAGCCGGCCGCCGAGCATCAGCGTGAACGCCGGGCGCAGCATGCCGAGCAGCCCGCCGCGCCGGGACAGCACGTGCCCGGTCCGCAGCAGCACCACCCGCGCGCCCGCCTCCGACGCCCGATGCGTCGCGGCCTCCCAGTCGCGGCACAGCGCCGCCAGGAACCCCTTGCCGCTCGGCGCGCTCTCGTCGCTCACCCGGTCGCCGGTGTCGCCGTAGTACCCCACGGCCGACGCGTTCACCAGCACCGGGATGCCGCGCTCGGCGACGGCCGTGGCGAGCACCTCGGTGGGCTCGACGCGGCTGTTCAGCAGCATCTGCTTGCGCGCGTGGCTCCACCGCCTGCTCGCCACACCCGCGCCGCACAGGTTGACCACCGCGTCCGCGCCGTCCAGCGCGCTCTCGTCGATCCGGCCGGCCGGCGGGTCCCATTCGCGCTCGTCGACCGTGCGCGGGCGCCGCCGCACCAGGCGGACGACGTCGTGCTCGCGCTCGTGCAGGTCGTGCACGAGCGCGGTTCCGATCAGCCCCGAGGAGCCGGCCACGACGATCCGCATCGGTTACAGGCCCAGGTCGCCCTCGAAGTTCGCCTCTTGCAGCCGGTGCTTGACCGTGGTCAGGAACCGGCCCGCGTCCGCGCCGTCGACCAGCCGGTGGTCGTAGGTCAGCGCGAGGTAGACCATCGAGCGGATCGCGATCGTGTCGTTGCCGTCGGCGTCGGTGATCACCACCGGCCGCTTCACGACCAGGCCCACGCCGAGGATGCCGACCTGCGGCTGCGGGACGATCGGCGTGTCGAACAGCGCACCCTGGCTGCCCAGGTTCGTCAGCGTGAACGTGGCGCCGAACAGCTCGTCCGGGGTGATCTTGTTCGCCCGGGTGCGGTCGGCAAGGTCGGCGATCTTGTGCGCGAGCCCGGCCACGGACAGGTCGCCCGCGTTGTGGACGGCCGGGGTCAGCAGGCCCCGCTCGGTGTCCACCGCGATGCCCAGGTGCTCGGCGCCGTGGTAGGTCACCTCCTTGGACTCGTCGTTGATCGACGCGTTCAGCTTCGGGTGCTGCTTGAGGGCCTCGACCGCGGCCTTCGCGAAGAACGGCAGGAACGTCAGCTTGACGCCCTCGCGCTGTTCGAACGCCGACTTGGCCCGCGACCGCAGCTGCGCGATCTTGGTGACGTCGACCTCGACGACCTGCGTGAGCTGCGCGGACGTCTGCAGCGACTCGACCATCCGCCGCGCCACGGTCTGGCGCAGCCTGGTCATCTTCTCGGTCTTGCCGCGCAGGTCGGACGGCGGCGCGCTCGGTGCCTTCGCGGCCGGAGCGGCGGGCGCCGGGGCCGGCTGCTTGGCCGCCTCGGCCGCGGCCAGCACGTCCTGCTTGCGGATCCGGCCGCCGACACCGCTGCCCTGCACGCCGGCCAGGTCGACATCGTGCTCGGTGGCGAGCTTGCGTACCAACGGCGTGACGTACGGGGTCTCGCCGTTGGCCCGCTCCGTGGCGGGTGGGGCCTGGCGTGCGGGCTCGCGCGGGGCGTCCTGCGTGGCTGCCGGGGCGGGCTCCTGCCTCGGCGCCTCCTGCTTGGGTGCTTCCTGCTGCGGGGCCTCCTGCTGGGGCTCCTGCCGCGGTGCCTCCTGCTCGGGTGCTTGCTGCTGGGATGCCGCTGGCTGGGATGCCTCCTGCTGAGGTTCCTGCTGCGCCGGGGCGGCCGAGCCGGAGCCCACGACCGCGAGCTGGCCGCCGACCTGCACGGTCTCGTCCTCGCCGGCGGTGATCTCCAGGACCGTGCCGGCCACCGGGGACGGGATCTCGGTGTCGACCTTGTCCGTGGACACCTCGAGCAGCGGCTCGTCGACCGCCACCGAGTCGCCGACCTGCTTGAGCCACCGGGTGACCGTGCCCTCGGTGACGCTCTCGCCGAGCGCCGGCATCGTCACCGGCGTGCCGTCGGCGGACCCGCCGGAGCCACCGTCATCGGCACCTGCACCGTCCGAAGTGGACTCCTCGGCGCGTGCCGGGGCTGGTTCCGCCTCGGGTTCGGCCTCGGTGTCCGCCTCCGGCTGGGCCTCCGCCTCCGCCTCCGGCTCGGCCTCCGCCTCGGGCTCGGCCGCCGCGGGCTCAGCGTCCTCGGACCCGGCGCCGCCGGACTCCGCGCCGTCCCCGATCACCGCCAGCTCGGCGCCGACCTCGATCGTCTCGTCCTCCTGGGCGACGATCTTCTGCAGCACGCCCGCCGCCGGCGATGGGATCTCGGTGTCGACCTTGTCGGTGGACACCTCGAGCAACGGCTCGTCGACCTCGACGGTGTCGCCTTCTTGCTTGAGCCACCGGGTGACCGTGCCCTCGGTGACACTCTCGCCGAGCGCCGGCATCTGGACGGAGAACGCCATGGTTCGCTGACTCCTTGGAACTAAACGGCAGTGGTGCTGTGAGCTCCGCTCAGCCGTGCACGTGCAGTGGCTTGCCGGCCAGGGCGAGGAAGGCCTCGCCGAGCGCCTCGGTCTGGGTGGGATGGGCGTGGATGAGCGGCGCGACATCCTCCGGGTACGCCTCCCAGTTGTAGATCAGCTGCGCCTCGCCGACAAGCTCGCCGACCCGGTCGCCGACCATCGTGACGCCCACGACGGGACCGTCCGGCGCCTTCACGAGCTTGACGCCGCCGGAGGTCTTCAGGATCTGGCTCTTGCCGTTGCCGCTCAACGCGTACGTGTAGGTCTGCGCGCCGCCGAACTTCTCCTTCGCCTGCGCCTCGGTCAGGCCGACCGACGCGACCTCCGGCTTGCAGTAGGTGACGCGCGGGATGCCGGCCTCGTCGATCGGGCGCGGCTGCTGCCCGGCGATCTGTTCGGCGACGAAGATGCCCTGCTGGAAACCGCGGTGCGCGAGCTGCAGCCCGGGCACCAGGTCGCCGACGGCGTAGACGTTGGCCAGGTTGGTGCGCAGCCGCTCGTCGGTGAGTACGAAGCCGCGCTCCATCGTCAGGCCGGCCTCCTCGTAGCCGTGGCCGGCGCTGTTGGGGCCGCGGCCGACCGCGACCAGCAGCGTCTCCGCCTCGATCGTCTCGCCCGACTCCAGCGAGACCGTCACGTTCGAGTCGTTCTGCTCGGCGCCGGTGAACCGCACGCCGGTCTTGTACTTGATGCCACGCTTGCGGAACGCCCGCTCCAGCTGCTTGGACGCCCACTCGTCCTCGAGCGGCACGAGCCGGGGCAGTGCCTCGACGATCGTCACGTCGGCGCCGAACGAGGCCCACACGCTCGCGAACTCGACGCCGATCACGCCGCCGCCGAGCACGACCACGCTGGCGGGGATGTAGTCCAGGTGTACGGCCTGGTCGCTGGTGATGATCCGCCCGCCGATGTCCAGGCCGGGGAGGGTCTTCGCGTAGGAGCCAGTCGCCAGCACGACGTTGCGCCCGGTGTAGCGGGTGCCGTCCACCTCGACCGTGCCCGGCCCGACGAACCTGCCCGCACCCTCGACCACGGTGACCTTGTTGGCCTTCGCGAGACCCTGCAGGCCCTTGTACAGCCCGCCGACGACGCCGTCCTTGTAGGAGTTGACGCCCGCGATGTCGACGCCCTCGAGCGAGGACTTCACACCGAACTGGTCGCCCTCGCGCGCGAGGTCCGCGACCTCCGCCGCATGCAGCAGCGCCTTGGTCGGGATGCAGCCCCGGTGCAGGCAGGTGCCACCCAGCTTGTCCTTCTCCACGAGGATCACCGAGAGGCCGAGGCCAGCGGCGCGGAACGCACAGGCATAGCCACCCGATCCGCCACCCAGGATCACGAGGTCAGCGGAGGTATCAGTCACGGGGTCTCCCTTGACATGAGCGTGCGGACAGGCGGTGACCTGCCGGGTGAACCAGCCACCACACATCATCTTGTCACTACCTGCGGCACGCTTGCGAGGTGGCCGGATTGGCACAATGACGAGGGACGACGACGAGGGACGACTTCGTACGGAGGTAGCCGGCGTGGGTGTTTTCGACTCGCTGCGCAGGAAACGCAAGAGCGGCGCGGGCCAGCTGCGGGGCTCCAGCAAGCACGACACCGCGCATCTGGAGGAATGGGCCGCCGAGCGGCACGGCGTCGAGGCGTTTCTGGAGCCGCGGACCAACGTCACGGACACAACGGTCCTGCTAGTGGCCCATGACGGGGAGTGGACCCGGCGGCGGATCGCGAGCCCGGAGGCGGCCGGCGACTTCGCGAAGAAGCGACAGATCCCACTTTACGAAGTGGAACGGGTTGGCTACCCGAAGCGCATGAGGGAGTATCAGGCACGCCAGAAGAAGGAGCGCGGGTAGCGCCGGAGACAAGTCCATGAAGGGTCGTCGCGCGAGCGGAGCTCGCGCAACGAGCCAGCAAACACACAGGGCGACCGTCAGCGGCCGCTCCCGAGTCCGTGAGGAGCGGTCGTGAGCGGGGTCACGGTCGTCGTCGACTTCGGCGCCACCGACACGGTCGGTGTGCTGCGCCGGCGCGGCGAATCGCCCCGGCCGGTCCTGGTCGACGGCGAGCCGCGGGTGCCGTCCGCGGTCGCTCTCAGCCCGGATGACCAGCTGGTCGTCGGCCGGGAGGCGGTCCGCCTGGGGACGGCCGAACCGGAGCGGGCGGTCGGCGACCTGAAGAACCGGCTGGACCGGCGCGACCTGATGGTCGGCGACCTCGTGCTGCCGGTCACCCGCCTGGTCCGCACGCTGCTGTCCCGCGTGGTGCGCTCGGCGGGCACGAAGGTCGACGAGCTCGTGCTCACCCATCCCGCCGGCTGGCCGCCCGAACGCGTCGAGGTGCTGACCCGCGCCGCCAGCGGGCTCGCCCCCTCGGTCCGCACGGTCGTCGCGCCGCTTGCCGCCGCGGCCGGCGCCGACTTCGAGACCGACCAGACGCTGCTCGTCGTCGAGCTCGACGGCGAGGGCGGCACCGCGACCTCCGTGCGCGGCAAGTCCGGCAAGCTCTCCATCCTGTCCAGCATCGAGCTCCCGGTCGACGGCGAGGTGGCCAAGCTCGCGCAGTCCGTCGACGCGGTACTGGTCGTCGGCCGCTCCTCGCGCACCCCGGTCCTGGCCCGCCGGCTCGCCGAGCTCGGCCGCTCGGTGCACGTCGACCCGGACCCGGGGACCGCCGTGGCCCGAGGGGCACTGCGGCTGGTCGAGCACCGTTCCGGACGCCTGCGGCCCGGCCGCGCCGCGCAGTCGGCCTCGACCGTCCGGCCGACCCGCCCGGCCGGCCCCGCCGAGGCCGCCCGCCCGCCGTTGAGCCGGCTGGGGCTGCGTCGAGCCGTCGTGTCCGCCGCGGGCCTGGTCCTCGTCGTCGCCTTCGTCGTGGTGCTCGCGCTCGGCTGGGGCCCGGGCCTACGCATGGCGGGCAGCCCGGGCCCGGTCGCGGGCGCGCTCGTCGACTCCGAGAGCGGCACGACGATCCCGCCCGCCGCCGACGGCGACGAGATGGTCACCGCCGGGCAGCCCGCCTTCACCAACGCCCGCGTGGGCACCCCGGCCAGCTACCGCGGCGACGGCGGCACCGACCTCGTGATCGTCGTCAAGCGGGCCCGCCCCGCGACCCAGCTGGCGGCCCTGGGTGGCGCCGCCCCGGCGGGCTACCGCTGGATGGTCGTGGAGCTGACCGGGACGAATGCCGGTGGCCCCGACTGGAAGGCCGACCTCTCGCGCAGCGTGTCCCTCGTCGACGACCGCGGGCTGTGGATCCACCCCCTCGGCGACGGTGTGGTGCCGTGCACGGCCACGACCCCGAAGCCGCCCAAGGTCCTCACGCCCGGCAAGAGCTTCACCGCATGCGTGGCGATGCCGGTGCCGGAGCAGACGCCCGTGACCGCAGTGGTGTTCGGCGCGCAGAGCGACGACAGCCGTGCCACGCAGCCGCTGCGCGTGCCGGTCGCGGTCCCCGCGGTGACGCGGTCGAAGCCCGCGCCGTCCCGGGTCGTCGGCAAGGTCGGCGACCCGCCCGCCGACGTCGAGCTGGCCGACGCCACGATGCGCGCCGGCTTCGACGTGGTGCTCACCCCGTCCAGCTACCTCCGCGACCACCACCCGGCCGCCGGCAACCGGTACGTCGTCGTGCGCGCCGCGCTGGGCCCGGCCGACGACGTCTTCCTCCGCGACGACCGGGGCGTGCTGAGCCGCCCGCAGCCGGGCTTCGAGCGGATGCCGGAGTGCCCGCCCTTCACCGGCCCGGGCACCGCCGACCGCCCGGTGTTCGCGTGCTTCGTCTACGAGCTGGACGCCGACGCCGAGGTGGCCGGCGTGACCTACGCCGACCTGGCTCCCGGCGCCCCGGTGTCCGGAAAGGACATGGCGAGCTGGCCCACGTGGACGGCGGGCTGACGACGACGCCGACTGCGGGGCTGGCTTCGGGTTGATGGCGTGGGTGGTCGGGTTCAGCCGTTTTCTGCGATGTCGGCCAGCGCGGCCGTGATCGTGGTTACCGGTACGCCGGTGCGGGGCTGGCTACGGGCTGATCGCGCGGGCGGTCCGGCTCAGCCGTTTTCTGCGATGTCGGCCAGTACTGCCGCGATCGTGCGTACCGGTATGCCGGTGCCGCCCTTGGGGGTGTAGCCCCATGCCGAGCCGGCGTTGTACGCCGGGCCCGCGATGTCGATGTGCGCCCACGGCAGGCCGTCCGGCACGAACTCGCGCAGGAAGTGGCCGGCCGCGAGCATGCTGCCCCAGCGGTGGCCGGTGATGTTCGCCAGGTCCGCGAGCTTGGAGTCCAGGTCGCGGCGCAGCTCCTCCGGCAGCGGCATCGGCCAGCCGCCCTCGCCGGTCGCCTTCGCGATCGCGGCGACGCGGTCGCGGAACTCGTCCGAGCCCATGATCCCCGGCGTCCGCTTGCCGAGGGAGACGACCTGCCCACCGGTCAGCGTCGCGGTCTCGATCAGGTAGTCCGGCTCGTCCTCGGCGGCGCGCACGATGGCGTCGGCGAGGATCAACCGGCCCTCGGCGTCGGTGTTGAGCACCTCGACGGTCTTGCCGCCGCGCATCGTCAGCACGTCGCCCGGCCGGTACGCCGCGCCCGAGGGCATGTTCTCCGCCATCGGCACGGTGGCGACGATCTCCAGCGGGTACTTGAGCTTCGCGGCCAGCACCACGCACGCGACGACCGCGGCGGCGCCCGACATGTCCGCGGTCATCTCTTCCATGTGCGCGGCCGGCTTGATCGAGATGCCCCCGGTGTCGAACGTGATGCCCTTGCCGACGAGCGCGACCTTCTTGCGTGGCTTCGGCCCGCGGTAGGAGATCCGCACCAGGCGCGGCGGCCGGGACGAGCCCATGCCGACGCCCAGCACGCCGCCGAAGCCGCCCTTGCGCAGCGCCTTCTCGTCGAGGATCTCCACGGCGAGCCCGGCCGACTCGGCGAGAGCGGCGGCCCGCTCGGCGAACGAGGCGGGGAAGAGGTCGTTCGGCGGCGTGTTGATGAAGTCGCGCGTGGTCGTGACCGCCTCCGCGATCGCGGTCGCCGCCTTGAGCGTCGCCCGGTGCTCCTTCGCGGTGCCCTCGGCCGGGCTCACCAGGTCGACCCGCTCGAGCCGGTCGTCGGTGCGCTCGGAGCGGTACTCGTCGAACACGTACGCGCCCAGCACGGTGCCCTCGACCGCGGCCTGAAGGTCCACAGTGGACAGCGTGGTCACCGTGCGCTTGGTGCCCGCGAGCGCGCGCGCCGCCGCGCCGGACGCGCGGCGGACCTGCTCGGGCCCGACCTCGCCGGCCTTGCCCAGCCCGGCGGCCACCACGAGGTCGGCGCCGAGCCGGCCGATCGTGGGGACCTTGACGACCTCGTCGGCCTTGCCGGTGGCACCGAGCGTCGCGAGCACGTCGGCCAGCCGGCCGTCGAACGCGGCGTCGACCTCCTCCGCGCCCGGCGCGAGAGCGACCGCGTCGCCGTCCTGCACGGTGCCGATCACCACCGCGTCGGCAGCGGCCGCCGCGGCGGAGGTCGTGGTCAGGGACAGCTTGGGCGAGCTCAACGGATCTGCTCCTGTTCGGTCGAGGTGCTGACGCATGCTAACGAGTTGCCGCAGGTGTGCCCACTGTCAGGTCGGTTGGAGCACGTCTGACACGGTTGGCCCGTGTCCACACCCGCACGCAGGGGCGATGTCGTCGCCGGCGGCGTGGCGGCGAGCCTCGGTGCCGGGGTGTTCCTCGGGCTCGCGCCGGCCGCCTCGCTCGCCGGCCGCTGGCTGCCGGTCGCGGTCCTGCTCGCCGCCCTCGTCGGCGGCCTGGCTGTGGTGTCCACATCGGAGCATCTACCCGAGACGCTGCCGGTCCCGCTGCGTCGCTTCGGGTTCGCGCTCGCCACGCTCGCCCGGCTGGCCGCGGCGGTGGCCATCGCGGCCACGGTCGAGGTCTACGTCTCGCCGCTCGCCGCCCTGGTGCTCGTCGCGGTCGTGACGGCCGCGGCAGCGGTGGGGGTACCGCCGGTCGTCGTGCGGGTGGCCGCGGTCGCCGTCGTCGCGGTGCTCGTGATCGTGGTCGCGGCGTGCTTCACGATCGCGCCGGCCGCTCCCGCGGTGGCCGTGCCGGACGGCGGGAGCGCGCTAGGTGTGCTGGCCGCGGCCGCCCTGCTGACCATGTGCTTCTTCGGCGCCGACGCCGCCGCGGGTCCCGGCCGGCGGCGGGGCGTGGTGCTCGTCGTGGTGCTCGTCGCGGTCGGGTGCCTCGCGGTCGCGCTCGCCGCCGTGCACCAGCTCGGCGCGGCACGGCTCGGGGTCTCCCCGGCACCGCTGCGGGCCGCGCTCGGCGCCGCGGACGCGAGCGCGATTGAGCGGCTGCTGATCGCCGGCGTGGTGGTCGCCTGCGGGTTCGCGTTGCTCGCGGTGCTGCGCGGGCTGCGGGTGGCGGGGGTGCCGCAGGTGCGCCTCGTGGTGGTGGGCGGCGTCGCGGCCGCGTTCGGTGTGCTGCTCATCCAGCCGGTCGCGGCGCTGGTGTCGGCGGCCGGGTTGCTGCTGGTCGACGCCGTGTTCCGGGCGATCGCAGCCGGGCGCCGGGCGATCGGACGCTGACGCCACGGCGACCTCGCTTGGCGGCCGGATTGTCCGTTCGCCGATTCTCAGCGAGCCGCCCGGCGGCTACCGTGCTCACATGACGCCCATATTCACCAGGACTCCCCATCCGTCACCGGCGACCCCGGAGCGGATCGCGGAGGTATTGGCCAATCCTGGGTTCGGGATGCACTTCACCGACCACATGGTGACGGTTCGCTACGACCGGACGCAGGGCTGGCACGACGCGAGGGTCGAGCCGTACCGGCCGATCACGCTGGACCCGGCGGCCATGGTGCTGCACTACGGGCAGGCGATCTTCGAGGGCCTGAAGGCCTACCGGCAGCCCGGCGGCACGGTCGCGAGCTTCCGGGCCGACGCGAACGCGGAGCGGTTCCGCCTTTCCTCGCGCCGGCTTGCGATGCCCGAGCTGCCGGACGAGCTGTTCCTCGGCTCGCTGCGCGAGCTCGTGGCGGTGGACGGCCGGTGGGTGCCCGAGCAGGACGAGGAGTCGCTCTACCTGCGCCCGTTCATGATCTCCACGGAGGTCGGTCTCGGCGTGCGGCCCGCGGCCGAGTACCTGTACGTGCTGATCGGCTCGCCCGCCGGGTCGTACTTCGCGAGCGGCATCAAGCCGGTGAGCGTGTGGCTGTCGCACGAGTACGTGCGCGCCGCGCCCGGCGGGACCGGCGCGGCCAAGTTCGCCGGGAACTACGCCGCGTCGCTGGTGGCGCAGGCGCAGGCGGCCGAGCAGGGCTGCGACCAGGTGGTGTGGCTGGACGCCGTCGAGCGCCGGTGGATCGAGGAGATGGGCGGGATGAACCTGTTCTTCGTCTTCGGTTCGGGCGCCGACGCCCGCGTCGTGACCCCGGAGCTGTCCGGCTCGCTGCTCGCCGGCATCACCCGCGACTCGCTGCTGTCGCTGGCCACCGGGCTCGGCTACGCGGTCGAGGAGCGGCGGATCTCCACCGAGGAGTGGGAGAAGAAGGCCGAGTCCGGCGAGCTGACCGAGGTCTTCGCGTGCGGTACCGCGGCCGTGATCACGCCGGTCGGTTCGGTGAAGCACGCCGAGGGCACGTTCACGATCAACGGTGGCGCGCCGGGCGAGGTGTCGATGCGGCTGCGCGGCGCGCTCACCGCCATCCAGCGCGGCACCGCGCCGGACCCGCACGGTTGGATGGTCCCGCTCAGCTGAGCCCTGTCAGTAGACCGTGCAGGTGGCCGCCACGATCGTGGTGGCCACCTCGCATGCGGCCCCCAGCACGTCGCCCGTGATGCCGCCCAGCCGCCGGCGGACGTGCGCGATGAACCCGGCCGTCACGAGGGCGGCGACGAGCACGGCGACCGGCCCGAGCCAGACGTAGTCCCGGTCCACGAACACGCCGGCCACGAGCAGCCCGGCGAGCCACGCGACCGGGACCGCGACATGCTGCGTACCGGCCACGAGCGCGCCCAGCCCGTCCGGCCGCGCGGCCGGGACGCCGCGCACGCAGCACGCCGCGAACGCCACCCGCCCCGCGACGATCGCCAGCACCACCGCCCACCAGCGGTGCCCGCCGAGCGCGCCGAAGGCGGTCGCCTGCGCGCCGAGCACGATCACCAGGGACACCACGCCGAACGGCCCCGCACCGCCCTCGCGCATGACCGCGAGCGCACGGTCCGGCGGTCCGTACGAGCCGAGCCCGTCCGCGGTGTCGGCCAGCCCGTCGAGGTGCATGCCCCGGGTGGCGAGGGCCAGCAGCCCCACGGTGATCAGCCCGGCGAGCAGTCCCGGCATGCCCGTGCGGTCCAGCAGCGACACCATTGCCGCGGCGGGCAGGCCCAGCAGCAGCCCGATCACCGGCGCGGCGGCGATGGCCCGGCCGGCCACCGTGCGGTCCACGTCGTGCCGTCCGGCCGGCACGACCGTGAGCCAGGAGAGCGCCAGCCGCAGCGCCGGGCCCATCAGGTCGCGTCGGCGTCGATGCCGGTGGTCTTCGCGGGGGCGGAGCCGGGGCCGCTGATGCCGGCATCCTCGAACGTGGCCATCTCCGCGAGGATCCTGACGGCCATCGTCAGCAGCGGGATCGCGGCCGCCGCGCCGGTGCCCTCGCCGAGGCGCATGTTCAGGTCCAGCAACGGTTCCAGGTCCAGCTGGTTCAGCACGAGCGTGTGGGCGGGCTCGGTCGACCGGTGGCCGGCGACCCACCAGGCCCGCGCGCCGGGCGCCAGCTCCTCGGCCACGATCGCGGCGGCCCCGGTGACCACGCCGTCCAGCACGACGGGCGTGCGGCGGACGGCGGCCTGCGCGAGGAAGCCGGCCATCGCGGCGATGTCGGCGCCGGCCACCGTGCGGAGCAGCGCCACCGGGTCGGCGGTGACCGGCTTGGCGCGGCGCAGGGCGTCGCGGATGGCGGCGGTCTTGCGCATCCACGTCTTGTCGTCGATGCCGGTGCCGCGACCCACGACGGCCACGGGCTCGGCACCGGTGAGGGCGGCGATGAGCACGGCGGCGGCGGTCGTGTTGCCGATACCCATGTCCCCGGCCACGAGCAGGTCCGCGCCGGCGTCGACCTCTTCGTCCACAATGGACTTGCCGGCGCTCAGGGCGGCGTTGACCTCGTCCTCGGTCAGCGCGTCCTCGCAGTCGATCGGGCCCGAGGAGCGGCGGACCTTCAGCCGGGAGACGTCCTCGGGCGTGTCCGCGTCGACGGCCATGTCCACGACCCGCACGTCCGCCCCGGCCGCGGCGGCGAGCACGTTGACCGCCGCGCCGCCGTTCCCGAAGTTGGCCACCATCTGGGCCGTGACCTCGCTCGGGTAGGCGGAGACCCCGCGGGCGGCCACCCCGTGGTCACCCGCGAAGACGACGATCCTGGGACGGCGCAGCGGGTTGGGCGGGCACTGGCCCTGGCAGGCGGCGAGCCATGCGCCGAGCTCCTCGAGCCGGCCGAGCGACCCCTTCGGCTTGGTGAGCTGCCCGTGGCGGCTGAGGGCGGCCTGGTGGGACGCCTCGTCCGGTGGGTTGACTGTGTCGAACACGACCGGGTCGGTCATCCGGCTCCCTCCAGGTCAGCGCAGCCGCAGCGGTATGCCGGCCACGAGCAACACGACGTCCGTGCACCGGTCGGCGAGGGCCGCGTTGAGTGCACCCAGCTGGTCGCGGAAGAGCCTGCCAGAACGGGTGGCGGGCACTACGCCGAGGCCGACCTCCGCGGAGACGAGGACGATCTCGGCCCGGCTCCGGCCGAGCGCCGCCCCCAGGTCGTCGCATGCCTGCCCGACCGGTCGCAGGTCACCGCCGTCCCACGCGCCGGCGTCGTCGAGCAGGCTCGTGAGCCAGGTCGCGATGTCGTCGACGAGTACCGGGCCGGTCGCGTCCGCGAGGAAGGGCCCGAGCGTGGCCGGGTCGCCGAGCTCGACGGTCCGCCAGGCAGCCGGCCGGCGCGCCCGGTGGGTGGCGATCCGCGCCGTCCACTCGGCGTCGCCGGGGTCGTCGCGCGCGGTGGCCACGTAGGTCGCCGGGGCGTCGGTGAGCAGGCCTTCCGCGTGCGCCGACTTGCCCGACCGGGCACCGCCGAGGACCAGGGTTCGTCGCACGCCGGCACGCTATCTTGTGCCGTCGTGGAGTACTGGTGGCGCTACGGCGCCGGCCCCGCGCGGTCCACGGGCTTTCCCGACCGCGCCGAGGCGGAGGCGTGGCTCGGCGATTCGTGGGCCGGCCTGCGCGCCGAGGGCGTGGACGAGGTGACCCTGCTCGCGGACGCGGAGGAGCTCTACGGCCCGATGAGCCTCCACCCGGCGGACGAGTAGCCTCGTGGGCCGCCTGGCGCCGGTGGTCCGGGTCGGCTCTGGATGCGTGGCGCTCGAGGTCGGGGGGGCGTCCCCGACCAGCCGGGACCACCCGCAATAGTGGCTGGGCGCGGTGCCCTGCCGGGGCGCTACGTGAACCGCGTCGTCAGGCGCAGGCACGGCGGCTCGGCCACGCCGAACGGCCTGCGCCTGCACCTGATCTGCACACCGGCCGCGGTGCCGGTCACCTGGACGCCTGACAAATCAAGCTCGAATCACTCGCCGAAGGCAGCGCGGGTGCTCCGGATGCATGGCGCCGGTGGTCCGGGTCGGATTCTCTGTGTACTTGTCAAACAGCGAGGGACCTGCCCGACCGACCGGCCGGGGCGGCTGCGGTTAGGGCCGAAGCCGGCGACGCACGGCTCGCTCCACGCGCACGAGCGGCGCGGGCTTGAGCTGGGCGGCCCGGACGCGGCTGCGCGGGGGAGTGCGGTTCGTGCAGTGGCTCGACGTTCGGGGATGGCCGGGCCCGGCGGGTGGGCGCCGGATGCGTGGCGCTCGAGGTCGGACGGCGTCCTCGATCAGCTCCCCAACGCCCACACCGGAAACCGCCGGGAGATCACCCGCAATGGTGGCCGGGCGCGGTATCGGGCTGCGGCGGCGGCGCGGGAGGGGGCTCGGCCACCGCTGACACCTGATCTGGTCGAGATCCGGGCCGGCCGGCGCCCGTCGGGTGGGCGCCGGCCGGGGCCTTGGTCAGCCGGTGAGGGACGGGTCGGTCTGGACGACGCCGTTCAGGGCCTTGTCGATGCGGGAGAGCGTCTCCGCGTCCAGGGTCACGCCGGACGCCTTCACGTTCTCCGTGACCTGTTCCGGGCGGGTGGCGCCGATGATCGCCGAGGCGACGTTCTTGTTCTGCAGCACCCACGCCACCGCCAGCTGGGCCATCGACACGCCCACGTCCTCCGCGATCGGCTTCAGCTGCTGGACCTTCTCCAGCACGTCGTCGCGCAGCAGGCGGCTGATGAAGTTCTTGCCGGACTCGTCCGTGGCGCGTGAGCCCGCGGGCACGGGCTGACCGGGCAGGTACTTGCCGGTCAGCACGCCCTGCGCGATCGGCGACCACACGATCTGGCTGATGCCCGCCTGCTCGCTCGCGGGCACGACCTCGGCCTCGATGACCCGCCACAGGGCCGAGTACTGCGGCTGGTTCGAGATGAAGGGCACCTTGAGCTCCCGGGCGAGCTCCGCGCCACGAGTGATCTGCTCGGCGTTCCACTCGGACACCCCGACGTAGAGCACCTTGCCCGCCCGCACCAGGTCGGCGAACGCGAGGAACGTCTCCTCCAGCGGCACGCTCTCGTCGAACCGGTGCGCCTGGTACAGGTCGACGTAGTCGGTCTGCAGGCGCTTCAGCGACGCGTTCGCCGACTCGAGGATGTGCTTGCGGCCCAGGCCGCGATCGTTCGGACCGCCGGGGCCGGTCGGCCAGAACACCTTGGTGAAGATCTCCAGGCTCTCCCGGCGCTGCCCGGCTAGCGCGCGCCCGAGCACCGACTCCGCGCGCGTGTTTGCGTACACGTCGGCGGTGTCGAAGGTGCTAATTCCCGCGTCCAGCGCGGCGCGCACGCACGCCAGCGCTTGTTCCTCCTCCACCTGGGAACCGTGGGTGATCCAGTTGCCGTACGAGATTTCACTGACGGACAGGCCGCTGCGGCCGAGACGACGAAACTCCATGAGGACAAAGTAACCGTGGAGCGGCTCCAGGTCCGGGCGCCGGTGTCAGGCTGTGGACAAGTGCGCGGGTTGTGGACAACTCACCCGCGACGGAAGCCGCCCTCGGTGTTGATCACCTGGCCGGTGACCCACGCGGCGTCGTCCGTGGCCAGCCAGGCGATCAGCCGCGCGGGGTCGTCGGGCTCGCCCCACCGTCCACCCGGGAACCGTGCGGCCACGGCCGCGTGCGCCTCCGGCGCCGCGTACCCGGTGTCGACCGGCCCGGGGTTGACCGCGTTGACCGTGATGCCCGCCCCGGCGAGCTCGTCGGCCAGCGTCGCGGTGATCGACGACAGCGCGCCCTTGCTCGCCGCGTACGCCACCTCGTCGCGCATCGGGCCCAGGTCCTGGCCGGAGGTCAGGAACACGATCCGGCCCGGTCCGCCCGCCGCCGCGAACGACCGCGCGAGCAGGATCGACGCGCGGGCGTTCACCGCCCAGTGCGCGTCGAGCCGCGCCGCGTCCATCTCCGCCAGCGGCCCGTCGCCGCCGCTGCGTGCCTGGTTGCAGACCAGCACGTCGAGCCGGCCGAACGCCGCGAGCGCCGCCTCGACCACGCGCCGCGGGCCCTCGGGGTCGGCCAGGTCGGCGGACAGGTGCCGGACCGCGGCCGCGGGATCCGCGAGCGCCTCGGTGACGCCGTCGACGACCGCCGCCACGCCGCCGGGGTCCGCGCCCCACGGCTGCTCCGCGTCGTGCGGGGTGAAGTGGTGCACGAACACGCTCGCGCCGTACGCGGCCAGCCGGCGCGCGGTCGCGTAGCCGATGCCCGCCCGCCTGCTCGCGCCGGTGACCAGCGCGGCCCGGCCGCGCAGCGGCAGCGGGTCGCGCCCGAGGTCGGTCACACCTTGTCGCCGGGGCGGACCCGTGGCTTGGGCACGCGCAGCTTGCGGATCTGCGACGCGCGGATGAAGGCGTACCAGCCGATCGACAGCCCGCGGATCGGCTCCTTCGGGAACTTCTCGCGCACGAGCTTCGTGATGCGCCGGCCGGACATCAGGCCTTCGAGGATCATCACCACGAGCATCGCCAGGCACAGCAGCGTGGTCAGGCTCTGCACCCGCGGGTCCGGCACCAGCAGCGCCACGAAGATCAGGATCGCCAGCGGCATGAACAGGCCCAGCAGGTTGCGGCGCGAGTCGACGAGGTCGCGGATGTAGCCCTTGACCGGACCGCGGTCGCGCGGCATCAGGTACTGGTCGTCGCCCGCCATCATGCGTTCGCGCTGCTTGACGCGGATCTCGCGGCGCTTGGCGGTCAGCTCCTTGCGCTCCTCCTTGTTGCCCCGCGACCGGCGCATCGCCTCGCGGGTGGTGCGCGGCGGCGGCGCGACGGGGCCGCGCTTGCGCTGTTCGGCCTCGCGGCGCTTGGGAGTCGGGCGCCCCTTGCCCGGGGTGTGCGCCTTGCTGCGGGCGTCGTCCACCGCGGCGTCCTCGCCGGGATCGGTCTCGGCGGCGGACTCTGCGTCTTTGCGGCGAAGGAACCTCACAGGGCAAAGGGTAAGGGAGACCCATCTACGCTCTGACCATGCGGGTCCTGATCGCTCCTGACTGCTTCGGCGGGACCTTGACCGCGCCGGAGGCGGCCGAGGCCATCGCCGCCGGTTGGCGCGGCGGCGCACCCGACGACCAGCTCACGCTCTGCCCGCTCGCCGACGGCGGCCCGGGCTTCGTCGACGTCCTGCATTCCGCGCTGGGCGGGCTGCTGCGGCACCAGCCGGTCAGCGGTCCGCTCGGGTCCTTCGTGGACGCCGTGTGGCTCGAGCACGAGGGCACCGCGTACATCGAGTGCGCGCAGGCCTGCGGGCTCGCGCTGGTACCCGAGGGCGAGCGGGACGCGCTGGCCGCCACCACGCTCGGCGTCGGCGAGATGATCAGGCAGGCGCTCGACTCCGGCGTGCACACGATCGTCGTCGGGCTCGGCGGGTCGGCCAGCACCGATGGCGGGGCCGGCATGTTCCGCGCGCTCGGCGCCGTGGCCGTCGGGTCGGACGGCGAGCCGCTTGCCGACGGTGGCGGCCCGCTCGTGCGCACCGTGGGCGTCGCGGGCCGGGCCGACCTGGGCGACGTGCGGCTCGTCGCCGCCTCGGACGTGGAGAACCCGCTGCTCGGCAAGCTCGGCGCGGCGCGGGTCTTCGGTCCGCAGAAGGGCGCCGACGACCTCGCGGTGCGCCGCCTGGAGAAGTCGCTGACCCGCTGGGCGGACGTGCTCGCCGAGGTCGCCGGCCGCGACGTGCGGGAGGTGCCGGGCGCGGGGGCCGCGGGCGGGCTCGGGGCGGCGCTGATCGCGCTCGGCGCCGAGGTCGAGTCGGGTGCCGGGGTCGTGCGCCGGCTGACCGGGCTGGACACCGCGCTCGACCAGGCCCAGCTCGTGATCACCGGGGAGGGCAGCTTCGACTTCCAGTCGCTGCGCGGCAAGCTCGTCACCCGGGTCGCGGGCGCGGCCGCGGAGCGCGGGACGCCCTGCGTCGTGCTCGCGGGCCAGGTCAGCGTGGGGCGCCGGCGGGCGGCCGCGGCGGGGGTGGACTTCGCCTACTCGGTCGCCGAGCACGTCGGCTCGGCCGAGGCGTCGCTCGCCGACCCGGCGGCCACGCTCAGCGACCTCGCCAAGCACGTATCCGCCCAATGGAGCAGGTGAGAGAGCCGCCGCGGGCCCCAGTGGCGCCGGTAACACCGCTCCTGGAGCCACGTGTGCAACCATGAAGGAAGAAAACGCGGACGATCCCGGTTGTCCACAGGTAGTAGACGTCGAAGGTCGAGGGAGAACCATGACGACCGCCGAGAACACGACGGAGACGACCACCCACGGGGTGAGCTTGTCGGACACCGCCGCGGCCAAGGCCAAGGCCCTGCTCGACCAGGAGGGCCGGGACGACATGCACCTGCGCATCGCCGTCCAGCCGGGTGGCTGCGCCGGCCTGCGCTACCAGCTGTTCTTCGACGAGCGCACGCTGGACGGCGACCTGTTCCGTGACTTCAACGGCCTCAAGGTCGCCGTGGACCGGATGAGTGCGCCGTACGTCCAGGGCGCGACGATCGACTTCGTCGACTCCATCGAGAAGCAGGGCTTCACGATCGACAACCCGAACGCCGGTGGCTCCTGCGCGTGCGGAGACTCCTTCCACTGATCCACTGAGGAAACGAGCCGTGACCCGCTAGGGCGCGGCTCGTTTCGCTGTGTTCAGACGTACTCGTCCAGCTCGCGGACGCGGTCGTAGCAGGCCTCGTCGACGTGCCACGGCTCCGCGGCGTTGAGCGGGTGGAAGGACTGGTCAACGCGCTGCGGCGGGACCGGGATCAAGGCACAGTCGGCGATCAGCTCGGCGAATGACACGCGATCAGTGATGAGCACGATGATGACGGTATGTGCAGCGAGCGATACTGCACAGCCTTACCAACCGGTAGTGTCAGTGGAGTGCCCATCGCGGGCACGATCGTGTGCGTTACTGGATTTGCCGCCTTCCGCTCACGCCAACCTGACGACCACCAGACAGGGGAAGCCCTCGTGCCCGTAGCCGTCTCCGGAAGCATCGCCACCGATCACCTCATGCACTTCCCCGGCAGATTCGCCGAGCAGCTCGTCGCCGAGCAGCTGCACCGGCTCTCGCTGAGCTTCCTCGTCGACGACCTCGTCGTCCGCCGCGGTGGGATCGGTGCCAACATCGCGTTCGGCATGGGTGTGCTGGGTGCGTCGCCGGTGCTGGTCGGTGCGGTCGGCGACGACTTCGGTGACTACCGCTCGTGGCTCGAGCGCCACGGCGTCGACTGCTCGGGCGTGCACGTGTCGGAGACGGCCCACACCGCGCGGTTCGTCTGCACCACCGACGACGACATGTGCCAGGTCGCGTCGTTCTACGCCGGCGCGATGGCCGAGGCGCGGGAGATCGAGATCAAGCCGGTCGTGGACCGCGTCGGCGGGCTGGACCTGGTGCTGATCAGCCCGGACGACCCGGACGCGATGCTGCGGCACGCGGACGAGTGCCGCCAGCGCGGCTACACGTTCGCGGTCGACCCGTCCCAGCAGCTGGCGCGCATGGACGGCCCGCAGATCCGCGCGTTCATCGAGGGTGCGAAGTACCTGTTCAGCAACGACTACGAGTGGGAGTTGCTGCGCCGCAAGACCGGCTGGACCGAGCGCGAGGTCATGGACCGGGTCGGCATCCGGGTCACGACCCTCGGCGAGAAGGGCGTGGAGATCGTCGACCGGGCCGGCACCGAGATCAACGTCAGCGCCGTGCCGGAGACCGTGAAGGCCGACCCGACCGGTGTCGGCGACGCGTTCCGGGCCGGGCTGCTCGCCGGGCTGGAGAAGGGCCTCGGCCTGGAGCGGGCCGCGCAGCTGGGCTCGTACATCGCGGTGCTGGTGCTCGAGACCGTCGGGCCGCAGGAGTGGACCTTCGACAAGAAGCAGGCCATCACGCGCATCGGCGCCGCGTACGGTCCCGAGGCCGCCGACGAGATCGGTCCCATCCTCCCGTAGGTACCGCCGAGGGTGAGCGCCTGGTAGCTGTGGGTGCATGCGTGCGCTCGCGGCTGCCGCCGTCCTGCTGTTGACCTCGGCCGGCGTCGCGTCGGCGGCCACGGCTGCCACGGCGGCGACTGGACCGTGGCAGCCGGTCGGCTCCGACGTCGCGCGGCCGCTGGACGAGAGCCAGGGGCTGGCCGTGGTCGAGCGCCCGGCCGGCACGTCGGTGCGCTACACCGGCATCGCGACGGTTCCGCCGGACGTGGCCGCGCGCGGCTGGAACCACGTCGGCGACCCGGGGGCGGGCCACGGCTACTACGTGGAGCCCTACCAGCGCGACGACCGCGGGGCGAAGCTGTTCCGGGTCGAGGCGCCGGACGGTTCGTGGGCCGAGTACACCCACGCGCTCGAGTCCTGGGAGGCGACGAACAACTCGTTCGCCGCGGTGTCGCCGGACGGGCAGTGGCTGGTGGCGGGCGAGTGGGGCACGACGGACCGCCTGCTGGTGCATCCGATGCCCGGCGTCGCGTGGACGGATCCCGCGGCGAACCTCCCGTACGCGTCGGCGATCCGCCTGGACCGGCCGGCGCGCGACCTCCAGGGCTGCGACTTCGTCACGGACACGCAGCTGCTGTGCTCGTCGGACGATCCCGCCGGGGACCTGTTCGGGGTGACGAAACCGTTGCTGCAGCTGGACCTGTCGGCGCCGGCCGGCGGCGCCGACGTGTCGGCGACGGTGACCGCGCTGGGCCAGCTGCCGCTGGAGAGCGGCTGCGACGGCGAGTTCGAGTCGGAGGGCATCGACTACGACGAACGGGACGGCACGTTGCGGGTGATCGTCCTGTCGCCCGGCATCTGCGTGGCCTTCGACTCGAAGACCTGGCGCTTCCAGCGGAGCTAGAGCTTCACCGGGTACTGCGGCTCGGGGATGCGCGGCTGGATGCGCTTCTCGATGAAGATGCCGTGCCACAGCATGTACACCAGCAGCGCCCAGATCCGCCGGGAGTGGTCCAGCGTGCCCGCCCGGTGCTCCTCCAGCAGGCGCAGCACCGCGTTCTTGTCGATCTCCTCGTCCGTGTGGGACTTGAGGACGATCTGGCGGGCCCAGTCGAACATCTCGTCGCGCAGCCAGTGGCGGATGGGGACGGGGAAGCCGAGCTTGCGGCGGTTGAGCACGTGCGCGGGCACGACCTGGGCGAGTGCTCGGCGCAGCGCGAACTTCGTCGTCTCCTTGGTGATCTTCTGGTCCATCGGGATCTTCGCCGCGACCTTGAACACCTCCGGGTCCAGGAACGGCACCCGCAGCTCCAGCGAGTTCGCCATGGTCATCTTGTCCGCCTTGACCAGGATGTCACCGCGCAGCCAGGTGAACAGGTCCACGTGCTGCATGCGTGTCACCGGGTCCCAGCCCTCCGACTCGCGGTACGGGCCGGCCGTCACGTCCACGTGGCCGACGCCGTCGGTGAAGGTCCGCAGCACCGACTTGAGCTGGTCGTCGCGGAAGATGCGGGCGTTGCCGTAGTAGCGCTGCTCCAGGTCCAGCGCCCCGCGGCGCAGCAGGTCCTTGCCGCGGGTGCCCTCCGGGATCTTGGTCGACAGCGAGCCCATCGCCTTGCGCAGCGCGCCCGGCACCCTCTCGAACGCCGCCAGCGACAGCGGCTCCCGGTAGATGGTGTAACCGCCGAACAGCTCGTCCGCGCCCTCGCCGGACAGCACGACCTTCACGTGCCGGCGGGCCTCGCGGGCGATGAACCACAGCGGCACGAGTGCCGGGTCGGCCACGGGATCGTCGAGATACCAGACGATGAGCGGCAGCGCCTCCATCATCTCCTGCGGGCTGACCGTGCGGACGACGTGCTTCACCCCGATCGCCGCCGCCGACTCCGCCGCGACGTCGACCTCGGAGTAGCCCTCGCGCTCGAAGCCGGTCGTGAACGTCACCAGGTTCGGGTTGTGCTGCTTGGCGAGCGCGGCGATGGCCGTCGAGTCGATGCCGCCGGACAGGAACGAGCCGACCGTGACGTCCGCGCGCATGTGCTTGGCCACCGAGTCGCGCATGACGTCGGCGATCTCGTCGTAGAGGCGCTGCGGGGAGTCCTTGCCGCGGACGGGCGTGGGCCGGAACGTGTGGAAGAAGTACCGGTCGGTGGTGATGCTGCCGCCGGGGGAGACCGTGAACGACGTGCCCGACTCGATCCGGCGGATCTCCTGGTGCAGCGACTCCGGCTCCGGCACGTACTGCAGCGTCAGGTAGTGCTGCAGCGCCTTGCGGTCCAGCGTCGCGGGCACCCGCAGCCGCGGGCCCAGCTCGAGCAGCGCCTTCTTCTCGCTCGAGAACGCCACGCCGCCCGGCCCGGCGGAGTAGAACAGCGGCTTGATGCCGAACGGGTCGCGTGCGCCGAACACCACGCGCCGCCGCCAGTCCCAGATCAGGAACGCGAACATCCCGCGCAGCTTGGAGACGGCCGCCTGGCCGAGGTAGTGGTACAGCGCGACGATGACCTCGCCGTCGCCATGCGTGCGCATGGTCGCGCCGTGCTGCTCGATGAGCTCCTGGCGCAGTTCGAGGTAGTTGTAGATCTCCCCGTTGAACAGCAGCGTGTAGCGCTCCTGCACGCCCTCGGGACTCCAGTGCAGCGGCTGGTGCGAGTGGTCGACGTCGATGATCGACAGCCGGTTGAAGCCGAACACCACCTCGTCACCGGCCCAGGTGCCGGTCTCGTCGGGCCCGCGGTGCCGCTGGCAGCGCATCGCGTGGGCGACCGCGTCACGGCTCGCGCTTGCTTCGGATTCGGATGGGCAGACCAGGCCAAGCAGACCGCACACGTCTCCGGCACAACCTCTCGTGTCGAGTGCTCGTGAGGCCCAAGTATGGCTGGGCCGGACACGGCCGCCCCTACGCGGTGTGGCCTGCGCCTCTCGGCTAGGCTCCCGGCCTAGATCAGGAGATGCACGAGGAGGGGCGCTCAGTGGGCAACGAGAGGCGCATGCCGGCCGTCCGGCTGGCCGGTCTTGCCGGCCTGGCCGCACTGGTCACGCTCACTGTCTCCGGCTGTTCGGCCGGCGAGGTGCTGCGCTTTGGCTGGCCGGATGGCGTCACCCCGGAGTCCGACCGGATGCGTGACTTCTGGACCTGGTCGGTGGTCGCCTCACTGATCATCGGTGTGATCATGTGGGCGCTGATCCTGTGGCCGGTGATCGCGCACCGCAAGCGCGGCGACGAGCTGCCCCGGCAGTTCCAGTACAACCACTTCCTCGAGGTCATCTACACCGGCATCCCGTCGATCATCGTCGTGGTGCTCTTCTACTTCACCGTCACGACGCAGAACTACGTGCTCGCCGAGGACCCGAAGGAGGACGTGGGCGTCAACGTCAACGTCCTCGCGTTCCAGTGGAACTGGCAGTTCGAGTACGAGAACTACAAGGACACCTCCGGCGCCACCGTCGCCCCGCGCACGCCCGAGGGCCCGCTCGTGACCACGGTCGGCAGCTCCACGGAGATCCCGCTGCTGGTCCTGCCGACCCAGGCCAAGATCCACTACGACATTCGCGCGCGGGACGTGATCCACGCCTTCTTCGTGCCGGAGTTCAACTTCAAGCGGGACGTCTTCCCGCTCCCGGAGAAGAACAACCAGTCGCACACGTTCCAGAACACGATCGACCGCGAGGGCTCGTTCGTCGGCCGCTGCGCCGAGCTGTGCGGCACCTACCACTCGGGGATGAACTTCGAGGTCCGCGCGCTCAACCAGGACCGGTTCGACCGGTACATGATCCTGCGCCGCTCGATCAACGAGGAGACCAGCCAGCCGTACACGGCGGCCGAGGCGCTGTCCCAGCTGGGCGAGGAGGACGCCGACTGCGGCCAGCTGTGCAGCCCTGTCGCGACCACGACCTCGCCGTTCGACACCGACCGCCACGCCCGTACCTCGTCGGGAGAGTGAGGATCGCATGAAGGTCGAAGCCAGGCTTTTCGACGTCACGACCGTGTTCTTCTTGCTCACCGCGGTCGTATACGGGATCTGGGCCAAGGAACCCGTCGGCACCGTCGGCCTGATCCTCTCCGGCGGGCTGTCGCTGATCGTCGGCTCGTACTTCCACTTCGTCGCCCGCCGCGTGCGGCGCCGCCCGGAGGACAACCCGGATGCCGAGATCAGCGACGGCGCGGGCGAGGTCGGCTTCTTCAGTGCCGGCAGCTACTGGCCGGTGGCCATCGCCGCCTCGGGTGGCATCGCCGCCCTCGCGCTCGCCTTCTGGCAGATCTGGCTGCTCGTGATCGGGCTCGTGCTGGTCCTCATGACGGTCGCCGGGCTCGTGTTCGAGTACCACACCCGCCCGAACGCGACCGACTGACGACGGTCGGGCACCGCCCGAACCCGCTGCTGTCGGCGGCTGTACTCAGCGTGCCGCGAGCGCCGCGTCCCGCAGCGCGACCGACCGGCTCACCCAGCGCTCGAGCAGCTCGGCCGCGCGGCCCGAGTCGATGGCCTGCGCCGCCGCCTCCATGCCGGCCAGCAGGTCGCTCGTCAGGTCACCGGAGAAGCCGCGGAACGCCGCGATCGCGGCCGCCGCGTTGACCAGCACGGTGTCGCGCACCGGGCCGGCCGTGCCGCCGACCACCGCGCGCAGCACCTCGGCGTTCTTCGTCGCGTCGCCGCCCGCCAGGTCGTGTGCCGTGGACGGGGCGAGCGACAGCGCGCGCGGGTCGATCTTGTCCACCCGTACCGTGCCACCGGAGCCGATCCACGCGGTCGTCGTCGTGGTCGTGGTGATCTCGTCCAGACCGTCGTCGCCGCGGACCACGAGCACGCTGAACCCGCGGGCCGCGAGCACCTCGGCCACCACCGGCGCCAGCCGCTCGTCGGCGCAGCCGACCAGGGCTGACGTGGGCTGCGCCGGGTTGGTGAGCGGGCCCAGGATGTTGAACACCGTGGGGATGCCGAGCTCCTTGCGGGTCGGCCCGGCGTGGCGCAGCGCGGGGTGGAACGCCGGCGCGAAGCAGAACCCGATGCCGACGTCGCGGACGCACTCGGCGACCGCCTCGGGGGACAGCTCGATGGCCACGCCCAGCTCGTGCAGCACGTCCGCCGCACCGCAGCGCGAGGACGCCGCCCGGTTGCCGTGCTTGACCACCGGGACCCCCGCCGCGGCGGTGATCACGGCGCTCATCGTGGAGATGTTCACCGTGCCGGCCTGGTCGCCGCCGGTACCGACGACGTCCGCCGCCGGGGTGTCGATGTGCACGCGGTGGGCGTGGGAGAGCATGGTCTCGGCCAGGCCGGCGACCTCCTCCGGCGTCTCGCCCTTCACGCGCAGGGCGACCGCGAAGCCGCCGATCTGCGACGGTGTCGCGTTGCCGGACATGATCTCGTTCATCGCCCAGGACGTGTCCCCGGCGGTCAGGTGGTTCCCGGCGACGAGCTGGTTGAGCAGTGCCGGCCAGGTCAGGTCGCCCATGGCGAACCTCCTCAGCCCTGATGGACGGGCAGGCGCTTGTTGCGCAGCACGTCGGCGACCGTCTCGGCGGCGGCCAGCGGGTCGAGCGGGTGCACGATCACCGCGTCGGCCTGCGACCAGGTGGCGAGCCAGCGGTCGTCCTTGCGCCGGATCGCGATCACGATCGGCGGGCACGCGGTGATCTCGTTCTTGAGCTGGCGGCACAGGCCGATGCCACCGGTCGGCTGCGCCTCGCCGTCGAGGATGGCCAGGTCGACGGTGCCGCCGTCCATCTCCATCAGCACCTCGGCGATGGTTCCGGCCTCCTGGTACTCGACCCGGCCGATGTCCGCGGCGGGGCGCCGGCCGACCGCTGTGATGATCGTCTCCCGCACCTCGGGCCGGTGGCTGAACACCAGGATCTTCAGCGGCGAGCTCATGATGAACGTCCTCCGGCGAGCGAGACGGAATCGGACCAGGTCCGCACAGTATGTGGCGATGTTATAGGCCGGGCCTCGGTCCGTACTCAGGTGCCCGGCCGGGTACCGCGACGCGCCGTGGACCCGATCAGTCCAGCGCCTTCCCGGCAGGCAATAATGCCCGCGTGACGACAGCAGCGCCTTCCATCAGCCAGCGTGTGCACTCGCTGAACCGGCCCAACATGGTCAGCGTCGGCACGATCGTCTGGCTCAGCAGCGAGCTGATGTTCTTCGCCGGTCTGTTCGCCATGTTCTTCACGGTCAAGGCGCAGAACGACACGGACCACTGGCCCCCGCCGCCGACCCATCTGGACGTGCCGTACGCCCTCGTTGTCACGATCGTGCTCGTCGCCTCGTCTCTCACGTGTCAGATGGGTGTGTTCGCAGCGGAACGGGGTGACGTCTTCGGACTCCGGCGCTGGTACACCATCACGCTCGTGATGGGCACGTTCTTCGTGCTGGGCCAGGCCAACGAGTACCGGAGCCTGATCGCCGAGGGCACCACCATTCCCTCGTCCGCGTACGGGACGGTGTTCTACCTGACGACCGGGTTCCACGGCCTGCACGTGACCGGCGGTCTGATCGCGTTCGTGTTCCTGCTCACCCGCACCCGGATGAGCAAGTTCACCCCGGCCCAGGCCACCTCGGCGATCGTCGTGTCCTACTACTGGCACTTCGTGGACGTCGTGTGGATCGGCCTGTTCAGCGTGATCTACTTCGTGAAGTGACCTTCGGGCGATCACCGCTCGCCGAGGCCCGAACTGACACACCAGGGGTTGCCGCACAGATGACCAAGAAACGCAGGGCTCGCACGAAGCTCCAGCGCCGGCTGGCCGGCTTCCTGGCGCTCGCTATCGCGCTGCTCGGGATCGGGACGCTGTACAGCTTCCTGGTCCCCGAGCCGCAGACCGCGCAGGCCCAGGAAGACCCGGCAGTGGTGCGTCAGGGCGAGCAGATCTTCAACAACACCTGCATCACCTGCCACGGCCCGAACCTCGAGGGTGTCCAGGGCCGCGGGCCGAGCCTGGTCGGCATCGGCGAGGCGGCGGTCTACTTCCAGACGTCCACCGGACGCATGCCGGCCGTGATGCAGGGTGCCCAGGCGCAGGAGAAGCCGCCGGTCCTCTCGCCCGAAGAGGTCGACGCGGTGGCGGCGTACGTCGCGTCCAACGGCGGCGGCCCGGCGATGCCCGCGGAGGAGGGCGAGGCGCTGCGGGGCGACAACCCCGCTCGCGGCGGCCAGCTCTTCCGGCTCAACTGCGCCTCCTGCCACAACTTCACCGGCCGCGGCGGAGCGCTGTCCTCGGGCAAGCGCGCGCCGAGTCTGGACGACTCGTCCGAGAGCCAGATGTACGCGGCCATGCTGTCCGGCCCGGAGAGCATGCCGCGCTTCTCCGAGCGCCAGCTCACCCCGGAGGAGAAGAAGGACATCATCGCCTACGTCAAGTCGGTCACGGACGGCAACAACAACCCGGGCGGCGACCCGATCGGCGGGCTCGGCCCGCAGTCCGAGGGCTTGATCGGGTTCATCGTCGGTATGGCGGCTTTGGTCGGCATCACGCTGTGGATCGGGGCGAGGCAATGAGTGAGGACAAGACCCCGGAGGTCCCGAGCGACGAGCAGCTCGCCGGGATGAGCCGGGACGAGCTGGCCCGGCTCGGGATGAAGCTGGACGGCGTCGAGCTCGTCGAGTACCCGAACCCGTGGCCGGTCAAGGGCACCCGCGCGGAGAAGCGGGCCGAGCGCGCGGTCGCGTTCTGGTTCACGCTGTCGGGCATCGCCGGCCTCGCGTCCGTGGCCGCGTTCATCTTCTGGCCGTCGAAGTACGTGGCGCCGGATCACCCCGACTACGCGTGGTACTCGCTGTACACGCCGGTCCTCGGCCTGACGCTCGGTGTCGCGATCCTCGCGGTCGGCATCGGCGTGCTGCTCTACACGCGGAAGTTCATCCCGCACGAGGTCGCGGTCCAGGACCGCCACGACGGCGGCTCGAACGAGCTCGACAAGGCCACGATGGTCGCTCAGCTGGCGGACTTCGGGCACAGCACGACGATCGCCCGCCGGTCGATGATCAAACGCTCGCTCGCGTTCGGCGGCGGCGTGCTCGGGCTCGCGCTCACCGTGATCCCGCTCGGCGCGCTCCTGCGCAACCCGCACGCCCAGTCCGCCAACGCCGAGGGCCTGCTGCACACGGGCTGGCAGCACACCGACGACGAGAAGGTCTTCCTCCGCCGCGACACCGGCGACGCGCACGAGGTCGCCCTGATCGGGCCCGCGGACCTCGATGCCGGCTCGATGGAGACGGTGTTCCCGTTCCGCGAGTCGGAGCGGGAGGACGAGGAAGCCCTGGTCGCGGCGCTGACCCGGTCCGACAACCCTGTCATGCTCATCCGCCTGCGTCCCGAGGACGCGGCCCGGGTGATCAAGCACGCGGGCCAGGAGGACTTCAACTACGGCGACTACTACGCGTACACGAAGATCTGCAGCCACCTCGGCTGCCCGACCTCGCTGTACGAGCAGCGGACGAACCGGATCCTGTGTCCGTGCCACCAGTCCCAGTTCGACGCGCTGCAGTACGCGAAGCCGATTTTCGGACCGGCCACTCGCAAGCTCGCGCAGTTGCCGATTACCGTCGACGAAGAGACTGGTTATTTCATCTCGACCGGTGATTTCAACGAGCCGATCGGACCCGCGTACTGGGAGCGGCGGTCATGAGTGGTCTGACGACACCGACAAAGCCCGACAACGTCGCCATGCGCGCCGCGGCCGGGACCGCGAAGTGGACCGACGACCGGTACCACGTGGCCAGCGGCCTGCGACGGCAGATCAACAAGGTCTTCCCGACGCACTGGTCGTTCCTGCTGGGCGAGATCGCGCTGTACAGCTTCATCGTGCTGCTGCTGTCCGGCACGTACCTGGCGCTGTTCTTCGACCCGTCGATGGCCGAGGTCACCTACCAGGGCTCCTTCGTGAACCTGCGTGGCCTGGAGATGTCGCGGGCCTACGAGTCGACGCTGTTCCTCTCGTTCGACGTGCGCGGCGGCCTGTTCGTGCGGCAGGTCCACCACTGGTCGGCCCTGCTGTTCATGTCGGCGATCGTCGTGCACATGTTCCGGACGTTCTTCACCGGTGCGTTCCGGCGCCCGCGTGAGGTCAACTGGGTCATCGGCGTCCTGATCTTCGTGCTCGGCGCGACCGAGGGCTTCGCCGGCTACTCGCTGCCCGACGACCTGCTCTCCGGCGCCGGCCTGCGGATCATGTCCGGCCTGATCCTCTCGATCCCGGTGATCGGCACCTGGACGCACTGGCTGATCTTCGGCAGCGAGTTCCCGGGAACGGAGATCGTGCCGCGGCTCTACACCGTGCACATCCTGCTGATCCCCGGCATCCTGCTGGCGCTGATCGGCGTGCACGTCGGCCTGGTCTGGTACCAGAAGCACACCCAGTTCCCGGGCGTGCGGCGCAAGGAGACCAACGTCGTCGGCGTGCGGATCCTGCCGACGTTCGCGCTCAAGGCGGGCGGCTTCACGGCCGTGGTCATCGGCGTGACGGCGCTGCTGGGCGGCCTGTTCCAGATCAACCCGATCTGGAACTTCGGCCCGTACAACCCCGCGCACATCTCCGCCGGCACCGTGCCCGACTGGTACATGGGCTGGACCGACGGCCTGATACGTCTGTGGCCGGCGTGGGAGGTCTATCTCGGGAACTACATGATTCCCGCGCCCTTCTTCCCGTTCATGGCGGGCTTGCCGGTGCTGACCGCGCTCGCGGCGGTCTACCCGTGGATCGAGCGGAAGTTCACAAAGGACCACTCGCACCACAACCTGCTGCAGCGGCCGCGGGACGTGCCGGTGCGCACGAGCCTCGGCGCCATGGCGATCACCTACTTCATGGTGTCGCTGCTGTCCGCGGCGAACGACGTGCTGGCCGACAAGTTCGACATCTCGCTGAACGCCACCACGTGGGTCGGCCGGATCGGGTTGCTGCTGTTGCCGCCGCTGGCCTACGTGGTCATCTACCGCCTCTGCCTCGGCCTGCAGCGCTCCGACCGGCAGGTCCTCGAGCACGGCGTGGAGACCGGCATCATCAAGCGGCTGCCGCACGGCGAGTTCATCGAGGTGCACCAGCCGCTCGGCCCGGTCGACGACCACGGCCACCCGATCCCGCTGGAGTACCAGGGCGCGCCGGTGCCGAAGAAGATGAACAAGCTGGGCTCGGCCGGCGAGCCGGTGGCCGGTTCCCTGCTGCGGGCCGACCCGCCGGAGGAGACCGCGGCGCTGGCCAAGGCACGCGCCGCCCAGCACGGGCACTCCGCCCCGGAGCTCGAGTCGGGTGAGTCGGAGACCGGGGCCGCGGTCGCGACCAGCCAGGAGGATCCGTCCGAGAAGATCTGAGGCTCGCGAGGGTGGGTAGGGCCGTCACGCTGTCGGTGGCGGCTCTGCTCGCCCTCGGCGCGTGTTCGGCTGCCGGTGACGTGGCGAAGACGGGCGGGGTGCGCAGCTCCCCGCCGTCCGCCACCTCGCCGGCCGTCGCGTCGAGCACGGCGTCCTCGTCCGCGGGCGCCAAGCCCAAGCCGAAGCCCAAGCCGAAGAAGCCGGCGTGCCCGGACACCGGGTTCCCGTGCGACCTGCAGTCCCGGTTCGCCGCGGCCGACTCCTACGCCGCCGAGCGGCCCGGCACGTCCGGCATCGTCGTGCACGACCTGCGCACGGGCGCGGTCTGGACGAACGACCACGCCACCGACCCGACCTGGACGGCGTCGACGATCAAGCTCGCGATGGTGGTGGACCTGTTCACCCGCGCCCGGTCCGGCTCGATCTCGCTGACCGCCGACGACCGCGCGTTGATCCACGCGATGCTGCACTCGTCCGACGACGACGCCGCCGACTCGCTGTGGTTCAAGTACGCCGGCGCCGACCACATGGCGTTCAACAACGACTTCCCCCGCTACGGGCTCACCTCGCTGGAGCCGAAGTCCGGGTACACGAAGTACTACCCGTACTGGGGCTTCCAGAAGTGCACGCCGCAGGACCTCGACCGGCTGATGACCTACGTGCTGACGAAGCTGCCGGCCACGGAGCGGTCCTACCTCGTGCGCGAGCTGCGCTCGGTGGACCCGATCCAGCAGTGGGGCGTGTGGGGCGCTGGCCCGGCGGCGAACCCCGGCAACAAGGACGGCTGGTCGGAAGAGGACGGCGGCTGGGTGATGAACACGGTCGGCTTCGTGGGCGACGGCGAGCGCTACGTCGTCTCGGTGATGAACAACCTGCGCGGCGAGGGCGGCTACGACGAGGGGCGCGCCACCGTCACGCAGATCTCGAAGCTGATCTTCGGCGGCTACTTCTGAGCGACCCCGGCTACATCCCGTAGAACGGCAGGCGCGGGTCCGGCTTCTGCTCCGCCCACGTCTCGCGGACCCAGGTGTGCGCCGGGTCGTCGGTGATCTGCCAGCTGCGTTCCGGGGCCGGGCCCGCCATCACGTTCAGGTAGTACATGTCGTAGCCGGGCGCGGCCATCGACGGGCCGTGCCAGCCGTGCGGGATCAGCACCACGTCGTCCGTGTGGACCTCGGCCAGGACGTCGATCTCGCCGGCGCCGGAGGCGTAGGCGCGCTGGTAGCCGACGCCCTCGCCGGCGATCTGGAAGTAGTAGATCTCCTCCAGCTCGCACTCGGTGTCCGTCGCCTCGTCGTGCTTGTGCGGCGGGTAGGACGACCAGTTGCCGCCCGGCGTGAGGACCTCGCACGCGATCAGCTTGTCCGTCTCGAACGACTCGGGCGTGCAGAAGTTGTTCACCTGCCGGCTGCACTGCCCCGCCCCGCGCAGCTCCACCGGCACGTCCACCGCCGACTGGTACCTGGCCGGCAGCCGGTGCCGGCACACCGCGGAGGGCAGCGCCACGACCGCGCCGTCGTCCGACTTCAGCACCGCCGACGCCTCGCGCGGGACGTACACGAAGTCGGTGGCGCCCGAGAACACGTCCTGCCGGCCGAGCAGCTCGAACGTCTTGCCGTCGACCTCCACCACCACGCACCCGCCGGACAGCGGCAGCACGAGCATCTCCGAGACCTCGGTGAACACCTCGTACGGCGCTTCGGGCGACAGCGCGACCACGCGCAGCCCGGCGTAGAGCCAGTGCGCCGAGCCCGGCGTCACCATCACCCGGTGCCGGTCGTCGGACATGGTGCCGGCCGCGCGGTGGTGAACCGCGTCGGCCGGCTGGTGGAAGTCGGTCATAGCAACCCCGCAGCGGTGTCGACGGCCCCGACGACGTCCCCGTCGGGTGGGTACAGCAGCGAACGGCCCACGACGAGCCCGTGGACCGTGGGCAGCCGCAGCGCGGCGGCCCACCGGGCGTACGTGGCGGGCGGATCCGCGGACACCTCACCGCCCAGCAGCAATGTGGGCAGCGTAGTGGCCCGCACGACCCGGGCCATGTCCTCGCCGCCGTCGCCGATCACGGGGACCTTGAGCCAGGTGTACGCCGACGTGTGGCCCAGCGCGGCGGCGACGGTCAGCGCGGTGGTGGCGCCCTCGACGGACAGGTCGTTGCGCAGCCGCCCGTCCGGGCCGCGCCGGGACAGGAACGGTTCGACCATCGCGACCAGCCCCGCGTCGGCGAGTCCGCTGACCGCCCGCGCGCACGCCTCGAGCGTCGGCGCCGTGCGATCGTCGTCGAGGTCCACGCGCAGCAGCATCTTGCCGCCGTCGTAGCCGGACGTGGCGATCGACTCGGCGTCGTAGCCCGTGAATCGGTCGTCCAGCTCGAACGAGGCGCCGGCCAGCCCACCGCGGTTCATCGAGGCGAACACGTGCCGGTCGTCAAGCGCACCGAGCAGCAGCAGGTCCTCGATGACGTCGGCGGTGCCGAGCACGCCGGTGACGCCGGGCCGCGCGAGCGCGGTGCACAGCCGGGTCAGCAGGTCCGCGCGGTCGGCCATCGCCAGCGGGTCGGTGCCGGCGCGCAGCGTCGCCCGGGCGGGATGGTCGGCCGCGATGATCAGCACGCGTCCGGAGCCGAACGGTTCGGGCCGCTTGCGGGCGGCGGCCAGCTCGGCGATCCGGCCGGGGTCGGTGGCGCGCGTGCGGGTGATCATGCGCAGGTCCTCATCCCGCACCCGGCATCAGCTCCTCGACCTCGCGCGTGGTCGGCATGGCCGCCGAACACGACAGCCGCGATGCCACGATCGCGCCGGCCGTGTTGGCGAACCGCATCGTCCGCTCGGTGTCCCAGCCGGACAGCAGGCCGTGGCAGAGCGCGCCGCCGAAGCTGTCGCCCGCGCCGAGCCCGTTGACCACGTCCACCGGGACCGGCGGCACCTCGACCTCGCCGGTGCCGTCCACTGCCAGCACGCCGGCCGGGCCCTGCTTGACCACCGCGAGCGAGACCCCCCTGTCCCGCAACGCCTTCGCACCCGCGCGCGGGTCGCGGGTGCCGACCGCGGTGTCGACCTCGTCGAGGTTGCCGACCGACACGGTGACGTGCTCGAGCGCCTCGCCCACCCAACGCCGGGCCTCCTCGCGCGACGACCAGAACATCGGCCGGTAGTCCAGGTCGAGCACGGTGATCGCGCCGGCCGGGCGGGCGGCGAGCGCGGCGAGCGTCGCCGACCGGGACGGCTCCGCCGACAGGCCGGTGACCGTGACCCAGAAGATCCGCGCGGCGCTGATCGCGGCCAGGTCCAGCTCGTCGGTGTCGATCACCAGGTCGGGCGCCTTGGGGTAGCGGTAGAAGTAGATGGGGAAATCGTCCGGCGGGAAGATCTCGCAGAACGTGATCGGCGTGGGCAGTCCGGCCACCCCGGACACGAACCGGTCGTCCACGCCGAACTCGCGCAGCGCCCGGTGCACGTACTGGCCGAACGGGTCCTCGCCGGTGCGCGTGATCACCGCGGTCCGGTGCCCGTGCCGCGCGACCGCCACCGCCACGTTGGTGGCGCTGCCGCCCAGGAACTTGCCGAACGACGTGACGTCCGCCAGCCCGACCCCGGTCTGTTCCGGGTAGAGGTCGACGCCGACCCGGCCCATGGTGATCACATCGAAAGCGGGTGTTCCGCTCACTGGTAGGCCTCCACTGGCTTGAGTGCCGCGTCGGCCCTGGTCAGCCAGCCACGCCAGCTCGCGGCCGCCATGGCCGGCTCCGTCCAGGGCTGCGAGCATCGAACCATCCGGGTGCCCGGGCGATCCAGCCAGCGCAGCACGACGCCGACCTCCTCGGCCGGTGCGCCGAGCAGCGGGCCCGGTCCGGGCAGCACCGTCTCGGCCGACGCCGCGAGCGCGTCCACCACCGGCATCGGCGCCACCCCGCGCGGCGCCACCCCCGCGGACGCGAGCCGGCCGTGCCGGACCACCGCGAACTGCCAGCCGCCCGTGCCGTCCGGCCGGGCCGCGATGAGCTCCGGGACCGCCGCCAGGGCCGCCAGCCGCTGCCCGCGGTCGAGCGTGCGGACCAGCACCCGCATCCGGTCCCGGTCCAGCCGCGCCTGCTCGAAACGCTGTGCCGCCGCGTGGTCGGCGAGCCGCCGCTCCAGGCGGCGTAACGGGTCCACCCGCCGGCCGGCCACGAGCGCGGCGAACGTGCCGACCGAGGGGGAGTACTCGATCACGCTCTGCCGGCCCGCGCAGGGCGCCGCGCACCGGTCGAGCTCGGCCAGCGCGCACGGCCGCGCGTGCGCCAGCTGGGCCGGGATCCGCACCGTGCAGGGCCGGATGCCGGTGGCGTCCTGCAGCGCCACCATCGCGTCCTCGGCGAGCGACCGGGACCGGAACGGGCCGAGCGCGCCGTCGCGCGCCAGCCGCACCAGCGACAGCCGGGGGAACGCCTCCTCGGTGAGCGTGATCCACCACGCCTGCTTCGGGTTCTTCGACCGCCGGTTGTACGCCGGCTTGTGCGCCGACAGCAGCCGCAGCTCGCGCACCTGCGCCTCCAGCGGGTGCGCGCAGGTGACGTGGTCGACCCGGGTGGCCAGCGCGACCATCTCGCGCAGCCGGCGGCGGGTCTCGCTCGCGGTGAAGTACTGGCGGACGCGGCGCTTGAGGTCGGTCGCCGTGCCCACGTAGAGCACCTCGTCGCCCGGGCCGCGGAACAGGTACACCCCCGGCTCGTTGGGCAGCTCCGCGGCCATCGTGCGCTTGCGCCGCTGCTCGGGGGTGACCTCCGGGATGTAGTCGAGCAGCTCCTCGAGCGACTGCACGCCGATCGAGCCGACCCGCTCGAGCAGCGCGTGGAAGACGTCGACCGTGGCGCGGGCGTCCGCGAGCGCGCGGTGGATCGGCCGGGTCTGCGCGCCCAGCAGCTCGGCGAGCAGGGACAGCCGGCAGCTCGGCGCCTCCTCGCGGGTGAGCACCCGGCGGGCGAGCTGGACCGTGCACACGACGGTCGGCCGCGGCCAGCGGTGCCCGTGCCGCGCGCAGGCCTTGCGCGTGAAGTTGATGTCGAAGCCGGCGTTGTGCGCGACGAGCACCGCACCCCGGATGAACTCCAGGAACGCGGGTAACACCGCGTCCAGGCGGGGCGCGGCGTACACCATCGTGTCGGTGATCCCGGTCAGCGTCACCACCTCGGGCGGGATGCCGCGGCCGGGGTCGACCAGCGTGGCGAACTCGCCGACCACCTCGCCGCCGCGGACCTTCACGGCGCCGATCTCGGTGATCGTGTCCTCGTCGCTGACGCCCGTGGTCTCCAGGTCGAACACGACGAAGGTGGTGGCACGCAACGGGGTCCCCAGCTCGTCGAACGCCATCTGTCCCGCCGTCTTCGCCATGATCCGCAAGCTAACCGAAGGCACCGACAAAAAGCCGCTGAGTGACCTTCGACGGCCCCGGCTAGCCTGTGTGGATGGCACCGTCGACCGAGCCGGTGGAACCGGACGACGAGCTGGCACACCAGCCCGTCGAGTCCACTGTGGATTGGTCGGCCCTGCCGGACGCGGTCCGCGGCCGCATCGCCGAGCTCGGTGCCGAGGCGATCGGTGCGCTCCCGCCCATCGACATCCCCCAGCAGCTGCGGGCGGTCGCCCGGTTCACCCCGGCCAAGCGGGCCCGCCTCGGCGGCGCGCAGCTGATCGCGAGCCTGCGTGACTCGATGGCCTTCCGGACCGCGGTGGTCGAGTGGTGCCGCGCGCACCGGCCGGCCGCCCTGGACCTCACCGGCGACGACCCCGTGACGGTGGCCGCCGCGGCCGTGCTGCTGGGCGAGGAGACCGCCGGCCACTACCTGGAGCTGGTGTCGCGCCGGGCGTCGGACGCCTCGCTGCGCGCGCAGCGGGACGCGGCTGTCCTGCGGGCGGAGAAGGCGGAGAACGAGCTCGCCAAGGTGCGCGCGGAGCTGGACTCCGTGCAGGGCGCCGTGGACAGGGTGCGCCAGGAGGGCGAGGTCGAGCTGGAGCGGCTGCGCAAGCGGCTGCGCGAGCAGGGCGTGAAGGTCCGGGACGCCCGCGATGCGGCGGCCCGGGCGAGCACGGAGATCGAACGCGTCCGCGCGGAGTCGGGCAAGCAGGTGACCGCGCTGACCGAGCAGCGGGACCGCGACCGCGAGCGGGCGGACACCGAGCGCGCGCGGTCCCAGCGGGCCGAGGCCGACGCGGAGATCGCCCGCCAGTCCGCGCGCGAGGCGCGGCAGGCCGACGAGGTCCGGCTCGCGCTGCTGGTCGACACGATGGACGGGGCGGTGACGGGCCTGCGCCGCGAGCTCGCGCTGGGCGGGTCCGGGCCGCGGCCGGCGGACCTCGTGCGCGGGGCGACCGAGGCGCAGGGCGCGGTGAGCCGGGTGGAGGATCCGGCCGCGCTCGAGCGGCTGCTCGGCCTGCCGTCCGTGCACCTCGTGGTCGACGGGTACAACGTGACGAAGACCGGCTATCCGGAGCTGCCGCTGTCCGACCAGCGGGATCGGCTGATCCGCCAGCTAGCCGCACTCGCCGCCCGCACGTCGGCCGAGGTGACGCTCGTGTTCGACGGGGCCGGCGTGGTCGCCGTGCCGACGACCGCGCCCCGCGGCGTGCGCGTGCTGTTCAGCGACCCGGGCGTGCTGGCCGACGACGTCATCCGCGCCCTGGTCACCGCAGAGCCCGAGGGTCGGCCGGTCGTGGTCGTGACCTCCGACCGCGCGGTGGCCGACTCGGTCCGCCGCCGCGGCGCGCACCCGGTCCCGTCCGCCGTCCTGCTGGCGCGGCTGGGCCGCTCGTAGGGACGACGGGGGAAACCGCGAGGCAGGCGGGGGAGATCGTCGGGCGGACGTCGATCCGGCACGAGCTCGACGACTACCTCTGGCGCGAGGGCGGGCACGTCGGCTACTGCGTGCTGCCGCCCTACCGCGGGCGTCGGCCGGGTCCTCGGCACGTGCGACGAGGGCAAGACGCAACCCGATGCGGGTCGGGCCGTTGGTACAGGCAACAGACGAGCGTGGAGGCGTGGTTGCGGATCATCAGAGCGGTGTGCGTCGCCGTGCTCCTCGCCACCGTGCCCGGTCACGCCGGCGCCGATCCGGAGGCTGGTGCGCCGGGCGCGCCCCAGCCGGACCCACGGCCCGGCGCCGCGTTCGCCGATCCGGAGGTCGCCCGGCTCCAGCACGCCGCGACCGGCGTGCAGCGCGAGCTCGGTGACCTCGCCGCCAAGGTCCAGGGCGCGGAGCACCGGCTGCGCACCGCCACCGACGCGGCCACCGACGCACACGACTCCCGGGTGCGCGCCGACCAGGTGGTCGCCGGCCAGCAGGCGGAGGTGGACGCCTACTCGGCCACCGTGTACTCCTCCCTGGCCCAGCCGTCCGAGGTCCGCGCCCTCATGGCGGGTGGGCCGGAGAACTTCCTCGACGGCTCGAGCCTGCTCGGCCGGCTGCGCGCGGACCAGGACGTCCGGCTGGCCGGTGCCATCCGCCGGCAGGCCGCGGCGCAACGGGCGGAGCGTGCGGCTCGCGAAGCCCTCGCCGATGCCGCCGGCCGGCGGGCCGACCTGGACGACCGGACCGCGGACGCGAGCGAGCGGGCGGACGCCGTCGCCGCGGAGCTGGCCGGTGTCGCCGCCGAGACGGACGCGGCCGTCGTCGTGGCGCAACAGGACCAGCGGCAGCGCAACGACCGCACCGCGGCGAGCTGGCGGGCCTACCTCGGCCGGCTGGCGAAGGCGGGCGTCGTGCCGCCGCCGGCCGCCGCGCTGCGCGACCCCGCCCGCCTGCCCGCCGGGCTGTCCGCGCTGGCCGGGAAGGGCGGGCCGCAGCGTGGTGTGGCCAGGATCACACTGCCTTCCGGCGAGGTCCTGCTCGTGCTGCCGAAGGAGACGATCGCCGCGGTCACGGTCGCGGTCGGCGCGCTGGGCCACCCGTACGTGCCGGCCCGCGGCGGCACCGGCCCGGCCGCGTACTCGTGTGACGGGCTCGTGCGCTCCGCGTTCGGCACCGGCGGCCTGCCGTTGCCGGGCGGCGCGGCGGACCAGTTCGCGACCGGCGCGCCGGTCCCGGCCGCCGACGCGCAGCCAGGTGACCTGGTGTTCCTCGGGCCCGCCAGGTACGGCGTGCAGGGCGTGGGCATCGTGCTGGACGGGCGGACGATGCTCACCGCGGACGCCCGGCTGGCGGGTGTCGTCGTGACCGACCGGCCGGCCGCCGGCACCGTCCTCGGCGTCACCCGGCCCTCGTTGCCGGCCACCCGCGCGCGGGCCGTGCCGAAGGCGGGGCGCGGCGAGCTGCCCTGGCGGTGCGGCGGCGTGGCGCTGCCGGCGCGGACGTCCGGCGAGGCGTCGGGTGCCTGGGGTGGCTACCCGAACGGCTTCATCCCGCGCACGGCGCTGTGCGCGCTCGGGCTCGGCGCGCAGGTGCTGCGCTGCGACGCCGCGGCCTCTTTCCGGGCGCTGAGCAGCGCGTACGCGGACACGTTCGGCCGGCCGGTGTGCGTCAGCGACTCGTACCGGACCTACGCCGAGCAGGTCCGGCTGTACGGCGTGAAACCCGCGCTCGCGGCGGTACCCGGGACCAGCAACCACGGCTGGGCGCTGGCGGTCGACCTGTGCGACGGCATCCAGTCCTTCGCGAGCCGCCAGTACGCGTGGATGGCGGCGCACGCACCGGCTTTCGGCTGGTCGAACCCGCCGTGGGCGCGGCCGGGCCAGGGTCGCGAGGAGCCCTGGCACTGGGAGTTCACCGGCTGAGGTCCGAAAACTGTCGGACCCCCTCCCTAGCCTTCGGTTCATGAGGAGCTCGGACCGCAAGGAGCAGGGAATGATCATCGACTGTGACAGCTGTGTCGTGCGCGGCCTCGCCTGTGGCGACTGCGTGGTCAGCGTGCTGCTGGGCGCGCCGCCGAACGTGGAGCTGGACGCCTCGGAGCAACGCGCCATCGATGCCTTGGGAAGGGCGGGCATTGTACCCCGACTACGCCTGGAACACATTGATAAATCGGCATGACCGGCCCAACACGCAAGCCGACCGGAGCCGGTCGGTAAACGGTCGCTTTTTGTCGACGAATGGCTGTGAAGATCTCCCCACACCGGGTGAGCTGCGATGTTGCCGCGATCACAGGCCGGAGTTGACGCTGCTCCATTGGTGTCAGCGACGACGCGACCCAACTTTCAGCCGTGAGTCGGTAGACGTGAGGGCGCACGTTTCGTAACCTGTCCGAGATCTCGCGGCCCACCAGCGGCCCACCCCGGGGACGCTACGCGGGATCGCCGCCGAGTCGGCCTTTGTCGGGAAGGCCGGACCGGAGTCCCCCACGGTGGGGCGAGGGCACTGAACGCAGTGGTTGTTGTGGCCACGCGCGGTCGAACGCGTGCCTCGAGCCCTTACGGCGGTTGATAACGAAGGAGACCCGCGCGAACGTGGCGTCGCATCGAATGAAGCGCGCATTTCGGGTAGCAGCCAGTGTCACCGCGGCCGTTGTCGTGGTGAGCGTGTCTTCCCCAGCACCGGCCCTCGCGCTTCCCCCCGCACACCAGCAGCCCCCGCCCGACACGGCATCAGAGGCGCTGGCCCAGTACAAGAAACTGACCGCACAGGCCGACCAGGTGAACGAGGACCTCCTCGCGGCCCGGACCGACCTCGACAAGAAGCGCGCGCAGCTGAACAAGGCGACCACCGACCTGGCCGCCGCCAAGAAGGCGATGGCGCAGGCAGCCGCCGACGAAGAGGCCTTCCGCGGCAAGGTCGACGTCCTGACCAACGCCTCGTTCCAGGGTGCGCGGTTCAACAAGCTCTCGGCGCTGCTCACCGGCTCGTCCGCGGACGACTTCCTCGAGCGTGCCTCGGCTCTCGGCGTGCTGGCCTCGGACAACGAGGAGGCGCTGTCGAAGTTGACCGGCGCGGTCAACCTCGCCGCCGACGCGGCGTCCAAGGCCTCCGCCGCGCAGAAGAGCGCTCGGGAGGCCACGGCCGCCGCGAAGACGCTGCTGGCCAAGATCTCCAAGACGAGCACCGACCTGGACAAGAAGATCCAGAAGGTGCAGTCGGCCTACAACAGCCTGAGCGGCGCGGACCAGCTGTCGCTCAGCGGCCCGGAGGACAACAGCGTCTACCTGGGCCCGCCCGGGGCAGGCGGCACGGCTGCCGAGGTGGCCATGCAGCAGCGGGGCAAGATGTACGTCTACGGCGCCGACGGCCCGGACACGTTCGACTGCTCCGGCCTGACGATGTTCGCCTACAACGCGGCCGGCATCTCGCTGCCGCACTCCAGCCGCGCCCAGTTCGACATGGGCAAGTCGGTGGCCAACGGTGACTTCCAGGTCGGTGACCTGCTGTTCTACGGCAGCAGCCCGGGCTCGATTCACCACGTGGCGATGTACATCGGCGACGGCATGCTCGTCCACGCGTCGACCTCCGGTGTCCCGGTGAAGACCTCGGACGCCCCGTACGGCGCGGGCAACGATTACCTCGGCGCCAAGCGCCTCGCGGGCTGACGCCGGCACGATCGAGAAAACGCGGGGCCGGTGCGATGCGCACCGGCCCCGCTTCTCGTCTCCGCACTAGCATCTGTGCGGTGACCTCGAGGGCGAGACTGCGGACCTGGCTGGGTGCGGCGGTGGCCGTGGTGGTCCTCGGCGCGCTCGCCCTCGTCGCCTTCCCAGGTCAGTCGCCCTTTCCCGCCGCCCCGGGGCCCGGCCAGCCGCTCGGCGCGGCCCCACCGGCGCCGGGGCCCGACAAGGCCGACGAGTCCCGCACGGACGCCGTCGACGACCTGCTCGACCGGCGGGCCCGAGCCGTCCGCGAGCACGACGAGCAGGCGTTCATGGCCACCGTCGACCCGGCGGCGGACAAGATCTTCGTCTACAACCAGCGCCAGCTGTTCCGCAACGTCGCGAAGGTCCCGTTCACGACCTGGGACTACGACGTGCACGGCGACGACACGCTCGACGTCGACGACCTGCCCGCCAAGGTGTCCGCCGGCACCGACGAGCTGTGGGCGCCCGCCGTGGACCTGCGCTACGCCCTGCGGGGCGGCGACCTCACCCCCACCAGCCGCGCGATGGGCTACCTGTTCGCCCGGCACGGCGAGGCCGGCGGCGGCGACTGGTACCTGCGCTCGGACAACGCGCTCGACGGCCTGGGCAGGCGCACCTGGCGCGGCCCGTGGGACTTCGGCCCGTGCCAGGTGACCACCACCCGGCACGGCATCGTGCTCAGCCACCCGCGCAACGACCAGATGGTCGAGCGGCTGGCCCGCGAGCTCGACCCGGCCGTGCGCGCGGTCGGCGACATCTGGACGGCGTCCTGGTCCAAGCGGGTCGTGCTGATGCTGCCCGACTCCGCGAGCGAGATGAAGGCGCTGGTCGGCCCGGGCTTCCCGGTCGACTCCGTGGTCGCGGTCGCGGTCGCCGACCGGGTCGACAACGCCAGCCGGACGGTCGCCGGCCAGCGCGTGGTGCTCAACCCGACCGGCGTGCGGGCGCTGTCGATCCCGTCGCTGCGGGTCGTGCTGCGCCACGAGATCACCCACCTCGCCGCGCGCCCCGACACGGTGGACGGCTCGCCGATCTGGCTGCTCGAGGGCTTCGCCGACTACGTGGGCTACCGCGACAGCGGGCTGTCCCTCGCGGAGGGCGCCCCCGACCTCGTCAAGCAGTTCCGCGACCAGGGCCCGCCCACCGCGCTGCCCGAGGACCGGGCGTTCCGCTCCAGCGGCTCCGAGCTAGACCTCGCCTACCAGCAGAGCTGGTCGCTGGCCCGCTTCGTCGCCGAGCGCTTCGGCGAGGACACCCTGGTCAAGCTCTACCGCACGCTCGCCACGGTCGGCCCGGCGTCCGCCCGGCAGACCGACGACCTGCTGCGCGAGGTGGTCGGCATGGACCGCAAGCGCCTGGTGGGGGACTGGCGGAACTACCTGCGAAAGGCTCTCGGCTAGGGTTTGCCGGTGGCTCGGACCTTGGTGGTGACGAACGACTTCCCGCCGCGCCCGGGTGGGATCCAGTCGTACCTGCACGCGCTCGCGACCCGGCTGCCGGAGTCGGACCTGGTCGTCTACGCGCCCTCGTGGGAGCACAGCAGCGGCTCGCACCCCGAGTTCGACGCCGAACAGCCCTTTCCGGTCATCCGCCACGAGGGCGGGCTCATGCTGCCGACCCGGGCGGTCGCGCGGCGCGCCAAGGAGATCCTGCGCGCCGAGCAGTGCGACACCGTCTGGTTCGGCGCCGCCGCCCCGCTCGCGCTGCTCGCCCCCCAGCTGCGGTCGGCCGGTGCGCGGCGGATCATCGCGAGCACGCACGGGCACGAGGTCGGCTGGTCGATGCTGCCCGTCGCGCGCCAGGCGCTGCGCCGCATCGGCGACACGACCGACGTGGTGACGTTCGTGTCGAGGTACACCCGCTCGCGGTTCGCGTCCGCGTTCGGGCCGATGGCCGCCCTCGAGTACCTGCCGTCCGGTGTGGACACCCAGCAGTTCCAGCCGAACGCCGCCGCCCGCAAGGAGATCCGCACCCGCTACGGCCTCGAGGACCGGCCGACCGCGGTGTGCATCTCGCGGCTGTGGCCGCGCAAGGGCCAGGACATGCTGATCAAGGCGCTGCCGCTGATCCGCCGCCGGGTCCCGGAGGCGGCGCTGCTCGTCGTGGGCGGTGGCCCGTACGAGGACCGGCTGCGCGCGATGGCCGACCAGCTCGGTGTCGGCGAGCACGTGATCATGACCGGCCGGGTGCCGTGGGAGGAGCTGCCCGCCCACTACGTCGCCGGTGACGTGTTCGCGATGCCCTGCCGCACGCACGGCCGCGGCCTGGACGTCGAGGGCCTCGGGATCGTCTACCTGGAGGCGTCCGCGTCCGGCCTGCCGGTGGTGGCGGGCGACTCCGGTGGCGCGCCGGAGACCGTGCTGGACGGCGTCACGGGCAACGTGGTCGACGGCCGGGACCTCGAGCGCATCGTGGACTCGGTCGCCACCCTGCTCGCGGAGCCGGAGCTGGCGACCGAGATGGGCGAGGCCGGCCGCCGGTGGGTGTCGCGGCACTGGCGCTGGGAGGACATCGCCACCCGCCTGGCCCGCCTGCTCGACGGCAGCGCGTTCTAGCCGCCGCCGGCGGGGTGGACCGGCAGCGCCGGTCGTCCGGCGTTATCGAGGCAGCGCCCAGGACTCGATGGCCGAGAAGTCGTCGTGGTCGTCGAGCGAGCGGGTCCGCGGTGCGGCCACGGGTACCTCCTGCTCCCGCGCCGGCGGCGAAGCGGGCGCCGGCGGCGGGGCCGGGGCGGGCGGCGGCTTCGGCCGCGCGGCGATGATCTCCGTCAGCTCGCCGGTCAGCTCAGCGCCGGCCACGGGCTCGAGCGCCGCTAGTCCCTCGGACAGGGCCGCGGCCGACGCCTCCTGGGTGAGCCGGTAGATCTCGGCGGCGAGCTCCGCGGGCTCCAGGTCCATCGCCTCGACCGACAGGTCCAGCGCGATCAGCCGGCCCTCCAGGTTCACCCGCACCTCGACGCCGCGTGCGGACGCCGCGCAGGAGATCCGGCCGAGCCGCTCGAACAGCCCGTCCGCCCGCTCGTTCATCGCGGTGTTCGCGTCGAGCAGCTGGTCGACCGTGTACGTGTCGTAGGTCATGACATCCTCCACGAGTCCGGCGTGGTCGCCTCCGCGCGCTCGGTCAGGACGACGTCCTGGTTGAGGCCCAGGGTGGACAGCTCCTGCTCGCCGAGGCCGTCCAGCGCCTCGCGCAGCGCCGCCTTCGTTCGCTGGTTCGCGACGGCGGTCGCCTCGTTCACCGCCGCGAGGATGGCCGTGGAGAGCCCTGCCGAACCCAGCGACATCGCCCGCCGGTCGAGCGACAGCGACGACAGCGCCCCGCCCGGGTAGACCTCCACCCGGATGCCGCGGTCCGCGGCCGAACCCGTGATCTCGTGCTCGCTCATCGCGGGTGCACCCCTCCGTAGAACGTCGAGCTGGACAGCGTGTGGGTCACCCGCTGCACCTTGTCCGACGAGTTGCCCTCGATCAGCGTCACCTTGTCCCCGTGGACGCTCTCCACGACGCCGATGTGCGTGCTGGTCGACGGGCTGTCCGGCCCGGTGCCGAACAGCAGGACGTCGCCGGGCCGTGCCGCGTCGAGGTTGTGCTTGCCGTACGCCAGGCCGTGGTCCTGGCCCCAGTGGTAGACGTCGCCGGTGAACGGGAGGATCCCGATGTCCACGCCGGACTTCTGCCAGACCCAGGTGGCGAAGTTGGCGCACCACGGGCCGGTCGGGCCGTACTTGTTCTGGTTGCCCGGGCCCTCGTGGTAGCCGAGCTGGCTGCGAGCCATCTTCTTGATCTTGTTGGCCACGCCCGACTTCGTCTTCGGCGGCTTGGCGTGGTGCTTGGCCGGCGTCTGGTGGTGCTTGCGGCGCGTGGGGTCGGCGAACCCGTCGTGCTCGACGTTCTTCTCGAGCTTGCCCAGCTCCTGCGCGGCGTCCTTCATCTGGTGCTGGACGCGGCGCAGGTGCTTGACCGACTCGTTGGTGTAGTCGCGGGCGAGGTCGACGACCTGGCCGACGGCCCGCACCAGCGCGGCCTGCGAGCCGGCGCCGGTCGCGCCGCGGGCGGCGTCGAGCAGCTGGGTCGCCTTGTTCGTGTACTCGTCGACGAGCGTGGCGACCGCCTTGTGGTTGGTGTCCAGCGACGCGGCCGTGGCGGCCACGATGTCGGCGGCCTTCGTCGCCGCCGCCGCGGTCGTGCCGAGCACCTTGGTCATCCGCCGCGCGCGCCGGTCGAACGCCACCGCGTTGTGGCCGTCCCAGTGGCTCGTCGCGGTCGCCGCCCCCGACTTGTGGTCGTGGTGGTGGCGATCCACGGTTTTCGCGGTCGTGTCCAGCGCGGCGTGCGCGAGGTACGCGTCCTCGGCCTTGCCGGCCAGCTTGTTGCGGTGCGCTATCAGCTGCTCGGCTGCCTTGCGCGCGATGACCCGACTCTCCACCACGACGACCCCGTCCTCTCCCCGGCTGGGCGAACAACGTCACTCTCGGGCGGCGGGGCACCCCGGGGAAAGCAGCGCTGCACGGATGGGCACATCGGGTGCACCGGTGCGCACGATCAGGCCGTGGGCACGCCCGCCGGGGCCGGCCGCACGGCGATCCCGATGCCGCGGTAGAAGCGCGCGAGGTCCTCCGGGAGCGGCTCCCCGGCCGTCAGCGCGGCCGTGCAGCGGCCGCCGAACGCGGCACGCAGCTTCGGGTAGACCGACTTGTCGGCCACCACGTGCTGCACCCGCAGCGCGAGCGAGGGTCGCTCGCGCGCAGCGAAGCGCACGGCGATGCCCTCGGCCGCCTCGAACACCGAGGCACGACCCTCGGCGGCGGCCTTGTCGCGGGCCGCCGCGTGCAGGTCCCGGAGCAGGTCCGTGCCGGCGACGATCGTGCGGGGGCGGAACATGCCGAGGTCGGTGGTCAGGTTGCCCGCGTCGGGCACGTGGCCGAGCGTCGTCCGGGTGTAGACGCAGGCGAGCGTCAGCAGCCGGGCGCCGAGGTCCGCGAGCGGCACGAGCACCAGCAGCGAGCTGCCCGCGCGCACCACCGGCGCGTACTCCCGGATCGCGCCGCGCACCTCGGCCAGGATCTCCGCGTGGGTCAGCTCCACGCGCTTGGCGTGCCGGTCGCCGGTGGGGTAGACGAGCGTGGCGACCGCGTCGGCGGGGACCGCGAGCCGGCGCTCGTGCGCGAGCGGGTCGGCGATCTCCTTGCCCAGCTCGGTCAGCTCGGCGACGGCGGGGACGACCTCGTCGCCCTCGTCACCGGCGTCGAGCTGCCACACCCAGCCGAGCTCGGGCAGCCGGTCGACGATGCGGCGCAACGTCTCCCGGTGGGTGGCGTTCTCCAGCACGACCCCGCAGGCACCGGAGTCGGACAGGATCCACTCGACGTCCTCGGCCGGCGCGGCGGGGTCGATGGGCACGGTCTGGCAGCCGGCCGTCCAGGCGGCGAAGTCGAACAGCGTCCACTCGTACCGGGTGGCGGCGTACAGCGCGATCCGGTCGCCCGGGCGCAGGCCGGCCGCGATCAGGCCCTTGGCGACGTCGAGCACCTGGCCCGCGAACTCGCGGGCCGTCACGTCCAGCCAGGAGCCGTCGGTCCGGCGGCGCAGTCCGATCGTGCCCCCGAAGCGCTCGGCGTTCGCCCAGACCATGTCGGTCAGGCTCTCCGATGCGGTCACACGGAGAACGTAACGCGCGCGGCGCATGACATGCTGCACGGGTGCCAGCGGTGGATGTGATCGACGAGACGTTCCTCGCGGTGCCACCCGGAACCGTCGCGAAGGCCTTCGCCGACCCGGACACCTGGCGGCGCCACTGGCCCGACCTGCGGCTGGAGGTCTACGCCGACCGCGGCGACGAGGGCCTGCGCTGGACCGTGCGCGGCTCGCTGGTGGGCACCATGGAGGTCTGGCTCGAGCCGGTGCTCGACGGGACCCTGCTGCACTACTTCCTGCGTGCCGACCCGCCACCCGGCGCGCGGACCCGCCCGGCGCGGCTGCGGCGGGAGAAGGCCCGCCGCCAGCGTGCCGCGAAGGCCGTCGCCCTGGACCTCAAGACCGAGCTCGAGGACGGCCGCCGCCCAGGAGTCCCGCCGGCCGGATAGGAACCTCAGGGACGGTCACAATGAATCCCGGGGAGGCGGACTAGTGCGGGTTCACGTGGTGTCAGACGTGCACGGCAACGCCGAGGCACTCGCCAAGGCCGGGGACGGCGCGGACGCGCTCGTGGTGCTCGGCGACCTGATCGACTTCGTCGACTACCACGATCATGCCGGCGGGATCATGGGCGCGGTGTTCGGGCCGGAGGCGATGGCGACGTTCGCGCGGCTGCGCCGGGAGCGCGCGCACAACGAGGTCGCCGCGTTCGCGCGCACGCTGTGGACCAGCCTCGACGACCCGGGCGCGGTGGTCGAGGAGGCCATCCGCGAGCAGTACGCCCGGCTGTTCGCCGCGCTGACCGTGCCCACCTACGCCACGCCCGGCAACGTCGACGTGCCGGCGCTGTGGCCGGAGTACGCGGGCGAGCACGTCCGGATCCTCGACGGCGAGACGGCCGCGCTGGGCGGGCTGCGGTTCGGCTTCGTGGGCGGCGCGCTGCTGCCGCCCGGGGCGATCCGCCGCCGCGGCGGGGCGTTCCACCCGTACCTGCGCACCGAGGAGGAGGTCGCGGCCGCGGTCGCCGGCCTCGGCGAGGTCGACGTGCTGTGCAGCCACCTGCCGCCGGACGTGCCGGACCTGTGCTACGACGTGGTGTCCCGGCGCATGGAGCACGGTTCGCCCGCGCTGCTCGGCGTGATCCGCGAGCAGGCGCCGCGGTGGGCGGTGTTCGGGCACGTCCACCAGCCGCTCGTCGCCCGGATGCGGGTCGGGTACACCGAGTGCGCCAACGTGGGTCACTTCCAGCGGACCCAGCGGCCGTACGTTTTGCGCTGGTGAGCAGGAAGCAGTGAGCAGTGAGCGAGAGCGAGGGAGCGCACGCCTTCTGGACTGACGAGCGCGCGCAGGCGCGCCAGCGCCGAGCACGTGAGGAGGGAAGACGGCGTTCTAGCGACCGAGCGAAGCGAGCCATTGAACACTGACCGGGTAGCCTCCCCGGCATGGCCGATGAGTCCACCCAGTCCATCGTGGTCGACGCGCCGCCGGCGGACATCATGCCGGTGATCGCGGACTTCCCCGCGTACCCGGAATGGGCCAACGCCGTGAAGCAGACCGAGGTCCTGGAGGACGGCCCGGACGGGCACGCGAAGCAGGTGCGGTTCACGCTCGACGCGGGGCCGTTCAAGGACGTCTACACGCTCGCCTACGACTGGGCGTCCGACGGCCTGTCGGTCGAGTGGGAGCTCGTCAAGGGCCAGATGCAGCGCGCGCAGAACGGCCGCTACCTGCTCACCCCGGAAGGCGACAAGACCCGGGTCACCTACACGCTCTCGGTCCAGCTGGCCGTGCCGATGATCGGGCTGTTCCGCCGCAAGGCCGAGAAGATGATCATGGACATCGCGCTGAAGGAGCTCAAGCGCCGGGTCGAGGGCCACTAGGCCCGGGCTCCATGGCGGGCGCGCGGATTCTGCTGTTCACCGGTAAGGGTGGCGTCGGCAAGACGACCCTCGCCGCGGCGACGGCTGCCCGGCTCGCGGTGGGCGGGCGCAAGGTGCTCGTCGCGTCGGCCGACCCGGCGCACTCGCTGGGCGACGTGTTCGGCCTCCCGCTCACCAACGAACCGTCTGAAGTGGACACTTGCCTGTACGCGGCCCACGTGGACGCGCGCGGGCTCGTCGACCGGGCGTGGCAGGACATCCGCAACCAGCTGCGGAACTGGCTCGCCGGCGCGGGGCTCGACGAGCTGGACGCCGAGGAGCTGACCGTGCTGCCCGGCGTGGACGAGCTGCTCGCGCTCACGGAGGTGGCCCGGCTCGCGCGGCTCGGCCCGTGGGAGGTCGTGGTCGTCGACTGCGGGCCGACCGCGGAGACCCTGCGGCTGCTGGCCCTGCCGGAGGCGGTCGCGAGCTACGTGGACCGCCTGTTCATGCCGTCCCTGCACACCAGCGCGTCCGCGCTGGGCCGGCTCGCCGAGCACCTCGGCGAGCTCCGCCGGCTGCTGACCGATCCGAGGGTGACGAGCGTGCGGCTCGTGCTGACCCCCGAGCGGCTCGTCGTCGCGGAGACCCGCCGCACGCTCGCGGCGCTCGCGTTGCGCGGGATCCGGGTCGACAGCCTGGTGGCGAACCGTCTCGTGCCGCGGCCGCGGGTGTGGCAGGGACCGGCGGCGGCGTGGCTGCGCACTCGGCGCGCCGAGCAGGACGCGGTTCTGGCCGAGCTGGCCGCGTCCACGACGCTGGGCGTGCACCTGGTGGCGCATCGCCCGGCCGAGCCGGTGGGCACCGCGCCGCTGCTGGAGCTCGCGGCCGGCCTGTACGGGGACGCCGACCCGCTGGGGGAGCCGTTCGGCGGGGGCGACGACCTGCGGCCGCTGCTGGACCTGCGCCCGCTCGAGGACGACGCGTTCGAGCTGTCCATCGCGCTGCCGCTGACCGACTCCGCCGAGCTCGACCTCGCCCGCGTCGGCGACGATCTCGCGGTGACCGTGGACGGGGTGCGCCGGCTGGTGGCGCTGCCGGTGCTGCTGCGCCGGTACGTGGTCGCCGACGCGTTCGTCGACGACCGCGGGCTGGTCCTGCGCTTCGAGGAGACGGGATGACGCCGCCCGGATCCACGCCCGAGCCGGGCACCCGGCTGGTCGAGGAGCTGCGCCTGCTGCTGGACGCGGTGGCCGACCGGGCCGGCCCCTGGCTGGACCGGGTGTCCGCCGAGCCGACCGGCACGACCTGCCGGTGCCCGGCGTGTGCCGTGGCCGCGCTCGTCCGGGGCGAGCCGAACGAGCTGGCCGCGCGGAGCCTCGACCGGGCCGCGGACGCGGTGGCGTTGCTGCGCGCCGTGCTCGCGGACCGCTGGCAGCCGGGTACGCCGCACATGCCCGGGTTCAGCCCACCGCCGCGCCCGGCGGCCCAGCCCCGGGTGCAGCGGATCCCGGTGCGGCGCAAGGGAGATCCGCGAGCTTGAGGGCGAAGACGACCATCGGGGTCGACATCGGGGGTACCAGCGTGCGGGCCGGCGTGGTGGACCGGTACGGCAACGTGCTGGACACCGCGCGCGCCCCGACGCCGACGAGCGAGGGGGCGCTGGAGGACGCGATCGTGTCGGCCATCGGCGGGCTCGCGGCGCGGCACCGGGTCGGCGCGGTCGGCCTCGCGGTCGCCGGCTTCGTCACGACGGACCGCCGGTCGGTGATGTTCGCGCCGCACCTGGCGTGGCGCAACGCCGCCGTCGCGGACCGGATCTCGGCGCGGCTGAGCCTGCCGGTGGTCCTCGAGCACGACGCGAACGCGGCGATCCTGGCCGAGCACCGCTTCGGTGCCGCGCGGGGGGCGCGGGTGGCGTTGCTCGTGGCGATCGGCACCGGTATCGGCGGCGGGCTGCTGCTGGACGGGAAGCTCTTCCGCGGCGCGCACGGCGTCGCCCCGGAGCTGGGTCACCTGTCGCTGGTGCCGGACGGCCGGCCGTGTCCCTGCGGGAAGGTGGGCTGCTGGGAGCGTTACTGCAGTGGCACGGCCCTGTCGACGACCGCGGTGGAGCTGATGGCACGGCATCCCGGCGGGTCGACCGTGCTGAGCCGCGAGGTGTCGGTGGACAAGCGGTCGGTGACCGGTCGCAAGGTGGCCGCGGCCGCCCGCGACGGCGACCCCCTGGCCCGGCGCGCGATGGCGGAGCTGGCGATGTGGCTGGGCGAGGGCCTGACGCTGGTGGCGGACGTCTACGACCCGGAGATCGTGGTCATCGGGGGCGGCGTCTCGGAGTCGGCCCCCCTCTTCCTGGACGACGCCCGGGAGCACTACAAGAAGCGGATCACCGGTGCCGGGTACCGCCCCCTGGCCCGCATCCGCACCGCCCAGCTGGGTGACGACGCCGCGATGGTGGGCGCCGCCTCCCTGGCCGCCAACGGCGACTGACCCGCCCGCCGCACGTCAGATCTGGGCGCCGTCGTCGCGGTCGTCGCCCTTGCTCTTGGGGGTCTGGCGGATGCGGAGCAGCAGCATGGCGCCGCCGGAGGTGAGCGCCACCAGGGCGATCGGCGTGCCGATGCGGGCGTCCAGGCCGATCACGCCCGGCAGCACCAGCAGCACCAGCGCGGTGAGGATCAGGACCAGCGCCACGATCGTCAGCGGGCGCAGGCGGGGCAGCGGGGGCGGCTCCGGCGGGATGTAGTGCTCGTCGTCGGTACCCCAGGTCCAGTCCCACTCCGTCTCCTGGCCGCGCCACGCGGCCGGCGGCGCGCCCGCCTGCGGCTTGGGCTGCGGCTGTGGTCGCGGCGCCGGCGCGGTCTCCTCGGCATCGTCGTCGAGGTCGGGCAGCTTGCTGCCCACCCCTTCGCGCTCGAGGTCGGCCACGATGGCCGCGAACGCGGCGTCGACGTCCTCCGGCCGGTCGGACACCTGGGGCCTCCTCAGGATCAGGCACGCGAGCAGGTGATGTGGCCATGGTCGCACGAACCCGCGACCGGGTGGCCGGATCACACCGGCATGTTTACTCGTTGGGTACGGTGACGGCAAAGGAGAGTCTCCCGAGTGGTGTCCCCTGTTACATGTTCCGACATTTGGGGGGCGAAGCATTGTGTGTCCCACACACCCTTCGTACCCTCGACAAACGGGGTGACTGACCGGCAGAGCGGAAGGCGCGGGTAGCGGTGCTGTACTGGTGGATGAAGCATGTGTTCCTGGGACCGCTGCTCCGACTGTTCTTCCGCCCGGAGGTCGAAGGCGCCGAGAACATCCCGGACAGCGGCGGCGCCATGCTCGCCAGCAACCACCTCGCGGTCGCGGACTCGTTCTTCCTGCCGCTGATGCTCAAGCGCCGCGTCACGTTCCCGGCCAAGCTGGAGTACTTCACCCAACCGGGCGTCAAGGGCCGGTTCAAGAAGTGGTTCTTCTCCGGCATGGGCCAGATCCCGATCGACCGCTCCGGCGGCGCCGCCGCGCAGGCCGCGCTCGACACCGGCATCCGGCTGCTGCGTGAGGGCCACCTGCTCGGCATCTACCCCGAGGGCACCCGCTCGCCCGACGGCCGGCTGTACAAGGGCAAGACCGGCCTCGCCCGCATGGCGCTCGAGGCCCGCGTCCAGGTCATCCCGGTGGCCATGTTCGACACGGACAAGGCGAACCCGATCGGTTCCCGGATGTGGAAGCCGCACAAGATCCGCATCAAGATCGGCAAGCCGATGGACTTCTCGCGCTACGAGGGCCTCGCCGGCGACCGCTTCGTGGAGCGCTCGATCACCGACGAGATCATGTACGCGCTCATGGAGCTGTCCGGCCAGGAGTACGTGGACATCTACGCGGCGAAGGCCAAGGAGCTCCTCGCCGCGGCGGCGGACGGCGACACGCCCGCGGACGTGCCGGCCCAGCAACGCCGCGCTCCCGCGGACGCCGACCGCATCCCCGAGACCGAGGCGGGCTGAGGCTCCCCACTAACCTGCTTCGGTGCGGTACTTCTACGACACCGAGTTCATCGAGGACGGGACCACCATCGACCTGGTGTCGATCGGTGTCGTGGACGAGCACGGGCGGGAGTTCTACGCCGTCTCGACCGAGTTCGACCCCGGCAAGGCCGGACCGTGGGTGCGCGACAACGTCCTCGACAAGCTGCCGCCGCCGGCCGACCCCGCGTGGTGCGACCGCGCCGCGCTGCGCGCCCGGTTGTTCGAGTTCCTGAACCGCGGTCGCGACAAGGTCGAGCTGTGGGCCTGGTTCGCCGCCTACGACCACGTCGCGCTCGCCCAGCTCTGGGGCGACATGCCGGCGCTGCCGCGCGAGCTGCCCCGCTTCACCCGCGAGCTGCGGCAGCGCTGGGAGGACGTGGGCCGACCGCAGCTCCCGGCCCCGCCGCGGGACGCTCACGACGCGCTCGCCGACGCCCGGCACAACCTCGCCCGCTGGCGCGTGATCGAAGCCGAGTGGGTTCGCCGGGGATTCCCCGGCCGTTAGTGCCGGAGCGGTTGCTGCACCGATCCAGAAGGTGGCACGCTGTGTGTGTACGACCGGGTTGGGATCGCAGCTCTAGCAGCCGGATGGAGGATCGGGCACATGCGCGTCGGCTTGCTCACTGGTGGCGGTGACTGTCCAGGACTGAACGCGGTCATCAGGGCCGTGGTCCGCAAGGGGGTCGAGGCGCACGGCTGGGACACCGTCGGCTTCCGCAACGGCTGGCAGGGCCCGCTCGAGGGCCTGCTCAAGCCGCTCGGGCTGAACGAGGTCGAGGACATCCTGACCCGGGGCGGCACGATCCTCGGCTCGTCGCGGACCAACCCGTACAAGATCGACGGCGGGGTGGACCGCATCAAGCAGGTGCTCGCCGACAACGAGATCGACGCGCTCGTCGCGATCGGCGGCGAGGACACGCTCGGCGTCGCGAAGCGGCTGACCGACGACGGCATCGGCGTGGTCGGCGTGCCCAAGACCATCGACAACGACCTCGGCGCCACCGACTACACGTTCGGCTTCGACACCGCGGTGCACATCGCGACCGAGGCCATCGACCGGCTGCGCACCACCGCCGAGTCGCACCACCGCGCGCTCGTCATCGAGGTCATGGGCCGCCACGCGGGCTGGATCGCGCTGCACTCCGGTCTCGCCGGGGGCGCGAACGTGATCCTCGTGCCGGAGCGGCCGTTCAGCGTGGACAAGGTCGTCGAGTGGGTCACCCGCCGCTTCGAACGGCAGTACGCCCCGATCATCGTGGTGGCCGAGGGCGCGCTGCCCGAGGGCGGCGACGAGGTGCTGGCCAGCGGCGAGCGGGACGCCTTCGGACACGTCCGGCTCGGCGGCATCGGCACCTGGCTCGCCGAGGAGCTCGCCCAGCGGACCGGCGAGGAGTCGCGCGCGGTCGTGCTCGGGCACGTCCAGCGCGGCGGCACGCCGACCGCCTACGACCGGGTCCTCGCCACCCGGTTCGGCCTGCACGCGGTCGACGCGGTGCGCGACGGCGACTTCGGCGTCATGGTCGCGCTGCGCGGCACGGAGATCGTCCGGGTCAAGCTCGCCGAGGCGACCGCCGAGCTGAAGACGGTGCCCGCGGAGCGCTACGCCGAGGCGGAGGTCTTCTTCGGGTGAGGTGAGTCGCCGGTTCGCTCCCGCTGACCCGGGCGCGGCGGGACTAGTGTTCCGCGCATGGACCTCGATGACATGGTCGCTCCGCAAGCCCTCGACGAGCTGTTGTGGGCGGGGGCGGACGCGCAGGCACAGGCGTTGCGGGACGGCACCGTCACCGCGCCCGACCTGCTCGAGGCGGTGCTGCGCCGGATCGAGCAGGTCGACACGCGCCTGAACGCCTTCCGGATCGTCTGGGCCGACCAGGCGCGGGCCGCCGCGGCGCAGGCACAGCGGCGGCTGGCGGCCGGGGAGCGCACCCCGCTGCTGGGCGTGCCGCTCGCGGTGAAGGACGACCTGGACGTCGCCGGCGACTTCACCGGCCTGGGCGGCCGCCCGCAGTTCGACCCGGCCGAGGCGGACGCTCCGGCGGTGGCGCGGTTGCGCGCGGCCGGCGTCGTGCTGGTCGGGCACACGCGGACACCGGACCGGTGCCTGTGGCCGTTCACGGAGACGCTCACCTACGGCGCGACCCGCAACCCGTGGCACCTCGACCACACCCCGGGCGGTTCGTCCGGCGGGTCGGCGGCGGCGGTCGCGGCGGGGATCGTCGGGGCCGCAACGGGTTCCGACGGCGGTGGCTCGATCCGCATCCCGGCGATGTTCTGCGGGATCTTCGGCCTGAAGACCACGCGCGGGCTGATCGACATGGGCCCCGAGGAGCACTGGCACGGGCTGGCCGGCGTCGGCCCGCTCGGCCGCCGGGTCGCCGACGCGGCCGCGATGCTCGACGTGATCGCCGAGGACGACCACCCGGGCGGGTTGTACCGCGACTCGGCCGACGCCGACCCGGGCCGGCTGCGGATCGCGCTGTCGTTCTGGACGCCGCTGGGCAAGCCGCCGATGGAGGCGCAGCGCAAGCAGGCCGTGCGGGAGACCGCGGAGCGGCTCCGGGCGCTGGGCCACGAGGTCGTCGAGGCGGACCCGCCGCTCGGTCCCCGGCCGAGCCCGCAGTTCATCGTGCGCTACCTGCGGGGCGTGGCCGACGACGTGGCGCAGCTGCCGCACCCGGAGTGGCTGGAGCCGCGTACCCGGCGCATCGCCGCGCTGGGCCGCCGCGTGCCGGACCAGGTGCTCGCCCGGGCGCGCGCCGCGGAGTCCGGTTTGGACGAACGGATGCGCGGGTTCTTCGCCGAGCACGACGTGCTCCTGCAGCCCGGGTGGACCGGCAAGCAGCCGCGGATCGGCCGCTATCACGGCAGCGGGGCGTCGGCGACGCTCGCGAGCGTGTCGGCGGGCATCACGTACTTCCCGACGTGGAACGTGCTCGGCTACCCGGTGGCCGCCGTGCCCGCGGGCCGCGACTCCGACGGCCTGCCGATGGGCGTGCAGCTGGTCGGCCCGTCGTTCGCCGAGCACCGGCTGCTGTCGCTGGCCGGCCAGCTGGAGCGGGCCCACCCGTGGGCGGACGAGCGCCCGCCGCTGTAACCGCCGCCATGACTGCCGCCGTGACCGCCCGCCCAGCATGTGGGACCGGGCCATCGGCGGAAAGGGGTACGCACCGGACGGATACGCTGAGCCCGTGAACTGGACTGTTGATGTTCCGGTGGACACCCTGCCCGAGTTGCCACCACTCTCTCCGGAGCTGCGCGCCCGGCTCGACGAGGCGCTCGCCCGCCGCGCGGCCCAGCAGCCCGAGTGGCCCGACGCCGACGCGGTCCGCCAGGTCCGAACCGTGCTCGAGAGCGTGCCGCCGATCACCCTGCCCTCCGAGGTCGACCGGCTGCGCACGAAGCTCGCCGAGGTCGCCCGCGGTGAGGCCTTCCTGCTGCAGGGCGGCGACTGCGCGGAGACGTTCGCGGACAACACCGAGCCGCACATCCGGGGCAACATCCGCACGCTGCTGCAGATGGCCGTCGTGCTCACCTACGGTGCCAGCCTGCCGGTGGTGAAGGTGGGCCGGATCGCCGGCCAGTACGCCAAGCCGCGGTCGAACGCCACCGACGCGCTCGGCCTGCCCGTCTACCGCGGCGACATCGTCAACTCCCTCGTCGCCACGCCCGAGGCGCGTGTGCCCGATCCGGGCCGGATGATCCGCGCGTACGCCAACGCCGGCGCCGCCATGAACCTGGTGCGCGCGGTGACCGCGGCCGGCGAGGCGGACCTGACGCGGGTGCACGAATGGAACAAGAACTTCGTCTCCAGCTCGGCGGCGGGTGAGCGCTACGAGGCGGTGGCCACCGAGATCGACCGCGGCCTGCGGTTCATGGCGGCGTGCGGGGTCCAGGACTCGTCGCTGCACACCACGGAGATCTTCGCGAGCCACGAGGCGCTCCTGCTGGACTACGAGCGCGCGCTGCTGCGCCTGGACAGCGCGAGCCCGGACGCGCAGCTCTACGACCTGTCGTCGCACTTCATCTGGATCGGCGAGCGGACCAGGCAGCTCGACGGCGCGCACGTCGCCCTCGTCGAGCTGCTCGCGAACCCCATCGGCGTCAAGATCGGCCCCGGCACCACGCCGGAGATGGCGGTGGAGTACGTCGAGCGCCTCGACCCGAAGAACACACCGGGCCGGCTCACGCTGATCAGCCGCATGGGCAACCGGAAGGTGCGCGAGGTGCTGCCGGCGATCGTGGAGAAGGTGACCGCCTCGGGCCACCAGGTGATCTGGCAGTGCGACCCGATGCACGGCAACACGGTGGAGTCGTCGACGGGCTACAAGACCCGCCACTTCGACCAGATCGTCGACGAGGTGCAGGGCTTCTTCGAGGTGCACCGGCACCTGGGCACCCACCCGGGTGGCATCCACGTGGAGCTGACCGGCGAGGACGTCACGGAGTGCATGGGCGGCGCCCAGGAGATCTCGGACACCGACCTGTCCGGCCGCTACGAGACGGCCTGCGACCCCCGCCTGAACACGCAGCAGAGCCTGGAGCTCGCCTTCCTGGTAGCCGAAATGCTCCGCTCCTGACCAACACCGCGAGTCCCCCGTTCTCGACCGCGTGTCCCCCGTCCGGAACGGGGGACACGCGAGCCGGAACGGGGGACTCGCGGGGTCAGGCGCAGCGTTCGTGCAGGGTGGCGGCTGACTTGGTGAGGCAGGCCGCCAGCACCTCGAGGTCCGGCACCGCGTCCCGGTCCGCCTGGAGTCCGATGTGGAGGGAGTCGCGGTACGCGGAGACCGCGACGCCCAGGCCGTGCCCGGTGGCGAGCGGCGCGAAGGGGTAGACCTCCCGCAGCTCCGCCCCGCCCAGCGTCAACGGCACCGGGGGCAGCGGCACGTTCGTCACCACCGTGTCGAACAGCAGCTGCGCCGCCGTCCCCGCCGCCGGCGTGCACACCCGGTGCACCGCGGGCGGGATGAGGTTGGCCAGCAGCGGCACCGCCCCGGGCCCGGCGGAGGGACCGGCCGCCTTGTTCCGGTCCATCGCCGCGCGCACGAAACGCAGCCGGTCCAGCGGATCCGCGAGCCCGACCGGCAGGTCGCACAGGTAGCCCGACAGCCGGTTGCCACCGTCGGACGCACCGCGCGACCGCGTGTTCACCGGGACCAGCGCGCGCAGCGTGACCCCGTCCACCGGCGCGTCGCGCAGCGTCAGCCACTGCCGCAGCGCGCCCGCGATCACGGTCAGCGCCACGTCGTTCGACGTGCCGCCGTGCTGCTTGCGGATCTGCCGCACGTCGTCGAGGTCCAGCCGTACGAACGCGAGCCGCCGGCCCGCCGAGTTCGCGTTGACCAGCGAGGGCGCGGGTGGGCGGCGTGTCGCGCGCAGCACGGTCGACGCCCGCTCGAGCAGCTCCCGTCCCTGGCTCAGCAGGTCCGGCGCCGGCGGCGGGGGCGCCGCGGGCCGCGTCGGCAGCGACTGGTCGAACAGCTCGCCCGCCACCTCGACCGCGCCCGCGCCGTCGGCCAGCGAGTGGTGCAGCTTCAGCAGCACGGCGAACTCACCGTCGGGCAGGCCGGTCACCACGTGCACGTCCCAAGGCGGCCGGGACAGGTCCAGGGGCGTGGCGAGCCAGCCCGACACGTACGCCTCGAATCTCCGCCGGTCGCCGGCCTCGTAGCCGTGCACGTGGGCAGCGGCGTCGAACCGCTCGGCGTCGCGCCACTCGGCGCCGCCGGGTGGGTACCACACGGGGTGCGCCCGCTGCCGCAGCAACGGCGTCCGCGCGGTGCGGGCCACGAGCAGCGACCGCAGCTCCGCGAGGTCAGCCGCCTGCGAGGGCCGGAACACGCCGACCGCACCCATGTGCATCGGCCTGGTGGGCGTCTCCAGACAGAGGAACGCGACGTCCAGTCCGCTGAGTCGTGCCATGCATTCCACCTCACCAGCGATACGTGACTCTCGCATGGTCGGCACGTTAAGGCTATGCGTCGGTGACGATTTTCGGCAGGTCAGGCCAGTGTGAAGATGATGACCACCGAGGCGGGGGGTACCCGCGTCCCGGCGGGCGGGTTCTGGCTGAACACGCGGCCCGCGCCGCCGAGCTGCTGGATCTGGACCTGTAGGCCCAGACCCTGCAGGATCTGCTGGGCTTCCTGGGCGGAACGGTTGTTCACGTCCGGAATGGTGATCGCGTTCGACGTGACGACCTTCACCTCGCTGCCGAGCTCGGGCGTGGTGTTCGGTGCCGGGTCGGTGCCGATCACCTTGCCGGCATCGATGTCCTTGTCGAACTGCTGGTCCGTGTCGACCGGCTTGAGCCCGATCGCCTGCAGCGCGGCGAACGCCTCGTCGCGGGTCTTGCCGCGCAGGTCCGGGATCGGCTGGGGCTCGAAGCCCTTGCTGAGGATGATCTCGACGCGCTCGCCGAGCTTGAGCGGGGTGCCGGGGCTGGGCTCGAGCCGGAGCACCCGGCCCTCGTCGACGTCGTTGCTGAACTCCCGCTTGCTGTCGTCGACCCCCGGCTGCAGGCCCGCTTCCTTGATCGCGTCCTTGGCCTGGTCGGCACTCGACCCGGGTGGCACGTCGGGGACCGTGGGCTGCCCACCGGAGAGCGTCACCGTGATCGTGCCGCCGCGCAGCACGCTCGCGTTGGCGGCCGGATCGGTGCTGATCACGTGGCCGGACTCGACGTCGTCGCTCTTGACGGTCTTGTACTCGAACTTGAGGTCGCTGTCGGTGAGCTGCTGCTCGGCGTCGGCGCGTTCCTGCCCGACCACGTCCGGCACCGTGCTGTACCGGCCGGACGTGAACCACCACGTGGTCGTGCCGATCAGCGCGATCGCGAGCACGGCGGCCATCACCAGCAGCACGATGTTGCCACCGCGCTTGCGGGGTAACGCGCCGGACGGGCGGGCTCGCCGGGGCGGGGGCGGCATCGGCGGGACCGCGGTGCCCATGGCCGGCGAGCCCATGGGCATGCCCATGCCCGGCGGACCCAGCTCCTGCTGCGCGAACGGGTTCGAGGGCGGGGCCGGGTCCAGGTTGCTGCGCAGCATCGCCCGGGTGCCCTGCGGGCCCATGGCCTGGAAGCCGCCGGGCGCCGGACGCACGACGGTCGCGTGGGCGTACTCGGCGGACCGGGCGACGTCGACGGCGCTCAGGCTGGTCGCGGTCGCCTCCGGATCGTCGTCGCGCGCGGGCGGCCGCTCGAACGCCTTCGCCTGCTCGACCGGGGACACCGGCACCGTGCGGTCCTGGATGGTCGGCTCGGGTACCGGCACCGTCACCCGCGGCAGCCCGAGCCGGGTGCGCAGCGTCGTGAGCTCGGCGAGGAACGCGGCGCCGTCCACGGGGCGGGCGGCGGCGTCGCGGCGGGTGGCGCGCACGACCAGCTCGTCGAGCGCCGGCGGCAGGCCCGGGACCCGCTCGCTCGGCGCCGGCATGTCGTCGTTCACGTGCCGGTAGGCGATGGAGAGCGGGTTGTCCCCGGTGTAGGGCGTGACGCCGGTGAGCGCCTCGTACATCAGGATGCCGGCCGAGTACACGTCGCCGCTGGCGGACGCGGTGCCGGTGGTGACCTGCTCGGGGGAGAGGTAGGCGACCGTGCCGAGGATGACGCTCGAGCTCGTGGTGCCGGCCGACGAGATCGCGCGGACCAGGCCGAAGTCACCGACCTTGATCACCGTGCCGTGCTCGCCGCCGTGCCCGATCAGCACGTTCTCCGGCTTCACGTCGCGGTGCACGAGCCCGGCCCGGTGCGCGGCGGCCAGCGCGCTCAGCACCGGCTCCATGATCGAGAGCGTGAGCGGCACGTCGAGCGCGCCGCGGCCGTGGATGAGGTCGCGCAGCGTGCCGCCGTCGACCAGCTCCATCACCAGGTAGACCAGCGAGCCCTCGACGCCCGTGTCCACGCCCTGGTCGTGCACGGCCACGACGTTCGCGTGGTGGATCTTCGCGGCGGAGCGGGCCTCGCGCTCGAAGCGGTCGACGAAGGCGCGGTCGTCGGCGAACCGCGCGTCCATGACCTTGATGGCGACCCGGCGGTCGAGCCGGGTGTCGAGCCCGCGGTAGACCGACGACATGCCGCCGCGCGCGAGCAGCGCGTCAATGCGGTACCGCCGCTCGAGCAGCGAGCCGATCAGGCGGGCGCCCCTTTCGTCCACGGACGTGATGGTACGGAGCCCGCTGCCAGCTTGTGGTGAAGCCGTCGATTATGTGACCGAGCCGAGCGTCCAGGCAGCGAAAATTCGCCGAAATTCGTTCCCGCACGGCCGTGTCGGGTGTGGCATCGTGGTCGGCGTGAGTGCCACACCCTCCGCCGACGACGTGCTCGATCCCGGAGTCGAGGTGCTGCCGCTGCCCGACGTGGCCGGCCGGCTCGGGTTCCCGGTGACGAAGGTTCGCCAGGCGTTGCGGGACGGTCAGCTGCTCGCGGTTCGCCGCGATGGTGTGCTGTGCGTACCCGCCGAGTTCCTCACCAGCGACGGGGCGATCGTCAAGGGTCTCCCCGGCACGATCACGGTCCTCGCGGACGCGGGCTTCGCGCCGGACGAGATGGTCCGCTGGCTGTTCACCTCGGACGACTCGCTGCCCGGCCGGCCCATCGACCAGCTGCGCGCGACCGGGGCCCGCGAGGTCAAGCGCCGCGCGCAGGCGCTGGCGCTCTAGCCGCCCGGATGCCCGGGCGCGGACTCACCCTCCGCGCCGGTTCCCGCACGTCCGGGAGCCGCGGGTGACCGCCGCCCCGCGGCGACGGTCACCGGCACGGCCGGGCGGCGAGCGACTGGTCGCGCGGGTCAGCTCCCAACCACCCGGCGGCCGGACTTCGCCGCCCGGGCCACCGGTTTGATCGCGGCGGGCCTCGTGTTCGTTTCTAGCGCGACGCCGCCGCCCGGCTGGCGACCGCGCGGATGAGCCCGGGCACCGCGACGCGCAGCCGCCGGTGGGCGGGCACCGCGACCCGCCGGCCGAGCACCGCGTAGTCGCTCGCCTCGATCTCGTCGAGGATGTGGCGGTAGAGCACGAACGCGGTGCGCACGCACGGCCGGGACTCCCGGCGCAGCAGGGCGATCCCGGGCTCGGCGCGGCGGTAGACGGCGTGGTTGTAGGCCACGAGGTGGGCGAGCGCGCGCCGGATCGCCGGGTCCGGCCGCCCGCCGCGGTGCGCCCGCAGCAGCCGCGCGCGGTCCACGCCGAACGCCGCCAGCTCGTCGGCGGGCAGGTAGAGCCGGCCGCGGTCGAGGTCCTCGCCGACGTCGCGCAGGAAGTTCGTCAGCTGGAACGCCTCGCCCAGCGCGGCTGCGTACGGCTCGGCCGCCGCCGCGGGACCGGCCGTGCCGAGCACCGGCAGCAGCTGCAGCCCGATCACCCCGGCCGAGCCGTGCACGTACTCGCCGAGGTCGGCGAACGTGCGGTAGCCGGTGACGGTCAGGTCCATCCGCATGGACGCGAGGAACTCGGCGAAGAGGCCGGGCTCGATCCGGTAGCGGCGGACCGTGTCGGCGAGCGCGGCCAGCACCGGGCTCGCGGGCTCGTCACCGCGCAGCGCGGCGGCCACCCGCCGCTCGAACACGGCCAGCTCGCGGGCGCGGTCCGCGGGGGAGCCGGCGGCCACATCGTCGACGATCTCGTCGGCGAGGCGGGCGAAGCCGTACAGCGCGTGCACCGCGGGCCGCCGGTTCGCGGGCAGCAGCCGGGTGGCGAGGAAGTAGGTGCGCCCGTGGTGTGCGTTGATCCGGCGGCATTCCAGGTACGCGGCCGCCAGCTCGGCGGAGGAGCTCACCGCGGGCAGCTCACCCACTGGCCGGCGGGGCAGCCGTCGTTCTCGGCCCGGTAGTCGGCCACGAGCTTCGCGGCGAGCGCGTGCGCGGACGCCGGGTCGTCGGTCATGGTCACGAGCGACACCGCGCACGCCGACCGGGTGGCGGCCATGCAGCCGCGCAGCTGGTCGCCGGCATGGTCGCGCCAGTACCGGCTGGGCACGACGCCGTACTTCCACGGCTTGCCGCCCGCGCTGATCTCGTACACGGCGTGGCTGCCGTCGGTCTTGCCGTCGTTCGCCGCGGCGGGCTTGGCGGCGGCCCACGTCCCGAGGTCGCCGAGGTCCGGCGGGTCGGCGAGGACCAGCGCGGCCCACTGGGCGCCGTACGGGTGCTTGCCGGGCACGGAGTTCGCCTTCTGGTAGAAGCTCTTCCACTGCGCCGAGGTGATCTTGCAGCTGACCTTGCCGTTCTTGCCGGGGGCGAGCGGTCCCGCCTTCGACTCGCAGGTGCCGAGCTTGGCGCCGTCCCCGGTCCAGTCGGCCCGCAGGTGCACGCGCACGGCGGCCTTGGCGGTGTTCTTGACGTCCACGATCAGCGTGCAGCTCGGCGCGCCGCACTTGTCGAACCGGTGCTCGCCCTGCGTGACGCCGGTCAGCGCGTCGACCGCGGTGTCGAGCCCGCCCGCCGCCTTGGCGAACGACTGGTACACCGACACGATGTCCGGCGAGGTGTCCACGATGTCGAGCACGACGTTCGACACCGAGGTGGTGTCGGCACTGCCCAGGCGCGCGAGGTCGAAGCGCAGCACGCCGTGCGGCTTCGCCGTCGCGAAGTACACGGTGCCGCCCTCGACCTCGATGACGTACGCGTCGACGCCGCCGATGCTCTCCTTGGCGTTGTGCACGAGCTCCAGCGAGGCGGTCTTGTCGCCGGGCTTGCCGGCGGTCTGGGCGATCACGTCCGGGGTGAAGATCTCGCCGAACTCCACGCCGAGCAGCGACGTCGGCAGCTTGACCCACCGGTTCGCGAGCGCGCTGCCGTCGCCGGAGGTGACCCCGAAGCGGGCGGCCATGCCGCCCCAGAAGTTGTTCGCCGCCTTGAGGTAGAGCGTCTTGCCGACGTAGAGGATGTTCGCGGGCAGCCCGTCGATGGTGACCGTGCCGGACACCTCGCCGGTCAGCGTGGCCGTGACGTCGGCGGTCAGCTGGCCGCCGTCCGCGGCGACCAGCGAGCCCGTGTAGTGCACGGCCGCGGCCTCGGCGAAGTCGGTCAGCGCCTGCGCGGTGCCCTCGGCGGTGGTCAGCGGGCCGATGTCCACGCCACGCGGCGAACCCTCGACCGCGTTGGTGCAGCCGGCCGCCACGAGTGCGAGCCCGGCCACGAGCCCGGCGAACACCATCCGCCGCCCGGCTACCTGTCCCCGCATGGTGACTCCCCGTCCGGCCCGCCCATCCCTGGCGCGCCCGTTCGCGTCGAAGTATCCCAGCTCAGTGCGCGGGCATGTGGGGTATCAACCTGTCGTGTTGACTACGAATCGATGCACCAACGATACGTTCGGCGGCCAGCCGCCCGGAGATGAGCACCGGCGGCACGCCGACCCCCGGCGTGGTGCCGCAGCCGGCGAGCACGACGTTGGCCACGCCGCGAACCAGGTTCCGCGGCCGGAACGGACCGGTCTGGCGGAACGTGTGGGCGAGCGAGAAGGGCGTGCCGGCGGCGTGCCCGCCGGCCTCCCAGTCGGCCGGCGTGACGAGGTGCCGCATCTGGATCGAGGAGCCGAGGCCGGTCAGCCCGCGGGCCTCGAGGACGCCGGTGAGCTCGTCGGCGTAGGCGGGCCCGACGCGGCGCCAGTCGATGGGGCCGGTCACGAGGTTCGGGCACGGCGCGAGCACCGACACCAGCTCCCGGCCGGCCGGGGCGAGGCCGGGGTCGGTCGCGGTCGGCCGGGAGACCAGCAGTGAGGGGTCGCTCATCAGCGTGCCGCGGGTGAGGATCTCGTCGAAGGTCCGCGTCCACGCCTCGCCGAAGAACACCGTGTGGTGGGCGAGCTCGGGCCAGGTGCGGGTGACCCCCGCGTGCAGCACGACCGCCGACGGCGACCAGCGCGGGCGCATCGGCCGGCGGGGTGCGCCGCCCAGCAGCCGGTAGCTGACCGGCAGGTCCGGCGTCAGCACGACCGCGTCGCACGCGATCCGCTCGCCGTGGCTGGTGCGTACCGCGGTGACCCGCCCGCCGCGCCGCTCGAGCCACGCCGCACCCGTGCCGTAGCGCAGCGTCGCGCCGTGCGTGGCGGCCGCGTCGGCGAGCCCGGCCGCGACCGCGCCGATCCCGCCGCGCGGGTAGTACACGCCGGCCACCGTGTCCATGTACGGGATGACCCCGTACGCCGCGAGCGCCTGGTGCGGGGCGAGCCCCGCGTACAGCGACTGGAACGTGAACACCCGGCGCAGCCGCTCGTCGCGCAGGAACCGGCCGACGGCCGGGCCGAGCCGGCCGAACCCGCCGGTCGCGGCGAGCCGGGCCAGCGCGGTGCCCGCGAGGTCGAGCGGGGAGTCGAAGTTCGCGCCGATGAACCGGTCGCGCTGCAGCCGGTACAGCCCGGTCAGCCAGGCCCGCAGCCGCCGGTAGCCGTCGGCCTCGCGCGGCCCGGCGAACCGGCGCACCTCCTCGGCCATGGCGTCGGCGTCGGTGCGCACGTCGAGCACCGAGCCGTCGGCGAACCGCGCCCGGTAGGCCGGGTCGAGGCGGGTCAGCGAGATGCGCTCGGCCGGCGACTCGCCGACCGCGGCGAGCGCCTCCTCGATCAGCTCGGGCATGGTCAGCACGGACGCGCCGGTGTCGATCCGGTAGCCGTCCACCACGGCGGACCCGGCCCGCCCGCCCGGCCCGTCCGCGGTCTCCAGCACGGTCACCGCCCGGCCGGCCCCGAGCAGGTGCAGGGTCGCCGAGAGCCCGGCGAGCCCGGCGCCGACCACGACGACGTGGCCGGTGGGCCCGCCCACGGTGCGCACTACCTGTCCCGTCGGGTGGCCGCGATCGCGAGCTCCCGCAGCCGCGTGCCACCGGGCTCCGCCAGCCCAGCGGCGTCGAGCGCGGCGAGCGCGGTGGTGGTCAGCGTGTCGATGCGCCGCTCCAGCTCGTCGACCGCGCCGAGGTCGGTGAGCAGCCCGCGGACCCGGGCGAGCGCGTCCGGCCGCAGGTCGGGGTCGCCGAGCGCGCCGCGCAGGACGTCGGCGTCGGCATGCCGCCCGGTCCGGCCGGCGTAGTCGAGGCCGAGCGCCATCAGCAGCGTGCGCTTGCCCTCGCGCAGGTCGTCGCCCGCGGGCTTGCCGGTGACCACGGTGTCGCCGAACATCCCCAGCAGGTCGTCGCGCAGCTGGAAGGCGACGCCGATGTCGGCGCCGAACGCCTTGACCGCCTCGATGGTGTCCGGCGCGGCCCCGGCCAGTGCGACACCCAGGTGCAGCGGCCGCTCGACGGTGTACGCAGCGGTCTTGAGCCGGGCCACGCCCAGGGCCCGGTCCGCGGACTCGTCGCCCTCGGCCTGCGCGAGCACGTCGAGGTACTGGCCCGCGAACATCTCCGCGCGCATCGCCTGCCACGGCTCGCGCGCGGCGGCCCGCAGCTCCGGCGCCAGGTCCGCGCACTCGAACATGTCGTCCGCCCACGCCAGCGCGAGGTCGCCGAGCAGGATCGCGGCCGCCGTGCCGAACCGTTCGGGATCGCCGTGCCAGGCACCCGCCCGGTGCGCCTCGGTGAACCGGACGTGCACGGTCGGCCGGCCGCGGCGCAGCTCGGAGGCGTCCATGATGTCGTCGTGCACGAGTGCGCACGTCTGGATCAGCTCGAGCGCGCTGATCGCGTGCAGCACGGCCTGTGCCCGCGGCCCCTCCGCCTCGCCACCGGCGGCCCGCCAGCCCCACCAGGCGAACGTGGGCCGCATCCGCTTGCCGCCGCGCAGGGCGAAGTCGGACAGGGCGTCGACGGCCAGCGTGAAGGTGCGCGCGAGGTCGGGCAGCTGGGCGCGGCGGCCGGCCAGGTAGCGCGCGAGGACGTCCTCGACGTGCAGGTGCACGGCGGAGTCGATCGAGGGCTCGGCGGTCGGAACTTCGGATGTGGGCGCCACGCGAACCATGGTGCGTGGTCCGCCCGGCCCGCGTACCAGCGGGGGTCTGCTCAGACTCCGCTGGTGGCCGAGTTGCGCCATACGATCCTTCACTACCCTGGACCCCATGACTTCGGTGGTGGCGCGTATCCCGGGTGACCGGCCGGTGTTCTCCGTCGAGTTCATGCCGCCGCGTGACGACGCGGACGAGCAGCGGCTGTGGAACTCGATCCGGTCGCTGGAGGGGCTGGACCCGGCGTTCGTCTCGGTCACCTACGGCGCGGGCGGGTCGAGCCGCGACCGCACGATCCGCACGACCGGCCGCGTGGTGCGGGAGACGACCCTGGTGTCGATGGCCCACCTCACGGCCGTCGACCACTCGGTCGCCGAGCTGCGCAACGTCATCGGGTGGTACGCCGAGCTGGGCGTGAAGAACGTCCTCGCGCTGCGCGGTGACCCGCAGGGCGACCCGATGGGCGAGTGGGTCCGCCATCCCGAGGGGCTCGAGTACGCCGAGGAGCTGGTGCGCCTGGTGCGCGAGCTCGGCGACTTCTGCGTGGGCGTGTCCGCGTTCCCCTACGGCCACCCGCGCTCGGCCGACCTGGACACCGACACCGAGTACCTGGTCCGCAAGCTGCGCGCGGGCGCGGACTTCGCGATCGCCCAGCTGTTCTTCACCGCCGACGACTTCCTGCGGATGCGCGACCGGGTGGCCGCCCGCGGCTGCGACGCGGTGCTGCTGCCCGGCATCATGCCGCTGACCACGCCGAGGATCCTGTCGAAGACCGTGGAGCTGTCCGGCGCGCAGGTGCCGCGCGAGCTCGCCGACCGGCTCGACCCGCTGGCCGACGACCCGAAGGCGTTCCGCGCGGCCGGCATGGACGTCACCGAGGAGCTGTCGCGGCGGCTGCTCGCCGAGGGCGTGCCGTGCCTGCACTTCTACACGTTCAACCTGTCGAAGGCGACCAAGGAGATGGTGGCTCGCCTCGACCTCGCGCCGGACCGGGAGGCGCAGGCGAGGTTACGGTCGGCCGGCTAGTAGGCCGGCCGCCGGGCCTGGGCCCGTTCCAGCCTGAGGCTGCGGCGGTGGGTGAACAGCGCGAGCAGCACGACGAGCACGGCCACGGCGATCGCGCCGCCGCCGACCATCGCCACCCACTGGGCCCAGGAGATGCCGACGGCGTTGGAGTACTGCACGGTCGCGTTGAACTCGGTGACCGCGGCGGGCTTGGGCGCCCAGCTGATCGTGCCGTCGGTGTTGTCGCCGTTGGTACGCGAGACCCGGCCCGGGAACGCGATCTTGACCTGCACGTCGGCGCGTTCCTTGGGCACCCTGGTCAGGTCGATCGAGCCGGCGAGCGTGACGAGCTCGCCGGAGCGGCGGAACGACAGCCGGTACTGCTGGGCAGTGGAGATCGACTCGGCGAGCACCGTGACGTCGGCGAACCGCAGCCCGGTCAGCGTGACCCGCTGGCCGACGTACCCGTCGGCGGTGTACGGCTCGGTGCGCACCTTCTCGGCGAGCTCGGGCGGCACGGTGAGGCTCGGCCCGTTGTCCTCCTTGTTGACCGGCAGCGCCGCGATGACGAGCTCGCCGGAGACGAGGTCGTCGGAGGAGACGGCGAGCGCGGCGTGGATGCGGACGCAGCCCGAGAGCGAGATCAGCAGCAGGCAACTCAGGACGACGAGCCCGAGCGTTCTGCGTACGTGATCGTGGCCGGCGTTGCGCACCCGGCCATCCTGCCAGCACTCGCCCGGCCTGCGGACACCAGGCGGTCTGCTGTTCGAAAATAACGTGACGGCCCGGGTAGCGTCCGGTGACATGGAAACCCCCGTGCACCGGCTCTGTGACACCTACGTGGACGACTTCGTCCGGCTGGATCCGACCACGGCGACCGCGCTCGGCATCACCGGGCACGACGACCGCCTGCCGGACCTGTCGCCGGACGGGCACGCCGAACGGGCCGCGCTGGTGACGGACGCGCTGCGCGCGGTCGAGGCACTCGAGCCGGTCGACGGCGGCGAGCGGGACGCGAAGGCGGTGTTCACCGAGCGGCTGGGGCTCGACAAGGAGGTCTACGACGCGGGCCTGGTGCTGCCGTCGCTGAACGTGCTGGCGAGCCCGGCACAGGACACGCGCCAGGTGTTCGACCTGATGCCGGCGGACTCGCCGGAGGACTGGCACGTGATCGCGACGCGGATGGCGGCGGTGCCGGCGACGCTGGCGAGCTACCAGGAGAGCTTGCGGCACGCGGCCGCGGGCGGCAGCGTCGCGGCGGTCCGGCAGGTGCGCCGGGTCGCCGAGCAGTGCCGGACGTGGGCGGGGCTGGGCGACGAGCCGGCGTTCTTCGCGTCCATGGCCGAGCAGGCGCCCGACGACGCGGCGCTGCGCGCGGACCTGGCCGCGGCGGCGGCCGCGGCCGGGCAGGCGTACGCGGAGCTGGCCGCGTTCCTGGGCGAGGAGCTGTTGCCGAAGGCGCCGGAGAAGGACGCGGTCGGCGCGGACGTCTACGGCCTGTGGTCCCGGATGTACCTGGGCGCGCGGCTGGACCTGCGGGAGGCCTACGAGTGGGGCTGGGCGGAGTTCACCCGGATCGAGACGGAGATGAAGGCGGTCTCGGACCGGATCAAGGCCGGGGCGGGCATGCGCGAGGCGAGCGACGCGCTCGACACCGACCCGCGGTACCGGATCGCCGGCGTGGCCGAGTTCCGCGACTGGATGCAGGGCCTGTCCGACCGGGCGCTGGCCGACCTGCGCGGCGTGCACTTCGAGATCCCCGACGAGATCATGCGGCTGGACTGCAAGATCGCGCCGCCGGGTGGCGGGTCGGGCGCGTACTACACGGGCCCGTCCGACGACTTCACCCGTGCCGGGGCGATGTGGTGGGCGCTGCCGCCGGACAAGTCGGAGTTCACGACGTGGCGTGAGGTCAGCATCGTCTACCACGAGGGCGTGCCCGGCCATCACCTGCAGATCGCCACGGCGACCAGCGAGTCGCGGCGGCTCAACAAGTTCCAGCGGCTGCTGGCGTGGGTGCCGGCCTACAGCGAGGGCTGGGCGCTCTACGCGGAGCGGCTGATGCGCGAGTTCGGCTACCTCGCCGACGACGGCGACCTGCTGGGCATGCTGAACGAGAACCTCTTCCGCGCGGCGCGGGTGATCATCGACATCGGCATGCACCTGGAGCTGGAGATCCCGCGTGGCACGGGTTTCCACGAGGGGGAGCGGTGGACGCCGGAGCTGGGCCTGGAGTTCCTGCTGACCCGCACGATCACCGAGGAGGCCCTGGTCCACGACGAGGTGGATCGCTACCTGGGCTGGCCGGGCCAGGCGCCGGCCTACAAGCTCGGCGAACGCCTGTGGCTCTCGGCCCGCGACGACGCCCGCGCCCGGGCCGGTTCTTCCTTCGACCTCAAGGAGTTCCACATGCGGGCGCTGCGCATGGGCCAGATGGGCCTGGACACCCTGCGCGAACGGCTGGCCGCCCTGTGACGGAGTTCTTCGTCCACCCGGCCGGCCTCCCGCCGCCGAACGGGTACAGCCACGCGGTGTCGTTCACCGGCCGGTTGGTGGCGGTGTCGGGCCAGGTGCCGATGTCGGCGTCGGGCGAGGTGCCGGCGGAGCCGCGGGCCCAGTTGCGCCAGGTCTTCGAGAACCTGGCGGCGGCGCTGGCCGCGGCCGGGGCCGACCTGGCTCACGTGGTGAAGCTGACGGTGTTCCTGACCGACCTGTCGGACCTGCCCGCGTTCCGCGAGGTACGCGACGAGTTCCTCCCGGCGGACCGGCCACCGCCGGCGAGCTCGCTGGTGCGGGTGGCGGGCCTGGTGAACCCCGCGTTCCGCGTGGAGATCGAGGCCCTGGCGGCCGTGTGAGGCGGCGGAGCCCCGGCTACAGCGGCAGCGTGCGGCCGAGGACGCCGAACGGTCGCGGGTCGCCCGTGAACCGGTAGTTGCGCAGCACGTCCTGGAAGCCCACGCGGTAGTAGAGCCGCCACGCGCGGGACGGGCCCTCCGGCGTGGACAGCAGCACCTTGCTCGACGGCACCGCCGCGAGCAGCCGCCGTAACAGGTCCTCGCCCACGCCGCGGCCCTGGGCGGCGGGCTGCACGTGCACCTCGGTCAGCTCGAAGTAGTCGTCCAGCCAGCGGTCGGCGAACTCCGGGCCCGAGCGCTCCACGATCCCGCGCCGCACCTGCTCGTGCCACCACTGGCCCTTCGCGCCGCGGTAGCCGTACGCGATCCCGACCATCGCGTCGTCCGGGTCGACCGCGGCCACGCACCGCCAGTCCGCCCGCAGCATGTGCGCGAGCCACATCGGCGCGCGCTGCTCGGCCGTGCCCATCGGGTAGCGCATTGCCGTGACATACAGGGAAAGCGCCTCGGACAGGCGAGCACGCAGCTCGTCCTGGCTGAGGTCGACGAACCGCTCGACTCGTGGCGGAACCGCGGTCACGACGCCTGATTGTCCTCCCCGGCCGCCACCTCCGCAGCCACGCCCCCCGTCAACTCGATCAGCCCGGCGAACGTCGTCGGGAACACCGCCTTGGGATGCCCGGCCGCGGCCCAGACGACCTCGTACCCGGCCAGCGCGTTGTCGACCAGCGTCCGGATCGGCCGGGGATGCCCGACCGGCGCCACCCCGCCGATGACCTGGCTCGTGTGCTCGCGGACGAACGCCGGGTCCGCGCGGCCCACGAACCGCGCGCCGGCGAGCGTCGCCAGCCGCGCGGTGTCGGCGCGGTGCGCACCGGACGTCAGCGCCAGCAACGGGAAGACGCGATCTCCCTCGGTGGCCCGGAAGACGAGGCTGTTCGCGATCGCGCCGACCGGCACGCCCAGGGCCGCCGCGGCGGCGGCCGCGGTGCGCACCTCGTCGTCGAGGACGCGGATCCCGTCGGCGGCGGCCGGCATCCCGGCCTCGCGCAGCGCGGCGGAGATCTTGCTGATCGCGGGGTGGTCCGAGGACGTCATGGGCACATCAGAGCACAACTGTGGCGGGTGTCGCCGCTGAAAATCCCGGCCGAGGTTGAGTCTGTCGGACCCCGGAGTTAAGCTCGAATCGTTCGAACACCAGTTCGAACAAGCCCGGTGGTGGGGTGGGGGAAGCGCCTCACCACCGGGCACCGCCGGCTTCCCCTCGGCGTGTCGTCACAACCGGTGGCGATCCCGGACCGCGAGGAGGCGTCAGGTGACCACAACTCTGGACTACCGCGACAACGAACCCCTGTCCGTGCCGGAGCCCGCGCTCTCCCTGCTCTCCCAAGCCGAGCGGGGGCTCGCCGAAGCGGCGCTGGATCCCGAGCCGGCCCTGCGGTTCGCCCTGGCGTACCTGGCGGCGCTGCGCGGTGGGGCGGCCGTGCTCGCCATGCGCGGCCGCCCGCACCGGGCGCGCTCGCGTCCGATGAGCGTGTGGACGCTGCTCGCGTCGGTGGCGCCGGAGCTGCGGGAGTGGGCGGCGTTCTTCGCGTCGTGCTCGGCCACCCGCGCGTCGGTGCAGGCCGGCATCACGCGTGCGGTCACGCCGCGGTCCGCGGACGACCTCGTGCGCCAGGCCGGCCAGTTCCTCGACCTCGTCTCGCGTGCGATCCACGGCGCGTCATGACCGGTCGGGCACTGGCCGGTTACGGCCGCCTGCTCGAGGTCCTGCGGATCGAGGGTGAGCGGCTGGCGTCGTCTGCCCTCGGCGCCGACCCGCACCTGCCGGTGCGCTACGCGGAAGGCATGACGCTGGGCGAGACGGTTCGCCACGTCGGCAGCGTGTACCGGATGGTCGTGGCATGGCTGCAGTCGGGCGACCAGCCGACCCGCTGGCAGCGCGCGCCGGTTGCGGGTCAGTCCCTTGTGGAGTATCTGCGGTCCGGGCACCGGGAGCTCATGGCCGAGCTGTCCGCGCACGACCCGGCGGACGCGGCGCCGTCGTGGTGGCCGCTCGACCAGACCTACGGGTTCTGGTACCGCAGGCTCGCGCACGAGACGACCGTGCACCGCTACGACGTGCAGGACGCGGCGGCCGCGATGACGGTCACCGGCCGGGTCGAGGACGAGATCGCCTACGACGGCATCGACGAGGTCCTGTCGCTGTGGTTCACCCACCGGCTCGGGGTGCTGGGCGTGACGAACTCGTGGACGGGCCGGGTGGCGGTGGTCGCCGGCCGCCGGCGGTGGATCGCTCAGCTGGCGGCGGCCGGCACGGCGTCGTGGCAGGCGGAGCCGGACGAGCCGGCCGATGCCATGGTCTCGACGGATCCGGCGGGGATGTACCTGTGGCTGTGGGGCCGCCGGTCTTTCGGCACGGCCACGCCCGAGGGCGACCGGGCGGGGATCGCGCAGCTGTGGCACCTGCTGCGGCTCGCGACCCACTGAATTGTCGGTGTGATCGGCTAGCGTCCCGATCATGTCCACGCGACTGGTCAATGTGGTCGTCGACGCGGCCGATCCGCCCGCGCTGGCGCGGTTCTGGCGTGACCTGCTCGGCTGGCGGATCAGCCTCGAGCAGGCGGACGAGGTCGACCTCCAGGCGCCGCCGGACGACGGCTGGCGGTTCGACCTCGTCTTCGTGCCGGTGGCCGAGCCGAAGACCCGGCAGAACCGGTTGCATCTCGACCTGTCCAGCGCCTCGGCAGACCAGCAGATGGCCACCCTGGACCGGGCGCTGGCGCTAGGTGCCGAGCGGGTAGACATCGGCCAGCGCAACGTCCCGTTCCTGGTCCTGGCCGACCCGGGCGGCAACGAGTTCTGCATCCTCGACCCACGCCCCGAGTACGCCACAACAGGCGCGATCGCCGCGATCGTCGCGGCAGCCGCCGACCCAACCGCGCTGGGCGTTTTCTGGTCGGCCGCGACCGGCTGGCCGATCGTGCGGACGGGCGTGGAGTACGCGTCACTGCGAGACCCGGACGGTCGCGGCCCGTGGCTGGAGTTCATCCGCTCCGCCCACCCGCACGAGGTGAAGAACCGTGTCCACCTGGACGTGGCCCCACCCGCCACCGGCTCCCTGGCCGACGAGGAGGCCCGGCTGACCGCCCTGGGAGCGGCCCGGACGGACATCGGCCAGGGCGAGGTCCCCTGGCAGGTCATGGCAGACCCGGAGGGCAACGAGTTCTGCATCCTGACCCCACGCTGACCGCCGACCCCGCGAGCCCGGCCGCCTGGGGCCGGTCCGCCTGGACCGGGCAGCCGAGCCCCGCCTGGCCGGTTGAGCCCGGCCGCCCGAGCCGGGTTGCTCGGGCCAGGGTGCTTGAACCGGACCGCTCGAACCGGGTGTCCGTGCCCGGCCGCCCGAGCCTGGTGGTTGAGCCCGGCTGCCGAAGCCCGGCCGCCGAAGCCTGGCCGGTTGAACCCGGCCGGTTGAACCGGGCCGCCGAGCCCGGCCACCCGAACCGGGCCACCCGAGCCCGGCCACTCGAACCCGGCCACCCGAACCGGGCCACTCGAACCCGGCCGCTCGAGCCCGGCCACCGAGTCCGGCTGCTGAGTCCGGCTGCTTGAACCGGGCCGCTCGAACCCCGGCCCGCTCGAGCCTGGCTGCTGGAACTCTGGCTGCTCAAACCAGGCCCATGCGAGCCCGGCCGTCCGAACGGCTGCTCGAACCCGGCTGCCCGACCCCAGCCCATTCGAACCGGTCCGCTCGAACCCGGGCACCTGAATCGGCTGTCCGAGCCCGGCTGCCCGAGCCCGCCCGTTTGAGCCCGGCTGCCCGAACCGCTCCGGACCTGGCTGCTCGACCCAGGTCCGCTCGACCCCCCGGCTCATCCGAGCCCGGCCATCCGAACCCGGCAGCCCGAACTGGCTGCTCGACCCCGGCCCATTCGACCCCGGCCCATTCGAACCCGGTCCGCTCGAACCCGGGCACCCGAACCGGCCGCTCGAGCCCGGCCACCCGAACCGGTCCGCCCAAGCTCGGCCGCCCGAGGGCGGGGGGCTCAGCCCTCCGGCTGCTCGCCGGTGGTGCCGGGTGGTGGTTGGCGGCGGCGTAGCCGGTCGTGTAGGACGCGGCGGACCAGTAGGGCCGCCTTGGTGCCGCCCTTGCTCTCCACGTCGGACTCTGGCTTCAGCGTTCGCATCAGTTCGGATAGCAGCTCGTTCAGGCTTGTCCACAGTGGGACGAACCGGCCGGCGACCGGGCCGGTGGCGCGGATGGGGCCCTCGCCGGTTAGCTCGGTGACCGTGCGGGCCAGGCCGAGGGTGGCCTCGTCGCGGAACACCACGTGTACCTCGTCGCCCTCCACCCGGATCTCCATCTTGCGGGCGCCGGTCTCCTGCGGGGTGGCGTCGGTCGTCGCGTCGGCGTCGAGTTCGTCGACCTTGTCGGCGATCGCGTCCGGGCTGATGCCGAGCTGCGCCAGGACGGTCGCGGCCATGCTGCCCTCGGCGCGGATGAGTGCCTCTAGCAGGTGGTGACTGCCCATCGGCGCGGCGCCGGCCAGCGCTTCGGCCGCCGCGAAGACCTCGTCGGCCGCGGTGGTGCGCTTCGGTCGGACGGTCGCGCCGCCGGCCCTTCCCTGGGCATCGAGCAGCGCCGTGACCGTGTTGCGGATTTCGTGCATGTCCGTGATGTGGGCGGCGAGGACCTGCACGGCGACGCCCTCCCCCTCCCGTTCGAGCGCGAGGAGGATGTGCTCCGTGCCGATGTAGTTGTGGCTGAGCTGCAACGCCTCGCGGAGGGCGAGCTCGAGCACCTTCTTCGCGCGCGGGCTGAACGGGATGTGCCCGCTGGGTGTGCCATCGCCGGTGCCGACCATCGATACGACATCGGCCCGCACCATCTCCGCGGTGATCCCGAGCTGGCCGAGCGCCTGCACCGCGAGCCCGGCCGGGGAGCCGAACAGGCCGAGCAGGACATGCTCGGTGCCGATGTGGTCGTGCTTCAGCGAGCGGGCCTCGGTCTGCGCCGAGACCACGACCGCGCGTGCGTTGTCAGTGAATCGCTCGAACATGGCTCTGATGCTGCGCGCTGCTTGAAACCCTGTCAATACAGTGTCAGTGATAGGGTAACCGTATGTCTGCCTCGGATTGGGACGACCGCCTGGCGCGCTGGCGGGACGAGCTGGAGCTGTTCGCGCAGCTCGAGGACACGCCGTGGGTCACGCTCGCGCAGGCCGAGCAGGAGACCGGGGTGTCCCGGTCGGCGCTGCGGGCGTGGTACCGCAACGGGGAGGTTCGCTCGCGGCTGATCGACGGGCCCAACGGCCCCCAGCGCCTGGTCCCGCTGGCGGCCGTGGTCGAGCGGGCCGCGCGCTCGCCGCGGATCCAGAGGCGGGCGGAACGCGAGGTGAGCCTGGAGGCGCAGGTGACGTTGCTGCGCAGCCGTATCGATCAGCTCGAGCTGCGCCTGGCCGCCCTGGAGTCCCGGGGCTGATGGCGGTGGGTCACGCGCGGAGGCGTAAGCCCTTGGGGGTCGCCCGGAAGCCCACGTCGCGCAGGATGTCGGCCAGGTTGGAGGTCAGCGCTACCTCGCCGTCGGCTCGCTGCACCGCCAGCTGGCCGAGCCAGCCCTCGCGGACCGCCCTGGACAGGGCCTGCGCCGCCGCGCGGAGGAGGGCCTCGGACTCGGTGAAGGACAGCAGGGAACGTCCGCCGCGCTCCACGTACAGCACCGGGCGGCCGTCCACGAGTACGGCCAACGCGCCGGCCTTCCTTGCCGGGCGGTGTTTCCCGTCGCCGATGGGGTCCGGCCACGGGAGGGCGGCGCCGTACGGCTGGGCCGGGTCGGCCGCGGCCAGGACGCGGGACGCCTGCTCGGCCTCCGGTGGCGCGCCGTCCGAATGGGACAGTGCACGCAGGCGGTCGACCGCGCCACGCGCCGCGAACTGGGACGCGCCCAGGCCCTCGACCACGTAACCGCGCACGATCTGGCCGGACTCCTCCATCGCACGCAACACCTTGTACACCCCGGAGAACCCGCCGCTCACCCGCTCGGTGTCCAGCGCGCCGCGGGTCAGCACGCCGTGCCGCTCCAGGAACGCCTCCGCCCGGGCGTGCGCCCGCCGCGTCGGGTCGGGCTCGCGCGCGGTGACCAGCGACCACCGGCCGGCCACGGTCGGCGGACCCGACCGGCTCGGCATCGTCGGGCGGGCACCACGCAGGCGGGCGTACCGGCCGCGTGGCGCGGAGCTGCGCCGCTTGTGCGCCGCGCCGCGCCCGGACACCAGCGCCCGCAGCGGGGCGATCGTGTCGTTCGTGACCAGGCCCGCCCACACCAGATCCCACAGCGCCGCAACGACATCCGCGTCCGAGGGCACGTCCGCGCCACCGGCCATGAGGGTCGCGCCCGTGCGGTCGGCCAGCTGCCGGAAGAACAGCGCGCCACCGTCCATCGCGGACAGGACCGCCGTGTGCAGCGGCGTGTCCGGCACGACCTCCTCCACCTCGGGCAGCAGGAGGTCCGCCACGTCGGCCGGTGCCACGGCGAGCCAGCCGTCCCCGCCGGCCAGCGATCCGGTGCCGCACCATGTGACCTCGCCGGACGTGGTGAGCTCGTCGAGCAACGCGGGCGTGTACCCGGGCAGCCGCGACGGCAGGATGAGCGACTCCAGCCCGCTCGCCGGCAGCGGCGCACCCGCGAGCTGCTCCACCACCGACAGCACGTCGTCCGCGGTCGGCGCCGTGCGCAGCCGCTTGCCCACCCCGTGCCACGCCGGCAAGAACCGGCCCAGCGCCTCCGGCTCGACCGGCTCGACCTCGGCACGCAGCCGCGCGAGCGAGGCGCGCCGCAACCGCCGCAGCACGTCCGCGTCGCAGTACTCGGTGTGCGTGCCGCCCGGCCGCAGCTCGCCGCGCACGAGCCGGCCGGTGCCCACCATGCGGTCGAGCACGCCGGTGACCACCGCGACGCCCAGCCCGAACCGCGCCGCCGCCTCGCCCGCCGGGAACGGCCCGTGCGTGCGGGCGTACCGGGACAGCAGGTCCCCGAGCGGATCGTCGACCGGTTCGGTGAACGCCTCCGGCACGCCGACGGGCAACGCCGTGCCCAGGGCGTCGCGCACCCGGCCGGCGTCCTCGATGATCACGTACCGCGCCTCGCCGCCGATCCGCACCCGGATCACCCGCCGCTGGCGCTCCAGCTCCTCCAGCCAGGACGTCCGCACGCCGCGCAGGGCCGCCTCGTCCGCGGTCAGGTCGCCCAGGAACCGCAGCAGGTCGGCCGCGTCCTCCTCGTGCCGCGCCGCCCGGTCGGGGGCCAGCCGCTGCAGCGACCGCTCCACCTCGGCCAGCACGTCCGCGTCGAGCAGCTCGCGGATCGCCTCCGACCCGAGCAGCTCCGCGAGCAGCGAGCTGTCCAGCGACAGCGCCGCCGCCCGCCGCTCCGCCAGCGGCTGGTCGGCGTCGTAGAGGAACATCCCGGCGTAGCCGAACAGCATGCTGCGCGCGAACGGCGACGCGGACGGCGTCTCCACCTCGACGACCCGCATCCGCCGCGACCGCACGTCGGTCATCACCTCGCGCAGGCCCGCCACGTCGTACACGTCCTGCAGGCATTCCCGCATGGCCTCCAGCACCACCGGGAACTGCTCGTACTTCGCCGCGACCGACAGCAGCTGCGCCGAGCGCTGCCGCTGGCGCCACAACGGCGTGCGCTTGCGCGGGTCACGTCGCGGCAGCAGCAGCGAGCGGGCCGCACACTCGCGGAACCGGGAGGCGAACAGCGCCGAGCCGCCCACCTCCGCGACCACGATCTGCTCCACCTCCTCCGGGTCGAGCAGGATGTCCTCCGCCGCGGCGTGGATCTCCTTGCCGTCGATGTCGACGGCGTCCGGCAGCTGCACGACGATGCCGTCGTCGGAGTGCGCCACCCGTGCCTCGACGTTGCGCCGCTCCCGCATCCGCGCGCCGATCGCCAGCGCCCACGGCGCGTTGACCTGGGCGCCGAACGGCGAGTGCACGACCAGCCGCCAGTCGCCCAGCTCGTCGCGGAACCGCTCCACCAGCAGCGTGCGGTCGTCCGGGATGTGCCGCGTGGCCTCCTTCTGCTCCGCCAGGTACGCGATCAGGTTGTTGGCCGCGAGCACGTCCAGTCCGGCCGCCGTGGCCCGCTCCCGCGCGGCCGGCTCCGGCAGGCTCGACATCTCGCGGAGGAACCTGCCCAGCGCGCGGCCCAGCTCCAGCGGCCGCCCCGGCGCGTCGCCCTTCCAGAACGGCATGCGGGCCGGCTCGCCCGGCGCGGGCGTGGCGATGACCCGGTCGGCGGTGATGTCCTGGATCCGCCACGACGACGTGCCCAGCAGGAACGTGTCGCCGACCCGCGACTCGTAGACCATCTCCTCGTCCAGCTCGCCCACCCGCGAGCCGGCGCCGGACTCCGACGCCGGGGTCATCACGGTGAACAGCCCGCGGTCGGGGATCGTGCCGCCCGAGGTGACCGCGAGCCGCTGCGCGCCGGGCCGCCCGCGCAACTCGCCGTTGATCCGGTCCCACGTGATCCGCGGCCGCAGCTCGCCGAACTCCTCGCTCGGGTACCGGCCGGCCAGCATGTCCAGCACCGAGGTCAGCGCGCCCTGCGGCAGCGCGGCGAACGGCGCCGCCCGCCGCACGAGCGCGGCCAGCTCCTCCACCGGCCACGGCTCGAGCGCCACCATCGACACGATGTGCTGTGCCAGCACGTCGAGGGGGTTGCGCGGGTAGCGCATGGACTCGATGGCGCCCTCGCCCATCCGCTCCGCCACCACCGCGCACGACACGAGATCGCCGCGGAACTTCGGGAACATCACGCCCCGGGACACCGCGCCCACCTGGTGGCCCGCGCGGCCGATGCGCTGCATGCCCGACGCGACCGACGGCGGTGCCTCGATCTGGATCACGAGGTCGACCGCGCCCATGTCGATGCCCAGCTCCAGCGAGGACGTCGCCACCACGCAGGGCAGCTGCCCGGACTTGAGCGCCTCCTCCACGGAGCTGCGCTGCTCCTTGGACATCGAGCCGTGGTGCGCCCGCGCGATGGTCGGCGTCTCGACCCCGGCCGCCCAGCCGGACTCGGCGATCGCCTCCGCGGGGAAGTGGCCGACGTCGGCCGGGTAGACCGGGCGCTCCGCGGCCAGCTCGTTGAGCCGCGAGGTGAGCCGCTCGGCCAGCCGCCGCGAGTTGGTGAAGACGATCGTGGACCGGTGCGACCGGATGAGCTCCAGCACCCGTTCCTCGACCGCCGGCCAGATCGACGGTCTTCGCGTGCCGCCGACCTCGCCGGTCATCTCCTCGAGCGTGCCGATCCCGCCGGGCAGCGCAGGCAGCGCAGGCGGCGCGTCCGGGTCGGGGGTGACCGGGCCGTCGAGCGGCGGCGGGCCGTCGAGCTCGGTCATGTCCTCGACCGGGACGACGACCGTCATCTCGATGATCTTGCCGATGCTCGGCGCCACGACCCGGACCGGCTTGGTGCCGCCGAGGAAGGCGCTGATCTCGTCGATCGGGCGGACCGTCGCGGACAGCCCGATCCGCTGGGCCGGCCGGGGGAGCAGCTCGTCGAGCCGTTCCAGGGACAGCGCCAGGTGCGCGCCGCGCTTCGTGCCGGCCACGGCGTGGACCTCGTCGATGATGACGGTCTCCACCCCGCGCAACGACTCCCGGGCCGCGGAGGTGAGCAGGAGGAACAGGGACTCGGGCGTGGTGACCAGGATGTCCGGCGGCGTGCGGGCGAACGAGCGGCGCTCGTCGGCCGGGGTGTCGCCGGTGCGCATGCCGACCGTGATCTGGGGGTCGCCGAGGCCGAGCCGGCGCGCCGCCTGGCTGATCCCGGCGAGCGGTGCGCGCAGGTTGCGCTGCACGTCGACGGCCAGCGCCTTGAGCGGGGAGACGTACAGGACGCGGCAGCGCAGGGTGCGCTCCGCCGGCTTGGGCTGGGTGGCGAGGCGGTCCAGCGCCCAGAGGAACGCGGCCAGCGTCTTGCCCGACCCGGTCGGCGCCACCACCAGAGCGTGCTCACCCGCCGCGGCGGCCGACCACGCGCCGGCCTGCGCCCCGGTGGGCTCGGCGAACGCGCCGGCGAACCACTGCCTGGTCGCCGGTGAGAACACCTCGAGCACGTCGGTTGACCTCATGAACCCATGTTGACTCAACCCACTGACAGTTTCCGAACCCCGGACCGCCGTCACCGCGCGTAGCGCACCGGCGACGGACAGCGTGATGTATGGGACCCGTCCCACGGTGACGGTCCCACATGGCAGCATTCGGGCAGCAAGGGTGGGCACCGTCCGGGCGGTCGCGCGGGGGGCGGGGCCGGACGAGGGGAGAGTCGTGAACGTCCTGTCGGTGGATCTCGGCACGTCCAACACGGTCGCCGTGTTGGCCGCGCACGGCCGCCCGCCGCGAGTGGTCGACGTGGACGGGGCGTCGATGATGCCCTCCGCGGTGTTCGCCGCGGAGGACGGTCAGCTCGTGGTCGGCCGCGACGCCGAACGCCGTGCCCGGCTGGACCCGGCCCGCTTCGAGCCCAACCCCAAGCGCCGCGTCGACGAGGGCACGCTGCTGCTCGGCGACCAGGTCGTGCCGGTCACCGACGCGCTCGCCGGCGTGCTGCGCCGCGTGGCCGACGAGACCTCCCGCCAGCTCGGCGGGGCGAAGCCGGACGAGGTGCGGCTGACCCACCCCGCGCAGTGGGGTCCGGTCCGCCGCAACGTGTTGCTGTCCGCCGCGCGCCAGGCCGGCATGGGGTCCAACCTGGTCCTCGTGCCCGAGCCGGTGGCCGCGGCCGCGCACTTCGCCTCCTTTCCCGGCCAGACCCTGGCGCCGAACCAGGCGCTGGCCGTCTACGACCTCGGCGCCGGCACGTTCGACGTGGCGATCGTCGGCGCGACCCAGAAGGGCTTCGTCGTCCTGGCGGAGGCCGGCCTGCCCGACCTCGGTGGCCTGGACGTCGACCAGGCGCTGCTCGAACACGTCGGCCGGCAGGTGTCGCACCGCGAGCCGGGCCGCTGGCAGTCGCTGCTGCGCCCGGTGACGACCGGCGACCGGCGGGCCCAGCGCGCGTTACGCGAGGACGTGAAGGCCGGCAAGGAGTCGCTGTCGCGGCACCCGCAGACCGAGGTCCCGCTGCCCGAGCCGTTCGACGACGTGCTGGTCACCCGGGTCGAGCTGGAGGCGCTGATCCGCCCGGGCCTGCTGCGCAGCGTCGAGCTGCTGGCCGGCACGATCCGGTCCACGGGCATGACGCCCGACCGTCTCGTCGGCATCTACCTCGTGGGTGGTTCGAGCCGTATCCCGCTGATCGCGACGCTGATCGCGGAGCAGTTGCGGGTCGTGCCGACGAGCCTGGACCAGCCGGAGACCGCCGTCGCGCTGGGTGCGCACCACGTGCCGCAAGAGGGCGTCACGATGCGCACCAGCGACATCAGCAACACGATCGAGGACGTCCAGGCGACTCAGCAGGTCGTCGGGCCGCGCAGCGGCGGGTTCGCCGCCGCCGGCGGTCCCGCCGGCCCGCCGGCACCGGCCCGGCCGGCGCCCAGCGGGTTCCCGAACAGCGGTCCGCAGCGCGTTCACTCTGGTCCCCCGCCGGGCCCACCGGGTCCGCCCAGCACGCCGACCCCCGTGCCCGCCATGGCGTCCGGCCCGTCGTTCGGCCCGCCCCCGCCACCCGCCCCGGCCGCCCGCTCGTCCAACCGCGGCTGGTACATCGCGACGGCCGTGGTCGCGGTGCTCGTGATCGGAGTGGTCAGCATCATCATCGCCACGTCCGGCGGCGGCAGCGGCGGCACGGCCGGCGGCGCGGACTGCGGCAGCCAGGACACCGACGACAAGGGCTTCACCGAGTGCATGCGTGAGCTCGCCGGCGCGGTCGCCGAGCACAACGACTGCCAGAAGGGCGCGACCAACCCGCTCGGTGGCGAGGCCATCGAGACGCCGGGGGCCACCACGGCGTCCTGCTCGATGGCCGACGACTACACCGCCATGTACATGCACTTCGACAAGGACGACGACGCGAAGACGTACATGGACGCGATCAAGCAGCAGTTCAAGAGCCTCGGCGGCACCACGGGTAGCTCCGATCCCGAGGAAGGCGACTGGAGCGCCGACGGCATGGCGGGCACGTACTACTCGATCGACCTCGGCTACGGCAACGGCGTGCTGGTCTTCCAGGTCAACGACTCGCCGGTGGCGGGCGTGCTCATGCACATCAGCACCGACCCGTCCGCGGGTGCCACGAAGATGACGGACTACTTCGACAAGCACGTGAAGCCCGGCAGCGACGGCGGCGCGTAGGACTGGATCCGGGACTGTCGTGGGGGCATGGCAGCATCTCGGCCGATAACGGTCCGTGCACATCGGGGAGCGCTGTGTCCATCCTGTCCGTCGATCTCGGCACGTCGAACACGGTCGCCGTGCTGGCCGCACACGGCCGGGCGCCACGGGTCGTGGAGGTCGACGGTGCCGCGGCCATGCCGTCGGCGGTCTTCGCCGCGATGGACGGTCAGCTCGTGGTCGGCCGCGAGGCGCAGCGGCGCGCGCGGCTGGACCCGGCCCGCTTCGAGCCGAACCCCAAGCGCCGCGTGGACGACGGGCAGCTGCTGCTGGGCGACCGGGTCGTCCCGGTGCCGGACGCCTTCGCCGCCGTGCTGGGCAAGGTCGGCGCGGAGACGGTCCGTCAGCTCGGCGGCGCGCGGCCGGCGGAGGTGCGGCTGACCCATCCCGCGCAGTGGGGTCCGGTGCGCCGGGACGTGCTGCTGTCGGCCGCGCGGCAGGCCTCGCTCGGGGCGGATGTCGTGCTGGTGCCGGAGCCGGTCGCCGCGGCCGCGCACTTCGCGTCGTTCCCCGGGTACTCGCTCGCCGCCGGGCAGGCGCTCGCCGTGTACGACCTGGGCGCGGGGACCTTCGACGTCGCGGTGGTCGGCGCCACGTCCGCCGGGTTCACGGTGCTGGCCGAGGCGGGCCTGCCGGACCTGGGTGGCCTGGACGTGGACCAGGCGCTGCTGGCGTACCTCGGCACCCAGATCGCCCACCACGACCCGCCCGGCTGGCAGCGGCTGCTGCGTCCGGAGTCGACGGCGGACCGGCGCGCGGCGCGGGCGCTGCGGGAGGACGTGCGGGCGGCGAAGGAGGCGTTGTCGGGGCATCCGCAGACGGACCTGCCGCTGCCGGAGCCGTTCCCGGACGTGCTGGTCACCCGGGTCGAACTGGAAGGCCTGATCCGGCCGGACCTGCTGCGCAGCGTGGAGCTGCTGGCGTCGACGGTGCGGTCGGCCGGCGTGCCGTCGCTCGCGGGCGTCTACCTGGTCGGTGGTTCGAGCCGGATCCCGCTGGTGGCCCAGCTGATCGGCGAGCGGCTGCGGTTGCTGCCGACCAACCTGGACCAGCCCGAGACCGCGGTGGCGCTGGGTGCGCACCACGTGGCGCGCGAGGGCCTGAGCCAGCGCACGGAGGACCTCCCACCGGCCGTGGCCGCGGACGAACGCACGGCGGCCATCGCCTCGCCACCGCGCCCACCTGCTCGGTCCCAGCCGGTTCGGCCGCAGCCGCCGCGGACCGCGGCGGCGGGCACGCGGGTGCCTCCGCCGCCGACGGCGCCGCAACCGCCGGCCGGGACCCTTCCCGCCTCGCGGCCGAAGGCGGCGAATCGCCGGAAGGTCGTGTCGTGGGTGATCGTCGGGCTGCTCGGGGCCGTGGCGCTGTGGTACGCCGGGAGACTCTTCGGCTGGCTGGACGAGCCGCCCAAGTCCGGGGGCGAAACGACCGTCTCCATCGACAACCCGCAGAAGGACGATGGCGTCGCCTGCTCGGACGCCCTGACCGACGCCGAGGCTCGTCGGGCGACGAGCGAGGACGCGGCGGCGCTCGAGGACAACTCCGACCTCTCCAGCGGGTGCACCTACCTGCTCGGCGACGGCGTCGAGCAGCTGGAAAGCGGTTCGCTCACTGTCTCGCGGCGGATCGGCATGCCCGCCGGCAAGAGGACCGAGTTCCACGGGAACACGGCGGTTCTGATCACCGGCGAGAGCGCCCGCACCTGCGGCTTTGCCGTGTTCACCGCGCCGGATCCGGTCGACAGCTGGCTCTATGTCGAGGTCCTGTTACCGAGCGACCGGACGGGCGTCTGCGACGTCGCGAACAACGTGACGGAGGCCGTGTTCGACAACCTGCCGGACGCCTGAGACACGGCATGGAAGGATCTCCTCGCTGGTGAGTAGCGGGTGAGGGAGAGCAGTGACCGTCCTTTCGGTGGATCTCGGGACCTCCAACACCGTCGCCGTGCTCGCTGCCCATGGGTTGCCGCCGCGGGTGGTCGAGGTCGACGGTGCCGCGACCATGCCCTCCGCGCTCTTCGCCGCCGAGGACGGCGGGCTCGTGGTCGGGCGGGACGCGGAGCGACGCGCGCGGCTGGACCCGGCCCGCTTCGAGCCCAACCCCAAGCGCCGGGTCGACGAGGGCACGCTGCTGCTCGGCGACGTCGTCGTGCCCGTCACCGACGCCCTGTCCGCCGTGCTGAGCCGGGTCGCCGAGGAGACCTCCCGCCAGCTCGGCGGCGGACGACCCGACGAGGTCCGGCTGACCCACCCCGCCCAGTGGGGACCCGCCCGCCGCAACGTCCTGCTCGCCGCCGCTCGGCTCGCCGGCCTGGGCCCCAACCTCGTCCTCGTGCCCGAGCCCGTCGCCGCGGCCGCGCACTTCGCCTCGTTCCCCGGCCAGCAGCTGGTCCCCGGCCAGGCGCTCGCCGTCTACGACCTCGGCGCCGGCACCTTCGACGTGGCCGTCGTCGGCGTCACGCAGACCGGGTTCGCCGTGCTCGCCGAGGCCGGCCTGCCCGATCTCGGCGGCATGGACGTCGACCAGGCGTTACTCGAGCACGTCGGCCGCGAGGTGTCCGCCCACGACCCCCGCCGCTGGCAGCACATGCTGCGCCCGGAGTCCACCGGCGACCGCCGCGCGCGCCGGGCCATGGCCGTGGACGTCAAGGCCGCCAAGGAGTCCCTGTCCCGCCACCCGCAGACCGAGGTGCCGCTGCCCGAGCCGTTCCCGGACGTGCTGGTCACCCGAGTCGAGCTCGAGGCGCTCATCCGCCCGAGCCTGCTGCGCAGCGTCGAGCTGCTGGCCGGCACGATCCGCGCCGCGGGCCTGAGCCCCGACCGCCTCGCCGGCATCTACCTCGTCGGCGGGTCCAGCCGGATCCCGCTCGTCGCCACGCTGATCGCCGAGCAGCTGCGGGTGGTCCCGACGAGCCTCGACCAGCCCGAGACCGCCGTCGCCCTGGGCGCGCACCACGTGACGGCGGACGGCATCAGCATGCGCACGCGCGACCTCGCCGGCATCCCGAACCCGCCCCACCCGGCCGGCCCGCCGGTGGGCCCGCATACCGGCCCGCGTCCGATGCAGGTCGCGCCGGCCGGCCCTCCGCCCGGCCACCCGTCGGGCCCGCAGCCCGGTCCGATGCCGGGCGCCGTGCCGCACCTGCCGCAGAACTACCAGCCGCCACGCCCGCCGTCCGGGCGGCGCAAGATGTGGCTCGCCGTCTCCGGCCTCGTCGTGCTCGCGCTGCTGGCCGTCGGCGCGGTCTTCCTCTTCCGCCCGGCCGGTGATCTGCCGACCGCCGACGACTGCCAGCAGAAGGGCGAGACCGACGGCAAGGGGTTCACCCAGTGCCTGCGCCAGCTCGCCGGCGCGGTCGCCGACTCCGGCGAGTGCGGTCCCGCCGACGAGGGCTCCGGCGCGGACGTCTCGTGCGCGCTCAACGACGACTACCAGGTCAGCTACGCGCAGGTGGCCTCGGTCGACGACGCCACGAAGGTCGCGAACACCCAGCTGGGCAACATGACCGACGGCACCCACGTCGAAGCCGACTGGCGCGGCAACGGGCTCGACGGCCGCTTCCGGGCGGGGGTCAGCGGCGGCACGGGGATGCTCGTGTTCACGGTCAAGGACCGCCCGCTCGTCGGCTGGCTGTCGAAGACCGACCTGCGCGCGTCCGACGAGTTCACCTCGGACACCCTGGCCGACTTCTTCGCCGACCACGTCCAGCCCGGCACCTGATGCACCTCGGCCTCGCGACGCTCGTCGTGCGCGACTACGACGAGGCGATCGGCTTCTACACCGGCGCGCTCGGTTTCGAGCTGCGCGAGGACACCGCGCTCGGTGACGGCAAGCGATGGGTCGTCGTGGGCCCGCCCGGGGCGCGGACCGGGCTGCTGCTGGCGAAGGCCGACGGCGCGGACCAGGAGGCGCGCGCCGGCGACCAGGCCGGCGGGCGGGTGGCGTTCTTCCTCCACACGGACGACTTCGCCCGCGAACACGAGCGGATGCGGACCGCGGGCGTGCGGTTCGAGGAGCCGCCCCGGCACGAGCCGTACGGCACGGTCGCGGTGTTCCGTGACCTGTACGGCAACCGCTGGGACCTGATCGGGCGGGGTTAGCGGCGATTGCGCAGCGCGCGGATGCCCAGCACGATCGTCGCCACCAGGGACGCGATGACGGCGAGCTCCAGCAGCACCGACTCGAGGCCGGTCGGCGCCAGGTCGATCGCGAGGGACATGAAGCCATTCTCACCGGTCTCGTAGGCTGGTGTCGATGCGTATCACCGCCTTCCGCAAGATGATGGCCGAGGAGTTCGGCGAGATCCGTGCCGACATGCTCGCCCGTGACCATGTGTTCAGCGCACTGGACAACCGGACCGTGGACCAGGCGCTCGAGGCCGGCGTGCCGACCAAGGAGATCTGGCGCGCCGTGTGCGAGTCCTTCGAAGTCCCGCCGGAGCGCCGGTGACTCGTCCGGCGTGTCGCCGCCGGATCGAACAGGCGTTCGGCTAGCGTGGTTGTCCACAACCGGGTCGACGATCCACAGGCCGCGCACCGTGGCCCGAAATCGTCAGACCCTCCCGATAGCGTCGGCAGCGTGAGTTCGAAACGGTCTCGACAGAATCAAGGTGGGTCTCAGATGGCAGCAGCACCCGATCGCGCGAAGGCGCTCGACCTGGCCCTCGCCCAGATCGACAAGAACTTCGGCAAGGGATCGGTGATGCGTCTCGGCGACGAGAGCCGCGCACCGATCGAGGTCATTCCGACCGGCTCCATCGCGCTGGACGTGGCGCTGGGCATCGGTGGCCTGCCGCGCGGCCGCGTCGTGGAGATCTACGGCCCGGAGTCGTCCGGTAAGACGTCGCTGGCCCTGCACGCGGTGGCCAACGCGCAGAAGTCGGGCGGCATCGCGGCGTTCATCGACGCCGAGCACGCGCTCGACCCGGAGTACGCCAAGGCACTCGGCGTCGACACCGACGCACTGCTGGTGTCCCAGCCCGACACCGGTGAGCAGGCGCTGGAGATCGCGGACATGCTGATCCGCTCCGGCGCGCTGGACATCCTCGTGGTCGACTCGGTCGCGGCGCTCGTGCCCCGCGCCGAGATCGAGGGCGAGATGGGCGACAGCCACGTCGGCCTGCAGGCCCGGCTGATGAGCCAGGCGCTGCGCAAGATCGCCGGCGCGCTCAGCAACTCCGGCACCACCGCGATCTTCATCAACCAGCTGCGCGAGAAGATCGGCGTCATGTTCGGCTCGCCGGAGACCACCACGGGTGGCAAGGCGCTGAAGTTCTACGCCTCGGTCCGCCTCGACATCCGCCGCATCGAGACCCTCAAGAACGGTGGCGACGCGGTCGGCAACCGCACCCGCGTCAAGGTCGTCAAGAACAAGATGGCCCCGCCGTTCAAGCAGGCCGAGTTCGACATCCTGTACGGCGAGGGCGTCAGCCGCGAGGGCTCGCTCATCGACATGGGTGTCGAGCAGGGCATCCTGCGCAAGTCCGGCGCCTGGTACACCTACGAGGGCGACCAGCTCGGGCAGGGCAAGGAGAACGCGCGGAAGTTCCTGCGCGACAACCCGGACGTGGCGAACGAGGTCGAGAAGCGGATCAAGGACAAGCTCGGCATCGGCGCCAAGCTCGACGCCGACGACACCGAGCCGACCCCCGCCCCGGTCGACTTCTAGCCGATGGCCAACCGGCGACACCCTCGCGCCGAGTCGTCGTCCGGTCCACCCGAGGACCCGGTCCAGCACGCGCGCGATGCCTGTCTGCGCCTGCTCACGGCACGGCCGCGAACGAGGGCGGAGCTACGCCAGGCGTTGCTGCGCAAGGGGATCGAGGAGGACGTCGCCGACCAGGTCCTCGGCCGCCTGGACAAGGTGGGCCTGATCGACGACGCGGCGTTCGCGGAGTTGTGGGTGCGCTCGCGGCACACGCACCAGGGCCTCGGCCGCCGCGCCCTGGCCACGGAACTGCGCCGCAAGGGCGTGGCGGACGACGTCGCGGCCGCGGCAATGGCCACAGTGGACGCCGACGCGGAGGAGGACCGCGCCCGCCAGCTGGTGCGCAAACGCCTGCGCTCACTGAGCGGCGCGGACGAGGCGGCGCGGATCCGGAAGCTGGTGGGCATGCTGGCCCGGCGCGGCTACACCGAGGGCCTGGCGTTCCGAGTCGTGCGTGACGAGCTGACGGCAGCCGGAGAGGAATCCGACCTGCTGGACGGTCCGCTCTAGCCCGGTTCCCGCGGGCCGGGCTGTGCGGGGGAGCGGGCCGCGTGTCCGGAGTCGAGCGTCGCCGACCCGTTGGGCGTCGGTTGGTCAGCTGTGTCGCGGGTCGCGCCGCCGCCACCCTCAGCGTCACGACGAAGCGGTCTCGGGGCCGGGTCGGGCCATGACTGCCAGCGACCAGCACCAGCCGCCGAGTTCGCGGGCGATGACGACTGCTGGCGGCCGAGATCCGTAACCGCATCGGCTCGTTCGTCGGGCTGCCCAGTGACCACGCCGGCCGGGTCGCCGAGGAGCTCGCGGTCGCGGACCGGCCCGGTGGCCCGATCCAGGTGCGCCAGCCGGGCCAGGTGATGGCGGGACAGGACCCGGTGCACCGTCGAGGGATGTCGCCGGGGCAGATGGGCGATGCGGTCGGCCGGACCGGTCGATCATGTCGGCCTCGCCCTCCCGCCGGTGGCGGCCGGCCACCCGATGGTGCTGATCGAGACCTGGACTCGTCCGCGGCCCGGCACAGTGGCCTGGCTCGGGACCGCTGGGCGGCAGCCTGGCTCGCCGGGGCCGGGGGACACGGGCCGGGGGCGCTGGGGCGCTTGGGTTTGGTCCTCGGGCCGAGTGGGTGGTGGACCACTGTGGACCATCACGCTCCAGCCGGCGAGGGGGAGGCTCCCGGACGAATAACCCCTGCCGAGCTGGAGCCATCAGGTCGTGGCATTCGTCACCAGGAGTACGCGTCACGCGGTGATGGCGAGGCCGCCAAACGTGCCCCAAAAGCGGAGAGTACGGTCTCCGGGTGACTTGCGCCCGGGGCATCGATTCAGCCCAGCCGACGTGCTACGGACCACGTTCGGCACGGGTCGCCGATCGGCGTGCTCCCACTGTGTGGTACTTCTCCACATGCCACCGACGGCCCCGTTGGCGGCATGGTGCCGTCCTGCCGGGTGTGACACGCGGAACGCCGCCACCAGCGCAGATCCCCGTTAGTCTCTGACAATCGCATCTCTTTCGTTCTGGAGTCGAGGACCACGATGAAGGCAGGCGTCGGTGCCCCCGAGCGGGCGCAAATATCGGAGCGCACGTTTCGAACCGACCGCTGGTGGCTCTACCCACTGAGTACGGGCGCCATTCTCTTGTTCTTCATCGTCTACGCGACGGTCCGCATCTTCATGAACAAGTACTACTGGGCGCCCGAGGAGCATTACCTCACGCCGATCTACTCGCCCTGTCTGAGCGCGTCGTGCGTGCCGGGCTCCAGCCACTTCGGCACGCCGCTGCCGGAGGTGCCGGCCTTCCTGCCGATGGCGATCATCACCTTCGTGATCCTCGCCGGGTTCCGGGGCACTTGCTACTACTACCGCAAGGCGGGCTACCGCTCGCTGTTCCTCGCGCCCGCCGCGTGCGCGGTTCCCGAGCCGCACCGGAAGTACACCGGGGAGAGCCGCTTCCCGCTCGTGCTCCTCAACGCGCACCGCTACTTCTTCTACGGCGCCCTGCTCTTCGCGATCATCAACGTCTACGACGCGGTCCTCGCCTTCCACGGCAAGGACGGCGGCATCGGCATGGGTCTCGGCACGGTCATCATCCTGATCAACCTCGTGATGCTGTCCTGCTACACGCTCTCCTGCCACGCGTGCCGCCACGTCGTCGGCGGGCGGCTGAAGAACTTCTCCAAACACCCGCTGCGCTACCGCTTCTGGACGCTGGTGTCGAAGCTGAACGTCCGGCACGGCCAGTACGCCATGATCTCGCTCGTCACCGTCATCGTGACCGACGCCTACATCATGTCCGTGTCCGCCGGGTGGATCACCGATCTGCGCATCTTCAACTAAAGAAGGACTCATGGTTCAGGTTCAGGTCGAGCGGTTTCCTTACGACGTAGTCGTGATCGGCGCCGGTGGCGCGGGGCTCCGGGCCGCCATCGAGGCCCGGCAGCAGGGCAAGAAGACCGCGATCATCAGCAAGTCCTTGTTCGGCAAGGCGCACACGGTGATGGCCGAGGGCGGTTGCGCCGCGTCGATGGGCAACGTCAACTCGAAGGACAGCTGGCAGGTCCACTTCCGCGACACCATGCGCGGCGGGAAGTTCCTCAACAACTGGCGCATGGCCGAGCTCCACGCCAAGGAGGCCCCGGACCGCGTCTGGGAGCTGGAGACCTACGGTGCGCTGTTCGACCGCACCAAGGACGGCAAGATCAGCCAGCGCAACTTCGGCGGCCACACCTACCCCCGCCTCGCGCACGTCGGCGACCGCACCGGCCTCGAGATGATCCGCACCATGCAGCAGAAGATCGTCTCGCTGCAGCAGGAGGACCACCGCGAGCACGGCGACTACGAGGCCATGCTCAAGGTCTTCTCCGAGTGCACGATCACCGAGCTGGTCAAGGACGGCGACCGCATCGCGGGCGCGTTCGGCTACTGGCGCGACACCGGCCGCTTCGTCCTCTTCGAGGCGCCCGCGATCGTGCTCGCCACCGGCGGCATCGGCAAGTCCTTCAAGGTCACCTCGAACTCCTGGGAGTACACAGGGGACGGTCACGCGCTCGCGCTGCGGGCCGGCGCCACCCTGATCAACATGGAGTTCGTCCAGTTCCACCCGACCGGCATGGTCTGGCCGCCGAGCGTGAAGGGCATCCTCGTCACGGAGGGCGTGCGCGGCGACGGCGGCGTGCTCAAGAACTCCAAGGGCGACCGGTTCATGTTCGGCTACGTCCCCGACGTGTTCAAGGGGCAGTACGCCGAGACCGAGCAGGAGGCCGACGGCTGGTACAACGACCAGGACAACAACCGCCGCACGCCGGACCTGCTGCCGCGTGACGAGGTGGCCCGCGCGATCAACTCCGAGGTGAAGGCGGGCCGTGGCTCACCGCACGGCGGCGTGTTCCTCGACATCGCGAGCCGGCTCTCCGCCGAGGAGATCCGCCGGCGGTTGCCCTCGATGTACCACCAGTTCAAGGAACTGGCCGATGTGGACATCACCAGCCAGCCGATGGAGGTCGGCCCGACCTGTCACTACGTGATGGGCGGCGTCGAGGTCGACCCGGATACCACGTCCTCGGTCGTGCCGGGGCTGTTCGCGGCCGGCGAGGTCGCGGGCGGCATGCACGGCTCGAACCGGCTCGGCGGCAACTCGCTGTCCGACCTCATCGTGTTCGGCCGCCGCGCGGGCACCGGCGCGTGCGAGTACGTCGACTCCCTCGGTGCCCAGCGCCCGGCGATCGACCAGTCCGTTGTGGACGCCGCGGCCGACCGTGCGGTGGCACCGTTCGACTGGCCGGCGAGCGGCCAGGCCGAGAACCCGTACACGATCCACGCGGAGCTCCAGCAGTCGATGAACGACCTCGTCGGCATCATCCGCAAGCAGGAGGAGATCCAGCTCGCGCTCGAGAAGCTCCAGGAGCTCCGCGAGCGGGCGGCCAACATGGCAGTGGAGGGTGGCCGCGAGTTCAACCCCGGCTGGCACCTCTCCCTCGACCTGCGGAACATGCTGCTGGTCAGCGAGTGCGTCGCCCGCGCCGCGCTGCTGCGCACCGAGAGCCGGGGCGGGCACACCCGGGACGACTTCCCGGGCATGGATCCGAACTGGCGCAACAAACTGCTGGTCTGCTCGTCCACTCCGGAGGGCGTCGAGGCCACGGTGACGCCGAAGGACCAGGAGCCCATGCGCGAGGACCTGCTCGAGCTGTTCGAGCTGTCCGAGCTGGAGAAGTACTTCACCGACGACGAGCTCGCCAACTACACGGAGGGGGCGGCCAAATGAGCTACAAGGCCAACTTCAAGGTCTGGCGGGGCGACGACGACTCCGGCGAGCTGCAGGACTACATCGTCGAGGTGAACGAGGGCGAGGTCGTCCTCGACATCATCCACCGCCTGCAGGCCACCCAGGCCCCCGATCTCGCCGTCCGCTGGAACTGCAAGGCCGGCAAGTGCGGCTCGTGCTCCGCGGAGATCAACGGCAAGCCTCGCCTGCTGTGCATGACCCGGATGTCGGTGTTCAGCGAGGAGGAGACCATCACGGTCACCCCGCTGCGCACGTTCCCGGTCGTCCGCGACCTGGTGACCGACGTGTCGTACAACTACGAGAAGGCCCGCGAGATCCCCGCGTTCGCGCCGCCGGCGGACGTCGCGCCGGGCGAGTACCGGATGATGCAGCAGGACGTCGAGCGCTCGCAGGAGTTCCGCAAGTGCATCGAGTGCTTCCTGTGCCAGGACACCTGCCACGTCATCCGTGACCACGAGGAGAACAAGGAGCACTTCGCCGGCCCGCGCTTCCTCATGCGCGTGGCCGAGCTGGAGATGCACCCCCTGGACGCCGGCGACCGGGTCCGCGAGGCGCAGGAGGAGCACGGCCTCGGCTACTGCAACATCACCAAGTGCTGCACCGAGGTCTGCCCCGAGCACATCAAGATCACCGACAACGCGCTGATCCCGATGAAGGAGCGCGTCGCCGACCGCAAGTACGACCCGATCGTCTGGCTCGGCAGCGCGCTGTTCCGCCGGGGCAGCAAGAAGCACTGAGTCCACACCGGACATACGACGAAGGGGCGCCCCGCCGGGGCGCCCCTTCGTCGTATGTGTTCCGGGGTCAGCGCCCCGACGGCATCTCCGTGATGCCCATGCCGGGCGCCTGCTCCTCGACCATCTCCGCGCCGACCACCGCGCCGGTGCCCTTCGTGCGCCGCCGCAGCCAGCCCTCCAGCCAGCCGGCGAACCACGTGAGCAGCGAGTTGATCACGATGAAGATGGCCGCGATGATGGTCAGCGTGGCGATGATGTTCGCGCCGTAGAACGAGGCGGCGGGCCGCGCCTGGGCCATCAGCTCGGGGAAGTTGAGCAGCGCCCCGCCGAGCGCGGTGTCCTTCACGATGACGACGAGCTGGCTGACGAGCGCCGGCAGCATCGCGGTGACCGCCTGCGGCAGCAGGATGCTCGTCATCGCCTGGCCCTTGCGCATGCCGACCGCGAGCGCGGCCTCCGTCTGTCCCTTCGGGAGCGACAGGATGCCGGCGCGGACGACCTCGGCGATGACCGCGGAGTTGTAGATCACCAGGCCGGTGCACACCGCGTACAGCGGCCGGATGTCGCGGCCGATGTCGGTGAACTGGGAGTACAGGGTGTACGCGAAGAACATCAGCAGCAGCACCGGGATCGCGCGGAAGAACTCCACCAGCGCGCCGACGGGCTTCGCGATCCACGCGTGGTCCGACAGCCGGGCGATGCCGAAGATCGCGCCGATCGGCAGCGCCATGACGATCGACAGTCCGGCCGCCGTGAGCGTGTTGCGCAGGCCCGGCAGCAGGTACGTGGTCCACGCGTCCGTGCCGGCGAGGTAGGGGCTCCACTTGTCCCAGTCGAGCTGGTTCTTCTCGTTCATCGCGGCCAGCCCCCACCAGGCCACGCCGGCGAACACCAGGACGAACAGGACCGAGTAGAGGATGTTGCGCTGCTTGGCGCGGGGGCCGGGCGCGTCGTACAGGACCGAAGGAGCACTCATCGCCGCACCGCCGCCTTCTTGGCCACCCAACCGAGCAGCAGCCCGGTCGGCAGGGTCAGGATCACGAAGCCGAACGCGAACATCCCGGCGACGAGGAAGAGGGCGTCGCTCTCGTTCTCGATCATCTCCTTCATCAGGAGCGCCGCCTCACCGACGCCGATCGCGGCGGCCACCGTGGTGTTCTTCGTCAGCGCGATCAGCACGCTGGCGAGCGGTGCCACGACCGACCGGAACGCCTGCGGCAGCACGATGATGCGGAGCACCTGGGTGAAGCTGAGGCCGAGGGCCCGGGCCGCCTCGGCCTGGCCGACCGGCACGGTGTTGATGCCGGCGCGCAGCGACTCGCAGACGAACGTCGAGGTGTAGGCGATGAAGCCGAGCACCGCGAGCCGGAAGCCCTGGTCGTCGAAGTTGTCGGCGCCCAGCTTGACCTGGAACGTCTGGTTGAGCACGAGGGAGGTGGCGACGATGATCACGGTCAGCGGCGTGTTACGGACGAGGTTGACGTACGCCGTGCCGAACGTCCGCATGATCGGCACCGGGCTGACCCGCATCGCGACCAGGATCGTGCCCCAGATGAGCGAGCCGATGGCCGAGTAGACCGTCAGCTGCACGTTCACCCAGAACGCACCCAGCACGTCGTATTCGCTGAGGAAGTCGAGCACGGCCTATCGCACCCTCGCCAAATAGGGGCGGTGGCGCGCCGTTCGCGCGGCGCGCCACCGCGATGTCCGGATGAAACTACTTCTCGGTGATCGCCGGGGGCTCCGGGATCTCGTAGCCGGCCGGGCCGAGGTGCTTCTCCAGCGAGGCCTTCCAGGCGCCGTCGCTCTCCATCTTCTCGATGGCGGCGTTGATCTTGTCGCGCTGCGCGGTGTCGCCCTTCTTCAGGCCCACGCCGTAGTTCTCGTCGCTGAAGCCCTCGCCGACCAGCTTGAACTTGCCCTCGTTCGCGGCCGCGAGGCCGGCGAGGATCGTGTCGTCGGTGGTGAGCGCGTCCACGGCACCGCTCTCCAGGCCGGTGATGCACTCCGAGTAGCCGCCGTACTCCGCAAGGTCGGTGCCCTTGGAGTACTCGTCCTTCACCCGCTGGGCGGAGGTGGAGCCGACGACCGAGCACAGCTTCTTGCCGTCGAGTGCCTTCGGGCCGGTGATCGAGGTGTCGTCCGCGCGGACCAGCAGGTCCTGGTGCGCGACGAAGTACGGGCCGGCGAAGTCGATCTCCGCCTTGCGCTTGTCGGTGATCGAGTAGGTGGCGACGATGAAGTCGACGTCCCCGTTCTTGATCAGCGTCTCGCGGTCGGCGGACTTGGCCTCGACCCACTCGATGTTGGCCGCGTCGACGCCGAGCTCCTTGGCGATGTAGGTCGCCACGTCCACGTCGAAGCCTTCGTAGCCGTCCGGCGTCTTCTGCCCCAGGCCAGGCTGGTCGAACTTGATGCCGATGGTCAGGCTGCCGCCGCCGCCCTCGTCGCCACCGCCGTCACCGCCGCCACTGTCCTGGTTTCCGCTGCCGCAGGCCGCGAGCGCGAGACCCATCGCCGTCGCGACCGCACCAGCGCGCAGTACTCGGCTGAACCGCATGTCGTTCCTTCCGATCTGTCCACCCACGACACGTGCGTGCCGCCGGCCCCGACCTGTTGTGTTACTCAGTGAGTCAGGATCTTGCTGAGGAAGTCCTTGGCCCGCGCGGACTTCGGCGCGGAGAAGAACTCGTTCGGCGTGGAGTCCTCGACGATGTCGCCGTCGGACATGAAGAGCACGCGGTTCGCGGCGTTGCGCGCGAAGCCCATCTCGTGGGTGACCACGACCATGGTCATGCCTTCCTCGGCGAGCGTGGTCATCACGTCGAGGACCTCGTTGATCATCTCCGGGTCCAGCGCGGACGTGGGCTCGTCGAACAGCATGACCTTCGGCTTCATGGCCAGGGCGCGCGCGATCGCCGCGCGCTGCTGCTGGCCGCCGGACAGCTGGGCCGGGTACTTGTCGGCCTGGTTGGCGATGCCGACCCGCTCGAGCAGCTCCATCGCGGTGCGCCGGGCGTCGGACTTGGCCATCTTGCGCACCTTGACCGGCGCCAGCATCACGTTGTCGACGATGCTCTTGTGCGCGAACAGGTTGAACGACTGGAAGACCATGCCCACGTCGGCGCGCAGGGTCGCGAGCTCCCGGCCCTCGGCGGGCAGCGGCTTGCCGTCGATCTCGATGACGCCCGAGTCGATGGGTTCCAGCCGGTTGATCGCGCGGCAGAGCGTCGACTTGCCCGAACCGGACGGACCGAGCACGACCACGACCTGGCCGCGGGGCACCTCGATGGTGACGTTCTTGAGCACGTGCAAGGGCCCGAAGTACTTGTCCACCTCGACCATCCGGATCATCGGCGGTGTGGTGTTCGCTTCGGTCATCAATCCTCCACGCACGGGTCAGGGCAGGTGCCGAGACTCTAGCGGCCGGTTAATGGGCGAAACCTACCGCTACTTCTTGCCCGTTTCATGCCGGTTGGACCACACCCAAGGTCTCAACTCGGTCACGCGTACCCTCAACAGTCGAGATGAGCACACGTACTTACCAGGTGCGCACGTTCGGTTGCCAGATGAACGTGCACGACTCCGAGCGGCTGGCCGGTCTGCTCGAGGACGCGGGTTACGTACCGGCCGACGGCGGCGGCGTGCCCGATGTCGTCGTGCTCAACACCTGCGCGGTCCGGGAGAACGCCGACAACAAGCTGTACGGCAACCTCGGTCACCTGCGGCCCACCAAGCTCGCGAACCCCGGCATGCAGATCGCGGTCGGCGGCTGCCTCGCGCAGAAGGACCGTGGCGAGATCGTCAAGAAGGCGCCGTGGGTGGACGTCGTGTTCGGCACGCACAACATCGGCTCGCTGCCGGTGCTGCTCGACCGGGCCCGGCACAACGAGCGCGCGCAGGTGGAGATCCTGGAGTCGCTCGACGTCTTCCCCTCGACGCTGCCCGCGCGGCGCGACTCGGCCCACTCCGGCTGGGTGTCGATCTCCGTCGGCTGCAACAACACGTGCACCTTCTGCATCGTCCCGTCGCTGCGTGGCAAGGAGAAGGACCGCCGCCCCGGCGAGGTGCTCGCCGAGGTGCAGGCGCTGGTCACGGAGGGCGTGCTCGAGGTGACGCTGCTCGGCCAGAACGTGAACTCCTACGGCGTGGAGTTCGGCGACCGGCTCGCGTTCGGCAAGCTGCTGCGTGCGTGCGGTGACATCGACGGCCTGGAGCGCGTGCGCTTCACCTCGCCGCACCCCAAGGACTTCACCGACGACGTGATCGCCGCGATGGCCGAGACGCCGAACGTGTGCCACTCGCTGCACATGCCGCTGCAGTCGGGCTCGGACCGCGTGCTCAAGCAGATGCGCCGCTCCTACCGTTCCGCGCGGTACCTGTCGATCATCGACAAGGTGCGCGCGGCGATGCCGGCCGCGGCGATCACGACGGACATCATCGTCGGCTTCCCCGGCGAGACCGAGGACGACTTCGCGCAGACGCTGGACGTCGTGCGCGCCGCGCGGTTCTCCAGCGCGTTCACGTTCCAGTACTCCAAGCGCCCCGGCACGCCGGCCGCGTCGCTGCCCGATCAGCTGCCCAAGGCGGTCGTGCAGGAGCGGTTCGAGCGGCTGATCGCGGTGCAGGAGGAGGTCTCCTGGGCGCAGAACAAGGAGCTGGTCGGCTCGACGGTCGAGGTGCTGGTGTCGACGGGCGAGGGCCGCAAGGACGCCGACACCGCGCGGCTGTCCGGCCGCGGCCGCGACGGGCGGCTGGTGCACTTCGCGCCGGGCGCCGCCGCGGTGCGGCCCGGCGACGTGGTCGAGGCGACCATCACGTACGCGGCGCCGCACCACCTCGTCGCGGACGGGCCGCTGGTCTCGCACCGGCGGACGCGGGCGGGGGACAACTTCGCCGAAGGGGTGCGCCCGCGGACCGCCGGGGTCGGGCTCGGCCTGCCGTCGTTCGGGCGGCCGGCCCCGAGCGCGGAACCGGTGGGTGGATGCGTAGCCACATGACCGATGAGCCGGGCCCCGCCGACGACCGCGACCTGGCGGGCCTGCGGGACGAGATCGACCGGGTCGAGCGGGACGCCGAGCGCCGGGCCGCCCGTACGGTGGAGTTCGGCGGGCGCGCGCTGGTCATCTCGATCGCGGTGTTCGTACTGATCGTCGGGCTGATCCTGCCGTGGTTCGACGGCGCGACGGGCCTGGAGGTGTTGCTGGGCACGGGTTCCGGCGACGCGGTCGGCAAGGCGAGCATGGTGCCGCGCCTGTTCGCGGCGACGTCGCTGGGGTTCGGCGTGCTGGCGTCGGCGCTGGCCCTGACCACGCGGCTGTGGGCGCTGACCTGGGTGTGCGCACTGGGCGGCTGGTTCGCGTCGGTGGACGGCGTGCTGGCGATCTGGTCCCGCCAGTCCTCGAACGGCGACCTGGGCATCGGCCTGGTAATCGCCTGGGTGGCGATGCTGGTAATCGCCACCCAATGGTTCCGCACCGCCTGGTCCCGCCCCACCTAACCCACCCCCAAGCCCCGCCAGCACCTCGCCGCCCCGCCCCCGCCCCCGCCCCGGCCCGCGACTCCGACCCCAGCCCGCGAGTCCCCCGTTCCGAACCCGCGAGTCCCCCGTTCCGAACCCGTGAGCCCCCGTTCCGAACCCGCGAGTCCAACGTTCCGGCTCGCGGGCCCCCGGTTTCGGCCCGGCGAGCCCCCGGCTCGAGACCGGCGAGTCCCCCCGGTTCCGGTACCGGCGAGTCCCCGGTTCCGGTTCGGTGAGTCTCCGGTTCCAGCCTGGCGAGTCCCGAGTGGTGGTTCGGCGAGCCCCGGTTCTGGCCCCGCAAGTCCCGGGTTCCGGTCCCCCGAGCCCCGCTCCCGCCTCGTGAGCCCCACCCCAGCTCGCGAGTCCCCCGTTCCGGACCGGCGAGTCCCCGTTCCGGACCGGCGACGCCCCGGTCCCGTGAGTCCCCTTACCACCCCGGCGAGTCCGACGTTCCGGACCGGCGAGCCCGGTCCCGGTCGGCGAGAGTCGCCCGGCCGGGAGTCCCGCTTCGGGCCGCGAGAATGCGTCCGATCCAGAGGCCGTGTCCAGGCCGTGGCGAAACGCTTCGCACCGGCGAGCGGGAGCGTGCGACTCGCGTGGGCCGAGCGTTGGACTCGCGAACGTCGCGAGTCCCCCGTTCCGGCTCGCGAGCCGCGCATTGCGGGCGGCGTGCGGGAACGGGGGACTCGCGGTCGAGAACGGGGGACTCGCGGGGGTGGGGTCAGCGGCTGGCTACCGCGTTTTCTGCGGCGGCCAGCCACTCGCGCCACTGGGCGGCCTGTGCCTCGGCCTGTTCGGCGCGGCGCTTGTCGCCGGCGGCGCGGGCCTTTGCGGCCTGGGCCTCGAACTGCTCGACCCGCTCGCGGAACTGCGCCGCCCGCGCCTCGGCCTCCGGGTCCGTGCGGCGCCACTGCGCGTCACCGGCGTTGCGGACCTTGTCCTCCACCGCGCGGAGCTTGCCCTCCAGCTCGCGGATCCGCTCGCGCGGCACCTTGCCGACCTCGTCCCACTTCTCCTGGATCCGGTGCAGCTGCGCCCGCGCCGCCTCGAGGTCCGACGCCGGGTTGATCTTCTCCGCCTCGGCGATCAGCGCCTCCTTGCGCTTGGCGTTCTCCACCAGCTCCGCGTCCCGCTCGTTGAACACCGCGGACCGCCGGCTGAAGAACTTGTCCTGCGCCGCGCGGAACTGCTGCCACAGCGCGTCGTCGGCCTCCTTCGGCGCGCGGCCGGCCGCCTTCCACTCCGTCATCAGGTCGCGGTAGCGCGCCGCGGTCGGGCCCCAGTCGTCGGACTCGGAGATCTCCTCGGCGAGCTTGACCAGCTCCTGCTTGCGCTCCTTGGCCGCCCCCCGCTGCCGGTCCAGGTCGGCGAAGTGCGCGCCGCGCCGGCGGTTGAACGTGTCGCGTGCCTTGGAGAACCGCTTCCACAGCTGGTCGTCCGTCTTGCGGTCGACGCCCTTGATCGTCTTCCACTCGTCGAGGATCGCTCGTAGCCGGTCGCCCGCGGACTTCCACTGCGTGGACGACTCGGCGATCTTCTCGACCTCCGCGACGAGCTCCTGCTTGCGCGCCAGCGCCTGGCCGCGTGCCTCGTCGCGCGCGTGCCGCACCGACTCGACCGCCTCCTGCGCACGCTCGAGCACGTTGTCGATCCGCGCGGCCAGCGCCGCGAGGTCACCGACCAGCGCCGCGTCGGTCAGGCTCTCCTTGATGTGCTTGGCGTTCGTCATCGTGTGCTTCGGGTCGCCGGATCCGGCGCTCAGCCGCGCGACGAGCAGCTCCACCTCGGTGCGCACGTCGTCGAACCGGCGCGCGTAGTGCGCGAGGCCCTCGGCCGGCTCACCCGCGTGCCACGACCCGACCGCGCGCTCGCCGTCGGCGGTCTTCACGTACACGGTGCCGTCCGCGTCGACCCGGCCCCACCTGCCCGGGTTCGCCGATGCCTCGGGCACCGGCGTGCCCGCGACCGGGGCGGCGGGCACAGCGGTCGCCGGCTGGGTGTGCGGCATGGCCGCGGTCGGCGGCGGCACGGGCGCGTGCTGCGCGACCACGGACGGCTCGACCGGGGCCGCGGGGGTGGGGACCGGAGCCGCGGGAGTGGCTGCCCCGGACGTGGCTTCCAACGAGCCGTTCGCCGCGGCGGCGGGTGCGCTGCCGGACGGGGCCTCAACCGCGCCGACGGATGCGCCATCGGCTGCTGCCTCGGATGCACCGTTGGACGCGGTCGCGGAGGCGGTCTCGGATGTGCCGTTGGCGGTGGCCTCGGCTGCGGCGCCGGGGGTGGCTTCCGGCTCGGTGTCGGACGCGGCTGCGGAGGTGCCCTCGGCATCGGACGTGGCAACGGATGCGCCGTCGGTAGCGGCACCAGGTGTGCCGTTGGCGGTGGCCTCGGGTGCGGCGTCGGGCGTGGCTTCCGGTGCGCTGCCGGACGCGGCCGCGGAGGTGCCCTCGGATTCGGCACCGGATGGGGTCTCCGGTGCGCCGTTGGAATCGGCACCAGATGTGGCCTCGGGTGCGGCGTCGGGCGTGGCTTCCGGTGAGCCGTCGGATGCGGCCTCGGGTGCGTCGCCGGATCCGAAGGCGGGCGGGGTCCCCGGTGTGTCTTCGACAGCAGGCGCCGGTGCGGTCTCGGTCGCGACATCGGTTGCTGTGGCCGCAGCGGGCTCTGCGCTCACCGATTGCGCAGCAGCACCAGCAGTACCAGCAGCACCCGGGGCACCGTTGGCACCCGTGGCATCAGGGGCATCAGTGGCATCATGGCCGTGGTCGTGTCGACCTGGGTCGTGCTGTTGTCCTGGCTCGTGTCCCTGTCCGTCATGGCCGGCTCCTCCCGCCTGCGTTGCCCGCTCTCGCGGGCGCCCCGCTTCCGCGGGGCCTGGCAACGTCGGTACCGCGGCCCCACCGGGGGCCGTCGACTCGCGTGGTACCCGCGCGCATTCAAACAGGTCATGGCGCGCCCCGGTACTCCACGGTCGATGCCGGCTGCACAGGGTGACGTCGCGAGCCCGGAGCGTTCACCTCGCGGCACGAATGGGTAGCCTCGGACATCGTGATCGAGCGCGTCGCCGTCGCCCCGCACCCCCCGCTGCTGGTGCCCGAGCTCGTCGTGGCCGACGACCCCGACGTGCGGGTCGTGCGCGACGCCTGCCTGGCCGTCGCCGCCGACCTGGCCGCCGCCGCGTCCCGCTGGGTCGCCGTCGGCGCCGACCCGGACGGCCCGCGCGAGCTCGGCGCGGACGCGGCCGGCACCTTCCTCGGCTACGGCGTGGACGTCGTGGCGCGGCTGTCGGCCAACGACACCGAGCCCGACCCCGCCATGCCGCTGCCCGCGCTCGTGGCCGGCTGGCTGCGCGGGCAGGCGGGCGCCGCCGAGGCCCCCGTCCGGCTCGTCGCGCCGGACCTGCCGCCCGCCGGCTGCCGCGCGTACGGCGAGCGGCTGGTCGCCGAGCTCGCCGCGGAACCCGCCGGCCTGCTGATCCTCGGCGACGGCTCGTACCGGCACGGCGAGCGCGCGCCCGGCCGGCCCGACCCGCGCGCGGCCAGGTTCGACGACGCCGTGCACGCCGCCCTCACCGCCGCCGACCCGGACGCCCTGCTCGCGCTCGACCCGGACCTGGCCGCCGAGCTCGGTGCGATCGGTCGCGCGCCGTGGCAGGTGCTTGCCGGCGTGGTCGCCGCGGACGGCCGGCGCTGGAAGAGCACCGAGGCCCGCTACCTCGTGCCGTTCGGCGTCGCCTACCACGTCGCGGTCTGGGAACCGGTGCGATGAGGCCGATCGCGATCGTCGGCCCCACCGCGACCGGCAAGTCCCAGCTCGGCATCGCGCTCGCCGGGGCGCTCGGCGGCGAGGTGATCAACGCCGACGCCATGCAGCTCTACCGCGGCATGGACATCGGCACCGCAAAGGTCACGGCCGGAGAACGCCACGGCGTGCCGCACCACCTGCTCGACGTCCTCGACGTCACCGAGACCGCCTCGGTCGCCGCCTACCAGCGCGACGCCCGCGCGTGCGTCGAGGACCTGCTCGCCCGTGGCCGGGTGCCGGTCCTCGTCGGCGGTTCCGGCCTCTACGTCCGCGCCGTGCTCGACGAGCTGGCCTTCCCCGGCACCGACCCGGAGATCCGCACCCGCCTGGAGGCCGAGCTCGAGCGCGTCGGCGCGCCCGCGCTGCACGCCCGGCTGACCGAGCGCGACCCGCGTGCGGCCACCGCGATCCTGCCGACCAACGGCCGCCGCGTGGTCCGCGCGCTGGAGGTCATCGAGCTCACCGGCCGCCCGTTCTCCGCGACCATGCCGCGCCCCGGGCCGGCCCGCTACGACACCGTCCAGATCGGTCTCGACCTGGCCACCGAGCAGCTCGACCACCGGGTCGGCGACCGCGTGACCAGGATGTTCGCCGAGGGCCTGGTCGAGGAGGTCCGCACGCTGGAGCGGCAGGGCCTGCGCCTGGGCCGGACCGCCTCCCGCGCGCTGGGCTACCAGCAGGTCCTGGACGAGCTCGACGGCGACGAGGACATGACTCGCGCCGCCGACCTGACCGCGCGGGCAACCCGCCGCTTTGTCCGCCGCCAGCGCTCCTGGTTCCGCCGCGACCAGCGCGTCACCTGGCTCGACGCCACCCGCTCCGACCTGGTCGAAGCCGCCCGCGCGCTAGCCTGACGTCATGGGTACGCCGTTCGTCAAGGGGCACGGCACGCAGAACGACTTCGTGCTGCTGCCCGACCTCGACGCCTCGCTCGACCTGACGCCAGCGCGGGTCCGCGCGCTCTGCGACCGGCGGGCCGGGCTCGGCGCGGACGGCGTGCTGCGGGTCGTGCGGGCCAAGGCGATCGAGCACCGTCCGTCCGATGTGGACGATGACGTGTGGTTCATGGACTACCGCAACGCGGACGGGTCCGTCGCCGAGATGTGCGGCAACGGCGTGCGCGTGTTCGCCCGCTACCTGCTCGACGCCGGGCTGGTCACGCGGACCGAGTTCCCCGTCGGCAGCCGCGCGGGCGTGCGGCAGGTCGTGATCGGGGCGGACGGCGAGGTCGCGGTCGACATGGGCCCGGCCCGCGTTACGGGTGAGTCCAGCGCGACCGTCGGCGGCCGCACGCTCGCCGGCGTGGCCGTGGACGTCGGCAACCCGCACCTGGTCTGCCCGGTCGACCGGCTCGACGACCTGGACCTCACGACGCAGCCCGGCTACGACCACGCGGTGTTCCCCGACGGCGTCAACGTCGAGTTCGTCGTGGTCGAGTCGCCGGCGCGGATCCGCATGCGCGTGCACGAGCGCGGCGTGGGCGAGACCCGCTCGTGCGGCACGGGCACGGTCGCCGCCGTGACCGGCGTGCTGCACCGGCGGGGCGCGACGACCGGCGCCGCGACCGTCGAGATCCCGGGTGGCCGGGTCCGGGTCGAGGTCGGCGAGCACACGTCCGTGCTGACCGGACCGGCCGTTTTCGTGGCCCGGGGTGAGCTCGATCAGGCCTGGTGGGACGCCATCCCGGAATAATCTCGGTCGATCCGCTCGCTGAACCGTGGGACTATGGAACTACGCAGAACGGATCTACGGAGGGTTTCACCACGTGACAGAGAATCTCAATCAGGGTTACGCCGACAGTCGCATCGACGCAGGGCTGACCGAACTGGCTGAGGTCTCTGCAGGTGAGCTCGACCTCTCCGACCGCGCCTCCTTGCGCCGCGTCGGCGGCCTGTCCACCGAACTGGCCGACATCACCGAGGTCGAGTACCGGCAGCTCCGGCTGGAACGGGTGGTCCTCGTCGGCGTCTGGACCGAGGGCTCGGCCGCCCAGTCGCAGGCCTCGCTGGCCGAGCTAGCCCGGCTGGCCGAGACCGCGGGCTCCCAGGTGCTGGAGGGCCTCGTGCAGCGCCGCGACCGGCCCGACCCCGCCACCTACGTCGGCTCCGGCAAGGTCCAGGAGCTGTCCGGCGTGGTCGCCTCGGCCGGTGCGGACACGGTCATCTGCGACGGCGAGCTCTCGCCCAGCCAGCTGCGCCAGCTGGAGGCCAAGCTCAAGGTCAAGGTCATCGACCGGACGGCGCTGATCCTCGACATCTTCGCCCAGCACGCGCGGTCGAAGGAGGGCAAGGCCCAGGTCGAGCTCGCCCAGCTGCAGTACTTCCTGCCGCGCCTGCGCGGTTGGGGTGAGGCGCTGTCCCGGCAGGCCGGTGGCCGCGCGGGCGGTGGCACGGCCGGTGTCGGTCTGCGTGGTCCCGGTGAGACGAAGCTGGAGACCGACCGGCGGCGGATCCGCGCGCGGATCTCGAAGCTGCGCAAGGAGATCGCCGCCATGAGCACGGTGCGCGACACCAAGCGTGGGCGGCGGATCGCCAACGAGGTCCCCAGCGTCGCCATCGCCGGGTACACCAACGCCGGCAAGTCGAGCCTGCTCAACGCGCTGACCGGGGCCGGGGTCCTCGTGGAGGACGCGCTGTTCGCCACCCTGGACGCCACCGTGCGGCGCACCACCACCCCGGACGGCCTGCCCTACACGCTGACCGACACGGTCGGCTTCGTGCGGCACCTGCCGCACCAGCTGGTCGAGGCGTTCCGGTCGACGCTGGAAGAGGTGGCCGAGGCCGACCTCATCCTGCATGTCGTGGACGGTGCCGACCTGAACCCGGAGTGGCAGGTCGAGGCCGTGCGCGAGGTGCTCGGTGAGATCGCCGACCGGCGCGACGAGGGCCTGCCCACCGAGCTGGTCGTGGTCAACAAGACCGACGCCACCGACGAGTTGGCGCTGACCCGGCTGCGGCACCTGCTGCCCGGTGCGATCTTCGTCTCGGCGCACTCCGGGGCGGGCATCGACGAGCTGCGCGAGCGGGTCGCGGAGCTGCTGCCGCGGCCATCAGTCGAGGTCGAGGTGCTGGTCCCGTACACGCGAGGCGAGCTGGTCGCGCGCGTGCACCGGGACGGCGAGGTGCTCGCCGAGCGGCACACCGAGCAGGGCACGGTGCTGCACGCCAAGGTGAAAGCGGACCTGGCCGGGATGTTGGAAAATTTCTCCGTGAACGGCACATCCGCCTGAAACGTGTATGTAGTAGGGATACCGTAGTGTCCCCAGTCGGGTCACGATCAGGTCACGGAGGTGTGGTGTGCGGCTAGCTGTCCTGACAGTGACGCTGCTGCTCGGGCTTGCGGTTCCGGTCCAGGCAGCGGCGGCCCAGCCGGCTGAACCCGCCAAACCGGCGAACAAGTGCACGATGAAGGACCCGCGCCTGGCGGAACTTTCCGGCATCTACGCCGACAAGGACCGGTGGTACGCCGTCAACGACGGCGGCGAGCAGGCCACGATCATGGTGATGAAGAAGAACTGCACGGTCGAGCGGCAGATCGTCGCCAAGCTCGACCCGTTCGACATCGAGGACCTCGGCCGCGCCCCGGACGGCACGTTCCTGCTCGCCGACGGCGGCGACAACAGCCTCACGCGGACGACGGTCGCGTTGATCGCGCTCACCCCAGGCGGCAAGACGACGCTGTACCGGCTGACCTACCCGGACGGCAAGCACGACTCGGAGGCGCTGCTGGTCGGCGCGAACGGCGCGCCGTACTTCATCACCAAGGACGTGGGCAGCGCGGGCGTGTACTCGCCGATCCGCCAGATGAAGAGCCCCGGCCCGACGCCCATGAAGAAGGTCGCCACCATCAAGCTCGCCGCGACCGGCACCAAGGGTGGCCCGGTGCCGCCCGCCATCGGCTCGCGGACGATCACCGGCGGTGCGGTCAGCCCGGACGGCAAGGTCATCGCGGTGCGCACCTACACCGACGCCTACCTGTACGCGTCGCCGGACAAGGACATCATCAAGGCACTGGGCACCAAGCCGGTCCGGGTCCCGCTGCCCAACGAGGCGCAGGGCGAGGCGCTCGCGTTCGAGCCCGACGGCTCGCTGGTGTCGGCGTCGGAGAAGAGCGGGCAGCCGATCCGGCTGGTGGCCAAGGCGACCGGGCTGGTCTCGCTGCAGGGCGGTGGAGCCGAGGCACCGGGGTCGTCGGCGGAGAAGCCGCCGGAGTCGGCCCCGCCGGCGCCGGCTGCCGGCATCGCGAACAACAGCAACGTGACGAAGCAGGGCATCCCGATCGTCCCGGCGGCCGGGGTGGCGATCCTGCTGGTGATGGGCGTGCTCGCGTCGCTGCGCTGGCGTACCGGTCGGGGCCGCCGCCGCTTCTACCGGGGCAGCTGACCCAGCCGCTCGGCGGTCGCGAGGAGCAGCTCCTCGCGACCGGGCGGCGCGACGAGCTGCAGGCCGGCCGGCATCCCGTCGACCAGGCCGGCGGGCACGGACAGCGCGGGCAGGCCGAGGACGCTCCACGGGCTGGTCAGCGCCAGCAGCGCCGCGCGGATGTCGATCTCGGTGTCCCGGATCCGCCCGTGGCGCGCGCCGACCGGCGGGGCGGTGACCGGGAGCGTGGGCAGCGCCAGGACGTCGTGGCCGGCGAACAGCCCGCCGACGCCGTCCACGGCGCGGCGCCGGTCCGCCAGGGCCCGGACGTACTCCCAGCCGCGCACCGGTTCGGCCGCCCGCAGCCGCGCGACGAGTTCGTTGCCGAACAGGTCGGGCGCGGTGGCGACGCGCTCGGCGTGGATCGCGTAGGCCTCGCTGCTCTGGATCACGCGGTAGACGTTCTGCAGTGCGCGGCCGTCGGGCATCGCGACGTCGTCGGCATCGGGTACCAGCCGCCGCGCCGCCTCCGCCACGGCGATCTCGGTCGGGTGCAGCGACTCCGGCGCCACCCAGCCGATCCGCACGTCCGCGTCCGGTTCGGCGGGCGGGCTCGCGGCCAGCACCCGCCACAGCAGGCGGCAGTCGGCGACGGTCCGGGCCAGCGGCCCCACCGCGTCCAGAGTGGGGGACAGGGGGAAGACGCCGGCGACCGGGACGGCGCCGGAGGTGGGCCGCAGTCCCGTGATCCCGCAGCAGGCGGCCGGGATGCGCACCGAGCCACCGGTGTCGGTGCCGACGGCCAGCGGCACGATGCCCGCCGCCACCGCCACTGCGGACCCGGCGCTGGAACCGCCGGACATGGCGCCGGGTCGGTAGGGGTTGCGTGCCGCGCCGTGCGCCGACTGGTCGCCGGTCGGGCCGTAGGCGAACTCGTGGGTCACGGTCTTGCCGACGACGATCGCGCCGGCCTCGCGGAGGCGGTGGACGCAGGCCGCGTCGTGCGCGGGCACGTGGTCGGCGAAGTGCCGCGAGCCCATCGTCGTGCGCAGGCCCGCGGTGTCGACGAGGTCCTTGACCGCGACCGGGATCCCGTGCAGGGGACCGCGGTCCACGCCCGCGGCGAGCTCGTCGGCGGCGCGGCGCGCGGCCGCCCGGGCCCCTGGCTCGTCGAGCGTGACGAACGCGTTGAGCGAGCCGAGGCGGGCGGCGGCAGCCAGTGCGTGGCCGACCAGGTCGGCAGGGGAGAGCCGGCCGGCCCGCAGGTCGGCGGCGAGCCCGGCGACGGTGTGTGCCGCGAAGAAACCGGCGCCGGGCGGCGCCTCGATCACAGACGGCGCAGGACCGCCACGACCTTGCCGAGGATCGTCGCGTCGTCGCCCGGGATCGGCTCGTAGGCCTCGTTGTGCGGCATCAGCCAGACGTGGCCGTCCTTGCGCTTGAACGTCTTGACCGTGGCCTCGCCGTCGATCATGGCGGCGACGATCTCGCCGTTCTCGCCGGTCGGCTGCTGGCGCACCACGACCCAGTCCCCGTCGGTGATGGCCGCGTCGACCATCGAGTCACCGGCGACGCGCAGCAGGAACAGCGAGCCCTCGCCGACGATCTCCTTGGGCAGCGGGAAGACGTCCTCGACGGCCTCCTCGGCGAGGATCGGACCACCGGCGGCGATGCGGCCCAGAACGGGGACGTACGCCGGGCTCGGCATGTGCTCGGTGGCGCTGTCGAGGTCGCCGTCGATCGCGTCCTCGCCGACGAGCGTCGTGGCACCGACCTCGGCCACGGGCAGCGGCTCGGCGTCGGGCGGCAGGACCCCGATCGCCCGCGGCCGGTTCGGGTCGCGGCGCAGGTAGCCCTTCTGTTCGAGGGCCCGGAGCTGGTAGGCGACCGAGGACGTGGACGTCAGCCCGACGGCCTCGCCGATCTCCCGGACACTCGGCGGGTAGCCGAACCGCTCCACCCAGGTGCGGATCACCTCGAGCACCTCACGCTGCCGGTCGGGCAGCCCGCCGTCCCCGCCCCGCTCGAGGTCCGGGAAGTTGCGTAGGTTCCCCTTGAGGGGCTTCCGCTTGGGGACACCCTTGGGTATTCCACCGGGTTTGCGTGGCACTTCCCTGCCTCCCTGCGTGCCGGTCGTCTGTTCGAACGCCCGGACGTGACTGTCTGTTTCATCTGCGACTTCGACGTTAACCGGGTGCGACCACGAGATCAAACACCTGTTCGACGACACGCCGGATGGTTCTCGTTTTTGTCGGTGCCTCGTGGTACAAATTCGCACGAGGGTTCGATCGAACGACTGTTCGAGATTCGAGCAGGTGTTCGAACGCATCAGGAGGCGGTCATGAGCGTCACGGCGCACAGGTCGAACGGGCAGATCCAGCATGCCGAGCCAGCGATTCCCCTGCAGCGCCGGCGCACGGCGACGGCCGCTCCGCCGAGCCGCCGCCGTGTCACGGCGACGCCCCGGGTCGTGCCGCGGACGGCTTGTGCGCCGCGGCGCCCGCACCTGCCGGTGCCGTGGCTGCTCGCCGTGGCGGGCGTCGCCTGCGCGGCGGTGGTCGGGCTCGGCGCGCTGTCCGGTTCGGGGGAGGCATCGGTCCCGGACCGGACGACGGTCGTGCGGGTCGAGCCGGGGGAGAGCCTGTGGGAGCTCGCCGGACGGGTCGCGCCGGGGAGCGACGCGCAGGCCGTGGTGGACCGGATTCAGGAGCTCAACGGCGGGTTGGCTGGTGGGGTTACGCCCGGGCAGCCGTTGACCGTGCCTTCTGAGTGATCTTTGGGTTTCTCGGCCGGGCCGGGCGGGGGCGGCACTGGCATCAAAGACTCTCCCCAGTCTCACACCTCACCGCATTCAGGCGCACCGCCGGCACCAATGACCCGCTCCGCACTCCGCGCCCCGCTCCGCACTCCGCGCCCCGCTCCGCACTCCGCGCCCCGCACTCCCCGCGCCGGTCTGCCCCACGCCGTGTCTCGGCGGCATCAGAGGCCGTCTCCGCCCGCACCTTCCGGCCGTATCCAGGCGCGCTCGGCCCCACCCAAAGCCATCCCGGCCCCGCGCCCGGCCGCGTCCCCGCCTCGCGCCTCCGGCCCCGCCCCGGGTTCGCCCCGCACCCTCGGTCCCGAAGACTCTCCGCAGCCCCGCACTCCGGCTGCACCCAGGCGCACCGCCGGCGAGGTCCACTCAGAGCGCCTGCCGGAGCCGCGACGGGTCGCTCGCCCGGCTGACGTCACCCGCCCTTCCCACAGCGGGTGACCGCTCCTGTACGCGACCTCGAAAACATCTGCTCTTCCGCGTGTCGCACCTCGGGACGACTTGCATCATGTGGCGTCTAGGCATACCGTCGACCCCAACATCTAGTAGTTACATGTCTGTAGTTAGTCCACAGGTTGGGCCAGGTTGTCCACCGGCCATCCACAAGATGATCACCAAGTGGGTTGACTACGGCATGCACATGCCGCGAGGGGTGAACCTGGGATGCGCTGTCCGTTCTGCCGCCATTCGGACTCCCGGGTCGTCGACTCCCGAGAGGTGGATGAGGGTCAGGTCATCCGGCGCCGGCGGTCGTGCGCGAAGTGCAGCCGGCGGTTCACCACGGTCGAGGAGGCGGTCCTCGCGGTGGTGAAGCGCTCGGGCGTCACCGAGCCGTTCAGCCGGGAGAAGGTCGTCATCGGGGTACGCCGGGCGTGTCAGGGGCGCCCGGTCGACGAGGACGCCCTGCAACACCTGGCCCAACTGGTCGAGGAGACGATCCGCTCGACCGGCGCCGCCGAGGTGCCGAGCCACGAGGTCGGGCTCGCCATTCTCGGACCGCTGCGCGAGCTCGACGAGGTCGCCTACCTCAGGTTCGCCAGCGTCTATCGCTCCTTCTCCTCCATCGAGGACTTCGAGAAAGAGATCGCGGGGTTGCGGGGACCGAAGGACGAATGAGGCGGCAGCGAACCAGGAACAGGCCACACCGGCCGGCGACGTCAGGGCGGACGTCCGGGCCAGGAATAGCGATTAACGAGGGAGAGGGACCGGTCATGACGGAGACAGTCGGCGCGTCTGCGGGGCAGGACGCCCGGGAGGCGAGCCGGGGGCTTGCCGTGAAGCGGGTGCACACCACCGAGGGCGTGCACCCGTACGACGAGGTCACCTGGGAACAGCGCGACGTGGTGATGACCAACTGGCGCGACGGTTCGGTGAACTTCGAGCAGCGGGGCGTGGAGTTCCCCGAGTTCTGGTCGGTCAACGCGACGAACATCGTGACCAGCAAGTACTTCCGGGGCGCGGTGGGTACCCCGGTGCGTGAGCACTCGCTGCGCCAGCTGATCGACCGGGTCGCCAAGACCTACGTGGTCGCCGGCGTCAAGCACGGCTACTTCGCCACGCCGGCCGACGCCGAGGTGTTCGAGCACGAGATCGTCTGGATGCTGCTGCACCAGGTGTTCAGCTTCAACTCGCCCGTCTGGTTCAACGTCGGCACGTCGTCGCCGCAGCAGGTGTCCGCCTGCTTCATCCTCTCCGTCGACGACACGATGGACTCGATCCTCAACTGGTACCGCGAGGAGGGCCTGATCTTCAAGGGCGGCTCCGGCGCCGGCCTGAACCTCTCGCGCATCCGCTCCTCCAAGGAGCTGCTGTCCTCGGGCGGCACCGCGTCCGGCCCGGTCTCCTTCATGCGCGGCGCCGACGCGTCCGCCGGCACGATCAAGTCCGGTGGCGCCACCCGCCGCGCGGCGAAGATGGTCGTGCTCGACGTCGACCACCCCGACGTCGAGGAGTTCATCGACACCAAGGCCAAGGAAGAGCGGAAGATCCGCGTCCTGCGCGACGCCGGGTTCGACATGGACCTGGGCGGCTCCGACATCACCTCGGTGCAGTACCAGAACGCCAACAACTCGATCCGCGTGTCCGACGACTTCATGCACGCCGTCGAGGGTGGCAACGACTTCGGCCTGCGCGCCCGGACGACCGGTGAGGTCCTCGAGCGGGTCGACGCCAAGTCGCTGTTCCGCAAGATGGCGGAGGCCGCGTGGGAGTGCGCCGACCCGGGCATCCAGTACGACGACACGATCAACGACTGGCACACCTGCCCCGAGTCCGGCCGGATCTCCGCGTCCAACCCGTGCAGCGAGTACCTGCACCTGGACAACTCCAGCTGCAACCTCGCGTCGCTGAACCTGATGAAGTTCCTGCGTACGGACGGCACGTTCGACGCGGAGCTGTTCAGCCGCTCGGTCGAGCTCGTGATCACCGCGATGGACATCTCCATCTGCTTCGCGGACTTCCCGACCGAGCCGATTGCCGACACCACGCGCAAGTTCCGCCAGCTGGGCATCGGCTACGCCAACCTCGGCGCGCTGCTGATGGCCACCGGCCACGCGTACGACTCCGAGGGCGGCCGCGCGCTCGCGGCCAGCATCTCCTCGCTGATGACGGGCACCGCCTACCGGCGCTCGGCCGAGCTCGCCGGCGTCGTCGGCCCGTACGACGGCTACATCCGCAACGCCGAGGCGCACCAGCGGGTCATGCGCAAGCACGCCGCGGCCAACGACCTCATCCGCACCCACCACAAGAACGACGCCGCGACCCAGCGGCTCGCGACCCGCGAGTGGCAGCGCGGCCTGCAGATCGGCGCGTCGAACGGCTGGCGCAACGCCCAGGCGGCGGTGATCGCGCCGACCGGCACCATCGGCCTGATGATGGACTGCGACACCACCGGGATCGAGCCCGACCTCGCGCTGGTGAAGTTCAAGAAGCTGGTCGGCGGCGGCTCGATGCAGATCGTCAACCAGACCGTGCCCCGCGCGCTCAAGGCGCTGGGCTACCAGGACGAGCAGATCGAGGCGATCGTCGAGTACATCGCCGAGCACGGACACGTCGTCGACGCGCCGGGCCTGCGTCAGGAGCACTACGGGGTGTTCGACTGCGCGATGGGCGAGCGCTCGATCGCGCCGATGGGGCACGTGCGGATGATGGCCGCGGTGCAGCCGTTCATCTCGGGCGCGATCTCCAAGACGGTGAACATGCCGGAGGCGGCGACCGTCGAGGACATCGAGCGGATCTACTTCGAGGGCTGGAAGCTGGGCCTGAAGGCGCTCGCGATCTACCGCGACAACTGCAAGGTCGGCCAGCCGCTGTCGGCGGGCAAGGGCAAGAACAACGGCACGGCCGAGCCCGAGAAGGTCATCGAGTACCGCCCGGTCCGCAAGCGCCTGCCGAAGAAGCGCCCGTCGCAGACGGTGTCGTTCACCGTCGGCGGTGCCGAGGGCTACCTGCACGCGGGTTCCTACCCCGATGACGGTCTCGGCGAGATCTTCATCAAGCTGGGCAAGCAGGGCTCGACGCTGGCCGGCGTGATGGACGCGTTCGCGACGTCGATCTCGGTCGGCCTGCAGTACGGGATCCCGCTGGAGTTCTACGTCTCGAAGTTCCAGAACCTGCGCTTCGAGCCGGCCGGCATGACCGACGACCCGGACCTGCGGATCGCGACCAGCGTGCTGGACTACATCTTCCGCAGGCTCGCGCTGGACTACCTGCCGTACGACAAGCGGGCGCAGCTGGGCATCTTCACCGCGGGCGAGCGCTCCGTCCAGGTCAGCAACGACTACGGCTCACCGTCCGATGTGGACCTGGAAGGCCTCCGTACCTCGGTCGACGCCACCCCGGCCCGCCCGGCGGTGGAGGCGGCGTCGCGGGAGCCGGAGATCGTCGAGGCGCACAGCTCCACCGAGCTGCTGGAGCTCCACCTCGGCAAGGTCGCCGACGCCCCCCTGTGCATGACCTGCGGCACGAAGATGCGCCCGGCCGGCTCGTGCTACGTGTGCGAGGGCTGCGGCTCCACCTCCGGCTGCAGCTGACACCCGCGGTTGCTCCCCTCATCCGCCTTCCGTCGTGGAGGCGGTTGAGGGAGCTTCGCGGTCGTCCGTGCGTTCGTCGGCGAGGTCGTCAGCCGGCGTCCTCCACGCGCTGCTTGAGCGCCGCGTTCATCGCGCGGAAGTCCACCTCGGTCTGCCGGATCACCTTGCCCAGCAACGGAACCAGCAAACCGCTGAACCGCTCACCGTGGACCAGCGTCGTCTGCCCGCCGCCCGACGCGGTCAGCTCGAACCGGTGCTCGCCGCCGAACATGCCCGGCACGGGCAGGCGGCCGAGCCACCGCAGCTCGGCGGCCGGCCGCACCGCCAGCACGGTCGGCGTGAACGCACCGAGCTGACCGAACGGACCGCGCGATCGCGGGAGATGGCGCGGGAGGCCGTCCGAGCCGCGCTGCCGTCACCGGGGACCATTCGCAGCCGCAGCGTCCCGCCCTCGACGAGCTCGCCCGACGCCTCCTGGATGAACGGGTTCCACGACGGGTAGGCGGCGAAGTCGGTGAGCACAGCCCAGACGGACTCGGGCGGTGCGTCGATCGTGACTGACGTGTCGATGGTGCGCACCGCGCGGAGACTATCCGGTATCGCTTCCCGGTGTAATTTCGTCAGAGTGGGCAGACGGGAGCGCGAGCGGGCACGGCGCCGGGAGTTGATCGTGCAGACCGCTCGCGACCTCGCCGAGGCGGAGGGCTGGGCCGCGGTCACCACCCGCCGGCTGGCCGAGCTCATCGAGTTCAGCCAGCCCGTGCTGTACACCCACTTCGCCGGCAAGGACGCCATCATCGCGGTGGTCGCCGAACGCGGCTTCGCGCAGCTGGCCGAGGAGCTGTCGCGGGCTCGCGCCGAGTGGCCGGACGACCCCATCCGCGCGGTCATCGGCGCGTACGTCGGCTTCGCCACGGCGAATCCCGCGGTCTACGACGGCATGTTCGGCCGAGGCCCGCAGTTCCCGTCCGTGGACGGACCCGCCTCGCTGGCCGAGGCCTTCGCCGAGCTGCGGGCCACCGTCACCCCGTACGCGGGCAACCTCGACCCGGACATCCTCGCCGAGACCCTGTGGGCCGCCCTGCACGGCCTGGTCACCCTCACCCGCGACGGCCGCCTGAGCGAGGCCCGCCACAAGGACCGCCTGGCGGCCGTCGTCGCACTCATCCGGCGGCCGTGAGCCGCGTGGCTAGCCGGCGGCCAGCTGCTCCCACAGGAACTCGTAGACCAGCGCCCACTTGAACGCGAGCTGCTCGTTGTCCGCGGCCGCGCCGTGCCCGCCCTCGATGTTCTCGTGGTAGCGCACGTCGTAGCCGAGCTCGCGCAGCCGGGCCACCATCTTGCGCGCGTGCCCCGGGTGCACCCGGTCGTCCCGTGTGGACGTGATGACGAGCGTCGGCGGATACGGCCGTCCGGAGTGGACGTTCTGGTACGGGGAGTACTCCTTGATGAACTCCCAGTCCGCCGGGTCGTCGGGGTCGCCGTACTCGGCCATCCAGGACGCGCCGGCCAGCAGCTTGTGGTAGCGGCGCATGTCCAGCAGCGGCACCTGGATCACGATCGCGCCGAACAGCTCGGGATAGCGGGTGAGCATCACCCCGGTCAGCAGCCCGCCGTTGGACCCGCCCTGGATGCCGAGCCGCGCCGGCGTGGTGATCCCGCGCGCGACGAGGTCCTTGGCGACAGCGGCGAAGTCCTCGTACACGCGCAGCCGGCGCTCCCGCTGGACCGATTGGTGCCACGTCGGGCCGTACTCCCCGCCGCCGCGGATGTTGGCCACCACGTAGGTGCCGCCGCGCGCGAGCCACCCGCGGCCGCTCATGCCGCTGTAGGCCGGGGTGAGCGAGACCTCGAAGCCGCCGTACCCGGTGAGCAGCGTCGGCCCGTCACCGGTGCCGACGACGAAGTAGGGGATCCTCGTGCCGTCGTCGGAGGTGGCGAAGTGCTGCGCCACGGGGATGTCGCCGGCGTCGAAGAACGCCGGCGCCCGCTTGAGGACCTCCGTCGTGCCGCCGTCCTCGCCGCCGATGTCGCCCCGGTACAGGGTGGCCGGCTGGGTGTAGCCGCTCGCGTTGAGGAAGTACTCGTCGCTCGCTTCCGGGTCGGTGTCGAGGATGTCGGCCGAGCCGACCTCGGGCACTCCCTCGAGCGCGGCGCGCGACCAGCCGTCCGGGCCGGGCGTGAGCACCGCGAAGCGGCTCTTCACGTCCTCCAGCGTCGCGACGATCAGGTGGTTGCGCGTCCAGGCGTGGTAGGCGAGCGAGGTGTGCTCGTCGGGCTCGAACAGGACGTCGAGCTCGCGCGAGCCGGCCAGGTAGTCGGCCAACCGCGCGGCGAGCAGCGCACCCGCCGGGTACGTCGTGTCGCCGACCACCCACTCCGAGCGGGTGCTGATCAGCAGCCACTCCCGGTGCGCCGAGGTCTCCGCGTCCTCCGGCACCTCGATGCGCACCAGCCCCGACGGCGTGCGCAGGAACTTCTCGGTGCGGTAGAAGTCGGGGCTGCGGTACACGAAGTCGCGCTCGAAGCCCTCGGTCGGGTCGTGGTACGCGCCGGCCGCCACGTCGTCCGGCTTGCCCTCGAACACGGTGGTCGCCTCGTCGAGCGGCGTGCCACGGCGCCACTCCTTGGCGATGCGCGGGTAGCCAGAGCTGGTCAGCGAGCCGTCGCCGAAGTCGGTCCCCACGTAGATGCGGTTCTCGTCGATCCAGCCGGCGCGGCTCTTCGCCTCGGGGAGCTCGAACCCGCCCTCGACGAACTCGAGCGTCTCGAGGTCGAACTCGCGCACCACGGCCGCGTCCGCGCCGCCCCGCGACAGCTCGACGAGCGCCCGCCGGTAGCCGGGCCGCAGCACGGCCGCGCCCTGCCAGACCCAGTTCTCGTCCTCGGCCGCGGCGAGCGCGTCCACGTCGAGCACGAGCTCCCACTCTGGCTCGGCCGTGCGGTACGAGTCGAGCGTCGTGCGCCGCCACAGCCCACGCGGGTTGGTGGCGTCCTGCCAGAAGTTGTAGAGGTGGCGGCCGCGGCGCCGCACGTACGGGATCCGGTCGTCCGCGTCGAGCACCTCGCGGATCTCGTCGCGCAGCTCGCCGAACCTCGGCACCTTCGTCAGCTCGTCGACGGTCTCGGCATTGCGCTCGCGCACCCAGTTCAGCGCGGTGTCTCCCGTGACGTCCTCGAGCCAGAGGTACGGGTCGTCAGCACTCATGCCCCCAGTCTGCCCGCTGCGTCCGGTTCCGGGTGCACGTTTTGCGCCTGCGTGGTCGGTTGCGGACGTTGCGCTCAACCCGCCACCCCGCCGCTCACGAACCGCACGGCGGTGTCGATCTCCGCCAGCAGTAACGACTTCTGCTCGTCCGGGCAGAACGCCGCCCGGACGCCGGTCCTGGCCAGGTCCGCGAGCTCGGACCGGCTGAGGCCGAATTGTTCGTGGCACAGCAGGTACTCCCGGTTGAGGTCGGTGTGGAACATGCCGGGGTCGTCGGTGGCGAGCGTGACTGCGACGCCGGCCTCGAGCAGCCGGGGTAACGGGTGCTCGGCGAGCGAGTGCACCGACCTCGTCCGGACGTTGGAGCTGGGGCACACCTCCAGGGGGGTGCCTTCGCCCGCCAGGTGTGCCAGCAGCTCGGGGTCGGCGACCGCGCTCGTGCCGTGCCCGATCCGCTCGGCGTGCAGGTCGCGCAGCGCCGACCAGATCGTCTCCGGACCCGTCGTCTCGCCCGCGTGCGGCACCAGGTGCAGGCCACCGTCGCGCGCCATCGTGAACGGGTCGCGGTACAGGTCTCGCGGCACGCCGACCTCGTTGCCACCCAGGCCGAAGCCGACTGTCCCAGCAGGACGGTGCTGTAGGACCCAGTCCGCTGTCGCGATGCCGTGGTCGTAGCCGAGCGAACCCGCGATGTCGAACACCCAGGCCAGCTCGACGCCGTGCCGCTCCCGGGCGAGCGTTCGGCCCGTGCTCAGCGCCTCGGCCAGCTCGTCCGGCTCGATGCCCATCATCAGGTGCGCCACGGGGGTGACCGTGACCTCGGCGTACCGCACCGAGTTGCCGGCGAGGTCGGCGGCGAGCCCGGTCACCAGCGCGGTGATGTCCGCGCCCGAGGTCACCAGCCGCGTGAGCTTGACGTAGACCTCGATGAAGTGCGCGAAGTCGGTGAACTCGTAGAACGCGACGAGTGCGGCCCGTTCGGTGGGGACGCCCTGGTCCGGGTGGCGCCTGGCCAGCTCGAGGACGGTGTCGGTGGACGCCGAGCCGACGAGGTGGACGTGCAGCTCGACCTTGGGGAGAGCGGAGAGGAAATCGAACACATGACCATATTGCCTGACCGCCCCCTTCGGAATTCAAGCCACGATCGGGTGAGACTGGAACGGCTCCGCCGATGGAGGCGGCAGGGTAGCCGCCCCCACCGACATCCCCGCCGATCGCCGGCCCTCCGACGGCGGGTTGTACACAACCACCCCGCTTATCCACAGAACGGACCCGGCCACCGCCACGACGTCCCCGCATCGCGCAAGGTGGACGTCATGACACCGCCACCAGCCCCTCCGTCCTCGACCGAGGCCATCTACCTCGACAACCTCGGCGAGCTCGTCGCCGGCATCCCCAGCATGATCGGCTTCCCGCCGACCGACTCGCTCGTGCTCGTCACCTTTCACATCACCGACCGGCTCCTGCTCGGCGCCACCATGCGCATGGACCTGCCCGAACCGCGGCACGGGCCGGACATGGTGAGCCAGCTGTGCCTGGCGACGGTCGCCCACGAGCCGGACGTGGCCGTGCCGATCGTGATCGGCGGCGGTTCGGCCGACCCACCGGACCTGCCGTACCGCTGGCTGGCCGAGCAGGTGACCCGGGAGCTGGACGACGTCGGCATCCCGACCGTGCACGCGCTATGGGTGCCCGCGATCGAGCGCGGCGAGACCTGGTGGTGCTACGAGGACGAGGAGTGCACCGGCCAGGTGCGCGATCCGAGGACCTCGTCGTTCGCCGTGTTCCACGCGCTCGCCGGCGTCGTCAGCTATGCCAGTCGCGCGGAGATGGCCGCACACCTCGCGCCGGACCGGGAGGACCTGGTGGCCCATCGCGCCCAGCTGCTGGCCGAGCGAGCGGCCGACGCCGTCGAGCTCGAGCCCGCCGAGAAATGGGCCCTGGTCCGAGCGGCGCTCGACTCCGTACCGGACGGCGCGCTACCGGAACTGGACGACGACGAGGTCGTGGACGTCGCGGCCGCGCTGTGCGATCCGCTGGTGCGGGACAACTGCCTGCCACTGGTCCTGGCCGCCGAAGCGGACGCGGCGGAGCGCCTCTGGACCGTGCTCGTCCGCGCCGTCCCGGCACCCGAACGCGCCGAACCCGCCAGCCTGCTGGCCGTCCACGCGTATCTGCGGGGCGAGGGCGTACTCGCGAACCTGGCGCTGGACGTGGCCCTGGACGCCGACCCCGGCCACCACCTCGCGTCGCTGTTGCGCGAGTCGATCGACCGCGGCATGCCCCCCGACCGGTTCCGCGCAATGGTCAAGGAGAGCGTCTCGTGGGCGGAACAGACCAATGTGGACATGACAGACTCCGCGACCTGAACCACGGGCTGCGAGATCCGGCCGTTGAAGGAATCGATGCAGCCGTCGCGCCAGGTTTGGCCGGGTGGATGAGAGCCGTGCCACGGCCGCGACCGCGCGGTCGAGGTGGCCGGGCTGGGCGGCCTCCGGTGCCGGACCGGCAGTGCTGGCCGGGACCCTGTTCGTGCTCACACAGGTATCGGCTGGAGCACCCTGCAGGCCGAGCTGGGTTGTGGCTTTGGGAGGACGTGCTGGCAACGGCTGCGGGCATGGCAGTGGGCATGGCGGCTGGCTGGGGTGTGGAACTGGCGCCGCGCCCGGTGCTCGACCCTCGGGCTGGCGGAGATCCTGTTCGTGCTCGCCACGGCTATCGGCTGGAGCACCCTGCAGGCCGAGCTGGGTTGTGGCTTTGGAGGACGTGCTGGCGACGGCGCGGGCATGGCAGCGGGCTGGGTGTGGAACCGGCGCCGCGCGGTGCTCGACCTTCGGGCGGTGTTCCTGTTCGTGCTCGCCACGGGTTTCGGCTGGAGCGTCCCGCAGGTTGAGCTGGGTTGTGGCTCTGGGACGACGCGCTGGCGGGGCTGCGGGCATGGCAGCAGGCTGGGGTCTGGAACCGGCGCCGCGCGCGATGGCTCGACCGGCTCGGGCAGGCTGGGATCCTGGGCTGATCCCGGGCCTCGGTCGACTCGGTCAGCGCACGCGCTGGCCAGTGGGGTGAGCATGCACGACAGCCGCATGCTCACCGAGCCACTCGATACCAACCCCAGCGTCCGCGAACAGCGCTGCCGGCCGGGCCGTCCCACATAGGCGACCCGAGGAGTGCACACCGACATGATCTATGACTACCCACGCTGCCACCGCTACCTGACCCGGCGCGGGATCGGGATGCGGATCGCCCGACGCGGCGTCGAGGACTCCACCCGGCTCGGGCAGGTCCGCCTGGGTCGTGGGCCGAGGACATCCGCCACGACGTCGCCGACCGGCTGCACCTGGGCGAGCTCGCCCACCGGCGGGTCGCCGGCCACCTGCTCAACGCGCTGGACGTGCCGGCCGCCGACTGGCTCACGCCGCTGCAAGGCACACCCATGGCCTGGCTGCTCAGTACCGGCGTCTCGCACTGCACTTCGAACACTTCCGAACCAGTGGCGAGGTCCTGCTGACACTGGCGTGTGCGTTGATCTGCCCGCGCAGACTGCCTTGAACGACTTCTCGCCGGGTCAGGCCGGCGCTGCCGGGAGAGGAGTCCAGGCCAGCCGTCCCAGAGCGCGATCGGTGGAATCGAGGTCGAACCGATGCGGGTCGAACCGGTTCGAGCCCCACCACTCGACCAGCTCAGCGTGCTCGGGATGAGCTGGATCGGCGAGCGCCTCGATGAACTCCTCGAAGCCGAAGACGCCGCCGACGTCCTCAGGCGGACACGCCCCCTGACCGGCGACGCACCGCGGGTAGCGCACGTCCGCCTTCGCAGCGGTGACCTCCTCGACGACCAGGCGGTGGTGCCAGTCGTCGCCGAAGTCGTAGACGTAGTCCGCCTGGTCGCCGGACTTGAGCAGCTCGAACAGCTTCACCTTCGACTCGTCGGCCACGTCGGTATCGCCGTCCGGATCCGGCGGCCCGTAGCGAGCGCCGTCGACGTCGAACTCGTGCAGGTGCGAATGCTCCCAGCCCATCGCCTCCTGCACGACCTCGTGAAGGGCCGCCATGCTCATCTCGCCCGGGACCTCGACCACCCGCCGAACCACCGGATCGACATCGGCAAGCGTGATCTCGATCCGGAAGATCTTGGTCTTCGCTGTCACCCGAGCCCTCACCATGCCCGCGATGATCCCACTGAGCCACCACAGCACTGAACACTCTCCGACTCACGGGCTGGCCGTCGGAAGGGGTGTGTTCACCGGCTGGCGCGAGTGCGGGCGAAGTCCCAGGCGTCGCGGACGATGCTCTCCAGGTCGACGTGCCGCGGCTTCCAGCCGAGCTCCACCTGGGCCAGCTCGCTGGACGCCACCAGCGCCGCGGGATCGCCCGCGCGCCGGTCCTTGGACTCGGCGGGAATCGGGTGGCCGGTCACCGCTCGGCAGGCCTCGATGACCTGGCGCACGGAGAAGCCGATTCCGTTGCCCAGGTTGTAGATCCGGTGCTCGCTCGGCGTCGCGTTCTCCAGCGCCAGCAGGTGCGCGTCGGCGAGGTCGTTCACGTGGATGTAGTCGCGAACGCAGGTGCCGTCGTCGGTCGGGTAGTCCTCGCCGAACACGTGGATGCTCTCGCGCTGACCCAGCGCGACCTGCAGCACCAACGGGATCAGGTGCGTCTCGGTTGTGTGCCGCTCGCCGTACACGCCGTTGGCACCGGCGACGTTGAAGTACCGCAGGCTCACCGCGGACAGCCCGTACGCGGTGGCGTAGGAGGTGATCGCATGATCGATGGCCAGCTTGGTGGCGCCGTAGGTGTTGGTCGGCCGGGTGGCCGCGCTCTCGGGGATCGGCACCCGCTCCGGCTGGCCGTACACCGCGGCGGTGGATGAGAAGACGAGCCGGGGCGTCCCGGCTTCGCGGATGGCGTCCAGCAGGCGCATGGCGGTGAGGACGTTGCCCCACCAGTACTTCCGCGGGTCGGCCATCGACTCGCCGACCAGCGACTTGGCGGCGAAGTGGAGAACCCCGTCGAAGCCCTCGGCGAGCAGCGACCCGGCTGCCTCGGCGAGGTCGGCCTGGACGAACCGGCAGCTGGGCGGCACCGCGTCGGCGTGCCCGGTGGACAGGTCGTCCACGATCACGACCTCGTGGCCGGCATCCGCCAAGCGCGCCGCGCAGACGCTTCCGACGTACCCGGCCCCGCCCGTCACGAGCAGCTTCACCGCGTTCCTCGCTTCCTCCGGTTCGCGGGTCGGTGCCCGCACGTTCAAGTCGGTCAGAATTCGCGGCCGGCGCCCGGGGAGGGCACCGCCGTGAACATGCCCGGCGCCGGTAACGACCGCTCGGCGAACGCCGCGAGGACCTTGTCCCCGATGGTGTTCCGCTCGTCCTGGGGCACCAATGCGATCGCGGACCCGCCGAAGCCGCCGCCGGTCATCCTGGCACCGAGCGCTCCGGCGGTGCACGCCGCCTCCACCGCGATGTCCAGCTCGCGGCAGGACACGCGGTAGTCGTCGCGCAGGCTCTGGTGCGAGGCGCTGAGCTGCCCGCCGATCTCGGCGATGCGGCTGTCGCGCAGCAGGTCGACCGTGGTCAGGACGCGGTCGTTCTCGGTGACCACGTGGCGGACGAGTGGGCGCAGCTCGCCGGGCAGCCGGGAGAGCGCCGCACCGAGCCCCGCCGGCTCGATGTCGCGCAGGGCCCGCACCCCGAGCAGTTCGGCGGCCCGCTCGCAGCCGGCGCGCCGCTCGCGGTAGCCGGACTCGCCGTGCGAGTGGCGCGCCCTGGTGTCGATCACCAGGACGTCCAGGCCCGCCGCGGCGGTGTCGAAGGGGACCTGCTCCATCTCGCCGGAGCGGACGTCGAGGAACAGCACGTGCGCCTCGACGCAGCACAGGGAGGCGGTCTGGTCCAGCAGGCCGGTCGGGACGCCGACGAAGTCGTTCTCCGACCGCTGCACCCAGGCGGCCACCTCGGAGCGGCTGGGCGCGCCCGGCTGGTCCAGTTCGGTGCCGGCCACGCCGAGCAGCGCGAGGGCCGTCGCGCACTGCAACGCATGAGAGGAGGACAGGCCGGCCCCGGCCGGCACGTCGCCGGCGATGACCAGGTCGACCCCGGAGGTGAACCCCTCGTGACGCAACACCCAGCTCACCCCGGCCGGGTACGCGGCCCACCCGGTGACCCGGCCCGGCTCCAGCGCGCCCACCGCCACGGGCGCGGCACGCTGGGGGCGAGCGTCGTCGCCGACCGTGGTGACCGTGAACATCCCGTCCGTGCGGGCCCGCGCGGCGACCGCGATCCGGAACGGCAGCGCGAACGGCAGCACGAACCCGTCGTTGTAGTCGGTGTGCTCGCCGATGAGGTTCACCCGGCCCGGGGCGGACCAGACGCCGGCGGGGGCGTGGCCGTGCAGGCGGGTGAACTCGTCCGCGGCACGAGCGGGCACGCCGCGGCGCGCCGCGGTACCGGTCATCTCGTTCGATCCGTCTGGTCGCGGGCGGTCACTTGGCCCGGGCGAGTACCGCGTGCAGGATCGTCGGCTCGACCTGAGCGGAGCTGTGCTCGCCGCTGACCTCGATCGTGTGGCCGTCGCCCTTGGACGGGCCGACGTGCACGGTCTGGCCCGGGAGGACACCGACGTCCTTGAGCTCGGCCATCAGGTCCGGGTCGAGCTGGACGTGCTCGGCGATGCGGCGGATCTCGACCTTGCCGCCGCCGCGCCGCGCCACCTCGTCGACCCGCACCAGGCCGGCCTCGACCGGTGGCGCGGGCTCACCCGCGCCGAGCTTGTCCAGGCCCGGGATCGGGTTGCCGTAGGGGGAGGTGGTGGGGTGGCCGAGCAGCTTGACGAGCTTGCGCTCGACGGCCTCGCTCATCACGTGCTCCCAGCGGCAGGCCTCGCTGTGCACGTGCTCCCACTCCAGGCCGATGACGTCGACCAGGAGGCGCTCGGCCAGCCGGTGCTTGCGCATGACCGTTACGGCGAGCGCGCGCCCGTGGTCGGTGAGCTCGAGGTGACGGTCGCCGGCGACGATGACCAGCCCGTCACGCTCCATCCGGCCGACGGTCTGGCTCACGGTGGGGCCGCTCTGCCCGAGGCGCTCCGCGATCCTGGCCCGCAGTGGGACGACGCCCTCCTCCTCGAGCTCGTAGATCGTCTTGAGGTACATCTCGGTGGTGTCGATGAGCTCGTTCACGCCATTCCCCTTCGTGCCGGGACAAGGTCGCGTCGGGTCCGGTCGAGTGTGCCCACCCCGCCTGGTGGGCCGCCGGACAGCGGGGGCGCGCGCTCACCAGGAGTGCAGCCACATCACGTCGTCACGCGGACTCGTCAGCGACCATGCTAGTCGCTCGCCCGGCTGGAGCACTGGAGTGGTCGCACAGGGTGAACCCACTGCGCCTGATCGGCCCGGACGTGGCACGTGAGCCTGCCCGGTGCGGGGCGGCGACAATGGGGCGATGACCTCTCCTCTGGTGTCGTGCCCGGACCTCGCCGCCGCGCTGGCGGACCAGCCGGGTCACGCCGCACCCGTGGTGCTGGACGTGCGGTGGCGGCTGGGCGGGCCGCCCGGCCGCGCGGAGTACGACCGCGGGCACCTGCCGGGCGCGGTGTACCTCGACCTGGACACCGAGCTGGCCGGTCCGCCCGGCCCGCCTGGTACGGGCGGGCGGCACCCGCTGCCCGACCCGGCGGCCCTGCAGCGCGCGCTGCGAGCGGCCGGCGTGCGCGGCGAGCGGCCGGTGGTCGTGTACGACGCGGACAACGGGTCGATCGCCGCGCGGGCGTGGTGGTTGCTGCGCTGGGCGGGGCACGGCGACGTCTCGGTGCTGGACGGCGGCTTCGCGACGTGGGAGGCAGAGGGACGGCCGATCACCACGGCCGTGCCCGAGCCGGAGCCAGGTGACTTCACGGCGCGCCCGGGCGGCATGCCGGTGCTGGACGCGGTGGGCGCCGCCACGCTGGCGCGGGACGGGATGCTCCTCGACGCGCGGGCGCCGGAGCGCTACCGGGGGGACGTGGAGCCCCTGGACGCGCGAGCCGGCCACATCCCGGGCGCGGTGAACGCCCCGTTCGCCGCGCATGTAGGCGAGGACGGACGCTGGCGCCCGCCGGCGACGCTGGCCGGACGGTTCGCGGACGTCGGCGTGCCGGACGGGTCGGCAGTGGGTGCCTACTGCGGCTCGGGGGTGACCGCGGCATCGGTGGTGCTCGCCCTCGAGGTAGCGGGCGTGACGAGCGCCGAGGCGCCTGCGGGGCTGTACGTCGGCTCGTGGTCGGAGTGGAGCGGGGACCCGGACCGGCCGGTCGCTACAGGCCCCGAGCCGGGCTGACCAGCAGGCTGGCGAGCAGGCCGGCAACGTAGGCCGCCAAGGCAGGGCGGCAACGCAGGTGCTTGGCCGGCATGGCTGGGCGGACGGGGTTGGGTTGGAGCGGCCGGGCGGCCAGGGTTGGGTTGGCGGGCCGGGTTGGCGCAGCTGGGCCGACCAAGCTGGGTTGGCGGGCCGGGCTGGTTCGGCCGGGCGGACAGGACTGGGTTGGCGGGCTGGGTCGGCGAGGCGGAGGGGGCCAGGCTGGGATCGCGGGCCGGGCGGGGTGAGCCCGGGTTGGCGAGAGAGGCTGCCAACGCTCGGGCCACCCCAGGGCGACAAGACAGGGCTGGCGCCGCCGGCTGGTATGGCTGAGCTGGCGTGGCGGGCCGCCGAACCTGGCCCGGAGCCTGGCCCGGAGCCTGGCACGGAGTGGCGTTCGTGGGCGGGCTCGGTGGGCGGCGCGCGGTTAGGGTGGCCCACATGGATGCGCCGGCTGCGATCGTCTGGGATTCGGCTCTCTTGGGGTATGACCTTGGTGGCGAACACCCCCTGCATCCGATCCGCCTGGAGCTGACGATCAGGCTCGCCAAGGCGCTCGGGGTGCTCGACGGGGTCGAGCTGCTCGTGCCCTCCGAGGCGCCCGAGTCCGAGATCGAGCGCATCCACGACGCCGGCTACGTCGCCGCCGTTCGGGAGGCGCCCATGGCCGGGTGGGACGTCGGCCACGGGCTCGGCACGCCGGACAACCCGATCTTCGAACGGATGCACGAGGCGTCCGCGATGGTGGTCGGCAGCTCGCTGCTCGCGGCCAAGCAGATCGCCTCCGGCGCCACCAAGCGGGCCGCGAGCATCGCCGGTGGGCTGCACCACGCGATGCGCGATCGCGCTGCCGGCTTCTGCGTGTACAACGACACGGCGGTGGCCATCTCCTGGTTGCTGGACAACGGTTTCGATCGCATCGCCTACCTCGACACCGACGTCCACCACGGCGACGGCGTGCAGGACGCCTTCTACGACGACCCCCGCGTGCTCACGATCTCACTGCACCAGAACCCGCTGACACTGTTCCCCGGCACGGGGTACGCCGACGAGACCGGCGGGCCGGGCGCCGAGGGCATGGCCGTGAACGTCTCGCTGCCGCCCTACACCAACGACCGCGCCTGGTTCCGGGCCTTCCACGCGGTCGTTCCCTCGCTGCTGCAGGCGTTCCGGCCCCAGTTACTGGTCAGCCAGTGCGGCGTCGACACCCACGACGAGGACCCGCTCGCCTCGCTGTCGCTGTCCGTCGACGGGCACCGGCAGATCTACCGCACCGTGCGCGAGCTCGCCGAGCAGTACGCCCGCGGCAACTGGCTCGCCTGCGGCGGTGGCGGCTACCAGCTCCTGCGGGTCGTGCCACGGTCCTGGACCCACCTGCTCGCCACGATGCTCGACCGCGAGGTCGACCCCGCCACGACGATCCCCCGCGAGTGGGCGGACTTCGTGGACTCGATCGCGCCCAACGCCGAGCTGCCCGCCGCCATGACCGACAAGAAGAGCACCGACTTCGAACCGTGGGACGGCACGGTCGACGAGCGCGTCGACAGCACGATCCGCGACACCCGCCGGGCCGTCTTCCCCCTGCACGGCCTGGATCCGGACGACCCGCGAGACTGACGGCCGCGAGACTGACGGCCCGAGACTGAGGGCGGCGATGGACCCCTTCGACTATCCCAAGTCCTGGGAAGCCGACGTCGTGCTGTCCGACGGCGGCACCGTCCACCTGCGACCCATCGTGCCGACGGACGCGGACGCGCTGCTCGCGTTCCACGGCCGGATGTCCGAGCGCACCCGCTACCTGCGCTACTTCGGCGCCTACCCGCGGATCCCGCCGCGCGACCTCGCGCGGTTCACCACCGTCGACCACCGCGACCGGGTGGCGTTCGTCGCGACGCTCGGTGACGACATCGTCGCCGTCGCCCGCTACGAGCGCATCGACGAGGGCGACTCCGCCGAGGTCGCGTTCGTCGTCGAGGACGCGCACCAGCACCGCGGGCTGGGCCCGATCCTGCTCGAGCACCTCGCCGCGGCCGCCCGGGAGAGCGAGATCCGCACGTTCGTCGCCGAGGTGCTCGCCGAGAACGCCGGCATGCTCGGCGTCTTCCGCGCCGCCGGCTACCAGCTCTCACGGGCCATGGAAGAGGGCGTCTACCACCTCGAGTTCGCCATCGACCCCACCGAGAGGTCCGTCGAGGTGGCCCGGTCCCGCGAGCAGGCCGCCGAGGCGCGCAGCGTGCACAACCTGCTGCACCCGGGCTCGGTGGCCCTGATCGGCGCCTCCGCCGACCCGGACAAGATCGGCTACGCCGTGCTCGGCAACCTGCTGCGTGCCGACTTCGCCGGCCCGGTCTTCCCGGTCAACGCCGAGCGTGCCTCGGTCCGCGGCGTCCGCGCCTACCCGAGCGTGCTCGACATCCCGGATCCGGTCGACCTCGCGGTCGTCGCCGTGCCCGCGGCGAGCATGGACGAGGTGATGGACGCCTGCCTCGCCAAGGGCGTGAAGACCCTCGTCGTGATCTCGGCCGGCTTCGGCGAGGCCGGCCCGCACGGCGAGAGCGCCGAGCGCCGCCTGGTCGACGAGGCCCGGGCGCACGGCATGCGCGTCATCGGCCCCAACGCGCTCGGCGTGATCAACACCGACCCCGGCGTCCGGCTCAACGCCACCCTCGCGCCGCGCATCCCGGGTCGCGGCCGCACCGGGTTCTTCTGCCAGTCCGGCGCGCTCGGCACCGCGATCCTCGCCGACGCGACCGCCCGCGGGCTCGGCCTGTCCACGTTCGTCTCGGCCGGCAACCGGGCCGACGTGTCCGGCAACGACCTGCTCCAGTACTGGGAGACCGACCCCGCGACCGACGTCGTCCTGCTCTACCTCGAGTCGTTCGGCAACCCGCGCAAGTTCGGCCGGCTCGCGCGGCGGCTCGGCCGGACCAAGCCGATCGTCGCGGTGAAGTCCGGGCGCAACGCGGTGCTGCCCGCGCTCGCCGCCACCTCGGTCGAGGTCGACGAGGCGAGCGTGGCCGCCTTGTTCGAGCAGGCCGGCGTGATCCGCGTCGAGTCGATCGCCCAGCTCTTCGACGCCGCCCTGCTGCTCGCCCACCAGCCGCTGCCGCGCGGTCGCCGGGTCGCGATCGTCGGCAACTCCTCGGCCATCGGCGTGCTCGCCGCCGACGCGGCTCTGGGCCGCGAGCTCGAGCTCGCCGGCGCGCCGGTGGACGTCGGCGCGGACGCGGGGCCGGACGCGTTCGCCGGCGCCGTGCGGACCGCGCTGCGCGACGAGGACGTCGACTCGCTCGTCGTCGTGTTCGTGCCGCCGCTGTCGATCCCGGGCACCGCGTACGCGCGCGCCATCCGCGACGTCGTGGCCGGGCTGGACGGGTCGGAGCGCAAGCCGATCGTGTCGACCTTCCTGGCCACCGAGGGCATCCCCGACGAGCTGGCGGTGGCCGGACCCGGCGGCGCGCCCGGCCGCGGCTCGATCCCGTCCTACCCGAGCCCGGAACGCGCGGTGCAGGCGCTCGCCCGCGCCACCCGCTACGCCGCGTGGCGCGCGGCGCCGCAGGGCGAGCCGGTGCGCCCGGTGGACGTCGACGCGGCGACCGCGCGGGAGATCGCCGAGGCCGGCGCGGCCGAGCTGTCCGACGACGAGACCGTGCGCCTGCTCGGCTGCTACGGCATCGGCGTCGTGCCCTTCCGCGTGGTGGCGAGCGCGGAGGAGGCGGTCGGCGCGGCGGCGGAGCTCGGCTCACCGGTGGCCGTGAAGGCGACCGGTGAGCGGTTCTGGCGCCGGGCCGACCTCGTCGGCGTCCGGCTCGATCTGTCCACTCCGGACTCCGTGCGGTCGGCATACGCCGAGATGACCGAGCTGTCCGGGACGACCGCGGTGTACGTGCAGCGCATGGCGGCCAAGGGGACCGGCTGCGCGATCGGCGTCCAGGACGATCCGTCGTTCGGCACGCTCGTCTCCTTCGGACTGTCCGGCGTGGTCGGCGACCTGCTGGGGGACCGGGCCTACCGCGCGCTGCCGCTGACCGACGTGGACGCCGCGTCGCTGGTTCGCGCACCCAGGGCCGCGCCGCTGCTCACCGGGTACCGGGGAAGCGAGCCGGCCGACCTCGACGCGCTCGCCGACCTCGTCCTGCGGGTCGCGGCGCTCGCCGAGGACGTGCCGCGGGTGCGCGGGCTCGCGCTGGAGCCGATCCTCGCCTCGCCCACCGGTGCGCAGGTCGTGCGGGCCCGGGTATGGGTCGGTCCGCCGCCGTCCCCGCAGGACAGTGGTCCCCGGCGGCTGCGTTCGCTGGGCGCACTTCCTACGAAAGTAGGGTTTGCGAAATAGGTGCAACGCGGCGGCGCCCCGGGTTCGTCCTCTGCACATGAAACGCCTAGGAACCGTCGTTGGCGCCGGTGTTCTGCTCTTGCTCATGAGCGCTTGCGCCAACCCGACGCAGGAGAGCCAGGACAACGCGGGAGACACCCGCCCGACCGAGACGTCGGCGCCGGCGGAGACACAACCTGACCGGCAGCCGGCACGGACGCCACCGTCCGGTGGCGAGAAGGTCAGCGCCGGACAACTCGACACGAAGGCGCTGCCGAAGAACTATCCGGTGATGGTGTGGACCGAGGACGACGGTGCCACCGTCGGCGTGGTCGCCCAGGAGGGTGGCTGCGGCAAGGCCAGCGTCGAGAACGCCGAGACCGACTCGCAGGTCACGATCACGATGGTCGAGACCACGCCGAAGGCGCCGCAGGCCTGCACCATGGATCTGCGCTACCCGAAGCTCACGACCGAGCTGAAGGCGCCGGTGGGCGATCGCAAGATCGTCCTGAAGAACGTGGAGCGCAAGAGCTAGACCCTCTCTCTCCCCACCGGGTGCCCGGCCGCGCACGCCCCTGCGCGGCCGGGCACCGCCTTGTCGTGCAACCGCGACACCGGCGGCTACCGTCCTGCAGTCATGAGGGCAGCACTGTTCTTAGTCAGCCTGGCCGCCGTGGCCGGGCTCGCCGCGTGCACGAACGACGCGGCCCCGGCCGACACGACCGAGGCGCCGCCGGAGCCCAGCCAGGTCACCACCTCGCCGTCGGTCACCCAGCTACCGAACGCGTCGTCCGCTCAGCCGCCCGCGAAACCACCCTCGGGCCAGCCGTCCGCCCCCGTGACGCTCTCGCCGTCGGGGGAGCTGGTCGTGCCGGCCGGGGTCGAGCAGGTGCCCGCGGCCCAGATCGACGCCAGCGCGCTGCCGGTCTACTACGAGCATCACGGCGACGTGTGGGTGTTCGACGACGGCTACTCGCTGGAGATGTTCGCCGCCGCGAGCAGCGGCTGCACGGACGCCGAGGCGGTCGTCGTCGACCAGTCCGCCGACGACATCCGGATCACGCTGCGGCCGCTGCCCTCGCCGCCGGGTGGGCGTCCGGACGGCGGCGGTGCGTGTACCGCGGTGATGACGCCCCGGCCGGTCACCGTGGGGCTGGACCAGCCACTCGGCGGCCGCACGATCTTTCTGGGGATCGGCCGCTAGTCAGCGGGTGAAGGCGATCTGCAGGACGGGCTGCGAGGTGCCGGCGAAGAAGTCGTTGCCCTTGTCGTCGACCACGATGAACGCGGGGAAGTCCTCGACCTCGATCTTCCACACGGCTTCCATGCCGAGCTCGGGGTACTCGAGGACGTCGACCTTCTTGATGCAGTCCTGCGCGAGCCGGGCCGCCGGGCCGCCGATCGAGCCGAGGTAGAACCCGCCGTGGGTCTGGCAGGCGTCGGTGACCTGGCGGGAGCGGTTGCCCTTGGCGAGCATGACCAGTGAGCCGCCGGCGGCCTGGAACTGCTCGACGTAGGAGTCCATCCGCCCCGCGGTGGTCGGGCCGAACGAGCCGGACGCGTAGCCCTCGGGTGTCTTCGCGGGGCCGGCGTAGTAGACGGGGTGGTCCCGCAGGTACTGCGGCATCGGCTCCCCGGCGTCCAGCCGCTCCTTGATCTTGGCGTGCGCGATGTCGCGGGCGACGACGAGCGGGCCGGTGAGCGAGAGCCGGGTCTTCACGGGCAGCTTGGCGAGGGTCGCGCGGATGTCGGCCATCGGCTGGTTCAGGTCGATGCGCACGACCTCGTCGGTGAGCTCGTCGTCGGCGACGTCGGGCAGGTAGTGCGCCGGGTCGCGCTCGAGCTGCTCGATGAACACGCCGTCCGCGGTGATCTTCGCCTTGGCCTGGCGGTCGGCCGAACACGAGACGGCGAGCCCGACGGGGCAGGAGGCGCCGTGGCGGGGCAGGCGGATGACGCGGACGTCGTGGCAGAAGTACTTGCCGCCGAACTGCGCGCCGATGCCGAACTGCCGGGTCATGTCGAGCACCTGCTGCTCGAGGCCGACGTCGCGGAACGCGTGGCCGGCCGCGCTGCCCTCGGTCGGCAGCGTGTCGAGGTAGCGGGCGGACGCGAGCTTGGCGACCTTGAGGTTGTACTCGGCGGAGGTGCCGCCGACGACGATCGCGAGGTGGTAGGGCGGGCACGCGGCCGTGCCGAGGCTGCGCAGCTTCTCGTCGAGGAAGCGGGCGAGGCGCTTGGGGTTCAGCAGCGCCTTGGTCTCCTGGTAGAGGAAGGTCTTGTTGGCGCTGCCGCCCCCCTTGGCGAGGAAGAGGAAGTCGTAGGCCGGCCGGTCGCCGTCGGCGTGGTAGAGCTCGAGCTGCGCGGGGAGGTTCGTGCCGGTGTTGCGCTCCTCCCAGAAGTTGACCGGGGCGAGCTGCGAGTAGCGCAGGTTCAGCTCCTGGTACGCCTCGAAGATCCCCTTGCTGAGCGCCTCCTCGTCGCGGCCGCCGGTGAGCACGTGCTCGGTCCGCTTGCCGATGACGATCGCCGTGCCGGTGTCCTGGCACATGGGCAGCACGCCGCCGGCGGAGATGCAGGCGTTGCGGAGCAGGTCCATCGCGACGAACCGGTCGTTGCCGCTGGCCTCGGGGTCGTCGACGATCGCGCGCAGCTGGGCGAGGTGCGAGGGCCGCAGGAGGTGCTGGATGTCCCGGATGGCTTCCTTGGCGAGCGTCGTCAGCGCCTGCGGCTCGACCTCGAGGAACTGCCGCCCTGCCGCCTCGACGAGCCGCACGCCGTCCGGCGTGACGAGCCGGTACTCGGTGTGGTTGTCCGGCCCGATAGGCAGGGCCTCGGTGTACTCGAACGCGGTGGGCACCGGTGGGACTCCCTAGTCACGTGGTGGGATTCCCAGACGCTACAACGTGCCCGCCGAACCGAGAACGCGAGGACCAGTGCCGGAGGACCGCCACGTTGGCGACGATCAAACGGTGCTGGTAGGTGATCAACGAAACCACGCTGGATCGGGGGAAGCTCGCACCGTGGGGGGTTTGGGGGGCTCGGCCCCCCAGCATCACCCTGGCGGCACTGGGGAGCGCACTCCGCGACCAAGGGTCCCCATGCCGCCAGGCCCGGATGCCGGAAGGCCGGGGCAGCCCCCGGCTGTCCCGACCTCCCGTAGAAGGCGGCTACGGATCGTTACCAACCATCCGCGCCGCGTAGTCTTCGTGCCTTGACCGTGCCGGTATCGCGGGCGCATGTCAATGGCCAAAACGCATCTGCATCAAGGACGTAGCGATGCGCGGAAAGGTTGCTCGACCCGGGAAAATCGTGTCGCGGCTGGTCAGCTGGCGTAGGCGCGCAGGCGCTCGGCGCGCTCGCCCTGGCGGAGCTTCGACATGACCTCGCGCTCGATCTGGCGGACGCGTTCGCGGGACAGGCCGAAGCGTTTGCCGATCTGGTCGAGCGTGTGTGGCTGTCCGTCATCGAGGCCGTAGCGCAACCGGATCACGGACTGCTCGCGCTCGTCGAGCGTCGCCAGTACGCGGCGCAGGTCGTCGTGCAGCAGGCCGGAGATCACGGCGCTCTCGGCGTCGGTGGCCTCGCCGTCCTCGATGAAGTCACCCAGCGGGGCGTCCTCCTCGGAGCCGACCGGCATGTCCAGGCTCACCGGGTCACGCGCGTGGTCGAGCAGGTCGGAGACCTTTTCCGGGGTGATGCCGACCTCGGCGGCCAGCTCCTCGCGGGTCGCCTCGCGGCCGAGCTGCTGGTGCAGGTCGCGCTTGAGGCGGGCGAGCTTGTTGACCTGCTCGACGAGGTGGACGGGCAGCCGGATCGTGCGGCCCTGGTCGGCCATGCCGCGGGTGATGGCCTGGCGGATCCACCACGTGGCGTAGGTGGAGAACTTGAATCCCTTGGTGTAGTCGAACTTCTCGACGGCGCGGATGAGGCCGAGGTTGCCTTCCTGGATCAGGTCGAGCAGCGGCATGCCGCGGCCGGTGTAGCGCTTCGCGAGCGACACGACAAGGCGAAGGTTGGCCTCGAGCAGGTGGTTCTTGGCGCGGTGGCCGTCGCGGACCAGGGCCTCGAGCTCCGTCCGCTTCGCACCGCTCGTCAGGTCGGCCTGGAGCATGTGCTGGGCGAAGACCCCCGCCTCGATGCCCTTGGCCAGCTCCACTTCCTGCGCCGCCGTGAGCAGCGCGGTGCGTCCGATGCCGTTGAGGTACACGCGGACCAAGTCGGCCGCGGGTCCCTGGGCATCCAGGTCGATCTCGGCGGGCTCCGGCTGGCGTTGCTGTGGGACCGTCATGCTCTCCCTCCCCCTGTTCGCGGGCTGGTGTGCTGTCTGTCACACACCGGCACCTCATGTCCGGTGGGCCTCGAGCGGTCGCCCGTCGATGGCTGGACACTCTGCAAAACGCGCTCGCTGCTCGATTCGTTCCCAAGTTCTCAACTGGATGACGTCATGCGCGCCACACACGTTGCTCCACCAAAGCTGAGGTTTTCCTAAGAGAGACGACCGGGCTTCCCGGGACGTGACGGGCCACCCCGGGTGACCCCGCGCTCACACCTCGACGATCACCGTGAACGGGCCGTCGTTGATGGACTCGACGGACATCATCGCGCCGAAGCGGCCAGTCTCCACGCGGGCGCCGCGCTCGCGCAGGGCCGTCACGACCGCGTCCACCAACGGTTCCGCGTCGCCCGGGCGCGCGGCGGCGGTCCACGACGGGCGGCGGCCCTTGTGGGTGTCTCCGTACAGCGTGAACTGGCTGACGACGAGCAGGGGCGCGCCCGTCGTGGCACAGGACTGCTCATCCCGCAGCACGCGCAGCTCGTGGAGCTTGCGCGCCATCGTGCCCGCCTGCGCCGTCGTGTCGGTGGTGGTGACGCCCAGCAGCACGAGCAGCCCGGGCTCGTCGAACGACCCCACGACGGAACCGTCGACCGTCACGCTCGCGCGCGTCACCCGCGCCACCACCGCCCGCACGGCGAGCATGGTCGCAGGGCAGGCTCAGCGACGGGCCACCAGGTGGAAGTACCGCGCGGTCAGCAGCTGCGGCATCCGGTCGGCCAGCGCGAGCTCCAGGCGCTCCAGCTCGTCGAGGAACGCCGGGTCCGCGTCCAGGTCGGGCAGCAGGTCGCTCACGCAGCGCACGCCGTAGCGCACGACCTCCTCGACGCCGAGCTCCGCGAGCAGCGCGACCAGGTCGCCGACCGATGCCTCCTGCGCCAGCGCCCGCACGGCCCGCGCCGGGTCCAGCGCCCGCACGGCGGCGTGCAGGGGGTCGAAGTCGGCGTTCGGGCCGAGCAGGGACAGCAACCCGTCCTCGCGCAGCGGCGCGATCACCGCCTGCAGCACCTCGCCGGGCTCGTCCACGTACTGCAGCAGGTTGTGGCAGAGCACCACGTCGAACTCGTGCCCGGCGAACACCTCGGGGGCGTCCAGCGCGCCCGCCTGGACCACGTGCAGCCGGTCGGCGACGTCGAGCGCGTCGGCGGTCTCGATGGCGGTGCTGAGCATCGCGCCCGCCGGGTCGAGCACGGTGACCTCGTGGCCGAGCGCGGCGAGCCGGACTGCCTCGACCCCGTGGCCGCCGGCGACGTCGAGCACCCGCTGGGGCCCGGACTCGAAGTGGCGCAACAGGTTGGCCTCGGTAACGGTGTACCTCAGACGCTCCAGCGGGCGTTGCTGGAACGGGTTCAGTCGGGTTGCCAGCCCGCTCACCGTCATGTGACCTTCATACCGGCTTTCCACCCCTTGTCGGGATAGTCCACCCGGATGGCGCAATCGGCTCCGCGGAGTGGCAGCATGGGTGCAGGAGGTGGTGTCGTGAAAGCCGAGCGAGACGACACCCCGGTTCTCATCACCGAGGCCGCGCCGTCGTACGAAGAGGAATACGCGGCCCGGAAACGCAAGTACCTCACCATGATGCTGATGCGCGTGCCCTGCCTGGTGCTCGCCGGCATCTTCCACGACACCTGGTGGCTCGCCCTCGGGTTCGTCCTGCTGTCGGTGCCCCTGCCGTGGATCGCCGTGCTCATCGCGAACGACCGGCCGCCCCTCAAGGCCGAGGAGGTCAACCGCTACGAGCGCTCGGCCACCGCCATCGAGAGCACCGACCACAAGGTCATCGACGGCTGACGCCCGCCGACGGCTGCGCGCCCACCTGACCCACCGCGAGCGCGCCCAGCCGGACCCCCGCGAGCAGGCTCTCCCGCGCCGCCTTCCCCGCCAGCCACGCGCTGAGCAGGCCCGCGTCGAACGCGTCGCCCGCGCCCGTCGAGTCCACGCAGGACCCCGGCGCCGCGGGCACCGAGACGATCCCCGACCGGTCGACCCAGCTCGCCCCGGCCGCCCCGGCGGTGACCGCGACCGCGCCGAACACGTCCAGCAGGCCCGCCGCCGCTTCGGGCTCCCGCGAGCCGGCCAGCACCTCGAGCTCGTCCAGGTTCGGCAGCAGCAGGTCGACGCCGGCGAGCGCGGCGAGGAACGCCGGCGGGTCGGTGATCAGCCAGGCCGACTGCGGGTCCACCGAGGTGGTCAGGCCCGCCTCGCGGGCGGCCGCGATCATGGCGAGGCCGGCGTCCCGTGACGAGGGGTCGAGCAGCACGTAGCCGGACAGGTGCAGGTGGTCGGCGTCCGCGAGCAGCGCCGGGTCCAGGTCGGCGGGGGAGAGCCGCTTGCCCGCGCCCCGGTCGGGCAGCATGCTGCGCTGGCCCTCGCCGTTGACGAGCACCACCACGCAGGCGGTACTGGCCGCCGGGTCTATCGCGAATGCGCAACCCACCCCCGCGGTGGTTAGCTCCTCGAGTGCCTGACGCCCTGCCACGTCGTCGCCCACCCGTGCCACGAGGACCGTCGAGACGTCGCAGTACGCGAGCCACGTCGCGGTGTTCGCCCCCGCCCCGCCCGCGGTGACCGAGATCCTCGCCCGGGAGTCACCGCCGTGCACGATCGGACCGGCGTGCTTGACGACCACGTCCACCGCCGCGTCCCCGACTACCACGATCTTGTTCGACACAAGAAGCGGAGGCTAACGGCGTGCGCAGGGTGATCGCCAGCGGCCGGCTCCTGTACGCGCTCGCCGGGGCCGGCTTCCGCCGCTTCGCCACCTACCGCCAGGCGACGGTCGCGGGCGCGTTCACGAACACCGTGTTCGGCTTCGTGCGCTGCTACGTGCTGCTCTCGCTCGCCGACGCCGCGGGCCGGGTCGCCGGCTACGACCGGGCCCAGCTGGTCACGTTCGTCTTCGTCGGCCAGGGCATGATCGCGGTCGTCAACTTCTGGGGCGGCGGCGACCTCGCCGACCGGGTGCGCACCGGGGACGTCACGGCCGACCTGCTGCGCCCGCTCGACCTGATGGTCGGCTACCTCGCCACCGACCTGGGGCGAGCCGGGCACGCGATGCTGACGCGGTTCGTCGTGCCCGTGCTCGCCGGGCTGCTCGCGTTCGACTTCTACCTGCCGGCCCATCCGTGGACCTACCCGCTGTTCGCCGTGTCGCTGCTGCTGGCCGTGCTCGTGTGCGGGGTGTGCCGCTACGTGGTCAACCTCACGGCGTTCTGGCTGCTGGACATCCGCGGCCCGCGGCAGCTGTGGGTGGTCGCGTCCAGCGCTGGCTGCGGGCTGGCCTTCCCGCTGCCGCTCCTGCCCGACGCGCTCGTCGCCGTGCTGTGGTTCGCCACCCCGTTTCCCGCCCTCATGCAGGCGCCGCTCGACGTGCTCGTGGAGCGGGGCGGGACCGCGCACGCGCTGGTGCTGATCGCCGGGCAGCTCGCCTGGCTCGCGATCGTGACCGGACTGGCGCGGCTGGTGCAGCGGCGCGCGCTGCTACGGCTGGTGATCCAGGGTGGCTGACCCGTACCTGAAGCTGGTCGCCGCACAGGTGCGCGGGCAGACCCAGTACCGCACCTCGTTCCTCATGGACCTGATCGGCAGCACCCTGTTCACGATGGCCGACGTGGTCACGGTGTTCGTGATGTTCTCGGTCAACGGCAGCCTCGGCGGGTTCGGCGGCCGCGAGGTGCTGCTGATGGTGGGCATCGCCTCGTTCGCGTTCCCGCTCGCCGACCTCACGGTGGGCAACGTGGAGCGGCTGCCGTTCTACGTGCGCACCGGGCTGTTCGACGCGGTGCTCGTGCGGCCGCTGTCCTCGCTGGGCCAGTTGCTCGCGATGGACTTCGCGCCGCGGCGGATCGGGCGCGCCGTCCAGGGCCTGGTGATCTACGTGATCGCGCTCGCGGCCGCACCGGTCGACTGGCACGCCGGGACCGCCGCCTTCGCGGTGCTCGCGCCGGTGGCGGGCGCGGTGTTCTTCGGCGCGCTGTTCGTGGCGGGCGCGACGATCGCGTTCTGGTGGATCGAGTCCGGCGAGCTCGCGTTCGCGTTCACCTACGGCGGCAAGGAGTTCGCGACCTACCCGGCCACCGTGTTCGGCGGGTTCTTCCGCCGGGTGTTCGCCTACGGGCTGGGTTTCGCGTTCGTCGCCTACCTCCCCGCGCTCGCGCTGCTCGGCCGGCCCGACCCGCTCGGCGTGCCGGGCTGGCTGCACTGGTGCTCGCCGCTGACCGCCCTGCTCGCCGCCGGCCTCGCCGCGTTGTTCTGGCGAACCGGCGTCCGTCACTACCGGAGCACAGGATCGTGATCATTCAGCTATCGGGACTGCGCAAGGACTTCACCGTGCGACGCAAGGCCGGCCGGCTGCGCCGCGAGCGGCACGTCGTGTCCGCTGTGGACGGTGTGGACCTGACCGTCCACGAGGGAGAGCTGGTCGGCTACATCGGACCGAACGGCGCGGGCAAGTCCACCACGCTGAAGATGCTGACCGGCGTGCTCACGCCCAGCGGCGGCACGGTGTCGGTGTGCGGGCTCGCGCCGGTGCCGCAGCGCACGACGCTCGCGCGGCGCATCGGCGTGGTGTTCGGCCAGCGTTCGCAGCTGTGGTGGGACCTGCCGCTCGCCGACTCGTTCGAGCTGCTGCGCCACGTCTACCGCGTGCCGGCCGCCGACCACGCGGCCCGGCTCGGACGCTGCCGCTCGCTGCTGGACCTCGACGAGTTCCTGGCCACGCCGGTCCGCCAGCTCTCGCTCGGCCAGCGCATGCGCGGCGAGCTGACCGCGGCGCTGCTGCACGGGCCGCGGGTGCTGTTCCTCGACGAGCCGACGATCGGGCTCGACGTGCTGTCGAAGCAGGCGGTCCGGTCGTTCCTGGCGGAGCTGGACGCCCGCGGCGACACCACGATCGTGCTGACCACCCACGACCTGGCCGACATCGAGAAGCTGTGCCGCCGGCTGGTCGTGATCGACCACGGCCGCGTCGTGCACGACGGCACGCTCGACGAGCTGCACGCCGCGTACCGGTCCAAGCGCCGCGTGGTGGCCGACCTCGACGCGCCGTGGCCGGGCGTGCCGCTGCCGGGCGCGTCGGTGGAGCGGGTCGAGGCGGACGGGCTGCGCGTGACCCTGACGCTCGACGGGGCGACCGCGGGCGAGGTCGTGGCGCGGCTGGCGGGGGCGGTGCCGCTGCGCGACCTGTCCGTACTGGAACCGGAGATCGAGGACGTCGTCGCCCGCCTGTACCGCGGTTAGCCCGCAACGCGGCTCGTTGGACCGGCCAACGGTGACCCAGGGGACCGTGACGGCACTTGACCACGATCCGCCCGGCCACTCGCGCCTCTCGGTGGGAGGTGACGACCGCAGTGAAGTTCGGGGAGGCGGGCTCGGCGTACAAGCTCGCGTCGCGGCTGTTGCGTCGGTCAGCGGTGACCTCAGGGGACCGTGACGGCACTTGACCACGATCCGCCCGGCCACCCACGCCCTTCGCTGGGAGGTGACGACCGCATTGAAGTTCGGGGAGGCGGTCCAGTCAGGTCCGGGCGAGGGCGACGGCGATCTCGGCGGCCAGGGTGACGTTCGACAGGACCAGGGCCTCGTTCGTGTCCAGGGAGGCGCCCTCGCTGGCCGTGTGGAAGTGCGAGAGCAGCACCGGGGTCACGTCGCCGCCGCGCACGTCCGCCGAGGCCACCTTCGCCATGCCCTCCGACAGCAGCCGGTCGTGCAGCGCCGCGTCCAGCTCGTGCTCGACCGGCACCGGGTTCGCGATCAGCACGCCCGAGGCGCCCGGCCCCCGCCGGTGCGCGGCGATGACCGACGCGGCCTCGCCGGGTGAGTCGACCCGCCACGGCACGCCGAAATGCGACTCGCGGCGGTAGAACGCCGGGAAGGAGTCGGTCCGGTAGCCGACGACCGGCACCGAGCGGGTCTCCAGCACCTCGATGGTGGCCGCGATGTCCAGCACCGACTTCACCCCCGAGCAGACCACGGCGACCGGCGTCGAGCCCAGCACGTCCAGGTCCGCCGACACGTCCCACGACGCCGCCGCGCCGGGCGGTGGCAGGTGCACGCCGCCGAGCCCGCCGGTGCCGAACACGGCGATGCCCGCGGCGTTCGCGATCAGCGCGGTCGACGCGATCGTCGTGGCGCCGTCGCGGCCGAGGGCGATCGCCGGGCCGAGGTCGCGGGCGGAGAGCTTGGTGAGGCCCGACTCCGGGTCGCACACCCGGTCCAGGTCGGCCGCGCCGAGGCCGACGCACAGCCGGCCGTCGAGCACCGCGATCGTCGCCGGCACCGCGCCGGCCGCGCGGACCGCGTCCTCGACCGCGCCCGCGACCTTGCGGTTGCGCCCGGGCGGCAGGCCGTGCGCGAGCAGCGTGCTCTCCAGCGCCACCACGGCGGTGCCGTCGGCGAGCGCCGTGGAGACCTCCTCGGCTACCCGCATGCTCTCCTCGATTGCTCTCCCGGTCACGAGCGCTGACCGGGGTCCGGCGCCACCTGCTCGGGGCGAACATGGACCGGCGGCGGCAGGGGACAGCGCAGCAACGCGCTGACAGTACGCAACAGCTCGAACTCGGACACCGTCATGACCCCATCGTGCCCGACGACCGTGACCATGCCGGCCACGAGGAACTCCTTCTCCGGCCCGCCGAGCGCGTCCAGCACCGGCCAGCCCCGCTCCAGCGCCACCGCGCCCTCGGCCGGCGGGGCGAACGGGAGCTGCTCGCCCGGCACGACGTGCGCGAGCCCCGCGAGGTACGCGGCGCCGGCGGCGTGCTGGTCCGCCGAGCCGGCCTGCGCGAGCAGCGCCAGCAACGTGGCGACCGCGCGGTTCGTGACGTCCCGCGGCGCGCGCCGGGCGGGCCACGGCGAGCCGCGGTGCATCGACTCGAACAGCTCGCGGTGCAGCAGCCGGGACAGGCAGTACTCGAAGACGTCGATGTGCCCGTCCGCGCGGATGAGCGCGTGGATGCACGCGAGCACGGCCTCCTGCGCGGGCCGGGGCCGCCGGCGCAGCGCGGGGAACGCCAGCTCCGCGAGCGGCAGCCGCAGCGCCGGGTGCAGCCCGGTGAGCGTGACGTGCTCGCCGGCCGCGGCGTCGGCGACGCCCTGACCGTAGCGCGCGGCGAGCACCGCGAGCTGGTTCTCGCGGGTCGCCGCGTCGCCCGTCAGCAGCAGCCCGAACACCAGTGGCAGCACGGTTTCCGGCTGCCGGGCGCGGTCGAGCAGCGGGACGGGGATGGCCGCGAGGATCGAGCCGGCGACCCGCTCCGGTGCCGGCGCCGACCCGACCGAGGCGATCACGTCGTCCGGCCGCGCCGGGATCCGCTCGGTCGCCCCGGGCAGGGTGGACGTCGGCGGCGGGCGGGCCGGGCCAGGAGGGACGGGCGCGGCCGGGGCGAGCCCGAGCGCCTCGTCCTCGGCGAGGCCCAGCGGTGGGTTGCGGGCCCACCCCTGGGAGAGCTGCTCCAGCTGCCGCTGATCGAACGTCGGCTCCAGCGTCTGGATCCGCTTGACCAGCGGCGGGTGGGTGGCGAACAGCGAGCCGAACCGGAAGCCCTCGCCGAAGAGCATGTGGCTGACGTCCTCGGCCCGGTCGTTGCGCAGCCGCGAGCCCAGCCCGCCGATCTTCTTCAGCGCGCCCGCGAGCCCGGCGGACTGGCGGGTGAACTGCACGGCCGACGCGTCGGCGAGGAACTCCCGCTGCCGGGACACCGCCGCCTTGATCATCCGGCCGAAGAACACGCCGACGTAGCCCACGACGATCAGCGCCAGCCCGACGATCGGCAGGGGATTGCGCCCGCCGCGCACGTGCAGCAGCACGCGGCCGACGATCGCGAGGACGAGGATGCCGAAGAGCGTGCCCATGAGGCGGATGTTGAGCCGCATGTCGCCGTTGACGACGTGGCTGAACTCGTGCGCGATCACGCCCTGCAGCTCGTCGCGGTTGAGCCGCTCGAGAGCGCCGTGGGTGACCGCGATCGCCGCGTCCGCGGGGGAGAACCCGGCCGCGAACGCGTTGATCTGGTTCTCCTCCGGCAGCACGTAGATCTCGGGGACCGGCACCCCGGACGCGATCGCCATCTCCTCGACGACGTTGCGGAGCCGGCGCAGCCGGGGGTCGGTGGTGTCCGCGGGGACGGCGATGCCACCGAGGCCCTGGGCGATCCGCCCGCCGCCCCCGGCGCGCAGCATCTTCGTGCGCACGAGGGACGTCAGGCCGATCGCGGCGATCATCAGCGCGGTGACCCAGATGAGCAGCGTCAGCAGGTCCTCGGCCGGCTGGTTCATCGCGCCGAACGCGACCGCCGCGGCCACGTCGACGACCGCCACGATCGCCAGCACGGCGATGACGAACAGCACGACCAGGCGCCGGGAGAGCCGGCGGACGTCGCGCTGGCGCTGGAAGAAGTTCATTCGCCCGAGTCCAGCGCGATGCGCGGCGCCGCGCGCTTGTGCGGCTCGTCGAGCTCGAGGTAGGCCGCCGGGGCGAAGGAGAACGCCGACGCGACGAGGTTCGACGGGAACGTGTCCTGCTTGTTCCGGTAGGCCATCACCGCGTCGTTGTACGCCTGCCGCGCGAACGCCACCCGGTTCTCCGCCGAGGTCAGCTCCTCCGAGAGCTGCCGCATGTTCTGGTCGGCCTTGAGCTCCGGGTAGTTCTCGCTGACCAGGAACAGCCGGCCCAGGCTGCCGGTGAGCGCGTTCTCCGCGCCGGACAGGTTCGCCATCGCCGCCGCGTCGCCGGGCGCGGCGGCCGACCGCGCGGCGACCGCGGCCGAGCGCGCGGAGGTGACCGCGGCGAGCGTCTGCTGCTCGTGGCGCAGGTATGCCTTGACGACCTCGACCAGGTTGGGGATCAGGTCGTGCCGCCGGGAGAGCTGGACGTCGATCTGCGCGTACGCGTTCTGCCACGCGTGCCGCGCGCGCACCAGCGAGTTGTACATGGCCACGAACGCGATCGCGATCACCACGACGATCGCGACCACGACGATCAGCACCACCACGGTCGGCTCCCTCCCACAGTTCGTGCCGTGAGAATAGGCTGGTCAGCCCGCTGGGAACGTCCACCGCGTCGGGGATCCCTCGAAGTCGCTCGACATCAAACCGACCGCCCGCACCGGCCGGACCCGCCCCACCGCCGCCTGGTCGGGCGAGAAGAACTCGATCGGGTACTCCGTCCGGTATTTCACGTTGACCACGGCCACGAACCGGATCAGCGGCGCGGACTCGGTGACCAGCTCGACCGTGCCCTCCAGGATCACCGGGTTCTCCGGGTCCTCAGTGGACACCGAGACCGCCGACCCGGCGCGGATGTTGCGCATCTTCCGCGACTGCGGGCTCGCGGAGAACCACAACGCGCCGTCGTCCCACACCGCCCACACCGGCGTCAGGTGTGGGCGGCCGTCCGGCCACACCGTCGCGATCCAGAAGTCGTGGCTCTCCCGCAGCCGGGCGAGCGCCCACGTCCACGGGAGGAGGCCGGTGCCCTGGCCGGCCGGCAGCGTGCCGTACCCCGGCATGTACGGACGGGACGCGACTGGCTCGACCATGGCCCCGATCCCTCCCGAGCCGGCTAGTCGAAGATGCCCCGTGGTTTGGCGACCTCGCGCAGCCAGCCCTCGATCTGCTGCTCCCAGTTGGTGCGCCCCAGCGCCGCGTAGTCGACGAGGAACATGCCGAGCATGGACTGCCCGCGCCCGCCGAGTCCACCGCCCTTGCGGACCCGGACGCGCTTGTCGACGTCCAGCACGACCTGCACGTCCCGCGGCCGGGCCAGGAACGTCACCGCCACCCCGTTGAACACGTTCGCGAGCTTCTGCGGCGGCGTGAAGTCGATCTCCTGGAAGAAGGGCAGCTGCTGGTCGGCGCCGTCCAGCCGCTCCTTGACCAGGTTCGCGGAGCGGAACTGGAAGCCCAGCCTGCTCATCGCGTCCAGGAGCCGGTGCTGCGCGGGGACCGGCTCGATCGGGACCGCGTCGACGTCCTGCGGGTCGACCATCGTCCGGCTGAGGTTGAGGTTCGTCTGCAGGCCGACGGCCATGCCCGTGAGGTACTTGCCGAACACCGTGGTCACGGGTGTCTCCCACGGCATCTGGACCTCGAAGGGGACCTTGATCTGCGCGCCGGCGCGGACGAGCTCCTTGCCCGCGAGGTGCACGTTCTGGAACGGCAGGTCGACCACGGTGGGTTCGCTGCCGTTGGTGCTCTCCTGCTCGACCCTGGCCAGCAGGGTGACACCGAGCGAGTCGACCTCCTGGTCGACCTGACCGCCGGTGAGCATTACCTCACCGTGCAACGTGCCGCCGGGGCGCACGTGCCGATCGAGAATCCGGGCGTCGACGGTGGCGCCGCCCTGGCCGAAGCTGGCCATCACCTTCTGGAACATGGGGCGAATCCTGCCAGTACCCGATCGGGTGTGGCGCGGTTTCCGGCATCATGGGGGGCGTGAGTACGCAGACGCTGCCTGAGGTCGATACCAGGCCGGAGGGAACGGACACCACGGGTGACGACACCCCGAAGATGTTCCACTACGTGCGCAAGGACAAGATCGCCGAGAGCGCGGTCACGGGCAACATGGTGGTCGCTCTGTGCGGCGAGGTCTTCCCGGTGACCCGCTCGCCCAAGCCCGGCTCGCCCGTGTGCCCGGAGTGCAAGAAGATCTTCGAACGCCTCCCGTCCGGCGGCGACTGACCAGCAGGTTCGTTCGCGGACGTGGCGCCGGGTGAACCCGTCCGTCAGCCGCCCGGGCGGCCCTCGGGTCGCGGTGCGGTGGGCGCCGCGGGCGGGGCCGGCCTCCGTTGGCGTGCCTCGCCGTTCGGGCTCTTCGGTTCGGCCGCGGCCGGCGGCTCCTTGGCCGGTTCCGTGCTCGAGGGCTCCGTGGTCGGCGGTTTCGTGGCCGGTGGCCGCGTCACCCTCGTCATCTCCAGCCGTCGCCACTTGCGGCGCTGGCGGCGGGTCATCCTCGCCGGCCACATCTCCTGGATCGACGCGTTGAAGTACGCGCCGATCACGATCGCGAGCCCGATGAAGAACGCGAACAGCAGGAACGCGATCGGCGTGGCGAGCGCGCCGTAGGTGTAGCCGGTCGTCGTGATCCACGAGATGTAGAGCCGCAGCCCGATCGACGACAGCAGGAACACGATCATCGCGATCATCGCGCCCGGCAGCACCCGGTGCCAGGGCAGCTTGCGCGGCAGCGCGAGCTTGTACAACGTGGCCAGCGCGACCACGAGCAGCACGGCCAGGACAGGGTAGTAGAACGTGTCCACCCAGTACGTGATCTCGTTTCGCCACGCGGCCGGGAAGATCCTCGGCAGCAGGTCCGGGCCCAGCGCGAGGATCGGCAGCCCGATGATCAGCAGCACGAGTGCGGCCAGGTAGAGCATCAGCGCGAAGATCCGCTGCCACACCTCGTTGCGCACGCCGTACTGGTCGTGGGCCACGGTGATCGCGTCGACGAACGACGACATGGCCGACGAGCCGGCCCACAGGGAGAGCAGGAAGCCGAGGGTGAGGATCTCGCCGCGGCCGTGCTGCAGGATGTCGGCCACGGTCGGGGCGATGATGTCGTCGACCACGTTGTTGCTGAACGCGGTGTGCGACCACTCGAGGATCGAGTCCTGCACCGAGTCGATGATGTCCTGGCCGAACCACTGCGCGACGTAACCGAGGCTGCCGAGCAGTCCCAGCAGCAGCGGCGGCAGCGACAGGACCTGCCAGAACGCCGCCTCGGCCGCCTCGGAGAACAGGTTGCCGCCCCACGCCTTGATCCAGGTCCGCTTGAGCAGGCGGCCAGGACCGCGCCGCAGCAGGGCGCCGGTCTTCTGCGCCGCGTTGCGGGTCGGGTGCTGTGGCTGTGGGCTCATGTCACGGTCAAGCATGGTCCATGCGGGCGCGAATAGCGCGGGCCGCCCGGGACCGTGTCGCCTCGCGCGTCCGCGCGGGGCCGGAGGTAAAGTCGGCCCCGCCCTCAATGATGTCGCTTGAGGGCTTTGCTTTGCGTGCGATGTGGGTGCAGGGGGAGATGGGTGACGGCCGAGCCGATCGTGCAGGGGATGACGTCCGCCCGGCCGCTGCGTGCCTGGCAGCGGCGGGCGATCACGAAGTACCTGGCCGCCGGGCCGAAGGACTTCCTCGCGGTGGCCACCCCGGGCGCCGGCAAGACGGTCTTCGGTCTGCGGGTCGCCGCGGAGCTGCTCGCCGACCGGATCGTCGAGCAGGTCACGATCGTCACGCCGACCGAGCACCTCAAGCACCAGTGGGCGGCCGCGGCCGCCGCGGCCGGCATCGCGATCGACCCCAACTTCCGCAACGGCGCGGGCGCCACCTCGAGTGACTACCGCGGCGTGGCCGTCACCTACGCGCAGGTCGCCGCGCACCCGATGCTGCACCGGGTGCGCACCGAGCACCGCAAGACGCTGGTGATCCTCGACGAGATCCACCACGGCGGCGACGCGAAGTCCTGGGGCGACGCGATCAGCGAGGCGTTCACGCCGGCCGTGCGCCGGCTCTCGCTCACCGGTACCCCGTTCCGCAGCGACGACTCCCAGATCCCGTTCGTGGCCTACGAACCCGACGGCAGCGGCTTCCTGCGCAGCAAGGCCGACCACACCTACGGCTACGCCGACGCGCTCGCCGACGGCGTGGTCCGGCCGGTGATCTTCCTGGCCTACTCGGGCGAGGCGAGCTGGCGCACCAGCGCCGGCGAGGAGTTCACCGCGCGGCTGGGCGAGCCGATGACCGCCGAGCAGACCGCGCGCGCGTGGCGCACGGCGCTCGACCCGCTGGGCGAGTGGATCCCGGCCGTCCTCGGCGCGGCCGACCTGCGGCTGCAGCAGCTGCGCCGGCACGTGCCGGACGCGGGTGGCCTGGTGATCGCCTCCGACCACGAGTCCGCCCGGGCATACGCCAAGATCCTCGCCCGCACGACCGGCACCGAGCCGGTCGTCGTGCTCTCCGACGACCCCAGGGCGTCCGCGCGGATCGCGGAGTTCGCCGACTCCGACGACCAGTGGCTGGTCGCCGTCCGGATGGTCAGCGAGGGTGTCGACGTGCCGCGGCTCGCGGTCGGCGTGTACGCGACGAGCGCCTCGACCCCGCTGTTCTTCGCCCAGGCGGTCGGCCGCTTCGTGCGTGCGCGGCGGCCCGGCGAGACCGCCAGCGTCTTCCTGCCGAGCGTGCCCGTGCTGCTGGAGCTCGCGAGCCAGCTCGAGCAGCAGCGTGACCACGTGCTCGGCAAGCCGGACCGGGACCAGGAGGGCTGGGACGACGAGCTGCTCGCCGACGCGAACCGGTTCAAGGACGAGCCGGGCGAGGAGGAGAAGGCATTCACCTCATTGTCGGCATCGGCGGAACTCGATCAGGTGATCTATGACGGCTCGTCGTTCGGCACGGCGGCCTTCGCGGGGTCGGCGGAGGAGCAGGAGTACCTCGGTCTGCCGGGACTGCTCGAACCGGAGCAGGTGCGCGCGCTGTTGCGGCAGCGGCAGGACGTCCAGCTCAGCGAGCGGTCACGGAGGGCGAGGGAGCAGCGGCCGGAGGTCGAGCAGCCGCGGGCCCGGTCTGTCGCCGAGCGGTTGACTGCGCTCCGTAAGGAACTCAACACCCTGGTGGCGATGTACCACCATAGAACGGGAAAACCGCACGGAATGATTCACAGCGAGCTACGGAGGGTGTGCGCGGGACCGCCCACAGCCATGGCTTCCGTCGAGCAGCTCGAAGAACGGATCGCTACGCTGCGTTCCTGGTAGCGGCCAACCGCTGGTTTGCGGGCAGATGACCGGTTCGTTGCCAAAATGTGTCACATACGAAGCGCAAAATGCCCGTCCGTGGCTTCCATCACTGCCCGTCCGGGCATATGTTGTGCACCGCAACATTTCGCCCTGAGGACCGTGAAGGGACCGTTGAATGCGCAGTACAAGGCTTGCTCTTCTCGCTGCGGGGGTGGGTCTGACCCTCGCCCTGTCGGCGTGTGGTGCCAATGAAGACACTGGTGGCGGCGGAGGCGGCGGTGACACGGCCGACCAGTCCTCGGGGGGCATCCCGGTCGGCGTCATCCTTCCCGAGACCGCGACGTCCGCCCGCTGGGAGGGCTTCGACAAGCCGATGCTCGAGGCCGCGCTCAAGGCCGAAGGCCTGGACCCGGACATCCAGAACGCCCAGGGTGATGTGCAGAAGTTCAGCACCCTCGCGGACGGCATGATCAACGACGGCGTCAAGGTTCTGATCATCGCCGCCATCAACAGCGAGATCGGTGGCACTGTCGCCCAGAAGGCCAACGCCCAGGGCATCCCGACGATCGACTACGACCGCCTCAACCTCGGCGGCAGCTCGAAGTACTACGTCTCCTTCGACAACGTCAAGGTCGGCGAACTGCAGGGCCAGGGCCTGGCGGAGGCGCTGAAGAGCAAGCCGGGCGCCCAGGTGATCGAGATCGAGGGCGCGCCGACGGACAACAACGCGACGCTGTTCCACGAGGGCCAGGAGAAGGTCCTCAAGCCGCTGTACGACACCGGCAAGCTCAAGCTGGTCCAGTCCCAGGCGATCGACAACTGGGACAACCAGAAGGGCGGCACCGTCTTCGAGCAGATCCTGACCTCCAACGGCGGCAAGGTCGACGGCGTGGTCGCGGCCAACGACGGCCTGGCCGGCGCGGTCATCACCGTGCTCAAGAAGAACGGCCTGAACGGCAAGGTCCCGGTCACCGGCCAGGACGCCACCGCCGATGGTCTCAAGGCGATCCTCGCCGGCGACCAGTACATGACGGTGTTCAAGCCGATCAAGCTGGAGGCGGAGGCGACCGCCAAGCTCGCCGCCGCGCTCGCCAAGGGCGACACCGCCGCCGCGGACAAGATCGCGACCGACTCGAGCGACGACCCCGAGGGCAAGCGCAAGGTCGCGTCCGTCCTGTCCGAGCCGTTCCTGATCACGAAGAACGAGGTCAAGCGGGTCATCGACGAGGGCTACGTGAAGGCTGACGAGGTGTGCACCGGCGATCTCGCGGCCGTCTGCACCGAGCTCGGCATCTCCTGACCCAGTTCACCCTGGGAGGCCGCGCCCGGCGCGTTCCGGGCGCGGCCTTTCCAGGGGTGAGGAGGAATTTCCGTGAGTGAGCCGCTTCTCGAGCTGATCGGGATCAACAAGAGCTTCGGCCCCGTCCACGTGCTGCACGACGTGGACTTCACCGTCCGGGCCGGCGAGGTCACCGCGCTCGTCGGCGACAACGGCGCCGGCAAATCGACGCTGATCAAGTGTGTCGCCGGCATCTACCCCATGGACTCGGGCGTCGTGCGCTTCCGCGGCGAGGACGTCACGATCCACAGCCCGCGCGAGGCGGCCGACCTCGGCATCGAGGTCGTGTACCAGGACCTCGCGCTGGCCGACAACCTCGACGTCGTGCAGAACATGTTCCTCGGCCGGGAGCGGGGCAGCCGCTGGCTGATGGACGAGGCGAGCATGGAGAAGGCCGCCCGGGAGACGCTCGCGTCGCTGTCGGTGCGCACGGTCAAGTCGGTCCGCACCAAGGTCAAGTCCCTCTCCGGTGGGCAGCGCCAGACGGTCGCGATCGCCAAGTCCGTGCTGTGGGACAGCAAGGTCGTGCTCCTCGACGAGCCGACCGCCGCGCTCGGTGTCGCGCAGACGCGTCAGGTGCTGGACCTGGTCCGGCGGCTCGCCGAGCAGGGGCTGGGCGTCGTGCTGATCAGCCACAACATGGCCGACGTCTTCGAGGTCGCGGACCGGATCTCCACGCTGTACCTGGGCCGGCTGGTCGCCGACCTGCCGGCGAAGGAGACCACGCACAGCCAGGTCGTCGAGCTGATCACGGCCGGCCGTTCCGGTGATCTCGGCCTCGCCCGGCCAGAGCAAGTCACCCTCTGATCTCTCACCCGAGGACCCCATCAATGACCGAAACACCGGCCAAGGCCGACCCCGCGCCCAACGGAGGCGCGGTCTCCGACTTCGGCATCGACACCACGTCCCAGTCCAGCGGCGAGGCGATCCGCGACTACTTCGCGCGGCTGCGCGGCGGCGAGCTCGGTTCGCTGCCCGCCCTCCTCGGCCTCGCCGTGCTGGTGATCGTGTTCTCGGTGCTGTCGGACAACTTCTTCACCCTGAACAACACGGCGAACCTGGTCGCCCAGGGCGCCGGCAAGATGGTCATCGCCATGGGCCTGGTCTTCGTCCTGCTGCTGGGCGAGATCGACCTGTCCGCGGGCACCCTGTCCGGTGTCTGCGCGGCCGTCATGGCCATGCACTACGTGCGTTCCGGCAACCTGCTCGGCGGCATGGGCAGCACGGTCTTCTACGTGTTCGTCGTCGGCATGCTGGTCGCGGCCGGGCTCGCATTGCTCATGCGGATCTGGGCCGGCGCCGTGCTCAGCATCATCGCCGCGGGGATGGCGCTGATCGGCTTCGCGCCGAACGCGTGGCTCGAGATGCTGCTCGCGGTGTGCGTGGGCGCGGCGATCGGCTGCATAACCGGCTTCATGGTGGCCAACATCGGGATGCCGTCGTTCGTCGTGACGCTGGCGCTGTTCATCACCTGGCAGGGCGTGATCCTGCAGTTCATCGGTGAGGGCGGCGTGTTCGGCATCCGGACCTCGCCGATCCTGTTCAACGTCGCCAACGGCAGCCTGTCGGTCTTCGGCAGCTGGGTGCTCTGCGTCGTCGCGGCCGGCGGCTACGCGCTCGTCGTCCTCGGCGAGCACTTCTCCCGGCTGCGCAAGGGACTGGTCACCCAGCCGACGCCGATCGTGCTCGTCAAGGCCGGCTCCGTCGCGGTGCTCGCGATCGTGCTGACGTGGCTCCTGACGCTGAACCGGTCGCCGAACCCGGACCTCGTGACGATCCAAGGCGTGCCCTACGTCATCCCGATCATCCTCGCGCTGCTGGTGATCGGTACCTACGTGCTCAACCGGACCCGCTACGGCCGGCACATCTACGCGGTCGGCGGCAACTCCGAGGCCGCGCGCCGTGCCGGTATCAACGTGAGCAAGATCCGGGCGAGCGTCTTCGTGGTCTCCGCCAGCGCGGCGGCGATCGGTGCGATCGTGTACTCGTCCAAGGCGGGCTCGGTCGACCCGCAGGCCGGCGGGTTGAATACGCTGCTGTTCGCCGTCGGCGCGGCCGTGATCGGCGGGACGTCGCTGTTCGGCGGGCGGGGCAAGGTCGCGCACGCGGTCATCGGTGGCCTGGTGCTCGCCGTCGTCGAGAACGGCCTGGGGCTGCTGCGCCAGCCGGCCGCGATCGTCAACATCGTCACCGGGCTCGTGCTGCTGCTCGCCGCCTCGGTCGACGCGCTGTCCCGGCGGAGGGCCGCGGTCGCGGATTGACGGTGACGGGACAGGAGCGAGGGGTTTGACGAGCACACCCACCACGGGGGCGCCCAACATGGGCGCACGACCGGACGAGGTGCGCCGGCACAACCGCACGGTCCTGTTACGCAGGCTGCACATCGACGGCCCGTGCACCAGGGCCTCGCTCGCGGCTGAGCTCGGGCTCAACCGCAGCACCATCAAGGCCCTGGTGGACGGGCTCGCCGAGACCGGCGTGGTCGAGGAGCGGGTGCCACGGCAGCGCAGCGGCGCCGGCCGGCCCTCGCTGCTCGTGCTCCCGCAGCCGCACGCCGCGGTGGTCCTCGCCGTCGACGTGCGGGTCGAGCAGGTCGCCATCGCGCTCGTCGGGCTCGGTGGGGAGATCCTCGGCCGCAACAGCTGGAACCTGCGCGTGCGCACCCGGGAGCCGGCCGAGGTCATCAGCCACGTCATCGACTCGACGACAGTGCTGGCGGCGGACCTGGGCGTGCAGATGGTGGCGGCCGGCGTGTCGGTGCCCGGCGTCGTCCGGCGCTCGGACGGCCTCGTGCACGAAGCGCCGAACCTGCACTGGACGGACGTGCCGCTGGGCGAGCGCCTCGGCTCCGTGTTCGAGGTCCCCATCATGATCGGGAACGACGCCGAGCTGGGCGCCCTCGCCGAGCACCTGCGCGGCACGGCGCGTGGTTCGTCGGACGCCGTCTACGTCTCGGCCGACGTGGGCGTGGGGGGTGGGGTGATCTCCGACGGCTCGGCCCTACGCGGCACGGCCGGCTACGTGGGGGAGCTGGGGCACATGGTCGTCCATCCCGGTGGGCGGCCTTGTTACTGCGGCAGCCGCGGCTGCTGGGAGACCGAGGTCGCGGAGCCGGCCATGTGCCGCGCGCTCGGCCTGCGCGCCGGGTCGCCGCGCGGTGCCGTGGTCGCGGAGCTGCGGTCGCTGGCCCTGGACCCGGACGGGATGCACGAGCGGCTGGGCGAGTTCGCCGAGTGGCTCACCCTCGGACTGGTGAACGTGGTGAACGTGCTGGGACCGGAGCTCGTGGTGCTGGGGGACCTGTTCACGGCGCTGCCACCGGTCCTCGTGGCCGAGGTGGCCGCGGCCGTGCGGGAGCGCTCGCTGGTGTCCCGCGCGGTCGGTGGGACGCGCATCGTGGCGTCGACCCTCGGTGCGGACGTGACGTTGCTGGGCGCGGCCGAGCTGGCCTTCGAGCCCGTGCTGGACGCCGTCTGACCCGCTTCCGCGCGCCGGCGGAACGGCCTTACGGATACCGGCGCGGGCGGGATCCCCTCCCGGATCCCGCCCGCGCGGTGTACGTCTGTGTGCCGCTACGCCTGACCCTGCTGCAGGTCAGCCGCCAGCTCGCGCAGCCGCTCCTTGTGCTTGCGGGCGTGGTGCCCGCAGAAGAGCAGCTCGCCTCCGGACGGGAGGATGGCGCGTACCTGCGCGGCGGCCCCGCAACGGTCGCAGCGGTCGGCAGCGGTCAGATCCGGGCGGGCGAGTGTGGTGTTCATGGCAAATCTCCCTCCGTCCCGGCATCGGGAAGACCGATGCCGTCTCCGGCAGCGACCACTGGGAGTGCTCGCGTGCCGTCTACTCTTCCAGACGTTCTACCCATCGTCAGTGTTCCCCGCCGTAATGAGAGATGCCTCAAACCGAGATTTAACCCAGTTGTCGCAGTGGCCGTCCCGCGATGCAGGATCTGCTGGTGGACGCGGTGGTTCGTGTGATACAAGTGCGACGGGTGCCGGCACCGTTACTGTTCGTCATCGGCGGTCTTTCCATGTACGTCGGTGCGGCCATGGCCGTCTGGCTGTTCGCCGAGATCCCTCCCGCGAGCGTCGCGTGGCTGCGCCAGCTGGGCGCGGCGCTCGTCCTGCTCGCCTGGCGCCGGCCCGGCAGGCACGCGTGGCGGGGCCGCGTGTTCTGGCTCGCCGCCATGTACGGGCTGGTCACGGCCGGTATGAACATCGTCTTCTACGAGGCGATCGCGCGGCTGCCGCTGGGTACGGCGGTCGCCCTGGAGTTCGCCGGGCCGGTGCTCGTCGCGGCGTTCGGGTCGCGAACGCGGCGCGACGTCGCCGCTTTGCTGCTCGTCATGTGTGGAGTGTTGCTCATCGCGGACGTGCAGTGGTCGGGAAGCACTCTAGGAGTCCTGTTCGCCCTGGCAGCGGCCTTGCTGTGGGCCGGCTACATCGTGCTCGGCAAGCGTGTCGCGGACGTGGGGCTCGGCGTCGACGGGCTGGCCGTGGGGTTCGCGGTGGCGACGGTGCTCTTCGTGCCGCTCGCCCTGGGCACCGGGCCCGCCTGGCGCTCGCCAGAACTTCTGCTTATGGGCGTCGGGGTCGGCGTGCTGGCCACGGTGGTCCCGTACGTGCTCGACCAGGTCGTCCTGCGGCGCCTCGGGCAGGCGTCCTTCGCGCTCCTGCTGTCGTTACTCCCCGTGACCGCCACGCTGGTGGGCCTCGTGCTGCTCCGGCAGGTGCCGAGCGTCCCGGAGGCACTCGGCATCGCCGCGGTCGTCGGCGGCCTCGTCCTCCGCACCCGCGAGCCGCAGCCCCATCCCGAGCCTCGATGAACAGAAACGCCCCGGGCCGCGGCCCGGGGCGTTCCTACGAAACCTGGTTCACTCGAGGTAGTCCCGCAGCACCTGCGAGCGCGACGGGTGGCGCAGCTTCGACATCGTCTTCGACTCGATCTGGCGGATGCGCTCGCGCGTGACGCCGTAGACCTGGCCGATCTCGTCGAGCGTGCGCGGCTGGCCGTCGGTCAGGCCGAAGCGCAGCCGCACGACGCCGGCCTCGCGCTCGGACAGCGTCGCCAGCACCGACTGCAGCTGGTCCTGCAGCAGCGTGAACGACACCGCGTCGACCGCGACGACCGCCTCGGAGTCCTCGATGAAGTCGCCGAGCTGGCTGTCGCCCTCGTCGCCGATCGTCTGGTCCAGCGAGATGGGTTCCCGGGCGTACTGCTGGATCTCCAGCACCTTCTCCGGGGTGATGTCCATTTCCTTCGCCAGCTCTTCGGGCGTCGGCTCGCGGCCGAGGTCCTGCAGGAGCTCGCGCTGTATACGGCCGAGCTTGTTGATCACCTCGACCATGTGGACCGGGATGCGGATGGTCCGCGCCTGGTCGGCCATGGCGCGCGTGATCGCCTGGCGGATCCACCACGTCGCGTACGTGGAGAACTTGTAGCCCTTGGTGTAGTCGAACTTCTCGACCGCGCGGATCAGGCCGAGGTTGCCCTCCTGGATCAGGTCCAGGAACGCCATGCCGCGGCCGGTGTAGCGCTTGGCCAGCGACACGACGAGCCGCAGGTTCGCCTCGAGCAGGTGGTTCTTCGCCCGCTCGCCGTCGCGCACGATCCAGCGCAGGTCACGGCGCATCTGCGGGACGAGCTTCTCGGACTGCTCGTCGTCGGCCTTGCGCACGCGCTCCGCCGCGTAGAGGCCGGCCTCGATCCGCTTGGCGAGCTCGACCTCCTCCTCGGCGTTGAGCAGCGCCACCTTGCCGATCTGCTTGAGGTAGGCCCGGACCGAGTCCGCGGAGGCGGTGAGCTCGGCGTCCTTGCGCGCCTGGCGCAGCGCCTCGGACTCTTCCTCGTCCCAGACGAAGTCGCTGCTGGTGCTGGTGCTGCCGCTGCCGCTGTCCTTCGTGTCCTTGGCGGCGGGTTCCTTCTCGGCCGGCTCTTCCTCGACCGTGTCGTCGACGACGTCGATCTCGACGTCCTCGAGATCCTCGAGGTTCGGCGAGTCGAGTTCCGGCTCCTCGCCGTCCTCGGTGCCGGCGGCGTCGGCCTTCTTGTTCGTCTCCGCTGCCTTGGTCTTGGCGCCGGCCGCGGTCTTGGTCGACTTGCGCGGCGCCCGTGTCTTCGTGGCAGGCGCCTTCTTCGTCGCGGTCTTCAAGGTGGTGGGCTTCTCAGTCGACTCGTCGGTATCCGGCTGAGCTGTTGCCGACTTCGCGGCGCTCGCCGAGGCGGTGGAGCGCCGGGTTGCGGATCGTGCGGCTGCCACGTACGCCCTTTCGGTGCTATCGATCACGGACGACCAGAAAGCCTGGTCAACCGGATTTCGGGGAACTGCCCGCCGGCTGTGAGCGGCAGGCTCCGTTCCATTGTAACGACGATTCCCGCGTTGGGGTGCTCACCCGTGCTTGATCAGTTGGGCTCAACCGTGCAGGTTCTCCCGGACGGCCACCGCGGCGCCCACGATCCCGGCGTCGTTGCGTAGTTCCGCGGCCACCACGCGGGTGCGCACGTCGAGCAGCGGGAGCCATTTGTCGGCCTTCTTGCTGACCCCGCCTCCCGCGATGATCAGGTCCGGCCAGATCAGATCCTCCAGGCCGCGGATGTAGCGGCTGACCCGCTGCGCCCACTCCGCCCACGAGAGGTTCTTGTCCTCCTTGACCGACGCCGCGGCGCGCGTCTCCGCGTCGTGCCCGTCGACCTCGAGGTGACCGAACTCGGTGTTCGGTACGAGCTTTCCGTCCACGAACACGGCACTGCCGATTCCCGTGCCGAACGTCAGCAGGACGACCACGCCATCTCGGTCGTCCGGCCAGCCGTAGGAGATCTCGGCGATGCCGGCCGCGTCCGCGTCGTTGAGCACGACCACGTCCCCGGTGGGCAGCTTCAGCCGCTCGGCGAACAGCGCGGCCGCGTCGGTGCCGAGCCAGGACTTGTCGATGTTCGCCGCCGTGTGCGCCACGCCCCGCTTGATGACCGCCGGCAGCGTCACGCCGACCGGGCCGTGCCAGCCGAAGTCCTCGACGATCTGCCTGACCACGTCGGCCACCGCGTCCGGCTTCGACGGGTCGGGGGTCGGGATCCGGATCCGTTCTTCGTGCAGCTTCCCGGCGTCGAGGTCGACCGTGCATCCCTTGATGCCGGATCCACCGACGTCCACGCCGAAGCCGAGGGTTGCGCCCATCCCCACGGATCCCTTCGTACTCGATTCAGCAAGCCGTTCACCGGAGATTAGCCGGGTGTGGTCCGATAGGTCGCGTGGTGGGTGCGGAGCTGCTCGAGATAGCGACCGGCGTGGCCGTCGAGGCGGCGGATCTCGCCCGGACCGCGCGCGAGGCCGCGATCCACGACGTCGGCACGAAGTCGAGCGAGACGGACGTCGTCACGGCGGCGGATCTCGCGGTGGAGCGGCTCGTGCGCGAGCGCCTCGCCCGGCTGCGGCCCGGCGAGCCCGTGCTCGGCGAGGAGGCCGGCGGCTCGGGCACCCCCGGCGACGGCGTGTGCTGGGTGGTCGACCCGATCGACGGCACGGTCAACTACCTCTACGGCTTCCCCTGGTACGCCGTGTCGCTCGCCGCCCAGGTCGACGGCGTGTCGGTCGCGGCGGCGGTGGTCGAGCCGTCCTCGGGCCGCCGCTGGACGGCCACCCGCGGCGGCGGCGCGTTCCTCGACGGGCGCCCGCTGCGAGTGTCAGCCGCGACCCGGCTGGAGGTGTCACTCGTGGGCACGGGCTTCGCCTACCGCCCCGAGCGCCGCGCGCGGCAGGCGGCCGGGGTCGCCCAGCTGCTGAGCAGGGTTCGCGACATCCGCCGCGCGGGCGCGGCGTCACTGGACCTGTGCGCGGTCGCGGCCGGCTGGCTGGACGGCTACTTCGAGCACGGCCTGAACCGCTGGGACTGGGCGGGCGGCGCCCTTCTCGCGGAGGAGGCCGGCGCAGTGGTCCACCTCCCAGAGTCCCCAGACGACCTGACGTTCGCCGCCACCCCAGGCATAGCAGCCGCCCTAAAAGAGGCCCTAACCGAAACCGGCCTCCAACCCCCCTAAACCCACCCCCACGCCCCCCACCCCGCGAGTCCCCCATTCCCGCCCCGCGTGTCCCCCGTTCCAGCCCGCGAGTCCCCCGGCCGGGCTCGCGAGTCCCCCGTTCCAGCCCGCGAGTCCGCCGGCCGGGCTCGCGTGTCCCCCGTTCCAGCTCGCGAGTCCGCCGGCCGGGCTCGCGTGTCCCCCGTTCCAGCTCGCGAGTCCGCCGGACTCGCGAGTCCAACGCTCCGGACCGGCGAGTCCAACGCTCCCGACGCGCGAGTCGAACGCTCGCGAACCCGCGAGTCCAACGCTCTGGACCGGCGAGCCCAACGTTCCGGACCCGCGAGTCGAACGCTCCGGTGCCGCGGGGAGCCGCTGCCCGGCTCCTCGCCCCTGCGGGCCAGCCGAACGTGACCGTCGAATGCTCGGTGCCTGGAGCCCAACGCTCCGGCCGGCGGGTCGACACGTCGCCCGACTGGGGAACTCGCGGTCGGGAACGGGGGACTCGCGCGCCGAAACGGGGACACGCGGGCGGAACGGGGACACGCGGGTCGGGAACGGGGGACTCGCGCGCCGGGAACGGGGGACGCGCGCGCCGGAACGGGGGACACGCCGCCCGACTGGGGACACGCGCGCTGGAACGGGGGACACGCGAGCCCGGCCGGGGGACACGCGGGTCGGGAACAGGGGACACGCGCGCTGGAACGGGGGACTCGCGCGCCGGAGTGGGGGACTCGCGCGGCGGGGAGGGGGTGGGGTTAGCAGCTGGTGCTGCGGGCGCCGGTTAGCAGGGCGCCGTCCAGCTTGGGTTGGGGGCCGTCGGCCTGCAGGCCGCCCTTGGCCTTCGGGTGGTCCTTGGCCCAGTCGGACAGCTGCTTCATCACCGACTTGGCGTCGGCGTTGGGTCGCAGGTCGTCGAAGTCCTTGCCGATGGCCAGTTCGACGGTCGCGTCCTTGCGGTCGTCGCGGATCAGCTCGGCGCACGGCTCCAGAAGGGACAGCGTCCGCGCGGCCGGCGTGCCCTGCGGGCCGAACCGGATCTGCGCGCGGCACCGCATCTTGTCGTCGTCGACGTAGAGCGGGTCGTTGGACGGCTCGGCCACCTGGGTGAACCCGTACTCACGCAGGCTCTCGGTGACGATCCGCGCGCCGCCGCGCTTGCCGCCGGCGTTGACCACCTGCACCAGCGCCTGGCTGGGCGGCACCGGGTTGGTCCGGTCGAGCGCGTCGTTCTTCAGCGCCTGCCCGGGCGTCGGCGTCGGCGTGGCCGGCTTGCCCTTCGGCGGTGCCGTCGCGCTCGGCGGCGCGGGCTCCGGGCAGTGAGTGGCGCTGGCGATCTCGCTGGAGTCGTCCATGACCTGCAGCCAGACGATCCCCGCGGCCACGAAGAGGATCAGTATGAGGATGAGCGCGGGCAGCGGACGACGCTTCCGATAGCGCTGCGGCTCCTTGTTCCGCGACACGTTGCCGGACGCCACGTCAGCCCGCCTCCCTCCGGTCCCCAGACCCCTCGCCACAGCCCCTCGACACCCTGTGTTTCGTTGCTGATCAGCCTATGCGTTTCAGTCTTCTTCGGTCGGAACGGGGCCGACCTGTAGGCGAGCCGTGTCGGGAATGAGTCATTGAAACTCAACGGTTGCCTACCGCAGCGGTCCGAACGCGCACGGTCACTCTATCGACGATCAACATCGCACCACGGACCCGACCTGGCGGGCAAGGCAACCCGCCCAAGGATCACCTGACACACCCGAACGGGTGACGTGCTGGATGAGCGCCGGTTCATGGGCTACCCTCGCCGCGCTCCAGTCGGAGAACGTACTAAGCGAATCGATTCCGATGCGGGTCTGGATGTGAGACCTGCGTCACTTCTGCTGGTGGGCACAAACCGGGGCCCCGGAACGTTGACCAGCGGCACACACATTTGGAAGTGGGGGTGCTTGACCATGGCCACCGATTACGATGCGCCACGCCGTAACGAGGCTGACGACCTCGCGGAGGACTCGCTCGAAGAGCTCAAGGCGCGACGCAACGAAAACCAGTCCGGGGTCGTCGACGTGGATGAGTCCGAGACGGCCGAAAGCTTCGAACTGCCCGGTGCGGACCTCTCCAGCCTCTCCGGTGAGGACCTGACGGTTCGTGTGGTGCCCAAGCAGGCCGACGAGTTCACCTGCTCGAAGTGCTTCCTCGTGCACCACCGCAGCCGGCTGGCCGAGGAGAGCAAGGGCCAGTACATCTGCCGCGACTGCGCCTGACCGGACCGGTTGGGCTCAGTCGCTCGCGCGCAGTGCCTCGGCCAACCGGTCGGGGTGCCGCGTGCTGAGAACCCAGTAGGGGGTCGGGTCCTCGGGGTCGGTCTGCCGCAACCGCACCACCGGGCCGATCCACCCCCGATGCAGTACGAAGGCGGCGGGGTCCAGGTGTGGACCGAGCACCCTGCGCTTGTCCTTGACCGAGACGATCTGGATCTCGCCGACGAAGCGCAGCGGCAGGTGGGCGTTGCCGACCCACAGCTCACCATCCTGGACCCGCACGCTCGCCGAACCCGCGCGCCACAGCAGCAGCGCGGTGATCGGCAACAGGAGCACGTAGGGCAGCCAGGCCCGCACCCCCGGATAGCCGAGGTGGACCTCCGCCGCGAGCAGCGTGGCGGCCACGAGCGGGAGCGGCCACCAGTACCAGGTCACGTAGAGCCTTTCCCGGTAAGTGATGGCGGTACTGGCCTCCGTGTCGGTCACGGGCTCAGAGTAGTCTCGCCGGTCGTGCCCAGCGTGGAGGTCCTGCTAACCCGGCTCGATCCGGGAGTGCCCGTGCCGGCGTACGCGCGGCCGGGCGACGCCGGCGCCGACCTCGTCACGACCACCGACGCGGTGATCCCGCCCGGGGAGCGGACGGTCGTCGGCACCGGGATCGCGATCGCGCTGCCCGAGGGGTACGCCGCATTCGTCCACCCGCGGTCGGGTCTCGCCGCGCGAGTCGGGCTTAGTGTGGTGAACACGCCCGGCACGGTCGACGCCGGATACCGTGGCGAGCTCAAGATCTGTCTGGTCAACCACGACCTCCGGGACGCGATCGAGCTGCGCCGGGGCGACCGGATCGCCCAGCTGGTCGTACAACGCGTCGAGCATGCGACGTTCCGAGAGGTGGACGAGTTGCCGGAGTCGCAACGCGGCGCCGGGGGCCACGGGTCCACGGGCGGGCATTCGGTGTTGGCCCGCGTCAGGGGTGCGGAGGAGTAGTGGGACTGTTCGGACGGCGCCGCCGCCAGGATGACGCCGAGGACGACTTCGAGCGTGCCTTCTCGCGCGACTACGAGGGCAACTACCAGGGCGACTACGAGGGCTACCGGGACTACCCGAGCGATCCCGCGGACGAGGTCGACGGGGTCGTTGGCGGCGACCTCTTCGACGGCGCGGGCCCGGGGCCGTGGGACGAGGAGGACGCCCCCGCCGACGGCCTGACCCGGCTCGACCTCGGCTCGGTCCGCATGCCGGTCCCCGAGGGCGCGCAGCTGCAGGTCGAGATGGACCCGTCGGGCCCGGTGAAGGCCGTGCACGTGATCACCCCGGTCGGCCAGCTGACGGTCACCGCGTACGCCGCGCCCCGCAGCGGCGGCCTCTGGCGCGAGGTGAGCACCGAGCTCGCGGCGCAGCTGCATCAGGACGGCGCCACCGTGCGCTCCGTGACCGGCGACTGGGGCCTCGAGCTCCTGGCCGCGCTGCGCGACGTGCAGCTGCGCTTCGTCGGCGTGGACGGCCCGCGGTGGATGCTGCGCGGCGTGGTCGCCGGCCCGCCCGACGGCATCGAAGGCAGCGCGGCGGCCCTCTACGACCTCATCCGCGGCACGATCGTGGTCCGCGGCACGCTGCCGATGCCGGTCCGCGCGCCGCTGCCCATCGAGCTGCCCCCGGCCATCGCACAGCACGTCGAGGCCGCCCGGGAGGGCGGCGCCTGACGTAACCGGGGGCGGCGGGCGGTCACACCGCCCCGGCCGCCCGGGTGAACGCGAGCACCGCGGCACGCCCCAGCGCCTCGGGGTCCACGCCCATGATCGACAGCCGCGTCGTGCACACCGCGGCCCTGGGCAGCGCGGCGGCCCACTCCGCGGCGACGTCCGGCGGGTGGATCGGATCGTCCACGCACGCCGCGATCCCCACCGGGACGTCGAGCGCCGCCAGCTCCGCCAGCGTCGGCGCCGGCCGCGACGCCGCCACCTCCAGCGAGTCCGCCAGGCCGTCCCCGTAGCCGTGCCACGCCCGCGACAGCTCCGCGGCCAGCCACTCCGGCATGGCCGACTCCGCCAGCGCCCCGTCGACGCCCAGCGACCGCACCGCCGCCGCGGACAGCAGCGCCGAGCGGGACGCCGGCGCCGAGTCGGGCGCGCCGTGCCAGGCCGGCAACGCCAGCACCAGCCCGGCGCAGCGCGTCGGGTGAGCCACCGCCCACTCCGCTGCCAGGTGCGCGCCGAACGAGATCCCGCCGGCTACGAACGGGCCTGATGAATCGGACAGAACCGACAGCGCGGAGGCGGCGAGCGACGAGCCGGGAACGGGTGGCGGGGCCACCAGCGTGAGGCCGGCGGCCGCCAGGGGGATCTCGAACACAGATCTGACGAATGCGTCGTCAGAACCGGTACCGGGCAGCATAATCGCGGCCCGAGGAGCGTCACTCTCGGCGATTCGGCATACGGCAACTGTCACGTGCCTCTTCCTCCACACCAGCGCCACATCGCGTGGTTACGCTGGTATTTGTACGGGTCGGGCGTCGGGGCCGGCCCCCAGCAACTGGAGCGTCAGTATGGGCACCGAAGCCCGTGGAGAGGGCCTGCGCGGCCGAGGTTCGCTGCGCCGCCTGGTCAAACGGCTGACCACCGACATCGACGAGCTCGATGCCGAGGTTCTGTCCGAGCATGTCGATGCCGAGAACGCGCGCCGGGCGTGCGACTGCCGGTCCGGCGAGGAGGTCACCGTCCTGGGCCGGCTGCGTACCGTGGAACTGAGTCCACGCGATGCCGTCGCCACATTAGAAGCTGAGCTGTTCGACGGGACCGAGGGCGTGACACTAGTCTGGCTCGGTCGCCGGCGTATCCCGGGCATCGAGCCAGGCCGGACGATCAAGGCACAAGGCCGCATCGCCATGCGGGACGGCCGCAAGGTGCTCTACAACCCCTACTACGAGCTGCAGACTGCCACATGACGGAAAAGAACACCGAGCCCACCGACGAGACCGCGGCGACCGCGGAGACACCTGAAGAGGAAGAGAAACAGCAGACGCTGCTCGAGCAGATGGGCGGCATCAGCGGCCTCGTCTACTCGTCGGTCCCCGTGCTCGTGTTCGTCCTGGTCAACGCGTTCTTCGGGCTCATGCCCGCGATCTGGGGCTCCGTGGGCGTCGCCGTGGCGATCACCGTGCTCCGGGTCGTGCGCAAGGAGGCCCTGCAGCCGGCCATCTCCGGTTTCTTCGGCGTGGCCATCGCGGCGTTCATCGCCTACCGGACCGGCTCGGCCAAGGGCTTCTTCCTGTTCGGCATCTGGGCGAGCCTGCTCTACGGCAGCGTCTTCCTGCTCTCGATCGTGGTCCGCTGGCCGCTCGTGGGCGTCATCTGGTCGTTCCTCAACGGCCACGGGATGCTCTGGCGCGCCGACCGCAAGGCGTTCCGCGCGTACGCGATCGCCACGCTCACCTGGGTCGCGGTGTTCGGCGCCCGGTTCATCGTGCAGCGCTGGCTCTACGCGGAGGACCAGACCGGCTGGCTCGCCTTCGCCCGCCTCGCGATGGGCTACCCGCTCACCGCGCTCGCCCTGCTCGTCACGGTCTGGGCGGTGCGTTCCGCCGGCCATCGCGAGAAGGACCTCGAGCGTGAGGCGGAGGAGGACGACGTCGCCGTCGAGGCACGGCTGCGCGCCAAGTACAGCGGCGAGAGCGCCTGACCGCTCGTTGTCCGCCCGGCATCGACCATGCGTTCGAGTGAACTTGGGTCGGTATGCACGGCACTCTGCGGAACTCCGCGTAGTTTGGACATATGTACGACCACGAACCCACCGTGCGGTCCCGGGAGCTGGGACTGGCGCTGTTGCGCGCCATCGGGACCGCCGGCCTGAACCAGAGCGACCTCGCGAGCATGCTCGCGTGGTCCCCCAGCAAGGTCAGCCGGATGATTTCCGGGAAGCGCTGCGCCAGTCCCGAGGACGTGTCCGCGGTCCTGGCCGTCGGCCGCATCGTCGGGCCGAAACGCCAGGAGCTGCTGGAGATGGCGCGCCACGCCACCGAACGCGGCTGGTGGCAGGACTTCGGTGACTGCCTTCCCGCGGAGCTGCGGACCTTAAGCGATCACGAGGACTCGGCTCTGACGATCACCAACTTCGAGAACGCGGTGGTTCCGGGGCTGATGCAGACGGCCGAGTACGCACGGGCGCTGATCTCCACCACGCCGTCGATCCCGGACTCGGAGATCGACAATCACGTCGGCGCCCGGGGCCGGCGGCAGCTGATCTTCGATCGTCAGTTCTCCGGCCAGTTCCGCTTCTTCGTCGACGAGTACGTGATCACGCGGACCGGCCCTGGTCGGAAGATCATGTCCGATCAGGTGCACCACCTGCTTCGGATGTCCGTTCGCCCCTACATCGAGATCCGCGTGATACCGGAGTCGATTGGCTTCCATGCGGGCCACAAACCGTTCCAGCTCATGCAGTTCACCGAGATCAACCCGATTCTGTTCATCGAGAACGAGACGTCCGCGCTGTTCCTGGAGAGGAAGGACACCATTGAGTCGTACCGCCGCAGGATCGCCGCGCTTAGTAGGGTTGCGCTGGATGAAGACCGGTCCCGCAGCTGGCTTGCCACGGTGGCAAGCGAGCTGGGAGAGGAACACCATGCGCACCGCCCAGCCGCGATCTTTGAGCTGGAGGAAGAGTTCTTGGAGTGACCCGACCAACTGCGTAGAGCTGGCTTGGCCGGCGAGGGCAGGGGCCGTGCGCGACTCCAAGAACGTGGACGGCCCGCTGCTCCTGCTCGACCGAGCGGCGCTGACGGGCTTAGTCGCCTGGGTCAGTAACCGAGCGCCTTCCTGATCTCGCCTTCGACGTCCGCCGAGGCCACGAACAACAGCTCGTCACCGGCCTCGAGCGGGTCGTCGGGCTGCGGCACGATCACCCGGCCGCCACGCAGGATCGTCACCAGCGCGGCGTCCTTGGGCAGCAGGATGTCGCGTACGGGGCGGCCGGCGAGCGGCGTGTCGTCGGGGAGCGTGAGCTCGACGAGGTTCGCCTGTCCCTGCCGCAGCGTGAGCAGCCGCACGAGGTCGCCGACCGATACGGCCTCCTCGACCATCGCGGCGAGCATGCGCGGGGTGGACACGGCCACGTCGACGCCCCACCCCTCGGTGAACAGCCACTCGTTCGCCGGGTCGTTGACCCGCGCGACGACCCGGCGGACGGCGAACACCGTCTTGGCGAGCAGCGACACGACGAGGTTGACCTTGTCGTCGCCGGTGGCCGCGATGACCACGTCGCAGAGCTGCATGCCGGCGTCCTCGAGCGACGACAGCTCGCATGCGTCGGCCAGGACCCACTCGGCCTGCTCGACGGTGTGCGGCTCGAACTGGCTCTGCAGCCGCTCGATGAGCATCACCTGGTGCCCGCCCCCGATGAGCTCCGCGGCGATGGACCGGCCCACGGCACCGGCCCCGGCGATCGCGACCCGCATCTAGGAGGCCTCCTCGGGCGGTTGGCCGGCGGCGTTGCCGACGTCGCTGATGGTGCCCGACAGCGCGGACACGTACACCTGGTCGTCGGCCTGCACGACGGTCTTGTGGGTCGGCAGCACGCCGGTGCCGAACCGCATGATGAACGCGACGCGCGCGTTGACGGCCTGCTCCAGCGCGGCGACAGTGTGCCCGACCCAGCCCTCGTGGATGGGCAGCTGCACGATCGCGACCTTGCCGGTCGGGTCGCGCCACGCGGAGGCGACACCGTCGGGGAGCAGCGTGCGCATGAGCCGGTCGGTGGTCCAGGAGACGGTGGCCACGGTCGGGATGCCGAGCCGCTCGTAGACCTCGGCGCGCTTGGCGTCGTAGATGCGCGCGACGACCTGCTCGACGCCGAACGTCTCGCGGGCCACCCGCGCGGAGATGATGTTGGAGTTGTCGCCGCTGGACACGGCCGCGAACGCGCCCGCGCGCTCGATACCGGCCTCGATCAGGACCTTCTTGTCGAATCCGACGCCGACGACCTGCTGTCCGTGGAAGTCGGTGCCGAGTCTGCGGAAGGCCTGCACGTCCTTGTCGATCACGGCGATCGTGTGGCCGAGGCGCTCAACCGCGGCCGAGAGCGACGACCCCACCCGGCCGCAGCCCATGATCACTACGTGCACGACCAGGCCTCCTCCGGTTGCTCGTCCACCGCCTTAGGGTGGTGTCAGCATGAACCTACCGGTGGCTACTCCGAACCGGTGACGCGACCGCATACCCTCTTCATTCGTGCCCAAGCTCGCATCCGTGGCGAAGCGCTTGCTGGTCGGTCGGCCCTTTCGAACCGACCGGCTCGCCCACACCCTGCTCCCCAAGCGCATCGCCCTGCCGGTGTTCGCGTCCGACGCGATGTCCAGCGTCGCGTACGCGCCCGAGGAGATCTTGCTGACGCTGTCGATCGCGGGCGTCGGGGCGTACATGTACAGCCCGTGGATCGCGCTGGTCGTGGCCGTGCTCATGATCGCGGTGGTCGCGTCCTACCGGCAGAACGTGCACGCCTACCCGTCCGGTGGCGGCGACTACGAGGTGGCGACGGTCAACCACGGGCCCAAGTGGGGCCTGGTGGTGGCGAGCGCGCTGCTGGTCGACTACGTGCTGACGGTGTCGGTGTCGATCTCGTCGGCGGCGGCGAACATCGGGTCCGTGGTGCCGTTCGTGGCCACCCACAAGACGGAGTTCGCGGTCGGCGCGATCGTGATCCTCACGGCGATGAACCTGCGCGGCGTGCGCGAGGCGGGCGTGGCGTTCGCGATCCCGACGTACGCGTTCGTGGTCGGCATCATGGCGATGGTCATCTGGGGCGCCGTGCGGGTGTTCCTGCTCGGCGACACGATCTCGGCGGAGAGCGCGGACTACCAGCTGCTGGAGGAGGGCGACCACCTCACGGGGTTCGCGTTGGTGTTCCTGGTGTTGCGCGCGTTCTCGTCCGGCAGCGCGGCGCTGACGGGTGTCGAGGCGATCTCGAACGGCGTGCCGGCGTTCCGCAAGCCCAAGTCCCGCAACGCGGCGTCGACGTTGCTGGCGATGGGCCTGCTCGCGATCGTCATGTTCCTCGGGCTGATCATGCTGGCGACGGTGACGCGGGCGAAGATCGCGGAGGACCCGGCGCGCCAGCTGCTGGACGCACCGGCCGGCTACGAGCAGAAGACGCTGGTGGCGCAGCTGGCCGACGCGGTGTTCGGCAACTTCGACCCGGCCGTCTGGTACGTGATCTTCTTCACCGGCCTGATCCTGGTGCTGGCGGCGAACACGGCGTTCAACGGCTTCCCCGTGCTGGGCTCGATCCTGGCGCAGGACCGCTACCTGCCGCGGCAGCTGCACACGCGCGGCGACCGGCTGGCGTTCTCGAACGGGATCGTCGGCCTTGCGCTGTTCGCGATCGTGCTGGTGGTCGCGTTCGATGCCGAGGTGACGCGCCTGATCCAGCTGTACATCGTGGGCGTGTTCGTGTCGTTCGTGTTGAGCCAGAGCGGCATGATCCGGCATTGGAACCGCCTGTTGCGTGGTTCGCCGCCGGCGGACGCGGCGCGGCGGATGCGCCGGTCGCGCGCGGTGAACGCATTCGGCCTGACCATGACCGCCGCGGTCCTCGTGATCGTGCTGATCACCAAGTTCACCAAGGGCGCGTGGATCGCGATCGCGGCCATGGCGGCCATCTACGCGCTGATGACCGCGATCCGGCGGCACTACGACCGGGTGGCGGCCGAGCTGCGCGAGGTGGAGCTGAACCGTGAGCCGTCGACTCTGCCCTCGCGCAACCACGTGATCGTGCTGGTGTCGAAGCTGCACCTGCCGACCCGTCGCGCGCTGGCCTACGCCCGGGCGACCCGGCCGGACGTGCTGGAGGCGGTGACGGTGAACGTCGACGACGCGGACACGAGGGCGTTGACCGCGGCGTGGGAGAAGGAGGACTTCTCCGTGCCGCTGAAGGTGGTCGAGTCGCCGTACCGGGAGATCACGAAGCCGGTACTGGACTACGTGAAGCGGGTGCGCACGGACAACCCGCGCGACGTGGTGACGGTCTACATCCCGGAGTACGTCGTCGGCCGGTGGTGGGAGCAGTTCCTGCACAACCAGAGCGCGCTGCGGTTGAAGGGGCGGCTGCTGTTCCAGCCCGGCGTGATGGTGACCAGCGTGCCGTGGCAGCTGGCGTCGTCGGAGCGGCTGCGCGACCGCTACGAGGCGGCGCCCGGTGCTGTCCGCCGTGGACTGTCCGGAAAGGACAAGCAGTGACCTCGTGGACCGGCCGGCGGCTGGACGTCACCGTCGGCGCGGTCGCCCACGGCGGCCATTGCGTGGCTCGGCACGAGGGCCGCGTGATCTTCGTCCGGCACGCGCTGCCGGGTGAGGAGGTGGTCGTCCTGGTGACGGAGGACCGCGGCGGCTCCTTCTGCCGCGGCGACGCGGTCTCGGTCCGGTCGCCGTCCCCGTCCCGCGTCACGCCGCCGTGCCCGGTCGCGCGGCCGGGCGGCTGTGGTGGCTGCGACTTCCAGCACGCGACCCCCCAGCTGCAGCGCGAGCTGAAGGCGGCGGTGCTGTCGGAGCAGCTGTCCCGCCTGGCCGGCCTGTCGGTGTCGGTGGAGATGGAGGAGCTGCCGGGCGGTCCGCTGTCGTGGCGCACGCGGGCGCGCCTGGCGACGGACTCGGCGGGGCGCCCCGGGTTCCGGGCGCACCGCAGCCACGAGGTGATCCCCGTGCCGGGCTGCCCGATCGCCGCGCCCGGCACGGTGGACCAGGTGGTGGGCCGGGTATGGCCGCCCGACTCGGAGGTGACCGTGGCCGTGGACGCGGCGGCGGTGACCCACATCGGCCCGTCGACCGCGGTGGAGCGGGCGGCGCGCCGGGAGTGGCAGGTCCCCGCGGCCGGCTTCTGGCAGGCCCACCCGGACGCGGCGGACGTGTACGCCGAGGTGGTGGCGTCGTGGTCCGGCCTGTCGGCGGGCGAGGCGGCGTGGGACCTGTACAGCGGGGTGGGCCTGTTCGCGGCGGTCCTGGCGGCGGCGGTGGGCACGTCGGGCGAGGTCATCGCGGTCGAGTCGGCCCGGTCGGCGGCCGGGGCGGCGGCGGAGAACCTCGCGGACCTGCCCCAGGTGCGGATCTTCGAGGGCCGGGTGGAGGCAGTGCTGGCGGCAGGCATCGGCCGCCCCCCGTCAACGGTGGTCCTGGACCCGCCGAGAACGGGCGCGGGCCGCAAGGTCGTGGACGCCATCGCCGCCCGCGCGCCGGGTCGCGTCATCTACGTGGCGTGCGACCCCGCCGCGCTGGCGAGGGACGTGTCGACCTTCGCGGGCCACGGCTACGCGCTGGCGGACATCCGAGCCTTCGACGCGTTCCCGATGACCCACCACATGGAATGCATAGCCCTCCTGGCCAAGAACCCGTAGCTGGGCCGGCACCGTCGCAAGGGACGGTCCACAGGATCCCGTCCGCGACCCGGAACTGTCAGGACGCGCCGGTAACGTTGAAACCGGGGGCCCCCGGGGGCGCGTGTCCACAGGTGGCGCGGTTGTCCACAGATTTCTTTGGGCGCTCCAGAATCGTCAGCGGGCGTGACTACGCTGGAAATCGGGGGCCGGAGGCGTCGGCCGCGCGTGTTTACCAGGCCGGCTGGCTCGTGTAGCCGGTGTCGGGGCGTTGGAACGACATGGATCCGCCGCCGGGCGGCATGCCCGGCTGCTGCGGCGGGAAGCCGGGATGCGGCCGCCCACCCTGCTGCGGCGGACTCTGCGGCGGGAAGCCGGGATGCGGCCCACCACCCTGCTGCGGCGGAATGCGATGCCCCGGCTGCCCGATCTCGTCGGGCCCGCCCGGCCGCACCGGTGGCACCTGCCCAGGTGCGCCGCCGCCTGGCTGCTCGTGCTCGGCTGGGCGCCCGCCTTCCGAGGTGCTCGGTCTGCCTGGTGCACCGCCGCCTGGCTGCTCGTGCTCGGCTGGACGGCCGCCTTCGGACGTGCCAGGTCCGCCTGGTGCACCGCCGCCAGGGTGTCCGTGTTCGGCCGCGCGCCCGCCTTCCGGCGTGCCCGGTCCACGAGGTGCACCGCCGCCGTACTGTCCACCGCCCGGCTGTCCCGGCCCGCCAGCGCCAGGCCCGCCGGCGCCCGGTCCGCCGGCGCCGGGCCCGCCGGCGCCGGGCCCACCTGCACCGGGCCCGCCAGCCGCAGGTCTGTCCGCGCCGGGCCTGCCAGCGCCGGGCCCACTAGCCCCGGGCCCGCCGGCGCCGGCGCCTGGTCCGCCTGCGCCGGGGCCACCGGCGCCAGGCCCGCCAGCGCCCGGCCCGCCTGCTCCGGGCCCACCGGCCCCAGGCCCGCCCGAGCCAACCTGCCCCGGCATCCCACCCGGCATCCCACCAGGCATTCCACCCGGCGGAGTCGACTCACCAGCCGGCCGCAAACCCGCCCGCTGCCGCAGCCACTCCGGGATGTGCTCATCCGCCCGCGGGAAGAACCGCAGCTCGTCCGCGAAACCGATCGGGGGCGGCAGCCGGCGCCACCGCGGCTCCACGTCCGGCTCGAACTCCGCGCTGAAACTGCTCGGCGGCTCCAGCACGTACACCGCCGACAGCCACGTCCCGCGACCCGGCCGGTACATGCCCTGCCGCAGCTTGCCCAGCCCCTCGACGACCTCCATCGGCGGCTGGACCAATCGCGGGGCACCCTCCGGGCCAATGACGAAGACATCCACCTCGATGTGCCGCCCCACCGAGCGGTACTCGGCCCGCACCTGGCGCCAGCCTTCCACCGCCACCTTCAGCAGCGCCCGTCCCACCTGCCGGGTCAGCTGGTTCTGTTCGGCCTGCTCCATCACAGGCTGCGGCTCGGTCACTAATCCCCACCTCTGGTTTACCCCTTTGGTGGCACGACCTTACCGGGTCGCTCCATCACCCAGCGTCGGGTTAGGACCGAACGACAGACCCAGTTGGAATGGGTGCATCGGCCACGTCGCGACGGCGAACCTGGTCAGGAGTCCGGCTGCGCGCATCGTGCGATCGGTGGCCGGCGATGCCAGTAACTGTGTGTCGCCGCCGACCGGTTGTTGGTCTCGCCACACCGGCGCACCGTGTGGCACGGGCGAGGTCTCCACAACGGAGTGCCACTCGCGACCATCCGTGCGGAGCATGATCAGCACGACCGGCGTCACCGGCACGTTCCAGCCGCCGGTCTCGATCGCGACGTACTCGCCCCGCTGCCCGGCCGAAAGCACCACGTCGCCGATCCAGCCGTACAGGTCCGACATCGCCTTGTCATCAGCCGCGCGGTACGCCTCGTCCTCCGACGCCGGGATCAGCTGCGTGCTCGCGCTGCCGATGTTGCCGGATCCGTTGCGGTGCCGGTCCAGCAGGAACAACTTGTTGCCGTCCGGCGCGAACAGCGCGGCCTCGCGGAACCGCCGGTTGTCGATCTCGGCACGCGACTCCACGCCGACGCCGAGCCGGTTGCGGAGACCGGCCGGGTCGGTCATCCGCCAGTAGCTCACGGAGTCGTTGTGCCACAACGGCAGGTACCCGCCGATGGGCAGTCCGATGAGGACCGTGTGCATGACGTCACCGGGACCGCCCGGCGACTGCGGGCCGCCCGGCGGAAGTCCAACCGCCTGGGGTGAGCCGATCGGATCAGCGGACGGCGACGGATAGGCGGTGCCTGACGCCATCGGTCGGCCGAGGGGGTTCGGCGGGGCCACCGGAGCGGGGCCGGGCGGCGCCACGCGCGCGCTCGCGGAGTGGGGGGAGTAGCCGGGAAAGGCGTCGGCCGGGAGGGTGGGTGAGGCCGGGAGCCCGGCCCGGCCGTTCCCGTTGCCGGGTGCGGCAGGTGCGAAGGTGCCGGAGCGGTTGTTCGGGTTGGCCATCGTGTCGGCCAGGCCGTTCGCCGGGGGTAGCCGCACGCTGCTGGACGTCGGTGCGACGCCCGGGAAGGCGTCGGGGCGAGAGGGAGGCAGCAGCTCGACCCTGCTCGAGTCCGGTGCCACGCCGGGGAAGGCGTCCACCGGCGGCAGCTGCGTGCTGCTCGCGGTGGGGGCGCCGTTGGCGTAGCCGCCTGGGTTGGCCGGCGGGAGCTGGGTGCTGCTGGCGGTGGGCGAACCGTTGGCGTAGCCGCCTGGGTTGGCTGGGGGCGAGGCTGCGGCGGTGGCTGCTCGCGGTGGGCGCGCCGTTGGGGTAGGCGCCGGGCGGCAGTTGGGTGCCGCTGCCGTTGGGGTAGCCGGCGGGGCTCGCCGGTGGCAGCTGGGTGCTGCTGGCGCCGTTGGCGTACGCGGCGGGCGGCAGCTGGGCGTTGCCCTGCGGCGTGCCGTTGGGGTAGCCGCCCGGGGTTGCGGGGGGCAGCCGGGTGCTGCTGGCGGTGGCCGCGCCGTTCGGGTAGGCGCCGGGCGGCAGTTGGGCGTTGCCCTGCGGCGTGCCGTTCGGGTAGGCGCCGTTCGCCGCGGGTGGCAGGGCGGCGAAGGCGCCCGACGGCGGCGAGATCGGGTGCGCGCCCGTCGTGCCCGGTGCGCTGCCCGGGAACGCGGCCCCGCGAGAGCCCGGGTTGACGAAGCCGGTCGGCTGGATGTCGGTCGAGTCGTTCGGGCCGGGCGGGCGGCCGGCGCGCGAGAAGCCCCCGGGTGAGATGGCCGAGAAGGTGCCCGACGGCGAGTTCGAGTAGCCCGGGAGCGCGCGGAGGGTCGGCGAGTCGGGGTAGGCGTCGAGGTAGTTGTCGGGCGGCATGAGCCGGCGGTCGCTCGACGCGTCCGGCCGAGGCGAGTCCGGCGGCCCGGCGGCAAACGTGCCGGCACCGTTCGGGGCGGGATACTCGCCGTGCGGCGACACGATCCGGCTCGCGGCGGCCGCGGTGGGCGTAACCGAGCCGGGCGGTTGCCCGCCGTCGCGCGAAGCACCCGGCCCCAACGCCGGCCGCGCGATCGCGGGCGAGGTCAGGGCATCGGCAGGCGACGACCCGCCCGGCGGACCGAGCGGGTCACCGGGGGCGGACTGTCGCGGCGGCGGACCGGACGACGAACCGCCCGGCGATACGGGTGGTTCGCCGGGCGATCGGCGTAACGACATCGACCCGATGGGCGAACCGATCGGGTCGGGCGAAGCGCCGAACGGTGTTGCAAGTGGGTCAGCAGGCGATGGTCCGCTCGGGCGCGCCGCTGGTCCGGATGGCGAACCGGCACCCGACAGGTCCGCCGCGGGCATCCCGGACGGCGGCGACGGGGGCCCGGCCGGCGACATCCCGGAGGCCCTGGACCGGGACCTGGTCGAGGACGTCCCGGCGGGCCTGGCCAGCGGATCGGAGTTCCTGGGGTCGGTGGAGGAGGTGCCGGTGGGCCGGGCGAGCGGGCCGGAGTTCCTGGGGTCGGCCGACGACGTGCCGGTGGGCCTGGCCAGTGGGCCGGAGCTCCTGGGGTCGGTGGAGGAGGTGCCGGTGGGCCGGGCGAGTGGATCGGAGCTTCTGGGGTCGGCTGAGGACGTCCCGGTGGGCCGGGCGAGTGGGCCGGAGTTCCTGGGGTCGGCTGAGGAGGTGCCGGTGGGCCGGGCGAGTGGGCCGGAGTTCCTGGGATCGGCCGAGGAGCGGCCCGCACGCCGCGGCAGCGGCCCGGAGCCGCCCGCCTGGGGGCCCGCTGCCGAGCCGTCCCTCGGGTCGGCAGCAGACGTTCCAGACCGCCGGAAGAGGGCGCTCATCGGGTCCGCCGACGCCTCGGAGCTCGTCGCGTCAGCCCGGTACGGGTCGGCTGCGCGCGCGCCGTGGCGGCCGCTAGGCGCGTCGTCCGCCTGCGTGGACGCGGCGTCCGGCGTCCTGCCGCGCGGCGCCGGCGAATCGGGCCACTCGGGCGCCGAGGCGAGGCGGTGCGAGCCGGCCCGGTCGGCCCGGCCGGCGCGCGAGCCGGTGGGCGAGTCCGGTGTGGCGGAACGCGACCGCGGCGACTCCAGCGGTGGCACCTTCAAGTCGTCCGACCCCGCCGTCCGGCTCGGCGGGCCAGGTGAGTCCGTGGCGGCCCGCCGGGTGCGGGAGGCGCGCGCCCCGATCGTCTCCGACGGCGGCGGCGGGTCGGCCGGCGGGACCTGCCACGCCGACGCCGAGTCCAGCTTCGACCGTCGCGACCCCCGCGGCGAGTCCGGCACCGGCCGCTCGGGGATCTGCCGCGTGGCCTCCTCCAGCTCGGGTGCCCGCAGGTCAGGCACGTCGATCGACCGGTCCGGCCGCGCGTCACCGTCCTGCTTTCGCCCCTTGGCGGGCAGCAGCGCCGGACGCTCGACCGGCTGGTGGAAGTCCGTGTGGTCGTTCGGGCCAGGGCCGTCCGGCGTGAACGGCGGCAGCCGGCCGAACGCCGGGTCGATCCGCGCGGTGTCGATCGTCTTCTTCGCCCACGTGCGCGCACGCGTCAGCGGGTGGTCCGGGAACCGGCCGTCCCAGCGCTCCTCGTCGCCGAGGTGCCAGGGGAGCCGGCCCTCCAGCGCCGGCGCGTACGGGTGCGGCCGCACGAACGCCTCGGGCCCGACCTGCGCGATCACGGCCGACTCCCGCACGCCGATCGGCGAGATCTCGGCGCACTGGATGCGCAGCACCGCCGAGCACGTCGCCTTCGGCACGGTGAACGCCGCGATGAACGCCTGGCCCGAGTCCTGGTCCGGGATGGGGAGCTTGAGCAGCTGGTACAACGTGGGTACGGCATCGATCATGACCACGTGTGCCTCGATGAGCGCGCCGACCTCCGCCGTCTCGAGCGCGAGACGGTGGCGCAGGAGCGGTACGTCGTCGAGCGGCGCGGGCAGGTCCGGGACCAGGTCGATGTAGGTCAGGCTGACCTGGTCCCCGGACCGTGGACAGAACCACGTGCGCTCGTCGTACTGCTCCATTCCGGAGGTGTCGAATGCGACAGGCACGCACTGAGTGTAGGGGCGACCCCCATCTCCCGTGCGCTCGTAGACTGGCCGCAACCGGCCGACCCGTCCCAGCCGCCACACCCGGCGGCCAGAAACAGAGGTGACCAGCGGTGACCGACCACCCGAGCTTGCTCGAGTCCCTGCACGGACCGGCCGACCTGAAGAGGCTGAGCGCGGAGGACCTGACCCGGCTCGCGGCGGAGATCCGCCAGTTCCTCGTGGACAAGGTCACCACCACCGGCGGGCACCTGGGCCCGAACCTCGGTGTGGTCGAGCTGACGATGGCCGTCCACCGGGTGTTCGACTCCCCGACGGACGCGATCGTCTTCGACGTCGGGCACCAGGCCTACGTGCACAAGGTGGTGACCGGGCGCCGGGACGAGTTCGACTCGCTGCGCCGGCAGAGCGGCCTGTCCGGCTACCCGAGCCGGCGCGAGAGCGACCACGACCTGGTCGAGAACAGCCACGCGTCGACGGCGCTGTCCTATGCGGATGGGCTGGCGAAGGCGTTCGCGCAGCGCGGCGAGCGGCGGCACGTGGTCGCGGTCGTCGGGGACGGCGCGCTCACCGGCGGCATGTGCTGGGAGGCGCTCAACAACATCGCGGCCGGGCACGACCGGCCGATGGTCATCATCGTCAACGACAACGGCCGCTCGTACTCGCCGACGATCGGCGGGCTCGCCGACCACCTCGCGTCGCTGCGGCTGCTGCCCAGCTACGAGCGGGCGCTGGAGGGCGGCAAGCGCGTGCTGCGGGGCACGCCGGTCGTGGGCAAGCCGCTGTACGCGGCGCTGCACGCCGCCAAGCGCGGGATCAAGGACGCGCTGAGCCCGCAGGTGATGTTCGAGGACCTCGGGCTGAAGTACATCGGCCCGGTCGACGGGCACGACTTCGCCGCGCTCGAGGGGGCGCTGCGCCGGGCGAAGGAGTTCGGCGGCCCGGTGATCGTGCACGCCGCGACGTGCAAGGGCCGCGGGTTCGCGCTGGCGGAGAACGACGAAGTCGACCAGATGCACCAGACGGATCCGATCGATCCGGTCACGGGCAAGCCGACGACGGCGAAGAGCGCGACGTGGACGTCGGTGTTCGCGCAGGAGATGGTGCGCATCGGCGAGCAGCGCGCGGACGTCGTCGCGATCACGGCGGCGATGCTGCGCTCGGCCGGGCTGGCGCCGTTCGCGGAGGCGTACCCGGACCGCTGGTACGACGTGGGCATCGCGGAGCAGCATGCGGTCACGTCGGCCGCGGGGATGGCGATGGCGGGCCTGCACCCGGTCGTGGCCATCTACTCGACGTTCCTGAACCGCGCCTTCGACCAGGTGCTGATGGACGTGGCGCTGCACGAGCTGCCGGTGACGTTCGTCCTGGATCGTTCGGGCATCACCGGCCCGGACGGGGCGTCGCACCACGGGATGTGGGACCTGTCGATCCTCGGGGCGGTGCCGGGCATCCGGATCGCGGCGCCGCGCGACGCGGGCACCCTGGCGGAGGAGCTGAGCGAGGCGGTCGCGGTGTCGGACGGCCCGACGGTGCTGCGGTTCCCGAAGGCGTCGGTGGGCGCGGACATCCCGGCGCTGGAGCGGCAGGGCACGGTCGACGTGCTGCGCCGCGCGGCGGGCGAGGGGCACGTGCTGCTGGTGACGGTGGGCGCGTTCGCGGAGCTCGGTCTGGCGGCGGCGGACCGGTTGGAGGACCAGGGCATCGGCGTCACGGTCGTCGACCCGCGGTGGGTCACGCCGGTGCCGCCCGAGCTGGTCGCGCTGGCGTCGGCGCACCGCCTGGTGGTGACCGTCGAGGACGGTGGCCGCCACGGTGGCTTCGGCTGGTCGCTGGCCGCGGCCCTGCGGGACGCCGATGTGGACACCCCGCTGCGCGACATCGGGATCCCGCAGGAGTTCCACGGCCAGGGCACCCGGCCGGAGGTACTCGTCCGGCTCGGCCTGACGGCACAGCAGGTGGCGCGCAAGGTGACGGAGTGGACGGCGGGCCGGATCGACGAAGCGGCCGACGCGCAACACGTGCGCCCGGAGGGCTGAGCGCGGCTCGGGAACGGTCCCCGATTTCCTGACTAGACTCGTCGCCCGTGCGTCGATTGTTCACAGTGTTCTCGCGCAAGGCGACCTTCGTCGCGATTCTCGCGGCCGCGGTGGTGGCCGTCATCGCCGAGATCGCCCGCAACATCATCGCGGGCACCGCGGCCCTTTCGTCGAGCTTCATCAATATCTTCATGCTGATCGCGCTGTTACTCGTGTTCGCCCAACTCGGTGCCATGCGAACCAGCGTCGAGCAGTTGAGCCGCAAGGCCAGGTTCGCGATCGTCTACTACCCGGCGAGCAACAAGCAGGAAGTCAGCGCGCTGCATCTCGCGGCGAAACAGGTCATCGAACGGGCGCCGCGAAACGCCGAGATCTACGCGGTGAACTCCTATATCGAGGTGTTCCGGGAATCCAACGACCCGGCGGCCGAGGAGAGCCAGCGTGACTACCTGCTGGCGTACGAGCGCCGATTCGACAACCTGGCCAAATACCACCGACTGATCCAGCTCAAGAATGGGCAGCACGGCAGTGACCGCACGAAGCTGGGCGACCGGCTCGCCCCGGCGTACCTCGCGCACTACCGCGCCATGGCCGACCATGCCAAGCGCAACCGGCCGATCAAGCTGGAGCGGGTGGAGGCCCGGTTACCGACCTCGTTCGTCGTGGTCAAGAACGGCGGCGGTGGCGAGATCATCTGGCAGATGAACCACCGCGACCCCGGCTCCGAGGACAACGACGTCGAACGCATGGAAGGCGTGTTCATCGTCAACGACCCGGACGGCCTGCTCGTGCACCGGTTCATCGACTGGTTCAACGCACTGGACACGGGCTGGCGGAGCCCGGTCCCGATGGAAAACCTGACATGAACGCGCATGACGAGCTCGTCCGCAGGTTCCTGAGCGTCATCGACGCGAGGGACTGGGCCGAGCTCGCCGCGCTCGTCACGGCGGACGTCGTCTACGACCGGCCCGGCTACCGGACGTTGTGCGGCGTCGACGAGTTCATGGACTTCTACCGGAACGTCCGCGTGATCGCCCGGGGCCGGCATCGGCTGGACAGCCTGCTCACGGATGCGTCGACCGGGTTCTGCTGGGGGCACTTCGACGGGGCCGACCGCGCCGGCGAGCCGATCACCGAGCTCTTCGCGGACTGGTACCGGTTCGAGGACGGCAAGGTCCGCGAGCGGCGGACCTTCTTCTACCGTCCGGCGATCTGAGTTCGGGCGCGACCTACTCCGTGTTGCCCGGGTCGCCGAGGGCCACCTTGCCCGCGTACGACAGCGTCGCCTCCGGGGTCAGCGGGTGGAACGTCCCGGCCCGCACGTCGCGGTAGGCGCGCTCCATGCCGAACCGCTTGAAGAACGACCGGCCGCCCATCACCTCCATCGCCAGGTTGACGACCTCGATCGCCTCGGTGACCGCCTGCCGCTTGGCCAGCATGACCGTCGTGAGCGCGGTAGGGGTGGCCGTGTAGTCCTCGCCGATCTCGTCCAGCGCGCCCAGCAGCGCCCACCACGCGACGCGCAGCTTCGCGTCCATCAACCCGACCTGCCGGTGCACCCGCGGCAGGTCGGCAGCCGGTCGCGGGCCCCGCGAGCCGGCCGACGCCGCGGCCACCGCCGCGTCGCGGGCACCCGCCGCGATGCCGAAGTACGTCGCCCCGACGATCGGTGCGAAGTGGACGGTCGCGGCGAGCAGCGGCGCGCCCAGCTCCCCGTACGGGCGGTGCCCCGCGATCTTGTCGGCCGGCACCGCCACGTCCTCGAGCACCACGTCGTGCGAGGCCGTGCCGCGCATGCCGAGCGTGTCCCACGTCTCCTCGATCCGCACCCCCGGGGCGGACAGCGGCACGCTGAAATGCATCACGTCGGCGTCCACGCCCGGCTCGCCCAGCACCGCACACGTCGCGACGACGGTCGCGCCCGGCGACTGGCTGCAGAACGTCTTGCGCCCGCTGATCAGGTAGCCCGTGTCGGTGGGCACCGCGGTCGTGGTCGGCCACAGCCAGTCCGAGCCGCCGCTCGTCGCGATCACGATCTGCTCGGCCGCGATCCGGCGCAGCACCCCCTCGGCGTCCGGCGCGCCCTTGCGCCGCCGGTAGGCCTGCACGAACGTGAGGTACGTGTGCATGGCGACCGCCAGCGCCGTCGCACCGTCGTGGCGCGCCAGCTCCGCCTGCGCGTAGCACGCCTGGCGCATCGTCGCGCCCAGGCCGCCGAGCTCCTCGGGCACGGCCAGCGCGAGGTACCCGTACTCGCGCATCGCGTCGTAGGCCTCGCTGACGAACGTCGCGTCCCGGTCGTGCTCGGCCGCGTGCTCGGCGGCGACCGTCCCGATCCGGGCGGCGAGGTCGGTGAACCGAGAGTCGTCGGGCCGTGACGGAATTGGAAACGTACTGGTTGTCCTGGTTTGAGCGATTGTCATGACGAGGACGCTAAGAACAGCGGCGCCCGCGAAGTAGTACAGAAACTGAACTGGAGCGACCGATGCGGCCCTACGCTCAGTACTGCCCGGTGGTGCGCGCCGTCGAGATACTCGGCGACCGGTGGACCCTGCTGATCGTGCGCGACATGCTCGTCGGCGCGACGCGGTTCAACGAGCTGTCCCGCGGGCTACCCGGACTCTCCCGCGCGCTGCTGTCCCGGCGGCTGCGCCAGCTGCAGCACGACGGCCTCGTCGAGCGCACCGGCGACGGCTACACGCTCACCCGCGCCGGCCACGAGCTGCGCCCGCTCGTGTTCGGCCTCGCCGACTGGGGCGCGCGGCACGCGTTCGGCAACCCGCGCCCCGAGGAGCTCGACCCGGAGGTGCTGATGTGGTGGATGCACGGCCGCATCGACACCGCCGACATCGACAAGCGCGCGGTCATCCAGGTCGAGATCGCCGACCGCCGCCGCAAGTACTGGCTCGTGCTCGAACCCGGCGACGCGTCGGTCTGCTACACCGACCCGGGCTTCGACATCGACGCCGTGCTCGCCGCCGACCTGCCCACCCTGTATCGCATGTGGCTCGGCGAGATCGAGCTGCTCGACGCCGTCCGCCGGGGGGAGATCGACCTGACCGGCGCCCGGTGGATCGTCCGCGGGCTGCCCGCCTGGCTGCGGCTGAGCCCGATCGCGGCCAACGTGAAGGCCGCCCGCGTGTAGCGCCGGGTCGGCGAGGCGCGTTCGCGCCGGTCGGTACGGTTGTAGCGTGCGGATATTGATCGTCGAGGACGAGGAACCCCTGGCTGAGGCCGTCGCCCGGGGGCTGCGTCGGGAGGGCATGGCCGTCGACGTCGCGCTCGACGGCGACGAGGGGCACGAGAAGGCGACCGTCACGCGCTACGACGTCGTCGTGCTCGACCGGGACCTGCCGGGCATGTCCGGCGACGAGCTGTGCCGCGAGATCGTCGCGTCCGGACAGCTCACCCGGGTGATCATGCTGACCGCGTCCGGCTCGGTCGCCGACCGGGTCGAGGGCCTCTCCCTCGGCGCCGACGACTACCTCGCCAAGCCGTTCGCCTTCGACGAGCTCGTCGCGCGCGTACGGGCGCTCGCCCGGCGCTCCACCCCGGTCACCCCGCCCGTGCTGCGCGCCGGCGACCTCGAGCTCGACCCCGCCCGCCGCACGGTCACCCGCGCCGGCGAGCCCGTCGAGCTGACCCGCAAGGAGTTCGGCGTGCTGGAGGTCCTGCTCGCCGCGGCCGGCTCGGTCGTCAGCAGCGAGGAGCTCCTCGAGCGGGTCTGGGACGAGCACGCCGACCCGTTCACCACGACCGTCCGGGTCACCGTCATGACGCTGCGCAAGAAGCTGGGCGATCCGGGAGTCATCGACACCGTCGTGGGGTCCGGCTACCGGGTGCCCGCGGCCGGCTCGACCGCCGGCTCGACGTCGGGCGCCGAGTCCGGGTGAGTGGCCTCCGGCGCGGTCCCGGGCTGCGTGGCCGGCTCACGCTGCTCGCCACCGCGCTCGTCGCGCTCGTCGCCGCGCTGCTGCTGTGGCTCGGCTGGATGCTCGCGGGCAACGCGGTCACCACGCCCAGCCTCCCCGGCGGCACCACGATCGTGGTGGACGGCGTGCCCGTGAAGGCGGAGAAGCTCGCCGAGGTGCTGCGCGACAACGCGCGGCTGCGGGTTCTCGCGGCCGGGTCCATCGCGTTCGTGTGCGTCGTCGCCGCGACGGCGCTGCTCGCGTGGACGTTCGCCGACCGCGTCCTCAAGCCGCTGCGCGACGTCACCGGCACCGCGCGGCGGCTGTCCGCCGAGTCGCTCGGCGAGCGGATCTCGCTGCGTGGCCCGCGCGACGAGGTGGCCGAGCTCGCCGACACCTTCGACGCGATGCTCGACCGGCTGCAGGCCACCTTCACCGCGCAGCGCCAGTTCGTCGCGAACGCCTCCCACGAGCTGCGCACCCCGCTGTCGGTCATCCGCACCGAGCTCGACGTCACCCTCGCCGACCCCGAGGCCGATGCCGCCGAGCTGCGCCGCATGGCCGGCGTCGTGCGCGCGGCGACGTTACGCGCCGGGCACCTGGTCGAGGCGCTGCTGCTGCTCGCCCGCACCGACGGCATGGGCATCGGCGTGGTGGAGCCCGTCGACCTGGCGTCGGTCGTGGACACCGCGTGGCGGGCGGTCGCCGCCGACGCCGGCAAGCGCGGCCTGTCCGCGACGTTCCACACCGGACCGGCACCGGCCGCGGGCGACCCCGCGCTGCTCGAACGCGTCGCGGGCAACCTGCTGGAGAACGCCGTGCGGCACAACGTCGACGGCGGCTGGATCGAGGTGCGCACCGGCCAGTCGGCGGAGTGGGCGAGCCTGCGGGTGAGCTCGTCGGGCGCGGCCGTGGACCCCGACCGCGTCGAGGAGCTGTTCGAGTCGTTCCGCCGCGGCGGCGTCGACCGGACCGCGCACTCCGGCACCGGGCTCGGTCTCGCGATCGTGCGGGCGGTGGTCCTCGCTCACCACGGCACGGTCGCGGCGGAGGCGGTGCCCGGCGGCGGTCTCACCGTGACCGTGCACCTGCCGGCCCGGGCCGCCGTGCCGTTGGCGCCGTCGCTGGCTCAGTAGGTCCGCTCAGTAGGTCCGCTCAGTAGGTCCGCTCGACCAGGTCGACGAGCCCGGACCGCAGCGTGCCGTACGGCAGCAGGTAACCGCTCGCCGACGCCACCTGCATGCCGAGCGCCGTGAGCAGGAAGTCCCGGATCGCCGCGGACGTGCGCTCGTCGGCGTACTGCGTGCACGCCGCGACGTAGCCGACGTGCACGAGCGGGTAGGGCGCGGTGCTCTCACCCGCCTGGGCGGTGCCCGCGTGGTAGATCGCGTCGGGCAGCTCGTCGAACTCGACGATGCCGGCCGTCGCGATGTCGACCGCGGCGTTGACCGCGCCACTGTCCGGCGCGGCGGCCCGGTCCTTCGCGGTGACGATCGAGACGACGGGCTCGCCGGTCGCGCGGGCCGGGGCGGCGGGCGCGTAGCCGATGGCACCGTCGGCGGCGCGGATCGCGGCGAGCACGTCGGCGTCGGTGATGTAGGTCGCGGCCGCCTTTCCGGTGAACTCCGGGCCGTCGCCGGACCGCCAGCCGCCGGCGGCGGTCAGGTACTCCTGGAACGTCTGGGTGATCAAGGCCCGGTTCTGGCGCACGATCACGGTGATCGCCGCCGCCGGCAGCCGCACGCCCGGGTTCAGCGCCGCGATCGTGCGGTCGTTCCACTTCGTGACCCGGCCACCGAAGATCGCGGACAGCGCCGGCGCGTCCAGCCGGAGCGTGCCGACGCCACTCAGTTGGTAGGCGACGACGATCGGCGTGAGGACGACCGGTACCTGCAGGACGAGGTCCTTGTTCGCGGGCGCACCCACCCCGGCACAGCGGGCGGCCGCCGCGGCGATCTCGCCCTCGGCGGAGCCGAGCACGTGGTCCACGACGGCGAAGTCCGCCTCGCCGGCGGCGAACTGCTGGACGCCGAACGCGGTGCCGCCCGGGCTGTAGTCCAGGACGCTGCCCTTGCAGCGAGCCGCCCAGCGTTCCCCGATGGTGGCGACGGCGTCGCGCTGCAGGGCGGAGCCGCCGGCGGTGAGCTGCTTGGTGCCGGTGCAGGTGGGGCCGGTGGTGGGTGGGTGGGGCCGGGCGGGCGCCCCGGAAGTGGCCGGTGACCGCGCGGTGGTCTCGTCTTCTTGCACGAGCGGCACGGTCGCAGCCGCGGCGATCAGCAGCACGGCGGCCAGCCCGGCGAAGAGGAGCCGCCGCCGTCGCCGGTGGGACACGGGTGCCCGCGGCGGGCGGACCGGGGCCGGGCCCTTGCCGGGGTGCGCGTAGGTGACGGGTTCGATGACGTGCCCGTGGGCCTGCTCCGGCCCGGCGGCCGCGACCGCGTCGGCGTGCGCCCGCAGCTTCGCGAGGTCCATCGGATCGATGGGCGGCGCGGTGACCGTCCCGGCGGGCAGCACCGCCGGCTCGGGTCGGGGGGTCGAGGTCTCCTCAACGGGCCCGGCGACGGGCTCGCCCGCCGCCGCGGCGTCGGGTGGGATGGGGCCGACGATGCTGTCGCCGGGGATGCCGGCGGACAGGTCGAGCGGGTTGTCGGGTGGTGTGGCCGCCGGGTAGGTGAGTGGTTGGGGTTGGTCTGCCTCGGCGTCGGGTGGGATCGGTCCGACTATGGAGTCGCCGGGGATGCCGGCAGAGGTCGAGTGGGTTCTCGGGTGGGTCGGCCGCCGGGTAGGCGAGTGGGTGCTCGGCCGGCTCGGTGCCGGCGGTCAGCGGCCCGACCACTGCGTCTGCTGGGAAGTCGGTGGAGAGGTCGGGTGGGATGGGGCCGACGATGGCGTCGTTGGGGATGCCGGCAGAGAGGTCGAGTGGGTTGTCGGGTGGGTCGGCCGCCGGGTAGGCGAGTGGGTCCTCGGTTGCCTTGGTGTCGGCGGTTAGTGGCCCGACCATGGCGTCTGCTGGGATGCCGGTGGAGAGGTCGGGTGGGTTGTCGGGTGGGATCGGCCCGACGATGGCGTCGTTGGGGATGCCGGTGGAGAGGTCGAGTGGGTTCTCGGGTGGGTCGGCCGCTGGGTAGGCGAGTGGGTCCTCGGCCGGCTCCGTCTCGGTCCCGGCTGTCAGCGGCCCCACCACCGCGTCGGCCGGGATGCCGGTGGACAGGTCGAGCGGGTTCGCCGGCGGGCTGACTGCCTGGTACGCCAACGGATCGGCCTGCGCGCGTGCGACGTCCCCGGCGACCTCGGCCGGGGACGGGCGCTCCGCCGCGTCCTCGGCCAGGCACCGGCGCACCAACTCGCGCAGCGGCTCCGGCACGGCGTCCGCCTCGCCGTCCCCACCTGTCGCCGCGAACGCGATCAGCCTGCCCAGCGCCGGCACGTCCGCGTCCGGCTCGCCGCCGCCACCGACGACGCCGAACCCGATCACCCGCGCGCCGCCGGCCGCCATCACCACCTTGCCCGCGTGCAGGTCGCCGTGCCCGAGGCCGACCGCGTGGATCGCCGCGACGCCGCGGGCGACGGCCGCCGCCAGCTCCAGCACCGCCGGCACCGGCAGCGCGCCGTGCTCGCCGACGACCGCCGCCAGGGTCGGGCCCGCGACGTACTCGGTCGCCACCCACGGCGGCGCCGCCGACGCGTCCGAGCCGAGCACCGCCGCCACGTGCCGGCTCCGCACCCGGCCCAGCGCGGCGAGCCGGCCGGCCGGCAGCGCGTCGACGGTCCGGACCGCGGCGGCGGTACCGGCGTCGTCGTGTCCCAAGTAGACATCCGGGCCCAGGCGGCCCTCGAGCAGGTACGGACCGAGTCTGGCCGGGTCGTCGGCGTCGAGCGGTTCCAGCACGGGAGGCACCTTCCGCTCGGCAACTAGGACGAAATTACCTGGTCACCGGCCAAGTCAGGAAGATGTTCGGCCTACCCGCCGGCCAGTCGTTCCAGCAGGCCGAGCGCATCCCACGGCGCCCGCACCTTCGCGTCGTTGTCAAAGTACGCGTACGCATCAACGCCTTGCTCCGACCAGCCGCGGATGCGCTCCGCCCACTCGTCCAGCGCCGCGCCGGAGTAGCCACTGGCGTACAGCTCGGTGCTGCCGTGCAACCGGACGTACGCGAAGTCCGCCGTTACGTGCTCGAGGTACGGCCATTCGGCGGCGGCGTCCGCGATCACCACCCCGGCGCCGGCCGCGCGCAGCAGGTCGAGGAACGCGGGGTCGCGAAAGCTCGCGTGCCGCGCCTCGATCGCGTGGCGCAGCGGCCGGTCCGCGTCGGTCGTCGTCCACGCCCGGCCGGCCAGCCGATCCTCGTGCCGGCCGGCGAGCTCGGCCGCCGCGGCCGTGGTGCCCGGCAGGCGCCCGAGGAAGTCCGCGAGCAGGTCCGGGTCGAACGCGAGCGTGGGCGGCAGCTGCCAGAGCAGCGGGCCCAGCTTGTCGCCCAGCGCGAGCACGCCCGAGGCGAAGAAGTTGGCGAGCGGCGCGTCGATGTCCCGCAACCGTTTCATGTGCGTGATGAACCGGCCGCCCTTGACCGCGAACTCGAAGTCCTCCGGTGTCTGCTCGCGCCACGCCTGGTAGCTCGACGGCCGCTGCAGCGCGTAGAACGAGCCGTTGATCTCGACGGAGTTGACCTGCCGCGACAGGTACTCCAGCTCGCGACGGTGGGCGAGCTTCGGCGGGTAGAACTCACCGCGCCACGGTGGGTAGACCCAGCCCGAGGTGCCGATCCGAACCCGGCCGGCCACTTCGTCTCAGTCCGGGCCGGCGCCGTTGAGGGCGGTGGCCAGCGCATCGACGGTCAGCGAGATCTGCCACTCGCGGGCGCCGCCGGCCCGCAGCACGTCGCCCACCGAGTCGCTCGACAGCTGCTCGGGTGGGCGCCAGCAGGTGCGGCGGACCAGGTCGGGCTGCAGGAGGTTCTCGATCGGCAGCCGGTTCGCCTCGGCGATCGTCGCCAACGACGCGCGGACCGCGGCCAGCCGCGCGGCCGCGGCCGGGTCCCGGTCGGGCCAGCGGTTCGGCGGCGGCGGACCGTCGTGCGGCGGCGACGGGTCGGGCAGCTCGCTCTTGGGCAGCCCGGCCGCCGCACGCAGCGCCCGCACCCACGTGTCGGCGATGCGCCGCTGCGAACGGCCGCGGAACACCGGCAGCTGCAGCAGGGCGTTCTCGTCCTCGGGGGCCGCGATGGCCGCCTGCACGATGGAGCTGTCCGGCAGCACCCGGCCGGGTGCGATGTCGCGCTGGCGGGCCAGCGAGTCGCGGGTCTCCCACAGCGCCCGCACGGCGGCGAGGCCACGCGGCGAGCGGACCCGGTGGATGCCGGAGGTGCGCCGCCACGGCTCGGCCCGCGGCGGCGGGGGCGGCGCGACGCGCAGCGCCTCGAACTCCTCGAGGGCCCATTCGAGCTTGCCCTGGGCCGCCAGCTCCTCTTCGAGAACGTTGCGCAATGGGACGAGGAGCTCGACGTCGAGCGCGGCGTAGTCCAGCCAGTCCTGGGGCAGCGGCCGGCGCGACCAGTCGGCGGCGCCGTGGCCCTTCTCGAGCCGGTAGCCGAGGAGCTGCTCGACGAGGGTGCCGAGGGCGACCCGCTCGAAGCCGGCGAGGCGGCCGGCGAGCTCGGTGTCGAAGAGGATGGCGGGGTGAAGCCCCAGCTCAGCGAGGCAGGGGAGATCCTGGGAGGCGGCGTGCAACACCCACTCGGTGTCGGCGAGCGCCGCGATGAAGGGGTCGATTCGGTCGTTCACTGCGACCGGGTCGAGCAGTACGGTGCCGGCGCCGTCTCGGCGCACCTGCACCAGGTAGGCCCGTTGTGAGTAGCGGTATCCCGACGCTCTCTCGGTGTCGACGGCGATCGGCCCGTGGCCCGCGGCCAAGAGGTCCGACGCCTCGCGCAATGCCTCGAACGTGGTGACGACGTCCGGTGTGCCCTCTGCTGGTTTTGTCAGCAGTTCCGGCTCTGGCCGGGTCTCCTCGTCAGCTTCCGTCCCCGATTCACCCACGGCGGATGACCATACGGGACGCGCTCGGACGCTGTGCGCGTAACCAGTCGTTATGGGTCGAACACCGGTGGATCGGGGAGCGCACTGTGCCCCGCGCCCCGATCCACCGAGTGTCAGATCAACGAATCACACCGGCCCGCATGGCCAGTGCGACCATCTGTGCCCGGTCGCCGGTGCCCAACTTCCGGCCGATCCGCGAGAGGTGGCTCTTCACTGTCAATGCCGACAGATTGAGTCCCTCTCCGATCTCTTTGTTGGACTGACCGTCCGCGACGAGCTGGAGAACCTCGACCTCGCGAGCCGACAGCTCGCGCGGGGTGTTGTCGGTGCCAGGAACCCGCGTGCCCGTGGCGAGGATGGGCGCGACGCTCGGGTCGGCGTAGACGCCGCCTTCGAGCACACGCCGGACCCCGTCGGTCACGACCACCGGCGAGGCCGACTTCAGCAGGTAGGCCTGAGCCCCTGCTTGGAAGGCCGAACGCACGGCGTACGGGTCATCTGACGACGCCAGCACCACGATCCGGGGCCAGCCATGGCCACGGAGTTCGGTCACCAGCTCTATACCACTGCCGTCAGGCAGTCCGAGGTCCAGTATTGCCAGGTCACATGGCCCAGTGGCCAGTGCTCTTGCCCTCGCCTCGGCCACCGTGGCAGCCTCGTGAACGGTACCCGCGCCCATCTGGGTCAACCGGGCAGCTATCGCCTCCCTCAACAACGGGTGGTCATCGACCACCAGCACTGAGAACAACTCTTCCCGCGGGTGCGGGACCATGTTCGCCGGCAACACGCCGGCTGGCGTGGTTCGAACGGCCTGACCTAAGCCGACGGCAGCCACGTCACTACCTCCCTGGAGTCGGTCGTGCCCCCCGACCTACACCGGGACCTTCGGCCAAACAGCCGCGCCGCCATTGGACCGAAAGTGGTGTCGACGAAGGCAGCCTAGCCCCCCAAGCGGGTTAGCGGGATGATCAATTCGTTATGTATCCAATCGAGACATCACCCCGGCGTGCGGATGTAACACGATCGGGTGACTCTCGGTTGGTGACGTAACGCGCAAGACCCTGTACACGATGAAACGAGGTCGCGGTAGTGGAGATCCGGGAGTTCGAGCGCGCCCGAACGTTGCTCAAGTCCACCCCTCTGGTCGATGGACACAACGACCTACCTTGGGCATTGCGGGAGATGCCGGGTGTTGACGCCTCCCGATCGGACGGTTTCGGAATCGACCTGACCCAGACTCAGTCGCAATTGCACACGGACATACCCCGTCTTCGTGCAGGTGGAGTGGGGGTTCAGTTCTGGTCGGTGTACGTCCCATGCCGCCTTGTGGGTGACGCTGCGGTGACCGCGGTCGTGCAGCAGTGCGAACTCGTGCACTCTCTGGCGGCTAAATATTCGGCGCATTTGCAAATCGCATCAACCGCTTCCGAGGCTCGTGAAACGTTTGCATCGGGCCGGATCGCCTCGTTGCTCGGTGCCGAGGGCGGGCACAGCATCGATTCGTCGCTCGGGGTGCTGCGGGCGCTGCACCGGCTCGGGGTCCGGTACATGACGCTCACGCACAACGAGAACGTGCCGTGGGCCGACTCGGCGACCGACGAGCCGGTTGTGGGCGGTTTGTCGGATTTTGGTCGTGAGGTCGTGGCGGAGATGAATCGAATCGGAATGCTGGTCGACCTGTCCCACGTGGCTCCGACCACCATGCGCGACGCTCTCGACTGCACGACGGCGCCGGTGATCTTCAGCCACTCCTCCTGCCGGGCCGTCACCGACCACCCGCGCAACGTCCCGGACGACGTGCTGTCCCGGCTGGCCGGCAACGGTGGCGTGTGCATGGTGACGTTCGTGCCGGCGTTCGTGTCGGACGTCGTCGTCGAGTGGGAGAACCAGTTGAAGGCGGCAATGGCCGAGGCCGGCGCCGACCACCGAGACCTGGACGAACGAGGTCGCTTCGAAAAGACGTGGTCCGGCCCGCCCAAGCCGGGGGCGAGCATCGAGGACGTCGTCGCCCACGTGGAGCACGCGCGGGAGGTGGCGGGCGTGGACCATATTGGTATTGGTGGCGACTACGACGGTGTCGGCGCCCTCCCAGACGGTCTCGAGGACGTGAGCCGCTACCCGGCGCTGTTCGCGGCCCTGCTAGAGCGGGGGTGGAGCGAGAAGGACTGCGCCAAGTTGGCAGGCGAGAACGTGCTCCGCGCCTTGGAGGTAGCTGAGGACGTAGCCAGGTCCACCTGAGCCGACGCCGCCCACCGGGGCGTTGGACTCGCGAGTCCGGACCGTTGGACTCGCGAGTCGGGACCGTTGGACTCGCGAGTCGGGACCGTTGGACTCGCGAGTCGGGACCGTTGGACTCGCGGGTCCGGACCGTTGGACTCGCGAGTCGGGACGGGGGACTCGCCGGGCCGGAGTGGGGGACTCGCGGGTCCGGAACGGGGGACTCGCGCGGACCGGAGGGCTCGCGGGCTGGACGGGGCTCGCGCGCCGGAACGGGGGACTCGCGGGCTGCCGGCAGCGGGGGACTCGCGCCTCAGAACGAGCTCGCGCGCCCGGAGCCGGCCGCACCCACAGGCTCGAACCGCGACCCGGCCGCCGAGCCCGGCCCGAGCCAGCCCCGACAGCCAACCGCCCTCGCAACCCACCGGCCCCGGGCACGCACCCGGCCGCCCCCCCGGCCCGCCCCCGCACTCCCCGGCCCCCGCCCCCCGGGGTCCCTCCACCCCAACCCCCGGGCAACCGGCAGCCCGGGGAGTCATGCTGGTTGGGGTAAGGAGTTGACCATGGCGAAGTAGTGCTCCGGGCGGCTCGTCTTGTAGAGCTGGTACCACGCCTCCAGGGTCTCCGGCGCCAGCACGTCCAGCCGCGCCAGTACGTGCCGGGCGAAGTCCAGGGGGGCCGTGCCCGAGGCCGTGATCAGGTCCCCGTCCGTGACCGCCGGCGAGTCGACGTAGTGCTCGGCTCCGTGGTAGCCGGGGCTGAACTGGCGCAACGCCTCCAGGTCGTTGCTCGTGTGCGGCCGCGAGTCCAGCAGGCCCGCCGAAGCCAACGCCGTCGTCGCGCCGCAGATGGCTGCCACCGGCACCCCGGCGGCCAGGAACTCGCGCGCCTTCGCCAATACGGCCTGGTACGGCGGCTCCGCCCAGGTGTCCGCGCCGGGCAGTAACAGCACGGCCGCGTCGGCGGGCGTGACGTCGGCCAGCGCGCAGTCGGCCGCCACCCGCAGCCCGCCCATCGTCGTGATCGGCTCGCCGGACAGGCTCGCCGCGCGCACCGGTAAGGACGTGCCCGGGTCGCGGAACATCCGTCCGGTGTTCAGCTCCGGCGTGAGGAACCCGTGTTCCCAGTCCGACATCGTGTCCAGCACGAACAGGTACGCGAACGTCATGCCCGGGACGCTAGCCCCGACCACCGACAAGAACGGCTCAGCTGCCCTGACGCTGGGAGAACATCGTCACGCCGACCGGTGGCAGCCCCACGACGCTCGCCATCAGGTCGCAGAACGCCTCCCCGTGCGGCGCCAGCTCGGCGCCGACCGGCGTCCACGACGCGCGCAGCTCGAGGTCGTCGGTCCGCGCGGGGCCGGAGATGTCGCCGAACCGGGCCGACGAGGTGTCCGTGACGGTCCCGCCCAGCGCGGTGTAGTGCGCGCCCGTCGCCGCGAGCGCGTCGGTCAGCCACGACCAGCCCACGGTCGGCAGCAACGGGTCGTCGGCGAGCTCCGCATCCAGCTCCGCCCGCACGTAGGCGACCACTCGCAGCACCCCGTCCCAGGCCTCCGGGCCCTCCGGGTCGTGCAGGAGGATCAGCCGCCCGGTGGCGAGCACGTCCGCGGGGCCGGTGGCCTCCGCCGTGATCGCGAACGCCCACGGGGCCAGGCGCTGGGGCGGGCGTACGACGCCGAGCTGCAGCTCGGGCCGCGGGCGCACCGACTTCAGCGCCGCGACGGCCTGAGTGAACAGTTCAGGCTCTGCCGACGTTTTGGTCACGACTCGTAACTGTAGGACCACCCGAGTCAGTGAGCGAGGACGGCGCGCCGCACGATGTCCCGACTTCCTACATACACACGGTCTGTGGCACGACGCATGACCGTCAGACCCGCGTGGCACGATTCATCTCGCTATGACTCCCACGTCTGACACCGCCTCCCGGACCGCCACCGCACCTCTGCTGGTGGCCGCCGCCGGCGGTACGCCCGCCCACCCGCCGGTCTGGTTCATGCGCCAGGCCGGCCGCTCGCTGCCCGAGTACCGCAAGGTCCGCGAGGGCATCCCGATGGTGCGGGCCTGCTTCACGCCGGAGCTGGTCTGCGAGATCACGATGCAACCGGTCCGCCGCCACGGCGTCGACGCGGCCATCCTGTTCTCCGACATCGTGGTCCCGCTCGTGGCCGCCGGCATCGGCGTCGACATCGTGCCCGGCACCGGGCCGGTCGTCGCCGAGCCCGTGCGCACCAGGGCGGCGGTCGAGGCGTTGCCGACCCTGGAAGCCGGGCAGCTCGACCAGGTGGCCGAGGCGATCCGGCTGCTGCGCGCCGAGCTGGGCGGCACGCCGCTGATCGGCTTCGCGGGCGCGCCGTTCACGCTCGCCTCCTACCTCATCGAGGGCGGGCCGAGCCGCCATCACGAGCGCACCAAGGCGCTCATGCACTCCGATCCGGACACCTGGCACGCGCTGCTCGGCGCGCTCGCCGCGATCACCACCACCTTCCTCCAGGTCCAGGTCGCCGCCGGGGTGCAGGCGGTGCAGCTGTTCGACTCGTGGGCGGGGGCGTTGTCGGAGCGGGACTACCGCGCGTTCGTGCTGCCGCACTCGGCGCGCGTGCTCGGCGCGGTCCACGGCGTGCCCAAGATCCACTTCGGGGTGGGGACCAGCGAGCTGCTGCCGGCCATGCGCGAGGCGGGCGCGGACGTCGTCGGCGTCGACTGGCGGCTGCCGCTCGACGAGGCGGTCCGCCGCCTCGACCAGCCGGGCCTGCCCGCGCCGGTGGTCCAGGGCAACCTCGACCCGGCCGTGCTGTTCGCGGGCTTCGACGCCGTCGAGCGCGAGGTCCGGCGGATCGTGGCGGAGGGCCGCGCGGCGGGCGGGCACATCGTCAACCTCGGCCACGGGGTGCTGCCCGACACCGACCCGGACGTGCTGACCAGGGTCGTCGAGCTGGTGCACAGCCTCACGCCATGACCGGCGACATGAACGGCGACATGAACGGCGGCAGGAACGCGGTCGTCGTGGGCGGCGGCGTGACCGGGCTGGCCGCGGCGTACCGGCTGCGCCGCCGCCTCGGCCCGGACGCGCGCATCACGCTCGTCGAGCAGGCCGGCCGGCTCGGCGGCAAGCTGCGCACGGTCGAGCTCGCCGGCACCCCGACCGATGTCGGCGCCGAGGCGTTCGTCCTGCGCAACCCCGCGGCCGTGGACCTGATCCACGAGCTCGGTCTCGGCGAGCTGCTGATCCACCCGCAACGCGCGGCGGCCACCGTGCGCGCCGCCGGGCGCACGGTGCCGTTGCCCAAGCGCACGTTCCTCGGCGTGCCGGCCGACGCCGACCAGGTCCGGCCCGTCCTCAGCGCGGCGGCCGCCGCGCGCGTCGCCGCGGAGGCGGCGCTGCCGCCGCTGGAGGTGACCGACGACGTGCCGGTCGGGGCGGTGCTGGCCGAGCGGTTCGGCCGCGAGCTCGTCGATCACCTCGTCGAGCCACTGCTCGGCGGCGTGTACGCGGGGCGTGTCGACCGGCTCGGGCTGCGCGCCACCATGCCGGCACTCGTCGACGCGCTCGGCCCGGCCGGCGGCTCGCTCACCGGTGCCGCGGCCCGCGTGCTCGGTGCCGCGAGCCCGGCCGGCAAGCCGGTGTTCGGCGCGCTGCGTGGTGGCATGGCCGTGCTCGTCGACGAGCTGCGCCGGCAGGCCGGCGCCGAGGAACGCCTCGGCCTGCCCGTCCGCGAGCTCCGCCGCACGCCCACCGGCTGGGAGCTCGAGATCGGCAGCCCCGGCCGCGCCGAGCTCCTGCACACCGACGCGGTCGTGCTCGCCGTGCCGCCGCCCGCGGCCCGCCGGCTGCTCACCGGCGCCGTGCCCGCGGCGGCCGCGGCGTACGGCGAGATCGAGGTCGGCTCGATGGCCGTCCTCAGCATGGTGCTCCCGGGTGGCACGCTGCTGCCGGACACGAGCGGCGTGCTCCTCGCGGTCGGCGAACGGCACCGGGACGGAACCCCGTTCACCGCAAAGGCGTTCACCCACACCAGCGTCAAGTGGGGTGGCGAGCCGGTCCGGCTGCGGGCCTCGGTCGGCCGTGCCGGGGAGACCGAGACGCTGCGTCGCGACGACGCCGACCTGCTCGCCGCCGTCCGCTCGGACCTCCGCGAGCTGACCGGCGTGGACGCCGAGCCGGTCGGCTGGACCGTCACGCGCTGGGGTGGCGGCCTGCCGCAGTACGGCGTCGGGCACACCACGGCCGTGTCGGTGATCGAACGCGCCGTCGCCGACGTGCCCGGCCTCGCCGTCGCGGGGGCCGCGTACCACGGTGTCGGCATCCCCGCGTGTGTGGACAGTGCACGCGCGGCAGCGGACCGTGTCGCCGCGCACCTGCTGGCGCGCACCCGGGCGCGGTAGTGGGACTATGACCCCATGGCGCGCCTGAACTATGCCGAGCTGAACGACTCCATCCGCTACACGATGTGGTCGGTCTTCCGTGCCGAGCCCGGTCGACTCGGCGACGACCGCGGCCCGGCGGCCACCGAGGCGCAGGAGTACCTGGACGCCTTGTCCGCCAAGGGCGTCGTGGTGCGCGGGGTGTACGACGTCGCGGGCCTGCGCGCGGACGCCGACTTCATGATCTGGTGGCACGCGGAGGGGATCGAGGAGCTCCAGTCGGCCTATGCCGGCTTCCGCCGGACCGCGCTCGGCCGCGCCGCCGTCCCGGTGTGGAGCCAGGTCGCGCTGCACCGTCCGGCGGAGTTCAACAAGAGCCACGTGCCGGCCTTTCTCGCCGGCGAACCGGCCCGCAAGTACGTCTGCGTCTACCCGTTCGTCCGCTCGTACGAGTGGTACCTGCTGCCCGACGACGAGCGCCGCGGGATGCTCGCCGAGCACGGCAAGATGGCGCGCGACTACCCGGACGTGCGGGCCAACACCGTGGCCTCCTTCGCGCTCGGCGACTACGAGTGGATCCTCGCCTTCGAGGCCGACGAGCTGCACCGCATCGTCGACCTCATGCGGCACCTGCGCGCCAGCACCGCGCGCCGGCACGTCCGCGAGGAGATCCCCTTCTACACCGGCACCAGACTGGCTCCCGCCGAGCTCGTCGCGAACCTGCCCTGACGACCGTGCCGAGAGACACGCTCGCCGCGCTGTGGAAGGACGTCACCGGTACCGACGCGGGCCGCGTGACGTTCACGGGTGACGACCACCCGCTGCCCGGGCCGTTCCGGGTGGGCGAGGCGGCCGCGGCCTGCGTCGCGGCGACCTCGCTCGCCGCGGCAGAGCTGACCGGCGAGCGCGGCGGCAACCCCGCGCCCGTGGACGTCCACACCGGACACGCGGCGGAGGCCTTCCGCAGCGAGACACACCTGAGCGTGGTGGGCCGCAAGCTCGGCGGCATGTGGGCGGCGCTGTCCGGCGACTACGAGGCCGCCGACGGCTGGGTCCGGCTGCACGCGAACTACCCGCACCACGCCGACGCCATCTGCCGTGCCCTGGGCACCGACGCGGACGGCGTGCGCGCCGAGGTCGCCCGGCGTCCGGCCGTCGAAGTCGAGGACGCGATCCTCGCGGCCGGCGGCGCCGCGGCGGTCATGCGGGACCGTGACGGCTGGCTCGCCGACGGCCCCGGCGCCGTGATCGGTGCCGAGCCGCTGGTGGCCATCGAGCGCATCGGCGACGCCCCGCCCAGGCCGCTGCCGCCGCTCGACCGCTCGCGCGCGGACCGGATCCTCGCCCAGCAGGCCCTCGTCGACCGCGCCTCGCCGGGCCAGCTGCTCGCGGTGTGGACCGTGGCCGAGCGCGCGCTGACCGGCGTCCGCGTGCTCGACCTGACCCACGTCATCGCCGGCCCGGTCGCCACGCGCACGCTCGCCGCGCACGGCGCCGAGGTCCTGCACGTGACCGACCCGAAACGCCCGGTGCTCGACCGGCTCGTGATGGACACCGACTTCGGCAAGCGCTCCTGCCACGTCGACCTCGACACCCCCGGCGGTCACGACACGCTGGCCGGCCTCGCCGCGACCGCCGACGTCTTCGTGCAGTCGTACCGCCCGGACTCGCTGGCCCGCAAGGGATTCGGGCCCGAGCAGCTGGCCGCGCGGAGTCCCGGCATCGTCGTCGTGAGCCTCTGCGCGTACGGGCACACCGGGCCGTGGCGCGACCGGCGCGGGTTCGACAGCCTCGTGCAGATGTCGTGCGGAATCGCCGCCCACGCGGGCATGGACCGCCCGCGGCCGCTGCCCGCGCAGGCCCTCGACCACGGCACCGGCTGGCTCGCCGCACTCGGTGTGCTGACCGCGCTGCGCCGACGGGCGGCCGAGGGCGGCTCGTGGCACGTCAAGCTCTCGCTCGCGCGCACCGCCGAGTGGCTGCACGACCTGGGCCGCGACGACCTCCCGGCCACCCCGGCCGACGTCACCCCGTTCATGAGCGAGACCAACAGCGACTACGGTCCGCTCGCCCACCTGCGGGTGCCCGGCGCGCAGCTGCCGTTGCGCGGCCCGCACAAGCCGGGCCACGATCCCGCCGTTTGGTGACACCGGACGACCCGCGAACTCCTTGCCACCGCGCGCTTCCCGGTGTCGTGCCGACGGGCGTGCTGGCGTTCGAGGCCGGCACGCCCGTCGACTACGGGCTACCGCCGGCGATCGCCGTCCACGTGCTGGACGACGATCGCCGGCGGGTCACTCACTTCCGGAGCTTGTAGGCCCGGATCAGGGTTTCCTTCACGGTGTTGCCGTCCCGGTCGGACGCCGACACCCGCAGCGACACCGACTCGGCGCCGGCCGGGTGGTGCAGCGCCGCGACGAGGTTGATCAGCACCGGTACCCGCTGCCACGTCTTGCCCTCGTCGTAGGACGCCTCGACGGTGATCCGCTTCGGCCGCGAGTACGCGCCGGTCTCGTCCTGGAGCACCAGCGGCACCAGGAACGGCTTGCCCCGCTGCGCGCTGTTCGCGTCGTCGAGCACCGGCGTGAAGTGCACCGTGTTCAGCGGCACCGCCGCCAGTTCCGCACCGTCCACATGAGCCGACTTGAACGTCCACTCGGCACTGATCGCGGTCGAGACGTCGAACGGCGCCGCCCGGGTCAGCTCCGTCGTCAGCCGGTAGGTGGAGCTCTCCGCCGGCAGCCCGGTGAAGTCGCCGAAGCCGGGCTCGCCCGTCTCGCCGATGAGCTCGTCACCGCGGTAGAGCCGCGTCGCCGCGGAGTCCACGAGTGAGTAGCCGCCGTTGCCGCCGAGGTCGGTGAACATCGGGATGCTCACGCCGAGCTCGTCATCGGCCCGGAACGCCCACGGGAACGTCGTCGGGGGCAGGCCCGGGCCGAACACGGCCTGGCCGTAGGACTCGTCGTAGGTCTTGCCGGCCCGGTGCGTGCGGTTCGGCGAGTCCCACTCGGCGACGATCTCCTCCGGGGTCTCCTGGCTCAGGATCGTGAACCACTCGACGTCCTTCGCCATGACGTACTCCGTACGCGTGCCCGGCATGTCCACAGGGGACCCCGCGCCGAACACGAGCCCGCCACCGCCGTTGGTGGGGAACGGGAACATCACGCGCTGCCCCTGCTGGCCGTCACCGGCCGGGCCGAAGTGCGCCCGCACCTTCGCGAGCTCCTTCGGGTCGGCCACCTTCTCGAACCCGGTCGGGAAGCGGTCCGGGTAGTAGGCGAGTCCGTAGAACGACCCGTCGGCGGCCATGAACTGGGTGTTGATCGAACCGCTCACCGTGAGGCCGGGCGCCGGGTCTCCCAGCTGCGCCGTGGTCAGCGCGCTGAGGTCGTCGACCAGGAACCCGCTGCTGAAGCTGGACGTCTCGCCGGTGACGGTGTAGCCGATGTCGCCGATCAGCAGCTGTGCCTCGACCGGCGGCGCGACCTTGATGGGCTTGGTGATCGCCGGGTCGATGCCGACCGTCTGGTCCTTGTCGATCAGCACGCCCGGCTGGGCGATCTGGTTGAAGTGCGTGCCGTTCGCGGTCGCCACGATGTGGTCGAGCACGTAGCGCCCCTTGGGCAGCCGGACCGTCGTCGAGCCGTCCGCGTCGTACGGGAACACGAACGTGTTGTTGTCCATGCCCAACACGAGGCTGCTGTAGTCAGCGGTCGGCGCGCCGTTCTCGTCGACGTAGTTCAGCGACAGGTTGTAGCTCTCGACCTCGCGCACGACGGCGACCGCCGTGCGGGTGGTCTGCGCACCGGCCGTGGCCACGATCGCGCCGGAGTAGGTGCCGTCCGCGGTACCCGTGCGGGTGTCGGCGGTGACCTCGACCGTCGCCTCGCCGCCCGCCGGCACGGTCAGCTCGTTCGCGCCGAGCGTGAACATGTCGGTCGCGGCGCCGTCCGGACCGGTCGCGTCGACCGACAGCGCGAGCGTCACCGCCGCGTCGCCGAGGTTGCGGTAGGTCAGGGTCTTGGTCACCGGCTGGTCGTCGTCGTGCGGCCACTGCGCGACGCCCATGCTGACGCCGGCAGGCTCGGACACGACCGTCGCGCCGAGGGTCTTCGCCACGTCGACCCGGCCGGAACCCTGCTGGAAGGCGGAAAGCCCGCCGGTCGGCTTGGCCGAGCCGGTGAGCGCGGCCTTCAGCCGCGCGCCGGTCCAGTCCGGGTGCTGCTGCGCGATCAGCGCCGCGGCGCCGGCCACGTGCGGGGTCGCCATCGAGGTGCCGGACAGCGCCACGTAGCCGTCCTCGGCCGGGTCGCCGATCTGGCCGTTGGCTGCCTTGGCCGCCACGATGTCCACGCCCGGCGCGGTGATGTCCGGCTTGATCCCGCCGTCGCCGATCCGCGGGCCGACGCTCGAGAAGTCGGCGAGCGCGTCCTCGTCGTCGACCGCGCCGACGGTCAGCGCCGCCTCCGCGCTGCCCGGCGAGCCGACCGAGCCCTCCTGCGGGCCGGAGTTGCCGGCCGCGATCACGAAGAGCGTGCCGTACTGCTCGGAGAGCGTGTTGACGGCCTCCTCGAGCGGGTCGACCTCGGGGGTGTCCCCGCCGCCCAGGCTCAGGTTCGCGATGTCGGCGCCCTGCTCGGCCGCCCACTGCATGCCGGCGATGATGCCGGACTCCGAGCCGGACCCGAAGTCGTCGAGCACCTTGCCGTCGAGGATCGACGCGCCCCAGGCGACGCCGCGGAACTTGCCGCCGGACTTCGCGCCGGTGCCGGCGACGATCGAGGCGACGTGCGTGCCGTGGCCGAAGTTGTCGACGTTGTCCGGCGCCTCGCTGAAGTTCTGCTCGGCGATCTCGCGGTCGGCGAGGTCCGGGTGGGTCTGGTCGACGCCGGTGTCGAGCACCGCGACCTTCACGCCAGCGCCGGTGAACCCGGCGTCCCACGCGGCGGGCGCGCCGATCTGCGGCACGCTGTGGTCCAAGGTGGACTTCCGCTTGCCGTCGAGCCAGACCTTCTCGACACCGGCGGCCGTGGTGCGCATCGTGGTGCCGTCGGTGAGCGCGTCCCAGGCGGTGCCGGACTTGTCGGCGGCGATGGCCGTTCCGCCGACACTCGGCAGATCGCGGGTCGCCTGCGCGAGCCGCGGCGCCGGGCGGCCGGCGTCGTGGGTGACGATCAGCGGGACCGACGTGCGGTGCGCGTCGTCGTAGCCGAAGGCGAGCAGCGACGTGATGTCGAACAGCCGCCGGTCGAGCTTGCCGGTGCCGACGAGCTTGCGCGCGTCGGCCGGGATGACGTAATCGTGGCCGCGGACACTGAACGTGGAGAACGCCATTCCCTCGCGGCCCTTGGCAGGCCTGATGGTTCTGGCCTTGCCGCGCTGTACGACGACCTGATCGCCCGTGATCAGCGTGACCGTGTTCTTGCCGTGGACGGGATCCGTCGCTGCCGCCGCGGTTCCGGGTGGTGAGGCCGCCCCGGCCGCCTGGGCGGTGCCCAACACCAAACCCAGGACGGCGACGCCGACCCCGATCTTTCCGCCGATACGCACCTGACACCTCCACTGGTGGTGACCGGTGAGCGATGGCGCGGCTATACATCGCGTGTATAGCACCGCGTATTGCGCCGCTGTCAGTCTCGCCCGAGGAGATTGCCCCGCCGCCCCCAGTCCCTTGTGCGGACGAACGTATCGGTCGGTCGAGGTGGATGACAATAGTCCGAATGCGCTCAGGGAGGGGAAATCTCCCACGCCCGCCAGGCTGCACAGCGCCCGGCGGCCCGGGTTAGCGTTGCGCCATGGTTATCAGGAACGCCGCATGGCCTGAGGGCACCCCGTGCTGGATCGATCTCGCGGTGGACGACGTCGACAGGGCGATCACGTTCTACACGAACCTGTTCGGCTGGACGGCCGAGCCCGCCGACCCGGAGGCCGGCGGGTACACGATCTGCACCTTGAGCGACCACATCGTCGCCGGCATCGGCACCCGGTCCGACCCCACACAGCCGCCGTTGTGGACGACCTACCTCGCGGTCGACGACGTCGACAAGATCGCGGACCTCGTCATCGAGGCCGGCGGCGAGGTGGCGGCCGGCCCGGTCGATGTCGCCGACCACGGCCGGATGGCGATCGGTGTCGACCCGCTGGGCGCGAGGTTCGGCGTCTGGGAGGCCGGCGGGCGCACCGGTGCGGAGATCGTGAACGAGCCGGGCGCTCTCGTGTGGAACGAGCAGGTGAGCGAGGACATCGAGGGCGCGAAACGCTTCTACGGCACCGTGTTCGGCTACACCTACGACGACCTGGAGACCGGGCCGTACTCGATGCTGAAGATCGGCGGGACGGTCGGCGGCGGGATCGGCGTGCACGGCCCGGACGCGCCGCCGCGGACGCCGGCGCACTGGCGCGCGTACATCGAGGTCGCCGACACCGACGCCGCCGTGCACGCGGTGGCCGCGCTCGGCGGGCGGGTGCTGTTCCCGCCGACCGACACCCCGTACGGTCGCCTGGCCTCCGCCGCCGACGACCAGGGCGCGATGTTCTTCGTCATCCAGGGCAGCTAGCCGAGCAGATCCTTGGTGCCGGCCGCCGCCCGGCCAAGGACCTGCCAGGCACGGTTCAGCCTGCTCCACACGCCTCCGGTCCGTCGCTCGCCAGCGACGGGCCGGAGGCGTCTTGCTGTCGCCTGTTGACATCGGGTAGCCGTTGGGCAACTCTTGACCCAATCGATGCAAGTATCGAACTAGACCCTGCAAATTCTGATCACACCGAAGTCGATTCGGTGACCGCTCCACCCCTGCCATGCCACCTTCCGTCCTCACAGATGAGAGCGTCGCAATGAGAGCGAAGCGAACCGCGTCGTGGCTGGCAGCCGCGACACTCCTCACCGGCCTGCTCGTCGTGACAGGCCAGCCCGCCTCCGCCGACCCTGCCGATCTCGCCCACGGCAAGCCCGTCTCCGTCAGCAGCGGGACCGGCGCGCGGGCGGCCGTGACCGACGGCGACCAGGAGACCTACTGGCAGGGCGCCGACGGCGCCGAACAGCAGGTCACCGTCGACCTCGGCGAGCGTGGCCTCCTCGGCAAGGCCGTGCTCGAGCTGCCCGCGAAGTGGTCCGCCCGCAGCCAGGTCATCGGCATCCAGACCAGCACCGACGGCACGACCTACAGCACCGCCGCCGGCGCGGTCACCCGCACGTTCGACCCCGACGCCGGCAACTCGGTCACGGTCCCGCTCGGCGGCGCCGACGCCCGCTACGTCCGCGTCGGCTTCGCCGGCGGCAAGCAGTCCACCGCCCAGCTGGCCGAGCTGCGGGTGTACGCCGCCGAGGTGTCCGCGAACGACCTCACCGACGGCCACCCCGTGACGGCGAGCAGCGCGATCGGCGAGTACCCGGTCGGCAACGCGAACGACGGCAACCCGGCCACCTACTGGGAGAGCGCCAACAATGCCTTCCCGCAATGGATCCAGGTCGACCTCGGCGCGTCGGTCGCCACCAACCGGGTCGTCGTGACGCTGCCGTCGAGCTGGCCGGCCCGGACGCAGACCATGACCGTCCGGCGCAGCACCGACGGCACGAACTTCACCGACCTCGTCACGAGCACCGGCTACCAGTTCGCCCCGGCCACCGGCAACGCGGTGACGATCACCTTCGCCGAGTCCACCGCGCGCTACCTGCGGCTGCAGGTCACCGCGAACACCGGCTGGCCCGCCGCGCAGGTCGGCGAGCTCGAGGTATTCGGCCCGGCCGGCGGCGACACCACGCCGCCGAGCGCACCGTCGAACCTCGCGTTCACCCAGCCGCAGGCCGGCCAGGTCCGGCTCACCTGGAACGCGAGCACGGACAACGTCGGCGTCACCGGCTACAACGTCTACGTCAACAACACGTTGCGGACCACGGTCGGCGGCACCGTGCTGAGCTTCACCGACACCCAGCCCGCGAGCGCGACCGTCGCCTACTTCGTGCGGGCGCGCGACGCCGCCGGCAACGAGTCCGCCAACAGCAACACCGTGACCCGCACCGGCACCACCGCCGGCACGAACCTCGCCGTGGGCAAGCCGATCACCGCGTCCGGCTTCGTGCACACGTTCGTCGCCACCAACGCCAACGACGACGACGTGACCACCTACTGGGAGGGCAACGGCGGGGCCTACCCGAACACGCTGACCGTCAGCCTCGGCGCCAACGCGAGCATCAGCTCGATCGTCGTGAAGCTGAACCCCGACCAGGCCTGGGGCCCGCGCACCCAGACCCTGCAGGTGCTCGGCCGCGACCAGTCGGGCGGCTCGTTCACCAACGTCGTCTCCTCCGCGGCGTACGACTTCAGCCCCTCGAGCGGTAACCAGGTGACCATCCCGGTTAGTGCCACCGCCGCCGACGTTCGCCTGCAGTTCACGGCGAACACCGGCGCCCCGGCCGGCCAGGTCGCCGAGTTCCAGGTCATCGGCACCCCCGCGCCGAACCCCGACCTCACGATCTCCGGCCTGGCGTGGTCGCCGCAGTCGCCCTCGGAGAGCGATGTGATCACCCTGTCGGCGACCGTCCGCAACGGTGGCGACCGCCAGTCCACGGCCACCGAGGTGCACTTCTTCCTCGGCACGACCTCGGTGGGCACCGCCGCCGTCGGTGCGCTCGCCGCGGGCGCGTCCGCGACCGTCACCGCCGACATCGGCGCACGCGACGCGGGCAGCTACTCGGCCAACGCCAAGGTGGACGAGGACAACGACGTCATCGAGAGCAACGAGACCAACAACGCGTTCACGAACCCGTCGGCGCTCGTGGTCACCGCCGTGCCGACGTCCGACCTGGTCGCCGCGCCGGTCAGCTGGACGCCGACCGTCCCACAGAACGGTGCCACGGTGACGTTCTCGGTGGCCGTCCGCAACCAGGGCACGCTCGCCGCGGCGGGCGGCGCGCACGGCATCACGCTCACCGTCGTCAACGCGACGACCGGTGCGGTGGTGCGCACGCTGACCGGCTCGGTAAGCGGCGCGATCGCCCCGGGCGCGGTGACGGCCCCGGCCAACCTCGGCACGTGGACGGCCGCGAACGGCCGCTACACCGTCCGGGTCGTCCTGGCCACCGATGCCAACGAGCTGCCGGCGAAACAGGCCAACAACACCAGCGAGCACAACCTGTTCGTCGGCCGGGGCGCGAGCATGCCGTTCGACACCTACGAGGCGGAGGACGGCGTGACCGGCGGCGGCGCGTCGGTGATCGGTCCGAACAGGACGGTGGGCGACCTCGCCGGCGAGGCGTCGGGCCGCCGCGCGGTGACCCTCAACGGCAACGGCGCCTTTGTCGAGTGGACCACCAAGGCGTCCACGAACACGCTGGTCACCCGGTTCTCCATCCCGGACTCGGCCGGCGGTGGCGGAACGAGCTCGACCTTGAACGTCTACGTCAACGGCACGTTCCACAAGGCGATCGACCTGACGTCCAAGTACGCCTGGCTCTACGGCGCCGAGGCGCAGCCGGGCAACTCGCCGGGCGCGGGCGGGCCGCGGCACATCTACGACGAGGCGAACGTCATGCTGAATTCGTCGGTGCCCGCGGGCAGCAAGATCCGCCTGCAGAAGGACGCCGCGAACAGCGGCACCTTCGCGGTCGACTTCGTCAGCCTCGAGCAGGTGGCGCCGATCGCCAACCCCGACCCCGCGCGATACGCGGTGCCGACCGGGTTCTCCCACCAGGACGTGCAGAACGCGCTCGACCGCGTGCGCATGGACGCGACCGGCAACCTCGTCGGCGTGTACCTGCCGCCGGGCGACTACGAGACGTCCTCGAAGTTCCAGGTGTATCTCAAGGCGATCCGCGTCGTCGGTGCCGGGCCGTGGTACACCCGGTTCCACGCGCCGGCCACCCAGGACAACACGGATGTCGGGTTCCGCGCGGAGTCCTCGGCGAACGGCTCGTTGTTCTCCGGGTTCGCGTACTTCGGCAACTACACGTCCCGCATCGACGGCCCGGGCAAGGTGTTCGACTTCAACGGCATCTCGAACACGACGATCCAGAACGTCTGGGTCGAGCACATGGTGTGCCTCTACTGGGGCGCCAACACCGACAACATGACGATTCGAGACAACCGGATCCGGAACACGTTCGCCGACGGCGTCAACATGACCAACGGCAGCTCGGACAACCTGGTGTCCAACAACGAGTCCCGGGCCACGGGCGACGACAGCTTCGCGCTGTTCAACGCCCAGGACGGCGGCGGGGGAGAGGTCACCGGCAACACCTACGAGAACCTGACGTCGATCCTCACCTGGCGGGCGGCCGGCATCGCGGTGTACGGCGGGTACGACAACGTGTTCCGCAACATCTATGTCGCGGACACGCTGGTGTACTCGGGCATCACGATCAGCTCGCTCGACTTCGGCATCCCGATGAACGGGTTCGGCGCGTCGCCGCCGACGCAGTTCCAGAACGTGTCGCTGGTACGCACCGGTGGGCACTTCTGGGGCGCGCAGACGTTCCCGGGAATCTGGGTGTTCTCCGCGTCGAAGATCTTCCAGGGCATCCGCGTGTCCGATGTGGACATCGTGGATCCGACGTACAGCGGCATCATGTTCCAGACGAACTACTCGGGCGGGCAGCCGCAGTTCCCGGTCGCGGACACGGTGTTCACGAACGTCTCCATCAGCGGCGCCCGCAAGAGCGGCGACGCGTTCGACGCGAAGTCCGGGTTCGGTATCTGGGTGAACGAGCTGCCGGAGGCGGGCCAGGGGCCGGCCCGGGGGTCTGTCACCTTCAACAATCTGGTGTTGTCAAACAACGCTGTGGACGTTCGGAACACGACCTCCACATTCACCATCATCCGGAACTAGACGCCTCGGCGCCTTAACACGATGGGGTGAAACGCGGTGCCGCCGGTCCTTCTTCGGCGGCACCGCCCTCTTTTTGTCAGTGTCCCCGCATAGCTTGTGGCACATGACGAACCAACCCGAACCTGTCAGCCGAGCTCGACACCGGACGCGGGTACAGGACGGTCTGCCGGCCGCGGGGAATACGCGCGCCAGTCTGTCCACAGGCGACACCCGCCGGCTCTCGCGGTACCCGACCGCGGAGTTGTGGATCACGGCGTCCAACGGGCCGGCTCGACTCCGGGTGCGGCCGCCCAGGTGTCCTCGGCACGATTGTCGTTGCGGGCGTGGAGCACCACCTGGTGGCCCTTGGCCAACAGGTGGCGCCCCGCAATGAGTCCGGGCCCGTCGGTCGAGCCGGTGATCAGCATGCGAGCCGTGACCCCGCGATTCGTGTCCGCTACCAGCGCCCGGCTGTTGGGACCGGACGCGTTGTCGTCAGGCGGCGAGCCGGCTGATGGGTCCTCCCACGATCAAGCAGGCGACGCCGTCAACAACCGTGTCGGGCCACCACGCCTACCCGGCGACCTCGTCCAGGCGGTGCAGCAGTCGCTGCGGCGTGTCCTCTCCCAGCGCGAACGGGGAGGCCGGCCACTCGTCGGGCTCACGCTCGTCGAGCAGGTCCGTGGCGTCGAGCACCCAGGTCGTGGCGCCGGCCGACGCGAGGCCCGGGGTGTCCGCGAGCGCCTCGATGCCGCCGGCCTGCTGGATCTGCTGGAGCGCCGCGCTGAGGTCGGCCACGTCGACGGGCTCGGCCGCCTCGTCGTCGTAGCTCTCGTAGTGGGCCTCCTTGCCGGCCAGGATCACGGCGAGCTCGTCGGTCACCACGAAGTCGACCCGGTGCAGCACGGTCAGCTTGGCCGCCGGCTCGCCGGCCTCGAGCTCGTCGTCCTCAGCGTCCTCGTCGTCCGCGAGCCCGTCGGTCTCCTCGTCGTCGAGTTCGGCGTCCTCTCCGTAGAGGTCGTCGTCCCCCTCGTCGTCGTAGGAGTACTCGTCCTCTTCATCAAGGCCGAGCGGCGGGACGGTGCCCGTGAACTCGTACTGCTGGTCGGCGTAGGCCGTGGCGGCCGCCTCCAGGCGGTCACCGGCCTCGGCGATGGCCTCGGCGTCGGCGTCCGTGCCGGTCATCTCCAGCAGCGCCGCGCTGTGCCGCTGGATCACCTCGACCAGTTCCGCAGCCGCGGTCCGGAACGACTCGCGGGCCTCGTCGGTCCAGTGCGCGCCGTCCTCGTCCAGCTCGAACATGCAGTCAATACCCCTCACCGCGGCCCCGGGGCGGGCCGCACCGCGCGCGACGCTACCCGAGCCGGGTCCCCGCACCGGCGAGGCCCTCCGCCGCCATCCGACATACGGACTGAGCCATTGGGGGAAGGGGAAATCGGAGAAACCTGCGTGATGGATCCGTGACTATTCACAAGCCAATACCCGCGTGCCCGCGCCACGCGGTCGGGCGTTTCGCGGGGTCGCGGGCGACCGTTCGCGATCATCCACAATGGACCCAATGGCGAAATGCGGAAAATTGCCCGCGCGGATCGGTAAATCGCCGGAATTCATCCGTTGCGGAGGCCGATACGCAGGGTGGGTTGCCTGCCCGGAGCGATACGGCACGGACGGGTAGGGCGCGTGGCGCATCGATCGGCGTGGCCGCGAACTCCCTGCTAAGGCCCGACTTTTGGTGTCACCCGGAAGGCCGCAGCCTGGCCCGGATACCCACTACTCATCGTGACCGAAATCCGTGCACAGAACGCCTGCACGTGCACGTCCATCCGGGTGGTTACGCCAACCGTTATCCGCCGCGTTCCAATCGTTATTTTCGCCTATTCCCCGAAACTATTCGGCGACGTAATCTCGTATACAGGAACGCGTCAAGACGGAGCGCACAACCTACCATCCGTATTCCCAATGATTCCCTGGTACCCACGCACCCGCACAAAACCCCTCATCAATGCCCTCGCCGAGCGTCGCAGGACCCCGGCGACGTACCCCCTGCGTCCCCTCCAGCACCGCGGATCAGGTCGTCGTCCACGGCACGTCGGATAGCCATTGTGCCTGCGCCTATCAGCGAGGATTTCGACCACGCTGGAGGCCGGCATGAGGCCGCACAATGTCGTCGGGCGCAGCTCGCCGCCTTACCGAGTTATTCGTCCGGTCCGGCCGTCTGGGGCCGGGCTGCATCGAGCGGATCAATTCCCCGCAATCGACGCCCCCGTGGCCGGCGCCCGCCTGGTGCTTTCCGCGGGTGTGCTGATAGCGATTCCGTTACTGGCACTCAACTTGCGCCCCGCCGTGACGAGCGTTGGCGCGATGCTCACCGACATCGAGTCGGGCACGGGCATGTCCACCGTTCTCGCATCCGCCGTGGTCGCCGCCCCGGTGTGGTGTTTCGCGATCGGCGGCGCGCTCGCGTGGGCGATGCGGACCCGGCTCGGCACGGCCCGCACGGTGTCCATCGCGCTCGCCGCGCTCGCGGCAACACTTGCCGCCCGCGTGCTGGGTGGGCCGTACGTGCTGCTCGGCGGCACCGTGGTCGCCTGCCTGGCGATCGCGGTGCTCGGCACGCTGCTGCCCGTGATCACGCATGCGGCGCCGGCGCGGGCGTGGGCGTTGCTGACCGGTTGCTACGTCGCCGCGATGGGTGGCGGGAGCGGGGTCGGCGCGCTGATCACCCCGCAGGTGGCCGGGCACAGCTCGTGGCAGCTCGGTGTGAGCGGTTGGGCGTTGCTGGCCGCGGCGGCATGGGCGGCCTGGCGCGTCGCGTCCCGGCGGTTCAGCGAGCCGCCGGTGCGGGCCCGCAAGCACCCGGGCCCGGCCAGCCTGGCACCGGCCGGCACGGCGTGGTCCCTGACACTCCACTTCGGACTGGCCTCGGGCTTCACGTTCAGCATCATGGGCTGGCTGCCGAGCATCCTGCTCGACTACGCGCACGTGCCGCCGGGCCAGGTGGAGTGGATGTTCACCGTGGCGATGGCGCTGGGCGTGCCGGTCGCCCTGCTGGTGCCGAAGTGGGCGCGCGCGAAGACCGGGCAGTCCGGGGTCGCGGTGGCGCTGGCGGCACCGAGCCTGGTGGCGACGGTGGGCTTGCTGATGTTCCCGGGGTGGAACCCGTGGGTGTGGTCGATCTGCCTGGGACTCGGCATGCCGGCGGTGGGCCTGGGCCTGGCCATGATCTCGATGCGGGCGGCGGCGGACACCGACACCGCGGCGGCGCTTTCGTCGATGGTGCAAGGTATCGGCTACGCGATCGCCGGTGCGACGGCGCTGGCGTGCGGCCTGCTGCACAGCTCGACGCAGGCGTGGGACTGGCCGTTGCTCGGACTGCTGATGATCCTGTGTGGACAGATCGTCACCGGCATGCACGCCGGCCTGCCGATCACCGTGTACGCCGGCGGCCGACCGGACGACCAGCGGCTCCTCCCACCGTCCCGACCGGCGCTCCCGCCGGCCCCGCGCCAGGCCGAGCCGTACCCGGAGAGTCCACCGCTGGGCATTCCGCTCCCGCGCAACGGAGCCGAGCCGATGCCGGACATGGCACCCGCGATGGTCGCCGCGGCGCCGATGAGCGGACCAGCGCGCCGCCCGGTGCCGACGGGCGAGATGGCCGCGTTCGTGAACAGCATGGCGCCTGCGGGCCGGCTGTCCGTGGCGATGAACGCGGTGCCGCAGTATCTACGCCACGCGCCGGGCAGGACGGTGCAGCGTCACCTGCCTCCCGGCGTGGCCGACGGACTGGCCGGAGCACAGGCGCCCGGCCGGACCAGCACGTGGCAAGGCCCGACCCGGTCCTCGATGCCGGCGCCCGCGCCAGGCCGCAACCGACCGCCGCAGCGGCCGGACGACCAGGGCCCGGTCCGGCCCCAACGTCCTGGTTCGGGAACACCGCCGCCCAACGGCCCGGTCGCGGCGGTTGCCGGGGGTTCGGTGTCCGCACCGGTTTGTGCGCAGGAGGCGCGAGTCCACGGTCCGGACGCGCCGCCGATGCACGGGCCGGAGCTGCCGCCCTTGCACGGGCCGTTCCCGGCACCCGACCCGGAAGATGTCTCGGTGATTCCGGAGCAGCGGCCGGCACCTGACGGGGCTCCGGCGGAGGCGTTGTTGCCGGGTTCGCGTCGGGGTGAGCAGGCGGCGTCGCCCAATGGGGATGTCCGGGTGATTCCGGAGCAACGGTCCTCGCGTGATGGGGATCCGGCAGCGGTGGATAGCTCGGTCACGGCGCCGCCGCCGAGCCGGAGTGAGCCCACGCTGTTGCATGGGCAGACACCCGGTCGGAACGGTGTCTCGGCGATCGCGGAGCAGCGGCCGGCGGGCGTTGGGGAACCGGCGGTGGCGGACAGTTCGGTGACGGAGGCGTTGTTGCCGGGTTCGCGTCGGGATGAGCCGGCGTCGTTGCAGGGGCCGGTGCCCGGTCGGGACGGAGTTCCGGCGATTCCGGCTCAGCGGCCCGCGGGCAACGGGGATCCGGCGGTGGCGGATAGCTCGGTCACGATGGGAGTGCCGCCGCGTCAGAGTGAGCCCGCGCCGTTGCAGGAGCCGGGATCCGGTCGGGAGGGTGCCGCGGCGATCGCGGAGGAGCGGTCGGCGGGCGTTGGATATCCGGCGGTGGCGGACAGTTCGGTGACGGAGGCGTTGTTGCCGCGTCCGCGTCGGAGTGAGCCGCAATTGCGGGGGGCGTCGCCGGGCAGGGATGTTCCGGAGCAGCCGTCCTGGCGTGATGGGGATCCGGCGGTGGCGGACAGCTCGGTCACGGAGGCGCTGCTGCCGCGATCGCGTCGGTGTGATCCGGCGTCGTTGGATGGGCCTTTGTCGTCGCCCGATCGGGATGTTCCGGAGCAGCGGCCCGCGCGCAACGCGGATCCGGCGGTGGCGGACAGCTCCGTGACGGAGGCGTTGTTGCCGCGTTCGCGGCGGAGTGAGCCGGCGCCGGCATCCGATCGGGCAAAGCCGGTGATTCCGGAGCGGCCCGCGGGCGACGGGGGTCCGGCGATAGCGGATAGCTCGGTGACGGAGGCGCTGCTGCCGCGTCGGGGCGGGCCGGCATCCGATCGGGATGTTCCGGCAATAGCGGACAGTTCGGTGACGGAGGCGCTGCCGCCGCGTCGGCGTGAGCCCCCGGCAATAGCGGATGACTCCGTGACGGAGGTGCTGCTGCCGCGTCCGCGCCGAGGTGACCAGCCGGTCGCCGCGCTGGACACCCCCGACGGGACCGAATCCCTGATCCCCACGCCGCGCCCGAAGGACCAGGACCACCCAGTCCAGCTCGAGCTCGCCCTCGTGCTGGAACCGCGGCCGCAGCGCAGGCAGGCACCCGATCCGGAGGAATTCGTGGACCGAACCATCCACATCCCGCACCCGCGGAAACCGCGCTGGTAGTGGTTCAGCGGCGAACCACTCGGCGCAGGGGCTCCCGGTCAAGCCATGGTCGGGAGCCCCTCCACAGGGTCAGGACGGCGGCACGAACCGCGCCATCAGGGCCGTCAGCTGCGCCCACACGCCCGGCAGCAACAGCACCCCCGCGACCGTGAAAGCCGGCACCAGCAACAGCTTCTCGACCCCGCCGCCGGTCCGGAACCGCAGCCACTTCGGCGGTCGCAGCTCGTACCACGTCTCGCCCGCGATCGGGATCGGCCACAGGAACGGGCAGCCCGACTTCGTCGCCGCGTCGCCCAGGCAGTGCGTCACGCTGCCGATGAACACCGCCACGCCGACCCAGCCGGTGGACGTCGTCAGCGCGTCGTCCAGGCCGCCGAAGTACGCCGTGAACCCGGCCGCCGTCGCGGAGACGACCAGCAGCCAGTCGCCGAGGACGTCGGCTGCCAGCAGCAGGCCGAAGGCGATGATGCCGCCCACCGCCCACGCGCCGCCCAGCTGCGAGATACCCGACGCCGCCCAGCCGAGCAGCAGGGCGAACGCCACGGTGTGCGTCAGGTGCCGGTGCGTGCCCGTGCAGTCCTCGTCGCGCGGGCCCTTCGTCAGCGCGTACAGGCCCCGCGAGCACAACCGCAGCAGCCGCGACAGCAACCCGGTCAGCGGACCCAGGAACCGCGACGCCGTGGCGTGTGGATGGTCGAGGTCGGGCAGCAGCGCGTACCCGGCCGCCGCGGTCGCGAACGGCAGCACCTCCGGCAGCGTGTGCAACCCCACCAGCGGCGCGGCGGCCAGCCCCGCGCACCAGCCGGTCAGCGCGTGGCTGTGGCCCATCATGTCGGTCTCCTGAAAGATCGGCAGCCAGATGATCTTACGGAGCCGCAGGGCATTTCCCGGGACGCCACGCGGTGGCAGGATCGGCTCGTGTTCACCACGAAATCCAGTCGCCGGCGAGCGGTCCTGCTCGCAGCCGCCGCGTCGCTGGCCACCCTGCTCTCCGGCGTCGCCACCGCCTCGGCGGCGGACACGCACCACTCGCTCGGCCGGTTGACGATCTCGACCGCGTCGAACCCCGAGCCCCGGTTCGTCAGCGGCGGTGACGCCCTCGTGCGGATCACCGGGGGCGCGCACGTACGCGTGAGCCGCAACGGTCACGACGTCACGAGCGCCTTCGCGTGGCAGCTGGACGGCTCGCTCGTCGGGCTCGTCACCGGCCTGCGCGACGGGCGCAACACGCTCACCGCCCGCGACGGCAACCGGCGCGCGGAGCTCCGGGTGACCAGCCACCCGAGCACCGGCCCGGTCTTCTCCGGTCGCCAGCAGCTGCCGTTCTACTGCGAGACCACCGCGTTCGGGCTCGCGCCGGCCGAGCAGCCGCTGTGCGCGGCGCCCCCGGTGGTCCGCTACCAGTACCGCACCACCGGCGGCGCCTTCGCGCCGCTCGCCGACCCGTCGGCGCGCCCCGTCGATCTGGCGACGGCCACCGTGGCCGGCCGCACCGTGCCCTACATCGTGCGCGTCGAGACCGGCGTCATCGACCGCGCCGTGTACGAGCTCGCGGCACTGGACGACGGCAGCGGGCCGTCGCCGACGCGTCCGGAGACCGGCTGGAACGACCGGCTCGTCTACTCCTTCGGCGGCGGCTGCAACGGCGGCTACCACCAGGGCGCGGCCACCGGCGGCGTGCTGAACGACCTGTTCCTCTCGAAGGGCTACGGCGTCGCGTCGTCCACGCTGAACGTGCTGGACAACAACTGCAGCACCGTCATCTCCGCCGAGGCCGCGATGATGGTCAAGGAACACTTCGCGGAGACCTACGGCCCGATCGCCCACACGATCGGCTGGGGCGGCTCCGGCGGCGCGATCCAGCAGTACGACATCGCCGACGCCTACCCCGGCATCCTCGACGGCATCATCCCGGGCATCTCCTACCCCGATCCGGTGTCCACGTTGATCCCGGTCACCGATTGCGGGCTGCTGAACCACTTCTTCGCCGGTCCCGGCGCGTCGTTCACGCCCGAGCAGCAGCGCGTCGTTTCCGGCTACGTCTCCTACAGCACGTGTGTCTCGTGGGGACAGACGTTCGTCAACCGCAGCACGCCGACCGGCAGCTGCCCGGCCGTGATCCCCGTCGCGGCGCGGTGGGACCCGGTGGCCAACCCGGACGGCGTGAAGTGCAGTGCCGCGGAGCAGTGGGTGAACCAGATCGGCCGCGACCCGCGGACCGGCTTCGTGCGCTCGCCGGCGGACAACACGGGTGTCCAGTATGGACTGTCTGCATTGGAGTCCGGGGCGATCACGGCGGACCAGTTCGTGGCGCTGAACGCCGGCATCGGCGGCTACGACGCCACCGGCACGCCGGTCGCCGCCCGCACGGTCGCCGACCCGAAGGCGCTCACCGCGGTCTACCGGGACGACCTCGTCAACAGTGCCGGGCTCGGGCTGCGCACCACGCCGGTCATCGACCAGCGCATGTACCTCGACCGGGCCGGCGCGTTCGGCGACATCCACACGGCGGAGATGTCGTTCATCATGCGGGCGCGGCTGCTGCGGTCGAACGGCACCGCGGCGAACCAGGTGATCATCGAGAACCTGCCGACGCCCGAGCACGTCGGGGCCTCCACGGCCTACGAGCTCGACGCGATGGACCGCTGGCTCACCGCGATCGGCGCCGACGGCTCGCACCGCGACCGCGCGGCGAAGGTCGTCGCGAACAAGCCCGCGGACCTCGGCGACGGTTGCTACCTCGAGAACGGTGAACGCATCCGTGAGCGGCTGACCTACCCGTCGGGCGGCCGGTGCGGCGCGCTGTACCCGATCGCGTCGAACCCGCGGCTCGGTGCTGGCACGCCGGTGGCGATGAACGTGCTCAAGTGCCGGCTGGCGCCGATCGACTTCCGTGACTACCCGGTCCGGTTCACCGACGCGCAGCGGGCGGCGCTGAAGGCGACGTTCCCGGGCGGTGTCTGCGACTGGTCGCGGCCGGGCGTCGGGCAGCAGCGGCCCCGTGGCGACTGGCTCGCCTACTAGTTCGCCGGCACCCAGCGGCGCGCCCGCTCGTCGAGGGCGGGCGCCCCGCTGGGAGCAGGCTGACGGATTTCGGGGCCGGATTTGTAAATCACGTTCCGCGAGGACTGTGAATCACGTTCCGCGAACCGACTTCCGGCGGATGGTGACCTTTCCCGCGCGGGGCCACGCTGAGCGACATGAACAGGACGCTGCGTACCGCGCTCGTACTACTGCTGGCCGTGCTGAGCATGATCGGCCTGTCGATCGGCGCCGCGCAGGCGGACGACGGCGACGGGGACGGGCTCGACGACGGCGTCGAGGACACGGTCGCCGCGAACTTCTTTCCCTACGTGTGGTTCGACAGCGGCGAGGACTGCACCGCCCCGGCGGGCGAGGGCAACCCGGGCACGGTGGTCGCGCGTGTCCGGCCGCACCCGGCGGACGCGGCCAAGATCGCGATCACGTACGTGATCCTGTACCGCAAGGACTGCGGCGACTGGTGGGGCGGCGGCCACAACGGCGACGTGGAACCGTTCACGCTGACGCTGGCGCCCAACGACGCCTGCCAGCACGGGTTCGGCGCGTTCTCGCTGAAGACCATCGCGCACGAGGGCACGGCCTTCGAGCACGTCGACCAGGTCATGCTCGGCAACGCGTGCGACTGGGGGAAGCTCGCGGGCGGCTCGCCGCAGGTGGCGCGGGTGTACTCGGCGGAGAACAAGCACGGCAACTACGCGTCGACCGGGTCCTGTGAGGACGGTGCGCTTGGGAACGATCACTGTTCGGAGTCGATCCTTCGCGACTTCAACGTCGTGAACGTCGGCGAGGACGCGGCGCGCCGAGTCGACGAGCTGTCCGGCGTCCAGTTCCCGGGCGAGTACGCATGGACCGACCAGGCATTTTCGGGTGGCCTGGGGTCCGGCGGCGGCGACGCGGGGACGGTGCGGAGCAAGTTCCTGAACGACGGGTTGCTCGCTCCCGCGTTCTGATCCCGGCGTTTTGCGCGATCCTCTACACCGAGGCCGGTTTGTAGTATTCCGGCAGCCGGTCGGAGTCGGAGGAGGCGCGACGCGTGGGCGTGGTCGTGGGAGTCGACGGCGCCGGACGGACATTCCGCCTCCGGCGGCTCGCGGCCGAGTCCGGTACCCCGGTGTGGTGGGCCGCGGGGGACCTGGCACCGGGCCTGGCGCAGGCGACGTCCGACGGCGCCCTCGTGCTGGTGGACGACGCGCACCGTCTCGGGCCGGCGGCGCTGGATGCGCTGTCGTCGGTGGCCCGCGCCGGCGTGCCGATGCACATCTCCCGGCGGCCGACGATCGACAGCCCGGCGCTGGCGGCCCTGGACGAGGCGGTCGCCGGCGGCGGGGTCGAGGTCGTCGGGCCGCTGAGCGTGGACGAGGTGGCGGCGCTGGTCGCCACGATCACGGGCCGGACCGTCTCACCCCAGACGGCGGCGGCGGTGCACGACGCGTCGTCGGGGATGGCCGTGGTGGCGGCGGCGCTGGCGGACGCGCTGGCCGCGTCACTGAGTGCCGGCGGCGCCGATCGTGCCGTCCAGGGTGGACAGTCACGGTCCGGGTCGGCGGGCGCGGTCTCGCCGCGGGTGGCGGCCGTGCTCGACGGGCCGGCGCCCGCGCTCGTGGCACGGGTACAGCGGCGGTTCGCGGTGCTGGCGCCGGAGGTCTCCGCCGTGGCGCGGGTGCTCGCGTTGCGCCTGTCGCTCGACGACGACGCGCTCGCCGGGGCGGCCGGCTCGTCGCCCGCCGCGCTGCCGGCGGCGCTGCGGACGTTGCGTGACGAGGGCCTGCTCGTCCCCGGCGAGGAGCGGATGATCCCGGCCGTGGCGCTGGCGGTGTTCGGCGAGCTGTCCGCGGCCGAGCGGCGCCGGCTGCACGACGCGGTCGGGCGGGCGCTCGTCGCGGCCGGCGCGGACCCGGTGATCGCCGCGACGCAGCTGCGGGCCGCCCGCGCGCGGACGTCCGCGGTGGCTGCCATCTATGCGCGCGCCGGCGAGGCCACCCGCTTCGCCGACCCGGCCGCCGCACTCGCCTGGTTCGACGACGCCGACGAGGCGGGCGCCGACCCGGCCGACACCGTCGCCGGCCGGGCGGAGGCGGGCGCGCTGCTGGGCCTGCCGGTGGACGTCGACCCGAACGTGGCCGACCCGAGACTGGCCCGCCTCGCCGGGGCGGCCGCCGCGCAGGACGGCCGGACCGAGCGGGCGGCCGACACGCTGCTGTCCGCCGACCCGGCCATGGCGGTTCCGGTGCTCGTCGGTGTCGGCCGGATCGAGGAGGCGCGGGTCGCCGCCAAGGGGGACCGGCTGGGGGAGGCCGCGCTCGCCGCCGCCGAGGATCCGGATGCCGCCGTGCCGCTGCTCATCGAGGCAGCGGAGGCGGCCGAGCGAGCCGCCCCGACCGCGGTGCTGCCCGATACCCCGCACGCTCTCGGCGCGATCGTCGCCGTCGCCGCTGGTGACCTGGCGGCGGCCGAGCATCTCCTCGAGCGGGCGGTGTCGGGCGGTTCGGGCGCTGGGTGGGACGCTTCCGGATCATCCACAACGGGATCGTTCGCAACGGGATCATCCGAAACGGAATCGTCTGCGAGTGGATCGTCGAGAGTGGATCGTCTACGAGCGGATGGTCCGCGAGTGGATCGTCTGTAAGTGGATCGTCTGCGAGGGGACCGTCTGCTACGGGATCGTCTGCTACCGGATCATCTACAACAGGATCAGTTTCTGGCGGATCGGTCGCAAGCGGATCGTCTACAACGGGACGATCTACAACGGGACGATCTGTCGCGGGATCGGTTGCCGGCGGATCAGCTCCTGGTGGAACGGGTCCCGCTGGAACAGGGGCGAGTGGATCAGGCGCACCTGGAACCGGTGCGGGCGGATCGGGAGTTGGCGGATCGTCTACTACGGGACGATCTGCTACTGGATCGGTTTCTGGGGAATGGGGAGCTAGCGGATCATCTGCAACGGGACGATCTGCTAGCGGATCGTCTTCGGGTGGATCGGGTGCTAGTGGATTGTCTGTTACGGGACGATCTGCAACGGGATCGGTTTCTGGGGGATCGGTCGTTGGCGGATCGTCTGGTACCGGATCGTCCACTATCGGATCGTCTGTTACGGGATCATCTGGGGCGGGATCGGTTGGTTCGGGATGGTCCGGTTCCGGATCGGCTGGGGGCGGGTGGGCGGCTCGCGGGTTCGGTGGGCCGGCGGCCGCGGTGCGACATCGGCTCCTGCTGGCCTGGGCCCGGATGCGCGCCGGCCGGTTCGACACCGCCCTCGCGGAGCTGGCGCGGCCCGACACCGACCTGCCTGGCCGTGAACGCCTCCTGCGCGCCGCCATCGCTGCCGGGATCGCGCGACGTCGTGGCGACATCGCGGGCCTGCGGGCCGTCTGGGGCGGGGTCGAACCCGTCCTCGCCCGGCGGGTGGTCGACCTCTGGCAGCTGGAGGCCGTCGAGGAGCTGCTCGTCGCGGCGGCTCGGCTTCAGCAGGGGCGGCGGGTCGAACCAGTCCTCGCCCTGCTCGAGCGCACCGTTGACCGGCTCGGGCGGCCGCCGGCCTGGGCCGCCGCGCTTGGCTGGCTTCGCGTGCAGGTGGGCGTGGCGGCCGCCGACGCCCAGGAGGTCCGCCGGCAAGCCGAGCGCATCCCGGCCGGCGCCGGGCCCCGCGGCGAGGCCCAGCGTGCTGCCGCGGCGGTCTGGGCCGACGTTCTCACCGGCACGGCGGTACCGCCGGACACGGTCCTCGCCGTGACCGACGGGCTCGCCGCCGTGCAGCTCCCCTGGGAGGCGTCCCGGCTCGCGGGCCAGGCCGCCATCCACACCACCGACCCGGTCGTCGCGCGCCGGCTGCTCGAACGCGCCCGCGAACTGTCCGAACCGGACACCACGGGCGCCGAACAGCCCACCGCCAAGGTCGGCCGGGCCGGCAGCCTCTCCGAGCGCGAGCTCGCCGTCGCCAAGCTGGTCCTCGCCGGGAGCACTCACCGGGAGATCGGCGCGCAGCTCTACATCGCGCCGAAGACCGTCGAGCACCACGTCGCCCGCATCCGCTCGAAGCTCGGCGCCGGGTCGCGCGCGGAGCTGCTCGCGGTCCTCCGGGAGATCGTCTCTGACCCTGGGTGACCGGCCGAGCGCCTGGTGCTCCATTCGGTCCCGGTGCAGGGATTTCAGCGGTTTTTCTGTGTCCAGACCGACACGTCCGAGGGCTAGCCTCCGATCTATCCCCTAGCGGCCCCCCTGCGTCATGGGGGTCTCCCCGATGCCCGGGCGTGGCCTCCCCCCGCAATCTGGTGGCACGCCCGACAAAGGCCCGGGCCGCAGCCCGATCGAGGAGGAGCAATGCCCATCAATGTCACCGAGCTGCTGCAGGAGTTCATCCGCAACCTGCTCACGGACCGCAACTTCGCCGTGCAGTACGCGGGCGACTCTCGCGGGATGCTCGCCGCACAGGGCGTGACCGACCATGATCTGTCCGGAGTGGACATGCAGGCGGTGGTCGCGGCGGCGTGCGCGGACCCGTCGGTATCGCAGGACGCGAGATCCGCGGTGCAGGGCGGCTACAGCGGTGGCGGCGCCCCCGCGAGCCACGGTGGCGGCGGTATCGACTCGGTCGTGCAGCACCTCAACTACGTCACGTACCAGACGTACGAAGGTGACGACTACATCACGAACCTGATCGACAACAGCGTCGACAACAGCGTGGACATCTCCGGCACCGTGATCGGCGACGTGGACGTCAACAACGCCTCCGGCGATGGCAGCCAGATCATCGACGGCGACAACTTCGGTCAGGCCAACACCGGCGACGGCGCGATCCAGTCGGAAGGTGACGTCTCGGGTGCCAACACGGGGGTCAACACCGGCGTGATCTCCGGCGGCGACGCCGAAGGCAACGTCGTGGGCGACGACAACCAGGTCGCACAGGTCGAGGGCAGCGCCGACGGCACGGTGTTCAACTTCGGCGACGGCGACGTGTCCAACACCTCGAACAACACCCTCGAGGACGGCTCGGCCATCGCCACCGGTGGCGGCGACGCGACGACCGTCGAGGACAACGACACCACCGACAGCCACGACACCGTGGTCGCCATCCAGGACAACGACACCACGGTCGTCGAGGACAACGACATCAACGTCAACGAGGACAACGACATCGCGGTCGTGGAGGACAACGACACGGCCATCAGCGGCGACGACACGGTCGCCGCGCAGTAGGGGCCTCCGGAAGCGGGCCGGACCGGGTCCACGGACCCGGCCGCCCGCTGCCGCACGTCCGGACCTCCCTACCGTCCACACAGGAGTGATCATGACCAAGCAGGCCACCGCCCCGGCTGCCGGTCTCGCGTCCCGCGCGACCGACGTGGTGGACCTCGGGCTGAAGGCGTGCGAGGCGTTCGACCGGCCCGACCTCGCCGGCCGGCTGGCCGCCGCCAAGCGCCGCCTCGCCGACCCGGTGATCAACGTGGTCATCGCCGGCGAGTTCAAGCAGGGCAAGAGCTCGCTGGTCAACGCGCTGGTCGGTGCGCCGATCTGCCCGGTGGACGACGACGCCGCCACCGCGATCCCGACGTTCGTGCGCCACGGCGACCCCGCCGCCGCCGAGCTGCTGTGGGAGGGCGAGGACGCGCCCCGCGAGAACATCGACCTGAACGACCTGCGCAGCTACGTCGTCGAGGGTGCCGGCAACGGCGACGCGGCCCGGGTGACCGGCGTCGAGATCCGCATCCCGCGCACGATCCTCGCCACCGGGCTCGTGCTCGTCGACACCCCCGGCATCGGCGGGCTCGGCTCGGCGCACTCCGCCGCGAGCCTCGCCGCGATCTCCCTCGCCGATGCGGTCCTGTTCGTCACCAGTTCCGCGCAGGAGCTGACCCGCAGCGAGATGGACTTCCTGCAGCGCGCCCGGTCCATGTGCCCGACGGTCGCGTGCGCGCTCACCAAGATCGACTTCTACCCGGCGTGGCGGCGCATCCGCGACCTCGACGCCGGCCACCTCGCCGCCGCCGGCATCGACATCCCGCTCGTCACCGTCTCCTCCGCGCTGCGGGCCCGTGCGGTCAAGGACGGCGACACCGACCTCAACGTCGAGTCCGGCTTCCCCGAGCTGATCAAGATCGTCCGCGAGCAGGTCGGGGGGTCCGCCGAGAAGCGGCTCGCCACCGAGGCCGCCGCGGAGATCGTGTCGCTGTGCGACCACCTGGACACGTCGTTCGCCGCGGAGAAGGCGGCGCTCGCCGACCCCGAGGCCGCCCAGCGCGTGGTCGACGAGCTGACCGAGGTCAAGACGCACGTGGATGCGCTGAAGACCGCCGCGGCCAAGTGGAACCAGACGCTCAGCGACGGGATCGGCGACCTCAGCTCCGACATCGACTTCGACCTGCGCTCGCGGATCCGCGAGGTCACCAAGGAGGCCGACGCGGCCATCGAGGCCGGCGACCCGGCGGACACGTGGGCCGAGATCGGCCCGTGGCTGCAGTCGCGGACCGCCGCGGAGCTGCTCGCGAACTACGAGTACCTGCGCGAGCGCGCCACCGAGCTGAGCGAGCGGGTCGGCGAGCACTTCCGCGAGGCCTCCGGCGGGCTGTACCGCCACTTCGACGTGCACGACCCGACCCCGCTCGCGGACGTCGGCGTGATCGGCGAGGACCTGGACCTCAAGAAGATGCGCGCGGTCAAGCAGGGCCTCGTCGCGCTCAAGAGCGCCTACGGCGGCGCGATGATGTTCACGGTCATCGGCAGCATGGTCGGGATCATGCTCGGCCCGATCGGCATCGGCATCGGGCTCGTGCTCGGGCACCGCGGGCTTCGCGAGGAGAAGAAGCGCCAGATCCAGAAGCGGCGCACCGAGGCCAGGAACGAGATGCGCAAATATTGCGACAAGATCACGTTCGTCGCGGCCAAGGACTCCAAGGACACGCTGCGCCGGGTCCAGCGCGAGCTGCGCGACCACTACACGACCCTCGCCGACGAGCTCAACAAGTCCAACGCCAGGGCGCTCACCGCGGCCACCGAGGCGGCGAAGAAGACCCAGGCCGAGCGGGAGAAGCGGCTCAAGGACGTCGAGGCCGAGATCGCCCGGATCGGCCAGCTGCGCGGGCTCGCCGAAGAGGTGGCCCGATGAACGGATCGAGACAGCCGGCACAGCACGGGCGCCAGCAACGGGGTGGGAGTCTCACGGACCGCACTCGCGCCGTGCTCGCCAGGGCGTGCGACATCTACCGCGGCACGCCGTACGCGAGCCGGCTGGCCGCCGTCGCCGCGCGGCTCGACCAGCCGCTGCGGGTGGCGGTCGCCGGGCGGGTCAAGGCCGGCAAGTCCACGCTGCTCAACGCGCTCGTCGGGGAGCGGCTCGCGCCGACCGACGCGGGCGAGTGCACCCGGATCGTCACCTGGTACCAGGACGGCCACACCTACCAGGTGCAGGCCCACCTCGACGGGCAGCCGCCCCGGCAGCTGCGGTTCAACCGGGACAACGGACAGCTCGACATCGACCTCGGCGGGCTGGCCGCCGCCGACGTGTCCGAGCTCGTCGTGACCTGGCCCGCGCAGTCGCTGCGCGGGGTGACGCTCGTGGACACGCCCGGCATCGGCTCGCTGACCGAGTCCGCGTCGCGGCGCACGTGGGACCTGCTGGTGCCCGACGAGGAGGAGACGCCGGCCGACGCGGTCCTCTACCTGATGCGCCACCTGCACGCCGGGGACGCCGAGTTCCTGCGGGCGTTCCACGACTCGGAGGTGTCCCGGCCCAGCCCGGTGAACGCGATCGGCGTGCTGTCGCGCGCGGACGAGATCGCGGTGGGGCGGCTGGATTCCATGGCCTCCGCGCGGCGCGTGGCGTCCCGGCTCGGCGCGGACCCGAACGTGCGGCGGCTCGTGCAGTCGGTGATCCCGGTGGCGGGGCTGCTGGCCGAGACCGCGGTGACCCTCACCGAAGAGGAGGTCGGGCAGCTGCGCCTGGTCGCGGACCTCGAGGTGCGCGACGCCGAGGAGCTGCTGCTCTCCACCGACCGGTTCGTCTCGAGCCGTCCGGAGCTCGGCCTCACCGAGCTCGACCGGACCGCCCTGCTCGACCGGTTCGGGCTGTTCGGCGTGCGGCTGGCGAGCACGATGCTGCGTCGCAAGGCCGCCGCCACCGCGACGGATCTCGCGCGCGAGCTGGCCGAGCGCAGCGGGCTGGTCGACCTGCAGGAGCTGCTGTCGTCGCTGTTCTTCGAGCGGCGCGACGTGCTCAAGTGCCGCTCGGCGCTGCTCGCGGTGGCCGAGGTGGTGCGGGCGCTGTCGCTGCCGGGCTCGGACTCGCTGGCCGCCGAGGTCGAGTCGGTCATCGCGTCGGCGCATCCGTTCAACGAACTTCGCGTGCTGTCGGGGCTGCGTTCGGGCTGGGTGTCCGGCAAGGAGGACGTCGTCGCCGAGCTCGAGCGCGTGATCGGCGGCGCCGGCGGCGCGACCCACGAGCGGCTGCGGCTGCCCGCGGACGCACCCGCCCCGGAGCTGACCGCCGCGGCGACCGACGCGCTGACCCGCTGGCAGCGCCGCGCGGAGAACCCCCTCACCAGCTACGAGCTCGCGGTCGCCGCCCGGGTGGCCGTCCGCTCGTGCGAAGGCATGTTGGCAGACCTGTCCCATCACTGATCTCTCATCGGAGCTTCGTCATGTACGCACTCGGCATCGACCTCGGCACCACGTTCACCGCGGCCGCGGTATGGCGTGACGGCCGCGCGCAGATCGTGTCGCTGGGTGGCCGCGGCGCCGCGATCCCGTCGGTCGTGCTGATGCGCGAGGACGAGACGTTCCTGACCGGCGAGGCCGCGAACCGGCGCGGGCTGACCGAGCCGAACCGCGTGGCGCGCGAGTTCAAGCGCCGCCTCGGCGACACGACGCCGATCCTGCTCGGCGGGACGCCGCACTCGGCCGAGTCGCTCATGTCGCAGCTGCTGCGCGCGGTCGTGTCCGAAGTGGTCACTCGCGAAGGCGCGGCGCCGGCCTCGGTGTGCGTGTCGCACCCGGCGAACTGGGGCCCGTACAAGATCGACCTGCTGCGCCAGGCCGTGCGGATGGCGGACCTGCCGTCGGTGACGTTCGTGTCCGAACCCGAGGCGGCGGCGGTGAACTACGCGCAGGAGCAGCGGCTCGGCGTGGGTGCGGTGGTCGCGGTGTACGACCTGGGCGGCGGGACGTTCGACGCGGCCGTGCTGCGTCGCGACGCCACCGGGTTCGCGATCCTCGGGGAGCCGGAGGGCATCGAGCGGCTCGGGGGCATCGACTTCGACGCGGCCGTGTACAACCACGTGCGGACCTCGCTGGGGTCCAAATTGGACGATCTGGACGAGGACGACCCGGCCGCGGTCGCCGCGGTGGCGCGGCTGCGCGAGGAATGCGTGGCGGCGAAGGAGGCGCTGTCGGCCGACACGGACACGGCGATCCCGGTGCTGCTGCCGTCGGTCACCACGGAGGTGCGGCTGACGCGTGGCGAGCTGGAGTCGATGGTCCGCCCGGCGCTGCACGGTTCGATCGAGGCGCTGCAGCGGGCGGTGCGGTCGGCGGGGCTGGCCGCGACCGAGCTGCACTCGGTCCTGCTGGTGGGCGGCTCGTCGCGGATGCCGATCGTGGGGCAGCTGGTGTCGGCGGAGCTGGGCCGGCCGGTGGCGGTCGACACGCATCCGAAGCACGCGGTGGCGCTGGGGGCGGCCTGGCTCGCGGGCGGTGCGGTCGGCGGGCTCGGGGGTGGGCTGGCGCCGGGGGTCGGTTCGGTTGGGCCGGCCGGGTCGGGTTCTGGCGGACCGGGGCGGCCGGGCGTGGGGGGCGCGGGTTTGGCGGCGGGCTTGGGAGCGGCTGCTGGGCTCGGGGCGGGGTTGGCGGCCGGCGCGGGGCAGGGGACCGCGCCGGCCGGGCGGTCCAGCGGGCTGGGTGGTTCGGGTGGGCCGGGGGGTTCGGCCGGTCGTGGCGGTGCCGGTTCGGAGGCGGGGCTGGGTGCTGGGCCGGGTTCTGGCGGGTACGGCGGGGCTGGGCACGGCGGTGCGGGCCCGGGTGGCGCGGGGCTGGGTGCTGGGCCGGGTTCTGCCGGGTACGGCGGGGCTGGGCAGGGCAGTGCCGGGCAGGGCGGTGTGGGGTCGGGTGTTGCGGGCCCGGGTGGCGCGGGGCTGGGTGCTGGGCAGGGTCCTGCCGGGCAGGGCGGCGCTGGGCAGGGCGGTGCCGGGGTCGGGTCGGGTGGCCGGGCGGTCGGACAGGGCAGTGGTCCGCGTCCCGGGTTGGGGCAGGGGCCCGCGGGGCAGGGGCCGGCCGGGGCTGACGGTGGGCTGGCTCGTGGTGAGGCGGCGGCCCGGCGGGCCGATGCGCCGACGACCACCGGGCCGGCGGCGGCCGCGCGCAATGCCGGGCTGGGTGGGGGAGCTTCGGCTGCCGGGCCGGGCACGCCGCCGGGTGGGTTCGCCGGGCCGGGTACACCGCCGGGTGGGTTCGCCGGGCCGGGGACGCCGCCGGGTGGGTTTGCCGCCGGGCGCGGGGCCGGGACTGGGACCGACGCCGGTGGGCGCGGTCCGGGAGCCGGGCCGGGTGGCGCCCGCGGGCGCGGCGCCGGGCCGGGCGGTGCCGGGAGCGGCGGGCCGGGCGGTGCGGGGAGTGGCGGGCCGGGTAGTGCGGGGAGTGGCGGGCCGGGCGGTGCCGGGGCCGGCGGTGGCGGCACTCGCGGGGGCGGGCGCGGTCCGGGGACCGAGGCGGGGTTCGGGGCTGTGCCGGGGTCCCGGGGCGGCGGCCGTTCGGGTGGGCCGCCTTCGTCGGTGACTCCGCTTGGGGTGGAGCGGGAGTCCGTCGGCCCGCCGGCCGAGCAGGCCGACAAGCGGCGGCGGATTCTCATGAGCGCGTCGGCGGTGGTCGTGCTCGCGGTGCTGGCCGCGGTCGCCCTGGCGCTCAACGTGTTCGGTGGCAACGACGAGCCGACGAGTGCGGCGGCGGGGGAACAGACGTCCAGCGCGCCCGCCGACTCGCTGCCGCCGGACGAGCAGTGCACGCCGGAGATCATGAGCAACCCGCACTGGGTGTGCCTCACCTCGGCGATCGTCGCGGACGGGAAGATCACCATCGACTACCGCAGCGACGGCGCGAAGTTCAACCTGCACGGCGTCCACCTGCACATCTACGGTGGCGACGGCACGGCGCCGCAGGCCCGGATCATGGGGCGGCAGGTACCGGAAAGCGAGCAGGGCAACTGGTACAACGAGTCCCACCGCCCGGCCGTGCTGCCGGTGGACGACGAGCGCTTCATCTCGTCGATCGGCGACGCGAGGAAGGTGTGCGCCCGCATCGGCGACGCCAAGCACATGCTGGTGCCCGACGAGAACGGCACCTACGTGACCGGCAACTGCGTGCCGATCACCCGCACCGGCTCCGCCACGACCACGGCCCCGCCGGACGGTGACAACGGCGGCAACGGGAACGGGAACAACGCCCCGGACACATGGGACCCGACGACCACGCAGCCGACCACCACCACGCCGCCGACGACCACGGAAGACGTCACGACCGAGGACGTCCCCTCGGTGCCCGCCCCCTGAGGGATCCGTCGCAAGGGCCGGGTGCTCGCTGGAGCGCCCGGCCTTCGCGCGTCTCCGCGCACTGACACGACGATTGCCGGGCACGCGCCTGGCGGTCGTGGGCGAGCGATCAGTTCGTCGTCGAGACGGAAGACGACAGAGGACGTCCCGTGGGTGAGCGATCAGCTCAGGTCGTCGCCGGGGTCGTCGTCCAGGGCGTCCAGGTCGACGTTCTCCGGTTCGAGGTCGGTCCACGCGGACTGCTCCCGGTCCGGCACCTCGTCCGTGGCGTCTGGAGCAGGGGCGTCCGGCGCGTCGGCATCCCGCGCATCGTCCGGGTCGGGAGATGAGACGGGGTCGTCCTCGAAGGCCGTCGAGCCGGCGCCGAAGTCCAGGGCCTCGGGCCGGTCATGGTCGAGGTCGGGCGACGGCTCGTCCGTCATGTCGTCCGCGAGCTCGGGGGCCAGGTCCTCGGCCGGGGCCGTCGTGAGCAGGCCGAACCAGTCCTGCACCGGTGGCTCGCTGGTGGGCACCGCGGAGTGGGTGGTCACGTACGGGGCCAGGTGCTCGGCCACGTCGACCGGTGCGGTGTCCGCGTAGCTCACCACCGCCTCGGCCACCAGGTCAGGTGGCAGGTCGGGGTGGCCGTTGGCAGCCAGGTACGTCTCCGGGTCGCCATGCGCGCGTGCGGCATCGCCGTCACCGGCGAGGTCGGCGAGCAGTTCGTGGAGAGGACGCCCAGAAGCCATGACACCACCTTACGAACCCGCGCCGGCGACCGCGTCGGGGAAACCCCCGGCGGACCCCCGAAGCCACGTGGCGGTGCTCACCCGCTGGTCCAGCAGACCCGTCCGCACGGTCAGCGCCACCGCCTGCAGCCGCGAGTTCACCCCGAGCTTGGCCAGCACCGACTGCACGTGGGTCCGCACCGTGGTCACGGATACGGTCAGCGCCCGCGCCATCGCCTGCGTGTTCAGGCCCGTGGCCAGCAGCTCCAGGCACTGCCACTCCCGCTCGGTCAGGTGCCTGGCCAGCCGGTGCGTGGACTCGGCGTCGTCGGCCGTCGGGTGCTCCTCGGCGTCGGTCAGCCGGGCGATGCGGGCCAGTTCGTCGTCGATCAGCGCGAGCCGGTCCCGCACGTCGCGTGGCACGCCCTCGTCGGTGCGGATCGACTCGACCTCGCGGCACAGCAACGCTATGTCCGACCCGACCGTCCGCAGGACGGTCGCGCGGGGGCCCACCGCCGGTCGCCGATCCAAGTGCCGTGTCATCCCGACCACCCAACGAAATGCGCAGGTCCGCGACCGATTTTGCGCCCGCGGTGCCACCGCCCATTCATCGCCTGGGAGGCGAAAGTGTTTCACCGAATCGTGGCATTGATGATGATGTTCTCCAGGTAGCTGCGCGCGCCCGGATCGAACGAACCGCCGCACGTGACGAGCCGCAGCATCGCCACGGGCTTCGGCGAGTACACGAGCTCGGTCGGGAACGCGGTCTTGCGCACCCGCCTCGTCGAGTCCACGACGAACGACACCGAGGTGCGGTCCGCGCGGTCCACGGTGACCACGTCCCCACGGCGCAGCTCGGCCAGCCGGTAGAACACGCCCGGCCCCGCGCGGGAGTCGACGTGCCCGGCGAGCAGCGCGGGCCCGATCGTGCCCGGCACGGGCCCGGCGGCGAACCACCCGGTGACCTCCGTCGTCCGCGGCGGGACCAGCGCGCCGGCGCCGTCCACGCCGATGTCCACGATCCGGCTGTCCACGCCGATCGCGGGGATCCGCACCCGCACCGGCCGGGTGGCGGCCGGCGCCGGTGTCAGCGGCACGACCGTCCAGGTCGGCGTCGGCGGGGCCGGGGCGGGCGCGGGTGGCTGGGCGCGGGCCGCCACCCCGGGATGGTCCGCGCCGAGCAGCACCACGGCGGCCGCCAACAGCGCCACGGTCAGCGCCAGGGCGAGGGTCCGGCCCGCCCGCGAACCGGCCGCGCGGTGCCGGCCGCTCAAACCGTTCGCCGGCGCCGGGTGGTCACCATCAGCGCGCCGCCCGCGGCCGCGGCGGACACGAGCAGCACGAGCGCGAGCCCGGTGTCCTGTCCGGACGGACCGCCGAGCCCGGTCTCGATCGCGCCGTGCGGCACGACGGCCGCGCCGCGGGCGTCCTGGCGGACGCCGGCCGACAGCGCGCCGTCCTTCTCCAGCACCAGCACGGTGTACACGCTGCCCGCCTCGAGCGTGACCGGCAGGTTCGTCGGGCTCGCCTCGAGCGGCGCGACCTTCAGCGAGGTGGCTCCGGCCGGGACGTACACGTAGGAGCTCGCGTCGCCGAACCCCACCCGTTCGACGACCGCGGTGCCCGCCCGCTCGACGCTCAGGTCGCCGGCGTGCGGCGCGGCGTTCACCACGCGCATGCGTGCCTGGCCCGCGGGCGGCAGGCTGATCTCGTCGTCGAGCACCTTCAGCGCCAGGCTCGAGAACGCGCCGAGGCCGGCGACCGTGTACGCGCGACCGTTCTGCGCGGACACCGTCGTCGAGATCACCGGCTTCGTGTCCGCGTCCGCGCCGGCCGGCCGCATCGCGATCGTGTACTCGCCCGGCTGGATCGTCTGGTAGTCCGACATGTCGCCGTAGCCGACGCCGTCGAACCGTTGGTGGAAGTCGGGTCTGCCGAACGCGGTCAGGTACACGTCGACGCGTGGCGTGTCCGGTGACAGGTGCGCGAGGCGCAGGAACGACTCGCCCGCGGCCGCCGTCGCCGGCACCGCCCCGGTGAGCGCCGCGGTGAGCATGCCGACCAGCACGACGGCACCCAGTGCCTTGCTGTGGAACTTCCTCATGTGCGACCAGCCCTTCATCCCGTTGCCCCGCTGACCAGTTCCGGCACGCGCCAGCCGATCTCCACCCCGCCCGGCAGCCGCCGGACCGTGGCCGGCGCGTACGGCGGTTCCTGTGCGGACAGCCAGCCCAGGACGTTCTCCCGGCCCAGCTGTCCGTCCGATGTAGACACGACGATCGTGCGGTCCGGCAGGCCGGACCCGCGCTCGTGGGGCGAGTTGCCGGTGCGGACGAGCGTGATGTCGTACTCCGCGCACAGGCCGGCGAGCACGGCCATCGCGCGCGGGTCGACCCGCCCGGCGACCAGCGCGCCGCGGGCCCGCGTGTTGGCGGTCAGGTGCTCGTTGCGGACGAGCTGCCGGCCGGCCTTCGCGCGCGGCGCCGGGTCGAGGTAGCTCGGGGCGAGCCGCGTGGTGACCAGGCTGAGCGAGCCGAAGCGGCCCAGCAGCTGCCCGCCCGACGGGGTGCCGTGCACCACGACCAGCCCTTCGGCGAGCTCGCCGTCCGCGCGTCGCACGACCGTCCGCGGATGCTGGTGGGCGAGGTCGCGGTGCAGGTCGGCCCACACGTCGGGGGGCACGGTCAGGGTGTTGCTCGCCTGGAGCTGGTTCTCGACCCAGCCCGCGAGCGCGGCGTGGTCGAGGCGCGGCGTGGCCGGCGGCGTGATCAGCAGGCCCGCGACCGCCGCCGCGGCGGTGAGCGCGGCGGCCAGGCTGCCGGCCAGGACCGGTGCGGGCGAGCGGACCGCGGCGTCGAGCAGCATCGCCGCGATGACGGCCGCCGCGGCCACGAGCACCGGAACCAGCACGTCCGCCTGCGCGCCGAACCCGCCGGCGAGGCCGACCCCGGCCAGCGTGCCGACCGACAGCGGGCGGATCCGGGGCACGACGAGCCCGCCGCCCGCGGCCACCGTGACCGCGGCGAGCAGCGCCGGTCGCTGGAACCCGGCGAGCACGCCGCCGGTCGGTCCGAGCATGAGGTCCGCCCGCCACAGCAGCGCCGCGAAGCCGCCGGTCGCGAGCAGCACGACGGTGGCGGGCCCGTGCCAGGTGGTGTCCGGCTCGTACCGCTCGAGGTCGAGGAACCACAGCCAGGTGGCGACCGCGAGCCCGGCGGGGATGATCACCAGCGGCGCGGTCGCGGCGGCCAGCAGCCCGGTGGCGATCGTCAGCGCGCCGGCGAGCGCGAGCTGCAGCAGCCGGTCGCCGGCCAGCGCCCGCGCGGTCAGCACCGCGCCGACCAGGGCGAGCCCGAGCCACGCAGCGGCGAGCAGGCCCGGGCCGATCGGTCCGAACACCGTGACGGCGGGCCCGGCGGCGGCGAGCACGGCGAGGACGGCGGCGGTGACGAGCGGGTGCAGCCGCAGCACGACCGTGAGCAGTAGCAGGGCGGCCACCAGCACGACGACCGCGACGACGGACAGCTCGCGGGTGCTGGTCAGCACGCTGTCGTGGCGGCCGAACGGGTCGGTCAGCCAGGCGTACACGGCGAGCTGGCGGTCGGTGGCGGCGAGCGTGCGGGGGAGCTCGGGCAGTCCGGACTCGAGGCCGGCGAAGCGGCCGTAGCCGAGCTGGGCGAGCGTGACCTCGGCGGCCGACGCGGGCAGCGTCGGGATCGCGAGCAGGACCCGGACCACGACAGCCGTCGCAGCAGCGGCCCACAGCACCCAGCCGGCCGGCACCAGCGAGCGGCGGCGGCGCGGACGAGCGGGCGCGTCCTCCGGCGCCTCGCGCGGTTCGGGCACGGTGACCGGGCGGGCTCGTGTCTCGACCTGCCCGGCGGTCACCGGGTGGCGGCCGAGCGAGGCGCGCAGCACGGAGACCGCGTCGACGACCCGCAGCAGCGGGAACAGCACGCCGACCAGCAGGTAGCGCGGCTGGCGGGCGGCGAGCGCGGCCGCCGCGGTCAGCACGTAGTCGGCCGCCACGAGGGCGAGGGCGAGCTCGACCGGGCCCAAGACCGACCGGGCCGCGGCGAGCGGGGCCCAACCGAGCGGCAGGGCGAGCGCCAGCACGGCGATCGGGACCAGGGCCACGACCGTGGCCGCGACGGCGAGCTCGGCCAGCTGCGCGGCGAGCGGCCACCCGACCCGGCCGCGGTGCGCGGTCTGCCAGAGCCCGGCGATCGCGCGGCGGGTGCGCCGGCGGTGGTCGCGCAGCCGCACGGAGGTGGCGATGACCGCGGGGGCGCCCGGGCACAGCGCGACCCTGCCGAGCCGCCGGCGGTACACCTGCAACGTGAGGTCCAGGTCCGGCTCGGCCAGGCCGGGCGGATCCAGCTCCAGCTCGGCGAGCACGGACGTCCGGTACAGCCGGCCGACACCGGGCAGCCCGTGCGCCACGGTGGCCGGCGGGCCCACCGGTCCCCGGCCGAACGGCTGGGTCAGCACGTGCCGGCGGGCCCGGTACGCGGCGAGGATCCGGCGCGGCGGCAGCCAGTCCGGCGCGACGCGGGCGTCCACGGCCGCCACGCCCGGGTCGGCGAACAGCGGCAGCGCGCGCTCCAGATGCCCGGGCGCGAGGCGGGTGTCGACGTCGAGCACGAGGACGTAGGAGAAGCGGTCGAGCAGGTGGAAGGCCTGCATGCCGGCCGCGGCGGCGCCCGCGGTGGACAGCAGGCCGAGCGTCTCGACGACCTGCGCGCCGAGCCGGTGGGCGAGCTCCGCGGTGTTGTCGGTGGAGCCGTTGGAGACGAGGTGGACGTTCGCCTCGGGTACGACGTCGCGGGCGGCGGCGAGCGCGTCGAGGACCCGGTCTTCCTCGTCGTGGGCGACGATCAGGATCGCGACGCCGGCCGTTCGCGGGTCGACGGGCCGGGTCGGTGCCGGCCTGAGCCGGCGGCGGGCCAGCCAGACCAGGCCGTGGACGAGCAGGCTGGGTCCGATGACCACGAACGCGATCAGGCCGGCGGCGATCATGCGCGTACCCGCGCCTGATCGCCGTTGCCTAATCGACTCCTTGCCACCCGGCAGACTGTTCCTGACCAGCGCGGATCTGGACTCATGCAAATGCATGAGAAACGCCGTACGCCCTGCTGACAAGGCGGTGGCCCTCACCCGTGAGGGCGAGGGCCACCGTCGATGAGGGGATTACCCGGGCGTCAGACCTTCTTGCGGCGCAGGAGCAGCAGCGTGCCGCCGCCGGCCACCATCAGGACCGCACCGATGATCAACGGGAGCGAGATCGACGCACCGGTCTGGGCGAGGTCGTCGTCGACGTCCTCGTCGACCCCGTTGCCGCCCTGCTGGAGCGGCGGCGTGTCCCGCGCGTCCGCCTCCTCCCACTCGGCGGTCGCCTCGGCCCGCAGCTGGGCCTCGTCCGCCTGGGCGACGATCAGCGACTGGGTCCGCTCGTTCTCGTCCTGGCCCACGAACAGCCGGCCGGTGTCCACGGCGGCGGTCGCGGTGAGGATGAACTTCGCCGCGCCCGCGGCGGCGTCCTCCGGCACGTCGAAGAAGATCTTCGAGGTGTCGACGATCTGGTTCGCCCGCAGCTGGCGGCCCTGTGCGTCGGTGATGCGGACGCCGTAGGGCAGGCTCGTCGAGAGCTTCTCGATCGTGCCGCTGGTCCGCACCTCGAACGGCCCGATGCGCTCGCCGGCGTTGCCGGACTTCGCCTTCGGGTCGATCTGCAGCGCCGCGGTCGGCTCGTCGCGCAGGCCCACGTTGTCCGGGCCGATCAGGAACTCGTAGAGCGCGAGCACGTCGACGCTGGAGCGCGCGTCGCCCGGCACCGCCGCGGCCTGGTTCAGGTCGGTGCGGTCACTGAAGTGCCAGATCGCGGCCTGCGTGCCGGCCACGGCCTCCTCGACCGACAGCGAACCGTCGCTGAGCGCGGTGCCCCGGTCGGCGAGGAGCTTGGTGAGCTCCTGGACGTCCTTCTCCGGGAACCCGTTGTGCAGGACGAAGTTGATCATGTCCCGGTTGTCGTTGAACGCCGACGCCTGGTCCGGGAACGCGTCGAACTCCCGCTCCACCAGCGGCTGGGCGCGATCCAGCGCCGTGTCGATCTCGACGCAGTACGTGCCGAGCTTGGTGCCGTCATCGAGGGTGAGGCCGATGAGCTGGGTCGACAGGTCGTTCTTGAACCCGTCGCCGACATCGACGTTCAGCCCTCGCGCACCGTTGTCGACTCGTCCGGTCACCGGGTCGGACGACGCCGGGATGGCCGCGGCCATCATCAGCAACACTGCGGCGCCAACTACTCCCGCACCCGCGCGAGCTAACTTGAACCTGCTGGCCATGACTCTCCTTGTCAATCCCACGAACAGCCCTCGTGAACACGACCCCAAGTACCGGGCAGCAGGAACCCGCTCGGACGGAGCCGTAAATGCTGGGTGCGACCGGCGTCGCGGAACCCTGTTGACACCGGTTGCACACCCCAATACGGGGAGAGTTGGCCCAGCGTTCAAAAAAGGGCCGTCGCGGGCGAAACATCGTTACAAGTGCGAACGAACCGGGTCAGCTGGGCGGTGCAGTGCGGTCGCGATCGCGGGGAGGACGAGGACGGACAGCACGCCGGCGCCGACCAGAGCGGCGGCGTTCTCGGGCAGCATCGTGCCGTTGCGCAGGCCGATCTCGGCGAGCGCCACGAGCAGCGGCAGCGTGGTGGCGCTGATCAGCGCCACCTGTGCGCGTTCCCGCGGGCCGAGCGCGCCGCGGTACACCAGCAGCACCGGCAGCCCGCGAATGACGAGCAGGAGCGCGAACAGCAGCAGCACCCGCAGCGGCGCGGCCGCGATCGAGCGGATGTCCAGCCCCATCCCGGAGTAGACGAAGAAGACCGGCACGAAGAAGCCGTAGCCGACCGCGTCCAGCTTGAACTCCAGCGCCGGCGCCGAGGGGCCGGCCCAGCGGCGCAGCACCATCCCGGCGAGAAACGCGCCGAGCACCGCGTCGAGGTGGAACTCGTCGGTCACCGCGATCAGCAGGATCAGCAGCAGCACCGTGCCGCGCAGCACGATCTGCGACGTCTCGTGCTGGCCCTGCTCGATGACCGACGCGAGCCGCCCGCCGGGGCGCACCACCCGCGGGGCGAAGCTCAGCAGCAGCGCGAGCACCGCCACGCTGCCGAGCGAGGCGAGCGCGACGAACCGGTTCTGCGTGCCGAGGAAGATCGCGATGGCGATGATCGGGAACAGCTCGCCGACCGCCCCGGCCGCGAGCAGGTACCGCCCGAGCCGGCCGTGCAGCAGGCCCTTCTCCCGCAGCACGGGCAGCAGCGTGCCGAGCGCCGTGGTCGTGAGACCCAGCGCGACCGGCACGTACGCGTGGACCACGCCGCCGAGAGCGAGCAACCCCACGATGCCCAGCGAGAGCACGACGGACACCAGCCACGCCACGATCGCCCGCCGCCCCGCGCCCTGGCGGAACAGCGGCAGGTCCACCTCGTAGCCGGCGAGCAGGAACACGAACCCGAGCCCCACCTCGGCCAGCAGCCGCACGTCGCCCGGCGACCCGAGCCCGAGCACCTGCGGCCCGATCACGACCCCGCCCGCGAGCAGCACCACCACCTGCGGCACCCGCAGCCGCGCCGGCAGCAGGCCGAGCAGCACCGGTGCCACGAGCGCGACGACGGCAACCGCCAGCAACGAGCCGATCCCGATCGCACCGTCCACACCGACCTCGATTCCGTTCCGCCGTGGCGCACCTCACAGTATTCGTCGCACCCGGGCTGACGTGCGTATACGCCTGGCCGCCCGATCCGGCCTTTGCGGCAATCCCGGCATCTCGGCGTAACTCCACCGGCTTCCCGCATTTACATAGGCGTGTAATGAACGTGCACGTAGAGTGATGATCTGTACACGAGCTGGGAGGGTGTATGTGCGGCATCACCGGCTGGGTCGCGTTCCGGCGTGACCTGCGCGCGGAGCGGGAGACCCTGGACGCGATGACGGCCACCATGGCCTGCCGCGGCCCGGACGACCGGGGCACGTTCAGCACCGAGCACGCGGCGCTCGGCCACCGCCGGCTCGCGATCATCGACTTGCCCGGCGGGCGGCAGCCGATGAGCGTCACCACCCCGGACGGCCCGGTCGCGATCGTCTACTCCGGCGAGACCTACAACTTCACCGAGCTGCGCGACGAGCTCGCCGGGCGCGGGCACGCGTTCGCCACGGACTCCGACACCGAGGTGGTGCTGCACGCCTACCTGGAGTGGGGCGCGGAGCTCGCCGGGAAGCTCAACGGCATGTACGCGTTCGCGATCTGGGACGGCCGCGCGGAGCGGCTCGTGCTGGTCCGCGACCGGATGGGCATCAAGCCCTTCTACTACAGCGAGACCGCCGACGGCGTGCTGTTCGGCTCCGAGCCGAAGGCGATCCTCGCCCACCCCGGCATCGAGCCGACCGTGACGATCGACGGGCTCCGCGAGCTGTTCTCCTTCGTCAAGACGCCCGGGCACGCGGTGTGGGACGGCATGCGCGAGGTCGAGCCGGGCACCGTCGTGACCGTCGACCGCAACGGGCTGCGGACCATCCGCTACTGGACGCTCGACACCCGCGAGCACCCCGACGACCAGGCCACCACCGTCGCCCACGTGCGCGAGCTGCTCGAGGACATCGTCCGCCGGCAGCTCGTCGCGGACGTGCCACGCTGCACGCTGCTCTCCGGCGGTCTCGACTCGTCCGCCATGACCGCGATCGCCGCGCGGCAGCTCGGCGCGACCGGCGAGTCCGTGCGGAGCTTCGCGGTCGACTTCGTCGGCCAGACCGAGAACTTCGTGGCCGACGAGATCCGCGCGACACCCGACGCGCCGTTCGTGCGGGACGTCGCGCGCGAGTCGCGCACCGACCACAGCGACATCGTGCTGGACGCCGAGGAGCTAGCCGACCCGGCCGTGCGGGAGGCCGTCATCCGTGCCCGGGACCTGCCGGCCGGCCTGGGCGACATGGACGCGTCGTTGTACCTGCTGTTCAAGGCCATCCGCGAGCAGTCGACGGTGGCGCTGTCCGGCGAGTCGGCCGACGAGGTGTTCGGCGGGTACCGGCAGTTCTTCGACCCGGTGGCCCAGCAGGCGGCCACGTTCCCGTGGCTGGTCGCCTTCCAGCAGCACGCCGGCGAGGACGGCACCGAGGACGGCTCGCTCACCCCGGGCCTCACCCGGGCGCTCGAGCTGGAGCGGTACGTGCGCGACACCTACGCCGCCGCGGTCGCGCCGATCCAGCGGCTCGACGGCGAGTCGGACTTCGAGTGGCGCATGCGCAAGATCTGCTACCTGCACCTGACCCACTTCGTGCGGATCCTGCTGGACCGCAAGGACCGCATGTCGATGGCCGTGGGGCTCGAGGTGCGCGTGCCGTTCTGCGACCACCGGCTCGTCGAGTACGTCTACAACACACCCTGGTCGCTCAAGACCTACGACGGCCGGGAGAAGTCCTTGCTGCGCGGGGCATCCGCCGACCTGCTGCCGCGGTCCGTCGTGGACCGGGTCAAGTCGCCGTACCCATCCACACAGGACTCCCGGTACGTCGCCGCGTTGCGGCGGCAGGCGCGCGAGTACCTGGCCGAGCCCGCGCACCCGGTGTTCGAGCTGGTCGGCCGGGACTGGCTCACGCGGACGGTCGGTCAGGACGAGCCGGACATGCGGCTGCGGTTCGGCTTGGAGCGGATGCTCAACCTGGCGGTGTGGCTCGACATGTACGCACCGGTGCTGAAGCTCTCCTGAGCGTGACCGGAGCGGTTGGCACGGATCGTCGCGGTGGCCGGGCTGGAGACCGCGGGCCTCGCCGACCGCGAGCCGGCCCCCACGGACGGCCGGGCTGGAGGTTGCGGGACTTGCCGGCCGCGAGCCGGACCCACGGACGGCCGGGCCATCCGCGCGCGGATCACCGACGCCGGGCAGGCCGCGCTGCGGTCGCCGGCCCACGGCGAGGCCGAGCTGCTGGCGGCCTTGCCGTGGGCCGAGGCCGCGCGCGTGATGGCGGCGTTGCCCGTGGCCAAGGCCGCGCGAGTGTGGGCCGCGGGCCCGGTCCTTGCGGACCGGGCCGAGCGGCTGCGCACGACGGATCTGGCCAGGCGCTGAAGGGCTCAGCTGGCCCTTCTGTCCGCCTCCTCGTCCTCCTCGTCGGACGCCGGCACGACGACCGGGTCCGCCTCGTCGAACGCGATCTCGATATGGAGCTCGCTCACCAGCTCGTCGAAAATGGGTGTGGGCATCACACCGTGTTCGGACATGGTTCCTCCCCTGCTCCCACCTGCGCGGACGCTCCCACACGCCGCACGTGACAAGACACTACTGCGCCGGTCTGACAAAAAAGAGGGAATCCGTGGCGGAGGACACTTTCTGTCGCCTTTTCGGGCAGGTCGCCGCCACTTCGCGGCCGACCGTCTACAAGAGAGGTGGCGCGCATCGGCGCTGGTAGTGTCGCCGCGGCCGGCGCGGTGACCGGCCCCGGATAAGGTTGTGGAATGGGCGCTGAGCAGCAGGGATCGCTCCGCCGGAGGGTGCTGGAGGCGGTGACCGACAGCACGCTCGCGGAGCTCGATCTGGACAAGCTCCTCGACGTGCTGGTGCACCGGGTGCAGGACCTGTTCGCCGTCGACACGGTCACGGTCCTGCTGCTCGACACCGCGGGTGAGTACCTCGTGGCCACCACGGCGGCCGGCCTCGAGGAGGAGGTCTTCCAGGGCGTGCGGGTGCCGGTCGGTTCGGGCTTCGCCGGCCGGGTGGCCGCTCGCCGCGAGCCGGTCGTCCTCGACCAGGTCGGACCGTCCACAGTGGTCAACCCGTTGCTCTGGGAGCACGGGCTGCGGGTGCTCCTGGGCGTGCCGCTGGTGGGCGGCGGGCAGGTCATCGGCGTGCTGCACGTGGGCAGCACGGTCGAGCGCCGCTACACCGACGAGGACATCGGCTCGCTGCAGCTCGTGGCCGACCGGCTGGCCTTGGCCGCGCACGCGCACCGGTCCCGCTCGGAGCGGTCGGCCGCGGCCCTGCTGCAGGCGAGCCTGCTGCCCTCGCACCTGCCCGTGGTCCCCGGCTGGGAGCTCGCCGCGCGGTACGTGCCCGGTGCGGACATCGGGGTGGGCGGCGACTGGTACGACGTGTTCGTCCTGCCGGATGACCGGCTCGGGGTGGTCATCGGCGACGTGGTCGGCAACGGGCTCCCCGCCGCGGTGGTGATGGGCCGGCTGCGCAGCGCCCTGCGCGCGTACGCGCTGGAGTTCCCGGACCCGGCCGACGTGCTCGCCCGCCTCGACCGCAAGGCCAGCCACTTCGAGCACAACACGATGGCCACCATCGCGTACGCGGTGATCGACACGACCAGCCACCAGGTGCGTCTCGCGCTCGCCGGCCACCTGCCACCGGTGCTCGCCGTCCCGGACCGGCCCGCGGTCTACGCCGAGGTCCCCCTGGGCCCGCCGGTCGGGCTGGGGCTCGCGCTCGACGGCCGGACGAGCGGCTCGGTCGAGGTGCCGCCCGGGGCGCTGGTCGCGTTGTTCACCGACGGGCTGGTCGAGCGCCGCGACATCGGCCTCGACGACCAGCTGGACAAGCTGCTGACCGCGGTGACCGCGGACCCGCCGGAGGCGGTGTGCGCGCGGATCATGGCGGCGATGGTGGGAAACAACCCGGCGACCGACGACATCGCGCTGCTCGCGGTGCGCCACGTGCCGGACTGACCGGGCGGGTACGGGTTCAGCAGGGGGCGATGCCCTGCGCACCGCAGGCGATCTCCGCCCACACGGTCTTGCCCCCGGGATGGTCGACCACGCCCCAGTCGGTGGCCAGCCGGTCCACGAGGATCAGGCCGCGCCCTCGGTTCTGGTCGAGCCGGGATCGCCCGGGCGTCACGGCCGCGGTGGAACCGTCGACGACCTCGACGCGCACGCGGCACGGCGAGCCCGCCTGGCGGATGGTGACCCGCCCGGGCGAGCCGGCGTGCTCGTAGGCGTTGCTGACGAGCTCGTTGCACACGAGCAGGACCACGGACAGGTGGTCCTCGCCGATCAGGATCAGCTCACCCGCGGCCCAGGCCCGCACGTCGGCGAGCGGCGGGACCTCTGCCGGAAGCAGTCCCAGCTCCGAGGGCGTGCCACCCTGTTCGATGCCGGCCGTCATGAAGCCCCCTTCGGGCCGCGCCCTGTCTGCTCAAGGCGTCGATCGCCCGGCTACCCGAAGGGCGCGCACCCGAAACGGCGAATCGGTGAATATGTGCCGGATCACCTCATCAGGCGGTCACCGGCTTTCCCGCCGGCGCGGTCGATGCCGCGTCGCCGAGCTCCTCGGTCGGCACCCGGTAGGTCTCCCGCGACGAGGCCACGGCCACCACGTTCACCAGGCACAGCACCGCGGTGAGCACCGCGACCGGGACCCAGTTCGTGCCGTCCTCGCCGTCGAGCGCGGCCGCGATCGTGGGGGAGAACCCGGCGATCGCGAAGCCGATCTGGGTGCCGATCGCCATGCCGGACAACCGGACCTGCGTCGTGAACATCTCGCCGTAGAAGGACGGCCAGATCCCGTTGGTGGCGCTGTAGACGATGCCGAACATGACGATCCCGACGAGGAATATCAGGGCGTAGTTGCCGGCGGAGATCGCTCCGAGGTAGGCGAACATCAGCCCGGCGCAGCCCAGCGAGCCCGCGATGAACACCGGCTTGCGGCCGATCCGGTCGGACAGCGTGGCCAGCAGCGGCAGCGCGGCGAGCGCGACGACGTTGGCCAGCACGCCGACCCACAGCATCGGCGTGCGCTCGAGCCCGACCGTGTTCACCGCGAAGCTCAGCGCGTACACGGTGAAGATCGTGCTGACCGAGGCGATCACCGACGCGAACACCACGCGCAGCACCGACCGCCAGTGGTCGCGGAACAGCTCCACCACAGGCAGCCGCGCGACGCCCTCGGTGGCCAGCTGCCGCTCGAACACCGGCGTCTCGTCGAGCCGCCGGCGGATCACGTAGCCGACCACGACCACGAGCGCGCTGGCCCAGAACGGCACCCGCCAGCCCCACGACAGCAACGCGTCCTCGGGCAGCGCCGCCACCGGCAGGAACGCCGCCGTGGCAAGGATCTGCCCGGCCTGCGTGCCGGACAGGGTGAAGCTCGTGTAGTACCCGCGCCGGCGCGGTGGCGCGTGCTCGAGCGTCATCGAGTTCGCCCCGGCCTGCTCGCCCGACGCGGACAGGCCCTGCAGCAGGCGCAGCACGACGAGCAGCACCGGCGCGAGCACGCCGACCTGGTCGTAGGTGGGCAGGCAGCCGACGAGGAACGTCGAGACCCCCATCAGCAGCAATGTGAAGACCAGGACCCTCTTGCGCCCGAACCGGTCGCCGACGTGACCGAGGATGAACGCGCCGACCGGGCGGGCGGCGTAGCCGACGCCGAACGTGGCCACGGCGAGCAGCGTGCCGGTGGCCGGGTCGGAGTCGGGGAAGAAGACCTTGTTGAACACCAGCGCGGCGGCGGTGCCGTAGATGAAGAAGTCGTAGTACTCGAGCGCGCTCCCGATCCACGCGGCGACCGCGGCCTGCCGGGGCTTTCCGTGGGCGGTGGGGGACTGCGCCGGGTCGGTGCTCACGGCGGCTCCTTCGTCGTGCGTCGTCGCGGACGGGGAGATACGTACGAACTGGATAGTTAATACGAGGAGCGGCCCCGGCTTGTCAAGGGCGGACCCGGGCTCAGCGGGCGGTCAGGTAGTCCACGACGAGGTCGCCGAGCAGCGTCCGGTGCTGTTCGCGGCGGTCGGGGTCGAGCATGTCGCGCTTGAAGATCGCCTTGAACGTGTGCCGGTTGGCGATGCGGAACACGCAGTACGCGCTGATCACCATGTGGATGTCGACGGGGTCCACGTCCGCGCGGAACACCCCGGCCCGGCGACCGCGGTCGAGGATGCGGGCGAGCACGTCCAGCGCCGGGTTCGCGAGCCCGGAGAGCACGGTCGAGCGGGAGATGTGCTCGGCGTGGTGGATGTTCTCGATGCTGACGAGGCGGATGAAGTCCGGGTGCGACTCGTGGTGGTCGAACGTCAGCCCGGCCAGCTGCCGGATCGCCTCGACGGGGTCGAGGTGCTCGACGTCGAGGCCCTGCTCGATCGCGCGGATGCCGGCGTAGGCGTGTTCGAGCACCTCGACGTAGAGCCGCTCCTTGTTGCCGAAGTAGTAGTAGATCATCCGCTTGGTGGTGCTCATCTTCGCGGCGATCTCGTCCACGCGGGCGCCGGCGTAGCCCTTGTCGGCGAACTCGCGGGTGGCGACCTCGATGATCTCCGCGCGGGTGCGCTCGGCGTCGCGGGTCCGGTCGGGCTGTGCCACGCCGCCAATGTAGCGCTTGTGCAACTAACTATCTGGTACGTTAATTCGGATGGACAGCTTCCTCGTCGGCCTCGTCGGGACGGGCATCGGTCCGTCGCTGAGTCCCGCCCTGCACGAGCGCGAGGCCGGCGTGCTGGGTCTGCGCTACCTCTACCGCAGGCTCGACCTCGACGAGCTGGGCCTGCCCCCGGAGCGGGTCGGCGACCTGATCGCCGCGGCGCGCCTCGCCGGCTACGACGGGCTCAACGTGACCCACCCCTGCAAGCACCTCGTGCTCGCCCACCTCGACGACGTCCATCCCACGGCCGCGGCGCTCGGCGCGGTGAACACCGTGGTGTTCACCGGCGGTCGCGCGGTCGGCCACAACACCGACACCACCGGCTTCGCCCGCGCCGTCGCGACCGGGCTGCCGGCCGCCGCGCTGGACCGCGTCGTCCTGCTCGGCGCGGGCGGTGCGGGTGCGGCGTGCGCGCACGCCCTGCTCACGCTCGGCGCGCGGCGCGTCGACGTGTTCGACCGGCGGCCGCAACGCGCCGCGGCCCTCGCCGGACAGCTCGGTGCCGGCCGGGTCGTCGCTGTCGCGGACCCGGGCGACTCGCTCGCCGCCGCGGACGGGCTCGTCCACGCGACGCCGACCGGCATGGACGCCCAGCCCGGCCTCCCGCTGCCGGCCGAGGCGCTCGACCCGCGGCTGTGGGTGGCCGACGTGGTGTACCGCCCGCTGCGCACCCCGCTCCTCGCGGCCGCCCGGGCGCGCGGTTGCCGGGTGCTGGACGGCGGGCGGATGGCGGTGTTCCAGGCGGCCGACTCGTTCCGCCTGTTCACCGGCGCCACGCCGGACGCGGATCGGATGCTCGCGCATTTCGCCACGCTGGAAGCGCCGTGCCCGGCCCCGTGACGCCCAGGCTGGGCATCGCCACCGTGTGCCTGTCCGGCACGCTCGACGACAAGCTCGCCGCGGTGGCGCAGGCCGGCTTCGACGGCGTGGAGATCTTCGAGAACGACCTCGTGGTGTGCGAGTGGTCGCCCGGGCAGATCCGCGACCGGTGCGCGGAGCTCGGCCTGACGATCGACCTGTACCAGCCGTTCCGCGACTTCGAGGCGGTGCCGCCGGACGCGCTCGCGGCGAACCTGCGGCGGGCCGAGCGCAAGTTCGACGTGATGGAGCAGCTGGGCGCCGGCACGCTGCTGGTCTGCTCGTCGGTGTCGCCGGACGCGGTGGACGACGACGACCTCGCCGCCGAGCAGCTGCACTCGCTCGCCGACCGGGCGGCGGCCCGCGGCATCCGGATCGCGTACGAAGCCCTTGCCTGGGGCCGGTTCGTGAACACGTTCGACCACTCGTGGCGCATCGTGCGCCGCGCGGACCATCCGGCGCTGGGCCTGTGCCTGGACAGTTTCCACATCCTCTCCCGCGACAGCGATCCCGCCACGATCCGGGTGATCCCGGGGGAGAAGCTGTTCTTCGTCCAGCTCGCCGACGCGCCGCGGTTGTCCATGGACGTGCTGGCGTGGAGCCGCCACCACCGGCTCTTCCCCAGCCAGGGCGCGTTCGACCTGCCGGCGTTCGTCGGATACGTACTGTCCACCGGATACGCGGGCCCGCTGTCGCTGGAGGTCTTCAACGACGTCTTCCGCCAGGCCGACCCGTTCCGGACCGCCGTCGACGCGATGCGCTCGCTGCTCGTCTTGCGCGACCGGCTCGCCGTGACCGGGTCGCCGGAGGTGCGCGACCGCGTGCGGGTCGACGGCCTCCCGCCGGCGCCGGCGGTCTCCGGGTTCGCGTTCACCGAGGTCGCGGCGCCCGTCCCGGACGAGGTGACGGGCACGTTGCGTGCCATGGGTTTCCGGCCGGCCGGTGGTGAGTGGGTGCAGGGCGACGCGGTCGTGCGGGTACGTGGGACGGACGACGACGTGGCCCGGGTGGCCGCGTTCGGTGTGGACAGCGCCGACCCGGCGGTCGCGCGCCAGCGGGCGACAAGGCTGCTCGCCACCGCCCGGCCGGACGGGACGGTCGCCGCTCCCGACGGGACGGCGATCGCGTTCACCGAGGGGCGCGTGGCGGGCGAACCCGGGTTGCTGACCGGGATCGACCACGTCTCGCTCGCCGCCCCGTACGACGACGTGGACCGGACCGCCCTGTTCTACCACGGCGTGCTCGGCCTCGAGCCCGGGCCGGAGGTGGAGTTCGCCGCCCCGTTCGGGCTCGTCCGCGGTCTGTTCGCGAGCGACTCGCGGGGCCTCGTGCGCATCGCGCACAACGTCTCGACGCTGCGCCGCGGCGAGTGGGCGCCGGCCGTGCCGGACCCGCAGCACATCGCCTTCACCACGGCCGACGCGATCGCGACCGCGCACGCCATGCGGGCGCGCGGGTTACCCCTGCTGGAAATTCCGGACAACTACTACGACGATCTTGACGCCCGCCTCGCGCCGCCGCGCCTGGCCGAGCTGCGCGCGGCGTCCGTCCTGTACGACCGCGACGCCAGGGGCGGCGAGTTGCTGCACTTCGCCACCCGCATTCTCGGTGGCCGGGTGTTCTTCGAGGTGGTGCAACGGATCGGGGGCTACGCCGGATATGGCGTGGTCAACGCGCCGGTGCGGATGGCGGCGCACCGCGCGCTACGCGTCCGGCAGGCGTCCCGGGCATGAGGCTGTTCAGTCCACTGTAGAGGGTGCGGTCGGCGACGGACGCTTCTCCCGGCCACCGTGGAGCGTTCACTTAATCCGTCCACTCTACGACAGATGCAAACTGCTCGGACAATCACCCCCATCTAGTAGCGGACCGTAACAATGATCGACTTCTGCGTGGAATGGATCACCGCGTAGGCGGTACCGTGTCCTCTTGGTCACTGGCAGTGTGGTGCGGTCGTGTGTCACAACGGGAGAAGCGTTGGTCAATGACAAAATAGGGGCGTCGCATTGAAATCGGGAGTAGCTACTGACGGCTATTTCATGACCAGACATCACCACCGACTCCGTGACGAGGTCCGCACCTTCGCCGAAGCAGAAGTCCAACCCCGGGTCGCCGCAATGGAAAAGGCCCGGTCGGTGGAGGTCGACCTCGCCCGGGAAATCGCCGCACGTGGCTGGATCGGCGTCACCGTCGACCCGGAATACGGCGGCATGGGTATGGGTCATCTCGCGAAGACGATCATCATCGAGGAGATCTCGCGGGTCAGCGGCGCGATGGGCGCCATGGTCCAGGCCTCGCAGCTCGGTACGGCCAAGATCCTTCACTACGGCACGGAAGAGCAGAAATGCCGCTGGCTGCCGGCCGTGAGCGCGGGCACCTGCCTGCCCACGATCGCCGTCACCGAGCGGGACTCCGGTGGTCACGTCCTCGGCATGACCACCTCCGCCGTCCGCGACGGGGATCACTACGTGCTCAACGGCCGCAAGGTCTTCGTGGGCAACAGCCACATCGGGGACCTGCACGGCACGGTCGCGCGTACCGGTCTCGGTTCCACGGGTCTCTCGGCGTTCCTGGTGGACGCCGGCAGCCCGGGCTTCACGCTCGGCGAGCACGAGCCGGCGCTGGGCCTAGCCGGGTTCAGCTTCGGCGAGCTCATCTTCGAGAACTGCCGTGTCCCAGCGGCAAACCTGCTCGGCAACGAGGGTGACGGGCTCACGGTCGCGTACTCGTCGAGCGTCCTCTACGGCCGGCCGAACCTGGCCGCGGTGTCGCTCGGCATCCACCAGGCGATCATCGAGGAGACCGTCGAGTTCACCCAGCGGCGGCTGCGCGACGGCCGCCCGCTGAGCGAAATGCCCACGGTGGCGCAGAAACTGGGGCAGCTGCAGTCGGACCTGATGACCGCGCGCATCAGCCTCTACCACGCCGTGCACATGCTCGACCAGGGGCTGGCCTGCGACGCGGAGCTCATGAACGCCAAGCTGGTCAACGTGGAGCTGTCGCTCAACGCGGCGCGCACCGCGATGGAGGTGCAGGCCGCGCACGGCCTGTCCGGCGGCCGCAGGCTCGAACGCCTGCTGCGCGACGCCCACCACATCTACGCCCCCGCGGGGACGTCCGACATCCAGCGCCTCCGGCTCGCGGAGGTGGCGCTGGGCGACACCAAGCGGCAGTGGTCCGAGCGCCTGTCCGACCGGCTCCGGTCGAGCAGCGCGGCGCTGCGGGCCACCACCGCGGCCGGGGTCTACCGCCGGCGCTGAATGAGGTCGACGAGCTCGGACGCCATCGCCTTGATGGTGTCCAGCCCGTTCCTGCCCCAGTCGCTGGTGTGGTCGGCCACCGCGCAGATCGTGCCGAGCGCGACACCGGTCTCGTCGATCAGCGGCGCGCCGATATAGGAGCGGATGCCGATCTCGTCGACGACCGGGTTGCCGCTGAACCGCGGGTAAGCGCACACGTCGTCGAGCACGAGTGCCTTGCGCCGCACGACGACGTACGGGCACCAGCCGTGGTCGCGCGCCATCACGCGGCTGACCGACGCGTTCGCCGACGTCTGGGCCGCCTCGAGCACGCCCGCGTTGGTGCTGTTCCCGGCGTGGAGACCGGCGAAGTACTGCTGGTCCTCACCGATGAAGTTGACCATCGCGAGTGGCGTGCGGGCCCAGTTGGCCAGCCGGGTGGCGAACTCGTCGAACTCCCGGACCGGGCGGTCACCCAGGCCGAGCTGCCGCAGCCGCGCGATCCGCTGGTGCACCTCCGGGTCCAGGGGCGCGGTCAGCAGTCGCCGGTCGGTGCTGTGATCATTCATCATCAGTTGCTCCGGATCGGTTGTGCGTGGTCGCTGTTGTGCGGCTTGACACCGGACGCCGCGAGGACGTGTTCCACCAACGCGATCAGCGTCTCGCCGGCGGTCTGCTTGTCGCGCGCGTCGCAGCGCACCAGCGGAATCCCGGGCTTGAGGTCGAGCGCGGCCCGCACCTCGTCGTTCTCGTACCGGATGGCGCCGTCGAACTCGTTGAGCGCGACCAGGAAGCGGATGCCGCGCCGTTCGAAGAACTCCACCGCGGCGAACGAGTCCGCCAGGCGGCGCGTGTCGGCGAGCACCACGGCGCCGAGGGCGCCGCGGGACAGCTCGTCCCACATGAACCAGAACCGGTCCTGGCCGGGCGTGCCGAACAAGTAGAGCATCAGGTTGGGGCCGGGGAAGGTGATGCGGCCGAAGTCCAGCGCGACAGTAGTCGTGGTCTTCGCCTCCACCCCGGCCACGCTGTCGGCGTCGACGCTCGCCGTGGTTAGTGCGGCCTCGGTGGTGAGCGGTTCGATCTCGCTCACCGAGCCGACGAACGTGGTCTTCCCCACGCCGAACCCGCCCGCGACGAGAATCTTGATCTGGCGCGGGAACTCGGCGTCAGAGGTTTCGGAGACCAACAAGCAATGCCTCCAGGATTTCGGGGTTGTTGGAGTAGGAATCGTGTGCGGGCGGCTTGGTGATGACGGCGCCCGCGTCGATGAGGTCGGCGAGCAGCACCTTGGCGACGTTCGCCGGCTGGTGCAGGTGCGCGGCCACCTCGGCGACCGCGATCGGGGTGTGGCACAGGCGAAGCGCCTCGGCGTGCTCGTAGCCCAGCCGGTCGAGTGAGACCCGCCCGCGCCCGGTCGCCTTCACCAGGGACATGAGGTCGAGCGTCGTGCTCGGCTGGGTCCGCCCGTAGGTCGCGGTGTAGGGCCGGACCCACAGGTCGTACGCGGCGCGGTCGTCGGTGCTGTCGTGTTGGTCCTCGTCGGTCATGCTCACATGGACCCGTTGCCGGCGGCCGTGCTGGGCTGCCGGGCCGGTGTGGCGAGGAAGGCCGGGACCTGGTGGCACAGCTTCGCCATCTCGAAGCTGAGCACCCGCGCGTCCACATCACGGCTGGCCACCACCGCCAGCAGGCTGCCCAGGCTCGCGGAGGTGACGAACAGGATCGTGTGGTCGAGCTCCGTGGCGACCTGGCGGACGCCGTCGGTCTCGCCCTGGCCGAAGTTCTTGCCCACCTGCTGGGCGAGGGACAGCATTCCGCACGACAGCGCGGAGAGCGTGTCGGCGCCCTCGGGGGACAGCCCGTGCGAGTACTTGGCAATCCCGTCGACCGACAACAGCACGGCGCTCTGCGCGCCGGGTACCGTCTCGACGAGGCGACGCAGTAGCCAGGTCAGATCGTCGGCCATGAACCGTTCTCTCCTTCGGTGTTGCGCTGGTCCGAACGTTGCTGCTGCTCGCCTTGCTCGCCGGTCGGTCCGGCTTGACCCTCCTCCTGAGCGATCTCCTGCTGTCCCGCGACCCGGCCGAGCTGCAGGTCCGCGAGAAGGTTGGGGCTGTGCCCGGGAATCGGGCGGGTCAGGACAGGTGCCTGGCGCAGCTCCGGCCGCAGGTAGGACTGCTGCTCCCGGCGCTGCGGCAGCGCCGGCCGGTCACCGTTGCCGGGCGTCGGCGTGTCGGGCGCGCCGCCCATGCCGAGCGACCGCTGGGTCGCCTGCGGTGTTGCCTGCTGGGCCGGTTGTTGTTGCGCCGGTTGTGGTTGTGGCGCTTGTTGTGCCACCCGGCTCGCCTGCCCGGCACGCATGGCCGCGAAGGCCGTGCCCCGCTCGCGGACCGGCAGCTCCTCGGGCTCGTCGTGCTCGGGGGAGCTCTGGGCGGCCGTGGCGGTAACGGCCTGCTGCGCCGGCTGCTGCGCCGGCTTGGGTGCCGGCTTGGGCGCGAGCGCCGGCTGGGGCGCCGCCGGCTGCGGTGCCGGCTGTTGCGCCCGCGGTTGCGCCGGCTGTGCGGGCCGGACCATCGGCTGCGGGCTGGGCAGCGGGGCGGGCCGCGGTACCTCTTGCGGTGCCGCCTGCGGTTGCGGTGCCGCCTTCGGTTGCTGGGCTGGCTGTTGCGGGGCCGGCTGTTGCGGGGCCGGTTGGGGTGCGCGCTGCGGGGCGGCCGGTGGCGCGGTGGCGACGCGGGCGGGCTGGCTCGAGGTCGTCTCGCGCGGGCCGGGGCGGTGCATGAGCTGCTGGCCGCCGGGCCGCGAGTCGAGCAGCTTGTGCGGCACCACGATCGACGCGTCGATGCCACCGTAGATGTTCGGCTGCAGCTCGACGCCGACGTTGTGGCGGCGGGCCAGCTCCTTGACCACGGCGAGGCCGATCCGGCCGTCCTTGAACAGCTCGCCCACGTCGATTTGCGTCGAGCGGTCGAGCAGGTGGTTGATGCGCCGCAGGTCCTCGGCGTTCATGCCGATGCCGCGGTCCTGTACCTGGACCGCCAGGCCGGCCGTGACGTACTGGGCGCGGAAGGCCACCTTCGGCGCGTCGTCCGGGCTGAACGTCGTCGCGTTGTCGAGCAGCTCGGACAGCAGGTGGATGATCTCGGCGACCACGTGGCCGTGGATGCGCGCGTCGCGGATCGGGATCGTGACGACCTGGCGGTAGCGCTGGATCTCCGCGACCGCGGAGCGCAGCACGGCGTTGACGTCGACCGCTTCGTCCGACCGGCGTTCGAGGGTCTCGCCGCCGAGGACGGCGATGTTCTCGGCCTGGCGCCGCACCAGGGTCGCGAGGTGGTCGATGCCCCAGAGCATGTTGAGCAGGTCGGGATCCTCGAGCTCGTGCTCCATCTTGTCGATGCTGCGGATGAGGCGGTTGACCAGCGACTGCAGCCGGCGCGACAGCTTGCCGAACACCTCGCCCCACTGCTCGACGCCGTCGGCGGAGAAGCCGGTCGTGACCGGGACGATCAGCTGCGCGCGCGGTTCGGCCGGCGGTTGCGGCTGCGGCCGTGGCTGTGGTTTCGGCTGCGGGCGCGGCTCGATGACCTGCGGCGACGCCCACGGCTCGGGCTCGTACGGATCACGCTCGTACGGATCGCGCGGCAGCGGTGGCGGCGCGGGTAACGGTGCGGGGACCGGGAGCTGTTGCAGGTCACGGAACAGGAGGAACACGCGCAACGCCGCGGCGATACCGACCACCACGGTGCCCGCGGCCAGCATGAACGCCACGTTCGTCGTCGGGTACCACCCCGCGGCGATCGAGCCGAACCCGGCGGCGGCCAGCAGCACGATCAGGCACCCCGCGATGACCGCGGTGTTGACGAGCCGGCTGCGCAACCGGCCGAACGGTTCGCCCATGCCGTGTGCTGGTGTGACCGGGCCGTACGGCAACCTCAGCCCGCGCGGCTCGGTCGAGGGCTCGGAGCGGGGCAACTCAGACATCTGGTCCTTTCTGTACCAGCAGACCGGCAGGGAGTGGTGACGCATGTCGAGCCGTGCAGCGTCGTCAGCTTCCCCCGGGGGACGAGGCGTGGGCCGCAGCGATGTTACCGCAACCACATTGAACCAATTTCGTGCTGTACAACGACGTTGCACGACGTGCGGTTATGCGGTGCCGCGCACATGATCATGTGACATCGGGCTCGGTACGACCAGTCCAAAGCGGTAGGCGAGCCCGGCAAGCGGCGAGCGGACGTAAATGCCGATCCTCGTCTTCGGTCCGGCAGACGAGTGTTCGGGCGGTGGCCGCTCAGCGCGCGCCGCTCACCGATCGCCACGTGCGCAACCCTCGTTCCGGCGAGCGGCACCGGGCGAGCGAGACGGTTCGGCGCGCCGGGTCCGGGTAGCCGCCACGAATGGACTAATGAGGACCCGGCTCAGAGCACGAGCAGTCCCACCAGCCCGAGCGCCAGCAGGGACGCGCTGAGGCCGAACGTCGCGCCGAGGTGGCCGCGCCACCAGCGCACGCGCGCGGACAGCGCGACGGGCAGCAGGTCGACGTCGAACGACTTCAGGGCGAGCCGGTAGACGGTCATCGACGCCGTGCCGGTCGCGCCGAACAGTACGAGTGCGACCGCGATCTCGCGGGCGGTGGTCACGTCCATGGCTGCCTCCGGAAATTGCCCGGGCGCGGGCGCGGCGCCGCGACTCGCCTCGCCCGCGACCGAGCCAACCGTTGCCGGGCACGTCCCGGCGTCGGTCGAGGGATGGCGCGGCGCGTGGTCATGAGCCGAACGTCCCCACGATGAGGAACGTGTTGAGCCCGATGATCAGCGCCGCGCAGCAGGCCGCGGCCGCGGTCGTCAGCGGCCTGTTCACGAACACGCCCATGACGTCCTTGCGCCGGGTCAGCAGCAGCAGCGGGACCAGGGCGAACGGGATGCCGAAGGACAGCGTCACCTGCGAGATGACCAGCACCTGCGTGGCCGGCAGGCCCAGGGTGAGCACGACGAGCGCGGGCAGCATCGTGATCCCGCGCCGGACCAGCAACGGCACCCGGCGCTGGATGAACCCCTGCATGACCACCTGTCCGGCGTACGTGCCGACGCTGGAGGACGACAGGCCCGACGCCAGCAGCGCGGCCGCGAACGCGAGCGCCGCGCCGCCCCCGATCACCCGGCCGAGCTCGCTGTGGGTGAACTCGATCGGGTCGTTGCCGCCGAGGCCCACGTCGTGCAGCAGCGACGCGGCCAGGACCAGGATCAGCAGGTTGGTCACGCCGGCGGCGCCCAGCGCGACCGCGACGTCGACCCGCTGCGAACGCAGCAGCCGCCGCCGCGACGGCTCGTCGTGCCAGCGGGCCCGGTTCTTCGTCAGCGCCGAGTGCAGGTAGATCACGTGCGGCATCACGGTCGCGCCGATGATGCCGACCGCGAGCAGCACGCTGTCGGTGCCGTCGAACATCGGCACGAGCCCGGCCGCGATGGCCGAGCCGTCCGCGCCGACCCAGATGACGTTGTACGCGAAACCCAGGAACACCACGCCGAACAGGCCGGCGATCGCGAGCTCGAAGCGGCGGTAGCCGCGCTGCTCCAGGGCCAGCAGGCCGAACGCCACCACGCCGGTGATCACGCCGGCCGCCGCCATCGGCACGCCGAACAGCAGGTTCAGCCCGATGGCGGCGCCGACGAACTCGGCCAGGTCCGTCGCCATCGCGACCAGCTCGGCCTGGAGCCAGAGGCCGATCGCGACCGGCCGGGACATGTGCTCGCGACACATCTCCGGCAGGTCGCGCCCGGTCGCGATGCCGAGCTTCGCCGACAGGTACTGCACGAGGATCGCCATCGCGTTCGCCATGACGATGACCCAGACGAGCGTGTAGCCGAACTGGGCACCCGCGGTGAGGTTGGTGGCGAAGTTGCCCGGGTCGATGTACGCGACGCTCGCCACGACGGCCGGGCCGTACACGACGAGCCCCGTCCGGCGCTTTTTCGGCGCCGGACGCAGGAAGGTCACGTCGCCAACCGGGTTGCGCTTCAGCACCGCCGCGACCTCCCGCGTCCGATCCGTTCTGCTGCCGTGGGTGTTTGCCGTGCTCTGTCGGCGTGGGTGCGGGCTAGCCGACCGACGGTCCCAGGCCCAGCGACTGCGGCGTGCTGGAGTCCGGCGACGGCTGGTGCAGGCCCTCGTCGAGCGGGCCGAACTCGGTCATGAGCGCGGCGCTGCCGCCCCACGGGGTCTGCTCCTCGGCGATGAGCGAGTTGGTGGTGAGCAGCAGCCCCGCCACCGAGGCGCCGTTCTGCAGCGCCGAGCGGCACACCCGCAGCGGGTCGATGATCCCGGCCTCCACGAGGTTCACGTAGCGCCCGTGCAGCGCGTCGAACCCCTCGTCGGGACCGAGCTCGCGGGTCTTCGCGAGCACCTCGCCGGCCGCGTATCCGGCGTTGCTGGCGATCAGCCACGCCGGCTCGGAGAGCGCCGCGCGCACGATCGCCGCGCCGATCTCGTCGTCGCCGTCGAGGTCGAGCCCGCTCAGCACGTGCTCGGAGTGCAGCAGCGCGGCGCCGCCGCCGGCCACGATCCCCTCCGCGATCGCGGCCCGGGTCGCCGACAGCGCGTCCTCGACCCGGTGCTGCAGCTCCTTGAGCTCGGACGGCGTCGCGGCACCGACCTTGATCACCGCCACCTTGCCGGTCAGGGCGCCGATCCGCTCGGTCAGCACCTCCTCGTCCACGCCGAACTGCGCGCGCTCCCGCTCCGCGCGCAGCTGGTTGACCCGGAAGTCGACGTCCTGCGCGGACCCCGCGCCGCCGACGATCGTCGTCATGTTCTCGGTGACCCGTACCTGCTTCGCGCGGCCGAGGTGCTGGGTCGTCATCGACTCGAGCGAGAACGAGGACTGCCTGCTCAGCACCGCGCCGCCCACGACCGCGGCGAGGTCCTCGAGCTTGTGCAGCCGCCGGTCGCCGAACCCGGGCGCGCGCACCGCGACGGACTGGAACGCGCCGTTGACATGGTTGTGCACGAGCATGGACAGCGCCGTGCCCTCGACGTTCTCGGCGATCAGCACGAGCGGGCGCGGGTCCCGCATGATCTTGTCCAGGATCGGCATGAGCTCCTGGACCTTGGTGATCTTCTCGCTGCACATCAGGATGTAGGGGTCGTCCAGCACGGCCTCGAGCCGGCCCGGGTCGGTGACCAGGTACGGCGAGAGGTAGCCGTTGTCGAACTCGAAGCCCTCCACGAAGTCGACCCCCATGCCGAGCGTGGGCGACTCCTCGATGGTGACCACGCCACCCTCGCCGACCGTGTGCAGCGCCCTGCCGATCGCGGCGCCGACCGTGTCGTCGTCGTTGGCGGAGATCGCGGCCACGCGGGCGTAGTCCTGTTCGGACGCCACCGGGTGCGCGACCTTCTCCAGCTGCGCCACCAGCAGGCCGACCGCCTTGTCGATGCCGCGCTTGATCAGCACCGGGTTGCCGCCCCCGCCGATGGCCTTCATGCCCTCGCGGATGATCGCCTGGGCGATGACCGTCGCCGTGGTCGTGCCGTCGCCGACCACGTCGTTGGTCTTGATCGCGGCTTCCTTCACCAGCTGCGCGCCCATGTTCTCGAACTGGTTCTTCAGATGGATCTCCCGCGCGATGGTCACGCCGTCGTTGGTGACCACGGGGGAGCCCGTGATCTTCTCGATGATCACGTTGCGGCCCTTGGGGCCCAGGGTCGACTTCACCGCCTCCGCGAGCTTGTCCACTCCGGACAGCAGCAGGTCGCGGGCCTCCGGACCGAAACGCAGTTCCTTCGCCATCGTGTGCTCCTGTCTGGTCAGGGGGTGAGGATCGCCCGGCCGCGGACCTTGCCCGCGTCGAGGTCCGCGAGCGCGTCGAGTGCCGCGTCGAGCGGGTACTTCTTGGTGTGCAACGTGACCTGGCCGCTCTGCGCCAGCACCATGAGCTCCGCCAGGTCGTTGTAGGTGCCGACGAGGTTGCCGATGATGTTGCGTTCGGTGGAGATGATGTCGATCGTCGGCACGTCGATGTTGCTGCCGTAGCCGATGACGAACTGCGCGCCGGCGCGGCGGGTCATGGCGAAGGCGTCCTGCTGGGCGCCCTGCTCGGCGACGAAGTCGAGCACGACCTCCGCGCCGTTGCCGCCCGTCAGATCCAGCACCGCCTCGACGTGCTTGCCGTCCGCCAGGACCGTGTGGTGCGCCCCGATCTCCGCGGCGAGGTCGAGCGCCGCCGCGTTGCGGTCGACCACGATCACCGTGCACGCGGTCAGCGCCCGCAGCGACTGGATGCCGATGTGGCCGAGCCCGCCCGCGCCGTTGACCACGCACACCGTGCCCGGGTACAGCCTGGGCGCGGCCTTGCGCACGGCGTGGTACGCGGTGATCCCGGCGTCCGCCAGCGCCGCCACGTCCTCCGGCCGGGTCTCCGGGTCGAGCTTGATGCACGCCCGAGCCGAGGTGAGCAGGTACTCTGCCATCCCGCCGTCGGTGTTGATGCCGGGGAAGGTCGAGTTCTCGCAGTGCATGTCGTCGCCGCCGCGGCAGGCGTGGCAGAGCCCGCAGGTGGGCGTCGGGTGCAGGATCACCGTGTCCCCGACGTCCACATTGGTCACCGCGGAGCCGACCTCGTGCACCCAGCCGGCGTTCTCGTGGCCGATCGTGTACGGCAGCGTGACGCCGGACTTGTCGCGCCACTGCTCCTCGATGATGTGCAGATCGGTCCGGCACACCCCGGCGCCACCGATCTTGACCACGACGTCGAACGGCCCGGTCGCCCGGGGTTCGGGCACCTCCTCGATCACGGGCTGCTTGTGGTACGAGTGCAGGCGCACTGCTTTCATGGGCTTACTCCTGTCCCTCTGTCGCGGGTTGATGGGACTGGTCTGACTGGCCGGACTGCCCGGCGCCGGGATAGCGGGCCTGCAACATGCCCCGGCACACCCCGGAGTTGGCCTCCTGGCTCACCCGGGTCAGCCGGGCGATGCCGAGGTGGCGCCGCAGGCCCGTGGGGTCGATGCCGGCCCCGGTGGCCGGGTCGAGCACCAGCGGGTCGCGGTCGGCGGCGGGCAGCCCGAGCTCGCCGCGGCGGGCTCGCAGCCGTTCGCGGTCGGTGCTCGCCGGCGCGTCGCCCAGCGTGAGCCCGGCGAGGCTCGTGGGGTCGGCGCCGGCCTTGATCGTCGCCCGGCACACCCGGTCGGTGCCGGCGAGCACGGCCTTGCGCAGGAAGTCCGCGCGCAGGCCGTCCAGCTCGTCGGCCGCCTCCCCGGCGAACGTGCCGAGGAAGCCCGCCCTGGCGGCCACGCCGCGGTTGATCGCCTCCGCGGCGAAGTGGTCCTCCAGCTCGACCACGGTCCGGTGGATCCCCGGGACCGCGGACACCGCGTCGTAGGCGTCGGCCACCATGAGGAACGCGAAGTTGGGCGCGCAGAAGTAGGTCGGCAGCCGCAGGCGCACGAGCGCCTCACCGGTGGGCGACACCTCGCATCGCGAGACGAAGCCCAGCTCGGTGAGTGGCTCGTCCAGCTCCGGGTCCCGGACCGTGCCCAGCGCCGACCAGACTGCCGGGTGTGTCGCGGGTTCGCTGCCGACGGTCGCCCTCGCGGGCCCCGTCGTCGCCGTCACGACGCCGGCACCCCGACCGGCTCGACGGGCGGCGTCTGCTCCTGCAGTTCGTCGGGCACCTTGAGGTCGTACAGGCGCGCGGCGTTCAGGCCGAGGATCTTCTTCTTCTGGGTCACGCTGAGCTTGCCGTAGTCGGCGAACTCCTCGCCGTCGGGCATGTTCCAGTCCACGAAGCCCTCGACCTGCCACTTGGGCTCCCAGATGGCGTAGTCCGCGCCGAAGATCAGCTTGTCCTCGCCGAGCCAGAACATCAGCTCGCCCATGACCTTCGCGAAGAACCGTGGCCGGGCGTGCATCAGCCCGCCGATCACCACGGCGAGCCCGGCGTAGACGTTCGGCTCCTGGGTGGCCATGAAGCAGAAGTCCTCGATGCGGGGCAGGCCCACGTGCTCGACGATGAAGTTCAGCTCGGGGAAGTTCGTCGCGGCGAAGTCCACGTCGGACACGTCGAAGGCGTCCTTGTCCAGCGGCCAGATCGTCGGTCCCTTGTGGACGTGGATGTTCTTGACGCCGAGCTCCTGGCACTTCTCCAGGTAGCGCGCGGCCTCCGGAGACTTCAGGCTCCAGCCGCGGGAGTCACCGTGCCACTCGGCGGTGTAGAGCTTCGCGCCCGTGCAGCCGTAGCGCTTCACCCGCTCCTCGAGCGCCTTGAGGCCCTCGTCGCCGTCGCGCGGGTCCCAGTTCGTGTTGACCACGAACTTGCCGGGGTACTTCTCGGCCAGCGCCGCGTTGACCTCGGTCGTGTTGAAGCCCTTGGTGTACCACTGCTTCAGGCTGGTGGGCTGGAAGATCGCGACGTCGACGTGCCCGTCCTCGAACAGGTCACGCATCATCGTCTCTTCGGAGTACTTCTGGAACTTCTCGATCGGCCAGTGGGTCTCGGCGGGTCCGAGTCCCTGGTAGGCGTGGAAGCACTCGATCCAGCCCTTGGCGTACTGCTCCTGGCCCGGCACCCAGTTCGCGGGGCTGGCGTCCCAGAAGTGGGTGTGGCCGTCGACCACGAAGTAGTTCTCGCCGTCCTTCGTGTACATGTTTCACTCCACTGCGTGTGTCGCGGGTGACGGTCCGGTCCGTCGCCGGCGGATGCCTGCCGCCGGCGACGGTTCCGGGTACGTCATAGGGCAATCGGTTCGGGGTTACTTGTTGACGGGCTTGAGATCGAAGTCGAGGTACTCGGCGGCGTCCTCGGGGTTGGCGAACATGATCGTGCGGTCGTCGAGGTGGACCATGCGCCCGTAGTGGGTGGACATGCTCTCCTCGAACTCGGCCGCGTTGAACCAGCCCTCTTCCTCGCCGGCCGCCTCGTCGACCGCGGCGTACTCGAGGTCCATGCGCCCGACGGCGTCGACGCGGATCATCGAGGGCAGTGGCGTGATCGTCACGTTGGGCTGATCCTGCATCACCAGCGCCACGATCGCGCCGACCTGGTTGTTCATCAAGGTGAAGCCACACATGTTCGACGCCGTGCTGTCCGACTTGTACGGGCTCTCGGCGGTCTTGAAACTCCTCGCGGTGGCGGTCACTGGCTCAGCTCCTTCGGTGCTTGCAGACCGACGTCGGAAAGGATCCCGGCGAAGCGGCTCTTCGCCCGGTCGAGGCCGTCCTCGAACCGAGGTGGCCGCGCGTCGGGTTGCGACCACAGCGGCTGCAGCGTGCGGGCGGCGGCCAGGCACCGGGGCACCCAGTCGGCGAGCCACTGCTGCATGATCTTCTTGTTGTGCTCGGCGAACTCCTTGTCCTCGACGAGCAGCCGGAACATCGGCCGGGTGTAGCGCAGGTCGCGCTCGGCGTAGTCGTACTCCTCGGCACCGATCAGGGTCGGGGTGACGAAGTCGCCGTTGGCTGGTGCGGCCTGCTGGACCAGGTTGCTGCGGAACATCTCGCCGACGAGCGGCTCGAACACGACGTTCGCCGCGAAGATCGCCTCGCACCAGTCCCAGATCCCGGTGAGCTGCTCGGCGGTCTCCCGCACGCCCTGCCACGCCGGGTCGGAGTTCCATGTGGACAGGTGTGCGCTGCCGTCGAAGCCGTCGATCTCCTCGGTGAGGGTGAGGTTGTACAGCGCCAGGTCCTGCGCCGCGCGGATGCGGTGCATGCTGTTCACCGAGATGGCGTTGTTGTGCATGTTCGTCGGTGCCCGGCGGTTGGCGTTGGCGTACAGGTAGAGCCCGAGGCCGTGGTCCACGTGCATCCACGCGCCGACGTGCTGGGACACGAACTGCACCCAGTTGGGGTTCCACTGCTCGAACGCCTTGGCCTGGCGGGCCGCCTCGACGTTCTGGTTCAGCTGGCGGACCACGTTCGCGTTGTAGCGGTAGAGGGTGAGCTCCCACTCCTCGTTGGGGTCACGGAACTCGTGCCAGCCGTGCGCCGGCCAGTCGTAGCCCTTGCCGCCCGAGCCGGGGCTGCGTTCGGGCACGGGCCGGTCGGAGCCCCACGCCTTGAGCGCGGTCCACTCGAGCGGGTAGCCGCCCTTGCCGTCGGCGAAGGCGTACAGCCAGCCCTGGGACAGGTAGTGCCGCGGGTCCGGCTGGACCTCGACGGTCACGTCCTCGTAGTGGCTCTGCTTGCGCTTCTGGGCGTGGAAGTAGTTGAAGGTGCGTGCGGTGGAGTCCGGGAACACCTTCGCGCCGGCCTCGGCGTCGGTGAAGACGGGCTTCGGCACACTGCGTTCTGCGGTGGTGGTCATCGAGGTTCCGCCTTCCCGGATTTCGATGTGTTGGTTACGTCCGGCACAGGAAGTTCCTCCTTGGTCAGGTACTGGTGGCTGGTGGTCATGGTTCAGGGCCCGTCCGGGTCGCCGGTCGTGGTGAACTTGTCGTAGAAGACCCGCTTCTCGGCCACGCCCAGCTCGGGCAGCAGCTCGAGCGCGGCCTCGACCATCGGCGGCGGTCCGCACACGTACGCGTCCGCCCCCTCGAGGTCGGCGGCGCGCCTGCGCACCACGTCGGTGATCAGGCCCGTCTCGCCGTCCCAGTCCTCGCCGTCCTCGGGTTCGGACAGCGCGGGCACGAACCGGAACGACGGCAACGTGTCCTCCAGCGACGTCAGCTCCTTCTCGAAGCAGAGGTCGCGGCGGCGGCGGGCGCCGTAGAAGTACGTCGCCGGCCGGTCGATGCCGCGCTCGGCCATCGACCGCAGCAGGCACAGCACCGGTGCCATCCCCGCGCCGCCGCCGATGAACACCAGCGGCTTGCCCGGCGCGTCCCGCAAGGTGAACATCCCGTACGGGCCGTCGATCTCCAGCCGGTCGCCGACGGAGACCTCGGTGGCGAGGTACTCCGAGAACAGCCCGTCCGGGTAGATCCTGATGACGAACTCCAGCTGGTCGCCGTTCGTGCTCGGCGGGTTGGCCATCGAGAACGAGCGCGTCCAGTCCGTCCCGGGAATCGTGAAGTCCACGTACTGGCCCGGGAAGTACTTGAACGTCGTGGGTTCCACGAGCCGCACGACGAGGTGGCGCATGTCGTGCGTGACGTTCTCGTTGGACTCCACCTCGACGACCGCGTGCTGCAAGGGGAGTCCGGAGTGGATCATCTCCTCGTCGTAGTTGAGGAGCTCGATCGTGAGGTCCTCGTACGCGTGCGCCCGGCACAGCAGCGTGTAGCCCTCGTCCTTCTCGAACTCGGGCAACGCGAACGTGGAGTACCGGTCGAGCTCGACGTCGTCACCGTCGAGGATGAACGACTTGCAGGAGGCGCACTGGCCTTCCTTGCAGCCGTGCATCAGCATGATGCCCTGCTCCGCGGCGGCCCGCAGGATCGTCTGGTCCTCCGTGACCTCGATCTCGACGCCCACCGGCTCGAACCGCACCACGTGTTTGTCTGCCATGGCTCCTCACCCGATCGCGGACTGCTCGCGGCAAGGGGCGGTTTGGGGAGGATCCCGTTGGCGGGACGAGATCCTCCCCGGTGCGCCCCCCAAGCGGTCAGGTGTTCTGGGGTGCCGGCCGGCCGGCTGGACCCTGCCGGTTGTAGTCGGCCTGGAACGCCGCGCGCTCCTCGTCGGTCATCTGGTTGAGCAGCACGTTCGGGCTCTGCACCTCGGGCATCCGGCGCAGGTGGTCGAGCGTCCACATCTTCTTCGGGTCCAGGTCCAGGTGTGGCTGGGCGACCATGGTCTTGCCGTCGTCACGCACGAAGCCCATGTCGCTGACCACGTCGGCCCAGTTCCAGCCGTGGTAGAGCGTCTCCCACTCGCGGGCCCCGACCAGCTGGCCCATGTTCGGGGTGCTGCGGCCCTGGTAGGTCGGCCGGAACGCCTCGGCGTCGGTCCAGCGGCAGGCCTCGTGGCAGTACGTCCGCCACTGACCGTCCACCTTGTCGGTGACCATGTCCTCGCGGACCAGGCACGGGACCATGCACGTCCAGCAGCGATGCGGGTACACGTAGTCGACGTTCTCCGCGACGATCGGGTGGTGTCCATTGGGGATGGACAGGCGGTTGTAGTTCTCCCACCACTTGCCGTACCGGTCGTACCAGCCCGGGTACTTGTACTCGAACCACTCGAAGTCCTTGTCCGTCATCGGGTCGATGCGCCAGTAGTTGGCGAGCCACCCGGTGGCGAAGAACTGGGCCACCTCGTGCACGTAGCCCTTGTTCCAGATCTGGTTCCACGCCTCCTCGATGAGGTCGTGCGGGATGACCAGGCCGTACTTCTCCAGCGGTACGAGGTAGCTGCGGTAGTAGTCGTCGTAGATCCACCGGCGCCACATCTCCGCGTAGCTCTCGCGGTCCTTGCGCCGGTCCTTGGTGCCGTACTCGATGAAGGTGCCGATCGCGGCGTCGACCACGCGGTGGTTGTTCCACCACGCGTACCGCAGGTCGCGCTCCAGCAGCTGGTGGTTGGCCTCGTCGGACAGCGCCATCAGCAGCGTGGCGTAGCCGTTGCTGATGTGGCGGGACTCGTCGGACTGCACCGAGTGGAACACCGTCGGCAGCAGGTAGTCGCCGTTGGCGGCGGCCTCCGCCGGCATGGCGACGAACAGCGTGTTGGTGAACGCCGTCTCCGCCACGATCGTCAGGTAGATGCTCGCGGCGGTGATCGCGTCACCGGTGATGAAGCCCTCCGCGAACTGGCGGCCGATCGTGCCGCAGTAGTCGTTCTGGAAGTTGCGCAGGCTCGAGTTGAAGCCGGCGGGGTCGATGTAGTTGTTCATGTACAGGCGCTTGAGGTTCTGCTGGATCGTCGAGTGCCGGACCTCGTCGATCATCTGGATCGCCTGTCCGTTGTGCAGCTCGGGGTTGGGCACCGTGCGGAACAGCAGCGGCATCGCCCGGGCCGCGGAGATCTCCGGCAGCGGGATGATGCTCAGGAACAGCTTCTGCCACTCCAGCCAGCGCTCCTGTACCTGGCGGAACATGTTCCCGCGGATCGCGCCGTCCTCGGCGCCGTACACGCGGTGGTCCTTCTCCTCCTGCATGGGGAAGTAGGAGCGCAGCACCTGCTTGAGGGGGTCCTTCTTCTTGGCCTTGCGGAATGTGTAGTCGGTTCCGTAATGGGAGACCGGCGTGTGGTACGCGGGTTCCCAGGAGAGTTCTTGGATTTTCTGGTGGGCCTTTGCAACACTCTGGCGGCTCATGTTTGCTCCTAACCCGACCGCTCCGGTTGACGGTGGCGACTTCACCTACTCCCGGCCTTTTCTGGTGGGTCTCACCGACTGGGCGGCAGGCACACGTCCAATACGGGAATTACAACGCCTGCCGCCGGTGACGCGAGTCTCAATATTGGACAGGCGGGCCCGACGCCCCGTCGTTCTCGGCCATCGTCGCCCGCAGCTCGGCGAGCTTTTCCCGGGTGGCCTCACCGATTCGTGAATCACCTTCGAGTGCGGGCGTGATGCCCAGCGCGCGGAGCAGCTGCGCGGCGGGTTCACCCGGGTTGCCGCCGCCGAGGGTGGGATGCAGTCCCTCGTCGACGAGATGGCTGAAGACCAGGTTCACCACGGTCCACGGGCTGTAGGTCTCGGCTGGTTGGTTGTCGTTCATGGCAGAACCTCCGTTGGAGGCGACATATCCCCCAATGAGACAGCTCTCCGGGCCCGCCGGATGTCTCAATGTGAGACACCGGGACCTGGCCACCCCGCTTACTCTGTGGTTGGGCCGCCAACGGCAAGGGAGCTGAATGTGGCGAACTCGGCAAGCACGTCTGACTCGGTCCTGACCCGCGAGCACATCCAGGCCGACGAGGAGGGGCTGGCCGGTACCCGGGTTCGCTTCCTGACTACCGAGTCCGTGGAGCCGGACGAGGTGCGCGAGTCGATCCTCGCCTCGTGGTGGCGCTCCCGGCGCCTGGAGGTGCCCGCCGACCGGATCGACCTGCCCTACATGGGCCACCCGGACCTCGACACCCCGCTGATCCACAGCGCCGCCCCGGTGCTGCAGCGGCTCTCCGACCAGCTCGACGGCCAGCCCATCAGCCTCATCCTGACCGACCCGACCGGTGTCGTGCTGCGGCAGTACTCCGGGGACCCGGACCTGCACCGCCACCTCGAACGGGTCGAGCTCGTGCCCGGGTTCAGCTACGGAGAGCAGTTCGTCGGCACGAACGGGATCGGCACGGCGCTGGCCGAGGGCCGCCCCATGCACGTGTTCGGCCACGAGCACTACGCGGAGAACCTCGAGAACCTCGCGTGCGCCGGCGTGCCCATCCGCCATCCGATCTCCGGCAAGACCCTCGGCGCCATCGACCTGACCTGCTGGCGGCGCGACGCCGGGCGGCTCCTGGTGGCGCTCGCCCGCAGCACCGCCGAGCAGATCCGCCAGGCCCTGCTCACTTACAGTGACCTGCGGGAGCTGACGCTGTTCCGGGCGTACCTGCAGGCCTGCCGGCGCACCACGGGCATCGTCATCGCGTTCAACAGCGAGCTGGTGATGATGAACGACCGCGCCCGGCAGCTGCTGGATCCGGGGGACCAGACGGTCATCATCGGCCAGGCCACCCAGGTGCTCACCGAGGGTGGCCGCTCGACGACCGCGACGCTCGCCACCGGCACGAAGGTGCGGGTGCGCGCCCGCCCGATCCCGGGCCAGGACGGCGAGGACGTCGCGGGTGCCGTGGTCCAGGCCGAGCTGCTCGAGGTGGACGAGGAGCGGGTGAGCCCGGCGGGCCCGGTGCTGCCGATGTTCCTGCCCGGTGCGGTCGGCTCGGCGTCGACATGGCTGCGTTGCTGCCACCAGGTCGACTCCGGCCACGAGCGCGGGGACTGGCTGATCCTGACCGGCGAGGCCGGGGTGGGGAAGCTGACCGTGGCGCGCGGCGTGCACCAGCGGCGCAACTCGCTCGGCCGCTTCCACATGCTCGACGCCGCGGCCGTGCCCGCGGACCGGCTGGCCGCCGAGGTGCGCGCCGAGCTCATCGACGACCCGGTGGACACGCTGGTCATCCGGCACGTCGACCTCCTCGACGAGGAGACCACGCGGGCGATGGCCGCCGTCCTGCGCCAGGTCCGCGACGGCCTGGAGGGCAGGCGCGGCCCGTGGGTCACGCTGACGATGAGCGCGGACGCGGAGCTGCCCAAGGACCTGTGGGCGCTCTTCCCGCTGACCGTGGACGTGCCGCCGCTGCGCCGCCACATCGAGGACCTCAACGAGATCGTGCCGCTGATGCTGAACCGCCTGCGCGCGGGCGCGGAGCTGACCTGCTCGCCGGCGGCCATGCACCTGCTCACCCGGGCGCGCTGGCCGGGCAACGCGGCGCAGCTGTACAACGTGCTCAAGCAGGTGACCCAGCACCGCCGCGCCGGCACCATCCAGCCGGTGGACCTGCCGGCCGAGTTGCGCACGGTGCCCCGGCGCCCGCTGAACCGCATCGAGGCCGTCGAACGCGACGCGATCGTCCGCGGCCTGGAGGACGCCCGCGGCAACAAGGTGCAGGCGGCCAAGCTGCTGGGCATGTCCCGAGCGACGATCTACCGCAAGATCCACGACTACGGAATCGTCGTCCCCGCGCAGTCCTGACGACCTGGCGGGAATTTCGCCGTGCACCGCGCCGGTCGGTGAACAATGACGGACGCGGTATTCCCGGCCGCGATCGATGGGGAAACAAGGGAATTCTTCATGTCCGGGTCACGACGCGAACATCTTTACACGAAAGCGATTGTCAGCCCAGGGTGAACGGGTCGCGGGTGCCACCGGTGAGTTCCACCCAGACCGACTTGGTCTCCAGGTACTCGTCGACCGCGGCCACGCCGTTCTCCCGGCCCAGGCCGGAGTTCTTGTACCCGCCGAACGGCACGGACGGGGCCACCACGCGGTAGGCGTTGATCCACACCGAGCCCGCTTTGATGCGGGCGGCGAGGCGGTGCGCGCGGTGGACGTCCTTCGTCCACACCGCACCCGCGAGGCCGTACGGCGTGTCGTTGGCCAGCCGCACGGCCTCGTCCTCGTCGGTGAACGTGACCGCCGCGAGGACGGGCCCGAACACCTCCTCGCGGTAGATGGTGGACTCGGGCGTGACGCCGGTGAGCACCGTCGGCTGCACGAAGTACCCGCCGAGGCCGGCGTCCGCGGCCCCGCCGTACGCGACCGTGGCGCCCTCGGCCTTCGCGGTCGCCAGCAGGCCGAGCACCTTCTCGTACTGCGGCGCGTTCGCGACCGGGCCCATCTCGGTCTCCGCGGCGGTCGGGTCGCCCAGCCGGATCGTCGCCGCGCGCTCGGCGATCAGCGCCACCAGCTCGTCGTGCACGTCGGCGTGCACGATCAGCCGCGAGCCGGCCATGCACGTCTGCCCGGTGGCGGCGAAGACGCCCGCGATGATCCCGTTCGCGGCCGCGGCGACGTCGGCGTCCGGGAAGACCACCTGCGGTGACTTGCCGCCGAGCTCGAGGGTGACCTTGTTCAGGTTCTCCGCGGCCGCGTGCGCGACGGCCCGCCCGGTCGCGGTCGAGCCGGTGAAGGCGACCTTGTCCACGCCCGGGTGGCCGGCGAGCGCCGCGCCGGTCTCGCGCGCGTTGCTGGTGATCACGTTGACCACGCCCGGCGGGAAGCCGGCCCGCTCGAACAGCTCGGCGAGCCCGAGGGTCGAGGCGGGCGCGTGCTCGGACGGCTTGGCCACGACCGTGCAGCCGGCCGCGAGCGCGGGGGCGAGCTTCCAGGTGAGCAGCAGCAGCGGCGAGTTCCACGGCGTGATCGCGGCGACCACGCCCACCGGCTCGCGCCGGGTGTAGACGAGGTAGTTCGGGTTGGGCGACGGGATCTGCCGGCCCTCGATCTTGTCGGCGATGCCCGCGTAGTAGCGGTACCAGCCGCCGAGCGCGTTGAGCTGGCCGATCATCTCCCGGTAGAGCTTGCCGGAGTCGTTGACCTCGAGCCGCGCGAGGCGCTCGGCGTGCTCCCCGATCAGGTCGCCGAGCCGGTGCAGCAGCGCGGCGCGGGCGAACCCGGTCAGGGCGCCCCACTCGCCGTCGAGCGCCGCCCGCGCGGCGGCGACCGCGTCGTCGACGTCCTCGGGCCCGGCGTCCGGCAGCACGGCCCAGGCCTTGCCCGTGTAGGGATTCTGCGACTCGAAGGTGCGCCCCGACCGCGCGCCGACCGCCTTGCCGCCGATGGTCATGGAGAAGTGCTCGAGCTGGTCCGCCACGCGTCCGCCTCCTCGGCTCACCCCTGCCCGCACGCTACGACGCGACGCGCCGGCACGCCATCGCCGGCTCGAACCGCGCCGCCGGCGGATGAAGGGGTCCGTTCGGCGGATGGCCGTGCGCCGAACGGACCGTTCGCCACTGCGACTCACTCTCCGGCATTCGGGCTCGGTATTGACTCGACTGCGGAGCGTTCGCGATCCTCGTCGCGGCCCGGTGCCGGCCGGGCCGCAGGGTTGGCACGACATACCCCCCGCAGCCCCGCCGAAATGATGAGACGTCGTGATCTTCCGAGCGGGTTCGTTCGGCCAATAGGCGGTCAGGTTCCCCTCTTTCGACCACGTCGAAAGTAGGTTGTGCCGTACCTCCAATTGGTGCAGTCTGCAACTACTTATGCACACAGCGCCATCTTGAGGTGACTCGTCGCAGTGGATCGCAAAGGGAAGACGGCAGCTGACGGTCCCGCGCGTGTGCTCCTGCTCGACGAACACTGGATCACCCGCGCCGCGCTGCGCGGGGCGTTGTCCGATGCCGCCGACCTGGAGATAACGGCCGAGGCGACCGACACCGACGAGGCGATCTCCTTGCTGTGCAAGGAGGGCGGGAGCGCGGACGTCCTGGTGTTCACCGGCGCCACGGATCCGGCGGACCTGTGCGCCCGGCTGGCCGAGGCCCTGCCGGAGTGGCCGGTCGGACTGCTCATGATCGGTGGCGACGGCTTCCCGGAGTCACTGGGCCGGCGCTACGCACCCGCGGGCTGGGGATGGCTGCCGCAATCGGCCGCGGAGAAGCATTTCATCGCGGCCGCGCGGTTGATCGCCGCGGGACACTGCATCGCGCCCGGACCGTCCACTGTGGTCAACGGGCGTGCCGCGGCGGTGATGGAGTCGCTGACCGCGCGGGAGGTCGACGTGCTCCGGCTGCTGGCGGACGGCTGCACGAACGCCGAGATCTCCACGCGGCTGCAGCTCGGCGAGAGCACGGTCAAGTCGCACGTGCAGAACCTGCTCAACAAGCTGGGCGCGCGCAACCGGGTGAGCGCCGCCATTCACGCGTACGAGATAGGCCTCGTCCACCTGGAGAGACAGGCCAGAGTCAGGATGTGAGGCGGGAACCCAGAACACCAACCATGCGCTCGCCGTTCGAGGCGCGCACCCCTGCGAGAGACCTCAACTCAAGACGTCCACCACCTCATACTCTGGGGTCCATTGTGAACAATCGTCGCCAGCAGCGCCGACTCCTCACTGGTTTCCTCTGTGTCCTGGCCATGCTCGGTGTCGCCGCCACCGCGGGCTGTACCGAGGAAGCCATCGGTTCGGGCTCGAAGATCACGCTCGGCTACGGCGCCTTCCCCGGCGGGCTGCCGTGGAAGGTCGCCGAGGAGCAAGGCATCTTCGCCGACAACGGGATCGACGTCGAGCTGCGGTACTTCGAGAGCATCACCGACGGCAACAACGCGATGGCGAGCGGCGCGCTCGACGCGAACAACCAGACGCTCAACGACACGCTGTCGATGCTGAGCGGTGGCGCGAAGCCGCAGAAGATCGTCACGATCAACGACACCTCCACCGGCGCCGACCAGATCATCGCGCGCCCGGGCATCTCCGGCCTGAAGGACCTCAAGGGCAAGAAGATCGCGGTCGAGGAGGGCATCGTCGACCACTACTGGCTGCGCCTCGCGCTCGAGGAGGTCAACCTCTCCTTCGACGACGTCGACCTGAAGCTGCTGACCACCGACGCGGCCGCCACCGCGTTCGTCGAAGGTCAGGTGGACGCCACCGTCGTCTACCCGCCGTTCACCACGACCGCCCTGGAACGCAAGGGTGCCCGCGCCATCGCCACGACCGCGGAGTTCCCGAACGCGTGCTCGGACCACCTCTCCGTCTCCCAGGAGATGATCAAGAGCCGGCCGCGGGACGTGCAGGCGCTGGTGAACGCCTGGTTCGACACGCTGGCCTGGATCAACGACAACAAGCAGGCCGCGAACGAGACCCTCGCGAAGCTGGCGGGCGTCGACCCGAAGGACTACGACAGCTACGCGGCGGGTCTGTCGATGTTCACCCTGCAGCAGAACGTCGACGCGTTCACGCCGGGTACGACCGACAAGAACCTCAACTTCCAGGCGGCGGACATCGCCGACTTCCTCACCGAGACGGGCCTGGCCCAGAAGCGGCCGGAGACCGACGACCTGTTCGACGACCAGTTCGTCAGGGAGGCCGCGGCGCAATGACTTCCTCCGTCGACCACCGCGAGGTGGGTCGCGCCACCGGCCAGGCGGTCGGTGGCGCCGGCCCGTTCTCCGGGCGGCCGTAGTGGGAGCCGCTGCCGCGTCGAGCCGGGCGGCGCCCGACGCGGGTGCTGCTCGGGTCCGGCAGCACGGCACCGCGAGCAAGGGAAAGTAGGGGACATGAGCGCACGAGACATGCTGGCCCGGTACTCCGGTGCCGGGCGGGCCATCCTCGACAACCTGCGCATCCGCGGCAAGCTGAACGTGTTGCTCGCCCTTCCGCTGGCCGCGGTCCTGTTGGTGGCCACTCCGCTGGTCGTCATCCAGATCAACGACGCCGGGTACGCGAACCAGACGGCCAGGCTGTCGGTGCAGACGCGCGCGCTCGGCGGGCTCCTCTCCGGCCTGCAGCGGGAACGGCTCGTGGAGGCGGCCTACCTTGCCAAGGTGACCGACCGGGACAAGGTGATCCGCCAGCAGAAGACGACCGACGCCCTCGAGCGCGACACGCGGGCGGCGCTGGGCGACGACGCGCCCGTCGAGCTGCAGCAGGCGTTGGTGCGCCTGGACTCGCTGGACAGCCTGCGCCAGTCCGTGCTGAACAGAGGCGCCACGCAGGAGAGCCTGGCCCGCACCTACCGCGCCACCGACGACGCGCTCATCGACGCGTTACGGCTGGTCCCGCAGCCAAGCAGTGACGCCGAGGGCATCCGCCAGCTCACCGCGCTCGAGTCGCTGCTGCAGGCCAACGAACAGGCCACCCTGGGCGGCATGGCGCTGATCATCGCCGCCGCCGACAAGGACGCCGGCCTGCCGATCCTGAACGACTCGCTCCGCGAGGCGCAGATCTCGACCGTGCGGTTCGTCGAGCAGGCCGGCCAGGACCTGGCCGGCCGCGTGGTGTCGGTCGAGCAGGGCGACGAGGCACGCGCGGTGCAGACCCTGATCGACCGGGCGCCCGATGCCCGCAACTCGAGCGAGGCCGACTCGTTCGCCGCGTCGGCCTTCAACACCGTCGGCGCGCAGTCGAGGCTCCGCGAGGTCGCGCAGGGGCAGGTGATCGGACAGATCACCGACGCGGCGCAGAACCGGGCGGACGCCACGGCAACCCGCGTGTGGTCGATCGGTGCCGGGGTCGCGCTGCTCATCGGGCTCGTCTTCGCCCTCGCGGTCGCGGTCAGCCGGTCGATCGCAGGCCCCATGAGGCAGATGACCAGGGCCGCCACCGACGTGGCCACGCTCGCCGACACCGAGCTCGTGCGCGTCGCCGACACCGAGGAGGTCAGCGAGCAGGTACCCCGGCTCGCGGCGATCGAGGTGTCGACCCACGACGAGCTCGGCGAGCTGGCGCAGGCGTTCAACCGGGTACAGGCGACCGCCGCCATGCTGGTGGAACGGCAGGCCATCACCCGGCGCAACGTCAGCATGATGTTCGCCAACGTGGCGCAGCGAACCCAGAACCTGGTCGGGCGCCAGCTCAGCCTCGTCGACGAGCTCGAGCGCCACGAGCAGGACTCCCGGGTGCTGGAGAGCCTCTACCGGCTCGACCACCTCTCCACCCGCCTGCGCCGCTCCGCGGACAACCTGCTCGTCGTCGCCGGTGCCCGGGCCGAGGGCAAGCTGACCGGCCCGATCGAACTGGCCACGGCACTGCGCTCCGCGCTCGCGGAGATCGAGGACTACCAGCGGGTGGTGCTCGACGAGGTCTGCGACATCACGCTGGAGAGCGGGATCGGGTCCGACCTCGTGCTGCTGTTCGCGGAGCTGCTGGAGAACGCGACGTCCTACTCGCCGCCGGAGGCGACGGTGGAGGTCGACACCCGCTACCTGCTGGACGGCTCGTGCGTGGTCACCATCATCGACCACGGCATCGGCATGCCGCCGGACCGGATCGCCGAGGAGAACCGGCGGCTGGTCGCCCGCGAGCGGCTCGACGTCGCGCCGACCAGCATGCTGGGCCTGTTCGTGGTCGGCCGGCTCTCCCGCCGCCACCACCTCACCGTGGCGATGGTCGCGACCGAGGGCGGCGGCGTCACCGTGGACGTGGTGATCCCCGAGCACCACTTCCGCCGCAACGACGAGCCCGAGACCGCGCCGCAGCCGGTGATCACGCCCGAGATGCTGGCGGCGGCCAACGGGCAGCCCAATGGGCAGGTGGTGGAATGGGTCGCGATACCGCCGGCGTTCTCGGAGAACTTCTCGTGGTTCCCACCCGAAGGGACCGAGCCGCCGGCCGAGCCGCCGGCCGAGGTTCCGGCCGAGGTTCCAGCCGAGCCGATGTTCCAGGGGCTGACCACGAGCATCCCGACGGAGCACGTGCCGACGCCACCCACCGAGCAGCCGGCCGAGGAGTACGCCCAGCCCCACGCGGAGACGACCGTCGCGGAGCGGGGCGGGTTGCGCAGGCGGGTCGCGGGGGCGCAGCTGCCGGGCGTGTCGCGCGCGCAACAGCAACCCCGGCCCGCCGCGACCATGCCGTCCCATCCGGTCACCCCGCCGCCGCAGCAGCGCGACGCGGCCCAGGATCGCGGCGCGTTCGACGGCTACCAGTCGGCGTTCGCCCGCGCCTCGGAGCACGCCGTGTCACCGGCCGAGGAGACGTCGCCGGACGGCACCCGTTCCGGGCTGCTGCGCCGGGTGCCGGGTGAGAGCATGGCGTCGGGCCTGCGGGCGGCACGTCCGGGCCGGCCGCCCGCGCGCGTGACCATGAAGTGGACCGAGCGGGACCCCGCCGCCGACCGCAACAAGCTCGACGAGTTCATGACGGGTCTGTCGCGAGCGGGGAACAACCAGTGGGAGGACGGATGACCGTCGTGCGCTGCCGGAACGACTCGATGAAGTGGAGCACCAGATGACGAAGCCCGTGACCGCAGCCAGCGTCGAAGCGCAGAACTTCAACTGGTTGGTTGCTCGTTTCGCGCAGAACACCGCCGGCGCCATCGCGGCGATCACCGTCTCCGCGGACGGCCTGCTGATCGCGATGTCCTCGGAGCTCACGCGGCAGAACGCCGACCGGCTGGCCGCGATCGCATCGGCGATGCTCGGCCTGGCCAACGGTGTCTCGGAAAGCCACCCGATGGGCAACCCAGACAAGATCATCATCGAGATGGAGCGCGGCTACCTGCTGGTGTGCACGATCAGCATCGGCTGCTCCCTCGGTGTGCTCGCGTCCAAGGACGCCGGTCTCGGTACGATCGCCTACGAGATGGCGATGTTCGCCAACCGGGCGAGCGCCGTGCTGACGCCGCAGCTCATCGAAGAGCTCAGGACATACTCCGGGGCGTAACGATGAACCGTCCTTTACCGCCTTCCGAGGAACCGGGTCCTGACGTGTCTGGCGTCCGGCCCTACCTGCTCACGTCCGGCCGCTCGCAGCCGGTGGACGAATCGATCGAGATCGAGGCGCAGGTGGCGACGAGCTCGCAGGGTGCGACGTCGCCGAGCAGTCTCACGTTTGAACACAGGGACATCGTGGAGCTCTGCCGTACCACGATGTCCGTGGCGGAGATCGCAGCGTTGCTGCGGTTGCACATCGGGGTCGCACGCGTGCTGGTGGCGGACCTGGCCGCCCTCGGTTACGTGGTTGTGCGGCGTCCCTCCGCGACACTCGGCCAGGATCTCGGCATGATCGAAAGGGTCATTCGTGGACTCGAAACAATCCACTGAAGCGGGTTTGCGCCGCACCCCGACGCCGGTGAAGATCGTCATCGCCGGTGGGTTCGGGGTCGGCAAGACGACCGCGGTGGGGGCGATCTCGGAGATCAAGCCCCTGCGCACCGAGGCGGCGATGACGACCGCGGGCGTGGACGTCGACCAGAGCGACCTCACGCCGGGGAAGACCACCACCACGGTGGCGCTGGACTTCGGCTGCATCACGATCGACGAGGAGGTCAAGCTGTACCTGTTCGGCACGCCCGGGCAGGACCGCTTCGGCTTCATGTGGCGCGACATCGTGCACGGCGCCCTCGGCGCGCTGGTCATCGTGGACACCCGCCGCATCGACGACTGCTATCCGGCCGTCGACTACTTCGAGAAGGCGGGCCTGCCCTTCGTGGTGGCGGTCAACCTGTTCGAAGGCGTGCTGGCCCACCACCTGGAGGACGTCCGATGGGCCCTCGCGGTGAGCCACTCGGTCCCGCTGATCACCTTCGACGCCCGGAACAAGCTCTCGGTCCGCGACGCGCTGCTGGCGGTCCTGCACAACACGTTCCGCGTCCAGTCCGAGGCCGTCGGCGCCGCGCAGGGCTGATGGACGCCGAGATCAGGGTTCCGGTCGGGCCATGCGGGTCGCGCCCACCGATGCCGCGACCACCAGGAGGATGGCGACCCACTGGACCGGGACGAGAACCTCGCCCAATATCACCAGACCGACCATGGCCGCGACCGCCGGTTCGAGGCTCATCAGGACGCCGAACACCTTCGGCGGGATGCGGCGCAGCGCCTCCAGCTCCAGCGAGTACGGGATGACCGAGGACAGCAACGCCACCCCCAGCGCGACCGCCAGCACCCACGGCTCGACCAGCGCCGAGCCCGCCCCGGCGATGCCCACCGGCGCCACGAGCACGGCCGCGACGGTCATGGCCAGCGCCAGCCCGCCGCCGTCGCTGGTGTGCCGGCCGAGCGCCGCGCTGAGCAGGATGTAGGTCGCCCAGCAGACCGCCGCGGCCAGGGCGAACAGGATGCCGGCCAGGTGCACGTCGCCGCGGGTCTCCGTCAGCAGCACGACCCCGCCCGCCGCGAGCAGGGCCCACAGGCCGTCCAGCCACCGCCGCGAGCCGGCGATCGCGACCGACAGCGGGCCGAGGAACTCGATCGTGACCACGATGCCGAGCGGGGCCTGGGCGAGTGCGAGGTAGAACGTCAGGTTCATCGCGCCGAGCACCGCGCCGTACGCGGCGACGACCGCCCACGTCCGCCGGTCCAGGCGCAGCGACGGGCGCCACACCACGAGCAGCACCAGCGCCGCGAAGAACAGCCGCAACGCGACGGTCCCCGAGCTGCCGACGGCACCGAACAGCTGCTTCGCCATCGCCGCGCCGACCTGGACGCAGACGATGCCGCCCAGCACCTGCATGGGCGGCGGCATGGCACCCAGAGCATGTGTGGTTGCCGCGGCGAGGGGGAACCGCGGGAACGGACCCGCCCCGGCCCGATCCGCGCGCATCGTCGTCATGGGGCATCCGCCTCCCCGGTTGGCGTGGGGGTCATGGGCGCATCCTCCGTGACGCCACCGACAGTCGTCCTGGCGGTTTCCGGATCGTGGGAAGTCAGCGGGTGCGGAACTTGTCGAGCAGCCGGCGGTCGCGTTTCGTGGGCCGGCCCGCGCCGCGGTCGCGCCGCGCGACGGGGACCGCTTCTTCCGGCGGCGCCTTGGGGGTGCGGTCGATGAGGCACTCGGCGGCCACCGGCGCGCCGACCCGCTTCTCGATCACCCGCACCACGTCGACGATCCGGGTGCTGCCAGCCACCCGGATACGCACCTCGTCGCCCGCGGCCACGGTCGTCGCCGGCTTGGCGGGGCGGTCGTTGACGCGCACGTGCCCGGCCCGGCACGCCGCGGTGGCGTCCGTGCGGGTCTTGGTCAGCCGGACCGCCCACAGCCAGCGGTCCACCCGCGTGCTCTCCATGCTCAGTCCCGCTCGCCCTTGTCCTCGCCGCGCCGGCGTAAGAAGTCGAACCCGGGGATGCCGAGGATGGCCTGCCGGACGTCGTTCGCGACCTCCAGCAGTTCGTGGATGTCCGGGCCGACCCGGTCGAGCGTGGCGAGGATCGGCATGATGTCCTCGGTCATGTGGGCGGCCAGCCGGGGGAGCTCGTCGACCAGCTTGATCGCGGCGCTCACCTCGTGCGCGCTGAACTCCTCGGCGAAGCGCAGCAGCGGCCGCGCCGCCTCGACCTGCTCCTCGACGGCCCGGGTCACGCGCCGGGCGTCCGCCACGGTCTCCTGCGCGTCCTCGATGACGCGCTCGGTGCGGCGCACGAGCGCGTCGGACCGGGCTACCACCGACTCCGCGGCGCTCAGCAGGTCCAGCACGCGCGCCGGCACGGAGATCGCGGCCGACGCCGTCCGCCCGGCCCAGCGGGCCATGTCGGTCGGCCACAGGGGAATCGCCATGCTCCCTTTCTACCGGCTCACGGGCGGGACGGTGGCGCGGACAGGATCTGGACGACGAGCCGCTCGGTGATGTGCAGGCGCGGGTTGTTCCGCCCGGCCCGCTCCGCGATCGCGCGCGGACTCAGGCCCATGTCGTGGTAGAGCCGGACGAGCTGCTCCTGCTGCGGGGTCCAGGGTCGCCGCGGTGCGCGCCGGGGCGTGGCCGGCTGCGGCGCGCGCCGGCCTTCGGTCGGCCGGTCGTCGCCGGGTGGTACCGCCTCCCGCGCCGCGCGGGCGGGGCCGGTGCCGGTGTTGCCGGCCCGCAGCGAGCCGTAGTCCAGGCCGAGGCCGGTGTCCTTGCGGGCGAGCTCGCCCGTCTCGCCGCGGCGCCGGACCTCGTCCTCGTCGCCGACGATGACGGTGTCGGCGCCCTTGTTCACCCCGACCGTCGTGATGGTCAGGCCGCGGCGGTACCGCGCCTGGCAGCCGTCCTTCAGGCAGTAGGTGTAGCCGTGCGCCACGCGCTCCGGGTCGAGCTCGTCCCCGCAGCCGACGCAGTGCGTGATCCTGGTTGTCGTGTCGACCACCTCCGCTGTGTCAACGCCGCGCGAGGTGGGGGGATTCCGCAGGTCACCGGCAGCGCCCGCGCCTGACCGGGAGGCTCAGAGGCCGAGCACGGCCTTCGCCTGCGCGGCCAGCTGGGCTTCGCCCAGTGCGTTGGGGTGCACGACGACGGGGTTGGTGGTCTGCAGGACGGGCTCGATCCACCGCACGCCCGGGCGCTGGCAGGCGTCGTGCCCGTCGGACACGCCGTTCATGTCCACATAGGTCGCCCCGGTCGCGGCGGCGGCCCGGCGGACGGCGTCGTTGAGGGTGGCCTGCAGCGAGCGCAGGTAGGGCACGTCCCCGGTCGCGATCGGCATCTTGTCGAAGCAGCCGCCGGTCGCCGGGACGATCCACGGGTAGCCGATGATCGCCACGCGCGCCTGCGGTGCCCTGGCCCGGACCGCCGCCAGCCCGCTCACGAGTGCGGGGTAGGTCGTCGTGCGGACGGTGTCCTCGAAGTGCGAGCCGTACAGGTTCTTGCACGGGCTGCCGTGCCCGAGCGTCGCGATGCCGGCCACCCCGCAGGCGAGGATCGCGCCGATGAACACGCCGCTGTCGTTGCCTCCGATCGTCATCGTCACCAGGTCGGTGCCCGCGCCGAGCGCGTCGACCTGCGGCGCGACGCCGGGGTACTGCGCGGTGGTGAAGTGCTTGGTCTCGGCCGCGCCGCACGTGACGTCGGTCAGCCGCGCGCCCGTCTGCGACGCGAGCACGTGCGGGTAGTTCCGGCTGGAGCGCAGGCACAGCAGGGGGGCGGCCGGGTCGGGCGGCAGCACGCCGGACGCGGCGCTGTAGGAGTCGCCGAGCGCGACGTAGGCCAGTGGGTCGGCGGCCTGCGCGGCCGGTGAGATCGCGACGAGGGCGGCGGCAGAGGCGGCGGAGACGGCGAGGGCGGCGGCGGACGCGAGCAGGCGGCGTGGCATGGCTTTCTCCCGGCATCGGTGACGGCGGCTGCACACTACTCACGAGTAGGTAGGCGTGCTCGCCAATCGTCAACCACGCCGGGCGTGCCGTCAACCGGTCGCCTCGCGCACGTGGCGGGCGATCAGCGCGTAGGTCTCGCGGGCCGTGGCGGGGTCGCCGATGTCGTAGCCGTGGTCCGCGCGCGGCACGTCGTGATGGGCGGCGAGCGCGCCCGCCGCGCGCAGGCGTTCGGCGTACCGCACGCCCTCTGCGCGCAGCCGGTCGTACGCCGCGGTGATCACCAGGGCGGGAGCGATCCCGGTCAGGTCGGCGGTGTCGGCCGGGCCGGCGGGGGAGACCAGGCGGTCCGCCCGCACGCGCGGGTCCGGCAGGTACGCGGCGTCGAACACCTCGCCCATCCACGGGCGCAGCAACGGTTTCGCGGTCCCGGCGGGCTTGTCGCGGGCCGGCGTCGTGAGGTCCAGTGGCGCGTAGTGCAGGACCTGCAACGCGATCGGCGGTCCGGCCTCCTCCAGCGCCAACCGGGCCACCGCGGCCGCGAGCGAGCCGCCGGCGCTCTGCCCGCCGACCACGAGCCGCCCGCCGTCCCAGCCGTCCTGCGCGGCCACCCAGCGGACGACCTCGAACGCCTGGCGGACCGGTGCGGGGAACCGGTACCGCGGCGCCACGACGTAGTCGACGTTGACGACCACGACCCCGGCCTCGGCGGCCAGGTACCGGCACAGCGGGTCGTCCAGCCACGTGCCCGGCAGGACGAACCCGCCGCCGTGGAAGTTGACGAACACGGCCGCCGGCTCGGCGCCCGGCGGTCGGTAGACCCGCGCCCGCGCGGGCGCGACCGCCGCCGGGATCGTGATGTCCGTCGTGGCGCCGGGAATCTCGGGGAACACCTTGGCCCGCTGCCGGGTGATCACCCCGGCCGACGCGGCGACCAGCCCCTGCAGCACGCGCGCCACGACGGCCGCGACCGGCGGCCTGCTCAGGACCGACATCAGACCTCCACTGCTCGAACGGTTCGGGACACCACACCGGCTGCCAATTGTCCCGGCGCGGCCGTCTCGGGTCGAGGAGCCGGAAGGCCGCGGTAATGCCCTGGATCGGCAAATTCGAAATGCGTCACCTGAGCGAGTGGTTTCCCGACACGCGGCGACTTTCGGCAGGTCGTCGGCGTGGCGGCTGACGTACATTCGCCGGGAGCAGGGTATTTCGGGAAGTGCGAGGAATCGTGCAGCAGCTGGACACGGCGAATTACCGGCGTGTACTCGGAGACGAGATGCGGCACGCGCGCAGGATGCGCGGCTGGACGCGCCGGGACCTCAGCGAACGCCTGCGCAGCGGCATCTCCATCCAGACGCTCGCCACCTACGAGCTCGCCACCCGGCAGTGCTCGGTGATCCGGTTCGTCGAGATCTGCCTCGCGCTCGACATCGCGCCGCAGGAGCTGCTGGCCCAGGTGCACCAGCGCGCGTTCGGCGAGGCCCCGGTCGGCCGCCTCGCCATCGACCTGCGGGAGGTCGTCCGCGACGACCAGGCCGCGCTGCAGCCCCTGCGCCAGTGGGCGAAGGGCAAGCTGGCCGAGTACCACGGCCACGGGCAGCCGGAGGTCAGCCTGGACATCACCGCCCTCGAGCGCATGGCGGAGCTGTGTGGCATCGAGACGGTGGAGCTGATCGCGCGCCTGCGCCGAATCCGCGGCTGACCCGACCGTCCTGGTGGCAGTATCGCGGTGTGACCGAACCTCCCGAGGTGGTGATCGGCCGCGCCAGGGCCGACCACGTGACGGTCCGGGTGCTCGGCCTGATGTACCCCGGCAGCGACGACTACTGGGACGGCAACTGGCTCGTCAGCCCGATCTCGGCCCGCCTGGGTGGCTACACCGCGGACATCGGTGCGGGGTTGCGGATCGACGAGCTGCGCACGTTCCGGCGCGGGCTGGAGCGGATCGACCGCGAGCGCACCGGCGAGGCGGTGCTCGAGTCGATGGAGCAGTGGATCACGCTCACCGTGGTCTGCCGGCCGGACGGATCGCTGGAGGTGACCGGCGTGCTCGACGACGAGCCGGCGAGCGGCAACCGGCTGGCGTTCGCCATTCCCGGCCTCGACCAGTCCGACATCCCGGCGATGGCCGGCGCGCTGGCCACCATCGAGAAGACCTACCCGGTGCGCGGCCGGCCGTAGCTCGCGTGCGTGGCGTCAGCTAAGGTTAGCCATGCCTAACAGCCGTACGCCGCGGTACTCGACGCTCGAACGCGCCCAGCTGAAGGTTCTCAACAAGGCCGCGGCGATGGTCATGGCACCGGCCGCGACGCGCACCGTCTACGAGCAGTTCGTGCTGACCGTGCACGCCGCCACCTACCTGCACCCGAAGCTGCGCCGGATCACCTTCCGCGCCCCGGAACTCACCAGCTTCGCCTCCACCGGGCCCGACGAGTACTTCGGCCTGCTGATGGCGCCGCCGGGCCGCGAGCTGACCATGCCCAGCATCGACCGGCTCAACGTGCGGCAGGCGATCCGCAAGCTGCCTGAGGACGGGCGGCCCGACCTGCGCTGGTACACGATCCGCGCCCTGCGCCCGGCCGCGGGCGAGATCGACGTCGACTTCGTGCTGCACGGCGACGCCGGCCCCGGGTCGCGCTGGGCGAGCGCGGCGCAACCGGGCACCGAGGCCGGCTTCCGCGCCGGGGCCGCGACCTACCGGCCACCCGCCGCCAGTGGTGCGCACCTGCTGGCGGCGGACGAGACCGCCCTGCCCGCGCTGTCGGCGATCGTCGAGGCACACGGCGCGGGCCCGGCCCGGCTGCACGCGTTCGTCGAGGTCCCCGACGAGAGCTACCAGGTGTCTGCCGACTCCACAGTGGACATCACGTGGCTGCGCCGCGGCGAGGGCGAGCCGGGATCCGCGCTGCTGCCCGCGATCCGCGAGGCTGAACTGTCCACACCGGACTACGCGTGGGTGTGCGGTGAGTCCGCGCTGGCCACCGGGCTGCGCCGCCACCTGGTCAAGGACCGCGAGGTGGATCGCCGGCGGATCATGTTCTCCGGCTACTGGAAGCTGGGCAGCGCCCGCACGTAGTCACCCCCGGCGGGCGGAGAAACCCTTGCAGCCCTCGGATTCCACGTTGCCGCTCAGCACGTCCATGTCCGGCTCGATCGGGCTCGTCACCTCGAAGTCGACCATCAGGTAGTTCGACGGCTTGTCGATCCACTTCTGCTGCTTGAACAGCAGGCGGTCGTCGCTGTACGCGCCGACGAGCTGGTAGCTGCCCTGCTTCGCGCCGGGGTTCTCCGGCAGCGGGAAGAACTCGAACAGCACCTGCACGGACGTGTCGTCGGCCTGCTCGATGGTCATGCGCAGCCCGGTCTCGCCCTGCAGGCAGGTGTACTCGCCGGTCCAGGTACCGACCAGCGGGTCGAGCTCGCCGCTCGACGAGGTGCCGGCCGAGGGCTCGGTAGCCGTCTCGGCGGTGCTCGTCTCCCGCTGCTCGGCGCCGGGCGCGGCGGCCGGAGTCCCGGTCACGGGCTTGCTGCAGGCCACGAGCGTGAGCACGAGGGTCACCAGCAGCAGGACCGGCACCGCCGGCCCGCGGTGACGTGGTCGGTCGGTCATCGAACCTCCGCGCGACAGGGGACAGGGGGACATCCTGCCTGCCGGACCGCCGCCGTGTTCGGGGAACCGCCGGACCGGCCGGGAAGCAGCCGGCCCGGCGGTGGCGCGAACGCGTCAGTCCATGGCTTGCTCGACGATGCCGGCCGCCGCCCGCGCGCCGTCGTTCGCGCGGTAGGCCTGCTGGATCCCCGCGACCGCACGCCGGATCGGCCCGTCGGGCTCGAGCAGGCGGCCGAGCGCGGTCAGGGCCGACCCGGTGGTCACGTCCTCGCGCGCCAGGGCCACGCCGCCGTTCGCCCGCGTCACTAGCTCCGCCTGCAGGGGCTGGTCGCTGGTGAGCGGGACGACGAGCAGCGGCACGCCGCTGTACATGCCCTCCATGACCGAGTTCGCACCGCCGTGGGTGACGAACGCGTCCGCCCGGGCGAGGATCTCCAGCTGTGGCACGTAGTTCGCGACGAGCACGTGGTCGGCCAGCGGCGCGCCCCGCTCGGCTAGCTCGACCGAGCTGATCACGAGCGTCGCGCCCAGCTTCCCGGTCGCCTCGACCAGCGGGCCGGTCACGTCGTCGAGGTTCCGTCGCGTGTGGACACTGCCGAACGCGGCGTAGACCAGCGGCCGGTCGCCGGCGATCCGGTCGAACGCGAACGCGGTCTCGTCGCCCCGCCGGTGCGGTGCGATCGTGGGGCCGACGAGAGAGGTGCGGGCGGGCGGGCGCACCTCGCCGACGAGCTCGCGGGTGCCGAATACGACGTTCGCGGTCGGGGACGGGCACTCGAAGAGCCGGAAGTCCGGGGCCAGCCCGTGGCGGGCGAAGAGCTCGGCACGCGGGGCGACGATCGCCGACATGTCGCCGAGGTACGCCGCGCTGAAACCCGGCGGGTGCACCAGCTTCAGCCCCGCGCACACGCCGACCCACGGCACGCCGGCGCGCTCGCAGGCGATGATCCCGGTGTAGGACATGGTGTCGATGAGCGCGACGTCGGGCCGCAGCCGGGCCAGCAGCGCGCAGACGTCGTCGAGCAGGTGTGGCACGGGGGCGAGCAGGAACGAGCGGTAGACCTCCCACGCGCGGGCGGGATCCATGGCGAGCGCGCCGAGCTCCTCGGGTGGCGCGATGACGCCGGCCGGCAGCGGGGGCGGCTCGACCAGCTCCACGCCGACATCGTTCAGCTGCGCGCGGTCGGCGTCGCCGATGGCCGCGGGCAGCGGGAGCCAGCTGACGTGATGACCCCGGCTCATGAGGTGCTGCACGACGCCGACCAGCGGGTTGAGGTGGCCCTTCGAGCCGCCCGCGCCGACTTGCAGCGAGATGACGAGCACCCGGCGGGACGCGGTCACGGCGTGCTCACCGCCGCCCGGACCGTCCCGGTCAGCGCGCGCAGCCGACCGAGCTGGCCGGCCACGAGGTCGGCCTCGGCCGGGGCGAGCCCGGGCAGGCGGAACACGCCGTCCGGCAGGTCCAGCACGCCACCGAGGAACACCGGCTCGTCGCCGGCCGGCGCGCACGGCCCGGACACGGCCACGCGCCCGCCCGCGAACCAGGCGTCCACGAGCGCGGCGACGTGGCCGATCGCGCGGTCGACCGGCGGCCGCTCCCCGTCGAACTCGGCCGACATCAGCGCGGCGACGGCCAGGCTCACCCGCGCGTAGGCGTCCGCGGGCGGTATCGCGTCGTGGCGCGCGAACACCGCGGCCATCCGCTCCGGCTGGCGCACCCAGGCGAGCCGCCCGGACGCGGCGGCGGCCAGCAGCCGGGTCGTGACGAGCGGCCACGGCTCGGTGCGGATCTTGCCGGCGAGGCCCGGGACGGCCGAGAGCACCGGGATCGGCTCGATCGCGTGCATGCCGGTGACCGGCAGCAGGCCCGCGGGCAGCTCGAGCTCCCAGCCGACGGCGAGCACGTCGAGGCAGCGCTGGGCGTCGACCTGCATGCCCGCGCCGTACACGCGCTGGTGGCCCGCCGCGGCGGCGACGGCGGCGCAGAGCAGCTCCACGGGGTTGGTCACCACGAGCACCGGGCGGTCGCGCCAGATCGCCGCGTCGAGGTGGGCTTCGAGGAGCCGGAAGTTGCGGGCGGCGACCGCGGCGCGGGCCTCCTCGATGCGCGTGCACGAGCGCAGCGCGGCCACCTCGTCGTCCGCGACGCACACCAGCAGCGGGGCGCGGTCGCCGGCGAGGTCGCCGAGTGTCGCCGGCACGACGTTGGGCCCGAGCGCCGTGGCGCGGCCGGGTTCCGCGGTCACGGCGGCGAAGGTGCGATCCGGGTGGCGGGCGGCGACCTGGTCGAGCACGCGGGTGCCCAACCTGCCGAGCCCCCAGACCACGAGGTCCGGTGGGACGGCAGGTAGCTGCGGAATGGTTGACTCTTCGGGTAACTCGCCAACAATCATTAACCAATTCTGCCCATTTCCGGAGGGGAGGGCACCCATCACAAGTCGGTAAATGGCGATCTTGGAGATGATCAATATCCGGAATTGATCGATGGTTCGCGGTAATTTGGTAAATGTGGGAAAGGGCTCGACGAGCTGGCTGGGCCGCCGCGCATCACGAGCGGCTGCAGGCGGTCTTCCGCGCGGGGTGGCGGATCGGCAGGCCGGCGGGGACGCACCCGCGGGTAGCTGACGGGCAACGGCCACGACGAGATCGACCGCCGCGACCACTTCTGTGCCTGACCCGTTCGGACATTCCTTCGTGAGCTCGTAGGCGGTCGCGGAATATGGTCCGGCCGGCTCGAGGAATTGTCCCGCCACCGCGACGCGTCAGAGCCAGTCGCGTCGTTTGAACAACAGGTACAGGCCGAGCGACATCACCAGGATGGCCACGGTGGACGCCCAGAAGCCGGTCACGTTCTGGGAGCCGGGGAACGGGATGTTCTGTCCGAAGTAGCCGGTGATCGCGGTGGGCACGGCGATCACCGCGGCCCAGCCGGTCACCTTCTTCATGATCGCGTTGAGCCGGTTGCCCTGGATGTTGAGCTGCGTCTCGCGGATGGTGGCGATGAGGTCGCGCATCGACTCCGTCCACTCGCCCACCCGCAGGACGTGGTCGTAGACGTCCTGGTAGTACGGGATCATCGTGCCGTCGACGAGGTGCAGGTCCCGGCGCATCAGCGTGTTCACGATCTCGCGCATCGGCAGCGCGACCTTCCGCAGCCGGGCGAGGCTGCGGCGCAGCGACAGCGACCGGCGTTGCAGGTCGGTGTGGTCGACGTTGTCGGCGAAGACCAGCTCCTCGAGCCCGTCGACCTGCTCGTCGAGTGACTGCGCCGCGTCGAGGTAGCCGTCGACGACGTCGTCGAGCAGGCCGTGGAGCAGGAAGCCGACGCCGCCCTTGGCCAGCTCCGGGAGCGCGTCCCACCGCGACGTCACGGTCTCGATGTCGAAGCGCTCGTCCTGGCGGACGGTCACCAGCACGCGGTCGGTGATGAACGCCGCCACCTCGGACGAGGTCAGCTCGGCCCGCAGCGGATCGAACCGCACCCCGTGCGCGGTGAGGAAGTAGTGGCCCTCGTAGTGGTCGAGCTTGGGCCGCTGGTTCGCGTCGACGGCGTCCTCCACCGCGAGCCGGTGCAGCCCCAGCTCGGCGCCGAGCACGGTGAGGTCGTCCTCGGTGGGGGAGCACAGGTCCGCCCAGAGGACCACCCCTGGATCGTTCAGGTGCTCGGACAGGTCGGTGACCGGGAAGTCCTCCGCCTCGAGCACACCGTTCCGGTACCGCCGCGTGCGGGCCATGAACGCACGTTAGCGCCATCGGTGGCCTCGCGCGCCCGGGCGCGCGCGGCGCGGCCTCCCCCGCGCGGGCGCGTCCGGCCGCGCGGGAGCTGCGCCGTTTGCCGTACGGGTGCTCGGCCGTTGTCACCCACGACCAGCGCGCCGCGGTCCGACAGGCCCGGCGCCCCGCGCCGGGAATTCGGCCCCGGGCGAATCCCGAGAGTCACGAAGGTCGGCGGCCGGCTATGTGTATCTCGGTCTTTCTTCGAACTACCGCTACGTATTGTCACGAGTAGACGGTGATTCTCCATGGATATCCGACCCGCATTCGTACACGCGTTTCGGTGGTTCTTTGCGAATCGATCCGCTACTAGTATGGTTGCCCTCGGCGTACCGGCGACACGCGGTGTCGCGGCTTGCAAAGTTCGGAGAAGTCCAGAGTGACCGGCGGGGTGGACACCGGTCACGGCTGGCGGGCGGAAACCCTGCGGCTGAGCGGATAGCGGAGCCAGCTGGCGAACCCGGTCGCGCAGCGAAACGGAGCAGCGCTCAGGACACCGCGCGGTCGAGTCGAATACGCCGAATGAACTATCTTTGCCTGAAGAAGTCGGGGATTTGTCCGTTTTCCGTAAGCGCGACCGGCGAGGAAATCGCCGTTCGTGGCAGTGGATCCGGCGGTGTGCACCGGTCCGGTGGCCGTCCCACTGATCGATGCGCTCCCTCCGTCCTTTTCGGGCACCCGGTCTATTGCTCACGAATGGAGATCTCAGTGGTAGGACGCCGTGGACTTGGCCTGAAGGGAAAGGTGTTGACGGGGGTCGCGCTCGTCGCCGTGGTGGTCGCGGCCGGGCTGACCGTCTTCGCCCAGGCGACGGGGACCTCCCGCGCGCCGGTTGTGCTCTTCCCTGCCTTCCACTTCACCAAGCTGCAGGTGCAGGTGAACAACCAGACCGCGGCACCGGAGTGCGCCGCGTCCGGTAGCTTCCAGGACTGGTTCACCAACGACACGCCGAGCTCGTACAGCCAGGTGTGCCAGGACAAGCTGCTGACCATGCGCTACAGCGGCTCGGGCCCGATGGCGAGCCGCTTCTCCGAGCAGCAGGGCGTGAACGTCAGCATCATCGACTACGGCAAGACCTCGAGCGCGCCGTTCTACGAGACCCTGTACCAGAAGCTGGAGTCCGCGGGGTACACCAGGGACAAGGACATCAGGGTCGCCGGCTACGACTCGCGGCTGACGCCGGACATGCGCAACTTCGTCGGCAAGACCAAGCAGCTCATCGAGCAGACCTACGCGGCCAACGGCAACCAGCCGGTCGAGCTCGTCGCGCACTCGAACGGCCCGCTCTACGCGCAGTACCTGCTCACCCACATGGACAGCGGCTGGAAGAAGAAGTACATCCACGGCTTCACGCCGCTCGCCGGCAACTTCCCGGGACAGGGCATCGTGTACTCGGTCTTCTTCACCGGCCTGAACACCACTGACTTCACGCACCCGACCACGGTCGAGAACGCGGAGAGCAGCGCGAAGATGTTCCTCTCGCTGCCCTCGTCGTACATGAGCTCGTCGGACCCGGCGGTGTTCGGTGACCAGGAGGTCATCGTCAAGGACCTGGCCACCGGCAAGTCCTACACCCCGAACACCAAGCAGCAGCTGTTCGCCGACGCGAACCTGCCGCAGGCGGCGGAGATCGCGTCGGCCTACGTCGGCTTCGTGAAGTTCACCGACCCCGCGCACTTCCCGAACGTCGACGTGCACGCGGAGAAGGGTTCGGGCCTGCCGACCGCGGTGGGTGCGAACCTCGACAACCTCACCGTGGGACAGGTGATCCCCGAGGACCGGTTCCTGACCCGCGACGGTGACGCCAACCAGGAGGACATCACCAACAACGCGGTCGGTGCCTGGTCGGCCATGCAGTGCTTCCACTTCTCGCTGACCGACAACCCCGGCGTGGACCACTTCTCGCTGGCCTCGGACACCAACGTCCTGAACCGGATCGTCACGACGCTCCAGACCCAGCCGACGAACTGCCGTCGTCACTGAGCAACTCTCCTGAAGCCGGCCCGTCCCCGGAAGGGGGCGGGCCGGTTGCGTTCGTCAGGAATCCCTTGCGGTGCGGGATCTCAGGCCGCGGCGCGCACGGGCAGCGCGTTCAGCCCGCGGATGAGCAGGCTGTCGCGGTAGGTCAGCTCCTCGGTGGCGAGCGCGAGTCCCGGCGCACGGGTGAACAGCTCGCGCAGCGCGAGGCCACCCTCCAGCCGGGCCAGCGGTGCGCCCAGGCAGCGGTGGATGCCCGAGCCGAACGCCAGGTGCTTGTTGTCCGGACGCGACAGGTGCAGCACGTCCGGGTCCTCGAACCGCGCGGGGTCGTGGTTGGCGGCGCCGCGCAGCACGAGTACCTGCTCGTGCTTGCCGATCGAGTACGGGCCGAGCTCGACGTCCTCCAGCGCGGTGCGCACGGTCAGCTGCGAGGGTGCGTCGAACCGCAGCAGTTCCTCCACTCCGGACACCGCGACGGCCTGGTCGCGCAGGAAACGGGCCCGGTCCTCGGGATGGCGCAGCAGCGTCAGCGTCCCGTTGCCGATGAGGTTCGTGGTCGTGCCGTGGCCGGCGATGAACAGCAGGATGCAGGTGCCGCGCAGCTCGCGGGCGTCGATCCGGCCCTCGGTGCCCGCCGCGAGCGCGCTCATCAGGTCCCCGGCCGGCTCGGCGTACTTGCGCTCCAGCAGTTCGCCGAAGTACGCGTCCAGCTCGGCCAGCGCCGCGTCCCGCCGGGCACCGCGCTCGTCGGTGAGCGCGAACGTCGGGTCGATGCCGGCGAGGAAGTCCTGCGCGGCGGCCATCACCTTCGGGCGCGCCTCGTCGGGCACGCCGAGCAACTCGCACACCGTGGACAGCGACAGCGGGTGGGCGTAGGAGCCGATGACGTCGAACTCGTCGGCCGCGAGCCCGGCATCGAGCAGCTGCGCGATCTGCCGCTCCACGTAGGGCCGCAGCCGGGTGACGAACCCGGGCGCGAAGACCTCGCGCACGCTCGCGCGCACCCGGGTGTGCTGCGGCGGGTTCATGAACAACATGAAGTTGTCCTGGTCCACCGAGCCGCCGAGCAGCGCGTCCGGCGTGTGCACCTGTGCACGGCCGGGGTGGCCGAAGCGAGGGTCCTTGAGGATCTCCACGCACCAGTCGTAGGCGCTCACCACCCAGAATCCGGCGGCTCCCCGGTGTACGGGGGACTGCGCGCGCAGCCGGGCGTAGTGGGCGTACGGATTGCGGCGGAAGTCCGGCAGCGACGGGTCGAACCCGAGCGCGTCGGTGAACACCTCCCGCAGGGTCGGCCCAGTCATCGCTGCTCCACCTCCGAGGTCGCGGCCGCCAGCGCCCGCTGCGCCTTCTGCTTGCGGGAGGCGGAGATCTGTCCGCCGAGACGGTCCAAATAGGTACGCAGGTACCGGGCCCGCAGGTGCGGCGGATCCAGCGGCCGGTCCAGGAACGGCAGGTCGGTCTCCACCAGCACGCGGATCGCGACGAGCGGCACCGGGCCGCGCATGGGCCGGAAGTCCGGGTTGTGCGCGCCGGGCACCTCGTTGCCGGCGAAGACCGGGCCGAGCATCAGGCCCGCGTCGACGAATGCCGGCTTGACCCGCCGGAGCATGCCGCCGAGCAGCTCCGCCGCGTCTCCGGCGCGGACGTCGGGGAAGGTGGCCAGCAGGGCCTTGCCGGTCGCCTCGTCCGCCGCGACGGGTTCGAGGTCGCCGAAGATCCCGGCGAGCTCGGTGAGCCGCGCGTCCAGCTCCGCCGCGTCCGCCTGTTCACTGTGGACCTCGGTGAACCAGATCGTGTTGGTGCGCAGGGCCGCCCGCACGTACGGGCACACCGCACCGGCCCGGCCGAGGTCCGGATGTGGCGCGGACAGGTAGTCCCGCGCCCACCGCAGCGCCTCGGCGAGTGCGGGCAGTTCCGCGGCCCGCGCGCTGACCTCGTCGTTGGACAGGATGACGGACGCACCCGTCTCGATCATGGTGACCCTCCCGGCGCCGCGGCCGCAAGGAGCTCCGCCTCGCGGTGGCGCAGGTCGAAGTGGCTCGATCGGCCGTCCACCTCGACCAGCGTGGCACCCGCCGACTCGGCCTCGTGCCGGTGCATGAACCGGTAGCCCTCCGAGAAGCGCACGGCGACCGAGTGCCACGGGGTGAGCCAGGCCTGGTCGGGCTGGTCGGACAGCAGCACGCCGATCTTCGACGAGTGCGGCGACTGCGGGTGGATGGACAGCCGGACCGTGCCGGGGAAGTGGTCCTCGATCAGCCGGCTCCACGCGTCCGAGCGCTGGATGAGCCGGTAGGCGCGGTCCTTGCAGTCCCGGCGCAGCCACGAACGGCTGCGCAGCGGCTCGACCGCGGCGCGGTCCTCGACGAGAAAGCGGTGGATACCGTTGAACAACCGCCTGCCGTCCTCAGTGGACAGCAGGCGGTTGCGTAACTCTCCCAGCGGGGCCGCGTAGTCGCGGACGAGTAACTCCCGCATGCGGTCGAAGCTCTCCCCGGGCAACGCGTCGTCGAGGCAGAACACCGACAGCGTGTCGTAGCCCAGGCGCTCGATCATCGCGGCCAGCTCGTGCCGGTAGAGCTCGACGTTCTGGTCCGGCACCCCGACCACGTCGCTGAACGCGCGGCCGTCCGAGCAGATGACGACGCGCACGCCGGGCGGGTACAGCTCGCGAAGCCGGGTGCACAGCCGGTGCAGGTAGCCGAGCCCCTGCTCCTCGCTCAGGTCCGGCCGCACGCCGAGCACCTTGCGGGGGCTCGGGCTCTTCGCCGGGAACGCCGGCAACACGCATGTCACCGGCCGGCCTGCCGTGACGTGCGGCAGCACCCGGGGGAGCTGCGCACGCACACAGCAGGCCAGGGCCTGCTCGGTACAGGAATCCGCGTCTCGATGCAGCCTGCGGGACTCGAAGAGTCTCAACAGGACGCGTTCGGCCACCGCGACCACCTCGGTCACAGGTTCTACCTCCGGTGCAGGGGGAACGGGGGCGTTACCGGGACGGCTGCTGCTCCCTGCCGACGGTGACGGGCTTGTGGGCCGCCCGCCACATCGGGTAGGTGCTCGGACCGTTGGGCAGGGTGATCGGCTTGCCCTGTGGCTGGAAGCCCAGCCTGCGGTACAGGATCATCGCACTCTCACTCGGCGCCTCGAGGTAGGCGGGCGAGCCGGCCGCGTCGAGCTTCTGCAGCCGGTGCGAGATGAGCATGGAGCCCACGCCGCGCCGCTGCGCACCGGGCCACACCGCGGCGAACGCCAGGAAGTGGTGCGCCTCCGCGGGGCGGGCCTGCTCGGTGGCGTGGTGCACGAGGTCGAGCCGCCACGAGAGGTTCGCGCTGATCTGGTTGATCACCGGGGACTGCCGCGGCGGCGTGAACATCGGCTGGTTGCCGCCGACCGGGTACCAGATCGCCGCGCCGGAGTAGTCCCCGACCACGTCGACCATGCCGGTGGCGAGCGCCTGCTGGACGATCGCGCGGAAGTAGCCCAGGCACACCTGGCCCTGTTCCTGGATGTCCGGGATCAGCCACTGCACCAGCGAGTCGGAGAAGTACGCGGCCGCCATCAGGTGCGCGAGCGGCTCGATCGAGAAGCTCGGCTGCGCCTCGATGACCCGGTCACGGTTCGGTGGCGGGCTGTACTGCCGCCGCGGTCCGCCCGGCGGCGGACCGGCGGGCATCCCCGGCATTCCGGCCATCCCCGGCATCGACGCCTGCAGCGGCGAGGGCGGGGAGTCCATGCGTGGCAACGACATCTGCGGGAACGACGAGTGCGACGGCGGCGGGGTGTCGCGCAGCGGCGAGATCCCCGAGAAGGTCGCCGGCCCCGAGAAGGTCGGCGGGCCCCACGACGACTTCTCCGCGGCGCTGGGTTCGGGCACGAGCGGGTCCACCACGCTCTCCGCGCCGAGGCCGATGTTGCGGTACACGTCCGGCCGCTTGGACCGCAGGTGCAGGCCCCACGCGGCGCCGAGTGCGGCGGCGAGGAGGAACGAGACGGGCAGCAGCCAGTTCATCACGTGCCCGGGTGGCAGGCCCAGCAGGCTGCCGAACTGGTTCAGCACCAGGATCAGCACCACGGTGAGGAACACGCCGCCGATCGCGGGTGCGACCGCCCGCCGCCATGTGGTCTCCGTGTTCGGGGTGCGGCGGAAGTACGCGATCACCGAGAACGACGTGAGCGCCAGCAGCATCAGCACGCCCAGCGAGCCGTACTGGGCGAGGATGTAGAACATGTCGGTGAGCGGGTCGAGGCCCGCGCCCGCGAACAGGATGATCGCGAGCAGGCCGAGGCCCGAGATGGCCAGCGAGCCGTAGTAGGGCGCGCCGGTGCGGCCACTCGTCTGCCCGAGCTTGGCCGGCAGCACCTGCTCGCGGCCGAGCGCGAAGAGGTATCGCGAGGCGGTGTTGTGGAAGCTGACCAGCGCCGCGAACATACTCGTGATGAACAGGACGTGGCCGATGTCGATGAACGCCGAACCGAGGTAGTTGGCGCCGACGTTGAACATCAGGTCGGTCTGGTCCGTGCCGGCCGCCTCGACGATGTTCTCCGGGCCGACGACAACGGTGAGCGCCCACGTGGACAACGAGTACAGAATGCCGACACCGGCGATGGCGATATAGGTCGCCAGCGCGACGGTCCTCTTCGGATCGCGTGCTTCCTCGGAATACACGGCGCTGCCCTCGAAACCGAGGAAGCCGAGGAACGCGGTGACCAGCAGGGTGCCGACACCAGGTGAGAAGAGTTCGCCCGGGGAAAGGGCCGCGAAGCTGACCGAACCGTCGGCGGGGTTGCCGAGGAAGACCAGGTTGAAAAGCAGTACGACCAAGATCTCGCTGATCAGCAGAACGGCGAGCACGCGGCTGTTGAAGTCGACCCGGAGAACGCCGAGCGCGGTGACGACGACCCAGGTGAGCAAGGCGATCAGCCACCAGGGAATGGATATTCCGAGCCGTCCCTCGAGGAATCCCGAGGTGACCGCCGCGACGCCGCCGTAGAGCGATAACGGCAATACGCTGTAGGCGAGCACCGCGACGAATGACGCGCTCACGCCGGTGACTCGGCCCAGGCCCCTGGTGACATAGGTGTAGAGCGCGCCGGCATTCGCGACCTGCCGCGACATGGCGACGTATCCGACGGCGAACACCATCAAGATGGCGGCCACGGCGAGATAGGCGATCGGCAGGCCGATCTCGCCCGTGGCGGCGAACGCGATGGTGGCGACGGCGGAGATGGCGGTCAGCGGTGCGGCGGCGGAGATGACGATGAAGACGATCGCGGCCACGTCGAGCCGGTTGCCGGCGAGCGTCCGGAAGATCTTGTCCGATCTGTACTCGAGCAAGGGGAACTCCTGTTCAACGGCTATCGACGGTGATGGATTGTCGCGCTGGCCACAGCGGCTTCGGTGTGCCGGACGAGCTGCTGCAGGGTGTAGGGAAGGCTGTGGCTCAGCCGCTCGACCTGGGCGCGCCCCACGCGGCGGTAGTCATCCCAGAGCAAGCTGGCGACCAGGCCGGTCGCCTGCGCCAGCATTGCCACGGTGATGTCCACCCGCTCCGAGGTGCTTTGTCCGGAATACTCACCGGACAACAGGCTCAATACGATGGCCTCGAGAACCAGCGCAGATTCCGGGTCAACGGTTTGATATCTGGTCTTGGAGCCGGGCATGATACCGCGTTTGCGGGACCGCGCCAGTACTCCTTTTGCCTGCAATCTGTTGCCGACCATGCGCCAGGACGTCTGGCCGAGATACTCCAGCCAGGTCCGCACGTCGTGCGGCTCCTCCCGGACCATGTCCTGCATGATGATGCGGCCGAGTTGATCAGAGCGCACGTGGGGATTCACGGCCAGGACATAGCCGTCGTGGATGTCGATCCCGCCGATGTCGATGCTTTCGGCAAGCAGCGCGGCAGCCAGTCCGAGATCGATTGCTCGCTGATGCAGGCGCGGTTTGATGACGTCGCCGTCGTGCGTGTAACACATCAGGAAGAATCGATCAGCTGTGTCCAGTATTGCGAACTGGTCATGATTCCATACAGGCAACTGTCACCCCCCGGATTTCTCTTGGCAAAGGATTTTTCCGCCTTACCAGGGGGCCGTTTCGTGCCATACTGCGCGGGTGAGCTGGACAACGTTCGCGGCTTTTCTCGTCGCGGTCGCTCTTGGCGCGATGGTGCCGGGGACGACCACCGCTCTGGTGATCAGGCAGAGCGGCGTCCACGGCGCGCGGGCCACGGTTCCGCTCGTGCTGGGTGTCGAGGTCGGTCTGTACGTCTGGGTCGTCGCCTCCGCGCTCGGCGTGGCCGCTCTGGTCGCGGCGAGCGAGACCGCGTACACGGTGCTGCGCCTCGCCGGCGCCTCGGTGCTGGTGCTGCTGGGTGTGCAGGCATGGCTGGCGTCCCGCAAGATCACCGAGGACAGCTCGGTGGACCTGGCGGCGACCGAGTCTCGCCGCTGGTGGCAGTCCGGCGTCACCGGCGCCCTCACCCAGCTGTCCAACCCGAAGGTCGCGGTGTTCATGGTCGCGTTCTTCCCGCAGTTCGTGCCGGCCGAGTCGAACGTCTTCGTGACGACGCTGCTGCTCGGCCTCGTCCAGGTCGCGGTGGACGGTAGCTGGTTCATGCTCGTGGCGGTGTTCGTCGGCAGGGCGCGGAAGCTCTTCGCGAGGGCGAAGTTCCGCCGCATCCTGGAGCGCGCCACCGGCACGGTTCTGATCGGTCTCGGACTGCGGATGGCGCTCAGCAAGCTGTGAGCCGGTTCGCGTCACTGGCCGGCCTCCGCTGCGGCCCGCTCGACGAGCTGCGCGAACTGGGCGGCGTGGGTGACGTGACCGATGTGCCGCGCACCGGGGACCTCGGCGAACGTCGCGTTCGGGGCCAGGTCCGCGAGTCGCCGCGACACCTCCCGGTGGTGGGCAAGCGACTTCTCGCCCGCGGCGACGACGAGCGGGACCTCCAGCGCGACCGGCTCGAACGAGGGGACGTCCACGCCCGGGTCGGTCATCTCGGTGAGCACGGCGGCGCCGTCCGCGGCGAGCCCGGGGTCGCCGGCCTTCGCGCGGGGAGCCCGGCCGGTCACCGCGCCGATGAGGGCGCGCGCCACGGCGGCCGGACCGTCCGGTACCTTTTCGGACACAAGGTGCTGCCATTCCTCGTCCGCCGGCCACCATGGCAGCCAGCGCAGTGGTGGCTCGTAGGCGACTACTGCGTCGACCAGGCCGGGCTGGCGTGCGGCGGCGCACAGCGCGACGAGGCCGCCGTAACTGTGTCCGGCCACCACAGGCTTGGGTAACGTACGTAGGACACGCACGAGATCTGAGACGTGATCGTCGAGTGTCAGACCTTCGCTAGCGCGCGTTCTCGAACCAGCCCAACCGCGCCTGTCATAGCTGACCACCGTCCATCCCTCGAGCCTGGTGGCAACCTTACGGAAAGCCGTCGCGCTGTCCATAGTGCCGTGGATGAGCAGAACCGTTCCAGAATGCGCGGATCCTTCGGCCAGGACCTCGAGTCCGATCGGTTCACCGTCGCTCACCTCGGAAAACGCCTCGGGTGCGCCGGCGCGGGCGTGCTCGCGCAGCGAGTTCACCAAATTCTGGTTCCCGTCGACTATTCCCAGAATCGAGGACGCGAGCGCTTCCGGCGCCGGTTTCGCGAGCAGCTGGTCGATGTCGAGCTCGACGCCGAACTCCTCCTCGGTGCGCGCGATCAGCTCGGACAGCGCGAGCGAGTCGCCGCCCGCGGAGAAGAAGTCGGTGTCGGACCTGACCATCTGCGGCGCGATGTCCAGGCAGTCGGCGAAGATGCGGGTCAGCCGCCAGGTCGCGAGCGTCGCCGCGCCGCCGACCACCTCGGTGTCCGCGGCGGCCGATGCCGGCAAGGCGGGGGGCACCGGGGTCGACACCAGCGGCTGTTCCCGTTTGCCCACCGCGGTTCGCGGCAGGTTCGCGACGACGACCACGGCGGCGGGCATCATGCCGGAGTGCAGCCGGGCGGCCAGGTACTCCCGGATCTCCGCCTCGTCGACACCGTTCCCGCCCGCCACGATCGTCGCGGTCAGCCTGCCCTCGTGCGCGGTCACCGCGCATTCCCGCACGCCGGGCGCGGTCTCCAGCACCCGCTCGATCTCCTCGAGCTCGATGCGCCGGCCGCGGATCTCGACCTGACGCTCGCGTCTGCCCAGGTATTCCAGTGACCCGTCGGGCAGCCGGCGGCCGACGTCGCCGGTGCGGTAAATCAGCGCGCCGGTGCGGGCGGCGAACGGGTCGACCGCGAACCGCTCCTCCATCAGATGCGGCTGGGACAGGTAGCGGCCGACGCCGACGCCGCCGACGTACAGCTCTCCCGACTGTCCAATGCCGAGCGGACGCATGTCGTCGTCCATCACGTACACCCGTTTGTTGGCCACGGGACGGCCGATCGGCGGGGCCGAGAGCGGGTCGCTCACCTCGTGCCAGGTCGCCCACACCGCGGTCTCGGCCGGACCGTACAGGTTGACGAAGCGCCGGCCGGGTGCCGACCAGCGAGCCGCGACGGGGGCCGGCAGCCGTTCCCCGGCCGCACCGGCGATCCGGAGGTCGGGCAGCGGATCTTCGGGCAGGGCCGCCCACACCGACGGCGTCAGCACCACGGTGCTGACGCGGCGTTCACGCAGGGTTCGCCACAGGGGCCGGCCGACCACGAGTCGTGACGTCGGGGCGAAGACGAGCGTGGCGCCGGCGGACAGGGCGAGCAGCATCTCGAAGAAGCAGCCGTCGAAGTTGGGGGAGAGGAACTGCAGGATCCGGTCGGTGGGCGCGATGCGCAGCACGTGCCGCTGCGCGGTGTGCAGGTTGAGGACGGCCTCGTGGTCGATGGCGATGCCCTTGGGCCGCCCGGTGGTGCCGCTGGTGAACACCAGGTACGCGGTGCACCCGCGGCTCGCGCCGGTGTTCGGCGGCGCGTCGGCCTCCCGGCCGGTGTCGGGGACCAGCGCGGCGGCGGGCAGGCCGATCGAGTCCAGCCTGGACCGGGTGGCGGGCGAGGCGATGATCAGCTCCGCGCGGGACTCGTCGGCCATGGCCCGCAGCCGCTCGGGCGGGCTCTCGGGGTCGGCGAGCAGGAACGCGCCACCGGCCTTGGCGATCGCGAGCGCGGCGACCGCGAGGTCGGCGCAGCGGTCCACCAGCACGCCGACGATCGAACCCGGCTGGACGCCGTACGAGCGCAGCGTCGCGGCCAGCGCGTTGGCCCGCCGGTCGAGCTCGCGGTAACTGTGCGTGCCCTGCTCGTCCTCGATGGCGTGGGCGTGCGGGGTGAGCTGGGCCCAGTATTCGACGAGCTGGTGCCAGCCGTTGTGCGGCGGGATCGGCGTCGCCGTGTTGTTCCATTCCTCGACCTGGCGGTGGCGATCCAGTTCCGTGGTCGCACCGGCCGCCGCCACGTTCGCCGCCGCCGGTATTTCCGCGGCTGGTGTTTCCACGGCGGGCCCGGTCCGCAACCACGCGTGCTCCGGGCACCGGGTATTCGCGTGCCGGCCCCAGGTGAGCGCGTCCGGCCGGTCCGCGAGTTCGTATTCGTCGAATCGGTCGAGGAAGCCGAGAATCGCCCAGCGTGCCATTCGCTCGGCGAGCGGGGCGCCCGCGCAGTAGTGCCGGCCGAGGCCGAAGCCGAGGTGTTTCGCCTCGCGCCGCGTGATATCCAGCCTCTTCGGTTCCGTGAATACCCGGGGATCGAGGTTCGCGGCCGCGAGATGTACGAGTACCGTGTCGCCCTCGGCTATTGTCCGGTCGCCGATCTCGACACTCTCGGTGGCTCGCCGGGCGACATACTGGCTCGACCCATCGATCCGCAGGAATTCCTCGATCGCGCCGTCGACGAGTTCTGGATCCGTGCGCAGTAATTCCCGTTGGGAAGGATTGTCCGCGAGCCGGAGCAGGCCCGTGGTGATCAGCTGGGTGAGCGTTTGGTACCCGCCGGCCGCGAGCACCAGGCAATTGGCGGCGATGACGTGTTCGGCGTGGGCACCGTTGTCGCTGGACAGTTCGTCGTCGGCGAGCAGGCGGGCCGCCAGGGTCGCGATGAGGTCGTTGCCCTCGCCACCTCGCCCGCGTGCCACCTCCGCGCGGGACGCGTCCATCGCCTCGCGCAGGGTGGGGAGGATTTCCCGGTCCCGCAGCTGCGGCAGGGCGGACAGGCTGCCGATGAGCCGCTCGTATCCATCGGCCCACCGGGTGACGTCCGCCTCCCGGCCGGGCATACCCAGCAACAGGGTCACCAGGCGGGGTGGAAAGGTGGCCGCGTATTCGGCCACCAGGTCGAACGTGCCCTGTGCCGGCAACTCCCGCAGGGCGTTGTCCACCAGCTCCCGCAGTGCCTCGTCGCGAGCCGTCACCGCGCCATTCGTGAATTCTCCACGCAGCGGGTCGCGCACCCGGTCGTGCTTTGGCGGATCGGTGAACAGCAGTTGCTCGCGGATGATGCCGGCGACCTCGGCGGCTTCGGGGAAACCCCGTTCGAGAAGCTCTCCGGCGTCGTGTGTGCGTGTAGAGGAAAAGCGCCGGTAGTCGGCCAGTACGGCCTTTGACTCGGCATAGCCGGAGCACACCCACACTTTCCCGACTTCATCGAAGAAGAGTGGCCCGAGTTCGGCAATCGAATCGATGTACCGGTGCGGGTCGGCCACTATTTCCGGTCGGGTCAGGTTGTGGATACCATGACGGCTGCGTTGGTATCTGTTATTCATCACGCCGATCGGTCTGAATCAACCGATTAATGCTCATCGCCCTCGCTCCTTGGTCACTACGTGTCACGTTGACAAGCGATGTGACGATGGCGGAGTATAGCCACGTCACATGCGGTGAACAAGGACGAACAACAACTAACTGTCACCGCTGTGCATGCGCCGGTATGCGGATCCGATTAGGCCGTTCGTACCAATCACTGTTACTACTCGACACGCCGTCGGGTGAGCCTTAGCCTTGCCCGCGCGCGCCGGGCGTCCCCCTGCACGTTCGAACGGTGCGCATCAATGTTGTCATCCCATTTACGTCGAATTAACGAGGGAAGGGTATTTCGGTATGGTCGGACACAGAATCACCGTGGACACCGGCGTCGAGCTGAACTATGTGGACGAGGGCTCAGGCCTCCCGGTGGTGTTCATTCCGGGCTGGATGGCCTCGATCGAGTTCTTCAAGCACCAGCTGCCCCACTTCGCGAACGACTACCGCGTCATCGCGTACGACCCGCGCAGCCAGGGCGACTCCAGCAAGACGGGCGACAACAACTTCACCCAGCGCGGCAAGGACCTCAACGCGTTCCTGACGGCGCTGGACCTGGACCGCGTGGTGCTGGCCGGCTGGTCCTACGGCTCGTATGACGCCTACGCCTACATGCGTGACTTCGGCACCGACCGGGTGGCCGGCGTCGTCGTGATCGACCAGCCGCCGCGCAGCTGGGCGCCCGCGGAGGACACCGAGAGCTGGTCGGAGTCGCCGCTGCGGCCCGACGCGCTGCTGTACTTCCAGCGCGCGGCGATCGACGACCGCCGTGGCTTCTGGACCTTCATGGTCAAGCTGATGCTGGCCCAGGACCCGACCGCCCCGGGCGAGGACGACGAGGTCCGCTGGATGGTCGACGCCGCGATGCGGATGCCCGCGGATGCCGCCGCGCTCATGCTGATGGACGGCACGTGCTCGGACTTCAGCGCTATCGCCACGGAGACCAGTGACTCGATTCCCACCCTGGTGTACGGCAACACCTCGGTGGTCGGCCCGGCGGAGGCCTGGGTCCGCGACCACATGCCGAAGGCCGAGTTCGCCGAGACCCCGACGCACATGGGTTTCTACATCGACCCGGCGAACTTCAACGCCCGGCTCGACAAGTTCCTCGAATCCGTGTCCTGAGCTCGCTCCGTCGCCTTTCGTCGCCGGCCCTTTCCCGGGCCGGCGGCGCAGGCCGCGCCCTCGGCGCACCCACACGAGACGGTTCGTGGCCGATCCGCCGGCAAACCGCCGGGACGGCGGATCGTCGATCATGAGCGGGGTCGATACGGTTGCGGGCATGGTCTGGTCGTGGCTGCTCGAGCTTCCCCCGGTGCGGCGCGAGGTGAAGGTCGCGGTCGACCTCGTCATGGACGCCACCGACGACGCGCAGGCGCGGCAGCGGGAGCGGCATCACGCCGAGCTCGTCCGGGTCGAGCGCCGCGTCGGCGAGCTGCGGGGCGAGGTCGAGCGGCTGACCGCGGCCGAGGCGGACCTGCTGGGGACCAACGCGGCACTGCGTGGCGAGATCGCCGAGCTCGAGGAGGCCGCGCGACATGAGGTCGCCGCGCGCGAGGAGTTCGCCCTGCGCCTCCAGCGGGAGCAGGAGGCGGCCGTCGCGCAACGCTGGCACGGCCACGCGACCGACGTGTTCTGCTGCCAGTCCTGCTGGGCGCTCTGGTTCCTCAGCACGGCGCCGGACCGGCTGAGCTGCGCGGTCCGCGGCCCGGTCGGCCGCCACGACGAGGCGTGCACCGTGTGCGCCGACCCGTTGGTGGCGCTGCCCGCGGCGAAGAGCGTGGTCTTCCGCAAGCACGCCGAGGACCGGATCAGCCGGCCCGCCGCCGACGATCCGGAGGCCGGCGCCGCCCCGCAGCTCGAGGCGGTCGCGGCCGGGCTCGGGCGGCTCCCGAAGGTGACGAGCCAGACGATCGCCTGGCTCGCCGCCGATCTGGCCGGACCGCCGGAGCTGCTGGCCAAGGTGCTCGGCGAGATCGCCACCCGCACCACGATGCCGGTGCCGCTCGACGGCATGGTGGCCGGCATCCGCGCGTTCCTCGAGGTCCGCGCGCAACACCAGCCGGCCCCCTGACTCGTGACCCGGCTATCGCCGGTCGGCGTCACCGTCCACTGTGGCGTCCACGGTGGCGCGGGGCGAGGAACAGGCCGGTCACCGCGTCGGTGAGGGACTCGCCGATCAGGGGCCAGTCGGCCGGGGTGGCGGTGTCCGCGGCCGAGCGCTCCCGTTCCGCGCAGGTGTGGATGATCGCCAGGCGGGCGGTCTGGCCGCGGAGCGCGGCTTCCTCCGCCGGGAGGTCCGGCACGTGCGCCCACACCGCGGCCAGGGCCTCCTCGAGGAACGGCGCCAGCGACGGGTCCGACCGCACCCCGTCCGCGTACGCCGGATCGGTGCTGACCTGCGCGGTGAAGCGCGCGAACCAGCTCGGGTTGCCCAGCGTGGCCAGGTGCTCGGTGTAGGGCAGGACCAGGCTCGCCACGTGATCGCGGGGCGCGGCCGACCCGCGGACCGCCTCGACGAGCGCACGGGTCCGTCGCGCGATCGGGCCGGCGTGCGCCCGGGCGATGGCGTGCACGAGGTCGGTCCGGGTGCCGACGTGGTAGCTCAGCGCGGAGTTGTTCGCCTGGCCCGCGGCCTCGACGATCTGCCGGTTCGAGACCTGCGCGAGCCCGCGCTCGGCGTACAGCCGCTCCGCGGTCCGCAGCAGCAGCTCGCGCGTGGCCTCCGCCCGCTCCCGGCGAGCGTCCAGCCGGGCCCGGTCCGGCGTGCCGGGCGGGCGTTCGGGCGATATGTCGGGCCGCGCCCGGTCATCTTCGCGCCTGGGTGCCGGCCGTCGCCGCCGGGTCCGACCCCCGGCTCCGTTCGGTAGTCAGCCGTGTCGTCACTGTGATAAGACAGGTATCTGAATTGCCGGTCGAGGGGAGCAGCGATGACCAACGCGGAGCCGAGGGCCTACCCGTTCAGCGAACCGGAGCGGCTGGACCTCGAGCCGCTGTTCACGACGCTGCGCGCCTAGGAACCGCTGAGCCGCGTTCGCCTGCCCTACGGCGAGCCCGGGTGGCTCGCCACCCGCTACGAGGACGTCAAGGTCGTGCTCGGCGACCCCCGCTTCAGCCGCGCCGCCGCGGTCGGCCGCGACGAGCCGCGCATGCGCACCACCCCGTCCCCGCCCGGGAGCATCCTCAGCCTCGACCCGCCCGAGCACAGCCGGCTGCGGCGGCTGGTCATGAAGGCGTTCACCCAGCGCCGGGTCGCCGCGCTGCGCCCCCGCGTCCAGCGCATCGCCGACGGCTTCGTCGACGCCATGATCGAGCGCGGCGCGCCGGCCGACCTGGTCGAGGACTTCGCGCTGCCCCTGCCGGTCACCGTGATCTGCGAGTTGCTCGGCGTGCCCTACGAGGACCGCGTCGACTTCCGCGTCTGGTCCAACGCGTTGCTGTCCACGACGAAGTACCCGCCCGGCGAGGTGGGCGAGTGCGTCGCGAAGCTGCGTGCGTACATGGCCGGCCTGATCGAGCGGCGCCGCGCCGCCGCGACCGACGATCTGCTGAGCGCGCTCGTCGCCGCGCGGGACGACGAGGACCGGCTCTCCGAGGACGAGCTGCTCTCGCTCGCGCAGGCGCTGCTCGTCGCCGGCCACGAGACGACCGCCTCGCAGATCCCGAACTTCGTGTACGTGCTGCTGACCCATCCCCGGCAGCTGGCGATGCTGCGCGCGGACCTGCGCCTCGTGCCGAAGGCGGTCGAGGAGCTGATGCGCTACGTCCCGCTCGGCGGCGGCGCCGGCATCGCCCGGTACGCCCTGGAGGACGTCGAGCTCGGCGGCGTGACCGTGCGCGCGGGTGAACCCGTGCTCCCCTCGCTGGCGTCGGCCAACCGCGACGCATCCGTCTACACCGAGCCCGACGAGCTCGACCTGCACCGCGCGGAGAGCTCGCACGTCGGCTTCGGCCACGGCCCGCACCACTGCGTCGGCGCGCCGCTGGCGCGCATGGAGCTGCAGGTCGCCCTCGACACGCTGCTGCGCCGCCTGCCCGGCCTCCGCTTCGCCGAGTCCGGCCGTGACGGGGGGATCGTCTGGAAGAACGGCCTGTCCACTCGGGGACCGGAACACTTCCCGGTCACCTGGGATGGGCCGGTCGCCTGAGCGCCGGGCCGGCGCCGAGGCCGGCCCCGACGGCGGGATCGTCTGGAAGGACGGCCTGTCCACCCCGGGACCGGACGCTCACCTGGGACGGGCCGGCCGCCCGGGCGCTATGCCGCCGCGCTTGGTCGGGCCTCTTGCGGTGACTCGGGGAGGAGCACCGACTGCGCGTCGGCGAGTAGGGCGAGGGTGCCGGCCAGGGCGGTGGCGACCTCGTCGCGGCCGTGGTTCAGCTGCTCGACCTCGTGCTTGGCGGTCCCGACCATTCGCGCGGCGTCACGTTGTGCCGTGGTGGTGAGCTCGTCGATCTCCCGCGTGGCGGCGGCCCGGCTCGCGGCGAGAGCGGCCTGCGCCTCGGCGTCGGCCTGCGCGCGCGCCGTGGCGGCGGCCTCGTCGAGCTCGCGGCGGCGCTCGTCGGCCTCGCGCGTGGTGCGCTCGGCCTGCTCGGTGGCTCGCCGCAGCACGCCGCGGTGCTCGGCCTCCAGCTCCCGGCGGCGCTCGTCGAGCTCGGCGACGAGCCGATCGTGACGGCGTCGTCGCTGGTCGTCGGCCTGCCGGGCGGCGGCCTGCATGTTGGCGGCGGCGGCGCGCGCCCGCGTGAGGATCTCGTCTGCCTCGGCCTGGGCGAGCTGGAGCATGTGGCCGAGGCGCTCGGTCAGTGCCTCGGCGTCGATCGGGCTGCGGGAGATCCGGTTGACCTGCCCGCGCAGCTGCCGGTTCTCCTCGCGGGCCTGTTCCAGCTGGCGGGTGAGCTCCTCGCCGTGCGCGGCGGCTGCGTCGCGGTCGGCGGCCAGCATCCGCACCTCGGTATCCACCGACTGCATGTACTGCTGGACCTGGCCGCGGTCATAGCCGTGCCACACCTGGTCGAAACCGGTGCGGAACGGGATCAGCTCGTCGCGGGTGTCCATGACCATAGGAGTCGGCCGTCCTTTCCTGCGCGCGTTCAGGCGCATGACTACGGGGGATGTCCCGCGACACTGCGGGGCGGCAAGGCACGCGAAGTGCCCGCACTGGCTTATCCGACGGCGTTCGCCCTGGCGTTACACCCCGATCCGGTGGTTGACGTCACCCGGCCCGGATCCACCCGAACAGGTGACCGTGATCCGTCCACTGTGGATCCTTCGGTCCGGGTCGTCCGGTACACAGTGGACTGGGGGTACCAACGGTCCAGTCAGCTGGTCCGGATGGACGAGTGCGGATATCCGGATGGCTTGCCGTAGGGTTTGCACAACTTTCGGGTGAAACGACGAGCGACGAAGCGAGTGCAACCGTGGACCGCACTGAACAATTATCGGACGCATCGGCGCTGGAAAACAGCGTGCAACACGACTACTCGACCAGTCGTATTGGTGTGGTGCCGCTGAGCGCGCGGCGATCGCGGTTCCATTTCCTCTCGCTGTGGATCACCCTCGTGGCCGGGTTCACCTATCTGTTTCTCGGTTTTCAGTACCACGACAGCGGCTATTCGCTGGTGAAGGCCGTGGCGGCCGGCGCGGTGGGCGCGGTCGCCTATCTCGTCTACGCGCTGCCGGCCGCCTACCTCGGCTCGGCGAGCGGCCAGACACACGCCCTGCTGACCAGGTCGATTCTGGGCAAGTTCGGCTCGGCGCTGGTGACGATCCTGCTGATCGGCATCGCCGCGGGCTGGACGGCATTCGCGTTCAACCTGTTGGCCACGCTCTACGACGGCTTGTTCGGCTGGGGCCACGTGGTCCTCATCAGCGTGTTGCTGTCCATCGTCGGTGTCACCAACAATCTGTTCGGCTTCACCGGTATCGCCGCGTTCGCCCGGTACCTCGTCGCGCCCCTGATGATTCTGTGGATGCTGTACCTGGTCATCAAAGGCCTGACCACGATCCCCGGTTCCGTGCTGACCGCGTCCCCGGTCAGCGAGACCACGTTGCCCTTTCTGGCCGGCGTCGGGATAGCCATCGGCTCGGTGATGTGGGGCAACGAGCCGGACACCTGGCGATACGGCAAGCCCAAGTTCAGCTGGCCGGCACTGCCGATGGTGGCCGCGCTCGCGGTGGGCCTGGTGCTGTTCGTCGCCGGTGGCTGGATGATGGCCGAGTTGTCGCACGCGGGCCATTTCGACTTCGGCCCCGCGTTCCGCTTCATCGTGGAGTATTCGCTATTCGGCGTGCTGGCACTGGGTGCCATCGTCGCCACGGTGATGCAGGTGGCCATCAACGACGGCAACTACTACGAGATGATCAACGCGGGTCAGAACGTGGCCGGTGGCATCCGCGGCTGGCGCCGGTGGCACACCTGCCTGGTGATGGCCGCCGTCGCGGCGGTGTTCGCGTGGCGGTTCCCCACGGTCGAGGCCGGCTTCTTCGTGGTGGCGAGCTGGTCGTCCATCGCGCTGCCGTGCGTGACCGTGGTGATGTGCGCGGACCGCTTCGTGCTGCCGAGGCTGGCGGACGTGCGCAGGCCGGCCGACACCATCCCGTCCTGGCGCGCCGCGGGGCTCGCCAACCTGCCCGGCATCGTCGCGGTCGTCGTCGCCGTGCTGTTCGGCGGGTGGGGCCTCGGGCTCCTGCCCGGCCAGGTCACCACCCCGTCCCTCGGGCTGCCGGCGGTGGAGGCGTGGCTGCTCGCCGGCCTCCTCTACCTCGCGCTGGCCTGGCCGGCCGCACGCGGCTCGCACGCGGCCACCCTGCTCGGCTTCAGCCGGGCGGACGAGGCGGCGGACCAGCCGGCCGAAGCCGCCGCACGCCAGAGCTGACGGCCTACCCCGCCACGCCTCTCGTTCCCTGCCAGTCGACTCGGCCGCCGGGAACGGTAAACGAGGACGCTTACTGAATGGGTACGCGGTGTGGCAGGGTGTAACAGCGCCGGGACACTCGCTGCCCTTGCGCCGGCACGCCGTACTGGGGCGCGCGTGCGTGGTCGAGGAGGGCACGTGGGGGACGCGGGTCGGTCTGCGACGTTCCGCGAGGTGTTCGCGGTTCGCGAGTTCTTCGGCATCTGGCTGGCTACGGTGCTTTCGGTCGCCGGCGACCAGTTCGCGCGCGTGGCGCTGAGCCTGCTCGTGTTCGACCAGACCGGTTCGGCGCTGCTCGCGGCGCTCACGTACGCCGTCACCTTCCTGCCGGACCTGATCGGCGGCTCGCTGCTGGCCGGCTGGGCCGACCGCTTGCCCCGGCGGCAGGTGATGATCGGGACGGACCTCGGGCGCGCCGGTCTGGTGGCGCTGATGGCCGTGCCCGGGACACCGACCGCCGTGCTGATCGCGCTGCTGTTCGTCGTGCAACTGCTGGCGGTGCCGTTCACGGCGGCCCGCTCGGCCCTGCTGCCGGCCATCCTCAGCGGCGACCGGTTCGAGGTCGGCACCGGCGTGCTCACGACCACCTACCAGGTCGGCCTGGTCGTCGGCTATCCCGTCGGCGCCGTGGTCGTCAGCTGGCTCGGCACTCGCGGGGCGCTGCTGGCCGACGCGGTGACCTTCCTGGTGTCGGCGCTGCTCGTCGTCACCTTCGTCGCCGACCGCGGCGTAGTCGAGTCCCCGGGGGGCCGCCCGCGGACCACGTGGGCCTCCCTCACCAGCGGCGCGCGCCTCGTCGGCGCGGACCCCAAGCTGCGTGCGCTTCTCGCCCTGGCATGCGTGTCGGGCTTCTACATCGCGCCGGAGGGTCTCGTCGTCCCGTACGCCGACCAGATCGGCGCGGGCACGTGGGGTGTCGGCGTGCTGCTGGCCGCGAACCCCCTCGGCACCGCGATCGGGATGGTGATCCTCAGCCGGTTCGTCGCGCCGCAGCGGCGGGTCGCGCTGCTCGGGCCGCTCGCCGTGGCCACGAGCGTCGCGCTGCTGCCCACCGCGCTCGCGCCGGGGCTGGCCTGGTCGTTCGTGTTCTGGGCACTGGCCGGGCTGTGCTCGGCGCACGACATGGTGACGAACACCCAGTACGTGCGGGCCGTGCCCGAGCACGCCCGGGGTCAGGCCATCGGCTTGGCGATCGCGGGGCTTCGGGGTGCGCAAGGGCTCGGCGTGGTGATCGCCGGCATCCTGGCCGAGTTCATCGCGCCGGCCCGCGTCATCGGCGTCCTGGCCGCGCTCGGAGTGCTGGCCGCTTGGATCGCGGCGGGGGCATGGCGGCGTGCCACCGTGCCCCCGCCGGTCACGGGGTAGCGCTGTCAGCCAGTCAGCGCCAGTTGTTCTCGCGCCAGTTGTTCTCGCGCCAGTTGTTCTCGGCCATGGGAAAGACCCACCTCCTCACCCGCTGGAGGCCTTGCGTGGCCGCCATCCGGACAGTGCGGCCACCCCGGACATTGTCAACGACGGGCGGCGGAAATACCGCATCATGCATGCGATCCGTGCTGAGCCATCCGAGTGAAGGAGCTCAGCGCGGCCAACCAGCCACCCAAGATAGCTGACGATCCGTAAGGGTTCGGTTACCGTGGAAAGCGAACGGCTTGGGGAGGTCTTTCATGGGGGAACGACGAAAGCCCGAGCGCCGCAAGACTGACCTGCCGCGTTTCGCGTGGCTCACCAGTCCCGTGCGCTGGTTGCGGCAATGGCCCGTCTGGAGCCTGCAACGGCGGGTCCTGACCTACGTCCTGTGTGTCGAGGTCGTCGCGATCTTGGCCGCGACCTACACCGGAATGCTGTATCCCGTCGGGGAGACGGATTGGCACTGGGTCGGGATCCTGGCCGGGTGCGCCGTCGTGCACATCGAGGCGACGCGCCGGATCGAGCGCCAGCGGGAGATCGCCGCCGGCGCCGGCCCGTACCTGGATCTGAAGTCGGTCTGGAACTTCGCCGCGCTGCTGCTACTGCCGCCCGCGCTCGCCACCGGGATGGTCGTCTTCACGTATACCTACGCCTGGTTCCGCATCTGGCCCCAGCGGCAGTCGGTGTCCCTCTACCGCTGGATCTACTCGGGTGCCACGGTCGTGCTCGCCACGCAGGTCGCGGTGCCCGTGCTGGTGATGGGCATCCCCGGCTACCCGGGCCTGCCCGCCGGCCTGTCCGGGGTCGTCGTGGTAGCGGCCGTCGGCGCCATCCGCTGGCTGATCAACTACGCGCTGGTGCTCCTCGTGCTAGCGCTCTCGCAGCCGCAGCTCACCTCCCGCGAGCTGCTCACCAACTTCAAGGACCAGATCATGGAGGCCGGCGCCGTGGCGTTCGGTTTCTGCACCGCGGCGCTGCTGGTCTTCCAGCCCATCTACGTCGTCGCCCCCGTGGTGGCGCTGCTCGCGATGCAGCGCACGGTGCTCGTGACCCAGTACGAACGAGCCGCGCAGATCGATGCCAAGACCGGCCTCTACAACAGCGGCTGGTGGCGACGGCACGCCGAGCAGGTACTCGCTCGAGCGCAGACGACCGGCATCCAGGTCGGTGTCCTCATGACCGACCTGGACCACTTCAAGGCGATCAACGACACCTACGGCCACCCGGCGGGCGACGAGGTGCTCGTCGCCGTGGCGGACGCCATGACCGGCCATGTCCGCGCCGACATCGACTTCGTCGGCCGGTTCGGCGGCGAGGAGTTCGCGATCCTGCTGCCCGACATCACCGAGCGGGACCTGCTCGCCACGGCGGAGCGGATACGGCTGCACGTGGCCACCATGGGCGTGGTCGTCCAGGGTGACGACGGCCCGATCGAGACCATCCGGGTGACCGTGTCGATCGGTGCCGCGATCTACCCCCGCGACGGAGCCGACCTCGGCGAGCTGACGCTCCGCGCGGACAGCGCGCTCTACGAGGCGAAGAAGGGCGGCCGCAACCAGGTCCGCCTGCACGGCGGCTCGGTCGTCGCCCACTGACCGGTCAGTCCTCTGTGGATTCGGGGGCGAACTGCCGCACGCCGAATGCGATGGCCGCGGCGATGTCGTCGTCGCCGGTGCCCCAGGCAGCCTGGATGACCGATCCCCAGGCGTGGCAGCCGCGGGTGGCGAACTCCTTCGCCGCGGGCTCGTCCTCCCAGCTCGCGGGGTCGAACGCCGTGCCGCTGAGGTGGAGGTCGAGGCCGAGCAGGGCGAGGTCCCAGCCGACGCCGAGGCCGATCGTGCCGCCGGGCCCGTAGGCGCGCACCATCTCGTCGAGGATCTCGGCGGGGGCGGCGTGCTCCAGCTCGAAGACGGTGCGGTCGTCGTCGGCGGGCGTCAGGCGGACCTCGACCTCGGTGGGCATGCCCTCGCCGAGCAGCCACGTCACCTTGAGCAGGCTGGGCTCCTCGCAACGCAGGATCGTCCCGCCGGCGTTGCCCTCGAGCTGAAACGTGCCGCCGAGCCGCAGGTCGCCGTCGATCGGGGCCAGCCATCGGCTGATCCGCTCCGGGTCGGTGCAGGCGCTCCACACGTCCTGGACCGGCGCCTGGTAGGTGCGGCGCAGCAGCAGCGACCGCCCGTCGCCGGTCGCGACCGGCTGGTCGCCGAGCTCCCGGTGGGTGGCGTTGACCTGGTTGACGATGTCGATCACGTGGCTACCTCGCTGTTCGTGGCGTCCGCGCGCCCCTCGAATGGCCGCGAACCCGGTCCGCACGGAGGATGTCAGTTACGACTTATATAAGTCAAGCCTGAAATGCTGGTGGATCCCTCAGCGGTCGCCGTACCGTTACCGGCATGCTGACGCCGGACCGGCGGCTCGACCTGCCCCGCCCGACCGCACAGCGGCGAGTGGTGCTGTCGCGGCGGGTGCGGCTGCTGGTCGCCGCGACGATCACCTACAACGTCATCGAAGCCGCCGTCGCGATCGCGGCGGGCACCGTGGCCTCGTCGACCGCGCTGATCGGGTTCGGACTGGACTCGGTCGTCGAGGTGGCGAGCGCGGCGGCGGTCGCCTGGCAGTTCTCGGGCCGGGACCCCGAGGCCCGCGAGCGCGCGGCGTTGAAGGTGATCGCGGTGTCGTTCTTCGCGCTCGCGCTGTACGTCACCGTGGAGTCGGTGCGCGCCCTGCTGGGCGCGGCGCCCGCCGAGCCCTCCCCGGTGGGGATCGTGCTGGCCGCGGTGTCGCTGCTCGTGATGCCGGTGCTGTCGTACGCCCAGCGGCGCGCCGGGCGCGAGCTGGGGTCGGAGAGCGCGGTCGCGGACTCCAAGCAGACCCTGCTGTGCACCTACCTGTCCGGCGTCCTGCTCGTCGGGCTGGTGCTGAACTCCTGGCTCGGGTGGTACTGGGCCGACCCGGTCGTCGCGCTGGTCATCGCCGCGGTCGCGGTCCGGGAGGGCCGCGAGGCCTGGCGTGGCGACCACTGCTGCTGAGCGGTTTCCTTCGCCAGGCCGGCGACTCGATGTGGCCAGCCGTCAGGCGACCGCGCCGGCTCGTGCGGTGACCATCATCGGGAGGTGGCTTGGGATCGGGAGGTTGGTCACCCTGGCACGGACGGGTGTGCCGGTGGGGGCCAGCTTCGTCCGGGACAGCACGGTCGCGGCGACGACCGCCATCTCGGTGAGGGCGAAGGAGTTCCCGATGCACTGGTGTGCCCCGGCGGCGAACGGGAGGTAGGCGCCGCGCGGGATCTCGGCGGCGCGGTCGGGCGACCAGCGGCCGGGGTCGAACCGGCTCGGGTCCGGGAAGTAGTCCGGGTTGTGGTGCAACGCGTGCGGGCTGATGATCAGCTCGGTGCCCGCGGCCAGCTGGACGCCGCCGAGGTCGACGTCGGTGACGGGGCGCCGCATCAGCAGCCAGATCGCGTAGTGCCGGAGCACCTCGTCGAAGACCTGCCTGGTGTAGGTCAGCCGCGGCAGGTGCTCGACGGTGACCGGCTGGCCGCCGAGCACCTCGTCGATCTCGGCCACGACGCGCCGCTCGATGTCCGGGCGCTGGCCGAGCTCGTGGAAGAACCAGGCGAGCGCGCGAGCGGTCGTCTCGGCGCCGGCCACGAACAACGTGACGACTTCGTCGAGGATCTCCTCGTCGGTCAGGCCGTCTCCGGTGTCCTCGTGGCGGGCGGCGAGCAGCATCGACAGCAGGTCGCCGTGGTCGTCGCGGTGGCCGCGCCGGGCCCGGACGACCTCGCTGACCGTCCGGTGCACGCGGTCGACCGCCCGGTCGTAGCGCCGGTTCACCGGCAGCGGCAGCCGGGACAGGCCGGCGGGCGACATGGCACGGGCCGTGCTCTGGCCGATGAGCAGGTTGACATCGCGCAGCATCGCATCGAGCTCCGCGCGATCCAGGCTGGCGGAGAAAAGCGCGTCCCCCACGATGGTGCCGGCGACGACCTGCATATCGTGGTCGATGGCCCGGCACTGGCCGGGTTGCCAGGTACCCACGATCTCGGTGATCACCCGGGCCATTCCCTCGACGTACCCGGCGATCTGGCTCCGGTGGAACGCCGGCTGCATCAACCGCCGGTTGCGCAGGTGTGGACGGCCGTCGGACGTGGCGAGCCCGTTGCCCAGGAACGGCCGGATCCGGTCGAAGATCCGGCCCCGCTGGAACTTCCCGGCCTCGGTGACCAGCACCTGCCGCACCAGATCCTTGTCGTTCACCACGAGGCAGGGCAGCGGGCCGAGATAGATCCTGACGACATCCCCGTACTGGCACAGCGACCCGGTGAACTCCATTCGACCCCGCAGCAAGGGCAGCGTGTGTCCGAGCCCGGGTAGCCGGCCGGGCGCCGTTCGCACTGTGGCCATCGGTTCTCCGTCCAACGTTGAGTGGACCATCGCATCGACCTGGCGTGGCGGCAAGCTGTCGTACCGCTACGCGGAACGCGAATCCCCGGTGCCGACTCCTGTCCTTTATGGATGGTTGCATGCGGGCACTGGTCGAATGCGTGGGGTACGGGTGTTCCGTTCCACGGAACGCCGCGTTGACTTCGCCTGCCGGATCCTGCGTGGATGGCGTGTCAGGTTCACCCAGCGGTTCGCTCATGTCTGGTGTGGACAGTTGCGCGGCGTTGTGCTGAGGAGGCATCCGATGATGCGCATGAGAAGCCGCCGGATCCTGGCGTGCTTGGGTTCGGCCGTGCTGGTGTCGGGCTTGGTGTTGGTGTCCGCGTCGCCGGCCGGGGCGGTGTCGGATCCGGGGGAGGTCTACGGCTGGGGATGGAACGACCGCGGTGAGCTCGGCGACGGCACGACCACGAGCCGGTCGGTGCCGGTAGGGGTGTGTGAACCGGGTGACACCGCGCCGTGCGGCACGGTGCTCGACGATGCGGTGCAGGTTGCCGGCTCCGAGTTCGGGGAGCACAGCGTGGCGTTGCTGTCGGACGGTTCGGTCTACGCCTGGGGCGACAACACGTTCGGGGAACTCGGGGACGACACCACCACCGACAGCAGTGTGCCGGTGCAGGTGTGCGCGGTGGGTCAGAGCGCTCCGTGCGGGTCGTTCCTCGACGATGTGGTCGCGGTGTCGGCCGGGACCACGCACAACCTGGCGTTGCTGGCCGATGGAAGTGTCGTGGCATGGGGGGAGAACAGTCAAGGTCAGCTCGGGGACGGCACGACCACCAACAGCAGCGTGCCGGTGCGCGTGTGCGCGGTCGGGCAGAGCGCGCCATGCGGGACGTTCCTCGATGACGTGCTCAGTATTGCCGGCGGCGATACGCACAGCCTGGCTCTGGTGTCGGGCAACGAGGTCCGGGCTTGGGGGAACGGCGTCAACGGGCAGCTGGGTGACGACACCGCCACTGACCAGCCGGTGCCGGTCGCGGTGTGCGCCGACGTCGGTTGCACCGGGCCGCTGACCGACATCATCGCCGTCGCCGCCGGGGCGTTCCACTCGATGGCGCTGACTTCCGACCGCGCGGTGTGGACCTGGGGAGCCAACGGTGACGGGCAGTTGGGCGACGACACCACCACCGGCCGCGCGGCCCCGGTCCTCGTCTGTGTCGCGACCGGCTGCCCCGCGCCGCTGACCAACGTGGCCGCCATCAGTGGCGGCGGGCTGTTCAGCCAGGTCCTGATGCGCGACGGGACCGTGCGCAGCTGGGGCAGCAACAACGAAGGCCAACTCGGAGACGGCACGACCACCGGCACCACCGTGCCGGTCACGGTCTGCGCGGTCGGCCAGACCGCACCCTGCGCCAACGCGCTGATGGGCGTCGACGAGATCAACGCGGGCGGATTCCACGCCCTGGCCCGTATCGACGACACCCTGGTCGGCTGGGGAGACAACAGCTTCGCCGGCGTGGTCGGCGACGGAACCCTCATCCAACGCGAGGTCCCGGTCCAGGTGTGCGCACCCGGGCAGACCGCGCCCTGTTCCCAGTTCATCGACCTGGTCGGCACCATGGCCGCCGGCGGTACCCACTCGCTGGCCATCCGCGTGGTCCCGGAGCCACCGGCGGACGAGGCCGACCTGGCCGTCAGCCTGTCCGCCGCGGCAGTGTTGCTGCAGCCGAGGATCAACTACACCGTCGGCGTGACCAACACCGGCCCCGACGCCCTCTCCTCAGCCACGATCGTCACGGCGGTGCCGTCCACCACCACCAGCGTGGCCAACCTCGGACCGTGCAGCTACAACGGAACCCTCAAACAAGTGAGCTGTCCCGTCGGCGCCCTGGCCGCCAGCGGCAACACCAGCTTTACCTTCCGTGCCACCATCTCCGGGCTCACCATCGGGCTACCCCTGACCGCCGGAGCCCAGCGCACGACCAGCAGCCCCAACGATCCCAATCCCGCCAACGACTTCGACACCGCCAACTGCCTGGTCATCACCGGCCTGGTCATCCTCTGCTGAATCCACATCGGACGGACGAGTCGCCGCGCAACCATCGGGTTCGCGGCGACTCGCCCGAAGCCGCCATCCTTGTGGCAATTCTCGCGTTCCGTGTAGCGGAACAGCGCGTTGACCAACTCGCCCACAGCGCCGCAGTCTGGGAACGGACCGGCAAGGCTGGCCAATGAGTGCTGTATGGACATACGGGCTGGCGACGGATGCGGTGAGAGGCGGGATGTGATGGTGGCGTTGAACGCCAAGGACCTGGGTGGGCTGACGGATCAGTCTCCGGCGGTGGTGGTGGATCGGGACGGCCGGGTGGGCTTGTTCATCAACAGCGCGGCGACCGGCACCGTGCACGGAATCTGGCGGCAGGCGGACCGGTCGTGGACGGCTTGGACGGACCTGAAGGCACCGATCGCCGGGGCCCCGGTGGCGGCGCGACCACAGGATGGCCGGGTGGCGGTGTTCTTCGGCGATCCCGACCAGCAGCTGATATGCCTGCGGCAGCGCGCCGACGGCTCTGGCTGGGATGCGGCGGCAACCGGCGCGCAGCTGCTCGGGGATCCGCTGATCGGGTTCAACGGCGACGGGCGCATGGAGGTCTTCCTGGTCGGTACCGACGGGCAACTGTGGCATCTGTGGACCAACAGCTCCGGCGCGGAGGCGTGGGCGGTGGACTGCTTCGGCGGCGCCCGCGTCGCGGCCATGGCCTGGGCGTTGACCACCGACGGAAGGCAGACCTTCAGCCACGTCAACACCTGGCAGGAACTGTGGTTGATCCAGCAGACCGAACCGAACGGCTACTGGTCAGAGTTCGGCAACCCGATCAACGAAGTGAGTGCCGACCTGGCCCAGGCGGGCCTGCCCGGTGGACGGATTGGTGTGGCCTATACCGACGACACCGGTGCCGTGCGGTTCCGCGGAGAGACAGCCGCCGGCGGCGGCGAATGGACAGCGCCGGTGGCGCTGAACCCCGCCGGATCGCGGGCATCCGGCAGGCCGGGTCTCGTCCGCCTGCCCGACGGGCGGCTGGTGGCCGTCTGGGCGCAGGACCCGCAGCCCAACACCCGGGCCGCTGCGGCGATCCAGTCCGCCGCGGACGGATCCTGGGTCGGTTACGACCTCGGGCAGGCCGACCTCGCCGGCTCGCCGACCGCATTGGGTTCCGTGGCCGGCGGGCTGCACCTGGGCCTGCGCTACCGGGACCGCAGCGTCGGCTACGCCCACCTGCTGGCCCGGGCCTATGCCGTCAACATCGGTTCGCGCCAGCTGTCGGTGATCGACAGCACCTCCGGCGGCATCGTGACCACTCTCGCGCTCGGGTCGTCGCCCGGCGCGATCGCGGTGACCCCCGACGGTGCCCGGGCCCACGTCAGCAACGGCGGCAAGATCTCGGTGCTGGACACGGTGTCCAACACGCTCGGTGCCGGTATCAGCGTCGGAGGGAACCCGGCAGGCGTGGCGGTGAACCCGGCCGGCACCCGGGTCTACGTCTGCAACACCGGTTCGAGCAGTGTCTCGGTGATCGACACCTCGACCGACACGGTGACCGCGACCATCGGCGTGGGCGACGCCCCGTTCGGTGCCGCCGTCAGCCCGGACGGCAGCCGGGTCTACGTCTGCAACCGCAGCTCCAAGACCGTGTCGGTGATCGACACCTCGACCAACAAGGTCAGCAGCTCGATCGCCACCACCAGCCACGGGGACCCGTGGGCCGTGGTGGTGACACCCGACGGCCAGCAGGCCTATGTCGCCTGCAACTCCGGAAACAGACTGTTGGTGATCTCAACGGCAACCAACGAAGTCTCCGCCACCATCGCGGTCGGCACCGGCCCGATCGGACTGGCCATGGACCCAACCGGCGCCCGCCTGTACACCGGGAACGCCGGCAACGGAACGATGTCGATCATCGATGTCGCGACCAGCACGGTCACCGCAACCGTCAAGGTGGGCGCCTCACCGTACTTCTGCGCCACCCGACCCATCGCGGCAGCCTGATCTCGCCATGCGAAAACGAAGAGATCCTCGTGGTGGGGCATGACCACGACAGACCTGCCGCTTCGATTCCCCGGCGCAACGTCAGCGGCAGCGGTGTGTCGCGAGCTGTCCCGGGCCGCCACCATGGTCGAGTTGCTGGACGCGACTCATGCGATGTGGTGCGGCCCGGCCTGCGAGCAGACCGTGGACTGCACGTTTCTGCACTACTCGCGGACGGCACCCCCGCGCTCGCCGGCGCGCTCGGTGCGGTCGCGGTACAACAAGGACACGGCCGACCTGTTCTTCCTCATGGGCGGCGAAGGCTATACGTCAGGCGCGCCGCACGCCCACGAGGAGAACCTGTGGCCGATGCTGCGCACCGTGATGGCTCGGCTCGATGGTCCCGCCACCTCGAACCAGGCCTATGCGGACTGGTCGGGGAAGCAGGCTTCCTCGGCGTCGGAATTGGTGACCTTCGCCTGCCGGGACAGCATTCAGTGGATGGCCAACTGGTGCGGCGGCCGGTACGCCGACCAGCCCACGGCCGTGCACTACATCGCGTTCAGCACCATCTGCGATGACCTGTGCATCCCGCCCCCAGATCTCGTGCGGAGCCGGTTCCTCATGTACGGCAGGTCGGTCGCCGACCTTGCCGCCGCGATGGACGCGCAGGGCTGGGGGCGCGACGGGGTCCACGCGCTGCTGTCGCTGGTGCGCCAGTACATCGTGCAGTATGTCGAGAAGGTCGACGACGGGTTGCACCCGACGCTGAACAGCAAGACCGGCATCTGGGACGCGGTGATCTACCGTACGCACACCGCCAACACCTACGGCGCCGCGATCGCCGTCGGCCGGGTGTGCGAGGCCGGGCCTGCGCCGTGGACCGCGCTGATGGACAGCTCCATCTGCGACGCGATCTCGATGGATCTCTGCAAGACGGCGATGAACGTCTACCAGTTCGACAACCACCCACCCACCGCACACGAACACCAGGAACGCCGCCGGCAGACCGCCTACCACTCGCTGTACCTCGACCTCATCGATGACCTCGTCACCAGTGGCGCCCCCGACGCCCTCGTGCACTTCGGCCGCGCCGGCTTTCTCTTCGTTCAGCTGCAGGAGCGCTACCACGAACGCCGCCTCGGCCACCGCCTCGCGCTCCGCCCCGCCATGATCGCCAGCTTGACGAAGCTGTTCGGTGACACCCCGACCGACCCACTGACCGATCACCTCTTCCTGGCCCGGCAAGCGGAACGAGTACGGGCGGCGATGTGAGTCCCCCGTTGAATGGAGTACGCACGTGTCCAGAGAGTTCTTGCTCGAGAAGCTGAAGTTCGCCTTCAAGGGGTTCGACAGGAACGACAACCAGTTCCTCTCCGAGGAAGATTTCGTGCTGGCCGGCCAGCGGCTCGTCACGGCCTTCGGCATGTCGCCGCGCTCGCCGGAGGCCGCGCGGGTGCGCAAGGCGTGGAAGGGCATGTGGACCGGCATCGTCCGGCCCATGGATAGTGACGGGGACGGGCGGGTGACCCCTGACGAGTTCGCCCTCAGCTTCGCCGGCGGCGCCGGCGACGATCCCGGCGGGTACCCCGCCTGGGTCACACCCGCGGTCGAGATGTTCCTCGAAGTCGTGGACCGCGACCACGACGGCACGCTGAGCCGAGCGGAGTACGCGACTGCCTACAAGGCCATGTACGGGTTGACCGATGATGCGCTTCGGCTCGCCTTCGACCATCTCGACGCCGACGCGGACGGTCGCCTCACCCGCGACGAACTGCGCGAGGCGATCCGGGAGTACTGGGTGGGCGAGGACGAGAACGCCCGCGGGAACTGGCTGCTCGGCCCGCTGCCCGAATAAGCGGTCATGAGAAGTAGCTGCCGGCGAATCCACCGTCCACGGTCAGGACCTCGCCGGTGAGGTTCGCGCACAGTGGGCTTGCCAGGAAGGCGATCGCGTTGGTGACGTCGCGGGTGCGCAGCGGCTGCCGCGTCGGCGAACGCTTCGCCAGGTAGGCGTGCGTCCTCTCGGCGGTGTCGTCGCCGAGGGCACGCCTCGCGCCGGCGGTCGGCAACAGCGAGAAGCTGACGGCGTTGCACAGCACGCCCCACGGGCCGAGGTCGAGTGCGAGGTAACGCACCGCGGCCACGAGCGCTGCCTTGGTGATGCCGAGCACGTGGTAGTTGGGCATGGTCTGGCGGTAGGCCGAGGACGTCAGCGCGACGACCCGGGGAGCGTCGGACCGCGCCAGCATCGGCAGGGTGGTCTTGACGGACTCGAGCAAGGACCGGGCACCGACCTCGACAACGTGGTGGAAGTCCTTTGCGGACACCGTGAGCAAGGGCTGGGTGAGCATGCCCGGCGGGCTGGTGACCCAGGTGTGCACGAGAAAATCTAGGCTGTCCCAGCGTTGCGCGAGTACGGCACCGGCGGCGGCGATGCTCTCCTCGTCCGCCGCGTCCACCGCGAAGTGGTGCCGGCAACCGGCCCGCTCGGCGAGCGGGACGCAGGTTTGCTCGCGGCCGGGCCGGTAGGTCACGGCGAGGTCGGCGCCGAGGCGGCGAAGATCCTGCAGGCAGGCATAGCCGATGCTGTTCGGACCGGAGAGCCCGAGAACGAGCCCTCGCCGACCTGCGAGCAGTGGTGGTGGCGTGTTCATACCGGGTCCTCCGGAAACCAGGCGGCGAGGCTGGCCGGACCGTCGCGGGTGTACTGCCGGATCGCGCGTTGCATGTGCGCGGCGGCCTCGGCCGCCGGGATGCCGCCGATCCACATGGCCAGACGTGCCGTGACCTCGACGATTCGCTCGGGTGGCTGACCCAGGTGGAGCAGGACCTTCGCGAACATCGCGGCCGTGTCATAGCTGCGCAGGGCGCACAGCACCGCCATCCCGATCAGGTAGTTGTCGGTGACGGACAGGTGCGTCTCGTCGGCTTCCAGCACGTGGTACCGGTCCATCGTCTCGCGCAGGAAGGGGTGGTCGAGATAGCGGAGGTAGGCCTGGTGCCGCTGACCCATGCCGGGTCCGAAGAGTCCGTCCAGATAGGACGCAGACGCCTGTTCGGGTGTGCTCATCGGGGCTGACCCGACGGTAGCAGCGTGACATCGCTGATCACGACGTGGTCCGGCCGGGTCAGCAGCCAGACGATGGCGTCGGCGACGTCGTCTCCCGCGAGCCATCGTGGCACCTGTTCGCGGAGCTTGGCCTCGGTGCGGGCGAAGCCTGGGACCTTCGCGTAGATCAGCGTGTCGACCAGGCCGGGCGTCACGGTGGAGACCTTGACGCGGCGGCTGGTGAGCTCCAGGCGGAGCGCGCCGGTGGCCTCGGCGAGCGCCGTCTTGGTCACGGCGTACGCGGCGTAGCGCGGTGCGGGAAGGAAGCGCGTGGTGACCGAGGAGATGTTGATCAGGTGCGCCCCCTCGGGCATCCGGGGCAGGACCGCCCGCACGATGTCCATCGCGGCGACGAAGTTGACCTCCAGCAGCCGGCCCCACTGCTCGGCGTCGGTCTCGTGCACCGGGTCGAAGGCGGCCTCGGCCGCGTTGTTGACGACGATGTCGATCCGGTCGTGTGCGCGCAGGACCTGACGCATGGCGTGCGCCCGGGAGTCGCGGTCGGCGAGGTCGGCCACTACCGGCGCGAACCCGTCGCCGAGGTTCAGGCCGGCGAGCCGGTCCGGCCCGCCGCGGCCGATGCCGATGACGACCGCCTTCTCGGCCAGGAGGCGTTTCGCGAGTGCCAGGCCGATGCCGGAGGTCACCCCGGTCACGAGCGCGGTCCGGCCGGCGATCGTGGGGTCGGTCATGTGCACTCCTACCAGTGGATTCCAGCCGGGTCGAGCCGGCGCAACCGCGACAGCTCCGCGGCCGTGACGGGCACGGGTTCTTCCGTCGGCGGCTCCAGCTGCCAGCCGCAGTCCAACGCTTCGGCGACGCCGGCCCGGTGCAGTGCGGTGATGCGCCACCGGTTGGACCGTGGCAACCGGCGCAGGGTGAGCCGGTCGGTGACCACAGTGGACACACCGGTACCCGGGCTGGTGACGTGGTCGACGTTCGGTACGAGCCGGCGCGGTCCATGGGCGGTGATGACGACGACCTCGGCCGCGGTGGACGCGATGTCGTTGGCGCCGCCCGAACCCACGAGTACCCGGCCGTCGCCGAGACGCGTGCTGTTGATCGCCCCCGTCGGGTCGATCTGCGCGGCGCCGAGGACGCCGAGGCACCGATTGCCGGCTCCGCAGGTCAGCGCGCCGAGCACGTCCTCGACGGCGGTGAGCCGCGTGGCCCCGGCGATCGTGTCATGGCCGAGGAGGAACGGTCCGCCGTCGGGTCCGCACGCGAGGTCGTACAGGCCCGTCTCCACCATCACGGCGACGTCGATGCCTTGCGTACCAAGACGTTGCCGCGCCAGCCGGGCCGCGAAGTAGGACTGCCCGAGGCCGGCGAGCACGACCTGGTATCGGCCGGCCCGGACCCGCTCGGCGATGACCCGTGCGCCATGGACGATGGCCAGCTCGGCCGGCGTTGCCGGGCCACGGCGCGAGCTGCGGGCAAGGCGGCGTGGCCGGCGTGCCATGAACCGCGAGAGGCTTCGTGGAATCGGCGGCCGTTGCAGGACGTCCTGCACGAATCGCTTTCCCGCGATGGGGTCTTCGGCGAGCTCGCGCCACGCGGCATACTGCTCGAAGTCGTCCGGATAGCCGACCAGCCCACCACCGCCGATCAACGGTTGCGGCGACGCGCCGGATGGCACCCGGCAGACGGCCAGCATCCGGTGCGGCGGCAGCGCGAGCGAGTTCCGGTGGGCCATCACCTCTTCAGGGGTGCCGATTCTCTCGGCTGTCACGATGACGCCACGTCGAGCGGCCAGGGCGCCCCACCACCCCTCGCCGAACGGTGGCAGGCTCACGGTGTGGCCGGCCGCGTCGGCGAGGGGGACGTGGACGAAGGTCACGTCTGGACGCAGGGCAGTCACCAGTCCCAGCCGCCGGCCGGCCCGGCGCGGGTCATCCGTCTCGTGGAGCCGCCCCGCCGCGGCGAGGTCGCGGCCGAGGTCGCTGCCCACCAGCGATGACGTGAGGGCGTACGGCTGACCCAGCGCACCCGCACGCAGCGCCGAGACGAGCGTCCACAATGACCAGAACTCCACGGCCGCACCCGCGGCGACGAGCTCGGTGTAGAGCCGGTTGGGGCGGGGCACCGGGTAGTTGTCCCCGAAGTAGCAGGCGATGTAGCACTGCCCCAGGTCGGTCATGGCGAGCACGTGCGCCGTCGAGTGAAACCCGGTCATGCTGAAGGTAAACCGCGGATCCCTGTCCAGGAACGCGGCCGCGAGTTGCAGGATCGCCATGTTCGCGCGGCTTGGCGTCGAGGAGAAGTGCAGGTGCATTCCCGGGGTGACGAACCGGCTGATCGCCAGGTCCAGGTCGAGCGCGAGGGACGTCACCGCTACACCCGGTACAGCGCGCCGGCGCAGTTGAGTCCGGCACCCACCGCGACGGAGAGGACGAGGTCGCCCGCGCCGATTGCGCCGTCGTGGTATCGCTGGCTGAGGATCGCGGGGATGCTGGCCGATCCGGAGAACCCGGTCCGGTCACCGGCCCAGATCAGCTTCTCCGGCGGACATCGGAGCGCGTCGCGAAGGCCGTCGACGATGCCCGCGTGGGTCTGGATCGGCACGACCCAGTCCACGTCGGTGATCTCCAGGTGGTTGCGCTCGAGGAGCCCGCATGCGGAGGCGACCAGCATCTCGTGGGTGGCGGTCGCGGCGCGGCTGCCCTTCATGACCGCGGAGTTGCCGTCCGGGCCGAAGCCGGCGACGTCGAACAGCGACGCGTCGGCGTGCCCGAGGTAGTCGATGAGCCCGATGCCGGGCTGGTAGTCGGACCGCTCGAGGACCACCGCCCCGGCGGCGTCGCCGAGCAGGAAGCAGAACGTCGAGCGGTTGTCCGGCGAGGTCGCTATCCGGCCGCCCTGCTCGGCGGCGACGATGAGTCCGGCTCGGTAGGCCGGGTTCTGCAGCAGACCGTCCATGACCTGAAGGGCGCGCAGGAATCCGCTGCAGTAGACCGCCTTGACGTCGATCGCGAGTGCGCCCGCACCGGGGACGAGATCTCGTACGAGCAGTGGCGACAGATCGCCCATGCCCGCGTTGTCGGCCTCCGGCGGGTTCACCACGGGCATGGTCGAGCCGGACACGGCGACGACGACGTCGATCTGGTCCGCCAGGTCCTCGCGGGCTGCCAGCGCCATCGTGGCCGCGTCCTTGGCCAGCGTCCACGTGTTCTCACCGGGCGCGCACCATCGGCGCGTCCGCATCCTCGTCTGACGCACCAGCTCGACCGGGTCGTCCGTGATGGGGAACTCGCAGCGAGCGAGGAACTCGACGTTGTCCACGAGATCGCTCGGGTAGGCGAACCCGAACGCCGCGAAGACACTCGAGTGCCCCACACCGTCACGCGCACCGTTCATGAGCCTGCTCCGTTCTCGGTGGCTGTGGACGACGCTTGGTGGACGAGCACCACGGTGTTGTGCCCACCAATGCCGAAGGAGACCGCGATGCCGACCCGCGGCGGGCGGGCGCCGGCCGGCGGCCCGAAGGCGAGATCCGAGCACCCGGCCGGCTGGCCGACGTTCGGCGTCCGCACGGTCTGACCGTGTTCGATCATCAGCACCGACGCCACGATGTTCACGGTCCCCGCGGCACCGAGGGTGTGGCCGAACAGCGGCTTCGTCGACAGCAGCGGCGTCCGGCGATCGGTGAACAAGGACCGCATCAGCGCGATCTCCGCCGCGTCGCTGACCCGCACTCCGTTGCCATGACCGACCACGAAGTCCACATCGGACAGCGCCAGCGCGTTCTCTGCCAGTACCTGCCGGATCATGCCGGCCGCCCAGACGCCCTCGGTGTCGACGTGGGTCGGATGGGTGCCGGTGTTCGCGTACGCGTACCCACCGATGAACGCGCGTGGTGTCGCGCCACGATGCCGGGCGTGACTCGCGCGCTCCAGCACGAGGGTCACCGCTCCCTCGCCGAAGGCGTTGCCGGACCGCCCGCTGTAGGGCCGGACCGCGCGCCGCGGCTCCCGCCGTTCGCCGCTGAGCAGGCCGGCGTCCCCGTACATCTCGAAGATCGGGCGCGACAACGCGGACTCGTGACCAGTCACCAGTGCCACGTCGACCACGTTCGAGTCGAGGAGCAGCAGGGCCTGGCCGACCGCGATGCTGCCGGAGGAGCAGGACGCGGAGAACGTGTACACCGGCCCGTGCACGCCGGTGATCGCGGCACCGATTCCGGCGGCCTGCCCCGGCGTCGCGTAGGCAAGCGCGCGGCGGGTGGCCACGGCACCGTCGCGGACGTGCTCGTACCAGAAGTCGAAGCTCGCCCTCGACGTGCCGTCGAAGAGGCCGATCCGGGCGGCGTTCGTGGCGTCGACCGACAGCTTCGCGTCCCGCATCGCCAGGTGCAACGAGGCCAGGTACAGCTGGACGTCACGAGGGCAGCTCTCGTAGTAGCGCCGCGGAACTCCGGGAAGGTAGGTGCCGGCCGCGAAGTCCTCGATGCGCCCCATCGGTCTGTCCTCGCCGTCCCGGACCGGATCCGTGGCCAGGACGAGTTGTGGCGCGCCGGTCCGCAGGTGCCGCCACATGGCCGCGGGCGAGTCGCATCCCGCGAGGAGCACCCCGAGTCCTGTTACGGCCGCGCCGCCCATGTGCCACACCTGCCCACGTGTCGTCTTAATCCGACATCAGGTTTCCGGCACGACCAAGGCCGTGTACCGCCAGCCGGAACGCGGCCTGCCTAGAGCGGCGTGCTGGCCGGAATTGATGGTCCAGGAGTGGTATCCGCGAAGCGGTCGAGCCAGCTGTGTTGCTCGTCGGCCACGGTGTGCAGGGACTCGGCGTAGACGTAGCTGTGGCTCTCACCGGGTAGCAGCACGAGGCGGGCGTGGCCGCCGGTGGCGACGATGGCGGTGTAGAGGGCGACGGCCTGGTCGGGGGTGGTGGCGGGGTGGGTGTCCTGGGCGCCGTGGATGATCAGGACCGGGCCGGCGAGCCGATCGGCGAACAGGGCCGGGCTGAGTTCGGTGTAGACGGTGGGGGCCTGCCAGTAGGTGCGGTGTTCGTACTGGAATCCGCACGGGGTAAGGGTTCTGTTGTAGCAGCCGCTCATCGCGATGGCGGCGGCGATGCCGGGGACGTGGGCGAGGGCGTGCAACGCCAGGGTCGCGCCGAAGCTGTGCCCGGCCACGACGACGGGGCCGGCGGGCAGCATGTGCACCGCCGCCCCGATCGCGGTGGTGAGCTGGGACCGCAGCGTGGTGGCGGTGGCGTCGGGCGGCCAGTGGATCGGCAGTCGCAGTACGGCGCCGGGCTGGTCGGCCGCGGGCGGCCGGGGTTCGGTGGACAGGTAGGGGACGATCCAGAGCAGTCGCGCCCGGGATGGGTCCGGCGGCAGGGTGAGTTCGGCGTCGCCGTGTCCGGTGTGGACCGGGTGCCTGGTTCCGCGGTGTCCGTCCGTTCTCTTGGTGTGGTGGCGGAATCCGCGCAGTGGCGGGCCGGTGGGCCGGAGCGTCCCGCCGGTCAGGCGGTAGCGGGTGACGGTGGTGCGGCCGGCGACGAGCAGGCCGAGGTCGCCGTCGTGGTGGACCGGCCACAGCTGCGATCGCGGGTCCGCCCGGGGCGCCCAGGCCGTGCACGCGGTGTGCTCGGCGAGGTCGATCAGGGCCAGGCCGGGGCGGTGGTCCGCCTTGCCGGCGAGGATGAACCGGGCGGTCCCCTGCAGGTGCAGCGGTCGGGCCGCAGCGGGCAGGAACCCCGCCCGGTCGGCCAGCCGGTGCGTGGTGCCGTCCGGCTCGACGGCTTCCAGCGCGCCGGCCCGGTTGCCGAGCAGGACGGGGCGCGCGTCGTGGACGAGCGCGGTGATGGGGGTGAATCCGAGGCCGGCGACGGGGACCTCGACCCGGCCGCGGCCGGCGGTCCAGATCACCGCGTCGGTTCCGCCGGCCGGCCACCAGGCGATGTCGCTGTCGCCGGTGCCCCAGGCGGCCGGGCCGTCGACTTCCGGGCCGGGGCCGCGCGCCACGTCGACGATCAGGCTGGCCCGGCGCGGCCCGTCGAGGTCGTAGTCGGTCAGGTGGCGGACGATCAGGTGGGTGCGGGCCGGCGACAGCGCCAGGTCGGTAACCAGCAGCGGTCCGGTCAGCTCGGTTACGGCGCCGGTGCCGAGGTCGAGCACGACGACGGTGGCGGCGGCGAGGTCGGCGAGCTCCTCGATCCGCGGGGTGAACTGGAGGATGCCCGGTCCGCGTGCCTCGTAGCGTTGCGGGGTGGCGGTCGTGGCGGGGGAGGAGCCGGTGCGGCGCAGCACGATCAGGCGGTGGTCGTCCAGCCAGCACAGCGGGTGTGGCCGGGCGGCGTACCAGGTGAACGAGATGCCGAGCGGGAGGTCGGCCGGGGTGGTCAGCTCACCGAGCGCGGCGTCGGCGACGAACAGCCGGGCCCGGTGCCCGGTGACCGCCAGCCCGGCGACCCGGGGCCGGGTGGGATGCCAGGCGACGGCGCGCAGCAGCGGTCCGGTGGCCGGTGTCCAGCGCCGGGACCGGCCGGCGGTCACGAGGTGCAGCGCGTCGGCGTGCAGGTGCGGATGCCAGGCGCCGCCCAGTCCCGGATCCAGGCGGTGGTTGCCCCAGGCCGCCGACGCGGGATGGTCGGCGGCGAGCAGCGGCCGCGCCGGTCCCACGAGCACCGCGTGGTGCCGCGGGTCGGGCGAGGGTTCGAACCGGCGCAGCGGCGGATCCATCACGGAGCGGGGGAGGTCCCGGCCGGGATGGTGATGCGGGTGATCACGTCGTGCACCGCGGGCAGGCCGATGGCCTCGTCGCAGACCGGCTGCCCACCGGCCGACAGCGGCACGGCGGAGGGAACCTGGCGGCGCCGCTCCGGGTCCGGACCGGGCGAGTCCTCCGTCAGCCGCTCGATGATCACCCGGTCGCGCCGGGCCGGTTCGATGGTGCGGAGCAGTTGCAGGAGCGCGGTACAGGCTGGGCAGGCGTCCGTGACGTACACCCGCACGCCGCCGATCGGCGCGTGGCAGGGTTTCGCCGGGGCGGGCCGGCGCCCGCCGTTGGCCACCAGCGCGAGCGTGACCAGCGCGGTCACCGTCGCGACGGCGACCGGCTGCGGCACCGGCAGCCGCCCCGCCGCGGTGAGCACCAGGGCCGCCGCGACGCCCGCCGCGGCCGTGTTGAGCACGGCGTGCGTGGTGGTGAGCGCGGCGAGCTTGGCGGTGCCGAAGCAACCACACGGCCGGCCGCGGTAGCGCCAGGCGGCCAGGGCCAGCGCCAGGTAGGCAACCGTCGCGGCGATGGCCCCGACGCGCGCGGGCGCCAGACAGACCACGACGGCAGCCACGGTCTCGGCGACGCCGACGACCCGCGGCCCACGCGGAGCACGCAACGGTCCGGTGCGAATCGGCCAGGCCACCCGACCGGGCCCGACGGCCAGCTTGGACAGCCCACCGGCGGCCAGCGGGCCGGCCAGCGCCGCGAGCCCTATTTGGTCGATGATCGGCATGGCGTTCCTCCTCACGTCATCGGGGCGAGGCAGCCTTGGAGGGCCTGATTTTCGGTCGGGTGCTGGTCGGGATCGGCCTGTTTGGACAGTCTGGCGGGGACTGGTGGGCCGGCTATTGCCGCTGGCCTGGTCGCTGCAAGGACCAGTGGCCTGTTTGGACAGTCCATCGGCGGCCAGCGGCCCGCCGGTGCCGCGAGTCCAGTTGCTGCTATTTGGTCGATCATCGGCATGGCACGCCTCCTCACGTCACCCGGCTGAGCCAGCCCTCGCCGGTCAGGCGTTCGGCCAGGGCGCCGTCCGGAGGCCGGCCGGCGAGTAGGTCGACCAGTGCCGCGGTCTCGATGCCGTCCAGCTCGGTGATCTCCAGGGTCCGGCCGTTGACGAGGACCCCACCCCCGAACGGCAGGCGGGTCAGCCGCACGTCCGCGGCGAGCCTGACGGTCATGGTGCCCTCAGCCATCGGTCGATCCAGATCATCCGTAGCAGCGGCAGCGCGCAGGTCTGCCACGCGGTGTCGTGGCGCAGCACGGCCACGGTCACCGCCGGGTCGATCAGGCCGCGGTCGGCCAGTGCCGAGCCGGCGTGCAGCTCGTCGGCGAAGCAGCGGCGGGCTCGGTGCAGGCAGATCATGGCTAGCAGCCGAGCTCGGAACTCCGTCGCCGCTTCACCGACCGCGCCGACGCCGGACCGTTCGACGGCCAGCCGCAGCGGCAGCTGGTTGCGGAACCGGCCGCCGGCGAGGCCGGCGAGATCGGCCGGGCGCAACCGCGCGGCGGTCGCGGCCACCGCCGGCTCCAGGGCGGGCAGGACGGGCCGGGGGCGGCCGGAGGGTGTGACCTCGTCGGCTATCCACCCGAGCCCGCGCGACTCGATGCCCGTGCTCCAGTGCGGCCGTCGTCGGGTCGGCGGCGGCCAGGTGCTCCCGCCACAGGCTCGGGGTGGCCTTGCTGGCGTTGATCAGCAACAGCAGAGCGGTGGGGGTGAGCCCGGGGAGCCAGCCGGTGGCCGCGCGCGGGTGCGGAGTGGCCTCATCCACGTGGCCGGCGCCGGCTTCGCGGGCCAGCGGCTCACCGTCGTCGAGCCGCCGGCGCGCGGCGGCCAGGCCCCGCAGCCGGCCGCTACCGTGGAACGGTTCGCAGGTCAGCAGCCTGGCACCGGCCCGGCCGCCGGTGCGGGCCAGCAGGGTGGTGGCGAACAGGTCTTCGAACAGGCCGCCCAGCACCAGGTTCCGGTACGCCGCGGCGAGGGCACGGGCCGGGAAGTAGACGTCCGGCAGCGGCGGCAGCAGCTCGCGACCGGTGATCTGGTGACCGAGCACCAGATCGGCGAGATCGGTGCGCGCCACCTCGAGCGAGCCGGTGGGAATGGAGGGCACCGGCCGCGGCAGCGGCGCGGCGAGCGGCTGGTGCAGCAGCCGCGGTTCCGGCCCGGTCCGGCCCGCGCAGACCGCCAGAAACGCCGAGGCCAGGCCACCGCTGTAGCCGATCGCCAGGTCGCCGGCCGGCAGCCGTTCGGCCACCGCGTCGGCGATCCGGTCCCCGCTCCGCCGCGCCGGCTTCCGCGCGGTCCGCGCGGGGGCGGTCCGGGCCGGGTCCACCGTGATGCCCGCGCCCTCGACGCGCACCGTGGTGCCGAGCGCGAGCCGGTGGACCCCGGGCACGTGGGTGGCGTCGGGCGGGAGGGGAACGCCGTGGATCAGCGAGAGCAGGATCTCGTCGCGGGCACGTGCGCGGACCGGCCCGCCGGCCACGGTGGCGAGATCGTCGCCGTAGTCGAGGCGGCCCGGTCCGAGCGTGTAGTAGATCGTGCGGGCGGCGGGCCGAACCCGGGTCAACGCGAACGATCCCGCGCCGCGGGTGATCCGCGCACCGGTGGCCTCGTCGAGTGTCCCGGACTCCATTTCGGACACCCGGCCGGCGGCAACCGTGGCCATGCCTCGCACGCTCATTAGCGTCGCCCTTCTGGACTATGTGGACGGTGCGGCGAACACCTCGACGCACTGCTCGCGCACCGGCACCGAGGTGCTGATGACCGCGCCGCCCCAGTCCACCCAGGGCAGGTAACCGGCGTCGCCGTCCGGCGCGAGCTCCCGGCCGAGCCGCCACGACGCGTTGACGCCGAGCGCGCGCAAGGCCGCGACCAGGTACAGCGAGTCCTCGATCGGGTCGAGGAAACCGAGCAGCAGCCGCTGCCACAACCGCAACCGGGCGACCAGCCGTTCTACCTCCGCGGGCTTCGGCGTCCGGTCCGGCGCGGTCGTGGGCAGCTGGTCCCAGGCAACCCGATAGGGGTCACCCGGGCCGGGCCCACGGCTGCGCCGCACGAACCGGCCGCCCGCGACCGCGGCCCGCAGTGCCGGCCGGCGCCACCTGGCGGGTGCCACGATCCCCGCGGCTCAGAGGCCGAGGCAGAGGCACACGCTGAGCCCGAGCACGACGGTGCACGTGTCCCCGCACTGACTGCCGTTGCGGACGACGCAGCAGTCGTGGCACTCGTCGTTCGCGCAGGCCTCTCCGGTGCACGCTTCAACGCCAAATAAGCATTCCTTCATCTCCCGCAACGGCACGGCAGCGGGAAGCACGTGCTGCCGCAGCGCGCCCGAGGCCAGTCTGGTACTCAGTGAAACGGTCATTGCCGACTCCTCTCATTGGCACCCCGCGGCCATGTCTCCACCCCTCCAAAATGTGATCCTAGGCGCCGTATCGCGATTTGGAAATAGCCAGAAGTTAGACGGGCATATATAGGTCCTAAATGGACGATCATAAACAGCACTCGAACCGTTTATTTTGCCCATCTGGTTTGTGTGTTTCTTCCCGGACTCGCGGGCCAAAATGCTGAGAATTCGGGCGGAAATGTAGCCGTGGTGGGCGGCCGAGGGCTACGATCCGTAGCGCTGCTCGTGCTTCGGAAACAATTGTGAGGACGCCATGGAGCAGACCCATCTCCAAGTCCAGTGGGGCGCGGCGGCGCGTCCGTGGTGTGCCGCGGTCGCCGACCTCGCCGCGGCGGTGTTCGCCGAGCCGCCCTACGGGCTTCCGGCCAGCTCGGTCCGCCTGGGGGTCACCACCTCCTTCGATCACTACATCCGCCACGACCGAGGGTTGGTGCTGGTCACCGCCTCGGCCGGGGACGAGCTGATCGGGTTCACCTATGGCGTGCCGCTGTCCACCCGCACGAGGTGGTGGGATCGCGTGGAGACACCACTCCCGCCGGGGTTCACCGCCGAAACCGGTTCGCGGACCTACAACTTCGCCCTGACCGCGGTGACACCCCGCTGGCGCCCGTCCAGGATCGGCCGCCGCATCCTGGACACCGCGATCGACACCGTGCAGCGGGCGCGGGCGGAACGGATCACCTTCGAGGTCCAGGCCGGCACCATCGCGGCCAGGATGTTCCACGCCGTCGGCGCCCACTCGCTGGGCGAGCACTCCCTCCTGCCGGGCCGTCCGCGGTCGGAGACCCTGGTGCTGAACGTCGCGGACTACCGGCGATGAGCACCGCCGACACACCCTCGCCCGGCATGATCGCCACCGCGGCCTTCGGCTTCGACCCGTTCGCGGCGGACTTCCTCACCGATCCGCACGCGCACTACCACCGCGCGCGCGGTGCGGACGGACTCGTGCGGACCGCCGCGGGCACGATGCTGGCGACCAGCTACGCCGCCTGCACCGCGTTGCTGCGCGATCCGCGGCTGCGCTGCCCGCGGTTGACGCTGCCGCCGGATGCCTCGCCCTCCGCCCGGATCTGGGAGAGCATGTTCCTGCGGATGAACCCGCCGGACCACACCCGCTCGCGCGGCCGGATCAGCAGGCAGTTCACCGGCCGGTCCCTGGAACGGCTACGCGGCCGGATCAGCGAGCTCACCGGCGCCCACCTCGACCGGGTGGTCGCCGCCGGCGAGAGCGACATCGTCGCGGCGCTGGCGGTTCCGCTGCCGTACCGGATCATCTGCGAGCTGATCGGAATCCCCCGCGCCGACCGGGTCGGCCTGCTCGGGTCGCTGGCGATGCTGTCCCGCGCCGTCGACCCCCCGGGTCGCTCACAGCCGGCGAGAACCTGCGGATAGCGCGCGACCGCGACACCGTCTTCGGCTACCTGGCCGGATTGATCCGCGACCGGCGACGCACCACCGGAGCGGATCTGCTCAGCCACATCGTGTCGGCCGGCGCGGACCCGGACGCCGGCAGCGGTGCCACCGAGGACGAGCTGGTGGCCACCGGCGTGCTGGTGTTGCTGGCCGGTCAGGAGACGTCCAGCAACCTGGTGGCCAACGTGCTGCTGGCGCTGGCCCGCAACCCGGACCAGTTCGCCTGGCTGCGTGCCAACCCCGCGGCGGTGCCCGCCGCGGCCGAGGAACTGCTGCGCTACGACGGTCCGGTGCAGATGACGACCCGCTTCGCCATGGCCGACACCACCTGGAACGGTCATCCGATCCCGGCCGGGACACCCGTGCTCGCCGTGATCGCGGCCGCCAACCGCGACCCGGCCGTCTTTCCCGATCCCGATCGCCTCGACCTCGCCAGAAGCCACGACAGCCCACCGGTCCGTCCGCATCTCGCGTTCGGGCACGGCGTCCACTTCTGCCTCGGCGCCGTGCTCGCCCGCATGGAGCTGGAGGCGCTGCTGACCGGCCTGATCCGGCGGGTGTCGCGGATCGAGCTCGGCTCGGGCGGGCCCGAGTACAAGCCCAACATCGTCATCCGGGGTCCGGCCCGGCTCCCGATGACGCTGCACGGCGCGGGCTAGCACCGGCATGCTGGGCATCGGTCGCCGGCCACCCACCCTGCGGCAACGCCGGCGCGGTGTGTCCTTCGCGGTCCGGCTCGCCTGGCGTGCCGACCGGCGGCGCCTTCGCCGCCTCGTCGGTCACCAACTGCTCACCGCGGCCCTGACCCTCACCCTGGTGCTGGCGGCCAGTCGTGGCGTGCGCGCGACCGTCGGCGGCGCCGGCCTCGGCGGGACCGGGCTGCTGATCGTCTTCGGGGTGGCGGCCGCGACCACCACCGGCATGCTGATCCTGCGCATCGTCGGGGAACCCCTGCGCCGGGAGCTCATGCAGGTCATCGCCGCCTCGGCGACGGGCGAGGTCCTCGACGCGGCCGTCCACGCCGATCTGCGGACCTTCGAGGAACCCGAGTTCCACGATCGCATCCAGCGCGCGCTCGCCGCCGCGAGCCAGGCCGCGCCGCAGGTCCTGTCGGCGTTGCTCAGCGTCGGGTTGGCCCTGCTCAACGCCCTGGCGGTAGCGACCGCGTTCGCCACCCTGCTGTGGTGGCTGGCCCCCCTGGTCCTCGTGGCGCTGGTGCCGATGATGCGTGCCAACCGTGCCGGCAACTGGCTCAACTACCGCACCACCTACCACCTGGCCGGCACCGACCGGATGCGGTTGTACCTCGAGGACCTGCTCATCGGCCGCGCGCACGCCGCCGAGGTCCGGGCCTTCGGGCTCGACGTACCGCTGCGGGGCCGCTGGGATGCCTGCATCACTGAGAAGCTCGCCCGCACCGTCGACATGAACCGGACCTACCGACGCCAGCACATCGTCGCCGCCCTGGTGAGCCACCTCATCATCGGCCTGATCTTCGGTGCGGTCGCGCTGCTGGTCGCCGGCGGAACCCTGGACGCGGTCATCGCCGGCACGGTGTGCGTCGCGGTATGGGTCCTGTCGAGCCAGCTGCGCGGCCTTGGCCTGGGCCTTGCCGGTGTCGCACAGGCCACCTACCAGGTACTCGACCTGCGCGAGGTCACCACGGCGACGCACCGCGAACCCGCCGCGCCGGCCCGCCGGTTTCACGGCCTGACCGTCGACGGCGTCACGTTCCGCTACCCGGGCCAGCGCCACCCGGCCCTCGATGACGTCTCGATCCAGTTGGCCGAGGGTGAGATCGTCGCCCTGGTCGGCCCGAACGGATCCGGCAAGACCACCCTCGCCAAGCTGCTCGCCGGCCTGTACTCACCCGACACCGGCGCGATCGCATTCGACGACCCCGAGCCCACCTTGGCGGCAGACCTGCGCGCCACCGCCACCGTGGTGTTCCAGGACTTCGGCCGCTACCGGTTCAGCGCCGCCGACAACATCGCCTTCGGCCGCACGGACCGGCCACCCGACCTCGGCACGATCCGCCACGCGGCCCGCATGGCCGACGCCGACGCTCTCATCGAGGACTTGCCCGACGGCTATGACACCCCGCTCACCAGGGAGTTCGGTGCCGGAGTCGACCTGTCCATCGGCCAGTGGCAGCGGATCGCCATCGCCCGCGCGTTCTACCGCGACTCGGCCCTGGTCATCCTCGACGAGCCCACCGCGTCCCTGGACGCCGAGGCCGAGGCAGACCTGTTCGCCCGCATCCGCGAGCTGTTCACCGGCCGCACCGTGCTGCTGATCTCACACCGTTTCTCCAGCGTCCGGCACGCCGACCGGATCTACGTTCTCGGTTCCGGCCGCATTGTCGAAAACGGTACTCACCACACCCTGCTCGCCGCCGACGGCCATTACGCCCGCATGTTCCGCACCCAGGCCGCCGCCTACCTCGACGTCCGCACCTGAAGGTAATCAGCAGGCGCCGAGGAATTGGTCAAATTCGTCTCGACGTCAGATGAACGACGAAATGGCCAGGCCGTTCTGAGGCCAAGGCAAATGCCCATGTTCCGCCCTGCAAGCCGTGCGCGATCGGTGATACGCGCACGGCTTGCCTTTCACGTTGTCGATTTCTCCGAGAATCACTCTCGGTCAGCTGGCGTAGGCCATCAGCGAGGGTTCGGCGGTGACCTTGGTGGAGAGCAGCGCGCGTAGGGCGAAGTTGGTGGCGATCACCGCGGTGTTGAGGATGACGTCGAGCCCCGAGACGCCGGGAGCGTTGGTCTGGGAGCACTTGTCGGACGGCAGCCGGCTCGGTGATGCGGTGCCGGTGTTGGTGAGGGCGTCCACGGCGAGCAGGTAGGGCAGAGCCTGGTAGACGAGGCCGACGTGGCTGGCGGTGTTCCCGGAGCAGACGTCCTGGAGCCGGATGTTGGTGGCGGTGTCGAGGGCGGCGGTGGCCGGTGGCACGAGGGTGTCGCTGGAGCTGTAGATGCTGGTGTAGGAGATCGACCCGGGTGTCTTGTCGCCGTCGTTGAGGGCCGCGAGGAAGTTCGAGTCGGTGGTCATCTGGCTCGCGGCCGCCGAGCAGGGGAACACGCAGACGAGGTCGCCGGCGGCGACTCCGTTGTTCGGGCTGGCCAGCAGCACCGCGTCGTCGACCTGGTCCTGCAGGCTGGGCCAGTACTTGACCGCCCAGCGGATCTCGAGGTTGCCCTGGCTGTGGCCGATGACGTCGACCTGTTGGTCGTTCTGGTCGTACATGTGGCGAATGGCGTAGACGACGTACTCGGAGGCGACCTGGATGTCGTCCGCGGCGAAGGCGGGCAGGTCCACGCCACACACGTCGAAGCCGGCGGCGGTCAGCGCGTCGGCGAAGTTCCAGCCCCACGACTCGCTGTAGGTGCTGGTCGTGCCGTGCACGAGCAGCACCGGCTCGTGGCTGGTGTGGGTGAAGCTGGCGGGGCAGTGCAACGCCGCGGCGAGGGTGCCCGTGGACACCGAGTACGCCGGGTCGGCGGCCGCCGGGGAGACACCGGAGAAGACCACTGCCGAGCACACGGCGACGGCCACCACACCGATCCTGGCTGGACGGCGCAGCATCGACCTCGGACGGGACAGGGCAAACATGGCAACTCCTCATCGGTCGGGAGCATCACTGTCGTCCCCCGGGTTGCCCGGGTCTACCGAGCGTTCCGCCGCACGGAACACGAAAATGCGCGGCCATACCGGGTTCGAACAGGAAAAGCGCTGCCGTCATCGATGATCACGTCCTGCCTTGCCCGCCGGGCAGGCTGGTCACACAGAGGTGATCGCGGTGCTGGCCGTGGAGAAGAGGCTGTCCACGGTGCCCAGCCCGACCTGGCAGAGGGCGAGCTCAAGCCGGGAACCGACCTGTGCCTCCACGAAGGCGTCGCCTGCGAACAGGCCGGCGGTCACGGTTCCGGTGAAGGTGGCGACGAACAACGTGGCGCTGGTCGTGATCGTACGGCTGGCGGTCACCGTGCTGGTGTCGCCGGTGTTCCAGGTGATGGTGAAGGTCACCGTGTTCGGGGACAGCACGTTGGTACAGCTCAGCATCGCCCCGGAGATCTCGTTGGTCCGGACGCCGGAGGTCAGGTCCCCCTCGCTGAGCGACACACACGGTCCATACTGGACGGACAAGCTCACGTTGGTGGCGCTCGCGGTGTTGTCCAGCGGCGGGTCGAAGTCCACCACCCCGCCGCCCGGCGGAACGCAGGAGGCGTCCAGGATGTCGGTGTGCGCCGGCGCTGTTCCAATCAGGACAGACGTGGCGACGACCGCCACAATGGCGGAAAAATGAGCAAGAAGGCGACGTTTCATCCGATTCTCCCATCGAGAGTGGGCAGGCGGCGGACGTTACGTCGCGGGGTCTTCGTCTCGCAATGAAGTGTCCCGCCCGGCGGAACAGCCCGTGCGCGCCGCGACGGGGCGGCACGTCGATCGTCGTACCGCGGGGCGGTACGCGGACTTGGTGGCGGTGCCGAACGAGCATAGGTTCGCCGAGGGGCCGGGAGGTGACCATGCGCGGTCGCGCGGTCGTGTTGGGGTCGGGGTTCAGCGGGCTGCTCGCCGCGGGTGCGCTGGCGGACCGGTTCGACGAGGTGGTCCTGGTCGAGCGGGACACCGATCCCGGGTATGCCGCGCGCCGCGGGGTCGCGCAGGGCGCGCAGCTGCACGGGCTGCTCCCTCGCGGGGCTCAGGTTCTCGAGCAGTTGCTCCCCGGCCTGCGCGACGAGCTCGTCCGGGACGGTGCGGTGCTGGCCAATCTCGGGTCGGAAGTGCGGATGGCCTACCAGGGACACCTGGTGCATCCGGGGAAGGTGAGCCTGCCGACGATCCTGGGGAGCCGTCCATTCCTCGAAGGCCACGCGCGGCGCCGGGTCGTCGCGCTGCCGTCGGTATCGACCATGTACGGCTGGACGGCCGAGTCGCTGGTCGCCTCCGGCGACTGCCGGCGGATCACCGGTGTCCGGTTGTCCGCCGCCGGACAGCGGGCGGAAGTCCTCGACGCGGACCTGGTGGTGGCCGCGACGGGCCGGGGCCGCCGGACGTCCACGTGGTTGGAGTCGATCGGCCACGGCCGGCCGAGGGAGGATCGGTTCCGGGTCGACGTGACCTACGCGACCCAGTACGTCGAGGCGCCGGCTGACACGCATTCGGCTGACTGCAAGGGGTTCATCGATGGCCCGCACACCCGTCGCCCGATCGGGCTGTTCCTCGTGCGCCAGGAGAACGGGACCTGGGCGCTGACCCTGTGCGGGTACGGCGCCGGGCGGCCGCCGGCCGACCCGGGGGAGTACCTGCAGATGGCGCTGCGTGCCGCACCGCCCGAGGCGGTGCCCATCCTGCGGGCGGCGCACGCCATCGGGCCGGTCGTCGGCTACCAGTTCCCGCACGCCACCCGGCACCGCTTCGACCGGCTGCGCCACCCGCCGGAAGGGTTCGTCGTCGTCGGCGACGCCCTGTGCTGCACGACCCCGATCTATGCCGCCGGGATCACGGTTGCCGCCGAACAGGTGCTGATCCTTGCGTCCTGTGTGGAGGACCGGCGCCCCGGCCTCGCGGCCCGGTACTTCCGCAGGGCGGGACGGGTGGCGGGACTCATCTGGGCGCTCACCCGCAGCTCCGACTACGCGATGCCCGACGTGGTCGGCCGGCCGCCGCTGCCGATGCGTCCGGTGACCTGGTACCTGTCGCGGCTGGCCGCGGCAGCCTCGGGCGACGCCGATGTCGGTCGCGCGTTCGCGCACGCCGCCACCCTGTCCAGCCCGCCGACGGAACTGATCCGTCCGTCCATTGTGGCCCGCGCGCTGCTCAGCCGGTAGCCGTGTCCGGCGCCACCCGCAACAAGGCGGCGGCCGCGTAGAAGCCGGTGCCGACGGAGGCGGCGACGACCGTGTCACCGGGCCGGATCGGGCCGGTGCGCAGGAAGTGCTCCAGCGCGACCGGAATGGAGGCCGACGACAGGTTGCCCACCTCGGGCAGGTCGGTCAGCACCCGGTCCGCGTGCGGCCCGAGGTGGCCGCGGAGCTTCGCCTGGACGCCGGCCGTTCCGGAGTGCGGCACGATCCAGTCGACGTCGTCGAGTCCGAGCCCGTTGCGGTCGAGCAGCATCGAGATGATCGTGCCGAGCGCCTCGGACGCGATGTTGGTCAGCGTCCGCTGGTCGACCTGGGACAGCACGTACCCGTCCGCGCTCACGCTCATGATGTCGTGGTGTTCGGCCAGGGTGGCCAGCTCGGTGTCGAGCACGGCGATCGGGCCGCCGGTGGCGGCGCGCAGCACGGCGGCGCCGGCACCATCGGAGTAGACCAAAGTGGACCGGCCGCCCGGGCGGGCCCGTTGTGAGGTCGTCTCGCTCGCCACGACCAGCGCCAGCCGGTGCCGCCCGCCGAGAAACGCCGACGCGGTACTCACGCCGGTGAGGAATCCCGCACAAGCACAACAGATGTCGAACGCGAACGCGCGCTCGGCGCCCAGCAGGTGCTTGAGCCGTGGTGCGAACTCGGGGATGTAGCGACGTTGCGTCCAGTTGGACAGGACGATCAGGTCCACGTCGGTGGCCTGCGTGCCGGACCGCCGCAGCGCCTGGCGGGCGGCGGTCGCGGCCATCTCCGCGATGCCCTCCTCCGGGCCGGCCCGGTACCGGGTACCCACACCGACCCGCTCCAGCTCCGCCGCGGTGATCGGGCGGTCCAGCGGCGCCGAGTCGTCGTTGACGATCGGCTGCCCTGGTAGATAGGTGCCGATACCCGCGATCGAGATGTCGGTCATGACTGGGTCCGCTCCTCCCGGCTGATGAGAACGCTGTCAGGTCGGCGAACCGCGTGTCCAGCCGGTGTTCCGCTACACGGGACGATTGCTTGCGTCCCGAACGGACTCGCCAAAGACTCGGGTCACGTTCCTGCCGCCCCGTCCGGTTGTCCCTCTTGGTTTGGAGGATTTTGATGTTTCGCGCCCTTTTCACTCTGGTGGCGGCCTTGGCGGTCGCCATATTCCTGGTACCGGCCGTCGCGTATGCGGCCGGCGCCGATGGGTTTGCCTACGTGGTCAACGGCTCTGATGACACGGTCTCGGTGATCGACGTGGCGACCGGCACGGTCACCGACACCGTCGGTGTCGGCAGCGGACCGGGCGCGGTGGCGGTCAACCCGGCTGGAACGCTGGTCTATACCGCGAACACGGGGGACGACGCCGTGTCGGTCATCGACGCCTCGGACAACTCCATCGCCGACACCATCAACGTCGGCGACGAGCCGAACGGGGTGGTGGTCAACCCGGCTGGGACGCGGGTCTATGTCACGAACATCGCAGATGACACGGTGACGGTGATCGACACCTCCGACAACAGCATCCTGGACACGATCAACAGCGGCAACAACCCGCTCGACATCGCCGTCAACCCGGCCGGCACCCGCCTGTACGTCGCCAACGGCCTGGACGACAACGTCGCGGTCATCAACACCGCCACCAACACGGTCCTCACCACGGTCGCGGTCGGCGGCTTCCCGAGCGGGGTGGCCGTCAACCCCGCGGGCACCCGCGTGTACGCCACCAATGGCAGCGACTCCTCCGTGTCCGTGATCGACACCTCCGGCAATTCCGTCATCGACACCATCGCCGTCGGCGTCGGCCCGATTGGTGTGGCGGTCAACCCGGCCGGCACCCGCGCCTATGTCGGCAACGGCTTCGACGACTCCTTGTCGGTGATCGACACCTCGGACAACTCCGTCGACGCCACAGTCGGAGTCGGCTCATTCCCTGGCTACCCGGCTGTCAGTCCGGACGGCGTGGTCGTCTACGTGGCCAACTTCAACGGCGGCGATGTCTCGGTCATCGATCCCGGGACCGACACGGTCATCGACACCATCGGTGTCGGCAACACCCCCCGCGATGTCGCGTTCGGCCCGGCCGAGCCCGAGGCCGACCTCGACGTCGACCTCGCCGCGGCCGCGGTCTTCCTGCAGCCCAGCCGGATCGACTACACCGTCACGGCCACCAACGACGGGCCCGACGCGCTCACCTCGGCCACCGTCGTGACCGCCGTGCCGTCCAGCACCAGCAGCGTGGCCAACCTCGGCCCGTGCAGCTACAACGGCACCCTCAAACAGGTGAGCTGCCCGGTCGGAGCGCTGGTCAACAGTGCCTCCACCAACTTCACCTTCCGCGCCACCATCTCCGGACTCACCATCGGCCTCCCCCTGAACGCCGCGGCCCAACGCACCGCCAGCAGCCCAGACGACCCCAACCCCGCCAACGACTCCGACACCGCCAACTGCCTGGTCGTCACCGGCCTGGTCATCCTATGCTGATTGTCCGCCAGTAACAAACAACCCACACGGCACGACAAACGCCCGGCGTTTGTCGTGCCGCTTTCGGTGCGCCGGCCAGACGGGAATTGTCACAACAACCGGTAACGTAACGACTACATTGTTCGTCAGCGAACGGCGATTTCTCATCCACGATCACCCTCTGGTCATTCCCTGGTGCAGGCTGTTGACAACGACCGTGGACGCAGGCCAGATGTCGTTACCTTGGGTAGAAGATCGACACACGCGATACCGAACTGGTGCGCAGAACTCTGATGGACATGGGTTTCGAGCCCTAGAGTGCACATTGCAGAATGCAGAATAGTCCGATGCGGCGTGGACGTGAACGCGCTGCAGGATGACCACACCGGTCGGTACTGCCACGGTCATCCTCATTTTGCTCCCGTGCCGGCCGGCGGAGGCCTGGCGCGGAGGGCGACAATGCCGGCGCGTGATCTACCAGCACAACTCCCGTCCCAGTCCAACCCTGCTCACGAGCACCGTCAGATCAGTCGGGCGCTGACGATCATGGAGCTGCTGGCTGACGCGGGCGACGGGCTCGGGATCTCGGAAGTGGCCAGGCGGGCGGCGTTACCCAAGACCACGGCCGCGCGGATCCTTACGGATCTGGTCGGCGTCGGCGTCCTGGAGCGGCGGCAGGACCATTACCGGCCGGGCCGGCGAATGCTGGCCCTGGCCGGCCGCACCGAGCCGGCCGGCGCGGTGCCCCGCCGCCGGCGGATCCAGTACCAGCTCGAGCGGCTCCGGGACGAGACTGGGTTGTCCGTGGCGTTCTCCACCCTGCGCTACGGCCGGGTTCGCGTCGAGGCGGTGCTGTACGTCCCCACGCAGGTCGAGGCGCTCTCGTCGGTGTCGCACTGGGCACCCGCGCACTGCACCTGTAGCGGGAAGGTGTTGCTCGCCTTCTCGCCTCGTGCGGAGAACCAGCTTCTCGACGATCACGCGCATGCGTCCTACACCTCCCGCACGATCACCGATCCGGCCGCGCTGGTCGCCGAGCTGGCCCGCATCCGCAAGGAAGGCATGGCGCGGAACGAGGGCGAGTACCTCCGCGGCCTCAGCGCGCTCGCGGCCCCCGTCCTCACCCCCAGGCTCGGGCTCGCCGGCGCATTGGCCGTGTGCGGGGGTTACCACGAAGTCGAGACGAGCTCGGTCCGGGCCGCGTTGCGACATGCCGCGGTTGCGTCGATACCCCGAGCCGGGTGACCGCGGCGAGGAGGTCGCCGTGTGTCATGCCGCGGCGATCCTGAGCGCTCCGGCGGGTGAACCGGACACCTGGTCCGGTGATCCTGACAGCCGCCAGAACGGTATCGGCGTTTTGCCGTTTACTGTCGATTTCATGGCGCTGCCCGATTCGCCGTTTCTTCCCCGGACCAGCCCACACGCCGCCGACGCCGAGCGAGAGGTCCGCGCGTACCTGCGCCGGTGCGGACTGCTGCGCTCCCGGCCGGCGGCCGACTACTACGACTCGAGCCGGCTGGGTTACCTCACCGCGCAGATCTATCCAGACGCCTGGCCCGAACGGCTGCTGGTGGTCGCCCGCTGGTTCTGTGTCTGGACGATGTTCGACGACCAGTTGGAGAAGCTCCCCGACGAGCGACCCTCGTCCGCCGTGGACCTCGTGGCCGAGCAGATGCTCTCCTGGCTCACCGCGCCCGCACCCGATCATGGCGATGTTCCGTTCGCGGAGGGGTTCGGCCAGGCCTGGCGGAGCATGCGCGCCCGCAGCACCGTGGCCTGGCAGCAAAGGTTCCTCGCGCACACCCGGGAGTACCTGGCCGGGTGCCGGTGGGAGGCGGACAACCGGCGCACCGCCACGGTGCCGGACTTGGAGTCCTATGTGGAGCGTCGACGCCGGTTCGGCGGCATCCGGATGGCCATGGACCTGTCCGAGTTCGGCGGCGGGTACGAGCTGCCCGGCTGGGTGCACGCCGCCGCGCCGGTCCAGGAGCTGCTCGACGTCCTCGGCGACATCACCCTGTGGGGCAACGACCTGTTCTCCGTCCACGTCGACCGGGAGGAAGGCAACCTCAGCAACCTGGTCTTCGTACTGCAACGGCACCGCGACTGCGGTCGGGCCGAGGCGCTCGCCGCCGTGTCCGCCATGCTGGGCGAGCGGCTGGAGCGGTTGCGTGCACTGGAATGCACGCTCGCGGACTGGTGCGCGGCGCAGCGAGTGCGCAGCCGGGTACGAGCCGACCTGGCCAGCTACGTCGAAGGCCTGCACACCTGGATCAGCGGCAACATCGCGTGGTCGACCGAGAACAGCCGCTACGTCACCGCGAAGCCCCGAGTGGGCGGATCACAACCCAACTTCCTGCTGGCGCTCGTGCCGGCCTGACCCCGCCGCCGCGCGCGGATGCGGCACCATGATCAACCCGCTGGGCCGGATCGTGGCCACCGGCACCTGCCGCACCCGAGTCCCGGGAAGGAGCTGGAGCCGCCAGTTGGCGGCCACCGTGGCCAGCACCACGAGCATCTCCGTCCACGCGAACGAGTCGCCGAGACACTTGCGATTGCCGTCCAGGAACGGGATGAAGGAGCCACGCGGCCGGGTTCGCTCGACCTCCGGCAGCCACCGGCCGGTGTCGAACTCGTCCGGCTGGGGATAGAGCGCGGGATCGTGGTGCACCGCGTAGAGGCTGAACGACATCTCGGTGCCCGTGGGGATGGTCAGGCCGCCCAGCTCGATAGGCCGCAACGCCCGCCGGGTGCTTATCCATATGGAACGCATCCGCAACACCTCGCACAGCACCCGCTGGGTGTATTCGAGCCCAGCGATGTCGTCGGCGGTGACGGGGCGGGCGCCCACAACCCGGTCGATCTCCTCGTAGACGCGAGCGGCGACCGCGGGCCGGGTGGCCAACTCGTACCATGTCCATGCCAGCGTCCCGCTGGTCGTCTCCGTACCGGCGATCATGATGTTGATCAGCTCGTCGAACACCTGCCGGGAGCTCATGCCGTTTTCGGCGCCGGGGCCCCGGGCGGTCTGCAACAGGTGCACCAGGTCTGGTGGACGGTCCGGCTCGGCGGCGCACCGCCGCAACAGCTCATCGATGATCCCGTGCACGTTCGCCGTGGCCGGGGTGTACTCGCGATTCATCGCCAGCGGCAACCGCTTCACGAAATCCGGCGCGAGCGCCCGGACCATCGAGGTCCGGATGAGCAGCTTGAGCGACCGCAGCAGGCGCCGCTCGGCGTCCGGATCCATGACACCCGAGAACATCACGCCGGTAATGGCCCGAAACGCCACGCTCATCATCGTCTTGTCGACATCGATGCCTTGTCCGGCGCGCCACTCGCCGGACAGTTGCAGCGCCGCGTCGCGCATCAGCGGTACGAACTGCTGCTCGATCCTGGCACGGGTGAACGCGGGCTGAATCATCCGGCGCTGCCGGCGATGCAGCTCGCCGGCCGAGGTGATGAGTCCCTCTCCGATGAATTTCTTGCCCTCGTCGAAAATGCTTCCCTTGTCGCAGTCATTTGCGTGCACCACGAGCAACTCGCGCACAAGGGCGGGGCTGGTCACCGCATAGACAGGCCGGTTACCGAAATGGATCCGGACCACGTCGCCGTACTTGCGCAGCGAGCGGACAAAGGGAAGCGGACGGGCCAGCAGCGAAGGCAGGTGACCAAACAGCGGAACCCCGCCCGGCGCCGTCCGGGCCGCGTCAAGGTCGGAAGGCATAACCTCCCGAATGTAAACCACCACGCTGACGCTGTCCTCGATTCCACCCAAATAGGGGTCCATTTCACCCGTACGTGGATACGCCATCTTCTGTGCTCACTCTAGGCGGTGGTGGGCTGGCGTACACCGCACTGCTGGACCGCACGCTGCGGTCCATCCTGGACCAGACCCGGCCAGTTCAGTCCAGTCCGTGGTCGTGGTCGACGACGGATCCCGTGACACGCAGGCCGCCGAGAACGCGGATCGCTGGGTCGGGAGGTTCGCGCGGAGGAATTTCCGGCGGTCGGTGGTGCGGTGTCGGCTCCCGACCGCGGGGCATCAGGGGTGTCTGACCGTGGTTTCGGGTGAATTGTGTACGATGTGGACGGTCGATTGCACGAAGATCGTCATACCGTAACAAGATGCGATGGCGTCTCTCAGGCAAGTCCCGGTCGGTGGCTGTTGTCAGCCTCGTCATGGCCACGGCGGTGACCCTCGGCACGGCTGGCCAGGCCGCGGCCGCGCCTCGCTGTGGGGTGTGTTCGAGAGGCACCACCCTCACCGACGACCTGAGCGCCGTGCTCGGCGACGCCACCTACAACGACGACGCGTCGGCCGGCAGCTACGCCGCACCGAAGCTGGCTTCGGCGGGCGCCCTCGCCGCGGGTACGAGTGTCGCGGTGACCTACTCGGTGACCTGAACAACCCCGACCTGGACGACCATCGCCTACGCAACGTCGTCGTCCCGGACCTGACCTCGGTGGCGCCTGCCTCACCGCCAAGGCATGCACCACCAACCTCCCCATCCTCACGCCGCAACCGCCCGCCCCAACCGAAGGCGACGAACCACTCGCCTTCCACAGAGGCAACGGACAACTCACTGTCTCTGGCGGAGAACTCGCCTACACCGGGTACTCCATGGGTGCGGCCGTGCTGCTGGCCGCCCTCCTGATCACGGCGGAGTCGGCGGTCCGCCGCACCGCCCGGCGCTCGCACTCCAGTACGGCCTGACCGGGGGCCGCCGATAGACGACCCGACCGGACACATTTCGTGTTCCGTGTGGCGGAACGGCGCGTTGACGGGTGCATCACCAGACCGGATCCTGGGGACCCAACCATTGTCCCTTGTGGACATGCGTGGTCCGGCGATGGATCGGTCTGCGGCGACTCGAGCGGCGGAAGGACTCCCCATGATGTCATGAATTTGCGCTGTGGTGATCTCACTGGTGATCGTCGGGCAGCGATGCTCGTCCCGGCCGCGTCGGCCCAGGTTGCCACACCTGGCGCCGCCTGCCCCTTGGACGTCACGACCCCCTTTGGAACCGCGAGTGCGCCTGGAATGGTCGGCGTCAGCGGATCGCCCTGCAGCTTCACGGGGGCAGCGATAGGAGCATTGGCTAACACTGTGCATGATCAACTCGCCCCCATTCTCCTGGCTCAAACACTTGTCACATTTTTTGCCATCACGAGCGTCGTCTGGTTCGGTTCGGTGCAAATGCGGGAGCTCAAGCCTGTCGGTGCTCTTGGTGGACATTGAAGCCAACTGCCCAACCTGAGCGCACCGTCAGGTAGCTCAGCGACGCGCTGGGATGGTCGGGTCCCGAAGAACCGCGTCATACGCGGACCGGTCCCAGGGCGCGGCGCCGATCAGACACCACTCCGACAGGTGTGGAATGGATGGCTCGACCGGGTGGATGACCAGGTCGTTCGGGCTGTTCCCGGGCCCGCTCTCGGCAGGATGCACGGGTTCCCAGGAGCCCGACGCGCAGGAGCAGACCCAATGAACCGCGGCCATCCGTTGAGCCAGTCCCGACACCCGGTGCACCGGCTGCTGCCCGCCGCGGGGGTTGTCGGCCTGATGGCGGGCTGGGCGGTCACGGGCCCGGCCCCCGCCGCCCAGCCACCCGGTCCCGGGTGGACCGCGTACGTCACGGGTCCCACCGGCGCCACCCCGTTCGACACCCGGGCCAACGCGGCCGGCGCCGAATCCCCAGCACCGGCAGCCTCGAGCGGGACATCGCCATCACCCCCGACCAGGCGCCCAAGGCGGCGGTAGCGGCCAGGGTATCGGCCATCGGATGCGAGGCCACGCCCGACGCGTCGGCATCCACCGTCGCGTTCGGCACCATCGCAAGCTATTCATGGGACTTCGGGGACGGGAAGACCAAGAGGACGTCCACTTCGACCACGACGCATGCCTACGCGAAACCCGGCAACCACACGGTGACGGTGACCAGCTCCGGCGGCACCTCCGTGCCCGAACTTACGCCCGACACGTTCACCGGCCAGACCATGAGCCGCAACGCCGACGAGCAGGCGAGTGCGACAGCGACCGTCAACCTCGTCGCACCTTGCCAGGCACCGCTCCCGGCCGGCGGCCAAGCCCCCACCGGTCTGGTGGCGCTGGGGGCGTGGCTGCTCCTCGCGGGCACCTTCCTCGTCTACCTGACTCACCGCAGGCGGCTGCCCCGTCGCCGCGTCCCGGCGTGACCTCCACCGGGCCCGGCCTCGGAGACCCAGCGGGTCAGGACGTGGTCGCTGGGGCGCGCTCCACATCTGTTGGCGTGGCACCGACGTCGATGGTCGCGATGACGGTGTTCGTCACACTGTCGAAGACCGACACCGTGTTGTCACCCGAGTTGGCGGCGTAGGCGCGGGCGGTGTCGGCGGCGACGCCGTTCGGAGTGGCGCCGACGTTGACCGTGACCGCGACCTTGTTCGTCGTCGCATCGACCATCCCGAGCTGGTCGGCCGTCGCGTCGGTGACGTAGACCTTCGTCCCGTCAGGCGACACGGCCACGCCGGTGGGCCCGGTCAGCTGGCCGGTGATCGTCGCCGTGACCTTGTTCGTCGTCGCGTCGATCACCGATATCGTGTTGGCGCCCTGGTTGGTGATGTAGACGCTTCGGCCCATCGGGTCGGCCGCTACCCCGGTCGGCTTCGACCCGACGGTGACGGTGGCCGCGATGGTACCGGCCCTGTTGATCACCGAGACCGAGTCGCTCCCGCTGTTGCAGACGTATACCCGCGGGAAATGGGGGCTCGCCGCCACCCCGGTCGGCAGTCCGCCGACCGCGATCGTGGCCGTGACCTCATTGGTCGAGGTGTCGATCACCGATACCGACCCGGCCCCGTTGTTGGTCACGTAAACCTGCTCGCCGTCGGGGGTCACCGTCACTCCTCGCGGCTGTGATCCGACGGCGACCGTCGCCGACACCGTGTTCGACCAGGTGTCGACCACCGACACCGAGTTGTCGCCGGTGTTCGCGACGTAAGCGCGGTTCCCGACCCGGTTCACGGCCACGGCCGACGGTTGGGCACCCACCGGGATGGTGGCGAGCACCGCGTCGCTCGTCGGGTCAATGACCGACACGGTGCCGGCGTCCTGGTTGGCGACGTAGACACGGTTGGCCGTCAGCGCGTAGGCGACCGCGCCGAGGGACAGGCGCAGGCCGAGGATGAGACTGTCGTTCGGGTTCGCCACGACGGTCGGTCCCGACCCCATGGACGCGCTGCCGAGCTCAACGGCCGTCCACGGGCCGTTGAGCTCCGTCTGGACGACGGCGGTGAGCGACGAAGTCCGTGCCCACAGGCAAGCCAGCCGCCCGTCGGACAGCCGGACGACCGCCGGCTTCCCCACTGTGGTCGTGTCGGTGCCGGCGGCGACCGGGCCGGGCCAGATGGGATGAGGTGGGGTCCACGGGCCGCCCACCGAGTTCTCCCCGCAGACCATGACCTGGCCGTTGCCGTTGCAGTACGCGACCGCGACCCGCCCGTCAGCAAAGCCGAAGGCGGCGATGTCCGGGGTGACATGCTCGGCCGCCCGGCTGAAGTCGGACCAGTATCCGTTCGGCGAGGTCTGCTGGATCCACCACAGCTCGCCCGAGGTGTTGACGTGGAAGAACGACTGGCGGCCGTCGCTGGTCGGCGCCCAGGCCAGCGCGGCCACGTCGCTACCGCCGAAACAGTCGATCGCCCAGCCGTCGGGCCCGGAACCGTCCGTCCACAAATGCCACAGCGCCCCGTCGCCGCCGATGCAGAACACCTCCATCCGCCCGTCCGCGTTGAACCCGACGATCGGATCGCCGAGGATGTTCGCGCCGGTCACCTCGGTTTCCCAGCCCGAACTTCCCGTTATCGTGCGGTGACAGATCAGATGCCCGTCAGGATCGCGGAAGAACACCGCGACCCGGCCGTCGCTCGCTCGCGCCGCCACCGGCGCCCCGGCAATCGCCACGCCCATGTCCTCGGGCCCCCACCATGACCCGTCGGTCAGCTTCCAGTGCCCCTGAAGGGTGTTGGTCGACGAGTTGTTGGTGAAGACTGCCACGTCACCCGAGGGATGCACCGCCACCGCCGGCGCGACGCCGGTCTTGCCGGGCAACATATGCATGTTGACAGCACCCATTGTTGACTCCTTAGTTACAAGCGGATTCGCTCCTGCGCCCGTGGCGGCTCACACTTCGGCGGGTCCCGGCTGGATTCCTGTCCACGTGCGACGCCGCCAGTCTGGCAGTGGCAGGCACCAGAGCCCACCACTTGTTCCGCTGGACGGAACACGAAATTTGGGCCACCTGGGACGCGACGCAATGTGACTATTCCGGTCCACCCGTTTGGTGTTCCGGTGGGCGGCACGCTTGGTATCCGGCCAGCGCGGTGTGTGCCTACATTCGCTAGCACAGGGCTGGCCGGTAATGATTCGAGGAGTGCTCATGAATAGTGGCGCAGTAAGACGTCTGCTCGCCCGGGCCGGTGTGCTGGCCTTGGCCGCCGGAATGCTGACGGCCGTCGGGTCCACGCCGGCGAACGCGTTCGACACGAACACGTGCCTGTGGCACGGCAACTACGCCCCCGACGGACCCGACAACGACATGTACTTCGACTCCGGCATCGGCTACTGGTCGGCGAAGTTCACCATCCCGACCGGCGCCAGGGTGTTCCTCGACGGGCAGTACCCGCACAGCCGCGCCTTGTCCTACAACGTATACGTCTCGACCACGTCCTCGGCATACGCGTCGTCGATCACCGACGTCGACATCCAGCCCGACGCCGACAGCTCGGTCAACCCCTTCGTCGCCGGCAACGCCCGCAACGCCAGCCTGCGCAACTACACGCTGGAAGTGGTGCCCGGCAACGTGCCAGGGGGCGGACCCGCAACCAACACGCTCTACTCCGGTACCAGCAACCGCACCGTCACAATGCTGATGCGTATCACCGTGCCCGACAGCGCCGGCGGCGTCACCGGCGGCGTCGCCCTGCCCGACATCATCGTCCAGAACGCCGACGAAAGCACCACCACGGGCAGCGCGGCCTGCACCGCCGTGCAGGCCTCGACCAGTGCGCTGAGCATCGCGCTGCCCAACCTCGTCACCTACCCCGTGTACGCGCTCGCCTCCCCGCTGACCAGCCCGACCACCTGGCAGAACACCCTCGTGGTCGCGATGGGCGCCACCATCCAGCTGTACGGCACCATCGGTAACACCTACCTCACCGCGCGGCTGCACCGCAGCCTCGGCACCGTCGTCAAGCTCACCGGCAAGGTCCCCACCACACCACCCACACTGGGCGGTGACACGACCATGGGCACCGGACAAGTGCGCTACTGGTCACTGTGCATGTACGAACTCGGCTCCGGAGCTGTCACCCCGTGCATTCACGACCAAATCATCACCACCGACAGCAGCGGCAACTACACCATCGCGATCAGCCGCACCGCCGACAAGCCGAGCAACGCCACCGCCGCGTGCGGCAAGAACTGGCTGCAATGGTCCAACAACGGCAACGGCATGAGCGGGCTGTACGCCGACGCCAACGACGGCACGCTCGTGCTGCGCAACCTCTACCCCGACCCGAGCTTCACCCAGGACATCAGCGACCTCGGCCTACCCTTCGTCCAGATCCCCGCCGGCGGCACCACCGCCATGGGCAACTACTTACCCGCCGGCACCTACACCACGAAGTCCGGCTTCGAAGCCCTCGGCTGCTGACCACCTCGACCCGTGCCCCGCGACCCACCGTCGCGGGGCACGGGTCACGCCACCGACGAATGCCGTGGGCTGCCGTGCCTCACCAGGCCACGCGGCGAAGCAGCAGTCGCAGGTAACCGGCGACCGAATCCGGCCGCCGGCCGGCAGGGTCCGCTGGCCGTGTTCCCGTCAGCACTGCCGCCCACACGCCCCACGCCAAAGTGCGGGGACCGGCGGGCCGCCGACTGTCAGTCTTCGATTGGTGTCCCCGCTGGCGGAACGAGCGCTGGCGGCGGTCGTCTTGGCGGCATGAGCATGGCCTTGGCCCGGCCGGACCACACCCATACACGGCGAGGGGCGGGAAGTCCGTCGCCGTTTCTCACGACTCGGACCGGTGGAAATGCCTGCGTCGGGTCCGTCTCGGTGCGCGGTTCGCCCGCGCTAGGTACTGGGGCTATCTGGGATTTGGTTACATACTCTTGACCAGCGCACATTCGCTGTGCCGCTGTCAGTCTGCCCTCCTGGTCAGGTTGATTGACGCGTTAGACACAGGCCCGGCCGACACGCCCCACTGTTGACGCACCCCTCGAACAAGCGTCCTTTACACTTGCATCGAAGTGGGCGTCTCGGAGGGGCCTCTATGAGTGACGAACAGCGTGCGTCCAAACCTGAAAAGGTCAGTCAGCCCGCCGTCGGCAAGGCGTTCACCGCGCTCAGCAGCTTCGACGTAAGCAAGGCGCTCGTCGATACCCTCGGTGCGTGCAACCCGGTGGTGGGGATCTCGGTCCCGACTACCCTTCCGACAAGCCCGACGACGACAGCCGATGCGGTGCCGGTCAATACCACGTCGACTGACGACGTAAGAGGTCGACGACTTACTCCATTGGAAGCTGTCGTATTGATTGCAGCTGCGTTGGGAGGCGAACTGGCTGCGTTATGATCTTGAGCTGGCCGGCCATGTTCGACGCAGTCAATGCGGTGGTCAGTTTTGTTTCAGCCGTCGTCGCGCTCGTTGCGATCGTGACGACTGTCGTGATCAGATTCGTCTGCCGCTGAGAAACGCCCGGCGCTTGGGCCGCGGCGCCGCGCACGGTCAGAATCCTTCATCAAAGTTGCTTGTGTCGCGGAACAACCCACGCGGACTGGCCGGCCTCGGTTCCATTAGCGGGGTAGCGGGACCGTGGGGCTTCGCGGGGAAGGTCACGGTGCGGCTGCGAGACCACACGCGCGGACTGGCGGTTCCCGTCTCGCGGCAGGCGATGGAGACCTCTACGAGGTGCTCGGCGGTCCGAGATCGAAGGTCGACGGACACAAGGTGACGCGCGCTGCCAGCGACGATGGTCGGGCGGTCGTCGACGGCCAGTGTGGTCCGTTGACCTGGATCGGTCGTGTCCAAGATCCACACGCCGGTGGTGTGGATCTCCACCTCTGGTGGTCCGCTGCGGAGGAGAACAGCAACGTGTGCCTCTTGGCCACTGTGGCCCTCAGCGATGAAGTCCAGGCGTGGCGCCCGGCGGTCCTCCTCGGCGTGCTCGGCGATCTCGGCGGCGCGTTCGTCGGCGAGGGCGGAGCGTTCGGCGGCGTCGGCAGCACGCCGGGATTCGGTTGCGGAGAGATCGGCGGCGTCGGCGGAGCGGCGGGCGTGACGCACGCTCAGGGAGGCGAAAATGCCAGCACCCATGGCGACAACGAGCGAGCCGAGTGCGATCCAATCGCTAGCCTCCATGATCTGCGAGGATACGCGCGAATCTGGTGGGCCTACACGACACGTCATTGGCTACCAACCCGTGACCAGGTCTATGCCCGGCGCTGGCGCGATGCCTTTCCAGCACATCTGGTGGCTCCCTCAGGGCGATGGAGCGGCGGTGGGGCCGCCCTCGATTCGGGCTAGGCCTTCGTCTTCCTCAGCTAGGTAGAGACCTCGATGAGGATCCTCTCCGATCAGCACTGCTCGACCGAGCGAGTCGTAGTACACGACCGGCAGCCGCTCGCCACTCGTAAACACCGCTGTCATCCCGGGAGGCGCGGGGGAGAATGGTCCTATCATTGCCGGGCTTGGACGTTCACGGACGCCGACGAAATCGCCATCCCGTGGCGTTGCCTCATGAACTGATACGAGTCGGCTGCTGGTGCCATTGAGCACCAGGGCAACACCAAGCGCGTTGAATCCATGAACTTTGCGAGTGGACACACGCCCCGACCGGTGGCTGAATACGGCTTCAAGCGGCGCGATGGCAGGGATGGCGACATGGTGATCGAAATCGCGAAGACCCTCGACGTGCACGTCCACCTGATCACTGATCGTAATGTCTTCCGACATGCGAAAGCGACAGCTCCTTTCGATAGAACTCGCGCAGCGAACCACACAAGGCTCGTACGGTCACATAGGTTAGCGAGGACTCATCAGGCAAGTGTCTCGGGTGTTATGCCGCGTCGATCGGGAGTTGGAGGATCAGCACGTCGAATAGCGGTGCGTCGTTCCAGCCGGGGCGAAGCTGGTTGACCTTTGTCCAGCCCCAGCGTCGGTATGCACGGTAGGCAGTGTCGTTGTTCGGCTTGACCAGCAGTGTTGCGCGCTTTTCCAGCCGGGTGGAGAGCAGTTCGTTGTGCATTGCGTGCGCGATGCCCTGGCCCGCGTGTCGTTGATCGACCATGATCTCCGAGAAGGCGAAGGTTCGGGTGCCGTCCTCGTCGGTGAATCCTGGCTCAGGTTCGTTCACCAGCCCGGTCCACCAGCCACGCGTGGCGTCGGCCTCGTGTAGTGGCCAGCCCCAGGTCTGCCCGACAGGCTCACCGTCGATGTAGGCGACGACGTGGTCGAAGCCGTCTCGTCGGGCATAGCGGTCGAAGCGATACATGAATTGATCGACCGAGTCGAACGGATCGCCCGCCGCGATCCGGTCGACGTAGGACCCTTCGTAGACGGCCTGCACCGTGTCACGGATGGTTTGAGCGGTCGGCGGTCCGAATCGGCGGTACGTGGTCTCAGACGCGGACATTGCTGCTCCCATCACCCATGGCGGTGTCCCAACGGATACAGAATTCCTCGTTGCCGATTCGCTCGGCGGCATCCCGCACAGGCTGCAACTCGGACAGCGTACGAGGCGAAGCGACCTGCTCTTCCAGTTCGGGCAGGATCGCCAGCCCTTCACGGACCGCGGCATCGTGGTCACCGCTGAGCGCCAGCGCGGCTGCTCTTTGCGCCCGGTAGTTCAGCCGGTTTCGTGGGGAGAGGTCAGCCTCGGCGAGGCTCTCCTCGTACAGGCGTACCGCGCCGACCGGGTCACCCAGGTAAATGCGGCCCTTGGCCTCGGCGACCCGCAATTCCGCCGGAATCACGAACTGCAGCCAGGTCGGGTCCTCCGAGGACACGCCGGCGTCAAGCTCTCGGTAGGCACGGCTGATAGCTGAGCGGTATCCGCTCTCGTCGCCGATGGCCGCGTACGCGATGGCGTCCCGCGAGGCCAGCAGCGCGTGGAGCCGCGGTGTGCGCTCATGCCGCGCCAATTCAGATGCGCGGACCGCAGTGCGGATCGCCTGCCGGGCAATACCGGGCCGCTCATCCCGGCGAGCCAGGAATACCGACTGCAAGGTCATTCCCTGCAAGGCCATTACGGTCAATGAGGTGTCATCCGCTTCCTGCGCCAGCAGCAGCGCCTGCGCATACAGATCCCGCGCCAGTCGCTGATCACCGGCATCGTAGGCCAGCCAACCTACGCGATAGGCCAGCTGCCCCGATGCGCTGACCAGCGACCGTCCCACCGGCTCGGAGAATTCCGACTCCTCCAGCATTCGGCGGCTCCGGTGGTACTGGCGCAGGCCATCTCTGACCAGCGTCGCGCCACCGACTTGTTGATCACGCTGACGTAGCCGGTCGGCCCCAGCCTGGAGGAATCGCACGTGTGCCAGATCGACACGCTCGGGCACCTGGACGCGGTCCAAGCCGGCTCCGAAGCCGATCGCGGCCAGTAGGCCGGTGGTGAACGTCCGCCGATCCATCCTGTCGTCGTTCTCCTGACTGTCACTGCTACTGCTGAAGGTGGCGTTGGGCGTGCCGAGTAGCAAGGGAGCCAGCGCCTCCCGCGGCATGTCCAGCGTGTCGGTGACCCGCAGGAGTTCCCGCACGTCGAACAGTGTGTCGCGCTGTCCGGCCTCGATGCGCGCCACCTGGCTCTGCGACCAACCCAGCAAGGTGCCCAGATCGAGCTGGGACAACCCGGTCGCTGTCCGCACGATCACGAGCACGGTACCCATGTCCGTCGCGGCGAGCGCCCGCCTCAGCGGCAGCGAGTCCCACAACCATTGCGGCGTCCCGCCAGGTACAGACCCGCGAACCGAGTTCACGCATGCTGCACACAACGGATCGGGGTTGTACCTCGACAGCAATGCTCCGCAGATCGGGCAGGCTCGCGCCACTCCACCTGTCACCCCCACTCCTCGTCTCAGGACCATATCGCCAGATCGTTCGGGGTCTATGCCAATGTGTCATGACCAGCTCGCCACGGCCATGCCGGTCTGGCGTTGAGCGATCACGTCGCGTTGTCAGACGCTCGAAGCGTGATCAGTACAAGTCCGCTTACCTCGCCGCCTCGCCGCCTCGCCGCCTCGCCGGCGCGTTCGTGCGCCCGGCGCACACGGGGGAGCCGTGATGGACGAATGAGACAGACCGAGCCACCCATTCGGCCTGGTAGACGTGGTGGGTGGCTCGGCTGGGATGCCTGGGCACCCCGGTTCTGATGGTATCCGGGGTCGTCGTGCCGCGCGGCCGTTTGCAGCTTGCAGGGTGACGCGGCGGGACCGGCTTCCGGCAGTCGACCGGAGGTTGATGTGGCGCTGAGCTGGGATTTTCCGGGCCACTGGGGGCAGTTGCCATTGCCGCTGCCGGACGTGACCGGAGATGACACCGATGTCCTTTCCGCGGTCGCGCCGGGCGACAGCCCGGCGATTGTCGCCGCGTACGTGCAGGCCGCGCACATGGCCGAGCAGTTGTGGGACGCACTCGATCGGACCGGATTCGGACGGGAGGTGATCGCCGTGGTGCCCACCTTGACCGACGATCTGCGCCCGGTGGTCCGAGTGCGGCTTACCCCGACGGGTGGACGGCATGCGAGGTGGCTGTTCGGCGTGGAGACGGGTCCACCGAGTGAGTCGGACGAGGGCGGTGACGATTCGTGGGTGGCATAAGGAAACGAGCTACGAGTCCGTAAATGGGAAACCAATTCAGCCATGGACACAGGCAGCACAACGCAACGAACGGGCGCCTCATCCAAGCCGGAGCGTCGGCCATGGTTGAGCCGCACACGAGATGAGACGGCGAAGGAGTGGAATCGCCGCACGAATCATTCCTGCTACGCGTGTGGCGCTTTCTATGCGGATCTGACCGAGTTGGATTCGCATGAGGCTACCCACAGGGCGGGTCGACGCTCGGTGGTTGGCGTAACGCAATCTGGGGCGGTAGCTCAGTCTGGTTAGAGCTGAGGACTCATAATCCTTCCGGCGTGGGTTCAAATCCCACCCGCCCCACTCACACCAGCAAATCAAAAGACAGCGACGTGAAGTGGGTGATGAATGGTGTACGACCACCAGTCGACCGTACGGTCCCGGTATGTAGGCCACACGTTGGCGCGGGCATCGCAGCAGGCCGGCCAGAACGGCAACGACATGGCCGCGATGCTGCGGTGGTCACCGAGCAAGGTGAGCCGCCTGCTCAGCGGCAAACGCGCTGCGTCCACCGAAGACGTGGCAGCCTTCCTCGCGGTCTGCGGGGTGACCGGCCCGGTCCGCGACGAGCTGCTCGCACACACCGCGCTCGGCTACGACCAGACCTGGTGCCACGACCACGGCACCCGGCCACCCGCCCACCTCACGGCCTTGGCCGACAGCGAAGCCGACGCCACACGCATAACCTGCTTCGCCACCACCCTGATACCCGACCTGCTACGCGTCCCCGACTACACCCGGGCCGTCCTGGCCACCAGCCCGACCATCCCCGACGACGAGATCGAGGAACGGGTGACCGCCACCGCCCAGCGCCAGCACATCCTCGACCGCACCTACAGCCCGCCCAGCACGCGGATGTTCCTCGCTGACTACACCCTGACCCGTCCCGGTGCGGGCGACGCGGTGATGTCCGACCAAGCCCACCACCTCCTGCGCCTGGCGGTGCGCCCGGACATCGCCATCCGGATCGTGCCCGACACCCACGAGACCATCGGCCTGCACGAATGCGGACCGTTCACCCTGCTCGAATTCGACCAACGCCAACCCGCCGTCTACCTCGAACACGCCACCACCACAGTGTTCCTGGAACAACCCGAAACCATCACCACCTACCGCAACATCATCACCGAACTCAACCGACTCGCACTCACCCGCGACGACTCACGCGACCGGATCGCCGACATCGCCCGCCAACGCACCGACACCCATCCCGCACATGCCGCAGACACGCTCCCCATCTGGGCAACCGGTTGAACCCGAGCAACGCGCAGTCCGAACCGCGAGCTGAGTGAGCCGACCACGAGCAGCGACTCCCCCGGCGCACCGGCCGCCATGCCTTCAGGACAGCTCATCCTTTGGCCGTGGGTTCGAGCCACACCCGCCCCACTGCCTCTTACCTGCTTCTATAGCTGGTCCGGCATGCTCGAAACGATCTTTGGCGCGAGTTTGGGCGCGAGTCGTGTCCCGGGGCATGGCTGAGGCACGCCCAGACGGCCGCCAGTTAGGCCGCATCGAGCAGCGCGGAGACCCGCTCCGGGTCATCGTGTTCGCTGGCTACGCCCCCGGGGGACCGGCCGCGCCAGATGCGCCGCGTAGCACTCGGCTCCGAGAGGGTGGCCCTGCCTCGTGCTCACAAGGAGTGGTCGCAGGCTGAACTGGCGAAGGTCGGCGGGGACTTCAGAACGGTTGCCGGCCGCCTCGGCCACGACGGGGAGGGGCAACCACTCTGCGCGTGTACGCGGCTTGGGTCGCCGCCTCCGACCGCAAGGCAGCGGAAATTCTCGGCGCGCCTCCCGAGGTGTGCAGTGGAAGCCGTCGGCCGAATCAGTCGATTTCTAGCAGGCGCAAGGTCCTCTAACTATCTAAACTCCGATAGTCTGTTGGCCGCGCGCACTATTTCCCGACAATGCGCGGGAGCATTGGGGTGTACTTCTGATCTTGGACAGGGGCTCTTGATCCGAGAGGATGGAGTTCATGCCCGAGCAGCGTCGGAGGTTCAGTCCGCAGTTCAAGGCTGAGGCCGTGCAGATGGTGATCGAGACGGGGAAGCCGGTCGCGGAGGTCGCGCGGGGGCTGGGGATCCATGACGGCACGCTTGGCAATTGGGTCAACGCGTGGCGGCGTGAGCACGCTGGGCCGGAGCTGCCGTTGAGTCCGGCGGAGCGGGCGCGGATGGGTGAGATGGAGGCCGAAATCGCCCGTCTGCGGATGGAGAACGAGTTCCTGAAAAAAGCCGCGGCCTTCTTCGCGCGGACGCACCCGTAGCGATGCGGTGTGCGGTGATCGATGCGGAGAAGGCCCACTACCCGATCTCCTGGATGTGTCGGCTGCTTGGTGTGCCGCGGTCGAGTTTCTATGCCTGGTGCGACCGGGCCGAGACCGCCACCGCGGCGCGGCGGCGCCGGCTGTCCGGGCTGGTGAGCGAGGCGTTCGTGGCCGGGCGCGGTGCCTACGGTTGTCGGCGGGTGGCCGCCGAGCTCAACCGGCGCGGGCATCCCTGCAGCGTCGGCCTGGTCGCCGAACTGATGCGCGAAGCCGGGTTGAAAGCCTGCCAGCCACGCAGATACAAGACCACCACCGTGCCCGGCGAACAGCCGGTGACCAGCCCGGATCTGATCGGCCGGGATTTCACCGCCGACACACCGGGCACCAGGCTTGTCGGGGACATCACCTACCTGCGCACCGGACAGGGCTGGCTGTATCTGGCCACCGTGATCGACCTGGCCACCCGGATGGTCGTCGGCTGGCAGCTGGCCAGCCACCTGCGGACCTGCCTGGTCACCGACGCGCTGGACATGGCGATCACCCACGGCACGTCAGGCCTGGCGCGATCTTCCATAGCGACCGCGGATGTCAATACACATCGACCCGATTTTCCTTGTACTGCAAGGACAATCGGATCCAGACCAGCGTCGGCCGGACCGGGGTCTGCTGGGACAACGCCGTCGCTGAATCGTTCTTCGCCGCCCTGAAGAACGAGATGTACCACCGCGAAACCTTCACCAACCGCACGCACGCCCGCTTCGCCGTCGCCGACTACATCGAGGTGTTCTACAACCGGCGAAGACTCCACAGCAACCTCGGCTACCGCACCCCAGCCGAAGCCCTCACCGACCACCAGACCGCAGCAGCCGCTGCCTGATCAACACCGAGAACCTGTCCAAGATCCTTGACACACCTCAGCATCTCGGCGGCGTAGCCTAGTTTTTGCGCGCTTGAATGAAACCGCTCGCGCTTAGGAGGTCTGCGGCGTGGTTTAGCTGCCCTGCAGAATTGTGTAGCGCGCGGATGTCCATTGCATCGACAGCGTGACTAAGAGGGTGTCTCACGTGGATTGATCATGGTCTGTCATGATCATGTGTTGTGGTTGATGATCTCTCCCAACGGCTGGTGCCTGATGAACTGTGGGCGTTGGCGGAGCCACTAGTTCCGGGGTTCGAACGGCGTCCGCAGGGCGGTGGGACGGCGCCGGTGGATGACCGTGCGGTGTTCACCGCGATCGTGTTCGTGTTGACCAGCGGCTGCGCCTGGCGCTTTCTGCCACCGTCGTTCGGGGTCACCGTCCCGACGGCGCATCGCCGGTTCACCGAGTGGACCAAAGCCGGCTTGTGGCGCCTGCTGCATCGCGCGGTGCTCGACGAACTGGGTGGTCAAGGTCTGATCGACTGGTCTCGTGCGGTCCTGGACGGTGCATCTGTGAGAGCGAAAAAAGGGGATCTCTGACCGGGCCGAGTCCGGTCGACCGAGGAAAGCCCGGCTCGAAGATCCACGTGCTGTCCGACCGTGCCGGCCTACCGCTGTCGGTGGCCGTTTCCGCTGCCAACACCAACGACTCCTACGCCCTCAAACCCCTGATCCTCGCGATCCCCGCGATCAGATCCCGCCGTGGTCCGCGCCGACGCAAACCCAGCAAGCTGCACGCCGACAAGGCCTACGACCACGCCGACCTCCGCACCTGGGTCCGCGACCGCGGCATCGCCGTCCGCATCGCACGCAAAGGCATCGAGACGAGCACGAAGCTGGGCAAACACCGCTGGGTGATCGAACGATCCATCGCCTGGCTGTTCGGCTACCGACGACTCACCATCCGATACGAGCGCCACGCCAACCACTTCAGCGCCTTCCTCACGCTCGCTGCGACACTGACCTGCTTTAAGAAACCCACCAAACTCGCCACATGAGACGCGCTCTAAGCAGGCGCGCTGATGTAATGAAGCCACTGTTGCCGAGAACGTCCGCGGCAAACGCAAGTGATCGCGCCGTTTGCGCGTCGATACCTCCTCCTGAAGTCATGACGTCGACAACTTGTCTTAATTCTGTGATCGTCGCCGCGTTCGCTTCTCCCGTCTCTTCAAGTCTCCGTGTGATAGCTTCGAGGCGATCCAATGGCGGAGTGAATGTCGCTGTCAACAGATCGGTCAAATCGTCCGGATTGATCGATCCTAGGTTAGCGAGCGAGGGGCCATTGCTGCCCTCATGTTTGGTCTTCCACTCTTTTAGCAGAATCGGTGGATAATTCTCTTCTCCCGTCCTCTCGTCGTCCACGTCTTCGTGGTGAGGTAGGCATAGCAAGAGCAAATTCACAAAGAGTCGCGCTCCGCTGGTTGCATCTCCTCCCTATAGCGAGCTGAGCGCGGCCGGACGCCGTAAATGTGCGAGACCCAGGCATTCTTTCGGTAGACGCCCGGACGGGTTTCCATTACGACGGGCATGGTGCAGCCGGGTGCGTAACATGTCCCGTTGCTTAGAGTCCACAGCGCTGCCTCGATAGCTGGATGAATCTTCCGGCGGACACCAGGTCGTGGTTCGTGCGAGCCTGCGTCAGAAGCGTTCATGACGACATCATGCATCGGACGGGTCAGCTTTTGGAACCGCCACCAGCGTTAACGCTCGTGCGCGTTAGAGGCGAACGGGCGGCCGGCCCGGAGGTATACTCCGAGCCGGCCGAGTGCCGACGAGCCGGATTCCGGTGTCGGCGACCTTGAACACCAGCGCGAGGAGATGGGCTCTCGCTTGAGGGTTCAGCCCTCGTCGCTTTCCTTGCCTGCCCGGCTCCTCCTCGTCGTCCGGTCTACCGCTGCCACCTTTCGGTCTCCCTCTCACCCGGGTCCCCGGTGTTGGCTGCCGACGAAACGCCGTGGCGCGGGAGGGACCGCGGCAATAGCCTCGTCGTCGTGTCTGCTACCGCGGGGCAGGAGCTGCACCCCCGACACCTGAGGCCATGGTGAATGGCACCAGTGGGTAGCTGAGTTGGGTGTTCTCGGCGCTGCGGCTGGTTTCTTCCATCGCGAGCGCCCGCCCGGCCGGATCGGTGCTGTCACTGGTAATGCGGCGCGTGACCAGCACAGCGGCTCCGGGAGACAGGTGCAGTTTGGTCGTGTCGTCCGGTGCGGGAGTGGCTGCGCGGACGTGCTCGGTCCACGCGAGTTGGATCCCGGCATCGGTGAGCGCGGCGTAGAGCTCGTCCGGTGTCCGCCACGGATCGTCCGCTACTGTGGGCACGCGCACGCAGGTGGGCATCGGCAGGAACAGCCGGTGCGTCATCCGCCGAGTCGGTCCATCGGTGGCCCTGCTCTCGTCAAGAAGTCGTTCGTAGACGAACAGCGGGGTGTGCTCGAGCACGCCCAGCGCGAGCGCGAGATCCACGCTCCGTGCGCCAACCCGCTCATGGGCGTCAACGAGATCGCCGGCGGTGCGGTGCATACCCTGGCCCGCATCGACGACAGCGTGGTCGCCTGGGGCAACAACACCCTCGGCGGGCAGCTCGGTGACGGGACAACCACCAGCAGCAGCGTCCCGGTGCGGGTCTGCGCACCTGGGCAGACAGCGCCATGCGGCCAATTCCTCGACAACGTCGCCACCATCGCCACCGGCAACGCCCACTCGCTGGCCATCCGCGTGTCACCACCACCGCCCGCCGACGAAGCCGACCTGGCCGTCGGCCTGTCAGCGGCCGGGGTACTCCTCCAGTCCAAGATCGACTACACGCTGGGAGTCACCAACAACGGTCCCGACGCCCTCACCTCGGCCACCGTCGTGACCCAGGTGCCGCCCACCACCACCTCGGTAGCCAACCTCGGTCCCTGCACCTACAACAACACCCTCAAGCAGGTCAGCTGCCCCGCCGGGGCACTGGCGTCCACCGCCTCGACCAACTTCACGTTCCGGGCCACCATCGCCACCCTCACCATCGGCCTGCCCCTGCACGCCGAAGCGCAACGCACCGTCAGCACCCCCAACGACCCCAACCCAGCCAACGACACCGACCCCGCCAACTGCCTCGTCATCACCGGCTTGATCATCCTCTGCTAGCCAATCCCTTCATCGCTCCACGACAGCGAACCGCCCCGGCGCCAAGAGGCCCGGGGCGGCTCGCCGTTTGCCTTGGGACGACGACACGGTCACGGACGAAGAGTCACCTCAACCGTGATGAGAGCGCGTGTTCCTGCACGGCGTGTCGGACGCCACCTACGTCGAATCGACTGGTGAACCCCGCCGCCGGCTACCTCCGGTCTTGGCTCCGACGGCACCGAATATCAGCTCGTCCACCACTCTGGTCGTCGAGGCCGAATCGGAAGCCACCGTTGTGACTTTCACCGCCCGCCTCCAGCTTCGCGTGCACCGCCTCCGTCCCGACATCGATCCCGGTGACGTCCAAGTACAGCTGCAATGGGACGTTCGCTGACGACTATCGGCGTCCAGCGGACTCCCGACGCCGTCAGCGCGAAGTGCCGTGACGTCGACGAATGAGGAGAACAACCCCACTGAGCACCAGGAGCGCGGCAAGGAGCATCGGTCCGGCCACCGGCGGCCCCGTAACTGCGAGCTTCGCGGGAACGGCAGCCGTGGCTGCGCTCGGGTTGGGAGTCGACATCGGGTTGGGAATGGATGTCGGAGTCGGCGTCGGCGTGGGAGTCGGTGTGGGAGTCGGTGTGGGTGGCGGCGGTGGCGGTGGCGGCAGTGGTGCGAGGACGGCCGCGCTCACCGAGGCGACCGCCTGCGGACCGCCGTTGTTGCTGACCGTCCGGCCGGTGAATACGACCTGCGTCGAGGTCCCACCCGAGCTGGTAAGCGTGACGGAGACCGGGTAGTCACCCGGGTCGGAGTACACGTGCGTGGTCGTGGGGACGGTGGTGACCTCGGTCTGCCCGTCGCCGAAGTCCCACTCGTACGAGGCGATGGTCCCGACCGCGACGGTGGAGCCTGACGCATCGAACGCGACGGGCTCACCGGGTGTCCCTTGCGCCACCGCGGCAAGCTGGGCCACGGGCGCCTGGTCCGGTGCTACGGCGAGGCTCCCGAAGGTGACGATCGGTGGCACGGCAGCGGCCGGGAGAGCCACCGGGGCTGTCGGCTCGGTCAGGTCGAACGACAGGAGCGTGGAGCTCCTCGTGGTCACATAGGCACGCAGACCGTCCGGCGTGAGGGCGAGCCCCTGGGTCGTCGAGGACGAGGGCAGGGTCGCCACGACAGCGCGGGTCGCCAGGTCGATCACCTGGAAGCTCGTGCCCGCGACGATCGCGTAGGCGCCGTCGGGAGTCACGGCAACGCCCTTCGGTGCCGCTGCGACCGGGATCGTCGCGACCAGTGTCCGGCTCGCCATGTCGATGACGCCGACCGAATTGGTCGGGGAGCCGATGGCGACCACGGCGGTAGCGCCGTCGGGTGTGAGGGCCACCTCGTACGCTCCGCTGGGCAGGGTGATGTTGACCGGCGAGGCGGGGGCGGCCAGGTCGATCACGCGAACCCCGGTCGGCGCGCCAATGTCGCTTACGACCAGGGTGGATGCGTCCGGGGTGACCGCGACGCTGTACGGCAGGCGACCGGCCGCGATGGTCGAGGTCACGGTCGCGCTGGCGATATCGAGCACGCTGATGTTGTCCGACTGGAAATTCGTGACATATGCGGTGGAGCCGTCCGGGGTGATCGCCACGTTGTAGGGCGATCTGCCGGCCGGGACAGTGGCGGTGACGGTTCCGCTCGCCAAGTCGATGATGCTGATGCTGTTCCCGCCGCTGGCGCCTTGGTTGTTCGCGACGACCGCCGTAGTCGCGTCGGGCGTGATCGCCACACCGAACGGGGTGTTCCCCACCGTGGTCCCGGTCCCGACGCTGCCGTCGGCGGTGCTGACCGGGACGACTTGGTTGACCCCGCCCTCGGCCGCGACGTACAGGGTCCAGTCGTCGCCGGGCGCGGCTGCCGCACTCGCGCCGGCGAGCCACCAACCCACCACCACGAGGACCAGCACGGCCGACGCACGCGTTCGCCCTGGTCGCCGCGTCCGCCACACCACCGTGCGCGCCCCCCTCCGGCTCCCAAGTAGACAATCCCAGTCGAGTCGAGATTGTCCATGGGGGCAACCAACGTCGCAACTGCTGGACGCACCAGGCCGAGGCATGGGTGGCCAGCAGCAGCGCGGTCTCGCCCGCTTGGCCACGCAGCGCACCGGGCCCCTTGCTGTAGATGTTGAGCGCCCCGGACAGTCGCGGGAGGCGGATATTCGGCAGCAGCGTGGTGGACAGCACCGTGGTGTAGCCGTGCTCGGCGGCCACGGGTCCGAAGGTCGGCCAGGCGGGTTCGTGGGCCAGGTCGTCGCTGCGCACGTAGCCGGGTCCGGCTGCGCGGGCGGCGTTCACACAAGGGCCCTCCCCGGTCCGGTACTGCACCTGGTCCAGTTCGGCGGCCAGCGGCTCGGTCTCGACCGGGGTGTGGAACACCCCGTCCGGGGAACGCAGGGTGACCGAGACCAGGTCGGCGCCGGGTACCAGCCGCAGCGCGGCATGTACGACCTGTTCGAGCACGTCGCCGACGGTGGAGGCGTCGAGCAGCGCGCGGGTCAGCGCGGCGAACTCGGCCGCCAGCGGGCTCAGGCTGGAATTGCTGGACGCGTTGTGCGGGTCAGTGGCGTGGGCGACGAAGTCGGCCTTGTCCCGCGCCCAGTTCTGCTCGTCAGCCATCGGGGCTAAGTGGTGGTGGCGACCCTCGTGGCGCAACAGGAAGGCGTTCGTCTCCTTCATGGTGGAGACGGTGACCAGGTAACCGGCCCTACGCTGCTGAACGCCGGAGCCACAACATACCTGGCCACCTCACCGTTCGGGCGCAGCCAAACCCGGTCCTGCCGCTCCGTGCAGTGTGCCCGCCCTGGACACGCGGCTGCGCCCCCACTCGATCCCGGTAGCTACCTGGCCGTCCACATGGGATCACCGGAGCCGCGTGCCAGCGTTCGGGAGGTACGTGTCTGGCTGACCCGGGGATGCTGCCCGCAGACGCTACTGCTGGTCGTCGGGCACGAGCTTCAGGCTGATCGAGTTGATGCAGTAGCGCTGGTCGGTCGGCGTGGGGTAGCCCTCGCCTTCGAAGACGTGCCCGAGGTGGCTGTGGCAGTTGGCGCAGAGGACCTCGGTGCGGACCATGCCCATGGCACGGTCCGAGCGCAGGACGACCGCCGCGTCCTCGGGGGCGTAGAACGACGGCCAGCCGCAATGGGACTCGAACTTGCTGGCGCTGCGGAAGAGCTCCGCTCCGCAGGCCCGGCACTCGTAGACGCCCACCGTCTTCGTGTCGGTGTACTCGCCGACCCACGGGCGCTCGGTGCCCGCCTCGCGCAGGACCGCGTACTCCTCCGGGGACAGCTCGCGGCGCCACTCCTCGTCCGTTTTCACCACGTTCGGGGTGGCGTCCACATCCTGGTTCATGCCTCCACGCTACTTCGTGAACGCATTCAATGCGTACACCAGCGCGTCCCACACCGCGACCGTCACACCGAGCAGGATCAGCAGCACCAGGATGCTCGCCATCAGCTTGCGATGGCCGCCCAGCCGGTTCGCGGACCCGGCGAAGTCACGCATGTCCGACAGGTAGCCCTCGACCGTGAAGCTCGGGCGCACGCGCCGCTGCCGCCGCAGGTGCTCGGCGAAGGCCCTGGCCTCCGGATCGTCCGGATCCAGGCCGAGCAGCTCGTCGGTGAACAGGGGGTCCACCCGACGGCGCGGATCTTCGTCCGGGTCCTCGATCCCGTTCATGGCCATGTTCCCACGGTAACCTGGCGCCGTGGCGGAGGCGATCGAACTGACCGTGGGCGAACGCACGGTCCGGGTGTCCAACCCCGGCAAGACGTACTTCGCGGACAAGGGCGTCACCAAGGGCGACGTCGTCGAGTACTTCCTCGCCGTCGGCGACGGGATCCTCGGTGCCCTGCGCGACCGGCCCACGACCCTCGAGCGCTGGCCGGGCGGCGTGTTCGAGGGCGCCAAGCTCTCCACCCGCGCCGACAACCGCGGCGACGCCTTCTACCAGAAGCGCATCCCCAAGGGCGCTCCCGACTACGTGGAGACCGCGCGGATCACCTTCCCGAGCGGCCGGCCCGCCGACGAGGTCTGCCCGACGGAGCTGGCGGTGGTCGTCTGGGCGGTCAACCTCGGCACGCTGACGTTCCACCCGTGGCCGGTCCGCCGGCCCGAGCTCGACCACCCCGACCAGCTGCGCGTCGACCTCGACCCGCAACCCGGCACGACCTTCGCCGACGCGGCGGTCGTGGCCCACGAGCTGCGCGGGCTGCTCGAGGAGCTGGGCATGGCCGGCTTCCCGAAGACGTCCGGCGGCCGCGGCATGCACGTCTACGTCCCGATCGAGCCCCGCTGGACCTTCGTCGAGGCGCGCCGGGCGCTCATCGCGCTGGGTCGTGAGCTCGCCCGGCGGATGCCGGACCGGGTCACGGTCAACTGGTGGAAGGAGGAACGCGGCGAGCGCATCTTCATCGACTTCAACCAGATGGCCCGCGACCGCACGATCGCGTGCGCATACTCGATCCGCCCGACGCCCCGCGCGCTCGTGTCCGCCCCGCTCGCCTGGGACGAGATCGACGACGTCGTGCCCGAGGACTTCGACGTGCACACGATGCCCGCCCGCTTCGCGAAGGTCGGCGACCTGCACGCCGGCGTCGCCGAGCAGGCGTACTCCCTGGAGCCCCTGCTGGAGCTGGTATCCCGCGACGAACGCGACGGCCTCGGCGACCTGCCCTACCCGCCCGAATACCCGAAAATGGCGGGCGAGCCCAAGCGCGTCCAGCCGTCGCGGGCGCGCGCCGAGGAGTGAGTCAGGACGCCGGCGCCGGGGCAGGCCCTGGTGTCTTGCACTGGCCGGCCCGCACCTCGACGCCCTCTTGGCACACGCCATCGGCCATGGACCGCGCGAGCCCGGTGGGTTTCTTGGTGGCCCTCTCGCCGCGCCCGCCGGTGCGTCGGTCGCCGGCTGGTCGCTCGGCAAGCCCCAAACGCGTCCAGCGGTCGCGGGTGCGTGCCGAGTGAGTCAGGACGCGCGGCGCCAGGGTAGGCAGCCGGCCGAGTCGATGCGTTCGCCCGTGCGCACGGTGACCGTGCCCTTGTCGGTGACCACGCCGTTCTGCAGCACGGTGCCCCGCGCGTCCGAGCGGCTCCAGTAGCAGCCGCCGGAGTTGCTGCCGTCCGGGCCGTCGGTGCGGTACGTGCCGGGCTGGACGTCCTTGCCGACCTCGAACAGGCCGTCGGAGAACTCGGCGAGGGGGCCGGACGGCGGCTTCGCGGACACCGTCTCGGTGACCGTCTTCGTCTCGAACTGGGTGGCGGTGACGGTCACCCGGGTGGCCGCGGGCGGACCGCTCTCACCGGAGTCCGAGCCGGACACGGTCGCCACGATCGCCGCGACCGCGGTCACCACGATCCCCGCGACGGTCAGGACCAGCCACGGCCACAGGGGCCATCGCTGCCCGGTCTCTCCCGGCTCCTGCACCATCAAGACTCCTCGCCCCGCTGCCTGGCATTCGTCACGTCGTCCTCACCCGTTACGGGCACCCGGTCCACTGCCGCTCCAGGTCGCTGACCACCGGCTTCGGCTCTCGCGCGACCCGATCGCGCGAACTCCGGTTGATTTCGGCCCCGGCAACAGGAAGCATCGGAAGGGACCGCCCACCGCCGAGCCGAGGGGAGCGCCGTGCCGAAGCAGTATGTCGTCCGCTATGTCGGTGGTCCGCTCGACGGTCGGGTGGACACGCTGGACGGTCTGCCCGAGGAACCGCGCAGCACGGTTACCCACGTGCACCTGCACGAGGGTCCGAAGATCGTTCATCACTACGACCTCTGCTACGCCGTCGAGTACGGCTGCGAGTACCGCGTCCGCGCGGAGGAAGACTAGTCGCGTCGGCAGCCGCGCAATACGTCCATTCGGTGCACAAGCCCCGCCGATCTAGCCACGCAGCGCGAGATCCGCGACGACCGGGCGATGATCCGACGCCAACGTGTCGACAACTTGCGCGCCATGCACCCGGATGCCGGTGGACACCGTCACGAAGTCGATCCGCTTCGCCGGCACGTCCGCGGGGTAGGTGAAGCCGGGCTCGGCGGACGTCCACGCGTCCGACAGCTTTGTCCACAGTGGAGCCAGCTCAGGGGCCGCGTGCTCGGCGTTGAGGTCGCCGAGCAGCACCTGCCGGGCACCACGCGGGTCGTCGCCGAGGATCCGCAGCGTGTCGTCCACCTGAGCCGCGCGCACCGCGGGATCAGCCCGGTAGTCCAGGTGTGTGGTGTAGACGTGCACGGGCACGCCACGCGCGAGCACGACCGCCTCGGCGAACCCGGGCGCGGGCGCCGGCACCGGGTTTGGCTCCTGAGTGGACAGACGGGTGATCCAGTGGTTCTCCGTCCGCAGGAACGGGAACCTGCTGAGCACCGCGACGCCGTACTGCCGCCGCGGCGCACCCTCGGTCAGCGGCGGCAGGTCGTAGATCGGCGCGAAGAACACCCGCATGTGCAGCAGCCGCGCGAGATCGCGTGCCTGGTCACGGAAGTCGCTGCGCGCGTCCCAGTGCACGTCGACCTCTTCGAGGCCGACGACGTCCGCGCGGCTGTCGCGGATCACCGCGGCGGTGCGGGCGAGGTCGAGCGCGCCGTCGGCACCGATGCCCGTGTGGACGTTGTAGTTCAGCACGCGCAGCGGCACGTCGGGGTGGGACGCGGGCGCGGCGGACGCGACAGGGGAGAACAGGGTCAGGCTGAGCAGCGCGGCCAGCAGCAGGGGAATCCGGCGCATCAGGGGAACCTTTCGTCCAGGGACCGTGAACGTGGCCGTCAGGGCGGGCAGACCGTCCCGTTGCGCGGCACCTTAGCGTCGGTGAGGAACCCCAGGGCGGCGTCCGTGGTGCAGGAGGAGAAACCCAGCGCGCCGTGTCCGCCGCCCTGCCACGACACGTACGTGCCGCTCTCGAGTTGCTGCGCCGCCCGGTGGGTGCCCTCCTCGGGGGTGACCGCGTCGGCCGCGGTGGCGAGCACGACGATCGGCGGCGCGCCGGACGCGACCGGCGTGGGCAGCGGCTGGTTCGGCACGGTCCACGGGCTGCACAGCGCGAGCCGCTGCGTGACGAGCGTGCCGAACAGCGGGTACTTGTGCTGCCAGTCCTCGCCGAACTGCTGGATCCGCTCGGGGGACAGGCGGGTCTTGGTGTCGTTGCACGTGGTCACGAGCACCGAGTCCATGGTGGCGACCTGCCGGCTCGTGCCGATCACCAGCGGCACGAGCAGGTCGACGAACCCGGTGGGGTCGCCGTCGCCCGCCTTGGCGATGGCCGCGGACAGCGCCGGCCACCGGGCCTTGTCGCCGAGGGCGATCATGATCGCGTGCAGTGCCGAACCGGCGGTGATGTCGAGCTCCTGGGGCTCGGTGACCGGGTTCGTGCGCAGCTCGCCGAGCAGGTTGAGCAGGGCACGCTTGGGCTGGCTGCCGAGCTCGCAGCGGCGGGCGACGCAGTCGGTGGAGAAGGCGTCGAACGCGGCCTCCGCGCCCTTGGCCACACCCTCGAGCGCAACCGCGGCGTCCTGGGTCGGATCGGGCACGCCGTCGAGGACGACGCGGCCGACCCGTTCCGGGAAGCGGTCGGCGAACACCGACAGCACCCGCGAGCCCTCGCCGTGGCCGATGCCGTTGAGCCGGGGCACGCCGAGCGCCTCGCGCAGCGTCTCGAGGTCGGCGGCGGTGCGCCACGTGTCGATGGCCGGCAGCTGGGTCTCCAGCTGGATCGAGCACTGCTGACCGGCGGTCTGCGCGGCCTGCAGCCAGACGTCGATCGGCAGGTCGGCGGGGTCGGGGTCGACGATCGCGCGGCGGACCTCCTCGGGCACGCAGCCGGCCGCCGCCGAGTTGCCGGTGCCCCGCCGGTCGACGCCGATCAGGGTGAACTTCTCGAAGAACGCCTGCGGCAGCGTCTTGGCCAGGTGCGCGGCGTAGATCGTGCCGGGCAGCCCGTCGACGTCGTTGACGACGACGAGCGGCACCTTCCCCTCGCCGGCGCGCAGCAGCTGCAGCCGGGCGATCCCGCGGCCCGGGGCGTAGGGCGAGTCGAGAACGGCGTTGATCTTGCCGCACCGGACCGGCAGCCAGCCGGGCAGCTCCTCCGCGACCAGCCGCTCGCGGATCTCCTCCGAGCAGTCCCGCCAGGCCATGCTGTCGGTCATGTTCTCCAGCGGCGGCACCTCGGGCTCGCCGCCGGGCTCCTGGGTCGTCGCCGGCGGGGCATCCCGCACGACGATGCCGGGGCGCTGCGAGGGGCCGGCGGAACACCCGGCCGCCAGGCCGGCGGTGACGAACAGGAGGGCGATTCGCTGCGCCCAGCGCCGGCCGGTCAACGAGTCCTCCCCTGAATACCTGGTAGGCGGGCAGCGTCGCACGCCACCGGTGAGGCTCCCGTGAGTAAGAATGGCCGGGTGCAGCTGCCTGTGATGCCACCCCTGAAGCCCATGCTCGCCAAGGCCGTGCCCGCGATCCCGGACGGGCAGTTCTACGAGCCGAAATGGGACGGCTTCCGCTCGATCATCTTCCGGGACGGCGACGAGGTCGAGATCGGCAGCCGCAACGAGCGGCCGATGACCCGCTACTTCCCGGAGGTCGTCGAGGCGGTGAAGGCCAACCTCCCGCAGCGGTGCGTGCTCGACGGCGAGATCGTCATCGCCAGCACCGAGAAGCACGGTCTGGACTGGGAGGCGCTCCAGCAGCGCATCCACCCCGCGGCCAGCCGGGTCAAGCTGCTGAGCGAGCAGACGCCGGCGAGCTTCGTGGCCTTCGACCTGCTGGCGCTGGGTGACGAGTCCTACCTGGAGCGCCCCTTCGGCGAACGCCGCGCGGCCCTGGAGAAGGCGCTCGAGCAGGCGAAGGCGCCGGTGCACGTCACGCTCGGCACGACCGACAAGGACACCGCCGCGAAGTGGTTCGACTTGTTCGAGGGCGCCGGGCTCGACGGGCTGATCGCCAAGCAGCTCGGCGAGACCTACCAGCCGGACAAGCGGATCATGAAGAAGATCAAGCACGAGCGCACCGCCGACTGCGTGCTCGCCGGCTACCGGGTGCACAAGTCCGGCCCGGACGCGATCGGCTCGCTGCTGCTCGGCCTGTTCAATGAGGAGGGCAAGCTCGCCTCGGTCGGCGTGGTCGGTGCGTTCCCGATGGCGCGGCGCAAGGAGCTGATGGTCGAGCTCGCGCCCCTGGTCACCACGTTCGACGACCACCCGTGGGCGTGGGCCGCCCACGAGGCGGGGGAGCGCACGCCGCGCAAGAACGAGGTCAGCCGATGGAACGCCGGCAAGGACCTCTCGTTCGTGCCGCTGCGCCCGGAGCGCGTGCTCGAGGTGCGCTACGACTACATGGAGGGCCCGCGCTTCCGGCACACGACCCAGTTCGTGCGCTGGCGCCCGGACCGGGAGCCGGCGTCGTGCACCTATGACCAGCTCGAGCAGCCCGTGCGCTTCGACATCGCGGACATCCTCAAGCCCTAGTCAGCGGAACCGGCCCGGCGGTACCTGAGCATGAGGAACCCGTCGTCGGTCAGCACGGACGCGAGGTCCATCCGCTGCGGCTCGGGCGGGGCCACGCCCGCGACGATGCGGGGCGCCCCGGCCCCGGCCAGCAGGGGCGCGAGGGTCAGGCACAGCTGGTCGACGAGGTCTTCGGCGATCAGCTCGCCGAACAGGTGCGGGCCGCCCTCGCAGCACACTCGCAGCAGCCCGCGCTCGGCGAGCGCGGCGAGCGCGCGACGCAGGTCGACCCGCTCCTCGCCGGCGATGACGACGTCGGCGCCGGCCTCGGTGAGCTCGTCGCGGCAGCGGGCCGGGGCCGCGGCGGTGGTGAGCACGATCGGCGGCACCAGCGTGTCGGCGACGAGCGGGGTCTGCGGGCTGATCGTGCAGCGGCCGGTGACCACGGCGACCGGCGGGAGGTCGGCGAGCCCGAGCCGGGTGCGGCGTTCGGCGCGGACCTCGGTGCGCTTGATCCCGCGGTATCCCTCGACGATCGCCGTGCCGGCGCCGACGAGCACGACGTCGGCCAGGTCGCGGCCCAGCGCGAAGATCTTCTTGTCCGCCGGGCCGGACAGGCCGTGGGATCGACCGGAGGCGGTGGCCGCGCCGTCGGCGCTGCTCACGAAGTTGACCTGCAGCCACGGGCGGTCGAGCCCGGGCGGGTAGGCGTAGGTGTCCTCGAGGTCGCGGTCGCTCAGGGGCGAGTCGGCTGAGCCCAGCGGCAGCAGGTGCATTGGCTCATCTCAGCACGCCCGGTGCGCTCAGCGCTTGCCGTTGCGATGCTGGTTGACCAGCGCCCACACCGAGACGGCCTGGTTCGGTTCGTCGGCGCGGGATCGTCGCGAGAGGGGCTCGGCGCGGCTGGCGCCCGCCTCGAGCTCATGGCGGATCTGGTCGTAGATCGGAGTGTCGGTCAACACCAATCCCTTCCTTCGCAGCAGCCCTCGCAGGCTACTCAGGGTACCGCTTCGGATTCGCACAGATGGCAAAGGCCTCCAGTTCGGCGTGGCGTGGGAAAACCGCTCGCGTCCCGGGAAGGCATGCCGGACTATCTGCCGAATGGGTGTGGGCTTTCTCGAGGCGAACGGGCTGGCGCACCGGCTCGACGACGGCCGCGAGCTGTTCGACGGCGTCTCCTTCCGGGTCAGTACCGCCCAGGTGGTCGCGCTGGTGGGGGCGAACGGTGCCGGCAAGACGACGTTGCTGCGGATGCTCGCCGGCGAGCTCGCGCCGCGCGCGGGTGGGGTGAGCTCGCAGGGCGGGCTCGCGGTGATGCCGCAGTTCATCGGTTCGGTACGGGACGGCCGGACGGTTCGCGACCTGCTGCTGGCGGTCGCGTCGCCGGCGCTGCGCACCGCCGCCGCGAGCCTGGACGCGGCCGAGCTCGCGATGATGGAGGCCGACGACGAGCCGACGCAGCTGCGATACGCGAACGCGTTGCACGGGTGGGGCGAGGCGGGCGGGTACGACGCCGAGGTCCTGTGGGACACCGTGACCGTGGCCGCGCTCGGCGTGCCGTTCGACCGGGCCCGCTTCCGCGAGGTGGCGACGCTGTCGGGTGGCGAGCAGAAGCGGCTGGTGCTGGAGGCGTTGCTGACCGGGCCGGAACAGGTGCTGCTGCTCGACGAGCCGGACAACTACCTGGACGTGCCGGGCAAGCGGTGGCTCGAGCGCCGGCTCGCGGAGTCGGGCAAGGCGGTGCTGCTCGTCAGCCACGACCGGGAGCTGCTCGCGGCGGCGGCCACGCACGTGGTCACGCTCGAGGGCGGCACGACGTGGGTGCACGGCGGCGGCTTCGGCACGTGGCACGAGGCGCGGCTGGCGCGCTGGGAGCGGATGGCGGAGCTGCGCCGGCGGTGGGACGAGGAGCACGAGCGGCTGCGCGAGCTGGTCCGGTGGCTGCGCCAGGCCGCGGCGAACAGCGACGCGATGGCCGCGCGGTACAAGGCGGGGCAGACGCGGTTGCGGAAGTTCGAGGACGCCGGCGCGCCGCCACTGCCGCCGCGCGAACAGGAGGTGCGGCCGCGGCTGCGGGGTGGCCGTACGGGGCTGCGCGCGATCACCTGCGCCGGCCTGGAGCTGACGGGCCTGATGAAGCCGTTCGACCTGGAGGTGTTCTTCGCCGACCGGGTGTGCGTGCTGGGCTCGAACGGGTCGGGCAAGAGCCACTTCCTGCGGCTGCTGGCCGGGGACCCGGTGGCCTGCAGCGGGTCGTGGCGGCTGGGCGCGCGGGTGGTGCCGGGGCTGTTCGCCCAGACCCACCAGCATCCGGAATGGCGCGGCCGCACGCTGACCGACATCTTGTGGCACGGCGACGACTCCCGGTCCGGGATGGACGAGGGCCGGGCGTCGGCGGTGCTGTCCCGCTACGGCCTGGCGGCGGCGCGCGAGCAGCGGTTCGAGACCCTGTCGGGCGGGCAGCAGGCACGGTTCCAGATCCTGCTGCTGGAGCTGTCCGGGGCGACCCTGCTGTTGCTGGACGAGCCGACGGACAACCTGGACCTGGAGTCGGCGGAGGCGCTGCAGGACGCGCTGGAGTCCTACGAGGGCACGGTGGTGGCCGTGACCCACGACCGGTGGTTCGCCCGTTCCTTCGACCGGTTCCTGGTGTTCCGCTCGGACGGCGTGGTGTCCGAGTCGGACAGCCCGACCTGGGACGAGGCCCGGGTGCAGCGCGCCCGCTGACGCTCCGGGCGGCTACTCCGCCAGGGCGGCGGCGATCGTGTCGATGCCGTGGTCCAGGTCCGCCTGGGTGATGACCAGCGGGGGCGCCACGCGCAGCGTCGTGTCGTGGGTCTCCTTGCACAGCACGCCGCGGGTCATCAGGGTCTCGCTGATCTCCCGGGCGTGCCGGCCCGGTGCGACCTCCACGCCCGCCCACAGGCCGCGGCCCCGGACCTCCGCGACGCCGTGGCCCACGAGCTCGCCCAGCCGCCGGTGGAGGTGCTCGCCCAGGGTGGCGGACCGCTCCTGGAACTCGCCCGTCGCGAGCAGCTTGATCACCGCCCGGCCCACCGCGCAGGCGAGGGGGTTGCCGCCGAACGTCGAGCCGTGCTCGCCGGGGCGCAGCACCCCCAGCACGTCCCGGCTGCCGACCACCGCGGACACCGGCAGGATGCCGCCGCCCAGCGCCTTGCCCAGCGTGTACAGGTCCGCCCGGATGCCGTCGTGCTCGGACGCGAACAGCGTGCCGGTCCGCGCCAGGCCCGACTGGATCTCGTCGGCGATCAGGAGCACGTCGTGGTCGTCGCAGAGCCGGCGGATCTCGCGCAGGTAGCCCGGCGGCGGGACGAGCACGCCGGCCTCGCCCTGCACCGGCTCGATCAGCACCGCCGCCGTGCGCGGGTTGATGGCCGCCTCGAGCGCCTGCAGGTCGCCGTACTTCACGACCTGGAAGCCCGGCGTGTACGGGCCGAAGTCGTTGCGCGCCACGTCGTCCGTGGAGAACGAGATGATCGTGGTGGTGCGCCCGTGGAAGTTCGAGCCGGCCACGATGATCTCCGCGGTCCCGCTCGGCACGCCCTTGACCTGGTAGGCCCACTTGCGGGCGACCTTGATCGCCGACTCGACGGCCTCGGCGCCGGAGTTCATCGGCAGCACCATCTCGGTGCCGGTCAGCTCGGCGAGCTCCTGGCAGAACAGGCCCAGCTGGTCGTGGTGGAACGCCCGGCTGGTCAGCGTGACCCGCCCCAGCTGCTCGACCGCGGCGGCGATCAGCGCGGGATGGCGATGGCCGAAGTTGAGCGCCGAGTACCCGGCGAGGAAGTCCAGGTACCGCTTGCCGGCCACGTCGGTCACCCAAGCGCCCTCGGCTTCGGCGATCACCACGGGCAGCGGGTGGTAGTTGTGCGTGCTCCACGCCTCGTCGAGCGCGATCAGGTCGGCGGCATTCATCGGCATGTGTTCAGGTTAAGGCCCCACGGCGATTGATTCATCCGCGAACCATTGCGGACAGCGGCCATTCGTTGCGCGCGGCGCCGCTGTGGCGAGCGATCGTTGCGTAGACGGCTCAGCACCGTCCCGCAACGACCGCCACCGACGGCTCGGCCGGGGCCGTCAGCCGAGCTTGCCGATGATCTCCTCGCCGTAGGCGGCCAGGGTCTCCTCCTTCTGGTCGTGCATGAGGTACATGGCGAACTGGTCGACACCGAGCTCGGCGAGCTCGGTGAGCCGGTCCACGTGCGCGGCCGCGGGGCCGAGCAGGCAGAACCGGTCGACGATCTCGTCCGGCACGAAGTCGGTCGACGGGTTGCCGGCCTTGCCGTGGTGGGCGTAGTCGTAGCCCTCCCGGCCGCGGATGTACTCGGTCAGCTCGTGCGGCACCGGACCGGACTCGCCGTAGCGCGCGACCAGGTCGGCCACGTGGTTGCCGACCATGCCGCCGAACCAGCGCAGCTGGTCGCGCTGGTGCGGCAGGTCCTCACCCACGTAGGCCGGCGCGGCCACGCACATCGTGATCCCGCCGGGGTCGCGCCCGGCGTCGCGGGCCGCGGCGCGAACCGACTCGATGGTCCAGCGGGTAATCGCGGGATCGGCCGTCTGCAGGATGAACCCGTCGGCGTGCTCGCCGACCAGCTTGAGCGCCTTCGGACCGTAGGCGGCCATCCAGATCTCCAGCCGCCCGTCGCGTACCCACGGGATCCGCACCGGCGCGCCATGGTGTTCGACCTCCCGCCCCTCGGCCAGCTCCCGGATCACGTGCATGGAATCACGGAGCACCGACAGGGAAGCGGGCTTCTGGCCGATGACCCGCCGGGCCGAGTCGCCGCGGCCGATGCCGCACACGGTGCGGTTGCCGAACATGTCGTTCAGCGTGGCGAACAGCGAGGCGGTGACCGACCAGTCCCGGGTGGACGGGTTGGTCACCATCGGCCCGACGACCATCGAGGACGTGTTCGCCAGGATCTGCGAGTAGATGACGAACGGCTCCTGCCACAGCACGGCCGAGTCGAACGTCCAGCCGTAGTGGAAACCCAGCCCCTCGGCGGATTGCATCAACCGCACGACCTCCCGCGCCGGCGGGTCCGTCTGCAGCACGACACCGAAGTCCATTATGGACAATCCTCCTAGACCAGGTACTGGGACAGCTCGCGGGACAGGAACCGGCCGTGGCCCTCGGCGCCGTGGAACGCGCCGTCGGCGATCACCACGGAGCCGCGCGACAGCACGGTCTCCACCTTGCCGGTGATCGCCATGCCCTCGTAGGCCGAGTAGTCCACGTTCATGTGGTGGGTGTTCACCGACAGCGTCTGCCGCGCGGCCGGGTCGTACACCACGATGTCCGCGTCCGCGCCCGGCGCGATGATCCCCTTGCGCGGGTAGAGGCCGAACATCCGCGCCGGCGTCGCCGAGCACACCTCGACCCAGCGGGTGAGCGAGATCTCGCCGGCGACCACGCCCTGGTGCAGCAGGTCCATCCGGTGCTCGACGCCGGGCATGCCGTTCGGGATCTTCGAGAAGTCCCCGCGGCCCAGCTCCTTCTGGTCCACGAAGCAGAACGGGCAGTGGTCGGTCGAGACCACCGACAGGTCGTTGGTGCGCAGCCCGCGCCAGAGGTCCTTCTGGTGGTCCTTGGGCCGCAGCGGCGGCGACGCCACGTACTTCGCGCCCTCGAAGTCCGGCTTGGCCAGGTCCTCGATGGACAGGTACAGGTACTGCGGGCACGTCTCGGCGAACACGTTCTGCCCGGTGTTCCGCGCCTCCGCCACCGCCTCCAGTGCGTGCCGGGCCGACAGGTGGACGATGTAGAGCGGCGCGCCGGTGACCTTCGCGAGCTTGATCGCCCGCGAGGTCGCCTCGCCCTCCAGCTCCGGCGGCCGGGTGATGCCGTGCTCGACCGGGTCGGTCCGGCCCGACGCGACGGCCTGCGCGACCAGCTCGTCGATCGCGATGCCGTTCTCCGCGTGCATCATGATCGTCGCGCCGGTCTCGGTGGCCTTCTGCATCGCGCGGAGGATCTCGCCGTCGGTCGCGTAGAACACGCCCGGGTAGGCCATGAACATCTTGAAGCTGTTCACGCCCGCGTCGATGCAGGACTCCATCTCCTTCAGCGACTGGTCGTTGACGTCGGAGACGATCATGTGGAAGCCGTAGTCGATCGCGCAGTGCGAGTCGGCCTTCTCGTGCCACTTGTCCAGCGTGGACAGCAGCGAGGTGCCCTTGGCCTGTACGGCGAAGTCGATGATCGTCGTCGTGCCGCCCCACGCCGCGGCGGTCGTGCCGGTGGCGAACGTGTCGGCCGAGAACGTGCCGCCGAAGGGCATCTCCATGTGGGTGTGGGCGTCGATGCCGCCGGGGAGGACGTAGCGGCCGCCCGCCTCGATGACCTTGTCGGCGGTGTCGAACACGCCGGGCGCGGTGACGGCGGCGATCGTCTCGCCGTCCACCAGCACGTCCGCGGCGACCGCGCCACCGGCGTTGACCACCGTTCCGTTGCGAATGAGGGTGCGCATGAGCCCTTTCCTCAGGCCGAGGTGAGTGAGTCGTAGCTGTCCGGCCGGCGGTCGCGGTAGAACTGCCACAGGTCCCGGACCTCGGTCAGCACGCCCATGTCCAGGTCACGCACGACGACCTCGTCCTCGGTGTCCGACGCCGCGTCGCCCATGAGCTGGCCGCGCGGGTCGGCGAAGTAGGTCTGGCCGTAGAAGTCGTTCTCGCCCAGCGGTTCGACGCCCACGCGGTTGATCGCGCCGACGAAGTACTCGTTGGCGACGGCCGCCGCCGGCTGCTCGAGGCGCCACAGGTACTGCGACAGCCCGCGGCTCGTGGCCGACGGGTTGAACACGATCCGCGCGCCGCCCAGGCCGAGCGCCCGCCAGCCCTCGGGGAAGTGCCGCTCGTAGCAGATGTAGACGCCGATCTTGCCGACCGCGGTGTCGAACACGGGGTAGCCGAGGTTGCCCGGCCGGAAGTAGAACTTCTCCCAGAAGCCCTTCACCTGCGGGATGTGGTTCTTGCGGTGCTTGCCGAGGTAGGTGCCGTCGGCGTCGATCACCGCCGCGGTGTTGTAGTAGACGCCCGGCTGCTCCTGCTCGTACATCGGCACGACCAGGACCATGTTGTGCTGGTCGGCGAGCTCGCACATGAGCTGCGTGGTCGGGCCGTCGGGGATCTGCTCGGTGTAGGAGTAGTAGTCGGCGTCCTGCACCTGGCAGAAGTACGGGCCGTAGAACAGCTCCTGCAGGCAGAGGACCTGGGCGCCCTGCGAGGCCGCGGTCGCGATGTGCGCCACGGCGGCCTCGATCATCGACTCCTTGTCCCCGGTCCAGCGCTGCTGGACGAGGGCGGCTCTGACGATCTCAGACAATGACTTCTCCCTCTTGCGTGCGAGCGGGTGTGCTCTGCGTGCTCTGCCGAGTGATCGACAGTGCCCAGTAAACAACGAATGCGATGACCAGGCCCGCCACCCAGCTGTAGTCGTAGAAGGGCTTCAGGAACGGGATGAGGCCGTCGGCCGGGAACGGTCCGGCCGTGCCCGGGGCGGTGTACGCGCCGCCGACCGCGATCAGGGCGCCGGCCAGCGTGGCCACCACGGCGTGCCAGTTCCAGCCGCCGGAGAACCAGTACCGGCCCTGGTCGGAGTACAGATCGGCGAGCGCGAGCTGGGTCCGGTCGCGCAGCCAGTAGCCGGCGATCAGCACGCCGGCCACCGCGCCGAGCACGCCGCCGTAGAAGCCCAGCCAGGCGAAGATGTAGATGTTCGGGTCCGAGATCAGCCGCCACGGCTGGATCAGGATGCCGACCACGCCCGTGATCAGCCCGCCGACCGCGAAGCTGATCCGCTTCGGGAAGGCGTTGGAGAAGTCGTAGGACGGGCTCACCACGTTGGCCGCGAGGTTGCACGACACGGTCGCGAGCACCAGGGCGACCATCGCGACCACCACGACGACCGGGCTCGAGAACCGGGACGCGAGCTGCGCGGGGTCCCAGATCGCCTCGCCGGGGAAGAGCAGCTGCGCGCCGGAGGTGGTGAAGATCGCGATCAGCGCGATGAAGGACATCGTGGTCGGCAGGCCGAGGATCTGGCCGCGGACCTGCTGGCGCTGTCCCTTGCTGAACCGGGTGAAGTCCGGCATGTTCAGCGACAGCGTGGACCAGAACGCGATCATGGCCATCAGCGCGGGGGCGAACACCTTCCAGAAGTCCGCGCCCCAGCCGAGCTGGGACGGCGCGGACAGGATCGGGCCCACCCCGCCGGCCTTGACCAGCACGTAGGCCATCAGGATCAGGAAGCCGACCGACACCAGCGGCGCGGTCCAGTTCTCGAACCGGCGCACCGCCTCCATGCCGCGCCAGATGATCAGCATCTGGAACACCCAGAAGACCAGGAAGCACAGCCACAGCGTCCAGTGCTGGCCGCCGATCATCGCGGAGTTGACCCACGAGTCGCCGGCGAGCTTGCCGACGATCACGTACAGCGCCTCGGACCCGACCCAGGTCTGGATGCCGAACCAGCCGCAGGCGATGAACGCGCGCAGCAGGGCCGCGAGGTTCGCCCCGCGCACGCCGTAGTAGGCGCGGGCGAACACCGGGTAGGGGATGCCGTACTTGGTCCCGGGGTGGCTGTTGAGCAGCATCGGGATCAGCACGATCAGGTTGGCGATGGTGATCGTGAGGAACGCCTGCAGCCAGTCCATGCCGAGCACGATCAGCGAGGCGGCGAGCGTGTAGCTGGGGATGTTGTGCGCCATCCCCATCCAGAGCGCGAAGTAGTTGTAGGTGGTCCAGGTGCGCTTCTCCACCGGCACCGGAGCGAGCTCGTCGTTGTAGAAGCGGCTGTCGCGGATGCCGGCGGGGTCCTCGAGATCGACCCGGCCGTCCGGGAGGGTGCGCTGCGCCATCCCGGCATGGTGGGCGCAGTGCCGGGTGGCGAGGCAGTGTCACTGTGTACATCGTTGGCGGACACGGTGGACACTCTGCTACTTGCGCTCGCCCGCCTGCCCGCTCCGGTCACGGCTGCGCCACACCCAGGTCACGGGCTCGCCACGCGATCATCGAGCTGGCTCAGCAGCCACCGCGGCCCCATGACCTCCGCACCCTTCTCGATGCACCTGCGGCGCAGCTCACGGTCGGCGGTCACGACCACGCACAGCACGTCCGGCCCGGCGGTCGAGGCGACCGTCTCGACGATCGTGTCGTCGCCGTCGTGCGGGGCGGAGATCACCCGCACCGACCCGTCGCCCTGGCCGATGCCGCGGGCCTTGCCCTCGACCACGAGGAGCCGCTCCGGGTAGGCCAGGTCGAACGGGGCCATGCCGGCCACCCGGTCGAGGCGGGCCACCTGGTCGCGCAGCCGGCCGGCGGCACCCGCGCGGTCGCGCCACCACCCGTCCGCGCGCGAACCCATCACGTTGGCCACGTCCACCACGAGCACCGGGCGGCGCAGGCACCGCCGCAGCCGCGGCCAGGCGTTCGCGAACGGCGGGAACAGGTCGTAGCCCTCGACCTCGTCGGCCGGCACCCACGCGACGTCCTTGGTCTCCCACGAGGACGGGCGCACGTCGAGCGGCTCGGGCACCGTCCCGATCACCGTGTCGTACGCCCAGTTGCCGTGGTCCTCCTGCACGAGCCCGCGCACGGTCACCCTGCGCACGTCCAGCGTGGACTCCTCGGCCGCCTCCCGCAGGGCCGCCGCGACCGCGTCCTCGTCCCGGTTGCGCGCGCCGCCGAGCACCCCCCAGGTCCCGCCGCCGATGGTCATCTTCGCCCGGTGCTGCAGCAGCACCCGCCCGTCGTGATGTGCGAGCAGGCCCGCCGCGCCGAAGCGCCCCCAGTGTGTGTGCCCCTGTGCGCAGCGGGTGAACCCGTCGCCGTCTCCCCATGTCACGGGTTCCATCATCCGCCTGCCTGCCGCCGCCCGGCGGAGCCGACCTCGGCGCAGCTCAGCCGATCTCGCTGACCAGCAGCGCGACGTGCAGCGAGAGCACGGACTCGGGGTCGTCGAGCGACACGCCCAGCACCTGCTCGATGCGCGACAGCTGCTGGTAGTACGCCGTCCGCGACATGTGCGCGGCGGCCGCGGCGGCGGACTTGTTGCCGCCGTGCTCGCAGAAGTGGCGCAGCACCTCGATCAGCCGGCTCGCGTGCGCGGCGTCGCGGGTCAGCAGGGGGCCCAGCTCCCGCTCGGCGAACGCGCTCACCCGGTCGTCGTCGGCCAGCAGGTGCAGCAGGCCGCGCAGCCGGACGTCGTCGAGGCGGTGGTAGGCGCGGTCCTGCGCGGGGGAGCGCAGCGCCGCCTTCGCCACGTGCGCCGCCTCGACCAGGCTGCGCCGCGCGTCGGACACCGACTCCACCGTCGTGCCCACCGCCAGCACCACCGGCAGCGCCCGCGGCGAGGCGGCCGCCGCCTGGTGGATCTCCTTGGCCAGCCGGCCCACGACCATGTCCGCGTCCGCCTGCGGGGTCAGCGACAGCAGCGCGCGCACGGAGATGTCGTCGACCACGCCGACCAGCGCCGCGACCCTGGCCCGGCGCGCCGCGAGCGCGGTCGCCTCCGCCAGGTCGCGCAGCACCTCCTGGGTGGCCATCGCGGGCGCCCGGTCGGGGCGGCCCGGGGCGACCATCGCCGGCCGCACGGACACGCCGACCAGCCGCCGCCGCTGCAGCGGGACGCCCAGCGCGCTCGACCGCGCGGTCAGGTCCGCGGGCGTGGTTGCGGACGCGAGCAGCTCGGTCAGCAGCGTGCGGTGCGCGTGCCGCTCGAGGCCCTCCCGGTCGCGGGCCACCAGCCGGTGCACGGCGAGCGCGGACGCGGCCCGCTCGGCGATCACGACCTGGCGGTGCACGGGCTCGGCCGGGCAGACCAGGACCAGCCGGCCCCAGTCGTTGCCGCGCGCGCCGACCACGGTCACGAGCCAGCCCGTGCCGGCATGCCAGCTGGTGCGCGCGGTGCCGGAGACCGCCCGCGAGCGCGCCGCCCAGTCGGCCACCAGCTCGCTCGGATCGGTGCCCGCCGCGTCGTAGGCCAGCACGTCGTGGCCGAGCGTCTCCAGCACCACCGGCAGCCCGGACGCGCGCGCCACCTCCCGCAGCACCTCGGCCGGCTCCGCGCCCGCGACCGTCAGCGCCGTGAACGTCTCGTGCACCCGCTCGGCCGCGCGCAGCTCGGCCACCTGCGCCTCGACGATCAGCTCGACCACCGACTCGGTGACCGCGACGAACCTCGTCTCCCGCGACAGCGTCACCAGCGGCAGCGCGTGCTCCTCGGCGGCGGCCACGAGCGCGGGCGGCAGCTCGCGGCTCCAGTGCCGGACCAGCTCGACGACCACGCCGACGACGCCCGCGGCGGCGAGCTCGGCGACGTAGCGGGCGAGCGCGCCGGCGTCGTCGGGCAGCGCGATGCCCGTCGTGAGCACCAGCTCGCCGCCCTTGAGCAGCGGCGCGATGTCGGCGATCTCGGCGACGTGCACCCAGCGCACCCGCCGCTCCAGCCCGCCCGCGCCGGCGACCACGGCGGCACGGCCCTGCTGGATCACCGGCAGCGCGAGGACGTCCGAGACGGTTGGGTACATGTTGTGCACACTCTACGGCTCCGGCGATACACACTGTCCATGGCGCGCGGGCGGCGGCGCCGCCACACTCGGACCATGGGTGAACCGCGTCTGATCGATCGCCACCGCGCCGTCATGCCGAGCTGGCTCGCGCTCTACTACGACGACCCGATCGAGATCGTGCACGGGCACGGCCGCCGGGTCACCGACTCGACCGGCAAGACCTACCTGGACTTCTTCGCCGGCATCCTGACCAACGCGATCGGCTACGACGTGGCCGAGATCAGCGACGCCGTGCGCAAGCAGCTGGACTCCGGGATCCTGCACACCTCGACGCTCTACCTGATCCGCAACCAGGTCGAGCTCGCCGAGCAGATCGCCCGGTTGTCCGGGATCCCCGACGCCAAGGTGTTCTTCACCAACTCCGGCACCGAGGCCAACGAGACCGCGCTGATGCTCGCCACCCAGCACCGGCGCAGCAACCAGGTGCTGGCGCTGCGCAACTCCTACCACGGTCGGGCGTTCGCCACGGTCGGCGTCACCGGCAACCGCGGCTGGTCGGCCTCGGCGCTCTCGCCGGTCAAGGTGTCGTACGTGCACGGCGGGTACCGGTACCGCAGCCCGTTCGCCGGGCTGTCCGACGCGGACTACATCAAGGCGTGCGTCGAGGACCTGCGCGACGTGCTGCTGACCGGCACCTCCGGCGACGTGGCGTGCATGATCGCCGAGCCGATCCAGGGCGTCGGCGGCTTCTCCTCGCCCCCGGACGGGCTGTTCGGCGCGTTCGCGGAGGTGCTCGCCGAGACCGGGATCCTGCTCATCTCCGACGAGGTGCAGACCGGCTGGGGCCGTACCGGAGACAACTTCTGGGGCATCCAGGCGCACGGCGTGACGCCGGACATGATGACCTTCGCCAAGGGGCTCGGCAACGGCCTCGCGATCGGTGGTGTGGTGGCCCGCGGGGAGCTCATGGACGCGCTCGGCGCGAACTCGATCTCCACGTTCGGCGGCAACCCGGTGTCCACGGTGGGCGCCCGGGCGGTGCTGGACTACCTCGTGGAACACGACCTGCAGGCCAACGCCGCGACGCTGGGCACGAGGCTGCTCGGCGGGCTGCGCGAGGTCGCCGCGAAGTACCCGGTGGTCGGCGACGTGCGCGGCAAGGGCCTGATGGTCGGCGTCGAGCTCGTCGAGCCGGGCACGATGACGCCGGCCCCGAAGGCCGCGGTGACCGTCCTCGAGGAGACCCGCCGCCGTGGCCTGCTCGTCGGCAAGGGCGGGCTGCACAATAACGTCATCCGGCTCGCGCCGCCGATGACGCTGACCGCCGAGGAGCTGGCCGAGGCGCTCGACATACTGACCGGTGCCATCGACGCGGCCGGGCAGGTGAGCTAGGCATGTCACGTGGATTGCCGGATGAGATTTCCCGTCGACCGGCGGAACCTCAGGGGACCGCGACGGCACCCGGCCACAATCAACGGCGTGTCCGAACCGTTCGCTGGGACGCGACCAACACTTTGAATTCCGGGGAGGCGGCACAGTGAATCGGATCAGCCACTGGATCGACGGCAAGCCGTGGGCTGGTGTCGCGGAGCGGACCGGCGAGGTCTACGACCCGGCCACCGGAGAGGTCACCGCGTTCGTGGACTTCGCCACGGAGTCCGAAGTGGACGAAGCGGTCGGGGCGGCCGCGCGGGCGTTCCCGGCCTGGCGCGACACCTCGCTCGCGGCGCGCTCGCGGATCCTGTTCGCGTTCCGCCAGCTGCTGTACGACAACCGCGACGAGCTCGCCGCGATCGTCACGGCCGAGCACGGCAAGGTCCTCGACGACGCGGCCGGCGAGGTGCAGCGCGCGCTCGAGAACGTCGAGTTCGCGTGCGGCATCCCGGCCCTGCTCAAGGGCGGCTTCAGCGAGAACGCCTCCACCCGGGTGGACGTGTACTCGATCCGCCAGCCGCTGGGCGTGGTCGGCGTGATCTCGCCGTTCAACTTCCCCGCGATGGTGCCGCTGTGGTTCACCCCCAACGCGATCGCGTGCGGCAACACCGTCGTGCTCAAGCCGAGCGAGAAGGACCCGTCCGTCTCGAACTTCGTGGCCGAGCTGTGGGCTCGCGCGGGGCTGCCGGACGGCGTGCTCAACGTCGTGCACGGCGACAAGGTGGCCGTCGACGGGCTGCTGACCCACCCGACCGTGCGTGGCGTCTCCTTCGTCGGCTCGACCCCGATCGCGCGCTACGTCTACGAGACCGGCACCGCCAACGGCAAGCGGGTGCAGGCGCTCGGCGGGGCGAAGAACCACATGGTCGTGCTGCCCGACGCCGACCTCGACCTGGCCGCGGACGCCGCGGTGTCGGCCGGGTTCGGCTCCGCCGGCGAGCGCTGCATGGCGGTGTCCGTCGTGGTCGCGGTGGACCCGGTCGGCGACGAGCTGGTCGCCAAGATCCGGGAGCGGATCGCGAAGCTGCACGTGGGCGACGGCCGGCGGCCGGGCTGTGAGATGGGCCCGCTCGTCACCGGCGCGCACCGCGACCGCGTGACGTCCTACCTGGACGCCGGGGTGTCCGCGGGCGCGACGCTCGTCGTGGACGGTCGCGACCACGAGATCGACGGTGCGAAGTCGGGCTTCTGGCTCGGCCCGACGCTCTTCGACCACGTCGAGCCGCCGATGTCGGTCTACACCGACGAGATCTTCGGCCCGGTGCTGTCGGTGGTCCGGTCGGCGAGCTACTCCTCGGCGGTGTCGCTCGTCAACGACAACCCGTACGGCAACGGCGTCGCGATCTTCACCAACGACGGCGGCGCGGCGCGGCGCTTCCAGAACGAGATCGAGGTCGGCATGGTCGGCGTGAACGTGCCGATCCCCGTGCCGGTCGGCTACTACTCCTTCGGCGGCTGGAAGTCCTCCCTGTTCGGCGACACCCACGCGTACGGCCCGGACGGGCTGCACTTCTACACCCGCACCAAGGTGGTCACCTCGCGCTGGCTCGACCCCTCGCACGGCGGCGTCAACCTGGGCTTCCCGCGCAACGACTAGGGCCGGCGACCGGTTCCCGCCACGAGAGTGCGGCGAAACCTCCCACCTGGTTGCGTCGTTTGTCGTATTGTCGGCCAGCCGGTGGGGGGACAGGGGAACCGGCACCCGGTTTTCCCCGTCTGACCTCCAGGTGAACGGCCTGGTCATGGCCGGTAAGCTGGGCATTCGATCAGTTGGGGACGTGCGGAGCGAGGGGTTGGTGGGCGGTGCCCGACGGGACGAGCACTGACGCGGCGGATCCGGGTACGCCGGAGGAGCAGATCAACACCACCGTGGCCACGGTGTCGTTGTTCGACACGATCTCGCGGACGTTGGCGCCGGTGCTGGGCTTCATCGGTGCCGATCCGCCCGCGCCCACCCGCGAGGGTGGCGGCGGCGGTGGCGGCGGCGCGTACATGTTCGCGAGCCTCGAGGAGCTCGACGGGGTCATCCAGCAATGGCAGGACCTCATCGACGAGATCATCGCCGACCAGGGGAACATCGATTCCGCGGTCTTCGAGGCCGCGCGCCCGGCCGGCGACGACGTCAGCCGCGACAACTACCGCGAGTCGAGTGACGTGGTCAGGGCGATGCGGATGCACAACGAGGAGCTGCTGGTCTACGCCCAGAACTACGTGGTGAACCTCACGAAGTGCCGCAAGCAGATGGCCACGACCGACGAGGGCACCGAAGCCTCGATGAACCAGGTCCACTGACCGCGCTCCAGGAGACGACAGCATGGCGCCATCGGGCATGACCGGTGAGCAGATCTACGACAACTTCTACGGCGGCACCGGCGACGACGGCCGCGGGCTCACCGCGACCGCGGGAAGCGTGAACACCGTCTCGCAGGCCTACGCCGACCGCGCGGACTCGATCATGAAGCTCACCGCGCGGATGGAGTCGTCCTGGCAGGGCAGCGCGGCGGGCGCGGCCCAGCGCGGTGCCGGTCCGCTCGCCGTCGAGCACCTCATCGCCGCGCGGGAGATCGACCGGACCCAGGTGGCGATCAACGACCAGGTGAGCGCGTTCGCCTCGGCCAAGTCCACGGTGACCAGGGTGCCACCGGTCCCGGACAAGCCCGGCTTCTGGGACAACCTCACCTCGCTCGGCGGCGCGAGCGACAACTACGAGACGCAGATGGGCCAGGTCAACGCGGCGAACGACAACAACCTCGCCGCGATGAGTGCCTACGAGTCGGCGAGCTCCACCGCGCGCAGCGGCATGCCGACCTTCACCACGAACCTGAGCGAGGACAAGTCCGGGCTCGGCATCGTGGCGCCCACGACCCCGCCCGAGCGCAAGGAGACCCAGCCGCCGCCGAACACCGGCACCAACAACCCCACCGGCTCGAACAACCCGACCGGCACGAGCAACCCGACCGGCTCGAACAGCCAGTTCGTCCAGCACGCCGGGAACACCAACCAGACGGTGACGGGCTTCCAGAACACCGGCCGGCCGCAGATCACCAGCCCTGAGCAGTTCGGCCCGGGTGGCCCGAACGGACCTGGTGGCCCGAACGGGCCGTTCGGCCCCAACGGCCCGGGTGGCCCGAACGGTCCCTTCGGCCCGAACGGCCCCGGCGGCCCGAACGGACCGGGTGGTGGTCCCTTCGGCCCGGTCGGGCCCTTCGGTCCCGGTGGCTCCGGCCCGGGCGGGCCCGGTTCCGGCGGCCCGCGTGGCTTCGGCCCGGGCGGCGGTTTCGGCCCCGGCGGGTCCGGCGGTCCCGGTGGTTCCGGCGCCGGTGGTTCCGGCGCGGGCGGTCCGGGTGGCGCGGGCGGCGGCTCGGGCAGCGGCGCCGGTGCGCGCGGCGCGGGCGGGTTCGGCCCGGGCGCCGGCGGTGCGGCGGCAGCCGAGGGCGCGGCCGCGCGTGGCCCGGTCGGCGGTGTCGGCGGTGGCGGGGGCCGCGGTGGCGCCGGTGGCATGGGCATGGGCGGCGGCCGGGGTGGCCGGGACGACGACGCCGAGCACGAGCGCCCGACCTACCTCGTCGAGCCGGACCCGCACGAGACGTTCGGCACCGACGAGATCACCGCGCCGCCCGTGATCGGCGAGTAGGGCTCTGTGCTGACCCAGCCACTGACCCTCGACGCCGACGCGCTGGCGAGACTCGTCCGGCTGGAGAACCTGGGGGAGCTGCACATCGCGCTCAAGGTGCTCGGCGTGTGGCGGCCGCGGGCCGAGGAGGAGCAGGTCGAGTCCGAGACGCGGGCGCGGTTCTTGCAGCTCGGTCTGCTCGACCGGCGTGGCCGCCTCGACGTCGAGGTCGCCGCGTCGCTCGCCGTGCTCTGCCGTGCCGGTGCGGAGTTCTACGGCTGGATCAACGAGGGGGAGCGGACCCGGGCCGTGCTCGCCGCCGCGATCGGCCGCGAGGCGGTCCTCGCGATGCGCGAGGACGACGAGGTGACGATCAACCAGATCCGCCCGGAGGCGCTCCCGCAGGTCCTGGTCGCGCAGATCCCGGACGTGCCCCCGGCGCGCGGCGACGCGCTGAACGTCATGCGCTCGGAGGCCGTGAGCGCCGTCGGCGGCCGGCACCGCACGGAGGCCGGGGTGGGCAGCCGCCCCGCGGCCCGGGAGGTGCGCGCCGTGCGGCAGATCGCGGAGCTGCCGACGACCGGCGGTGGCGAGCTGTACGTCGCGGTGCGCGACCGGACCGCGCGCCGCCGAGCGGCCACCTACCCGCTGCGCTACGCCGACACCGTGGCCGGCCGCTGGCTCAACCACATGTCCGACGCCGGCAGCGGCGAGCAGCGCGTGCTGGTCGCCCCGGCCACGAAGGCCGACCTGGTCCGCCGCCTGCAGGACATGCACCGCACCCTGCTCGGCTGACGGGTGCGCAGCCGGCTCAGCCGGTGCCGGACCGCCGGCCCATGGTCTCGCGAAGCACCTCGAGCGCCCGGTGTTGCGCCAGCCGCACTCCCGACGGCGACATGCTCACGGCCTCGGCGGTCTCCTCGGCGGACAGGCCGACGACCGTGCGCAGGATGACCACGTCCCGCTGCGCGGCCGGCAGCCGGTCCAGCGGGTGGTCGGGCAGCGCGCCCGCGCCGTTCACGACGCCCGCGGTGATGTCGTACAGGAACGCGAGGAACGGCCGGCTCTGCTCGCGGTAGCGCGGCAGCTCGGTCAGCACGGTGAGGCACGCGTGCTGCGCGATGCCGTCCGCGGTCCGGAACATCCGGCGGTCCCCGCCGATCCGTGCGCGGCAGTACTTCGCGACGAGCGGGCGGAACGCGGCCAGCAGTCGCTGGATCGCCCGTGGGTCCCCGTCGAGGGCTCCGGGCAGGTTCAGTCGCAGTTCGTCGCGGTGTGTCATCGTCGTGGTCACGCCAGTGCCCCCATGGCTGCGCCGAAGTCCGAGGCTACCTCAAGGTCCCGTACCGTGGGGCCGTGGAAGCGTGGACCTCCTGGGCCGGGCTCGTGCTGGTCGTCGCGGGGATCGTCGTGCTCGTCCTGGCCGTGCTCGAGCTGCGCCGGCTGCGTGCCGACGTCGCCGCTCTCGAGGACCGGGCCGGCGAGGTCGCCGACGAGCTCGGGGCCCTTCCCCCGGAGCTCTCGCGGACGTTCGGCACCGGCGCGCGGCACCTGATCTCCGTCGAGATCCTCAACCTCTTCGAGCTTGCCCACAAGGAAAGCGCGCTCACCCGGCCGCTCACCGCGCTCACTCCGCGGCTGCTGCGCGACGTGGTGCACCGCCAGCTCATCGGCCGCGTGCGGCAGAGCCTGAGCGACCAGGGCGTGCAGGCGGACGTGCGGGTGCACCGTGCCCGGTGAGCTGCTCCTCGTCGCCGGGCTACTCCTCATGGCCGCGGCCGCCACGCTCCTGGTGACGGCGCGGCGGCTGCGTGGCCGGGTGCGGCGGGCGCACTGGCTGCTCACCCGCACGTCCCTGGCGGCGGCCGAGGCACGGCGGGCGAGCATCATGCTTGCTGGGTCAGAGATTGTCGGCTACCTGTTGGGCGGTATCGCTCGGAATGGCGAAGCCGATCCCGACGCTGCCCGCTGAACCGTCCGGAGTGGACACCGGAGAGTAGATCGCCGAGTTGATGCCGATGACCTCGCCGGCGGCGTTGAACAGGGGGCCGCCGGAGTTGCCCGGGTTGATCGACGCGTCGGTCTGGATCGCCTTGTAGGTCACGGCACTGCCGGAGCTGCTGGTCTGCGAGTACGGGTCCGGACTCTGCTGCTGCTCCTCCCCGGGCACGGAGACGTCGCGGTCGAGTGCGCTGACGATGCCGGTGGTCACGGTGTTCTGCAGCCCGCCGGGCGAGCCGATCGCCATCACCTCGTCGCCGACCCGCACCGAGTTCGAGTCGCCGAACGTCGCCGCGGTCAGGCCGGAGACGCCCTGCGCCTGGATCACCGCGAGGTCGCTCGACGGGTCGGTGCCGACGACGGACGCGTTCACCGTGCGGCCGTCGGCGAACGTGACGGTCAGCTCCTCCGCGCCGGCGACGACGTGGTTGTTGGTGAGGATGCGGCCGTCGGAGTTGACGATCACGCCGGAGCCGATGCCCTCGGAGTTGGCCGTGCGCATGTTCACCTGCACGACGCTGTCCTTCACCTTCGCGACGAGGGCGCTGACGTCGTTGGCGGTCAGGTCGGAGGTCGTCGCGGCGGGTGCGGAGGTGGTGGTCGCGGTGGCGCCGTCGCCGCCGGCGACCAGCGCGCCGACCGTGCCGCCGATCCCGCCCGCGGCGAGCGTGGCCGCGGCGAGGAGGGCGATGGTGTTGCGGCGGAAGCGGTTCTTCTTCGGTGGCGGCTGCGGCGGCAGGTAGCCGGGAGCCGGGTAGGTCCACGGGGGTACGGGCGGTTGTCTGGGTGGCAGGTAAGTCTCGGTCATGCCTCCACAATGGGGCCACTGCCTGGGAAAATGCTGTGAGTAGCCGGAGGGCTTGCCAAGAAGTGCTTGACGGTCTTGTTAGTAAGTTATAGCTTACGGTTCGTGTCGACTTACCAAGTGGCCGCGCTCGGCGCGCTCGGCGATCCCACCCGCCGGGCGATCTTCGAGCTGCTGGTGCAGCGGCCGCGGGCCGTCGGTGAGCTGGCGAACGAGCTGCCGGTGAGCCGCCCCGCCGTGTCGCAGCACCTGAAGGTGCTCAAGGAAGCCGGCCTCGCGACCGACCACGCCGAGGGCACCCGGCGGCTCTACCGGGTCGACCGCCGCGGCGTCGCCGCGCTGCGCGACTACCTCGACGGCCTCTGGGACAACGCGCTCACCGCGTTCGCCACCGAAGTCGAACGAGAAGTCGAGCGAGAGGCCGAGCAAACGGACAAGGAGCAGTCATGACCACCGAGACCACGTACGCGGCCGTCACCAAGACGATCACCGTGCGGGCCGGCCGCGAGCACGCCTTCGCCGTGTTCACCGCGCGGTTCTTCACCTGGTGGCCGAAGAGCCACCACATCGGCGACGCGGACCTCGCCGACGCCGTCATCGAGGCCCGCGAGGGCGGTCGCTGGTACGAGCGCGGCGTTGACGGCAGCGAGTGCGACTGGGGCCGGGTGCTGGCCTGGGAACCGCCGGGCCGGCTCCTGCTGTCCTGGCACCTGCAGGGCGACTGGCACTACGACCCGGACCCGGCCAAGGCAAGCGAGATCGAGGTCCGCTTCCTCGCCGAGTCGGCGGGGGTGACCCGGGTCGAGCTCGAGCACCGCCACCTCGAGCGGCACGACGAGCCCGCGGAGGTTCGTAACGGGATCGACTCTCCGGGCGGCTGGTCCGGCATCCTGGCGGCGTATGCGGAGCAGGTCGCATGACCGCTTAGGGTCGGGGGGTGAACAACGAGAGCTCCTTTCTCCGCCTCCAGGCCCGGACCCAGCGGTTCACGCTGGGCACGCCGCGTGGTTTCCAGGTCTCCCCGGACGGCGCGCGGGTGTTGTTCCTGCGCACGGCGTCCGGAGAGGACCGCAGCCACATCCTCTGGCGCCTCGACGTGGCCAGCGGCGTCGAGACCCGTCTCGCCGATCCGGCCGAGTTGCTCGGCCACGGCGCGGAGGACCTGCCACCCGAGGAGCGTGCCCGCCGCGAGCGCAGTCGCGAGCAGGGTGGCGGTGTGGTCGGCGGGGCCGCCGACGCGGACGTCCGGATGGTCGCGTTCGCACTGTCCGGCAGGCTCTTCGTGGTCGACGCGGTCACCGGTGAGAACCCCCGGGAGCTGGCGACCGCGCCCGGCGTGATCGACCCGCGGCCGGACCCGACGGGCCGCCGGGTCGCCTACGTCTCCGGTGGCGCGCTGCGGGTCATCGGCGTGGACGGCACGGGGGACCGGGCGCTCGCCGAGCCGGCCGGGCCGGACGAGGCCTGCGGGGTCGCGGAGTTCGTCGCCGCGGAGGAGATGGGCCGCTCGCGGGGGTACTGGTGGTCGCCGGACGGGACCCGGCTGCTGGTCGCCTTCACCGACAAGAGCCCGGTACGCCGCTGGCACATCGCCGACCCGGCCGACCCCGAGGCGGCGCCGAACGTCGTGTCCTATCCGGCGGCCGGCACCGACAACGTCGAGGTCCGGCTGGCCGTGCTGAGCCTGGCGGGCGACCCGGTCACCCGCGTCGACGTCGACTGGCACGGCGGCGAGCTGCCCTACCTGGTCTCCGCGCACTGGAGCGAGGCGGGCCCGCCGCTGATCGCCCTGCAGAGCCGCGACCAGAAGCGCCTGGAGATCCGGACCGTGGACCCGGAGACCGGCGACACGGCCGTCGTCGAGACCGAGACCGATGACACCTGGGTCGAGATCGCGCCCGGCGTGCCCGCGTGGACGCCCGACGGCCGGCTGGTGCGGATCGGAGTGAAGCAGGGCGGCTACCGGCTCTTCGTCGAGGACAAGTCGGTCACGCCGCCGTCGATGCAGGTACGCGCGGTGCTCGACATCGGCTCGAACGTCGGCACCGACATCCTGTTCACGGCCACCGAGGCCGACCCGACGCAGGTGCACGTCTACCACTACGACGACGCGGGCATCACCCGCCTGTCCACTGTGGATGGCGTGCACAGCGCGGTGCGTGGCGGCAACACCACGGTGCTCTCGTCGTGGACGCTGGACCGTGCCGGGGTCAGGGTCGACGTGCTGCGCGGGATCGGCGACGTGGCCGAGCGGCCCTGGCAGATCGCGTCGTGCTCGGCCGACCCGGGTGTCACGCCGAACATGCGGCTGCTGACCCTCGGCGAGCGGGACCTGCGCGCGGCGCTGGTGTTGCCGACCGGGTACGTGCCGGGCAGCGGGAAGCTGCCGGTGCTGCTCGACCCGTACGGCGGGCCGCACGCCCAGCGGGTGCTGTCCGGCCGCAACGCCTACCTCGGTCCGCAGTGGCTCGCCGACCAGGGGTTCGCGGTGCTGATCGTGGACGGGCGGGGCACGCCCGGGCGCGGGCCGGACTGGGACCGCTCGGTCGCGTTCGACTTCGCCGGCGTCACGCTCGAGGACCAGGTCGACGCGCTGCAGGCCGCGGCGGAGCAGGTCACCGACCTCGATCTGTCCACTGTGGCCATTCGCGGCTGGTCCTACGGCGGGTACCTGGCCGCGCTCGCCGTGCTGCGCCGCCCCGACGTGTTCCACGCGGCGATCGCGGGCGCGCCGGTGACCGACTGGCGGCTCTACGACACGCACTACACCGAGCGATATCTCGGCCATCCGGACGAGAAACCCGAGGTGTACGCGGCGAACTCGCTGATCGACGACGCGCCGAAGCTGGCGCGCCCGCTGCTGATCATCCACGGCCTGGCCGACGACAACGTGGTCGTGGCGCACTCGGTGCGGCTGTCGGCCGCGTTGGTCGCCGCCGGCCGCCCGCACGCGCTGCTGCCGCTGCCCGGCGTCACGCACATGACCCCGCAGGACGACGAGGTGGCGGAGAACTTCATGCGCATGCAGGTGCGCTGGCTGCGCGACGCGCTGGGCCTGGACGCGGAGGAGGGCAAATGAGCCGCTGGGGCATCACCCTGCCGCTGACCGGGGTGCCGCTGGCCGCGCACCGCGACCTGGTCCGCGAGCTGCCCGACCTCGGCTACACCGACGTGTGGTCCGCGGAGACCGCGGGAACCGACGCGTTCACGCCGCTCGTGCTGGCCGCCGAGTGGACCGGGATGACGGGCGACCCCGCGAGCGGGTCGTCGGCGGGGCTGCGGCTGGGCACGGCCATCGTGCCGATCTACACCCGCGGGGCGGGCCTGCTGGCCATGCAGGCGGCCACGGTCGCCGAGCTCGCGCCCGGCCGGTTCGTGCTGGGCGTGGGCACGTCGACGCCGACGATCGTGACCGGGTGGAACGGGTTCGACTTCGCCGAGCCGTACGCCCGGTCCCGCGACACCCTGCGCTTCCTGCGCGCCGCGCTCAGCGGCGACCGGGTCAGCGAGACCTACGAGACCTTCGCCGTGTCGAAGTTCCGCCTCGAGCGCCCGCCGACCCCGCCGCCGCCGGTCGTGCTCGCGGCGTTGCGGCCCGGCATGCTGCGGCTCGCGGCCCGCGAGGCGGACGGCGCGATCACGAACTGGCTGGCCCCGGCCGACGTGCCGACCGTGCGCTCGGTGCTGGGCACCGAGCCGGAGCTCATCGCGCGGATCTTCGTGTGCCCCACCGAGGACGCCGACGCGGCGCGGGGCCTCGGCCGGATGCTGATCTCCAGCTACCTCACGGTCCCGGTGTACGCGGCGTTCCACGAGTGGCTCGGCCGCGGCGACGCGCTCGCGGGGATGCACGAGGCGTGGCGGGCGGGCGACCGCGCGGCCGCGAACGCGGCGATCCCGGACGAGGTCGTCGACGACCTGATCGCCTGGGGTCCGGTGGAGCGGTGCCGCGAGCGCGTGGCCGAGTACGTCGAGTCCGGTTTGGACACCCCGGTGATCGCGGTGCTGCCGACGGGCGCGGACCCGGCGTCGCTGGTCCGCTCGCTGGCCCCGGTGTAACCCGATCGTGGCCGACGGCCGGCCGGCCGTATTGTGGCCGCGAGTTAGGTGCACCTAAGAAGGGGTCCGATGGGCGCTTCGATCTCCGCCTCCGCCGCGCCGGCACTGGCCGGCGGAGCCGCCGGCGCGGCCCGGGTGCGGGCCCTGGCCGACGTGGCCCTGGCCGCGGTCGCCGACGCCGCGGCGGTCCGCCCGGGCCCGATCCCCGCCGGCGGCCCGGTCGCGGTCGCCGCGGCGCTGGCGGCCGCGCTGGGTGGTCCCGGCGTGCTGCCCGAGCACGGGGTCGGCGAGGAGCGCGCGCTCGCGGAGCTCGCCAGCGCGCTCACCGCGGGCGCGGTCGACCCGGGCCATCCGTGCTGCGCGGCGCACCTGCACGGCCCGGTACTCGCCGTGGCGGCGGCCGCCGACCTGGTGGGCAGCGTGCTCAACCCGTCGATGGACTCGTGGGACCAGGCGTGCGCCGCGAGCGAGCTGGAGCGCGAGGTCACCGCGGCGCTGGCGCGGTTGTGCTTCCCGGCCGCGGCCACGCCGGACGCCGTGCTCACCACCGGCGGCACCGAGTCGAACCTCGTCGGCCTGCTGCGGGCCCGTGAGCACGGCCGCACCCGGATCGTGTGCGGGCAGCACGCGCACCACAGCGTCGCGCGCGCGGCCTGGCTGCTCGGCCTGCCCGCGCCCCGGGTCGTCCCCGCCGAGCACGGCCGGTTGCGTGCGGCCGGCCTCGGGCTGACCGGTGGCGAGGTGGTGGTCGCGACCGCGGGCACCACCGACACCGGGGCGATCGACCCGCTGCCGGAGATCGCGAGCGCCGCGCGGGCGGCCGGCGCGTGGCTGCACGTCGACGCCTCCTACGGCGGCGCGGTGTTGTTCTCCGACCGGCTCGCCGGCAAGCTCGCGGGCCTGGCGCTGGCCGACTCCGTCGCGCTGGACCTGCACAAGTTCGGCTGGCAGCCGATCGCCGCGGGCGTGCTCGCCACCCGCGAGCCGATCACCGAGCTGCACGTGCGTGCCGACTACCTCAACGCCGACGACGACACCGAGGCCGGGCTGCCGGACCTGCTCGGCCGTTCCATCCGCACGTCCCGGCGGCCCGACTGCGTGAAGATCGCGGTCACCCTGCGCGCGCTCGGCCGGGCGGGGATCGCCCGGCTCGTCGAGCACTGCTGCACGCTCGCCGGCGAGGTCGCGCGCGAGGCCGCGCGGCACCCGGGCCTGGAGCTGTGGGGCGAGCCGGAGCTGTCCACGCTGCTGGTGCGCCCGCGTCAGGGCGACGTGGCCGCCGTCCGCCGCCGCCTGCTCGACGACGGCACCGCGGTGGTCGGCCGCGCCACGGTCGACGGCCGGGTGTGGCTCAAGCTCACCCTGCTCAACCCGCGTGCCACGCTCGCGGACTACCGCGGGCTGCTCGACCTGATGGTCGGCGCGGCTCGGCGGACCGCGCCGTGACCCTCGACCTGGCGGGCGTGGGGATCGGCCCGTTCAACCTCGCGCTCGCCGCGCTCGCCGAGCCGCTCGACGGTTTCGACGCGGCGTTCTTCGAGCGCGGGCCCGAGTTCCGCTGGCACCCGGGCCTGATGATCTCCGGCGCCGCGTTGCAGGTGCCGTTCCTGGCCGACCTCGTCTCGCTCGTCGAGCCCGCGCACCCGCTGTCGTTCCTGAGCTACCTGCGCGATCGCGGGCGGCTGTTCCCCTTCTACTTCGCCGAGCGCTTCCACATCCCGCGCGCGGAGTACGAGGACTACTGCACGTGGGCCGCGGGCCGGCTCACCAGCGCGCGGTTCGGCCGGGAGGTGCGCGAGATCGGCTGGTCCGGCGACGCGTTCGAGCTCCGCGTCGAGCCGGGTGGCCCGGTCCGCGCGCGCAACGTCGTGCTCGGCGTCGGCACCGAGCCGGTGCTGCCCGAGCCGCTGGATCACCTCGCCGGCCCGCGGATCCTGCACTCCGCGGACTACCTGCCCGCCCGCGACCGGCTGCTCGCCGCCGCGGACGTGACGATCGTGGGGTCGGGCCAGTCCGGCGCCGAGGTCTTCCTCGACCTGCTCCGCGCCCGCCGCCGCGGCGGGCTGCGCTGGCTCACCCGCACGCCGGCGTTCGCGCCGATGGAGTACTCCAAGCTGGGGTTGGAGCAGTTCACGCCGGACTACACGCGGTTCTTCCACGGCCTCGACGAGGCGACCCGCGACCGCCTGGTGCCCGCGCAGTGGCAGCTGTACAAGGCGATCAGCGCGGACACGATCGGCGCGATCCACGACGAGCTGTACGAGCGAACGGTGGGCGGCGGCTGGCCGGACGTCACGCTGGCGCCCGGCGTCGAGGTCACCGCGGCGGCCGAACGGGCCGGGCGGGTCGAGCTGGAGCTGCGGCACGTGCAGCAGGACCGGAAGGCGACCGTGACCACCGACGCGGTCGTGTGCGCCACCGGGTACCGCGAGCGCAGCCTCGACGGGCTGCTCGGGCCGCTCGCGGGGCGGATCGAGCGGGACGCGGCGGGCCGGATGGTGGTCGGCGAGGACTACCGGGTCGCCCTCGACGCGGGGGGATCCTTGTTCGTGCAGAACGCCGAGCGGCACACGCACGGCGTCGGCGCGCCGGACCTGGGGTTGGCGGCGTGGCGATCGGCGCGGATCCTGAACGTGGTGTGCGGGCGCGTGGTGTACCCGCTGCCCGACCGCACGGCGTTCACCACGTTCGGGTTGGGGGAACTGTGAGCGGGAGTGACGTAGCGTTCGCCATCTGGACTGACGCTCGCGCGCAGGCGCGCCAGCGCCGAGCACGGAGGAGGGAAGACGGCGAGTAGCGGAGGATCGGAGCGAACCATCGGACACAGCATGGGTAGGTCGTGGCAGGCGGCCGGGGCGCTCGTCGTGCACAAGATGCTCGGCGAGCTGAGCTACGAGGGCCTGCTCGAACCCGAGGCGGACGGTGCCGAGTGGGTGCTGGAGCTGCCCGGGGACGTCTGCTACCGGTTCCGCGCCCGGCGCGGGGCGTTCGAGTCGTGGCACGTCGAGCCGGGCAGCGCGACCCGCAACGGCGAACCGGCCACCGACCCGCGCACCCTGGTCGTCGACGCCCGGGAACGGCTGGGGCTCACCGGTTTGCGGCTCGCCGACGTGCTGGGGGAGCTGACCGCGACCGTCACCAACGAGGCCACCCGCATCGACCGCGCGCCGGCCGCCGCCGAGCTGTCCACGATGGACTACGACCGCGCGGACGGGTACCTCACCGGGCACCCCCGGCTGGTGCTCAACAAGGGCCGCGTCGGGTTCTCGCAGCCCGATCGCGAGCGCTACGCGCCGGAGTCCGGCACCGAGTTCCCGCTGCGGTGGTTCGCGGTGCACCGCGACCACGCGTCGTTCCGGTGCGTCGCGGAGCTCTCCGAGGAGGGGCTGCTCGCCGAGGAGCTCGGCGAGCAGCTGCCCGCGTTCCGCGAGCGGGTGCCGGAGGACTACGTGCTCGTGCCGGTCCACCCCTGGCAGGCCGACGAGATCATCGGCACGCTCTACGCCGCGGAGCTGGCGAACGGCATCGTCGTACCGCTCGGCGAGGGCACCGACCGCTACCGTCCACATCAGACGATCCGGACGCTCGCCAACGCCAGCCACCCGACCCGCCGCGACGTGAAGACCGCCGTGTCGGTGCGCAACACCCTCGTCTACCGCGGGCTCGCGTCGGCCGCCACGCTCGCCGCGCCCGCGGTCACCACGTGGCTTCGCGACATCAGCGCCGCCGACCCGCTGCTGGGCGAGAAGTACCGCTTCGAGCTGCTCGGCGAGGTGGCCAGCGTGTCGGTGCGCCACCCGCTGCTCGGCCGGCTCGACGAGCTGCCGTACCGGTTCCACGAGACGCTCGGCGCGCTCTGGCGCGAGCCGATGCGCACCCGGATCGGCCCGGGGGAGCGGGCGATCTCGTTCGCCGCGCTGCCCTACCGCGGCCCGGACGGCGAGTCCGTGATCGCGCGGCTGATCCGGGAGTCCGGCGCGGACGCCGGCGAGTGGCTGGGCAGCCTGCTCGACCTGCTGCTCACGCCGTTGCTGCACTGGCTGCTGCGCTACGGCGTCGGCTTCTGCCCACACGGCCAGAACCTCGTGCTGGTCACCGACGAGCGCGGCCGGCCGCTGCGGGTGGCGATCAAGGACTTCGCCCAGGGCGTCGACCTGCTCGACGAGGACGTGCCCGAGTACGCCGCGCTCGCCGCCGAGGCGGCCTCGCACATGTTGCGATGGCCGCCACACCTGCTGGCGCAGTCGCTGTTCAGCTCGGTGTTCGCCGGTCAGCTGCGGTTCCTGGCCGAAGTCCTGCTCGACGACCTCGGCTACCCTCGGTCGCGGCTGTGGGCGCAGGTCCGCGCGGTCGTCGGCCGGTATCGTGAGGAGCATCCGGAGTTCGCGACGCGGTTCGACGCGTGCCGGTTGTTCGCGCCGGACGTGGAGCGGGTGACCCTCAACCGCGAGCATCTGGCGGGTCAGGGTTTCGACAAGGTCGACCGCGACGACGAGTTCGACGTACGGTACGGGAGGGCACGCAACCCCCTCGCGGGGCCTGCTGAGGACGGTGCATGGTGATCGATCATCAGCGACCGCGTGGTCCGCGCACGATCGCGGCCCGCGACGAGACGGCCGTGCGGCTTGCCGAAGCCGTGCGGACGGAGGTGCTGGCGCGGGCGGTGAACGGTCTCATCCTGCTCGTTCCCGACCCGCATTCCCGCTTCGCCGCGGTCGGGGTCGGCGCGCGGTTCTTCACGGAGTCCGTGCTGGTCAACGGGTACGGCGTGTGCAGCTACGTGTTCGGCTGGACCCCCGAGCGGGAGGCCGTCAAGGCGCCGGTGTTCCGCCGCTACATCGAGCACTACGGCGACCTGCGGATGCGCCCGGACATGGCCACGCTCGCGCCGCTGCCCGGCCAGCCCGGCACGTGGCTCGTGGTGTGCGACGTGGAGTGGCCGGACGGCGATCCGGTGCCGATCGCGCCGCGCACGCTGCTGCGCGACCAGCTGCTGGCCGCCGAGGCGGAGGGCTTCGTGCCGTCGGTCGGCATCGAGCACGAGGTGACGTTCACCGACTCGTACGGCGCCCCGCTCACCGAGGACGGCCTGGACTACTCCGCGGGCGGGCTGAACGTGCTCAACCCGATGCTGGCCGCCATTCAGTCCGATGTGGACGAGCTGGACCTGGACGTCGAGTCCCGGCGCGGGGAGTGTCACCCGGGCCAGTACGAGAGCGTGCTCGGCCACCGCGACGCGCTCGCGGCCTGCGACGACGCCATGCTCCAGCAGCTGACCATCCGCCGGGCCGCGACCGCGCAGGGCGTGCGCGCCGGGTACCTCGCCGCCGAGCAGCCGGAGACGGGCAGCTCGTGCCACGTGCACCTGTCGCTGTCCGACCTCGACGGCAACCCGCGGTTCGGCGAGCTGTCCGTGCTGGAACACTTCACCGCGGGCGTGCTGGCCGCCGCCCCCGACCTGACCGCCGTCTGGGCGCCGACGTGGAACTCCTACGTCCGGCTGCGCACGGCCCCGTTCGCGCCGGGCGAGGTCCGCGCGGGTGCCGACGACCGCACGGCGTCGGTCCGCCTGGCCGGCTCCGGGGACTCGCTGCGCATCGAGGCCCGCTTCGCTGGGGCGGACGCGCAGCCGCACCTCGTGGTCGCGGCGTTGCTGGCGGCCGGCATGTGGGGTGTGCGCGAGGAGCTGGCGATGCCACCCGTGCGCCGGCTGCACACCACCCCGTGGGCCGCGGCGCACGCGCTCGACCAGTCCCAGCTGGCCCGCAAGCTCCTGGGCGACGACATGATCGACGCGCGGGTGGCCCTGCTGAACGAGGAGATCGGCACGGGCCTCAACACGGTCACCGACTGGCAACGCACGCGCGGCGACCGCCGGGTCTGACTCTCACGAGCTCGCCATCCGGTCCCGGAGTCGTTGCGCCTCCGCGTCGCGGTTCTGTGCCTGGAAGTCGGTGAGCGCCTCCCGCCATGCCCGGGCGGCGTCATCGGCACGGCCCTGGGCGGCCTGTGCCTGGCCCAGCAGATCCAGGGTCTTCGGCGCCTCGTAGCGGTTGCCCATCTCGACATAGAGCTCGTGTGCCTGGCGCGCGTAGTCCTCGGCCTCGGCATACCGCTCCAGGTGCAGGGCCGTGAAGCCCAGGCCCTGCAGCGTGTCGGCCTCGCCCTCGCGGGAGCCGACCTGCCGGTGCAGCGCGAGCGCCTCCTCCGTGCTGGCAAGGGATTCCTGGAGGTTGCCGACCCGGGCGTGGCACCAGCCCACGAGGGTGAGGGAGTCGGCGTCCGCTTCGACGGTACCGAGGCTGCTGCGGTAGAGCTCGCGGGCTCGTTCGGCGTGGTGGAGCGCGGCGGGGTAGTCGCCGGCCAGCTCCTGGTGTAGCGCGAGCGCCCGGTGCGCGAACGCCTGGACCTCCTGGTCACCGGACCGCTCGCTCAGCTCCACCGCCCGCCGCAGGTGATGCAGGGCGGACTCGTCACGACCGGCACGGGTGTGCGCTCGGCCGAGGTTGCGGTGCGCGTACGCCTGGAGCACCAGGTCCGACAGCCGCTCGGTGGCGGTCAGCCCCGCGGTCCACATCTCGACGTCGTCCTCGAGGCGGGCGTCGTGGCGGTGGAAGGTGCTGAGCGTCCAGGCCAGCTGCCAGACCTGGGCATGCCACCCCTGCTTGACGGCGAGCCGCTGCGCTGACGTCAGGCACGCGTGCTCCGCCTTGAACCAGGCGAACACGGCCGGGGTGTCGGCGAACCGGTGCCGGAGCACGCCGGACGCGGCCGGGTCCAGGTCGACCGCCATCCGGTGGGGGTACAGCTGCTGGTCACCCGCGAACGCCGCGTGCAGGTAGAACCCGACCAGCCGGCGCTGCGCGGCGGTGCGTTCCTCGACGGTGTCCTCGTCGCGGGCCGTGCGCATCGCGTACAACCGGACGAGGTCGTGCATGCGATAGCGCCCCGGAATCGGCTGCTCGACCAGGTGCGCCGACTCCAGCTCGCCGAGGGTCGCGCGGGCCACCGGCACCGACACCCCGGCGAGGCTCGCGGTGGCGAGGAGATCGATGTCCGGCGCGGAGGTCAGGCCCAGCAGCCGGAACATGCGCGCGGCCGACCGGTCCAGCTGGCGGTAGGACCAGGAGAAGACGGACTGCAGGTTGCTCTGGACGTCGCCCAGATCCAAGGCGTCGAGCCGGGACGAGTCCTCCGCCAGCTCGTCGACCAGCGCGGAGAGGGGGAAGTGCGGGTGGGTGACCGCCCGGGCCGCGACGATCGCGATCGCCAGCGGCAGTCCCTTGCAGTGGTCGACGAGCTTTCCGACGGGTTGGTCCTCGGCGTCGGCAGCGGTCGTGGCGTGGAGGTGCCGGTGGAGGAGGGCGAGCCCATCCGCCTTGGTCAGCAACGACATCTCCACCGTGCGCGCGCCGCGGAGGGTGAGCGCCGGGAGCCGGTTGCGACTGGTGATCAACACCGTGCTGGGCGAGCGCCCGGGCAGGAGCTGCTCGACCTGTGTCGAGTCGAGCGCGTTGTCCAGGACCACCAGCATTCGCCGGTCGTCCAGCAAGCTGCGGTACAGCGCGGCCTGGGCGTCCACGCCGGCCGGCACGGTGGCCGGATCCACCCCGAGCCCGTCGAGGAACCCGCGCAGCGCCACCGCGGTGGACAACGGTTCGCCGGTCGGGTCGAAGCCGCGCAGGTTCACGTACAGCTGCCCGTCCGGGAAGTCGGCCACTCGCTGATGGCCCCAATGGAGCACCAACGCGGTCTTGCCGATACCGCCGCCGCCCACGACCACCGTCACCCGGCCGTGCGGCTCCGTGCTGTCCAGTACCCGGTCGAGCAGGTCGCGCTCCCGCTGCCGGTTGGTGAAGAACGCCGGAGGTGCGACGAGCTGGCGTGGCCGGACGGATTTCGTGGCGGACCAGGTATCGGCGGTCCCCGCATCGGGATCCCGGTGCACTCGTCGATCGTATCCGTCTCGTCGCCGTGCGTGTCCCGGAGCGAAAAAAATCAAGCACGCATGCTTGAAATGGCCACCCGGCCCGTGCCATCGTGGGTCCCGTGGTTGACGTTGCTGCGCTTGTCGCTGACCTCCGTGCCGAGAGTGCCGAAATAGACGCGCTGGTCAGCGGCCTTGCCGAGGACGGCTGGGCGATGCCGACGCCCGCCCCCGGGTGGACCGTCGCGCACCAGGTGGTGCACCTCGCGTGGACCGACCAGCGGGCGCTGCTCGCGGTCAAGGATCCGGCCGCCTTCCAGGCGGAGCTGGCCGAGGTCGTCAAGGGCTCCCGGGAACGGATGGAGCGGCTCGTCGACGCGGCCGCCGAGGAAGGCGCGCGGGCGCACCACTCCCAGCTGCTCGCGGACTGGCGCCACGGCCGCGACGACCTGGCCACCGCATTGGAGCAGGTGCCCGACGGCACCAAGCTCCCCTGGTACGGCCCGCCGATGTCGGCCGCCTCGATGGCCACCGCCCGGCTCATGGAGACCTGGGCGCACGGCTACGACATCGCCGACGCCCTCGGCGTGCGGCGCGAGCCCACGGCGCGGATCCGGCACGTGGCGCACATCGGCGTGCGCACCCGTGACTTCGCGTACCTGGTGCGCGAGCTGGCGCTGCCGGCCGAGCCGTTCCGGGTCGAGCTGACCGGGCCGGACGGCGAGGTCTGGACGTGGGGCCCGGCCGACGCGGCGCAGCGGGTCACCGGCCCGGCCCTGGACTTCTGCCTGCTCACCACCCAGCGCGTCAACCGGGCCGACACCGCGCTGGTGGCCACCGGTGCGGACGCCGACGCGTGGCTCGACATCGCGCAGGCCTTCGCCGGCCCACCCGGCGACGGCCGCGAGGCCGGGAGCCGCTCGTGAGCGGGAGCGGTGCGCCGGTCCGCATCGGCAACGCGTCGGGCTTCTACGGCGACCGGTTCGACGCGATGCGGGAGATGCTCACCGGCGGCGAGCTCGACTACCTCACCGGCGACTACCTCGCCGAGCTGACCATGCTCATCCTGGGCCGGGACCGGATGAAGGACCCGGACCGCGGCTACGCGCGCACGTTCCTGCGCCAGCTCGAGGAGGGCCTGGGGCTCGCCGCCGACAAGCGGGTCCGGATCGTCACCAACGCGGGCGGGCTCAACCCGGCCGGCCTCGCGGACGCGATCCGCGCGCTGGCGCAGCGCACCGGGGTCCCGGTGACGGTGGCCCACGTGGAGGGTGACGACCTGCTCGGGCACGGCTTCGACGGCGCGCTGACCGCGAACGCCTACCTCGGGTGCTGGGGCATCGTCGAGTGCCTGAACGCCGGCGCCGACATCGTGGTCACCGGCCGCGTCACCGACGCCTCGCTCGTCGCCGGGCCGGCCGCCGCACACCACGGCTGGGGCCGCACGGACTACGACGCGCTCGCGGGCGCCACGGTCGCCGGGCACGTGATCGAGTGCGGCGCGCAGGCCACGGGCGGCAACTTCGCGTTCTTCACCGAGGTGGCCGACCTCGCCCACGCCGGCTTCCCGATCGCCGAGATCGCGGCGGACGGGTCCGCGGTGATCACCAAGCACGCCGGCTCCGGCGGCGCGGTCACCGTCGACACCGTGACGGCCCAGCTGCTCTACGAGATCGGCGGCCCGCGCTACCTCGGCCCGGACGTGACGAGCCGGTTCGACACGGTCGACCTCGCCGGGGCGGGGCCCGACCGGGTGGCGATCAGCGGCACGAAGGGCGCGGCGCCGCCGGACACGGTCAAGGTCTGCGTGAACACCCTCGACGGCTTCCGCAACGGCATGACGTTCGTCCTCTGTGGACTCGACATCGACGAGAAGGCCGCGCTGGCCCGCCACCAGCTGACCGAGGCGGTCGGCGGCGAGGGCCTGACGTGGACGCTCGCCCGCACCGACCACGCGGACGCCGACACCGAGGAGGCGGCCAGCGCGCTGCTGCACGTCACGATCAAGACGCCGGACCCCAAGCGGGCCAAGGCGTTCTCCCGCGCGTCGGTGGAGCTGGCCCTGGCCTCCTACCCGGGCTTCACCCTGACCTCGCCACCCGGCGACGGCACCCCGGTCGGCGTCTACCGCCCGGAGTACGTCCCGCAGCAGTCGATCGAGCAGGTGGCCGTCCTGCCCGACGGCACCCGCCAACCCATCCCCCCACCCACCGACACCGCGAGTCCAACGCTCCCGACCCGCGAGTCCCCCGTTCCGGACAGCGAGTCCCCCGTTCCAGGGCCGGTCCGCCGCGTCCCGTTGGGCACCATCGTCGGCGCCCGTTCCGGCGACAAGGGCGGTGACGCGAACCTCGGCGTCTGGGTCCGTGACCCGGCCGCCTACCCGTGGCTCGCGAGCGAGCTGAGCGTCGAGCGCATCCGCGAGCTGCTGCCGGAGGCGAAGGACCTCGACATCGAGCGGCACCCGCTGCCGAACCTGCACGCGGTCAACTTCGTGCTGCACGGCCTGCTCGGCCAGGGCGTGGCCGCGTCCACCCGCTTCGACCCGCAGGCCAAGTCGCTCGGCGAGTGGCTGCGCTCGCGGCTCGCCGACGTCCCGGAGGAGCTCCTGTGACCGCGGACCCCTTCCGGACACCCGAGCGCGCGGCGCTCCGCCAGACCGTGCGCAGGTTCGTCGAGCACGAGGTCCTGCCCCACCTCGACCAGTGGGAGCGCGACGGCGAGCTGCCGCGCGAGCTGCACCGCAAGGCGGGCGAGCTCGGCCTGCTCGGGGTCGCCTTCCCCGAGGCGGCCGGCGGCGGGGGCGGTGACGTCATCGACGCGATGACCGTGACCGAGGAGGTGCACTACGCGGGCGGCTCGGGCGGGCTCATCGCGGGCCTGTTCACCTCCGGGATCGCGCTGCCGCACATCGCGCACGCGGGCGACCCCGCGCAGATCGAACGCTGGGTCCGGCCGACGCTCGCCGGCGAGCTGATCGGCTCGCTCGCCGTGACCGAGCCCGACGGCGGCTCCGACGTCGCGAACGTGCGGACCACGGCCAAGCGGGACGGTGACCACTACGTCGTCAACGGCGCCAAGACGTTCATCACCTCCGGCGTCCGCGCCGACTTCGTGACCACGGTCGTGCGCACCGGTGACGCGGGCGCGCACGGGCTGTCGCTCCTGGTCGTGGAACGGGGTACGCCCGGCTTCACGGTCAGCCGCAAGCTCGACAAGATGGGCTGGCTCTGCTCGGACACCGCCGAGTTGTCCTACGTGGACTGTCAGGTCCCGGCCGGGAACCTGGTCGGCGCCGAGGGCAGCGGGTTCGCCCAGGTCGCCACCCACTTCGTCACCGAGCGGCTCGCGCTCGCCGTGCAGGCCTACGCCACCGCGCAGCGCGCGCTGGACGTGACCGCCGGGTGGTGCCGGCTGCGCGAGACGTTCGGCCGGCCGCTGATCTCCCGTCAGGTCGTGCAGCACAAGCTCACCGAGATGGCCCGGCGGGTCGACGTGGCCCGCACGTACGCGCACGACGTCGCCGTCCGGTTCGCCGCGGGCGAGCCGATGGTGGCGCAGGCGTGCTTCGCCAAGAACACCGCCGTCGAGGCGGGCGAGTGGGTGGTGAACGAGGCGGTCCAGCTGCACGGTGGGCTCGGCTACATGCGGGAGTCCGAAGTGGAGCGCCACTACCGCGACATCCGGATCCTCGGCATCGGCGGCGGCACCACCGAGATCCTCACCGGCCTGGCCGCCAAAGTCTTGGGGTACACGTCATGACGCGCATACGCTCCACAGTGGACACAAGCACGGCCGAGTTCGGGGCCAACCGCGAGGCGATGCTCGAGAAGCTGGCCGAGATCGAGGGGGAGCACGCCAAGGCGGTCGCGGGCGGCGGCGAGAAGTACGTCGAGCGGCACCGCAAGCGCGGCAAGATGCTGGTGCGCGAGCGCATCGAGATGCTGCTCGACGAGGACTCGCCGTTTCTGGAGCTGTCCCCGCTCGCGGCGTGGGGCAGCGACTACCGCGTCGGCGCGAGCGTGGTCACCGGCATCGGCGTGGTCGAGGGCGTCGAGTGCCTGGTCAGCGGCAGCGACCCGACCGTCAAGGGCGGCGCGAGCAACCCGTGGACGGCGAAGAAGTCCTACCGGGCCGCGGACATCGCCGCGCAGAACCGGTTGCCGGCGATCCACCTGGTCGAGTCCGGCGGGGCGGACCTGCCCACGCAGAAGGAGATCTTCATCCCGGGCGGGCGGATCTTCCGCGACCTGACCCGCTCGTCGGCGGCCAAGATCCCGACCGTCGCGCTCGTGTTCGGCAACTCCACGGCGGGCGGCGCCTACCTGCCGGGCATGTCCGACTACGTGGTCATGGTCAAGGAGCGCGCGAAGGTGTTCCTCGGCGGGCCGCCGCTGGTGAAGATGGCCACCGGCGAGGAGTCCGACGACGAGTCGCTGGGCGGCGCGGAGATGCATGCCCGCACGTCCGGCCTCGCCGACTACCTCGCCAACGACGAGCAGGACGCGATCCGCATCGGTCGGCGGATCGTGGCGCGGCTGAACTGGCGCAAGCAGGGTGCGGTGCCCGACGCGGACTACGCGGAGCCCGAGCACGACGCCGAGGACCTGCTCGGCATCGTGCCGACCGACCTCAAGGTGCCGTTCGACCCGCGGGAGGTCATCGCCCGCGTGGTCGACGGCTCGGCCTTCGACGAGTTCAAGCCGCTGTACGGGACCAGCCTCGTCACCGGCTGGGCGCGCGTCCACGGCTACCCGGTCGGCATCCTCGCCAACGCCCGCGGCGTGCTGTTCAGCGAGGAGTCGCAGAAGGCCGCGCAGTTCATCCAGCTCGCGAACCAGATCGACACGCCGCTGCTGTTCCTGCACAACACCACCGGCTACATGGTGGGCAAGGAGTACGAGCAGGGCGGCATCATCAAGCACGGCGCGATGATGATCAACGCGGTGTCGAACTCGACGGTGCCGCACATCTCGGTCCTCATGGGCGCCTCCTACGGCGCCGGGCACTACGGCATGTGCGGGCGGGCCTACGACCCGCGGTTCCTGTTCGCGTGGCCGAGCGCGAAGTCGGCCGTGATGGGTCCCCAGCAGCTCGCCGGCGTGCTGTCGATCGTGGCGCGACAGGCCGCGGCCGGCCGGGGCCAGGAGTACAGCGAGGAGCACGACCAGGCGATGCGGACGATGGTGGAGAACCAGATCGAGGCCGAGTCCCTGCCGATGTTCCTGTCCGGCATGCTCTACGACGACGGCATCATCGACCCGCGGGACACCCGGACGGTGCTCGGCATCTGCCTGTCGTCCATCCACAACGGACCGATCAGTGGCGCCGGGGGCTTCGGCGTCTTCCGGATGTGATGTCGTGATCACGAACTTGCTCGTCGCCAACCGGGGTGAGATCGCCCGCCGGGTGTTCCGCACCTGCCGCGCGCTGGGCGTCGGCACGGTCGCCGTCGCCTCCGACGCGGACGCCGCCGCCCCGCACGTGCGCGAGGCCGACGCCGCGGTCCGGCTGCCGGGGGCCGCGCCCACGGACACGTACCTGCGGGCCGACCTGCTGGTGGCCGCCGCCCGCGAGGCCGGCGCCGATGCCGTCCACCCGGGATACGGCTTCCTGTCGGAGAACGCGGAGTTCGCCCGCGCCGTGCTCGACGCCGGGCTGACCTGGGTCGGGCCGCCACCCGAGGCCATCGCCGCGATGGGCTCGAAGATCGAGGCCAAGCGCCTGATGGCGGACGCGGGCGTGCCCGTGCTGCCCGAGCTGGATCCCGCGGCGATCACCGAGGCGGACCTGCCGGTGCTGGTGAAGGCGTCCGCCGGCGGTGGCGGCCGGGGCATGCGGGTGGTCCGCACGCTCGGCGAGCTCCAGTCCCAGGTGGATGGTGCGCGCGGGGAGGCCGCGTCGGCGTTCGGCGACGACACGGTGTTCTGCGAGCCGTACCTGGCCACCGGGCGGCACATCGAGGTGCAGGTGCTCTGCGACGCCCACGGCACGGTGTGGACGGTCGGCGAGCGGGAGTGCTCGATCCAGCGCCGCCACCAGAAGGTGGTGGAGGAGTCGCCGTCGCCGCTGGTGGCGCGGGTGTCCGGGATGCGCGACGAGCTGTTCGCCGCGGCCCGCGCCGCCGCCAAGGCCATCGGCTACGTCGGTGCGGGCACGGTGGAGTTCCTCGCGGGCGAGGACGGCCGGTTCTACTTCCTGGAGATGAACACCCGGCTGCAGGTCGAGCACCCGGTCACCGAGTGCGTGACCGGCCTGGACCTGGTCGAGCTGCAGCTGTCCGTCGCGGAAGGACGGTCGCTGCCCGGGGACCCGCCGGCGCCCCGCGGGCACGCCATCGAGGTCCGGCTCTACGCCGAGGATCCGGCCGCGGACTGGCGGCCGGCGAGCGGCACGCTGCACCGGCTGGACATCCCCGGCGTGGTGGCCGAGTTCACCCCGCTCGACCGCGGGATCCGGCTCGACTCGGGCGTCGTCGCCGGCGACGTGGTGAGCCCGCACTACGACCCGATGCTCGCCAAGGTGATCTCGGTGGCGCCGACGAGGGACGGAGCCGCCCGCGCGCTCGCCGCGGCGCTGTCGCGGGCGAAGGTGCACGGCCTGACCACGAACCGGGACCTGCTCGTGCGGATCCTCACCCACGAGGCGTTCCTCGCCGGTGACACGGACACCGCGTTCTTCGACCGGCACGGCCTCGCCGCGCTCGCCGCTCCGCTGGCGGACGAGGAGGCGGTGCGGCTCGCCGCCCTCGCGGCCGCGCTGGCCCGGGCGGCGGCGAACCGGTCGGGCGCGGCGGTGCTGGGCCAGGTCCCGAGCGGCTGGCGCAACGTCGTCGCCGCACCGCAGGTGAGGGCCTACCGGGTGGGCGAGGCCGAGCACGAGGTCCGCTACCGGCTGACCCGCACCGGTCTCGACGGCCCGGACGGGGTCGCGCTGGTGTCGGCGACGCCGTCGGAGGTGGTGCTGGACGTGGGCGGGCTGCGCCGCCGGTTCGAGGTCGCCGCCTACCCCGGTCTGTCCTGTGTGGACTCCGCGCTCGGCTCGGTGGCGCTCGCCCCGGTCGAGCGGTTCGCCGACCCCGCCGACCAGGTCGCGGCGGGCTCGCTGCTCGCGCCGATGCCGGGCACGGTGGTCCGGGTCGCGGTCACCGCGGGGGAGAAGGTCGGTGCCGGCCAGCCACTGCTCTGGCTGGAGGCCATGAAGATGCAGCATCAGATAGACGCTCCGGCCGACGGCGTGGTCGCCGAGCTCGGGGTGTCGGTCGGGGACCAGGTCGAGGTCGGCCGCGTGCTCGCGGTCGTCAGCCCAGAGGAGGAATCGTGAATACCTTCACCGAGTCCGAGGAGCGGCAGGCCTTGCGTGCGGCGGTTGCCGACCTGGGCAGGCGCTACGGCGGGGAGTGGTTCCAGCGCAAGGCCCGCAGCGGCGAGAAGAGCACCGAGCTGTGGGACGAGGCCGGCAAGCTGGGCTACCTCGGGGTGAACGTGCCCGAGGAGTACGGCGGCGGGGGCGGCAACATCGGCGACCTCGCGGCGGTGGCCGAGGAGCTGTCCGCGCAGGGCTGCGGGTTGCTGCTGATGGTGGTCTCGCCGGCCATCTGCGCCACGATCATCAGCCGGTTCGGCACCGACGAGCAGAAGCAGACCTGGCTGCCGCGCTTCGCCGACGGCTCGCTGCGCATGTCGTTCGCGATCACCGAGCCCGACGCCGGCTCCAACGCCCACAAGCTGACCACGACCGCCCGCCACGACGGCGACGGTTGGGTCCTCAGTGGACGGAAGGTGTTCATCTCCGGCGTGGACGAGGCCGAGGCGGTCATGGTCGTCGGCCGCACGGAGGACGCGAAGACGGGCCGGCTCAAGCCCGCGCTGTTCATCGTGCCCACGAACGCGCCGGGCCTCGAGTACCAGCCGATCGAGATGGACATCGTCTCGCCGGACAAGCAGTTCATGCTGTTCCTCGACGACGTGAAGCTGCCGGCCGACGCGCTGGTCGGGTCGCAGGACGCGGCGCTGCTGCAGCTGTTCGCCGGGCTCAACCCGGAACGGATCATGGCCGCGTCGTTCGCCATCGGCATGGGCCGCTACGCGCTGGGCAAGGCGGTCGGGTACGCGAAGACCCGGCAGGTGTGGAGCACGCCGATCGGCGCGCACCAGGCCGTCGCGCACCCGCTGGCGGAGGCGAAGATCGAGCTGGAGCTCGCGAAGGTGATGACCCAGAAGGCGGCTGCGCTCTACGACTCGGGCGACGACATGGGTGCGGGCGAGTCGGCGAACATGGCGAAGTACGCGGCCGCCGAGGCGTCGATCAAGGCGGTGGACGCCGCGGTCCAGGTGCACGGCGGCAACGGGATGACCGCCGAGTACGGCCTGGGCGCCCTGGTCGCGGCGGCCCGGGTCAACCGGATAGCCCCGGTGAGCCGCGAGATGATCCTGAACTTCGTCGCCCAAAACACCCTGGGCCTCCCGAAGTCCTACTAGAGAACCAAGTGAAGCCACTCCACGCCCAAATCGCCCACGCAGTCTGCGCCAGCCGAGCGGCCGCCAACCGCACCCAAGGGGAACGGGACGCATCCCGACCACCGACACGCACCCAAGCCGAAGGACACCACGAATGGTGACCAACACTTCGAATTCCGGGGAGGCGGAACGGAAGCCGCAGCAGGGGCGTAGTCGGGTTACTCGGCAGCGGTTGCTGGAGGCTGCGATCGAGAGCCTCGCCGAGGTCGGCTGGTCGGGCAGCACGGTCGCCGTCGTGGCCGAGCGGGCGGGGGTGTCGCGCGGCGCGGCCCAGCACCACTTCCCGACCCGCGAGGACCTCGTCACCTCCGCGGTCGAGTACGTCTCCCAGGAGCGGCTGGCGCTGCTGCGCGCGCACGGCGCCGGCCTGCCCTCCGGGCCGGGCCGGACCCAGGCCGTGGTCGACATGATCGAGCAGTGCTACACCGGCCCGGTGTTCCGCGCGGCGATCCACCTGTGGGTGGCGGCCTCGTCCGACGAGCGGCTCCGCGAGCGGGTGCTGCGGCTGGAGGCCCAGGTCGGCCGGGAGACCCACCGGCTCGCGCTGGACCTGCTCGGCGTGGACGAGTCGGTGCCCGGCGTGCGGGAGGCGGTGCAGGCGACGCTGGACATGGCGCGCGGGCTGGGCCTGGCGAACCTGCTCTCGGACGACGGCAAGCGGCGGGCGCGGGTGCTGCGGCAGTGGGCGGTCATGCTGGACACGGCGCTGGCGGACGCGACTCGCCTGACTTGACATCCGAGTAATAATCGATTGTTCGGAGTTTCCGGCAATGCCACGGAAATGCTCGAACGCGGTTATTGTAGCGGATGAGGGGCGGATTTGTCAAAGGCAGGGTTGGATAAAACACGGTACGCTACCGAGCTCGCCGCGGAGCGCGAACACATCGCGTTTCTTTACGGCCGGCTCGACGCCGAGCGCGCGGCCGCGTCCGGCGACCTGGCCGGCGTGCTGCGCAACGGCTCCACGGAAACCACCGAGGACCTGTGGCAACGTGACGTCGCGGCCGGTACCATCAACGCCCGCCTCGGACAGCTGCGGGTCGCCGACAACGGCCTGTGCTTCGGCCGGCTCGACGAGGAATCGGGTGAGATTCTCTATATCGGCCGAATAGGCCTGTTCGACGAGGACGATGATTACCGGCCATTGCTGACCGATTGGCGCGCACCCGTGGCGCGGCCATTTTACTGTGCCACCGCCGCCAATCCCGAAGGGGTCACCCGGCGCCGCCATTTCCGTACCCAGGGTCGCCGGATCGTCGATTTCCACGACGACGTCCTCGACCACGGCGTGGCCGACGGCGGCGAGGCCCTGCTGGCCGCGCTCAACGCCCCGCGCGGCGAGACCATGGGCGACATCGTGGCCACGATCCAGGCCGAGCAGGACGAGATCATCCGCCTCGGCCACACCGGCGTGGTCGTCATCGACGGCGGGCCGGGCACCGGCAAGACCGTGGTCGCGCTGCACCGGGTCGCCTACCTGCTCTACGCCCACCGCGAGCGGATGGCGCGCCGCGGCGTGCTGATCATCGGCCCCAACACCGGCTTCCTCCGCTACATCGGGGACGTGCTGCCCTCGCTGGGCGAGACCGACGCGGTGTTCGCCACCCCGGGCGAGCTGCACATCGGCCTGGAGACCTCCGCCACCGATCCGCCGGCCACCCGCCGGGTCAAGGGCGGTCTCGCGATGGTGGAGGTGCTCGAGGCCGCCGTGGCCGATCGCCAGGAGCTGCCCGGTACGCCGATCGAGATCGCGCTCGACGACGTGACGGTCGAGATCGACGACCGGCTCGCCGCGCGGGCCCGGGAGCGCGCCCGCGCGGCGGAAGTCGTGCACAACCAGGCCCGCCCGACCTTCCGTGACTCGCTGATCCTCGACCTCACCGAGCAGGCGATGGGCCGCATCGGCGGCGACTGGCTCGACGTGCGCGAGATGCCGGAGCTGGCCGACGACATGCGGGCCGACATCCGGGCGGAGCTGTCCCGCAGCCGCGCGCTGTCGGCGGCGGTCAACCAGCTCTGGCCGCGGCTGACCCCGTACGGGCTGCTGGTGGAGCTGTACGGATCATCCGACCGGCTGGCCACCGTGTGCGACGGCATCCTGGCGCCGGCGGACCGGGACGCCCTGTACCGCCCGGCCGGCTCGGCGTGGACGGTCTCCGACGTGCCGCTGCTCGACGAGTCGATCGAGCTGGTCGGCCCGCTCACCAGCGACGACGGCGCCGTCGAGCGGATCCGCCGGGCCGAGCGGCGGTTCGCCCGCGGCGTGCTGGACATCCTGGACACCGACGAGGACCCGGACGAGGAGACGCTGCGCGCGGTCGACCTGATCGACATGGAGACGCTGGCCGAGCGGCACGAGGAGCGCGACCACCGCTCGCTGGCGGAGCGGGCGTCGGCGGATCGCGAGTGGACCTACGGGCACGTGGTCGTCGACGAGGCGCAGGAGCTGTCCGAGATGGACTGGCGGCTGGTGATGCGCCGCTGCCCGAGCCGCTCGATGACGATCGTGGGCGACCTGGCCCAGCGCGAGTCGCCGGCGGGCGCGCGGTCGTGGGCGCAGATGTTCGAGGACTACGTGCCGTCGCGGTGGACCTACCGCCGGCTGACGATCAACTACCGGATGCCGGCGGAGATCATGGAGGTCGCCGCCGGCGTGCTGGCGGAGCTGGACCCGTCGCTGCAACCGCCCAAGTCCGTGCGGCACAGCGGCACGCGCCCCTGGGCGGTGCCGTGCGGTCCGGACGAGCTGCCGGCGGTGGTGGCTCGCCTGGCCGCCGCCGAGCAGGCCGCGGTCCCCGACGGCACCGTGGCCGTCATCGCCCCCGAGGGTGTGGACCTCGGCATGCCAACCGTGACCCCGCGCGCCGCGAAGGGCCTCGAGTACGACGCGGTGATCATCGTGGAGCCGCAGCGGATCCTCGCCGCGGAGCCCTCGGGCGCCGCCGACCTGTACGTGGCCCTGACCCGCGCGACCCAGCGCCTGGGCGTCGTGCACACCGGGGACCTGCCCGAGCCGCTGCGCGGGCTCGGCCCCATCGAGTGAGCCGGGTTGACAGGCAAGTATCTACTTGCATAACGTCTGGCTCGTGGGTGACGTCTTCAAGGCCCTGGCCGACCCCACGCGCCGCACGATCCTCGACGAGCTGACCGACCGGAACGGCCAGACGCTCTTCGAGATCTGCGCGCGCCTGGCGAACAAGCACGGGCTGGCCTCGTCGCGGCAGGCGATCTCGCAGCACCTCGACGTGCTGGAGGCCGCCGGCCTGGTCGAGACCACCCGCGAGGGTCGGTACAAGTTCCATCACATCAACACCGCGCCGCTCGAACCGATCGTGGCGCGGTGGCTCGACCGGGCCGGAGAAGGACGCCGGCGGGAGGGATCGACATGAGGATCAACCTGGCCAGCGTGCTCGTCGACGATCAGGACAAGGCGCTGCGGTTCTACACCGAGGTCCTCGGTTTCAAGGAGAAGACCAACGTCCCGGTGGGTGAGCACCGGTGGCTCACCGTGGTGTCCCCGGAGGACCCGGACGGCACCGAGCTCCTCCTCGAACCCGACGAACACCCGGCGGCCAAGCCGTTCAAGAACGCGCTGGTCGCCGACGGCATCCCGTTCACGTCGTTCGCCGTCGGCGACGTCCAGGCCGAGTACGAGCGGCTGCGCGGGCTGGGGGTGCGCTTCACCCAGGAGCCCGCGGAGATGGGCCCGGTGACCACGGCGGTGCTCGACGACACCTGCGGCAACCTGATCCAGATCGCCCACTACACGGGCTAGCCGCGCGGGGCGCCGGCGACGAACAGGATCTGGCCCGTGACGAAGCCGGCGCCCTCGCTCGTCAGGTACTCCACCGCGTGCGCGATGTCCTCCGGATAGCCGACCCGGCGGACCGGCAGGGTCGCCGCGACGATCCGCTGGTGCTCCTCGGTGGACCGGCCCAGCCGCTTGGCCGTGCGCGCGGTCATGTCGCTCACGATGAAGCCCGGCGCGACGGCGTTGACGGTGACGCCGGCCGGGCCCAGCTCCACGGCCAGCGCCTGGGTGTAGCCGTTGATGCCCGCCTTCGCCGCCGAGTAGTTCACCCGGTTCTCGTGGCCCAGCGACGAGATGCTCGAGATGCTGACGATCCGGCCCCAGCCCGCCGCCCGCATGGGGCCGGCCACCGCGCGACCGAACAGGAAGGCGCCGCGCAGGTGCACGTCGACCACCGCGTCCCAGTCCGCCGCCGGCATGTCGTCGATGGGCTGGTCGCGGGCGAAGCCGGCGTTGTTCACCAGGATCGCGGGCGGGCCCAGCGCCTCGACGGTCGCCGCCACGGCCGCGGTCACGGCCTCCTCGTCGGCGACGTCCGCGGTGATCGCGAGCCCGCCGATCGACGCCGCCGTCCGCGCCGCCGCGTCCGCGTCCCGGTCGACCACCGCCACGCGGTGCCCGTGGCTCGCGAGCCGCTTCGCCACCGCCGCGCCGATGCCCCGCCCCGCGCCCGTGACGATCGCGGTCCTCGGTTCCCCATGCGTCACGCGGACGAGGCTAGCGGGCGCGCAACGCCACCGGCAGGCCGTCGGTCGGCACCGGGAGGGCGGTCGGGTCCCAGCGCACCGCGTAGTCCGCGGGCACCGACCACTCGAACCGCCGCACCAGCTCGTGCACGAGCGTCTTCACCTCGTACATGCCGAAGTGCATGCCGATGCACTTGTGCACCCCGCCGCCGAACGGCATCCACGCCAGCCGGTGCACCTTGTCCTCGCGCCGGCCCTCGGCGAACCGCTCGGGATCGAAGCGGCGCGGCTCGGGCCAGTACTCCGGCAGCAGGTGGTTCACCCACGGCGTGACCGAGATCAGCGTGTTCGCCGGCACGTGGTGGCCGAGCAGGTCGGTGTCCCGCACGGTCTTGCGCACGAGCGAGGGCACCGGCGCGACCAGCCGCAGCGACTCCTTGATCACCAGGTCGAGCGAGCGCAGCCCGTCGAGCGCGGCCATGTCCAGGTGGCCGTCGCCGAGGGCGAGCGACTCCGCGCGCACCTTGTCCTGCCACTCCGGGTGCTTGCCGAGGTAGTAGGCGACCGCGCTCGTGGTGATCGTCGACGTGTCGTGCGCGGCCATCATCAGGAAGATCATGTGGTTGACGACGTCCTCGTCGCTGAACATCTCGCCGTCGTCGGTCCGCGCGTGGCACAGCGCCGCGAACAGGTCGTCCGAGTCCGACGTGCGCTTGGCCGGGAGGCTGCGGCGGAAGTAGTCCTCCAGCACCTTGCGCCCGCGCAGCCCCGCGCCCCAGCGCCCGACCGGCAGCCGGATCAGCGCGGTGCCCGCCCGCACCGTGTCGATGAACGCACGGGTCAGCGTGCCGGAGTCGGCGCCCAGCTCGGAGGCCATGAAGATCTCCGTCGCGATGTCGAGCGTGAGCCGCTTGAGCGCCGGGTAGACGGTGAACCGCTCGTCGGGCTGCCAGCCGGACAGCCCGCGCCGCGCCACGTCGCCGATCCGCCCGAGGTAGGCCGCCAGCCGCTCGCTGGTGAACGCCTGCTGCATGAGCCGGCGGTGGTAGCGGTGCTCGTCGAAGTCCAGGAGCATCAGCCCGCGGTTGAAGAACGGGCCGATGAAGTAGGTCCAGCCCTGCTGGGAGTACGCCTTGTCCTTGTTGGTCAGCACCACCTGCGCCGCCTCCGGCCCGGCGGCCGCCACCACGGTGATGCCGAACGCCTTCACCCACGAGACCGGGCCGTGCGTCTGGTAGCGCTTGAGCCCGTAGCGGACGCCCAGTCGCAGCATCTCGAGGCTGTGGCCGAGCAGCGGCAGTCCGGCGTCGCCGCTGACCGGCTTGAGCTCACTGCCCGCCGGTGGCGCGGAGAGGTCCCGCGGCGCCCACTTCTTGTTGAGCAACCAGTTGTCGATGACATCCCGCGACACGACGGACATGGCACACCTACCTTCCGGCCTCCAGCACGGTCACCGCCAGTTCGGCGAGCTCCACGGCGATCCCCGGGCGGGCGGCGAGCCGCGGCGTCCGGGCGAGGTCGTTGACGATCGTGAGCGCGGCGTGCACGGTGATCCGCGCCTGCGCCTCGGCCAGCTCCGGATCGAGGTCGCGCACCAGGCGGATCCACTGCGCCACGTACGTGCGCTGCACGCGGACCAGCTCCTTGCGGTCCGGGTCGGGCAGGTTGCCGAGCTCGCTCGCGAACGTGGCCATGAGGTTGTCCGACCGCAGCACGGTGTCCACATAGGACGAAGCGAGCCGGGCGAGCCCGTCGCGGGGGCCGGCCGCCTCGCCGATCGCGGTCTCCGCCGTGCGGGCGAGCCGGTCGGCCATCCGGTACCCGGCGGCGACCAGGATCGCCGACTTGCCGGGGAAGTAGCGGTAGATGCTGGGCCCGGCGATGCCCGCCGCCGCGCCGATGTCCTCCATGCTGACCGGGTGGAAGCCGTGGTCGCGGAACAGGCGCGTCGCGGCGGAGAGCAGCTCCTCGCGGCGCGAGGGCGGGGTGACCGCGGCCGTGCGGGGCGGCGGGGCGGCCGGTCCGGCGGCCGGCGGGTCCCAGGCCAGCACGGCGGCCGCCAGCCCGGCGAGGCACGTCTCGAAGCGGCGCCGCGGCAGGCTCACGTGGTGCACGGACACGCTGCCGAACACCGACAGCGCCGCCCAGCACAGCAGCTCGGCGTCGGCCGTCGTGAGCTCCGGGCGGGCGTCGCGCAGGGCGATGCCCCACTGCGCCATCAGCTCGCCACCGCGGTGGCGGATCTTGGCCTGGTCGGCCGGGTCGAGGTGGCGGCCCTCCCAGCGCCAGAGCGCGGTGACCTCGCGGCGGTCCACGGCCAGCGCCGCGACCGCGCGCAGCAGCGCGTCGAGCTGCTGCTCCGGCGTGCCCGGGGTGGCCAGCGCCTCCTCGGTGACCAGGCCGAACACGTCCATGTCCGACAGCAGGACGTGCGCGAGGATGTCCTGTTTGCCGCGGAAGTGCCGGTAAACCGCGGGCCCGGTGACCCCGGCGGCGGCGGCGATGTCGTGGACGCTGACCTGGTGGTAGCCGTGCTTGCGGAACAGCTCGGCGGCCGAGTCGGCCAGCTGGGCCTTCCGGTTGCGCGGCCGGCGGGCCGGTGCCCCTCCTGGTTGCGCCAACTCACCCTCCCGGCGTGAAGCCTCCTTAGCGACGGTAGACCAGGCTCATCTTGTTGGCAATCCGCCGATTCCGCTCGATAAGTGAATCGTGATTCGCCTGGCTGTGGCATGTGCCACCATTTCGGGTGCGGATCGTTGACAACGGCGGATCCGGTGCCACGATGTTAATGAGGATTAGCTCCCGAGAGGACCCTGAGCGTGCCTACCGAAGCATTCGTCTATGACGCGATCCGGACCCCGCGCGGTCGGGGCAAGAAGACCGGATCCCTGCACGGAACCAAGCCGATCTCGCTCGTCGTGGGTCTCCTCGACGAGCTGCGCAAGCGCAACCCCACCCTGGACCTGGACCGGATCTCCGATCTGCTGCTCGGCGTCGTGACGCCCATCGGGGACCAGGGCAGCGACATCGCCAAGACCGCGGCCATCGCCGCCGGGCTGCCCGACACCGTCGGCGGCGTCCAGCTCAACCGCTTCTGCGCCTCGGGCCTCGAGGCCGTCAACATCGCCGCGCAGAAGGTGCGTGCCGGCTGGGACGAGGTCGTCATCGGCGGCGGCGTCGAGTCGATGTCCCGCGTCGCGATGGGCTCGGACGGCGGCGCCTGGGCGATGGACCCGGCCACCGCGTACGACACCTACTTCGTGCCGCAGGGTGTGGGCGCGGACCTGATCGCCACGATCGAGGGATTCTCCCGCGAGGACGTGGACGCCTACGCGGTCTCCTCGCAGCAGCGCGCGGCGAAGGCGTGGGCGGGCGGCTACTTCGCGAACTCGGTCATCCCGGTGGTGGACCAGAACGGGATCGCCGTGCTCGACCACGACGAGCACATGCGTCCCGAGTCCACCGTGGAAACCCTGGGCAAGCTGCCGGCCTCGTTCGCCGCGATCGGCGACATGGGCGGCTTCGACGCGGTGGCGCTGCAGAAGTACCACCACGTCGAGAAGATCAACCACGTGCACTCGGCCGGCAACTCGTCGGGCATCGTCGACGGCGCCGGGCTCGTGCTGATCGCGAGCGAGGAGGCGGGCACCGCGATGGGCCTCGTCCCGCGGGCCCGCATCGTCGCCACCGCCACGTCCGGCGCCGACTCCACGATCATGCTCACCGGCCCCATCCCGGCCACCGAGAAGCTGCTCGCCCGCACCGGGCTGACCGTCGAGGACATCGACCTGTTCGAGCTGAACGAGGCGTTCGCGTCGGTCGTGATGAACTACCAGAAGAAGCTGAACATCCCGAGCGAGAAGCTGAACGTCAACGGCGGTGCGATCGCCATGGGCCACCCGCTCGGCGCCACCGGCGCGATGATCCTCGGCACGATGGTCGACGAGCTGGAGCGCCGCGACGCCCGCCGCGCCCTGGTGACCCTGTGCATCGGTGGCGGCATGGGCGTCGCGACCCTGATCGAGCGCGTCTGAGACTCCCAAGAGCGACAAGGAAACGACACTCAATGACTGAGCAGAACACCATCCGCTGGGAGCAGGACGCGGACGGCGTCGTCGTGCTGACGATGGACGACCCGAACCAGTCGGCCAACACGATGAACCGCGCCTACGCCGCGTCGATGGCCGCCACCGTCGAGCGGCTGGAGGCGGAGAAGGACGGCATCACCGGCGTGGTGATCACGTCGGCCAAGAAGACGTTCTTCGCGGGCGGCGACCTCAAGGACATGATCGAGGCGCGGCCCGAGGACGCGAAGGACGGCTTCGACTTCATCCAGGACATCAAGGCGCAGCTGCGCCGCCTGGAGACGCTGGGCAAGCCGGTCGTGGCCGCGATCAACGGTGCCGCGCTCGGCGGCGGCCTGGAGATCGCGCTGGCCTGCCACCACCGGGTAGCCGCGGACGTCAAGGGCTCGCAGATCGGCCTGCCCGAGGTGAGCCTCGGCCTGCTGCCGGGCGGGGGCGGCGTCACGCGCACCGTCCGCCTGCTGGGCATCCAGACCGCGCTGCTGAGCGTGCTGTTGCAGGGGCAGCGGCACAAGCCGGCCGCGGCGCTGGAGGTCGGGCTGGTGCACGAGCTGGTGCCCACGGTGGACGAGCTGCTGCCCAAGGCCAAGGCGTGGATCGCGGCCAACCCCGAGGCCGCGCAGCCGTGGGACGTCAAGGGCTACCGGATCCCCGGCGGTTCGCCGTCGAACCCCAAGTTCGCCGCCAACCTGCCCGCGTTCCCGGCCAACCTGCGCAAGCAGCTCAAGGGCACCAACATGCCGGCGCCGCGGGCGATCCTGTCCGCCGCGATCGAGGGCGCGCAGGTCGACATCGACACCGCGCTCACCATCGAGTCCCGCTACCTCATCGAGCTGCTCAGCGGTCAGGTCGCGAAGAACATGATCAAGGCGTTCTTCTTCGACCTGCAGCACATCAACTCCGGCGGCTCGCGGCCCGACGGCTACGAGAAGTACACCGCGCAGAAGGTGGGCGTGCTCGGCGCCGGCATGATGGGCGCGGGCATCGCGTACGTCTGCGCGCGCGGCGGCATGGACGTCGTGCTCAAGGACGTCTCCCTCGAATCCGCCACCAAGGGCAAGGACTACTCGGTCAAGCTCTTCGACAAGGCCGTCTCCCGCGGCAAGGTCACCCGGGAGAAGGCGGACGAGACCCTCGCCCGCATCCACCCGACGGACAAGCCCGCCGACCTGGCCGGCTGCGATCTCGTCATCGAGGCCGTGTTCGAGAGCCCCGAGCTCAAGCACAAGGTGTTCGCGGAGATCGAGGACGTCGTCAACCCGGACGCGCTGCTCGGCTCCAACACCTCGACGCTGCCGATCACGGGGCTCGCCGAGGGGGTGAAGCGGCAGGAGGACTTCATCGGCCTGCACTTCTTCTCGCCGGTGGACAAGATGCCGCTGCTGGAGATCATCGTCGGCGAGCGGACGAGCGACGCGACGCTCGCCAAGGCGTTCGACGTGGCGCAGCAGATCAAGAAGACGCCGATCGTGGTCAACGACTCGCGCGGGTTCTTCACCAGCCGGGTGATCGGCACGTTCATCAACGAGGCCATCGCGATGGTCGCCGAGGGCGTGCATCCCGCGTCGGTGGAGCAGGCGGGCTCGCAGGCCGGCTACCCGGCGCCGCCGCTGCAGCTGATGGACGAGCTGACGCTGACCCTGCCCCAGAAGATCCGCAAGGAGACCAAGGCGGGCGTGCTCGCCGCGGGCGGCGAGTGGGTCGAGCACGCGTCGGAGCCCCTGATCGACCGGATGGTCGACGAGTTCGGCCGCAAGGGCCGCTCGGGCGGCGCGGGCTTCTACGAGTACGGCGAGGACGGCAAGCGCACGCGGCTGTGGCCGGGCCTGACCGAGCACTTCACCAAGGACGGCCACGAGATCCCGTTCGAGGACATGAAGGAGCGCATGCTCTTCGCCGAGGCGCTGGAGACGGTGAAGTGCTTCGACGAGGGCGTGCTGCGCTCGGTGCCGGACGCCAACATCGGCTCGATCATGGGCATCGGCTTCCCGCCGTGGACCGGTGGCGTGATCCAGTACATCGAGGGTTACGAGGGCGGCCTGCCCGGCTTCGTGGCCCGGGCGCGTGAGCTGGCGCAGCGCTACGGCGACCACTTCCAGCCGCCCGCCTCGCTGGTGGCGAAGGCCGAGAAGGGCGAGCACTTCGAGTAGACCCGGTGGCTGGAGGCCCCTGCCGCACCGTTCGGGTGCGGTCGGTCGGTGCGGCAGGAGGCATCCGGATGCTACGAGGCGCCACAGCGGTGCGACAAGGTCTATACCAATTTCTGTCGTGAACCGGACAACGGGTCAGCCGATGACCACCGTGAGGATCGCGGCCATCGCGAAGGCGACGAGCGACAGGATGGTCTCCAGCACGGTCCACGAGCGCAGCGTGTCCTTCACCGAGATGCCGAAGTAGCGGGACACGATCCAGAACCCGCCGTCGTTGACGTGCGAGGCGATGATCGACCCGGCGCAGATGGCGGCCACGATCAACGCGAGCTGCGGCTGGGAGTACCCGGCGTCCGCGATCGTCGGGCCGATGATCGCGGCGGTGGCGGCGATCGCCGCGGTGGCCGAGCCCTGTGCGATCCGCAGCGCGCAGCTGATCACGTACGCGGCGACGATCACCGGTAGGCCGGCGTCGTGCAGGGTGCCCGCGACGACGTCGCCGATGCCGGTGGCCTTGAGCACCGCACCGTAGAACGCGCCGGCGCCGACCACGAGCAGGATCATGCCGACCGGGCGCAGCGACGCCGTGGCGATGTCGGCGAGCTCCGCGCGGGTCATCCCGCGGCGGGTGCCGAGCAGCCAGGACGCGAGCAGCACCGCGACGGTCAGCGCGACCGCCGGCGTGCCGATGAAGTTCGCGACACCGGCCGCGACCGAGCCCTCGGTCAGCCAGATGCTGCCGAACGTCCCGGCGAGGATCAGCACGAGCGGCACCGCGATGATCGACAGCACCAGGCCCAGGCTCGGCTCGCCGTCGCGCTCCTCGTGGACCGCGGCCAGCATCTCCTCCGGGACGGGCACGTAGATGCGCTTCGCGATCCAGCTCGAGAACAGCACGCCGCCGACGTACCAGGCGGGGATCGCGCACGCGGCGCCCATGAGGATGAGCCAGCCGAGGTCGACGCCGAGCAGCCCGGCCGCGGCGACCGGCCCGGGGTGCGGGGGCAGGAACGCGTGGGTCACCGACAGGCCCGCGAGCAGCGGCAGGCAGTAGCGCAGGATCGAGCCGCCGCCTTGCTTCGCCGCGACGTACACCAGCGGCGCCAGGACGAAGATGCCCACGTCGAAGAACACCGGGATGCCGAAGATCAGCCCGGCGAGACCCATCGCGAGCGGTGCGCGTTCCTCGCCGAGTGCCCGCAGCAGCCGGCGGGTCAGCACCTGCGCGCCGCCGGACGCCTCGAGGAGCGAGCCCAGGATCGTGCCGAGGCCGATGATCGCGGCGATGTGCCCGAGGATGCTGCCGAACCCGGTCTCGAGCAGGCTGTCGCCGGCGCCCTGGGCCGAGCCGACGAGCGTGGCCACCGGGACGCCGGCGGCGAGCGCGGTGAGCAGGCCGACGACGAGCAGCGCGATGAACGGCTCGATCCGGAACTTGATGATCAGCAGGAGCAGCAGGGCGATCCCGGCCGCCGCGAGGAGCAGCAGCCCGGGTGTCGTGTGCTGTAACCAGTCGACGATCCCCGACATCTGGTTGCCTTTCGGTGGTTGGTCAGCCGTCCGGACCGCGATGACCAGCCACCGCGGCGACGAACTCCTTGGCACGGTCGGATATCTCGCCCAGCCGGGACTCGGCGGCGAGCCTCTGCCCGACGACGCCGCTGCCCGCGGTGACCGCGAGCGCGCCGGCGGACAGGTACTCCGCGGCGTTGGCCGCCGTCAGCCCGCCCGTGGCGACCAGCGGCGCGTCCGGGTACGGGCCGTGCAGGTCGGTGAGGTAGGCCGGACCGAGCCGGGCCGCGGGAAAGATCTTCACCGCGGTGGCGCCGAGATCCAGCGCGGCCGCCACCTCGGTCGGCGTCATCGCGCCCAGCACGACGGGCACGCCCTGGCGGTGCGCCTCGGCGGCCACCTCCGGGCGCACCCCCGGCGTCAGCAGGAACCGCGCGCCCGCCGAGATCGCGACCCGCGCGTCGGCGGCCGTCAGCACGGTGCCCGCGCCGGGCAGCAGGCCGTCCACCGTGGCCGCGCGTTCGATGAGGCCGGGCGCGCCAGGGATGGTGAGGGCGAACTCGACCAGCGGCAGGCCGGCCTCGACCAGGGTGGCCGCGAGGCCCGCCGGGTCGGGGATCGCGGGTGCCCGGATGATGCACAGGGCCCGGCGGGCGGTGAGCTCAGCGACCAGGTCCACGGCTGCCTCCCGGCGGGTTGCGGATCGAGTGGCCGGGCAGCGCGTCGCTGCGGCGCCCGTCGTCGATGACCGGCACGCCGTTGACCAGGACGTACGGGATGCCGCGCGCGGGCCGGCGCGGGTCGTCGTAGGTGGCCCGCGCGGCGACGGTCGCCGGGTCGAACAGGACCAGGTCGGCCGCGTACCCGGTGCGCACGAGGCCACGATCGGCCAGGCGCAGCCGCCGCGCCGCGCGCCCGGTCAGGTGCGCGACGCACTCCTCGAGGCCGAGCACGCCGAGCTCGCGCACGTAGTGGCCGAGGTAGCGGGGGAAGGTGCCCCACGCGCGCGGATGCGGCCGCGCGCCGACGAGCAGGCCGTCGCTGCCACCCGTGTGGACGGGGTGGCGCATGATGGCCCGCACGTTGTCCTCGTCGCCCACGTGCATGAGGCAGGAGGTGCCCAGCCGCTCGGCGACCAGGACGTCGAAGTACAGCTCGGCGGGCGGTTTCCCGGCACGCCGGGCGGCCTCGGCGACGCTGTGCCCCACCAGGTGCGCGTTGTCGGCCAGCCGCACGCCGCTGACCTGGATGGTGTCCCAGTCCACGGGCACGCCGTGGCAGCCGTCGCTGCCGTGCTCCTCGAGGTCGGCCCGGATCCGCTCCCGTGTGTCCACATCGGACAGGCGGGCGAGCGTCGCGGCCGGGCCGTCGGCCATCGCCCAGCTCGGCAGCAGCGCGGAGAGGTAGGTCGCGCCGGCGAGGTAGGGGTAGGTGTCGAGCGTGACGTCCGCGCCGGCCGCGAGCGCGGCGTCCAGCATCGAGAGCAGCTCCGCCGCGCGGCCGGCGTTGACCGGGAAGTTCATCGTGGCGTGCGCGAGGTGCAGCGGGCAGCCCGACCGCCGGGACACGTCCAGCATCTCCGCGTACGCCTCGAGCGCGCCGGCGCCGTAGCTGCGGTGGTGCGGGCTGTAGTACCCGCCGCCCGCGGCGACCACCTCGCACAGCGCGACCAGCTCGCCGGTCGTGGCATACATGCCGGGCGTGTAGGTCAGGCCAGACGACAGGCCGAGCGCGCCCTCGGCCAGCCCGGTCGCCACCAGCCCGCGCATGGTGTCCAGTTCGGACTCCGTGGCCGCGCGGGCGGCCCAGCCGACCGCGAGCATGCGGATCGTGCCCTGCGGCAGCAGGTACGCGGCGTTGCACGCGATCCCGCGGTCGAGGCGGTCCAGGTACTCGCCGACGGTCCGCCAGTCCCAGGTGAACCCGGGCGGGTCGTCGTTCCAGCCGGCGAGCTGGCCGCGCAGCGTGTCCAATGTGGAGTCGTCGACCGGGGCGTAGGACAGGCCGTCCTGGCCGAGCACCTCCAGCGTCACGCCCTGCGAGACCTTGGCCAGGTGGTCCGGCTGCGCGAGGAGCTGGATGTCCGAGTGCGCGTGCATGTCGATGAACCCGGGCGCGAGGACCAGCCCGTCCGCGTCGACCACCCGCGTGCCGTCGGCGTCAGGCCCGATCGCGGCGATCCGGCCGTCCCGGACGGACACGTCCGCGCGGAAGCCGGGCGTGCCGGTGCCGTCGACGACCGTCGGGCCGCGGAAGACGATGCCGGCCATCAGAAGAAGGTGCGGATCAGGTCGACGACGGTCTCGCCGTCCGCGCCGATGACGGGTAGCAGCTGCCACTTGTCGAACGTGGTGCACGGGTGCGACAGGCCGAGCCCCACCCAGTCGCCGACCTCGACGTCCCCGGCATGGGAGAGGAACGTGTGCTGGTCGTTGAGCTTGGTCACCTCGCCCACCAACGGCCGGACGGCGCCGTTGCGGCGCAGCAGCTCGGGAGTCGGGAAGTCGATGTCGTAGGGCACGTCCCGCTTGCCCGCCGTGAGCAGCGCCAGGCCGGGCTCGGGCCCCGACATGGCCTGCGCCCACGCGCGCAGCGCCGGGCGCAGCACCGGGCCGGACATCCGCGGGTGGGCGCCGAGCGGGGAGACCCGGTCGTAGAACCCGGAGTCGTGGGTGACGTACGCGCCGCTGCGCAGCACCGGCAGGACCGGCAGCCCGTCCGGCCACGGGGGGCCGAGCACCCCGCCGAGCACGTCGGCCACCTGGTCGAAGAACGAGCTGCCGCCGGCGGTGACGAGGACCTCCTCGACGCCGTCGAAGTGGCCGCGGGAGGCGAGCTCCACGGTGAGCGCGCGCAGGTCCGCCAGGTAGCCGTGCACGGCGGCGAGCGCTTCGGCCGTGGACTCGTTGGCGACCGCGCCCTCGTACCCGCCGACGCCGGTCAGCCGCAGCACGGGCGAGGCCGCGACCGCCTGCGCCACCTCGATCCCGGTGGCCATGTCCCGCACGCCGCTTCGCCCGTGCGGGAAGCCGACCTCGATCAGCACATCGACCGGCCGCACCGCCCCGGCGAGGGCCTCGGTCATCAGCGCCACGCCGCGCACCGAGTCGACCCAGCAGCAGAACCGGAAGTCCGGGTCGCGCTCGAGCTCGCCCGCGAGCCAGGTCAGCGCGGCCGGGTCGACCAGCTCGTTGGCGAGGATGACTGGGCTGACGCCGAACGCGCGGTAGACCCGCAGCTGGCTCGCGGTGGCCGCGGTCTGGCCCCACGCGCCGTGGTCGAACTGCCGGGCGTAGAGCTGCGGGGCCATCGTGGTCTTGCCGTGCGGCGCGTGCGCGAACCCGTGCCGGGCGCAGAAGTCGGCCATCGCGACGAGGTTGTGCTCGATGGCCTGCGCGTCGAGCACGACCAGCGGGGGCAGGCAGTCGAACAGGTTCAGCCCGGCCTCGCGGGCCGCGCCGATCGTCATGCCCTGCGCGGCGGTCGGCAGACCCTTGAAGCGCCAGTCGATCCGCTCGTCCGCGATCGCGGCGACCTTGTCGCGGTCGATGCTGCCGGGCTGCACCACACGGCTCACCTCATTGCGTATCCGCATTGCGTATATTGCAACGGCTATTGCACTATGTGCTGCAGGTCTGTGTAGCATCCGGCTGTGCGGGCCGTCAACGCGGCGCCGCTGGCGGTCCGGAAGGGACGGTCGATCGGGGTGGGACCCGTGGACGTGCTGTGCCTGGGCGAAACCATGGCGCTGTTCGTGCCCGCCGAGGACGGGCCGGCCGAGCACGTGCGCGCGTGGACCCGCACGACCGGTGGCGCGGAGTCCAACGTGGCCTGTCAGCTGGCGGGGCTGGGGCTGCGCGCGGCGTGGGTGTCCGCGGTCGGCGACGACCCGTTCGGCCGCGCGGTCACGGGTTTCGTGGCGGAGCACGGGGTCGACGTCTCCGGCGTCGTGGTCGACCCGGACCGGCCGACCGGCGTGTACTTCAAGACCCCGGGTGGGGTGTGCTACTACCGGCGCGGGTCGGCGGCCGCGGCCATGGGCCCGGACCTGCCGGCGGGCCTGCCGCCCGACGGCGTGCGCCTCGTGCACACCAGCGGGATCACGCCCGCGCTCTCATCGAGCTGCCTGGCGCTGATGCGGGCGTTGCTCGCCGCGCCGCGGTCGGGCCTGCTGTCGTTCGACGTGAACCGGCGCCCGGCGCTGGACCAGGACCCCGCGGTGCTGCGGGAGCTGGCCGCGCTGGCGGACGTCGTGCTGGTCGGCGCGGACGAGGCGGAGTCGTTGTGGGGCGTGGCGGAGCCGGCCGCGATCCGCGAGGTGCTGCCCGAGCCGCCGGCCATCGTGGTCAAGCAGGCCGAGCGGGGTGCGACGCTGCTCGAGCACGGCCGGCCCGCGGTGTTCCAGCCGGCGCTGCGGGTGGACGTCGTGGAGCCGGTCGGCGCGGGGGACGCGTTCGCGGCCGGCTACCTCGCGGCGCTGCTCGCGGGCGAGGAACCGGTGCGCCGGCTGCGCGCGGGCCACCTGCGGGCGGCGGCCGCGCTGCGCACCCGCCACGACGTCGGCCCGCCGCTGCCGGCCGGGCTCGTCGCCGCCCTGCTGGACGCCGGCGACGCGGAGTGGACGGCGGCGAGGGTCCCGTGAGCCAGAGCCTGGACCGCGCTCTCGAGATGCTGGACGAGCTGGCGGCCGGTCCGCGCAACCTCGACCAGCTCGCCGAGCGGACCGGCGTGCACAAGACGACCGTGCTGCGGCTGCTGCGCACGCTGGAGGCCCGCCGGTTCGTGCAGCGCAGCGGCGTGCGGGAGTACCGGCTGGGCACGTCGCTGTTCGAGCTGGCCTACCGCGCGCTGGACGAGCGCGACGTGCGGCGCAGCGCCGAGCCGGCGGCCCGCGAGCTCAACGCCACCACCGGGCACACCGTGCACCTCGCGTCCTATGAGGACGGTGAGGTGACCTACATCGACAAGTACGAGAGCCGCCACAACGTGCGGATGTACTCCCGCATCGGCCGGCGCGCGCCGCTGCACTGCACGGCCGTGGCCAAGGTGCTGCTCGCCGCGCTGCCGCCGGCCGAGCGGGCCCAGGTCGCCACCGGCCTCGAGTACCCGCGGTTGACCGCGAACACGATCACGACCCCGCGCGCGCTGCTGGCCGAGCTGGCGCGGGTCGCCGAGCGCGGGTACGCGGTGGACGACACGGAGCACGAGGAGTTCATCCACTGCGTCGCGGCGCCGGTGCGGGGCCCGCGCGGGGTGGTGCTCGCGGCGCTGTCGCTGTCGGTGCCGAAGGTCCTGCTGGACCTCGACGGCCTGCTGGAGCTGGTGCCGGTGCTGCTGGCGGCGGCCGGGCGGGCGTCGGTCGAGTGTGGCTGGTCACCACCACGAGACCAGCCACGAGACGAGCCACGAGTAGAGGAGAGCTGAGCATGGCGCGAATCACGATCAACCCGGAGGGTGCGGCGCCGCCGCCGGTCCCGCTGTCGCCGGGTATCCGCAAGGGCGGCATCCTGCAGGTCGCCGGCCAGGTCGGGCTGGACCCGGCGACGGGGGAGCTCGTCGGCGACAGCGTCGCCGCGCAGACCCGGCAGGTGCTGCGCAACGTCGAGTCCGTGCTGGTGGCGGGCGGTGCGAGCTGGGACGACGTGGTGATGCTGCGCGTCTACCTGACCGACACGGCCCACTTCGCGGAGCTGAACGAGACCTACGCCGAGCTGGTCCCGCAGCCCTACCCGGCACGCACCACGGTCTACGTCGGACTGCCCGCGGGCATGCTCGTGGAGATCGACGCGCTCGCCGTGATCGAGTAGCGCTCGACCCCCTGTGACCAGCGACTGACGAGGGGGGCGTGCGGGCGGCCCGGTCAGTAGAGTGCCGGGGATGCCCGATGACACCCCCCTCGACCGGCTCAACCTCGCCGAGCCCGCGGCCGCCGAGCAGGAGCTGCTCGCCTGCTGCGCGGCCCGGCGCTGGGCGGACGAGCTGCTCGCCCGCCGGCCCTACCACGACGTCGCCGGCCTGCGGCGCGTGTCGCACGCCGTGCTCGCCGAGCTCGGCTGGGCCGACGTCGCCGAGGCGCTCGCCGCGCACCCGCGGATCGGCGAGCGGGCGGCGGGCGCGGGCCGGGAGGCCGCCTGGTCACGGGCCGAGCAGGCCGGCGCGGCCGGTGCGAGCGAGCAGCTCGCGCAGGACCTGGTCGCCGGCAACCTCGCCTACGAGGAGCGGTTCGGGCACGTGTTCCTGATCTGCGCGACCGGGCTGACCGGTGCGGCGATGCTGGCCGCGCTGCGCGAGCGGCTCGGCAACGACCCGGACACCGAGCGGGCCGTGGTGCGCGGCGAGCTCGCGGACATCGTGGATCTGCGATTGGGGAAGGCGTACGGATCGTGAGTTTGTCGACCCATGTCCTCGACACGAGCATCGGCCGGCCGGCCGCCGGCGTGCCCGTGCGGCTCGAAGCACGCGGGGCGGACGGCTGGCAGCCCGTCACCGACGGCCGCACCGACGCCGACGGCCGCATCGCCGGCTGGGGTGTGGCGGCCGCGGGGGTGTACCGGCTGGTCTTCGCCACCGGCGACTACCTCGGCCCGGACGCGTTCTACCCGGAGGTCGCCGTGGCCTTCCGGCTCGCCGACCCCGCCGAGCACTACCACGTGCCGCTGCTGCTCAGCCCGTTCGGCTACTCGACCTACCGGGGAAGTTGATCACATCCATGACCACCGAAATCAAGCTCGGCGAGAACCGGTACGGCAAGGCGGAGACCCGCCTGGTCCGCGTGGAGCGCGCGGACGACCGGCACTCGATCATCGATCTCAACGTCAGCACGTCGCTGGCCGGTGATCTCGACGCCACCCACCTGACCGGCGACAACTCCGGCGTGCTGCCCACCGACACGCAGAAGAACACCGTGTACGCGTTCGCCCGCGACGGCGTGGGCGAGCCCGAGGAGTTCGGGCTGCGGCTGGCCCGCCACTTCGTCGAGGCCGCGCCCACGATCACGAAGGCACGCGTGCACCTGGAGATGTACCGCTGGGAGCGGCTGACTGTCGGCTACCCGGACGACCCGCGCCCGGCGCACCACTCGTTCGCCCGCGCGGCCGGCACCCGCACCGCCACGGTGACGTTCGACGGCACGAACGCCTGGGTGGTTTCCGGTGTCGAGGACGTCACGCTGCTCAACACCACGGGCTCGGAGTTCCACGGCTTCCAGAAGGACCGGTACACGACGCTGGCCGAGACGACCGACCGGATCCTCGCCACCGCGGTGACCGCCCGCTGGCGCCACGCCGGCACGGACTCGGACTGGGCGGTGTCGTTCCGCCACGCGCACATGCACCTGCTGGAGGCGTTCGCGGACACGCACTCGCTGTCGTTGCAGCAGACGCTGCACGCGATGGGTGAGCGGGTGCTGCGCCATCGGGACGAGCTGGTCGAGGTTCGCCTGGAGCTGCCGAACAAGCACCACTTCCTGGTCGACCTGAGCCCGTTCCAGCTGGACAACCCGAACGAGGTCTTCCACGCCGCGGACCGTCCGTACGGGCTGATCGAGGGCACCGTGGTGCGTGCGGACGCACCGGATCCCGGCCTGGCGTGGTGGTGAGCATGGACTTCTACCGGCCCGGCTCGCTCGCCGAGGCGCTCGCGGTGAAGGCGGAGACGCCCGAGGTGCTGCCGATCGCCGGCGGCACCGACGTCATGGTCGAGCTGAACTTCGACAAGCGCCGCCCGCCCGCGCTGCTCGACCTCGGCCGCGTCGCCGAGCTGGGCGAGTGGGCGGAGGAGAACGGTCACGTGCGGCTCGGCGCGGGCGTGCCCTACGCGCGCATCGTCACCGAGCTCGCCGGGCTGCTGCCGGGGCTCGCGATGGCCAGCCGCACCGTCGGCTCGCCGCAGATCCGCAACCGCGGCACGGTCGGCGGCAACCTCGGCTCCGCGTCCCCCGCGGGCGACGCGCACCCGCCGCTGATCGCCGTGCCGTCGGTCGTGGAGGTCGCGTCCACTCGCGGCACCCGGACGGTCCCGATCGGCGAGTTCTTCCACGGCCCCAAGAAGTCCGCGCTGGAGCCGGACGAGCTGATCACCGCCGTGCTGGTGCCGAAGGCGGCCGGGCCCCAGCAGTTCTCGAAGGTCGGCACCCGCAACGCGATGGTGATCGCCGTCTGCTCGTTCGGGCTCTCGCTCGACCTGGCGGCGCGGCGGGTCGGCACGGGGATCGGCTCGGCGGGGCCGGTGCCGCTGCGGGCCGACGCCGCGGAGGACTACGCGGCCGAGGTGCTGCCCTGGACGGGCGGCGACCTGACCGACGAGGTGGCGCGGGAGTTCGGCGAGCTGGTCGCCGCGGCCGCGCGCCCGATCGACGACGTACGCGGCAGCGCGGCCTACCGGCGCCACGCGCTCGCCGTGCTGGCCCGCCGGACGCTGCGCTGGGCCTGGCAGGACCGGGGAAGGTGGACGTGATGCGTGTCAACATCGAGGTCAACGGCGAGCCGATGACGGCCGACGACGTGTGGCCCGGCGAGAGCCTGCTCTACGTGCTGCGCGAGCGGCTCGGCCTGCCCGGCTCGAAGAACGCCTGCGAGCAGGGCGAGTGCGGCTCCTGCACGGTCTACCTCGACGGCACGCCCGTGTGCGCGTGCCTGGTGGCGGCCGGCCAGGCCGAAGGCCGTGCGGTGCGCACGGTCGAGGGGCTCGCGGCCGGCGACGAGCTCGACCCGGTGCAGGAGGCGTTCGTGCGGACCGGTGCCGTGCAGTGCGGGTTCTGCACGCCCGGGCTCATCGTCGCCGCGCACGAGCTGGTGCGCCGCAAGCCGGACGCGTCCGACGCGGAGATCCGCGAGGCGCTCGCCGGGAACCTGTGCCGCTGCACGGGATACGAGAAGATCCTCGAGGCGGTCCGGCTCGCCGCGAGCAAGGTGGGGGAGCGGGCATGAGAACCGTCGTCGAGAACGCCGCCATCGCCACCGTCGACGCGGCGGGCACCGAGTACGACCGCGGCCACGTCGTGCTCGCCGACGGGGTGATCGAGTCCGTGGGCGCCGGCGCGGCCCCCGAGGGCAGCTACGACCGGCGCGTGGACGCCACCGGCTGCCTGGTCACCCCGGGCCTGATCAACACGCACCACCACCTCTACCAGTGGGCCACCCGCGGGTTCGCGCAGCAGGCGACGCTCTTCGAGTGGCTCACCGAGCTGTACCCGGTCTGGGCCGGCATCACCGACAAGATCACCCACAGTGCCGCGCTCGCGGGGCTGACCCGCCTCGCGGCGACCGGCTGCACGACCGCGGCCGACCACCACTACGTCTTCCCGCGTGGCGCGGGCGACCTGCTCGCCCCGATCGTCGAGGCGGCGGGCCAGGTCGGCATCCGGCTGCACGCGGTCCGCGGGTCGATGGACCGCGGCGAGTCCCGGGGCGGCCTGCCACCGGACTCCGTCGTGGAGGACCGGGACGAGGCGCTCGCCGCCACCGCCGAGGCCATCGACCGCTACCACGACCCGGCGCCCGGTTCCTTCGTGCGGGTGGCGGTCGGCCCGTGCTCGCCGTTCACCGTGAGCACCGAGCTGATGTCGCAGGCCGCGGAACTGGCCCGGGACAAGGGCGTCCGGCTGCACACCCACCTCGCCGAGACCGTGGACGAGGAGGAGCAGTGCCTCGCCGAGCTCGGTTGCACGCCGGTGGAGTACGCCGAGCGAACCGGCTGGCTCGGCGACGACGTCTGGCTGGCGCACGGCATCCACCTGTCCGACGGCGCGGTCGCCCGGATCGGCGCCACCGGCACCGGCGTCGCGCACTGCCCGACGTCGAACTCCCGGCTGGGCGCGGGGATCGCGCGGGTGCAGGACCTGATCCACGCCGGCGCCCCGGTCGGGCTCGGCGTCGACGGCGCGGCGTCCAATGAGGATGGTGGGCTCGGTATCGAGCTGCGGCAGGCGGTGTACCTGGCGCGGCTGCGGAAGGGCCCGGCCACGGCCAGCGCGCGCGACGGGCTGTGGCTGGCCACGATGGGCGGCGCGCGCTGCCTCGGCCGCGCGGACGAGCTGGGCTCGCTCGAGCCGGGCAAGCAGGCCGACCTCGCGGTGTGGCGACTGGACGGCGTCGAGCACGCCGGCATCGCCGACCCCGTGGCCGCGCTCGTGTTCGGTGCGCTGCCGCCGCTCGCGCTGCTGCTGGCCGGCGGGGAGCCGGTGGTCGAGGACGGCGTCCCGCGCCGGGTGTCCGAGGTGGACGTGGCGGCCGGCCTGCGGTCGGCGAGCGCGGCGCTCGTGGCGAAGGTGACGCGATGACCGGGTCGGTGACCGAGACCCGGTCCGCGACCGTCACCGGCACGGTCGGCGACAGCCCGCTGCGCCCGGACGGCACGCTCAAGGTGAAGGGCGAGTTCGCCTACTCCTCGGACATGTGGGCCGAGGACATGCTGTGGGGCGCCACGCTGCGCAGCCCCCACCCGCACGCGCGGATCCGCGGCATCGACACCGGCCCCGCGCTCGCCGTGCCCGGCGTGTACGCCGTGCTGACCCACGAGGACGTGCCGGTCAACATCTACGGCCTCGAGCACCCGGACCAGCCGGTGCTCGCCGAGACCGTGGTGCGCTACCAGGGCGAGCCGGTCGCGATCGTGGCCGCCGACCACCCGGAGACCGCGCGCCGGGCCGCCGCTCGCGTGCGTGTCGACTGGGAGGTGCTCGATCCGGTCACCGACCCGGAGGCGGCGATGCGCGCGGACGCGCCGGTGCTGCACCCGACTCACCCGGACGGCAACGTCGTGCGGCACGTGCGCATCCGCCACGGCGAGCCGGACGTGCGTGCCGACGTCGTGGTCACCGGCGAGTACACGGTCGGCATGCAGGACCAGGCGTTCCTCGGCCCGGAGTCGGGCATGGCGGTGCCGGCCGAGGACGGTGGCATCGACCTGTTCGTCGCCACCCAGTGGCTGCACGCCGACCAGCGGCAGGTGGCGCACGCGCTCGGCATGGCCGAGGAGAAGGTGCGGTTGCACCTGGCCGGTGTCGGTGGCGCGTTCGGTGCGCGCGAGGACCTGTCGATGCAGATCCACGCGAGCCTGCTGGCGCTGCGCACGGGCAAGCCGGTGAAGATCGTCTACGGTCGCGAGGAGTCGTTCTTCGGCCACGTGCACCGCCATCCCGCGGTGCTGCGCTACGAGCACGGCGCCACGCGCGCCGGCGACCTCGTGTACGTGCGGGCGGAGATCGTCCTCGACGGTGGCGCGTACGCGTCGACCACCTCGGCGGTCACCGGCAACGCGGCCACCCTCGGCGCCGGGCCCTACCGGGTGCCGAACGTGTCGATCGACTGCTACGGCGTCTACACGAACAACCCGCCGTGCGGGGCGATGCGCGGGTTCGGCGCGGTGCAGGCGTGCTTCGCCTACGAGTCGCAGCTGGACAAGCTCGCCGAGGCACTCGGCATGCACCCGGTCGACGTGCGGATCCGCAACGCGGTCGAGCAGGGCTCGGTCATCGCGACGGGCCAGGTCGTGGACTCCGCGGCGCCGGTCGCGGAGTTGCTGACCCGGGTGCGGGACAAGCCGATGCCGACCGACCCCGCCGAGTCGCCCGCGCCGCGGGACCTGCGCGAGCTGCCCGGCGGCGTGTCGAACACGACGCACGGCGAGGGCGTGGTGCGCGGGGTGGGCTACGGCGTGGGCATCAAGAACGTCGGCTTCTCCGAGGGCTTCGACGACTACTCCACCGCGCGGGTGCGCATCGAGATGATCGGCGGCGAGCCGGTGGTGGCGGTGCACACCGCGGCGGCGGAGGTCGGGCAGGGGCTCGTCACGCTGCAGGCGCAGATCGCGCGCACGGAGCTCGGCGTGCAGCGGGTGGTGATCCAGCCGTCGGACACGGCCGTGGGCAGCGCGGGGTCGAGCTCGGCGTCGCGGCAGAGCTACGTGACCGGCGGCGCGGTGAAGGCCGCGTGCGAGGAGGTGCGCGGCGAGCTGCTGGCGCTCGCGGCCAAGCGGCTCGGGGTGGCCGCGGTCGGGCTCGCGGGCGGCAAGGTCGTGTCGGACACGCAGGAGGTGCTGGCGGACCTCGGTGACGTGCTCGGTACCGGCTCGGTCGAGCGGACCGTGAAGTGGCGCCACCGGCCGACCCACCCGATCGACCCGGAGACGGGGCAGGGCTTCGCGCACGTGCAGTACGCATTCGCCGCGCACCGGGCGGTGGTCGACGTGGACATCGAGCTGGGGTTGGTGCGCGTGGTCGAGCTGGCGTGCGCGCAGGACGTCGGCAAGGCGATCAACCCGGACGCGGTGCTGGGCCAGATCCAGGGCGGGTCGGCGCAGGGGCTCGGGCTCGCGGTGATGGAGGAGATCCAGGTGGTGGGCGGCGAGGTGCGCAACCCGTCGTTCACCGACTACCTCATCCCGACGATCCTCGACATGCCCCCGATGCCGATCGACGTCCTCGAGCGCGCCGACCCGCACGCCCCGTACGGCCTGCGCGGCGTCGGCGAGCCCCCGACCCTGTCGTCCACCCCGGCCATCGTGGCCGCCATCCGGGCGGCGACGGGGATCGCGCTCGCCCGCGTCCCCGTCCGCCCGGAGCACATCACCGGCACCTAGCGGGATTTGTTGCGGCGCAGGACAAATCGGCGGGACACATCGTCGTGGTGTGTCAGGAAGCGTTGGGGTGGAACGGGAATCCCGGTTCGAGTCGATCACGGGTAGCGACGGTCCGGGCAAGGTGCGGTACTGGCAGTAGTTCACCCGTTCGGGCCAGTCGGAAACACCTAGGGTGGTGCCTGCGACAGCACTCGGTGCCCGATCGGGCGCAGAGTGCTTTCCAATGCCGCTGGTACCGTCAACCAGCGGCGTCACCGGAGAAGGACGACAGGGATGACTTGGCCGATGGATGGCTCCGGTGGATCGATCTGAGCTGGTCCGCGACTGGGCGGACGCGCTGGCTCCGATCATCTACATCGCGAGGTCTCGTGCGGAGATCGAGCGCGGGCTGACGACCGCGCTCGATGAGCTCGTGCACGCCTGGACCGCCGAACCGTTCAAGCCCACCCCCGCGGTGGCGATCGCGCGGCGGTTGGTGGTGCTCGGGCTGTCGACCGCCGAGGGCGTCGAATGCACGGTCGAGCTGCTGGTGAGCCGGATGCCCCAGCTGCCCGAGCACGCCGGCGTCGACGAGGCGATGGTGAAGCTCGCCCGCGTGCTCGGCGCGCTGGCACGCGGCTTCAGCGAGGGCATGCGCCGCCGCCAGTTCGACGAGCAGGAAGGCCTGACGCTCGCCCTCATCCAGGCGCGGGAGAGCGCCGAGCGCGCGCTGGAGGCCAGCGAGGCCCGCTTCGAGGAGGTCTTCTCCTCGTCCTCGGTCGGCATGGCGATCAGCGACCTCGACGGCACGCTGGTGCGCACCAACCGCGCGCTGGCGAACATCCTCCACCACCGCGGCGGGCAAATGCCCGCGCAACGCGTCGAGGAGCTGTTCCACCCGGACGACGCCGCGTACCTCGAGCTGCGCTACCGCGTGCTGCTGGAGGAGGCCTCGGTGCCCTTCCGCGAGCAACGCCGGCTGGTGCGCGCGGACGGGGAGGAGGCGCGGGTCTTCCTGTCCGCCTCGGTGCTGCGCGGTCCGGACGGTTCGCCGCGCTACTACGTGACCTCCGCGGAGGACGTGTCCGACAAGCACGATCTCGAGAACCAGCTGCGGTTCCAGGCGACCCACGACCCGCTCACCGGCCTGGTCAACCGGCACCGCTTCCTCGGCCTGCTCGAGGAGTCGCTGCGCGGCAGCGACAAGGTCGACGGGCTGACCGTCTTCCACGTGGACCTGGACGACTTCCGCGCGATCAACAACGGCATGGGCCGCGACGCCGGCGACCGGCTGCTGGCCACGGTCGCCGGCCGGCTGCTCGAGATCTTCGCGGGCGAGCGGGCCACGATCGCGCGGTTCGAGGGCGACGAGTTCGGCGTGCTGCTGGTGAACACGCTCAACACCCCGTCGATCGAGAACATCGCCGCCGACATCAACGACGCGCTGGCCGAACCCGTCTACGTCGGCGAGGACGGCATCGCCACGACCGCGACCATCGCCGTCGCGCACCTACCCGGCCCCGACACCGTGCCCGCCGACCTGCTGCGGGCGACCGACAGCACGTTGCAGCGGCTCAAGCAGTCCGGCCGCCGGCAGTGGGGCATGGTCGACGCGGACGCCAACGAACGCGACCACCTGCGCTACCGCCTGGCCGCGTCGATGCCCGGCGCGTGGGAGAGCGGCGAGCTCACCATCGACTACCAGCCGCTGGTCTCCGTGCGGGACAAGAGCATCGTCGCGGTGCAGGCGCTGCTGCACTGGGAGCACGCCGTGCACGGGCCGCTGGGCCACGCCCGGTGCCTGGAGGCGATCGCCGACACCGGGCTCGCGCTGCCGATCGGGCGGTGGGTGCTCAGCCGTGCCTGCGAGCAGCTGCGCACGTGGACCGAACGGTTCGACGGCGGCATGCCCAAGCTGTACATCGAGCTCTGCCGCGAGCTCTCCGGCGACCCGGACCTCGTCTCGACCGTGCGGACGGTGCTGGCCGACGCCGGGCTCGACGCCGGGCAGCTGCAGCTCGGCATGCCGGTGCAGGCGCTGTGCATGACCGACGGCCTCGCCGAGGACAACCTCGACGTGCTCGTGGACCTCGGCATCCCGGTCGTGCTCTACGAGTTCGGCACCACCCGCGGCGACCTCGCGTGCCTGGAGGACCTGCCGGTGCTCGCGGTGAAGATGTCGGAGGCGGCCGTGTCCCGGGTCGCGCGCATGGGCGAGGACGCGTTGTTCACCCGCGCCATGCGCCAGCTCGTGACGCTCGTGCGGGAGGCCGGTACCCGGGTCATCGTCGGCGACCTGGAGACCGAGGCCCAGTACGAGTGGTGGCGCGACGCCGGCGCCGAGGTGGCACAGGGCGACTTCACCGGCACCGCCGGCTCGCCGCAGGAGGCCGAGCACCTGTTCGTCGCCTGAGGACTCCGGCCTACAGCCAGCCGCGGTGGGCGGCCTGCACGCCCGCCTGGAACCGGGTGGTCGCGCCGAGCCGGTCGAGTAGCGCCGCGATCCGGCGGGTCACCGTCCGCCGGGACAGCCGCAACCGCCGGGCGATCACGTCGTCGGTGACCCCGGCCGCCATCAGCGCGACGATCATCCTGTCCTGTTCGGACAGCGGGACACGGTCGCCGGAGACCGGGATGCCGAGTGTCCACAGTGTCTCGAAGAGGCCGGCGAACGCGGCCAGCAGCCCGCCCGCGTGCACCACGAGCGACTCCTCGACGCCGACCCGGTCGGGCTCGGGCACCAGCAGCGCGGTGTGCTCGTCGCCGATCATGAGCTTGACCGGCAGGTCGGCGAGCACCCGGGCGTCCTCGCCGCGCTCGACCATCCGCGTCATGCTCGCGAACAGGCCGGGGTCGTCGTACACCGCCTGGTGGTAGACGGTCCGGTACCGCAGGCCGGCGGCCATCCGCCGGGTCTGCAGCTGCTCCTGCGCCTCGAAGTGGTGCGGCTTGCTGTGGTACGGCGGGCGGTCCAGCCAGCGGATCCGCTCCGTGGACCGCTCCTGGAGCTGGTGGCTGAGCGCGATGAGGTCGAGCGGGTGCTCGACGGTCTCCACGCCCGGCGAGGTGTCCGCGTTGCGGCGGGCCAGCTGGTAGAGCCGGTCGAGCTCCGCGCCGGCGCGCCACAGCGCCGCCCGCCGCTCCTCCTCCTGGCCCAGCACGGCGAACATCACCCGGTGCGGCGGCCGGGCCTCCCACAGGCCGGTGTCCGCGTCGACCGCCAGCACGGCGCCGGCCTCGGTCAGCGCGGCGAGCGCGGCGGCGACGGCGCCCTCGGCCAGCCCCGTGTGCCGCGCGAGCTGGTCGGCCCGGCACCGGCCGCGGGCCGTCAGCGTCCGGTAGACCCGGCCCTGGTCGCTGTCGGGGTCCAGGACGTCCAGCACCGGCGCAGCGTAGGAACAGCCGTCCGGCCCGGTCAACGCGCCGATCGTCGGTAGTGGCGCATGTGCGCCATAGCGCAGGTGAGCCAGCCGTGGCACTGGCGCGACAAACCGGATACCTCGACAGTTGGTGAGCAGCTGACCACACATCGTTTCGGGGAGTTCTCTTGCGCACACGCTTGCTCGCGGTGCCCATCACCGCACTAGCCCTGGCCGGTACCACGTTCCTCGTGCCCGCGGCGGCGGCCGCCGAGCCGGGCGTCATGACGACGTTCGACCACAACGTGCACGCCGCCGCCGACCACGTCCTGCAGGTCGACTACCAGGTCCAGGAGACCGGGTACTGGTGCGGCCCCGCCGCCACCCGGATCGCCCTGTCGGCCCGCGGGGTCTACCGCAGCCAGTCCCAGCTCGCCGCCGAGCTGGGCACGACCACGAACGGCACGGACTGGATCGGGCAGGTCACCGGCGTGCTCGGCGGGTACGTCGGCTGGTACGAGACCAAGGAGATGCCCAACGACCCGCCGACCCAGGGGCAGCGCGACCTGCTCTGGAACGACGTCGTGCTGGACATCAACAACGGCTACCCGATCGTCGCGAACATCGTCGCGCCGGCCAACAACCACCCGCCCGGCTACCCGAACTACACGATCTACCACTACTTCACGGTCATCGGCTACAACGACGTCGACGGCACCGTGCTCATTGCGGACCCGGCCTCGTTCGGCGGCAACCAGATCTACTGGCTGACCTTCAACCAGCTCGCCACGCTCATCCCGCCGAAGGGCTACAGCGCCTGAGAAACCGGATGACGGCCGCCGTCGCCGCCGTCATCCGCTGCCGCACGTTCCTGGCGGTCTCGGTCGACACCCTCGCGGGCTCGTGCCCGGCGGGTGCGGCCGAGGCCGCCCTGGCATGGCTGCCGGAACGGCGCCCGACGCTGACCCGGGAGCTGCTGTCGAGGCACGGGCTCGACGGCGAGCGGGTGCCGGCCGTGCGGGTCTGCGGGCTGGGCGCGCTGCGTGGCGACCCCGGGTGGGCGCGGGCGATCCTCGACCTGCGGGGCAGCGTGGCCACCGGGCTCGAGACGCTCGGCAAATCGCTGCGGCGGGTCGAGGCCGGGGACAACGCGGCGGTGCTGCTGCGCGGCGTGCGGCGCGACGAGGTGCGCCGCGGCCAGGTGCCGTGTGCGCCGGGGGAGCGTCGAGCTGGGCGTGCCGGTCGCGCTGGACGCCGGCCTCGGGTTCGCCATCCGCGAGGGCGGCCGCACGGTCGGCGCTGGCACGGTAGCCGAGGTACTCGCCTGACCCGCTCGACTCATCCGACACGGGGTGGCCTCCTGACCAACGGAGGCCGCCCCGTGGTGGATGCTCGGGTGATGGAGTTCCTGAGTAGCCGCGTGATCGTCCGGCCGCGGGATCCGAACCGCTCGCTCGCCTTCTACCGCGACACGCTCGGGCTGGCGGTCTACCGCGAGTTCCCCGGCGGCACGGTGTTCTTCGCCGGGAACGGGCTGCTGGAGGTGTCCGGGCACGCCGGAAGCGGGCCGGGGGAGGGCGTGGTGCTCTGGCTGCAGGTTCGCGACATCGCGGCTACCTCGCGGGAGCTCGAGCAACGCGGCGTCGAGATCGTTCGCGCGGCTCGAAAAGAACCGTGGGGCCTGCTCGAAATGTGGATCGCGGATCCGGACGGGTTACGGATAGTGCTCGTGGAAATACCCACCGATCATCCGCTCCGAAAAGACCAGCGAAATTAGGCGGCGGCCGGGGCCGGCGAAAGGGCGGCCGCGCCCTCCGACGTCAGCTGCGCCGGGACGAGCTCGCCGACACCGCCCGCGGTGGCCGGCTCGATCAACCCGGCGTGCGCGAGCATGTGCGCTGTGTACTGGTCACAGCAGGGGACGTTGTCGATGAACAGGTCGGGCTCGCTGCTGCAGCTGATCTGCGCGCGGCCGGCGACTACGGCACGGAGCATCGAGATGGCTCGGTTGTTCAGAGCTTCGGACTGGTGCGCCGTGCGGGCGGTGGACATGGTCTTTTGTTCCCTGTGGCTGTTGGAATCCTATTGCGAGTCCGTTGTAGCACTCGCCTCTGACATTCTGTTGGATGTTCGCTGACCCCGCATGGTTTCATCGAAATTATTGACGGGGTGTTACTAATACGGTGCACACGGCGTCACCCTGGATACACCGGCGAGCCGGATGTACCAGCTGATTCGTCCGAATGGTGCACCTCACCCTCGCGTCGTCAGCGGTCCAGTTTGGCCCGCAGCCAGGCCGGCCAGCCGCGCGGGCGCCGGGCCAGCGCGCCCAGCAGGCGCAGGCCGTCGAAGTTGGCCGTGCGCGCGGCGATCAGGCCGTCCCGCAGCACGATCTTGTCCACGGTCACCCACTCGATGGGCTTGCGGCCGAACGTGCCGCGCAGGCGCAGCTCCACGAACACGGTGTTCTCGTCCGCCGGCGCCCAGCTCACCAGCTCGCCCCGCAGGTCGGGGATGGTCGACAGCAGTTCGTCCAGCACGTTCGTGAGGCCCGCGTGCCCGCGCGCGGTCGCGGCCAGCGGCTGGACGAACGTCGCGTCCGGGTGCGTGAGCGCGACGAGCCCGTCGACGGTCGGCTCGGCCCACGCCTGCGCGAAGCGGCGCACGAAGGCCGCCGTGTCGGTCTGGAACATGGCGGTCAAGGTAACCGAACCGGCGGTGCTCATCCGGTGCGGGACCTCGACACGGTGAACTCGCCCGCCACCCTCGCCTCGACCACGGTCAGCCCGTCGCCGCGCCGCACCTCGGTCATCGCATCGCCGCAGGTCACGTGGCCGCGCACGGCCACCAGCGCGCCCGGGGTGAGCGCCCGGAACGTCACCGCCCCGTCCCCGGTGCCGACCGGTTCGGCGGTCGCGTAGGCCACCTCGAGCCCGCCGGTGGACAGCTCCAGCGGCAGCATCACGCCACGCCGCCCGGGCAGCCGCAGCGTCCCGCCGCCCAGCAGCGGCCGGCTGTGCTCGGCGACCGTGAGCTCCTGGGGGTAGCCGGACAGGTTCAGCGCGTGCAGGATCCGCCCGCCCGCGTGCCCGTCACGGCCGGCGCTCGTCAGCAGCACCACCCCCGGGACGGCCGCCGTGTGCGTGAGCGCCGGCGCCGCCCCGAGCGTGGCGAACGCGGCCCGCCACAGGCCGAGGTCGCACTCGTAGTCCGTGCTCAGCACGACCGCCCGGCCGTCCCCCACCGGGATGTCGAACCCGCACCCGTGCCCGGTGGACAGCTCGCGCAGCACCACGTCACCGGCCGCCGCCTCGTACAGCTCGGCGAAGCCGCTCCGGGTCTCCGGGCGCGGCGCGGCCCAGCCGTGCGCCGTCACCGACGTGAAGAACTCCGGCGTGCCGCGGACGGTCCGCAGCGGTGTCAGCCCCAGCGCGTCCCGCAGCACCGTGCACGGCTCGCCGGTCATGTCCCGCGCCGGCACCCGGCCGGCCAGGAGCAGCCGCCCGCCGCCACGCAGGTACTCGACCAGCGTGGCCTGCACGGCGGCCGGCAGGTGCGTGGTGCCCGCCAGCGCGAGCACCGGCGCCGCCGGCATCTCGGACTGCAGGTCGACCGCGCCGAACCGGAACCCGCCGAGCAGCATGGCCCGCGCGAGGATCCCGCGTGGCCCGGCGCCGCGGGTGCGCACGACGTCGTCGAGCACCTCCTGCACCGACTCCGAGCCGGGGTAGTGGTACTCGGTCAGGTAGTGGTCCGGCACGAAGCCGATCGCGATGTCGTCGTGCTCCTCACGCATGGTGGCCAGCTGCGGTGCCAGCGCGCCGGCCGTGCGCAGGACCTGCGCCGTCGGCTCGTACACCGGGTTGAGCCGGCCCTCCGGGTCGACCGGCGCGGCGAACCCGTGCCGCTCGCCGGTGAACGCGATCCGGTCGTTGCCGTCGCCGACGGGCTGGTCGAGCGGCGGGTTCACCCCGCCCGCGAACAGGTAGTAGTTGAGCAGCTTGTTGCCCTGCGCCAGGCACAACCGGGTCTTCAGGTCCACCGCGGACGGGTCGTACTGGCGCGACAGGTCGCAGCCGTAGTCCCCCGTGCCCGCCTCGAACTCCACCGACGTGAGCGGCTGGTCGGCGTCGTGCACGGCGTCGCAGAACGCGTTGACCAGGTACAGGTCCGCCGCGTTCGTGACGGTCAGCTCGCCCAGGTAGATGTCGGTGCCGGACAGCATTCCCGGCACGCCGGAGTAGCTCGCCATCAGCTGGCTGATGCCGATCGGGAACGTCTCGGCCATGCCGCCGTCCGTGCCGTGGATGTTGACCACGAACGGCACGCCCGCGATCCCGGCCTCCTCGGCGTAGGCACGCAGCTCGCCGAAGTAGCGGGCGAACCGGTCGCGCATGAACGTGCCGAGGTCACGCATCAACCGCGGCGCGTGCTCGTCCTTCACCGAGCGGGTCACGGGACCCGGGTAGTGCCTGGCCAGGCGCTGCGCGTCGAGCCAGTCGTTGAAGTCGGCCAGCAGGCCATCGGTGAGGTCCGGCGTGTTGCTGACCCAGGCGAGCATGCCGACCTCGTTGTCCAGCTGCACCGCGACGACCGGCCCGCCGCGCGGGTGCAGCCGGGCCGCGATCACCGGCATGACCTGGCGGTACCAGTTGCGCGCCTCGGCGAGGAACGCGGGCGCGAGGTAGTCGACGGTGCGCGTCGTCGGGGGCGCGCCGTCCCAGCCCACCGGCACGATCTCCGGGTGTTCGGTGTAGACGCGGAACGGCAGGCCCTCGTTCTTCAGCTCGGCCATCACGAACGGGCCGGGCCGGGCGAGGACGAGAAATCCGTTGTCGTGGCACAGGTCCAGAAACGCGCCCAGGTCGCGCTCCGGCCGGGTGCGACCGTCCACATCGATCGTCCCGTCCGCGAGCTCGTGCCACAGCCACGGGATGTAGGTCGCGATCGTGTTGAGGCCGGCCCGTTTCGCCTTGTCGAGGCGGTCCTGCCACTCGTCGCGGCGCAGCCGGAAGTAGTGCACCTCGCCCGACAGGAGCAGGCGTGGCCGGCCGCCGACGATGATCTTCTTGCGCTCGTAGTGGACGGTCCCGTCGTCGCTGTCCCGCTCGGTGCCGGTCATGTCCGCGCCTGTCCGCCTTCCGGTGCGCCTGTTGCAGTGGGCGCAGGTGAGGGTTAATCTCCACCGAAATGGAAGCGCATACAGGATGCGCTTACATTGCGCACCGTACTGGTCGACGAAGACCGGGACAAGGCGAGCAGGAGGTGCAAGGTGGCACGGCGCTGGCGCTATCTGGTGATGGTCGTGGCGGCATCCGTGGGGCTCTCCACGGCATGCACGGCAGGCTCGACGGACTCCGAGGGGCTGACCGCGGACGGGCTGGTCCCGTTCCTCAACCTCGGCGGCTACGCGCCCGGCACCTCGCCGCAGCGCAACTTCAACCCGTTCTCGCCGAACCGGGCCGTGACCGGCTACACGTTCGAGACGCTGTACCAAGTGGAGCAGAACGGCTGCACCGAGCACCCGTGGCTCGCCACGGAGTACAAGTGGGACGGTACCCAGAAGCTCACGTTCACCCTGCGCGACGGCGTGAAGTGGCACGACGGCAAGCCGCTCACCGCCGACGACGTCGCGTTCACCTACGAAATGATCAAGAAGAACCCGGCGCTCGACCTGACGGGCGTCGGCCCGGTGCTGGAGTCGGTCACCGCGCAGGGCAACCAGGTCGTCATGCAGTTGGCCAGCCCGGCGGTGCTGCTGTTCTCCAAGATCGCGACGATCGCGATCGTGCCCAAGCACATCTGGGAGAAGGAGAAGGACCCGGTCACCTTCACCAACGCGGATGCCGTGGGCACCGGGCCGTACCAGGTGAAGACGTTCAACAACCGGCAGATGATCCTCGAACGCGACCCGGACTACTGGCAGGCCGACAAGGTCAAGGTCAAGGAGCTGCGCTTCAGCAAGACCCAGCAGGGCCAGACCGACCAGCTCCGCCTGGAGCGCGGCGAGTACGACATGAACGCGATGTTCGTGCCGGACATCGACAAGGTCTACGTCGCCAAGGACCCGGCGCACAACAAGTACTGGTTCGCGCCCGGCGGCGTGATCAGCCTCTACCTGAACCTGGAGAAGGCGCCGTTCGACGACGCCGGGTTCCGCCGCGCGCTGACCGGTGCGATCAACCGGCAGGAGATCGCGGACAAGGCGCAGTTCGGCTACGTGGACACCGCCAGCCAGACCGGGCTGATCCTGCCCAACCAGAAGGACTGGCTGGACCCGGGCATCGAGGACGAGGGCAAGATCGCCTTCGACGAGGGCAAGGCCAAGCAGGCCCTCGAGGACGCCGGCTACCGCGAGGCCGACGGCAAGCGGCTGGGCAAGGACGGCAAGCCGCTGCAGTTCGAGCTGAAGATCCCGGCCGGCTGGTCGGACTGGATCCAGGCGGGACAGATCGTCAAGGGCAACCTCGGCAAGCTCGGCATCCAGGTCGACGTCGCGAGCCCGCAGGAGACCGTCTACAACGCCGACCGCGAGACCGGCCGGTTCGACATGCTCTTCGGCGTCTACAACACGGACTGCAACATCCACAAGGACTTCGCCGACCCGCTGTCGTCGACGCAGTCGGCCGACATCGGCAAGAAGGCCGTCTCGAACTTCACCCGCTGGCGCGACGACGAGACCGACGACCTGCTCGACCAGCTCGCCGCGGCCGGTGACGAGAAGTCCCAGCAGGAGGCCGCGCACGGGCTGCAGCGGATCATGATGGACGAGGTGCCGAACATCCCGCTCTGGTACGGCGCGAAGTGGTTCCAGTACCGGACCGAACGGGTGGCGGGCTGGCCGGACGAGAAGGACCCGTACGCGGCGGTGTCGGACGTGCTGCTGATCGCCACGCGGTGGCGACCGGCCGGGTCGTGAGGTACTTCCTCCGGCGCACCGCGTTCTTCTTCGTCACCCTGTGGGCCGCGGTCACGCTGAACTTCGTCATCCCCCGGCTGCAGCCGGGGGACCCGGCCGAGTCGATCGTCTCGCAGCTGACCGGCCAGGGCGCGGCCGTCGACCCGGACCAGATCCGGGCGGTGCGGCTGATGCTCGGCCTGAAGGACGAGTCGATCCTGGCCCAGTACTGGGACTACCTGGTCCAGCTCGCACACGGCGACTTCGGGGTGAGCTACACCTACTTCCCGTACTCGGTCACGCACATGATCGGCGAGGCCCTGCCGTGGACGCTGGTGCTCGTCGGGGTCACGCAGATCCTCGGATTCGCGATCGGCACGACGTTCGGCGCGTTCGCGGCGTGGCGGCGCAACTCCCGGTTCGACTCGGTGGTCACGCTCGGCTCGCAGTTCATCGGCGCGCTGCCGTTCTTCTGGATCGCGTTGCTGCTGCTGTACTTCCTCGCGTTCGTGACCAACTGGTTCCCCGACGCGGGCGGGTACTCCACGGAGATCGAGCCGTCGTGGTCGTGGGCGTTCGTCGGCGACGCGATCTATCACGGCATCCTGCCCGCGCTGGCCATCCTGATCACGGCGCCGGCCGGCTGGATCATCGGCATGCGCAACAACATGGTGCAGTCACTCGGCGACGACTACACGCGGCTGGCGCGGGCGAAGGGCCTGCGGGTGCGGCGGATCGCGCTGATGTACGGCGCGCGGGTGGCGATCCTGCCGAACATCACCGGGCTCGCGCTCGCCCTCGGCGCGATCCTGGGTGGCACGGTGCTCGTCGAGACGATCTTCGACTACCCGGGGCTGGGCCGGCTCATGATCGAGGCGGTCACCTCGCGCGACTACCCGCTGATGCAGGCGCTGTTCCTGTTCATCACCACGGGAGTGCTGCTGGCGAACCTGTTCGCCGACTTCCTGCTCGGCGTGCTCGATCCTCGGGTGCGCAAGGAGGCGACTGTCCGATGAGCGAGCTTGCGAGCGAATCAATGTCACAGGGCGACCGCGAGCGGCGGCACCGAGCCTGCGAGGGGGCGTCGTGAGTATCGCGCCCCCGCCGTTGCAGTCGGTCACGGTCGACGAGCCCGTCTTCGCCCGGCGCGGTCGCGTGCCCCAGTGGGTGCGCATCCTGTGGGCCAACGGCAAGAGCCGGGTGGGCCTGGGGCTGCTCGCGGTCTTCGTGCTGACCGCGGTGTTCGCGCCGGTGCTCGCCCCGTACGACCCGTCGTCGGCGGAGTTCGAGTCGGGCCTGCCGGTCAGCGGCGCGCACTGGATGGGCACCACGACGCAGGGCCAGGACGTGTTCTCCCAGCTGATCCACGGGGCGCGCACGTCGCTGCTCGTCGGGCTCGTCGCCGGGACGTTCTCCACGATCATCGCGCTGCTGATCGGGCTCACCGCCGGGTACCTGCGCGGCTGGGTCGACGAGTTCCTGTCCGGGCTCACGAACCTCGCGCTGGTGATCCCGGTGCTGCCGCTGATGATCACGCTCGCCGCGTACTCGCCGGTGCGCGGGGTCTGGCTGATCATCTTCGTGATCAGCGTGACCGGCTGGGCGTACGGCGCGAAGATCAAGCGGGCGCAGATCATCACGTTGCGCACCCGCGACTACATCACCGCCGCGAAGCTCGCCGGCGACGGCTCGATGCGGATCATCTTCCGGGAGATCATGCCGAACATGAGCTCGCTGGTCGTGGTCGGCTTCATGGGCGCGGCCACCGCCGCGGTCGGCGCGGAGGCGGGCCTGGAGTTCCTCGGGCTCGGCGACCCGGCCACGATCAGCTGGGGCACGATGCTCTACTGGGCCGACAACGGCGGCGCGCTGCTGACCGGCCAGTGGGCGTGGCTGATCGCGCCCGGCCTCGCGCTCACCCTGCTCGTCACGGCGCTGACCTTGGTCAACTTCGGCGTCGACGCGCTGTCCAACCCGGCCCTGCGGGAGGAGTGAGCGATGACTGATCCGATGCCTGCGCCGATGCCTGATCCGGCGGCCCTGCTCGACGTGCGGGACCTCTCGGTCACCTACGACACCAAGCGCCGGCCGCCGACGCACGCGGTCCGCGGCGTCAGCTTCTCGATCAAGGCGGGCGAGTGCGTGGGCCTGCTCGGCGAGTCCGGCTGCGGCAAGTCCACCCTGGGCAACGCGCTGCTGCGGCTGCTGGACCCGCCGGCGCGGATCACCGGCGGCTCGATCACCTTCGACGGCACGGACATCACCGGCCTGGCCGAGCCGGAGCTGCGGCCGCTGCGGTGGCGCGAGCTGTCGACGGTGTTCCAGTCCTCGATGAACTCGCTCAACCCGGTGCTGACCGTCGAGGCGCAGTTCCGTGACGTGTTCACCACGCACACCTCGCTGACCTCGGCACAGATCCGGGAGCGCAGCGCGGAGCTGCTCGAGATGGTGCTGATCGACCCGTCGTTCCTGCGGTTCTACCCGCACGAGCTCTCCGGCGGCATGAAGCAGCGGGTGGCCCTCGCGCTGGCGCTCGCGCTGGACCCGAAGCTCGTCGTGCTGGACGAGCCGACGACCGGGCTCGACGTCGTCGTGCAGCGGTCCATTCTGGACAGCGTGCGGAAGCTGCAGCGGGAGAAGGGCTTCGCCGTCCTGCTGATCAGTCACGACCTGGGCACGGTGCTCGAGGTGACCGACCGGGTGCTGGTCATGTACGCCGGCGAGCTGGTGGAGGAGCAGGCGTCGGGGGCGATGCTGCGTGCGCCGCGGCACCCGTACACCCGCGGGCTCCTGGGCAGCTACGCCGACCCGCGCGACGAGGAGGTCGACGTCGCCTACATCCCGGGCCGGCCGCCGGACCTGTCGCTCGCGCACGAGGGCTGCCTGTTCGCCGACCGCTGCCCGGAGGTGCTCGACCGCTGCCGGACCGAGGCGCCGGCGCTGGTCGCGCTGAACGGTTCGCGGATCGCCTGCCACGTGGCGGCCACGTCTCCCGAGTCGCGGGTGGACCTGGAGAGCCGGTACACCCGGCCCGACCGCGCGCCGGAGACGTCGGACGAGGTGCTGACCGTCGACGGGGTCAGCAAGACGTACGCGACGCGTCGGCGGGGCAGCGTCGCTGCGGTGTCGGACGTGTCGTTCTCCTTGCGGCGCGGGCGGGTGACGGCTCTGGTGGGACAGAGCGGCAGCGGCAAGTCGACGATCGCGAAGCTGATCACGGGGATCGAGCGGCCGGACGCGGGCTCGGTGCGCTTCGGCGACACGGCGGTGCACGGACTGCGCGGGCGGGCGCTGCGCGGGTATCGCCGGCACGTGCAGCTGGTGTTCCAGGACCCGTTCTCGGCGCTGAACCCGGTGAAGACCGTGTGGCAGGCGCTGTCGCGGCCGCTGCGCAACCACCTCGGACTGTCCACGAGCGACGCCCGGGCGCGGGCGGCGTCGCTGCTGTCGACGGTCGGGCTGCCGGTGGACTTCCTGGACCGCTACCCGCACCAGATGTCCGGCGGGCAGCGGCAGCGGGTGGTGGTCGCGCGGGCGCTGGCCCCGCAGCCGTCGGTCCTGGTGGCCGACGAGCCGGTGTCGATGCTGGACGTGTCCATCCGCGCGGAGATGGTGGAGCTGCTCGACGAGCTGGTCCGCAAGCGGGACCTGGCGATGCTCTACATCACCCACGACCTCCTGTCGGCGCGCCTGCTCGCGGACGAGGTGCTGGTGCTGCAGTCGGGCTCGGTGGTCGAGCAGGGCCCGACGCTGTCGGTCATCCGCTCGTCCACGGCCGAGTACACCCAGCTGCTGCTGGACGCCCTGCCCAACCCGTGGGCACGCGCCGACTCGCGCTGACGCCGGTGGTGCGCGAGGGTCAGGCGCGGAAGATCGCGTAGCTGAACCTGTCCATGCGCAGGCGGCCGGCCGCGTGGTCCGCGCCCCGGCCCAGCACCAGCTCGCCCGGTGCGGGGACGTCCGCGGTCACCGGCGTGAAGGACGGGTTCACCGCCACCGTGAACTCGCCGCGACGGTAGACGAACGGGTAGCCCGGGTTCAGGATCTCGACGCTACTCGCCGCACCGAGCGACGGGTTGGCCTTGCGCAGGGCGATCAGCTCGCGCACCAGGTTCAGCAGGGAGTCCGGGTCCGCCTGCGAGTCGGCCACGTTCGGGCGCTCCGGCGACGGGTGCGGCGGCAGGTACGTGACGTCGGGATCGCTCGCGTCCCACTGCATCGGGGTGCGCGAGCCCGCCCGGTTGTAGCCCGCGCGCGGCGGCCCCAGGGTCGCGCCCTCCAGGTCCGGCAGGCCCGGCTGGTACTGCATGCCGATCTCGTCGCCGTAGTACACGGCCGGCAGCGTGGGCCAGGTCATGACGAACACGAATGCCGCCCGGGCCTGGTCGGCGGTGCGCGAGCCCGCGACCAGCCTGGGGAAGTCGTGGTTCGACGTCGGCAGGATGATGTGTCCACTGTGGCCGATCACGGTCGTCGCGGTGGCCCACTCGGCCAGGAACTCCGCGATCGAGCCCGCGCCGGACGGGTCGAAGAAGCACGCCCGTGGCGGCCGCCACGTGTCGTCGTACACCGCGCCGTTGTGCCATAACGAGCGGAACGCCTGGCTGGACCCGAAGTGCAGGAAGAAGTCCGCGTGGAACCCGGCCGGCACCGACACCTGCGGCTGCGCCCACTCGCTGAGCAGCACCGCCTCCGGGTGCGCGGAGTCGATCCACTGCCGCAACTCGCGCCACAGCTTCCCGGTCTCCACCTTGCCCGCGTCGTCCTTCACCAGCGACGACGCCATGTCCACCCGGAAGCCGGAGACGCCGGCGCGCAGCCAGTGGTCCATGATGTCGCGCAGCGCCTGGCGGTTCGCCCGCGGTCCCTCGGCGTCGACCGGCTGGCGCCACGGCTCTGCCGGGTCCATCCGCGCGTAGCCGAAGTTCAGCGCCGGCTGCACCGGGAAGAAGTTCGGCAGGTAGAAACCCGGCCGGGAGCCCGGCGACGGCTGGAAGCCATCGGCCTGCCGGTCCGACCAGATGAACCGGTGGTCGGACGGGTCGTTCGCCGAGTGCTGGAACCACGGGTGCTGGTCGGACGTGTGCCCGGCCACCAGGTCCAGCAGCACGCGGATGCCCCGCCCCCGGGCGGCGTCGACCAGCTTCGACAGGTCGTCGGCGGTGCCGTAGCGCGGGTCGATCGCGAGGTAGTCGGCCACGTCGTAGCCGGCGTCGCGCATGGGGGAGACGAAGCACGGGTTGAGCCACACCGTGTTGACCCCGAGCCAGGCCAGGTAGTCCAGTTTGGACTCGACGCCGTTCAGGTCGCCGATGCCGTCGCCATTGCTGTCCGCGTAGCTCTGCGGGTAGATCTGGTACAGGACGGCATCCGTCAACCAGTCGGCCATGTACGCTCCTCGCTCGCTCGTTACCGCCGGGTCAGCCGCAGCGACCGGATCCCCGGCATCGGTACGTCCACGGTGACCGACGCGGTCCCGTCCGCGCCGACCTCCACGTCCGCAAGGTACTCGATCGGCAGCGTGTCGGCGGCACGCAGCGTGTCCCACTGCTCCGCCGAGGGCCAGTCGCCGCCGCCGAGCTGTGCCCAGTTCCGCTTGACGTTCGCGTGCTCCTCGTCGACCCGCCCGGACGCCACCGAGTACCGGCCCGGGGCGAGCCCGGTCAGCTCGACGGTCGCGGTCCGGTCCAGGATCCCCGCACCGTCGATTTTGGACTGATCGAGCGTGCCGTTCCACACCAGCACGTCCACCGTCGCCACCGTCTTCGTCGCCAGCGCCTCGACCATCGCCTCGGCGCCGTCGCCGGTCACCGCCGCCGGGATGCGGCCGCCGGCGAGCGCGGAGAGCATCGCGAGCGCCCAGAACCGCGGCTTGCGCAGGTTGCCGACGGTCAGCAGGCCGAACCCGCCGTGCAGCAGCCGCGGCGGCCAGCCCAGCTCCTCGAACTGGTCGGAGGCCACCCAGTAGGACAGGCAGTCGGTGGTGGCGAGCGCGCTCTTCATGCCGCGCAGCACGAAGGGCGCGGCGAACACCGAGTCGTTGACCCGGTGGAAGTGCGTGGGCGTCACGCCCCACTCGGTCCACAGGATCTCCGGCTCGGCGCGGCCGGTGGCCTTCGCGTACGACCGGGTCAGCGGCCGCATGTCCAGCGGCGCGTTGCCGTAGGTGTGCGTGGAGACGAAGTCGAGCGGCACGTCGTGCGCCAGGCAGTACTCCAGCAGCGCGCCCACCCAGCCGGCCGCGGCCGAGGACGGCCCGCCCACCGGGATCCGCTCGTCGACGCTCTTCACCGCGCGCGCCGCGTACTCGTAGAGCTTGTGGTAGTCCTCCTGGGTGCCGTTCCAGAAGACCTCGAGGTTGGCCTCGTTCCAGACCTCGAACTCCCACGTGGCGACCTCGTCCGCGCCGTAGCGCTCGCGCAGGTGCACGGTCAGGTCGCGGACGAGCTCGGCCCAGCGCGCCCAGTCCTTCGGCACCGACACGGTGGCGTCGTACTCGAAGACCGTGTAGTCCGGGTCCGCGCACAGGGCGGCGGGCATGAACGACAGCTCGACCACGGGCTTGAGCCCGGTCTCGAGGAACCGGTCGTAGACCTCGTCCAGGCCGGAGAAGTCGAACGAGCCGTCCTCGCGGACGGTGACCGTCTCCGGGAGGAACGTGCCGTGCGCGCGGACGGACCGCACGCCGACCTCGTCCCGCATGATCCGCAGCGCCTCGGCGTACTCGGCGGCGACGTCCGAGCCGCCGGCGCCGGGCTGGTCCCAGATCAGCAGTGAGAAGTGCTCGGCGCCGATCATGCGGCGCCAGACGTCCGGCAGCGGGGCCGGCGCCGCGGTCGTGTCGACGGACACGACCACCCGCGCCGGCGCCGGTCCCGCTTGACTGGGAGTGGCGGAGGCGGTGCCGGAAAGCGCCCCCGCGCCTCCGTCGCTCCAGGTGGCCACCCGGTAGTGATAGGTCGTGCCCGGCTCGACGAGCGTGTCGGCATAGGGCGGGTGCGGTACCGCGAGCACGTCGCCGCCGAGGTGGTCCAGCGGTTCGAAGGGGCCGTCGGCGGACGTGGCCCGGTGCACGAGGTAGCCGAGCGCGCCCTCCACCGGCAGCCAGTCCAGCCGGACGAGCCCGGTGCCGGCCTCCGCGACGAGGTCCTGCGGCGGGGGCAGCTCGCCCATGCCGGCGAGCCGCTCGTCGCTCGGCAGCCCGATGCGCTGCTCCCAGTCCTCGCGCGCGCTGGTCTCGGTCACCGTCGCCCCCTTGTCTGTAAGCGCTTCCTGTAAGCGCATACACTAGGTGCCCCCCACCCCGCCCGCAACCGATACCCGCGAGTCCCCCACTCAGACCCCGCGAGTCCCCCACTCAGACCCCGCGAGTCCCCCGTTCCGGCGCGCGAGTCCCCCGTTCCGGCCTGCGAGTTGGCGGTACCGGTGACTTGAGGGTTGGACTCGGGCGACGCGAGCGTTGGACTCGCAGGTCGGGAGCGTTGGACTCGCGAGAACGGGGGACTCGGCGTCCGGAACGGGGGACTCGCGGTTGGGAGCGGGGGACTCGCGGGGTTAGGGGCAGCCGCAGCTGGTGCGGCGGGTTTGGCTGACCGGGAGCACGACCGAGCGTGGCTCGCGGTCCGGCTCGCCCAGCCGCTCCACGAGCAGGTCCACCGCGGTCTCGCCGAGGCGGCGCATGGGCTGGCTGACGGTGGTGAGGCTCGGTCGCACGACCCGGCCGAGCGGGATGCCGTCGAAGCCGACCACCGCCACGTCCCGCGGTACGCCGATGCCGCGCCGCTCCAGGGTCTGCAGCGCGCCGACGGCCATCTGGTCGTTCGCGCACACCAGCGCCTGCGGCGTCTCGCCGGCCGCGTCGAGCAGCCGCTCCGTGGCGGCCCGCCCGTCGGCCTGGGTGAAGTTGCCGCGGGTGGCGGGCTCGGCGGGCACCGGCAGGCCGGCGTCGCCGAGCGCGCGCTGGAACCCGCGGAAGCGGGCGGTCGCGTCCGGGGAGTCGTCGCCGCCGCCGATGAACGCGAGCCGGGTCAGCCCGTGGTCGTCGATCAGGTGCCGGGTCAGCGCGTACTCGCCGTCGTCGTTCGCGACCTGCAGGTGGTCGAGGTGGTCGATCTCCCGCGGGCCGGCGATCATCACGATCGGCAGCCGCCGGGAGATGATCTCCAGGTCCTCGGTCGCCACGGTGCGGGCGAGCACCGCGAACCCGTCCACCCGGCCGGCGACCTTCGCGACCAGGCTCTCCGGGCCGCCGTCGAGCGAGGCGGCGATCAGCAGCGCATACCCGTGCCGCCGGGCCGCGCGCTCCATGCCGCGGGTGATCTCGTCCGCGTAGAGCATGTGCTCGGGGTCGTCCGCGGCGTCGTCGGAACCGGCCTCGGGGTTGTCGACCTCCGGGTCGGCGTAGTCGGGGAAGCAGAGCCCGAGCACGCCGGTCGTGCGGCTGGCCAGCCCGCGCGCGTTGCCGCTGGGCACGTAGCCGAGCTCGCGCGCCACGGCGAGCACGCGCTCGCGGGTCTGCGCGCGGACGGTGTCGGGATTGCGGTAGACGCGGGACACGGTCGCGATGGACACCTGCGCCCGCTCGGCGACGTCATAGACCGTGGGGGCACTCACCCGGTAACCGTCCTCCTGTATGCGCATTCAGCTCGCCAACGCTACCCGGCGTGTTGGACAGCGGCAACGGTTTGCCTACTAACCCCATAAGGGGGTATATATGGGGGTATGCCAAAGATAAACGTCTACCTGCCCGACGAGCTCGCCGACGCCGTCAAGGAGACCGGCCTGCCCGTCTCGGCGGTGTGCCAGCGCGCACTGGAGGTGTCCGTGAAGCGGGTGGGCGCCATCCGCGCCGTGGTCCTCGGGGATCTCGGCGACGAGGACCCGACGGCCGCGCTGGCCCACTTCACCCAGCGGGCCAAGGACGTCATCAAGCTCGCGATCCGGGGTGCCCGCGAGCGCGGGGCCGCGGAGGTCGGCACCCGGGACCTGTTGCTGGGCATGATCACCGAGGGCGCGAACCTGGCGTTGCGCGTGCTGCAGTCGATCGAGGTCGAGCCCGCCGCCGTGCGGCGCGAGGTCGAGCAGCTGCCCGCGGCGGACGAGTCCGGCGCCGGCGAGCGGATGAGCGGCACGGCCGCGAACGCGCTCGAGCTGACCGTCGTCGAGGCGATCGCGCTGGGACACAACTACGTCGGCTGCGAGCACCTGCTGCTGGGCCTGCTCGCCGAGCCGTACGGCGCGGGTGGCGAGGTGCTGCGCGCGCTCGGCGTGGAGCTGCGCGCGGCGCGGCACGCGGTCGGCGCCACGCTCGCCGGTTACCAGGCCGCGGGCTCGGTGCAGAGCCTCGTCGCGGACGCGGTCGGCATGGCCCTCAAGCCGGTGCTCGGCCGGCTGGACCGGCTGGAGGAGCGCGTGGGCGGCTAGTGCTTCTCCTCGATCGTGTGGGTCACCGTGCCGCCCGCGCAGCGCAACCGGATCTCGATCTCCCGCTCACCCGCGACGAAGGTGATCTTCGGGTGGTCGTCGACACCGTCGTCCTCGTGTTCGGTCTGGAAGCCCTGCGCGGGCGTCGAGGCGACCACCTCCACGCCGCCGGGCGCGCACCTGGCCAGCACCGTGCCGCCCGCGGAGTGCACCGAGTAGGTCCGGCCCGCCGCGGGGGTGTCCGGTGGCGCCGTCGTGGGGGGCGTCGTGGGAGGCGGTGTGGTGGTGGTCGCCGGCGGGGTCGTGTCGGCCAGCTGGCGGTCCACTTCGGACTGACTGAGCGGCTGTTGGGTGCTGGCACCGAAGATGTCCGTGCCGATCGCGCCCACGGCGAACAGGCCGACGGTGGTGGCGGCCGCCGCGGCCACCAGCCACAGCACCACGCCGGTCGTGACGCGCAAGGATCGGATCCGCACTTTCGCAGTATGCCCGCCGCGATGGTTAAGGGACTCCTAACGCACCCATAGCGGTCGCGCCGATCCCGGCCGCGAGCGGCGGCGTGCCTTAGTGTTCGAGCACATGGCCCAGGTACTCGTCGTCGAGGACGACGCGACGATCCGCTCGTCGATCATCCGCGGGCTCACCGACCGCGGCCACGCCGTGTCCTCCGCGCCGACCGCGATGGCCGGGCTGGAGCAGGCCGTCAGCGCGCGGCCGGACGTGGTGATCCTCGACCTCGGCCTGCCCGACCTCGACGGCGCCTCGATGCTGCGGATGCTGCGCGGGGTCAGCGAGGTCCCGGTGATCGTGGCGACCGCCCGCGACGACGAGGCCGCGATCGTCTCGGTGCTCGACGCGGGCGCGGACGACTACGTGGTCAAGCCGTTCGGCGTGGCCCAGCTCGACGCCCGCATCCGGGCGGTGCTGCGCCGCGGCGCGGACGACGACCGGGTCGCCGCCGTGGCGGTCGGCGGGCTGCGGGTCGACCCGCGCTCGCGGCAGGCGACGCTCGACGGCCGCGAGCTGGAGCTGACCCCGCGCGAGTTCGACCTGTTGCACTACCTCGCCGCCCGCGCCGGGGAGGTGGTGAGCAAGCGCGAGCTGCTCACCGAGGTCTGGCAGCAGCCCTACGGCGGCGCGGACAAGACCGTCGACGTCCACCTGTCCTGGCTGCGCCGCAAGCTCGGCGAGACCGCCCAGCAGGCCCGCTACCTGCACGCGGTGCGCGGTGTCGGCGTGCGGCTCGCCGCGCCGGAGAGCTGACCCGTGCGCCGCCGCGTCCTGCTGCTCGTCGCCGCGACGACGCTGCTAGTCCTGGTCGCCTTCCTCGTGCCGCTCGCGTTGCTGGTACGCAGCGCCGCGGCGGACAGCGCCGTGCGGCAGGCGACCGCGCAGGCCCAGGCGCTGACCTCGCTCGTGGCCACCACCGCCGACCGGCAGTCGCTCGACCTGACCGTGCAGCAGGCGGACGCGATCAGCGGCTACGACGTCACGGTGTTCCTCACCGGCGGCGTGCGGCTGGGCGCGCCGGCGCAGCGCTCCTCGCTGGTGGAGCTGGCGTGGCGGGGGCGGAGCGCGTCGGCGGACGTGCCGGGCGGCCGGGAGATCGTGTTCTCGGTGGACAGGCCGGGCGGCGTGGCCGGCGTGATCCGCACGTTCGTGCCCGACGCCGAGCTGACCCGCGGTGTCGGCCGTGCGTGGCTGCTGCTCGCGGGGCTCGGCGCGGCGCTGCTCGTGGTCAGCCTCGTCGTCGCCGACCGCATGGCGCGCCGGCTGGTCCGCTCGACGATCGACCTCGCCGCCGTGTCGCACCAGCTGGGTCGCGGCGAGCTCACCGCGCGGGCCGACGTGACCGCGCCGGGGGAGCTGGGCGTGGTCGCGGGCGCGCTGAACGGGCTCGCCGGGCGGATCACCGACCTGCTGCGCGAGGAGCGGGAGACCATCGCCGACCTGTCGCACCGGGTCCGCACGCCGCTGACCACGCTGCGGATGGAGGCCGAGTCACTGTCTCCTTCGGACGCCGCGCGCATCGTGGCCGGTGTCGAGGCGGTGAACCAGGCGGTCACCGACGTGATCCAGCAGGGCCGCCGGCGTGGGGTCGAACCGTCCGGAGTGGACGCCGCCGTCGTGGTGCGCGAGCGGGTCGCGTTCTGGGCGGTGCTCGCGGAGGACACCGACCGCGCGCTGACCGTGGACATCGGACCGGGGCCGCTGCCGGTGCCGCTGCCGCGCGCGGACCTGGAGGCGTGCGTGGATGCCTTGCTGGGCAACGTGTTCGCGCACACCCCCAGCGGCACGCCCTTCGCGGTGCGGCTGACCGGGCGGCCCGGCGGCGCCACGCTCGTGGTGGCCGACGCCGGCCCGGGCCTGCCCGGGCCGGCTACCGGCGCGCTGCGGCGCGGCGTGAGCGGATCCGGGTCGAGCGGGCTGGGGCTGGACATCGTGCGGCGGGCGGCCGAGCGCACGGGCGGCGAGGTGCGCCTGGAGCGGGGCTCGCCGGGGCTGTCCGTGGTGGTGGAGCTCGGTGCCTTAGGCGCGCCTTAACCGTTGTGCAGCGTGGCGCTAGGCCGCGCGCGGGCACCGTTGGTGGCGTCGAAACGAAAGGACACCACCATGAAGCGGAACACCATCGTCGTCGCGGCCGCCGCCGGCGCGCTGCTCGTCTCGGGCGGCACGGCCTGGGCGCTGGGCAGCAGCGGGGACCCGGTCACCACGGCCGCCACCCCGACGGCCACCAGCAGCTCGTCGACCACCTCGCCCACCACCTCCTCGACGACCTCCTCGACGACCGCCGCGGGACTGAGCGCCGACGACGCGGCCCGCCTCGTGCGGCAGAGCATCGGCGGCGGCGTCGTGCGCAAGGTCGAGCAGGAGTACGAGCACGGCCGGCTCGAGTGGAAGGTCGTCATCGTCAAGAACGGCGTCACCTATGAGATCCGCGTCGACGCGCAGACCGGTGCCGTGACCCGGGCGCGGACCGACGACCGCACCGCCCGCGACGACCGGACCGGCTCGGGCTCGTCCGGGCGCGGCGGCGCTGACGACCCGGCCGGTGACGACCACGGCTCCGGTGGCCACGGCGCGGACGACCCCGCCGGCGACGACCACGGCGGCGACGACCACGGCGGCCGCGGTGGTCACGGCGGCGACGACTCGGGCGGTGACGACCACGGTGGCCACGGTGGCGACGACGCGCCGGGCGACGACCACGGCGGCGACCGTTGATCGTCAGCCGGGGTTAACCTGGCTGCTTGTGCATCGAGGCATCACCGTGCGCCGCACCGACGCGATCCGGCTCGGCCGGCACGCCGGGCAGGTCGAGAGCCTGTACCGGCGGTGCTTCACCGAACCGCCGTGGCGGGAGTCGCGTGAGCGCCTGGCCGGTTTCCCCGACCGGCTGACCGCCCACCTCGGGCGCGACGGGTTCGACGGCCTCGTGGCCGAGGACGACGGCCGGCTGGTCGGCGCGGTCTACGGCTGGCCGGCCGGCCCGTCCCTGGGGGCCGGCAACCATTTCGACGACGCCCTGGCCGCGGCCGTCACCTCGGCGGTGCTGCCCAGGATGGTCGCGCCGGCGCTCGTCGTGGCGGAGCTGATGGTGGACCCGGGCCACCAGCGGCGGGGGATCGGCCGCGGCCTGCTGACCCGGTTCACCGAGGGCTGGGCCGCCGCGTGGCTCTGCACGCACCCGGAGGCTCCCGCCGCGGGCATGTACCGCCGCGACGGCTGGCGCGAGGAGCTCCACTTCCGCGTCGACGGCTGCCCGATGGTCCTGTTCACCTGGCGCGCCCCGGGCTGACGGGCCCGTCGCCGCGTCCGGCTCCGGCGGGGTGGAGCGGCTACGCTCGCCGCACGGCATCGCCGCGGAGAGGACGACTTGTGGACCTCAAGGAACGCAACCGCCAGGTGATCGAGCAGTTCCGCGCCGGCGGGGAGATCGACGGCATGCACCGCGACCGCATCCTGCTGTTGACGACGACCGGCGCGCGGACCGGGCGCGAGCACACGACCCCGCTGATGTTCGTCCGCGACGGCGAGCGGCTGTTCGTGATCGCGGCGGCCGGCGGTGCGCCGGCGGATCCCGACTGGTACCGCAACGTCGTCGCCGGCCCGGAGGTGACCGTCGAGATAGGACAGGAGCGGTACGCCGCGGGCGCCACGCCCCTCGCGGGCGAGGACTACACGCGGGAATGGGAGAAGATCAAGGCGCAGTACTCGTTCTTCGCCGAATACGACGAGAAGGTGGACCGCACGATTCCGGTCGTGGAGCTCGTGCGCAGGTAATAAAGACGTTGGGGGGCGCCCGGACGTGAGTCTGGGCGCCCCTTCTCGCAACGACCGAAATTCAGTCAGCGGATTGGCCGACGGCCCTGTCAGGGCCGGCACCACCAGCCGAAACCGCCGAAACCGCCCAGAAAAAGTCCGAGACCAAGCGCCACGTGTACCACGCGAACCTCCACCTGATGTGCTTGCTTTCGCTGCTGCGAAAGTGATGCCAACGGTAGTCATGGAAATGCCGGAATGTCTCTCCCCAGTCAGGCTGATAAATGGTGGCTTACGGTGAGTGCGCCGGGTGCACAACCACGGGATGACGAACGGATGATCTCGATCAGGTGATCTTCGGGTTGTCCCGCTGTTTGCCGTCTGGTTTGCTGGACGGCATGCGCGCCCTGCTGCGGTTCGTGGCCGCGACGTCGTTGCTGTCCCTGCTCGTCCTCGCCGTTCCGGCGTCGGCGGCCACCACGGTCAAGGTGTTGCAGCTCAACATCTGCCACAGCGGCGTGGCCGGCTGCTACGCCGGTGCCGAGCCGGTCATGGCCAAGGCGGAGTCGGTGATCGCGGCCAACGGGCCGCAGGTGGTGTCGGTGAACGAGGCGTGCGCGGGCGACGTGGCCCGGTTGCGCGCCGCGATGGGCGGGGCGGTGTCGGTGTTCGTCGCGGCCCGGCATCGCGACGGCACGCCGGTGCGCTGCACGAACGGCCAGGAGTACGGCAACATCCTGCTGGTGGCGTCCGCCCTGGCTGGCGGGCCCGCGGCGAGCGGCCAGTACGCGGCACAGGACGACAGCAACGAGCTGCGGGTGTGGGCGTGCCTGCCGGCGGGTGCGCTGAGCGCGTGCACGACGCACCTGTCCGCGCGCAGCGGTTCGGTCGCGCTGGCGCAGTGCCAGGACCTGATGGCTCGTGCGGCCGGCTACCCGGCGCCGGCCGTGGTGTCGGGTGACCTGAACCTGCGCTACCAGGGCAGTCCCGACGCGCAGGCCTGCAACCGCCCGGGCTTCTACCGCAAGGGCGACGGCGCCGTCCAGCACGTCTTCGCCACGACGAACCTGACCTTCGTGCGCGGCACCGAGATCGGCATGTCCGGTACCACCGACCACCCGGCCTGGCTCGTCACCGTCACGATGGGCTAGACCCGTTCGGCGAGGATCGTGATGCCGCGGCGGTCCACGCGCAGGACCGAGGGCAGCGACTCCGACGGCGGGTAGTCGGACTCCATGATCATCGAATGCACGGTGGCCGCGTGCGGGGACGACTCCGCGGCGATGACCAGGTGCTGCGGGCACGGCAGGCCGACCACGAACCGCTCCTCGCCGACCAGGTCTGACACGTACGAGTGGAAGTCCGGCAGGCACACCGCCGACGCGGCCACGCTGCCGTCGCGGTGCATGTCCAGCACGCCGTTGTCGTACTCCTCGATCCGCAGCCCCGACGCGAGGTTCGCGCACGCCGTCTCGTACAGCTCCGCGAAGCTCCCCGCCGCGGCCCACACTCCCTCCGGCCCGAGGTGGTGCTGGGTCAGGTGGCTGACGCCGATCCGCCCGCCCGGCGCGGTATCGACCATCGCGAGCGACACGTGCAGCCCGTCGGGCACCAGCGTGTAGTGCGGCAGCACGGCCAGCAGGTCCGACTGCGCGGACGACTGGCTCCACAGCATGGGCAGCAACTCGCCCTGGCGCTCCAGCTCGTCGGCGCGCTCGTCGAACCGCTTCGCCGCGATCTGCTCCATCTGCTCCCAGGCGACATCGCTCGTCGGATCGGTGTTCATCTACGCCACGATGCCCCCGGGGGCCGGAGTCGCGAAACCGGGCTGCACGCGTGGTCACGTCCGCTGCGCGAGCGGGCAATCCGGGCCCGTTCGGCGGCTCCCGAGCTGCGGGTATTCAGTTTTGTCGGTGGCTGATGCGAACATATGTTCGTGACGACGGCGACCATCCTGCATGCCGATCTGGACGCGTTCTACGCCTCGGTCGAGCAGCGCGACGACCCGAGCCTGCGCGGCCGGCCGGTCATCGTGGGCGGCGGCGTGGTGCTGGCGTGCAGCTACGAGGCCAAGCGGCTCGGGGTGCGCACCGCGATGGGCGGCCACCGGGCCCTTCGCCTCTGCCCGCACGCGATCGTCGTCCCGCCGCGGATGTCGGCCTACAGCGAGGCCAGCAAGGCGGTCTTCGAGGTCTTCCGCAACACCACGCCGCTAGTCGAGGGCCTCTCGATCGACGAGGCCTTCCTCGAGGTGGGCGGCCTGCGCAAGATCGCGGGCACGCCGCTCGAGATCGCCGGGCGATTACGCCGGGACGTGCTCGAGCAGGTCGGCCTGCCCATCACCGTCGGCATCGCGCGCACCAAGTTCCTGGCCAAGGTCGCGAGCGGGGTCGCCAAGCCGGACGGGCTGCTGCTGGTGCCGCCGGAGGCCGAGCTCGAGTTCCTGCACCCGCTGCCGGTCGAGCGGCTGTGGGGCGTCGGCCGGGTCACCGCCGAGAAGCTGCACGCCCGCGGCGTGTACACGGTGTCCGACGTGGCCAGGCTCGCGCAGTCGTCGCTGGTGGGCATGCTCGGCAAGGCGGCGGGCCGGCACCTGCACGCGCTGGCGCACAACTACGACCCCCGCCCGGTGCGGGTCGGCCAGCGGCGCCGGTCGATCGGCTCGCAGCGCGCGCTCGGCAGCCGGCCACGCACCCGCGCGGACCTGGAGGCGACGCTCGCCGCCATCATCGACCGGGTCGCGCGCCGGCTGCGGGCGGCCAAGCGGGTCTGCCGGACGGTCGTGCTGCGCCTGCGGTTCGCCGACTTCGCGCGGGCCACCCGGTCCCACACGCTGTTCCGGGCCACCGACGACACGCAGGTCCTGCTCGACACCGCCCGCACGCTGCTGCGCGACGCAATGGGCCTGCTCGACGAGCGGGGCTGCACGCTGGTCGGGATCTCGCTGGCCAACCTGGACAACGTGGACGCCGTGCAGCTCGTGCTGCCGTTCGACCGGTACCCGGCCGGCTCGCTCGACGCCGCCCTGGACCACGTGCGCGACCGGTTCGGCACGGCGTCGGTGACCCGTGCGGCACTGCTCGGCCGCGACCCGGGCATGCAGGTGCCGCTGCTACCGGACTGACCAGGGGGGCTGACCATCCCATATGGACGGTCACTCGTCGAGCGAACCGTGCCGCGCTGGTGTTTGCTTGATCCAGAGACTTGTTGACCGGAGGAGGTGCCCGAGTTGACTGTGCTGGCTGATGCGAACCTGCGGCTGGATGCCAACGCGGTGGACTACGTCTTGCTGGCCGCGTACTTCGTGCTGGTCATCGGCATCGGGTACCTCGCGCGAAGGCGGGTCTCGACGAGCCTTGACTTCTTCCTCTCCGGGCGGTCGCTGCCCGCCTGGGTGACCGGGCTGGCGTTCATCTCCGCCAACCTCGGCGCGATCGAGGTCATGGGCATGTCCGCCAACGGCGCGGAGTACGGCTTGCCCACCGCGCACTACTTCTGGGTCGGCGCGGTCCCGGCGATGCTGTTCCTCGGCGTCGTGATGATGCCGTTCTACTACGGCTCCAAGGTCCGCAGCGTCCCGGAGTTCATGCTGCGCCGCTTCGGCAAGGGCACCCACCTGGTCAACGGCATCAGCTTCGCGACCGCCCAGGTCCTCATCGCCGGCGCGAACCTCTTCCTGCTCGCGAGCGTGGTCAACCTCCTGCTCGGCTGGCCGATCTGGGTCTCGGTGATCGTCGCCGCCGCGATCGTGCTCAGCTACACCGCACTCGGCGGGCTGTCCGCCGCGATCTACAACGAGGTGCTGCAGTTCTTCGTGATCGTCGCCGCGCTGCTGCCGCTCACGCTCGTCGGGCTCTACAAGGTCGGCGGCTGGCAAGGGCTCGTCGACAAGGTCTCCGGCGGGCCGGGTGGACCGGAGCAGGTCGAAAGCTGGCCGGGCAACCAGCTCACCGGCTTCGACAACGACCTCCTGTCGGTGATCGGCCTGGTGTTCGGCCTCGGCTTCGTGCTCTCGTTCGGCTACTGGACCACGAACTTCGTCGAGGTACAGCGCGCGATGGCGGCCAAGAGCATGTCGGCCGGGATGCGCACGCCGATCATCGGCGCGTTCCCGAAGATGTTCGTCCCGTTCATCGTGATCATCCCGGGCATGATCGCCGGCGTCGCCGTGGCCGAGTTGCAGGGCGACAACAAGGCCGCGCTGATGGCGGGCGGCGAGGCACCCAGCGGGGCCACGTTCAACAACGCCCTGCTGCTGCTCATGCGCGACCTGCTGCCCAACGGCATGCTCGGCATCGCGATCACGGGCCTGCTCGCCGCGTTCATGGCCGGCATGGCGGCGAACCTGAGCTCCTTCAACACGGTGTTCACCTACGACATCTGGCAGTCCTACATCAGGAAGGACCGGCCGGACGACTACTACCTGCGGGTCGGCCGCGTGGTCACGGTCATCGCGACGGTGCTCGCCATCGGCACCGCGTTCATCGCCTCCACCTATGCCAACCTGATGGACTACCTGCAGCAGCTGTTCTCGTTCTTCAACGCGCCGCTGTTCGCCACGTTCATCCTCGGGCTGTTCTGGCGGCGGATGACGCCGGCGGCCGGCTGGAGCGGGCTGGTCAGCGGCACGGCTGCCGCGGTGTTCGTCTTCGTGCTGACCGAGTCCGGCGTGTGGACCCTGCCCGGCCAGGGCGGCGCGTTCGTCGGTGCCGGCGCGGCGTTCGTCGTCGACATCGCGGTCAGCGTCGCCGTGACCTACGTGACGCGGCCCAAGCCGGCCGAGCAGCTCGCCGGCCTCGTGTACTCGCTGACCCCCAAGGCGGACCGCACCCCGTCGCGTACCGGTGAGGACGCCGGGTGGTACCGCAACCCGACGCTGCTCGCGGGCATCGCGCTCGTCATCACCATCGCGCTCAACATCATCTTCTAGGGAGGCGGGACGACCATGGCAACACCGAAGACCGGGCGGACCCGGCGTGCCGCCGCGTTCGACATCCGGCTCATCATCGCCCTGTTGCTCGGCGTGTACGGTCTGGTGACCACCGTGCTCGGCATCTGGTTCACCACCGACGACGAGATCGAGCGCTCCGCCGGGGTGAACATCAACCTGTGGGCCGGGCTCGGGATGCTGGTGGCCGCCGCCCTGTTCGCGACGTGGACCTGGGTGCGGCCCCTGCGGGTGCCGGTTGAGGAGGGCGAGCAGCCCGCCGAGTAGGAGGTCGGGTTGGACGTCGTCGCGGCAGTAGTGGTGGGCCTCGTGGCCCTCGTGCACGGGTACTTCCTCGTGCTGGAGATGTTCCTGTGGCGCACGCCGCGGGTGCGCCGGATCTTCGGCACCACCGAGGAGGTGGCGCAGGCCAGTGCCGTGCTCGCGGCGAACCAGGGGCTGTACAACGGGTTCCTCGCGGCGGGGCTGGTGTTCGGGCTCGTCGCCGGCGGGCCGGACGGCACCGTCGGCTACCCGGTCACGCTGTTCTTCCTCGCCTGCGTGGTCATCGCCGGCATCTACGGGGCGGCTACGGCCAACCCCCGGATCCTGCTCGTGCAGGCGGTGCCCGCGGCGGTGGCGGCCGGGCTGGTCGTGCTCGCGCACTGAGGAGGCGCTGAAACGGCGGGAACCTCGGCGGTCAGTCCGGGGGTCTGACCGCCGAGGGAGGCGATCCCGCCAGCTGGGTGTTCTCAACTCGCGGGAATCTGGGGCACGCACACTCCCGGGAGTGCCGTGACCGTGCCTGTGGAGGTACCCGCGGAGTTCTGGGTCAGCCGCGCGGCCGCGTGTCCTCCCAGCGGTGATCCTCGTCCGGCGGCAGCTCGGGCTCACGCCATTCCTCCGCCCGGCTCGGCCGGTTGCCTCGCAGCATGCCGTCCAGCTCCTGCTTGAGGTTGTCGTCCTGCCGCGGACTGTGCGTGTCGCTTTCCCGGTGCATGGGCGCTCCCTCCTGTTGCCGTGCCTGCGGCTACCCAACCGTCGGCGACGCGAAACCCGCCGGCGTTTGTCCAGGTCAGCACCGGGCAGCCCGGCCTGCTGGGCGCGGTCGCGGCGAAGTCGTTGCTGGGCCAGGACTTCCGCGTCACGAAGGAGCGCGGCATGGTCCTGCCGCTGGCGGACCGGGACGAACGCGTGCCGACGATCGTGAGTCGGCCTACCAGGAGCTGGTGGCCGACTCACGGTCGCGGCGAAGGTGTTGCCTCGCGGGTCGCGTCAGCGCACGACGCGGCGGTAGCGCTGCACCCGGCGCGGGCCGGGCAGCGCGAAGCGGCGGATGAGGTAGCTGAGCACGCCGCCGATGGCGAGCCACAGGATGGCGGCCAGGCCCTCGTTCAGCAGCGTGGCGATCTTGGCGTTGCCCGGCGTGAACAGGCCGGTGAGGCCCAGCGTGATCCCGCTCGCCCATCCGTCCACAAAGGACGCAAAGCCGTTGGCCATGTTGGCGCTGCCCAGCACCAGCACGATGTGCACGCCGAGCACGACGGCGAACGTCGCGGTGATCACCGTGATGATCGTGGTGACGACGCCGACCGTGCGGATCCGCCGGTAGTCGGGATCCGCGACGCCTTCCTCGACGAGCTCGTCCTCGTACGCTCCGGCGGCCTCGTACGCTGCGCCGGCGCGCGGGGCGGAGACCGGCGGTGATGCCGGCGTTCGCGACACCGCGGCTTGCTGGCGCACCGTGGGAGCGGCGGCGGGATCAGGAGCGGGTTCGGCGGCGGGGTACGGGTCGAGACGGGTCCGGTCCGGATCGGGGTGACTCATGGCTCCTCGCAACCCAGTCGCGGCCAGTGGCACGCGACTTCGTCGTCGGCACATCTCCTGGGTGGATATCCCGGCGTGTGCGTGCGTAAACGCGGCCGCGTCTCGCTCCGCTCGCTAGCCTGCCTTTGTGCGGGTGAGTCGGGCGCGGGTGCGGGCCGGGGTGCGGCGGCGGGTGCGGGCGCTGCGCCGCATGGGGCTGCCGATCATCCAGTGTGCGGTCGCCGCGGCGCTGGCCTGGTTGGTGGCCACCGAGGTCTTCGGACACAGCCAGCCGTTCTTCGCGCCGATCGCGGTGATCATCTGCATCGGCGTCGGCCTCGGGCAGCAGCGGCTGCGCCGGGTCGTGGAGCTCGTCGTCGGGGTGAGCCTCGGGATCGGGGTCGGCGACCTGCTCGTGTCCACCATCGGTACCGGGTTCTGGCAGCTCGCGCTCGTGCTGGGGCTCGCGATGACGGCCGCGGTGCTCCTCGGCGGCGGGCCGCTCATCGTGCTGCAGGCCGGATCTTCCGCGGTCCTCGTCGCCACCCTGCTGCCGCCCGGTGGCACCGCCGGGTGGGACCGGATGCTCGACGCGCTCATCGGCGGCGTGCTCGGGATCGCCGCGATCGCCGTCCTGCCGGGCAACCCGTCACGAATCGCGGGCAAGCATGCCGCCAAGATGATCAACGAGCTGGCCGTGGCGCTCACCAGTGCGGCCGAAGCCCTCGAGTCCCGCGATCCGGAGATCGCCGCCGACGCCCTGCGCCGCGTCCGCACCCAGCAGACCATCGACGACTACCGCGACGCGCTGCGGACCGCCCGGGAGATCCTCGCGATCACCCCGCTGCACCGCCGCCGGCGCCACGTCCTCCGGTCCTATCTGGACTCCGTCGAACCGCTCGACCACGCGCTGCGCAACACCCGCGTACTGCTGCGCCGCTCGCGCGCCGCCCTGGTCGACGACGAGCCGGTGCCACCCAGCCTGCCCGCCGGACTGCGCGAGCTGGCTGCCGCGACCGAGCTGCTCGCCGCCAACCTCGGGGAGTCACCGGCTGCCGCCCGCGAGACCCTGCGCGCGGCCGCGTCCACAGTCGACAGTGACTCGCTGGCGCACAGCGGTTTCTCCACCCAGGTGGTCGCCGCCCAGCTGCGGTCCGTGGCGGTCGACCTGCTCCAGGCCACCGGCCTGCGGCACGACGACGCTCGCGCGCTGCTCCCCGTGATCAAGTCGCCCGGGAGCTGAGCTCGTTCATCTCCGGGCTGTTGAGCATCCGGGTGCCGGGGTCCGCCCCGCGGGCCAGCGCGAGCATCGCCCGGCCGACGACCTCGGTCGTCGTGATGTGGTTGCCCGCGACCAGCCGTAGCAGCGGGTAGAGCACCGACGTGACCCGGTAGATCGTGCGGTACAGCGTGACCTTCGACCGCGCGCCGTGCCGCGGCTGGATGTAGCCCGGCCGCAGGATGTACGCGTTGAGCGAGGTCGCCAGCAGCGCGTTCTCGGTCCGGCCGCGCACGCGCGCCCACATCACCCGGCCCCGTTCGGTGCTGTCCGCGCCCTGACCGGACACGTAGACGAACGTGGCGGCCGGGTTCGCGGCCGCGACCGCGGCTGCCGCCGACATGGTCAGGTCGTAGGTGATCCGCGTGTAGTCCGCCTCCTTCACGCCCGCGGACGGCACGCCCAGGCAGAAGAAGCAGGCGTCCACACCGGACAGTTCGGCCACGTCGGACAGGTCGGCGAGGTCGCCGCGCAGCACCTCGTGGAACTTCGGGTCGTCGATGCCGGCCGAGCCACGGCCGATCGCGACGACCGACGACACGTCGTCCGCGAGCAGGCATTCCCGCACCACACCCTGGCCGACCATGCCGGTCGCGCCGAACACGAGCACCCGCACTGTGCCGCCTCTCCGGAATTCAATGCGTTGGTTGCGTCCCAGCGAACGCCACGGATATCCGGTTGATCGTGGCTGGGTGCCGTCACGGTACCCCTGAGGTCACCACGTGCGGGCCGGGTTGTCCGGTTAACGTTGGCGGGTGACTGAGTCGAGCGAGCCCACCTTCCGATCGGGACGCACTGGCCGGATCGCCCTGCGCTGCGTGCAGTTCCTCGTCGTCGCGGCCACGGTGTGGGTGGTCGGGCAGGTGCTGTCCCGCCTCGCGTTCGTCGCGGTGCCGATCGCGATCGCGATCTTGCTGGCGGCGCTGTTCGTGCCGGGCGTGGAGCTGTTGCACGGGCGGGGCGTGTCCCGGCCGCTCGCCGCGACCGGGGTGCTGGTGCTCGGCATCGTGGCGCTGGGCGCGCTGGTGACGGTGGTCGTCACGTCGGTGGTCGACGGGCTGCCGGCGCTCGGGGATCGCCTGTCGGAGAGCGTCAACGAGCTGCGCGACTGGCTCCCGACGGTGGGGCTGCGGCCCGAGCAGCTCGACGACATGGTGAACCAGGGCAAGGAGTGGCTGTCCCGCAACCGGTCCGGGCTGGTGTCCGGCGTGTGGGGCGTGCTGTCGACCGCGGGCACGGTGCTCGCCGGGCTCGCGCTGGTGCTGTTCCTGCTGATCTTCTTCGTCTACGACGGCGCCCGGTTGTGGCGCGGCCTCCTGCGCCCGTTGCCGCGGCGCCATCGCGAGCGCGTGCACGAGGCCGGCCGGCGGGCGTTCCGCGACCTGACCGCGTACGTGCGGACGACGCTGATCGTCGCGCTGATCGACGCGGTCGGCATCGGGCTCGGGTTGTGGCTGACCGGGGTGCCGCTGGTGCTGCCGCTGGCCGGGCTCGTGTTCCTGGGGGCGTTCGTGCCGGTGATCGGCGCGTTCGTGACCGGGATCGTGGCGGTGCTGGTCGCGCTGGTCAGCAAGGGGGTCGTGGTCGCGCTGATCGTGGCCGGCGTGGTCATCGCGGTGCAGCAGCTCGAAGGCAACGTGTTCGAGCCGCTGCTGATGAGCCACGCGGTGCGGCTGCATCCGGTGGCGGTGATCCTCGGCCTGGCGATCGGGGCGGAGCTGGCGGGCGTGATCGGCGCGCTACTGGCGGTGCCGGTGATGGCCACGGCCCGCAGCGTGATGGCGCCGCTCCTTACTGAAGGTAGCCCTCCACCACGCCAGTCGGCCTGACCTCGGCGTCGTCGGGGTTCTCGCCGGCGGCCCGCCGGGCCCGGCGCTGGCGGAGGAGGTCCCAGCACCGGTCGAGCTCCACCTCGACCGCCTCGAGCCGCTGCGGATCAGGCTCCCCGCCCCGCTCGAGCCGGTGCTCCTCGTCAATGAGCTCCCCGATCCGCGACGAGATCTGCTTGTCGTCCATGGATGACTCCCTTCCCTCGTGCCCATGCTCGCAGAATTCGCCCGAAGCGGGGCTGGACGGTTCAGGAGCCGCCGGCCACACCGGCGCGATCCGCGCTGGCCGCCGACTCGCTCCGGGGCACGGCGCGGGCGCTGGTCGCACCGGCCGGCTTCGCCGTCTCAGTGCGGACCAAAGACTGGCGCACGCTTCGGCCGCTGCCTTCCGCGGCCCGCCGCCCGCCGGCTGGCCCGCCGCGCCGAACACACCCGTGTGTGGTCGGGGCTCAGACGATGGCGAACGACTCTGGTGGCAGGCGGAGGTGGGTGCCCGTCAGCTCGGCGTCGGCTGAGGACAGGAGGATCTTGGTCGGGCCGGGGTCCAGGGGGATCCTGGCCTCCGTGGTGCCTAGGTTGACGACTACGCGGCGGGCACCTCGGTGGAGGATCAGGTGGCCGTCGGCGGTGTCGACCTTGAAGGCGTCCAGGCGGGGGTCGGCTAGTTCGGGGTGGGTGCGGCGCAGGGCGATCAGCGCGCGGTAGGTGTCGTAGACCTCGCGGTGGGCCGGGTCGGACAGCTCGCTCCAGCGGAGGGTGGAGGCGCGGACGGTGGCGGGGTCCATCGGGTCGGGTACCTCTGACTCGCCCCAGCCGTGTTCCGCGAACTCCTTGCGGCGGCCGTCGCGGACGGCGGCCGCGAGTGCCGGGTCCTCGAACGACGCGAAGAACTGCCACGGGGTGCTCGCCGCCCACTCCTCGCCCATGAAGAGCATCGGGGTGTACGGCGAGCACAGCACGATCGCCGCGCCGCAGAGCATTCGGGCGGGGGAGATCGTCGCCGTCATGCGGTCGCCCTGGGCCCGGTTGCCGATCTGGTCGTGGTTCTGCAGGTAGATCAGGAACCGGTGCCCCGGATGACGCCGCGGGTCGATCGGTCGGCCATGGGTGCGGCCGCGGAACGACGACCAGGTGCCCGCGTGGAAGAACGCCCGCCGCAGCGTGGTCGCGAGCGCCCCGGGCGCGCCGAAGTCGAGGTAGTAGCCGTCCGTCTCCCCGGTCAGCGCCACGTGCAGCGCGTGGTGCAGGTCGTCGCACCATTGCGCCTCGAGGCCGTACCCGCCCGCGTCGCGCGAGGTGATCAGCTTCGGGTCGTTGAGGTCGGACTCGGCGATCAGGTGCAGCGGCCGGCGCAGGCCCGCGGCGAGCGCGTCGACCTCGGCGGCCAACTCCTCCAGCAGGTGCGTCGCGCGCTTGTCGACCAGCGCGTGCACGGCGTCGAGCCGCAGGCCGTCGAGGTGGTAGTCGCGCAGCCAGCCGAGCGCGTTGTCCAGCACGTAGCGGCGGACCTCGTCGGAGTCCGGGCCGTCCAGGTTGAGCGCCGGGCCCCAGATGGTGCGCCCCGCGAAGTACGGCCCGAACCGGTCGAGGTAGGCGCCGGACGGGCCGAGGTGGTTGTAGACCACGTCGAGCAGCACGCCCAGGCCGCACGCGTGGCAGGCGTCGACGAACCGCTTGAACGCGTCCGGCCCGCCGTACGGCTCGTGCACCGCGCCCCACAGCACGCCGTCGTAGCCCCAGCCCGCGGTGCCGTCGAACGCGTTGACCGGCAGCACTTCCACGAAGTCGGCGCCCAGCTCGACGAGATGGTCGAGGCGTGCCAGCGCCGCGTCGAAGGTGCCCTGCTCGGTGAAGGTGCCGATGTGCAGTTCGTAGATCACCGACCCGGCGAGCTGCTGGCCGGTCCACGCCTGGTCGGTCCAGCCGAACGCGCCGTGGTCGTAGCGGCGCGACGGGCCGTGCACGCCGGCCGGCTGCCGGGCCGAGCGCGGGTCGGGTAGCGGCGTCCGGTCGTCGTCGAGCAGGAACGCGTAGTCGGAGACGTCCCCGGACACGTCGGCGTGCCACCAGCCGCGGTCGTCGCGGGTCATCTCGTGCGCGTCGCCGGCGACGAGGCGGACCCGGTCGCGGTGCGGGGCCCACACGGACAGGCGGGCCGTCACGCCGGGTCCTTCACCAGCAGGGCGACCGGGTACGTGGTGAGCAGGTCGGCCATGGGGATGACCCGCGGGGCGGGGCGGTGGGTGAGGTGGTCGGTCCAGTCGCCGGGTGGGAGCCCCAGGACGGTGTCCTGCCAGCCGGTGCGGGCCAGGCCGACCGGCAGGCGGGTGGCCACCGCGACCACGCCGGCGCGGGCGAAGGCCACGACGTGGTCGGCGGCGGGACCGTCGGCGCCGAGGGGGCGGTAGCCGGTGAACAGCGCCGGGCGCTCGCGGCGCAGGCGCAGCGTCGTGCGGACCACGTGCAGCTTGGCCGCGCCCGTGTCGTCGACCTCCGGCAGCCAGCCGGTCTCCAGGCGGGACAGCAACTCCGTGCGCAGCGGGAAGTCGACCGGGCGGCGGTTGTCCGGGTCGACCAGCGACAGGTCCCACAGCTCGCTGCCCTGGTACACGTCCGGCACGCCCGGCCCCGCGAGCTGGAGCAGCTTCTGCCCGAGCGCGTTCGACCAGCCCGGCAGCCGCACCCGCTCGACGAACGCGGCCACGTCCGCGGCCAGGTCGGTGTCGCCCAGCACCTCGGCCGGCCACGCGCTCACGGCCTGATCGAACGACTCGTCGTGGTCGACCCACGACGTGCGGAGCTTCGCCTCCCGCGCCGCCTTGTTCAGGTAGGCCGCGAGCCTGTCGACCGTGATCGGCCAGGCGCCCACCAGCGTCTGCCATGCCAGCAGCTCCAGCGTCGGCTCCGGGAGCCCGCGCCGTGCCGACCACCGGCGCACCGCGGTGGCGAACTCCGGGGCCAGCTCGGCCAGCACCGCGATCCGGGCCCGGACGTCCTCCGACCGCTTGGTGTCGTGAGTGGATAGTGTGGTCATGCCCGCCGGCCACCCGGCCTCGCGCGCGACCGCGCCCGCGTGGAACCCGGCCGGCGAGACGCCGAACCGGTCCGGCGCGCCGCCGACCTCGTTGAGCGCGGTCAGCCGCGGGAACCGGTAGAACGCGGTGTCCTCGTCGCCTTTGGCCACGACCATGCCCGAGGTCTGCTGGATCCGGGTGGCGAGCTCGCCGTGCGGGTCCTCGCGCACCGCCCGGTCCAGTGTGGACAGCGCGACGGCCAGGTCCGGCCGGGCCGCGCGCGCCCGGTCGACCGCGGCCTGCCAGTGCGCGAGGCCCTCCGGGAGGTAGGAGCGGTAGACGGGGAAGGCGACCATCAACTCGGCCACCGCGTCCACCGGCGTGCCCGGGACGAGCGCCGCGATCCGGCGCAGCTCCGCCACCAGCGACCGGTCGGTGATCAGCCGGCGGCTGCGCGTCTCCTCCGCGTGGAACGCCGGCGTGGCGGCCAGCTCCGTGAGCACGGGCTCGCCCGCCGGGTCGACGAACACCCCGCACACCTCGCGCAGCGCGTCGTATCCGGTGGTGCCGTGCACCGGCCAGGACGCCGGGAGGGACTCGCCCGCCGCGAGGATCTTCTCCACCACCAGCCAGCAGTCCGCGCGCGAGCGCAGCCGCCGGAAGTAGCCGCCCGGGTCGGCGAGCCCGTCGGGGTGGTCGATGCGCAGGCCGTCGACCTCGCCCGCCGCGACCCACCGCAGCACCTCCGCGTGCGTCGCCTCGAACACGGCCGGGTCCTCCACCCGCACCGCGGCGAGCGACGTGACGTCGAAGAACCGGCGGTAGGTCAACTCCGCGTTGCCCCGCTTCCAGTGCACGAGGCGGTAGTGCTGGCGCTCGTGCACCTCGTCCGGCGTGCCCTCCGCCGTGCCGGGCGCGACCGGGAACTCGTGGTCGTAGTAGGCGAGCCGGCCGTCGCGGAGCTCGAGCGCACCCTCGTCGCCGAGGACCGGCAGCAGGATCGGACCGCGCGCGAAGTCCACGTCGAAGTACGACGCGTACCGCGACGCCGGGCCGTGGGTCAGCACGTCCCACCACCACGCGTTCGCGGCCGGCACCGCCACCGACATGTGGTTGGGCACCAGGTCCACCACGAGCCCGAGCCCGGCCGCGCGCACCGCCGCCACCAGCCGCAGCCGGGCCTGCTCGCCGCCGAGCTCCGGGTTGGCCCGCGTCGGGTCCACCACGTCGTAGCCGTGCGCCGAGCCGGGCGCGGCCGCCAGCAGCGGTGAGGTGTACACCGCGCCCACCCCGAGCCGGTCCAGGTAGGGGACCAGCGCGGCGGTGTCGGTCAGGTCGAAGCCGGGCCGGACCTGCACCCGGTAGGTCGAGCTGGGCACCGGCACGGTGCCGGAGGGCTCGCTCACGACGACTCCTCGCGGGCTCGGGCTCGGGCTACGGCATCGTGATCGGTATTGGCGTCGGTGGCGTGGGGCGTGGTCTGTGCATGACCCGGTCCGGTGCTGGTTGGTCTGGTGCTCGTGGCGGGGTTGGCGGGGTTGCTCGGCTTGGCCGGGGTGGCCGAGGGTGGTCTGCTGGGTGTCGGTGTGTGGGGCACGGTCGAGCAGGGCGACTCGGTTCGGGTGCATCCGCGGGCCGTTGGGTGGGCATCGGTGATCGCGCTGATCGGCTTCGGTGTGGGCGCCGTGGTGATCACCGACGGCACTGCGTCGCCGCTCGCACGACTTGCTCATGCGGGGCCCTCGGTGCGCTGGAGGACCAGCAGCGAGCGGGCGGCGACGACGGTCGTGCCGCTGGCGCTGACCGTGCGTGCCTCGGTCGGGCGGCCGCCTGCCACCACGCCGACGACCACGCCGCCGCCTGACTCGGCGAATACCTCGCCGCTGCCGGTGTCGACCACGACGCTCCACTCCGTGCCGTAGCCCGCCTCGGGCACGGTCATCTCGATGTCGTCGTCGTGCGCGTTGAAGCACAGCAGGAACGAGTCGTCGCGCACGCGCTCGCCGCGGCGGTCGAGGTCGCCGATGGCGTCGCCGTTGAGGAACACCATGATCGAGCGGCCGAACCCGGACTCCCAGTCCTGTTCGGACATCTCCTCGCCGCCCGGGGTGAACCACGCGATGTCGCGGAGCTCGTCGCCGCGGCGGATCGGGCGGCCGGCGAAGTAGCGGCGGCGGCGGAACACCGGGTGGTTGTGCCGCATCTCGATGATCGCGCGGGTGAACTCGACGAGGTCGCCGTTGCGGTCGGTCAGCGACCAGTCCACCCAGGACAGCTCGTTGTCCTGGCAGTAGCCGTTGTTGTTGCCCCGCTGCGTCCGGCCCATCTCGTCGCCGTGCAGCAGCATCGGCACGCCCTGGGACAGCAGCAGCGTGGCGAGCATGTTGCGGCGCTGTCGGGCCCGCAGGTCGTTGACCTTCTCGTCGTCGGAGGGACCCTCGGTGCCGCAGTTCCACGACCGGTTGTCGTCGGCGCCGTCGCGGTTGTCCTCGCCGTTGTCCTCGTTGTGCTTGTGGTTGTAGGACACCAGGTCGTTCAGCGTGAAGCCGTCGTGCGCGGTGACGAAGTTGATCGACGCGTACGGCCGCCGGCCGTCGTCCTGGTAGAGGTCAGACGAGCCGGTGATGCGGGAGGCGAACTCGCCGAGCGTGGCCGGCTCGCCGCGCCAGAAGTCGCGCACCGTGTCGCGGTACTTGCCGTTCCACTCCGTCCACAGTGGAGGGAAGTTGCCGACCTGGTAGCCGCCGGGGCCGACGTCCCACGGCTCGGCGATCAGCTTGACCTGGCTGATCACCGGGTCCTGATGCACCAGGTCGAAGAACGTGGCCAGCCGGTCGACGTCGTAGAACTCGCGCGCCAGAGTCGCGGCGAGGTCGAAGCGGAACCCGTCGACGCGCATCTCGGTGACCCAGTACCGCAGCGAGTCCATGATCAGCTGCAGCGTGTGCGGGCTGCGCACGTTCAGCGAGTTCCCGGTGCCCGTGTAGTCCATGTAGTACCGCCGGTCGTCCTCGACCAGGCGGTAGTAGTTGTCGTTGTCGATGCCGCGCATGGACAGCGTCGGGCCGAGGTGGTTTCCCTCGGCGGTGTGGTTGTAGACGACGTCCAGGATGACCTCGATGCCCGCCTCGTGCAGCGCGCGGACCATCGCCTTGAACTCCTGGACCTGGTTGCCGGGCGTCGCGTGGGCCGTGCCGTGCCGCGTCGCGTAGCCGTCGTGCGGGGCGAGGTAGGCGATCGTGTTGTAGCCCCAGTAGTTGCGCAGGCCCCGCTTGAGCAGCCCGTCGTCGTGCAGGAACTGGTGGACCGGCATCAGCTCGACCGCGGTCACCCCGAGGTCGACGAGGTAGTCGATCATGGCCGGATGTCCGAGACCCGAGTAGGTGCCGCGCAGCTCCTCGGGGATCTCCGGGTGCGCGATCGTGAGCCCGCGGACGTGTGCTTCGTAGACGACCGTCTCGTTGTACGGCGTGTTCGGCGGGCGGTCGTTGGCCCAGTCGAAGAACGGGTTGACCACGACACCCTTGATCGTGTGCGCGGCGGAGTCGGCGTCGTTGCGCCCGTCGGGGTCGCCGAACGGGTAGCCGAAGACCGACTCGTCCCAGTCGACCGAGCCGGTGACGGCCTTGGCGTACGGGTCGAGCAGCAGCTTGTTCGGGTTGTGCCGCAGCCCGTCGGCCGGGTCGAACGGTCCGCGCACGCGGTACCCGTACAGCTGGCCCGGCCCGATCCCGGGCAGGTAGCCGTGCCAGACGAACCCGTCCACCTCCGGCAGCCGGACCCGCGTCTCGTTGCCCGCCGCGTCGAACAGGCACAGCTCGACCCGCTCGGCTGCCTCGGAGAACAGCGTGAAGTTGGTGCCGGCGCCGTCATAGGTGGCGCCGAGCGGGTAGGGGGAACCTGGCCAGGCCTGCACGCGGTCTCCTCGTCGGGGTGGGGAATCGGGTCGATCTCTTTGCCATGGACGGTAAACGGGGGGACCGACACTGCTACCGCTCTTGGCGCGGCTCCTCGGCGGATCCAGCCGATCGAGGTTCGTCCGCCGACACCGGACGTGCTTCCCGCAGCGAGGAAATCGCCTGCAGGACCACGGGGTGTTTCAACATCTCGTCCACCGACACCGGAAGTGGGATCCGCCAGTTGGGATACTCGTCGATGGTGCCGGGCAGGTTCGGCTGGCGCGGCTCGCCGAGCGCGTCCTGCGGGGAGGTCAGCAGCACGGTGCTCGCCGCGGTCGCGAGCAGCCGGTGCAGCGCGACGACGAGATCCTCCTCGTCGGGTTCGTCCGGCAGCAGGCCGTGCGCGGCCAGCTCGGCGAACATCTCCTCGCGGTCGCCGGCCGCCCTCGCCCGCTCCGCGTCCGGGTCGGCGAGCGCGCCGAGCTCGGCGCGGACCTCGACGTTCGTGCCGCGCAGGAACCCGGCCGCGGTCGGCAGGTCGTGGGTGGAGATGCTCGCCACGGCGCCGGCCGGCCAGCGCCACGGCGCGAGCAGCGGCTCGTCCGGCGCGTCCTCGTCGCGCTGGAACCACAGCACGGCCGAGCTCAGCACGCCACGTTCCCGCAGCGTCGTGCGCACCTCGCCGGGCACGGTGCCGAGGTCCTCGCCGACCACGATCGCCGACGCCCGGTGCGCCTCCAGCGCCAGGATGCCGAGGAGCGCCGCGGCGTCGTAGCGGACGTAGGTGCCCTCGCTCGCGGGGCGGCCGGGCGGGATCCACCACAGCCGCCACAGGCCCATGACGTGGTCGACGCGGATGCCGTCGGCGTGGGCGAGCACGTTGCGGATGACGTCGCGGAACGGGTGGTAGCCGGCCGCGGCGAGCCGGTCCGGGCGCCACGGCGGCAGGTTCCAGTCCTGGCCCTGCTGGCTGAACGCGTCCGGCGGCGCGCCGACGGTGACCTCGGAGGCCAGCACGTCCTGCAGCGCCCACGCGTCCGCGCCCGCTGGGTCGACCCCCACCGGCAGGTCGTGCACGAGGCCGACGGCCATGCCCTCGGCGGCCGCGCGTGCCTGCGCGAGCTGCTCGCGGCACAGCCGCTGCAGCCACGCGTGGAACGCGGTCCGCGGGTCGCGGCGGGCCGCCTCGACCGCGCTGCCGCGCGGGTGGCGCAGCTCCTCGGGCCACTTCCGCCAGTCCGCGCCGTGCCGCTCGGCCAGCGCGCAGAAGGTCGCGAAGTCGCACAGGTCCGGATCGTCCGGCGGGGGCGGCTGCGGCAGCGAGCGGCGCCACAGCAGGTCGAGTGCGGCGAGCTTGGCCGTCCACACCGCGTCGTAGTCGATCAGCTCGGCGCCCGGTGGCGGGGCGAGCGCCTCGACCTCCGCGCGTACCTGCGCCGACGCCGTGAGGAACGGCTCGGTGTCGGTGATCCGCAGGTACAGCGGGTTGGCGTAGCGGCGGCTGGACGGCGAGTACGGCGAGCGCTGCACCGGCGTGACCGGGGTGATCGCCTGGACCGGGTTGACCAGGACGGCGCCCGCACCCAGCTTCGCCGAGCCCTCGACCAGGGTCCGCAGGTCGGCCAGGTCGCCGATGCCCCACGAGCCGGGCGAGTGCAGCGCGTACAGCTGCACCATCCAGCCCCAGGCCGGTGGCACGGGCGGCAGCGTGCGCGGGGTGACCACGACGCTCGTCGGCGAGTCACCGATGACCAGGGTGTGCCAGCCCAGCGGCAGGTCCGCGGGCAGCTCGTGGCGCACGGCGCGGGTCGAGCCGTCCTCGAGGCGCAGCTCGCCGGGTGCGCCGATGGCCGGCGTCTCCCCGGCACGCAGCACCAACGGCTCCGGCACGGTGGTCCGGCCGTGCCGGGCGAGGGCGTCCGACAGCTCGGCGGAGACGGACGCGGGCGTGCTCGCATCGACGCCGAGCTGGGCGAGTACCGCGACCACGACATCGTCGGCGACGTCGATCCGGCGGCGTTCGGTGTCCTCGTACCACGTGGCGACACCGTGCGCGGCGGCGAGCGCGCTGAGCTCAGCGTCCATTCGGGACCGGGTCAGCGCGCTTCGCGCTGGCTCGGCAGCGGGCGGCCGAGGCCTTCCCGAGCGGCGAGCAGGGCGGTCCGCGCCCCGGCGGGGTCGTCCGCGTCGAGCCGGACGCGTGCGGTGCGCACGTCGTGCACCGCGGGCTCGATGCGGCAGGTGTCCCCGGTCGCGGCGGTCCACGCCAGACCCCCGAGCAGGAGGTCGGCGAGCTTGTGCCGGGTCGGGTCGTCGGGGCTGTCGCTCGTGGCGAGCTCGGCGAGTGCCGCGTCGACCGCGTGGCGCAGGCGTTCGCCGGGTGTCCGCATGGGACGCGGTCGGCGAACCGGTGCCGGCATGCCGGCACGGAGGTCTTCATGGATGTTCACGGACAGTGCTTGCTTGGCCACCGTGGCCCTCCCGCAGTGGGCTGTCGCAGGGCCGGCCGACCTGCCGTCGGCGCGTACCCCACGATCCTTGCATTTCGAAACGTGAAATCCCAGTCCAGGGACGGAAATCACCTCGTTAAGCGATCAAGACGAATCTGTAGTGCCATGGAGTCGTGAGCACGCTCGGAACCATCATCGGCAAGCTGGACCAACGCATCGGCGACGGCCTCGAGCACGTCCTGTGTGCACACCACCAGCGACGGTTACGCCGGCTCGGCTGGCCGGACCTGCTGGCCGGGGACGGCGCGCGCGACCGCTTCGGCACGCACCGGCCGGCACGGGCGGACAACTCCATGGAGGTCCTGGTCGACGGCCAGGAGGCGCTGCCGGTCATGCAGGCGGCGATCCAGGGGGCGCGCAAGGGCGTGCACATCGCGAACTGGCACGCCAGCGCCGACTTCCGCCTGGTCCGCGATCCGGGCTCGCCGACCCTGCGCGAGCTGCTCGTCGCGACCGCCGAGCGGGTGCCGGTACGCCTGCTGCTGTGGGCGGGTCCGCCGGTGCCGGTGTTCCAGCCGACCCGCGGGCTGGTGCAGGCCGCGCACGAGGCGTTCACCCGGGACTCCGGGGTCAGGTGCGTGCTCGACTCCCGCGAGCGCACGATGCACTGCCACCACGAGAAGCTCGTGATCGTCGACGACGAGACCGCGTTCGTCGGCGGGATGGACTTCACCGCGCTGCAGGGCGACCGGCACGACAGCGTCGACCACCCGCCGGACCGGCCACTCGGCTGGCACGACGTCGTGGTCCGGCTGCGCGGCCCGATCGTGGCCGACGTCGCCGAGCACTTCCGGCAGCGGTGGACCGAGGTCGCGCAGGAGGAGCTGCCCGAGCCCGCGACACCGGCGCCGGCCGGGCGGACGAGGGTCCAGCTCCTGCGCACGGTCCCGGACAAGACCTACGACTTCGCCCCGCGCGGCGAGTTCACGATCCTCGACGCGTACCTGCGCGCGCTGCGCTCGGCCCAGCGGCTGGTCTACCTGGAGAACCAGTTCCTCTGGTCACCCGAGATCGCGGAGGTGCTCATCGGCAAGCTCTGCGATCCGCCGGACCCGCGCTTCCGGGTCGTGCTCGTGCTGCCGCGCAAGCCGACGAACGGCGCGGACACCACCCGTGGCCAGCTGGGCCGGATGCTCGCCGCCGACGCGGTCGACCCCACCGGACAGCGCCTGCTGCTCGCCACCACGCTCCACGCCCACGGCGGCGACGAGGCCGTGCCCGTCTACGTGCACGCCAAGGTCGGCATCGTCGACGACGAGTGGATGACGATCGGTTCGGCGAACCTCAACGAGCACTCGCTGTTCAACGACACCGAGGTCAACGTGGCGACTGACGACCACGAGCTGATCAAGGACACTCGCCTGCGGTTGTGGGCCGAGCACCTGCAGCGGCCGCGTGCGGAGGTCGACGGCGACCCGGCCGACGTGGTCGACCGGATCTGGCGGCCGACCGCCGAGGAGCAGGCCGAGCGGGAGGCGGCCGGGCGGCCGCGCACCCACCGGCTCACGCTGCTCCCCGGCGTCTCGCGCCGGGCGGGCCGGTTACAGGGACCGCTGCGGGGCCTGCTGGTGGACGGCTAGCGAGGCCAGCCTGCTCTCGACCGCCGGTGCGTAGCCGGAGGCGTGCCCGGTGGTCTTCGGGTGGTAGGACTCGAGAATCGGGTTCGACAGGCCGTTGATCCACTCCGCGTCGTCGCACACCGCGTGCCCGGCGAACGCGGACCGGACGTCGACGAAGCCGAACCCGTGTGCACTCGCGCGCCCGCTGAGCGTGGTCGCGAGCAGGTCGGCGGTCTGGTTCAGCGAGGCCTGCTCCTGCGGGCTGATCCGGGCGAGCGCGTTGCACTCCTCGCCGTTGAAGATGCGGGGGTAGCCGACGACCGCGACGCGCGCGTTGGGTGCCCTCGTGGCGATCTGGTTGTAGAGGTTGTCCAGCGAGCCGGGCAGCGTGTTGCGGATGTAGGCGTTCGCGTTGTTGATCTCGGTCGTGCAGGTGTAGGGCCACGGCTTGGCGCACTGGGTGATCACGTCGGCGAACCCGGCGTCGTTGCCGCCGACCGACACCGAGACGTACGCGGTGCTCGCGCTGAGGCTGCCCAGCTGGTTCAGCACGTCGGGCACGCGGGCGCCCGAGCAGGCGGCGAAGGTGAGCGGCGCGCCGAGGTGCTGGGCGACGATCACCGGGTAGGCCTGCGGCGAGCGGTGGCAGGCGCCGGAGTCCTCGTAGTAGTTGCGGGTGCCGACGCCGGACGAGTACGAGTCGCCGAGCGCGGTGTAGGGCCCCGCGGCCGCCTGGGCCGACGGGATCACGCCGACCGCGAGGGCGACGGCGAGTGCCGCGGTGGCGGCGGCGAGCAGGGTTCGTCGAGCGGGTCGCATGGGATGCCTCCACACGGTTCCGGGAGCCCGGCGGCAGGGACGGCCGGACGTAGTCCCAGCGTGGTTTCCGGTGAGGACCCGAACAATCCGCCGATGAGGTGGAAAATTTCGTACTCATCTCCGAACTTCGCCACTTTCCGTCAGCGTTTGCCCGGCCTGATCCCGGGTACAGGACGCGAGTGCCGCTCACAGTTGGTGTGGAAGAGGAGTTCCTGCTGGTGGACGCCGACGGGCAGCTGTCCGGGCTGGGGCCCGAGGTCGCCGGGGCGGCCGACGAGCAGGCAGGTGAGATCGAAACCGAGCTGACCACCTGCCAGGTCGAGTCGGCCACCGGGATCTGCCGCACGTCCGACGAGGTCCTCGGCCAGCTGCGGGAGCTGCGTGTCTCGCTCGCGGCGTCCGCCCGCGAACGCGGGCTGCGGCTGCTGCCGAGCGGCTGCCCGGTGCTGCCCGAGGACGACCGCCCCCGGATCACGCCCAAACCGCGGTACCAGCGGATGGCGCGGCACTTCGGCGCGACCGCGCGGGCCGGGGCCACCTGCGGCTGCCACGTGCACGTCGAGATGCCGGACCGCGAGCTGGGCGTGCGGGTGATCAACCACGTGCGTGCCTGGCTGCCCGCGCTGCTCGCGGTGGGCGCCAACTCGCCGTTCGACGGCCTGGACACCGGCTACGCGAGCTGGCGCTACCAGGCGTGGTCGCAGTGGCCCTCGGCCGGGCCGCCGCCGGTGTTCGCCTCGCTCGACGACTACGAGTCCACTGTGGACGCCATGCTGCGGTCGGCGGCGATCCTCGACAAGGGAATGGTCTACTGGGACGTCCGGCTCTCCGAGCACCAGCCGACGCTGGAGTTCCGGATCAGCGACGTCGTGGCCCGGCCCGAGGACGCGGCGCTGCTCGCGGTCCTGGCGCGCGGCCTCGTCGTGCACGCCACCGAACAGGTCGCCGCCGGCGTGGCGCCACCACCCCTGCCGCACGCGGTGCTGCGCGCGAACCTCTGGTGCGCCTCGCACGCGGGGCTGGCCGGCGCGGCCCTGCACCCGGTGACGGGCGATCTCGCGGGCTTCCACGACCAGCTGGCGGACCTGCTCGCGCTGCTGCGCCCCGCGCTGGGTGCGGACGTCCCGTTCGCCGAAGCCGGACTCGCCGCGCTGCGGGCGCGGGGGAGCGGGGCGGACCAGCAGCGCGCGGTGTTCGCCCGGCGGGGCAAACTGACGGACGTGGTCGACGAGCTGGCCCTGCGATGAGCCCGCGGTGAGGTCGTACGTCGTGACCGGGGGCGGACACGGCATCGGCGCGGCGATCGTGGCCCGGCTGCTCGAGGACGGGTACGTGGTGTCGCTCGACCTCTCGCCGGTCCCGCTCGCACACCCGCGGTTGCGGGCCGTCACCGGCGACGCGGCCGACTTCGAGGTCGCGTCCCGGGCGGCGGACGTCGCGGCCGGGCTGGGCCCGCTGCACGGGTGGGTCAACAACGCGGCGGTGTTCCGGGACGCGTGGCTGCACTCGTCGCCGGCGGCGCAGGTGCTGGACCTGATCACGGCGAACCTGGCGCTCGCGGTGACCGGCTGCGCGGTGGCGGTGCGCCGGCTGGCGCCGGGCGGGTCGATCGTGAACGTGTCGTCCCACCAGGCGACCCGGGCGGTGCGGGGTGCGCTGCCCTACGCCACGGCGAAGGCCGCGGTAGAGGGGCTGACCAGGGCGGTCGCGGTGGACTACGGCCCGCGCGGGCTGCGGGCGAACGCGGTGGCACTGGGCTCGATCGCCACGCAGCGGTACGCCTCGCTGCTGGCCGACGCGCCCGACGCGGCGCGGATCGAGGCGGAGCTGGCGGCGCTGCACCCGGTCGGGCGGGTGGGTTCGCCCGCGGAGGTCGCGGACGCCGTGGCCTACCTGCTGTCGGCCACGTTCGTGAACGGGGTGACCCTGCCGGTGGACGGCGGTCGGTCGGCACGCGGGGCGGACCCGGAGTCGACGTAGGCTGGTTCGAATGGAAGAGGTGCCGACCACGGTCCGGACGGTGTGCCACGGCTGCCGTCAGGTCACCCAGTACCGGAGCGACGAGGGCGTGATCCGGCCGATGGTGCTGCCCGCGAACGGGACCGTGTGGGTGGACAAGATGCCGGGCGGGATGGTCGAGTCGCCGTGCCCGGTGTGCGGGGAGGACGAGGATCCGGGCTGGGTGCCGGGTTTCGTCCCGCCCGTCTGAGGCCTCGTGTCAGGCCCCTTCCGTACGCTCGGTCCCATGTGTCGAAACATCACCGCCCTGCGGGGCCTGGAGCCGGCCGCGACGCCCGAGGAGATCGAGGCGGCGGCGCGGCAGTACGTCCGGAAGGTGAGCGGCGTCGCGTCGACCACGGACAAGACGCGCGACCCCTTCGAGGCCGCCGTCGCGGCGGTGGCGAAGGCCACGACGCAGCTCCTGTCCGAGCTCCCGCCGCGCAAGCAGCCCCCGGCCACCGTGCCGCCCCTGCGCCGCCCGGAGGTCCAGGCGCGGATCGCCGCCGCGGCCGCGAAGGGGTAGCAGCCGGCGCGGCACCTCGCCAAACGCACGCCGTCGTGCGTGGTGCACGGGTCGCGATGTGACATCCGCGTGGTCGGTCGGTGACGATGTGCACTGATGGTCGGGTCCGACCATGGCCCACCATTGCTCTCGTTCACAGGAGCGGCGAGCGGAGCGGTGGCGGATGGACCAGGAGTACCAGCAGTTCTGCATGGCGGACCCGGCCTTCTACGACGCGATGCACTCCGAGCAGACGGCCGGCGCCTCGTTCGCCACCGCCGGCCGGGAGCTGCCCGACGGGTGGTCGCTGCACGAGCAGGACGACTGGTTCGTCGTCGACCCGGCCGTGCGCCAGCAGGTTCCCATGCAGGGCTGGAAGATCCACGCATCGGCCACTGTGGACAATGCGGACCGGGTGCTCGACGCGATCTGGGACTACTGCGTGCCGCGCGGCATCTCGTTCAAGTTCCTGCGCTCCACCGCGGCGCTGACCGCCCGCGTCTCCAAGTACGCCCCCCGCGGCTACAGCGGCAAGCTCGTCACGATCTACCCCGAGGACGACACCGCCTGCGAGACGATCCTGACCGAGCTGGGCGGGCTCCTCGACGGCGAGCCGAGCCCGTACATCCTCAGCGACCTGCGCTGGCAGTCCGGCCCGCTCTACGTCCGCTACGGCGCCTTCGCCAACCGCTACACCGTCGACGACACCGGCGAGGTCGTGCCGGCCATCGACGACGGCACCGGCACGCTCGTCCCGGACCGGCGCGACCCCGTGTTCCGCGTGCCGCCGTGGGTGACGCTCCCGGACTTCCTCGCACCGCAGCTCGCGGCGCGCAACGCGGTCACCACCACCGACCTGCCCTACACGATCGAGAAGGTCCTGCACTTCTCCAACGGCGGCGGCATCTACCTCGGCCACGACACCCGCTCCGGCGAGCAGGTCGTGCTCAAGGAGGGACGCCCCCACGCCGGGCTCGACATGTGGGGCCACGACGCCGTGCGCCGGCTCGCACGCGAGTACGACACGCTGCGCAGGCTCGAGGGCATCCCCGGCATCCCCCGCGTGCACGAGCTGTTCTGGGTCGGCGAGCACCGGTTCCTCGCCATGGAGTACGTCGAGGGCGACGTTCTCGGCAAGGCCATCGTGGGGCGCTACCCGCTGATCGACCCCGCCGCCGACGCCGCGAAGTACGCCGAGTTCACCGAATGGGCCGTCGACATCCACCGCCAGGTCGCGGACACGATCGAGGCCATCCACGAGCGTGGCGTCATCTACGGCGACCTGCACCTGTTCAACATCGTCGTCCGCCCGGACGACACGATCGCCCTGCTGGACTTCGAGGTCACCTCACCGGTCGAGGAGGACGTCCGGCCCGGCCTCGGCAACCCGGGCTTCGCCGCGCCGCGCGACACCCGCGGGTTCGACATCGACCGGTACGCGCTGGCGTGCCTGCGCCTCGCGCTGTTCCTCCCGATGACCAACCTCATCGGCCTGCACCGGATCAAGGCCCGGCACTTCGCGGAGATCGCCGCCACCCACTTCCCGGCCCCGCGGGAGTTCCTCGACCGCGCGGTGGACGTGATCGTGCCGCCCGGCACGCCGACGCTGCCCACCCCGCGGTTCGACGCCGGCAACTGGGCCGAGCTGCGCCAGGAGCTCGCCACGTCGATCCTGGCCAGCGCCACCCCGGAGCGCGACGACCGCCTCTTCCCCGGCGACCCCGCGCAGTTCGCGATCGGCGGCCTCGGCCTCGCCTACGGCGCCGCCGGCGTCCTCTACGCCCTCGACGTCACCGGCGCGGGCCGGGTCCCCGAGCACGAGGACTGGCTGCTGCGCCGCGCCCTGAACCCGCCCGCCGGCACCCGGCTCGGCCTCTACGACGGGCTGCACGGCACCGCGTTCGCCCTCGATCACCTCGGCCACCGGCAGGCCGCGCTCGACGTGATCGACATCTGTCTCAAGGAGAACTGGGAGACGATCGGCACCGACCTCGCGAGCGGCCTGTCCGGCTTCGGCCTGAACCTGCTGCACTTCGCGGGGACGACCGGCGAACCGGGGCTGCGCGAGGCCGGGCTGCGGGCGGCCGAGCTGGTCGCCGAGCAGCTCCCCGAGCTGCCCGAGCCCACCGAGGAAGGCACGTCGCTCATCAGCGGCGGCGGCGAGCCGCACGCGGGGCTGCTGCGCGGCCGCGCCGGGCAGGCGCTGCTGCTGCTGCGGGCCTACGACGAGACCGGCGACGAGACGTTCCTCGACACCGCCGCCCAGGCGCTGCGCCACGACCTGCGCCGCTGCATCACCCGCGACAACGGCGTGCTGGAGGTCAACGAGGGCTGGCGCACCATGCCCTATGTGGACGGTGGCAGCATCGGCATCGGCATGGTCCTCGACGAGTACCTCAAGCGGCGCGACGACGAGGAGTTCGCCGGCGCCAGCTCGGGAGTCCGGCGCGCCGCGCAGTCCACGATGTACATCCTGCCCGGCCTGTTCACCGGCCGCGCCGGCATCCTGCTCTACCTCGCCGGCGCGGTGGGCGCTGACCCGGCTCGCGACGAGGACGTCCTGCGGCAGGTGCGCAACCTGTCCTGGCACGCGCTGCCCTACGGCGGCGGCACGGCGTTCCCCGGCACCGGCCTGCTGCGCCTGTCGATGGACCTCGCGACCGGCACCGCGGGCGTCCTGCTCGCGCTCGGCGCGGCACTGCACGACGGGCCCGTCCGGGCCCCCCTGCTCGGCCTCGCCGAGTCCCACCCCAAGACTCCCGCGCCGACCGGCGCGGGTAGGTAGAGAACACCCGCAAGGAGAACACAATGGCTCTTCTCGACCTCCAGGGCATGGACAACACCCCGCACACCGGTCACGGCGGTGGCAGCTCGGCTTCCGGGCACAGCTGCCCGAGCAACCTGAGCGTCACCCTGTGCGGCGGCACCAGCGGCCTGAGCGTGCTGATCTGCCACTGATGCCTGCTTGCAAGTAAGTAGGTGGACCGCGGTCCCGGACGACTGGCGTTCGTCCGGGACCGCGGCCCTGTACACAGACTAGGGGGTTCGCGGTGACCGCGTTCGGCTCGATCGCCCGGCACGCCGGCCGGTGGCTCCCGGTGCTCGCGGTGACCTCGCTCGCCGGCACGCTGGGCGCGCTCGCGCTGCCGCTGGTGCTCGGTCGGGCGGTCGACACCATCGTGTCCGGCGTGGCCGGCCAGACGTGGTTCTGGGCGGCCGCCGGGCTGATCGTGCTCGGCGTCGTCGTGGACCTGACCGAGGTGTACGCCGGCACCGCGTGCGTCGCCGGCACCACCGCCTGGCTCCGCGACCGCCTCGTGCGGCACGTGCTCGCGATCGGCGAACCCGGCAGGCGCGGCATGGACACCGGCGACCTCGTCAGCCGGGTCTCCGGCAACGCCGCCGAGGCCGCGCAGGCCGGCCCGAGCGCCGTCGCGGTGGGCACCGCGATGCTGCCGCCGGCCGGCAGCCTGATCCTGCTGGCCTACCTGGACCCGTGGCTCGCCGTCGCGTTCCTCGCCGGCGTCGCACTCGTCGCGGTCGTGCTGCGGCTGTTCACCGTGCGCACCGCCGAGGTCGTCACCGCCTACCTGACCATCCAGGGCCGGCTCGCCGCCCGGCTCAGCGAGTCGATCGCCGGCGCCCGCACGATCGCCGCCGCCGGCACGGCCGAGCGCGAGCGGCACCGCGTCCTCGAACCGTTGCCGGACCTGCACGAGCAGGGCATGCGCAGCTGGCGGGTGCTCGCGTCCTCGGCCGCCCAGGGCGCCGTGGTCGGCCCGCTGGTGCTGGTCGCGGTGCTCGGTGCGGGCGGGCTCGAGCTCGCGGCCGGGCGGATCACGCCGGGCGAGCTGTTCGCCGCGAGCCAGTACGCGGCGCTGGGCGCCGGGCTCGGCGGGATGACCGGCGTGTTCGGCCGGCTGGCCCGGTCCCGGGCGGGCGCCGCGCGGGCCGGTGAGCTGCTCACGGTCGACGAGGTGCGGTACGGCTCGGGCGCGCTCCCTACTGGCGTGGGGCGCCTCGAGCTGCGCGGGGTGACCGCGCGCGCCGGGGACACCACCCTGCTGTCCGATGTGGACATTCTGGTGCCCGGTGGCGCGGCGGTCGCCGTGGTCGGGCGGTCGGGCGCGGGCAAGTCGGTTCTGGCCGCGCTCGCCGCCCGCCTGCGTGACCCCGACGAGGGCGAGGTGCTGCTGGACGGCGTGCCGCTGGCCACCCTGTCGCGCACGGACCTGCGGGCCGCCGTCGGGTGCGCGTTCGAGCGGCCGGTCCTGGTGGGCGACACCGTGGCGGACTCGATCGGGCCGAACGGCCCGGACGAGACCGTCGAGGCCGCGGCCCGCGCCGTGCACGCGCACGAGTTCGTCAGCCGGCTGCCGCACGGCTACCGGACCCCGCTCGCCGCGGCGCCGATGTCCGGCGGGGAGCGCCAGCGGCTCGGCCTGGCGCGCGCGTGGCCCGCGGAACGGCTGCTGGTGCTCGACGACGCGACGTCCAGTGTGGACATGGTGACCGAGATGCAGATCGGCCGGACGCTGACCGAGGGCGACCGCACCCGGCTCGTCGTGACCCACCGCCGGTCCACCGCGGCCCGGGCCGACCTCGTGGTCTGGCTCGAGGGCGGACGGGTGCGCAGGTTCGGGCCGCACGACACGTTGTGGGCGGACCCGGAGTACCGGGAGGTGTTCGGATGAGCGGGCCATCGGTACCGGGCCGGGCGTTGGACTCGCGGGTCGCGGGCGTTGGACTCGCGGAGGTGGCGTGGTGAGGCGGGAGATCCGGTACGCGGCCGCGTCGTTGCGCCGCAGGCCGTTGCTGGCCCTGGTGGTGTGGTCGGTGCCCGAGGCGCTGCCGGCCGCCGGGTCCGGGCTCGCCGTCGCGCGGTCCGTCGACGAGGGGTTCCTCGCCGGGCGGCCGGGCGTGGGGCTGGCCTGGCTGGGTGGGCTCGTGCTGCTGTCGTGCGTGGGCGCGGTCGGCAGCCGGATGGTGTTCCGGCGGCTCGGGGACCTGGCCGAGCCGTTCCGCGACGAGCTGGTGCGCCGCGTCGTCGGCGGCGCGCTGCGCCAGGCGGTGGCCGGCGAACCCGACGACGGGGCGCTCGCCCGGCTGACCCGGCAGATCGAGGTCTGCCGCGACACCTACGCGGGGCTGCTGATGGCCCTGCGCGGGTTCGTCGTGACCGTGGTCGGGGTCGTGGTCGGGCTGCTGTCGCTCGCCCCCGTCATCGCCGCGCTGGTCGTGCCGCCGTTCCTGCTCGGGTTCGGCGTGTTCGTCGCCACGCTCGGGCTCGCCGCCACCCGCACCCGCGTCGCCGTGCTCGCCGACGAGCGGCTGGCAACCACGACCGGCGCCGTGCTCGCCGGTGCCCGCGACGTCACCGCCACCGGCACCGAGGAGTACGCCGCCGACCTGGTCGCCGGCCCCATCGCCGCGCAGGCCCGCGCCGAGCGCCGCCTCGCCGGGGTCGCCGCGCTGCGCACGGCGAGCTTCGCGGTCGGCGGCTGGCTGCCGCTGCTCGTCCTGCTCATGGCCGGCAGCTGGCTGGCCGGGCAGGGGCTGACCGCGGGCGCGATCATGGGCGGCCTCACGTATGTCCTCTTCGGACTCCAGCCCGCGCTGCAGAACGTCGTCAGCGGGGTCGGCGGCAGTGGCCTGCGGTTCGTGGTCACGCTCGGCCGGGTGCTGGACACGAGCACGCACGCGCCCGAGCCGGCGCGCCCGGCCCGGGTCGTCGAGGGGCACGCGGTGGCGCTGCGTGGCGTGACGTTCGCGTACGGCCCCCACGCCGAGCCGGTGCTGCGCGACCTGGACCTGACCGTGGAGCCCGGTGCGCACCTCGCCGTCGTGGGACCCAGCGGGATCGGCAAGTCGACGCTGGTGGGCCTGCTGTGCGGGCTCCTGCGGCCGGACAGCGGCGCGGTCACCCTCGGTGGCGCCCCCGCCGCGGACCTGGCGACCGACCGGCTCGCCGCGCTGCGCGTGCTGATCCCGCAGGAGGCGTACGTTTTCGCCGGCACGCTCGCCGAGAACCTCACCTACCTGCGCCCCGACCCGCCCACGGGCGACCTCGCCGTGGCGGTCGCGGCGGTCGGCGCGGGGCCGCTGGTGGTGCGGCTCGGCGGGTACTCGGCGACCGTGCGGCCGGCGGAGCTGTCCGCGGGCGAACGGCAGCTGATCGCGCTCGTGCGGGCCTACCTGTCGCCGGCGCCGGTGGCCGTCCTCGACGAGGCGACCTGCCATCTCGACCCGGCCGCCGAGCGGCGGGCGGAGGAGGCATTCGCGCGCCGGGGCGGCACGCTGATCGTCATCGCGCACCGGATCAGCTCGGCCCTGCGGGCGCGCCGGGTGCTGGTGCTCGACGGCGCGGGCGCGGCCGTCGGCGACCACGACACGCTCACCGCCACCTCGCCGCTGTACCGGGAGCTGGTCGGGCACTGGCAGCCGGCTCAGGTGGGGTAGCTCAGAGCCAGCCGGACTCCGTGGCGATGCGGATGGCGTCGATCCGGGTCCGCGCGCCGGTCTTGTTCATGACGTTGGACAGGTAGTTGCGCACGGTGCCGGGCGCCAGGGACAGCTTGCGCGCGATCTCCGGGCCGCTCGCCCCACCTGCCGCGAGCTTGAGCACGTGCACCTCGCGCGGGGTGAACGGGTTGCGGTCCGCGGCGAGCGCCGCGACGACGAGGTTCGCGTCGATCATGGTGTGGCCGCCCGCGACGCCCCGGATGGCGGCCATCAGGCGGGCGGCCGGCGCGTTCTTGTCGATGAGCCCGTGGACCTCGGCGGCGATCAGCCGCCGGACCACGCTCGGCGGCCGGGTCACGGTGAGGGCGACGATCTGGCACTCGGGCAGCAGGCGGCGCAGCTCCGCGACCGTGCACACGACCTCGGTGTCCGGCAGGTCCACGGCCATGACCACGACGTCCGGACGCAGCCTGAGCGCGACCGGCACCACCCGCTGGTCGCACTTGACATCGGCGACGACCTCGATGTCCTCCTCCACGGACAGCAGGCTGACGAGGCCGGTCCTCAACAGGTCCATGTCCTCGGCCAGCAATACCTTGATCAAACGGGTCCCCACCTGCTCGGCTGGATGACGCCACACCATGCCTTGCCTCCCGACGTAACGGCTTCCATAAGTGTGGGTCAGAATGAGACATATTCTCGTTACAAGAGTCATACTCTTGGAGTAACGGACCGCACGTATGGAGGATTAATCCGCGCCCAAAAAATTCCCTGGGTTGGATACTCCAGGTGACCGAACCCTCCGCGTGAGATGGGCAACACGGCCGTACCCGGTGCTCGGTTACCGTGATATACCACCGAACCCACCTGGCGAACCCCCTGGCCGAGTGCGGTGAGTGACGCAGGTGGCGGCGGTGCGCGGCGGTATCCGGGCGGGCCGTCATGAATACCCGGACAGCGGTATGCGAGGGGCCGCAGGTATAGCGGACTCCGGCACGTCAACCCGCCGGGACGCCCGTCGAGATTGTCCGCAGAATATAGCGGCTCCGGCGAGGTAGGCGGGAATTATCGGATTTCCAGAACTCCCCTGAACGGCACGGACGGCCCGGGCGGGGTGCCGCGACGTGCCCGGGTGCGGGGTTGCCGGATCCTGTCCGGCCCCGGACATAGACTGCAGGCCCGCCGCCCAACCGATCGAGGAGCATCCGTGGCCGAGCCGAGTCCCGGGTCGAACGGGCAGCCCGGCGGCGCCGCGCTGGCCGCGCCCGGCGGGCAAGCACCGGTCGGGCTCGTGGTCGGCACGGTGGCCGCCAGCCCGCTCGAGTTCTCCGTCGGGGTGGCGGGCGACCAGTTCCTGCAGCTCGACGACGTCGTGGTGACCCGCCGGAAGCTGCCGGACGGCACCGAGGTGCAGATCGCGGGCGTGGTGACCAACGTCGAGGCGGGACACGAGGGTGCCCGCTTCGCCTCCGACGTCTTCCTCATCGAGCAGGGGGCGCTGCCGGCCGAGGTCAGCGAGGTCGCCGAGGTCACCGTCACCCGCGTCGAGCCCGAGGTCTACGTGCCGCCCCGGCCGGGCGCGGCGGTCAACCGGGCCACCGGCGACGAGCGCGACTCCGCCCTGTACTTCGACACGATGGCCGACGCCAAGGTGCCGGTCGGCCTCGGCCGCGACGGGCAGCCGGTCTTCCTCAACTTCGACTTCGTCGACGGCACCCGCGGCGGCCACGTCTCCATCTCCGGCGTGTCCGGCATCGCGACCAAGACCAGCTTCGCCACGTTCCTGCTCCACTCGATGTTCAACTGCGGCGTGCTGGCCGGCGAGGCGCACAACACCAAGGCGCTGATCTTCAGCGTCAAGGGCGAGGACCTCCTGTTCCTCGACTACGCGAACTCCCGCCTCACCGACGCGCAGCGCGCCAGGTACGCCCTGCTCGGCCTGCCGGCGAACTCGTTCCGCAACGTCCAGGTCTTCGCGCCGCCCCGCCCGGGCGACGCGAGCGGCACGCCGGACGTGCGTGCCCGCGACAAGGCCGTCAGCCCCTTCTACTGGACCCTCGCCGAGTTCTGCGAGCAGGAGCTCATGCCGTTCGTGTTCGCCGACGGCGAGGACGAGCGCAGCCAGTACACGATGCTGATCGGCCAGGTCGCGGCCCGGCTGCGGCGCGACCACTCGAAGGTCGGCCAGGACGGCGCCGTCCAGATCGCCGGCGTGGACCCCGGCCGCGGCGGGCAGCTGCGCAGCTTCGAACAGCTCGTCGGGCTCATCGAGGACGAGCTGCTCGACGAGGACACCCGCCGCGACTGGGTGGCCGGCAGCACCTCCACCGGCAGCGTCAACGCGTTCCTGCGCCGGCTGCGCTCCGCGGTCCGCCCGCTGTCGGTGATCATCCGTGCCGACCTCAAGGACCGCGGCAACCGCTCGCTGACCACCGGCGAGGCGCAGGTGACCGTCGTCGACCTGCACAACCTGCCCGACCGCGCGCAGCGGTTCGTGGTCGGCGTCAGCCTGCGCCAGGAGTTCCGCCGCAAGGAGGAGCAGGGCACCTCGCGGCCGCTGATGTTCATCGTCCTCGACGAGCTCAACAAGTACGCCCCGCGCGAGGGCGACAGCCCCATCAAGCAGATCCTGCTCGACGTCGCCGAGCGCGGCCGCTCCCTCGGCGTCATCCTCATCGGCGCGCAGCAGACCGCGAGCGAGGTCGAGCGGCGCATCGTGGCCAACTGCTCGATCCGCGTCGCGGGCCGGCTCGACCCGGCCGAGGCGTCCCGGCCCGAGTACGGCTACCTGCCGCCCGCCCAGCGCCAGCGTGCAACGATCGCCAAGCCCGGCACGATGTTCGTCTCGCAGCCGGACATCCCGGTGCCGCTCGCGATCGAGTTCCCGTTCCCCGCCTGGGCCACCCGTCCGGCGGAGAAGGGGCCGTGGACCGGGGTGGACACCGGCCCGGCCACCCCGGCCGACCCCTTCGGGGGCCTGGACGACGACCCACCACCGTTCTGAGGTGAGGCCCGTGACACAGCGACGTGTTTCTCAACCGCGCCTAAGGGGAACGGGACGCAAACCGGCCACAGGTACGTGGCCAAACCGGAACGTCGCTGCCCAGCGCGACCAACACTTTGAAATTCCGGGGAGGCGGGATTGAAGATTCTGCACACCGCTGACTGGCATGTCGGCAAGGTGCTGAAGAACCAGCCGCGCATCGACGAGCAGAAGGTGGTCCTGCGCGACCTCGTCCGCATCGCGAACGAGGAGGACGTCGACCTCGTCGTGGTGGCGGGCGACCTGTTCGAGACCGCCGCCCCGAGCCCGCAGGCGCAGGGCCTGGTCATGCACACGCTCATGGGCCTGCGCGCGGAGGGCCGCCACGTCGTCGTGCTCGCCGGCAACCACGACAGCTCGCGGCTCGTCCAGGACGTCTACCGCCCCGTGCTCGGCGAGCTCGGCATGCACGTGGTCGGCACCCCGCAACGGCCGGACCGCGGCGGCACGATCACCCTCGACACCCGGGCCGGCGAGCGCGCGGTCGTCGCCGTCCTGCCGTTCCTGTCCCACCGCTTCGCCGTCCGCGCCGCGGAGGCGCTGCTGCACGACCAGTCGCAGCACAACCTGGACTACGCGAACAAGGTCCGCGGCATCATCGAGCTGCTGTGCCGCGGGTTCACCGGCGACAGCGTCAACCTCGTGACCACACACGCCACGCTGCTCGGCGGCCGCTGGGGCGGCGGCGAGCGCGCGGTCCAGCTGCTCGGCTACGAGGTCCCGCCGGACACGTTCCCCACCAGCACGCACTACGCCGCGCTCGGCCACCTGCACCGCTACCAGCAGATCGACGGCCCGTGCCCGATCGCCTACTCCGGCTCGCCGATCGCGCTGGACTTCGGCGAGGAGGCCAACGAGCCGGTCGCGCTGATCGTGCACGCCACCCCCGACAGCCGCGCGCAGATCCGTCCGGTGTCCCTGACCGGCGGGCGCCGCCTGGCCACGCTGCGCGGCACGCTCGACGAGGTCGTCGCCGCGGGGGAGGAGGCCGGGGACGCGTACCTGCGGGTCGTGCTCACCCAGAAGGCGGCCGCCGGCCTCGCCGACCTGGTGCGCGAGAAGCTGCCGAACACGCTCGACGTGCAGATCGACGAGAAGTACCGCGCCCGCGCGCAGACCACGGTGACCCGCTCGCGGATCGGCCGCACGCCGACCGACCTGTTCGCCGACTTCCTGGGCGAGCGGGAGATCGAGGACCCGCGGCTCGGCGCGATGTTCGCCGAGCTGCTCGAAGAGTCGACGGGAGGGCGGTAGATGCGCCCGCTGCGCCTGATGTTCGAGGGCTTCGGCAGCTACCGGGACCACACCGACGTCCAGCTGTCCGATGTGGACTTCTTCGTGCTCACCGGGCCCACCGGCGCGGGCAAGTCGACGGTCATCGACGCGCTGTGCTTCGCCCTCTACGGCACCGTTCCCCGCTGGGGCAAGGGAAACGTCATCCGCAACGCGCTCGCGCCGTCGGTCAACGAGGGCAAGGTCTGCCTCGTGTTCGAGGCGGCCGGCGGGCGGTACGCGGCGATGCGCCTGCTGCGCCGGACCGCGCAGGGCAACGTGCAGACCAAGGAGGCGCGGCTCGACCGGCTCGACGCGAGCGTGCCCGCCGACGCCGACCTGACCAAGATCCTCGAGGCGGTCGCCGAGTCGAAGGCCGAGGGCGACAAGGTCACCGGCGCGGTCGCGGAGCTGCTCGGCATCGGCTACGAGCAGTTCACCCAGTGCGTGGTGCTGCCGCAGGGCCGCTTCGCGGAGTTCCTGCAGGCCAAGCCCGGCGACCGGCAGGACCTGCTCATCCAGCTGCTCGCCTACGCCGTCTACGAGGACGTCGGCCAGCGCGCCCGCGAGCGCGCGAAGGTGGCGACCGGCAAGCTCGAGATGGCCGAGAAGCGACTGAACGAGCTGGGCACGGTCACCGACGACGTGGTCGCCGCCGCCTCGCAGAAGGTCCGCGAGCTGGCCGACCTGGAGTCCACTGTGGACGACGCGGTCGGGGAGATGGCCGAGCTGCGCGATCGGTGGACCGAGGCCAACCGCGCGGCGGGCGAGGCCAGGGCCGTGCTGACCGAGCTGGGCGCGCTGCGCCGGCCGGGCGACGTGGTCGACCTGTCCACCCGCCTCGCGGGCGCCGACGAGGAGATCGCCCGCCGCGAGGAAGCGCGCGTCACCGCGGAGAAGGCCGAGGCGCAGGCCGACGCCGCACTGGCCGATCTCCCGGCGCTGACCGCGCTGCAGCGCTGGCAAGACGCGCACGCCCGCAGCGCCACCCGCACCGAGCGGCTGGCGCGGCTGCGGCCCGCCGCGGCGGGCGCCGACGAGGCCGAGACCGCCGCCGCGGCCGAGCTGGCCGACGCCGAGCGTGCCCTGGCCGCCGCGGAGGCCGCCCAGGCCGGCGCCGACCGGGCGCACCGGGCGGTCGCGCTCGCCGCCGATCTGGCCGAGGGTGAGCCCTGCCCGGTGTGCCGCCAACAGGTGCACGACCTGCCGCACCACGAGGTGCCCGCCGACCTCGACACCGCCCGCGACGCGGTCAAGGCCGCCCGGTCGGCGGTCACCACGCGGCGCCGGGCACACGCCGACGCGGGCAAGGCGGCGGCGCAGGCCCGCGCCGCCGTCACCGCCGACGAGCAGCAGCTCGCCGAGCTGGCCACCGAGCTGCGCGACGCCCCGCCGGCCGCGGAGGTCGAGGAGGTACTCGCCCGCCGGGAGGCCGCCGACACCGCCGCCGAGCGCGCCCGCGCCGCGGCGCGGATGGCCCGCAACGCCGTCGAGCGCGCGCAGAAGGAGCGCGCCGAGCTGGCCGACGAGGAGCGCACGGCCTGGTCCGCGCTGCGCGCGGCCCGCGACCGGTTCGTGGCGCTGACCGCCCCGCCGGTCGAGGGGACCGACCTCGCTGCCGCCTGGCAGGCGCTGCTGACCTGGGCGGAGCGGCAGCGCGGCGAGCTGTCCGGCCGGGCCGCCGAGCTGGAGCGGGTCGAGAACGACCTGCGGACCAAGGGCGGCGCGGCCCGCGCGGCGCTCACCGAGCTGCTCGACCGGCACGGCATCGCGCTGGCCCGGGACGGCAAGCCGGACGTGGTGCTCGCCTCGCACCTCGCCGGGGCCAAGCGCGATCTCGACGACCTGGTCGCCCGCCGCGCGCAGTCCGCGTCGCTGGCCGAGGAGGTCGCGGGGCACCGCGAGGAGGAGCAGGTCGCCCGGATGCTCGGGAACCTGTTGAAGTCCAACGGGTTCGAGGCGTGGCTGTGCGCCGAGGCGCTGGACTCGCTGGTGACCGAGGCGTCGGAGATCCTGCTGCAGCTCTCCGGCGGCCAGTACGAGCTGCATCGCGCCGAGCGCAACGAGCTCGTCGTGGTCGACCACAACGACGCGGGCACGCAGCGGCCGGTCAACACGCTGTCCGGCGGCGAGACGTTCCAGGCCTCGCTGGCCCTCGCGCTCGCGCTGTCGCACCAGGTCGTGGGGCTGTCCGGGGGCAAGCGGGACCTCAACTCGATGTTCCTCGACGAGGGCTTCGGCACCCTCGACGAGTCCACATTGGACACCGTGGCGGCCACGCTGGAGCGGCTGGCGGCCGAGACCGACCGGATGGTGGGCATCGTGACGCACGTGCCGGCGCTCGCCGAGCGGGTGCCGGTGCAGTTCGCGGTCACCCGCGACGGCGCGTCGTCGCGGCTGCGCCGGGTCGAGGTGTGATGGTGAGGCCATGACCGGCACGCTGTCCTCCGCCACCTACACGGTGGACCCGTGGGACCCCGGCTACGGCGTCGCGCGCGGTGACGAGCTGGGCGGCTCGGAGTCCTCGGCGCGCCTCGAGCTGGACCTGGAGCGCAAGGCGGCGGACTGGAAGCCGATCGACCCGCGCGTCGGCCCGCTGCCCGGCTCGGTGCTGTTCCTCGACGGCGTCCAGCGGATCGACGCGCGGGTGTGGCGCCACGGCGCGGATCCCGAGCCGTCGCCCGGCGTGCTGGCCTCGGTCGCCGTCGGGCTCGTCCGGTGCGACGGTGCCGCGGAGATCGTCGACGTGGCGGTCGACCGCGGCCTGTTCGCCGAGAGCGGCGAGGACATCGTCACCCGGCACGCCCGGTACCACCACCACCGCACGCCTGGCGGCCTCGACAAGCTGGTGTTCGGCGTGACGCGGCGGATGTCCGAGCTGGAGGTCCAGCTGGCGAACACGTGGCGCGAGCACGGCAACGTCGAGGACGACCTGCTCGTGGTGGACGGGCCGCTGCGGGGCCGCACGCACCTCGCCCGCACGGTCGGCTACGTGAAGACGCACCAGAAGTCCTACCTGCAGCCCGAGCAGGCGGCCGTCATCGCCGACCTCGCGCCCGGACAGCGCAGCCCGGTGTTCGGCATGGGCACGTCGTGGGAGCGCAAGTCCTGGTACCTGCGCCTGCCCGGTTCCTCGCGCGCGCCGTGGTCGGCGATCGTGCGGCTGGAGTGCTCGGCCGACCTGCCCGACGACCACGCGATCGCGCTCGCCGACGTGACCGCCCGGGTGCTGCCGCGGCTCGCGAGCTCGCCGCACAAGGACCCGCGCGCACCCCAGAACCTCGTCCCGATCGGCGGCCTGGAGCGCCAGCTCCGCCACCGCCTCGGCGACGCGGCGCTGCTCTACCGCTCGCTGCGCGCCGCGATGGCTGCCTAGAAACCGCACCTCGGGCACGCGGCGATTATTTTTTCCGCGCCCGGTCGTCATATCTGTCAGACGCATTCGACATGCCTGACAGGAGAACACCATGAGCAACCTCGTCGCCAGCCCAGCGCCCGTCGCCGACGCCAAGTCCACCAACCGGGTCTGGACGGTCGTGTTGTGGGTGCTGCAGGTCGGCCTCGCCTCGCAGTTCGCCGGCGCCGGTTTCATGAAGCTGTCCGGCGACCCGTCGATGGTCGACATGTTCGACTCGATCGGGGCCGGTCAGTGGCTGCGGATCCTGGTGGGCGTGCTGGAGATCGCCGGGGTCGTGGGCCTGCTGATCCCCGCCCTCTGCGGGCTCGCCGGGCTCGGCCTGGCCTGCCTGATGGTCGGCGCGACGCTCACCAACGTGTTCGTCCTGCACGTGGACACGACGATGACCATCCTGTTCCTCCTGGTGGCCTGCGTGATCGCCTGGGGCCGGTGGTCGCGCGTGACCGCGCTGGCCGCGCGGCTGCGGCGCTGACCGCGCGCGGCCGTCCCTCCCGGGATCCGGATATCCCGGGAGGGACGTGTGATTTCTTCCAGAATGCTCGATATCCGTTCTCGATGGTCCGGGCGGGTGACTTCCGCCGGAATTCGAGGATGCCGTCGTAAGGTCGGCACGGTGTCTGATTTGTATGGTTCGACAGCGGAGGACGTCGTGAGCGAAAGCCGATCCCGGCCGGCCGAGGACGAGGACGTCGTGACCGCCGTGCTCGCCGGTGACCACGCCGCGTTCGGCGAGCTCGCCGACCGGTACCGCAAGCAGCTCCAGGTCCACTGCTACCGGATGCTCGGTTCCAATGACGACGCCGAGGACCTGGTCCAGGAGACGTTCCTGCGGGCGTGGCACAAGCGGGAGACCTTCCAGCGGCGCTCGACGTTCCGCGCGTGGCTGTACCGGATCGCGACCAACGCCTGCCTGGACTTCCTCGACCGCCGGCCGCGCCAGCCCGTGCCGTTCGATCCGGCGCCGTCCCCGGCGTCGTCGGCCTCGCCGAGCGAGGTGCCGTGGCTGCAGCCGGTGCCGGACCGTTTGCTGGACGGCGCGGTGTCCGCCGAGGCCGAGCCGCAGGCGGCGGTGATCGCCAAGGAGACCATCGAGCTCGCCTTCCTCACCGCGATCCAGCACCTCGCCCCGAAGCAGCGGGCGGTGCTGGTGCTGCGCGACGTGCTGGGCTGGCCCGCCAAGGACGCGGCCGACCTGCTGGAGACGAGCCTCGCCTCGGTGAACAGCGCGCTGCAGCGGGCCCGGCTCGCGCTCAAGGAGCACCTGCCGCAGCGGCGCTCGGAGTGGGGCCCGGACACCGACCCGAACGAGGCGGAACGCGCGCTGCTGGCGCGCTACATGGAAGCCCACGAGCGGCTCGACCTCGGCGCGATCACCGAGCTCCTCCGCGAGGAGGCGCGGCTGACGATGCCGCCCGACCCGGCGCTGTTCCTCGGCCGGGACGCGATCGCCGCGTTCGCGCAGGAGATGGTCGGCGGCGGCGCCTACGGCGTGTTCCGGCTGGTGCCGACGCGGGCGAACCGGCAGCCGGCCGCGGCCAAGTACGTCCGGCGTCCGGGCGACACCGAGTTCCGGGCGCAGTCGCTCGACGTGCTGCGGATCGAGGACGGGCTGGTCGCCGAGATCACGACCTTCCTGCCCGAGGTGTTCCCCGCCTTCGGTCTCCCGGCGACGCTGTCGTCCAACCTGTCCTGAGGTGATGCCATGCGGGACGACGAGGACGGGCTGACCGCCCTGGTGGGCCGCGCCCTGCCGCCGTCGTTCCGGCGCCGGGAGGTCGTGATCCGGCCCGGACAGCCTTACATCGTCGACGAGTCCGAGTGGAGCGGGGCGCTCGTCGTGGTCGAGAGCGGCGCGGTCGAGGTCGAGACCGCGACCGGGACCCGCGCCCGGTTCGGCCCCGGCGCCGTGCTCACCTTCGCCGGGCTGGGCGCGCGGGTGTTACGCGGCTGCGACGAGAACGGCGCGCCGGCCGTTCTCGTCGCGGTGTCCCGGGTGCCCGGGCCGCGCGACGGTGCCGCGGCCCGGGACGCCTGAGTCAGCGCAGCCGGACGTCGTTGCCGGTGAGCGCCGTGACGAACTCGCCCGCGCCGAGTGCCGCGGCCACCCGCTCGATGTCGTCGGCCATGTAGCGGTCGGTGTCCAATGTGGGCACCAGTGCGCGGATCGTGTCGTAGGTCAGCCGGCCGGCCGGGCTGAGCCCGTTGTAGCGCCCGGAGACGTCGACGGCCTGCGCGGCGGCGAGGTACTCGACGGCGAGGATGTAGTTGTTGTTCGACAGCACCCGGCGGGCGTTGCGGGCCGAGATCAGGCCCATGCTCACCACGTCCTGGTTGTCGCCGTTGGACGGCACGCTCTGGGTGCTGGCCGGGCCGATCGTCCGGTTCTCGGCGACCAGTGCGGTGGCCGGGTACTGCGCGCCGGCGAAGCCGCAGTTGAGGCCGGGGTCGCCGGCGACGAGGAACTCCGGCAGGCCGGACAGGTAGCGGTTGAGCAGCCGGTTGGTGCGCCGCTCGGAGAACACGCCGAGCTGGGTCAGCGCGATCGTGACGAAGTCGAGCACGAACGCGATCGGCTGGCCGTGGAAGTTCGCGCCGTGGAAGATCTCCTTGCCCTCGAAGAAGAGCGGGTTGTCGTTGGACGAGTTGAGCTCGACCTCGATGGTGTCCACGGCGTGGTACAGCGTGTTGCGCACCGCGCCGACCACCTGGGGAATCGCGCGCAGCGTGTAGGCCTTCTGCAGGTAGACGTCCGTGCGGGACACGTCGCCGCCGGTCGCCTGCTCCTGGGCCTGGCGGCGCAGGTCGGCGTGGTCCACGGCGAGCGAGCTGCCGGCCAGCAGCTCGCGCATGTTCGCCGCGTTGTCGATCTGGCCCCGGTGCGGGCGGGCGATGTCGTGCCCGTCGGCCTGGAAGGGGCTGGTCGAGCCGTGCAGGGTCTCGACCACCAGGGCGGTGACGATCTCGGCCTGGCGCACCTGGTCCAGCGCGCGGCCGACGACGAGCGCGCCGAGGCCGGTCATCGCCGAGGTGCCGTTGATGAGCGCGAGGCCCTCCTTGAACTTGAGGTCCAGCGGCGTGATGCCGTGCTGCGCCAGCACCGGGCCGGTCTCGGTCCGCGCGCCGTCGCGCAGCACGTATCCCTCGCCGATGACCGTGGTGGCGATGTGGGAGAGCGGGCCGAGGTCGCCGCTGGCGCCGAGCGAGCCGATCTCCGGGATGGCCGGGATGATGCCCTGGTTGAGGTAGAGCGCGAGCCGCTCGAGCAGCTCGGGGCGCACCGCGGAGTAGCCCTTGGCGAGGGCGTTCAGCCGGGCGGCGACGATCGCGCGGGCCTCGTCCTGCGCGAACAGCGGGCCGACGCCGGCGCTGTGGCTGCGCACGAGGTTGGTCTGCAGCTCGGTCTCCTTGGAGGTGTCGACCAGCATGTAGATCATCTCGCCGTAGCCGGTGGTGACCCCGTAGACCGGGATGCCCTGCCGGACGGTGTCCTCGAACATCTCCCGGCTCTGGGCGGCGCGCAGCAGGGCGGTGGGCGACACCCGGACCGGCGCCTGGCCCTCGGCGACGCGCCGGATCCCGTCGATGTCGAGCTTCTCGCCGTCGAACTCCAATGCGGACTCGTTGGTATCAGCAAGGGTCACGTTTCTCACCCAATCATCGGTTCGGTAACTGCGTGTACTGCGGCCTGCGATTCGGTCAGGGCCGTAAGGCCGGCGATCGTGGGATTCGCGAGGAACTCCCACAGCGGCACCGCGACGCCCAGGCGCTCGCGAACGCGACCGAGCAGCAGTGGCGCCAGCAGCGAGTGGCCGCCGGCGGCGAAGAACGTGTCGTCGGGCGCGGCCGGTTCGGCACCGAGCAGCTCCGACCAGATCTCGGCGATCGCCCGTGCCGGCGCGGACATCGCGCGCGCGGGCGCCGCCGTGGTGTCCGCGGGCGCGGGCAGCCCGCGGCGGTCCACCTTGCCGCCGAGGTTGCGCGGCAGGCCGATCGTCGTCTGGAACGTGACGGGGAACTTCGCCCGCCCGAAGCGCCGCGCGAGCGCCGCCCGCCAGTCCTGTGTGGACCCGAGCGCCTGGCCCGCCGCGTCGCGGGCCGGCACGACGTAGGCGACGAGCTTGGTCACCAGCCCCTCGGCGTTGGCGACGGCGGTCACCGCGCACTCCGCGACCGACTCGTCCTCGGCGAGCGCCGCCTCGATGTCGGTCAGCTCGACGCGGGTGCCGTAGAACTTGACCTGGAAGTCCTTGCGGCCGCGGAACTCCAGCAGCCCGTCCCACCGGCGGCGGGCGAGGTCCCCGGTCCGGTAGCACGGGCCAGGTGCGTCGCGCAGGGGAGTGAACGCCGCCCGCTCGCCGGCGGCTGCCCCCGTGTACCCGGGGGTGAGGTGTGGTCCGCGGATGACGAGGTGCCCGGTGACACCGGTCGGGCACGGCCGGTCCCGGTCGTCGACCACGAGGACCTGGCGGCCGGGGATGGACCGGCCGATCGGCACCGGACCGTCCGGTGCGCTCGTGACGTCGTGCCAGGTGGCCAGGATGGACTCGGTCGGCCCGTACAGGTTGACCAGGCGCGCGGCGGGCAGCGTCGCGCGAAACGCGCCGGCGAGCTCGCCGGGCAGCGCCTCGCCGGCGAGCAGCACGTGGTCGAGCGCGTCGAGGGTGGTGCCGGTACGGACGATTGCGCGGAGGACCTCGCGGGCGAAGCTGGGCACGGTCTGGAACAGCGTGACGGTCTCGTCGGCGAGCCAGCGGACGATCTTCTCGGGGTTGGCCCGGATCCGGTCCGGCACGGGGCAGAGGGTCGCCCCGGCCGCGAGCGTGGCGAACACCTCGACGAGGCTCGCGTCGTAGCCGGGCGCGGCCCACTGCGCCACCCGGGCACCGGGGCCGACGCGGAACTCGCCGGCGAGCCAGCCGGTGAACTGAGCGAACGTGGCGTGGGTGGTGGGGATGCCCTTGGGCCGCCCGGTGGAGCCGGAGGTGTAGGCGACGTAGGCGAGCTCGCCGGCCCGGCCCGGCCCGGCACCGTCCACATCGGATGGGTCGGACACGTCGACGACGTGGCCGCCCAGCTCCGCGTGGAACCATCGGGCCAGGTCGTCGTCGGCGTCCTCGACCAGGATCGCGGCCGGACGCAGGTCGGCCAGGATGGCCCGGCCACGTTCCCCGGCGTCGCCCGTGCCCAGGCACACGAGGTGCGCGCCCGCGTCGAGCACGCCCAGCAGCGCGGCGATCTGGTTCGGTCCCTGCGGCAGCCGCACCGCCACGGCCGCGCCCTCGACCGGGCCGGCCGCGCGCAGCGCACCGGTGACGGCCGCGGCCCGCCTGACCAGCTCGCCGTAGGACACCGCCGCGCCGGCCCAGGCGACGGCCGTCGCGTGCGGATGCCGCGCGGCGAAGTCGTGTACCCGCTCGTGCACCGCGCGCCCGTCGCCCGGTGCCGCGGCGGTCTCGTCCGCCGCGCGCACGGCCGCGCGGATGGTCGGTGGGTCCTCGAGCGGCAGCTCGTCCACCGGCACGTCCGGACGGACCAGGCCGGCGCCGAGCAGCGTCCGCAGCTGGCCGAGCAGCCGGCGCGCGGAGCTCTCGTCGAGCAGGTCCGCGCGGTACGAGAGCGACCCGTCCACCGGCGAATCGAGCCGCCCGACGGTCAGTGTGAGGTCGGCCGCGACCGCGGCGGGCCCGGTGTCCACCGGCCGCACGGAGGTGCCCGCGAGCGTCAGCTCCGGTTCGTCCCGCCGGGCCAGGGTCGCGTCGCACAAGGGGATCCGGCGCGGGTCGCGGTCCACGGCGAGCTCGCGCACCAGGAGGTCGAACGGCACCTCGGCCCGCGCCAGTGCCTCGCGCGTGGTGGCCGCCAGCCGCTTGACGTGCACGCCGAACGCCGGCCGGTCGGCGAAGTCCGCGACCAGCGGCAGCAGGTTGGTGAACGCGCCGACCGTCCCCGCGTCCGCGGGCCGCCGGAGGCTGACCGGCAGCCCGGCGCACACCGCCTCCGCGCCGCTGAGCCGGTGCAGCAGTGCCTGGAACGCCGCGAGCAGGACGACCTCCGGCGTGGTCCCGAACTCGCCGGCCGCCTCGGTGAGCCGCAGCCCCGGCCACGAGAACGGCACCGCCCCACCCCGCCACGCCGGCCCCGCCGGCCGCGGCCGGTCGGTGGGCAGCTCCAGCGGCGGAGGCGGCGGGGTCAGCGCCGCGGCCCCCTGGTCGAGCATGTCCCGGACCTCGGCGCCCGCCACCCGGGCGCGCTGCCACCGCGCGAAGTCGTCGTACCGCGCCACGGGTCCCGGTGGCCGCCCGGCGTAGCACGCCGACAGCTCGGCCACGAGCAGCGCCGCCGACTCGTCGTCCACGACGGCCTGGGGCAGCAGGAGCACCAGCACGTGCTCGTCCCGGCGGACGCGGACCAGCGTCGCCCGCACGCCCAGCGCCGGCGCGGCGCTCTCCTCGTCCTCCACAATGGACAGGCGGGGCGTGACGGCCCGGGGCACCGGCCGGCCGCCGGCCGAACCGATCGTGGTGCGCAGGGCGTCGTGCCGTGCGACAACCGTTTCCCACGCCGCCGACAGCGCGTCCGTGTCGAGCGGGCCCGACACCCGGTACGCCAGGCGCCGGGTGAACGCCGGTGACCCGGCGTCCACCTCGGACAGGAACCACAACCCGTCCTGGGCGTGGGTGGTGAGTGCCTGGGTCACGCGGGGTTCCTTAGCTCGGGCGGGCGCGGATCACGGCTGCGGGTGGTCCTCGACTCCGAAGTGAGCCATGGCGAGCTGCCGGTTCGCGATCGCGTTGAGGAACACGGAGATCCCGCCGTGACTGTTCAACGTGGACAGGTCACGCCAGATCCGCTCCAGCCGCTCGCCCGACCGGATCGAGCTCGACCCGGCCGTCGGCATCACGAAGCCCTCGACCACGCGCCACGCCATCCGCACCACCTCGCGGCCGATCGAGCCCAGCCGCAGCTCGCGCTCGGGCGTGAACGCGGCCGGCCCCTCGGCGCACATCTGTTCCCACTGGCGGATCGCACCGAGCAGCGCGGTCTCCGCCGTGGCGTGCAGTCCGACGGCCTCGCCGTACCAGTACTGGAAGTCCGGGTCCTGCGTGCGGCTCATGATCGGGGGGAACATCGTGGTGCGGTCGCGCATGAGGTCCTCGTACACGTCCAGCGCGCCCCGCGCGATGCCCACCGCCAGCACCGCGCTCTCCATCAACATGAGGCTCAGCGGGCCACCGCGGTACATCGGGTTGCCGTGCAGCTCGTACCCGGGCGTGCCGTCGGCGACCGAGAACTGGCTCATGTGCGTCGGCAGCGCGTGGTTCGCCGGGATGTGCGCGTTCTCGAACTTGATGCTGTGCGAGCCGCTGCCCTTCAGGCCCAGCTGGTTGCCCCAGTCGTCGAGCCGGGTCCAGGTATCGCGGGGCGCGATGAACAGCATCGGCACCGGGTCCTCGCCCTCGCCGGGGGAGACCAGCGCGTGCCCGACGAAGTGCGACGCGTACGGCGCGCCGGAGCAGTAGCCGTAGGTGCCGTTGATGATCCAGCCGCCGTCCTCCGCCGGCTCGGCGAACCCGGACGGCATGACGGTGGCGGGGCAGAGGAAGTCCGCGTCGCGGAACACCTCGTCCTGCACGTCCTGGTCGAACACCGTGGCGACCAGCAGCGCGTGCGCGGCGCCGAGGGTGTACATCCAGCCGGTCGACGGGCAGGCCCGGGTGAGCGCCAGCGAGACGCGGACGAACGTCTCCACGCCGAACTCGTAGCCGCCGTAGCGGCGCGGCACCAGGATCCGGTACAGCCCCGCCTCGCGGAACGCCTCGTGGGTGTCCTCGGCGTAGTAGGTGCGCTTCTCGGTCTCGGCCTGCCGCTCGATGAGCGACGGCGCGATCGCCTCCGCCCGCGCGATGACCTCCGCCGGCGTCAGACCGGGTTCCGGAGGCGGGGCGAATCCGTTGTCGGGGACATTCGAGGCGTCTGCCATTTCCGCGCACGTCCTTCGTGTCGAGCAGGTGGCTGGAGAACTCCGGCGGAGCTGCCCGCCGGGTGGACCTTGCGCCTCAGAATCACACCGGCCGGGATCGCGTTGCATCTCTCGAATTGCGCGCCGCTCGGGCAAAGTCCGCAACCGCGGAGATGTGGTGTTTCGCCCGGCACACCAATGATGACTCTTCAGGTCACATCGGTGTCAGGCATGGAGGAGCAATGACCGAGTCCCGCAGGGCCGACGGGAAAATCGTCATCGACGTCTGGATCGGTGAACATCCATTTCCCGGCTACCTCGACCCCGTTTCCGCGATGGCCGACGCGTTCAACGAGGCCCATCCGGAATACCACGTGAACGTCGAGGGGCATGACTTCCAGGCAATTCCCGAGGAAGTCGTGCGCTCGGTCGAGGCCGGCAACCCGCCGCACCTGGCCGAGTACTACTACACCTCGACCCAGACCGCCCGCGACACGCTCGCCGCCGACGGCTCGCCGCTGTTCGCGTCGGTCGAGCAGGCGATCGGCGGGCGCACGGAGATCCTCGGCGAACCGGTCCTCGTCGACAAGATCGTGCCCGCCGTCCGCGGCTACTACACCCACCGCGGGGACCTGACCTCGATGCCGGCCTCCGCGACGACGATCCTGTTGTACACCAACACATCACTGCTGCAGGCGGCTGGCCTCACCGAGCCGCCGCGCACCTGGGACGAGGTCGAGGCCGCGTGCAAGGCGGTCGCGAACCTGCCCGGCCGCACGACGCCGTCGATCACCTGGCCCGACCACGGCTGGTTCTTCCAGCAGGCGCTCGCCCAGCAGGGCGCGCTGCTCGCCGACCAGGACAACGGCCACGCCGGCCGCGCCACGACGATCGACCTCGCCTCCGACGCGATGCTCGCCTACGTCCAGTGGTGGCAGCGCCTGCACGCGGAGGGCCACTACCACTACGGCGGCACGCAGGAGGACTGGTTCGCCTGCCTCGACGCGTTCGCCGCGCAGGAGTCGGCGTTCCTGCTGTGCACGTCGGCGATGACCACCCCGATCTGCATGATGGGCGGGGAAGCCGGGTTCGAGGTCGCGGCGAGCCGGCTGCCGTACAACGGCAACGCCCCGCACGCCGGCGAGATGGTGTCCGGGCAGTCGATGTGGCTGCGGGCCGGCCTCGACGACGCCACTCGCGACGGTGCCCTCGCGTTCAGCCAGTTCATGATCAACGCGGAGAACGCGGCCTTCTGGCACAAGGCGAACGGGTTCATCCCGATCACGCACGCGTCCTTCGAGGTGCTCGAGGAGGAGGGCTGGTTCGCCGAGTTCCCGCAGCACCGGGTGGCCACCGAGCAGCTCGTCGCCGCGGACGGCTCGCCCGCCGTGCTCGGCGCGCAGCTGGGCGACTTCGCCGGCATCCAGAGCCACCTCACCCAGGCGATGGAGGACGTGATGCTCCGCGGCGCCGACCCGGTGGCCCGCTTCCGGCAGGCCACAGTGGACGCCCAGGCGCTGCTGGACGCCTACAACGAGCACTGCGCGGGCGGCCCGGCCCCGCGCACGCCGGTGCACCTGCACGTCAGCTGAACCAGCCGGCACGAAACCGCCGGCCCGCGACGCGGGCCGGCGGTTTTCGCATCCAACCCGCGAGTCCCCCGCACAGACCCGCGAGTCCCCCGCACAGAACGGCGAGTCCCCCGTTGCCGCGGCCGCCGAGGCGCGGCTCGGCGGGGGCGAACGGGGGACTCGCGGTCCGGAACGGGGGACTCGCGGGTTGGGCGGTCAGATGTAGCCGGTGTTCGGGTCCAGGCCGCAGAGGATTCGGCCGTACAGCTCGTAGGTCGCGTCCGGGGCCATCAGCGCGTGCAGGTTCACCGCCTGCACGTCGCGGCTGATTCGCTGCATCGGGACCGTGTCGTAGATCGACGAGCCGCCGCTGGCCATGGCAAGGGTGTCCACCGCCTCCTTCGCGAGCCGGCACACCGCGCCGACGTCCGCGCGGCTGCGGGCCCGCTCCTCGAGCGTCCACGCCTCGCCGGTGGCGCCCTTGCCGTCCACCAGGGCGGCGAGCCGGCGCGCGTGGAACTCCACGCGGTCGATCTTCAGCGCGGCGTCGGCGACCCGCAGGTGCGTGACCGGCGCCTCGCGCTGGCTCTCGTAGGCGGTGTAGGTGAGCTTGCGGTCCGGCATCCGCTCGAGGAAGACCTCCTTGGCCGCCCGCGCGAGGCCCAGCACCGTGCCGACCGCGGACGCGCTCGCGACCCCCAGCAGCGGGGCACGGAACATCGGCGACGCGGCGTTGCGCTCGGACGCGTACTGGCCGGCGAGCACCGCGCCGAGCGAGAGCACGCGCTCGGCGGGCACGAACACGTCGCGCGCCACCGTGGTCACGCTGCCCGTGCCGCGCAGGCCCGCCACGTGCCAGTCGTCGACGATCTCCAGCTCCTTGATCGGCACCAGCGCCATGATCGGCTCCGGCTGGCCGTCCTCGGGCACGCGGATCGCGATGATCTCCTGCCAGTGGCTGTGCAGCGCGCCGCTGATGAACCCCCACCGGCCGTTGAGCACGACGCCGCCGTCGCGCTGCGGGATGGCCGTCCCGGATGGACTGAGCGTGCCGCACACCCGCACGTCCGGCGTCGAGAACACCTCGTCCTGCACCTCGTCGGGGAACAGCCCCGCCATCCACCCGGGGATCCAGTAGACGGACGCGACCCAGGACGCCGACCCGTCGCCGCGGCCGAGCTCGGCGCCCACGTCCACCAGGGTCTGCGTGTCGCTCTCGTAGCCGCCGTAGCGGGCGGGCACGCGCATGCGGAAGATGCCGGCGTCGGCCAGCGCCTCGATGGTCTCCTCGTGCAGCCGCCGGTGCTCCTCCGTCCAGGCCGCGTTCGCCCGGAGCACGGGTACCAGCTCGCCGGCCCGGCGTACCAGCTCCGCGCGGGTGGGTACGTTGGCGCTTTCCACCATGTTCTCCTCATTCGACAGGCATGACGGCGGTCCACCGCGATTTCCCCATCGTCGTGACCGCCCGCGGCACGCGCATCTCACCCGTTGCCCGATATGCGCGCCGGACTGGACCGAAATGTACGAGTTCGCCAATCCCGAACGTGCGCGCTTTCCGGAATCGCTTGACTACCAGCGGTTACGGCCGCCGGCTGCGCATCTTGGGAGAAGGCTCGGCCGCCCCCGCGGTGCCAAGCTCGGCGCGAACAGGTGCGTCGATTGGGGAACTATCGTGTTGAATCGCAGGAACTTAATGGCGCTCGGCGGCGTGCTGGCCGGTGGCATGGTGGCCGGGCCCTTCGTGTTGTGGAACCAGCTGCAGGCGGACGCCGCCGAGCAGACCCATCGGCACGGCACGGGCAGCAACCGTCCCGCCGTCACGCCGACCTACACCCCGTTCTCCCAGGCGATGCCGGTGCCTCCGGTGCTGGCGCCGCGGGTCCGGCGGGCGGCCGTCGACATCTACCAGGTCGCCATCCGCCCCGCGAACGCCACGATCCTGCCGGGGATCAGCACACCGGTGCTCACGTTCAACGGGTCCTTCCCTGGACCGACCATCCGCACGCCGCAGGGCCGCCGCGCCGCGATCACCTTCACCAACCAGCTCGACGCGGCGTCCAACGTCCACCTGCACGGCGGGCACACCGCGGCCGCGAGCGACGGCCACCCGCTCGACGTGATCCAGCCGGGACAGTCCCGCGCGTACGACTACGGCAACACCCAGGCCGGCGCGACGCTCTGGTACCACGACCACGCGCACCACCTGGAGGCCGAGCACGTCTACCGCGGCCTGCAGGGGTTCTACCTCATCCAGGGCTCCGACGAGGCCGGCCTCAACCTGCCGTCGGGCGACTACGACGTGCCGATCATGTTGCGGGACGCCGGTTTCGACGACCAGGGTGCGCTGGTCTTCGACCTCATGGACCCCAACCTCTACAGCACGCTGCTCGCCAACGGCAAGGCGCAGCCCTACTTCAAGGTCGCCGCGCGCAAGTACCGCTTTCGGCTGCTCAACGGCGCGACGCTGCGCGAGTTCACGCTCAACCTCGGTGGCGTCCCGATGATCCAGATCGGGTCGGACGGCGGCCTGCTGCCCGCGCCCGTGTCGCGCACCGAGCTCGTCCTCGGACCGGCCGAGCGCGCCGAGATCGTCGTCGACTTCACGGGGAAGGCCGGCCAGCAGCTGGTGCTGGAGGACGCGTTCGGCGGCCCGGTCATGCGCTTCGACGTGGGCAGCCCGGTCGCGGACTCGAGCCAGGTGCCCTCGCGCCTGCGTGCGCTGCCGTCGCTGCCGCCCGCGAGCGTGACGCGCGACGTGACGCTGGGCCTCATCCCGGGCCAGGGTTTCGCCATCGACGGCAAGCTGTTCGACCCCAACCGGGTCGACTTCCAGGTCAAGAAGGGCGCGACGGAGACCTGGCGGGTCACCAACCAGGACACCGATCTGGGCATCGCGCACACCTTCCACATGCACCTCGCGCAGTTCCAGGTGCTGAGCCGCAACGGTGGCGCGCCGCTGGCGGGCGAGTCCGGCTTCAAGGACACCGTGCTGATCAGGCCCGGCGAGACGGTGACGGTGAAGGCGACGTTCAGCGACTTCACCGGCCGCTACGTCTACCACTGCCACATGCTCGAGCACTCCGAGCTCGGCATGATGGCGCAGCTGGAGATCGTCCCCTGAGGACACTGGCAGCCGGGACCGACTGAGCCGGCTCAGTCGGTCCCGGCGAGCCGGTCGGCGCGGTCGAGATGGTCGCGCCGGCCGAGCAGCTCCCAGCGCTGCAGCGCAAGCGGCACGTTGCCCTCGCGCCACAGCCGGTCGTGGAACGCCCGCAGGTCGAACCGGTCGCCGAGCTGGCCGGCCGCGGTCGTCAGGAGGTCGAGGATCTGCAGCTTCCCGGTCTGGAAGCTCAGCCCCTGGCCGGGGTTGCCGGCGAAGAACACCGCCTCCTCCCACGCCGTCTGCCGGTCCATCGGCACCGAGGTGGCCAGCACGTCCGCGGCCTCGTCGAGGCCGAGGTCGCCGAGCGCGAGCGCGATGTCGACCGTCACCCGCAGGCAGCGCAGCCGCATCGCGTTGGCGACGAACCGCGCGCTCGCCGGCGTCCCGTCGTACAGCCCCGCGAGCAGCAGCAGCTCCTCGTTGTAGAACGCGATGCCCTCGTTGGCCGCCGAGTCGTAGTAGTGGCGGCGCACCGGGTTCGGATGCGCCCACGACAGCGCGAGCTGCTGGGCGTGCGCGCCCTCGTGTGCGATGCCGACCCGGGGGTCGCGGGCGTCCGCGAGCTGGAAGTAGGGCAGCTCGTCGTGCGGTGCCGGCACGTAGCGGACCGCGGCTTCGTCCACACGGGACGGTCCGGCCGCGTGGTGCGGGACGCCCAGCCACGTCAGTGGTGCCAGGTAGGCGGGCAGGTGGTCGAACCGGTAGCGGCGCAACGACTCCGGCTGGCTCAGCAGCCCGTGCTCGACGTAGTACCCGCGCACGGCCCGCTCGTCCGCGAGCTGGACCGCGAGCTGGGTGTCCGCGTCCGGCAGCACCGGCGGCTCCGCCCGGACGCGGCGGCGCAGGACGGCCTCCGTGGCCACCGCACGGTCCCAGCCCTGGCTGCCCATCTCCCGCAGCTCCGCCGCGGTGTGGGGGAGCAGCGCCACCCGGTGCAGGAAGTACCCGAACGCCGCCGGTCCGATCGGCGTGGGCGGCCGGCACGACGGCAGCAGCGCGGTGAGCCAGTCCCGGTAGGACACCAGGGCACCGGCCGCCACCGCGGCGGCCGCCGCCAGCGCGCCGCGCGCCTCGGCTGGCACGTGCGTGGCGAGCGCGGTCATCGCCGTGCGCAGCCGCTCGTCCGCGTCCGCCAGCACGCGCAGCGCGCACTCCGCGAACGGCCGGGTGGCGTGCCCCGCGAGGTTGGCGCGCGCCGCGTCGAGCACGACCGGGACGTGGCGCAGCAGCGCGGTGACCGCCGCGGCCCGCCCGGCGTCGACCGGCGCGGGGACCAGCAGCAGGTTGTAGACGCCGACGAGCGCCTGGTCGACGTAGAACCGCGGGTTGTACCGCCACGCGGCCACGAGGTCGAGCTCCCAGTGCACCCGGGCGAGCGCCGAGCCGAGCAGCCGCCCGTCGACCTGCGTGCCCACGGGCTCGCCGGACAACTCCAGCGCCCGGTACCGCGCGGCGAACGCGGCCAGGGCACCGCGCCGCGCCGTCACGGCGCCGGGCGACCAGTCCGGCAGCCAGCCGGCCGGCCGCTCGACCCGGGTGATGTCGTCGTAGGAGTCCGGCACGGTCGCGTCGCGCCACGCCCAGAACTCCCGGGTCAGCTCGGCCAGGCTCACCGCAGCGTGAGTCCCTGCTCGCGCAGCCAGATGTCGATCTCGACGAACGGGATCAGCAGGTGCGAGGTGCTCGCGTGCGTCATCGTCCGCCCGCCGCCCGCGATCAGCTCCAGGATCCGCTCCTGGTCGAGCAGGCCCGCGAGGGGCGAGGAGCGGTCGGACAGCAGCGAGCGCACCGACAGCTGGGTCGCGAGGTCGTGCGCCGGGTCGTGCGTGGCCGGGTAGGCGCTCTTGGGCCGCTGGAGGATCTCCTCCGGCAGCAGGTCCGCGGTCGCCATGCGCAGCAGGCTCTTCTCCCGCCCGTCGGCCACCTTCATCGACCACGGCACGTTCCACATGTACTCCAGCAGCCGGTGGTCGCAGAACGGCACGCGCACCTCGAGGCTGACCGCCATGCTCATCCGGTCCTTGCGGTCGAGCAGGTGCGAGAGCGGGCCGTGCAGGCTGAACCACAGCACCTCGCGCATCCGCGCGTTGGTCGGGTCCTCGCCGGGCAGCCGCGGCGCCTGCGCGCGCAGCGTGGCGTACCGCTCCTTCTCCACTTCGGACGGTCGCAGCAGCTCGCGTACGTCCGGCGCGAGGCAGGTGGTCAGCTGCGGTGCGTCGCCCATCCACGGGAACGTGTCCCGCCACGCGGTCGCCGGCTCGTGGAACCAGGGGTAGCCGCCGAACACCTCGTCGGCGGCCTCCCCGGACAGGGCGACGGTCGAGCGTTCCCGCAGCGCCTCGAACACGAGGTACATGGACGTGTCGAACTGCCCGAGGCTCGGCAGGTCCCGCGCGTGGCGGGCGAACCGGGCGACGTCTGCCATCGCCGAGACGTTGAGGTTCACCTCGACGTGGTCGGACCCGATGTGCTTGGCGGCGATCGCCGCGTACGGGCCGTCCCGTTCCGGGCGCAGCGTCGTCGGCCGGAAGTCGCGCTCCTCGTCGTCGAACTGCGCGGAGTAGGTGACCAGCGGCCCGTCGCCGGTGCGCGCCAGGATCCGCGCGGCCATCGCCGCCATCACGGAGGAGTCCAGCCCGCCGGAGAGCATCGCGGCCCGCGGCACGTCCGCGACGAGCTGCCGCTCGACGATGTCCTCCAGCAGCTCGCGGATCGTGCCGACCGTCGTGTCCAGGTCGTCGGTGTGCTCGTGGCTCACCAGCCGCCAGTACGGGTACTCGTGGCAGCCGCGGCGGTCGACGCGCAGCACGTGGCCCGGCTTGACCTCGTACAGGCCGTCCACCGGGGTCTCGCCCGGCATCGCCAGCCGCGGGTTGAGCAGGATCGGCAGTGCCTCGACCGACACCCGCGGGGTGAACAGCGGGTTCGCGAGGATGCCCTTGGGCTCCGAGGCGAACAGCACCCCGTCGGGCGTCGGCGCGTAGTACAGCGGCTTGACGCCCAGCCGGTCGCGGGCGAGCACCAGCTCCTCGCGCAGCGAGTCCCAGATGGCGAACGCGAACATGCCGTTGAGCCGCTCGACGCAGCCCGCGCCCCACTCGACGTACGAGCGCAGCAGCACCTCGGTGTCGGAGCTGGTGTGGAACTCGTGGCCGAGCGAGCGGAGCTCGGTGCGCAGCTCGCGGTAGTTGTAGACCTCACCGGCGTAGGCCAGCGCGATCGGCGAGCGGCGCGGGCCCACCTCGGTCACCATCGGCTGCGCGCCGCCCGCGATGTCGATCACGGCCAGGCGCCGGTGCCCGAGCGCCGCGTGCGGGCCCAGCCACGTGCCACGCGCGTCGGGACCGCGGTCGTGCATCGTGTCGGTCATCGTCTCGACGATGTCCGCCGCGCGGCGAAGATCCCTGGAGAAGTCCAGCCATCCGACGAAGCCGCACATCAGTCTCTCCCTTCGTCACCGGCTGAGCCGACCGTCGAGCCCACCACTGGGCCCACCACCGCGCCGGTCCTCGCCCCCGTCCGCACTCCGGTGCGCACGCTCGTCACCGCCCGCTCGAACGCCCGCTCGTCCCCGGCGAACACGCCGTCCGGGCGCGGGTAGGCGAGCACCACATCGGTGAACCCCAGCTCGCCGCACCGGCCGACGAGGTCGGCCAGCCGCTCCGGCGAGGCGTACGGATCCGCCGCCACCCGGCTGAGGTTCACGAGCTTGCGCAGGCCGGCGGGCGGGCGGCCCAGCTGCTCGCAGATCTCCGTGAGGCGTGCGAGCTGAGCGCGCAGCGTGCCGAACGCGGCCGCCTCGTCCTGCTCGCCCGGCGTCGCCGCGTCGCCGATCGTCACCCACGTGTCGGCGAACCGCGCGGCGAGGCGCATCCCGCGCGGGCCCGCCGCGGCGATTGCCAGCGGCAGCCGCGGCGCGCGCACGCAGCCCGGCGTCATGCGCACCTCGTGCGCGGTGAACCAGTCGCCGGCGAAGCTCGTCACCGGGTCGCGCAGCAGCCGGTCGAGCAGCGTCACGAACTCGGCGAAGCGGCCCGCCCGCTGCCCGGGCGACAGCGGCGCGCCGCCGAGCGCGGTCGCATCCGGACCCGCCGCGCCCGCGCCGACGCCGAGCACGAACCGGCCGCCGCTCTGCTGGTCGATGGTCATCGCCTGGGTGGCGGTCGTGACCGGGTGCCGGAAGCTCGGCGAGGTGACCAGCGTGCCGAGCTCGATGCGCGAGGTCGTGGCGGCCGCCGCGGCGAGCGTGGTCATCGCGTCGAACCACGGTCGCCCCGCAAGCGTGCGCCACGACAGGTGGTCCAGCGTCCAGGCGTGGGCGAGGCCGAGGTCCTCGACCCTGCGCCAGAGCGCGGTCGCCCTGCCGCCCGCGTGTTCGGGCAGCAGGAGGGCGCCGAGCCGGATGGTCATGACGGCTCCAGCACCTCGAACATCAGCATGGTCACGCCTCCGTCAGCGCGCGGACGTGCCGGCCGAACCGCTCGGCGTGGGCGCCGAGGTCGCCGCCGACGCGTGCGGTCACCGGCTGGTCGGCCTCGGACAGCACGCAGTGCACGAACACCGGCGCCGCGCGGGTGCCGGTCTCCGTGCGCAGCAAGGACTCCAGCACGGAGGTCAGCGTCGCGGCGTCGGTGACCCGGCGGACATCGCGGTAGCCGCAGGCCCGGGCCATCGCGGCGAGGTCGGTCGCGTTCGACGGGACCTCCTGCCCGCCGGTGGACGCGTAGCGGCCGTCGTCGAGCACCACGTGCACGAGCGGGAGCGCCGCCATCGCGCCGGCCACCACCAGCCCGACCGGGTTCATCAGCACCGCGCCGTCGCCGTCCACCACGATCGTGCGCGTGCCGGTCACCTGCGCCACGCCGGCGCCGATCGACGACGCGAGGCCCATCGAGCCCGTCATGTAGAAGTGGCTGGGCCGGTCGGCGATGCCGTAGGCGATGCGACTGGCGTAACCCGTGGTGAAGATGATCGGCTCGGCGTGCGAGGCCGCGATGACCGCACGCACCGCCTCCGTCTTGTTCATGCCTGCCACCCGAAGGTGCTCGGTGCCACGAGCAGCGCCGCGGCGCGCCCGTCCCGCTGCACGACGTCGACCGCCCACGCGAGCTGCGTGCCCGGGTCGTCGACGTCCACAACGGACGACTCGATGCCGAGCCCGGTCAGCAGCGGTTCGGTGAGCCGGCCCATCACCTGGTTCTCCTCGGTCGGGTCGATGTCCACGCCACGCAGGCTGACGATGAGCAGCATCGGCACGCGGTAGGGCACGACGAGCGACGCGAGGGCGTTCACCGACTGGCCCAGCCCGGAGTTCTGCATGAGCACCACGGGGTGGCGACCGGCCAGCGCCGCCCCCGTGGCGACGCCGATCGCGTTGTCCTCGCGGGCCACGGTGAGCAGGCCCGCCCGCTGCTCGGCCGCCCGGTAGAGCGGGGCGAGGATCCCGCACGGCGTGCCGTAGAACGGCCCGAACCCGCTGAGGATCAGCTCCTCGCACAGGTTCGTCGCGTCCGGGGACAGGTCGTCCGCGGGTGCGGCGGGATAGCTGGTCTGCGGTAGCGCGTTCATCCGGCGATCACCTGCTTGGCGAGGAACGGGGCCCGCGCCGGCGCGTCGCGGCGCAGGCCGGCGAGGAAGTCGTCGAGGTCGACCGTGCGCACGCTGTCCACACCGGACCCGTCGAGCCGGATGTCCGTCCGCACGGGACGGTCGCGGTCGTGGAAGTAGGTACCCACGAGCCGGTCCTGCGGGTCGGTGGTCAGCATCGGGGTGGCGGCCAGCAGGTCGCGCACCGCGGGCGTGTCCTTGGCCACCCGCAGGTGCACGCGGCGGTGCGCGTGGTGGCCGCCGGCGTGCCCGACCACCGGGTGGAAGCGGCGCTTGTACTGGTAGACGCCGCGGCCCGGGAACGGGTCCGCGGCGGCGAAGTCCAGCTGGGTCACCCCGTGCTCGGCCGCCCAGTCCACGGCCAGGTGGTACACCGCCCGCGCCGCGCCGGTGCGGTAGTGCTCGGCGGCGCCGCCGGCCACCCCGAGCAGCCGCATCCGCAGCGCCCGGCCGCCGGTGTCCACCCGGCACAGCACGCCCGCCACCCGCTCGCCGCCCTGGCGCACGAACAGCACGAAGCCGTGCCGGAACAGGCCGTGCCGCGCGACCTCGCGGGCCATGCTGCGGGTCTGCTCGCCGTGGCGCGCGGCCATGGTCGGCAGGTGCATCCGGTCGTAGAAGTCGTCGAGGTCCGCGTCCCCGGTGCCGATCTCGCACGTCCACCCGTACCGGCGGCGCAGCTTCGCGAACTTGCGGCGCTCGTCGCGGGTGATCGACGCGCGGGCCGCGAGCACGTCGCCCGCCACGGGCATGGTGAGGTTGACCCGGAACGGCAGCACGACCGCGTGCGCGGTGCCGAGCCGCCACGCCCGCCGGCGGGTGCACCCGGTGACCACGAGGTCGGCGTCCGGCAGCCCGTCCCCGGCCCGCAGCCGCGGCCACGCCGCCGCGGGCAGCGCGCCGGTCGCCACTTCGCCGCCCACGGCCGCCAGCTGCTCGTGCAGGTACGGCATGACGTAGGTCGTGCCCTCGGGGAAACCCTGGTAGGCGATCGAGATCCCACCGGCGACCGACAGCGTGCGGGGGTAGCGCCTGCCGGGCGGGTTCGCCAGCAGGTGGCGCGCGCGGCTCGCCGGACCGGTGCCGGCGGCCCAGTGGTAACGCAGGAGCGACCCGAGGGAGCCGGCCGGCATCACGCCGCCCTTCTGGCCACGGCCGGGTCCACCGCGGTGCCGGCCTCGAGCGTGGCCGCGTCGAGGATGGCCCGGCGCAGGTCCACCGCGCCCGCCACGCGGCGCAGCGCGCCGTCCGCGATCGGCGTGTAGTCGGTGGTGGCGTAGGTACCCGTGCCGTGCAGAACGATCTCGTCGGCGTCCAGCAGGCCGCGGTCGATCGCGTTCAGCGTGCCGGTCGCGGCCATCACGAGCGACCATTCCCGCAGCGTCCGCGGGTCGGCCGGCAGCGCGACGCCGCCGGTCGCCAGCAGCGCGCGCACCTGCGCGTAGCGGGCGAGGCACTCGTGGAGGGACACGACGACCCCGCCGCCGCCCTGCGCGCGGATGATCTCGTTCATGGCGGGCGAGGTCGCGGGCATCCGGGTGTAGAACGTGGTCTCCAGGTCCTCCGCGGGGTCGAACGTGGTGGCGGGGTAGCGCGGCTCGCTGTCCTGGTGGTGCAGGCCGGTCGCCGGGTCGTAGCGGTACTCCGGCGGCCGCAGGCCGTGCAGGCTCACCACCATGTCCGGAGTGGACAGATGCTGCACGAGGAAGTACCGCGGTGCCTGGCCCGCCGGCAGCAGCGTCGCGCCGAAGTGGTGGCCCAGCAGGCCGAAGGCGCTGGAGACCGAGTGCACGTGGGCCCGCGTGCGGCCCGGCGTGGCGGGCAGCACGGTCTGCTCGGCGAACGCGCGCACGGCGTCCGCGCACTGGTAGTTCGCCAGGTCCAGGGTGTGCCACAGGCGGAACCCGGTGCGCTCGTGGACCTCGGCCGTGGTCGCGGCGAGCGCCTTCTTCGCGATCGCCTTGACGTGCTCGGCCTGCCCGGCGCCCAGCACGCACATGGGGTTCGCGGCGGCGAGTACCGGGTCGTCGGACAGCTGCGAGGACCACAGCTTCGGGCGGGCGACGTCGGGCACGAGCGTGACGATGCGCAGCTCGTCCGGCGTGGCGAGACCGTAGGTGTAGGCCCGCAGCACCGCGTCGCGCAGCGCCGTCGCCTTGTTCGCCGAGGACGGCGTGAGGATCATGACGGGCTCGCCGGTCGTCGCGATGTGGTGCGCCGCGCGGGCGACGATCACCAGCGAGGCCAGCGTCTTCACCGTCCGCGTGCCCGGGTTGCTCATCAGGTCCAGCAACACCAGCCGGCTGGACCCGGCGGTGCCGAGCTCGGCGAAGCGGACGTCCGCGGCGGCGAAGTACCCCTCGAGCGCGGGACTGTCCGGGGGCAGCTCGAAGGCCGGTTCGAACCCGGTGTCCGCCGGGCGGGAGCGCCCCACCGCGGTCATGGCCCGGCGTAGTTGTGCCCCGTACAGCCGGAAGACGTTCGCAGGTCCCGTGTCCGCGACCGTACGACCCCTGGTGGTCATCGTGCTCCCTTTTCCGAGCGATCGGTAAACCGTTGCCAGACTCACACGCCCGGCCGGTGGTCGCATCTTCCGGTGTGCGGGTCGAATCCCTTGCGGCACTGGGAAAGCACACTCGGAGTTGGGGTCGCCGCGAATTCCGCGGACATACTGAGGTTCGCTTTCCGGCGCCCGCTCGCCGGCCACCCGGGGAATGTCGTTTCCGGAATGAGGAGAGGGACCGCGGAGTGAATCAGGAGCTGGCCGCCTGCTGGGACGCGGACGATCCGGCCGGCCGCGAGCCGGTGCACCGGTACGTCGCCCGGTGGGCGGCGCGCACGCCCGACGCGCCGGCGATCTCGTGCGCCGGCGGCACCCTCGGCTACCGCGAGCTGGACGAGCGCGCGAACCGCCTCGCCCACCACCTGCGGGCGCTCGGCGTCGGGCGGGACGCGATCGTCGCGATCCACCTCGAGCGCGGGCTCGACCACTACGTGGCGCTGGTCGCCACCCTGAAGGCGGGCGGCGCCGCGCTGCCGCTCGACACGACGTATCCCGCCGCGCGGCTGGGTTACATGCTGGCCGACAGCGGCGCGGCCGTGCTGCTGACGCACTCCGGCCTCCCGCCGGTCGGCACGCCCGGGACCGTGGCGGTCGTGCGGGTGGACGCCGACGCGCGCGCGATCGCGGCCCACGAGGCCACCGCACCACCCGACGACGTCCGGCCCGGGGACCTCGCCTACGTCATGTACACGTCGGCGTCGACCGGGCTGCCCAAGGGCGTCCAGCTCGAGCACGGCGGCATCGCGAACCTGTGCCGCTGGCACGTGGCCGCCCTCGGGCTGACCGCCGCCGACCGCGGCTCGCTCGCCGCCCCGCTCAGCTTCGACGCGTCCATTGTGGACCTCTGGCCGCTGCTGTCCGTCGGCGCGCGCACAGTCGCCGTGCCCGAAGACGCCCGCACCGACCTGGCCCGCCTCGCGGACGTGTTGCGCGACAACGGGGTGACGGTGTGCTTCCTGACCACCGCGCTCGCCGAGCTGCTGCTCGCGCAGCCGGACGTGGCGAGCCTGCCGCTGCGCTACCTGGTGACCGGCGGGGAGGCGTTGCGCCGCCGGCCGGCACCCGAGGCCGGCTTCCGGCTGGTCAACGTGTACGGCCCGACCGAGACCACGGTGTACGCGACCTCGACCGTCGTCGACCCGCGGGGCACCGGCCCGATCCCGATCGGCAGCCCCGTCGGCGGCATGGCCGTGCACCTGCTGGACCCGTCGGGCGCACCGGTGCCCGACGGGGAGCCGGGCGAGGTCGTCGTGGCCGGGCCGGGTGTCGGCCGCGGCTACCTGGGCAAGCCGGAGCTGACCGCACAGCGGTTCCAGACCGACGCCGACGGCACGCGCCGCTACCGCACCGGCGACCTCGCGCGGTGGCGCGCCGACGGGACGCTGGAGTTCCTGGGCCGCATCGACCGGCAGCTGAAGGTGCGCGGCCACCGCATCGAACCGGAGGAGCTGGAGCGGGTCCTGCTGGCCCACCCGGCCGTCCGCCAGGCCGCGGTCGGCGTCGCGCGCCCCACCGCCGACACGGTCCAGCTGGTCGCCTACGTCGAAGCGGACCCGGACGCCACGCCCGAGGCGGCCGGCCCGTCCGCGCCGCCCGCGGACGATCCAGAACTGGCGGCGCTCGTGCGCGCGCTGGCACCCGCGTCGTTGCTCGACGTCGGCGCGCCGACCGCCCCGGTGGCCGTGCCTGACGGCGGCTGGGACGCGGTCCTCGTCGACGGCGGGGGTGCCCGCGGCCTCGACGAGCTCCTCGCGGACGTGACCGCCGCCGTGGGGCGCACCGCGGACGGCGGGGCCGTGGTCGTCGGCGGCCTCCGGTCCCTGCCCCTGCTGCCCGCGGCGCACGCCGCCGCCGAGCTCGCCGACGCGGCCGGCGACATGGCCGCCACGGAGCTGCGCTGGCGGGTCCGGGCGGCGCTCTGCGCCGACACCCGGCTCGCCGTGCACCCGGCCGCCCTGACCGGGCTCGGCGAGACGCTCGACCGGGTCGCCGGCGTGGAGGTGTGGCCGCGGTGCCGCCCGTCGGGCATGCCCTGGTACGACACGGTTCTGTGGGTCGGGCCGGCCCGGCCGGCGCCGGTGACGCGGTGGCTCGACTGGACGGCCGACTCGCTCGACCTGCCGCGGATCCGGGAGCTGCTCCGCGCGGGGGAGCACCCGGTGCTCGGCGTGCTCGGCATCCCGCACGGGCGCCTCACCGCGGCCGTCGCCGCGTGGCGGGCGGCCGAGGGGGACGCGACCGCGGCCGAGCCGGGCGAGCGGAGGCCCGAACCGATCGACCTGCGGGCGCTGCATATCGGTCTGCCCTACGGGATCCGGCTCAGCTGGGCCGCCGGGCACGAGGACGGTGCCGTGGACGCGGTCTGGTTCCACCGCGACGTGGCGGCGGCGCAGCGGGACTTCCGCTGGCCCGGGGCGGTGTCGACGGACCCGCCGGCGGAGCTCGCGAACCGCCCGGCGCTCCCCGCCCGGCACGCCGCGCTGGCCGACGAGCTCCGTGCCGCGCTGGCGGACCGGTTCGTCAAGCACGAGCTGCCCGACCTCGTCGTGGTGCTCGACCACCTGCCGCTGACCCCGGTCGGGAAGGTCGACCGCAACGCGCTTCCCCTGCCGCACTGGCTGTCCCGCGGCTCAGGCGACCCGCCGCGCACGCCCGTGGAGGCAGCCGTGGCCGAGCTGGCCGGCGCGGTCCTCGGCCGCGGCAGGCTCGGCCGGGCCGACGACCTGCGGGCGCTCGGCGCGCACTCGCTGACCATGACCCAGGTGGCCGCGCGGCTCGCCGCCCGGTTCGGCGTCGCGGTGCCGATCCGCGCGCTGCTCGCCGAGCCAACCGTCGCGGCCATCGCCGCCCAAGTCGAGGCAGCAACCGCGAACCCAACCCTCGAGGCGACAGCATGACAGTCCCAGAACCCGCACGACCCGAGCACCGCCAAACCGCACCCAAGGGGAACGGGACCCAACCCGGCCACCGGGAAGGGGGCACAGCCCCTCTCTCCTTTGCGCAGCAGCGATTGTGGTTCCTGCACCAGCTCGATCCGGCGAGCACCGCCTACCACGTCCCGGTCGCGCACCGGCTGCGCGGCCCGCTGGACGTCGGCCTGCTGCGCCGCGCGCTCGACGAGGTCGTCCGCCGGCACCAGGTCTTGCGGTCCACGATGGACGAAGCGGCCGACGGCCGCCCGGTGCAGCGGGTCGACCCGACGATCCGGGTCGGCCTGCCCGTCACGGTCGTCGAGGGCGGCTCACCCGGTGAGCGGCTCGACCTGGCCGCCCGGCTCGCCCGCCGCGCCGTGGCCGTGCCCTTCGACCTGCGCCACGGGCCGCTGCTGCGCGCGGAGCTGTTCCGCCTCGGCGACGACGACCACGTGCTGCTGCTGTGCTTCCACCACATCGTCGCCGACCAGTGGACGCTGTCGGTCGTCCTGTCCGAGCTGTCCGCGCTGTACGCCGCGTACCTGCTCGACCTGCCCTCGCCGCTCGCCGAGCCGCCCGTCCAGTACGCCGACCACGCGAGCGGGGAGCGCGAGCGGCTGCACCCGGACCTGCTCGACGCGGCACTGGAGTGCTGGCGCGAGCGGCTCGCCGGGCTCGAGCCGCTGGAGCTGCACACCGACCACCCGCGGCCGGCCGTGCCGGGCTCCGCCGGCGCTCGCGCCCGCCGCCACGTCCCCGCCGGGACGCTCGCCGCGCTGCACCGGCTCGCCGAGGCGCACGACGCCACCCTGTTCATGGTCGTCGCCGCGGCGCTGACCGCCGTGCTGCACCGCTACACCGGCCAGTCCGACGTGGCGCTGGGCGCCGCGGTGGCCAACCGCGCTCGTCCCGAGCTGGAGCAGCTGGCCGGGTTCTTCGTCAACACCGTGGTGCTGCGCACCGATCTCGCCGGCGACCCGACGTTCGCCGAGCTGCTCGCCCGCGTGCGGGAGACCACGCTGCACGCCCACGAGAACCAGGACCTGCCGTTCGAGCGGCTCGTCGACCTGGCCGGCCCCGACCGCGACCTGAGCCGGCCGCCGCTGGTGAACGTCGTGCTGTCCTTCCTGAACACCCCGGCCGAACCGTTCCGGCTCCCGGGCGCGACCGCCGAGGAGTTCGGGTTCGACCCGGGCATCGTGAAGTTCGAGCTCGACGTGTACGCGTTCGAGTCCGCCGGCGGCCTCACGATCGACGTCGACTACCGCCGCGACCTGTTCGAACCGGACACCGTGGAGCGGCTGCTCGGCCACCTCGAACGGCTGCTCGAGGCGGCGGGCGCCGACCCCGCTCGACCGGTGTCTGCGCTGCCGCTGCTCGCCGCGGCCGAGACGGAACGCCTGCTGGCGTGGGGAAACGCGGCCGCCCCGCTCGCGCCGGTCGAGGCGAGCGTGCCGGAGCTGTTCGCCGCGCAGGTGCGCCGCGCGCCGGACGCGATCGCCGTGCGCCACGGCGACGAGGTGCTGACCTACGCCGAGCTGGACGCGCGCGCCACCCGGCTGGCCGCGGTCCTGCGCGCGGCGGCCGCCGAGCCGCTGTGCGTCGGCGTGTGCCTGGAGCGCTCGGTGGACCTGATCGTGGCGCTGCTGGCCACGCTGCACGCCGGCGGGCACTACCTCCCGCTCGACCCCGGCTATCCGGCCGACCGGCTGGCCTACATGCTCGCCGACGCCGGGGCGGCTGTCCTCGTCACCACCTCGGAGCTGTCCGGCCGCGTCCCGGACTGGCGCGGGTCCACGCTGACGCTCGACGGGGACCGGCCCGGCACCTCCACAGTGGACTCCGCGGGCCCGGTCGACGTCGGACCGGAGGACCTCGCGTACGTCATGTACACGTCCGGCTCGACCGGCCGGCCGAAGGGCATCCGGGTGCCGCAGCGCGGGATCGTCCGCCTGGTGCACGAGAACGACTACGTGTCGATCGCGGCGGGGGACCGGGTCGCGCACGCCAGCAGCGTGTCCTTCGACGCCGCCACGTTCGAGATCTGGGGCGCGCTGCTCAACGGCGCCGAGCTGGTCATCCTGCCGCAGGACACCGTCATCGAGCCGCCCGCGCTCGCCGCCGCGCTGCGCGAGCACGGCATCACCGTGCTGTGGATGACCTCGTCGCTGTTCAACCACACCGTCCGCGAGGTGCCGGACGCGGTCGCCCCGGTCGGCACGGTGCTCGTCGGCGGCGAGGCACTCGACGTGGCCACGGTTCGCGCCGTGCTCGCGGACGGCGCGCCCGGCCGGCTCCTCAACGGCTACGGCCCGACCGAGAACACCACGTTCAGCACGACCCACCCGATCACCCCGCCCGCGCCCGGCGCGGTCTCCGTCCCGATCGGACGGCCGATCAGCGGCACCCGCTGCTACGTGCTGGACGAGTCGCTCGGTCTCGTGCCCGCGGGGGTGCCGGGCGAGCTGTGCGTGGCCGGGCACGGGCTCGCGCTCGGCTACGTCGGCCTGCCCGAGCTGACCCGGGACCGGTTCGTGCCCGACCCGTTCGGCACGCCGGGCGAGCGGCTCTACCGCACCGGCGACGTGGTCCGCTGGCGCGCCGACGGCGTGCTCGAGTACCTCGGCCGCCGCGACGACCAGGTCAAGCTGCGCGGCTACCGCATCGAGCTCGGCGAGATCGAGGCGCAGGTGAGCGCGCACCCGGCCGTGCGGTCGGCGGTCGTGCTCGTGCACCAGGGCGCGGACGGGCCACTGCTCGTGGCCTACGTGCTCCCTGACGGCGAGCTGTCCGTGCCGGAGCTGCAGTCCTCGCTCGCGGCCCGCGTGCCCGCGTTCATGATCCCCGGCGCGTTCGTGGTGCTCGACGAGTTCCCGTTGACCGCGAACGGGAAGGTCGACCGGGCCCGGCTGCCCGAGCCGCGGGCGCGCACCGCCACCGCCGGCTACGTGGCGCCCCGCACCGAGCTGGAGGCGTCCGTGGCCGCGGCGTGGGCCGCGGTGCTCGGCGTCGAACGCGTCGGCGTCACCGACAACTTCTTCCACGTGGGCGGCAACTCGCTGCGCGCCACCCGGGTGGTCAGCCGGCTCCGCGCGGAGCTGGGCATCCGGCTGACCGTCCGCAAGCTGTTCGACAACCCGACGGTCGAGGCGTTCGCTTCGGCGTTGCAGCAGATCAGGGAGTCGTGAATGAACGCCGGACCGGATCAGCTCGGCGACCTCGTACCGGCCTCGAGCATCCAGGAACGGATGTGGTTCGCCGAGCGCATCGAGCCCGGCACCGGGCTCTACAACGTCCCGTTCGCGTGGCGGGTGCGGGGCACCCTGTCGGCGACGGCGCTGGAGCGGGCGCTCGCGCTCGTGGTGGCGCGGCACGAGATCCTGCGCACCACGTTCGTCGAGCGGGACGGCCGGCTGCGCCAGCTCGTCGGCGAACCGTGGGAGCCGCCGGTGGCACGGCTGGACCTGCGGGGCCGGCCGGACGCGGAGGACGCGCTGGCCGGTTGGCTGCGCGACACGTCGCGGGCCACGTTCGACATGGCGGGCAACCGGCTGCTGCGCGCGGGCCTCGTGGACCTGGACGGCGAGCAGGTGCTCGCGCTGTGCGCCCACCACCTGGTGTGGGACGGCTCGTCGCTGCCGATCTTCCTGCGCGACCTGCAGACCGCGTACGACGCCGTCGCCGAAACCGAGGCGGCCGGGTGGACCCCGGCGGACCTGGCGGCGGCCGGCGACGAGCAGCTCACCGTGCTGGGCCACCGCATGCTCACCGGGCTGCGGCCCGAGCCGCGCTCGTGGACCGGCGCCGGCGACGGCGAGCACCCGGCGTCCGCGCACCAGGAGCGGATGGCGTTCATCGACCGGTTCGAGAAGGGCGTGGTCTACGAGACCTCGCCGACCTACCACAACCTGCCGCTGGTGCTGCGGCTCCCGGCCGCACCGGAGCGGACCGCCCTCGACGCCGCACTGTCCACTGTGGTAGGACGGCACGAGGTGCTGCGCACGAACCTGGTGTTCGCCGAGGAGGGGGTCCGCCAGCGCGTGGCGGACCCGGCCGGCGTTCATGCCGAGTGGCTGCCGCCGGCCCCGGCGGGCGCCGAGCCGGGCGCCGGGCTGGTGGACTGGCTGCGGGTGCCGTTCGACCTGGCGGCCGGCTCGCTCTTCCGGGTCGCCGTCCAGCCGCTGGCGGACGGGACCGCGTGGCTGGCGCTGCTGGGCCACCAGGCCGTGGTCGACCGGCCCTCGCTCGCCGTACTCGCCGGGGAGCTGCTCGGCGATCCGACGGCGGGGGACAGCGGGTCGAGCTACCTCGACTGGTTGTCCCGCACCGACTCCGACACCGTCGCCACCGACCTCGCCGCCCGGGTCCGCGCGCTGCGGGGCGAGGTGGAGCCGATCGCCCTGCCCGAGCGGCGGCCCCGCGCCGCGGTGCACGTGTACGAGGAACACGCCGTCCCGGTCCGGCTCCCGGCCGGGCTGGCCGCCGGTGCCGCGCGCCTCGGCGTGACCGTGGAGGCGTTGCTGCTGGCCGGTTTCCACGCGGTGCTCGCCGCGCACACCGGGCAGTACGAGCTGGTGATCGGCACCGTGCAGGATCGGCGGCGGCCGGGCGACGAGAGCGTCGTCGGGCCGCTGACGAACCTGGTGCCGGTCCGCCTGTCGGGCACGCCCGGCCAGGACTTCGGGTCCTTCGCGACCGGGGTGGATGCGGAGCTCGCCGCCGCGGCCCGGCACTGTCGCGCCGAGTTCGACGATCTGGTTCGGGTGCTGAACCCGGCGAAGGACATGGCGCGTACGGCGTTGTTCGACGTGTTGTTCCATTACGCGCCGGATCCGCCTCGGTCGGGTGAGTCCGGTTGGTTCGGTGGGTATGGCAAGTACGACCTGCACCTGTTCCTGCGTCCGGACGGCGACGGGGTCACGGGCCGGATCGTCTACAACGGACTGTACTTCGACGGCGACCAGCTCACGTTGTTCGCCGAGCACTACACGCGGGTCGTCGAGCAGGCCATCTCCGACCCGGACACGACCATCTCGGGCTTCGACCTGCTGACCGACCGGGAACGCCACACCCAACTCCTCGACTGGAACACCAGCGCGACCTACCCCGAAACCACCATCCACGCGCTGATCGCGGCCACGGCACGGGAGTTCCCGGACCGGGTGGCGCTCACCGCCGGTGCCGAGCACCGGACCTACCGGGAGTTGGTGGGCAGTGCCGAGCGGATCGCCCGCGGTCTGGTGGCGCGGGGCGTGCGTCGGGGTGAGTTGGTTGGGTTGGTGTTGGAGCGTGGTGTGGCGCAGGTGGAGGCGATGCTGGGGGTGTTGTGGGCGGGGGCGGCGTATGTGCCGGTCGAGCCGGGGATCCCGGTCGAGCGGATGGCATTCATCCTGGATGACAGCGAGGCGCGGTGGGTGATCACCGACGGCACCACCGTGCCCGCCGGTGATGCGACCGTCTTGCCGGTGGCGGAGCTGACCGCGGGCGATCATGACGTGGTGTTGCCGGTGGTGGGGTCGGATGATCTGGCGTATGTGATCTATACGTCGGGGACGACGGGGCGGCCGAAGGGTGCGTTGGTGACGCATCGGAACGTGGTTCGGTTGGTGTGTAACGACGCGTTCTCGTTCGAGTTCGGCGCGGGCGATGTGTGGACGATGTTCCACTCGTATTCGTTTGATTTCTCGGTGTGGGAGGTGTTCGGCTGCCTGACCCATGGTGGCCGGTTGGTGGTGGTGGGCCGGGAGGAGGCGCGGGACACTCAGCGGTTCCTGGACCTGCTGGTCCGGGAGCGGGTGTCGGTGCTCAATCAGACCCCGAGCGCGTTCGCGCAGCTCACCACCCTCGCACTCGCCGATAATGCGCAGGGGTTGGATCGTCTGCGGTATGTGATCTTTGGTGGGGAAGCGCTGGCGCCGGGCAAGCTGGCCGGGTGGACCCGGGCGGTGCCGGGGTTGCGGTTGGTGAACATGTACGGGATCACCGAGACCACCGTGCACACCACCGTCCGCCAGGTGACCCAGGCTGATATCGATGCTGATGTCAGCAACATCGGGATACCGATCCCGACCACTACCGTCTACCTGTTCGATCGGCACAACCCCGGCCGGCTGCTCCCGGTCGGTGCGATCGGCGAACTCTACGTCGGCGGCGACGGCGTCGCGTCGGGGTATTTGAAGCGGCCGGAGCTGACCGCGCAACGGTTCCTGCCCGACCCGCACACCGGCGGGCGGATGTTCCGCTCCGGAGACCTGGCCCGGTACCGCCCGGACGGCACCCTGGAATACCTCGGCCGCGGAGACGCGCAGGTCAAACTACGCGGCTATCGCATCGAGCTGGGCGAGATCGAGTCCTGCCTGCGCGAACACCCCGACATCACCGACGCCGTCGTGCTCCTCGAAGGCGGCAGCGACGGCAAACTCGTCGCCTACCTGCACGCCACCACCGAACCCGACCCCACCCAACTACGCGCGCTGCTGGGCCGCCGGCTACCCACCTACATGATCCCCGCCGCCTTCCACCACGTCGACCACTTCCCCCTCACCAGCAACGGCAAACTCGACCAACACGCCCTCCGCAAGCTGGGCACGCCGCTGTCCGGCGACGCCGGCGTCGAGCCGGCGACCCCGACCGGCCGGCTCGTCGCGGGCATCTTCGCCCGGCTGCTGCGGGTCCCGCCGCCCGGCGCGGACACGTCGTTCTTCGACCTCGGCGGCCACTCGCTGCTGGCCACCGCGCTGGTGCGGGAGATCGCCGCCGCGACCGGTGTCCGGCTCTCGCTCCGCGACGTCTTCCAGCGCTCCCGCGTCCAGGAGCTCGCCGACCACGTCGACACGCTCGTCCCGGAGGCCGGGGGCGAGCACGCGGCGACCGCGCCGGTACCGGACGGCGACGCCGGCACGCCGGCCTCCAGCACGCAGGGGCAGATGTGGCTCGTCGACCGGATGAACCCGGCCGAGGCGCAGTACAACGTGCCGCTGCTCTGGCGGGTGCGCGGGGAGCTGCGGCCGGACGTGCTGGCGGCGGCGTTCGCGTCACTGGTCGAGCGGCACGAGATCCTGCGCACCGCGTTCCGCGAGCACGGCGGCGAGCTGCGCCAGGTCGTGCAGCCGCCGTGGACGCCGGAGGTCGAGCGGCGGGACGGTCCCGTCGGCGCGGTGGTCGATGCCGAGGCCACGACGCCGTTCGACCTGGAGTCCGGCCGGCTGCTGCGGGTCCGGCTGGTCGACCACGCAGCCGACGACGGCACGCAGGTGTTGCTGGTGTGCGTGCACCACCTGGTCTTCGACGGCGGCTCCGTGCCGGTGTTCGCCCGCGACCTCGCGCACGCCTACGCGCGGGCGCTCGGCGAGGACGTGCCGGACCTGCCGGCACCGGTGCAGTTCACCGACGTGGTGCGCTGGCAGCAAGCCTATCTGTCCGACATGGACGGACAGGACGGCCTGGACTACTGGGCCGATCAGCTCACCGGCGCGCCGGCCGCGCTCGGGCTGGGCCCGCCACCGATGCGGCCGGGCCCGCACGGCGCGGTGCGCGTGCCGGTGCCCGCGGGGTTCGCCGCCACGTGCGCCACCCGGTTCGAGGAGTACCGGGCGTCCTGGTTCATGGTCGCCGGCACCGCGGTCGCCGCGATGCTGCACCGCTTCGCCGGCGCCGACGACGTCACCTTCGGCATGCCGGTCGCCAACCGCGCGGCCGAGGAGCACGCCGACGTGCTCGGGCCGTGCCTGAACACGGTCGTGCTGCGCTCGCGGAGCAAGCCCGGCACCACGTTCGGCGACCTGCTCGCCGGCATGCGCGAGTCCATGCTGGACGCCTTCGAGTTCCAGGCGGTCCCGCTGCCCGCGGTGCTGGCGCGGCTCGACCCGCCGCGGCGGCCCGGGCGCACGCCGTACTTGGACGTCGTGGTCAACCTGGTCGCCACCGGCGGGGAGGCGGCCCGCTTCGGCGACGCCACGGTCACGCAGCTGCCGCTCGACCGCTGGCAGCACGAGGCGAAGTTCGGCCTGACCGTCACCTTCGAGGACACCGGCGGCGAGCTCGGCGCGGTGCTGTCCTACCGCGGCGACCGGTTCACCGAGACCGACGTGGCACGCATGGCCGAGTGGCTCGGCCGGCTGCTCGCGGAGATCGGCGAGCCGGCCGGCGAGCTGGCGCGGACCCCGCTGGAGACCATGCTGCCCGCGGTGAGCGCCCGCCAGTACCGGGACTTCGCGATCACGCAGGCGCAGCGGCAGGCCGCGACCGGGGAGGCGGAGGTCGCGCACTGGACCCGGGTGCTGGCGGGTGCCCCGGCCTACCCCGCGGTGACCCCGCCGGTGCACGCCCGCCCGCCCGGGGCGGTCACCGTCGACGTCCCGGCCGGCGCGCTGGACGGGCTGCGCGGCCTGCGGGCCGAGCACGGCGTGTCCTGGTTCATGGTCGTGGCCACTGGCCTGGCCGCGCTGCTGCACCGGTGGACCGGCCAGGACGACGTCACGTTCGGGTGCCCGGTCGCCAACCGCGAGGAGTTCGCGGACGTGCTCGGGCCGTGCCTGAACACCGTCGCCCTGCGCTCGGCGTGCGGGCCGGAGACGACCGTGCGCGAGCTGCTGGCGGCGATGCGGGACGGCGTGCTCGACGCCTTCGAGCACCAGTGGGTTCCGTTCGAGGACATCGTGGACCGGCTGCGGCCCCCGCGGCGGCCGGGCTGGACGCCCTACATCGACAACCTGCTGGCCGTCGTCCCGGGCGACGCGCCGCCCGCGGCACTCGGCGGCGTCGAGCTGGCGCCGCTGCCGCTGGACCACGACGGCGCGGGCTACGCCGGGAAGTTCGGCATCACCGTCGGCTTCGAGGAGTCCGGCGGCGAGCTGCGCGGCACCGTGATGTACCGCGGCGACCGGTTCACCGGGGCCGAGGTGGCGCGGATGGCGCACTGGCTCGGGCGGTTCCTCGGCACCTGCGCGGACGTGCTCGACGAGCCGGTGCGCGACCTGCACCTGATCGACGAGGCGGAGCTGGCCGAGCTGGCGGGCTTCGAGCAGGGCCCGCCGGCGAAGCCGGTCACGACCCTGGCGGAGCTGTTCGCCCGGCAGGTCGCGGCGAACCCCCACGCGGTCGCGATCCGGTCCGGCCGCGGGGCGCGGACCTACGCCGAGCTCGACGAGCGGGCGACCGCCCTGGCGGCCCGGCTGCGCCCGCACGCGCGGGGCGAGCGGCCGGCCGTCGCGTTGCTGCTGCCGCGCGGCGAGGACCTCGTCGTGGCGATGCTCGCGGCGTGGCGGGCGGGCATGCTGTACTGCCCGCTGGAGCCGGACTACCCCGAGGCGCGCGTCCGGTTCATCCTGGACGATCTCGACGCGTGCGCGGTCGTGACGGACGCCCCCACCAGCATCGCCGGAGTCCCGGTCGTCGACGTGACCGAGGTATCCACAGTGGACGGTGCGGTGCCGGTCGTGGTCCCCGACCCCGAGTCGGTCGCCTACGTCCTCTACACGTCGGGCACCACCGGCCAGCCGAAGGGCGTGGCGTACGGCCACCGCAGCATCGCGCAGGCCACCCAGTGGCACATCGAGGCGTTCGACGTCACCCCGGCCGACCGGGTCGCGTGGATCCACAGCGTCGCGTTCGACACCACCGAATGGGAGATCTGGCAGGCGTTGTGCGCCGGGGCCGAGCTGGCGCCCTACGAGGCGGCCGACGTGGTCGCCCCCGAGCTCGTGGCCTGGCTCGGCGCGCAGCGGGTGACGGTGCTGTGCACGCCGACCCCGCTGTCGGAGGTCATGTGGGCCGAGCGGGTGGACCTGCCCGACCTGCGCTGGATGATCTTCGGGGGCTCGGCGCTGACCGTGCTGCCGCCCGCGGACACCGGCTACCGGATCTGCGACTCCTACGGCCCGACGGAGACCTACAACACGACCCTGTACGAGATGGCTCCGGCCGAGGCGACCGTGCTGAACTGCATCGGGCGGCCCAACGCGGGGTCGGCCGTGTACGTCCTCGACGCGGCCGGGCGCCGCGTGCCGATCGGTGTCCAGGGCGAGATCCACATCGGCGGCACGTCGGTCGCGCACGGCTACTGGAACCGTCCGGAGCTGACCGCCGAGCGGTTCGCCGGCACGGATCCGGACGGCAACCCGGGCCGGGTGTACCGCACCGGCGACCGCGGCCGCTGGCTGCCCGGCGGGACGCTCGAGTTCCTCGGCCGCCTCGACCGGCAGGTGAAGGTGCGCGGGTACCGGGTCGAGCCGGCCGAGATCGAGGCGGCGCTGCGCGGTGATCCGCTGGTGGCGCAGGCGATCGTGCACCACTTCCCGGGCGAGCCGGTGCCGCTCGTCGGCTACCTGGTGGCGCGCGACCCGGCGGCCGCGGACACCCACGAGGTGCTGGCGCGGCTGACGTCGAGCCTGCCGGAGTTCATGGTGCCGGGCGCGCTCGTGTGGCTGACGGAGCTGCCGCTGAACTCGCGCGGCAAGGTCGATACGAAGGCGCTGCCCCGGCCCGGCCGCGACGACCTCGCGGGCCACACGCCGTGGACCGCCCCGGAGACCGACCTCGAGCGGCGGATCGCGGCCGTGTGGGCGGGGGTGCTCGGTATCGACGCGCCGGGCGCGCACGACAACTTCTTCGACATCGGCGGCAACTCGCTGCTGCTGGCCCGCCTGCACAGCCGGCTGCGCGAGGAGCTGGCGACGACGCTGCCGATCCGGAAGCTGTTCGAGTACCCGACGGTTCACACGCTCGCGAAGGCGCTGGGTGCGGATCCGGCGGAGGCGGCGGAGGCGGGGGAGGTGAGTGGCGTGCAGGCGCGGGATCGGGCGGGTCGGGCGCAGGCGGCTCGGGCTCGCCGGGCGGTGCGTCGTCCGGGCCGGGGCTGACCGGACACACCGGGGCCGCACGTCCACAGTGGACGTGCGGCCCCGGTGTCGTACTCGGTCTACGGTTTGCGCGCGGCGATGACCACGTAGCCGACCTGGCCCTTGCGCGGGGCGAAGAACCCCTGGTGGCGCTCGGCGAACTGGTTGAGCGCGGCCTCGCCGACCCTGTCGGCGATCTCCTGCCGGCGGGCGAGCGCGGCCTCCACGTACTTGGCCTTGCGGCCGAGCACCCGCGGCCCGCACTGGGTGTACTCCTCCACCTCGAAGCCGGCCGTGCGCAGGTACCCGAGCCACTCGGGCAGGCTCGGCAGCCGGTCCAGCTTGAGCGTCTCCATGAACCGCTCGATACGGGCGGGGTGGCTCATCGACTCGAGGCTGAAGTCCGACAACGACAGCCGGCCGCCCGGGCGCAGCACGCGGAACAGCTCGCCGAGCACCTGGCCCAGGTCCGGCGCGTTCTGCAGGGACTCGAGCGCCAGCACGGCGTCGAAGGTGCCGTCCGGGTGGTCGAGCGCCATGAAGTCGCCGTACTCGAACCGCACCCGCTCGCCGGCGCCTGCGCCGGCGGTCCGCGCCCGCTCGCTCGCTCTGTCCACTTCGAACTGGCTGACCGTGATCCCGGTGACCTGGACGCCGAACCGCTCGGCCATGGACAGGGCGGTCGTGCCCGGCCCGCAGCCCGCGTCGAGCACGTGCTCCCCGGGCCGCAGCCCCAGGGTGTCGGTGACCTTACGGGTGATGCGGGCGACGGCCTCGGTCAGCGGGGCGTCGTCCGCGCGGTCGTACCAGTACCACATGTGCAGCTGGCCGTCGCGGAACTCGTCGCCGATGGGGGAGCGCTCGTCGTAGTGTCTGCCGATGTTGGCCGCTCCGGCGGCGTCCGCACCCATGCGTCCATGCTGGGCGAGGACGCCGCGCCGCTCATCTCCGACCGTGCCGACCCCGCACGGCACGGTCGGAGATGCCGCCCGGCACGGCCTCCTGCACATACTGGGTCCGTGAGCGACGACCCGGTGACCGGCCGGCTGGACGTGCCGGGGGCGAGCCTGCACTACGAGGTGCGCGGCCGCGGGCCCGCGCTGCTGCTGATCCCCACGGGCAACGGCGACGCCGGCCCGTACACCCCGCTGGCGACGGCGATGTCCGCCCAGCACACGGTGATCACCTACGACAAGAGGGCGTACTCGCGCAGCCCCCTCGACGCGCCGGACGACGGCACGGACCGCGTGGTGTCCGATGTGGAGGATGCCCGGCGGCTGATCGAGCACCTGGCCGACGGTCCCGCGGACGCGCTCGGCGGCAGCTCCGGCGCGATCGTCGCCCTGGAGCTGCTCGCCCGCCATCCCGGCCACCTGGCCACCTCGGTCGTGCACGAGCCGCCGCTCGCGTCGGTACTGCCGGACTCCGCGCAGTGGCTGGACTTCTACGCCGGCCTGTACCGGACCTACCGCGACACCGGCCCGGCCGCCGCGATGGCCGTGTTCCGTGACCGCATGGGCATGCACGGCACGACCCGCCCGCCCGACGACGCGCAGCTGCCGCCGGACGAGCTCGCCGCCATGCTCGCGCGCATCCGGGCCAACCACACGCTGTGGTTCGAGCGCGAGGTTCGCGAGTACCCGGCGTTCCAGCCCGACATCGTCGCGCTGAAGGCGGTGCCCGACCAGCTCGTGCTCGGCGGCGGTGACGCGTCGCGCGGGGATCCGCCCTACGAGCCCAACACGTTCCTGGCCGAGCAGCTGGGCGTGCCGGTCACGCACTTCCCCGGCGGGCACGTCGGGTTCGTCACGCACCCGTGGGAGTTCGCCCACGCGCTCTCGGACCTGCTCACCGCGCGCCGCGCGGGCGGGTCCGCACGGACAGAGATGCGGCCACCATCGCCCCGGCGATGAGATGGGAACGCGGTCGCCACGACAAGCCCCAAGGAGATCCCATGCGCGTCATGTTCGCCTGCTATCCCGCGCACGCGCACCTGTACCCGCTCGTCACGACGGCGTGGGCGATGCAGAGTGCGGGGCACGAGGTCGTCGTGGCCACCTACCGCGGGCTGGCCGACACGATCGCCGCGGCCGGGCTCACGCCGATCGCGCTGGGCGCGCCGGACTCGATCGAGGCGCGCTTCACCGCGGACGCCGCGATCCCCAGCAGCGGCGACGAGATCGACCGGTACGCGCACGCGCTGGAGGTCCAGCCGCACGAGCGCGACGCGTGGGACATCTTCTACCAGTACATGTTGCTGCCCTGCGGCGACTACCTGCGCCTGGACCGCCCGGAGGCCGGTGAGCTGATCGCGTTCGCCCGCACCTGGCAGCCCGACCTCGTGATCTACGACCCCACGTTCCCGATCGCCGCGGTGGCCGCCAAGGCCGCCGGCGCCGCGCAGGCCCGGCTCTTGCTGGGCCCGGACATCTACGCGTGGAGCCTGGACCGGCTGGCCGCCAAGCGCCACCGCGTCCGCGCCGCGGGGCTCGAGGAGAACCCGCTCGCCGCGATGATCCAGCCGGTGGCCGAGCGGTTCGGCGTCGAGATGGGCGACGAGCTGCTGTACGGGCACTGGTCGCTGGACATGGTGGCGCCGGGCCTGCGGATGCCGACGAGTGCGCGCACCGTCCCGGTCCGCTACGTGCCGTTCGCCGGCGCCGCCCCGCTGCCGGACTGGCTGCGCACGCGCCCGTCGCGGCCGCGCGTCGCGGTCTCGCTCGGCGTGTCCACCCGCCAGGCCATGTCCGGCTCGCACGTGCGGGACGACGCCCAGTTCGACACGTCGGCGGGGATCGAGTGGAACCCGGAGCTCAGCAGGCTCTCGATGCTGATGGACGCGGTGGGCGAGCTGGACATCGAGGTCGTCGCCACGTTGAGCGAAGGGCAGCTCGGCGGCCTGCCGCACATCCCGGACAACGTCCGCCCGGTGCACTACGTGCCGCTGCCCCAGCTGCTGCCGAGCTGCTCGGCGCTGATCCACCACGGCGGCATCGGCACGCTCGCGGCGGCCACCGCGGCGAAGGTGCCGCAGCTGATCTTCGACACCGGTGAGGCCGCGCGGATCGGGATCACCGTCGGCGAGGACGGCGAGGTCGAGTACTCGTTGCCGGACAAGAAGGTCGAGGCCACCTGGACGTCGACGTTCGTGAGCGACCGGGGCGCGGGCGCGCGGCTGGACCACAAGACCCAGTCGGTCGAGGAGATCCGCAAGCTGGTGCAGCAGTCCGTCGAGGATCCGTCCTATCAGGAGGGTGCGCGCGACCTGTACGACGAGTGGCTCGCGACCCCCGGCCCGAACGACATCGTGCCGACCCTCGAGGTACTGACCGCCCACCACCGCACCCGCTGACGAAACGGAGGGGGACAGTCCCGGATGGACGCCGAGTCCACGATCGCGATCGTCGGGCTGGCGTGCCGGCTGCCCGGTGCGCGCGATGCCCGGCAGTACTGGCACAACCTGCGGACCGGGGTCGAGGGCATCAGCCGCTTCGACATGGCGGAGCTGCTCGCCGCCGGGGTGCCGCCCGAGGAGGCGCGGCACCCGGACTACGTGCCGGTGCGCGGCGTGCTCGGCGGCGGGGAGCGCTTCGACCACGCGTTCTTCGGCTACAGCCCGGCGGACGCGGCGGCCACCGACCCGCAGCACCGGGTGTTCCTGGAGACGTCGTCGCAGGCGCTGGACGACGCGGGCATCGACCCGCGGCGCTTCGGCGGCTGGATCGGCGTGTTCGCGGGCTCGGACATGTCGAACCCGGTGCTGTCCCGCTACGACGACCCGATGACCCGGCTGCTGGGGTTCGAGAAGGACTTCCTGGCGAGCCGGGTGGCCTACAAGCTCGGCCTGCGCGGGCCGGCGATCGGCGTGCAGACCGCGTGCTCGACGGCGCTCGTCGCGGTGCACCTGGCGGTCTCGAGCCTGCTCAACCACGAGTGCGACGCCGCCCTCGCCGGCGGCATCACGCTGTGGACCCCGCAGGCGGTCGGCCACCTGTACCAGGAAGGCCACATCATGTCGGCGGACGGCCACTGCCGCCCGTTCGACGCGGACGCCACGGGCACGGTGTCCAGCAACGGCGTCGGGGTGGTGGTGCTGCGCCGGCTCGCGGACGCGCTCCGCGACGGTGACCGGGTCATCGCGTTGCTGCGCGGCACGGCGATCAACAACGACGGCGGCGAGAAGATCGGCTTCGTGGCACCGTCGGTGCCCGGCCAGCGCGACGTCATCGGGCTCGCGCACGCGGTGGCCGGGGTGGAGGCGGCCGACATCTCCTACGTCGAGGCGCACGGCACCGGCACGCGCGTCGGCGACCCGATCGAGGTCGCCGCACTCACCGCGGCGTTCCGGGAGAGCACCGACCGCACCGGCTTCTGCCGGCTCGGCTCGGTGAAGAGCAACATCGGTCACACCGGCGCGGCGGCGGGCGTGGCCGGCCTGATCAAGACCGCCCTCCAGCTGCGGCACCGCGAGCTGGTGCCCACGCTGCACTTCCGTCGCCCCAACCCGGAGCTGGAGCTGGACTCGAGCCCGTTCCGGATCGCCGCCGCCCACGAGCCGCTGCCCGCCGACGGTCCGCTGATCGCCGGGCTCAGCTCGTTCGGCATGGGCGGCACCAACGCGCACGCGATCCTCGAGTCGCCGCCCGAGTCGGCCCGCGGCGCCGCGCACCGCCGGCCACGGGTGTTCTGCCTGTCCGCGGCCACCCCCGCGGCGCTGGACCGGATGCGGACCGAGCTGGCCGACCGGGTCGACGACCAGGTCGATGGGGAGCCGGCGCGGCTCGACGACGTGGCCTGGACGCTCGCGACCGGACGGCGCCGCTTCCCGCACCGGCTCGCGGTGGTCGCCGAGGACCACGCCGGGCTCGCCGACGCGCTGCGCGCCGGGCCGCCCGCGCGCCGGGCCGCGGTGGCGCCGCCGGTGGCGTTCCTGTTCCCGGGCCAGGGTTCGCTGCGCGCGGGGTTCGGCGCCGGTGCGTATGCGCGGCTGCCCGTGTTCCGGGAGACGTTCGACGAGCTGGCCGGCCAGGCCCGCGACCGGTTCGGCGTCGAGCTGGCCACCGTGCTGCGGCCGGATGCCGACCCGGCGTGGCTGCGCGACACCGCGCACCAGCAGCTCGGTCTGTTCGCGACCGGCTACGCGCTGGCCCGCCAGTTCCAGGAGCTGGGCGTGCGGCCCGCGGCGATGCTGGGCCACAGCGTCGGCGAGTACGTGGCGGCCACGGTGGCGGGGCTGTGGGCGCCCGCCGACGCGCTGGGACTGATCCACGAACGCGGGCTGGCCATGCGGGACACCGTGCCGGGCCGGATGGTCAGCACGGCCGCGCCGGCCGAGGTGCTCGCGGAGCTGCTGGACGGCCACGCGGACCTGGCACTCGCCGTGTCCGGCCCGCGGTACTCCGTGCTCGCCGGTCCACCCGGGACGGTCGACACCGTGCTCTCCCGGCTGCGCGCGGCCGGCCACGAGGGGCGGCTGCTCGACACCGACCGCGCCTTCCACTCGCCGCTGATCCGCCCGGCCGCGCAGCGCCTGGCCCGCGCGGTCGCGGCCGTCCCGGCGGGCCCGGTGAACGTGCCGTTCCTGTCCAACCTCACCGGCGGGTGGGCCGACCCGGCACGGCTCGCCGAGCCGTCGTACTGGGCCGACCACCTCGCGGGCACGGTGCGGCTGACCGAGTGCGCGGACGCGTTGCTGGCGGGGTCCTGCCGGGTGTTCGTGGAGCTGGGACCGGGGCAGTCGATGACCCGGCTGCTGCGCGCACATCCCGCGTGGACGGACGAGCACGCGGCCGTCGCGCTCACCGGGCGCGCGGGCGATCCCGACGAGGTGGCGCTGCTCGCCGCGCTGGCCCGGCTGTGGGAGGCCGGGGTCGAGACCGGCGAGCCGGCCGGCGACGAGGACCCGCACCGGGTCTCGCTGCCGCCGCACCCGTTCGCGCCGAACCAGCATGACCGTCCACTCGCGACGACACCGCCCCGCACGGGCGCCGGGCACGACGTCGTGGTGACCATCGGTGCCGCCCCTGCCGGGCTCGTGCGCGCGCTGGGCAGCGGCACCGGCACCGTGCGCGCGGTCGCCGATGTGGACGGAGCGGTCGCCGCGGTCGCCGGCGCGGTGTCGCCGGCCGTGGTGGCCGGGTTCGACGTGACATCCGGTGCGGCGTCCGGTGCGCTCTCGCGGCTGGCCGCCGGGTGCGGCACGACCGGGGTGCGGCTGGTGCTGACCGGCCGCGGCCTCACCGCCCGGCAGTCCGCGGTGGACGAGCTGCGTGCCGCGGCCCCCGGCTACGTGTCGGTGTTCGACCTCGGCGACGGCGAGCCACCCGCGAGCCTGCCGGAGTCCGGCGACTGGGGCGCCTGCCACGCGTGGCGCGACGGCCACTGGTGGCTGCTCGACGAGGCGGCCCGGCCCGCGCCGGCCGCCGCCGAGGAGGAGGCGGACACGGGGGAGGCCGGCGACCCGCACACCGCGCCGCGCACGGACGCCGAGACGCTCGTCGCCGGCGTCTGGCAGGACCTGCTCGGCGTCGCCCGGGTCGGCGTCCACGACGACTTCTTCGAGCTGGGCGGCCATTCCCTGCTCGCGACCCAGCTCGCCGCGCGGCTGCGGGCCGCGTTCGGCACGGCCGTCCCGATCGACACCGTGCTCGACAACCCGACCGTCGCGACGCTCGCCGCCGCACTCGCCGAGGTGGCGGGCGAGCCCGCGGCCGCGGGCATCCCGCGCGCGGACCGCACCGGGCCGCTGCCGCTCGCCGTTTCGCAACGCCGGCTGTGGTTCCTCGACCAGGTCGACTCCCGTACGGCGTACTCGGTGCCGCTCGTGCTGCGGCTCGGCGGCGCGCTCGACGTGGCGGCGCTGGCGGCCGCCCTCACCGAACTGGTCCGGCGGCACGAGGCGCTCCGCACGGTCCTGCCCGAGCGCGACGGCGAGCCGGTCCAGCTGGTGCGCCCCGCCGGTCCGGTGCCGCTGCCGGTGGTGCCCGTGGCGGGCGAGCCCGCGCTGGACGAGGCGCTGCACGCGGACCTGCTGCGGCCGTTCGACCTCGCCGCCGGACCGCTGTTCCGCGCCACGCTGTTCCGCCTCGGCGCCACCGCGCACGTGCTGTCGCTGTGCGTGCACCACATCGTCTCCGACGGCTGGTCGCTCGACGTGCTGTGCACGGAGCTGGCCGCGCTGTACGACACGTCGCTGCGCGGCGAGCCGTCGCCGCTGCCCGAGCCCGCCATCCAGTACGGCGACTACGCGGCGTGGCAGGCCGGTCGGCCGCGCGACGACGCCGACCTCGCCTACTGGCGGGACCGGCTCGCGGGCGCGGCCGACCTGGACCTGCCGACCGACCGGCCGCGCCCGCGGGTGCAGACCTACGTCGGCGCGGTCGCCGTCCACCCGGTGCCGGCCGAGCTCGCCGAGCGGGTGCGCCGGCTGGGCCAGGAACACCGGGCGACGCTCTACATGACCCTGCTCGCCGGGTTGCAGGGCCTGCTGCACCGGTACACGACCGCCGAGGACATCTGCGTCGGCACTCCGGTCGCCGGGCGCACCCGCGTCGAGCTCGAACGGGTCGTCGGGTTCTTCGTGAACACGCTCGTGCTGCGCACCGAGCTGGACGGCCGGCTGTCGTTCGCCGAGCTGCTGGCGCGGGTGCGGGAGGTGGCGCGCGGCGCGCTCGCGCACCAGGAGCTGCCGTTCGACCAGCTCGTCGAGGCGCTCAACCCGCCGCGCGACCCCAGCCGCAACCCGTTCTTCCAGGTGATGTTCAACCTGCTGAGCGGCGAGCTGGACCTGTCGATGAGCGGGCTGGACGTCACTCAGCGGCAGGTGGACATGGCGATGGCCCAGGTCGACCTCGCGCTCGACGTGCTCGACCAGGGCGGGGAGCTGGAGTTCCGGCTGGAGTACAACACCGACCTGTTCGACTCGGCGACCGCGGCGGCGTTCCTCGGGCACCTGGAACGGTTCCTGACCGCCGCCGCCGCGGACCCGGGGGCGCCGATCGGCGAGCTCGACCTGCTGTCCACAGTGGAACGCGACGCCGTGCTCGCCGGCCCGGTCGCGGCGGTGCCGGACGGCACGGTGCTCGACGAGTTCGAGCGCCGCGTCGCGCGCACCCCGGACGACACCGCGCTGGTGGCCACGGGCACGACGCTCACCTTCGCCGAGCTGAACGCGCGGGCGAACCGGCTGGCCCGGCTGCTGCGCGCGGACGGGCTGGGCGCCGGGGACCGCGTGGCGCTGCTGCTGCCCCGCTCGGCCGCCGTCGTGACCGCGATCCTCGCCGTGCTCAAGGCGGGCGGTGCCTACGTGCCGCTGGACCCGGCCCTGCCCGCCGACCGCCTCGCGTACGTGCTCGGCGACGCGGAACCGGCCGCCGTGCTCACCACGGCCGGCCTCGCGGGCGCGCTGCCGCCGGCCGCCGCGCCCCGGATCGTGCTCGACGACCCGGCCACGGCCGGGCGGCTGGCCGGGCTCGACGCGGCCGACCTCGCGGACGTGCGGTCCGGCGCACGGCAGGCCGCGTACCTGATCTACACGTCGGGCTCCACCGGCCTGCCGAAGGCAGTCGTCGTCGAGCACCGCAACCTCGTCAACCTCTACCTCGAGCACCGCACCACGCTGTTCGAGCCCGCGGCGGTCCGGGTGGGCGGCCGCGTGCACGCCGCGGTCACCGCGTCGTTCTCGTTCGACACCTCGTGGGACGAGCTGCTGTGGATGATCGGCGGCCACGTCCTGCACGTCATCGACGAGGAGGTGCGCGCCGACCCGGACGCGCTCGTGCGCTACGTGACCGAGCGGCGCATCGACTTCCTCGACATCACCCCGTCCTACGCCAAGCCGCTGCTCGCCGCTGGGCTGCTGGCCGGGGACCACCGGCCCGCCGTGCTCATGCTCGGCGGCGAGGCGATCGACCAGCAGCTGTGGGACGAGCTCGCCGCCGCACCGGGCGTGGCCGCGCACAACTACTACGGGCCGACCGAGACCACGGTGGACGCGCTCGCGGCGCCGGTGCGCGCGGGGGTACCGGTGAGCCTCGGCACGCCGGTCACCAACACCCGCGCCCACGTGCTCGGCCCCGACCTGCGGCCCGTGCCGCCCGGCGTCGCCGGCGAGCTGTTCCTCGCCGGCGAGGGCCTCGCGCGCGGCTACCACCGCCGTCCCGGCCTGACCGCGCAGCGGTTCCTGCCCGACCCGTTCGGCGGCCCGGGGGAGCGGATGTACCGCACCGGCGACCTCGTGCGCCGGGCGGCGAACGGCACGCTGCAGTACCTCGGCCGCACCGACCAGCAGGTGAAGGTTCGCGGCTTCCGCATCGAGCTCGGCGAGATCGACGCCGTGCTCGCCGGCCACCCGGACGTCGCCGCCGCGGTCACGGTCGCCCGCGCGGACCGGCTCGCCGGATACGTGGTGGCCCGCGCGGGTGCCACGCCCGACCCGGCCGCCCTGCGGGCACTCGCCGCCCGCGCGCTGCCCGCCTACATGGTCCCCACCGCGATCCAGGTGATCGACCGGATCCCCCTGACCGCCAACGGAAAGCTCGACCGGGCGGCCCTGCCCGAGCCCGAGTTCGCCGCGTCCGCGGCGAGCCGGCCGCCGCGCACCGCGCGGGAGCGGCTGCTCGCCGGCCTGTTCGCCGACGTGCTCGGCGTCGGCGAGGTCGGCGCGGACGACAGCTTCTTCGAGCTGGGCGGCCACTCGCTGCTCGCCACCCGGCTGATGGCCCGCGTGCGCGCGGAGTTCGGTGCCGGGCTGGGCGTGCGGGTGCTGTTCGAGGACCCGACCCCGGCGGGCCTGGCCACCCGGCTCGGCGACCCGGGTACCGGCTCCGGCGCCTCGGGCGACTTCGACGTCCTGCTGCCGATCCGGGCCCGCGGCAGCGGCGCGCCGCTGTTCTGCGTGCCGCCGCGGGTGGGCCTGTGCTGGTGCTACGGCGGGCTGCTCGCCCACGTCCCGGACCGGCCCGTGTACGGGCTGCAGAGCCGCGGGATCACGCGCCCCGACCTGCTCGCGGCCGACCTCGACGGCATCGTGACCGACCTGGTCGAGGAGATCCGGCGGGTGTGCCCGGACGGCCCCTACCACCTGCTCGGGTGGTCGGCCGGCGGCAACATCGCGCACGCGATCGCGGCCCGGCTGGAGGCGGCGGGTGCGCGAGCCGGCGCGCTCGTGCTGCTCGACCCGCACCTGCGGCTGGGCGACGACCCGGTGCGACCGGGCGAGGCGGAGCGGTCGGTCATCGCGGAGACGCTCGCCCGGGATCTCGGCATCGACCTGGCCGGCGTGCCGGAGGCCGGCCGGGTCGAGCAGCTCGCCCGCGGGATGGACGTGCCGGCCCGGCTCGTCGAGGATCTGGTGACCGCCGCGCTGCGGACGCAGGAGGCCATCCTGGCCGCGCCGCCGCCGCGTTTCGGCGGCCGCGCGGTCTACCTCAGCGCGCTGCGCAACCCCTGGCCGTCCGATGTGGACGAATGGCGGCCGCTGCTGGGCGAGCTGGTGGAGCACCCGATCGACTGCGAGCACGACGAGATGACGACCCCGCGCGCGCTCGCCGACATCGGGCCGGTCGTGGCCGCCGAGCTGAAGCGGGCGGACGGGTGAGCGGCCGGGCGGGTGCGGCGCTGCGGCGCCTGCGGACGGACCTGGTCCCCCCGGCGGGAAACGAGCGCCGGTACGCCTTCGCCGTGTTCCTCGACTCGATCGGGGACGGGCTGTTCCTCACCGGCACGGCGGTGTTCGCCATGCGGGCGATCGGGCTGTCCGGCGCGGAGGTCGGCATCGCGCTGTCGGCCGCGGGCGTGGCCGGCTTCGTGGGCGCGAGCACGCTCGGCACGCTGGCCGACCGGTTCGGCGCGCGCCGCATGATGCTGCTGATGTGCCTGCTGGAGGCGACCGGCTACCTGCTCTACACGCTGGTCGACTCGTTCGCCACGTTCACGGTGCTGACCTGCCTCATCTCCGTGGTCGCCTTCGGCAAGGGGCCGGCGGCCTCCGCGCTCGTCTCGGGGATCACGACGGGCGAGCGGCGGGTGCGGTTGCGGGCCCAGGTCCGTTCCCTGCACAACCTGTCGTTCGCGTTCGGCGCGGGCCTCGCCGGGCTGGCGTTCGCGGTCGCCACGATGCCGGCCTACTACGCGCTGCCACTCGGCGACGCCGTCATGGTCTACGCCGAGGCGCTGGTGGTGCGGCGCCTGCCCGAGGTGCGGGCGGCGCCCGGGCCCGGCGGCTCCCGGGCGTTCGCGGCGCTGCGCAACGTGCCGTTCCTGACCACGACCGCGCTCAGCTCGGTGCTGTCCCTGCACGGCTCGCTGATCATGGTCGTCGTTCCACTGTGGATCGTCGAGCGGACCGCGGCGCCGGACGCGATGATCAGCGTGCTGCTGATCCTCAACACCGGGCTGGTCGTGCTGTTCCAGGTACGGGCGACCGCGGGGTCGGACACGCTGCCCGGCAGCCTGCGCAAGGCCCGTTCGGCGGCGTACGTGCTGATGCCCGGCTGCGTGGTGGTCGGCCTGTCGTCGGGGATGCCGGTGGTCGTGGCGGTCGTGCTGGTCGCCGCGGGCGTGGTGCTGCTGACGTTCGGGGAGACGCTGCAGTCGGCCAGTTCCTGGGGCATGGCCTACGAGCTCGCGCCGCGGCAGGCGCAGGGGGAGTTCCTCGGCGCGCTGGAGATGAGCCTCGCCGCGCAGTCGATCGTCGGCCCGGCCCTGGGTACCTGGCTGGTGCTCGGCTTCGGCCTCGCCGGCTGGACCGTGCTCGCCGTCCTGTTCGGACTCGCGGCGGTGCTGATCGGCCCGGCCGCCCGCGCGACGGCCGCGAGCCTCGCCCGCCTGTACCCGGAGCCCGCCGCCGAGCCCGGCGAGCCCGGTGAGTCCGCCGCCCGCGAGGCGGCCTGACACGACAAGGGCCCGGCGCCAGGCGCCGGGCCCATCTGCTTCGGTCACACCATCGTGCGCAGGACCTTCTTGTCCGGCTTGCCGACCGCCGTGTGCGGGAACTCCGCGAGGGCCTCGAGCCGCTCGGGGATCTTGAACGCGGCCAGCCCGCGGGCGGTGAGCGCGGCCGCGAGCTCGTCGAGCGTCAGCGTGTGGCCGGGGTGCAGGCGGACGAACAGGCACACCCGCTCGCCGAGCACCGGGTCCGGCATGGCCACGGCGGCGGTCTCGGCGACGGCGGGCAGCTCCTGGGCCAGCGTCTCGATCTCGGCCGCGGAGATCTTCTCGCCGCCGCGGTTGATGAGGTCCTTGACCCGCCCGCACACGACCACGTTGCCCTCGGGCGTGATCCGCACCAGGTCGCCCGTGCGGAACCAGCCGTCCGGGGTGAACGACAGCCGGTTCTGCTCCGGCACCCCGAAGTAGCCGCGGGGCGTGTACGGCCCCCTGGTCAGCAGCTCGCCCACCTCACCCGGCGCCACCGGCTCGCCGTCGGCGTCGACCAGCAGCAGCTCGTCGAACGGGCTGATCGGCGCGCCCTGCGTGCCGTGCGCCACCTCGTCCGGCGCGTTCGGCGCGGTGTAGCAGATCAGCCCCTCGGCCATGCCGTACACCTGCTGCAGCCGGCAGCCCAGCGCCGCGCCGATCCGCGCCGCCACGTCGGGGGCGAGGACCGACCCGCCGACGTGCACGTGCCGCAGGCTCGACCGGTCGCGGGTACTCGCGGCGGCCGCCGCCATCCACTTGATCACCACCGCCGGCACCGCCGAGGTCGCCGTGACCCGCTCGGCCTCGATCGCCTCGAACACCGTGTCCGGGCGCGGCGAGGGCAGCAGCACCGCGCGGCCGCCGGCGTAGAGCGCGCCGAGGATGCCCGGGTTGGCGAGCGGGAAGTTGTGCCCGGCCGGGAGCACCGTGAGGTACACGGTGTCCTCCCCGAAGCCGCACGCGGCCGCGCACCGGCGGATGTTGTACTCGTAGTCGTCGTGGGTCCGGCTGATCACCTTCGGCACCCCGGTTGTCCCACCGGACAACAGGAACACGGCCACGTCCGAGCCGGCCGGTGCCTGCTCGTCGAGCCACTGCCGGCGGGCCGCCACGTCGCCGGACTGCTTGATCAGCCCGCGCACGTCGACGTTCCCGGCGCGCACGTGGTCGCCGACCACCAGCACCCGCGCCGCCGCCGGCAGCGTGGTCGCCACCCGCTCGGCGAGGTCCTGGTGGTCGTAGCCCTTCAGCTCGTCCGGCACGAACAGCGCCTTGGCCCGCACGTGCGCGCCGATCGAGGCCAGCTCGTGCTCGCGATGCGGCGGCAGCATCATCACCGGCGCGACGCCCAGCCGGAAGCAGGCCAGCGTGACGACCACGAACTCCCAGCAGTTCGGCAGCTGCACCAGCGCCGTGTCGCCGCGGGCCAGGCCGGTCGCGGCGAGCCCGTCGGCCAGCCCGTCGGCGGCCTCGGCGAGCTCGCGGTAGGTCAGGCGCGTCTCGCCGTCCACCACCGCGATCCGCTCGGGCCAGCAGTCCGCCCAGTCCCACAGGTACGAGCCCAGCGGGCGGCCGCGCCAGCAGCCGGCCGCCCGGTACGCGTGCGCCAGGTCGGCGGGCCAGACCGCCACCCCCGCGTGGATCGACTCGTTCACAGTCACGCCGCTTGCTCCAAGTCCTCACCCGGCGCGAGTCGCTCCGCGAGCAGCTCGGCCACGGCGACGATCGTCGGCCGGTCCCAGAACAGGGTCGCCGGCAGCTGCAGCCCGAAGCGCCGCTCCAGCCCGCGCCGGATCCGCACGGTCATCACCGAGTCCAGGCCCATCTCGATCAGCGGCCGGCGCGGGTCCACCTCGGCCAGGGCGAGCTTGGTCTCCGCGGCGACCTGCGTGCCGATCTCCTCGGCCAGCACGTCGAGCAGCTCCGCACCGGACAGCCCCGCCCACGGCTCGGTCCGTTCCGCGACCGCGTCGCCCGCCGGCGTGTCCGCCGGCAGCTCGGACAGCAGCGGCAGCCGGCGCTCGCCGGGCTCCAGCGGGATCGTGCGCAGCACCGCCGCGTAGCCGAGGTCGTACCGCTCGGCCAGCTCCCACGCGCCGAACGCGTCGGTGACGCCGATGTCCGCGGTGCCCCGCGCGGCCAGCTCGATGTCGATCACCTCGGACGAGGTCGACATGCCCAGCCCGCGCCACGAGGTCCAGCCGAACGCCGTGGCGCCGCGGTCGCCGGCGGCCCGCCGGTGGGCGGCCAGCGCGTCGAGGAACGCGTTGCCCGCCGCGTAGCTCGCCTGCCCGGGCAGGCCCAGCAGGTACCCGCTGGAGGAGAACAGGACGAAGAAGTCCACGCTGCCCGGCGGGTACAGCGCGTGCAGCGTGAGCGCGCCGTCCACCTTGGGCCGCAGCACCATCCGCAGCGACGTCTCGTCGAGCGTGCGCAGCGTCCGGTTGTCCAGCACGCCGGCCGCGTGCACGACTCCCCGGATCGGGGGCAGGCCGAGCGCGGTGGGGGAGAGCACCTCGGCCGCGGCGGCCGGGTCGGCGATGTCCACCGCGACCGTGGCCACGGTGACGCCGAGCCGCTCCAGCGCCTGCACGGCCTCGATCTGCCCGCGCACCACCGGATCGGTGACCCCGTCCCACGTGGCCCGGTCGGGCAGCGCCCGCCGCCCGGCGAGCACGATCCGGCGCGCCCCGCGCTGGGCGAGCCACTGCGCGACCTCGAGGCCGAGCACCCCGAGCCCGCCGGTGACCAGGTACGTCCCGTCCGGCTGGCAGCTGCCCGCCGGCCGGGCCGGCGCGCCGTCGACGTGCTGCAGCCGGGGGACCAGCGCCACGCCGTCCTGGATCGCGACCACGTCCTCGCCGCGTACCGAGCCGAGCACATCGACCAGTGCCGGGATGTCCAGGTGAGACTGTCCGATGTCGACGATGCCGCCCCAGAGCTCCGGGTGCTCGCCGCCGATGACGCGGCCGACGCCCCACACCGGGCCGTGCCCGAGCGAGCGCACGTCCGCGCCCGCCCGCACGCCCTGGGTGACGCACCACAGCCGGGCCGGGTTGGCGAGCCCCGCGCCGGCCACCCGCTGCGCCGTGCCGGCCAGCAACCAGGCCGCCTCCGCCGCGGCCTCGCCGACCGCCGCCGCGGGAGCGAGCGCGGGCACCACCAGGATGTCGTGCCCGTCCGCCAGCTCGGCCGCCGCCAGCTCGTCCGCGCCGGCGACCACCCGGAACGGCACGCCGGCGCCACCGAGGCGCTCGGTCAGCCGGCCGAGCAGCGACGTGTCCGGCCCGACCAGCACGACCGGGCGCGGCCCGGCGTGCTCGGCCGGTTCGACCGGCTGCCAGGCGATCCGGTGCACGAGCCGGCGCGGGTTGGTGACCGTGCCTGCGTCGCCGTCCAGCACGCCGTAGCGCAGCCGGGTCAGCCGCCCGACCACGGTGCCGTCCGCGTCGGCGATCTCGACGTCGACGGTCAGCTCGCCGGTCTGCCGCACGGTGATCGTGGCGCGGGCGGGCGACTGTGCCGCGAGGCTCACCCGGTGGATCGCCGCCGGCATGCGCAGGATGGGCGCCCCGGCGAACACGACCGACGCCGTGGACAGCGCGGCGTCCAAGATGGACGCCCAGGTGTCCGGCCGGGCTCCGGGCTCCGGCTCGGCCCGGACCGTGGCCACGAGCGTGTCCTGCGCCGCGGCGCATCCGCTCGACCACCCACGGGAAGCCCATCGCCGCCACGCCGAGCGAGGCCAGCCGGTCGATCACGAACCCGGCGGGCAGCTCCTCGGCCGCGAGCACCTCGACCGCCGCCTCGCCGGCCAGGTCGGTCGCGGACTCCAGCGCCGCGGTGGTGTGGGTGACCCAGCCCTTGTCGTCCCCGTCCTCGTCCGCGGTCGCGGCGAGCCGGGTGGACAGCCGGATCGCGCCGTCCTGCAACACCACCTGCAGGTCGCGCGCGCTCATCACGCTGACCGGCACGCGCAGCGCCACGTCGGTCAGGTCCGGCCACCCGCCGGTCGCGGCCGCCGCGGTGACGAACGTGTTGAGCAGCACGGCCGCCGGGATGATCTCCACCTCGCGCACCGGGTGGCTGCCCGGGTACGGCCGCGAGTCGCGGTCCAGGTGCGTCAGCCAGGCCTGGGCCGGCGTCGTGCCGTGCACGCTGGTCCGCCCGCCGAGCAGCGTGTGGCTCGCCACGTCGTGCTGCTCGGCCGCCGGGGACCGGCCGGCCGCGTCCTCGACCCAGTGCGGCCGGTGCTGCCAGGCGGTCGTCGGCAGGTCGCCGAGCTCGCCGTGCGGCCACACCTTGGCCCAGTCGATGCCCACGCCGTGCACGTAGAGCAGGCCGAGGTTGGTCAGCATCGTCTCGCGCTCGGGCTTGTTGCGCCGCAACGTGTGCGTCACGAACGCGTCGGTGACGCCGAGGCCGTCGAACGTCTCGTTGATCGAGTGCTCCACCACGGGGTGCGGGGACACCTCGAGGAACTGGCGGTACCCGTCCTCGAGCGCCGCGGTCACCGCGTGCACGAAGCGCACCTGCTCGCGCAGGTTCGCCGCCCAGTAGGCGCCGTCGCGGGGGGCGTCCGAGCGGGGGTCGGCCAGCGCCGTGCTGTAGAGGGGGAGGTCCGGGCCGGCCGGCGGCAGGTCGGCCGCCGCCGCGGCGAGCCGCTCCAGCAGCGGCTCCATGTGCGGGCTGTGGAACGCCACGTCGGAGTCGACCATCCGGCCGCCGATGCCCTCGGCGCGCCACCGGTCGTTGACCTCCTGGATCGCCGGCACGTCACCGGAGAGCACCGCGGACGTGGTCGCCGCGGCCACCGCGACCGCGAGGTCCGTGCGGCCGGCGAGCCGGCGCTCGGCTTCCTCGGGCGGCAGCGCCACCATGACCATGCCGCCCTTGCCGGCGACCTCGCGCAGCAGCACCGAGCGCCGGCAGACCAGCCGGGCGCCCTGTTCGAGGGTGAGCACCCCGGCGGTGACCGCGGCGGCGATCTCGCCGACCGAGTGGCCGATCACCGCGTCCGGGTGCACCCCGGCGGCACGCCAGGTCGCGGCGAGCGCCACCTGCATCGCGAAGATCATCGGCTGGATCACGTCCACCGGCTGCTCCGCGTCGCTCGCCATCGCCGCGCGCAGCGAGACGCCGAGCTCCTCGGTGAAGATCGGGTCGAGGGTCTCGATCACCCCGGCGAACACCGGGTCGCCGGCGGCGAGCCCGCGACCCATCCCGACCCACTGCGAGCCGTGCCCGGAGAACACCCACACCAGGCCCGCGCCGGTGGCCGGCGTGCTCGGCTCGACGCCGTGCCCCGCCAGCTCGCCCAGCTGGTTGATCAGCTCGACGCGGCTCGCGGCGAACACCGCGGCCCGGTGCGGCAGGTGCGCGCGCCGCCGGGCGAGCGTGTGCCCGACGTCGGCGGTCGAGACGGTCCGGTTGCTGGTGAGCCAGCCGACCAGCCGGTCGGCGTACTGCCGCAGGGCCGCCGGGCTCGCGGCGGACAGCGGGTACAGGCCGGGCCGTCCGTCCACGGTGGAGGAACCGGTGGTCGGCCGGTCGTCGGCGGTGTCGGCCTGCTCGAGGACGACGTGCGCGATGGTGCCGCCGTAGCCGTACCCGGACACCCCGGCGCGGCGCGGACCACCGGTGTCGGGCCACGGCGTCCGCTCGGTCACCACTCGCAGACCCGAGGTCTCCCACGGGATCGCGGGGTTCGGCGTGCTGAAGTTGAGGCTGGGCGGGATCTCCGCGTGCCGCAGCGCCAGCACCGCCTTGATCACGCCGGCCACGCCCGCGCCGGCCTCGAGGTGGCCGACGTTGGGCTTGACCGAGCCGATCAGGCACGGCTGGTCCGCCGGACGGCCCGCGCCGAGCACGGCGGTCATGGCGCCGGCCTCCAGCGGGTCGCCGACCCGGGTACCGGTGCCGTGCGCCTCGACGTAGCCGACCGACAGCGGGTCGATCCCGGCGGCGGCGTACGCCCGCCGCATCAGGTGTGCCTGCGCGTCGCCGCTGGGCGCCATGATGCCGTTCGTCCGGCCGTCCTGGTGCACGGCGCTGCCCCGCAGCACCGCGAGGATCCGGTCGCCGTCGCGGCGGGCGTCGGCCAGGCGCTTGAGCACGACCAGGCCGCCCCCCTCGCCGCGGCCGTACCCGTCGGCCTCCGCGTCGAACGACTTGCAGCGCCCGTCCGGGGAGGTGGCCCCCGCCGCGTCGAGCACGAGCGAGAGTCCCGGCGCCGCCATCACGAGCACGCCACCGGCCAGCGCCACCGGGCACTCGCCGGCCCGCAGCGCCTGGGCGGCCTGGTGGATCGCCACCAGCGACGACGAGCACGCGGTGTCCACGACCAGGCTGGGCCCGCGCAGGTCCAGCACGTAGGAGACCCGGTTGGCCACCGCGCAGTAGGAACTGCCGATCCCGGTCCACGCCTCGATCCGCGGCAGGTCCTCCAGCAGGCGGCGGCCGTAGTCGTCCGCGCCGACGCCGACGAACACGCCGGTGTCGGTGCCACCGAGCGAGCGCGGCGGGATGCCGGCGTGCTCGAGGGCCTCCCAGGCGAGCTCGAGCATCATCCGCTGCTGCGGGTCCATCAGCGCGGCCTCGCGCGGGGTGACGTCGAAGAAGTCCGCGTCGAATCCCTTGACGTCGTCGAGGAACGCGCCGTGGCGGGTGACGTCGCGCAGCGCGGCCGCGTGCGCGCGGCTCTGCCCGGCGTACCACTGCCAGCGGTCCTGCGGGATCTCGCCGATCGAGTCACCGCCGTCGCGCAGCAGGTGCCAGAACTTCTCCGGCGAGTCGATGCCGCCGGCGAAGCGGCAGGACATGCCCACGATGGCGATCGGCTCCGGCGAGGTCCTCGCCGCGTCCACGTCGGATTGGCCTTGCACCAGCACTCCTTCTCAAGAGCCGCTCACGGAATCGGGCGGACCGGGCCGCTACTTGTGGGCCACGACCAGCCCGTGGCTGAACCCCATGTCCTGATGCCGCTCGACGCGGGAGAAGCCCGCGTCCAGCGCCGCCTGCTCCATGTCGCGCGGGGTGTAGGTCATGCCCTCGCCGGAGGCGAGCGTGAGGAAGTACGGCGAGACCAGCCCGGCGGCCATCGAGCCCGTGCCCTCGTCGTTGCTCACCCAGTTGTAGACCAGGCACACGCCGCCCTCGGGCAGCGCGTCGTGGCAGCGGCGCAGCAGCTCGGTGTTGCGGGCCAGCGACCAGATCTCGAAGATGTGGAACACGAAGATCGCGTCCGCGCCCTCGGGCAGCGGGTCGTGCAGGATGTCGCCGGGGTGGAAGTGCACGCGCTTGCGCAGGTCGGGGTCCTCGATCCGGGACGCGGCGAGGCTGGTCACGGTCTCCTGGTCCATGACCGTCACCTCGAGCTCGGGGTAGCGCTTCACGAGCTCGATGCTGTTGCTGCCGTCCCCGCCCGCGAGGTCGATCGCGTGGCGGATGTGGGAGAAGTCGTACTTGTCGAGGATCTGCTCGAACGCGCGACGGGACGCGTCGCCCATGTTGTCGTAGAACACCTTCTGCAGGTCCGGCGTCGCGGTGAGGCGCTCGTAGAGCGTGTCGCCGGGGCCGTCGAGGCGGCGCAGCCCGACGTTGGTGTGCTGCCGCATGGCCTCCGCGAAGTCGACCATGGTCGCGTTGATGATCTTCGCCTGGATGTCGATGAGCGGGCCGAGGAAGCGCTCGCCCTCGCGCAGGAGCTTGCGCCGCACCATCCGGCTGTTGACGTAGTTGTCGCCGTCCTTCTCCAGCAGCAGCAGGGATGCCAGGCCCAGCAGCAGGATCCGCGCCGGCTGCTCGTCGACCTCGAGCGCGGCGGCCGTCGCGGCGACGTCCATGCCGCCGGCCTCCTCGAGCTTCTCGAACAGGTCGAACTCCAGCGCCGTGCGCAGCAGCTCGAACGCGGTCGTGCCGTGTACGAGGATCCGCAAGTAGTCGGCTTCCGAGACCGTTACGCTGCTGCCGTTGCCACTGCCGTTCTCACTGCCGGCCATGGATGACTCCTCCGCGGGATCCGCGTCGCTCCTTGTCGCGACAACCTGTAGTCATCCTGATCGCGGCTGCCCGGCCGGGCACCTCCGGGAATGCGCAGGCCGGCGGGGCCTAGGAGTCCTCTGCCAGGCCTCTGCCCTACTCTGGCCACATACTGTCCACTGTGGAGTTGTCCGAAAATGAAACGGGGTGGCCCGGCCGCTGCCGGACCACCCCGCTCGGTGGTGATGTGCTTGTCAGACGGCCATGTCAGACGGCCGAGGCGGGCACCTGGTCGTCCTCGCCGGCCGGGACCTCCTCCTCCGGCGGCGGACCGCCGTGCGCGCCCATCGGCGGGATCGCGCGGATCGTGGCGTAGGCCAGGACGGCCAGCGCCGCGAACGCGACCGCGCAGATCACGGAGGTGACGTTGAGCGCGGAGCTGAACGACTCCCGGGCCGTGGCCAGCACGTCGTCCGCGACCGTCGCCGGCAGGTCCGTGGCCGCCACGAACGCACCCGGCATGCTCTCGCCGGCCGCGTTCGCCGCGTCGGCAGGCACCGACGGCGGAATGGACACGTTGGACTGGTACAGCGCCGTGGCGATGCTGCCGAGCGTGGCGATGCCCAGCGCGACACCGAGCTCACCGCCGGTCGAGGCCATCGATGCCGCCGCGCCCGCCCGCTCCGGCGGGGACGCCATCATGACCAGCTGGCTCACCAGCGGGCCGACCGGGCTCACGCCGAGGAACACGATCGACAAGCCCACCAGCAGCGTGGCGAAGTTGTCCGTGTTCACCTGCGTCAGCACCACCATGCCGACCGCGGCGATGAGCGCCCCGGCCACCAGGATCGCGGCCGGCTTCACCTTGGCCGACAACGGCGTCACCATCTGGATGCCCATGATCAGCGCGAACGACGGCACCAGCATCCAGAGCCCGGTGGCCAGCGGCGAGAGGCCGTTGACCATCTGCATGTGCTGGGTCAGCAGGAAGCCGGTACCACCCTGCACGGACGCGATCAGCAGGCTGACCGTCAGCGCGCCGGCGACCGCCGGGATGGCGAACAGCTTCAGGTCCAGCAGCGGGCTCTCCAGGCGACGCTGGCGCATGACGAACACGACGCCGAAGAACACGCCGGCGATCGCCGAGACGACCGGCCACACGTCCCAGCCGGACCGGGCCAGCTCCTTGAGGCCGTAGGTCGCGGGCAGGATCGCGGCCAGCGACAGCGCGACGCTGAACAGGTCGATCCGGCCGCCCTCGGGGTTCTTCGACTCCGGCAGCAGCGCGGGTCCGGTCACGAGCAGCAGCACCATGACCGGCACGCCGACCAGGAACACCGAGCCCCACCAGAAGCTGTTCAGCAGGATCCCGCCGATGACCGGACCGAGCGCGACACCGAGCATCATGGCCGATGCCCAGATGCCGATCGCGGCACCCATCTGCTTGGGGTTCGGGAACATGTTCATGATCAGTGCCAGCGTCGACGGCATGATCGTCGCACCGGCGACACCCATCAGCGCTCGGGCGATGATCAGCATCTCGGGGCTGGTCGAGTACGCCGCGAGGATCGACAGCACGCCGAACGCGGCCGCACCGATGAGCAGGAGCTTCCGGCGACCTATCCGGTCGCCGAGGTTGCCCATGGTGACCAGGAAGCCCGCGATCAGGAACCCGTAGATGTCCGTGATCCACAGTTGTTCGATGCTGCTGGCGCCCAGATCCTCGCTCAGATGGGGCACCGCCAGGTACAGCACGCCCATGTCGATCATCGTCAGCATGGTGGGCAACGCCAGTACGGCGAGCCCGATCCATTGCCGCCGCCCAGCCAGCGGCGGCTCCTGTATCGCTGTCACGTTCTCGATCCTCTCGTCGGCAACCCATCGCGAAGGAGCGTGACCATGGTCGCGGCCGGTCCCCACGGGGGCATCTTCTGAATTGCGGTACTCCCTTGTCTCCAGCCAGCCTTCAGATGTACTGGGTGTTGGGCTCGAGGCCGCAGAGCACGCGCCCGTACAACTCGGCGTTGGTGTTCGGGGCCATCAGCGCGTGCAGGTTCACGGCCTGGATGTCGCGGGCGATGCGCTGGATCGGCACGTCCCGGTAGATCGAGGACCCGCCGCTGGCGGAGGCGAGGATGTCGATGGCGGTCTTCGCGAGCCGGACCGCGCTGCCCATGTCCGCCCGGGCACGCGCCCGCTCCTCGAGCTTCCACTCGGTGTCCTCGGCGGCCTTCGTGTCGACCAGGCCGGCCAGCCGGTGGGCGTGGAACTCGGCCTCGTCCATCGTCAGCGACGCCTCGGCCACCTGCAGGTGGGTCAGCGGCGCGTCCCGCTGGGACTCGTAGGCGGTGTAGGTGATCTTGCGGTTCGGCAGCCGCTTGAGGAAGGTCTCCCGGGCGCCCCTGGTCATGCCGAGGACCGTGCCGACCGAGGACGCGGCCGCGATCGGCAGCAGCGGCGGGCGGTAGATCTCCGCACCCGCGTTGCTCGTGCCCGCGGCGCCGCCCTTGAGCACGTCGGTCAGCGGCAGGACGCGGCCGGCGGGCACGAACACGTCGCGCGCGACCGTGCTGACGCTGCCCGTCCCCTTCAGGCCGGAGGCGTACCAGTCGTCGATGATCAGCAGGTCCGACATCGGCACGAGCGCCATCACCGGGTACGGGTCGCCCTCGGCCGGCACGAGGATCGCGATGACCTCCTGCCACTGGCTGTGGTGCGCCCCGCTGATGAAGCCCCACTTGCCGTTCACCACGATCCCGCCGTCGGCGGGCTTGGCCATCGCGCTCGGGCTGAGCGTTCCGCAGACGCGCACGTCCGGGGTGGCGAACACCTCGTCCTGCACCTCGTCGGGGAACTGGCAGGTCATCCAGGTCGGGATCCAGTAGACGGAGGCCACCCACGAGGTGGAGGCGTCCGCGCGGCCCAGCTCGGTGGCCACGTCGACGAGCGTGCGGGTGTCCGCCTCGTAGCCGCCGTAGCGCTTGGGCACCCGCAGCTTGAACACGCCCGCGTCGGCCAGCGCCTCGATGGACTCGTCGTGCAGGCGGCGGTTCTCCTCGGCCCACACCGCCTTCGAGCGAAGCGCCGGTACCAGGCCGGCCGCGCGCCGGACGAGCTCCTCGCGGCCCGGAACGTCGGTGGTCTCCACCATGTCCTCCTAGCTCAGGTATCCCCGGTCGCCATTCGAAGGTCCACTCGAATGTCCACCCGACCATCCCGTCCGGGCGGGGCGTCGGCATCTTCGGCGTTGCGGGATTTCCCTTTCCGGACAAGAGAAGGAACGGCACCGGGAGAGAAGCCGCGGCCCCGGGACGCGCCTAGAGTCGGCCGGTATGCGCGTGTTGTTCACCTCGGCGGCTCTGTGCGGGCACTTCTACCCGCTGGTCCCGCTGGCCTGGACGTTCCGCGCGCTCGGCCACGACGTGCTCGTGGCCGTCGCCGACAGCTTCGTGCCCGAGGTGCTGCGCGCCGGGTTGCCGTCCGTCTCATGTGGACCGGCGGCGGACTACACCGGCTTCACCGCGATGGGTGGCCCGGACACCCTCGCCGCGCGGCGGCGGGCCAACGGCCGGGTCTTCGCCCGCAACGCCGCGGCCAACCTGCCCGGGATCACGTCGATCGTGCGGTCGTGGCGGCCGGACCTCGTGCTGAGCGAGCGAGCCGAGTCGGCGGGTCCCGTGGCCGCGGCGGCACACGGCGTGCCCGCGGTCGAGCTGCAGTGGGGTGTCGCCCCGCTGGCCGAGTACCGGGCGGCGGCGGCCGAGGAGCTCGCCGCGCACCTGGCGCGGCTCGGCACGGCGACGGTGCCCGCCCCGGCGGCGGTGCTCAACCCGTGGCCGCCGAGCCTGCGGCTGCGCCACGCGGTCGGCCAGCGCCGGATGCGCAACGTGCCCTACGACGGCGACGCGCGGGTGCCGGGCTGGGTGTGGGAACCGCGCGAGCGGCCCCGGGTGTGCCTGACGCTCGGCACCGTGCTGCCGCGGCTGGGCATCGACGGGACGTCCGCGATCGTCATCCCCATGCTGCACGAGCTGGGCCGGCTGGACCTGGACGTGGTGGTGGCGGTCGAGGACGCCGTGGCCGCCAAGTGGCCGCCGCTGCCCGCCGCGGCCCGGCAGGTCGGCCGCATGCCGCTCTCGCACGTGCTGCGGGCGTGCGACCTCGCCATCCACCACGGTGGCCAGGGCACGGCGCTCACCGCGCTCGGGGCCGGGAACCCGCAGCTGGTGCTGCCCGTCTTCGACGACCAGCTCGACAACGCCGAGGCCGTGGTGACCGCCGGTGCCGGACTGCGGCTGCTGCCGGCGCAGGTGAGCCCGGAGGCGGTGGCCGGGGCGTGCCGCACGCTGCTGGGCGAGCCGGCGTTCGGCCGGGCCGCCGCGCGCATCGCGGCGGAGATCACCGCCCAGCCATCGCTGGCCGAGGTGGCCGCGGAGCTGACCGACCTCGCCGCCGGGCGCGCCGCGGCGTGAGCCCCGGCCCGGCTCAGGCGATGCCCTGCGCGGCCAGCTGGAAGCGGGCGGTGCCCTCCACGGTGTCGTCCACGTCGAGGGTCTTGTCGTCGGTGTAGTCGGCGGTCAGCGCGTCGAGCAGGACCCGCGCGCCGGTCGTCTCCTCGGTCACCACCAGGTCGGTCTCATCCGGCAACGCGGCGATGGACACCGCGAAGTCCGGGTCGCCGATCCGGGCCTCGATGCGCAGGCCGACCGCCCCCTGGCCCTCGACGAGCCGGTTGATGGCCAGGCCGGCCTCCGGAGTGATGTGCAGCAACGGGCACCTCGCTTCCACGCGGACTATCGGCTGACCGCCTACCCGGACACCGCGCCGGCTAACCCGTTTCGTCGGCGACGTCACCGGGTCGGTGGACTCGCCGTCTGGTAGATCGCGCTCAGCCAGACCGTCAGCAGCACGTCCACCACCTCGCCCTCCGCGACGGCCGGGCCGTCCTGGGCGAACGTCGCGTGCAGCACCCGCTCGTTCATCGAGTTCAGCACCACGGCCAGGTCGCGCGCCGGCACCCCCGGCGGCGCGGCGCCGCGCCGCCGCTCGCCCTCGATGGCCTCGGCCACGAGCAGCGTCCACGACTCCATCACCCGCGCCCACAGCTCCCGCACCTCGGGGTTCGTCACCCGCGCCGCCGCGCAGGCCAGCGCCACCGGGCGGTGCGCGCGGAACGTCTCGTGGAACGCCGCGATGCAGCGCCGCCAGTAGGTCGGCGGGTCGCTCGCGAGGTCGTCGGGCACCCGGTCCAGCGCCGCGTCCGCCTCGGTCACGACCCGGTCCAGCAGGGCGAGCAGCACCGCGTCCTTGGACGGGAAGTAGAAGTAGAACGTCGGCCGCGAGATGCCCGCCCCGCGCGCGAGGTCGTCGGTCGAGATCTCGTTCAGCGGCCGCTCGCCGAGCAGCCGCTCCGCCGTGGCGAGGATCGCGCCCTCCCGGTCGTCGCCGGACGGGCGGGCGGCTCGGCGACCGCGGGCGGACCGGGCAGGGCTGGACATGCGGCCACGCTACCGCCGGTCCCGGCGCGGCTCAACAGTGCGTTGACTGACTCGACATGGTGTCGATACCGTGGCCGGCATGGCTGAGGAGTCCATGGAGCACGCTCCGGAACATGTCGATGTGCTGATCGTGGGTGCCGGGCTCTCCGGCATCGGCGCCGCCTGCCACCTGCGGCGCGAGTCCCCCGGCCGGAGTGTCGCGATCCTCGAGTCACGCGAGGCGATCGGCGGCACCTGGGACCTGTTCCGCTACCCCGGCGTCCGCTCCGACTCGGACATGTACACCCTCGGCTACTCGTTCCGGCCGTGGAACCAGGCCAAGGCCATCGCCGACGGCCCGGCGATCCGCACGTACGTCCGCGACACCGCCCGCCGGTTCCGGGTCGACGAGCTGGTCCGCTTCCGGCACGAGGTGACCGGCGCCGAATGGTCCACACAGGACAACCGGTGGACCGTGCACGCGCGGACCCCGGACGGCGACGTCACGCTCACGTGCGCCTTCCTGTTCGTCTGCTCCGGCTACTACCGCTACGACCAGGGCTACACCCCGGACCTGCCCGGCATCGGCGAGTTCGCCGGCCCCGTCGTCCACCCGCAGCACTGGCCCGAGGACCTCGACTACGCGGGCAAGCGGGTCGTCGTCATCGGCAGCGGCGCGACGGCGGTGACGCTCGTGCCGGCCATGGCCGCCACCGCCGAGCACGTCACGATGCTGCAGCGTTCGCCGAGCTACGTGCTGGCGCTGCCGGAGAAGGACCCGCTCGCGGAGAAGCTGCGCGGCCGCGTGCCCGACCGCGTGCTCTACCCGCTGCTGCGGTGGAAGAACGTGCTCGGCGCGCAGGTGCTGTTCCAGCTGTCCCGCCGCGCGCCGAAGCTGATGAAGTCGTTGCTGCGCAAGGGCGCGGCGTCCCTGCTGCCAGCCGGCTACGACGTCGACACGCACTTCGCGCCCAGCTACGACCCGTGGGACCAGCGCCTGTGCTTCGTCCCGGACGGCGACCTGTTCAAGGCGGTCCGCGGCGGCCGCGCCTCGATCGTCACCGACACGATCACCGGCTTCACCCCCGACGGCGTCACCACCGCCTCCGGCGAGCACCTGCCCGCGGACATCGTGATCACCGCGACCGGGCTGAACCTGCTGCCCGTCGGCGGCATGACCCTGACCGTGGACGGCGACGAGATCGCGCTCGGGAACACCCTGGCGTACAAGGGGATGATGCTCTCCGGCGTGCCGAACTTCGCGCTCACCGTCGGCTACACGAACGCCTCCTGGACGCTCAAGAGCGACCTCGTGGCCCGCTACGTCTGCCGGCTGCTCAACCACATGGCCGCGCGGGGCTACGCGGTCGCGACCCCGCGCCCGCCCGCCGGCACCGAGGCGACCGTGCCGCTCGTGGACCTCAAATCCGGGTACGTGCTGCGCAGCATCGACAAGCTGCCCAAGCAGGGGCCGGCCACGCCGTGGCGGCTGCACCAGAACTACCCGCGCGACGTGCTGCTGATGCGCTACGGCCCGATCGACGACGACATGCGGTTCGACCGCGCCCCCGCCACCGTCCTGTCCGGGCAGCACGCGTGACGGTCACCGCCGAAACGGTCCGCCTCGACGGCCGCGCCGTCCGCTACCGCGCGACCGGCGACCCCGCGAACCCGCCGGTGGTCATGCTGCACGGCATCGCCCGCAGCCTCGACGACTTCGCCGACCAGCACGACCTGCTCGACGACGACCACCGCGTCTACAGCATCGACCTGGCCGGCTTCGGCGAGTCCGACCCGCTGCCCGGCAAGAGCACGCTGCCCGCCATCACCGACGCGGTGGCCGAGGTCCTCGACCAGCTCGGCGAGACCCGCCCGGCGCACCTGATCGGCAACTCGCTCGGCGGCGCGGTGGCCATGCTGCTCGCGCTGCGCTACCCCGACCGCGTGCGCAGCCTCGTGCTCGTCGACAGCGCCGGGTTCGGCCGCGAGGTGACGATCGCGCTGCGCGTCCTCGCGCTGCGCCCGCTCGGCAGGCTGCTGCTGCGCCCGTCCCGGGACGGTGCGCGGCGCATGGAGCAGGCGATCTTCCGCAACCGCAGCTTCGTCACCGAGGCCCGGGTGGAGCGCGCGCTGCAGCTGGCCCGCCGCCCGCACGGCGCGGCGGTGATGCTGGAGCTGACGCGTTCGCTCGGCACCTTCCGTGGCGTGCGCCGGCCGTGGCGCGACGCGCTGATCGCGGCCACCGCGGCGGCGGCCGTGCCCACGCTCGTGGTGTGGGGCAGCGACGATCTCGTCCTCCCGGCCGCGCACCTGGAGGCCGCGAAGCGCCTGCTGCCGCACGCGCGTACGCACCTGTTCGCGGACACCGGGCACATGCCGCAGATCGAGCGCGCGGAGGAGTTCGCCGACCTCGTGCGCGGTTTCTGGGCGGAGTCCGCGCCGGGCTGACCTTGCGCACACGGGTACGGCCGGTACGGTGCCCGCATGTCCCCCTCCGGCCCGTACCAGGGTGAGCCAGGGCCGCCGGACCCGCGCCGGCGCCAGCAGTACCCCACGCGGCAGTACCAGCAGCCGCCCCAGTACGACGAGCCGCAGTACGGGGACAGACAACAAGACCCCTACGGCCGGGATCCCTACGGCCAGGACCCGTACGGCCGGGACTCCTACGGCCAGGACCCGTACGCCCAGGATCCCTACGCCAGGGACCCGTACGGGCAGCGGCCGGCGCAGCAACAACAGCCGCGGCCACCCCAGCGACCGTCCGCGCAGGAGATGTACCCGGACGAGGGCGGGTTCCGGTTCCGGCTGCCCGGGCTCGGCCTGCTGCTCAGCCTCGTCGGCATCGCGGTCCAGCTGCTGTGCATGCTCGTGCTGCCGTGGGTGTCCGCGTCCGCCGCGGGCGGCAAGGCGCTGTCGCTGCCGCAGCTGTGGGACATCGCGACCGAGGCGAACGCGCAGGGCTTCGGCGGCTGGTACCTCGTCCTGTTCAGCTACCCGCTCGCGGCGCTCGGCATCGTGCTCGCGATCGTGTCGGTGATCGAGTCGGTCGCCGGCAAGGCGCTCTTCGCCGGGCTCGCGATCCTCGGCGTCGGCTACCTGCTGGTGCGTTACGGCGTCGGGCCGGCCGCCGGGTTGTTCGGCGAGGAGAAGGGCGGTTTCTCCCGCCAGGAGCTCACCACGATCGGCATCGCGGTCGGCGCGCTCGTCGTCGTGCTGTTGATGGTCAAGACGGGCCTCGCGATGTTCCGCCGGATCGCCGGGCTGATCCTGCTCGTGATGGCCGGCGTGCACCTCTACGCGCTGCAGGACCTGTTCGAGGGCGGCGAGGGCCTCAGCCTCGGCGCGTACGGCCCGGCGCTCGGCTACGCGCTCAGCGGCGTGGCCGCGTTCATCGGGCCGCGGCGGCTCACGCCCGGCTGAGCAGGTCGGCCAGCTCGGGGAAGCTGCCGGCCGACAGGTCGGCGGCGACGTCCCCGGCACGGTCCGCGGGGTGGTCCGGGCCCTTCTCCGCGGGGCGCTCCACGAACGCCGTGCGCAGGCCCGCCGCACGCGCGCCGTCGAGGTCCCAGCCGTGCGCGGCCACCATGAGGACCTCGGCCGGCTCGACCTCCAGCAGGCGCGTCGCGGTCCGGTACACCGACGGGTCCGGCTTGTAGTTGCGGGCAAGCTCGGCGGACAGGATGCAGTCGAACGGCAGGTGCGCGTCCTTGACCAGGTTCGTCAGCAGCGCGAAGCCGCCGTTGGACAGGGCGGCCGTGACGTACCGGTCACGCAGCCGGGTCAGGCCCTCGACCGAGTCCGGCCAGGCCGGCAGCCGGTGCCAGGCCCGCACGAGCCGGCGGCGGGTGTCCTCGTCCGGGTCGAGGCCGTGCCGTTCGAGCAGCTCGTCGAGCGACTCGCGGTGCAGCGTGTCCAGGTAGGCCCAGCCGCGGCGGCCCTCCCGGACGTTGGCCATCGAGGGCAGGTACTTCTCCCGCCACTGGCTCGTGAACACGCCCGCGTCGGCGTCCGGCAGCAGGTCGGCCACCCGCTCGGCGACGCCGCGGTACCAGTCGACGGTCGTGCCGAAGATGTCGCAGGCAATCACCCGGATCCCGTCCATCCCGTGCCACCCTTCATCCGGCGTGAGGTTCCTGCCTACTTGAGGGAGGCCGTCTTGTCGACATCGAAGGTCGCCGTCGTCACCGGTGGCGGGTCCGGTCTCGGCCGGGTGATCGCGGCGGCACTGCTCGGAGCCGGCCACCGCGTGGTGGTCGCCGGCCGCACCCGGGCGTCTCTCGAGGCGGTCGCCGGCGCGGACCCGTTCGTGGCCGACGTGACCGAGCCCACCGCCGTGGCCGCCCTGTTCGACCACGTGTCGGCGCGGTACGGCCGGCTCGACCTCCTGGTCAACAACGCCGGCGTGTTCGGCCGGGGCGCGCCGGTACCGGACGTGTCCGATGAGGACTGGCAGGCCGTGGTGGACACCAACCTCACCGGCTCGTTCCGCTGCGCGCGCGCGGCGTTCCGGATCATGGCCGCACAGGACCCGCGCGGCGGGCGGATCATCAACAACGGCTCGATCTCCGCGCACGTGCCGCGGCCGTACGCGGTGGCCTACACCGCGACGAAGCACGCGATCACCGGGCTGACGAAGGCACTCGCGCTGGAGGGCCGCGCGCACGACATCGCCGTGAGCCAGCTCGACATCGGCAACGCGGCCACCGACATGACCGCCGCCATGGCCACCGGGACCCCGCAGGCCGACGGCAGCCTGCGCCCGGAACCGACCATGGACGCGGTGCACGTGGGGGAGCTGGTGGCGCACATGGCGGCGCTCCCACTGTCGGCCAACGTGCAGTTCGTCACCCTGATGGCCACGGCGATGCCCTATGTCGGCCGCGGCTGACGAAAAGCGCAGGTAGCCAGGGCCACGCCCGGCCCGGCGCGGAAACGGCACGGGCAAATCCCGGGGGATGTCGGTGGTGGCGGATACGCTTCTCTACGGTGGTGCACGCCGACGACAGGTATGTCGATCTTGAGCGGCGCCGATATTTCAGGAGTTGAGGGTGACTGCGGAGACGCTGTACGGGGCCGACGATCTTACGCACCTCGAGGGACTCGAGGCGGTGCGCAAGCGCCCCGGCATGTACATCGGGTCGACCGACGGCCGCGGCATCAACCACCTCTTCAACGAGATCGTCGACAACTCCACCGACGAGGGCGTGGCCGGCCACGCGAGCCGCGTCGTGGTCATCCTGCACGCCGACGGCAGCGTCCAGGTCGACGACGACGGCCGGGGCATCCCCACCGGGGTGCACGCGAAGTCCAAGCTCTCCGGCGTCGAGCTCGTGCTCACCCGGCTGCACGCGGGCGGCAAGTTCGGCGGCTCCGGCTACAAGACCTCCGGTGGCCTGCACGGCGTCGGCGCGTCGGCGGTCAACGCGCTGTCCCACCGGTTCGACGTCACCGTGAAGCGCGACGGCATGGTCCACCAGATGTCGTTCGCGCGCGGCGTGCCCGGCGTGTTCGACGGCCCGGGCCCGAAGGCCAAGTTCAAGAAGCAGTCCGGCCTGCAGGTCGAGCGGAAGATGAAGCGCGGCGAGCGGACCGGCACCTCGATCCGCTACTGGTACGACGCGCGCTACTTCGAGTCGACCGCGGCGCTGAACATCGAGGCCGTGCGCGCGAAGCTGCGCAACACGGCGTTCCTCGTCCCCGGCGTCGCCTACGTGCTGCGCAACGCCACCGAGGGCGCCATCGAGGAGGAGACGTTCGCCTACCCGAACGGCCTCGCCGACATGGTCGAGTTCCTCGCGCCCTCGGGCGAGAAGGCCGTGTCCGGCATGCTGATGATCATCGGCGAGGGCACCTACCGGGAGAACGCGGCCGACGAGAACGGCGTCATGCAGTCCAAAGTGGAGCGCCGGGCCGAGGTCGAGGTGGCGCTGCGGTGGGGCACCGGCTACGAGCGCACGGTGGAGTGCTTCACCAACACGATCCGCAACGTGCACGGCGGCACGCACCGGCGGGGGTTCGACCGCGCGGTCGTCAAGGCGGTCAACGAGGCCATCGGCCGGACCCGCGGGCTGCTCAAGCCCAAGGAGGACCCGCCGACCCTGGACGACGTCGAGGAGGGCATGACCGCGGTCGTCCACGTGCGGCTGCCCGAGCCGCAGTTCACCTCGCAGACCAAGGACGAGCTGTCCACGGCCGGGATCACCAAGGTGCTGCAGAACATCGTCGAGCAGCAGGTGAAGGCGTGGTCGGAGAACCGCCGCACCAAGACCGAGGCGAAGACCGTGCTGCAGAAGGTGGTCGACGCCTCCCGCGTGCGGCTCGCCCAGAAGCAGCAGAAGGACGCCGCCCGCCGCAAGACCGCGCTGGAAGGCGCGGCCATGCCCCCCAAGCTCGTCGACTGCCGCGCCACGGGAATCAACCGCAGCGAGCTGTTCCTCGTGGAGGGCGACTCCGCATTGGGGTGTTTCACGGCCGACACGAAGGTCGCTCTCGCGTCCGGGCAGAGCCGCTCGTTCGCCGAGCTGGCCGAGGACTGGCGGCGCGGGGTAACGCATTTCGGGTATGCCACGAACAAGGCCGGCCGAGTGGTGGTCGCTCCGTTGGTCGAGCCACGGTTGACCAAACGCGCCGCGGCGCTCGTGCGGGTGACGCTCGACAACGGCGAGTCGGTGCGGTGCACACCCGACCACCTGTTCCGGTTGCGCGACGGTTCCTACCGGCGTGCGGATGCGCTCGCCCCCGGGGACTCCCTGATGCCGTTGTACCGCTCGGTGTCGGCCAAGGCGAAGGGCGACAAGCTCGACGGGTACGAGCGCGTGTGGATGAACGACCGCGAGGACTGGGTATACACGCACTACGTCTCCGACGGGTACAACCTCCGGAACGGTCTGGACAGCGCGGAGAACGGCACCGTCCGCCACCACGTGGACGTCGACAAGCGCAACAACGATCCACGCAACCTCCGGCGCATGACATGGGACGACCACGCCGCACTGCACGCGGCGATGATGGGCGACCACGTGCACGCGGGGTACCGGGCATGGCTGGCCGGCGCGGGCCAGGAGTTCAAGTCGGCGATGCTCACCGAGCAGTGGAAGGACCCGGCGTTCCGCGAGGCGTGCCTCGCCCGGCTGGCCGCGTGCAACGAGGACCCCGCGTTCCGTGCGCGGATCGAGCAGGGCTTCCAGGATTGGTACACGTCGCTGAGTGAGGACGAGAAGGCGGCCTACGCCGAGCGCATGAAGCAGCGTCAGGCCGAGTACTGGGCGCACCCGGAGCATCGGGCGATGGCGGCGGAACGAGTCCGCCAGTTCTTCGCCGATCCCGGACGGCGCGCTGAGTGGAGCGTGCGGTCTCGCGCGCAGTGGCAGGACGAGTGCCTGCTCGCCTGGCGGCGTGGCAAGACGGTGGAGCAGTTCGCGGACCCCGCGGAGCGTGCGCGCCAGCGCGACGCGGTGCTCGACTGGCATCGCCGGCATCCCGAGTTCGGCGCGGCGCATTCGCTGCGGATGCGCCGCCGGCTCAACGACCCTTCGACGGGTCATCTCGCGAGTGTGCAAGCTGGGCGCGCGCGATACGTGGCGACCGTGCCCCGCGAGGAGCGGGTGGCCCAGCAGAACAACGGGCGCAGAATCGCCGCGCTCAAGCGACTGTCGGCATTCCTGACGCTGGCGGATCCGGAACTTGGCGCCGCCTACGACGCCGACCGCCGGATGTGGGCCAGGACCGGATTCCGCTTCGATCGCCTCCTGGCGCACTACGACGGCGACTTCGCCCGGCTGCGGGATGCCGCCGCACAGGTCAACCACACGGTGGCGGCCGTCGAGCCGCTCGACGAGACCGCGGACGTGTTCGACCTGACCGTCGAGGGCTACCACAACTTCGCTCTCGAGGCCGGGGTGTTCGTACACAACAGTGCACGGCACGCGCGGGTGTCGGAGTACCAGGCGCTGCTTCCCTTGCGCGGCAAGATACTCAACGTGCAGAAGGCGAGCCTCGCCGACACGCTGCGCAACGCGGAGATCGCCTCGATCGTGCAGGTGCTCGGGGCCGGCAGCGGGCGCACGTTCGACCTGTCGACCATGCGCTACGGCCGGGTGATCCTGATGGCGGACGCCGATGTGGACGGTTCGCACATCCGCACCCTGCTGATCACGCTGTTCGCCCGGTACATGCGCCCGGTGATCGAGGACGGCCGGCTCTTCGCCGCCATGCCGCCGCTGCACAAGATCACCACGAAGGGGCGCAGCCCGGCGACGTACTTCACCTTCACCCAGCGGGAGATGGAGACCAAGCTCGCGGCGCTCGAGAAGGCGGGCAAGCAGATCGTCACGCCGGTGCCGCGGTTCAAGGGCCTGGGCGAGATGGACGCGGACGAGCTGTGGGACACCACGATGAACCCGGCCACGCGCTCGGTCCGCCGGATCACCCTCGACGACGTCGAGGCCGCGGAGTCCGCGCTCGAGCTGCTGATGGGGGAGAAGGTCGAGCCGAGGCGGGCGTGGCTGGTGGAGTCCTCCGTCCGGGTCGACCAGTCGACGATCGACATCTGAGGGATAACGAGACATGGCACGCCGCAAGGCACGCACGACCCGCGTCGACCCGGCCGCGTTCGACCGCGCGGGCGCGAAGGTCTTCGACAACGCACTGAAGACGGAGATCGAGGACTCCTACCTGGAGTACGCGTACTCGGTCATCCACTCCCGCGCCCTGCCCGACGCCCGCGACGGCCTCAAGCCGGTGCACCGCCGCATCCTGTTCTCGATGAACGAGAACGGCTACCGGCCCACGCATGCGTACGTGAAGTCCTCCCGCGTGGTCGGCGACGTGATGGGCCGCTACCACCCGCACGGCGACGTGGCCATCTACGACGCGATGGTCCGCCTGGCACAGGACTTCTCGATGAACGCCCCACTCGTCGACGGGCACGGAAATTTTGGTAGCCCAGACGACGGACCGGCCGCGAGCAGATACACCGAGTCCCGGCTCTCGCCCGAGGCGATGTTGCTCGTGGGGGAGCTGGGCGAGGACACGGTCGACTTCCGGCCCAACTACGACGGGTCGCTCGAGGAGCCGTCCGTCTTGCCCGCCGCGTACCCGAACCTGCTCGTGAACGGCACTTCGGGCATCGCGGTCGGGATGGCCACCAACATGATCCCGCACAACCTCGGTGAGGTCATCGGGGCCGCGCGCTGGCTGATCAACCATCCCAACGCGACCCTCGACAAGCTCATGGAGTTCGTCCCCGGCCCCGACCTGCCCACCGGCGGCATGCTGCTCGGCCTCGACGAGGTCCGCCGTGCCTACGAGACCGGCCGCGGCGTCGTCCGCATGCGCGCCAAGGTCGAGATCGGCCCGCTCGAGGGCAGCCGCGGCCGCCAGGCGATCACCGTGGTCGAGCTGCCGTACGCGGTCGGGCCCGAGAAGATCATCGAGAAGATCACCGACGAGGTCACGAAGTCCAAGCGGCTCACCGGGATCGCCGACGTCAAGGACCTCACCGACGGCGAGAACGGCACGCGCCTGGTCATCGAGTGCAAGGTCGGCGTCAACCCGCAGGCCCTGCTCTCCGATCTCTACCGGCTCACGCCGATGGAACAGTCCTTCGGCATCAACAACCTCGTCCTCGTCGACGGGCAGCCGCAGACGCTCGGCCTCAAGGCGCTGCTCGAGGTGTTCCTGCGCCACCGCTACGACGTGGTCACCCGGCGCACGAGGTTCCGCCGCCGCAAGCGCGAGGAACGGCTGCACCTCGTCGAGGGCCTGCTGATCGCCCTGCTGGACATCGACAAGGTGATCCGGCTGATCCGCACGAGCGAGAACGCCGCGGAGGCCAAGACGGGCCTGATGAAGCGCTTCAAGCTCACCGACGTCCAGGCGACGTACATCCTGGACACCCCGCTGCGCCGGCTCACCAAGTACGACCGGCTCGAGCTCGAGAACGAGCAGGACCGGCTGCGCGGGGAGATCGCCGAGCTGACGAAGATCCTCGAGGACGAGTCGGTGCTGAAGCGGCTCGTCTCGAACGAGCTGGCCAAGATCGCGAAGGACCTGGCCGGCGAGCGGCGCACCGCGCTGATCGACGGTGACCTCAAGGAGGTGCTGGCCGCGTCCAAGCCGGCCGGCCCGCTCGAGGTCACCGACGACCCGTGCCAGGTGCTGCTGTCGGCCACCGGCCTGGTGGCCCGCACCGCGGCCGAGTCCGAGGAGGCCACCGAGGCCCGCCGGCGCAGCGGCCGCGCCCGGCACGACGCGGTCGCCGCGCTCGTGCACACCACGGCACGCGGGCAGATCCTCGTGATCACCAGCCGCGGCCGCGCGTTCAAGACCGACGTGCTGCCGCTGCCGGTGCTGCCGGAGCACGCGGGCACCGTGTCGCTCGGCGGCGGCATGGCTGCGAGCGAGCTGGTGCCGCTGGAGAAGGGCGAGCGGGTCGTCGGCATCGCGCCGCTGGGTGAGCGTGCCGAGGGCTCGCCGGGCCTCGTGCTCGGCACGCGGCACGGTGTGGTGAAGGTGTGCGCGCCGGACTGGCCGGTGCGCTCGGACGAGTTCGAGGTGATCGGGCTCAAGGACGGCGACGAGGTCGTCGGGGCCGCCTGGCTCACCGACGGTTCGGAGACCTGCGTGTTCCTGTCCTCGGACTCGTCGCTGCTGCGGTTCGGCGCGTCGCTGGTGCGCCCGCAGGGCCTCAAGGGCGGCGGCATGGCCGGCATCAACCTGGCCGCCGGCGCGGAGGCCGTCTTCTTTGCCGCCCTGCGCACCGACGACGACGAACACGGCGAGCCGATGGTCGTCACGGCCACCGGGCAGAGCATCAAGGTCACCCCGTTCGCGAAGTACCCGGCAAAGGGCCGCGCCACCGGCGGCGTGCGCTCGCAACGCTTCCTCAAGGGCGAGGACCGGCTGGTGCTCGGCTGGGTGGGCCCACGCCCGGGCGGGGTGGCGCGCAACGGCTCCTCGGTCGAGCTACCCGACCCGGACCTCCGCCGCGACGCCTCGGGCACCGCACACCCCGGCCCGGACATGGTGGGCCGCCTGGTCGAGCGCGGCTAGGTCGGCGGGGCTGCGGCGCTGGCCGAGGTTCGTGCTGGGCTGCTTGGTCGGGCGCGGCTAGGTAGGCGTGCTGTCGGTCCCGGATCGGGCGGGGGCCCGCACCGCTGGCCGAGGCTCGTGGCGAGTGCCGACGTACGGTGGCGCGATGAACGCCTCCGCCGACCCCGTCCGCACGCTCGCCGCGCACTACTCCGGGTCCGCCGCTGCCTACGAGCGCGGGTGGGCCGGTGTGCTGCATCCGGTCAGCCTTCGGTTGCTCGACCGGCTGCCGCTGGCCGGTGCGCGGCGCGTGCTCGACCTCGGCACCGGGGTCGGCACCTTGCTGCCGGACCTGCGCCGGGCGGCGCCGGGGGCCGTGATCGTCGGGGCCGACCGGGCTGCCGGGATGCTGCGGCGGGCACCGGACGGCTATCCGCGGGTGGTGGCCGACGCCGCTCGGTTGCCGTTCGCGGACGGGGTGTTCGACGTCGCGGTGCTCGCGTTCATGTTGTTCCACCTGCCCGACCCCGCGGCCGGCGTGCACGAGACGCGCCGCGTCGTGCGCGCCGGCGGCACCGCCGGCATCGCGGTCTGGGGCCGGGAGCGGCCGGTGCGCGCGGTCGAGGTCTGGCACGAGGAGCTCGACCGCTTCGGCGCCCCCGCGGACGACGCGCTCGTCAGCCGGCACGTCGTGCTCAACACGCCGGACAAGCTCGCGGACGTGTGCACCGCGGCCGGCTTCGCGCACGTCGACGTCGGGCCCGTGCCGTGGTCGCGCCGGCCGACCTGCGAGGAGTTCGTCGAGCACAACACGAACCTCGGCGCCGGCGCGCGGCGGCTGGCCCACCTGGCCCCGGCCGCCCGGGCGGAGTTCCTCCGCGCGGTGGGCGCCCGGCTGTCCGGCCTGGAGCCCGCCGCGTTCACAGATGGGCGGGAAATACTGGCAGGTACGGCCCGCTGAACGGCGGATTGACGGCGGCCGGGCTGCCCGCCAAGGTGTACAACAGTCTGCCTTACCGGGGAGTAGCAATGGCGCGCAAGCGGTGGTTGGGGCTGGTCGGGGCGGTTGCCGTGGCCGGGGCGATCGTCGTTCCGGGACCCGCGGAGGCGGCGCCGGACGTGAACAACCTGGGCGGCGCGTGCGTCGCGCTGCAGGCACCGAACGGCAAGTTCGTGGTGCGCAACGTCCTCGGCGGCTACCAGGCGACCGGCTCCGCGCCGAACCAGCCGTTCCGCCTGCAGCGCACCGGGACGGCGAGCTACCTGTTCTACGGCACCGGGAGCGACTTCGTGTCCAACGGGCTCGGCACGCTCGGCGTGCTCAAGTCCGCGGCGGCCGGCCCGCAGTCGGACTGGAAGCTCACCGCCGACGGCGACACCGTGCGGATCACCTCGCAGGCGGCGGGGCAGCAGCTCACGGTGGACCCGATCTTCACGATCCTCGCGCTGCGCGGCTCCGGTACCCGGTTCACGCTCGTCGAGACCACCGGCTGCGCCACGGCACCCGAGGCCGAGCTGAACGTCACGGGTGACCCGTTCACCGGCACGACGCCCGACGGCGAGGTACGCGGCGTCGCCGAGCTGCACAACCACCTGACGGCGTTCGAGTTCATGGGCGGCGACGTCCACTGTGGAACGCCGTGGAGCCGGTACGGGATCACCGACGCGCTCGTCGACTGCCCCGACCACGAGCCGAACGGGCTCGGCGCGTGGCTGGAGAACGTCGTGTCCGGCGCCTATCCCGGCCTCACCCACGACACCAAGGGCTGGCCCACTTACAAGGACTGGCCCAAGTGGAACTCGCTGACCCACGAGGCGCAGTACTACAAGTGGCTGGAGCGCGCGTGGCGCGGCGGCCTGCGGGTCTACACGAACCTGTTCGTGAACAACTCCGCGCTGTGCGAGATCTACCCGCTCAAGCACACGTCCTGCAACGACATGGACCAGGTCCGGCTGCAGTCGCAGCGCATCCACGAGCTGCAGGACTTCATCGACGACCAGAACGGCGGGCCGGGCAAGGGCTGGTTCCGCATCGTCACCGATCCCGCGCAGGCGCGCTCGGTGGTCGAGCAGGGCAAGCTCGCGGTGGTGCTGGGCGTCGAGGTGTCCCAGCCGTTCGGCTGCGGGGTCAGGCAGAACGTGCCGCAGTGCTCGAAGGCGGACATCGACGCGGGCCTGGACGAGCTGTACGGCCTGGGCGTGCGCCGGATGTTCGTGTGCCACAAGTTCGACAACGCGCTGTGCGGCGTGCGCTTCGACGAGGAGACCCAGGGCGTTGTGGTCAACGCCGGCAACTACCTCACCACCGGCCGCTTCTGGGAGGCGGAGACCTGCACCGGCGCGGCGCACGACCACACGGTCTCCTTCGACATCGGCGACCTGTCCGGGCCGCTGAAGGCGCTGCTGCCACCGGACGTCACGCTGCCGGTGTACCCGGCCGCGCCGCACTGCAACATCCACGGGCTCACCGACCTCGGCACGTACGCGATGCAGGGCATGATGTCGCGCGGCATGATGATCGATGTCGATCACATGGGCGTGAAGTCCATCGACTCGGCGCTGACCCTGCTGGAGGCCAACCACTACCCGGGCGTCGTGTCGGGGCACTCGTGGCTGGACACCCAGTTCTACAACCGGGTCCTGGGCCTCGGCGGCATCGCCGGCCCGTACGGCAACGGCACCGACCAGTTCGTGTCCGACTGGAAGACGCTGCGGTCGACGCCGAACTACCCGGGCGCGCTGGGCGTCGGCTTCGACACCGGTGGCTTCGGCGCCCAGGCGCCGCCGCGCGCCGACGCGGCCAGCCGCCCGCTGCAGTACCCGTTCCAGACCTTCGACGGTGGGTCCACTGTGGACAAGCAGCGGACCGGTGAGCGGGTGTACGACCTGAACGTCGACGGCATGGCGCACATCGGCCTGTTCCCGGACTGGCTGGCCGACCTGAGGCTCGCCGCCGGCCCGGACGCGGACGCGATCATCCACGACATGAGCCGCGGCGCCGAGGTCTACCTCGACACCTGGGAAGCCACCGAAGCCTGGGGCTAGGCCCGGCGCTCAACCGCACCGAACCTTGACGCCGAATACATCGGATGTCTAACCTCCCGGGTAGATCACGCCCAGGGAGCAGGAGCGTTCGTGGCACGCATCGACGCGCTGGACACGGCACGGTCGTGGGGCCATCCGTCGGGTCATCCGACGTATGCGGGCCCGCATGGCGGCCCGGAGCGCGCCCATGGCTGACGTCGACACCGTCGCGCCCCGCGCCGGCTCCGTGCCCCTCCTCGAGGTCGAGGAGGTCAGCAAGTCCTTCCCCGGCGTGCGGGCGCTGTCGGACATGCGCCTGGAGCTGCGGGCGGGCGAGGTCCTCGCGCTGGTGGGGGAGAACGGCGCCGGCAAGTCCACGCTGATGAAGCTGCTGTCCGGCATCTACGCCGCGGACAGCGGGTTCTTCCTGCTCGACGGCGAGCCGGTGGCGATCACCGGGCCCCGGCACGCGACCGAGTTCGGCATCAGCATCATCCACCAGGAGTTCAACCTGGTGCCCCACCTGACGGTCGCGCAGAACATCTTCATCGGCCGCGAGCCGCGCCTGCTGCGGATGTTCCTCGACGAGCGCCGGCTCGTCCGCGACGCCCACGGGCTCATCGACCGGCTGCGCCTGCCGCTGGACCCGAACGCCGTGGTCGGCGGGCTGACCGTGGCCAACCAGCAGATGGTCGAGATCGCCAAGGCGCTGTCCTACGAGCCCAAGGTCCTGATCATGGACGAGCCCACGGCGGCGCTCAACGACGCCGAGGTGGCGACCCTTCACGAATTGATCAGACGTTTCGTCAGGCCGGATACCGGGGTCATCTACATCTCCCACCGCATGGAGGAGATCAAGCGGATCGCCGACCGCGTCACGGTGATCCGCGACGGCGAGTACGTCGACACCGTGGACGTGACCGCCACGAGCACGTCGGAGATCATCTCGATGATGGTCGGCCGCACGATCGCCGGCGGCGCCGGCCCGCACGGGGTTCGCGACGACCGCGAGGTCGTGCTCGACGTCGTCGGCCTGGCCACCAAGGCAGCCGGCTCGACGACGACCCAGCTCAAGGACGTCTCGTTCGACCTGCGGGAGGGCGAGATCCTCGGCATCGCGGGCCTCATGGGTGCCGGGCGCACCGAGACCGCGCGCGCGATCGTCGGCGCGGACCCGCTCGCCGCGGGCACGATCCTGTTACGTGGCAGGCCGGTCCGCATCGCGCACCCGGCCGACGCGGTCCGCCACGGCATCGGCTACCTGTCCGAGGACCGCAAGCGCTACGGCCTGCTGCTCGACTCCGACGTCAAGGCGAACGTCACGCTCGGCGCGCTGCGCGAGAAGTTCTCCGCCTTCGGGTTCGTCGACGACCGCGCCGCGCGCACGAAGGCCGGCGAGTACGTCGGCGCGCTGCGGATCAAGACGCCGTCGGTCGACCAGACCACGAAGTTCCTCTCCGGTGGCAACCAGCAGAAGGTCGTCATCGCCAAGTGGCTGGTGCGCGACTGCGACATCCTGATCTTCGACGAGCCGACCCGCGGCATCGACGTGGGCGCCAAGGAGGAGATCTACGCGCTGCTCAACGAGCTGGCCGAGCAGGGCAAGTCGATCATCATGATCTCCTCGGAGCTGCCCGAGGTGCTGCGCATGTCGCACCGGGTGGTGGTGATGAGCGAGGGCCGGGTCACCCGGGTCCTCACCGCCGCCGAGGCCACGCAGGAACGGATCATGCACTACGCGACCCTGCGCCCGGACGAGAACGTCGAGGACGCCGCGGAACTGGGCCTCGACCCGGCGGACACCGGCGCGGCGAAGGAGGAGGGGACCTCATGACGGCGGTCCGAACGCGCGAGGCCGTGGCCGGTGGTTTCGTCGCTGTCGCAAAGGGACGATTGCAGCAGCTCTTGGCCTTCGCGAGCCTCATCGTCATCTACGTGTTCTTCTCGTTCGCGAGCCCGTACTTCTTCTCCTACGGCAACTTCACCGCGATCCTGTTCTCCACCGTGGTGATCGGCACGCTCGCGATCGGCACCACGTTCGTGATCATCACCGGCGGCATCGACCTGTCGATCGGCACCGGGATGGCGCTGTGCGCGGTGATGTCCGGCGTGTTCATCGTGCAGCTGGACCTGCCGATCGCCGTCGGCCTGCTCGGCACGGTTCTCTTCGGCGGGCTCATGGGGCTGGTCAACGGGATCAACATCGCGATCCTGCGCATCCCGCCGTTCATCGCGACGCTCGCGATGATGCTGGTGGCCCAGGGCCTCGCGCTGGTGCTGTCCGACAGTGCGCCGATCTACTTCAGCGAGGACCCGGCGTATACGAAGATCTCCACGGGCAACCTGATCCCGGGCGTGAAGTTCCCGAACGCGGTGGTCGTGCTGATCGTCGTCGCGATCGTCGCCGGCGTGCTGCTGACCAAGACGTTGCTCGGCCGCTACACGTACTCGATCGGCAGCAACGAGGAGGCCACCGCGCTGTCGGGCATCGACGTGCGCCGGTGGAAGATCGTCATCTACACGTTCGCAGGCCTGTTCATCGGCCTCGCGGGCATCATGATCTCCGCGCGGCTCGGCTCCGCGCAACCGGCCACCGGCATGGGCTACGAGCTGCAGGCGATCGCCGCCGTCGTCATCGGCGGCACGTCGCTGTCGGGGGGCAAGGGGTCCATCGTCGGCACGCTCATCGGCGCGCTGATCATCTCCACGCTCAACAACGGGCTGCAGATCATGAACATCGCCCAGGAATGGCAGAAAGTGATTCTCGGCTGCGTGATCCTCGTGGCCGTCTACACCGACATCCTCCGCAAGAAAGAGGCCTGACCCATGAAGATGCGCAAGGCCGCTGCCGCACTGCTCGGCGCCGCGGTGACCCTCTCACTGACCGCGTGCGGCGAGGACGGCGGGGCCGGCGGTGGTGGCGGAGGCGGCGACCAGCCCTACATCGCCATCGTCTCCAAGGGCTTCCAGCACCAGTTCTGGCAGGCGGTGAAGCAGGGCGCCGACGAGGAGGCCCAGAAGCAGGGCGCACGCGTGACGTTCGTCGGCCCGCCCACCGAGGCGGACGTCGAGGAGCAGATCAACATGCTCACCAACGACATCGCCAAGTCGCCGCAGGCCCTCGGCTTCGCGGCGCTGGACAGCAAGTCGGCCGAGCCGCTGCTGCAGCAGGCCAAGTCGCAGAACATCCCGGTGATCGCGTTCGACTCCGGTGTGGACAGTGACGTGCCGGTGACGACCGTCGCCACCGACAACAAGGCCGCCGCCGCCGAGGCCGCCAAGCACATGGCCGAGCTGGTGGGCGGCAAGGGCAAGGTCGCGATGGTCGTGCACGACCAGACCAGCAAGTCCGGCACCGACCGCCGGGACGGGTTCATGGACTGGATGAAGCAGAACGCGCCCGGCATCACCGTGCTCGCCCCGCAGTACGGCGGCGGCGACCAGGCCGAGTCCGCCAACATCACCAAGTCGATCATCTCGTCGAACCCGGACCTGAAGGGCATCTACGCCTCCAACGAGGGCTCGGCGATCGGCGTGATCAAGGGCGTCGAGGAGAGCGGCAAGTCCGGCATCCAGCTGGTGGGCTTCGACTCCGGCAAGGCGCAGGTCGACGCGATCAAGGACGGCTCGATGGCCGGCGCGGTCACCCAGGACCCGATCAACATGGGCCGCGAGCTGGTCAAGGCCGCGATGAAGGCCATCAACGGCGAGGACCAGCCGAAGAACGTCGACACCGGTTTCTACTGGTACGACAAGACGAACGTGGCCGACGAGAAGATCAAGGCCGTGCTCTACGAGTGAGGGCGGCCTCCCTGCGGTAGTCCCAGAGAGTCAGACAAATGAAGAATCCACGCGAGGGCGCGAGAACAACGCTGGCTCCCGCGGTGGTGGTGGCCGCCCTGCTGCTCGGCACCCCGGTTCCCGGAGCCGCCGAGCCCCAGGCCACCGCCCCGGCGGCGAGCCCCCACCCCGACCTGACCCTGTGGTACGACGAGCCCGCCACCGACTGGGAGTCGCAGTCCCTGCCGGTCGGCAACGGCGCGCTCGGCGCGAACGTGTTCGGCGGCGTGCGCGACGAGGTCCTGCAGTTCAACGAGAAGACGCTGTGGACCGGCGGCCCGGGCTCGCCGGGCTACGACTTCGGCAACTGGCGCGAGCCGCGGCCCGGCGCGATCGAGGAGGTGCGCGACTGGATCGACGCCGAGGGCGCCGCCGACCCGGAGTGGGTGGCCGGCCGGCTCGGCCAGCCCAAGACCGGCTTCGGCGCCTACCAGGTCTTCGGCGACCTGAGGCTCACCGGCTTCGCCGACGGCGGCGTCGCCGGCTACCGCCGTGACCTGGACATCGCCGACGCCACCGCCGGTGTCGAGTACACCGCGGGCGGCGTGCGGTACGCGCGGGAGTACTTCGCCTCCGCGCCCGACGGCGTGCTCGTGGCGCGGCTGACCGCCGACCAGCCGGGCCGGGTCGGCTTCACCACGGCGGTGACCGCGCCGGACAACCGGGTGAAGAACGTGTCCGCGCGGGACGGCCGGGTCACCTTCGCCGGCCACCTCGCCGACAACGGGATGCGGTTCGAGGCGCAGGTCCGCGTGCTCAACGAGGGCGGCACGCGCACCGACAACGCCGACGGCACGGTGACCGTGGCCGGCGCGGACGCGGTGACGCTCGTGCTCGCGGCGGGCACCGACTACGCCGCGCGGTATCCCACCTACCGCACCGGCACCGACCCGCACGCCGCCGTGACCCAGCGGATCGACGCGGCGGCGAGCGCCGGCCACGCCCGGCTGCGGGCGTCGCATGTGGACGACTACACGAACCTGTTCGACCGGGTGCGACTGGACATCGGCCAGCGGATGCCGGACGTGCCGACGGACGACCTGCTGCGCGCCTACCGCGACCCGGCCACGCCGCCGGAGCAGCGCAAGGCGCTGGAGACGCTGTACTTCTCCTACGGCCGCTACCTGCTGATCAGCTCGTCGCGGGCGGGCTCGCTGCCGGCGAACTTGCAGGGCGTGTGGAACAACTCCACCTCGCCGCCGTGGAGCGCCGACTACCACGTCAACATCAACCTGCAGATGAACTACTGGCCCGCCGAGACGACGAACCTGGCCGAGACGACCTCGCCGCTGTTCGACTACGTGGACTCGATGGTGCCGCCGGGCGAGGTGACCGCGCGGGAGATCTACGGCAACCGCGGCTGGGTGGTGAACAACGAGACCAACCCGTTCGGCTTCACCGGACTGCACGACTGGGCCACGTCGTTCTGGTTCCCGGAGGCCGGCGCGTGGCTCGCGCAGCACTACTACGAGCACTACCTGTTCAGCGGTGACGAGGCGTTCCTGCGGGACCGGGCCTACCCGCTGATGCGATCGCTGACCGAGTTCTGGATGGACGAGCTCGTCACCGACCCGCGGGACGGCAAGCTCGTGGTCAGCCCGAGCTTCTCCCCGGAGCAGGGGCCGTTCACCGCGGGCGCGTCGATGTCCCAGCAGATCGTCTGGGACCTGCTGACCAACACCGTGTCGGCCGCCCGCGCGCTCGGCGACACCGGCTTCGCGGCCCAGGCGCAGTCCATTCTGGACCGGCTGGACCCGGGGCTGCGCGTCGGCTCGTGGGGCCAGTTGCAGGAGTGGAAGGCGGACCTGGACGAGCAGGGCAACACCCACCGGCACGTGTCGCACCTGTTCGCCCTGCATCCCGGCCGGCAGCTCAGCCCGGCGGCGAACCCGGACCTGGTCGCGGCGGCGCGCACGTCACTGCGGGCCCGCGGGGACGGCGGTACCGGCTGGAGCAAGGCCTGGAAGATCAACTTCTGGGCGCGGCTGCTGGACGGCAACCACGCGCACCTGATGCTGTCCGAGCTGCTCAAGTCGTCCACCCTGGACAACCTGTGGGACACCCATCCGCCGTTCCAGATCGACGGCAACTTCGGGGCCACGGCGGGGATGGCGGAGATGCTCGTGCAGAGCCAGACCGGGGTGGTCGACGTGCTGCCCGCGCTGCCGGACGAGTGGGCGGAGGGCTCGGTGCGCGGCCTGCGCGCACGCGGCGACGTGACCGTCGACGCCGACTGGACGGGTGGGGTGCCGACGCGCATCGAGCTCGCCACCGGCCGGTCGGGCCCGCTGACCGTGTCCTCGGAGGTCTTCGCCGGCCGCTACGAGCTCGCCGACGCCGCCTCGGGCCGCAAGGTCCCCCAGCGGCGGGCGGGGGAGCGGATCACGTTCACCGCCGAGCGCGGGCACCGGTACGTCGTGCGCTCGCTCGCGTCGGTGTCGGTCCGCGCGCCCGCGCAGGTCACCGCGGCGACGCCGTTCGACGCGTCGGTCACGGTGTCGGCGCTGGGCCGGCCGCTGCCGGCCGGACGGCTCGCGGTCGAGGTGCCGGCCGGCTGGACCGCCGAGCCCGCCGCGCACGCCGTCGAACCGATCGGCGCCGGCGGGGCGCGCACGTACACGTTCTCCGTCACCCCGGTCGCCGGCGACGCGGCGGTCGAGCGCGTCCGGGCGGTGCTCACCGGTGACGGCTGGCGGCACAGCGGGGTCGCCGCCGTGGCCATCGAGCCGCTGCCACCCTGCACGCCACCACCCGACGGACCCCTGGTGGCGTGGGATCCGGTCGCGGGCGCCACCGTGCCGGACTCGTCGGCCCATCACCGCGACGCCACGGTCGCGGGCCCGGCCGCCTACGACGGCTCGGCGCCCACGGGCAGCGGCGTGGTGCTGGACGGCCAGGCGTACCTGCGCACGGCGCCGACCTCGCTCGGCTTCCTGCGCCAGGCGACCTTCGCCGCCGAGGTGAAGGTGGCCGGCGAGGGGTACCGGCGGCTGTTCGACTGGCAACCGAGCGGCGACCCGGGCACCGACGGCGTGCTGATCGACCTGACCCCGGCGAACCAGCTGCGGTTCATCGGCTCGGGCACCGGCGTGACCACCTCGGCCGTCGTGCCGACCGGCCGGTGGGTAGACCTCGTCGTGACGATGACCGACGCCGGCGAGCTGACGGTGTACGTCGACGGCACGCGGGCGGCGGGCGCGACCGTGCCCGGTGACGGGATCGACGGCTGCGCCACCCGCGAGCTGCGCTTCGGCGCCGACCAGGGTGGCGGGCAGCGGCTCACCGGCGCGGTCGACCGGGCGGCGATCCTGCCGGTTGCGCTGACCGCCGACCAGGTCCCGCGGTGGCGCGACTTCGCGTTCGGCTAGTCAGCCGGCCTTGCGCAGCCGCCGCACCGGTGCGCTACGTCCCATGTAGACGGTCAGCTCCTCGACCGCGCGGGCCAGCTCCCGCAGGTCCTCGGCGACGAGGGCCTGCGGGCCGTCGCACAGCGCGACGTCCGGTTGCGGGTGGACGTCGACGATGACCCCGTCCGCGCCCGCGACGATGCCCGCGCGGGACAGCGGCAGCACGAGGTCACGCCGCCCGCCGGAATGCGACGGGTCGACGATCACCGGGAGGTGGGACAGCCGCTGCGCCACCGGCACGGCGGAGACGTCGAGCGTGTTGCGGGTCGCGGTCTCGAACGTGCGGATGCCGCGCTCGCACAGCACGACGCCGAGGTTGCCCCGCTGCGCGATGTACTCGGCGGCCATCAGCCACTCCTCGATGGTGGCGTTCATGCCGCGCTTGAGCATCACCGGCCGGCCCGCCGCGCCGACCGCCTGCAGCAGCCCGAAGTTCTGCATGTTCCGGGTGCCGACCTGCAGCATGTCGGCGTACTCGGCGACCATGGCGACCTCGTGCGCGCTCACCACCTCGGTGACCACGGGCAGCCCGGTCTCCGCGCGCACGTCGGCGAGGATCTTCAGGCCCAGCTCGCCGAGTCCCTGGAACGCGTAGGGCGAGGTGCGGGGTTTGAACGCGCCGCCGCGCAGGAGCGTGGCGCCGGCCGCCTGCGCCATCCGGGCGGCGGCGAGCGTCTGCTCGGGCGTCTCCACCGCGCACGGCCCGGCGATCAGCGTCACCGTGTCCGGCCCGATCGGCACCCCGCGCACGTAGACGACCGAGCGGTCCGGATGGTGCTCGCGGCTCACCAGCTTGTAGTTGGTGGACACCCGGGTCACGTGGCCGACACCGCGCATGGCGGCGAGGTTGAGCGTGGCGAACACGTCCACGTCGCCGACCAGCCCGATGATGACCCTGCTGACGCCGCGGCTCACGAACGCCTGGCCGCCGGCCGACTCGACCCGCGCGACCACACTGTCCACATCAGACTGATTGGCGTGCGGCGCCATCACGATGACCACGGGTTCCTCCTAGCTCTCGCGTCAGGCCGCGAGATCGGGGCGCAGCCGGGCGGCGCCACGCAGGTACACGTGGCGGATCGCCGCGCGGGGCCGCTCGCTCTCCACGTGAGCGAGCAGCCGGATCACCCGCGGCAGCGCGTCCGGCACGCCGATCTCGGTGGCGCACAACAGGGGCACGTCGCCCAGCCCGCGCTCGCGGGCCGCGGCCGCGGGGAAGCCGCTGGCCAGGTCGGGCGTCATGGTGAACACGACGCTGATGAAGTCCTCCGCGCCGAGCCCGTTGCGCCCGGTCACCTCGTCGAGCAGTTCCGCCGTGGCGGCGGCGATGACGGCGGGGTCGTCCCGGTCGATCTGGATCGCGCCGCGTACCGCCCGGACCGCCATCGCTACCGGTCGAACTGGCCGGGTCGCCGCCCCGCGCCGGCCGGGCCGCGGTAGGCCTGGGCGATGTCCAGCCAGGCCTGCGCGATGTCGCCGGTGGCGGTTATCGCGAGGTCGTCGCGGTGCCGGCGGCGGGTGACGAGCAGGCAGAAGTCCTCGGCAGGGCCGGTGATCCGCTGCTCGGCCCCGGCCGGGCCGAACTCCCACGTGCCGCCCTCGGGTGCCGCCAGCTCGAAGCGGAACTGGGTGTCCGGGGTCGGCAGGCCGCGGGCCTGGTAGCCGAAGTCCCAGGTGAGCGTGGCGAACCAGACCAGGTGCCAGATCCGGTCGGTATGCGTGCGGGTGCTGCCCAGCGCGTCGGCGATGTCCTGGCCGTGGGCGAAGCACTCCATCATCCCGGCGGAGGCGAGCACGGCCGGCGGCAGCGGCCGGACGAGCCACGGCACGGGCCGGTCGGGCGGGACGACCGCGAGCGCCTTGATCGCGGCGTCGCGTTCGGCGCGCCACCGGTTGCGCAGCACCTCGGGCGGGTCGTTCCGGAACTCCGCGAGCGCGCCGTTCACCGCCGCCTCGAACGTCTCCGCGGTGACCGCCGAGGTCATCGCCTGGAACGTCTCGTGGTCCGACGCGGCGGTGCCCGCGAGCCGGAAGATGAAGGCGAGGTGGGCGATCTGGTCGGCGACGGTCCAGCCCGGGGCGGGCGTCGGGCGCGCCCAGTCCTCGTCGGAGAGCCCGTCGAGGAGCTGGTCGACCTCGGCGGCCTCGGCGGTCAGGTCGGCGAACACGTCCCGCTGGGTCACGGCTTGTCCTCTCGCCCGGGTGGCAGGTCCGCTTCCCAGGATGGCCGCGCGCGGTGGCGGTGTCTTATCCCCGGATGCCCGACCGGCTGCAGCAGGACTGGAGCGGGACTGGAGCGTTGAATGGCGGCATGACCGATCCCGCCACCCGGCTGGCCGCCCGCCGCGCCGAGACCGTCGAGCTGGTCGCCGCGCTGAGCAGGCGGCTGGACGGGATCATCGCCTCGGCCGCCTACTCCACCAACGACGACGAGCACGACCCCGAGGGTGTGACCGTCGCCTTCGAGCGGGCACAGGTGGCGGGGCTGCTCACCCAGACCCGCGACGAGCTGGCAGCCCTCGACGACGCGGCGCGCCGCCTGGACGAGGGCACCTACGGCGCGTGCACCCGCTGCGGCGCCCCCATCGGCGCCGGCCGCCTGGAGGCCCTACCCGCCACCACGACCTGCATCACCTGCACCCGTTGACAACCGGTCCAGGAGTACGGCGGTCACGCGTTTGGCGTCGACGTCCACGCACACGTCTACCGCGGGGCGGCCCTGCCACGGCGCGGGTGTCGCGTCATCGGTGCCGCCCAGGCTGGGCCAGGTCTTGCCGCGGCTGATGCCCTGCGTCTCCACCCGCAGCGGCCACCGCGACACCGTGAACGCGGCGGGGTCGAGCAGGTAGGCGACGGCGGTGGGGTCGTGCACGTAGATGCCGTCGAGCCCGTTCGTGGCCTCGAAGAACGCACGGTACAGCGGCAGCGCGCGGGCGAGGTGGCGCCCGGCCGGCGTGGGCGCGGCGGTCAGCCGGTCGATGTCGGCGCCGCTCAGGTTCACCCGGTGTGTGACGTCGAGGCCGACCATCGTGACCGGCCAGCGCGCGCCGAACACGACGTCCGCCGCCTCCGGGTCATTGCGCATGTTCGCCTCGGCCGTGGGGGTGGCGTTGCCGGGCACGAGCGCATTGCCGCCCATCACGACCACCCGCTCGACCAGCGTGTCCAGTTCCGGACGCAGCCGCAGCGCGAGTGCCAGGTTCGTCAGCGGCCCTATCGCGAGGATCGTCACCTCGCCCGGGTGCGCGGCGGCCGTGCGGCACAGGAACTCTGCCGCGCTCTCGCCCACCGCCGCTCGGCTCGGTTCGGGCAGCGGGCCACCGTCACCCATGCCGTCTTCGCCGTGCACCTGCGGCACCGCGCCCAGGTACGGCGTCGCGACCGGGTCGGCGGCGCCGCGGGCGACCGGCACGTCCGGACGGCCGGCGATGTCCAGCAGCACCAGCGCGTTGCGGGTGGCCACGTCGACCGCGCAGTTGCCGAACACCGTCGTGAGACCGAGCAGCTCGAGCTCGGGGGAGGCGGCCGCGAGCAGGATCGCGACGGCGTCGTCCACGCCGGGGTCGGTGTCGATGACGACCTTCACGATGTGTGCGTCGCGAGCAGGGCTGCGAACTCCTCGGCCGGCATGGTCCGTACGCCGAGCTCGGTGGCCTTCGTGGCCTTCGAGCCGGCGCCCTCGCCGACCACCACCAGGTCGGTCTTCGCCGATACCGATCCGGCCGCCGTGCCGCCCAGCCGTTCCACCGCCTCGTTCCCCTCCGTCCGGGTCAGCCCGGGGATCGCCCCCGTCACCACCACCCGCATCGGCGTGCCGTCCGGGCGTTGCAGCGGCAGCGACTCCGGGACGTCGGCCTCGGGCTCGGTCATGTTGACCCCGCGGGCGGCCAGCTTGTCGATCACCGGCCGGTAGTCGGTGAGCTCCGCGGCGATCGTGACCGCGCGCTCCGGACCCACGCCCTCGACCCGCTGCAGCTGCTCGGCCGAGGCGTCGAGCAGCGCCTCCATCGTGCCGAACGAGCGGGCCAGGCGTCGGCACATCGCCCGCCCGGCCATGCGCATGCCCAGCGCGGTCAGCACCTTCGACAGCGGCCGGCCCTTCGCGCCCTGGATGCTCGCCACCAGCTTGCCGGCGGACACCTCGCCCATCCGGTCCAGCCCCACCAGGGTCGCCACGTCGAGGTCGAACAGGTCGGCCGGGTCGGTCACCAGGCCCTCGGTCACGAGCTGGTCGATGATCTTGTCGCCGAGGTGCTCGATGTCCATCGCGTCGCGGGTGGCGAAGTAGTGCAGCGTCTGGCGCGCGCCGCAGACCCGGCCCTGCACGCAGCGCCACCGCTTCTGCGACCGGTCGATCTCGCCACCGCACCGCGGGCACACGTCCGGCGGCTCGAACGGGACCGAGGTCTCGGCGCGCAGGTCCAGCGCCGCCCCGGTGATCTCCGGGATGACGTCGCCCGCCCGGTGCACGAACACGGTGTCGCCGACGCGGACGTTGCGCCGCACCAGGTCGCCGAAGTTGTGCAGGGTCGCCGAGGTGACCGTGACGCCGCTGATCACGACCGGCTCGAGCACCGCGACCGGCGTGATCACGCCCGTCCGGCCCACCTGGACGTCGATGCCGAGCAGGCGCGTGGTGCGGGTGTCGGTCGGGAACTTGAACGAGATGCCCCACCGCGGCGCGCGGCTCGACGACCCGGCCGCGTCGCGGTCGGCCGGGTCGTCGGCCTTCACGACCACACCGTCCACGCCGAAGCCCAGCGTCTGGCGGATCTCGGTCAGCTCGGTGACGGCGGCGACCACCTCGTCCATGGTCGTGCACAGCGTCATGCGCGCGAGCGTCGTCGCGACGCCGAGCCGCTCCAGCTCCGCGACGGCCCGCGAATGCGGCAGGTCCAGCCCGCGCACGGCGTAGGCGAGGAACGACAGCGGTGCGGCGTAGGCGCGCTGGTCGGCGCGCAGCGTGCCGGCGGCGGCGCTGCGCGGGTGGGCGAAGGCGGGCTCCTCGTGGGCGAGGCGCAGCTCGTTGGCGGCGGCGAAGTCGGTCTCGGTCATGAAGACCTCGCCGCGGACCTCGATCGTGCGTGGTTCGGTGAGCCGGCCGGGCAGCCCGGCCGCGCGGCGGGCGATGCGGGTGACGTTCTCGCCGGAGACCCCGTCGCCGCGGGTGGCGACGAGCGTGAGCACGCCGTCGACGTAGCGGGCGGCGATCGCGAGCCCGTCGATCTTGGGTTCGACCGTGTAGCCGCGGGCCGGGTGGCCGAGCAGCTTGTCCAGCCGGGCGGCCCACCGGCGCAGCTCCTCCTCGCCGAACACGTTGTCCAGCCCGAGCATCGGCTCGCTGTGCACGACGTCGCCGCCGATGGGCACGCCGGCCGCGACCGTGTCCGTCGGCGAGTCCTCGACCTTCCACTCAGGACGGACGGCCTCGGTGGCGGCGACCCGCGCGAGCAGTGCGTCGTAGGTGGCGTCGTCCATGAGCAGCCCGGCGCCCTGGTAGTAGGCGACCGCCGCGGCCCGCATCCGCGCGATCGCGGCGGCGTAGTCCTCGATGGCGTCGAACGGCTCCGCGCGCGCCGGATCGACGACGGGCGCGGCACCGGCTGGGGTCGGGTCGGACATGGCTGCAGGCTACGGCCCACCCCCGACAGTGGCGAGTCCTTGCGTGCGCTCTACGAGTCGTCCGCGGCGGCCAGCTGGATGTCGTTGTTGCCGGCCCACACCGTGAGGTCGTCGCGCTGGATGGCGGCGGCGATCAGGTCCGGGAACTTGTCCGGGGTGCACGCGAAGGTGGGGATGCCCAGCGCGGCGAGCGCGGCGGCGTTGTCGTGGTCGTAGGAGGGTGCGCCGTCGTCGGAGAGGGCCAGCAGGCAGACCACCTGCATGTCGCTCGCCGCCATGGCCTGGGCCCGGCGCAGCATCTCGTCGTTGTCGCCGCCCTCGTACAGGTCGCTGATCAGCACGAAGATCGTGTCCCGGGGGTTGGCGATCCGGCCCTGGCAGTAGGCGAGCGCCGCGTTGATGTCCGTGCCGCCGCCGAGCTGCACGCCGAACAGCAGCTCCACCGGGTCGGTCACCAGGTCGGTCAGGTCGGCGACCGCCGTGTCGAACGCGATGACCTGCGTGCGCAGCGACCGGATCGATGCCAGGACCGCACCGAACACCCCCGCATACACCACCGACGACGCCATCGAGCCGCTCTGGTCCAGGCACAGCACGATCTCGCGGCTCACCTGCGGCAGCCGCCGCCCGTAGCCGACGAGCCGTTCGGGGATCACCGTGCCGTGCTCGGGCTGGTAGTGCTTGAGGTTGGCGAGGATCGTGCGGTTCCAGTCGATGTCCGCCGCGCGCGGGCGGCTCGTGCGCCCGGCGCGGTGCAGCGCGCCGCCGACGGCCTGCCGGGTCGGCTGGGCGAGCCGGCGCTCCAGCTCGTCGACCACGTGGCGCACCACGGCCCGAGCGGTCTCCCGCGACCGCTCCGGGATGGCCTGGTTGAGGCTCAGCAGCGTGCCGACCAGGTGCACGTCCGGCTGCACGGACTCCAGCAGCTCGGGCTCGAGCAGCAACCGTCGCAGGCCCAGCCGGTCCATGGCGTCGCGCTGCATGACCTGCACGACCGAGGCGGGGAAGTAGCCGCGGATGTCGCCGAGCCAGCGGGCCACCCGCGGCGACGAGCCACCGAGCCCGCCGCGTTGCTTCTCCTCGCCGTACAGCGCGTCGAGTGTCTTGTCGCGCTTGAGGTCCGTGCCCGACAGCTCCTCGCCGGTCCCGTCGGCCTCGCCACCGCCGAGAACGAGCCGCCACCGCCTGAGGTTCTCCGTCTCCGGGCCTTGTCTCATCCCAGTATCTCCAGGAGCTTCGGCAGCACGCGGGCCGCGCGGTCGTGGTCCAGGCTGTCCTCGTCGGGGGCGGCCGTGCCGGTGACGCCCCGATGCAGGCGGGCCACGTGGGTGCCGATGGCGCGGCGTTCGGCGGGGGCGAAGTCGGCGAACGTGCGGCGCAGCAACGGAAGCAGCCGCTCGAACACGTCGCCGGCCACTCCCGTCGCCCAGCGGTCGACCACCGCCAGCAGCTCGGGCTCGTGCACCAGCAGGGCGGCCTCCCCGGACAGGAACCCGTCGAGCCAGCCCGCGGCGGCCACCGCGTCGGCCGCCGCGGACAGCCGCAGCGACAGCCGCCGGCCCGCCTCGGTCACGTCGACCAGCCCGGCGTCGAGCAGCAGCCGGGTGGCCCGCCCGGCGATGAGCCCGTGCACGCCGGGTTGCTCGGCCACGACCCCCAGGGCCCGCTGCCACTCGCTGCGCAGCTCGTCCTGGTCGAGCAGGGCGATGCCGCGCTGCATGCCGTCCAGCAGCTCGCGCACGGTCATGGCCGCGTCGTCGTCCAGCGCAGCGCACGCCGCCGGCAGCCCGACCGCCACCCGGGTGACCACCCCCGCGATCACGCCCGCCACCAGCTCGGTGTCCGCGCGCCGCACGTTGCCGTACCGGCGAACCCGGGCCATCGGCTCGACGGCCGCCATCAGCCGCGTCGTGTCGTGCTGGCGCGCGGCGCGTTCGTCCAAAGCGGACAGTACGGTCGCGAGTGCCGCCGGCAGGTCCGCGACGAGCGTGGTCTCCACCAGCTCGGCGAGCACGCCGACGTCCGCGTCCGCCGCGCGTTGCGTCACCACTGCGGTCGCCGCCTGCTCGATCGTCGTGCCGTACCCGGACGCCTCGATCAGCGCCACCTCCAGCTCCGGGCGCCACTCCAGCAGCCACGCCTCCCGGAACGTCCCGCGCGTGCGGCCCACCTCGGCGGGCCGGCCCCACGGCACGTCCAGCAGCAGCAACCGGTGCAGCAGCTTCGACCGGCCCAGGTGCGACTCGGTCCGCAGGTCCAGGTCGAGGGTCTGCTCGGCCGCGCTCTGCCGCATGCGCAGGCTCTTGCGGGTCGCCGCGAGGTCCCGGGCGAGCGGCACCATCGGGGTGTCCGCGGGGACGTGGCCGAGGATGTCGCCGACCAGGAGCTTGCGGGACACCAGCCGCATCGGCACCGGGGAGCCGCCGGCGAGCACGGCCTGCACGGACTCCTGGACCTCGGTGAGGCCGGGCAGTGGCCGGTCCCGCAGCCCCGCGAGCGCGTGCGCGAGCCGCACCGCCTCGATCACCGCCGCCGACGACACGTCGTGCTGCTCGCCGCGCAGCAGCCGCGCCACCCGCACCAGCCAGCGGGTGATCACGTCGTCCGGCGCGGTGAACAGGTGGTGGTACCAGCCGGGGGAGTCGATGCCCGCGCCGTACCCGCTCGCCCGCGCGAGCCGGGTGGACGTCCACGGCACCCAGGTGGCCGCGACCTTGGTGGCCGGCAACCCCTTCAGCAACGCGGTGTCCGACGCGGCCGACGGGAAGGTCTCGGGCACCAGCACGGGCGCGTGCCAGGCGCCGCACACGACCGCGATCGTGCCCGGCTCGCCGCGCCGCGCGGCCCGCATGACCCGGCGCATGGCCGCCTCGCGTCGCCGGGTCTCCAGGTCGATGTCCTGGTCCTCGCGCAGGGTCCGCATCGCGTCGAGCACCGCGTCGAACACGTCGAGGCCGTGGAAGCGCAGCTCGATCGCGTCCTCCCACCAGCGCTCCGCGTCGTCGTAGCCGGCGGCCCCGGCGAGCGCGGCGATCGGGTCGAACCGGTTGGCGCCGCGGTCCTCCCGCAGTACCAGGGAGTTGGCGGCCGGCAGGTCGAGGAACCGCGCGGGCCGGCCGTGCTCGACCGCCCAGCGCAGCGCGACCCACTCCGGGGAGAACACCGCCATCGGGTAGAACGCGGCACTCGCCGGGTCGTCGACGGCGTAGCAGAGTCCGGCCACCGGCGGGCGCATGTCCGCGGCGGCCACGAGCGGCGCGACCTTGTCCAGCTCCGGCGGGCCCTCGATCAGCACGAGGGCCGGGTCCAGCTCGTCCAGCGCGGCACGTACCGCGCGGGCCGAGCCGGGCCCGTGGTGGCGGATCCCGAGGATGTGAGTCGTCGACGACATGGTTGGCTCGCGAGCTTCGCTCACATCAGTTCTCGGCACGCCCGGTACAGGTCGGCCCACGGCTTGCGTTCCCGCACCACGGCTTCCAGGTACTCCTGCCACACCAGCCGGTCGGCCACCGGATCCTTCACGACCGCGCCGTGCAGCCCGGCGGCCACGTCGTCCGCGCGCACCACGCCGTCGCCGAAGTGCGCGGCGAGCGCGATCCCGTTGGTCATCACCGAGATCGCCTCCGCCGTGGACAGCGTGCCGGAGGGCGACTTGATCTTCGTGCGGCCGTCGGCCGTCACGCCGTCACGCAGCTCGCGGAACACCGTGACCACGCGGCGGATCTCGTCCACCGCCTCCAGCTCCGCGGGCAGCCGCAGCGTCTCGCCGAGCTGGTTCACCCGCAGCCGGACGATCTCGACCTCGGCCTCGACGTCGTCGGGCAGCGGCAGCACGACGACGTTGAACCGGCGCTTGAGCGCGGCGGACAGGTCGTTCACGCCGCGGTCCCGGTCGTTGGCCGTGGCGATCACGTTGAACCCGGCGAGCGCCTGGACCTCGTCGTCCAGCTCCGGGATCGGCAGCGACTTCTCGCTCAGCACGGTGATCAGCGCGTCCTGCACGTCGGACGGGATGCGGGTGAGCTCCTCGATGCGCGCGATGCCGCCGGTCTCCATCGCACGCAGTACGGGGCTCGCCACGAGCGCCTGCCGCGACGGGCCCTGCGCCAGCAGGCGCGCGTAGTTCCAGCCGTAGCGGATCGCCTCCTCGGGCGTGCCCGACGTGCCCTGCACGAGCTGGGTGGAGTCGCCGGAGACGGCGGCGGCCAGGTGCTCGGAGAGCCACGTCTTCGCCGTGCCGGGCACGCCGAGCAGCAGCAGCGCGCGGTCGGTGGCGAGAGTGGCGATCGCCACCTCGATGAGCCGCCGCGAACCCAGGTACTTCGGCGAGATCTGCATGCCGTTGTCCAGCTCGCCGCCGAGCACGTACGTTGCGACGGCCCAGGGGGACAGGTGCCAGTTGGGCGGCCGCGGCCGGTCGTCGGCCTTGGCGAGGGCGGCGAGCTCGTCGGCGTGCTGCTCCTCGGCATGCTGCCGCAGCACCTCGGGCACGGTCATGTGGTGAACTCCTGCTGGATCGTCTGGCGGATGGTCAGTGCGTTGGCGAGGCCGCGCAGCGTGCGGCGGCGGGCGCGCTTGTCGGCCGGGGTGCGGGTGAGCCAGTCCTCGACGCCGGGCAGCGCGGCCGGGTCTAGGTGGTCGGCGAGGCTCGCGAACGCCAGCGTCAGCACGCCCTCGCTCGTCGCGGTCTGCAGCAGCTGCGTGATGAGGATCGAGAAGTCCGCCGGCCACGGGCCCGGGCAGGCGGCGAGCAGGGCGGCGAAGCGCGCGTCCACCTGGACCTGCCGCGCGACGATCCCGGTGGCGGTCTGCGGGTCGAGTGCGGCGAGGGTCTCCGGGGCGGGGTTCGCCTCCGCGAGCGCACGAAGCCAGCGCTGGTCCCGCCGGCGCAGCGCGGCCTTGGTCCAGCCGGTGACGAGCTCGGCCGGCGCGTCCTGGACGTCCGCCTGCGCAGGCAGCGGGGCGGCGCCGACGAGCTGGATGAGCCAGGAGGCGCGGGGGCCGTAGCCGGGCTCGCGGGTGCCACTGATGCCGTCGCGCCGGGCCGCGGCGTCGGGTTTGCCGGGCAGCTCGATCGTGCCGTCGGGCCGGGTCAGCGCCTGGATCCGGGCGGCCATCCGCTGGGCGCGCCGGGAGTTCGGCAGCCGGTCGAGCAGGGCCGCGGCCGCCGCGCGCACCGTGACCGCCTTGTCGTCCAGTGTGGACTCGAGGAACGGTTCGTCCGCATCGGACAGTCCGGTGGCGAGCGCGTCGAGCAGGGCCGCGCGGGTGGTGGCCTGCTCGCGGCGCCAGGTGCCCTCGACGAGCGCGCGGCCACGGCCGGGGTCGGTGCGGCGCACCGCGGTCAGCACGGTGAGCCGCTCGGTGCGGGTGGCGGTGGCGAACCGCTCCGCGAGGTCCCCGTCGCCGACCGGCAGCGCCCACGCCCAGCGCGGGTTGCGGGCGGCGAGCCAGGTTCCGCGCGGGCCGGCGATCACGGCCACGGTCTCGCGCAGGTCGGGCGTCGTGGTGGCGAGCTGCAGCAGCGTGACGAGCAGCGCCGGCGGCGGTCGGCGTCCCGCGGCGGCGCACGCGGCGAGCCACTGGCGGGTCAGCAGCTCGTTGCCGCCGTCGATGCGGATGTTGCGGTCCAGCAGGAGCTCGAGCACCTGCGTGGCCTTGGCGGAGCACCCGGGCCGCGGATCGTCGGCGGCGGGCGGGACGGGCTCCCCGCGCCACGCCGGCGGCACCCAGCCCGCGCGCCGGTAGGAGCCGAGCACGGCGGCCGCCGCGAGCACGGTCGCCTCCGGCCCGGAGGCGTCCACATCGGACGGATCGACGACACCGGCGAGCATCTCGTCCGGCACCGTGCGGCGGCCGGTGCCGACCATCGCCGTGCTCAGCAACGAGTCCCAGCTCACGGCGCCCCCTCGCAGGCTCGGTGCCGCCGCTCGCGGTCGCCCTGTGTTGGATGGTTCGCTCCGCAGGCTCCGCGAACGGGCGCCCCCTCGCAGGCTCGGTGCCGCCGCTCGCGGTCGCCCTGTGTCTGATGGTTCGCTGCACAGGCTGCGCGAACGGACGCCTGCTCGCGGGCTTGGTGCCGCCGCTCGTGGTTGCCGTGTGTCTGATGGTTCGCTGCACAGGCTGCGCGAACGGGCGCCTGCTCGCGGGCTTGGTGCCGCCGCTCGTGGTTGCCGTGTGTCTGATGGTTCGCTGCACAGGCTGCGCGAACGGACGCCTGCTCGCGGGCTTGGTGCCGCCGCTCGTGGTTGCCGTGTGTCTGATGGTTCGCTCCGCGAGCTCCGCTCACAACGACACCAACCGGCCGTCCGCGGCGACGCTGCACGGGTGCAGGTGGCCGTCGTACCACTCGCCGAACAGGTCCACCGGGTGCCCGCCCGACAGTGCCAGCAGCGGCCACACGTCGGTGTCCGGGGCGAGGGCCAGCGCGGTGCCGTCCACGTCCACCAGGACCGCGCCGTCCGCGCCGCCGGGGACGACCGTCACCGCGCCCAGGGTCATCGGGATCCGGGACAGCCACGGGTTTCCCGCCTGCCAGCCGGCCGCCAGGTCGAACGCGCCCAGCACGGTCGACGGAGCCGGGTAGCCCGACCCCGTGGTGATCACCGGCTCGTCGGCCAGCAGGGCGCGGCGCGGCGGCGAGCCCGGGTACGGCGCCAGCGCCACGTCGAGCACCGAGCCCAGCACGTGCGGCACCCGCAGCGCGCCGCCCGCCGCGGCGAAGTCCAGCAGCACCGCGACCTCGCCGCTCTCCTCGCCGTAGAGCCACGTGCGCTGCGAGAGGAGCCGCTCGTCCTCCTCCTGGCTCAGCCCGACCACCCACCAGCGATCCGTCACCGGCTCGCCGGCGAGCACCTCGTCCTGGCGCCGCGACCAGCCCAGCACCGCCCGCAGGTCGCCCATCGTGGCCGCCGACAGCGAGCCGCGCCGCCGCCACGCGCGCACCGCGAGGTACCACCGGCCGAGCTGGGACAGCAGGTGCGGCGCCCAGTCCGCCCGCACGTGCACCGCGCTGCCCATCGTGCGCACGCGCTCCGCGAGGCCCGGCACCTGCGCGTCGACCAGGCGCGCGGCCGCGGCGTCCCAGTACGACGGCGGCTGGCTGCGCACCCCCGCGAGGCCCTGGCGCACCAGGTCGAACAGCCACCGCTCGAACTCGTCCAGTCCGGCGGTCATCAGGCTCTCCCGCTCGGCGACCCGCCTGGCCTGCGCCTCCGGGTCCGGGCCGGCACCCGACGCGCGCGCCGCCGCCCGGGCGGACCGCGACGCCCGGTCGGCCGCCCATGCCTGCGCGAAGTCGGCCGCCGCGTCGAGGTCGGCGACCGAACCGTCGTTGGCGGCCCACATCAGCAGCAGCGCGAGCCCGTGCTTGCACGGGAACTTCCGGCTCGGGCAGGTGCAGCGGAACGCGGGCTCGTTCAGGTCGACCGTGACCTGGTACGGCTCCCGCCCGCTGCCCTGGCACCGGCCCCACACCAGCGAGTCGTTGCTGCCCATGGCCGACCACTGCCGCGGGCGGGCGAGTGCCCGGGCAGCGCGTGCGGAGCCGGCGTCCGGGGCGAGCCCGAGCACCCGCTCCACCGTCCAACGCGCCACGCCTGCTGCCTCCGATCATGGGAGGTCAACCCTAGCTCGCGACACCGACAGGACCCGTGCGCCGACGCCCGAGGAATCTGTGTGGTCATCGGCGCGGCCGCCGCTTAGCGTGGGGGCATGGCCGCACTCAAGTCCGTCAACGTCGGGGTGCCGCGGGAGAACCCGTGGAAGACCGTCACCGTCACCGGGATCGACAAGCGCCCCGTGGCCGGCCCGGTCGCGGTGTGCGCGCCCGGCCCGAGGGGCACCGGCGCGGTGGGCCTGGCCGGCGACCGCGTGTACGACGTCGCCCACCACGGCGGCGACGACCACGCCGTCTACGCCTACGCCCGCGAGGAGCTCGACGTGTGGGCGGCCCGGCTGGGCCGCGAGCTGCCCGACGGCGTGTTCGGCGAGAACCTGACCACGACCGGGCTGGACGTGGACGGCGCGCTCGTCGGTGAGCACTGGCGGATCGGGCCGGACCTGCTGCTCGAGGTGTCCGGCCCGCGGATCCCGTGCGGCACGTTCCAGGGCTGGATGGCCGAGGCCGGCTGGATCCGGACGTTCACGCAGGCCGCGCGCTCCGGCGCCTACCTGCGGGTGCTCGTGCCCGGCGAGATCCGCGCCGGCGACGAGGTCGTGGTGGCCGGCCGGCCCGACCACGACGTCACGGTGTCGACGGCGTTCCGCGCGCTCACCCTCGAGCCCGGCCTGCTGCCCCAGCTGCTCGTCGCCGACGCGCTGCCCGCGACCGACCTCGACCGGATCCGCCGCCGGGTCGCACGAATGCGAGTTGACCAGGGTGACGCGGCACGGTGAGGTGATCACCATGGCGAAGAAGCCCGACGAGACGCGCGACGGCGTGCCGCTGACCAACCTGGACGCGCCGCTGTTCGACGGCGCGGAGGCGACCAAGCGCGACCTCGTCGACTACCTCGACGCCGTGTCGGACCGGATCATCCCGGGCCTGCGCGACCGGCCGCTGTCGGTGATCCGGGTCCGGCCCGGGCAGGACCCGTTCATGCAGAAGAACGTGCCGAAGTACACCCCGGACTGGGTCCGCACGGTGACCATGTGGGCCGAGGCGTCGCACCGGGACGTGTCCTACGCGCTGTGCGACGACCGGCGGACGCTGCTCTGGTTCGCCAACCAGCGGGCCGTCGAGTACCACGCCACGCTGTTCACCACCGAGACCAAGGGCCACCCGACCCACCTGGTGCTCGACCTCGACCCGCCGGAGGGGTCCGACTCGTTCCGGCACGCCGTCGACGCCGCCAAGCTGGTCCGCGAGGCGCTCACCGAGCTGGGCCTCGCCGGCGCGCTGAAGACCAGCGGGGCCAAGGGCGTGCACGTGATCGTGCCGGTCACCGACACCGAGCCGGACGACGCCGCGGCCGCGACCCGGGCGATCGCCGAGCGCGCCGCCCGGCTCGGCCCGGACATCGCCACCACGGCGTACGTCAAGGCCGACCGCGGCGGCAAGGTGTTCGTCGACTCCACCCGCGCGCACGGCGCCACGGTGATCGCCGCGTACAGCCCGCGGCAGCGGCCCGGTGCGCCCGTGTCGTTCCCGGTGGCCTGGGCGGACGCGGACGACGTCGTGCCGCGGGACTTCACCGTCCGCAACGCCGCCGGGCTGCTCGGGGACCGCGACCCGTGGGCGGCGGCCCTGCCGGACCCCCAGCAGCTGCCGGCCGACCTCGTCGCGGAAGGCCACGAGATCCCGGTCGCCCGCGTGGTGGCCATGCACGAGGGAAAGCGGCGCAAGCGCGCGGCGGAGAAGGCGGCGGAGCCGGACGGCTGAGCCGCTAGTGGTGCTCGGGCGGGCGCTGGCCGTAGCGGGCGAGGACCCGGGCGCGCAGGTTGGGATCGGAGCGGGGCACGGGTTCGAGGAAGATCTCGTCCAGGTCGGGGAACCGCTCGGTCAGCTCGCCGGCGACGCGGACGCACGCGTGTTCCAGGTCGCTGGACGTGAGGCCGTCGGCGAAGTCGAGGCGGGCGCACAGCAGGATGCGGTCGGTGCCGGTGACCATCGTGAGCAGGTCGACCACCACCTCGACCTCCGGCACGTCGCTCAGGAAGTCGCGGACCTGCGCCACGACCGCCGGGTCGGCCTGCCGGCCGATGAGCAGGCCCTTGTTCGTCGCGCCGAGCAGGTACGCGACGCCCGCGAGCAGGACGCCGATCAGCACCGACGCGAGCCCGTCCCAGAACGCGTCGCCCGTGACGTCGTGCAGGGCCAGGCCGCCGAACGCGAGCAGCAGGCCCACGAGCGCGGCGCTGTCCTCGTAGAACACGGTCTTCACCGTCGGGTCGTCGAGCAGCCGCAGGTACTCGCGGATCGTCCGGCCCTCCGCGGCCGACTCCGCGCGCACCTGCTTGACCGCACGCAGCCACGACACGCCCTCGAGCACGAACGCGCCGGCCAGCACGAGGTAGCCGACCCACACGCTGGCCTGCTCGTGGCTCTCGCCGAAGATCGTGCTGAAGCCCTCGTACAACGCGAACACCGCGCCCGAGACGAAGATCGACACCGCCGCGATCAGCGACCAGAAGTAGCGCTCCTTGCCGTACCCGAAGGGGTGCCGCCGGTCCGCCGGGCGGCTCGACCGGCGCAGCGCCGTGAGCAGCAGGGCCTCGGTGAACGTGTCGGCGATCGAGTGCGCCGCCTCGGCGAGCATCGCCGCGGAGCCGGTGATCAGGCCGGCGCCGAGCTTGAGGATGGCGATCGCGAGGTTCGCGGCGAGCGCGACCAGCACGGTGAGCTTGCTCTCCGACCGTTCCTGCTCCGCCATCGCACCTCCCGGGTCCTCCCGACCCTAGCCCGGGCGGTCGCTCGCTACGTGGTGGCGGCGCCCATCGACCCGGAGATCTCCTCGACCCGGCCGGACTGACCGAAGTGGACGGTCACGGCGAGCTGCGGCCCGTTCATCGTGAGCCGGGCGCCGCCGGCGTCGAAGGCGGGGTTGAGGCCGCGGCGCGCCGCGTAGGAGTGCAGTGCCCGGCGGGGGTCGGTGAGCTCGAGCTCGGCGGTCCCCTGGTTGAGCACGCGCAGCACGCGGGCCGGCTCCGGCGGCGGCAGGACGAAGTCGGGGTGTTCGACCAGGAAGGCGGCGCGGGTGCCGGCGCCGGCGTCGCCGCTGTAGCTGGTCCAGGTGTTGGCGACCGCCTTCGCCGCCTCGATGAACATCCCGGCCACGAGGTTCGGGTCCGTGGGCGAGCCGGGCAGCGCGTGGAACGGCACCTCCGGCTCGGCGAGCTCGGGTATCCCGTGCCGACGGCCGAAGTCCCGCACGTACTCGCCGAGCCCCACGATCGGTGCGGGGTAGCCGGTCGGGTTGGCCCAGCCCCACAGCCACGTCCCCGGGCCGGGCGCCGCGCTGCCGAGGAGGTGGCACCGGGTGCACGTGCGCGGCGTGTCGCCGGTGAAGGCGAACACCTGCTTCGCCAGGTCGGCGTGCCAGGAGTGCTCGCCCAGCACCTCGACCAGGTGCAGCTGGTGCTCGTAGGACAGGAGCGCGGCGTCGTCGAGGAGCTCGATGAAGGTGGGCACGCGGTGACCCTAGCCAGCCGTCCCGGGCTCGGTGGCGGATTCCGGGCGGCGCCTGGCGAACCAGCGGTTGCGGTGCTTGCCCGAGTACTCCTCGCGGCGCCGGAGCATCGCGAGCAGCATCGTGCCGAGCATCAGCACGTGGCCGGCGACCATCAGGAATGTGCCGCCGATCAGGCCCAGCCACAGCGGGACGAGCAGCACGACGAACGGCAGGTACATGGCGAGCGCCATCTCGGCGATCGGGGCGGCGGCGTGGCCGCGGAACCACATCCACAGCGACATCCCGATGACCATGTCCGTGGCCATCGACATCGCCATCACGTCGGTGCGCTCCATGGCGGCGGATCCGAAGGCGTCGAACACCACGTGCCACACCGGGGCGAACACGCCCATGCCGATGAACATCGCGATGACCATCTCGAGGTAGTGGAAGGCGAAGCGGCGGTTTGCGCTGCTGGTGGTCATGGCCCGTATGTATACCCCCTCCCGGTATACGGTGTCCAGGGTGCAACAGGCCCGGATCGCCCGGTTGGCCTAACGTGGAGGCGTGCTCGCCGTCCGGATGGCCGTGCTCGGCGCGCTGGCCGTGGCGATCGTGGTCCTGACCGCGACGTTGCGCAGGCTGGTCGCGTTCGACGACACGATCCGCGCCTGGTTCATCGAGCGCCGCTCGCCAGGGCTGACCGCGGTGATGACCGCGTGCTCGACGCTCGGCGGCTCGGCGGTGCTGGTGACGCTGGCCCTCGGCATCGCGGTGTGGCTCGGTGTCACGCGCCGGCGGCGGGAGGCGCTGTTCGTGGCCGGGACGACCCTGGGCGCGCTGATCCTGGTTCCCGTGCTGAAGAACGTCCTGGAGCGGGCGCGGCCCGGCGACGGGCACCTCGTGCTGGTGAACAGCTGGGCCTACCCGTCGGGCCACTCGCTGACCTCGACCGCGGTGATCGGGGTCCTGACGACGCTCGCCGCGCGGCGGGCGGGATCCCGCGCCGCCCGTGCCGCGGTGGTCGTGGCCGGCGGGTGCCTCGTGGTGGCGGTCGGCGTCAGCCGCGTCTATCTGGGGGTGCACTGGCCGACCGACGTGCTGGCCGGCTGGCTCATCGGCTTGCTGTGGCTCGGGATCTGCGTGCTCGTCTACGACCGCGGGCGCGTGCCGGTCAGGAGTGGTAGCCCTCCGCGATGATCCGCTGCGCGGCCTGTGCGTAGCGCGCCGGGTCGGCCGGGGCCAGGGTCGCGAGGCCGTCGACGTAGCGGTTGTACATGCAGAACGCGGCCGCGATGAGCACGGTGTCGTGGATCTCGAGGTCCGTGGCGCCCTCCGCGCGGGCGGCGTCGACCAGGTCGACCGTGACCTTGCGGCCGTCGTCGCGGACCGCGCCCGCGATGCGCAGCAGAGCCCGCAGCTTCTCCGGCACGGCGGCGGCGTCGAGGTTCGCGCGGACCTGGTCCACCAGCGGCATCCCCTCGGGCAGCTGCGCGGCGGCGAACGCCGAGTGCGACGAGCAGCAGAACGTGCACTCGTTGAGCCCCGACACGTACGCCGCGATCAGCTCGCGTTCGCCCGCGGTCAGCGGGTGCGGGCCGCGCAGCAGGACCTCCGCGAGCTCGTTGAGCGGCTTGGCGGCCTCCGGCCGGAACCGCATCAGACCGTTGATGCCGGGGAAGAGCTTCTCGTCGACGCCCAGGTCGATGTGTGCCATACCGTCGACGCTAACGACGCGGCGGTCGGTGCCCTACCGCTGGATTGCCGAACGGAACGAGCGCAACAGCGGCAGCGTCAGCAGGCTCAGGGCGGCCAGCAGGAGGAACGCCGCCACCGGCTGGTCGACGAGCACGCCGACGCCCGCCGCGAGCACGAGGCCACCGAGGTTGCCGGCCAGCCAGATCAGCCCGGTCGCCGTGCCCTCCGCCGCGCCGGCCCGCCGCTCGGTCAGCTCGAGCACGATCGGCAGCGCGGGCAGCAACGCGAGCCCCAGCGCGACCACCGCGACGAACCCGACCACCACGCCCGGCACGGCGGCGAGCGCCACGCACGCGAGCGCGGTCACCCCGAGCGCGAGCGCCATGACCCGCACCTCGGCCCGCCGCCGGCTCGCGATCACGGGCACCACCGCGCACCCGGCCACCCCGGCCACGACGTTCGCGACGAGCAGCAGGCCCGCGGTCGTCTCGGTCACGCCGGCGGGCTCCAGCAGCGGCTGCAGGAACGTCGAGAGCGACACGAAGACGCCGAACGGCACGAACACGAGCGCGCACAACCGCCGGATTCCCGGATCCCGCAAGGCGATGCGCAACGCGCCGAAGCCCGCGGCCGGCGCCTCCGTCACGGCGAACGCGACCGGTCGCCGGACCGCGACCAGCACCGCGAGCCCGACCACGACCGCGATCCCGGCCTGGACCGCCAGCAGCGCCGGGATCCCCGACGGCGACGCGAACACCGCGCCGAGCCCGAAGCCCACGATCAGGCCCGCGAACGTCCCCGCCGAACCGATCGCGATCCCGGTAGGACGGTCCGCGGGCGGCAGGTACCGCGACGCCACGCCGGTGATCGCGTTCAACACGAGCGGCTGCGCCACGCCCACCACGAGCTGGCCGGCGAGCGCCCACTGGTACCCCGGCAGCAGCCGGATGAGCGCGCCGGCCGCCGCGAGCACCGCGCCGAGCGCGAGGCCGCCGCGGAACCAGCGATCCAGCAGCATGCCGGCCGGGACCGCCAGCAGCACGTACAGCAGCGGGAACACGTTCGCGAGCCACCCGATCGCGGTGTCCGACACCCCGTAGAACTCCGCCGCCGCGTCGGTCACCGGCGCGTAGGTGATCCACAGGACCTGCGTGACGGCGCCCAGCAGCGCGAACACCACGATCACCGACCACCGCGCCATGCCGCCCGCCTCTCGTCAGGCGTCAGCGTAGGCCCGATGATCTCGGTGCACCGCCACCCCGGCCACCACGAGCGCGACCCCGACCACCTCCGCCACGGTCGGCACCTGGGCGAGCACCACGATGCCGATCACGGTCGCGGTCGCCGGCAGCAGCGACACGAGCAGCGCGTAGGTCCCGCGCGCGAGCCGGGCCATCGCGAGCTGGTCGCACACGTACGGGATCACCGACGACGACACGCCCACGCCGACCGCCGCGAGCAGCGCCACGGGGTCGGCGAACGCCGGCACCGCGTCCGCGAACCCGATCGGCGCGGCCACGACCGCCGCGAGCAGCATCGCGAGCGCGAGGCCGTCGACCCCGCCCACCCGCGGGCTGCGCGCGACCCGGTGACCCAGCACGATGTAGACCGCGAACAGCACCGCGTTGGCCGCCGCGAACGCGAACCCCGCGGGGGAGCCCGCGAGCCGCACGTCGCTCAGCACGTACACCCCGCCGGCCGCCGCCAGCAGCGCGAGCGCGTTGCGCCCGGTCCGGGTCCCGAGGGCGGCCAGCGCGATCACCGGCAGGAACTCGACCGCCGCGACGGTGCCCAGCGGCAGCCGCTCGATCGCCAGGTAGAAGCAGCTGTTCATCACCGCGAGCACCGCGGCCCACCCGGCGAGCAGCCACCGCGTCGGCCGGTCCAGCGACCGCCACACCCGCCACGGCCGGCGCCACAGCGCGAAGATCACCGCCGCGGACGCGATCCGCAACCACGCCACGCCGAGCGCGTCGACGCGGGCGAACAGCAGCACCGCGAACGCCGGACCGAGGTAGTGGAACACCGCGCTGACGACGAAGTAGGCGTGCGGGGGAAGGCGGTTCACGAGGAGTTATTCTCGAAGGCGCGAACCGTTATGGGCAGACCGATCCGACGGAACGGAGCGCGAGATGCCTTCGATCAGGGCGGCACGACCGCCGGACGGCTTGCCGGATGGCAACCTCGACGAGATCAACCGCGGCATCCTGGCCGCGCTGGCGGACAACCCCCGGCAGAGCACGGCCGAGCTCGCCCGGACGGTCGGCATGTCCGCACCCGCCGTGCGCGAGCGCGTCGGCCGGCTCGAACGGGCCGGCGTGATCCGCGGCTACCGGCTCGACGTCGACCCGGCCGCGATCGGCCTGCCGGTCACGGCATGGGTGCGGATCCGGCCGGGACCGGGGCAGCTGCCCAAGATCGCCGACCTGGCCCGGGACACCCCGCGGGTCAGCGAGTGCCACCGGATCTCCGGCGAGGACTGCTTCCTGCTCAAGGTGCACGTGCCGGCGGTCGAGGACCTGCAGGAGGTGCTCGACGCGTTCCTCCTGTTCGGACAGACGACGAGCTCGTTCGTCGTCGCCACGCCGGTGCCGCCCCGCCCGGCCGGGATCTAGAGCCGGACCACCATCTTGCCGGTGTTCTCCCCGCGCAGCAGGCCGAGGAACGCGTCCACCGCGCGGTCCAGCCCACCGTCCACAATGGTCTCGTCGGCGACCAGCTCGCCGTTCGCGAGCCAGCCCGAGACGTCGCGGACCATGTCCGGGAACCGGTCGAAGTGGTCGAGCACGATGAACCCGCGCAGGGACAGCCGCTTCTTGACGACCTGGGCCAGGTTGCGCGGCCCCGGCGACGGCTCGGCGGCGTTGTACTCCGACACCGACCCGCACATGGCCACCCGGCCGTGGTCGTGCAGCTGCGCGATAGCGGCCTCGAGGTGGTCGCCGCCGACGTTGTCGAAGTAGACGTCGATGCCGTCCGGCGCCGCGGCGGCGAGCTGTCCGTGGACGTCGCCGTCGCGGTAGTTGAACGCCGCGTCGAAGCCCAGCTTTCCGGTCAGGTACGCGACCTTCTCCGCCGAGCCCGCGCTGCCGACCACGCGCCCGGCGCCGCGCAGGCGTGCGAACTGGCCGGCCATCGTGCCGACCGCCCCGGCCGCGCCGGAGACGAACACGCTGTCGCCGGGCTTGAACCCGGCCAGGTCGAACAGCCCGACGTAGGCGGTGAGGCCGGTCGAGCCCAGCGCGCCGAGGTGGTGGGTGACCGACACCCCGGGGACCTGCTCGAGCGTGCGGACCGCCCGCGCGTCGACCAGCGCCTGCTCGCGCCAGCCGAGGCCGTGCAGCACCAGGTCACCCGGCGCGTGACCGTCCGCCCGGGACTCGACGACCTCGCCGATCGCGGCGCCGTAGAGCGCCTCGCCGAGCTGGTAGGGCGGCGTGTAGGACTTGACGTCGTTCATCTTCGGCCGCATGTACGGGTCGACCGACATGTACCGGTTGCGCACCAGCAGCTGGCCCTCGCCCGGGTCCGGCAGCTCGGTGGTCACCAGCTCGAAGTCCGCCGGCGCCGGCCAGCCCCGCGGCCGGGCGGCGAGGTGGATCTCGCGCGTCGTGATCGGCATCAGGCGACCTTCAGCTCGACGTCGATGTTGCCGCGGGTGGCGTTGGAGTACGGGCACACCTGGTGCGCGGCGGCCACGAGCTTCTCGGCGACCTCGGTCTCGATGTCCGGCAGGCCGACGACGAGCGTGACCGCGAGGCCGAAGCCCTCCCCGGTCGGCCCGATGCCGACCTCGGCGGTGACCGTCGAGTCGCGCAGGCGGACCTTCTCCCGGCGCGCGATGAGCTGCAGGGCGCTGTGGAAGCAGGACGCGTAGCCGGCCGCGAAGAGCTGCTCGGGGTTGGTGCCCGGGCCGCCGGCGCCGCCCATCGCCTTCGGCACGGCGAGGTCGTGTTCGAGCACGCCGTCGTCGGACCGTACGTGCCCCTGCCGCCCGGCGCCGCTCGAGGTCGCCCTTGCCACGTACAACGTCTCCACAGTGATCGTCTCCTTAGGACTCGTCGGGACTCAGATGGGCCGCGCGGACCACCTCGGTCAGCGCGGTCAGGTTGCGCCGCAGCTCCGCGAGCTCGGCTCCGGCCAACCCGGTCGCGTTCGCGATCTTGCGCGGCACCTCCGCCGCGCCGTGCTCCAGCCGCTCGCCGGCCGCCGTGAGCCGGACCTCGACGGAGCGCTCGTCGTCCACCCGCCGGTCGCGGGTGACGAGGCCGGCCGCCTCGAGCCGCTTGAGCAAGGGGGAGAGGGTGCCGGAGTCGAGATCCAGGGCGGCGCCGAGCTCCTTGACGGTGACCGGGCCGCGTTCCCACAGCACGAGCATCACCAGGTACTGCGGGTAGGTCAGCCCGAGCGCGTCGAGCAGCGGGCGGTAGAGCTGGGTCACTGCCCGGGACGCGGCGTAGAGCGCGAAGCACACCTGCCGGTCCAGTCGCAGTTCTGCCATGCCGTCGACGTTACCGACAGGTAGGTTTTGCACAACTGAATTGTGTGCCAGCTAACGTCGCCGTGCCGCCCGGCGTGCCGAATCGCGGGAGCGGGCCCGATCCGTCATCCTGTCCGCATCCCCCCGCGACGGCGAAAGGACCGGGAACAGCCATGCTCCGCATCGACCGTGACCGCACCGCCGGCGGCGTCCGCCTCACCTTCGTGCTGCGTCCCGACTCGCCGCGAGGGCGGGTCAGCGTGGTCGGCGACTTCAACGAGTGGTGCCCGGGCGCGCACGAGCTGCGGGTGCGCAGCAACGGCACCCGGTCGGTCTCCGTCACCGTGCCCGACGGGACCCGCGTGCGGTTCCGCTACCTCGGCGAGGGCGGGCACTGGTGCAACGAGACCGAGCACCCGGACGTGCACCAGGTCGGCGACGACAGCGTGATCCTGGCGTCCACCAGGCGGCCGGTGCGCTAACGCCCGATGACCGGCCCGGTCACCACCGTTCGGTCATCCGGCCGAGCTCGGGGCGCTTGGGCACGAACCCGTCGCCCGGTTCGCGGCCGGCCAGCTTGTTGCGGACCAGGTCGTGCACGGCCGGCGTCAGGTGGTGGCGCACCCACAGCCAATGCCGCACCGCCGCCCGCCAGACCGGCTCCCGAACGGCGGCCGGCAGCGGCGTGAGCCAGTCGGCGGCCGGCACGTCCAGCGCGTTGAGCAGGTGGCCGGCGACCCGGTGGTGGCCGAGCTCGCCCAGGTGCAGCCGGTCGGCGCCGTAGAGGCGGATGTCCTCGGCCCACGGGTCCTGGCGGACGTCCACGAGCAGCGCCCCGTACCGGCCGGCGGTCGCCGCGATGAGCTCGTTCAGCACGTTCACCCGCGGCCGCAGCCGGCCCATGGCGGGCAGCCGGCGCGCCAGGTCGGGGAGCGTGAACAGCACGACCGTCCGCGCGACCTCGCTGAGCGGGCCGACGACGGCGTCCAGCTTCGCCGCGAGCCCGGTCGTGCGGCTCTGCAGCACGTCGTTGCCGCCGCCGAACAGCGTGACCAGGTCCGGGCGCAGGCGCATCGCGACCGGCACCTGCTCGGCGAGGATCTGGTCGAGCCGCCGGCCGCGCACGGCCAGGTTGGCGTAGTGCAGCTCCGGTTCGAGCTCGGCGAGCCGGGTGGCCGCCAGGTCGGCGAAGCCGCGGAACCCGCGGCCGTCGGGGTAGGGATCGTCGAGGCCCTCGGCGCAGCTGTCCCCGATCGCGACATACCTCCGGTAGGACATGACCCGAGGGTAAACGCCGGGTGTCGAGCCGGAGGTGACCTGCGCGCTAGGCGACGCGATCCCGCAGCTGGCGCAGGCGGAACCCGAGCACGACGAGCACCACGCCCCAGGCGATGGCGAACGTGGCGATGGCGATCAGCAGCGCGATCGCGCCCTCGGCGGGCTGCACGATGAGCAGCAGGCCCAGGACCAGCATGACCGCCCCGGAGATCGCGAGGAACCACTCGTTGCTGATGACCTTGCGCAGCCGGATCGCCGCCGCGATCTGCAGCACGCCGGCGACGATGGCCCACCCGGCGATGAGCACGAGCAGCACGACGACGGTGATCTGCGGCCACACGAACGCGAGCACGCCGGCCGCGATGCCGAGCACCCCGGTCAGGATCATGTACATCCGGTCGGTGCCCTGGCCCATGCCCATGGTGATCGACGCGATGCCGTCCATGAGCAGGTAGGCGCCCCACAGCAGCGCGAGCGCCAGCACGGTGATCTCCGGCCACGCGATCGCGACGATGCCGAACAGGATGGCGAACACTCCGCGCAGCACGACCAGCTGCCAGCGACGGCTCAGCATTTCCAGCACGCCACCATCCTTGACCTCGCGCGAGGCGGCGGCAACCGGGCCGGGGGACGCCTCGCGCGGGGAATGCCGGTGGCGCGGGGTCAGCGGAGTCCGGCGTCGTGCATCAGCAGCGCGATCTGCGTGCGGTTGCCGAGGCCGAGCTTGGTGAGGATGCGGGTGATGTGCGCCTTCACGGTGGCCACCGAGACGTACAGCCGCTCGGCGATCTCCGCGTTGGTCCGCCCCTGCGCGACGGCGAGCGCGACCTCGTGCTCCCGGGCGGACAGGGCGGCGAGCGTGGCGCGTGCCTTGTCGTAGGCGCCCGCCTCGATCGCCGCGCGGTCCATGAGCCGCCGGGTGATCCGCGGGGAGAGGATCGGCTCGCCCGCGGCCACCCGGCGCACGGCGTCGGCGATCGTCGCGGGCGGGGAGTCCTTGAGCAGGAAGCCGGACGCGCCGGCCCGCAGCGCGCGCAGCACGTTCTCGTCGGTGTCGAACGTGGTCAGCACGATGACCTCGGGCGGCCGCTGCCGGGCCCGCGCCCGCTGGGTGGCGACGATCCCGTTGACCCGCGGCATGCGCAGGTCCATCAGCACGACGTCGGCCGGGTGCTCGTCGAGCGCGGCCGGCACGCCCGCGCCGTCGGCGGCCTCGCCGACCACGACCACGCCGTCGGCACCGTCGAGCATCATGGTCAGCCCGGCCCGCACGAGCGCGTCGTCGTCGACGACCAGCACCCGGACCTGGCTCATGCCGGCCACGGTAGCCAGGCGTGCAGGCGGAACTCCGCGGGCCCGGCCACGTGGTCGAGCTGCCCGCCGGCCAGGCGCACCCGCTCGGTGAGGCCGACGAGCCCGCGGCCCGCGCCCGGGATCGCCGGGGTGGCAAGGGAATCGCGGGGCAGCGGGTTGCGGACCTCGATCACCAGGCGGGCACCGGGGGAGCCGCCGACCTCGATCGACACGGGCTGGCCGGGCGCGTGCTTGCGGGCGTTGGTGAGCGCCTCCTGCAGCACGCGGTAGGCGGTCCGCCCGGTGCGGCCGGGCAGCGCGGCCGGGTCGGCGACGGCGTCGCGGACCTCGACCGGCATGCCGACCGCGCGGGACTCGGCGACCAGCTCGGGCAGGTCGGTCAGGGCGGGCACGGGCCGGTCGGAGTCGGTGCCGGCGTCGGTGTCGGGGTCGCCGGGATCCTCGTCCGGGTCGTCGCGGAGCAGGGCGATCACGTCGCGGAGCTCGTCGAGCGCCTGGTGCGCGCCGGTGCGGATGACGCCGGCCGCCTCGGACAACCGCTCGGGCGGCGCGTCCGGCCGGTACTCCAGCGCCCCGGCGTAGGTGGCCAGCAGCGACAGCCGGTGGGCGAGCACGTCGTGCATCTCGCGCGCGATCGCGGCCCGCTCGGCGGCGCGGGCCTGCGCCACGAGCCGGCCCTGCTCGGCCTCCGCGCGCCGGGCCCGCTCCTGCAGCGAGTCGATCAGCGCGCGCCGGGCGGCCGAGAGCATGCCCCACCCGACGAACGCGGCGTGGGCGAGCACCACGAGCAGTGCCCACCACCAGAACGAGAGCCCGGGCATCGGCAGCCACACCGCGCGCAGCAGGTGCGCCGCGATCCCGGCGCCGGCCACCGCGGCGGTGACCGGGAACGGCCGGCAGCGCGCGACCTGCAGCACGCCGACCGTGGACCCGGGGGTCGCCGTCGGCGACACCGCGGCGAGCCCGGCGAGCAGCAGCGACGCGCCCACCGGCCGGCGGCCGAGCACCAGCGGCACCAGCGCGACCGTGAGCACGGCGACCGCGAGCTCGACCACCAGCACCCACCCGCGCCGGCCCGACGCGAACTCGCCGTACGCCGTCCCCGCCACGCACAGCGCGATGGCCACCGTGGAACCGGCAACCCGGGCCCGGGAGAACGGCTTGTCGCAGGTCATCGCGGTGTGCACGGTCCGAGCGTACGACCGGGCACACGCGGGTGGACAGCGACCAAAGTTCAACCGGGCGGCGACCCGGGTCGGGGTCGCCGCGGCCCCGCGGCCGATGTGCGCAGCCCCCGGCGGGCGCGACGCTTCCGGCGTTGCCAAGCAAAGGAGCCCGCGATGACCAGCATGACCACCGACGCCGTCACGATCCCCGCCACCGGGGAGTACCGCATCGACCCGGCCCGGTCGTCCATCTCGTTCACCACCCGCCACCTGTTCGGCCTCGCGTCCGTAGCCGGCACGTTCCGCCTGCGGTCCGGGCACCTCCAGGTCGCCGACCGGCTCGACGAATCCGCCGCCCGGGCGGTGATCGCGGCGGAGAGCTTCCACACCGGATCGTCCACTCGCGACGACCACGTCCGGTCGCCGCGCTACCTCGACGCCGGCGCGCACCCGGACATCGTCTTCGCGTCCACCGGTCTCGCGCTGACCGAGGACGGCTGGATCCTGCGCGGCACGCTGACCGTGCGCGGCCGGCCGAGCCCGGTGGCCGTGCGAGTCCTCTCGCTCGGCCCGTCCGGCGCGGGGTTGCGGCTGCGCGCGCGGGCCCGGGTGGACCGCTACGCGTTCGGCGTCACCGCCGGGCGCGGCAGCACCGGGCGCCGCCTGACGCTGAGCCTCGACATCGTCACGGGCTGAGGCGCTCGCATCCCATTTGCCCGCATGGGGTGGCGTCAGCGGCCTTCACCTGGTGTGCTGGTGGCCACATCGGTCCCATGCGAAGTCGGGGTGACGGCATGACGACTGCCGAACGGTCCACAAGTACCGGCCGGATCCGGCCATTACACGGCGCGCCACGCGGCCTGGCTCCACAGGTCGGCACGTACCTGTTCATCGTGGCGCCGTTCGCCGCACTGCTGGCGGCGGTCCCGCTGACCTGGGGGTGGGGCCTGGGCTGGCTCGACCTGGCGCTCGCGGCGGCCTTCTACGTGCTCACCTGCCTCGGCGTGACGGTCGGCTTCCACCGCTACTTCACCCACCGCGCGTTCAAGGCGCGCCGGTCCGTGCGGGTGGCACTCGCGATCGCCGGCAGCATGGCGCTGCAGGGCCCGATCACGCACTGGGTCGCCGACCACCGCCGCCACCACGCGTTCTCCGACCGCGAGGGCGACCCGCACTCGCCGTGGGCGTTCGGCACCTCGCCGTTCGCGCTGGTCCGCGGGTTCTGGCACGCGCACATGGGCTGGCTGTTCGACCGCAACCTGACCAACGCCGAGCGGTTCGCCCCCGACCTGCTGGCGGACCGGGACATCGTGCGCGTGCACCGGCAGTTCGGCCTGTGGACGGCGGTCACGCTGCTCACACCGGCCGTGCTGGGCGGGCTGCTGACGTGGTCGTGGGCGGGCGCGCTCACCGCGTTCTTCTGGGCCGGCCTCGTGCGGGTGTCGTTCCTGCACCACGTCACCTGGTCGGTGAACTCCATCTGCCACATGGTCGGCAGCCGCCCCTTCGCCGCGCGCGACCGGTCGGCCAACTTCTGGCCGCTCGCGATCCTGTCGATGGGGGAGTCGTGGCACAACCTGCACCACGCCGACCCCACGTGCGCGCGGCACGGGGTGCGGCGCGGGCAGATCGACATCTCCGCGCGGCTGATCTGGCTGCTGGAGAAGCTGGGCTGGGTGCACGACGTGCGGTGGCCGACGCCGAACCGGCTGGTCAACCTGGAGGCCCGCCCCGGCCGGGTGGCCGGTTGACGTCCCGGTTACGTTGAAAACGTCCTGGTCAGCCGACCGACGGAGATGACGGCATGCCGCGGTTTGGGTTGCCGGCTCCGCGCAACCAGCCCCGCGCGGAGAACGACGACTGGTTCCCGCTCGTGGTCAAGGTCGCGGGCGTGCTGGTGGTCGCCGGTCTCGTGGTGGGCTTCCTGCTGGTCACCCGCGGCGGGGACGGTGCCGGGGGCGGCGGCGCGGTGACGAACCCGCCGGTGCCGACGATCACCGACTCGCCCGGCGCCGAGCCGACCGACACCCCGCGGCCGGCGCTCCCGGCGGTCACGGTCGCCCAGCCCGCGGTCGGCACGCAGACTGCCGTGATCACCCCGAAGACGACGTCGAAGCCCAAGCCACGCCCGAAGCCGACGCAGCCCGGCATCGACCCGCGGTTCGCCCGGTTCGGCCTGCCGTGCTCGGTGGAGGGTACGTTCGCGGTCAACGAGCGGTTCGAACCGCTCGTCTGCCGCAACGGGCGCTGGGATCGCTTCTGAGGGCGCGCGGCCGCGAACCCCGGGAGGCGGAGCCGTCATGACGCTGCTGTTGCTGGCGACCGGCGACACCATCGCCCAGCGCAAATCGAGCGTGGCGAGCGGGCGTGAGCTGCTGGAGACGGTACGGACGCCGCCCCAGCGCGTGGTCGTGGAGGACGTGCTGGCCGAGCCGTCGTGGGACACGTCGGTGTCCACGCAGCTCGCGCTGGCCAGGCGGGTGCGCAAGGCGCTGGCGGAGGACGAGTTCGCCGGCGTCATCGTGACCCACGGCGTGGACACGATGGACGAGACGGCGTTCCTGACCGACCTTATGGCGGGTCCCGCGCGGGGCAACATCGTGTTCACGGGCGCGTACCACCCGCTGTTCGTGCGCGAGCCGGACGGGCCCGACAACCTCGAGGCGTCCCTCGTCGCGGCGGAAGATCCGGCGTTGCGTGGTGCGGGCGCGGTGGTGTGCATGCGCAACGAGCTGCACGCGGCCCGCTGGGTGCGGCACGCGCGGGGGTTCTCCTCCATGCCGCACTCGATGCTGGGCCGCGTGGTCGGCGGGGAGGTGCGCCTGACGTCCACGCCACCGCCCCGGCCGCCGGAGGTGGGCGGCGAGCCGGAGACGGACGTGGCGTTGCTCAAGACCTACCAGGACATGCCGCCTTCCCTGCTGACGACGGTGACCGACCTCGGTGCGCAGGGCGTGGTGCTGGAGGGTACGGGCTGGGGCAACGTCCCGGTGGAACTGTTCGGCACGATCATGGAGTTGACCCAGATGGACATCCCGGTGGTCGTGGCGTCCCGGGTGTACACGGTGGACATCGGCATGGCCGAGCGGATGGGCGCCATCGGCGCGGGCGGCCTGTCCGCGCAGCAGGCGCGCATGGCCCTGATGGTGGCCCTGAGCAAGGGCGGCGGCGTGGCGGCGGCGGCGCGTTACTTCGGCGACCTCACCTGACGCGCGGGCGAGTCACTCCGGGGCGCGGCCGGCGACGCCGCGGTGGACGAGGTCGGTGATCAGGTCGATCGCCGCCTCCTCGGTCACGTCGGCCGGGTTGTCCAGGTACGTGGTGGCGAAGCCGTGCAGGAGCGCGGCGATCGCGCGGGCCACCGCCACCGGCTCGCCGGGCAGGGGGTGGCCGGTGCGGCGCACGTACTCCAGGTGCTCGGCCAGGTGGCCCAGGTCCGGGGCCGTCAGCTGGCCCAGCCGCGCCGCGAAGGCCTCGTCCACCATCGCCGCCTGCTGCAGCGCGACCATCACCGTGCGGTGCTCGCGGTAGAAGGCGAAGTAGGCCGCCACGTGGTAGCGGATCGCGGCGCGGCCGGTGAAGTCCGGATCGTGCTCGGGATCCGTCTGGACCGAGTCGTCGGCCGACGCCAGCAGGTCCGACAGCAGCGCCTGTAGCAGCTCCTCCTTCGACGCGAAGTGGTTGTAGAACGAACCCGCCGCGCGCCCGGCCGCCGCCGTGATGTCGGTGATCTTCGTGTTCAGGTAGCCGCGCTCGGCGAAGACCTTCCTGGCCGCGTCCTTGAGCGCGGTCTCCGTCTCCGCCGCCTTGGCCTTGCGCACGCCGGTCATGTGCCGTTCCGCCTCCCCGGAATTCTTACTTGTGGTCACCGTGGGTTGGTCCGTCCCGTTCGGCACGTACCGGTGGCTGGGTCGCGTCCCGTTCCCCTTAGGTGCGGTTGGCAAAGGCGTGGCATGCCACCTCTTGCTTGCTTGCTTGACAACCTACGGCAGCCGGAGTCATGCTGAACTCATATTCACTGAATTGAAATTCAGCAAGAGGGGGAGTCCATGGACACCGAGGTACTCGTCAGCGGCGCCGGGCCGACCGGGTTGACGCTCGCCATCGAGCTGGCGCGCCGCGACGTCGCCGTGCGGATCGTCGATCGCGACCCGCACCCGTTCACCGGCTCGCGTGGCGACGGGCTGCAGCCGCGCACCCTCGAGGTGTTCGAGGACCTGGGCATCCTCGGCCGGGTGCGGGACGAGGCGATGCTTCCCGCGACGCTGCGGGCCTACCTCGACGGCGAGTTCGCGATGGAGCGCCGGATGGCCGAGGTGGAGCAGCCGACGCCGGACGTGCCGTACCCGAACGCGTGGGTCCTCTCGCAGGGCCGCACCGAGCAGCTGCTCACCGACCGGCTCGCGGAGCTCGGGGTGCGGGTCGAGCGCGGCGTGGCGCTGACCGGCTTCGACCAGGACGACGACGGCGTGACCGCGACCGTCGGCGGCCGTGCGGTCCGGGCCCGCTACCTGGTCGGCGCGGACGGCGGTGGCAGCGTCGTGCGCCGCGCGCTGGGCATCCCGTTCCCCGGCGTGACGCACGAGGAGATCCGCATGCTCCTCGGCGACGTGCACGCCGACGAGCTCGACCACGCCTACGGTCACTGGTTCGCGCGCGCCGGGGCCCCGATGGACGGCGTCGTGCTGACCCCGCTGCCCGGCGGCACCGCGTTCCAGTTCGGCTGCCCGCTGCCGGCCGGCTCGGACGCCTCGCTCGAGCAGTTGCAGGCCCGGCTCGACGAACGCGGCGGCACGGTCCGGCTGCACGACCTGACCTGGAGCACCGTGTGGCGGCCCAACATCCGCCTCGCGGACGCCTTCCGCGCGGGCCACGTCTTCCTCGCCGGCGACGCCGCCCACGTGCATCCGCCGACCGGGGGCCAGGGGCTCAACACCGGCGTGCAGGACGCCTACAACCTCGGCTGGAAGCTCGCCGCCGTGCTCCGCGGCGCGCCGGTCGCGTTGCTCGACACCTACGAGGCGGAGCGGCGGCCGGTCGCCGAGGAGGTGCTCGGCCTGGCCACCAGGCTGATGGACAAGCACCGCGACGGGGACGCCGACGCCTACCGCCGCGGCGCGGACACCAGGCAGCTCGGCATCTCCTACCGCGGCGGGCCGCTGGCCGTGGACCGGCGCCGCGCGCCGGGACCGCTACGGGCGGGGGACCGGGCGCCGGACGCGCCAGTGGCCGGCCCGGCCGGGGAGGCGCGGCTGTTCGAGGTGCTCGCTGGTCCGGAGTGGACACTCGTCGGGGACGGCTCGGTGGGCGGTGCGCGGTCGTTCGTGGACAGTGGCGGGCAGGTGCGGGCCACCTACGGCGCGGAGTTCGTGCTGATCCGCCCGGACGGCTACGTCGCGCTGCTCGCCGACGAGCCCGCCGGCCTGCCGTCCTCGGTGTACGACCTGCTCACGAGCTCGGTGGCGTAGCGGGGTGGCATGGGCGGGCGGCAGAGTGGGCACCGACACCGGCCAGCCGTTGCCGGTGTCGGTGCCCGGATCCGGGGTGGTGACCGGGACGGTCACCGGCGTGGGGGGAGGGGCCGGTGACGGTTACCCGCGGGCCACCCTCGGATCCAACCACTGCCGCGGCTTTGGGCCGGGTTGCCGCGGCGCTCTGGGTCGTGCCGGAGACATTGGCGAAATTTGGCCGGCCGACCTATCTGCGCCTCCCGACCCCACGGGGTGCCGCGACGGTGGCAGTTCCGTTGGCAGTGTTGGGAGTTCGGTTGCCGGTGCTCATGACGCCTGCCGCCACGCGTCGATCGGCGGCAGCTCCATGATCGCCGGGTCGGCCGAGTCCGGGGACCCGGCCATCGGTGGGGCGTACTGAGCCGGGTCGACGCCCGGCGGGTCGTAGATCGGCACCGGCACCGGGTCCGGGACGGGGCCGGGCAGTGGCCCGGTCATCGAGGCGTGCAGCGGCGCGTACATGGCCTTCGGCCCGGGCCCCGCGGGCGGCATGCCCGGCGACGACTGCTGCGCGGGCGGCATGCCCGGCGAGGACTGGTAGCGCCGGTGGCATGCCCGGCGATGACTGCTGTGCCGGTGGCATGCCGGGTGAGGACTGGTAGGCCGGTGGCATGCCCGGCGATGACTGCTGTGCCGGTGGCATCCCGGGTGAGGACTGCTGCGCACGCGGCATTCCCGGCCGTCCCGCGGGCGGCATGCCGGGCGAGGACTGTTGCGGCGCCGGCATTCCGGGCCGTCCCGCGGGTGGCATGCCACGGGAGGACTGCTGCGCGGGCGGCATCCCCGCCGAGGACTGCTGCGGTCGCGGCCGTCCCGGCGGTGGCCGGCGCGGCGGCGGCGTGCCCGGGGAGGGCTGCTGTGCCGGCGGCATGCCGGGCGAGGACTGCTGGGCTCGCGGCATTCCCGGCGGTGCGGCCGGGGGCATGCCCGGTGAGGACTGGTACGCGGGCGGCATCCCGGGTGAGGACTGCTGCGCCTGCGGCATTCCCGGCGGCGGCGCCGGGGGCATCCCGGGTGAGGACTGCTGGGCTCGCGGCATTCCCGGCGGTGCCGCGGGGGGCATCCCCGGCGACGACTGGTAGTCCGGCGGCATGCCCGGCGAGGACTGCACGGCCGGCATCGAGGGGAACGACGGGTGCGCGGGTGGCATGCCCGGGACCGACTGCTGCGCCATGCCCGTCCGGGCCGGCATCGGCGGGCGGACCGGGCGTTGCCGGGGCGCGTCCGCCGTCAGCGCGGGCTGCGGCATCGGCTGGATCGTCTGCTGGGGGAGCGGGGGCGGCACCGGGCGGGCCGGCGGCCGGTTGCGCTCGGCCGGCTCGGTACGGCCGGGCTCCTGCGGAGCCGGGCGGCCGCGCATCGCCTCGGTCGTCTGCCGCTGCAGCTCGTAGGTGTAGTGCAGCATGCCGCGGGGGCTGTCCCACGCGAGGATGCCGACGAGCGCGCCGCCCGCGACGTAGCCGGTGATCTTGGAGCCGATCGGCACCGCCTCGGTCAGCGGCACCGTGTCCTGGGCGAGCGCCGGGTGCCCGGCACCCTGGATGCGCACGCCGTGCTGCTCGGACCAGAACTTCGGCAGCGGCGTGAACGGCGCCGCCGCGTCCTGCCCGGCCAGCAGCGCCTCCGCGGCGGCCCGGCCCATCTCGACGGCGTTCATCCAGTGCTCGACCCGGCGGGGCACCGTGTCGAAGCGCAGGTTCGGCCAGCGCGCGACGTCACCGGCCACCACGACGTCGTCGACGCCGCGCGCGTGGGTGGTCGCCTCGCACATGACACCGTCGTCGATCAGCAGGCCCGAGCCGCGCATCCAGTCCGTGGCCGGCACGCCGCCGACGCACAGCACCACGCAGTCGGCCACCACGACCTCGCCGGTGGACAGGTGCATGGTGACACCGTCCTTGGACTCGGTGTGCCAGTGCTGCACGGTGGCGTTCGTGACCAGCCGGACGCCGTTGGCCTCCTGCAAGGCGGTCACGGTCTCGCTCACGTCGAAGCCCGGCACGTTGTCCAGCATGGTGTCTTCGCGGATGATGATCGTGGTGTCGCGGCCCAGCTCGCGTGCGGCCGAGGCGACCTCGCCGGCGAGGAACCCGCCGCCGATCAGCGCGACCCGGCCCTTGCCGTGCGCGAGCAGCTTCTGGACGGCGACCGCGTCGGCCACGGTGCGCAGCACGTGCACGCGGTGGTCGTGGCGCGGCGCGCCCGGCAGGTGCGAGGGCTGGAGGCCGGTGGCGATGATCAGGCCGTCGTAGTCGATCTCCTCGCCGCCGGGGAGGTAGACGATGTGCTCCTCGGTGTCCAGGCGGGCGGCCCGGGTCTTGGGACGCCACACGGCACCCAGGTCGGAGTGGGTGGGCAGCAGGACGTCACGCGGGCGGATCGAGCCGGTCAGGACCTGCTTGCTGAGCATGGGGCGGTGATACGGGCGGTACGGCTCTTCCCCGATGATGACCAGCTCGCCGGCGAAGTCGAGCTCGCGCACGCGTTCGGCGGCCCGGAGGCCCGCGCCTCCGGTACCGACGACGACGATGCGCTCGTCCGTACTCATCAGATCAGTTCCTCCAAAGGCACTGCTATTTCCCCTCCGCCAGCACGATGGCGAGCGTCGGGCAGGTGCGGACCGCGGCCCGCGCCTCCTCGAGCTGCTCGGGCTCGACGGTGCGCCGGTAGCGCAGCCCGCCGTTCTCCGAAAGCTGGAACAACGACGGCGCCTCCGCCACGCAGAAGCCGTACCGACGGCAGTGGTCGTTGTTCACACTGAGCTGGTTGCGCGCCGTCTGGCGCTTGCCGGCCTTCACGGCGCCTCATCGAACAGGCCCGTGCTGGTCAATGCCCGCGAGGGCATGAACCGCAGCAGGATGACGGTCAACGTGGGCACCAGGAACATGATGCCAAGCAGCCACAACCCGGCCAGGGTGCCGTTGTTGTAGGCGCCGAAGAACGCGTGCACGACGCCGAGCCCGAACGCGACGTAGCCCAGCCGGTGCACCCCCAGCCACTGGCGGTAGCTCAGCCAGCGACGGACGCCGACCGCGACGGACGCGGCCAGCATCCCCTCGAAGGCGAGGATGCCCATCGTGTGCCGCAGCTGCACCCCGCCGTTGAACGGCACGAACACCTCCACGGCCGTGTAGATCTCGGCGCGGAGGAAGAGGAACGAGATGACGTGGCTGAACGCGAACGCCAGCGTCAGCGAAGAGAGCACCAGGTGCCCGCTGCGCAACGCCGGGCGCCCCGTGAGGCGGTCGGCCCATCCTGCGCTGACCAACACGCCCCACGTGAGCGACAGGCACATGAGCGCGAAGGTCAGCCGACCCGAGACCGCACCGAGCTCGAGAACCCCGGCATCGACATCGGAACTGCCGGCTTGACCGGCCACCAGCTGAATCAACACGCCCTATCCTCCCTCGTTCCTCTTCTCCTCGCTCGACAGTCCTTCCTACCGGATAGCTGGCCGGGTCAGCACCGCTGTCCGCGGTTGATGCACTGCACCACGCGGTTCATCAGGCCGGTCGGCATGACGTTGACGAAGTCACCGTGGTCGGTGATCGGGTTGTGCTTCTCGTCGGGGAACGAGTCCAGGACGAACAGCGAACCACGCGGAACGTTGTAGGTCAGCCGCATCTGCAGCGCCGGCACGGCCTTCAGGCCCGCGGCGCACCGTCCCTGGGCATCCGGGAACTTGATGTGGTCGCGGTGGTTGGCGCTGTCGATGTTCTGGCCGTCCCAGCAGCTCGGGAAGTCCAGGACCCGCACCACGCTGCTGCCGCGCGGGCAGAGCGGGTACTTCGTCGTGACCCGGTCGGTGAACCCGGAACAGGTCCACTTCGCGTTCGCGTTGGCCGGGCCCTTGGTGACCGCCTTGGCGTCACCGGTGATCACGCGGATGAACTGCGGCATGGCGACCACCCGGCTCGCGGCGTTGCCCTTGAACACGAGCTGGGCGCGCGCCGGGAAGAGCTCGGTGCCGATGTTGTGCGGGTTCTCCTGGTCCACGACGTCCTGCTCGCCCGCGGCCGCGCGGACGCGGACGATGGGCCAGTAGTACGTGGACAGGTCGCCGCGGCGGCACGTGGTGTCGGCCTGCACGAGGTTCTCGTTCGTCGAGTTGGCGTCCGCGCTCCCGTTGCCCACGTAGTCGTGGGTGTGCTGAGCGCCGTTGCGCACGCCCGGCGCGACGATGAAGTTGTCCGGGTTGTTGTGCTTGTTCTCGTTCTGGCCGCACAGCGCGGTGAACGTGCCGCGCGAGGCGCCGCGGCCGGGCCGCGCCGCCAGGTTCGACGGGCGGACGCTGCGGATGTTGACGAAGTCGGTCGCGAACGGGCCGACGCCCGCGGCGCAGTCCTCGTTGCCGAACTCCTGCTGGGCCGACGCGTCGGGTACCTCCGGAGCCTGCACGGCCGGCGGGGAACCGGCCTCGTCGGGGCTCTCGGCGGGCTGGGCGGCCGCGGGGGCGGTCACGCCTTCGTCCTCGGGGTTCTGCGGGTCCGTGGTGCCCGGGTCCGCGGGCGGCTGCTCGCCTGGCGTGTCCTGCGCTGGCGGCTGCTCGGCCGGCGGTTGCTCGGCGGGCGGCTGTTCGGCGGGGGGCTGTTCGGCCGGCGGTTGCTCGGCGGGCGGGTTGCTCGGCGGGCGGTTGCTCGGCGGGGGGCTGTTCGGCGGGGGGTGGGGCGGGGACTTCACTTGATGCCGGCGGTGCCTCGGGCAGGCACTGCGTGGGTGCGGCCGCGTTGTCGCGCGCGGAGGCGATGCCCATGATCCCAACGGTGACCGTGGTACCTAAGATCGCCACCGCGGCCACACCTGCGACCGCGAGACGCCGCTTCGTGCGGCGCGGTAACTCATGTCTCGGCATTTCTTCCTCGGTTTTCTGTTGATCCCTGTATTCGCTCGGTCGGGGTGAGCGAAGTCTGTGGTGGAGATGTCCAGGCCGCGGGCGGAATCAGGTCCACGGGTGCTGGTGGCGCCGATGCCGGCGGCGAGAAGCTCGCCGCCGGCATCGGGTGCCCTGCAGAATCAGCCCTGCTGTCCACCGTTGATGGTGTCGACAACCTGCTGCATCTGCTGCTCATTCATCACGTTCACGAAGTCGTTGTGATCCGTGATCGGGGCGTGCAGATCCTTCGGGAACGAGTCCACCGCGAACGCCTGGCCCGGCGGGATGTCGTACGACAGCGTGATCTGCAGCTCCGGCACCGCCTGCGTGCCCTCGGGGCACGCGCCGGTCGCCTCGTCCTTGAAGACGATGTGGGAGCGGTGGTCAGCGCTGTCTACGTTCTGGCCATCCCAGCAGCTCGGGAAGTTCGAGATGCGGACCGTCTGGCTGCCCTCGGGGCACAGCGTGTACTTGTCGGTCGCGACCCGGTCTTCCTGGCCCGAGCACGTCCACTTCGCGTTGTCGTTGCCCTTGCCGAGGTTCTCGTTCGCGGCCTTCGCGTCACCGGTGATGACGCGGAGGAACTGCGGCATCGCCACGACCGGGCTCTGCTCGTTGCCCTTGAACTTCAGCTCCGCGGACGTCGCCTCGATCGGCTCACCGATGTTGTGCGGGTTCGCCTGGTCCAAGGCCTGGTCCTGAGCCGGGTCAGCGTTGCGCAGGCGGATGAGCGGCCAGAAGTAGGTCGACTCGTCACCGTCGGCGCAGCTGGTGCCGGCACCAACGAGGTTGTTCTCGTTGGAGTTGGCGTTGGAGTTCAGGTTGCCCACCTGGTGGTGCTGGTGCTCGGCACCGTTGACCACACCCGGAGCGGCGATGAAGTTGTCCGAGTTGATGAAGCCGTTGTTGACTCCGCAGTCCTTGGTGACGGAGCCCGTGGAGGCGTTCTCGCCGGCCTGGGGCTGGACGACAGCGCCCGGCTGGACGTTGGCGATGTCAACGAAGTCCTCGGCGAACGGCCCGACGCAGTTCGGGTCGAGCTCGCCCTCACCCTCGCCCGGGTCCTCAGCCGGCGGCTCTTCCTCGGCCGGAGGCTGCTCTTCGCCCTGACCGTCGCCCGGGTCCTCAGCCGGCGGCTCTTCTTCGCCCTGACCGTCGCCCGGGTCCTCAGCCGGAGGCTGCTCTTCGCCCTGACCGTCGCCCGGGTCCTCAGCCGGAGGCTGCTCTTCGCCCTGGCCATCGCCCGGGTCCTCAGCCGGCGGCTGCTCGGCGTTCGGGTCGGCCTCGGCCGGGTTGTCCGGGTGCGCGGCCTGCGGCGCGGTCACGCCGTAGGTCTGCTCGGGGACGGGCTGCTCTTCGCCCTGGCCCGCGCCCGGGTCCTCAGCCGGAGGCTGCTCCTCGCCCTGGCCAGCGCCGGGGTCCTCAGCCGGAGGCTGCTCTTCGCCCTGGCCGTCGCCGGGGTCCTCAGCCGGGGGCTGCTCTTCGCCCTGGCCGTCGCCCGGGTCCTCGGCACCTGGGTCCTCAGCACCCGGGTCCTCGGCGGGCGGCTCCTCCGCTGGCGGTTCCTCCGCGGGCGGCTCCTCCGCCGGCGGCGCCTCGACCTGGCACTCCGCGGCACTGGGCAGGCCGCCCTGGCCGTCCTCGGCGCCAGAGGCGATGCCCATGATGCCGACGGTCACCGTGCCACCGATGAGCGCCGTAGCGGCGATCGCCGCAATCGTCAGCCGACGCCGTGTGTGGCGCGGCATCTGGTGTCGTGACATGAGTTTCCTCGCTGTTGTTGGCTTGCTGAGTTACTCGTTCAGCTCGAGCTCTGCAGGCGCAACATCTCGTTGCCGGTACGCACGCAGGTCGCCACCGTCTCCCGCACGCATGTGCCGGGAACTGGTATCGACGTGGCCGGCGATGGCGTGGCCACCGCCGAGATCGCGGACGGACGTTTCGATGCCGGTGGAGCCTGTCGGTCGACAGCGGCGTTGGCCGCCAGACCGGAGCCCCGGCTCACACCGAGCTTGTTGTCCCCGACGTGGTGCAGAAGCCGCGCGTCGAAGTCGCGCAGCGCCCGCGTGCTGCCGGACGCCGGCGGCGTGGGATGGGTCGCCGCCGGCGCCAGTTGGCCTGCTTTGTTCGGTGTGTGTGCGGCTACCACCAGTGCGCACGCCACCCCATCGGTCGCGGCGGCGACCGGGGTGTGGAGCGCCAGTGGGGCCGCGATTCCCATGTGGTTTCCTTTCTGCGCAAGGAGATTCCTGAGGACACCGGCACGTGCGGTCACCAGCTCATACGAAGAGGCCGGAATCACGGTTCAATCACAGCCAACTAACAGGTGTGATCTACGTCACTTTTGACGAACGTGTCATCACAGGTTCAAGATGTGTCGTCATGAGCCGGCGTACGAGCCCCAGACGGGGTGCTGCCGGTGCGGGAAGCGTCTTGGACAGATCCGGGGAAGGTTTCTTGGACAAGGACGAGGCGCTGGTCAGGATGATCCACCGTGACTTCGGTGGGCCACTGTTCGGTCACGTTCTGCGCTTGACCGGTAACGACCGCCAGTGGGCCGAAGACGTGGTTCAGGAGACCCTGGTCCGTGCCTGGCGGAATGCAGATCGACTCGACCGCGAGCCCGGAATGTTGCGCGCGTGGCTGTACACGGTTGCGCGCCGCATCGTGATCGACGGGCGGCGGAGTCTGAGCGCGCGTCCACGCGAAGTGGACGTCGCGCCGCTGGCGCTCGTGCCGGTCCCGGACCGGTCCGAGCAAGCGCTCTCGGCGATGGTCGTCGCCGATGCGTTGCGGGGCCTTCGGGCCGAACATCGGGAGGCGCTGGAGGAGACATATCTTCGAGACCGGACCGTAAACGAGGCGGCGAACGTCCTCGGGGTCCCACCAGGTACCGTCAAGTCAAGGGTGTTCTACGCGCTCCGCGCCTTGCGTCGTGCGTTGCGGGACGGGGAGGGAACGTAATGCCCACACCCGACCACATCGACGTCGGCGCATACGTGCTAGGCATCCTCGATCCACCTGAGCAGGCGGCTTTCGCGAAGCACTTCTCCACTTGCGCGCGGTGCCGCGCGGAGTATCGCGAACTCGCCGACCTGCCGCGACTGCTCGACCAGATCAAGCCGGAAATCGAGCCGGCGCCCAGCATCCAGGCGCTGGACGGCGCGCTCGCCGAGATCGCCAACTCTCGGAAGGGCCGGCGGCGCAACCTCTTCCTGGCCGCCGCCGCGGCCGGCGTGCTGGTCGTCAGCCTGCCGATCGTGGTGTGGCGCTCCACTGGGGACCACGGCTCCACGCCGCCGCAGGCAGAGTCCACAGTGACCAGATCGCACAGCCCGAGCACGGCCGGTTCCACCGCGGTGGCCGGCGCGCGCACGCTCACCGGGACCGACCGGGCAACCGGCGCGACCGCGATCCTGACCGTGGACGGCGACTCGTCGTCGACCACGATCGACCTGCAGCTCTTCGCGGTTCCCGGGCCGGCCGAGGGTCAGCTGACCGTCGTCACCCGCACCGGTCACCGCCAGAAGGTGACGTCGTGGGAGATGGGCGTGGACGAGCCGAGTGCCAAGGAACGCGGCACCGTCGACATCCCCATCCTGGAGATCGTCGGCTTCGAGCTACGGCAGGCCAAGGGCCCAGTCAAGATCGACATCTCGACCTGAGCCGGGCACGCACACCCGACCCACCAGCCGGATGGTGGGTCGTGTTGGCGTGCCCGGACCGGTCGGGTCAGGACAGTCGGATCAGGACAGTTGGGTCAAGACAGCTGGGGGCGCACCGCGGACGCGATGAGCTCCAGGTGGTCCAGGTCGTCGAGATCCATGATCTGCAGGTAGGACCGCGTGGCACCGGCCTGCGCGTAGCGGCGCAGCGTCTCCGCGACCTCCGCCGGGGTCCCCGCCGCGCTGGTCTGTTTGAGCTCGTCGACCGCACGCCCGATCGCCGCCGCCCGGCGGGCCACCTCCGCGTCGCCGGCGCCCACGACCGTGGTGATCGCGTGCGAGAACACGATGTCGTCGGCGCCGCGGCCGTGCCGCGCGAGCGCCTCCCGTACCCGCTCGAACTGCGCGCCCGTGTCGGCCGCGGACTGGAACGGCGCGTTGAACTCCGCGGCGTGCCGGGCCGCGAGCTCCGGTGTCCTCTTCGGACCCATGCCGCCGATGACCACGGGCACCGGTGACTGCGCCGGCTTCGGCAGCGCGGGGGATTCGGTGAGCGTGTAATGCTTGCCGGCAAAGGAAAAGCGCGCGCCGACCGGCGTGGCCCACAGGCCGGTGACGATCTCCAGCTGCTCGGTGAGGCGGGCGTGCCGGTCGGGTGGGAACGGGATGCCGTAGGCGGTGTGCTCGGCCTCGAACCAGCCGGCGCCGAGCCCGAACTCCACGCGGCCACCGGACATCTGGTCCACCTGCGCGACCTGGATCGCGAGCGGGCCGGGATGGCGGAACGTCGCGGCGGTGACCATCGTGCCGAGCCGGATCGTGCTGGTCTCCCGGGCCAGTCCGCCGAGCGTCACCCACGAGTCGGTCGGCCCGGGCAGGCCGTCGCCCTCGCCCATGGCCAGGTAGTGGTCGGATCGGAAGAACGCACTGAAGCCCAGCTCTTCGGCGGCCTTGGCGAGCCGCAGCTGCGTGTCGTAGGAGGCCCCTTGCTGGGGCTCGATCATGATGCGCAGATCCATACCGCCAGCTCACCACATCAGGGTGTGCCATCACCTCTCGGCCAGGACATCCGGATCGTCGTGCCGTACCGGCCGCGATCGACCTCGCTGTCCGCCGCGAGCTCGCGGATCAGGGCGAGGCCGTTGCCGGGTGCGTCCTCCTCTGGCCAGCGCCCGTGATCGCTCACCGTCACGACCACCGTCCCGTTCTCCAGCTCCGCGTGCAGCTCGAGTGGACCCACCGTGCCGCGCGGGTAGGCGTGGGTGACGGTGTTGGCCATCGCCTCGTAGGAGGCGAGGCCCATGTCGTAAGTGACATCGGGGTGGACGCCCTCGCCTGCCGCCCACGCTATGAGCTGGCGCCGCAGTCGCGTGGCCACCTCGGCGGATGCCGGGCCATGGTGATGCATCGACGCGGCGGCACGGGAACGGTGCCTGCCGGAGTTCATCGGAGCCTGCTTTCTCGCCGCTGTCTCAACGGGCGTGTGGGCTCCGGGTACCCGATCGGCCCCGGAACATTCACCCGCGGCTCCGGCGTGGCGGGCGGCCTCGTGGGGCCGGCGGCGACCGCGATGACCAGCGCATACCCGCCCGACCATGATTCTTCGAAAAAGTTGCGCGCGGTGTGCATACCATCACTCGTTAGTGGGTATCCAGCCGTCATGGCCGATCTAGGCAAGACCCCTTCGGACGTGACCGGGCCGTCGCGCGGCTCGCTCGTCACGTTCTTGCTCCAAGATCAGGACGGGGAGCGGTTCCGTATCGGCGAGGTCGTTGGCCCGCTGGAGTCCGACCCCGTCACCGGTGATGTCTGGGTCGGCGTGCGTACCTCGCACCGCGCCTTGCATCAAGCGGTACACCTCGTCGCCACCACCTCGATCGTGCACGTGACGCCGCCCAGCGCGCGTCGCGGCGCGGCCTGAGCGAAGCGACCCCGAGTCGCGACACCGCCCGGCAGGTCCGGGCGGTTTCGTGGCTCACGGTGGCTCAGCCGAGCACCCGTGCGGTGAAGTCGTTGGCGAACTTCCCGTGCGGGTCCCTGCTCCGCCGCAGCTCCGCGAAGTCCGTCCACTGTGGATACAGTGGCGCGAGTTCCGGTGCGGTGGCGGCGAAGCACTTGCCCCAGTGTGGCCGCGCCCCCAGCGGCCGCAGGCGCGCCTCCAGCTCCGGCAGGAGCGCGCCGACCCCCGCCGGGTCGAGCCGCCAGGTGAAGTGCAGCGCGACCGTGTCGCGCCCGTAGGCGCCGGACAGCCACAGGTCGTCGCCCGCCACGGACCGGATCTCCGAGACCTGCAGCAGCGGTGCGATCCGCGCGCTCATGTCCCGCAGCCGCCCGATCGCCGCGACCGCCTGCTCGCGCGGCACGAGGTACTCGGTCTGCAGTTCCTCGCCCGCGCTCGGCTTGTGCCCGAGCCGGAAGTGCGGCAGCCGATCCAGCCACGGCCCGGGCACGCCGAGCTGGGCGGTGACCGCCGCGGCCGACTCGCCGTCGATCATGTGCACCTGCGCGGTCGCCGGCCGGACGCCGAACAGCTCCGCCGGCGGCGCCGTGCCGGCGGACTTGAGCCACACCTGGCCGATCTCCGGGCCCGTCCAGTCGGTGAACAGGCTGACGCTGTACGCGCTCGCCAGCACCGCGCCGAGGTCGGCGAGCACCGGAGCCCACGGCACGCGCGGGTACACGTCCTGCCGCACGTCGAACTCCGGCCGCACGTCCAGGGTTACCCGGGTGACCACGCCGAGAGCGCCGAGCGCGACCACGCTGCCGGCGAACTCCGCGTCCCCGCGCCGCAGGAGGCGCAGCGTCCCGTCCGGTCCGGCCAGCTCCAGTGCCGCCACGGCCGTGGACAGGCTGCCGTGGCGGTCGCCGGAGCCGTGCGTGCCGGTGGCGATCGCGCCGCCGACCGAGATGTGCGGCAGCGAGGCCAGGTTCGCGAGCGCCAGCCCGTGTTCGCGCAGCTCTTCGGCGAGCACGCCGTAGCGGGTGCCGGCCGAGACCGTCACCGTGCCGCCGTCGAGCACCACGTCCGGCGCCAGCGCCTCAAGAGACACGAGCACGCCGCCGGTGTCGGCGATGTCGTTGAAGGAGTGCCGCGAGCCCAGCGCCCGCACCCGTTCGGCGCCGGCCACGATCTCCTGGACCTCCGCGACGCTCGCCGGCGTCACGACGCGGCCCGTGTAGGTCAGGTTGCCCGCCCAGTTCCGTGCCATGTGGACGATCCTGCCCTACGCGGGCGCCGCCGCCCACGGGCTGGGCTCGCGGGCGACGCGCAGGGCCGTGCGGACGGCCGCGGCGGGGTCGCCCGCGTGGTAGGGGTGCTCGCTGGGTTCGATGCCGTCGAGGAACTCCTGGTAGCGCACCGCGTAGGCGAGGTGCGCCAGCGGTTCGGCGACGGCCAGCGCGCGGGCCGGGTCGCTGCCGGGTGCCAGGCCGGCCCATGCGCGCACCCACGCGCGGGCGGCTTCCGTGCGCGTGGCCGCGGGCAGGAAGTCGGCGGCGCGCAGCCCGTCGAGCACAGGGTTGCCGACGTGGGCGTCCGCGAAGTCGATGACCACCGCCGGGTCGCCCTGCCAGTTGCCGGGGTGGAAGTCGCCGTGCACCAGCGTGTCCGGCAGCCCGCAGGCGTCCAGCTCGCGCCACCGGCCGGTGAGCCGCCGCGCCGCGGCCCGCTCGGTCGCGGTCAGCTCGGGCACGCCGCCGTCGAGCAGCGTGGCGACCCGCCGCGGCGGGTCGCGGCGGTCGGGGACCGCCGGCGGCACGGCCGTCGCCTGCGCGGCGGCGAGCCGGCCGACCACGCGCGCCACCACGTCCGCGGGCGCGTCCAGGCAGCCCCCGCCCGGCAGGTGGTCGAGGAGCATCCGGTGCTCGCCCGCCGCGACGACCGTCGGCACGAGGCCGGGGTCGTGGCGGGCGAGCGCGGCGATGACGGCGGGCTCGTCGGCGGCGAAGTGCGGGGTGGCCTTCAGCCAGACCGGGCCGGCCGCGGTGGGCAGCCGGAACAGGCCGGCGAGGTTCCAGCTGCGGTACTGCTCGACGGGCCCGGTCACCGGCCGGCCCGCCGCGGCGAGCTCACCGCGGGCCCAGCCGAGCAGCTCGCGCAGCCCCTCGGTGGTGGCCCACGGCGAGCGGAACCGTTGGGGCGCCATGAGATCCGCGTACGCGACGTCGGTGTCCGCGAGCCCGCGCACGGTGTGCCCGGCAGCCTCGGCGTGGTAGACGACGTGCCCATCCCGCATGCCCTCGCCGTCGGCGCGCAGCAGCCGCAGCACGAGCACCGGCACGCCGAGCCGGTCGGTCAACCCGGCGGCGACGGGTGCCACATCGGCCCACCACGGCCCGTCGACGGCGAACGGCCCGGCCGCGCCGAGGACCTCCGTGCCGTGGGTGACCACCGCGCCGACCGTTCGCGCCATGCGGACATCGTCGCGTGCCGCACCAGCGAATTACCCGGCCTGCCAGGTACGCGCCACAGCGGCCACGACCGCCGCGCGCGCCCGGGGGTCGGTCCGCAGCGCCGGTGCCAGCTCCAGGTGGAGGAAGGCCGAGCCGCGTGCGGCGGCCGCGGCGCCCTGCACGTTGGTGGACCCGTCGAGCAGTCCGGTCCACTCGGGACGGACGCGGAAACCCTGTGCCGCCAGGGCGTCCCGCAGCGCCGCGTGCGCGTCCGTGAGCGCCGCGCGGCCCGGCGAGACGACCGCGTCGTAGGCCGGCAGCGTCCCCGCCGCGTACCCGTGCGGCTGCAGCTCGACCGGCGCGTGCTCGGCCAGCACCTCCGCGAACGCGTGGAACATCGAGTCCGTGCGGTGCGCGACGTCGGCCGCGCCGCCACCCGCGCGGCGGTGCGTGCCCGCCACCAGCAGCGCCGAGCCCGGCATCGCGCGGAACAGCTCGAAGCCCAGCCACGCGGTCAGCCGGTCCGCGACCGGGTGCGGCACCGCGATCACCCGCCGCGGCGGGCCGGACCCGTCGAGCACGACCGTGCCCCACGTCCGCTCGGTCCCCGCCTCGCCCGCGACCAGCGTGTACGGCCGGCCGTCGACCCGGCCCGTGACCGTGAACCCGAGTCCGGCCAGCTCCGGGGCGGGCGCCCCGCGCAACACCGCGCGCAGCCCGGCCGCGCCCTGTTCGCGCTCGGCCGGGGACGGCGGCCGGTACGGGTCCGCGGGGCTCATCGCCGTGAGACGCCCGTAGAGCCACGTGCCGAGACCGTCCAGCGCCACCTGCCCATAATGCGGCATGCGACGACGTGAGCACGGGTACCCGGCACCGGTGACGAGCGAGAACGGCTCGGTCGACGCGGTGGTGATCGGCGCCGGGCCCAACGGCCTGGTGGCGGCGAACGTGCTGGCCGACGCGGGCTGGCGGGTGCTCGTGCTGGAGGCGACCGACGCGCCCGGCGGCGGGGTCCGCACCGCCGAGCTCACCGCGCCCGGCTACCGCAGCGACCTGTGCAGCGCCTTCCACCCGCTCGCCGTCGCCTCGCCCGCGATCGCCGGGCTGGGGCTCGAGGGCTACGGGCTGCGCTGGCGGCACGCGCCGGCGGTGCTGGCGCACGTGTTCCCCGACGGGCGGCAGGTGAGCGTCTCCCGCGACGTCGACCGCACCGCGGCGTCGGTCGCCGCGTTCGCCCCGCGGGACGCCGACGCGTGGCGCGCGGAGTTCGCCTTCTGGCAACGAGTCCGCGACGACGTGCTCGACGCGGTGCTGCGGCCGTTCCCGCCGGTGCGGGCCGGCGCCGCGCTGGTGCGCGAGCTCGGCGCGGCCGAGTTCCTGCGGCTGGCCCGGCTCGCGACGCTGCCGGCCCGGGTGTTCGGCCAGGAACGGTTCGCCGGCGCGGGCGCCCGGGCGCTGGTGGCCGGCTGCGCGCTGCACACCGACCTCGGGCCGGACACCGCGGGCAGCGCCGTGTTCGGCTGGCTGCTCACGATGCTCGGTCAGGACGTCGGGTTCCCGGTGCCGGCGGGCGGGGCGGGCGTGCTGACCGACGCGCTGGTGCGCCGGCTCGCCGACCGCGGCGGCCGGGTGGACTGCGGGCGGCCGGTGCGCGAGGTGCTCGTGGCCGGCGGCGTGGCGCTCGGCGTGCGGGACGCGGCCGGCGAGGCGGTGCGCGCGCGGCGGGCGGTGCTCGCCGACGTGCCCGCCCCGGCGCTCTACCGCGACCTCGTCCCGCAGGCGCACCTGCCGGCCCGGCTGCTGGCCGACCTCGAGCGGTTCCACTGGGACGACGCCACGATCAAGGTCGACTGGGCGCTGTCCGGGCCGATCCCGTGGACGTCGCCGGAGGCCGGGCAGGCGGGCACCGTCCACCTCGGCGTCGACGTCGACGGGATGGCCGGCTTCGCCACCGACCTCGCGTGCGGGCGGCTGCCGCGCGCGCCGTTCCTGCTGCTCGGCCAGATGACGACCGCGGACCCGTCGCGCTCGCCGGCCGGTACCGAGTCGGTGTGGGCGTACACGCACGTGCCGCGCGGCGGGCAGTGGACCGAGAGCCGGCTGCGGCGCCGCGCGGAGCGCATCGAGCAGGTCATCGAGGACGTGGCCCCGGGGTTCCGCGACCGGATCGTCGGCCGGGCGATCGCCGGTCCCGCCGAGCTCGCGGCGCACGATCCGAGCCTGGTCGACGGCGCGATCAACGCCGGCACGTCCGCGATCCACCAGCAGCTGGTGTTCCGGCCGGTGCCCGGCCTCGGGCGCGCGGACACCCCGGTGGACCGGCTGTACCTGGCCGGCGCGTCGGCCCACCCGGGTGGCGGCGTGCACGGTGCGGGCGGGGCCAACGCGGCCCGCGCGGCCCTGGCCCGCAACGGCCGGCTGGGTGCCGGCTACGGCGGGCTGATCTCCGCGCTGCACCGCGCGATCTACCGCTGAACGTCCGGCCGGCGGGCCGCTTCCCGCTCCACCACCCCCGTGAGCACGTGCTGCTGGCCGAACGTCCACAGGTTGGTCGCGAGGAAGTAGAGCAGCACCGCGAGCGGCACCGGGAAGAACGCGCCGGACACCAGCACGCCGAACGGCGCCAGGTAGGCGAGCACCCGGGTCACCGACGCCAGCTGCTCGTTCCCCGGCGGGGTGCGGCGCAGCGACGCGCGCATGGTGAGGAACGTGGCCAGCCCGGCCGCCACCATCAGCGGCACGCCGACCGCGAGCATGTGCGCGTGGTCGGTGCCGAACCGGGCCAGCTCGGTGGCCGGCTGGCTGATCCAGTTGCCGAGCTTGGCGCCGAAGACGTCGGCGCGCAGGAACGACTCGACGCCGGTCCGGTCGAACACGTAGTTCGAACTCGCGCCGGGCGTGAAGTCGCGCAGCACCCAGTAGAGGCTGAAGAACACCGGCAGCTGTAGCAGCGCGGGCAGGCAGCCGCCGAGCAGGCTGACCCCGTTCTCCGCGTACAGCTTCTGCGTCTCCTGGGCCAGCCGCTGCCGGTCCTTGCCGTACTTGCCGCGCAGCTTGTCCAGTTGTGGCGCGAGCTCGCGGGTGCGCCGGGCGGTGCGCAGCTGGTGCAGCGCCGGGCGGAGCAGCAGGGCCCGGACGGTGAACACGAGGAACACGACGGCGAGGACCCAGGCGAGCCCGCTCGCCGCGCCGAACGGGGCGGCGAAGACCGTGTGCCAGAACCAGAGGATGGCCGAGACGGGGTAGAGCAGGAAGTCGAACATGCAGCACTCCGAGATGTCAGCGAGGGTTGTGGACAGTCGGAATCGGCTGCATGCCGGGAAAAGCCTGCACGGGGCAGGCGAGGGTCACGCAGCCGTGCTGCGTGCGGTGGGTGCTCGTGGCCGGGTCCGGCCCCGCGCGTCCGGGTCGCGCAGCCGCAGGAACGCGGCCTGCCACGAACGTTCGCGCAGCCGCACCGTGCGGACCTGCGCGGGCGCGGCCGCGGGCACGAGCTGCACGAGCACCACGGCGGCGACGGTCAGGCCCGCGGCGACGGCCAGCGCGGCGGTGAGCGCACCCAGCGGGCCGAGCGAGCCGGCGCCGGGCAGCACGACGAGGAGCGCGGGCAGCAGCACGGCCAGCGCGAAGCGCAGGCGCACCACCGGTTCACTCCTCGTCACCACACCACGACTGTACCGCGACTCCCCGGGGTGCCCCGGGCGCGAACAGCAGATGTAGGCACCCGTTACCGATTCGGCCTGAGGGTGGTCCGGCCTAGAAACGTCCCATGACGACTGCGACCCGACAGGTGCTCCCGTGATCGACCGGCGGAGCGTGCTCACCGCGGCCCTCGGCGCGGGGGCCGTGTTCGCCGGCGCCGGGCGCGCCGTCGCCACCGGCCGGCTGGCCGCGGACGGCTGGTTCACCGGCGTGGCCGGGCCGGCGCGGGGCGTGCCGGAGACGCTCGCCTCGTTCGGCACCGAACCCGGCTTCCCGATCGGGTTCGTCGGCGTCACGGGTACCACCCGCGGCGAGATCCGCCTGCGCACCCCGGACGGCTGGGACGGCTGGCGGCCGCTGCCGCCCGGCGACGCGAACGGCGTGCTGGTCCCCGCGCACGGTGCGGACGCCTTCGAGCTGCGGGGCACCGGGCTCGCCCGGGCGCTCGCGATCAACACCACCGACGGGCCGCCGACGCGGCCACCCGCGCGGGCCGGCACGTTCGGCGGCGCGCGGTACCTGAGTCGCGCTGGGTGGGGCGCGGACGAGTCGCTGCGGTTCGGGCCGGACGGGACCGAGCTGTTCGCGGCGGCGTACTTCCCGGTGCAGGCGCTGACCGTGCACCACACGGCCACCTCGAACGGCGACCCCGACCCGGCGGCGACCGTGCGGGCGATCTACTTCTTCCACGCGGTGACCCAGGCCTTCGGCGACCTCGGGTACCACCTGCTGGTCGACGAGGCCGGCACCGTCTACGAAGGACGGTGGTCGGGCACGGATCCCGCGCCGGTGTTCGAGTCGGGCCGCTCCCCGCGGATGTCCAACGGCGCGCACACGGGCGGGTGCAACGCGGGCAACGTCGGGGTCGCGCTGCTCGGTGACCTCACGTCGGTGGGGCCGACGCCGGCCGCGTGGCGCGGGCTCGTCGCGGTGCTGGCGACGCTCGCGCGGACCACGGGCCGCGACCCGCTGGGCGAGACGCACTACGTGAACCCGATCAGCGGCGCCACCCGCGACGTCCACACGATCGCTGCGCACCGCGACTGGCTCGCGACCGGCTGCCCCGGCGACGCCTTCCAGCCGGTCCTGCCGGCGCTGCGGCTGGACGTGGCGCACCTGCTCGGCTGACGCGGCGGTGCGGCTCGGTCAGGCGCTCGCTCCACTGAGGACCCTCGAGCCGGACCCGGCGACGGTGGCCGCCGCCTCGCGGCGGGACGGGACGCCCAGCTTGGTCAGGATCGCGGAGACGTGGTGGTCCACCGTGCGGACGCTCAGCACCAGCCGCTCCGCGATCTCCGCGTTCGTGAGGCCCGCCGCGATCAGCTCCAGCACGTCGGCCTGCCGTGAGGTGAGCCCGGCCGGGTGGCTGCGGGTCGCGATCGCCGGGCCGCGCGGCACCGTGCGCAGGCCCAGGGCCTTGAGCCGGCGCCGGACGATGGCCGCCGCGGCCGTGGCGCCCAGGTCGTCCAGGATGCGCAGACCGGCGAGCGTCGGCTCCGTCTCGCCCGAGCCGGCCAGCTCCAGCGCCTGCTCGTAGGGGTCGCGCAGCCGTGCCCAGCCCGCGGCGGCCGCCCGCCAGTCACCACGCAGGCCGGCCGCCCACGGCTCGGGGCAGCCCGCGAACGGCTCGGCCGACAGACCCGCCCGCGCGCAGTAGCGCAGGATCTCCGCCCACATCGGCGCCGCGCCCGGGCGGCCCGCGTGCCGGCGCCACCCGTCGCGCACCGCCGCGGCCACCGCTCGCTCGCCGTTCAGCCACGCCCACTCCGCGAGCGCCGCGCCCGCGTAACCCAGCCCGACCAGCGAGCCCTGCCGCTGCCCGGTCACCCACGACGAGCGCAGCACCGCCGCGGCCTCGGGCGCGCCGCGCCGCGCGCGCAGCCGGTGCAGCGGCGGCTGGTCGTACACCGCGAGCATGCCGGTGTCCCCGGCCCGGCCGGCCAGCTCCGTCAGCCCCGCCTCGGCCGCCGGCCAGTCGCCGCGGCGCGCCAGCAGCAGGCAGCGGTGGACGTCCAGGTTGTGCGCGTGCGACCAGAACCCGCGGTCCCGGGTGAACGCCAGCCCCTCGGCCACGCACTCCGCGAGCTCGTCGAACATCGAGAACCGGTACAGCAGCTCGCCGAGATTGGTGTACCCGCGCGCCGCGTGCTCGTGGTGACCGTGGCGCAGCGCGAGCCGCAGGCTCTCCCGCAGCAGCCCGATCCGCTCGGCGTCGGTCAGCCCGGGCAGGGCCGTGCTCTGGTAGTTCAGCCCCAGCTCGACGAGGTCGTCGCGCTGCGCCGCCCGCGCCAGCGTGCCCGCCCGCCGCAGCGTCGGCGCCGCGGCAGGGTCGCCGGTCAGCGCGAGGACCGCGCCGTGGTAGGTCACCGCGTGCGCGGTCGGCCCGATCGCACCGGCCAGCTCCAGCACCTCGACCGCGCGGCGGGCGGTCACCTCGGCCCGGGCCGTGTCGCCCGCCATGTAGTAGTGCCGGGACAGCCGGACCTGCGCCTGGCCGAGCGCCACGGCGTCGCCGGTCTCCCCGTACAGCGCGACGGCCCGCTCGCCCGCGGCGACGGCCTCGCCGAAGCGGTTCGCGTTGTACAGCTCCCACCCGTGGTCGTCGACGAGGCGGGCGCGGGCCACGGCGGACAACCGGTCCTCGTGGCGCAGTGCGGCGGTGAAGTGCGCCAGCGCCTCGCGGTGCGCGCCCGCGGCCGACGCCTCCCGGCCGGCCCGCGGGGCGAACGTGGCGACCGCGCCGGCGTCGCCCGCCCACAACGCGTGGTGCACGAGCCGGGCCGGGTCGTGGCGGTAGCGGAGCAGCAGCGCGTCGAGCACGGCGCGGTGCAGCGCGCGGCGGCGCAGCGCGGGCAGCCGGGCCTCGACCGCGCGGCGGGCGAGCTCGTGGCGGAACGCGAGCCCGTCGGTCCGCTCCTCGAGGATGCCGTGCCGCTCGGCCTCGGCGAGCGCGTCCAGCGAGTCCCCGAGCAGCTGCTCGACCAGGTCGTACTCGGCCATCCCGGGGATCACGGCGAGCTGCTCGACCGCCGCGCGGCAGCGTTCGCCGAGCCGCGCCGTGCGGGCCAGCACCGCGTCGGACACCGTCACCGGGATCGCCGAGCCACCGGCCGCGAGCACCTCGGTGACGTAGAACGGGTTGCCCCCGGTCAGCGCGTGCAGCTCGGCACCGTCCTGGCCCGCCTCCGCGGCGAGGTCCGCGACGGCCGCCGCCGACAGCGCAGCCAGCGGCAGCCGGACCGGCGCGGCCCCGGCCAGCGTGCCCAGCCAGCGGCGCAGGTGTGGCGAGCCGTCCCGGTAGGTCAGCAGCAGCACGGCCGGCAGCGTCGCGATGCGGCGGGCCAGGTGGCCGAGCACGTCCAGCGTCGCGTCGTCGGCCCAGTGCAGGTCCTCCACGACGAGCACGGCCGGCGTCGCGAGCTCCGCGCGTGCCGCGCCGAACACCGCGTCGGCGTCCCCGCTGTCCAGCGCGGACGCGAGCGGCCCGCGCGTCCCGGCCGTCGCGTCGCGCAGCGGGCCGAACGCACGCTGGGTCAGCAGGTCGTCGCACGCACCCACGAGCACCCGGGTCCCCCCGGCCGCCGCCCGGAACGCCCGCACGACGCTCGTCTTGCCGATTCCCGCCTCGCCGGTCAGCAGCACCACCGCGCCCCGGCCGGCGTGCGCGTCGCGCACCGCCCCGGCCAACGTCGCGAGCACCGGCCCCCGCTCCAGCGGCCGGCTCCCCGCCACCCGCATGTCCGTCACTCCCACCTCGTCATCGGTGGGATATCGCCACCCGGTCGGGCGTCGTGACGGCGCCGAGGTTTCAGCGACTCCCGAGGGGGCAGCCAGACCCGTACGAGATCCGAGAGGGAGGAGCGGCGAAATGGGTGTTTTCGACAAGGCCAAGGACAAGGCAGAGCAGCTGGTCGGCGAGGCCAAGGAGCGGATGGGCCAGGCGACCGACAACGAGGAGCTCGAGGACGCCGGCAAGCGTGACCGGCTCAGCGGCGAGACCAAGGAAGCCGGGCACGACCTGCGCGACCGGGCCGCCGGCGCGGTCGAGGACGCGAAGGACCGCATGAAGGACCGCCGCTGATCAGACGGCACGAACGAGATGGAGGCCGGCACACGCCGGCCTCCATCTCTCTGTAGGACTCACTCGGCGCGCGCCACGACCACCGGCTGGTAGTAGCCCGACTCCGCGGGCAGGAGCCAGCCGACGCCGGCGAACCCGCCGGCCCGCAGCGCCGCCGTCAGCTCGGCCCGGCGCAGCGCGCGGTAGGTCGTCGTGCGGACCGTCGCGGTCCACTCGTCCGTCCCCTCTTCCAGGCCGGGCCGCAGCACGAAGATGCTGATCTCGACCGTCCGCCGGTCCGGCGCCCACTCCCAGGTCTGGCCGACGATCCGCCGGCCGGCGCCCGTGCCGTGCACCGCCGCCGGGACCCCGGCCGTGCCGTCCCGCAGGTTGGCGTCGTAGTCGCGGATGCTCGCCAGGAACACCCCGCCCGGGTCGAGGCACCCGCGCACCGAGCGCACGGCCGCGGCGAGGTCGGCGTCGGTGAGCAGGTGCGGGAGTGAGTTGTCCAACGAGACGACCGCGTCGAACCGCCGCGCGGGCAGTGCTCGGACGTCGGCCACCGACAGGGACACCGACAGGCCGCGCGCGCCCGCCTCGGCCCGGGCCCGCGCCACGGCGGCTGGGCTGAGATCGGAGCCGGTCATCCGGAACCCGGCCGCGGCAAGGGGAAGCGCCTGCGTGCCGATGCCGCACGTGCAGTCGTAGACGGTGGCCGGCGGGTCGATCCCGTACCGGTGGAGCAGGTCGGTGAGCACGCCGCCCTGCCGGGCCGCGCTCGCCCACCAGTCGGGGAAGATCAGGTGGTAGTCGGCGGCGAGGTCGTCGTAGAAGTCCCGCGGGCCGGCCACTACTTGCTGTTCTGGGCGTAGAGGTGGGGGAGCAGCACCGCGATGCCGGCGATCTCGTCGAGCAGCGCGTCGGTCTGCGCGCCCGCGGCGACCGGCTCCGCGTCCGCGGACACCGCGGTCGCGCCGACCTGGCGGGAGCGGTGGTGGCGGCCGGTGAGGTGGACGTTCGGGATGCCCGCGGTCGAACCCGGGAGCGGGTTGATCTGGCCGGTGCCCGGGGCGTCGTCGACACGGCGGAAGTCGCGCGCCTGCGCTGGCGTGGCGAAGTCGACCCAGGCCACGGCGACCGCGATCGTGCCGCCCTGCGAGTCGCGCATGGTGAACAGCACCCGGTCCATGCCGCGGCACGGGTGGGCCAGCAGGTAGGCGCGGACCTCGCCGGTGGCGAACGCGGCACAGTTCACGTTGTGGCGTTGCCCGCGCGGACCGGCCGTCATGCCTAATCGCTGGGCCGCGCCGGCGATGTCGCCGCGGGCGGCCGCCGCCTGGCTGCTGGCGACGCGGGCGGCGAAGGTGTTCGCGACGACCTCGCCCGACCCCGTACCCGGCGCCGGGCCGCCGTCCTCACCCGCCGAGGCCAGGACGAGGGCGAGCGCGCCGGCCGCGAGAATCGTGCCGGCGCCCTTTCCCTTCGCCATGACGTCCTCCCGTCGAGTACGTCCCTTTCTAACCGCGGCGGCCTCGCGAGGCGATGGCTGTGCGGGCAAAGCCTCCGAATGGCCGATCAGCGATTTGCCAACCGACCGGTCGGTAACAACCGTGCCGGATTCCACGACGTATCGCTAGTGGAGGTGGCGGACGGGGCATTTGCCCAGCTCATGGCGCTGTTCGCGGCGTGGCGGGCAGATATCGACTCGGAGCCGTTCGCGTACTCCGACGAGGAGATGCTGCGCGCCTGGCGGCCGCTGCGACTCGGCCGACCCGAGCTTCCGGCGACTGCCGTCGAGGGCCCGGAGCCGCCCACGACGGCCAGTCCACACCGGAACTAGCGCATTCCGGCGGGCTCGGTGGCGGCCCGAGACCAATTCGGGCCGCCACCCCTGGTCACCACCCGAGCGCTGCTGGTATCGGCCGGCCCCCGCATTCCGATAGGGGCCCGGCGAATTCAGCCCTTCTTCGTCCGGGGGCGCCGCTTCGCGCCGTTGGTGGCCTTCTCCGTGGCCTGCGCGGCCCGGTAGGACTCGGCGACGTGCGCGGGAATGCGCCCACGCGCGGCGAGCTCGACGCCGTTGGCCTGCGCCCATTCCCGAATCGCGCCGGCGTCGTTGTTGGCCGCCGAGCCGCTCCCGCCGGGACGCCCGCCCCGGCGGACCCGGCCACCGGTACGGCGTGCGGAGGTCACGTAGTCGGCGAGCAGGTCGCGAAGCCGATCTGCGTTGGATTCAGACAGATCGATCTCATATGTCACCCCGTCCAGCCCGAACTGGACGGTCGTGACGTCGTCGGACGCCGCACCGTCGAGGTCGTCAATGAGCTGTACAAGGACCTTCTGTGCCATGGGTTGCTCCAGGGTGAGGTGATGATGCATGCAGACCTGGTGGTTTGTTAGGCGCACCGTATCTCACCGGTGCCGGTCGTGTCATGGCGCCGATCGGCCTGACATCGGGATTAGGAAAATGAGCCAGGCCGCGGCAATAACAATTGGGGCCGGCGGCGGCCCGGCTCGGAGCAGGGCCACGCATTTCCTGTCCGGTCAGTGGGTGGGAAACAAAGGAGAAGCGAATGAGCAAGCCGCCCTGAGCGATGATCGGGGCATGACACCCGAACCGCTGTTCGGCGCCATCCAGCTGCCCGACCGGGCGTGGGTGCGTGGCCGGGGCCTGCGCGACCCCGCCCCGGCCGGCCCCACGCCCGACTTCGGTCTCTACCTCGGGAGCCGCCGGCTTTGGCTGCGCCACCGGGACGTGCTCGCGTGGCCGCAGGCATGGCTCGAGTGGCCGGACTTCGGGCTGCCGGCCGACCGCGACCTCGCCATCGGCCACCTCCGCGCGCTGCACGAGCGCGCCCGCGCGGGGGAGCGGGTGGAGGTCGCGTGCGGCGGCGGGGTCGGCCGGACCGGCACGGTCATCGCCTGCCTCGCGATCCTCGCCGGCGTTCCGGCCGCCGCCGGGGTCGGCTGGGCACGGGAGAACTACCACGCGAAGGCCGTGGAGACCCCGTGGCAGCGCGCGTGGGTCCGCCGCTTCCCGCCCGCCGCGCGGACCGGTGTTGTCGGTGGGCGCGGCTAGCGTCGGAGCGTGACCTCCGCAGAGCTGCTCGCCGACGCCTTCGACCGCATCCGTTCCGTGGTGCACGGTGCCGTGTCCGGCCTCTCGCCGGCCGAGCTCACCCACCGGATCGACCCGGCGGCGAACTCGATCGCCTGGCTCGTCTGGCACCTGACCCGCATCCAGGACGACCACGTCGCGGCCGCGGCCGGCCGCGAACAGGTGTGGACCACGGCCGGCTGGGCCGACCGGTTCGGGCTGCCGTTCCCGCCCGGCGATACCGGGTACGGGCACCGCGCGGCCGACGTGGCCGAGGTCGAGGCGGATGCCCACCTGCTCCTCGGCTACCTCGACGCCACCCACGAACGCACCGTCGCCTTCGTCGCCACGCTCACCGACGACGACTTGCCGCGGGTCGTCGACCGCGCCTGGGATCCGCCGGTGACGCTGGCCGTGCGGCTCGTCAGCGTGATCTCCGACGACCTGCAGCACGCAGGGCAGGCGGCGTTCGTACGTGGCGTGATCGAGCGGCGACAGGCCTCCGGACAGTGACTACACACGGTGATAATAATACCCGATATTCGTGAGAGTATTTGTCGAAGTGATGCATTAGTGATCCAATCACAACGACACGCCGGCGATCTTCGAATCCCTGTTCGGGCTCTCCTCGAAGGAGACCGCTGGACATTGGGGGCCTATTCGAAGAGAGGTATGTCCATGCGTGCCACCAGGGCTCGTCTGGCCGCTGCGGTCGTCGCGGCCGTCACGGCCTGCTCCATTCTGGTCGTTCCGGGAACCGCGGTCGCGAATTCCGGAATGACGACAGTCGCGACCGGTCTTGACAATCCGCGCGGTCTCACCTTCGGGCCAGACGGATCACTCTACGTAGCGGAGTCCGGGCGCGGGGGCGCCGGGCCGTGCCTTGTCGGACCCGAGGGCGACACGGCGTGCTTCGGCACCTCCGGCGCCGTCACCAAGATCAGCCACGGCAAGAAGTCGCGCGTCGCGAAGGGCCTGCCGTCCATCGGCGACCAGGACGGCGGCGGCAACGCCATCGGTCCGTCGGACGTGTCCTTCCGCGGGCACGACCTGTACCTCACCGTCGGCCTCGGCGCGGACCCGGCGGCCCGGGCGGGCCTGCCGGCGGCCGGGCAGCGGGCGAATGGCTGGCTGCTGCGTGCGTCGCGGTACGGCGTCCGCCAGGTCGCCGACATCGCGGGCTTCGAGGGCCGGGTCAACCCGGACGGCGTGCAGCCGCCGGACAGCAACCCGCAGGCGGTGCTGGCGACCCGGGACGGCGAGCTCGTGGCCGACGCGGGCGGCAACTCGCTCGTGCGCGTGTCGAACAAGGCGAAGGTCTCGCTCGTCGCGACGTTCCCCGAGCAGCTCGTGGACGCGCCGCCGTTCCTCGGCCTGCCGCCGGGCACGAAGATCCCGATGCAGGCCGTGCCGACCTCGGTCGTGCGCGGTCCGGACGGGGCGTACTACGTCGGCACGCTCACCGGGTTCCCGTTCCAGGTGGGCTCCGCGCGGGTGTTCCGCGTGGTGCCGGGCAAGGCGCCGAAGGTCTACGCGAGCGGCTTCACCAACATCATCGACCTGGCCTTCGGGCCGGACCGCACGCTGTACGTGCTCGAGATCGCCCGGAACGGCCTGCTCTCCGGTGACCCGACCGGCGCGCTGATCAAGGTGAGCCACGGCAAGCCGGGCCGGGTCGTCGCCAGCGCCGGGCTCAACACCCCGGGCGGCCTCGCGATCCGCGGCTCGTCGGCGTACGTGTCCAACTGCGGCACCTGCGCGGGCACCGGCTCGATCGTGCGGATCCCGCTGCGCTGAGGGGAGTCATGGACTGACCGAGGGAGGAGCGACGCGCCCGGCCACCGTCGCGGTGGCCGGGCGCTGTCCTTTCCGGACGGTCGCCGAGGCGTGATCACACCGGGCGACGACTTGACTACTGGGCCAACTTGGTCTAGACCATAAATGTGGTCTGGACCACATCTCCGGAGTACGTCCCTGCAACCCGGGAGATGACATGAGCCTGAAACGCAGACTGGCCGTCCTCGGCGCCGCCGTCGGCCTCGCCCCGCTGTTCCTGGTGCTGCTGCCCGCGGCGAGCGCCAGCGCGCACGGGTACATCTCGTCGCCGCCGAGCCGGCAGGCCCAGTGCGCACAAGGAACCGTGCCGTGCGGCGACATCAAGTACGAACCGCAAAGTGTCGAGGGACCCAAGGGGCTGCGCAGCTGCAGTGGTGGCAACTCCCGGTTCGCCGAGCTCGACGACAACGGCAAGGGCTGGCACGCCACGCAGGTCGGCAGCTCGGTGACGTTCACGTGGACGTTCACCGCCCGGCACGCCACGACGAACTACGAGTACTACATCGGCAACACCCGGGTCGCGAACTTCGACGGGGGCGGGCAGCAGCCGCCGCCGACGCTGTCGCACACGGTCAACCTGGGCGGCTTCTCCGGGCAGCAGAAGCTGCTCGCGGTCTGGAACATCGCGGACACGGCCAACGCGTTCTACGCCTGCGTCGACCTCCAGATCGGCGGCGCCCCGGCCGACCCGCCGCCGAACAACCCGCCGCCGGACAACCCGCCCGCGGGCGGCACCTGGGCCGCCGGTTCCGCGTACACCGCGGGCACGACGGTCACCTACGGCGGCACGACCTACCGCTGCCTGCAGAACCACACCGCGCTGCCCGGGTGGGAGCCGGCCGGCACACCGGCGCTGTGGCAGGCCGTTTAGCGCGCGCCGGCCGGCCCGCCACACCGGCGGGCCGGCTGGCCGCAACGTTGCTCGGCGTGCTGCTGCTCGCCGGGTGCGGCAGCACGCTCGCCGCCACCTCCGGCACCGCCGAGACCGCGCCCGCGCTGCCGGGCACGTTCAACGACACCGACGTGATGTTCCTGCAGATGCTGATCCCGCACCACGAGCAGGGCGTCGAGCTGGCGGGCGTCGCGGCGGAGCGGGCCGGCACCGCCGACGTCCGCGACCTCGCCGCCGCGGTCGAGACGACCCAGGCCGACGAGCTCGCGGACATGAAGGACTGGCTGCGCGACTGGAACCAGCCGCTGTCGGCCGACCCCGACCCGCACGCCCACGCCGGGCACGGCGGCATGCACACGACCGACCCCGAGGTCGTCGCCGCGCTGCGGCGCACGCCCGCCGGGCCGGACTTCGACCGCACGTTCCTGAACCTGTTCACCGGGCACCAGCACGGCGCGGTCGAGCTGGCGCGCATGGAGAGCCGGTCCGGGAAGTACCCGGGTGCCAAGGAACTCGCCGGGCGGATAGTCGCGTCGCGGACCGCGCAGATCCGGCAGATGGCGCGGCTGCTGGCGCGGTAGCCCGGCGGGCGTCGAGCCGACCGGCGAGGGTGCCGGTCGGCTCGGTGTTCACCGGTAGTCCTTCAGCTCGATGTCGGTGGCGAAGCTGTCGGTCAGCTTGAGCATCAACGCCAGCAGCAGCTTCGACTTGAACGTCCAGTTCCGCAGCCTCATCCGCAGCCTGGTGGGCGGCGCGAGGAACGGGCCGGCGCTGGCCTTGCGCGCGACCGAGGCGTAGCGGCGCAGCTGTGCCTCGTACGCGCGGAAGGCGATCCCGTGATCACCGCCGGCCGCGCGCAGCTCACCGGCGAGCACGTACGCGCCGACGATCGCGAGCCCGGTGCCGAACCCGCCGAGCGTGTTGCCGTACGCGGCGTCGCCGAGGAGCACCACGCGGCCGGCGGCGTAGCGGTCGATCGTGACACGGGCGAGCGCGTCCACGTAGACGTCCGTCGCCCGCGGCAGCCGCGCCACGATCTCCGGCAGCCGCCAGCCGCCGTCCTGGTACGCCGCCATCACGATCTCCTTCTGCTGCTCGGAGTCGTAGCGGTCGTAGGTGCGCGGCTCGGCGGCGAACACGAAGAACGCCTGCGCCTTCGGCCCGCCGACCGCGACCATGCGGCCGAGCTCGTTGTACATCACCGCGTCGCGCACGCCTTCGAGGTTCCCGAGGTCGGCGAGTGCGTAGTAGTAGCCGAGGTGCTCGACGTAGCCGGCTTCCGGGCCGAACGCGAGGCGGCGGACGTTCGAGTGGATGCCGTCGGCGCCGACGACGAGGTCGAAGGTGCGCGGGGCGGCGCGGTCGAAGGTGACGTGCACGCCGTTCGCCGTCTCGGTCAGCGACGTGATCGAGTCGCCGAAGACATACTCGCAGCGGTCCTTCGTGCGCTCGTACAGGAGCTTCGCGAGGTCGCCGCGGCGGATCTCGAGGTCGCCGCCGGTGAACTCGCCCGGGATGACGGTGATCGGCTCGCCGTTCGCGTCGATCACGGTCTGATCCTGCCCGCCGGTCTGCAGGCGCCGCACGTCCTCGAGGATGCCCATCCGCTCGAGCACGGTGCGGTGGGTGGCGCCCTTGAAGTCGACGGCCTGGCCGCCGGGGCGCAGGGTCTGCGCGCGCTCGACGACAGTGACGGTGCAGCCGTAGCGGTCGAGCCAGTACGCGAGCGCGGGGCCGGCGATGCTGGCGCCGGAGACGAGGACGGTCAGGTTCTTCATGCCGGTTGTCATGGCGCTGAGGATCGCCGGGTGCGTTGACAGTTCGCCGCCCGTCCGCTGACAGCTGCCCTCCGGGCTGTCAGAGGAGGGCCCGGGCCTCGTCGGGGGTCATCGCCGCGCCGCGGGCGTACTCGGCGGCGAAGGCGGCGGTGCCCGCGCGGGCGCGGGCGGCCGCGCGGGCGACGTCGGGGTCGCCGGTCACGGCCGTGCCGCGCAACGCGACGGCGGCGCCCAGCAGCAGCGCGGCTCGCTCGGCGTCCTCGACCTCGGCGAGTCCCTCCACGGCGCTCGCCAGGTGCGCCACGAGCGGCAGGTCCCGCGCGATGCGCACGGCCGCCTCGTGGTGGGCACGCACCTCGGCGGCCGGCCCGCCCAGGCGAGCCCGCGCGGTGTGGACCGCGGCCTCGGCCGTCGCGTCGCCGGTCGTGTCGGCCCGGTCGAGCAGGCCGGCCGCCTCGGCGGGATTTCCGCCCAGCCGCGCGATGTCCGCGAGCGTGACCAGCACGCCCGGCGCGTCCGGCCGGCCCGTCCTCTCGCTGTCCACGGCGGCCCGCCGGGCGTCGGCGGCCGCCGCGGGCAGCTCGCCTCGCCGCACGAGGCACGCCGCGCGCCGGCTCAGCACGTCCACGCACTCGTCGAGCGCGCCGAACCGCTCGTACCGCTCGAGCGCGCCGGCCCACAGCTCGTGTGCCCGGGCCCACTCGCCGCGCCACCCGGCCGCCTCGGCCAGCCACTCCATGGCCTGCGCGCAGCCCCACCGCTCGCCGATCGCCTCGAACGCGGCCAGCACCTCGCCCAGCTCTCGCTCGCCGTCACCCGGCCGCCCGCCGAGCAGCCACAGCAGGGCGCGGCTCAACCTGACCAGCGCGACGTTCCACGGGTCGGTGCCCAGCTGCGTGACGTCCTCCCCGACCGGGCCCCACGGCCCGGTGGTCATCCCCCAGATCGCCGCGCCGAACGGGTACCGCAGCGACGCCCGGTGCGCGACCATGATCGCCCCGGCCCGCGCCCAGTGCCGCGGCGTCGCGCGCGGCTGCGCGTACGCGACGGCGCAGGCGTACTCCTCGTCGAGCCCGGCCGGGAGGTCGTGCGCCAGCAACGCGTTCGCCGCCGCGCCGGCCTGGCCGCGCCGCCCGGACAGCCACCAGTACGCGCCGAGCGCGGCCACCAGCCGCAACCCGGTCGCCGGGGCGTCGCGCACCGACCGGCGCAGCGCCGCCATCAGGTTGTCGTGCTCCGCGGACAGCGTCGCGAGCCAGTCGAGCTGCTCGGGGCCGCGCAGGTGCGGGTCGGCCCGCTGCGCGAGGTCGAGGTGGTGGGCCGCGTGCCGCGCGCGGATCTCGCCGGCCTCGCCGGACTCGGCCAGCTTCGCCGCGCAGAACAGGCGGATGACCTCGAGCATCCGGTAGCGGGTGCCGTCGGTCTCGAGGAGCGAGCGGTCCACGAGGTCGGCGAGCACGTCGTCGGTCGTCGCGCACACCGCTTCGGCCGCGGCGAGCGGGGCGCCGCCGGCGAACACGGTGAACCGCCGCGCCGCCGCCCGCTCCTCCGCGCCGAGCAGCTCCCAGCTCCAGCCGATCACGGCGGCGAGCGTGCGGTGCCGCGCGGCCGCGGTGCGGTCACCGCGGGACAGGAGCCGGAACGGGCCGTGCTCGGCGAGGCGGGTGGCCAGCTCGCCGACGGTGAACTGGCGCAGCCGCGCGGCGGCGAGCTCGATGGCCAGCGGCAGCCCGTCGAGTGCCGCGCAGATCTCGGCCACGGTCGCGCGGTTGTCCGGCGTGACGGCGAAGCCGGGCCGCACGGCGCCCGCCCGGTCGGCGAACAGCCGGACCGCGTCGGAGTGGGCGTCGAGCGGCGCGAGCGGCAGCAGCGTCTCGCCGGTCAGCCCGAGGGGCTCGCGGCTGGTCGCGACGATCGTGAGCCCGGGGCACGCGGCCAGCAGGGTGCGAGCGAGGTCGGCGGCGGCCTCGACGAGGTGCTCGCAGTTGTCGAGGATCAGCGGTACCGGGTCCTGCGCGAGCGCGCCCACGAGTCGGGCGGTGGGACCGGTCGCGGCGTTCTGCAGGCCGGCTTCGCGCACCCCGAGCGCACCGAGCACGGCGGCGGGCACGAGCGCGGGGTCGTCGACGGGGGACAGGTCGGCGAAGCACGAGCCGGGCGCGGCCGTCTCGATCGCCAGGCGGGTCTTGCCGGTGCCGCCCGGGCCGGTGATCGTGACCAGCCGCGCGTCGCGCAGCTGCTCGAGGCGGGCTCGTTCCCGCGCGCGGCCGACGAACGTGGTCAGCTGCGCGGCGGGCGCGCGACGGGCCGGCGCGGCGTCCGCGCGGAGGATCGCGAGGTGGACCGCGGCCAGCTCGGGGGCGGGGTCGGCGCCGAGCTCGGCGGCGAGCAGGCGGCGGACGTCGTCGTACTCGGCGAGCGCCTCGGCCTGCCGGCCGGCCGCGTGGAGGGCACGCATGAGCTGGCCGCGGAGCCGTTCGCGCAGCGGGTGATCGGCGGCGAGGCGGCGGAGATCGGCGACCGAGGTGCCCTCGGGCAGGGCCAGCTCGGCCTCCGCGAGGTCCTCGGTGGCGTCGAGCCGCAGCTCCGCGAGGCGGGCGGCGAGGCCCCCGGCGTGCGGGAGGTCGGCCAGCGGCGTACCGCGCCACAGCGCGAGCGCCTCGCGCAGCGTGCCACGCGCACCCCGGTGGTCGCCGGCCGCGAGCCGCCCCCGCCCCAGCGCCGCCAGCCGCTCGAACCGGAGCGCGTCGACGTCGTCCGGGTCGGCGTCGAGCCGGTAGCCGCCGCCGTGGAACTCGATGCCCGGGATCGCCTTGCGCAGCCGGGAAACCTGGGCCTGCACGGCGTTGACGGCGTCGGCCGGTGGCGCGTCCCCGTACTGCCCGGCGACGAGCCGCTCGACGGTGACCACCCGCCCGGCCTCGAGCAGCAGCATCACGAGGATCGCCCGCGGCCGCGGCCCGCCGACCGCCACGGCCTCGCCGGCGTCCGACCGCACCTCCAGCGGCCCGAGAATCCCGTACTGCACACCGATCATTCTCGCCGATCACTGTCAGCGCGACGATCGGCAACGTGGCGAGCGGCGGCCGGCCCGCACTCGACGAGGTTCGGCTACCCCGCCTCGATCCCGTGGGCGCGCAGCAGCACGACGCCGACCTCGCGGGCGCGGCCGGCGGCGGCCGTGTCGCCTTCGTGCGCGGCCATGATCGAGCCCTTCATGAGGATGTGCCACTGCCGCGCGAACGAGTCCGCGTTCGCGATGCCGGCGGCCGCGGCCAGGCCCTTGAGGTAGTGCCGGATGTTGGCCAGGTGCTGCACGCTGGCCCGGTGCACGGCGTCGTCCTTGTTCGCGGTCTCGACCATGACCGTCAGGAACGAGCAGCCCTCGAAGTCCGGCCGGGCGAACCACTCGGCGAACACGTCGAAGATCGCGAGCAGTTGCTGCGCGGGCGTCGTGCCGCGGCGCTGGCTCTCGGCCTGCAGCCAGTCCTCCGTCCACACCCGCTCGCGGCGGCGCAGGAAGTCGAGGATGAGGTCGGTCTTGGACGGGAAGTTGCGGTACAGCGTCATCTTCGCGGTGCCGGCCCGGGCGATGATCGCGTCGACACCGACCGTGGCCGTGCCGTCCCGGCTGAACAGTTCGTAAGCCGCCCGCCCGACCCGCTCGCGGCCGCTCGCCCTGCCGGTTCCGTCCACCGTCGCCACCGCGCCGTCCGGTTCGTCGATTCCGTGCGCATCGATGGTAGCTCTACGAGGTTCGGGCGACGCGGCGTGTCGTCGCACGACACCGGCCTGTCGACCAGCCCAGGGGTTACCGTCACCCCGACCCGCCGAGCGGTGCGGATGCCTGGGAGGCGACCGTGCGTAGTCAGGTGTTGCGGCCACCGTTCGTCTACCGATGGGCCGTCCTCGTCGCCACGGTCATCGCGATCGTCGTCGTGCTCGCGGCGCTCGTGCTGCGGGCGTTCCAGCCCGACCTGGGCGTGGCCGACACGGCACACGTCGCACGCGCGGCGCCGGCGAAGCAGGCCGCGCCGACCCCCGTCTCACCGGACGTGATCCGCCAGATCCGCACCGGCGACCGCGTCGTCGCGCTGACCTTCGACGACGGGCCGCACCCGGAGCAGACCCGCCAGGTCCTCGACTTGCTCGCCGAGTACCACGCGGTGGCCACGTTCTGCATGGTGGGCAAGGAGGTTCGCGCGCACCCCGACGTCGTCCGCGACGTGGTGCGCGCGGGCATGCGGCTGTGCAACCACACGGTCCACCACGACGAGGGGCTGGCGCGCCGGCCCGCCGCGGACATCGAGCAGGAGCTGCTCGAGGCCGGCGACGACCTGCGCGAGGCGGCCGGCGAGGACGTGCCGATCGAGTACTTCCGCGCGCCCGGCGGGACCTGGTCCACGCCGATGAGGCACCTCGCCGCCCGGCACGGCATGCATCCGCTCGGCTGGTCGGTCGACCCGCGCGACTGGAGCCGCCCCGGCGCGGCGGCGATCGTCGCGTCCGTCGAGCGCGCCGTGCGGCCCGGCTCGGTGGTGCTCCTGCACGACGGCGGCGGCCGGCGTGAGCAGACCGTGGCCGCCTTACGCCAGGTGCTGGCGTGGCTCACCGGCGAGGGATACCGGTTCGGCTTCCCCGCGGGGATCCGACTTTCGTAGGAAATCCTCGCCCGATCCTTCCGTTTCGGCCCCGGCGCCGTCGGGTAGCCCTATGCTCGACGGAGGGTCATATTTATGGATCATGTGGACTGGACGACCACGGGCGCTCTGGGCGACAGATATGTTCTGCGCACCAGGGTCGGATCAGGACGCACCACCACCGTCTACGTAGCCGACGACGTGCGGCTCGAGCGGCAGGTCGCGGTCAAGCTCCTGCACCCCCAGCCCGACGCGGACGGCTTCGCCCGCTTCGCCGCCGAGGCACAGGTGCTCGGCGGGCTCTCCCATCCCGGACTGGTCACCGTCTACGACGCCAACCTCGACACCGACCGGCCGTACCTGGTGATGCGGCTCGTCGACGGCGAGAAGCTCGCCACGTACGCCGCCCGCGAGGCGCTCGAGCCCGCCGCCGTCGCCCAGCTCGGCGCGCAGCTGGCGGACGTGCTGGCCTACGTGCACGAGCGCGGCGTGGTGCACGGCGACCTCGACGCCTCCAACGTGCTCATCGACCACAAGGGCACCGGGCACCTCACCGGGTTCGGCGCCGACCGCGGGCTCGGCCGGCCGTCCGGCGACGTCTACTCGCTGGGCATGACGATCGCCGAGTACCTGCCCTTCGATCTCGGGCCCGAGTGGCGGATGGTCCTGACGGTCATGACCGACCGCGACCCTGACGCCCGCCCCGACGCCTTGCGCTGCGGCGAGCTGCTCCGCAACGTCGCGTCCGGTGTCACCAACGAGTTCCCGCTGCCGGACCTGGGCCTGGACCTCGACGCGGAACCGGACGACACCGAGCCGGCGCAGCGCCCGCCCGACGCCGATCGGCGGCGCCGAGCCTTCACCGGGCTCGCCGGGATCGGCCTCGCCGCCACCGCGCTCGCGGTGGCCGTGGCGACCACCGTGAACAGCGGCACGCCGAGCGAGCCGGCGGGGGAGCAGAACCCGCCCGGCGAACAGCGCCAGCCCGAGGACACGCAGGCCAACCCGCCCGCGCAGACGTATCCGCGCGGCGATGCGCCGCAGCCCGCCAGGCAGGAGCCGTCGAAGTCGGAAACGCGGAAACCGGCCAAGCCGGCGCCGCCACGCACGTCCGCCCAGCCGCCGGACGGCCCGGGCGACGGCCCCGGCGGTGGCCCGGGCAATGGGCCGGGGAACGGGAACGGCCCCGGCGGTCGTGACGACGACGACCGCGGCGGTGGGCTGATCGGCATCATCATCGGCGGTTTGGGCTAGGCGAACCGGCCTAATTCCGACCTTTGGCCCACGTGATCACGGCCCTTCATGGCGTTAGATAGGGCGATGCGGCTTCGGGGAGTTGGCAAGCGGTACGGAACCGGCCGGATGGTGCTCGACAAGGTCGACCTCGACCTGGCCCCCGGCGAGGTCGTCGCGGTCACCGGCGGCAACGGATCGGGCAAGACGACGCTGTTACGCATCCTGGTGGGTGTCGCGCGGCCCACGAGCGGCACGGTCGCCGACCGGCCACGGGAGGTCGGCTACGTGCCGGAGTACTTCCCGGACGACGACGGCCTGACGGCGATGTCCTACCTGACCCACATGGGCCGGTTGCGCGGGCTCGCCACCAAGGACTCCGCGGACCGCGCGGCGCGGCTGCTCGACCGCCTCGAGCTGGCCGGCGGCCGCACCACGCCGTTGCGCCGGCTGTCCAACGGGAACCTGCAGAAGGTGGCGATCGCGCAGGCGGTCATGGTCCGCCCCCGGCTGTTCGTCCTCGACGAGGCGTGGTCGGGTCTGGACCACGCCGGGCACACCGTGCTCGCCGAGCTCGTCGAGGAGGTCGCCGGCGCCGACGGCACGGTCGTGTACACCGACCACCGCCAGACGGTCGGCGCCACCCGCGTGCTCGAGGTCGTCAACGGCAGCCTCGTCGCGCTCGACGCCGAGCCCGTGCTCGTGACACGCGTGGTGCTCGCCCCGCCCACGGACACCGACCTCGACCAGCCGCTCGCGCTCCCCGAGCAGCTCTCCGGCGCGATGTCCATGGCCCACGACGGTGACAAGGTCTTCGTGCAGGTCAAGCGTTCGGAATCCGACGAGCTGCTGAGATCCGTGCTCAAGGAGGGCTGGTCGGTGCTACGGGTCGACGAACCGGTGGCGATCGCGACCGGAGGTGCCGCGTGATCGCGCTCGGTCGCTACACCTTCGCCGTCATGCTGCACTCGCAGCGCTACCTGCCGCCGGTGCTGCTGTTCGTCATCTGCACCGGCACGTTCGCCCACGACGCGGGCGTCGAGCCGATGGTGCCGATCTTCGCGCCGATGACCGCGGTCGCGTTCGTGTGCGCCACCTGGCTCACGATCGTGCTGGCGACCGCCGAGGACCCGGTCCAGCGCTCGATCACCACGGTCAACGCCGGCCGGTCGTGGCCGCAGCTCGTCGCGGTGGCGCTGGTGGTGCTGACGACGTTCGCGGTACTGACCGTCATCCTGCTCGCGCTGCCGATCATCCTCGGCAACCGCGGGTACGGCCCCGCCGACTTCGTGGTCGGCGGGCTGGCGCTGGCGACCGGCGCGTGCTTCGGCGTCGCGATCGGCCTGCCCACCTCGCGGCTGGTGATCCGCCGCCGAGGCTCGGCGCTGCTCGCCACCCTGGTGCTGGTGCTGGTGTTCCTGCTGATCCGCGGCCTGCCGCCGGTGAACACGCTCGTCATGCTGCTGACCGAGGACGGCACCCCGCCCGCCGACATGCTGCTGCCCGAGGTCGCGTACCTGCTGATCGCGGCGGCCGTATGCGCCGGCAGCATCGCGGGCACGCAGGCAATAGTCACGCGCCGCGACTAGGGATGGACGAGGCCCGGGGTCAGCCCGAGTACGTGGCGGCGGTGGCTGCCACCGTGGCCGCGGCCATCGTGGCCGCGTAGACCTCTTCGATGGCCTTGCGGACCGCTGTCGCGGCCCACTGGCCCTCGGCGATCTCCTTGGCCCGCCGCTTCGCCGCGCGCTTGTCGGGCAGGTCGAAGACGTAGGCGAGCCCGTTCACCGCGGTCAGCAGGGCGATCAGCGCGGCGGCCCGCTCGTCGGGCTCGCCCCCCTCCAGCGCGGTGCGGATCCGCCCGCGGACGTCCGCCTCGTGCCCGGAGTCCAGGGCGGGCAGCCGCTCGGTGGGGAACAGGCCGAGCACCTTGTGCTTCTCGCGGCGCAGCACGCCGACGCTGACCAGGCCGTCCGCCAGCCGCGCGCGCAGGCCCTTCGACAGCGCGCCGACCACGTCCTTGGGCTGGCGGCCCGACTTCGCCGACACCAGGCGCAGCGCGTCGTCGAGCACCGGGTGACCGGGCGCCGCGCCCGGCTCGACCACCAGCCGGCCGGCGCGCACCTCCTCGCCCTTCTCGGCCACCCGGACCCGCTGCCGCAGCGCCAGCTCGATCAGGACGGCACCGGCCAGGCCCTTGTCGAGCTCCGGCACGACGACCTTGCCCGTCTCGTCGTCCAGGGCCAGCAGCAGCAACTCCTCCGCGAGCAACATGCCCCCGAGCCTAGCCAATGAGGCGCAGGCCATCTCCGTGCTGACATCGGGCGCAGACTCGGGCAAGGTGGCGCCAGGACACGTAACGAGAGGACCCACATGCCCACTCCGGCACAGATCGGCGTCACCGGCCTCGCGGTCATGGGCCGCAACCTGGCCCGCAACCTCGCGCGCAACGGGTACGCGGTGGCGCTGCACAACCGCACCGCGGCGCGGACCAAGTCACTGGTCGAGGAGCACGGTGGCGAGGGCACCTTCGTGGCGACCGAGACGCTGGAGGAGTTCGTCGAGGCGCTGGAGCGGCCGCGCCGGGTGGTGATCATGGTGAAGGCGGGTGCGCCCACCGACGCGGTGATCGACGAGCTGGTGCCGCTGCTCGAGGACGGCGACATCGTCATCGACTGCGGCAACGCGCACTTCGCCGACACCCGCCGCCGCGAGGCCGACCTGCGCGAGCGTGGCCTGCACTTCGTCGGCGCCGGCGTGTCCGGCGGCGAGGAGGGCGCGCTGCTCGGTCCGAGCATCATGCCGGGCGGCTCGAAGGAGTCCTACGACTCGCTGGGCCCGATGTTCGAGAAGATCGCCGCGCAGGTCGACGGCACGCCGTGCTGCACGCACGTCGGCCCGGACGGTGCCGGCCACTTCGTGAAGATGGTCCACAACGGCATCGAGTACGCCGACATGCAGCTGATCGCCGAGGCGTACGACCTGCTGCGCGACGGGCTCGGCGCCACGCCCGCCGAGCTCGCGTCGATCTTCGCCGACTGGAACTCCGGCGACCTGGAGTCCTTCCTGATCGAGATCACCGCCGACGTGCTCGGGCACACGGACGCGGCCACCGGCCAGGGGTTCGTGGACGTCGTGCTCGACCAGGCCGAGCAGAAGGGCACGGGCCGGTGGACCGTGCAGACCGCGCTGGACCTGGGCGTGCCGGTGACCGGCATCGCCGAGGCGACGTTCGCCCGCGCGCTGTCCGCGCACCCCGAGCAGCGCGCCGCGGCCCGCGCGGCGCTGCCCGGCCCGGCCCGCGGCTCGGTGCCGGTGTCCGATCGGGACGGTTTCGTCGACGACGTCCGCAAGGCGCTGTACGCGTCCAAGGTGGTCGCGTACGCGCAGGGCTACGACCAGATGGCCGCGGCGAGCCGGGAGTACGGCTGGGACATCGAGCTGGGTGCGATGGCCACCATCTGGCGTGGCGGCTGCATCATCCGGGCACGGTTCCTCGACCGCATCCGCGAGTCGTACGAGGCGAACCCGGGCCTGTCGTCGCTGCTCGTGGCGCCGTACTTCGCGGACGCCGTGGCGCAGGGCCAGGACGCGTGGCGCCGCATCGTCGCCCACGCCGCGCAGGCCGGCATCCCGACCCCGGCGTTCTCCTCCTCGCTCGCGTACTACGACGGCCTGCGTGCCGAGCGCCTGCCGGCCGCGCTGATCCAGGGCCTGCGCGACTACTTCGGCGCGCACACCTACCGCCGCGTGGACCGCGAGGGCAGCTTCCACACGCTGTGGTCCGCCGACCGAACGGAGACCGACGCCTGACCCTGCCCGCCGGTCGTCCCGGCGAGCACGTCGCCTAACGCACCCGCACGGTCGTGCCGTCCACGGCCGGCACGAACTCGCCGATCACCGGCGCGCCCGGGATCTCGCCCGCGATCAGCAGGCCGCCGGAGGTCTGCGCGTCCGCGAGCAGCAACAGCGCCAGCTCGCCGGCCGTGCCCGCGTCGAGGTGGGGCCGGACCCAGTCCAGGTTCCGTTTCGTGCCACCGGAGACGAAGCCCGCGCGGGCCGCGGACTCCGCGCCGTCCAGGTACGGCACGGCCGCCGCCGACACGACCGCGGTCACCCCGCTCCCGCGCGCCATCTTGTGCAGGTGCCCGAGCAGCCCGAACCCCGTGACGTCCGTGGCCGCCCGCACCCCGGCCGCCAGCGCCGCGGCCGCCGCGTCCCGGTTCAGCGCGACCATCGACTCGACGGCGTGCGCGAACACCTCGCCGGTCTGCTTGTGCCGGTTGTTCAGCACGCCGACGCCGAGCGGCTTGGTCAGGCTGATCGGCAGCCCGGCGGCCGCGGAGTCGTTGCGCAGCAAGCGATCCGGGTGCGCCGTGCCGGTGACGGCCAGGCCGTACTTCGGCTCGGGGTCGTCGATCGAGTGGCCGCCGGCGAGGTGGCAGCCGGCCTGGCCGGCGACCGCGAGCCCGCCGCGCAGGACCTCACCCGCGAGCTCGGCCGGCAGCACGTCCCGCGGCCAGCCCAGCAGGTTCACCGCGAGCAGCGGCCGCCCGCCCATCGCGTAGATGTCCGACAGCGCGTTGGCCGCCGCGATCCGGCCCCAGTCGTACGCGTCGTCGACCACCGGCGTGAAGAAGTCCGTTGTGGACAGGATGGCGGTGTCGGCGTCGAGCCGCACCGCCGCCGCGTCGTCGCCGGTATCCAGCCCCACGAGCAGCTCGACGTCGGCGGGTCCGGTGCCGAGCAGGCCGCGGACCATGTCCTCCAGCTCGCCGGGCGGGATCTTGCAGGCACAGCCACCACCGTGGGCGTACTGGGTGAGCCGGACCGTGGTCGTCATGTCCCGGACCCTATCCCGGCATACTCTCTGCTCGGAGGCGTAAGTGTTCCTGGTGGGCGCCGCGGTCTTCAAAACCGACGTGATCCGGTATCCGGGTCAGGCAGGTTCGATTCCTGTCCGCCTCCGCCAGCTTTTCTCGAGGGACGGCCGCCATGCACGTGCTCGCCACCGCCGGTCACGTCGACCACGGCAAGTCGACGCTGGTGCGCGCGCTGACCGGGATCGAGCCCGACCGGCTGGCCGAGGAGCGCCGCCGGGGCATGACGCTGGACCTGGGGTTCGCGTGGACGACCCTGCCGGGTGGCGAGACCGTGGCGTTCGTCGACGTTCCCGGCCACGAGCGGTTCGTCGGCACGATGCTGGCCGGCGTCGGTCCCGTGCCCGGCGTGGTCGTGGTGGTCGCGGCGGACGAGGGCTGGCGGGCGCAGACCAGCGAGCACGTCGAGGTCCTCGACTCGCTCGGGGTGCGCCACGGCCTGCTCGTGGTCACCCGGGCCGACCTCGCCGATCCCGCGCCGGTGCTGGCGTTCGCGCGCGAGCGGCTGTCGCGCACCTCGCTGGGCGAGGTCGAGGCCGTCGCGGTCAGCGCGGTCACCGGCGCCGGGCTGGACGACCTGCGCGTGGCGCTGGCGCGGCTGGCCGGGTCGCTGCCCGAGCCGGTCACCGGCGGGCGGGTGCGGCTGTTCGTCGACCGGGCGTTCACCGTGCGGGGGAGCGGCACGGTCGTCACCGGGACGCTGGGCGCGGGCACGGTGCGCACGAACGACCGGCTGCTCCTGGTCCCGGCGGGGACCGAGGTGCGGGTGCGCGGGCTGGAGTCGTTGGGGCACCAGCACGACGAGGTCGCGGCGGTCGCGCGGGTGGCGGTCAACCTGCGCGGGCTGCCGGTCGACGAGGTGCGCCGCGGCCACGTCCTGGTCACGCCGGACCGCTGGGTGCTCGCCGATGTCGTGGACGTGCGGCTGTCCTCCCTCGACCCGGCCGACCTGCCGGGCGACCTGTTGCTGCACATCGGATCCGCGGCCGTGCCCTGCCGGGTGCGGCCGTTCGGCGAGGACACCGCGCGGGTGCGGCTCGCGACGCCGCTGCCGCTGCAGCCGGGGGATCGGGCCGTGCTCCGCGAACCGTCGAGCCGGCTGGCGACGGGGCTGGTGGTGCTGGACGTCGACCCGCCGGAGCTGCGCCGCCGCGGGGCCGCGCTGAACCGGGCGATCGAGCTGGCGGCCGCGAGCGGGCGGCCGGACGTGGTGGCCGAGGTGGCGCGGCGGGGGAGCGTGACCCGCGAGTGGCTGGCGGCGGTGGGCGTGCTGGGCGGTGCCGACCCGGCGCCGGCGGAGCTGGTGGCGGTCGGTGACCACCTCGTCGACCCGTCGACGTGGCAGCGCTGGGGCAAGGACCTGGCCACGGCCGTCGACGAGCACCGGGCCGCCGCGCCGCTCGAGCCCGGCCTGCCCGCGAAGGCGGCCGCGCAGGCGATCGGGGTGCCGGACCCGCGGCTCGTGGAGGCGCTCGTGCGCGACTCGGGCGGCGCGCTCCTCGCGCGCGGTGGCCGGATCACCCGGCCGGGCGCGGCGCCCGGCTTCTCGGCCGCGGCCCGCCGCGCGCTGGACGCGGTCTGCGCGCGGCTCGCGGCCGATCCGTTCGACGCGCCGAGCGTGCCCGAGCTGGCGGCGGCGGGGCTGACGCGCGAGATCCTCGCCGCCGCGGCGGCCGCGGGCATGGTGTTGCGCCTGCGGACGGAGGTGGTCCTCGACCCGGCCGCGCCCGAGGTGGCGCGGGCGGTGCTGGCGGGCCTGCCGCAGCCGTTCACCCTGTCCGACGCGCGGCAGGCCCTGCGCACCACCCGGCGCGTGGCGGTGCCGTTCTTCGAACACCTCGACTCGCTGGGCATCACGGTCCGCGTGGACGCCAATCACCGCCGCATCGCCGACCGCTGAGCTGAAACCTCCGGAGATGGCGCTGGGGACTCGCCACGGCGCCACTTTTTTTACCCCGGGTCCGCGTTTCTGAGCTGCGCCAGAATTCCCGGTGTGCGGCAACGGGCTCGAATTCAGCGGTGGCCGATACGACCAGGTAGGGGTAGTTCTTCGGCTCGGCGACGAACTCGTTGCGGAGCACCGGATCGCCGATGCCCACGTACGCGGGCACCTCGGTGATCACCTTGCCACCGCATGATCTTGGCGACCGGCGGGTGCCGGCGAATTTCCGGATCAGCCGCTCAGCTCATAGAGGATATATCATCGTAAATGATGCACGAATTTGTTGCATGGAGCGACTATCACGTTGACCGTGACACGCGGGGCATGTGCCCTTGCACAAAAATCCGGTGCGGGGTTGGCTATATCGCTTTGTTAACCCTGCGTACAGTGAGGCGTACCGCAGCGCAAGGAGAGGTTCATGCCGGGGACATCGATAATGAACAGTGAAGGCAGACCGGACGGCCTGCAGGACTTCGTCGTCCGCCGCCTGGCAAAGGCCATCGCCTCCGGGGATCTCCAACCGGGCACCCGCCTCTCGCCGGCCCGCCTCGCGGAAGACCTTGGCGTCTCACACATCCCGGTGCGCGAGGCGCTCGCCGCGCTCGAGGCGGTGGGCCAGGTCAAGCGCATCCCGCGGGTCGGCTTCTTCGTCGCGGAGCTGTCGACCGACGACATCGAGGACATCTACCACTGGCGCCAGGTCCTCGAGGACGAGGCACACCGGCTGGCCGTGCCGAAGCTCGAGGAGGCCGACCTCGTGCGCATGCGGCGGCTCAACGAGGACATGACGCAGGCGCTCGAGGAGGGCAACACGCCGGCGTGGGCGGAGTTCAACCGCACCTTCCACTTCGTGCCGTTCGAGCGGACCGGCAGCGAGCACCTGGTCCGGTTCATCTCGCACCTGTGGGACGCGGCCGCGCGGTACCAGAACACGATGGCCTACCTCCGGGTTCCGAAGGCCACGCTGCAGGAGCACCACGACGAGCTCATGCGCGCGTTCGAGGCACGCGACGCGGGCACCGTGAACGGCTGGATGGCCAAGGACCGGGGCATCACGCTGGACGCCATCCGCGAGATCCACGCCGCGGCCGAGTCGGGCGCGGACGGGACGACCGGCGCCGCGGCGAAGAACGCGAAGGCGGCCGCGAAGACCAAGGCCTGACCTCGACTCCCGCCTGCGCCGTCCTGCTCACGCCCGGGGCTACCCCCGGGCGTTGCGCCGCCGCAGCGACCACATCTGCGAGCCCCGCTCCAGCTCCAGCGCCGCCGGCCACGACACGCCCGGCGGGTCCAGCTCACCGCGCAGCGACCGGAGCACCCGCCGCGCGAGCTCCGGGTCCTTGGCCACCGTCGACGCGAGCGCCCGGGCCCGCGCGTCCACCTCCGCGCTGTCCACCGCCTCCCACGCCAGGCCCAGCTCGGCGGCCCGCGTGCCGGACACCTCCGCGCCGAACAGCCCGATCGCGGCCGCCGCCTCCCGGCCCACCAGCCGGCCCAGCAACGTGAAGTGGCCGCCGCCCGGGTGCAGGCCGATGCGGGTGAACCCGGCGATGATCCGCGCGTCGGTGGCCACGATCCGCAGATCGGTGGCCAGCAGCAGGTTCACGCCCGCGCCCACCGCCGCGCCCTGCACCGCGGCGATCGTCGGCACCGCCATCGAGCCCACCCGGACGAACGCGTCGTAGACCGCACCGAGCTCCGCGAAGCGCTCCGGGTCGGCCGGGTCCTCGCCGGCCCGCGCGAGCACCTCGCGCTCCGCGCCGGAGCAGAACGTACCGCCACCGCCGCGCACGATCGCGGCGCCGACCTCGGGGTTCGCGTCGATCTCGGCGCATGCCTCGGCGAGCCGCCGCGACGACTCCGGGTTCAACGCGTTGCGCGTCCGCTCGGCCGTCAGCGTGATCGTGGCGATCCCGTCGGCGATCTCGACGTCGATGGTGGCTGTCATGTATGCCCTTCCTAGTACCGGTTCTCCAGGACCCTCAGCCGGGGCCCGCGGCCGCGACCACAGCGTCCACAACGGACTCGTCGGCCGCCACCGGGACCGCCAGCAGGTCGAGCAGGCAGCCGCCACCCGCGACCCGGCCGACGACCGGCGGCTCGCCCAGGCGCAGCCGGTCCGCGTAGGACTCGGGCAGGCGCACGCCCGCGCTCGGGAGCGGCACGCCGGGTGCGCCACCGCCGCCCACGGTGGCCTCGGTCGCGGTCGCCGTGGCGTCGATGCCGTGGGCGCGCAGGGTTTCCGCCATCCGGTCCGCCCGCCGAAGCAGGTCGTCCTGGCGGGCGGCGAGCGCCGCGGCCGTCGGGGTCGGCGGGACCCGCAGGGTCGCCTCCAGGGCGGCCAGGGTCAGCTTGCCGCAGCGCAGTGCGCGGGCCAGCGGGTGCCGGCGCAGCCGCCGCACGAGGTCCGCCCGGCCGAGGAGCAGGCCGCACTGCGGACCGCCCAGCAGCTTGTCGCCGCTCGCGATCACGAGGTCGGCGCCCGTTCGCAGCGCGGTCGCGGCGTCCGGCTCGTCCGGCAGCAGCGGGTGCGGTGCCAGCAGGCCCGAGCCGATGTCGGCCACCACCGGCACGCCGAGGGTGGCCAGCTCGGCCACGCCGACCGCCGCGGTGAACCCGGACACCACGAAGTTCGACGGGTGCACCTTCAACACCAAACCCGTCGACGCGCCGGCCGCCGCCCGGTAGTCCGCGAGTGCCGTGCGGTTCGTCGTGCCGACCTCGCGCAGCGTCGCGCCCGTGCTCGTGAGCAGGTCGGGCAGGCGGAAGCCGTCGCCGATCTCCACCAGCTCGCCCCGGCTGATCACGATCTCGCGCCCGGCGGCCAGCGCGGTCGCGGCCAGCACGAGCGCGGCCGCGCCGTTGTTCACCACGTGCACCGCCTCGGCGTCGGGCACCGCCGCGGCGAGCGCCTCGGTCACGCCCAGCGCGCGGCCCGCCCGCCGGCCGGAGGCGAGGTCGAGCTCGACCGCCGTCGGCCCGGCCGCGGCCACGACGGCGTCGGTGGCCGCCGCGGACAGCGGGGCGCGGCCCAGGTTCGTGTGCAGCAGCACGCCCGTCGCGTTCACCACCGGCCCGAGGCTCGACGGGCGGGCCGGCAGCGCGGCCACCGCCGCGTCGGCGACGGCCGACGGCTCCAGCACACCCGCGCGCACCCGCTCCTGCGCCGCCACGACGGCCTGCTTCACCGCCGGGCGGCCGACTCGCGCCACGGCCGCCACCAGCCGCGGGTCCGCGAGCACGTCGTCGGTCCGGGGCACGCGCCGACGCGGGTCCGCTGTCCGCAGTGGACGGTCCGGGGCGGTCTCGGGCACCGGGCCAGCCTACCCGCGCCGGGCGCGTGCGCAGGTCTACCGCGCGAGCACCACCGTGGCCACTCGCTGGCCGAGCCGCACCCCGGTCTCGGTCGAGAGGCGCCAGTGCAGCCCGCCCCAGACGCGGGCGTCGCCCACCTCGCGGATGAGCTGCTCCAGGGTCGCGAAGTGGTGTGTCGTCCCGGTGACCACGCTGACGAGCTCCACGCCGATCCGGTGCGTCCCGAGCAGCCCGGCCACCACGGAGAACAACGCCGCCGTGGCGCAGCCGTGCGCGCTCGGGTACTCGGGATGGTTCGGCGTCGCGAGCAGCGGCGCCCACGCCGGATCGCCCCGGGTGGCCGGGTTGCCGTCGGTGTCGCCGGCGGGGATGGCGCTGAACGGGCGCCAGAACACGTAGTGGTACTTGGCGTCCCAGCACGCCATCAGCGCGTCGGCGGCCGCGGTGTCGGCGAGTGCGAACAGTCGCGCCGTGCCCACGGCACTCATCCCGCGCCCCTGCGTCAGCGTGCGCAACGCCCGCTGGTTCTGCGCGAACGGCGGGTCCGACCAGAACCGGGCGGTCTCGGTCTGCGCCGCGCTCCGCACGGTCGAGGTCGCCGAGCCGAACGCGCGGACCTCGTTGTAGTCGCGCGCCCACCGGTGGCCGGACAGCGATGGTGGAGCGGCCGGGCGGAACCGGGACGCCGACCCGAGCGCGAACGGCCGCATGTCGCCGAGCCAGGACGAGATGCCGACCGTGTTGGGCGGCGTCGGGATCCACACGCCGGGACCGGTCGGCGGAGCCGGCTTGACCGTTCCATTGAGCCCGTCGTCGGCACGGTCGCGAAGCAACGCGCCGGCGGCTGCCAGGCCGGCGGCGAGCCCGGCCCGCCGCGCCCGGCCGTCGGGTATCGGGGCGAGCGCCTCGGCGTACCGCTGGTCCAGGGCCGCCTGCTGGGTGGGGAGGTAGTGGACGAGCACGGTGTGCGCGGCGGCCGCCGCCGCGGCGACGGCCGACGCGTGCCGTGCGCTCGCCCGGAGCACGCCGCCGTAGACGGCGCGGTGCACGTAGGTGAGGTACACGGGTTGCTCCGGCACCGGGATCGCAGCGCCGGTCACGGTGGTCACGGTGACCTCGTTCCAGTACCGGACGGCGTCGGCGCCGGCCGAGGTCCCGGTGGCGGCCGCCGGCGCCGTGCTCAGCGCACCGGTCACGGCCAGGACGGTGATGATCGACAACGAACGTTTTCCGAGAATTCCGTATTCTCTCACGGTAGGCTCCAGAATTCGGTGAGCCGACTGCTCGGCGTGCCCTCGCCCGGCCAGGGAGCGCCACCCGGTAATGACATTTCGCTGCTCACGCCGGGTGCGAGCCCGGAATACCACGCCCGGAGGCCGGGTTTATCACCTGTCCCGGGTGAATTGCGGCCGGTGTTCCACCAGTTGTCCGGCACGAACCGATCACCGACCCGAGTTCGAGGCGTACCGGCCCGGACCGGTTACCCTCTCGCGTGCCCTACGCCCTGACCGCCGACCACGTCGCCCTCCACTACGAGGTGCACGGCCGCGGCGAGCGAACCCTGGTGCTGCTCGCCGGCCAGGCGAACACCGGGCACTGGTGGGACACCGTCCGGCCGGACTTCACCGGAAAGTTCCGCACGGTCACCCTTGACTGGCGTGGTACGGGCCGCAGCGACAAGCCCGACGACGACAGCTACAGCACGCGCGGGTTCGCCGCCGACGTGGTCGCGGTCCTCGACCACGCCGGCGCCGGCCGGGTGGACGTGTACGGCACGTCGATGGGCGGGCGGGTCGCGCAGTGGCTCGCCGCCGACCACCCGAAGCGGGTCGGCGCGCTCGTCCTCGGCGCCACCTCGCCGGGCGCGCCGCACGGCATCGAGCGCACCGACGCCGTGCGCCGCTCGCTCGCCGGGCCGGACCCCGCGGCGGCGCGCAAAGCCTTGCTGGAGCTGATGTACTCGCCGGCGTGGCTCGCCACCCATCCCGGGCCGTACCACACCATCGGCGACCCGGACATGCCGCCGCACGCCCGCCGCCGCCACCTCGCCGCCAGCGCCTCGCACGACAGCTGGGCGGTGCTGCCGGCGATCACCGCGCCGACCCTCGTCGTGCACGGCACCGAGGACGTGTTCAACCCGGTGGCCAACGCGCCACTGCTCGCGAACCGCATCCCCGGCGCTTCGCTGGAGCTCATCTCCGGCGCCCGGCACGCCTACTTCGAGGAGTACCGGGAGGTGGCGAGCCCGCTGGTACTCGCCTTTCTCGAGCAGACCCGCAGCGGCCAGTCGGCGGGTTGACCCCCCGTCCGGGTGAGGGCATTCGGCCTACGACGAATGGCGGAGGCCGTTCGTAGAACCATCCCGCGACGCCGGCGGTGAGTACGCTTACCTGGTGAGCATCGAGGACATCGCGTCCGCGCGACGGGAGTCGAGGTCCGATGTGGACCCCACCGTCGCGGACACGGCCGCCCGCCTCGACCGGATGATCAGGTCCTTCCTCGCGCCCACTCTCGACATGTTCGCCGTCGTGCTCCAGGGGGTCGGGGGCCTGTCCGGCCCCGAGCGGGGGCTGATCCACCAGGGCGCCACCGCGGCCCTGCACGTCACGGTCCTGCGCAAGGTGCTCTCCCTCGACGCCGCGCGGATCACCGGCTCGCTCGCCGAGCACCACCCCGAGCTCGCCGGCCGCCTTCAGGCCATTGTGGACGGTCGGATGCAGGCCGCGATCACGTTCGCCGAGCGGTTCGCCGCCGACCGCGGCCGGCTATCCGAAATGGACGGTAAGTCGCCGGGCGAGATGCTGTCGGTCACCTTCGACGCCGGCGACGGCCAGCGCGCCGGCCAGACCCTCGTGCAGGTGCGCTTCGCGAGGGGTCGCCTGGTGTACAAGCCGCGTGCGGTCGACGTCGACCGGGCGTTCGCGACGTTCCTCAAGAGGGTGCTACCCAAGGAGCGCGACCCGATCCGCGTGCCGCGCGTGCTCGTGCGCGACGGTTACGGCTGGGCCGGGCACATCGCGCACCGGTACTGCGCGGACGAGGACGAGATCGTCCGCTTCCACCGCAACCTCGGCCGCTGGCTCGCGGTGATGCGCCTGCTCGGCGGCACCGGCCTGGAGCCGGGCAACCTCGTCGCCGCCGGTCCCGTCCCGGTCCTCATCGACAGCGACGTCCTGTTCACCCGGCCGCCCGCCGCACCGGCGTCCGGCTTCGGCGAGGCCGTCGACCTCGCCCACGACCTCATCCGCGGCTCGCTGCTGGGTACCGGGATGCGGCCCGGGCAGGCCGTCCACGGCACCACCGCGCAGCCGAGCCCCGAGCCGGTCCTCGGCAGGTACTGGAACCACGTCGTGATCGGGTTCGCCGAGCTGACCGACCGGCTGCGCGGGTTCGACGAGGACGGCCGGCTCGCCGAGTGGCTCGAGCCGTTCGCCGACGTGCCGGTCCGCGCCGTGCTGCGGGACAAGGACGTCTACGCCGAGTGCGCGCGCCTGCTGTGGCAGCCGCCCTCGCCACCGGCGGTCGACGAGGCGGTCGGGCTGCTCACCCGGCACGCCGAGAGCACGCCCGGCGCGCCGGCCGACCCGTACGTCGTCGCGGCCGAGGTCGCGGACATCCTCGACGGCGATCTCCCGATCTTCACCACCACGCCCGAGATGGGGCTGCTGATGGGCCCGCGCGGCACCACCTACGGTGCCCGCCGCGACCTGGCGGCCGAGACGCTGGCGCGCTGGCGCGAGTGCGATCCCGGCCTCGACCGCCGGGTCGTGCAGGCCGCGCTCGTGAGCGCCCACCTCAACGAGGCGCCGCCCGCCACGGCCGACCGCTGCCTTCCGTCCGAAATGGACGGACACCGGATCGACCTCCGCCGCCGCGCGCTCGCCGCCCGCATCGTCGGGCAGGTCGTCGACACCGCGATCGCGGGCGCCGACGGCACCGTCACGTGGATGGCGCCCGTGCTCGACCCGTCCGGCTGGGCGGTGCGCACGCTCCCGCACGATCTCTACGGCGGCACCGCGGGCATCGCCGTGCTGCTGGCCGGCTACCAGCGCGAGCAGAAGGCCGGGCGGGCCGACGAGGTACCCGGCGCGGCGAAGGTGCTGCGCGCGGCCGTGCACACGATGCGCCTGGCCGAGGAGCACCGGGCCGCCGACACCGAAGCCGGCTCGCCGCCCCGCAACGAGTCCGCGGGCGGCTACGTCGGCCTCGGCTCCCGCATCTGCGGCTGGCTGCTGCTGCGCCGCCTGGGTGCGGTGGGCGACGAGGCGCTCGGCTGGGCCACGGCGCTCGCCGGCCAGCTGCCACGGGTGATCACCGAGGATCCGGCGCACGACCTGCTCGTCGGCCGGGCCGGGGCGATCGTGCCGCTGCTGCGCCTCGCCGAGCACACCGGGGACCCGCAGTGGGTGGAGCTGGCCGGCCGCCTCGGTGACCAGCTCGTCGCGGCCGCGACCCCGGTCGCCACGACGCACGGCGGCACCGGCGTCTGCTGGACCAGCGACCAGTTCCCGAACGGCGTCGGCGGCTTCGGCCACGGCGTCACCGGGATCGGCTGGGCGCTCGCCCGGCTCGCGGAGGTCACCCGGGACAAGGCGCACGCCGACACCGCGGCGGCCGCGTTCGCCTACGAGGGCGCGTTGTACGACCCGCAGCAGGGCGGCTGGCGGGACCTGCGCGCGCACAACCACATCGGCGCCGCCTGGTGCCACGGCAGCACCGGCATCGGCATCGCGGCGGTCGACCTGCTGCGCCACGGTGGCGTGTACGCCGACGACTGGCGGGACATGGTCCGGGTGGCCGCGGCGGCCTCGTGGCACCGGGGCACCGGCTGGAACCACACGCTCTGCCACGGCGACCTCGGCGTCTGGGAGCTCGTCACCTCGTCGATGGTCAAGGGACTCGGACCGCACGGGCTCGACCGCTCGGCCGTGGACGCGCACATGGTCGGTGCCATCGAGGAGTTCGGCGTCATCACCGGGGTCGCGCGCGACACGTTCACGCCGGGCCTGCTGGACGGCGCGGGCGGCATCGCCTACCAGCTGCTGCGGCTGGACCCGGAGTGCTCGCTGCCCTCCGTGCTGCTGCCCGACCCCGGGCCACCCCGGCGGAAGTGAGCGCTCAGCCCGGTCGCGCCACCAGCCTCACGAGCTTCTGCGGCGCCTGCACGCAGTAGCTCTCGGTGAGCAGCTCCGCGACCTCGGCCCAGTCGGGGGTCTCCGACAGGACCATGCCGACCACGTTCACGCCCCACTGCGGGCGGTAGAACGGGAAGCCGGCGTCGGTCAGCACGGCCAGCTCCGCGCCGTGCGAACGGAAGATCAGCACCGTGGCCGGGCCGTGCACGGACGCCTCCCGCGCGTGCACCGGCGGCTCGCCCGGCGCCACCCGCAGCACGTGGGCGAACGTCTTCTTCCGGATCCGCCACCGGGTGCCCACCCACGCCTGCTCCTCGGAGGTCTCCGGCAGTCCGCGGCAGATCGTCCGCAGCCGGTCCACGACCGCGGGCGGGACCTCCAGGCGGTCAGCCACGGCGGTCGGGCCGGTCCGCGAGCAGCGGGCGGGCCGGGTCCCAGGTGGTGCCCTCGGCGGCGTCGCGGCGGCGGCGCGCGATGCCGGACAGCGCCTCGAGCACGACCCGGTTCGCGAGGTAGGACGTGAGCTCCGCGTGGTCGTACGGCGGGGACACCTCGACCACGTCGACGCCGACCACGGGCAGCTCGTAGGCGACGCGCCGCACCGAGTCCAGCAGCTCGCGCGCGGTCAGCCCGCCCGGTTCGGGCGTGCCGGTGCCGGGCGCGTGGCCGGGGTCGCAGACGTCGATGTCGACGGACAGGAACACGCCGTCGCAGTCGTCGGTGGCGATGGCGAACGCCTCGGTGAGGCACTCCGGCAGGCCGCGCGCCACGATCTCGGTCATCTCGTAGGAGCGCATCCGCTGGCCGGCCATCCAGTCCAGGGTGGCCGGCTCCGGCCAGTAGCCGCGCAGCCCGAGCTGCAGGAACCGGTCCCCGCGCACCGCGCCCGACTCGATCAGCCGGCGCATCGGCTGGCCGTGCCCGACCAGCGAGCCGAGGTTGACGTCGCCGGTGTCCGCGTGGGCGTCGAAGTGGACCATCGAGATCCGGCCCTGGCCGAGGTGCTGCGCGACGCCGGCCGCGTCCGGCCAGGCGATCGTGTGGTCGCCGCCGAGCACCAGCGGGATCGCACCGCTCGCGGTCACCGTGTGCACGGCGTGCTGCAGGTCGCGGACGGAGCGCTCGGCGTCGCCGGAGAACATCTCGACGTCGCCCGCGTCGTACACCGCGAGGTCGGTGAGGGCGTCCACGCGCAGCGCGAGCGACGGGCGGGAGCCGTCGTGGGGGAGGTAGCAGGCCTGGCGGATGTACTGCGGGCCGAACCGCGTGCCGGGCCGGTGCGAGGTGCCGCCGTCGAACGGCGCGCCCAGGATCACCACGTCCGCACCGGCGTACGTGGCGGCGTCGGCCCAGTCGCAGCGGGGGACGCCGAGGAAGGTGATGTCCGGCCCGTACTGGGCGCCGTAGCGTGCCACGGCTCCGACCATATTCGGTCGTGCCGTCGAACGGGCCGTTCGGGCTGGTCCGCGGCCTGCTGGCGGTGGCAATGATGCTGGTTGCCCGGGGCCGGCATTGAACGCAACGGCGCCCGGACGCGTATCTGAGGTCGTGACCAACGCAGCTGACGCGTGCCCGAGGGACCGCAGGCGTGGCCGGTGGGCGATGCCCGTGCTGGCGCTCGCCGCGGCTCTCGTGGTCGGCGGCTGCGGTCCCGGCTCGGCCGGTTCACCGGCCGGACACCGCGGGACCGGGGGCCACGACGAGGTCCCGGTGTCCCTGCTGCCCAGCAAGCCCTCGAAGCCGATGACCGTCCAGCAGCTCGCCAGTGGCATGGGCTGCAAGCCCCAGCTCGGCGGCAAGTTCGCCGACTACCGGCTGGCCTCGTGCGAGTACAAGGGCAAGAAGCTGGTGCTCACCGACTTCGACACCGTCGATGGCCAGAGCATTTTTCTGGAGAACTCCAAGGACTACGGCGGCGTCTACCTCGTCGGCGAGCGGTGGCTGGTCACCGGGAACTCCCTGGCGGAGATCTCGCCGCTGCAGGACATGTTCGGCGGCAAGATCGAGCAGGGCGACATCCACGGCCCGCCGCCCTCGACCAAGGCGAAGTGACCGCGCGCAGGCGGTCGGGTGCGCCTACGAGTCCGGCCTCGTGGTGCCGGGCACCGGTTCGGCGTAGTCGCGCACGGTCATGGAGTCGTGCAGCCGCATGCCCTTCTCGTTGAGCTTCGCCACGGCCCGGCTGAGCCCGGCCGGCAGCGTGCTGATCAGCCGCGCGGCGGAGCGCAGCGCCCACACCCCGAACCGCGTCCGCGGCACCAGGAACTTCGCCGCGCCCAGCGCGAAGCGCCGGCTGTCCGCCACGAGCTGCGCCATCTCCCGCTCGTAGGCGGGGAACGCGCGCTCGTGGTCGCCGCCCGCCGCCGCGAGCTCGCCGGCCAGCACGTACGCGCCGACGACCGCGAGGCTCGTGCTGCCGCCGACCGCCGGGCCGGGGCAGTAGCCGGCGTCGCCGACGAGCGTGACCCGCCCGCGCGACCACGTGTCCATCCGCAGCTGGGTGATCGAGTCGAAGTAGAACGCGGGCGTGCGGTCCAGCTCGGTCAGCCACCGGTCCACCTGCGGGTGCATGCCCGCGAACGTCTGGCGCAGCAAGGCCTGCTGCCGCTCGACGTCGCGGTGGTGGTAGTCCAGCGGGCGGTCGGCGCGGAACAGGAACACCAGCCGCCCGTCCTCGGTCGCGGGGCCGCCGTACACGCCGACGCCGCGGCCCGGGTCGTTGTACATGACCGCCTCGCCGGGCACGCCCACGTCCTTGGGCACCGACGCGACGGCGAGGTAGGCGCCGACGAACGTGCTGTACGCCGACTCGTCGCCGAACACCAGCCGCCGCACGTTCGAGTGCAGCCCGTCGGCGCCGGCCACGAGGTCGAACCGCCGCGGCGCGCCGTGCTCGAACGACACGGTGCCGTCCTCGCCGATCGAGGTGATCGAGTCGCCGAAGACGTACTCGACGTCCGTCCGGGTGGCGTCGTAGTAGATCTCGCTGAGGTCGTCGCGCATGATCTCGACGTGCCGGTCCGAGGTGGCGGTGAAGACCTTGGTCAGGTCCGCGACCACCGGCCGCCGCTTGCCGGGCTGGTACAGGATCATCCGGTCCATGCCGGTGACGCGCGCCTCGATGGCGGGCAGCACGCCCATGCGCTCGGAGATGTCCATGGCGGGCCGGAAGAGGTCGACGGCGTGACCGCCGGTCTTGCGCAGCGTGGGCGCGCGCTCGACGACCGTGACCTCGAAGCCGTAGCGGTGCAGCCAGTAGGCCAGCACGGGCCCGGCGATGCTCGCGCCGGAGATCAGGATCCGCATGGCGCTCTCCTTACTTTCCGGTCGGTAAGTGTAGCGCGTCTGCTTACCGACCGGAAAGTAAGTTAAGGTGGCCCGGTGCCCCGCCCCTCGGAGACCAAGCAGCGCATCCTCGACACGGCCCGCGAGCTGTTCGCGAGCAAGGGCGTGCCGAAGACCAGCCTGCAGGAGATCGCCGACCGGCTCGGCATCACGAAACCCGCGCTGTACTACCACTTCAGCTCCCGCGAGGAGCTCATCCGCACCATCATGCAACCGCTGATCGACGACGGCGACGCCTTCGTGCGCGAGCAGGAGGAGCGCGCCTCGGTGCGGCCGCGGGCCCTGCTCGAGGGGTACTTCGACTTCAACATCCGCCACCGCGCGGACATCATGCTCGTGCTGACCGAGCTGACCACGCTCGCCGAGCTGGGCCTGGTCGAACGCGTCCTCACCTGGCGGGAGCGGCTGACCATGCTGCTCTACGGCCCGGAGCCCGCGCTCGCCGACGCCGTCCGCGCGGTGATCGCGCTGGGCGGCCTGCAGGACTGCACGGTCCAGTTCCCGCACGTCCCGGTGGACGAACTCCGCGAGGTCGCCGTTGCGGGCGCGCTCGCCACGCTCGGGGTCGAGGATCAGAACGGCGGCGGGGCAGCCGGATGACGTCGAGCTCGGCGGTCCGGATCGGCCACCAAGCCGAGGAAATCGCCGGACCCGGTCATCCGGCCCACCCCGATCGGTGAGTCCGGGTCGGCCGGCTGTCCGACGATGCGGTCACGACCTCCTAGCCGTGCGACGACTCCGTCGGGAGATGCGGGGCGTTCCCGGACGCACTGTCCGCAGCGCCGGTAATCGGCACGCAACGCGGTTGCGTCATCGGTAGCTCCTCTCTCGCCGGAGTCGGTCGGTTGTCACACCGGAAGGGTCGGTTGTCACACCAGCAGATACGGACTCACGTGCCGGACGGTTCGGGTGGATCTTCCTGCCGTACCGGCTCGAGGCTCGCCCACGGCCGCTCGTGCGGTATCGCGTGCTCGGTCCAACCGTCGGGCCAGCGCCGCCGGTTCGCCCGGTCGGTCCGGGTCCGGGCGCCGGCGAGCGACGCGGGCGTGGTGGTGCCGAAGTCGACCTCGCCCTCGAAACCGGCGCCACGGAAGGGCTTTCCCGCGCTACCGAGCCGCGCGCGGCGGAAGTCGGCCAGGCCGAGGAAGCGCGCCTCGCGGAAGTCCGTCTCCTGCTCGATCTCCGTCCCACGAAAGGTGACCGGTCCGGCGAACGTCGTCCCGGCGAACCGGGCGGACCGCACCACGCAGTGCGTCAGGACGAGCTTGGCGAGCGTCGCGCCCGACAGGTCGATCTCGATGCCGGGCCAGTAGGTCGGCACCGGTTCGCCGTCCCCCGGCCGCAGGTGCTTGGTGAGCAGCACGATCGCTGCCTGCCGGACCTCGCCCTCCTCGCCGGAGCTGCCGCGAGCGCGCATCCTCGCGGGTGCGGACGCCGGGGCGGCCCGCGGCCTGACCGGCATCCGCAGGTACGCGCACACGAGGTCGACGATCGTCTGGCGGTGGGCTGGGTTCTCCTGCGCGAGCCGTTCGAGCGCGTACAGCCCGGCGAGGCGTACCGGCGCCGTGTCGCTGCCGAGCTGGTCGGCGGCCTTGCTGTACAGCTCGGTGACGCGCCGCTCGGTCGCGTCGTGGTCCTTCTGCTTGACGTCGAGCTCCGTCACCCGCTGCCGGCGCGCGGTCAGCAGCAGCGCCGCCGCGCCGCCGGTGCCGACGACGATCGTCGCCGCGGTCCGGATGACGTCGAGCCGCGCCACGTCGGCCGCGTCGCCGGTCGCGAAGGAGGACCACAGCGCGACGGTCATGCCCGCGGCGACGAGGAACAGGCCCGCCGCCCAGAGCGCGATCGTCGTGGTGGACAGAACTCGGTGTTCCTCGGGGCCGCGCCGGCGTCCCCGCCTGATGGCCATCTCGACAACCCACATCCCCAGTGCGTGTAGTCGAATGATAGCGGAGAGCAACGGGCTCCTGGTGGGGCGTTGACCGTGGTCGCAGCGAGGTCGGTACTGTGACCGCCTCTTCCTCACCGATCACCGGATCACGCGGGAGCGGACATGCTCGGGTTGTTGCGCAAGATCTTTCGAACCGGTCGGGTGGCCGAGCGCGACCCGGGCCGCCCGGGTTACGGGCACCTCGCGGTAGCCGGCGAGTTCTCCGGCTCGGTGCAGTTCCGGCACGTCAACGCGGGCTCCTGCAACGGATGCGAGCTCGAGATCCGCTCGGCGTTCGGGCCGGTCTACGACGCGGAACGCTACGGCGCGCGGCTCGTCGCCTCGCCGCGGCACGCGGATGCCTTGCTGGTCACCGGTCCCGTCACCCGCAACATGGCCGAACCGTTGCGCCGCACGTACGACGCGGTGCCCGGGCCCAAGGCCGTTCTCGCGGTGGGCGACTGCGCGCGCAACTGCGGCGCCTTCGCCGGGGCCTACGGGGTCGCCGGCGCGGTTCGCGACGTGGTGCCGGTCGACCTGGAGATCGAGGGCTGCCCGCCCCGTCCCGAGGTGATCGCCGAGGGACTGCGAAGGCTGACCGGACGATGAACCTCGCCGCCACCTCGCTGGCCGTCGCCGTGGTCGCGGGCCTGCTCGCCGCGCTCGCGGGCACGCTGCCGGACTACGTGCTCAAGGCGAACCTGCGCGCTGCGGCCGCCGGGTTCGGCGCCGCGCTCGCCGGCGGCGCCGGGGTCGTCGCCGGCATCGCCGCGATGACCGGGCAGGTGTACTCGGCGACGGTGCCGGGAGTCCTGCCGCTGTCGGGCGTCACGATCGAGCTGGACGCGCTGTCCGGGCCGTTCCTGGTCGCGGTCGGCCTGGTCGCCGTGGCGGCCGGCGTCTGCTCCGCGGGCGACGCGCCGTCCCGCGTGGTGCAGGCGGTCCTGCCGCTGTTCGTGGTCGCGATGCTGCTCGTGCCCGCGGCCGGCGGGGTGGCCACGTTCCTCGCGTGCTGGGAGCTCGTGGGCGCCACCTCCCTCGTGCTGGTCCTCGTCGAGCACCGGCGCAGCCCCGAGGTCGCGGTCGCCGGCCGGTGGTACGCGGCCCTGTCGCAGCTGGGTTTCCTGACCATCCTGTGTGGACTCCTCATCCTGGCCGGGCCGGCCGGTGACTCCTTCGCGGTGCTGCGCGAGGCGCACGTGTCCGGTGTGGCCGGTGGGGTCGTGTTCGCGCTGACGCTCGTCGGCTTCGCCACCGCCGCGGGGATCGTGCCGTGGCACGTGTGGCTGCCGCGGGCGCACACCGAGGCGCCGGGCCAGGTTTCCGCGCTGATGTCCGCGGCCATGGTGACGCTCGGCGGGTACGGCGTCGTGCGCGTCGGGTTCGACCTGCTCGGCGGCGGCCCGCGCTGGTGGTGGCTCGCGGTGCTCTCGGTCGGCGCGCTGTCGGCGGTCGCCGGGCTGCTGCGGGCGACCACGTGCACCGACCTCAAGCAGCTGCTCGCCCGCTGCACGATCGGCGGCATGGGGCTGGTGTTCGTCGCGATCGGCACGGCCGGGCTGTTCGCCGCGGCGGGCCAGCGCGTGCTCGCCGGGCTGGCGCTGACCGCGGCGCTGCTGCACGTGCTCGGCCACGCCGCGGGCACCGGGCTGCTGTTCCTCGCCGCCGGCTCGGTGGTCCGCGCGACCGGCACCCGCGAGCTCGAGCCGCTGGGCGGGCTGCGCCGCAAGATGCCGTGGACGACCGCGTCGTTCGGGCTCGGCGCGCTCGCCGTGTCCGCGCTGCCGCCGGGCACGGTGTTCGTGTCGGTGTGGTTGCTGCTGCAGGCACTCGTGCACGCGCCACCGGGCGCCGGCACGACGATCGGGGTCGGGGTGCCCGTCGCGCTCGCCGCCGTCGCGCTGTCGGCCGGGCTCGCGGTCTCCGCGCTCGCCCGCGGGTTCGGTATCGGCTTCCTCGCCCGGCCGCGCGGTGCCGCCGCCGAGCAGGCGCGCGAGAGCCCGCCGGCCGTGGTCGCCGGGCTAGGTCTCGCCGGGCTGGCGAGCCTGGTGCTCGCGCTCGGGCCGACGCTCGTGCTGCCCGCGCTGGGCACGGTGAGCGAGTCCGTGCTGGGCGCCGGAGAGCCGGCGGTGACCGGCGCGATCACCGTGCGGGTCGCGGGGATCGTGGGCACCATCTCGCCGCTGATCATCACGCTGGCGCTCGCCGTCGCGTTGGGACTCGCGATCGGCGCCATGCGGCTGCTCGCCGGCCGTCGCGCCCGGCGTGCGGTATCCACATGGGACGGTGGGGCCGGGCCGGCACCGCGCCGGGCCACGACGTTCGCCGTGCCCTCCTATGCGGTCACCCGGACCGAGGCGAGATTCTGGCGGCCGGTGCTCGTCGCGCTCGACGCGTGGGGCCGGGCGGGCCGCGGGCTCGCCACCGGCAGCGTGCACCGCTACGTCGGGTACGGCTTCTACGCGGTCTGCGGGCTGCTCGCACTTCTGGCGGTGACACGGTGAGCGCACTCGGGATCGTCGGCGCGGTGGTGCAGCCCGTGCTGTTGCTCGGCGCCGCGCCGCTGCTGGCCGGGGTGCTGGACAAGGTCCGCGCCCGGCTCGAGGGCCGGGTCGGCGCGGGCATCGGGCAGCCCTACCGCGACCTGCGCAAGCTGTTCGCCAAGGAGCCGGTCGACCCGGGCGGCACCAATGAGGCGTTCCGGCTCGCGCCGCTGCTGCTGCTCGCCACCACGATCGTCGTCGCGGTCGTCGCGCCGTTCCTGACCACCGAGCCGGCCGTGGCGCCGGCGGCCGATCTGTTCGCGGTCGTCGGGCTGCTCGCGCTCGGCGCGGTCGCCCTCGTGCTCGGCGCGCTCGACACCGGCACCGCCTTCGGCGCCCTCGGCGCGGGACGGCGGCTCACGATCCTGGCGCTCGCGGAGCCGACGCTGCTCGTGGCGATCCTCGCGCTCGCCACCCGGGCCGGCTCGACCAACCTCGGCGCCATCGTGTCCGCCACGCTCGACGACCCGGCCCGCGTCGTCTCGCCGGGCAGCCTGCTCGCCGCGGCGGCGCTCGTCGTCGCGATCATCGCGGAGACCGGGCGGCGGCCGGTCGACGACCCGGGCACGCGCGCGGAGGCCACGATGGTCCACGGCGCGATCGTGCTCGAGTACGCCGGCCCGGACCTCGCACTCGTGCAGCTCGCGTCCGCGATGCGCCTCGCCGTGCTGCTCGGCCTGCTGGCGAACCTGTTCGTGCCGTGGGGAATCGCGACGTCCATGGGCGCGGGTGCGATCCTCGCCGGGCTGGGCGCGCTCGTCGTCAAGATCGGGGTGCTCGGGGTGCTCGTGGCCGTCGCCGAGGTGTTCGTGGCCCGGCTGCGGATCGTCCGGGTGCCGCAGCTGCTGGCGGGCTCGTTCGTGCTCGGACTCCTGGCCGTCTCGTCCGCGTTCTTCCTGGCCTGAGGGAATTCGATGTCCGATTCGACTTATGCGCAGCTGCTCGATCTCGCCTGTGGCGGGTTGCTGCTGACCGCGGCGCTCGTGCTGTGGCGGCGCCGGGTCGCGGTGGTCGTGCGGGTGTTCGTGCTGCAGGGCATCGCGGTCGCCGGGCTCTGCGCGGTGCTGGCCGTCCACGAGGTGTCCGTGCGGCTGTGGGTGGTGGCCGCCGGCCTGCTGGTGCTTCGCGCGGGCGTGCTGCCCTGGCTGCTGCGGCGCGCGTCGGCCGGCCCGCCCGGACCGGAGCCCAAGCCGCTCCTGGGCGGGGCGGCCGCGCTGCTCGCCACCGCCGGGCTGACGCTGCTCGCGTTCGCCGTGTCCCGGCCGCTGGTCGAGCTCGCCCCGGCCGAGGGCGTGGGCGTCGCGAGCGCGGCGATCCCGGTCGGCGTGGCCGTGGTGCTGGTCGGCTTCCTCGTGCTCGCCACCCGGCGCGGCGCGCTGCCGCAGCTGGCCGGGCTGCTGTTGATGGACAACGGGATCACCGCGGTCGCACTGCTCACCGGCGCCGGGCCGGCCCTGCTCGGGCAGGTGGGGGTGGCCCTGGACGTGTTGCTGGTGCTGGTGATCCTGCAGCTGTCGGCCACGCGCACCCGGGAGACCGTCGGCGACACCGACCTCGACGAGCTGCGGGAGTTGCGGGACTCATGATGACCGTGTTGATGTTCGCGCCGCTCGCCGTGCCGCTGCTCGGCGCGATCGCCTACGCCGCGCTGGGCTGGCGCCCGGCCACCACGTGGGCCGGCGCCGTGAGCGCCGCTCTCGTGCTGGCCGCGGCGGTGGGCATCGCGGTCGAGGTGGCCGGTGCCGGCAGCGAGTACACCGCCGCCGAGGGTGTGCTGCGGGCCGACGCGCCCGCGGCGTTCCTGCTGCTCGTGGTCGGCGCCGTGGCGGTCCTCGCCACCGTCGCCACGCCCGCCTACCTCGCCGCGGAGATCGACGCCGGCCGGACGACCATGCGCAGCGCGCGCTGGCACGGCACGGCCGTGCAGCTGTTCCTCGCCGCGCTGGTGCTCGCCGTGCTGGCCGCGGACCTGGGCCTGCTGTGGGTCGCGGTCGAGGCCGCCGTCCTCGCGACCGGGTTCCTCGTCGGGCAGGGCGGGAGCCGCGCGGCCGCGGAGGCGGCGTGGAAGCTCGTGGTCATCTGCTCGGCGGGGCTCGCGCTCGCGTTGCTCGGCATCGTGCTGCTCGGGTACGTCGGGTCCGATGTGGACGGCATGCGGATCGCGGTGGTGCTGCTGGTGGTCGGGTTCGGCGCGATGGCCGGGCTCGCGCCGCTGCACGCCTGGCTGCCCGACGCGCACGGCCAGGCTCCCGCGCCGGTGGCCGCGCTGCTGTCCGGTGCGCTGCTGTCCGTCGCCGCGTACGCGATCCTGCGGGTACGGGTGGTCGCCGACGCGGCGCTCGGGCCCGCGTTCGGCCGGGTGCTGCTGGCGGTGCTGGCGGTGGTCTCGCTGCTCGTCGCCGCGTCGCTGTTGCTGGCGCAGCGCGACTACCAGCGGATGCTCGCCTACTCGAGTACCGGCCAGCTCGGCCTGGTGGCGCTCGGCATCGCGATCGGCGGGCCGCTCGCCACCGCCGCGGTGTTGCTGCACCTGCTCGGCCACGGGCTCACCAAGGCCGTGCTGTTCCTCGGTGCCGGGCGGATCCGCCAGGTCAGCGGTACCAGCCGGATCGACGGCGTGCGTGGGCTCGCGGCCCGGCACCCGATGCTCGCGGGTGCGGTCGCGGCGGGCCTGCTGGCGCTGCTCGGGCTGCCGCCGTTCAGCCTGTTCGCGAGCGGCCTGGGCATCGCCCGCGCCGGGTTCGCGGCCGGGCTCGGCTGGCTGGTCGCGATCGCGCTCGTCCTCGTGCTCGCGATCGCCGTCGCGCTGATCGCGCACACCAGCCGGATGCTGCTGGGCGAGCCGCCGGACAGCCCGGGCGCCGCCACCGGCGTGGTGCGCCTGCCCGGCTCCACCACCGCGGCGCTGCTGGGTGGCCTGCTGGTCTGCGCGGCCGCCGGGATCGCCGCCGAACCGCTGGCCACGCTGCTGCGGCTGGCCGCCGACACGCTCGTGGGGACACCATGACCGCTGACTTCACGCCCGGGACCTCGTCCGGGTTCGCGCCGACCCCCGGCCCGCCCGGCGACCCCGTCGGCCGGCACCGCACGGCGCTCACGATCAGCCCGGGTGACCTGGCCGGCCGCGCGAGGTCGTTGCTGGACAAGGGATACCGGGTCGCGCTCATCGCCGGCCACGAGGACGTCGGCGGCATGGGGCTGCGTGCGGTGTACCTGTTCACCGCCCCCGATCCGGACCGGCGCGTCGAGCTGCACGTTCCCGTGCCCCGCGACACGCCGACCGTGCCGAGCCTCGCCGGGCTGTCCGCGCTGGCCGGCCGGTTCGAACGGGAGATGCACGACCTGTTCGGCATCGTGACGCTCGGCCATCCCATGCCGCGCCGGCTCGTCCGGCACGGGCACTGGCCGCGGGGCTGGTACCCGATGCTCGACGCCGCGGGCGAGGCGCCGGACTTCGCGAGCGCCGAGGTGCCCGCCCCGGTCGACGAGTCCGAGGTCTCCCTGGGCCCGGTGCACGGCGGCGTGACCGAGCCGAGCCGCTTCCGGCTCACCGTCGAGGGCGAGCGCGTCACCGGCGTGGGCGGCCGGCTCTGGTACGTCCACAAAGGAATCGAGCGGCTGTTCCAGGGACGCGCCCCCGCGGCGGGAGTGGAGCTGGCCGAGCGGGTCAGCGGCGACACGGCCGTCGGGCACACGCTCGCGTACTGCCTCGCCGTCGAGGACGCGTCCGGGCACGAGGTGTCGCCGGACGTGCAGCGGATCCGGGCGATCCTGCTGGAGCTCGAGCGGCTGTACAACCACGCGGCCGACCTCGGTGGCCTGTGCGGGGACGCCGGCCACGACGCGCTCGACGCGCAGGCGCAGCGCATCCGCGAGGAACTGGTGCGGATCAACGACGAGGTCACCGGCCACCGGCTGCTGCGCGACGCGATCCGCCCGGGCGGGGTGTCGCTGCGCCGGCTGCCCGACCCCGACCGGCTGGCGGAGTTCGCCGCGGAGGTGGCCTCGCTCGTCGCGCTCGCGCTGGAGAGCAGCGTCGTGGCCGACCGGTTCACCGGCACCGCCGTGCTCACGACCGAGCAGGCGGCCGCGTGTGACGCGCTGGGCTACGTGGCGCGGGCGAGCGGACTGACCGTCGACGCCCGGCACGACCATCCGTTCCTGCCCGCCGACCTGCCCCGGGAGTACGAGCGCACGGACGGCGACGTGCTGTCGCGTTTCCTCGCCCGCGCCGCGGAGTTCGCGGACTCGGTCCGGCTGATCACCGCCCTGTGTGAGGAGGGCTTCGCCCCCTCCGTCGACTACCCGCTCGCGCGGCGCACGGAGGCGAGCACGGGCGTGGGCATCGTGGAGGGCTGGCGCGGCACGATCGTCCACCGCGTGGAGCTGTCCGCGGCCGGCGTGCTGACCCGGGTCAAGATCGTCGACCCGAGCTTCGTCAACTGGGCCGCGCTCTCGCCTGCGATGACCGGGATCGACGTGGCCGACTTCCCGCTCGCCAACCGCAGCTTCAACATCTCGCTGGCCGGCAACGACCTATGAGGCGTGGTCGTCCGCGAACACGGCGGTGTAGCCGAGCGACTTGAACATGCCGGTCAGCATCGCGCGGGTGTTCTTCTCCGCCCGCTTGGTCAGGCCCGCCTCGGCCGCGGCGTCGGCGATCTTCTTCTCCGCCAGCACGTAGAGCTCCTGCTGGTCCTCGGTCGCGAACAGCGCGGAGATCCGGTCGAAGACGCCGCGTTCCTCCGAGTACAGGTAGGTCTTCTGCTGGTCGAGGTCCGGCTTCGCGAGCTTGGCGTCCGGGAGCTGGACCCGCACCGTGTGCTTCTCGGTGTCGACCGTCAGCGCCTCGTCGTCCAGGGAACCGAAGTCGACGTACGCGTCGACCGCGCCCGCGGCGACGAACAGCGTCCGGCTGCCCGCGATGACGTCGGGCACCCACGAGACGTCCTTCTCCAGGTCCACCACGACCTGGAAGTTGCCCTGCGCGGCGTGGTACTGGCTCAGGTCCTTGACCGACTGGAGCAGCGCCGGCTGGCTGCGGTCGATCTCCTTCTCGCCGAACGGGTTGAGGCTGGGCAGCCGGCCGGCGAGGAACAACACCGCGGCCACGATGACGGCGACCACGCCGACCGCGCGCCCAACCCTCCACATCGGACTGAGGGATGTGTCTGCCATGTCGACCTCCCTACTCCTCGATTTTTTCACGAGGAGCGGATGGCCGCTCGACAACGAGTGATCAGCCGTCGCCGTAGGCGGCGCGCAGCGCGCTCTTCTGCAGTTTGCCCGATGCGGTGCGCGGCAGCGTCTCGGCGAACACGACCGACGCCGGGACCTTGTACCGCGCGATCCGCGTGGCGAGGAATTCCCGCAGCTCAGCGGGTTCGATCGCCTGCCCGGCCCGCACCACCACGACCGCCCGGCCGACCTCGCCCCACCGCTCGTCGGCGACCCCGATGACCGCGCAGTCGGCGATCGCCGGATGCTGGTGGATCGCGTCCTCGACCTCCGCGGGGTAGACGTTCTCGCCGCCGGAGATGATGAGGTCCTTGATGCGGTCGCGGATGTAGAGGAAGCCCTCGTCGTCGACGACCGCCACGTCGCCGGTGCGCAGCCAGCCGTCGGCGGAGAGCACCGCCGCGGTCTCCTGCGCCTTGCCCCAGTACCCGGGCATCACGTTGGGCCCGTGCAGGACCACCTCGCCCGGCTCGCCGGCCGCGAGCTCGGCGCCGTCCGGGCCGACCACGCGCACGTCGGTGAAGAAGCACGGCGTGCCGGCCGAACCGGCCTTGCGGGTGCTCTCCGCGGCCCGCAGGAACAACGCGCTGGGGGCCGACTCGGTGAGCCCGTAGCCCTGCAGGAACGTCAGCCCGCGCCGCTGGTAGGTGGTGATGACCCGTTCCGGCACGGGCGCGCCGCCGCAGATCATCGTGCGCACCGAGGACAGGTCCGCGCCGTCCCAGCTCGGCACGTCGGCGACGGCCTGGAACATCGCCGGCACGCCGAACAGGTAGGTGATCCGGCGCCGCGCGATGACCTCGAGCGTGCCCACCGGGTCGAACGCGGGCATCAGCACGACGGTGCCGCCCTTGAGCAGGGTGGGCAGCACGGTCTGGTTGAGCGCGGCGACGTGGAACATCGGGGCGTTCACCAGCGTCACCTCGTCGCCCGCGAGGTCGACGTCGATCAGCACGTTGAAGCTGTTCCAGTGGATGTTGGCGTGGGACAGGGCCGCGCCCTTCGGCTGTCCGGTGGTGCCCGAGGTGTACATGATGACCGCGATGTCGTCGGGGTCCACGGGCTCGTCGAGCGGGTCCTCGGGTGCGCTCGCCAGGAGGGCCTCGTAGGCGTCGAAGTCCAGGACGTGGTCGACGGTGTCGCGCAGGGCGGTGGCGGTCTCGCGGTGCGCGGGGGAGTGCACGAGCACGCTCGTGCCGCTGTCGGTGAGGATGTGGCGGAGCTCGCGGGCGGTGAGCCGGGTGTTGAGCGGCACGAATATCCCGCCCAGCTGCCCGGTGCCGAAGAGGACCTCGAGGAATACGGGGTCGTTGGGTCCGAGGTAGGCGACGCGGTCGCCGCCCGCGATGTCGAGCCGGGCGAGCGCGTGCGCGAACCTGGTGCTGCGGCGGTGAAGCCGGTCGTATGTCCACTCGCGACCATCGGACACGACTGCGACGCGATCCGGCGACATCCGTGCCCGGCGAGCGGTCCATGAACCGATGCCTTGGTTGCGCATGTGCGTCCTTAGCCATAGGCGAGGGATCAAAATTAGGCTCGGATCTTGCGGTCGTCAACGAGTTGCCCGATATCGGCCGAGCTCAGCGGCGCAGGACCGCCCACAGGCCCCAGCCCGCGGCCGCGGTGACCGCCGTGAACGGGGTGGGCGACCGTTCGTTCAGCGCCGCCAGCACGGTGGCGACCGGGACGTGGTGGGGAGCGTCGGTGCCCAGGGCGTTGGACCACACGACCACCCCCGCCGGCGCCAGCACGCGCACCACCTCCGACGCGAACAGGGGCACGTCCCCCAGCACGACCGCCGCCGCCACGCCGTCCGGCAGCGGCAGCCGGGACGCGTCGGCGACGAGGCGCCACGGAGCGGACGAGCGGCGGATCATCGCGGGGGTCAGGTCGAGGCTCACCACCTGCGGCCAGACCTCGCGCAGCAGCGGCGTCAGCAGGCCCGTGCCCGCGCCGATCTCCACGCACCGGCCGGTCTGGAACGGGCCGCCACGGTCCAGGGCGTCCGCGAGCGGGACCGGGCGGTAACCGCCGCGTTCGCCGTCCCACACCGGCGCGAGCTCCGTGTAGCGGCGGACGACCTCGCGGGCCGCGTCGCCCGACCAGGCGGCCCGGTTCCGCGCGATGGCCGCGGACTCGCGCTGCGCGGCGGCGGCCTCCGGGCGGACGGGCTTGCCCCGCTGCGCCGGCACCACCCGGGGCAGGGTCCGGATCACGCATCCGATCATGCCACCGAACCGCGCACGTGACCGGTGGCCGCGGCCCGCCGGTGCTGCGATGGTGCAGCGATGCGGATACGAGTGGAGCACGCCGGCCCGCGCCTCGTGGATCCGGACAACTACACCGACTTCGCCGTCGAGCTCGTGGCCGGCGCCGACCCCGCGGCACTGGCGGGCCGGGTCGACCTCGACGGCGACCAGGCGTGGGTCGACGAACCGTGGCTGCGCGCGCTGGGCGGCTACGACGTCCCGGGCCGCCGCGAGCCCTACCTGCGGATGCTCGACTTCGCCCGCGACCGCGGCTGGCGCGACGCCGCCGGACGCATCGCGGCGCACGTCGTCCACACCGTCCCTAACGTCCACAACGGACAGTGAGGGTGGCGCCCGCGGAAGCCGTGTGCGAGGCTCGCGGGGTGCGGCCCACTCTCTACGAGTTCGCCGGTGGCGAGGCCGCGTTCCTCGCGCTCGCCACCGCCCACCACGCGCGCTGCCTCGCCGACCCCGAGCTGAACCACCCGTTCTCCCACCCGGGCCAGCACCCGCAGCACGTCGAGCGCCTCGCCCTGTACTGGGCGGAGGTGCTCGGCGGCCCGCCCCGCTTCTCGCAGACCTGTTCCGACCACTCCGCGGTCCTGCGGCTGCACGCCGGCAACGGCGACATGTCCGACCTCGGCCGCCGCTTCGTCGACTGCTTCGTCGCCGCCATGGACGACGCCGGCCTGCCCGGCGACGCCGAGTTCCGCGCCGCCATGCGCGCGTACCAGGTCGCCGCCGTGGCCGAGGTGCTGACCTACGGCGACGCCATGCCCGCGCCCGGCCTGCCGATGCCCAAGTGGTCCTGGGACGGTCCGGTCAGCTGATCGCGCGCACGAGCATCGGCAGCGACCGGTGCAGCGCGCGCTGCCAGTACGGCCACGCGTGCCGGCCCGGGCCGTAGAAGTCCGTACGCACCGCGACGTGCTCGGCCCGCAGCCGGTCCGCGAGCGCCACCGACTGCGCGCCGAGGAACTCCTCCAGGCCGTCCGGCGACGCGTCCGGCGGGTCGAGCGGGCCGGGCTGCCCGTTGCCCGCGGACAGGTACACGGGGATGCCCCGCAGCCGCCCGGCCAGGTCGTACGGGTTGTGCGCGGCCCAGACGTCCGGCCGCGCGGCGGGGTCGCCCCACAACGCCGCCGGGTCGCCGCCCGTGCCGCGGACGAGGTTCGCCACGAGCTCCTCGCCGGCCGGGCTCTCGAAGCGGGTGTGCACGACGCCGCTGTAGGACGCCGCGGCCCGGAACATGCCGGGATGGCGCGCGGCGTAGGTCAGCGCGCCGAAGCCGCCCATCGACAGGCCGGCGATCGCGCGCTCGTGGCCCGACCGGTACTCGCGCTCGACGAGGCGGCGCAGCTCGGTCAGGTGAAAGGTCTCCCAGGCGGGTCCGGTGAGCCAGTCGGAGTAGAACCCGGCCGGCCCGGCCTCGGGCATCACGACGAGCACGTTCGTGTGCGCGGTCAGGGCCTCGGCGTCGGTCAGGTTGGTCCACGAGCGGTAACCGGTGTCGCCGTCGCAGCAGCCGTGCAGCAGGTACAGCGTCGGCCACTCGCGGTGCGGGAAGCGTTGCCAGGCGGGTGGGAGCAGCAGCCGGACGCCGACGTCGTGGCCGATGGCGTCGGAGTGGACGGTCAGCTCCAGGAGCCGGTCGCTGAGGTGTTCCTCGTGGACGACCCACGCGCCGGAGCGGGCCGGGGCTGTGTTGGCCGACGCTGTGGTGGCCGACGCGGTGGCCGGCAGCGTGACGACGAGATTGAACAGCAGGGCCAGGGCTAGCAGGAGTCCCCGGAATCGCATGATGGCCTCCGATCCGTCGGCTCCATCGTGGTGCGCGCGGGCCGGGAGGACAAGATCCGGCCAACCGGCGGCGGGCTTGGTGACCTGCTTACGCGTGGTAACGGATCGGCGCAGGGGCACGACCCCCCACTATCAGGACCGGCAAGGGAAGAGACATCGCATGACAGGACATCCGCTCGAACCGGCCTCGGTCGACGCGCTCCGCGCGGGCTTCGGCGGCCGGGTCGTGACCCCTCAGTCCGCCGACTACGAGGACGTACGTGCCGTCTTCAACTCGATGGTGACCGCCCGGCCGCAGATGATCGCGCAGTGCGCCTCGGCCGCCGACATCCCCATCGCCCTGGACTTCGCCCGGTTGCACGGGCTCGAGGTCGCCGTCCGCAGCGGCGGGCACAGCGTCGCGGGCGCGTGCCTCGCCGACGGCGGACTCGTGATCGACATGCGGCGGCTCAACGAGGTCACGGTCGACCCCCGCACCCGCACCGCACGCGTCGGCGGCGGCGCGGTGTGGGGCGACGTCGACCGCGCGACCCAGGAACACGGCCTCGTGACCACCGGCGGCCGGGTCTCCACGACCGGCGTGGCCGGGCTGACGCTGGGCGGCGGTTCGGGCTGGATCGAGCGCAGGTTCGGCCTCGCCTGCGACAACCTGCTCTCGGTCGACATCGTGACGGCCGACGGCCGCCGGCTGACCGCCAACGACCAGGAGAACCGCGAGCTGTTCTGGGCGCTGCACGGCGGCGGCGGCAACTTCGGCATCGCCACCTCGTTCACGTTCCGGCTGCACGACCTGCCGGAGTTCGCGGCCGCGCTGCTGGTGTGGCCGGTGGAGGAGGGCCGCGAGGTGGCGTCCGCGTACCGGTCGCTGATCGCCACCGCGCCCGACGAGGTCGGTGGCGCGCTCGTCTACATCACCGGCCCACCCGAGGACTTCGTGCCGGCGCACCTGCAGAACAAGCTCGTCAGCGCGGTGCTGGTGACCTACTGCGGGCCCGAGGCCGGGCTCCGCGAGCTCATCGCGCCGCTGCTCGCGCTGAAGCCGGCCGGCCAGTTCGTCGCCGGCCTGCCCTACGCCGAGCTGCAGTCGATGCTCGACGACCCGCCGGGGTTCCGGAACTACTGGTCGGCCGAGCACCTCAAGGAGCTGCCGGACGAGGCGCTGGACCGGTTCTGCGCGCGGTCGGCCGACATGATCGTGCCGTCCCCGTCGCAGCACATCCTGATCCCGCTCGGCGGCGCGGTGTCGCGTGGTGCCGCGTGGCCGGGATTCAACCGGTCGGACGCGTGGGTGGTCCACCCGCTCGGCATCTGGACCGACCCGGCCGACGACGACCGGGCCCGGGCCTGGGCGCGCGCGCTGCAGGCGGACGTCCGGCCGTGGGCGACGGGCGACGTGTACCTCAACTTCATCGGCGACGAGGGCGAGGAACGGGTCGTCGCCGGCTTCGGGCTGGACAACTACCGGCGGCTGGCGCGGCTCAAGGCCGACCTGGACCCGGACAACGTGTTCAACCGCTGGCACAACGTGCGGCCCGCACGCGCCGGCGTCTAGCCGTTGCCCCGGCAACGACCCTGATCGACGATGTCAGGGCGACCCCTCCCGGGCCGCCCTGACCTCGAGGAGCGCCCGTGTCCACGTTGCCCCTGCTGCCGACCTCGCTGGTCGGCAGCTATGCCCAGCCCGAGTGGCTGATCGACCGGTCGAAGCTGGCCGGGCGCTTCCCGCCGCGGGTGCGGGCGAAGGAGCTGTGGCGCGTCGCGCCCGAGTACCTGGGCCAGGCGAAGGACGACGCGACCGTGCTCGCGATCCGCGCGCAGGAGCGGGCCGGGCTGGACATCCTCACCGACGGCGAGATCCGGCGGGAGAGCTACTCCAACCACTTCGCGACCGAGCTCGACGGCGTCGACCTGGACAACCCGGGCACGGCCCTGGACCGCAGCGGGCACCCGAACCCGGTGCCGCGCATCGCCGGTCCCATCCACCGTCCGCACGCGGTCGAGGTCGCGGACCTGGAGTTCCTGCGTGCCCACACGTCGCATCCGGTGAAGATGACCGTGCCGGGCCCGTTCACGATGAGCCAGCAGGCGCAGAACGACCACTACCCGGACCTCGAGTCGGCCGCGATGGCCTATGCGGCGGCGGTGAACGCCGAGATCCGTGACCTGTTCGCGGCCGGCGCGGACATCGTGCAGATCGACGAGCCGTACATGCAGGCCCGCCCGGACGCGGCGCGGCAGTACGGGCTGGCCGCGCTCAACGCCGCGCTGGACGGCGTCGAGGGCACCACGGCCGTGCACATCTGCTTCGGCTACGCGGCGATCATCCACGAGCGGCCGTCCGGGTACTCGTTCCTGCCCGAGCTCGCGGGCTGCCCGGTGCGGCAGATCTCCATCGAGACCGGACAGTCCGGTCTCGACCTCGGCGTGCTGTCGGACCTGACCGACAAGACGATCATCCTGGGCGTGATCGACCTGTCGGACCACGCGGTGGAGCCGGCCTCCGTGGTGGCCGGCCGCGTCCGGCGCGCCTTCGAGTACCTGCCGCCCGAGCAGGTCGTCATCGCCACGGACTGCGGCATGAAGTACCTGCCGCGGGAGTCGGCGGAGGGCAAGATGCGCTCGATGGCCGGGGCGGCGCGCTTGCTGCGGGCGGAGCTGGGCGCGTGAGTTCCGGCGCCCGGCACGGACGTCGCGGTGCTAACCTTTCGCCCGGCGAAGACCCATCGCCCAACCCCTCTCGGGCTCACCCCAGCTGAGCCGGGCACCGGGGCAAAGGGGGACGACCTCCCGGGTCGCTGTCACGTTGGCATCTCCGTCACCGACGCCGTCGGGCCGGCTGCTGGGGAGTGGTCCGTCCGGCGCCGTTGAAGGAACCGTCATGCCACGGCAGAAGAACTTCAAGAAGCTCGTCCGCGACCGGGCCGCCAAGACCGGCGAGTCCTACACCGCCGCCCGCGCGCATTTCGTGACGCAGCCACCCCGCACCGCCACCGATCCCCACGCCGGGGCGCTCACCCGGGCCCTCGCGGCGGCAGGTGTGGTGAACCCGGTCGACGGGCGGCCCCTGACCGAGCAGCTCGTGTTCGGCCTGGGCGGCGGAATCGGCTTCCAGTACATGGTCTTCGTCTACGAGGGCTGGACCTCGATCGCGCTCGACGGCCGGCGCAACACGCTGTACTTCGAGAAGGCGGGCTTCATCGAGCACGCCTGCGCGGCGCTCGGCGTGCCGGTGCGGGTCCAGCAGCTGCCCAGCCCCGAGACGGCGCGGAAGCGGCTGCGGGCCGCCCTCGCCGCCGCTCCGGAGGTCGTGCTCACCCTGGACCTCGTGAAGCTGCCCGGCCACCCCGGCGACGACCCGTACCTGCCGTACCTGCCCACCCCCGTCACGGTCTCCGAGCACGGTGCGGACCTCGAGGTGACCGGCCTGGCCGGCGGGAAGCGCACGATGTCCTGGGCGGAGGTGATCGAGGCTCGCTGGGCGCAGCAGAAGAAGTACGGCGGCCTGTTCCTGCTCGGCGCACCGGCCGACCCGCCGGCCGACCCGCTGGATGTCGCCGCCGCGACCCGGGCCGCCCTCGCCCGCACCGCGGACTGCCTGCTCGAGCCGAGCATGACCAGCTTCGACACCAACTTCGGGATCCCCGGCATCCGCAAGTGGGCGCGGATGCTGACCGACGAGAAGGACGCGAAGGGCTGGCCGAAGCTGTGCCCGGACGACGAGTCGCTCCGCCTGGCCCTGCTGTCGGTGCGCCGGGGGCTGGGCGAGACGGCCTCGCGCGCGCAGTTCGCGGCGTTCCTGGGTGAGGCCGCCACGCTCCTCGGTGACGCGAAGCTGGCCGCCTCGGCGGCCACCTACGCCGATCTCGGCCGCCGCTGGGCGAAGCTCGTCGACCTGGCCGTCGAACCCGGCGCCACGGCCGCGGACCTCGCCGCCCTGCTGCCGGACCTCGCCGACGCCGAGGAGGTCGCCGCGCGCGCCCTCCGGTGACGCCGACCGGGCCCGTACGCCGGGGTCAGCGCACGGTGTACGGGCCCGTCGACACCTCGTGGTAGCCCTTCGCGCCGATCGCCCGGGCCAGCGGGCTGCGGGGGTCTTCGCCGGCCTTCAGCGCGTCCAGCACGTGGCGGAAGTCGTAGCGCGGCCGCCAGCCGAGCACCTCGCGGGCCCGGGCGTTGACGTAGACCCGGTCGATCTCGCCGAACATCCGCCAGCCGCGGCGGGCGTACTCGGCCGGCTGGTCCGGGAACAGGCGGGCCACCACGCTCGGCGCGTCCCGGTGCAGCGAGGGCAGGTCCGCCTCGGTGAACGGGGTCGTGGCGCTGACGATGAACCGGCCGAAGCCGACCGCGGGCGCGCGGGCCATGGCGAGCAGGTGCGCGTCGACCACGTCCGCGATGTCGACCCGGCGGTACAGGTACTCGGTCGCCTTGACGTTCGCGTCGGCGTAGGCGGTGCGTACCTCGGCGCGGTCGTCGGCCTCCGGGAAGAACCGCGACGTGCGCAGGATCAGCACCGGCAGGCCGTGGTCGCGGTGCACCAGCTCGGCCAGGTTCTCCGCGGCCGTCTTCGTGACGCCGTAGACGTTGCGCGGGATCGGCACGACGTCCTCGGTGATCCACGCGGCCGGCTCGCCGCGGTCCGGGGTGAGCGCGCGGCCGAACGTGCTCGTGGTGCTGGTGAACACGAAGCTCTCGACGCCGGCCGCGACGGCCTCCTCGAGCAGCGTCAGCGTGCCGGTCACGTTCGTGTCGACGAACGCCTGCCGGCCGTGCGAGCCGACGTGCGGCTTGTGCAGCGTGGCCGGGTGCAGCACGGCTCGCACGCCGGCCAGGCACCCGCGCACCACGTCCCGGTCGGCGACCGAACCGGTCACCGTGGTGGTCGGGGAGTCGAGCACGTCCAGCCCGACGACGTCGTGACCCTGCTCACGCAGCGTCCGGACCAGGGCCTCACCGAGGTGCCCGGCACTGCCGGTCACCAGCACCTTCTCCATCGGCACGCGGCACAGCGTACGGACGCGCGCCGCTCGCGGCACCGCATTTCCGGCCGCGTGTAACGCGGCGGCGCCGGCGTCCGATGACCCGGTTGATCCCGCGGTGCTGGCGGACCCCCGACCTGGCAGCACCGCGGGATTCTTCTTGCTAGGGGGACTGGGGCCGGGCCACGTGGTGATGCGGGCTCCAGTCGTAGATCACCGCCGTGCGCAGTACCAGGTCCTGCAGCGACCGGCGGTCCGCGCTGAACGCGATCCACAGCAGCCCGATCGGGAACACCACGCAGAACAGCGCCCGCAGCATGGCGCGGCCGTGCCGCAGCCGCCGCCCGTTGTTGTCGACCACCCGCAGGCCGAGCACCCGGTCACCGTACGTGCGGCCGATCGAGGTCCAGCTCTCCGTGAGGTAGCCGGCCAGCACCAGCCCGGCGGCGATCAGCAGCACCGCCCGCGGGGGAGCGGGAAAGCTGAACGACACCGGGTCGACGAAGAACACGAGCCCGGCCAGCCCCAGGTAACCGGCGCCGAGCAGCACGAACAGCACGACCGCGTCGATGATCGCGGCGAGCACCCGGCTGACGACGCCCGCGCGGCGGCCCTGGTACGCCCGGGCGTCCTCGGGGATCGACGACAGCCAGGCCGCCTCGCCGGTCACGCCACCGGCCGCCGGGGCCGGCGCCTGCGGCCCAGCCGGCGGGATATCGCCTCGTCGGCCTCGATCGCCTGGATCCGCACGTCCCGCACGGACTCCGAGGCCACCGAGCCGGTGGACGTCCGGATGATCTCCGGCAGGTCGATCTCCTCGAGCACGCCGCGTGCGACCCCGGCCAGGTCGAGGCGGACGACCACGTCGGTCACCGCGGCGGGCACCATCGTCCGGTAGAGCCGCAGCGCTTCCTCGACGGCGGCCTGCCGCTGCTGGAAGCCGGTCTCGGCGAGCAGCCGCAGCCGCTTGCTCGGCCAGTTCTCCGGCCGCAGCACGAGGTCGGTGACCGGGCGCGCGGTACGTGCTACCGCGGCACCCGCGCGGAGTCCGGTGCGGACGCCGAGGACCGCGACCGCGAGGAGCGCGTCGGCGGCCTGGGGCCTGGGCCCAGATTGTTCAGTCACCCCCCGATTCTCCCCGGATACCGGCCGGTACCGGCTCACGCGCGGCAGGTGAGATCCCGTAACGCCGCGGTCGCCGGGCCCGAGACTGGAGTGCGAAGGCGGTGGTCGACATGTCGAGGTTCGGCACAGAGGTCAAGTTCACCCTGCCCGCCGATCAGGTGGCCGCCGGGCGGGCCGCGTTCGGCCTGGCCGACGAGGACTCGGACGAGCTGGCGATCCACTTCTTCGAGCGGCTCGACGACTGGGCCGACCCGTGGTTGTTCCACCGGCACGTCATCGTGCGCGTGCGCCGCGCCGCCGACGACTCCGGTGACGTCACGGTGAAGCTGCGTCCGGCGCGGGAGGAGCGGCTGACCGGCCGGTGGCGGCCGGGTACCGAGCACCGGGCCGAGTACACCGTCGAGCACGACTGGGCAGGGGAGAGCGTGCTGTCCGCGAGCGTGAAGGCCGAGTACGACTCCGGCGTCCACGACCTGCTCCACGGCCCGCGCAAGCAGGCACTCACCCACGAGCAGCAGGACTTCCTGCGCAAGTGCGGACCCAAGCTCGAACAGCCGATGCGGGGCCTGCGCACGCCCGGCCCGGTCGCCGCCCGCCGGTGGAAGGACCGCACCGCTGGGCCGGTCGAGGAGCTCCGCGCCGAGCAGTGGACCTGGGGCGAGGGCCGCTCGTTCCTGGAGCTGTCGCTGCGGTGCGTGACCGACGAGGAGGCCCGGGCGCGGCGGGCGTCGCTGGCCGCCGAGATCGAGCGCCACGGCCTGAAGCTCGACGACGCCGCCGTCACGAAGACCGAGGCCGTGCTGCGCGACCTGCTCCACTGAGTGGATTCCCTCAGGTTCCTCTCATGCCGCGCTCAGGTTCCGGGCGGATCGTGGCGGCGGGAGGGGCGACATGGTGGGGCGCAACGTGGTTCGGCTGGCCGGCGCGTGCTTGCTCGGCGGGCTGCTGCTCGCCGGCCTGCTCTCGCCGGTGGTGCTGACCGCGGGGGCCGGCGCGGCGACGGTGGCCGCCTCCGCGGCCCGGATCACGCCGGCTTCGGTCGCCGGTGACGTCCCGATCGTCACCACCGTGACCGACCGGAACGGCCGGCCGATCGCGACCGTGTTCGACCAGTACCGGCTACCGGTGCCGGCCGCGGGCATCGCCCCGGTCATGAAGGCGGCCATCGTGTCCGTCGAGGACCGCCACTTCTACACCGAGCACGGCATCGACCCGGCCGCCGTGCTGCGCGCCCTGCTCCACGACGTCTCCGGCGGCCCGACCCAGGGCGGCTCGACGATCACCCAGCAGTTCGTCAAGAACTACCTGATCAACGTCGTCGACCGGAACGAGCCGGCCGCGCAGGAGGCCGACCGCGCGGACACCATCGACCGCAAGCTGCGCGAGGCCCGCTCGGCGATCCAGCTCGACAGGTCGATGAGCAAGGACGACATCCTCGCCGGCTACCTCGACGTCGTGGAGTTCACCGGCCGCGTCTACGGCGTCGAGGCCGCCGCGCACGCGTACTTCGGCACCACCGCGGCGCGGCTGACCCTCCCGCAGGCGGCGCTGCTCGCCGGCATGGTCAACAACCCCAGCCGCTACGACCCCTACGCGCGCCCGCGCGACGCGATCGAGCGGCGCGACACCGTCCTCGACGCGATGGCCGCCACCCACGCCATCGACGAGCCGGCCGCCGCGGCCGCGAAGCGGACCGGCCTGGGCCTGCTGCCGGACGGGCCGTCGGTGCCCGCGAGCACCTGCGCGGGCGCGGCGCCGGACGCCGGTTTCCTGTGCGGGTACGCGCTGAGCTACCTGCGTGCCGCGGGCCTGACCGCCGACGACCTCGCCACCGGCGGCTACACGATCCGCACCACGCTCGACCCGGCGGCGAGCGCGGCGGCGAAGGACGCCGTCGACGCGAACGTGCCCACCACCCAGGACGGCGTCGCGAACACGATGGCGATCGTCGCGCCCGGCGCCACCTCGCACGAGGTGCTCGCCATGGTGGCCAACCGCAACCTCGGCACCGACCTCGACCGCGGCGAGACGGCGCGCAACCTCGTCTCGGACGTCAGCGACCCCTTCGGCGCGGGCTCGGTGTTCAAGATCTTCACCACCGCCGCGGCGCTCTCCTCCGGCGCGGCCGGCCTGCACACCGAGCTCCCCAACCCCGCCGGTGCCTGCTTCCCGTCGCCCGGCAACGGATCCTGCTACCCGGTGCACAACGACGGCCACTACCCCGACCCGATCACGCTCGCCGACGGGCTGGCCACCTCGCCGAACACCGCGTTCGTCGGGCTGGAGGAGAGGGTCGGCATGCCCGCCGTGCTCGACATGGCCCGCCGGCTCGGCCTGCGGAACACGTTGCGTACCAACGACGCCGGCGCCGCGCCCGCGCCGCGCTCGGCGGATCCGCAGCGCAACCAGCCGCAGTCGCGGTACTTCCGGGACAAGCCGTCGTTCACCCTCGGCGACAGCCCGGTCAGCCCGCTCGAGCTCGCGAACGTGTCCGCGACCCTGATGAGCGACGGCCGGTGGTGCCCGCCCGACCCGATCCGCTCGGTCACCGACCGGTTCGGGCATCCGGTGAACCTGCCGGCGCAGCCCTGCGAGCAGGCCGTGCCGCCGGGCCTCGCGCACACGCTCATGGCCGGGCTGAGCCAGGACACGGTCAGCGGCACGACCGCCGCGTCGGCGCGCGCGGCGGGCTGGACGCGGCCGGGCATCGGCAAGACGGGTACCACGCAGCAGAGCGAGTCGGTGGCGTTCGTGGGCGGGGTGGACGGCTACGCGGTGTCGTCGCTGGTCTTCGCGGACGGCCCGGACCCGGGCGAGCTGTGCCCCGGCCCGCCGGTGTACATCGGCGACTGCGGCAACGGCGCGTTCGGCGGTACGGCGGCCGCGCCCCCGTACTTCCAGGCGATGTCCCGGATCCTCGCGGGCCGCCCGGACCAGCCGCTGCCCGGCCCGGACCCGGCCTACCGCTAACGGCTCTCGCAGCTCACGTCGGGCTCGGTCCGCTCGTCGTCGGTGGCGTTCACGTTCATGCCGAACGTCGTGGCCTTGCCGGGCTCGACCGTGCCGTTCCACTCGGCGTTGCGCACCGTCACCTGGCTGCCGTCCTGGTTCTGCACGCCGTTCCAGAGCTCCCGGATCCCGTGGCCCTCCGGCAGGGTCCAGCGGACGGTCCAGCCGGTGACCGGTTCGTCACCGTCGTTGCGGACGGTCACCTCCGCCCCGTAGCCGTCCGGCCAGGAGCCGGTGACCCGGTAGCTCGCCGCGCAGCCCCGGGACGGCGCCACGGTGGTGCTCGTCGTGACCGTCGTGCCGGTCGAGCCCGGCTCGCCCGTCGCGCCCGTCGACGGCTCGTCCCCGATGTAGAGGCCCAGCGCGATCCCCGCCGCCACGAGGCCGGCCGCGGCCGCGCCGGCCACGACGGTCCGCCGCGGCACCCCCCGCGCCGGCGGGAGCACCAGCGTCTGCTGCGGCGGCCGGTACTCGGGCAGCGGCCGGCCCGCCACGGCGGCGGTCAGCGCGTCGTGCGCCCCGCGCATCGACGGGCGCTCGGCGGGATCGCGGCGCAGCAACCACATCACGAGCCCGGCGAGCGGGCCGGCGTGGCGGGGCGGGCGGACCTCGCCCGCGGCCACCTTGTGCAGCATCGCGATCGCGTTCTCGTCCACGCCGAAGGGCGGGTCGCCCTCGAGCGCGGCGTAGAGCGTGGCGCCGAGGGAGAACACGTCCGAGCGGGCGTCCGCCTCGTCGCCGAGCGCGACCTCCGGGGCCAGGAACGCGGGGGTCCCGGCCATGAAGCCGGTCGCGGTCACCGTCGAGTCGCCGGCGGCGCGGGAGACGCCGAAGTCGGTGATCTTCGCGGTGCCCTCGGCGGTGATGAGCACGTTGTCCGGCTTGACGTCGCGGTGGACGATGCCGGCCGCGTGTGCCTCGGCGAGCGCGTCGGCGACCTGCACGCCGATCGCCGCCACCTCGTTCGGCGGCAGGTGCCCGCGGCTGGTGATCAGCGCGCCGAGGCTCTCCGACCGCAGGTACTCCATGACCAGGCACGGCCGTCCGGCGTGCTCGACGACGTCGTGCACCGCGATCGCGTTCGGATGCCGCAGCCGCCCGGCGATGCGGCCCTCACGCATGGCCCGGGCGGTCGCCTCCACGGCGCGCTCGTCGTCGACGGAGGGGTCGAGGAGCAGTTCCTTGACCGCCACCACGCGATCGAGGCGCTCGTCGCGGGCCCGCCACACGATCCCCATCGCGCCACGGCCGACCAGCGAGAGGAGGCGGTAGCGTTCGGCGAGCAGGTCACCCGGTTCCATCGGGCACCACGCTAGCGCGCGGACGGTGCCCGCCGCTGCGGGACGCTCAGGGCTTGCGGCCCACCGCCCCGACGATGCAGCGTGCCGCCTTGCTCAGCGGTTGCAGCAGCGGGCCGTCCGGCCACCACTCGTCGCACGGCGCCGGACCCGGCTCGGCCAGCGCGTTCGGCTTGATCAGCTCCAGCCCGCCGAGCATCGCCATGATCTCGTCGTGGGTGCGGAACCGGCCGGCGCCCATGGGGCCGTTCACGAGCACCTGCTCGATCCGCCGGGCGACCTCGGTCAGCTCGGGCACCTGCGGGTCGAAGAAGTGCGAGAAGACCACGTAGCTGCCCGGCGCGAGCGCGTCGACGTACTGCCGCATCAACGCCGGCCCGCGGTCGCCCTCGAGGTGGTGCAGCGTGCCGACCTGCAGCAGCACGACCGGTCGCGAGAAGTCGATGTACCGCCGCACGGTCTCGTTCTCGAGCACCTGCGACGGCGTGAAGATGTCCGCGGACACCATGTGCACGTTGTCGTTGCTCTCCAGCAGCGCCCGGCCGTGCGCGAGGACCACCGGGTCGTTGTCGACGTAGACGACGCGGGCCTCGTCGTTGGTGCGCTGCACGATCTCGTGCGTGTTCTCCGCGGTCGGCAGGCCCGACCCGCAGTCGAGGTACTGGTCGATCCCGGTCTGGATCGCGAGGAAGCGGCACGCGCGGTTGAGGAAGCGCCGGTTCCCCCGGGCGATGTCGACGGCCTCGGGCACCACGGCGTTGATCTTGCTCATCACCTGCCGGTCGACCTCGTACATGTCCTTCCCACCGAGGAACCCGCCGTACACGCGCGCGATGCTCGGGCGGTTGGGGTCCACGCCGACCGGCACCTGGCTCGGCGACTGCGTCGGAGAATTCATGCGGTCACCGTAGTCCCCGGTATGCGTCATCGACCTATGCCCACACCGACCGCAGCCGGTCGACGACCGACGCGGACTGGGCGAGACCGGCGCGTGCGGCGTCGGCTCGTTTGGCCGGGTCGAGCACGTTGCGCCCGATCGCCTTCAAGGCGTCGGCGTCCGGGCTCACGAGCTCGGTGCGCGACCCGTGCGCCGCCAGCGCCTTGACCTGTCCGGCCGTGCCCACGCCCACGCCGCGGGGCAGCGGCGCGAGCACCACGACCCGCTCGTACCCGGCGGCGAGGTCGGCGTTCGCGCCCGAGCGGACGCCGCCGTCCATGTAGCGCCGGCCGTCGATCGTGACCGGCGGCCACACGCCCGGAACCGCGCAGCTGGCCGCGACCGCCCGCACGAGCGGCACCCCGGAGTCGCGGTCGAAGACGCGGAACTCGCCCGTCGCCACGTCCACCGCGGTGATCCGCAGCGCGCGGTCGGGCCACTCGCGCACCGGCAGCCGGGACTCGATCACGCCGACCCGCTCGGCCTCGGGGACCGTGTCCGCGCTCAGGGCGATCTTGCCGATCCGGGCGCGGACCTTGCGCGGGGCGCGCGGGCCGCCGACCATGGCGAGCCCGAGACGCAGGATCAGCCCGTTGCCGAGCACGGCGCCGATCTCGCCGTCCGGCGGGAGCAGCTGGCCCTGGTAGCGCTCCTCGACGTCGAGACCGGCGGCGACCAGCGTGCCGACGATCGACCCCGCGGACGTGCCGACGACGAGGTCGGCGTCGGTGAGGTCCACGCCGGCGGCCGCGAGCCCGGCCAGCATGCCCCACTCCCAGGCGATCCCGGTGATCCCGCCGCCACCGAGGACGAGTGCGCGTTGCGTCATGCGCACATCATGCCCGTCATTCCCGGGTGAGCAGATCCAGTGCCGCGCGGCCGGGCTGGCCGGTCAGGTCCCAGTCGACCGCGCCGAGCAGGAACGCGATGATCGCGTCGGCGAGCAGGCTCGCGCCCCGCCAGCGGTACGCGTCGTGGTCGCCCGGATGCGTGCGGTGGCGCAGGACGAAGCCGTCGAGCATCGCCTGCAACACCGACGACATCCGCTGCTGAGTCCACTCCGGACGCATCACCAGGTCCAGCCCGTGCGCGAGGCGGCGGTGGATGCCGAGCCACACCCCGGTCGCTGCGCGCGAGGTGGGCACGAGCGCGTTGGACAGCTGCGGGTGGCGCGGCAGCAGCGGGCCGAGGTGGAGGATGAGGAAACTGCGCGGGTGCCGCACGAGGTCGCCGAGCAGGTCGTCGGCGGCATTGATGACGACCCGGGAAAACGGCTCGGCCAGGTCGATCGCGGGGGTCTCGTAATCCCGCAGCATCGCGTAGACGACCGCGTCGGGCAGGAATTCCGCGCGCGTGGGCCAGCGACTGAAGAATGCCCGGCGGTTCGTGCCGGGCAGCAGCGCCGGCGTCAGCCGGATGACGTCCTCGACGCTGAGCCACTCCAGCGCGGTGGGAAACCTGATGTGCCCCAACCGATCCGGCGTGGTGGGCTCGTCGTGCAGGTAGGCGTCGATGAGCTCGGCGGCGACGGCGAGAAAACGCAACGCCGTGGCATCGTGACGTGACGGAGTTGTTCGCAGAGGCACTGTGGCATTCCTCCATGCGGACGCGGATCCCGCCCAAGTGTGGCGGCCGTGGAGATCAACCACAGTCCGTCATCCGAGTGAAGAGGATTTCCAGGTATCACGCTGTGTAAGCGCCTACATTGCGGCCATCGCGCGGGCCCTGCGTGACCCGTCGCGCGCTCCCGACGCCGGCGCCGCGACCGGGCACAATCCACTGTCCGTCGTGGTGCCGTGCCACCGCGTGGCCGGCAAGCTGACCGGGTACGCGGGCGGGCCGCGCCACAATGCGGTTCCTGCTGGACCTGGCGGCGGGTGCTCCCCGGTCGTCCCTCGTGGACAGCGCGTGACCGGTTTTCCCCGGTGAACGCGACGGGGCCCGGCCGGAATTCCGGCCGGGCCCCGTCGTTTCGTGCGGTCAGCCCTTCTTGGTGCGCGTGCGGCGCTTGGCCGGGGTGGCGGCCTTTGCCTTGTCGTCCTTCTGGGCCTGGTGGTAGGACTCGGCGACGTGCGCGGGAATGCGGCCGCGGGCGGCGAGCTCGATGCCGTTCGCCTGCGCCCATTCCCGGATCTGGCTCGCGTCGTTGTTCGCCGAGCCATTGCGCGAGGCCGAGCCGCGCTTCACCCGGCCGCCGGTGCGGCGGCCGGAATCGACATAATCCGCGAAGACGCCCCGCAGGCGCTCCGCGTTCGAGTGTGTGAGATCGATCTCGTAGGTCACGCCGTCCAAGCCGAACTGAACGGTGCTGACCGTGTCCGATGTCGTACCGTCCAGGTCGTCGACGAGCTGAACAAGAACCTTCTGAGCCATTGAAAGAGCACCTTCTGAGACGTGGCTATGAGCACCCAACTATCAGTTCACCGCGAACACTATCAAAAGAATTCGGATGACTCCACGTTGGACTGTCGATTATGCAACTTGCAGGTTCGCCGCGTGCCGGCGACGCCCGCCGCGCGAAGGGCCCGCACGTAAGTGTGGGGTGAATGTGTGGCGGAGGTCTTTCGGAAATTGCGCCAGCTGCCGGATGATGGCCGGTGCGCCGGAGTCCGATGCCGCGGGCGCGTGGACCCGCCGGACCGCCCACCGGCTCTCGGATTGTGCACATTCCGCTTCGGGGAGTGGCTACGCCCCTACCCGAACTGGAAATACGGACGGCCGGAATCAGCCGGCCGGCCGGAAAAGTGCCGTGATCAGTTCCGCCCGGTGCGGCCAGCGCTCGATGAGCTCGTCCCGATTTGCCCGCTCGAAGTCGGCGGGTACGAAACCGGGCGCCATCGTGTTGCCGTAGACGCCGTATTCGCCGCCGGGACGCAGCCGGGCGCCCATCCAGGCGCCGCTGGGTACCACGGTCTGAATCCGTTGTCCCTCTAGCACATCGCTGCCCAGGAGCACCAACTCGTCGCTGCCGTCGGCATGCAGTAGCAGCAACTCGATCGGGTCGCCGAGATAGAAATGCCAGACCTCGTCGGTCGGCAGCCGGTGCATGTCCGAGAATGAGCTCGGATCCGGCAGGAACATCGCGACCATCGCCGTGCCCAGCGGTTTGCCGTCCGGGCCCTTTGCCGCGGACTCGTAGGTCGGGGTGAACAACACGTCCTCCTGCGGCAGCAGCGACCGCAGCTGCCACAGCTCCGCGAGCTCCGCCGCGGTGGGTCTTCTCGTCATGCCGGGCATCTTCCCGTCCGGCCGCCCGGAAGGGCAGCGTTCATGACGAAAGCGTCACGGCGGGAAACCGGGCGCGGCGGGTCACGTCGGACCGCCATGCGAAACACCTTGGCGAAACTCATGGTCCTGCCCCTGGTGGCCGCCGGAATGCTGCTGGCCGGCCCGGGCGTGGCCGGCGCGTGCGCGTGCGGCGCCGTCCTCGCCGACGAGCGCCTGCAGTCGGTCCAGGAGACCGCGCTCGTCCGCCTCACCGGCGACACCGAGGCGGTCACGCTCAACGTCGCGGCACAGACCGAGGCCACGCGCGCGGCGTTCCTCATGCCGGTGCCCGCCCGCGCGAAGTTCGAGCTCGCCGACGCGGCGGTCTTCGCCGAGCTCGACGAGATCAGCCGCCCGCGCATCGAGTACCACGACGTCGAGATCGACGGCGACGGCTCGGGCGGCGCCGCGCCGGGCGCCGCACCGGTGACCGTCACCGATCACACCGAGGTGGGCCCGTTCGAGGTCGCCCAGCTGACGGGCACGGACTCGGGCGCGGTGACGGGCTGGCTCGGCGACAACGACTTCGACCTGCCGGCCGACCTCGCGGACGCGCTCACCCCGTACCTCGCCGACGGCTGGCTCGTGGTCGCCGTCCGCCTCACGCCGGAACAGGCGGGGCAGACGTTCGACGGCGGCCTGCCCTCGATGCGGCTCACGTTCCGCACCGCTGCGCCCGTGTACCCGATGCGCCTGTCCGCCACCGCGGAGTACGCGCAGCCGCTGCGCCTCTACGTCCTGGCCGACCACAAGGTGGACGTCAGCAACCCCGCCCCCGGGGGCGCGAAGCCCGAGCTGACCTACGCGGGCCGGCTCGAGGACGCGGACCTCGAGCGCCACGTGGCGCTCGCGGAGATCGCCGGCGACGCACGGTTCCTGACCCGCTACGACGCGTCGTTCGACCCGTCGCTCATCACCGCCGACATCCGGCTCACCACGGCCGCCGCCGACGAGCCGTACCGCGCGGTCGTCGTCGAGACGAACTACGTCAGCGGCGGTCTGCCGTGGCGGGCGGAGGTGACGCTCTGGTCGGTCATCGTGGGCGTGGTCGTGCTCGGCGGCGCGGCGTTCCTGTGGTGGCGCCTGCACCGGGCCAGAACGTCGCATTTTGCGACTCGCCGCGAGCCTGCCCGGCCGTAGCGTCGGTCGATGGGCCAAACCGACCAACGGAGGCAGCGATGAAGGCACTCGTCTACCACGGTCCGGGCAGCAAAGCATGGGAGGACGTGCCGGACGCGGCCGTCCAGGAGCCGACGGACGTGGTCGTCCGGGTCGACACCACCACGATTTGCGGTACCGACTTACACATCCTCCAGGGCGACGTCGCCGCGGTGACCGACGGCCGGGTGCTCGGCCACGAGGCGGTCGGCACGGTGACCGAGGTCGGCGACGCGGTGAAGGGCTTCGCGGTCGGGGACCGGGTGCTGGTGCCGGCGATCACGAAGTGCGGGCGTTGCGAGTACTGCCAGCGGGGCATGCCCTCGCACTGCCAGACGGTCGGCGGCATCGGGTGGATCTTCGGCCACCTCATCGACGGCACCCAGGCCGAGTACGTCCGCGTGCCGTACGCGGACACCTCGCTGTACGCGGTGCCGGAGAACGTGACCGACGAGCAGGCGATCTTCCTCGCGGACTCGCTGCCCACCGGCTACGAGGTCGGCGTGCTCGCCGGCGAGGTGCGGCCCGGCCACACCGTCGCCGTGGTGGGCGCCGGCGCGGTCGGCCTGTCCGCGATCCTCACCACCGGGCTGTGGGGCGCGTCCAGGGTGATCGCCGTGGACACCAACAAGTTCCGGCTCACCAAGGCCCTCGACTTCGGTGCCACCGACGCGGTCGAGGCCGGCCCGGACACGACCGAGGCCGTGCTCGAGCTGACCGACGGTCTCGGCGTGGACGTGTCGATCGAAGCGGTCGGCTATCCGGACACGCTGCGCACGGCGGCCTCGCTCGTCCGCCCCGGCGGCACGATCGCGAACATCGGCGTGCACGGCGTTCCGGTCGAGCTGCCCATGGAGGTCATGTGGATCCAGAACGTGAAGCTCACGATGGGCCTCGTGGACACGGTGTCGATTCCGACACTGCTGAAGATGGTCGGCAGCGGGCGCATCCCGGCGGAGAAGATGGGCACCCACAGATTCGGCTTCGACGAGATCGACACCGCGTATGACGTGTTCAAGAACGCCGCCGCGAACGAGGCGCTCAAGGTCGTCATCTCCGCCTGATCCCGCCCGGTGCGGCGGAAATCATCTCGACCAAACTAGAGGTCCGCGGTGCGAGACCGCCCGGCCGCGGGGTGCGGCCGGGCGGTAGGCGGGCAGGCGGTCAGGCAGCCTCGCGGGCACGCCGCGTGCGGGTGAGCTCGCGCCGTTCGACCTCGGTCGCGCCACCGAAGACGCCGTGGTCCAGGCCGTTGTCCAGCGCGTAGCGCAGGCACTGCGCACGCACCGGGCACCGAGCGCAGACCGCCTTGGCCGCGGCCACCTGGCGCGCGCCCGGGCCGACCTCGGAGATGGGGAAGAACAGCTCGGGATCGGCGTCCCGGCACGCGGCACGCTCCCGCCAGTCGGTCATCGTGTTGGTCATGGTCGTGCCGCCTCCAATCACGGCTCTGGGCCCGCGCAAGCGGGTCCGAGGGAGTGATCTGTCGTGGTGTCGCGCCCCGGTTTCCGGAAGCGCCAGAGAGATGTAGTTGGCGCGGCGAATCGCCCCGCGCAATCCATCGTAGCTGCACAACACCGGTTCGCGCCGCTGTTATTCCGCACACACGCGAAATGGCCACCCGGAGCGCATGCCCCGGGTGGCCAGTTGGTTCGCGCGTCAGCGGCCGGTGACCGAGAGCTCCCAGAGTGAGTAGCCCCACTGGGTACCGCGTTGCGTGCCGTACACCCGCAGGTGGCGCGCACTCGCCGACAGGGCGATGTCGTCGGTGCCGCCGTCGCTCGCCGCCGTCGTGTACGCCTGCTGCCAGTTCTGGCCGTCCGCCGACGTCTGGATCTGGTACGCCCGGCCGTACGCCGTCTCCCAGGTCAGCCGCACCCGGGTGATCTCGTGGACCGCACCGAGGTCCACCGCGATCCACTGTGGATCAGCGAACGCGCTGCTCCACCGGGTGCCGGCGTTCCCGTCGACCGCGTTCGCGCCGGCGTGCGCCGTGCCCGGCTCCACACTGGACACCGTGACCGGGCGGCCGCGGGCCAGCTCGGTCTCGCCCGGGTCGGTGGGTACGGCCCGGCTCGCCACCCGGATGCCGCCCAGCAGCATGCGGGTGAAGTTGGTGTCCGAGTAGGACTCGATCGTGTGGCCGAGGCCGGTGTACCAGGCCCGCCCGGCGCCGACGTCGTGCCACCAGGTGATCGGGTGGTCCCCGTTCATCGTGCCGCCGCTGTAGGACGACTCGTCGAGACTCGTGAGCACGTGTACCTGGGCGCGCGGGTTCGTCCGGTAGTTGTACCACTCGTCGAAGCGGCTCCAGGTCGCCGGCAGGTGGGCGGTGGACTCGTTCGTCCGGTCCTCGACGATGACCGTCGCCTGCTGCTGCGCGGGATGCGAGGCGAAGTAGGCGCCGACGCAGCCGCCGTACCACGGCCAGTCGTACTCGGTGTCCGCCGCCGCGTGCACGCCGACGTACCCGCCGCCACCGGTGACGTAGGACTCGAACGCCGCCTGCTGGCTGGCGTCGAGCACGTCACCGGTGGTCGACAGCCACACGACGGCCTGGTACTGCGCGAGGTTCTGCGTGGTGAACGCGTTCGCGTCCTCCGTGGCGTCGACGGCGAAACCGTTGGCGGCGCCGAGCGAGCGGATGGCCGCGATCCCGGCGGGGATCGAGTCGTGGCGGAACCCGGCGGTCTTGGAGAACACCAGGATCCTCGTCAGCTCGGCGGCGCCGGCCGCGGCCGGCATCGACGCGAGCAGGCCGGTCCCGATGCCCAGGGCGCCGATGCCCCGCAACACCGCGCGACGCGTGAGGTCGTGATTCATGGTCGGACCTCTCTCAGCCGGTGATGGTGAAGTTGTCGATGTCGAACAGGGCGCCCGCGCCGCCGGTGAACACCAGGAACAGCGGGCCGCTCCCGGTGCCGGTCAGCGTGGTCGACACGTTCTGGAACGTCTCCCAGTCTCCGGTGACCGGCACCGTGACCGAGCCGAGCAGCGCACCGGTCGCCGAGCCGGCGCGCACCTGGATCGTGCCGCCCGCGCCCGCCGACGAGATCCGCGCGCTGAACAGCCGCGCGCCCGCGGTGGCGACGGACTGGTAGCCGACCCAGTCGCCGTTGTCGATGTAGCCCAGCGTGTAGCCGCCGCTCGCGGCCGCGTGCGCCGCCGCCTGCACGCCGCCGGACTGCGAGGTGAACGACTCACCCTCGACCGCGGGCCCGGCCGTGCCGCCGGTGGCGAAGGTGAAGGAGTCGAGGTCGAACAGGTTGCCCTGGCCGGTGACGCCCTTGAACACCAGGAACAGCGACGTGCTGCCCGCCGGCGCACCCGCGAGGTTGCCCGACACCGTGGCGAACGTGTCCCAGCTGCCGGTCGGCGCGACCGCGGCGCTGCCCAGCAACGTGCCGGTCGCCGAGCCGGCGCGGAGCTCGATCGTCCCGCCCGGGCCGGCGGAGGACACCCGTGCGGTGAACGACGTGGCGTTGCCCAGCGCGTAGGGCTGGAAGGAGACCCAGTCGCCGTTGTCGGTGAAGCCGACGGTCGCGCCGCCCTCCGCGGCACCGTGGTTGGCGAGCTCGATGCCTTGCTGCGCCGAGAAGTGCTCGGCCTGGCGGTGGCGCGGCTGGAGCTTGCGCACGCTGTGCGTGGTCAGCCCGCCGTTGTCGGTGTACTCGGCGTCGAACACGCCGTACACGTTGGCCGCCGGGTCGTGCTCGCCGTCCACGGGCACCGCTATCGAGCCGCTGCAGCCGTTCTTCGACGTGATCTGGTGCTGGTGCTGGTCGTGCCCGAGCAGGTAGGTCACCTTCACCCGCGCGCAGTCGACCGTCTCGTCCGGGTCGGTCACGCTGACCTGGAAGCCGACCGTGTCGCCGAAGGAGAACAGCTGGCCGTCGGCCGGTGCCTGCAGGGTCACCGACGGCGCGGTGTTGCCGACGCTGACCTGCACGTCCGCCGAGCCGGTGAGCCCCGCGGGGTCGCGCACCGTCAGCGTCGCGGTGTAGTTGCCGTTGACCGTGTACGTGTGCGTGGGGTTCGCCGCGGTCGACGTGGCGCCGTCGCCGAAGCTCCACTGGTAGGTCAGCGCGCCGCCCTCCGGGTCGGAGCTGCCCGCCGAGGAGAAGGTCACGGTGAGCGGGCTGGGACCGGACGTCGGGGTGCCGCTCGCGTGCGCGACCGGGTTGCGGTTCTGGTTGGCGAGGTACTCGATGCGCCACAGTGCCTGGTTGTTCGAGCCGGTGCCGTAGTCGAGCACGTAGAGCGCGCCGTCCGGGCCGAAGGCCATGTCCATGACCTGCGTGCCGGTCCACGGGAACGCCCCGATGTCGCCGACGCCACCGGTCCCGGTCACCTCGATCGCCTTGATCCACTTGCGGCCGTACTCGCCGGCGAAGTACCGGCCGTCCAGCGACTGCGGGAACTTCACGGCCGAGTTGAGGTTCGGGTCGTACCGGTAGACCGGCCCACCCATCGGGGACTCCGAGCCGCCGCCGAACTCCGGCGGGCTGCCGGCGTCGCCGCCGTAGCGGATCCACGCGGGCTTGGCCGCCGGCAGCGTGGACTGGCCGGTGTTGCGGAACGAGTTGTTGGTCGGCCCGCCGGCACAGTTGTACTTCGCGCCGGACGGTCCACTCGGGAACGTGAACTCGTTGTAGGTCTCCGCCGAGGTGTTCGTGCCGGTGCAGTAGGGCCAGCCGAAGTTGCCGGGGCCGGTGATGCGGTTGAACTCCACCTGGCCCTGCGGCCCGCGGTCGGCGTTCGAGCCGCCCGCGTCCGGGCCGTAGTCGCCGAGGTAGACGATCCCGGTGGCCTTGTCCACGCTCATCCGGAACGGGTTGCGGAAGCCCATCGCGTAGATCTCCGGCCGCGTGTTCGCGGTACCGGGCGCGAACAGGTTGCCGGACGGGACCGTGTACGTGCCGTCGGCCTGCGGGTGGATGCGCAGCACCTTGCCGCGCAGGTCGTTGGTGTTGGCCGACGAGCGTTGCGCGTCGAACTGCGGGTTGCGGTTGGTGCGCTCGTCGATCGGCGAGTAGCTGTCGGACTGGAACGGGTTGGTGTCGTCGCCCGTGGTCAGGTACAGGTTGCCGGCCGCGTCGAAGTCGAGGTCGCCGCCGACGTGGCAGCACTGGCCCCGGTCGTTGGGCACCCGGAGCACGACCTTCTCGCTCGCGAGGTCGAGCGTCTCGTCGGCCTTGAGCACGAACCGGGACAGGTGCAGCTCGCCCTTGAAGCGGTCCCAGTCGGCCTGGCTGCCCTCGGTCGGCGCGTCACCGTCCGGTGTGGACAGTCTGGGGGAGTAGTACAGGTAGACGAAGCGGTTGGTCGCGAAGCCCGGATCGGCCGCGACCCCCTGCAGGCCCTCCTCGTCGTGGGTGTACACGTTGAGCCGGCCGGCCACCTTCGTGTTGCCGGCCGCGTCGGTGACCCGGACCGTGCCGTCGCGGGCGGTGTGCACCACGGACCTGTTGGGCAGCACCGCGATCGACATCGGCTCGCCCAGCTCGCCGGCGCCGCTCGCGAGCGAGACCTGCTGGTAGTCGCCGGGCGGGATGACGGACCCGGCCTGGGCGGCCGGTGGTGCGACCGCCATGCCACACATGAGAATCGCGGCGACGAGCAGGGGCCGTCGCCGCCGGTTGACGTGGTACGTCATAGGTCGTGCTCCCTCGCGCTAGTGGCGATCAAGGCGTGTGTCCGATGTGGACGCCGTGATACGGCGCCACGATTCATCGGATCTCCACGGGATGCAGGGTGCCCTTGATCGATCCATACAGGGGGTCGCGCGACCTGAGGTCTGATCTTTCCTGGTGTTCCTACACGTGTCAAGATTTTTCGCGTCAATGCCTACCTTTTGCACAGATAGCTCCGCGCGGCCTGCTGAGGTTTTCCTGAAGAAGGCCGGGGTTTCGTGGTCCGGGGCCGGGCCGGTCGCCCAAGATCGGCTCATGGTCGAAGTCAACGAACGGAGTGCGGTGCGCCGGCTCTATGACCGGTTCGGCTTCGGCGCCAGGCCCGGGGACCTGGATCAGTCCTTCGCCCAGGCGCTCGACCGGTTGCTCACCGCACCACCGGGTGGTGACGCGCCGGCACCGCCCGAACTGCCGCCCCCGGCGCGCCCGGAGAAGAACAAGGACAAGGACAAGAGCAAGGAGGAGACCGACCAGGACAGGGCCGCGAAGAAGAAGGCCAACAAGGAGCGGGCCGCGCAGCACAAGCAGCTCGCCACCTGGTGGCTGGACCGGATGGTGGCCGTGGACGTGCCCACCGCCGAGCGGCTCACCTGGTTCTGGCACGGCCACTTCGCCACCAGCGCGCAGAAGGTCAAGATCGCCGTACTGATGCAGGGGCAGAACGAGACCTTCCGCAAGCTCGGCATGGGCAGCTTCACCGATCTCGCCCACGCGATGATCGTCGACCCGGCGATGATCGTCTGGCTCGACGGCAACGACAACAAGGCCGGCGCCCCCAACGAGAACCTCTCGCGGGAGTTCATGGAGCTCTTCGCGCTCGGCGTCGGCCACTACAGCGAGGACGACGTGCGGGCCGCGGCCCGGGCATTGACCGGCTGGAACGTCGACCGCCGGACCGGCGAGGCGAAGTTCGTGGCCAAGCGGCACGACGACGAGCCCGTGACGATCTTCGGGAAGGAGGCCGGCTACGACGCCAAGTCCTTTGTGGATCTCGTGCTCGGCCGCGAGGAGTCGGCGCCGTTCGTGGTCGGCCGGATGTGGTACCGGCTGGTGTCGCCGACGCCGCCGGACGACGAGGCCCGCAAGCGGCTGCTCGACGCGTACGGCGCGCGCCGCGACATCAAGGCGACGCTGCGCGCGATCGCGTCCGAGCCCGCGTTCCGCGACGAGAAGACCGCGCTGGTCAAGCAGCCGGTGGAGTGGCTCGTCGGCCTGATGCGCGCGCTCGGCGTCCGCCCGTCGGCGCTGGACGAGAAGGTGCAGGCCAAGCTCTACAAGGGACTGATGGGTCTCGGGCAGGTGCCGTTCCGGCCGCCGAGCGTCGGCGGCTGGCCGTCCGGGGCGTCGTGGCTGACGACCGCGGCCGGGCTGACCCGGCTCAAGGTCGCCGAGGGGATCGTCGAGCAGGCGAACCTGGACTCGCTGGCGCAGCAGAAGGACAAGGTGGAGGGCGTGCGCGAGCTGCTGGCCGTCGACGCCTGGTCCGACCGTACCCGCGCGGCACTGCAGCAGGTCGCCGCGGACCCGGCCAAGGTGGCCGCCCTCGCGGCGTGCGCACCGGAATACGTGGTGAGCGCATGAACGACCATCTGAACCCCGTGACCCGCAGGCGTTTCCTGACCTGGTCGGGCATCGCGGCGGCCGGCGCGCTGGCCGCCGGCGCCACCCAGGTCGACTGGGACAACCTGATGACCGCGGCCGCCGACGACCCGCTCGACCCGGAAGCCGGCGTGCTCGTCGTGCTCACGCTCTACGGCGGCAACGACGGGCTGAACACGGTCGTGCCCGCGGCCGACAGCGCCTACCAGGACGCCCGCCCGGAGCTCGCGTACCAGCCCGACGAGGTGCTCGAGCTCGGCGAGGACCTGGGGCTCAACCCGGGCATGAAGGGCATGAAGGGCCTGTGGGACGAGGGAAACCTCGCGATCGTGCGCGGGGTCGGCTACCCGAACCCGGACCACAGCCACTTCCGCTCGATGGGCATCTGGCAGACCGGCTCGCCGAAGTCGGCGGTGCCGACCGGGTGGCTCGGCCGCTGGCTGGACGCGCTGGACGGCAACCCGTTGCACGCGCTGGCCATCGACCCGGTGCTGCCGCCGCTGTTCGCCGGGGAGAAGACGGCCGCCGCGTCGTTGCCGGCCGGTGGCCTGGTGCTGCCGAAGGGCGACCTCGGCACGGCGTTCGCCGGGCTCGGCGAGGCGGCGCCGGGGGAGGAGCGCTGGCAGGCGACCGCGGCGAAGTCGATCGCGGACCTGCACACCGCGGCCAAGACGCTCGGCGGCGCGGTGCACGGCCCCGACAAGGACGAGGACTCGCCGGACGAGGAGCGGGACAAGGGCGCCTCGGCGGGTGGCAACAGCGGGCTCGCGGCGCAGCTGGACGTGGTGGCGCGGCTGATCGAGGCCGGCGTGCCCACGCGGGCGTACTCGGTGTCGCTGGGCGGTTTCGACACGCACGCCGACGAGCGGGGTACGCAGGAGCGGCTGCTGACCGAGCTGGACACTGCGCTGACCCCGTTCGTGCAGCGCCTCGCGGGGACCGACCGCGGCAAGCAGGCGGTGGTGCTCGTGTACTCGGAGTTCGGCCGCCGGGTGAAGGGCAACGCGAGCGAGGGCACCGACCACGGCACGGCCGGCCCGGTGTTCCTGCTGGGCGACCGGGTGCAGGGCGGCTTCCACGGCGAGCAGCCCAGCCTGTCCGACCTCGACGACGACGACCTCAGGTCCACGACGGACTTCCGGGACGTCTACGCGACCATGCTGTCCGACGTACTGGGCACCGACCCCGCCAAGATCCTCGACGACCACCCAGCCAAACTCGACGGCCTGGTAGTCACCTAACCCCGCAAGCCCCCCCATCCCAGCCCCGCGAGTCCCCCGCTCCAGCCCCGCGTGTCCCCCGCTCCAGCCCGCGAGTCCCCCGTTCGAGCCCCGCGAGTCCAACGCTCAGAACCCGCGGGTCCAACACTCGCGCGGTGGACCGCGAGTCCAACGTTGGACTCGCGGTACCGGGGAGAGGGGGACTCGCTGTCGGGAATGGGGGACTCGCGGTGCTGGGATGGGGGACTCGCGGGGGTGGGGCTTGTGGGGTTAGGGGAGGGTTAGGGCGAAGGTGGCGCCTTGGTGGGTGTCGGTGCGGGGGAGGCAGCGCAGGTCGCCGCCGTGGGCTCGGGCTATGCCGCGGGCTATGGCGAGGCCCAGGCCCGCGCCGCCGCGCGAGGCGTCGGGGGTGGGCTGGGAGCGGGCGCCGTCGAGGCGGACCAGGCGGTCGAAGATCCGTTCGCGGTCGGCCTCCGGTACGCCCGGGCCCGTGTCGGTCACCAGCACGCGCGCCCCGCCGGCGCGGGTCACCGTGATCGTCAGCGTGCCGGTGGTGCCCATCGCGCGGCGGGCGTTGTTCGTCAGGTTCGCGAGGATCTGCGTCAGGCGGTCCGCGTCGCCGGAGACCCAGACCCGCTCGCCCCGCAGCTCCACCGCGATGTCCGGCGCCACCAGCCGCACCCGCTCCAGCTGCGCCGACGCGAGCGCGTACAGGTCGACCGGCTCGCTGCGCAGCGTCAGCCCCGCGTCGATGCGCGCCAGGTCCAGCAGGTCGTCGACGAGGTGGCTCGCCCGCTCGGACTCCCGCACCAGCAGCACCGCCAGCCGCTCGCGCCGGGCCGGGTCCGCCTCCACCACGACCGCCTCCGCCGCCGCCCGCACGCCCGCGATCGGCGTGCGCAGCTCGTGCGCGGCGTCCGCCACGAACCGGCGGGTGCGCTCCTCGGAGGCCCGCGCGGCCCGCTCCGCTCCCTCGAGCGCGTCCAGCATCTCGTCGAACGCCGTCGCCGCGCGGCCGAGCTCGGTGTCCGGTTTGGACGGTCGCAGCCGGCCGCCGCGCCGGCCGCCGGCGATGCCCCGCGCCAGCCCGGTCATCACGTCCAAAGGGGACAGTGCGACCCGGATGCCCACGACGAGCCCGAGCGCGGTGAGCGCCAGCGCGGCGAGGCCCGCGATGACCAGCACCCGCTGCAGGGTGCGCTGCGCGCCGGACAGCAGCTGCGTGTCGGCGCTGATGATCAGCCGGGCGCCGTCGATCCGTTCCGGACCGGTCAGCCACGCGCGCGCCTGGCGCAGCGAGCCCGACTTGGCCGGCTGCGCACCGATCACCTCGCCCGACGGCAGCCGCAGCGTCACCAGCAGGCCCGGCGCGTCGACCCGGCGCACCAGCGTGTCCGGCGCGACGTTCTGCCGCGCCAGCTGCTTGGCCAGCTGCACCCGCCCGGCCAGCAGCGCGTTCAGGCCGCGTTCGGCCTGCGCGTTGAACACGGCGTTCACCGTCAGGCCGGCCGCCACCAGGATCACGCCGAGCACGCCGAGCGCGGTCAGCGTGACCCGGCGGCGCAGCGACGTGGTGCGGGTGCTCATCGGGGCGCGTCCCGCAGCACGTACCCGCGGCCGCGCACGGTGTGCAGCTGGCGCGGCCCGTGCTCCTCGAGCTTGCGGCGCAGCGCGCTGATGTGGACCTCGACGAGGTTGGCCGCGTAGTCGTCGTAGCCCCACACCGCGGCGAGCAGCTGCGCCTTGCCGACCACCCGGTCGCGGCGGCGGGCGAGGAAGACCAGCAACCGCAGCTCGGTGGCGGTCAGGTCGACCGGTACCCCGCCGCGGTGCACGACACCGGCGTCGCCGTCGATCACCAGGTCGCCGACCTCGATCACCGGCTGCGCGCGGCCCATCCGCCGCAGCACCGCCTCGACCCGGGCGACGAGCTCGGCCAGCACGAACGGTTTGACGACGTAGTCGTCGGCGCCCGCGCCGAGCCCGCGCAGCCGGTCGTCGACCGCGTCCCGCGCGGTCAGCAGCACGACGCCGACCGCCGAGTGCCGGCGGATGGTGTCCAGCAACGCGAACCCGTCGCGGCCGGGCAGCATCACGTCGAGCACGACGAGGTCCGGGCGGAACGTCGCGAGCTGCTGCTCGAGGTCGCTGCCGTCGGGCCGGCCGAGCACGGCGTACCCCGCCTCGGCGAGCGCCGACTCCACCGACAACCGGATGGCCTCGGAGTCCTCGACGATCATCACGCGCGCCGCGTCCACGCGGTCATTCTCCCTGCTGCCCGCCTCGCGTGCTTCACTCGGGTGGGGTACGGCCGGCGATTCGAATTCCGCTGGGTAGAAGTGGTGTGACCGGATTGGAATGGGACGCGAAAACCGCGCTGTTAACGCAATTATTCGGGAATTTCTCACCGTGGGTGACCGCTCCCCGACGTCGGGCGCATGCCGGCTACTTATCGTAGCCAGTTCGCTGACCTGCAGCTTTGGTAACAAAGGTCGGCTGTACGCGAATAAACTCGCGTACAGCCAGGGGAGGAAACATGCGCTCGATGTCGCGAATATTGGCGGCGGCCCCGGTTCGGTCCGGGTACCGGGTGCCCAATTCCGTTGTGGTGCTGGGAATACTGGTCCTCGCCGGCGCATTCGCCACGTGGGGCGGGGTGTCGCTGCGGATCGTCCTGCCCGTGGCGGGCGCCGTGCTCGGCGTCGTCCTGTTCCTCGCCGCGCGGCATGCCCTGCGCGACGCCTCCACGCGGATCGACACAATTCTCAGCGAGGAGCTCGGGCCCGCGGCGTCACCGGTCCAGCAAGGCGTCGAGCTGGAAAGGCGAAAGCGCGTGGTCGATGACCATGGTGGCCGCGCCGGTGACGCCTGCCCGATTCCCCGCGCGGGACTGGACGATGCGCAACTCGGTGGTCGCCAGCGGAAGTGAGCGGCGGTAGACCACCTCGCGCACGCCCGCGATGAGGTGCTCGCCCGCCTGCGACAGCGAGCCGCCGATCACGATCACCGACGGGTTGAACAGGCTGACCGCGGTCGCGAGCACCTCGCCGATGTCCCGGCCGGCCTGGCGGATCTGCCGGACCGCGTCGACCGAGCCGGTGCGGGCCAGCACCACGACGTCCGAGCTGGTGCGCGCCGGGATGCCGGCCGCGGCCAGCCGCCCGGCGATGGCCGACCCGCTCGCGACCGCCTCCAGGCAGCCGAGGTTGCCGCAGCTGCACGGGACGTCGGCGCCGTGCGGCAGCTGGACGTGGCCCATGTCGCCGGCCGAACCCCGCGAACCGCGGTGCAGCCGGCCGTCGCTGATCAGCCCGCTGCCGATGCCGGTCGCCACCTTCACGAACATCATGTTGGGCTCGTCGGGCCAGTGGGTCTTGTGCTCGCCGAGTGCCATGAGGTTCACGTCGTTGTCGACGAGCGGCAGCACGCCGAGCCGCTCGGCGAGGTGGGACCTGACGTCGAACCCGTCCCAGCCCGGCATGATCGGCGGGATGACCGGCCGGCCGGTGGAGTGCTCGACCGGGCCGGGCAGGCCGACGCCGATGCCGAGCAGGTCCGCCGGGGACCGGCCGGTCCGCTCGAGCAGCGCGGCGCCGGTGTCGGCCACGTAGCCGAGCACCGTCTCCGGCCCGACCGCGAGATCGACCTTCCGCTCCTGCTCGGTCAGCACCTCGCCGGTCAGGTCGGTGAGCGCCACCTTCGCGTGCGTGGCGCCGATGTCCGCGGCGAGCACGACGCGCGCCTGCGGGTTGAACGTGAACGTCGCCGGTGGCCGGCCGCCGGTCGAGCCGGCCTTGTCCGCCGGGCGCAGCAGGCCGGCGGCGAGCAGCGTGTCGATGCGCTCGGCGATCGTGGAGCGGGCGAGCCCGGTCTCGGCGGAGAGCTCGGCGCGGGTACGCGGGCGCCCGTCGCGCAGCAGCTGGAGGACCTCGCCGCGACCCGCCGCGAGGCCGTCGGAATACGGCCGGTCAGCCGGCATCCTCCGAACCTCCCGCGTAATTGATCCGATCACTCTCGGCCATGTTCGCACTTCAGTCTACGAGATCCCCCTCTTTGTCCGAATACGTACAACCTTTTGCTTGACCGTCAAGCAAAAGTCGGCTTAGTGTCGGGTCGTTGTGGCGAGGGCTCGGGGGCACTCCATCGAGAGGTAGGAGTTTGATGAGCGAGCACGACAGAGATGTCACACCTGCGGAAACCCTGCAACGCACACTGGGTCTGAGCCGGCGCCGCTTCCTCGGCGCGGCCGCGACCACCGGAGTCGCCGCCGCGGCGGCGCTCACCGCCAACGCGCCGATCGCGGCGGCCGCACCGGCCGCGGCCGGCGCCGCGAAGGGCGTGCTGGTCCCGCCCGCCAAGCGCGGCATCATCATCTACACCGTCCGGGACGCGACCGGCCGCGACCCCAACACCACCGACCTGCCCTCCGGTTTCCGCGACGTGTTCCTCGCGCTGGGCGACATGGGCTACCGGCAGGTCGAGTTCGCCGGCTACAACCAGCACGCCAACGCCCCGGGTGGGGCGAACCTGGGCACCGTCGCGGGCGCGCACCTGCTGCGGAGCTGGCTCGACGACGCGGGCCTGGTGGCGCAGGGCAACCACGGCTTCATCCCGTCGTCCTGGCCACTGTCGCGACCCGATCGTGACGAGTTCAAGCGGCAGCTGGAGATCGCGAACATCCTCGGCCTGGCGCACATGGGCACCGGCGGCGACCCGACCGGTAGCCCCTATCAGGCCGACTGGGACGAGGCGGCCGACAAGTGGAACGCGATGGGCACGATCGCGCAGGCGGCCGGGATCAAGCTCTACACGCACAACCACCACGAGGCGTACAGCTTCCTGCTCGACACGGGCCCGCTCGACGACCAGGGCCGGCCGACGCGGTCGTCGGGCAAGCGCCGGCTGGAGTACTTCCTCGAGACCAGCGACCCGAAGGCCGTCTGGCTGGAGATGGACATCTACTGGGCGCACGTGGCGCAGTACCGCTACCAGACCTACACCGCGCCGGACGGCTCCACGCAGACCGACGTGTTCGACCCGCTCGCCGTGGTACGCAAGCAGACCAAGCGCTTCCCGCTCTTCCACGCGAAGGACGGCAACTCGAACCCGGCCACCGCCGACGGCTACGACATGGTCCCCTTCGGCGAGGGCGACATCGACTACCAGAACTTCTTCGCGAACATGGGCGCGCGGGGCTACCACAACCCGATGTACGAGCAGGACAACGCGCCCGGCGACGCCGCTCATCCGGAGCAGTCGCTGGAGTTCGCCGCGGAGAGCTACGCGGCGATGGCCCGCCTGCGCGGCTGACCGGGGTACTGGACCGGCCGGACCGCGGCGTCGCGGTCCGGCCGGCGCCAGGGCCGGCTCAGTAGTCCACGGCGTCGCGCACGATCGGGCAGGTCATGCAGTGGCCGCCGCCGCGGCCGCGGCCCAGCTCGGCTCCCACGATCGTGATCACCTCGATGCCCGCCTTGCGCAGCAACGAGTTCGTGTACGTGTTGCGGTCGTAGGCGAACACCACGCCGGGTTCCACGGCGACCAGGTTGTTGCCGCTGTCCCACTGGCCGCGCTCGGCGGCGTACGCGTCGCCGCCGGTCTCGACCACCCGCAGCCGCGGCAGGCCGAGCGCCTCCGCGACGACGTCGGTGAAGGACAGCTTCTCTTCGGTCACCTCCACGAGGTCCTTGTCGCCCGGGCGCAGGGTGAACGCGTGGATGCCGTCGACGATCGTGGGGAAGGTCGTGACGCAGTCCCGGTCGGCGAAGGTGAAGATCGTGTCCAGGTGCATGGCCGAGCGCAGCTTCGGCATCCCGGCGACGATCACCCGCTCGGCCGCTCCGTTCGCGAACAGCGAGGCGGCCAGCTGCGTGATCGCCTGGCGCGAGGACCGCTCGCTCATCCCGACCAGCACCACGCCGTTGCCGGCCGGCATCACGTCGCCGCCCTCGAGCGTCGCGAGGCCCCAGTCCTGCTCGGGGTCGCCCCACCACACGGTGGAGCCGGTGAAGTCCGGGTGGAACTCGTAGATCGCCTTCATCAGCAGCGTCTCGTCGTGCCGCGCCGGCCAGTACAACGGGTTGAGGGTCAGGCCGCCGTAGAGCCAGCACGTGGTGTCGCGCGTGTAGAGCGTGTTCGGCAGCGGCGGCATGAGGTACTCCGGCACGCCGAGCGACTCGCGGGCGAGCGCGAGGTAGCCCGACCGGAACTCCTCGGGCAGGTCGATCGTGGACAGCCCGCCGATGAGGAACTCCGTGAGCGTGCGGTCGTCCAGGCTCTCCAGGAACGCGCGGGTGCCCGCCACGAGCCCGGGGCCCACCTCGTTCGCGACGATCTTGCGGTCCAGCAGCCAGCTCTTCGCCGCCGGGATCGCCATCGTCTCGGTGAGCAGGTTGTGCAGCTCGACGACCTCGACGCCGCGCTCGCGCAGCTTGCTCATGAAGTCGAAGTGGTCGCGGCGCGCGTTCTGCACCCACATCACGTCGTCGAACAGCAGGTCGTCGCAGTTGGTCGGGGTCAGCCGGGTGTGCGCGAGACCGGGCGCGCAGACGAGCACCTTGCGCAGCTTCCCGACCTCGGAGTGCACGCCGTAGGCCGCGGACGGGCGCGGGTTCGGGTCGGACATGGGCATGCGTTCCTCCTAGATGACGATCAGACCGGTGGCGAGGCCGAGGACGCCGAGGACGGCCAGGACGATGGCGAGGACGAACAGGCCGAGCTCCAGCGGGGAGAACACGCGCCTGCCCTGTTCCCGGCGCGCCTTGATGAACAGGATCGTGCCGGGCGCGTAGATGATGAACGACAGCAACAGGAACTCGATCCCCGCCGCGAAGATCAGGAACGCCGTGTAGACCACCGCGACGGCCGCGAAGACGATCTCCTTGCCCCGCCCGCGCGGCTCGGTGTCGTAGGACTCGCCGCGCACCCCGATCCGCAGCGCGTACCCGGCGGCGAGCAGGTACGGGATCAGCGACAGCGAGCTGCAGAGCTTGAGGGTGAACGTGAACGCGTCGTCGGAGAACAGCGTCACGACGAGCACCGCGGTGATCAGCGTGCTGGTCATCACGAGCGCCGCGACCGGCACCCCCTGGCGGTTCTCCCGCTTGAGAAAGCGCGGCATGTCGTCGTCCTTCGCCGCGACGAACAGCACCTCGGCGGCCATCAGCGTCCACGCCAGGTACGCGCCGAGCACCGAGACGATCAGCCCGATGCCGATGAAGACCGAGCCCCACTGGCCGACCACGGACTCGAGCACGCCCATCATCGAGGGCTGGCGCAGGTGGGTCATGTCCTCGCGGGGCAGCACGCCGTAGGACAGCAGGGTCACCGAGGCGAACAGGGCCAGGACGCTGAGGAAGCCGAGCACGGTCGCGCGCCCGACGTCGGAGCGCTTGCGGGCGAAGCGGGAGTAGACGCTCGCCCCCTCCACCCCGAGGAAGACGAACACGGTCACCAGCATCGTGGCCCGGACCTGTTCCCACAGCGCGCCGAACGACTTGTCCGGGCCGCCCCAGAAGTTCGCGGAGAACACGTCGGCGCGCAACGCGACGGCGAGGATCACGACGAAGACGATGATCGGCACCAGCTTGGCGATCGTCACGATCCGGTTGATCGCGGCCGCCTCCTTGACGCCGCGCTTGATCATGAAATGGAACGCCCAGACGCCGACGGCCGAGACGCCGACCGCGAGCAGCGTGTTGCCCTCGCCGAAGCCCGGGATCACCACGCCCAGGGTCGACTTGATCAGCACCCAGTAGCTGACGTTGCCGACGCAGGCGCTCGCCCAGTAGCCGAACGCGGAGAAGAAGCCGGGAAACTCGCCGAACCCGGCCTTCGCGTAGGCGTAGACGCCGGCGTCGAGCTCGGGCTTGCGGACGGCGAGCGTCTGGAAGACGAACGCGAGCATCAGCATCCCGACGCCCGCGATCACCCAGGCGATCACGGCGCCCAGCACCCCGGTCGCCTGGGCGAAGTTGCGCGGTAGCGAGAAGACGCCCGCGCCGACCATCGACCCCACGACCATCGCGGTCAGGGTCAGCAGCGGCATCTTCTGCGTTGTCTTGGCGTCGGTCGTCGTCGTCATCGTGGTGTCCTCGTCACGCGTCGGCCGCCTTCTCGATCCGGAAGCCGGTGAACCCGTAGGTCAGGCTGAGCAGCGGGCTGGCGATGTTGAAGAAGCAGAAGGGCAGGTAGACCAGCGTCGGCACGCCGAGCACCGCCCCCATGAACGCGCCGCAGGAGTTCCACGGCACCAGCGGCGAGGTGACCGTGCCGCTGTCGGCGGCCAGCCGCGACAGGTTGGTCGCGGCGAGCCCCCGTTTCTCGAACTCGACCCGGAAGATCTTCGCGGGCAGCACGAGCGCGATGTACTGGTCGCCCGCGACGACGTTGAGCCCGAACGCGGTCGCGAACACCGTGGCGAACAGCCGGCCGGTGCCCCGGGCCGCGCGGATCATCGGGTCGATCAGCCGGCCGATGAGGCCGAACTCCTCGAGCAGCGAGCCGAACGTGACCGCACCGATGATCAGCCACAGGGTGAGCAGCATGCTGTCCATGCCGCCGCGGGACAGCAGCCGGTCGATGTCCTCGATGCCGGAGTCCATGGTGAAACCGGTGGCCATCGCCTGCCACACGGCCTGGATCCCGGCACGGGTGCCGCCGAGGTCGGGGTCGGCGACGAAGTCCCGCACGACGCCGTACTGGGTGAAGACGCCGAGCACGCCCGCGAAGATCGCGGCGGCCATCAGCGCGAGCGACGCGGGGACCTTGCGGATCGAGAGCACCACCAGCAGCACCAGCGGGAGCAGGTTCAGCGGGGTGATCCAGTAGATGTCGCCGAGCGCGGTGAGCTCCGAGGCGGTGTCCCCGGCGTCGGTCGGCGCGGGACCCCAGAACAGGCCGATGAGCAGGAACAGCACGAAGCCGATGCCGAACGCCGGGAGCGAGGTCCAGGCCTGACGCTTGATGTGCGCGTAGACGTCGACCTTGACCAGCTGCGCGGTCAGCACGGTCGTCTCCGAGAGCGGGGAGAGCTTGTCGCCGAGGTAGGCACCCGAGATCACCGCGCCGGCCGTGATCCCCGGCGACATGCCCAGCATCGTCGCGATGCCGACGAGGCCGACCCCGATGGTGCCCGCGGTGGTCCACGAGCTGCCGATGGACATCGCGATGACGCCGCAGATCAGGGCGGTCGCCGCGTAGTACCAGGTGGGGGACAGCACCTGGATCCCGTAGTAGACCAGCGTCGGAATCGTCCCGGACATGTTCCAGGTGCCGATCAGCGCGCCGACCGCGAGCAGGATGAACACCGCGCTGGTGATCGAGGACACCGCCCGCTGGCTCGCGGCCTGGACGTCCTCCCACCGGTTGCCGTTCTTGAGCACGATCAGGGCGGCGACCATCGCGCACAGGACCAGCGCCACCTGGATGGGCCCGTCGAGCGCGTCGAGACCGAACAGCACGAGCGAGCCGCCGATCAGCACGACCAGCGTGACCAGCGGCACGATGGCGTCCGCCATCGACGGTTCGCGGACGCGCCGCTGGTCGACGGTGTCGGTCACAGCCCTCGATACTGACCACCCCGGCGCGCCCGAGCCTCACCCCGAGGGGGTTATGTGCTCCGTTGAGCCGTGCCGCGCGCGCCGCGCTACCGTTGTCTCGCGCGCCATCACGCGCCATCCGATGGCCGTCGGTGAGGAGTCACCATGGACCTCAAGCACCGCTCACGCTCTCTTGTGGAGGGTCCGGCCCGGGCCGGCGCGCGGGCCCAGCTCAAGGGCATGGGCTACGACGCGGAGGCGCTCGCCAAGCCCTTCGTCGGCGTCGCGCACTGCTGGATCGAGACGATGCCGTGCAACTTCGCCCACCGCACGCTCGCCGCGTCCATTAAGGACGGTGTGCGGGCGACGGGCGGAACGCCCATGGAGGTCAACACGATCGCGATCTCCGACGGCATCACGATGGGCACCCCGGGCATGCGCACGTCGCTGGTGTCGCGCGAGGTCATCGCGGACTCCATCGAGCTCGTCGCGCGCGGGCACTGCTTCGACGCGCTCGTCGGGATCGCCGGCTGCGACAAGACGATCCCCGCCGCGGTGATGGCCATGGCCCGCCTGGACGTGCCGAGCGTGCTGCTCTACAGCGGTTCCATCCGGCCCGGCTGCTGGCATGACCGCGACGTCACCGTGCAGGAGGTCTTCGAGGGCATCGGCGCGCACTCCGCCGGCCGGCTGACCGACGCCGAGCTGACCGAGCTCGAGGAGGCCGCCTCGCCCGGGTTCGGCGCGTGCGGCGGCCAGTTCACCGCCAACACGATGGCGATGGTGTTCGAGGTGATGGGCATCAGCCCGCTCGGCTCGGCGATGGTGCCGGCGCAGGACGAGCGGAAGGGCGGCGTGGCCGAGTCGGTGGGCCGGCTCGCGATGGACGTGCTGGCGGCCGGCATCCACCCGCACGACGTGATCACCCGCGAGTCGATCCGCAACGCGATGGTCGCGGTGGCCGCGTCCGGCGGCTCCACGAACGCGGTGCTGCACCTGCTCGCGATCGCCGCCGAGATGGGCGTGGACGTCACGATCGACGACATGGACGAGATCAGCGGCAAGACACCGCTCATCTGCGACCTCAAGCCGGGCGGCCGGTTCGTGGCCACCGACCTGTACGCGGCGGGTGGCGTGCCGCTGCTCGTGCGGCGGCTCGTCGAGGGCGGCCTGCTCGACCCGGACGTCCCGACGGTCACCGGCGCCACGCTCGGCGAGGCGGCCAGGCACGCACCCGAGACGCCGGGCCAGGAGGTCGTCCGGCCCCTGGACCGCCCGCTCAAACCGACCGGCGGGCTCGCGATCCTGCGCGGCAACGTGGCGCCGGACGGCTCGGTGGTGAAGCTGTCCGGCCACGAGCGGATGTGGCACCGCGGACCGGCGCGCGTGTTCGAGGGTGAGGAGGCGGCGATGGCCGCCGTGCTCGAGGGCCGCATCGCCGCCGGCGACGTCGTGGTGATCCGCGGCGAGGGGCCCGCGGGCGGTCCCGGCATGCGCGAGATGCTCGCGGTCACCGGCGCGCTGCAGGGTGCCGGCCTCGGGCCGGAGGTCGCGCTGATCACCGACGGTCGGTTCAGCGGCGCCACGCGTGGCTTCATGGCGGGCCACGTCGCGCCGGAGGCCGCGCGCGGCGGGCCGATCGCCGCGCTGCGCGACGGCGACACGGTCACGATCGACGTGGCCGCCCGGCGCATCGACGTGGACCTGCCCGACGACGAGATCGCGGCCCGCGCCGCGAAGTGGCGCCCCGCGCCCAACCCGTACCGCACCGGCGTCCTCGCGAAGTACGAGGCACAGGTCGGCAGCGCGAGCACGGGTGCCACCACGAACCCTGCGTTACCCGCCGGCCGCCGGCCGGCGGGGTGACAACCGGCCCAGCCACGAACAGAACAATGGAGGCAGCCCGTGTTCGCCATCATCGCCGCGGTCATCTTCGGTTTAGCCCTGATCCTCGACCTTGCCAATGCCTCGCTCGGCACCGCGATCACGACCACTACCCTGCTCATCGCCGGGCTGCTGTGCGTCTCCCTGCACATGGCCGGCATCGGCGCATCGGCACGCGGCCGCAACTTCAACTGGCGGCGTAGCCGCCGGCGCTGACGACCCCGGGAGGCACCTGCGTGCAGTTCAACGACGACGCCGAGCTCGACACCTCGCAGGTCAGCGACCAGCGCGGGATGGGCGGTTTCATCGCCGCCGGCGGTGGCGGGCTCGGCATCATCGGCCTGGTCATCTACCTCCTCATCGGCCAGTTCGGCGGCGGGAACCAGGCGCTGCCGTCCGGGTTCGGCGACGTGGGCAACGACCAGCAGGTCGGCTCGGAGGCCATCGCGGGCCGCTGCCGCACCGGCGCGGACGCCAATCGGGAGGACGACTGCCGCGCGGTCGCGCTGATCAACTCGGTCCAGGCGTACTGGTCGGACGTGTTCCAGGCGTCCGGCCAGGACTACCCGGAGGCCCAGACCAACTTCTTCTCCGGCGGTGTGCGGACCGGGTGCGGCAGCGCCTCCTCGGCCACGGGGCCGTTCTACTGTCCCGCGGACGCGGAGGTCTACGTCGACCTCGCCTTCTTCACCGAGCTGAAGACGAAGTTCGGCGCGACCGGCGGGCCGTTCGTCGAGGGGTACGTGCTCGCGCACGAGTACGGCCACCACGTCCAGCACCTGCTGGGCACCTCGGACCGGGTGAGCGGCGGCAGCGGTGCCGAGTCGGCCTCGGTGCGCCTGGAGTTACAGGCGGACTGCTACGCCGGCGCGTGGGCCAACCACGCCACCAGCACGCCCACCGCGTCCGGCGAGCCGCTGATCACCGGCGTGACGCAGGCCGACGTCAACGCCGCGCTCGACGCCGCCTCGCGCATCGGCGACGATTTCATCCAACGCGAGCTCGGCGGGGGCAGCGTGGATACCACGCAATTCACGCACGGCTCGTCCGCGCAGCGGCAGAAGTGGTACACGACGGGATTCCGCTCCGGCGACCCCACGCGGTGCGACACCTTCGCCACGAACAATCTCGGTTAGGTTTGGCACGGCGGGGATCGGGAATCCGACTGTCGATGGTCGCACAGTGAATCACCTTGATTCACCGCGTTCAGTCGCATGTCGACTCTCCCAAAGGAGTCCTCGTTGATCATTCTTGGCGTGGTGTTACTCATTATCGGATTCTTGACGGGAATTTCCATCCTGTGGACGATCGGCTTGGTGCTGGTCGTCGTGGGCGCGGTTCTCGCCATCGTGGGCGGCACCGGCCGCCGGGTGGGTGGCCGGGCGCACTGGTTCTGACCGATCCATCCGCAAATTCGATAGCGCGGCGCGCGGCCCGTTGGTCCTCAGTGGATTGACGGGCCGCGCGTCGCGCTGTTGCCGGCCGGTTTCGCGCCGGAGCCGTCCGGTCGCGCCGTGTCACGACGCGGTTTCCCTTTTGTCCCTTTGTTTCCGAACCGCCGCACGGCGCCCGCACAATCGCGGCGCAATGGTCGATTCGGCCTATCGCCTGACGGGCCCGGGTTGTCTACCGTTGCTGCTCGCACGGTCCGGCACTCACGCCGGGCCCAGAGCCAGGAGACCGGCCCATGCGTCTGCGTCGTCTCACCGTGGCAGCGATATCCGTCGCCGCCCTCGTGCTCCCGCTGTCCGGGGCGACCGCGCAAGCGGCGCCCGGGGCGAGCGGGCTGAAGCTCGTCGCCGAACACGACTCCCTGCTGGCGACCCACTACTGGTACGCCCAGACCTACGCCGGCCACCCGGTGCTCGGCGGCTACTACGCCAAGCACGTGGACAAGGCCACCGGCCGGGTCACCGTCGACGACGGGCGCCAGGCCGTCACGGGCCTCGCCGGCTCGGCCGCGCCGCGGGTGGCGAGCGACACGGCGAAGGCGACCGCCGGGCGCCGCGCGCACGGCAGCGTCCACGCGAGCGAGGTCGCGGTGCTGCCCGGCGGCCAGGCCAAGCTGGTCTACTCCGTGCTCACCCGTTCCACCGCCGGCACCAGCCGCACGCTCGTGGACGCCGGCTCCGGCGCCGTGCTGAAGGTCGAGAGCCTGATCAAGCGCGACACCGGCACCGGCCGCGTGTTCTCGCCCAACCCGGTTGCCACGCTGCAGGACCAGAAGCTGACCGACGAGGACGACGCGAACGCCGCGGTCCCCAAGCGCGGCTACAAGCAGGTGCGCCTGACGAACCTGGACGGCTCCGGCCTCCTCTCCGGCAGGTACGCGAAGATCATCGACCCGGCGGACACCCAGCCGCGCTCGCGAAAGCTGGCGTTCAACTACCTGCGGGAGAACGACCACTTCGAGCAGGTGATGGGCTACTACAGCATCACCGAGGCGCAGTCCTACATCCACCGGCTCGGCTTCCGGGACGTCAACAACGAGGCGCAGGACGTCACGACGACCGGGTTCACCGACGACAACTCCTTCTACGACCCGGAGGTCGACGGGATCACGTTCGGCACCGGCGGGGTCGACGACGCCGAGGACGCCGAGGTGATCTGGCACGAGTACGGCCACGCGATCCAGGACGCCCAGGTGCCCGGCTTCGGTTCCGAGATCGAGTCCGGCTCCATCGGCGAGGGCTTCGGTGACTGGTGGGCGCTCGTGATGTCCGCCGCCGTGCAGCGGGACACCCGGGTCACGCCGCTGGCCTGCATCGCCGACTGGGACGCGGTGTCCTACACCGACGACGAGCCGCACTGCCTGCGGCGCACGGACGAGGACCTGACCTACGCCGACCGGATCGGTGAGGTGCACTTCGACGGCCAGATCTGGTCGCGCGCGCTGTTCGACGTCTACCAGGCGCTCGGCCGCAACCGGTCGGCGACGCTCGTGCTCGAGGCGCAGTTCTCCTACGCGCCCGACACCTCGATGGCCGCGGCGGCCCAGGTCACCGTGAACACCGCGAAGTCGCTCTACGGCCGCGGTACCGCCGCGAAGGTGCGGGCCGCGTTCCACTCCCGCGGCATCATCTGAGCCCACCGGAAACACGCACCGACCGGAGTGCCCGGCCCCCGCGGCCGGGCACTCCGGCGGGGTGTCCGGTCACCGCCCTGACGGCGTGTGGTCCCATGTTGCGGCGCGACCGGACGAGGAGGGGCAGTGCACGTCGACGAGATCCTCAATGCCATCCCACCGCTGGCGGTCTACCTGATCGTCGGGCTGGTGATCGGCACGGAAAGCCTCGGCATCCCGCTCCCGGGCGAGATCGTGCTGGTCAGCGCTTCCCTGCTCGCCTCGCAGCACGACGCGTTGAACCCGCTGTGGATCGGCGTCTGCGCGACCGCCGGCGCGATCATCGGCGACAGCATCGGCTACATGATCGGCCGCAAGGGCGGCCCGCGGCTGTTCGCGTGGGCCGGCCGCAAGTTCCCCAAGCACTTCGGACCCGAGCACATCGCGAAGGCCCGCGGCGTGTTCGCGCGCCGTGGCGTCTGGGCGGTGTTCTTCGGCCGCTTCGTCGCGCTGCTGCGGATCCTCGCCGGCCCGCTCGCCGGGTCGCTGCACATGCACTACGGCAAGTTCCTCGTCGCGAACGCGCTCGGCGGCATCGTCTGGGCGGGCGGCACGACGGCGGCCGTGTACTACCTCGGCCAGGTCGCGGAGGACTGGCTGTCGCGCTTCTCGTGGATCGGCCTGGCCGTCGCCGTGCTCGCGGGCGTGGTCGGCACTCTGGTGGTGCGCAAGCGGATGGCCGCGCACCCCCACGTGGAGGAGCCGGCGCCCGCGGAGGCGATGGCGGCGGAGGCGATGGCGGCCGAGCCCGCGTCCGACGCCGCCGGCTCGGGCTCCGGCTCCAGCAGGGCCTGATTCCCGGCCAGGTCTGGCGTTTCGTCCTCCGCTGCGGTATTTGGATGAGAGGGATTGTCCAACTGTTCGGAGGATGACGTGAGATCTTTCCGAATCGGTGTTCCGCTCCTCCTCGCCACGCTGGCCCTCGCCCCGGCCACCGCGGACGCCGACGTGGGTACCACCTCGGTGCCGCCGAGCCTGGTGATCGGCACCGACTTCCCGGACCCGGAGATCCTCGCCGCGGGCGGCACGTACTACGCCTACTCGACGAGCTCGTCTCGCGGCCGCGTCCCCTATGCCACCGCCGCGAACCCGGCCGGGCCGTGGACGATCCGGGGCGACGCCCTGCCGCAGAAGCCGGCGTGGGCCGGCGACGGCGGGTTCTGGGCGCCGGACGTCTCGCGCCGCGCGGACGGCCGCTACCTCATGTACTTCACGGGCCCGAGCGTCGCCGCCGGCCGCATGTGCATCGGCGCCGCGCTGGCCGACTCGCCGGCCGGCCCGTTCCAGCCGACCGCCGGCCAGCCGCTGGTGTGCGACGCCGCCGAGGGCGGTGACATCGACCCGTCGAGCTTCGTCGACACCAACGGCGCGCGGTACCTGCTGTACAAGAACGACGGCAACGCGATCGGCCGGCCCACGATCATCTGGCTGCAGCCGACCGCGGCCGACGGCGTGACGTTCACCGGCGGGCGCGTCGAGCTGCTGCGCAACGACCGGCCCGAGGAGCAGGGCGTGATCGAGGCACCCGTGCTCGTCCACCGCCCGTCCCAGTACGTGCTGTTCTACTCCGCCGGCGTCTACACCACGGGCAACTACCAGACGAGCTACGCGGTCGCGGGCTCGCTCACCGGTCCGTACGGCCGCGCGTTCCGGCCGTTGCTGACCACCGCGAGCCTCGACGGCGCGGTCAACGGGCCGGGCGGCGCGGACGTGGTCGGGGACCGGATCTTCTTCCACGGCCACCTCACCGGCGGGCGCGGCATGTACACCGCGAACCTGGGCTGGGCCAACGACTTCCCGGTGGTGCGCGGCAGCCGGGTCCGCTACGAGGCCGAGCGCGGCACGCTCAACCACGCGGTCGTGCGCAGCGGCGCGTCGGGCGCCTCCCAGGGCGCGGTCGTCGCCAACATCGACTTCGCGGACAGCTGGGTGGACACCCCGGTGTTCGCGCCGGTCGCGGGTGCCTACACCGTCCACATCGGCTACGCGGCCGGGTTCGGCGACGCCCAGCACACGCTGACCGTCAACGGCGGTGCGGCGCAGGTGGTGAACTACCCGGACCGGGGCTGGGACAACTGGACGGAGGTGGCCGCCGAGGTCAGCCTCGCGGCCGGGTTCAACACGGTCCGGCTGCAGTTCCTGAGCCGGTGGGCGGAGCTCGACTACCTCGAGGTCGCCTGACCAATCCGGTTGCGCCGCCGCGCCGAACCACGGCCGACGAGAGGGGAGCGCGAGTGGCAGCGGACGTGGCGACGCGAGTGGTGGACGTGGTGGAGAGGCTGGCGGGCGCGCGGTTCCCGGTCGGCCTCCGGGCGTGGGACGGCAGCCGGGCGGGCCGCGCCGACGGGCCGTGCGTGGTGCTGCGGTCGCGCCGGGCGTTGCGGCACGTGCTGTGGCAACCGGGCGAGCTGGGCCTGGCCCGCGCCTACGTGTCCGGCGAGCTCGACGTCGAGGGTGACCTCGCCGAAGGGCTGAGCCGGTTCTGGCGGCTGGGTGCGTCGCCGCGTCCGGGCCCGCGGGACGTGCCGGCGATCGTCCGTACCGCCGCCCGCCTCGGCGCGATCGGGCGGCGGCCGCCGCTGCCGGCCGCCGAGGCGCGGCTGTCCGGCCGGCTGCACACCCGCCGCCGCGACCACGCCGCGATCGCGCATCACTACGACCTGTCGAACGACTTCTACCGGCTGCTGCTCGACCCGCACCTGGCGTACTCCTGCGCGTACTGGACCTCCGACGCGCCCGCGTACACGCTGCACGACGCGCAGACCGACAAGCTCGATCTCATCTGCCGCAAGCTGGAGCTGCGCCCGGGCCTGCGGCTGCTCGACGTGGGCTGCGGCTGGGGCTCGCTGCTGCTGTACGCGGCGGAGCACTACGGCGTGCACGCCACCGGGATCACGTTGTCCGCGCAGCAATGCGACCTCGTGGCGGGGCGGGTGGCGGCGGCCGGGCTCGCGGACCGGGTCACGGTGCGGCTGCAGGACTACCGCGACGTGGCCAGGGAGCCCGGCGCGGAGCCCTACGACGCGGTGGCGTCGGTGGAGATGGGCGAGCACGTCGGCGAGGCGAACTACCCGGGGTACGCCGCGACCCTGTACCGCGCGCTCGCACCGGGCGGGCGGCTGGTGCTCCAGCAGATGTCGCGGGGCGCGGTCGCACCCGGCGGCGGGGCGTTCATCGAGCGGTACATCGCCCCGGACATGACCATGCGGCCGGTGGGGTCCACACTGAACCATCTCGCCCGGGCCGGGTTCGAGGTTCGCGACGTGCACGCGATGCGGGAGCACTACGTGCGCACCTGCCGGGCCTGGCTGTCCACACTGGACCAGCGGTGGGCCGCGGCCGTCGCGCTGGTGGGCCGCGAGCAGGCCCGGGTGTGGCGGCTCTACCTGGCCGGGGGAGCGCTGGCGTTCGAGGAGAACAGGATGGGCGTGGACCAGATCGTCGCGGTGCGGACCCGGGTCGACGGGCGCAGCGGGATGGCGTCGGTGCGGGAGCGGGTCGGGCATGGCTGAGGACGTCCTGGTCAACCTCGCGGTGAGCGCGGCGGTGGTCGCCGTGTTCTTCGGCGTGGTCTTCGCGGTCTCGGTGGCCCGCGACCGGCACGACCTCGTCGACATCGCGTGGGGGCCGGGCTTCGCGCTCGTGGCGGTGATGTCGTTCCTGCTGTCCGACGGCGATCCGGCCGGCCGGGTCCTGCTCACGGTGCTGACCGTGGTGTGGGGCGTCCGCCTGGCCGTCCACATCGGACTGCGCAACCGCGGCAAGCCGGAGGACCGGCGCTACGTGGCGATCCGCGCGAAGGCGGCGCGGCACCCCAACCTGCGGCTGGCCCGGGTCGTGTACCTGACCCAGGCACTCGTCATGCTGGTCGTGTCCCTGCCCGTCCAGTTCGGACAGTACGGCGGCGGTGCGCCGGCGTGGCTCCTGGTGGCCGGCGTCGTGGTGTGGCTGACCGGCTTCGTCTTCGAGACCGTCGGCGACTGGCAGCTGCGCCGGTTCGGCGCGGACCCGGACAGCCGCGGCAAGGTGCTCGACACCGGGCTGTGGCGCTACACGCGGCATCCCAACTACTTCGGCGACGCCATGGTCTGGTGGGGCCTGTATCTGCTGGCATGCGGCAGCTGGCTCGGCGTCGCGACCCTGCCGGCCCCGCTGCTGATGACGTTCGTCCTCGCCCGCGGGACCGGCAAGCCGCTGACCGAGAAGCACCTGTCGGCCTCGCGCCCGGGCTATGCCGACTACGTCCGCCGCACGAGCGGCTTCGTGCCCCGGCCGCCGCGCCGGTCCTCAGCCCGGGCGTGAGCTCTCGATCATCGTCGTGGTGCCGACCGCGCGGCCGTGCTCGATGCGGGTGTAGCGCACCGGCATGCCCGGGTAGGCGGGCGCGAACCAGAATTCGGTGATGCCGTCGCCGTCGTCCTCGTCGCGGACGGTGTAGCGGACGCAGTCGAGCACGCCGAGCGGGATGTCGATGGTGTCGTACCGGATCGTGGTCGCCTCGATGGGGAATGCCGCGTGCGCCTGCAGCCCGGCCCAGGTGGACCGGCTGCGCTCGCCGGGTTCGCCGTCGCGGCCACGTTCGATGAGCGCGCCCGACTCGTCGCACTCGACGAAGCGGTTGTAGCGGATGCCGGGCTGCGCGCCGTCGTCCTCGACGAGCAGCCGGATCGTGCGCCCGGCGGGGCAGCCGGCGCGGATCTCGTCGGCGGTGAACGGGGTCGGCGCCAGCCCGGGGCCGAGCACGTGCGGATCGCGTGGCACGCGTGGAAATCTAGCGCGGTGCAGGGCGATCTTGCCCGTGGGGCGGCTCACGGTGTACAACGTGAGAGCGCTTCCACAGGGTCGTGAAGAACTTTCGCCCGGGAGGAACATCCGGATGAGCAAGCAACACCCAGCGCGGCTCGGGCGGCTGTTCGCGCTCGGCGCCACCCTCGCGCTGACCGCCGCGCTGGCCGTGACCTCGACCGCGAGTGCCGCCGAGGCCGCGCCCGCGGGCCACCCCGCCCCGGTCACCGGGCTCGGCCCGAACGTCACCGTCTTCGACCCGGGCATGCCGGTCGCCGACATCCAGGCCACCCTCGACGCCGCGCACGCCGCGCAGGTCGACAACGAGATGGGCACCGAGCGGCACGCCTACCTCTTCAAGCCCGGCACCTACGGCACCGCCGAGCAGCCGCTGCAGATCAAGGTCGGCTACTACACCGAGATCGCGGGCCTGGGCGCCGCGCCGACCGACGTCGTGATCAACGGCAAGGTCGAGGTCTACAACCGCTGCCTGGCCGACGGTGGCACGAGCAACTGCCTGGCACTGGTCAACTTCTGGCGCACGCTGTCGAACCTCTCGATCCACGTCGACGCCGCCGGCCAGGACGGCTGCCGCGCCACGGCGAACTTCTGGGCCGTCTCCCAGGCCGTGTCGATGCGCCGGCTCGACATCACCGGCGGCAACCTGTCGCTCATGGACTACTGCACCGCCGGCCCGCAGTACGCGAGCGGCGGCTTCATCGCCGACTCGCGGCTGCCCGCCACGACCAACGGCTCGCAGCAGCAGTGGCTGACCCGCAACAGCGAGATCGCCGGCTGGTCCAACGGCGTGTGGAACCAGGTCTTCGCCGGCGTGGTCGGCGCGCCGGACGACGCCACGTTCCCGGACCCGCCGTACACGACGCTCGACACGACGCCCGTCAGCCGCGAGAAGCCGTACCTGTTCGTCGACTCGCGGGACCGCTACCAGGTCCGGGTACCCGCCGCGCGCACCAACACCCGCGGCGTCTCCTGGGCCGCCGGCCTGACCCCGGGCCGGACCGTGCCGCTGTCCGACTTCGTCGTGGCCAGGCCCGGCGACGACGTGCGGGACATCAACGCCCAGCTCGCGCGCGGCAAGAACCTGCTGCTCACCCCGGGCGTCTACGACATCGCGCGGAGCATCGAGGTCCGCCGGGCCGACACCGTGGTCCTCGGGCTCGGCCACGCCACCCTGACCGCCGTCCGCGGTGCCACGCCGCTCGAGGTCGCCGACGTGCCGGGCGTGGTCGTCGCCGGCGTCACCGTCGACGCGGGCCTGCAGCGGTCGCCGGTCCTGCTGCGGGTCGGCAGGTCGCACGGGCACGGCCACAGCTCGGCGCGCAACCCGACGACGCTCTCGGACGTGTACTTCCGCGTCGGCGGGCCGCACGTCGGCAAGACCGAGGTCGCGCTCGAGGTCAACAGCGACGACGTGCTCATCGACCACACGTGGGTATGGCGCGCCGACCACGGCGTCGAGGGCTTCACCGACACCGAGCGCTGGAACACCAACACCGGCCGGTACGGCGCGGTGATCAACGGCGACCACGTGACGGCGACCGGGCTGTTCGTCGAGCACTTCCAGCGGTACAACACCGTCTGGAACGGCGAGGACGGCACCACGGTCCTGTACCAGAACGAGCTGCCCTACGACCCGCCGACGCAGGCGGACTGGATGAACGGCGACGTCGAGGGATTCGCCGGCTACAAGGTAGGAGACCGGGTGCGGACCCACCGCCTGTACGGCGCGGGTGTCTACGTGTTCAACCAGAACAACCCGGACATCCACACGGAGAACGGGTTCGAGGTGCCGCGGCGGCCGGGCGTGCGGCTGCACCACATCATGACCGTCAACCTGAGCGCGGGGACGATCGACCACGTCGTGAACGGGCTCGGCGACCCGGCCGACACCACCAGGGTCGGCGTGCCGGTCTACGTCGCGGACTACCCCGTGCCCTGACCTGACGGGCGCATGGAAAGGCCCGCCGACCACGAGGGCGAAGTCGGCGGGCCGAGTCGGCCGGCTCGGCCCTGCTCCGGGCCGGCTAACTGCTACCGGTGGGGTAACCCGGTCGCGCGGTCGCCAAACATCCGCGGACCGGATGGCTGTCAGGCAGCCTCGGTGACCTCCACCTTGTTCGGGTAGAAGGCGACGTGGCCGGCGATCTCGGCGACCGCCGCGTAGGGCTCGCGATAGGTCCACACCGCGTCGGTCAGCTCGGTGTCCGGGAGGTCGACGGTGTAGTACGACGCGTCGCCCTTGTACGGGCAGTACGTGCTGGTCTCCGTCGGGCGCAGCAGCGACTGGTCGACGTCGGCGAGCGGGATGTACGGCACCGCCGGGTAGGTCGACTCGCGCAGGTTCAGCGCCGCCGTCGTCTCCGCCACGACGCGGTCGCCGACGCGCACGGTGACCCGCGCCGGGTTCGGCTCGATCGTGATCGGGTGGTCGGGGCCGGGGGTCTTCATCTGTCCGGGCATCGCGTGGCCTTCTCCGTCCTGTCTTCGATCGGGCCTGTCTTCGATCGGGGGTGACCGATCGTCCCGTCGGGTGCAAGTCCGGGCCGGCCGCGATTGTTCCCGCGCACGCCGTGACACGATGTCGCCTCGTGCCCCCAGAACTCTCCACCGGCCTCTGCGCACGCCTGCGCGAGGCGTTCCTGACCACCGGCTACACCGCCGACGGCGTGCTCGCCGCGCTCGGCCCGGCGGCCCACGCCGCGCTGGGCCGCGGCGAGCCGGAGCCCGCGCGCCGCGCGAGCCGCGACGCCGGTGCGCTCGGCACGCTGATCCGCCTGTTCCTGCTCGGCGACACCGAGCCCGCGGCCGCCGTGCGTGCCGCGCTGGGCGCCGTGGACCTGGACGAGGCCGTCGCCGGCGAGGTGCTCACGCCGGACTGCCGCGCGGGGCTGGACATCCGGCCGTACGGGGACAGCTGGTGGGTGATCGCGGACCTCGACGCGGACCAGCGCGGCGGCGCGGTGGCCGACGACCACGTGCTCGGCGTCGGCCACGCGTCGGTGAACCTGGCCCGCGCCACCTCCCGCCGCCCGGTCGGCACCCTGCTCGACCTCGGCACCGGGTGCGGCGTGCAGGCGCTGCACGCGAGCACGCACGCGCGGCACGTCACCGTGACCGACGTGTCCGCCCGCGCGCTGGCGCTCGCGCGGGGGACGTTCCGCCTCAACGAGCTGGACGTCGAGCTCGCCGAGGGGGCGTGGTTCGAGCCGGTGCGCGGGCGGCGGTTCGACCAGGTCGTGTGCAACCCGCCGTTCGTGGTCGGCCCGCCGCGGGTGGACTACGTCTACCGCGACTCCGGGCTCGGCGGCGACGGCGCGAGCGAGCTCGTGGTCCGGCGGCTGCCGGACCATCTCACCGAGGGCGGCACCGGCCAGCTGCTCGCGTCGTGGCTGCACCGCGCGGGCGAGGACTGGGCGGAGCGGGTCGCCTCGTGGCTGCCGCCGGGGGTGGACGCCTGGATCGTGCAGCGCGACATCGCCGACCCCGTGCTGTACGTGGGGACCTGGCTGCGGGACGCGGGCGTGGACCCGCGCTCGGCGCAGGGCCGGGCGAAGGCGGGCGCGTGGCTGGACTGGTTCGCGGCGAACGACGTCGAGGGCGTCGGGTTCGGGTACGTGACGCTGCGCCGCGCGGACACGGCGAACCCGGTCGTGGTGTGCGAGGACCTCCGGCACGCCTACGACGACCCGCTCGGCCCGGAGGCGTCGCGGTGGCTCGCGGCCGCCGGGTGGCTGCGCGAGCACGGCGACGCGCTGGCGTCCGCCCGGTTCACCGTGCCGCCCGGCGTGGTGCTGGAGGAGGTCAGCGCGCCGGCCGACGACGGCTGGGCACCGGTCGTTCGGCGGCTGCACCGCACCGACGGCCCGGGCTGGCAGCACGAGGTGGACGAGCCGACGGCGAAGCTGCTCGCCGGCTGCCGGGGCGCGCTGCCGCTGGCGGACCTGCTGGCGCTGCTGGAGCTGGCCTACGGCGAGCTCGACACGGCCGCCGCGATGCCGATCGTGCGGGACCTGGTGCTGCACGGCATGCTGGTGCCGGCCTAGACCACCACCTGGCGCAGCAGCGTCCGCACGGCTTCGCGGTCCACAGTGGACGGATCGGCGGCGAGCCAGGTGCCGATGTCGCGGACGAACTGTTCGGGCACCATCGGCGGCACCTCGCCCGGCGCGGCGCCCACGGTGATCTCGCCGGGCCGGCTGGGGTAGAGCAGCAGCACGCCGCGCAGCTCGAGCCCCGGCAGCAGCGTGGCGAAGGTGGCGAGCCAGTCCGGCAGCCGGGCCACCCCGCCGCGGAACCGGTGGCCGTTGCGCCGCAGGCCGCCGGCGTCGTCGAAGTCGTAGTGGCCGGGCAGCCAGACCTTCGACTCGATCAGCACGAGCCGCCGCCCGCACAGCACGGCGTGGTCGAGGTCGGCGAACACGGAGCCGGCCTCGGTGGCGAGCCCGTGGAAGATCCGCACGCCCGGGATGCGGGTGAGGTGGGCGGCGAGCAGGTCGGCGGTCAGCCGCTGGCCGACCTCGTCGGGCTCCTCGCCGGGCTCGCCGAACACGGTCCGCCCGCCGAGCTCCGCGGTGAACGCCTGCCCGGCCCGGTGCGCCGCGAGGTGGCGGCGGGCGAGCGTCGCCAGCGCCGCGCCCGCCCCGGCGAGCACGAGCAGCCAGCCGGCGAGCAGCGCCGCGGGCGGGGCGAGCAGGACGGCCGCCAGCAGCAGGGCGAGCCAGCCGCCGCCCGCGGCGAGCAGGACGGTCCGGTCCGGCCGGGGCGCGGGCACGAGCACGGTGCGGCGGTCCCGCGGCAGGCCGGCCGACCAGGGGTGCGCGGTGGGACCGAGGGCGGGCAGGCGGGGCTCGTAGTCCCGGTCCTCACGGGTTCGCACGGGGCGCGGTGCCGGCTCCTCGACCTCGCCGGTGTCGTACTCGTCCTCGCCGGTGTCGTAGTCGTCGCGCCGGTCGGGGTCGGTGAGGGTCTCGTACGCCTCGCGCAGCAGGCGGAACGTGCCGGCGGTGCCCCCGGCGTCGGGGTGCATCAGCTTGGCGAGCGAGCGGTAAGCCGACCTGATCTCGGCGGCGTCGGCGTCACGCGCCACACCGAGCAGCTCGTAGTAGTCGACCCCGCGCACCGCACCGCCCGTCTTCCGAACTTCCGCGCGGCACAGCGTATGGCCTCCGCCTCGGCGGGTCTTTCCGGCATGGGGATCGTGCGGTGGGTGCCCGTGCGGGCTGGACGGGCGGCGGGCGCGGTCGATACTCTGCAAGATGTTTCATCGTCTTTCGCAAGATGCTGCACACACTCTCGACGAGGAGAGATCGGCATGCGAGTCTCATCCCTGCACAAGACAGCACTCGCCGCGTTGCTCGCCGTCGCCACCGGGGTGGTGGTCACGACCGCCGTCACGACCGCGGCCACGGCCGAGCCCGGGGGCACCAGACCGGTGGCCGCGCCGCGAGCCGCGGACGTCGGCACACCTAACGGCGACGTGATCGCCAACCTGTGGTCCTGGAACTGGAACTCGGTCGCCGCCGAGTGCCGCGACCACCTCGACCCGGCCGGCTTCGGCGCGGTCTGGGTCGCCCCGCCCGGCGAGTCACTGCACCACCCGAGCGGCGTCTGGTGGGACGTCTACCAGCCCTACAGCTACCGCCTCAACGGGCGCTTCGGCACCCAGGCGCAGTTCGCGAGCATGATCGCCACCTGCCATGCGGCCGGGGTGGCGGTCTACACGGACGCCGTCGTCAACCACACCGCCGCGCAGACCGGCACCGGCTACGACGGCACGGTCCTGGCCGACAGGTACGACCCGCCGATGTACGACCGCGGCCAGTACAACGTCGACGTCTGCGACCACACGATCAGCAACTGGGGCGACCTGTGGGAGGTCCAGCACTGCGAGCTGCTCGACCTGCCCGACCTCGACACGAGCGACGCCGGCGTGCGCGCCACGATCGCCGGCTTCCTCAACGCCCAGATCGGCCTCGGCGTGGACGGTTTCCGGGTGGACGCGGCCAAGCACATCCCGGCCGGCGAGCTGGCCGCGATCGTGGGCGCACTGAACGACACGACCGCCGGCGCGCGGCCGTTCGTGTTCCAGGAGGTCTTCCCCGGCGAGCCGCCCGCGCCCGGCGACTACTACGGCGTGGGTGACGTCCTCGACTTCACCTACGCGGACAAGATGAAGGGGGCGTTCCAGGGCGACATCGCGAGCCTGTCCTCGTTCGGCCCGAGCTGGGGCATCCTGCCGGCCGCGAACTCGGTCTCCTTCGTCACCAACCACGACACCGAGCGCAGCGGCCGCCATCTGTCCTACAAGGACGGTGCGACGGCGACGCTCGCGAACGTCTTCCAGCTCGCCTGGAAGCATGCCGCGCCGACGGTCTACGCCGGGTTCGACTTCGCGAACGCCGACGCGGCCCCGCCGAACGCCAACGGCTTCGTCACCGACACCACGTGCGGCAGCGGCTGGCACTGCCTCGACCGCGACCCGTTGATCACGGGCATGGTCGGCTGGCGGGGCGCGGTCGGCTCGGCGGACGTGACCAACTTCCAGTCCCCGGCCGGCAACGTCATCGGGTTCGGCCGCGGCAGCACGGGTTTCGTCGCCATCAACAACACCGGCGCCGCGCACACCGCCACCTACACGACCGGGCTCGCGGACGGCTCGTACTGCGACGTGCTCGCCGGCTGCGCCACGACCGTGACGGTCAGCGGCGGCCGCGCCACGATCACCGTGCCGGCCAAGGGCGCGGTGGCCTTCCACACCGGCAGCACGGGCGAGCCGGCCCCCGGCCGGGTCAGCGTCGGCTACACCGTGCAGGCCGAGACGGTGTGGGGCCAGAACGTCTACGTGGTCGGCAACATCGCCGAGCTGGGCGCCTGGAACCCGGCGGCCGCGGTGCCGTTGACGACCGGCCCGGGCACCTACCCGCGCTGGACGGGCACGGCGGCGCTGCCCGCGAACACCGACGTCGAGTACAAGTTCGTGATCCGGCAGGACGGTCAGCCGGTGATCTGGGAGACCGGCGCGAACCGGACCATGCGCACGCGGGCCGACGGCGCGCAGTCGGTGGACGGCGGCACGTTCCGCCGGTGACGGGTCGTCCGGCGGCAGGACTGAGGCGTGCCGTCCTGCCGCCGGGCCGTCACGTCCGGGGCCGGCGGGGCCCGGCGCCGGTGGAGCCGCGCACCACCAGCTCCGGCATGAACACGAACTCCGCGTGTGGTGCCGGGGTGCCGCCGATCTCCTCGAGCAGCGCGTTCACCGCCGCCTGCCCCATGGCCTCGACGGGCTGGCGCAGCGTCGTCAGCGGCGGGTCGGCGAACACGATCAGCGGCGAGTCGTCGAAGCCGACGACCGAGACGTCCCGCGGCACGGACAGGCCCCGCCGGCGCGCCGCGCGGATCGCGCCGAACGCCATCAGGTCGCTGCCGCAGACGATCGCGGTGCAGCCCTTGTCGAGCAGCGGGACGGCCGCGGCCTGCCCGCCCTCGACGGTGAACAGCGAGTGCGCAACGAGCTCCTCGGCCTCCTCGGCGGTGTAGGGGAGGAGCGTGCGCACCTGCTGGACGAAGCTCTCGATCTTGCGGACCACGGGCACGAACCGGCGCGGGCCGATCGCGAGCCCGATGCGCTCGTGGCCGAGCTCCACGAGGTGCGAGACCGCCAGCCGCACGGCGGCCCGGTCGTCGGTCGACACGAACGGGGCGGAGATCTTCTCGGTGTAGCCGTTGATCATCACGAACGGCACGCCCTGGCCGGCGAGCTTGACGTAGCGCCCGGTGTCGGCCGTCGAGTCGGCGTGCAGCCCGGAGACGAACACGATGCCGGCGACGCCGCGCTCGACGAGCAGGTCGGTGAGCTGGTCCTCGGTGGACCCGCCGGGCGTCTGCGTGCAGAGGACCGGGGTGTACCCGCGGCTGGTCAGCACCTGCTCGATGACCTGGGCGAGCGCGGGGAAGATCGGGTTGGACAGCTCGGGCGTGATCAGCCCGATGAGCCCGGCACTGCGCTCGCGCAGCTTCGGCGGCCGCTCGTAGCCGAGCACGTCCATGGCGGTGACGACGGCCTGCCTGGTGGTCACGGAGACGCCCGCCTTGCCGTTGATCACCCGGCTGACCGTCGCTTCGCTGACCCCCGCCTGCGCCGCGATGTCGCTTAGTCGAGCGTTCGCGCCTGGCGACTCCTGGTGGGCCATGCCGGTCCTTCCGTCCGCGTCCTGCAACACCTTACAGACAATTTCCGCAAGGTTCGCAACACGCGGGCTCGGTCAGCGCGGCTCGTGGGGGTTGGTGGCCAGGACGCAGGCGACCGGCGGATCGAGCGCGAGGGTCTCCACCCGGATCTGGGCGAAGCCTGCCTGGGTCAGCAGGTCCTGCAGCTCGCGGGCGGCGCGGGTGGTCGTGTCCCGGTCGGCGCCGGGGCAGCGGGGCTGGCTGACGAGCGCGATGCGCCCGCCGGGCCGCAACAGGCGCCGCAGTTCGTGGAGCCGGTCGGCCGGGTCGGGCCAGAAACCCAGGGAGTTGACCGAAAGGACGACGTCGAGCGGTTCGCCGAACGGTGGCAGCCGGTCCACCGGGACGTGCACGAGCTCGACCCGGCCGGCACGGATGGCGGCCCGGTTGCGCCGGCCGGCCCGGCCGACCATGACCTCGGAGTGGTCGACGCCGTAGACGTGGCCGTGGGTGGCGCGCCGGGCGAGCTCGGCGATGGCCAGGCCCGGCCCGAAGCCGACCTCGAGCACCCGGTCGGTGGGTCGCGGGTCGAGCAGTCCGACCGCCCAGCGGTTGCGCTGCTGGTTGGAGCGGCGATGAGCCATGACCCAGCCGGCCAGCCGGCCGGCGATGCCCCGGGGGTGTCCGAACTGCCGCACGCCACTGCGGAGCACGCGCTGCCGGAGACCTGTAGCTGCTTTCGTCACGGTCGCCAGTGAAGGGCTTCAAGTACGCTTGAAGTCAATGGAGCGAGAGCAGTTGACCATCGGCGAGTTGGCGCGCCAGACGGATGTCGCCACGTCCGCGTTGCGCTACTGGGAGGAGCTCGGCCTGCTGCGGGCGCCGGCCCGGATCGCGGGCCAGCGGCGGTATCCGCGGTCGGCGGTCCGGCTGGTCGGCGAGATCCTGGTCCTGCGGGACGTCGGCTTCACGCTGCGCGAGATCGAAGCGCTCATCACGTCTCGTTCGTCGGCCGCCGACGGCTGGCGGGAGCTGCACCAACGCAAGCTCGCCGAGCTCGACGAGCGGATCGCCCACGCCCAGGCGGCGCGCACGGCGATCGCCCATGCCCTGGCCTGCCCGCACGACGACGTCCATGACTGTCCGGTCTTCCACCGCGGGATAACGGCACGCCTGACCGGATCGTCCCTCGCGGATGCACACGAGGCGGCACACGAGGCGGAGCGGCCGAGCCGGCCGTGACGCCGGCTAGAGGCGGCCGCCGCTCGCGGTGTCGCCCGACAGCCGTTGGGCCAGGTACACCGGGATCGTCGACACGAGGATCAGGATGGCCGCCACGACGTTGACCACCGGGGTCTGGTTGGGGCGGAACAGGTTGTTCAGGATCCAGATCGGCAGCGTCTCCATGCCCGTGCCCAGGGTGAAGGTGGTCACGATGATCTCGTCGAAGGACAGCGCGAACGCCAGCAGCCCGCCGGCCAGCAGCGCGGACCGCAGCATCGGGAACGTCACCAGGCGGAACGTCGTGAAGCCCGACGCGCCCAGGTCCATCGACGCCTCCTGCAGGTTGCCGCCCAGCCGCCGCAGCCGGGCGACGATGTTGTTGAACACCACCACGATGCAGAACGTGGCGTGCGCGACGATCGCCGTGAACAGGCCGAGGTCGATGCCCAGAATGGTCCGGAAGGCGTTGTTCAGCGCGATGCCGGTGACGATGCCCGGCAGCGCGATCGGCAGGATGATCAGCAGCGACACCGTGTCCCGCCCGAAGAACCGGTAGCGCTGCAGCGCGAACGCCGCCATCGAACCCAGCACCAAGGCGATCGCCGTCGCCGCGAGTCCGGCTTGGACACTCGTCCACAGCGCGTTCAGCGCGCCCCCGTTCGTCGCCACCCGGGTCCACCACTCGAGCGTCAGCGCGCTGGGCGGCCAGCCGAACGTAGTGTCCGCGTTGAACGAGTTGAGCAGCACCAGCAGCAGCGGGAACCAGATCACCACGAGGCCGAGCACGAGCGCGGCCAGCAGGACGTACCTGGTGGTACGGGAAAATCTCATCACAGGTTCTCCAGGGCGCCGGTCCGGCGCACGGCCGCCAGGTAGAGCAGCATGATCACCACGGGCACGGTCGCGACCGTCGCGGCGAACGGCAGGTTGTTGGCCGCGCCGATGTTGTCGTACACGACGTTGCCGAGCATCTGGCTCGTCCCGCCGACGATCTTCACCGTGATGTAGTCGCCGAGCGAGAGCGAGAACGTGAAGATCGAGCCGGCCACGATCGCCGGGAACGTCAGCGGCAGCACCACCGACCGGAACGTGCGGGACGGCCGCGCGCCGAGGTCACCCGACGCGTCCACGAGGGAGTCCGGCAGCCGTTCGAGCCCGGCGTAGATCGGCAGGATCATGAACGGCAGCCACAGGTACGCCAGCGTGATCACGGTCGCGGGCAGCCCGTAGCCGGGGGTGTCCAGGCCGATCGGGTCGAGCAGCCAGTGCAGCACCCCGTTGCCGGACAGCATGGTCCGCCACGAGTACGCCTTCACCAGGTAGCTCGCCCACAGCGGCGTCAGCACGGCGATCACGAGGAGGCGCCGCGCCCGGGGTGAGGCGATCTTGGCCATGTAGAACGCCATCGGAAACGCGATGACGGCGTCGACCAGCGTCACCCCGGCCGCGATCGCCACCGTGCGAAACGTGATGGTCCGGTACACCGAGTCGGTCACGAGCGTCTCGAAATTGTCCAGCGACCAGTCGGTGATCACCTTGCCGGTGAACGGATCCGTGTGCCAGAACGCGGTGAGGAACAGCGCCCCCAGCGCGCCGAGGTAGGCGAGCCCGAGCCACAGCAGCGGCGCGGACAGCAGCATGCCGAGCCGCAGCCTCGGCGTCCGGTGCAGGAACGCCGAGGCGCTGCGGTGAGCCGACATCAGCCCTTGATCTCAGTCCACGCCTGGGTCCACTCGCCGTAGTCCTTGCACTTCACGTCCTTGCGGCCGTCGAGGCACTGGGCGATCGGCGTCGTCCAGTACCAGATCTTCGAGGCGTAGTCGGCGTCGCCGGCGTGGTAGAGGTCGCAGTGCGTCTTGTCGGTGGTCAGCGCGCACGCCTTCTCGTTCGCCGGCGACTCGCCGAAGTACTCGGCCACCGCCGCGTTGGCCTTCGGGCTCACGATGTAGTCCAGCCACTTGTAGGCGCACGTCTTGTGCGGGGACTTGGCCGACACCATCCACGTGTCCGACCAGCCGGTCGCGCCTTCCGAGGGCAGCACCGAGTCGACCGGCGCGCCCTCGGACTTGGCGAGGTTCACCGTGACCTGCCAGGCGGTGCCGACGGTCACGTCGCCGTTCTTGAGCGCCTGGTCCTCCTTGAGGTAGTCCGACCAGTACTCGCTCACCATCGTGTTCTGCTGCTTGAGCAGGTCCACCGCCGCCTGGAACTGCTTGTCGTCCAGCGCGTACGGGTTCTTGATGCCCAGGTCCGGCTCGTGCTTCATCAGGTACAGCGCGGCGTCGGCGATGTAGATCGGCGAGTCGTATGCGGTGATCTTGCCCTTCTGCGGGCTGTCCGGCTCGAACACCGCACCCCAGGACGTGGGCGCGGGCTTGACGAGGTCCGTGCGGTAGGCCAGCACGTTCGCGCCCCAGCCGTGCGGGATGCCGTACGCGACGCCGGAGACGCTGTTCCACGTCTTGTCCTTGAGGAAGTCGAACACGTCGGCGTAGTTCGGCACGAGGTCGGTGTTGACCGGCTCCACGTCGCCCGCCGCGATGAGCCGCAGCGAGGCGTCGCCGGAGGCGGACACCACGTCGTAGTCGCCGGTCTTCATCAGCGTCGCCGACTCGTCGGACGTGCCGAACGTCTTCACGCTGACCTGGCAGCCGCTCGCCTTCTCGAACGGCGTGACCCAGTCGACCGCGGGGTCGGTCGAGCCGTCCTCGGCATAGCCCGGCCAGGCCAGCACGGACAGCTCGCCCTCCGGCTCGCCGAGCTTCTCCAGGGCCGGCAGGTCCGGCGGGGAGAAGCCGTTCTCGTTGGGCGCGCCACCTCCGCTGTCCTCGCTCGCCGTACCGCAGGCGGTGACGAGTACGCCGGCGCCGAACAACGCCAGCGCGAGCATGCGCTTCTTCATGGCAATCCTTTCGTCCCATTCGTCGGCGGATCGGCTTCCGGCACCCGGACGTTGTGTTCCTGCCGCCAGGTCAGCCGCACCCGGCTGTCCGGGAAGTCGACGGGCTCGCTGTTCTGCCGCACCACGGTGAGCTGACCGCCGGCGTCGAGGGTGACCTCGTAGCGCACGGTCGCGCCCGCGTACACGGCGGTGGTGACCGTGCCGGTCGCGGCGACCTCGCCGGCCGGCGCGGCGTGCGACAGGTCGGCGTCGATGCGGATCTTCTCCGGGCGGATGCTGTAGGTGCCGTCCCGGCCGAGCACGGTCTCCGCGCTCTGCCCGCGCAGCAGGTTCGACGTGCCGACGAACCCGGCCACGAACGGCGAGGCCGGCTTCTCGTACACCTCGACCGGCGTGCCGACCTGCTCGATGCGGCCCTCGTTGAACACCGCGATCCGGTCGCTCATCGTCAGCGCCTCGTCCTGGTCGTGGGTGACGAACAGGAACGTGATGCCCACGTCGCGCTGGATCTGCTTGAGCTCGGTCTGCATCGCCAGGCGCAGCTTGAGGTCGAGCGCGCCGAGCGGCTCGTCGAGCAGCAGCACCTTGGGCCGGTTGACGAGCGCGCGGGCGAGCGCCACCCGCTGGCGCTGCCCGCCGGAGAGCTGCGCGGGCTTGCGCTCGCCGAAATCGTCCAGCCGCACGGTCCTGAGCGCCTCGGCCGCCCGGGCGCGGCGCTCGGCCCGCGGCACCCGCTTCACGCGCAGGCCGTACTCGATGTTCTCCCGTACCGACATGTGCGGGAACAGCGCGTAGTCCTGGAAGACGGTGTTGACGTCCCGGTCGAACGGGGCGAGCCGGCCGACGTCACGGCCGTCGAGCTCGATCGTGCCCGCGGTGGGCTGCTCGAAGCCGGCGATCAGCCGCAGCACCGTGGTCTTGCCGGACCCGGACGGGCCGAGCATGGCGAAGAACTCGCCCTCCGGTACGTCGAGGTCGATGCCGTCGACAGCCGTGATGGCGCCGAAGGACTTGCGCAACCCCCGAAGCGCAATTGCCGCCGCCATTCCGCCTCCCCGGATTCATCCCTGTTGGTCACCTTGGGTTCGATGCCCGTCGGTTTGGCGCGTACTTGTGGCTGGGTTGCGTTCCGTTCCCCTTAGGTGCGGTTTGGGAGCCGCGGTTGGTGCGGGCCTTGGTTCTAAAACATATAAGTTCATATGTAATATGGCAATGCTCCGGAGCGGGTAGTAGTCGGGCAGGATTGGGTGCGTGATGGGTGAGGGGATGTCGCGGGGGGCGCGGTCGGCGATGTTCGCGCCGCTCGAGCCGGTCGGCCGGGCCGAGGCGGTCACCGCGCGGCTGTCCGACGCGATCACGCTGGGCCTGCTCACGGACGCCGAGCGGCTGCCGACCGAGGCGGAGCTCGCCGCGCGGTTCGGCGTCTCCACGGTCACCGTGCGGGAGGCGCTGGTGGCGCTGCGGCAGCTCGGGCTCGTCGAGACCCGCCGGGGTCGCGCCGGCGGCAGCTTCGTCAAGGCGCCCGCCGAGCCGCCGGCCCACGGCTGGCAGCAGGCACTGCGCGCGGTCTCGCTCGGCGACCTGCGCGACATCGGCGACCACTACGCGGCGATCGCCGGGGCGGCCGCGCGGCTGGCCGCCGAGCGCAGCTCCACGGAGGACATCCAGCGCCTCGAGCTGGCCACGGCGGACATGCGCACGGCGGCCGGGGCCGAGGTCGCCCGCGCCGAGCGCCTGTTCCACCTCGAGGTCGCCGCCGCCGCGCAGTCGCCGCGCCTGACCCGGGAGGAGGTGGCCCTGCAGGGTGCGTGCGGCGGTCTGCTGTGGCTGCCCCTGCGCCCGGGGGAGCATGGCGGGCACGCCGCGCACCGCGAGATCACCGCCGCGATCGCGGACGGGGCCGGCGAGGCGGCGCGGGAGCGCACCGAGGAGCACGTGCGGGATGCGGTGGGCCGCCTGGCGGAAGTACATTTGGACCTGGTGACTCCTTGAGCCGATGGCATCGAGGTGAGAGCGATGGACGGACGGCGTCCGGTCGCGGGCGGTGAGCTCGTCACCGAGATCGTCGAGCAGGTCGCCGCGCTCGTCGAAGGGGTCTTCGAGCGACTCAAACCGGTGCTCGTCGCGGTCGAGTCGCTGCTCGCCGAGCCGGCGCGGACCCGCACCCGCGACCTCGACCGGCTGAGCCTGCCGGTGGTCGACGCGCTCGGCGGCATCGTCGTCGGCGCCGGCTACATCTGCGCGCCGCGCACGCTCGCCGACCAGCAGTTCGGCTTCCACTGGTGGGTGACCAACCCGGACACGATGCCCACCCAGCTGTTCATCAGCCTCGACCCCGCGGGCGAGGACTTCCTCGACTACACGCGGCAGTCCTGGTTCACCGTCCCGCGCGACACGGGCCGCCGGCACATCACCGGCCCGTACGTCGACTACCTGTGCACCGACGAGTACACGCTGACCTTCACGATCCCGGTCCGCCGGCGCGGCGTGTTCGCCGGTGTGGTCGGCGCGGACGTGTACGTGCGCGAGGTCGAGCGCACGTTGCGGCCCCGGCTGCGCGCGCTGGGCGGCCGCGCCGCGCTGGTCAACGCGCAGGGCCGGGTGATCGTGTCGAACAACGTCCGCCAGGCGACCGGGTCGCTGGTGCGCGACGTCGACGTGCCGGCCTGGTGGATGACCCAGGCACCGCTGTCCGGCGGCATCACGCTGCGCCGCTGCGGCGACGCCCCGATCGCGCTCGTCAGCGGGTGAGCGTGCGGAACGCGAGGTGCCGGCCGTGGCCCTGGCCGACGGCGAGCGCGAACCACAGCCGCAGCACGCCGTCCACCGTGTCCTCCTGGTTCTCGCCCAGGTACATGGGCCGCAGGCCGAGCGCGCCGATCAGCTCGTCGAGCGTCGAGCGGTCCGCGGCGGGCGCGGAGTAGAACAGGTCGGCCCGGACGCCGTCGAAGTCCGGGTCGGCGAAGTTCTCGCCGCCGAGGGTGTTGAACGCCCGGGCGTAGCGGGCGCCGGGAGCGTGGCTCGCGACGAGCCCGGCGTGGTGGGCGACGGGGCCGCCCATGCTGTTGGCCGCGTCGATGACGAGCTTGCCGTCCAGCGCGGCACCGTGCGTGCGCAGCAGGTCCGCCAGCGCGCCCGCGGGGAGCGCGAGCAGCACGGTGTCCGCCTCGGCGATCGCGTCGGCGATGCCGGCGGTGCGGGCGCCGCTGTCGCGCGCGACCTCGTCGTCGCCGGGGTGCCGCGAGCCGAACACCGTGGGCAGGCCGGCGCGGGCGAAGGCCCGGCCGAGCGTGCCGCCGATGAACCCCGCGCCGATCACCGCGATGGTCATGCCGTTCTCCGCTCGCCGCTCCGGTCCCCGATCGTGTCCCCGATGGTGTCGCCGCTCGCGTCGCCGGGGGCGGCCCAGGCGTCCGGCAGCCGGTAGCCCGGGTCGGTGTCGATGGTCGCGACGTCCAGCTGCGCCTTCTGCAGCGAACCGGAGAAGTCCCAGTTCATCGACTGCCAGCGGGTGAACTGGTCGAGCACCCAGACGCCGGACTGGCGGCTGCCGTTGCCGGACTTGCCGTTGCCGCCGAACGGCAGGTGCGCCTCGGCGCCGGACGTCGAGTTGTTCACGCTGACCATGCCGGCCGAGATCCCCTGCCGGAAGCGGAAAGCGGTCGCCGGGTCGTTCGTGTACACGGCGGAGGAGAGCCCGTAGCCGGGCGCGTTGGCGAGCTCGATCGCCTCGTCGAGCGTGCGGTACGTGGTCACGCCGACGATCGGGCCGAACGTCTCCTCGGCGAACACCTTGTCGCCCGGGCGGACGCCGTCGAGCAGGACCGGGTGGTAGTACAGCCCGGCCGACGGGTCGCCGGCGAACCCCGCACGCGGGGCGGCCGCGGTGATCCGGCCGACCGCGGACGACCCGAGCACCACGTGGTGCTCGGCGATCCAGCCGAGCGTGGTCTCGAAGCCGCGGGCGAACTTCTCGTCCAGCAGCGGGCCGAACACCACGTCCCCGGCCGGGTCGCCGACCGGCGCGGTGCGCACCGCGTCGTCGAAGCGGCGGACGAACTCGTCGTGCACGTCCGCGTGTGCGATCACCGTGCCGAGCGAGGTGCAGCGCTGCCCGGCGGTGCCGTACCCGGAGAAGAGCGCGGCCTGGACGGCGAGGTCCAGATCCGCGTCCGGCGCGATCACCATCGGGTTCTTGCCGCCGAGCTCCAGGCACGGGGTCTGCAGGTGCCGCCCGCACAGCTCGCCGATGCGCCGGCCCACCGCGGTGGAGCCGGTGAACCCGACCTTGTCCACGAGGCCGTCGGTGAGCGCGGCGTCGAGGCCGGCGTAGGTGGTCTCGCCGTCGGCGTACACGAGGTTCAGCACGCCGGCGGGAACGCCCGCGTGCCAGGCCAGCTCGGCGAGGGCGCGGGCGGTGGCGGCGGCGTACTCGGCGGGCTTCCACACCACGGCGTTGCCGCACAGCAACGCGGGCGCGAGGTACCACGACGGCACGGCGACGGGGAAGTTCCCGGCGGTGATCACCATCGCGACGCCGGCCGGCACGCGGTAGGTGAACAGCTGCTTGTCCGGCATCTCGGACGGGACCGTGTGCCCGTAGAGCCGCCGGCCCTCGCCGAGGAAGAACTCGCAGGTGTCGATGATCTCCTGCACCTCGCCGAGCGCCTCGGCCCGTGGCTTGCCGATCTCGCGGGTCACGAGCCGCGCGAGGGCGTCCTTGTTCTCCGCCACGAGCCGCCCGAACGCGCCGACGACCTGACCGCGGACCGGGGCCGGCACCCGTGCCCAGTCCCGCTGCGCCCGCCGGGCATCGGCGCACGCCGCCCGCACGGTGACCGCGTCGGCGAGCTCCACCCGTGCCACGAGGTCGTCCAGCAGGGCGGGATTCCGCGACTCGAACGCGGTGCCGGCAGCGGCGTCCGCCCCGTCGATCACGGACCTGAGCACCGTCATGGCCCACACTCCTGTCTACGCGTCGGTTCACCGTCCACAGTAGGGACAGGTTCGGTGAACCCGCGGTTTGGTGACCGCGCTCCGCGAGGCGCTCGACGACGTGCGCTCTGGCAGCATGCTGCGGACACGTATGGGAGGTGCGGCGATGAGCTGGCTCGCGATCATCGCAGTCGTCGTCGGGGTGCTGGTCGTGCTCGTGCTCGGTGTCCTGGTGGCGGGCGCGACGCTGCCGGCGGAGCACGTCGCGGCGCGGCGGGTCCGGCTGCCGGCGGCACCGGCCCGGGTGTGGCCGGTGCTGGCCGACGTGGCCGGATACCCGGCGTGGCGGCCGCGGGTCGCCCGGGTCGAGGTGCTCGGCGACGAGCCGGTGCGCTGGCGGGAGATCGGGAAGGACGGGACGATCGCCTTCGAGCTCGCCGAGGCCGACGAGCCGCGCCGGCTCGTCACCCGCATCACCGACCCGAAGCTGCCGTTCGGCGGCACCTGGACCTACGAGCTCGCCCCGGACGGCGATGGCTGCGTGGTGACGGTGACCGAGCACGGCGAGGTCCGCAACCTCGTGTTCCGCTTCATGTCCCGGTTCGTCCTCGGCCACACCGCGACGATCGACGGCTACCTGACCGCGCTCGGCACGAAGTTCGCCGCCGTGGTGACCCCGGAGCCCGCCGAGCCCGCCGCGCGCTAGCTGGGCCGGGGACCGGATTTCGGTTGCGGGCCGTCCTAGCCTGGCGGCATGGGCTCCGACGTGCGGGCCTGGTGTTCCGGGGGCGCCACGGACCACGTGGCCCTTCGCCGCAACCTCGTCGACGAGGGGCTGCTCAGCCGCGCGGACGGCGTCTACTGGCGCTCCGGCGGCTGGGTCGACATCCTCGGCGGTTGACTCACCACGTCGGCCGCGCGGACACGCCGCCGTCCACCGTGAGGTCGTGGCCGGTGATCCACGCGGCCATCGGCGAGGCGAGGAACACGCACGCGTTGCCCACGTCGGCCGGCTCGCCCAGCCGGTGCAGCGGCGCCGCCGCGTGCCAGCGCGCCACACCGTCGGGCCAGTCCGCGGCGAGGCCCGCGCGGTCGACGAGGCCGGGGGAGACCGTGTTGACCCGGATGCCGAGCGGGCCGTACTCGAGCGCCGCGGCCCGGGCGTGCATGACCAGCGCGGCCTTCGCGGCGGCGTAGTGGGCGTGGCCCGGCGCCGGCCGCGCGGCCTCGATCGACGCGATGTGGGTGACGCTGCCGCCCGTCCCGCGCATGACCTCAGCGGCCGCCTGCGTGCAGGAGAACGCGCTCGTCACGTTCGCCTCGAACATCGCCCGCCAGGTAGCCGCCGGCATGTCCGCGAGCTGTTCGACCGGCTGGATGCCGGCGCCGTTCACGAGGTTGTCGAGCCGGCCCGTCCACGCCGCCGCGTCGCGCACGAGCCGGTGGCAGGCCGCCTCATCGGTCAGGTCCGCGGCGAGCACGTGCGCCGCACCGCCGGCCGCGCGGATCTCCGCCGCGACGGACTCGGCACCGGCCCGGTCGCGGTGACAGTGGACGACGACCGCGCCGCCGGCCGCGGCGAACCGCAGCGCGATGCCCCGCCCGATGGTGCCGCTCGCACCGGTCACCAGCGTGACCGTGCCGCCCAGCTCGGGCAGCTCACCCATCGGCGGGCTCACCGGCGAACCGCAGGGCCGAGCCGGGCCGGCACAGCGCCCGGATGCGCGTGGCCACCGCGGGGTAGCGCGCGCACAGCTCGTCGGCGTCGCCGCCCTCGTAGTCCGCGGGCACGAAGCCGGGTGCCATCGTCGTGCCGCACAGGGTCCACCGCCCGCCGGCCGCGACCTGCGCACCCATCCAGGTGGCCGCCGGGACGGTGAGCTGCACGTGCTGGGCCGGGCCAAGCGTCTCGACGCGGGCCTCGCCGGACGGGTCGAGCAGCAGCAGCTCCAGCGGGTCGCCCAGGTAGAAGTGCCACACCTCGTCGATCGGCAGCCGGTGCATGGCGGAGAACTGGCCGTCCTCGGCGGCGAACAACGCGATGATCGCCGAGCCCGCCGGCCGTCCCGTCGCGTCGGGTGGGCCCGCCCACGTCCGCCGGAACAGGCCGCCCTCCACGGGCAGCGGCGCCAGCCCGTACCGCGCGGCCATGTCCGCGATCTCCTCGGTCACACCGGCGATCGTAACCGCGGCCGCGCCGCGACCGGAGACTGTCCACTGTAAACACGGGACCGGTGCTTTCCCACCACCGGCGCGCCCGGCCGGAAAGCACCGCGGAACCCACCCTCACGTTTCCCGCCGCCGCCCGATTCTGGGGAAAACGGTTCCGAGCAGGGCGGAGCGAACATGACGTGGCAGTCTTGGGTGCCCCAAGGGGCGCCGAGCGGCGGATTCCAGGGCGCGCCCGCGGTGGTCTCGCGCAATACGAGCGTGTGCAACATCTACGCGCGTGGCGCGGACAATGCGTTGTGGCAGCGGGCTTTCTTCAACGGTTCGTGGCACGGGTGGGGCCGCCACGACGATGGCGGGGTGCTGGCGTCGGAGCCGGCGTTGGGCAGTATGGGTCCGGATCACGAGCACGTGTTCGTGCGGGGGACGGACGGTCAGGTGTGGTCGAAGGCGTGGTCCGGTGGGTCCGGCTGGAACGGCTGGTTCGCGCACGGCACGCCGCCTGGTGGGTTCACGGGTGGGCCGGCGATCGTGTCGCGCAACAACGGCGTGTGCAACATCTACGTGCGTGGCGCGGACAATGCGTTGTGGCAGCGGGCTTTCTTCAACGGCAGCTGGCATGCGTGGGGCCGTCACGATGACGGCGGGGTGCTGGCGTCGGAGCCCGCGTTGGGCAGCATGGGTCCGGATCACGAGCACGTGTTCGTGCGGGGGACGGACGGTCAGGTGTGGTCGAAGGCCTGGTCCGGCGGGTCCGGCTGGAACGGCTGGTTCGCGCACGGCACGCCGCCTGGTGGGTTCACCGGTGGGCCGGCGATCGTGTCGCGCAACAACGGGGTGTGCAACATCTACGTGCGTGGCGCGGACAATGCGTTGTGGCAGCGGGCTTTCTTCGGCGGTTCGTGGCACGGGTGGGGCCGCCACGACGACGGCGGCGTGCTCGCGTCCAAGCCGGCACTGGGCACGATGGGCCTCGAGCACGAGCACGTGTTCGTCCGCGGCACCGACGGCCAGGTCTGGTCCAAGGCATGGAGCCTCGTGCCCACCGTGATCCTGCACCTCAAGATCCTCACCGAACCGACGTCGTTCACCGTCGACCAGATGGTGGCCGCGATGCGCGAGGTGTACGCCAGCCGCGGCATCAACGTGGCGGTCGGCTCCCGGCAGACTCTCAACCTGCCGCTGCTCGCCGACCTCGAGGTCGGCACCTGCACGATGGGCGCCACGACCGACGAGCAGAACCAGCTGTTCGGCAACCGCGACAACGTCGGTACCAACCACGTGGCGGCCTACTTCGTCCGTACGACGAACCCGCCGCTGAACGGCTGCGCGGCGCACCCGGCGGGTCGGCCGAGCTGTGTGATCACGTCGGCGTCCAGCCGGTGGACGCTCGGCCACGAGGTGGGCCACGTTCTGGGCCTGCCCCACGTCACGCCCACCGACCGGCTCATGATGGGCGGCGGCACGTTCAACATCACGAACCCGCCGCCGGACCTGATCGCGGCCGAGGGCAGCACGATGGACAGCAGCCCGAGCACCATCAACGTCTAGGAGGAGCCGTGTCCGTAACGATGGCGGATGTCCGTGGTGCGCTGGATCCCGACGAGGTCGACTACGCCTTCGCGGCGCAGCTGGGGTCCGCTGCCTTGCCACACCTGATGGAGCTCGTCGGCGGCACCGACCCGGGGCTCGCCTCGAAGGCGGCCTACCTCGCCGGCCAGATCCGCGGCGAGGAGTCCGAGGCGATCGTGGCCGCCGCGGCGGCCAGCGACGACGCCCGCGTGCGGGTCGCCGCCGCCTCGGCCGCGTCCATGCTGGCCCCGGATGCCGCGAGCCGCGTGCTCACCGGCCTGGTGCTCGATGCCGACACCGGGGTGCAGAAGCTGGCACTGCGGTCCGTGCCCGTCGAGGCTTCGTCGGGACTGCGCGCGAGCCTGCGGCAGCTGTCGCAGGCCGGGCCCGAGCTCGCGGTACGGCCCATGGTCACCGATGCGCTGAACCGGCTGGCTTGACGGGCTATCTCGCGGACCGGCTGCGCACTTCGGCAGCCGGTCCGCGACCTCCGCCGGCGCGCGGTTTCGGCCGCGTGGTCGCCGAGGTGCTGAATCGGTTGGCTTGGCTGGCTATCGCGGACCGCGCTGAGTACTTCGGCAGCCGGTCCGCGACCTCCACCGGCGCGCGGTTTCGGCCGCGTGGTCGGCGAGGTGCTGGATCGCTTGGCCTGGCGGGTTGTCGCGGACCGGTCGTGTGCTTCGGCGGCTGGTGTGCGACCTCGGCCGCGCGTGAGCGAGGTGCTGAACCGGCTATCGCGGGCCGGCTGCGTACTCCGGCAGCCGGTGCGCGACCTCCGCCGGCCCGGGCATGGCGGCGATCTCGGCCGCGAGCGCGCGGGCTGCGTCCCGGTGTGCGGTGTCGCGCAGCAAGGTGGCGGCGTCAATGGTCACGGCGTCCGCGTCGAGTTCGTCGGGTAGCAGCCGCAGTGCCGCGCCGGCCGCGACGAGTGCGTCGGCGTTGGCGAACTGGTCCGCGCCCTGCGGCAGGACCAGCTGCGGGAGGCCGGCCGCGAGCGCGCCGAGCGTGGTGCCGCTGCCGCCGTGGTGCACGACGAGGTCGACCTGGCCGAGCAGCTCCGCCTGTGCCACCCATGGCCGGACCCGGACGTTGCCCGGCAGCTCGCCGAAATCCGCGAGGAGCACCCGGCCGGCGGCAACTACGACGTCCGCGTCCAGCCGGGCGAGTCCGGCGATGGTGGTGGCGAACAGGTCCTTGGTGGCGAACACCGTGCCCAGCGTGAGGTAGATCCGCGCGCGGCGCCGCGCGCCCCACGAGGGCGGCTCGACGTGCTCGGAGAAGGGGACGTGGCGCAGCTCGATGCGGTCCGCGGTGGCGAGGAAGTCCTTGTCCTGCAGGGACGGCGGGCAGATGTCGACGTGCGGCCGGGGCGGCACCTCGGGATGGCGGGTGGGCAGCTCCAGGCCGATGCCCTCGGGGATCAGCCGGCCGAAGCCGTGCCAGACACCGGGGATCCCGGCCCGGTGGGCGGCGATCGCGGCGCCGGGCAGGCCCCACTCGTGCACGACGAGGTCCGGCTCGAGGCGGGCCAGTTCCGGCTCGAGGTCCTCGGCGTAGAACTCGTAGAACGAGTCGGCCGGGCGGAGCGGTCGCAGCCCGTGCGCGGCGAGCACCGGGTGCATGGCCTCACCCGCGGCGTAGTGGACCTCGTGCCCGGCCTCGCGCGCGGCGATCGCGAGCGGGATCAGCGGATAGGTGTGGCCGTGCGAGGCGAGGCTCGCGAACAGGACGCGCATTCCGCGAACCTACGGCAGCTCCTCGTTCAGCGTGCGCAGGTCCGCGGCGAGCTCCCGGCACGGCCCGCAGTGATCGAGATGCGCGGAGATCGCCCGCATCCGGCGCGGGGTCAGCGTGTGCCGGACCCACCCGGCCAGTTGCTCGACCGCGATCCGGCAGCCGCGTTGCCCGGTGGCGGGCAGGTGCTCGTCGAGGTAGGCCTGCCGCAGACCCTCGCGGGCCCGGTAGGCCAGCGCGGCCACGCCGTTGGGGGTCAGTCCCAGCAGCGGCGCCACCTGTGCCGGCGAGCGCCCCTCGACCTCGGTGTACCAGAGCACGAGCCGCCAACGCTCCGGTAGCCGCGCGAACGCGTCGGCCGCCACGCCGGCATGCAGTCGGAGTCCGACCGGGTCCTCGTGGTCGACGTGCCGGCCCTTCTCCGGCACGTCCGCCACCAGCGACAGCGCGGAGTCCTGGCGGCGAATGCTGATCATCGAATTGCGAATCGTGGTGAGCAGATAGGGCCGGAATTGGTCGGCTGGGCCGTGACCGCTGCGCAATATCCGAAGAACCTTCGTGAACGATTCGGCCACCAGGTCCTCGCGCTCCGCGTGGGTCGTCGCGACCGCTGCCGCCGCGCGCCGGGCGGCGCCGAGGTGCCGCTCGTAGAGCACTCCGTAGGCGGCGACGTCACCGTCGCGCACGGCCTTGAGCAGGGAGGAGTCGTCCAAGGCGCGGTGCGCGCCCGCCACGTCATCCCACGGCTCACTCAAGCCGTACCTCCCCAGTCGTGCATCTGCACGTGCATCCGCATCCTCCTATGTAACGAGGGGCTCGGCGTCAGGGTGTGAGCGATCGCAAACGGAAAGCGAACTTGCCGGAATTATTGGCAGGCTGCTAATTCGGGTGAGCAGCCTTCCTTAGCTGCGAAAATCGTCGAAGAAATTTCTCTTCGCCGGCGCAATTCGCGGCCGGACGGAGCATCTGCCGCAACCCGCGCGAAGAACGGCAGGCGGGCTCTCGTATCACGGGACGCCGCGCGGGCGTCAGTACGATTGGGGCCGATGGGAGGCCGATCGTGGACGTCCGCACCGTGCTCGCGTCCGCCGCGGCGGGCGACCAGGCCGCGTGGGACATCCTCGTCGAGGGCTACAGCAGCCTGCTCTGGTCGATCGCGCGCGGCTTCCGGCTCGGTTCCGCCGACGCGGGCGACGCCGTGCAGCTCACGTGGCTCAAGCTCGTGGAGAACCTCGACCACATCAAGGATCCGGACCGTCTCGCGGGCTGGCTCGCCACCACCGCCCGCCGCGAGTGCCTGCAGCTGATCCGCCGCAACGCGCGCACCCGGCTGATGCCCGAGACCGGGCCGCCGGAGGTGCCCGACATCGCCCCGCCGGTGGACGACCGGCTGCTGCGCCGCGAGCGCGACACCGAGCTGTGGCGGACGTTCGCCCAGCTGAGCGAGCGCTGCCAGCAGCTGCTCCGGGTGCTCACCGCGGTCCCGGCCCCGGCCTACACCGAGGTCGCGGCCGCGCTGGAGATGCCGATCGGCAGCATCGGCCCCACCCGGCAGCGCTGCCTGTCGCGGCTGCGTGAGCTGGTCGACGCCGCGGCCGTGCTCGGCGCGGGGGACCAACCATGAGCGACCACGAGCCAGGGGTACCCCTCGACCCCGCGGAGGAGGAGCTGATGGCCCGCCTGCGCGCCGCCGCCGCCGAGCTGGACCCGGTGCCCCAGCACGTGCTCGCGGCGGCGCGGGCGGCGCTGGCCACCCGCCGGCTGGACGAGGAGCTGGCCACCCTCGTGGCCGACTCCGCGCTGGCCGACGCCGGGGTGCGGGCCGCGGACGCGGACGTGCGGCTGCTGTCGTTCGAGGCGGGCGAGGTCTCCCTGGAGCTTCAGGTGGAGTACCGCGGCGACGAGGTCTCCGTGCGTGGCCTGGTCACCGGTGCGGCCGGCGACGCCGTGGTCGAGGTGGCGGGTGAACGCCACCCGGTGCCGGTCGACGAGGGCTGGTTCGCCGTGACCGGGCTGCCGCGTGGCGCCACCCGCGTGGTGGTCGGGACGGTCGTCACGAGCTGGGTTCAGCTGTAGCGCGGGCAACGTCCGGCGCCGCCGGTCCGACGTAGTAGCAGTGCGGAGTCGTCCAGCTCGGTCAGCGCTCGTGCGGGCGCACGCCGCGCTGGAGCTGGCGGTGACCGAGCCGGCCCGCGCCGTGCGGCTGGCCTCGGGCCTCGCGAACGGAGCGCCGGAGGTGGCCGCGGTGGCCGGCCGCGCGCTCGGCATGGCCTACACCGCGCTCGGCCGGCTCGTGCCCGCCGAGCGGCACCTCCGTGCCGCGATCGGCAGCGCGGACGGCGCGTCGCTGACCGGGCGGGCGGCCGAGGCGCGCGGCTCGCTCGCCTACGTGCTCACGCTCGCCGGCCGGACCGCGGACGCGCTGGCCGAGATCGAGGTCGCCGCGCCGGTGCTGCGGGACGTCCCGGCCGCGCGGCTCGCGATGCTGCGGGCGCTGATCCTCACCGAGCTGGCCCGGTTCGACGAGGCGGTCGCCGGCTTCGCGCAGGCGCTCGAGATCCTCGCCCGGGCCGGCGGCGACGACGTGCTCGAGGCCGACATCCGCACCAACCGCAGCATCCTGCGCGCGCACCTGCGGGACTGGCAGGGCGCGGACGAGGACCTGCGCCGGGCCGCGGCGGCCTACACCGCGTCCGACCACAGTGGACGGATGGCGATGGTCTGCCACAACCGCGGGCTCGCGGCCGCCGTGCGCGGCGACCTGCCGGCCGCGTTCGCCGCGTTCGACGAGGCGGCCGTGCGGTACCGCGCGGCCGGGCGGGACCTCGGCCTGCTGCCGGTCGAGCACGCGGAGGCGCTGCTGTCGGTGCGCCTGGTCGGCGAGGCGCGGGCGGCCGCCGAGCTCGCCATCGCGGAGTACTCCCGGCAGCACAACGCGGTCGACCTCGTGCAGGCGCGGCTGCTGCTCGCGCAGGCCGCCCTGCTGTCGGACGACCCGGCCACGGCGCGCGCCGAGGCGGAACGCGCGCGCCGCTCGGCGGTGCGGCAACGCCGGCCGGGGTGGGTGGCGCTCGCCGCGTACGTGGTGCTGCGCGCGCGGTGGGCGGCGGGCGAGCGGGACCCGGCGGCGCTGCGGTCGGGCCGCCGCGCCGTCGCCGCGCTCGCCGCCGCGGGCTGGCTCGCCGCGGCCATGGACGCGCGGCTGATCGTCGCGCGGACGGCGCTCGCGCTCGGCCGGACGGGCATCGCCACGCGGGAGCTGGCGGCCGCGGCGCCGGCGCGGTCGACCGGGCCGGCGGAGCTGCGGGCCCGGGCCTGGCACGCGCTGGCGTTGCTGCGCCTGGCGAACGGCGATCCGCGCGGGGCCCGGGCGGCGCTGCGGGCGGGGATGCGCGTGGTGGACGCGTTCCGGGCGAGCCTCGGGGCTGCGGAGCTGCGGGTGCACGCGTCCGGGCACGCCGCGGAGCTGGCGGAGCTGGGACTGCGGCTCGCGCTCGAGTCGGGGCGGGCCGGGCAGGTGCTGCTGTGGGCGGAGCGCTGGCGGGCGGGCGCGTTGCTGCTGCGGCCGGCCCGGCCGCCGGACGACGCCGCGCTGGCCGCCGACCTCGCGCAGCTGCGCCAGGTCGCGGTGGACCTGGCCACCGCCGCGGCCGCCGGCGGGGATCCCGCGCCGCTGCTGCGCCGCCAGTCCACCGTGGAGCAGCGGGTGCGGGCGCGGTCCCGGCACGCCTCCGGCACCCACGCGCCGGTCCCGCCGGTGGTCGCGACCGCGCTGCGCGCGGCGCTCGGCGAGCGCGCCCTCGTCGAGTACGTCGAACACGCGGGCACGCTGTGGGCGGTGACCGTCGCGGGCGGACGGACGCGGCTGCGCACGTTGGGGCCGGTCGCGGCCGTGGCGGAGCAGGTGGATGCGCTGCGGTTCGGCCTGCGCAGCGCCGGCTACCGCCTCGGCTCGGCGCGGTCGGCGGCCGCGGCCGTCACCTTGATCACGCGCCGGGCGCAGCGGCTGGACCGGCTGCTGCTGGCCCCGCTGGCCGCCGACCTGGGCGAGCGCGAGCTGGTGATCGTGCCGACCGGACCGCTGCACGCGCTGCCGTGGCCCGCCCTGCCCGGCTGCGCGGGCCGCCCGGTGTCGGTGGCTCCGTCCGCGGCCCTGTGGCACCGCGCCCAGCGCACCGCGAGCCACGGCCACCGCGTGTTCGCCGCCGGGCCGGGGCTGCCGCACGCGACCGCCGAGGTCGCCGCGCTCGCCCGCCGCCGCTCCGGGTTGCGTTTCACCGGCCGGCGGGCGCGGGCCGAGGCGGTGACCGCCGCGCTCGACGGTGCCGGGCTCGCGCACATCGCGGCGCACGGGACGTTTCGCGCGGACAACCCGCTGTTCTCCGCGCTGCACCTGGCGGACGGCCCGCTGACCGTCTACGACCTGGAGCGCCTCGCGACGCCGCCCCGGCACCTGGTGCTGTCCGCGTGCGACTCGGGTCTGCCGGCCGTGCACCCCGGCGACGAGCTGCTGGGCCTCGCCGCGGCGTTGCTCGGGCTGGGTACCCGCAGCCTGGTCGCGACCGTGGTCCCCGTCCCGGACCGCACGAGCCGGCCGCTGATGCTCCGCCTGCACCGCCACCTCGACGCGGGCCTGGGCCCGGCCGCCGCGCTGCACCGCGCCCAGCGGGACATCGCCCGGCAGGACGACGTCCTGGCCCGGGTCACCGCGCTGGGCTTCGTGTGCTTCGGCGCCGGCTGACGTTCGCCGGCGCCGGACAGCAGGGAGCGCCGCCCGATGTTCAGGAGCGCTCCGCCACGTCAGCCGGGGATCGCGCCGACGCCGGGCTGCAGCGCGGGAACGGGGTCGGGCTGGGGCTCGGTGGGGAGTATCGACGCCGTGCCGTCCGGGGACCGTGCCTCGCTGGCGAGCGACGTCAGCACCGACAGCACGCCGGCCATCCCGGCCGCGGAGAGCGTGGCTGTCCAGTCGGTGTCCAGCAACCCGGTCCCGGCGGCGACCACCAGCGCCCCGAGCACCTGCGCGACCGTCCGGACCGCACGCTCGCCCGCGTCCTTCCAAAATGCCGCTTTCCACATCACGGTCACCTCCAGGGTTCGACTGTCGTGTCGTCGAACAGAGGTGCGCGGAACGCGGGTTGATACCGGCGTCAGTGCGGTGGCGCGATGGACCACGTCATCGTGACCGTGGTGCCGGTGTCCACCCGCGCGATCGTCGCGTCGTCGGCCAGGGCACGGATCAGGAGGATGCCGCGGCCGCGGATGCCGTCACTCGGCGCCGGTGGCTTCCACCGGCCGTGGTCGGTGACCGTGACGATCACGGTGCCGTCCGGGGTGTGCGCGGCGTGCAGGTCGACGACCCCGTCGCGATCGTCCTCGTAGGCGTGCTCCACCGAGTTGGCCATGGCCTCGTAGGCGGCGAGCACCAGCTCCTGGCACTGCCGCTGCGACATGCCGATGCCCGACGCCCAGCGGCTCAGGGCGTGCCGCGTCTCCGCCAGCTGTTCGGCGTCCGCGGGGACCCGGCAGTGGATCTCGCGCAGCGAGCCCGCACCGGTCGAGGCGCTCACGCCGGATCGCCTCCGTCCTGGTGGCGCACGTGGATGAACGCGATGTCGTCGTCGTGGCGGCCGTGCGTGAGCTGGTCGATGAGCTCGTCGCACGCGGCGCCGATGTCCGGGTTGTCGCGCAGCAGCGGCACGGCGGCGAGCAACGCGTCGATGCCGGCCGCGAGGTCGCGGCTGCCGCTGCTCTCCACGAGGCCGTCGGTGTAGAGCACGAGGTCCGTGCCCGGCGGGAAGACGGCCTGTCCCTGCGGGAACTCGCTGCCCACGCCCAGCGGCTGGGCCATCGCCTCGCCGACCTGCTCGACGGATCCGTCGGGGGCGATCAGCACGGCCGGCAGGTGACCGGCGTTGGCGTACACGAGCGTCCCGTCCATCGGATCGTGCACGGCGTAGAAGCACGTCACGAAGCTCGGCTCCGGCATGGCGCCCGCCAGCAGCGACACGTTGCGCAGCAGCTCGCCGGGGGAGAGGTCGAGCAGCGCGTAGGAGCGGATCGCGGTGCGCATCTGGCCCATCACGGCCGCCGCGGTGACGCCGTGGCCCACGACGTCGCCGATCACGAACGCGGTCCGCCCGCCCCGCAGCTCGATCACGTCGAACCAGTCACCGCCGACCTTGCTGCCGGTCGCGGCCGGCAGGTAGCGGGCGCACACCGCCAGGCCGGGCACCTCGGGCACGGTCGGCAGCATGCTGCGCGACAGCTCGGTGGCGAGGTTGCGCTCGCGGTCGAACAAGCGCGCGTTGTCCAGGGCGATGGCCGCGTACCCGGCGATGCCCTCGGCCAGGTACTCGTGGCGCTCGGTGAACTGGCCGGGGACCGGGTGGCCGAAGAAGAAGCCGCCGAGCACCTCGCCGCTCGTCGGGCTCACCGCGGACACCGCGAGGTAGCTGCGCACCGGCAGGTGACCGTGCGGCATGCCGTAGTACGGGGCGTTGTGCCCGAAGCGCTCGTCGCGAGTGATGTCGTCGCTGCGGAGCGTCCCGACGCCGTCGAACGTCGGCGCGAACACCTGCGTGTTGCGCGGCATCGGGAAGCGCTCGAACGCCTGGCGAGGCACGCCGGCGAGCGTGTAGAGGGTGTATGACTCGCCGTAGGAGTCGATCAGGTTGTAGAAGAACGCCCCGAACGCCGCGCCGGTCGACTTCGTGGCCGCGTCGGTGGCCTGCTGCACCAGCTGGTCGATGTCCAGCTGCGCGGTCAGCTGCCGGCCGACCGAGTGCAGCGTGTCGACCACACCCGCCTCGGCGTGCAGCTGGTCCACGGTGTTCGCGAGCCGCTCCAGCTCGATCGCGTGCTCGCCGGCCGCCCGTTCCACGACGGCCAGGTAGTCGCGGACCGGCACCGAGTCGTCACCGAGGAACGGCGCGAGCGCGGACCGGACGGCGGCCGCGACCGGGCGCAGGTGGCCGACCCCCGAGTCCGGCAGCGGATGGTGGCCGAGCACCACGACGCAGACCGCGTCCCCGGTGGGCATGACGCCGGCCAGCGCGAGGACCGAGGCCACCTCGGCCACCCGGGCGGTGCCCGGGACCAGCGAGGCGCGGGCGAGCTCGAACACGGCGAGCGCGTCGGGCTCGAGCCGGTCGGCCAGCATCGCGCGGAGGCCGGCGGGCTCGACCGGGTCGGGATCCGCGCCGGCGCCCGCGACCGCGGTCAGGACCAGGTCCCGCCCACTCGCGGGCAGCGTGTAGGCGTGCACGCTCACCGCGACGAAGCCGGCCCGCAGCTCGCGGGCCACGGCGTCGAGCGCGGCCTCGTAGGACTCGGCACGGGCCGCGTGCTCGCGGACCGAGGCGGCGAGGCGGAGCGCGGCGGAGAGCGTGAACGGCGGCGTGGGCTGCTCGTTCACCGGGACTCCGGTCACCGAGGCGGGCGTCATCTGTCGTCCAGAGCCGAGGCCAGGGTCGCGAACATGACCAGCTCGTCGGTCAGCCGCGTCATCTGGAGCGGGCGCATCGTGATGGGCCCGTCCGCGACGACGCGCAGGCCCGCGGGCGGGCACCGCCGGTGCACGTGGAGGAGGATCGCCATGCCCGCGGAGGCCAGGAAGTCCACTTCGGTCAGGTCGATGACCACCAGCGCGGGCCGCGTGCGCAACGCACGGTCGGCCAGGTTGCGCAGCTTGGGGGCCAGGGCGAGGTCGAGCGCACCGGTGACGCGCAGTACCGCGGCCCCGCGTTCGTACCCGAGAGCCACCGTGCCCGCGGACGTCGTCACCTCGCTCGACGACGTGTCCACCGACGCCGGCTCCGATTCCACCACGCCGTCATAGTGCCGTCCGACTGGGCCGATTGGAAAGGGCCGTCGCGGCAGCGGCCGAAATGGTGACGATACGGATCACCTCGCTCGCACGACGTCAGTGGTGACGTCAGTGGTGTAGTCAGGAACCCTGAGGCGCGATCGGCGCGAGCAGTGGATGATGCGAATCGTGGATACCGAGCCCAAGCGGGACGTGAGACCGGCGTTCACCCACACGGCACGGGTGATCGCCGCCGTGCAGACGCACGGCGAGGCCATCGTGCTCAAGGTCACCGGCGACATCGGCATCGCGACGGCGCCTCAGGTCAGCGAGGTGGTCCTCGCCATGCTCGAGCGCCGGCCCCGGGTCGTGGTCGTCGACCTGTCCGACGCCAGCTTCCTGGCCTCGGCGGGGCTCGCCGTCCTCGTCGACCTGCACCGGCGGTCGGCCCCGCACACCCGGTTCCGCGTGGTGGCCAGGGAGTCCGTCGTGCTCCGTCCGCTGGAGATCTCGGGCCTCACCGAGCTCCTCACGGTCCGGCCCACGCTCGAGGACGCCCTGGCGGTCGACGAGGTCCCGGAGGGCTGAGCGCGGCTACGGCGAGCCGACCACCATCCAGTCCAGCACCGGTGTGCTCTGCAGGTACACGAGCACGCACATGAACAGCACGAACCCGATGCTCCACCCCAGCACCCGGCGGAACAGGTCGCCCTCCTTGCCGTGCATGGCGACCGCCGAGGCGGCGATCGCGAGGTTCTGCGGCGAGATCATCTTGCCGAGCACGCCGCCGGAGGAGTTCGCCGCCGCCATGAGCACCTGGGACAGGCCGGCCTCCTTCGCGGCGGTGATCTGCAGGACGCCGAACAGCGAGTTCGACGACGTGTCCGAGCCGGTGACCGCGACGCCGAGCCAGCCGAGCAGCGGCGAGAAGAACGCGAACAGCCCGCCCGCGCCGGCGACCCACAGGCCCAGCGTGGTGGTCTGGCCGGACTGGTTCATGATGAACCCGAGCGCGAGCACCAGCATCACGGTCAGGATCGCGAACTTGAGCTGGTCGAGCGTGCGGCCGTAGGCCCGGACCGCGTTGCCGACCCCGATGCGCAGCAGCAGCATCGTCAGCAGGCCGCAGACGAGCAGCAGCGTGCCGGCGGCCGACAGGTAGTTGAGCTTGAACGTGGTCGCGACCGGTTCGCCCGCCGCGTTGTAGATGTGCAGGCCCGGCCAGTTGATGATCTGGGTGGCCGACTCCAGCCCGGTGCCGCTCTGGCCGGGCTTGGTCGGTGGCTTGCCGGTGATCGCCGGTACCCGGGTCGCGAGCACGAACACCGCGATGATCACGAGATAGGGCGCGTACGCCCGGAAGACCTCCGCGCGGGAGTCGGCCACTCGCGGCTCGGTCTCGACGCGGGTCCCCACGGCGGAGTCGCCGTCCGCGGGCCGCGTGGCGGGCACGCCGCCGTCGGTCTCCTCGGCGGTCTCGTCGGCCTGGTTGTCGGTCTGGTTGTCGGCCTCCGTGTACGTCTCCTTGGCGTGCCACACCCGCGTGAAGAGCAGGACCGCGAACGCGGACGTCAGCGCCGCGACGATGTCCGCGAGCGGGACGGACCAGAAGTTCGACGACAGGTACTGGAAGACGCCGAACACGACGCCGCACACCAGCGCGGGCGGCCACATCTGCCGCAGGCCGCGCTTTCCGTCCACAATGAACACGAGGGCGAGCGGCACGAACACCGCCAGGATCGGGGTCTGCCGGCCCACCATGGCGCCGAGGTCCTCGACGGGCAGCGAGGTGACGCCGGCGAGGGTGGTGATCGGCACCGCGAGCGCGCCGAACGCGACCGGCGCGGTGTTCGCCACCAGGGCGATGGCCGCCGCCTTGATCGGCCGGAAGCCCAGCGCGATCAGCATGACCGCGCTGATCGCCACCGGCGTGCCGAACCCGGCCAGCGCCTCCAGCAGGGCGCCGAAACAGAACGCGATGATGATCGCCTGCACCCGCTGGTCGTCGCTGACGGACGCGAACGAACGGCGCAACACGTCGAAGTGTCCTGTGTAGACGGTGAGGTTGTAGATCCAGATCGCGTTGATGACGATCCACATGATCGGGAAGAACCCGAACGCGGCGCCCATCAGCCCGGAGTTGAGGGTGTCGAGCAGCGGCATCGAGTACACGGCCACGGCCACCACCGCCGCGACCGCGACCGCGATCAGCGAGGCGAGCCACGCGCGCATGCGCACGACGCCGAGCAGCACGAACAGCACGAGCAGCGGCAGGATCGCGACGAGCGAGGAGAGTCCGAGCGAGTCGGCGAGTGGGCTGTAGTCCTGGTGGAGATCGGCGAGCAACATCGAGGACCCCTTTCCACGACGACGGAGAGACGGGGTTCGAGCGGGTGCCAGTTGCAGGGTCAACCAATGAGGGATGATCGTACTGACCCCGGCCGATCTTTGCGAGACCGACGAGGTGACGGTGGCCGCGCGCGCCCTAGGCTGGCCGGCATGGACCTGGAGTTCAGCGGCGAGCTGTGGTTCTGGAAGGGCCCGGCGCCGTGGCACTTCGTCACCGTTCCGGACGAGGAGTGCGGCGCGCTCGAGGCGGCGTCCTCGTTCGTCACCTACGGCTGGGGCATGATCCCGGTCTCCGCGCGGATCTGCGGGACCGCGTGGACGACGTCGCTGTTTCCCAAGGACGGCCGCTACATCGTGCCGGTGAAGACCCGCGTCCGGCGGGCCGAGGACCTCGCGGTCGGCGACGTCGTGACGGTGCGCCTCGCCGTGAACGTGTGAGGCACCGGCCGCCGCGCTCGGGCGGGTTACCGGTTCGTGATGCCGCGCTCGGCTGTCCGGCCCACCGGCGCGCCCGCATTCGTACCTTGCTCACGGCTTCCGGCGCATTTCCGTGTCGTTCGTTGTGCACGCCGGGTTGGCCGGACATACCGTCTATAGCGCCTGCGTATCGCAAGATCCGGCACTCGTGGAAGGGAGCGGGTGTGGCACGCGTCCTCGTGGCGGAGAGCAAGGCGGATCTCCAGCGCATGATCCGGACGAACCTGGCCGCGGCCGGCCATGACGTGACCGTCGTACCCGACGGCATCACGGCACTGGCGACGGCCACGACGACCCGGCCGGACCTGTGCATCCTCGACGTCATCCCCCTGCGGGGCGTCGAGCTGTGCCGGGCACTGCGCGGTGACCCGGTGACCGCGCTGTCGCCGATCATCTTCGTGACGTCCATGATGGACGTCTTCGACATCGACAAGGTGCTCGCCAGCGGTGCGGACGAGTACCTCGTCAAGCCGTTCAGCCCGGCCAACCTGCGCGCGCACGTGGCCGCCCTGCTCGGGCGGGCGACCTACCCGGTGTAGGCAATACACGCCGTCTTCCCCGATCCGGACCGAGCAGGCCAATCCGGACCACCCCCTGCCGACGAACACCACATGGTTCGCCGGCAGGACGGGAGACGACGGTGCTGACTCTGGCTTTGATCGGATTGATCGGTGGGTTGGTCACCGGTATCTCGCCGTGCATCCTGCCGGTGCTGCCGGTGGTGTTCTTCTCCGGTGCGCAGGGCGCGCGGGGGACCGCCGCCGTGAAGTCCACTGTGGAGGGTGGCGGGGTGGCGGTGGCCGAGCGGCCGGCCCGTCCGCAGGTCGCCCGCGGCCGGCCCTACCTGGTCATCGCCGGCCTCGTCGTGAGCTTCACCCTGGTGACGTTGTTCGGCTCGCTGCTGCTGTCGGTGCTGGGGCTGCCGCAGGACGTGCTGCGCTGGGCCGGGTTGGTGGTGCTCGTGCTGATCGGCGTCGGGCTGATCGTGCCGCGGTTCGAGCACCTGCTGGAGAGGCCGTTCGCCTGGATCCCGCAACGCAGGCCCGACGCCTCCCGCGGCGGCTTCACCCTCGGCCTCGCCCTGGGCGCGGTGTACGTGCCGTGCGCCGGACCGGTCCTCGCCGCGATCACCGTGGCCGGGTCCACCGGCCGGATCGGCCTCGACACCGCGGTGCTCACCGTCACCTTCGCCCTCGGCGCGGCCATCCCGCTGCTGGTCTTCGCGCTCGCCGGCCGGCGGGTCGCCGAGCGGCTGGCCGCGTTCCGCAAGCGGCAGCGCGGCATCCGCATCGGCGCGGGGATCGTGATGATCGCGCTCGCGGCCGGCCTGGTGTTCAACCTGCCGCAGCTCCTGCAGCGCGCCGTCCCGGACTACACCGGCGGCCTGCAGGACCAGATCAACGACTCCGAGCAGGTGCGGGCGGCGCTCAACCTCGGCGGCCTGGTCAACGACCAGAACAAGGACCTCGACAAGTGCTCCGCGTCCGCCACCGAGCTCGAGAGCTGTGGCACCGCGCCGGACATCAAGGGCATCCAGCAGTGGTTCAACACCCCCGGGAACCGCCCGCTCGACCTCGCACAGCTGCGGGGCGAGGTCGTGCTGGTCGACTTCTGGGCCTACTCGTGCATCAACTGCCAGCGCAGCATCCCGCACGTCACCGCGTGGGACCGGGCGTACCGCGACGCGGGCCTGCGGGTCGTCGGTGTCCACGCACCCGAGTACGCGTTCGAGAAGGAACCCCGCAACGTGCGCGGCGCGGCGGACCGGTTCGGCATCCGCTACCCGGTCGCCCTGGACAACTCGCTCGCGACGTGGACGAACTACCGCAACCGGTACTGGCCCGCGCACTACCTGATCGACGCCGACGGCACGGTGCGCCACATCAAGTTCGGCGAGGGCGACTACGACGTCACCGAGCGGCTCATCCGCGAACTCCTCCGCGACGCCCACCCGGGCGCCACGCTGCCCGCGCCCACCGACACGGCCGACGACACCCCCGACACCGCGGACATCACCCGCGAGACCTACCTCGGCTCGACGAAGCGGGTGAACTTCGGCGGCCCGCAGACCTACACCGCCGGGGACCGGACGTTCGCGTTCCCCCAGCGGCAGGCGGCGGACTCCTTCGCGCTCGCCGGCGACTGGACGCTCACCAGCCAGCACATCACGCCCACGACGCGGCCCGCGCGGGTCCGGCTCAACTACCGCGCCGAGGAGGTCCGCATGGTCCTGTCCGGCAGCGGCACTGTCACCTACTCCGCGGGCGGGCAGACCAGGACCGTGCGGGTCACCGGCACGCCCGACTCGTACCGCCTGCTGTCCACCCCGGGCATCCGGGCGGGGACGATCGACGTCACCGTCGGCAAGGGCGTCCAGGCGTACTCGTTCACCTTCGGCTGACCGGCAGTGAGCATCGGACCGGCAGCGGGCAGCAGACAGGCGCACCATTGGGTATGGCCGAACGATACGAGTACAAGGTCGTCGAGCTCCGCGAGAAGATGATCGGCGGCAAGATGTCCGGATCGAAGCTCGAGGGCATCCTCAACGAGCACGCCGCGCAGGGCTGGCAGCTCAAGGCGATCACGAGCGCGGAGGTCAAGGGCCGCATCGGCCCGGGCGGCGTGGACGGCATGCTGGTCACCTTCGAGCGCCGCACCACGTGACTCCCGGCGCGCGGCCTCAGGTGCTGAACTCCAGCCACAGTGGATAGTGGTCGGAGATGCGCCACGAGAGCTGGGTCTTCGTCAGGCTCCGCAGGACGTGCGGGACGAAGTCGAAGCTGCCGCCGCGGCCGGTGTAGGTCAGGCCGCTCAGCAGCGACGGGTTGTCGGGCTTCGTCGGGTCGCTGAACCACGCGATCTGGTCGTAGTAGTGCCTCTCGTGGCTGCTGTCGAAGACCGTGCGCCGCACCTCGTTGAGCTCCTTCGGTGGCCACAGCCCGGTCGAGACGAACGCGCGGAACAGCGGGTTGTCGAGGCGGTCGACGTTGAAGTCCCCCAGCACCAGCATGTTGCGGTTCCAGTCCCGCGGCCGCTCGGCCCAGGCACGCATCCACGACGCGAACGCGGTCAGCTCGCCGAGCCGGTCCTGCGGCGCGTTGCCCCACAGGACGTGCACCGTGGTCAGGATGAAGTCGGTACCGCTGCGGACGAAGCCCGCCGCGTACGGCGTCCGCGCGAACTGCCGTGGTCCGCTGCCGTTGACCGACGGCGGCAGGAGGAGCTCGCCGACCAGACCGGACGGCTGCACGCGCCGGGTGTCGTAGACGTAGGCGAGCCGCTCGTCGTTGCCGGCGTCGCCCTCGGTGACGTCCGACGCGATGACGCGGTAGTGCTTGCCGAGCCGGGCCAGCAACGCCATCAGCGCGGTCGTGTTGCGCCCGGCCTCCTGGATCGCGCAGATGTCGAACCGCTCGACGATCGCGGCGATGCAGGCCAGCGCGTGCCAGTCGCGCTTCGGGCTGTCCTGCGTGCCGGACCGCCATTTCAGCGTGAGCCCACCGAACTCGCGTAAGTTCCAGGTGCCGATCAGCAGGTTGCGCTCGGACTTCGCCGGGATCGACCCGTCGAGTGCCCCGCGAAGCCGGTCGAGATCGTCGGTGACGTCGCTGGGCTCGGGTTGCGGTGGACGGGTCATGCGCACCACCTCCACAGCCGGCGAGCGGGCCCACCGAGAACTCGCTCGCGGACGGGCGCGCGTTACGGGCCGGGCGGCGGACTCGGTCCGCATGTTCGGCCGGTGTCGCTTGTGGACAGTGCTGGTCGGCGTCAGCAGCGCGGGGTCTGCTCCTCGAACTCGAGCTTGTGGGTGCGCACGTACCCGGTGACGTCGGTGCCCACGACGGTCCCGTACCGCCGGCCCTCGATCGTCCTGACGTCCGTGCGCGCCGGGTCGTGGCGGAACCGCTGGCCGGGCAGCACCTTCTCGAAGCCCTTGCCGTCCTGGTCGACCACGTTGCCCTCCGCCGTGACGCGATACTGCGCCACGTCGTGGCACGGGGCGTCGCCGCCGGTCGTGAGCCACCAGGTCACCCCGCCCGCGGCGAGCAGCACGGCCACCGCCGCCACGGCGAGCCGGCTCCGGGGCACGCGGCGGGTCCGGGCCGCCGGGCGCGGACCGCCCGAAGTGGCCTGTTGCCACAGCGGTCGCCACGCATCGGGGTCCTCGACGTCCAGGAACCGCAGCAGGGCGAGCAGCTGCGACCATTCGCGGGGCAGCTTTCGTTCGTGCAGCCACCCGTGCACCGTGCTCTTCGGCAGGATCTCGACGCCCTCGGTGCGGCGGGACCACCGCTCGATCACGTGCGGGCTCGGCCGGTCGCGGCTCGTCCACTCCGCGACGAGCCGGTCGGCGAGCGTCTGTTCGGTCGGTGCGGCCACGCGAGCAATCCTGGCATCGGGGGCGTCCGCACGTGTCCGCCTTCGTCCGACTCAGTCCGACTCCGTCCGGCTCGGACGAACCGCCTGGTCACGGCCCGCCGCCGCGGCCATGCTCGCGGTCGGTCACCGAGAGCCGGTGGCCACGTGAGGAGGCACGGATGAGCCGACGACTGAGGGGAGCGATCGCCGCGGGGGTGGCGCTGGCCGGCGGGGTGGCGCTGGTGGTGGCCGCACCCGGCGCGGGCGCCACGCAGCGGGCCGCGGCACCCGCGGCGGACTACAACGGCCCGATCCAGGGCAGGGAGTACGACTGCATCGCGCCACGCGACCCCGCGTCGCCGATCGAGGGCTGGGCGGTCGACGGCGCGGACACCGGGGTGCGGTTCAACGGCACGCGGTGGAGCGGCGACGAGCCGTGCGGACCGGGCGAGCTGCGCATCAGCAGGTTCCCACCCGTCCGGATCAACGACACCACGATGTACCTGCAGCGCGGCAGCGGCGGCGCCACCGACCAGGACTCCGAGGCCATCCGCCACGGGCACGTGCGGGTCGGCGAGCTGAGCCGCCGGCCGTCGTCGGCCGAGCCGACCGCGCCCAACGGCCGGCCCTGCGCCGGCGAGACCGAGGTGTACTACGACAACCCGGCGCCCATCCCGGAGAACTTCGAGTACAAGCCGGGCGAGCGGTACTCCGACTGGGAGAACTACGGCGACCCGCTGCAGACCGACGGCTCGAGTCCGGTTCCGGGCGCGCACTACAACTACGTGCTGTGGAGCTGGCTGACCGACTCCCGCGGCGCGTCGAACCCGGGTGGCGGGCAGCCGCGCGCGATCATCGGCAGGAACGAGATCGTGCACCGCTGCGCCGTCGACTCGATCACGAGCCCGGCCTACGCCGAGGGCGGCGACACCGTCGTCGGGTACGTGCGGGGCATCTACGCGCGCGTCGCCACCAACGCCGGCGACTCCGTGTACGGCTGGGTCGTCCACTCGTGGCGGCGCGCGGACAGCGCGGAGTGGACGTTCCTGCTGTCGAGCGGCCCGGTGCCGTGACCGGGCGCGGTCGGTAGGTTGGCGGCGTGCGGACGTTCAGCCAGGTCGACGTGTTCACCGACGAGCTCACCTCGGGCAACCCGGTCGCCGTGGTGCACGGCGCCGACGGGCTGACCACCGAGCAGATGGCGGCGTTCGCCCGCTGGACCAACCTCAGCGAGACCACGTTCCTGCTCGAACCCACGGACCCGGCCGCCGACTACCGGCTGCGGATCTTCACCGTGAGCGACGAGCTGCCGTTCGCCGGGCATCCGACGCTCGGGTCGGCTCGCGCGTGGCTGGCGGCCGGTAGCGAGCCGCGGACGGCGGGGCGGCTGGTGCAGGAATGCGGCGCGGGGCTGGTGTCCCTGCGGCTCGACGGGGACCGGCTCGCGTTCGCCGCCCCGCCCCTGCGCCGCGGCGGTCCGGTAGCGCCGGGCACGGTCGAGACGCTGGCCGCGGCGCTGCGGATCGAGCCGGCCGCGGTCGTGGCCGCGCAGTGGGCCGACAACGGACCGGGCTGGGTGGCCGTGCTGCTCGCCTCCGCCGACGAGGTGCTGGCCCTGGAGCCGGAACCGGCCGCGTTCGGCGAGTACTCCGACATCGGCGTGGTCGGCCCGTACCCGGCGGGCGGCGACGTCGACTTCGAGGTCCGGGCGTTCGTCAACGGCAGCGCCGGGCTCTGGGAGGACCCGGTGACCGGCAGCCTGAACGCCGCGATCGCGCAGTGGCTGATCCCCGCGGGCACGGCGCCGGCGGCCTACGTCGCGGCGCAGGGCACCAGGCTCGGGCGGCGCGGTCGCGTGTACGTCGAGCAGGCCGGCGGGCAGATCTGGGTCGGTGGCGACACGGTCGTCGGCATCACGGGTTCGGTCAGCCTCTGAGCCGTGAGCCGGTGACCCGGCGGTTCGGGCATCGGTGAATCTGGCAACGGTAAGGCCCGCCGGGTGGCTATCGGTTGGTCAGTTTCCGACCGATCATTGGGGCGTCGGGGACCCCTGCATCCCGGAGGAACAATGAGGTTCACTCGTCCTGTCCTGGTGGCCGCGCTCGCGGCCCTGACCGTCATCGGGGTCGCCGTGCCGGCCTCGGCCGCGCCCGGCAGATACGTCGCGCTCGGTGACTCCTACGCGTCGGGCACCGGCGCGGGCAGCTATGGCAACAGCGGTGGCTGCAAGCGCAGCGCGAACGCCTACGCGCAGCTGTGGGCCAACGCGAACGGCCCGTCGTCGTTCGCGTTCGTGGCCTGCTCCGGGGCGGTGACCAGCGACGTGCTCAACAACCAGGTCTCCGCGATCACGTCGGACACCGCGCTGGTGACGATCTCCATCGGTGGCAACGACGCCGGCTTCGCCGACGTGATGACCGCGTGCAACACCAGCTCCGACGCGACCTGTGTGAGCCGCAACCAGCAGGCGCAGGACTTCGCGCGCACCACGCTGCCGGGCCGGCTGAACAACGTCTACAACCAGATCCGTGGCCGGGCACCGGGCGCGCACGTGGTCGTGCTCGGCTACCCGCACATCTACCAGCTCAACGGGTCCTGCTGGGTCGGGCTCAGCGAGACCAAGCGGGCGGCGATCAACCAGTCCGCGGACGTGCTGGCATCGGTGGTCTCCGGCCGCGCCGCCGCGTTCGGGTTCACCTTCGTCGACGCGCGGAGCTCGTTCAGCGGACACGAGATCTGCGCCTCGGGCGCCCGGTGGATCAACAGCGTCACCTGGCCGATCGACGAGTCGTACCACCCCAACGCCAGCGGGCAGCGGGGCGGCTACTACAACGCGCTGGAGGCCGTGGCCTGAGGCCACGGTGCGGCCCGGCCCGCGGGGCCGGGCCGCACCAGCGACCCGCCGCCGTGGCGTCAGCGGGCCGCGATGGGCGACGACCTCGCCTCTGCTGGTGGTCGTCTCGGGTGGCGGCCCGACGGAACCGTTGTGCGCCAAGGCCCAGCAGGTCGCCGCGGACGCCGCCGGGAACCTGCCGCCGGTGTAGTCCGGGCCTATCGTCTACCCGGGACACCCCCGGCGGCGGTACGCCGCGACGAGGATGGGAGCGCATGCCGTGAGCACACACCCGGACGTGGTCGACCTGGCGGTTCTCGCCGACGAGACGCTCGCCGAGGCGCGTGGCCAGCATTCCCGCCGGGCCGCGCGAACCCTGGTGGCCGGTACCGCGCAGCGGGCCACGCTCATCGCGCTAGTCGACGGCGCCGAGCTCACCGAGCACAAGGCGCCACCGGCCGCGACCCTGTACGTCGTCACCGGGCAGGTCCGCCTCTACACCCACGACCAGGAGTGGCTGCTCCGCGGCGGGGAGCTCGCCCACCTACCGGCCAAACGCCACGGCCTGCAGGCCGTCACCGACGCCGCCGTCCTGCTCACCGTGGCGCTGCGCTGACCGCCTGCGGGTGCCGCTTCGTGACCTACCGGGACGCCGGCCGGCCCGGGTTCTTGTGCCCGGTGTCGAGCAGCGTCGCGAAGGCGTCGACCTCGCCCCACGTGGACAGCCGGCCGGCGAGCTCCTCGGCGACCGGCCGGTCGACGAGGGCGAGCGCGCCCGGGTGATGGCGGGCGATCTCGTAGGCGACGAACCGCGGACCGAGCACCGGCGCGAGGGCCCGGACGAGGTCGAGCACGGCAGGACCGTCGTCGGCGGCGAGCCGGGCCGACCAGCGCTTCCGCACGGCCCGCAGCGCGGCCAGGCCGTCGGCGGCCGCGAGCTCGTCCCGGATCGCGGCCACCCGCACGTCCAACGCCCGGCTCACGTCTCCTGCCACTCCTCGGATCGGCTGTTCGCCTTGCTTACCACTCGCCGTGCCGGGCGGCGCACGTCTCAAACCACTTCTCGGATCGTCCTGTTCGCGCTGCTCGCCACTCCCTATGCCGGGCTGCGGCGTGCGAGGCGACGTGAGGGTGAGTCCGTCGCCGCCGTGTTGCTCCGCGGGGGCTCACCGCGCGCACGCGCACGTCCGACGCGCGGCTCACGTCTCCTGCCACTCCTCGGATCGTCCTGTTCGCCCTGCTTACCACTCCCTGTGCCGGGCGGTGGGTGTGCGAGCGACGTGGGGTGAGTCCGTCGCCGCCGCGTTGCTCCGTGGCGGCTCACCGCGCACACTTGCCCCGTGCCTCCGACGGCCTCGTCTCCGCAGGCCCGTCGCCTTCTCGCCGCGGGTGTGCAGCTCCTCGTCGTGGCCGTCGTCTACTACGTCGCCGCCCGGGTCGGGCTGCGGCTCGCCGTCGTGCGGGATCAGGTCACGCCGTTGTGGCCGCCGACCGGCATCGCCCTCGCGTGTCTGCTGCTGCGCGGCGTGGGCTGCTGGCCCGGCATCGCCGTCGGCGCGTTCCTCGCCAACATCGCCATGGGGCCCTCCCTCCTCGGCGTGATCGCGATCACCGCCGGTGACACGATCGCCCCCGTCTGCGCCTGCCTGCTCCTCGTCCGTGCCGGTTTCCGCCCCGACCTCAAACGGCTGCGGGACGTCCTCGCCCTGATCTTCCTCGCCGCCTTCGCCGGCATGCTGGTCAGCGCCACCGTCGGCAGCGGGACGCTGGTCCTGGCCGGCGCGCTGCCCGCCGGCGAGTTCTGGTCGACCTGGTCGGCGTGGTGGACCGGCGACGCGATGGGCGTGCTCGTCGTCGCACCCGTGCTGTTCGTCGCCGCGACCCGGCGCTGGCGCTGGCGCGTGCCGACCGCGCGATGGCTGGAGGCCGCGGCGCTCCTGCTCGGCATCGTGGCGGTCACCCTGATCGTCACGCGGTCGTCCGCGAACCTGCTGTTCCTGATCTTCCCGATGCTCATCTGGGCCGCCGTCCGGTTCCAGCAGGCGGGTGCCGTGTCGGGCAACCTGATCGTGTCCGTCACCGTCGTGCTCGCGGCCGCGGCCGGGTGGGGCCCGTTCGCCGGCCTCGACCTGCTGCCGACGATGATCACCCTGCAGCTGTTCAACGGCTCCGCCGCGCTCACCGCGCTGCTGCTCGCCGCGATCACCACCGAGCGCAACGAGGCGCAGCGCTCGCTGCAACGGGCGGCCACGCAGATGGCGGACGCCGTGCAGATGCTCGAGCCGTACCGCCTGCTGCACGACGGGCTGTTCCAGCGGGCCTTCACCGAGCGCGACGGTCACCGCGTCAGCCTGCCGGCCGACGGGCCCGCCACGACGCCGTCCGAACAGCCGAGCCGGCCGGACCCGCACTGAGGGTGCGGGCGCGGCCGTTAGACAGGTCGGGGGACTGCGCGAGTCCCGGGATGTCCTAACCGCCTGTGTGGTGTACGGTCGTATCGGTAGCTGGTTTTGTGTTCGTGTATCCGCGCGCTCGCGAAACATTGTTGCGGGCGTTTCGCGTTTCCTCAGGGTGGTCGAAGCGGTCCGTACAGAAACCCGGGCCGTCGCACCAGCGGCGTTCCGCATCACACCTGTTAGGAACAGATATGGCTCAGGGCGTTGTGAAGTGGTTCAACTCGGAAAAGGGCTTTGGTTTCATCGCCCCTGACGACGGTTCCGCCGACGTGTTCGTGCACTACTCGGAGATCCAGGGTGGCGGCTTCAAGTCGCTCGAGGAGAACCAGCGCGTGCAGTTCGAGGTCGGCCAGGGTCAGAAGGGCCCGCAGGCGACCGGCGTCACCACGATCTGATCCGAGTAACCCTCGGATAGCTGGACCTGCTGACGGCAGGCCATCCCATGCGGATGGCCTGCCGTTCGCATGTGTGGCCTACGGGTGCGGGCTCTCGAGCGTGAGGTGGTGCGGCTCGGGGTCGGCCGGTGACAGGTCCGGGGTCCGGTCAGCGGGGGAGAGCAGCTCGGCGTAGCGGCCGAGGATGCGCTCGCCGGTGTCCCGGTAGAAGGCCGGCAGCGTGGTGCTGCGTCCTTCGTGGAACGCGAGGAAGTCCCGGTCGGAGCGCAGCATGTCCAGGATCCGGCCGAAGCTGGCGATGTCGGCGCGGAAGCTGGACGTGCGGGCGCGGTGCACGTAGCGGATGGTCCGGAGTTTCGTGGTCTGCATGCGCCGGCGCAGCATCTGCGGGGACGCGGCATGAGCGTAGAGCTCGGAGAGCTTCTCGTAGTACGTGATCGGGTCGTAGTGCTTGAGGGTGGTCACCAGGTAGGGCGCGTAGTAGAAGCTGAACGGCATCGCGCCCAGGATGCGGCCGTCGGCGGCGAGCTGGTCGTGCAGGGGAGTGCCGCCGAAGGGGACCGGGATGTTGATCGTCGGGAAGGCGAACGGGGCACGGTCCATGAACCGCTTGGTCAGCTCGATCGGCTCGTCGCCCTGGTCGGTGTCGAGCCCGAAGATGAAGTTCGCCTGCAGGTAGGGCACGTTCTCGGCGAGCTGCGCGAAGTGCGCGGCCACCCGGTCGACCTTGGCCTCGCCGCGCTCGCGCCCGACGCCCGCCTTGTTCGAGTAGTCGGTCCACGACTCGACGCCCGGGGCGACCATCGCGCAGTTGGTCTCCTTGAGCCGGCGCGGCCGGTCGCCGCGCAGCACGGTCAGCGAGCTCTCGATGATGTAGGGCGGGCGCGCGTGCTGGGGCTGTGCCTCCAGCGTCTCGAAGACCTGGTCGAACTTCACCGCGAAGTTCGGGTCGTGGAACACGATGAGCCTGCCCGGCAGGTGCCGGGAGAGGTAGCGCAGGTCGGTCGCGAGCCGCTCGGTGGGCAGCGGCCGGTAGGTGCTGCTCCAGTCGATGCAGAAGTCGCACCGGTAGGGGCAGCCCATGCTGGCGAGCATGGGCACGGCCGACAGCGGAAGTGGTTTGCGGCCCCAGAAGAACGCCGAGGCGCGGATCTCGGGCATCCGCTCCTCGACGGTCGGCACGTCGTCCAGGGGCCGGGCGGAGGAGATGATGTCGCCCGGGTCGTGCTGCCCGGTGACGATGTCCTCGATCAGCTCCGGGTCGCACTCGCGCACGACCAGGTCGAAGAAGCGCAGGCAGTCCACCGGGAACGCCTTGGCGTGCGGCCCGCCGATGACCGTGCGGATCCCGGCCCGCCGGTAGAGCTTCGCGAGCGCGTAGGCGAGGTGGCTGACCTGGGTGTAGCAGGAGATGAACACGACGTCGAGGTCGGCGGGCAGTAGCCGGTGGGGCTGGCCGAGCCCGTAGTAGGTGGCGTAGAACGTCTCGTGCCCCTGCCGGCGGCACCACACGGAGATGGCCTGCGGGGTGATGCTCGCGTACTGCTTGGTGATCAGCAGCTGGTACCCGATGTCGACGGGGCGCCGTGCCGGTGGGCCGAGTATGTCGAGAATTCCTACCCTCATCGCGTGCTCCCCACCGGTGGCCGGCTCGGTTCGCGCTGGCACGCCACCGGGGTCTGGCGGAGACGCAAGTGTCTGCGCTGAGCATACGCTTCAGCGGGCTGTCGGCAGCCTGGCGAACGGGCCGTTCCTCACCGGAACGTGAGGCTGGCCAGCACCTGGTCGCGGTCGGACTCGGAAACCGTGCCGGTGAAGGCGAACCGCACGGTGGTGCCGCCGCTCGCGACGACGGTGGCGTGGGCGTCGTCCGTCTCGCACGCGGCCGCGGGCAGGCCGGCGATCTCGGTCGTGTCGACGGGACCCGAGCACTGGTACAGCGACCGCAGGTCCTCGGCCGGGCCGGCCGCGCCGGGCCCGCCGCCCACGACGAGCACCCGCTGCGCCGATCTCGTGAAGGTCACGACCGCGCCGCCGCTCTCGCGCTGCCAGTCCGGCGGCACCTGGAAGCTGCTGCCGGCCGGCCCTTGGACGGCGGTCCAGCCGGCCGGAGCGCCGCCGCCCGCCGGCGGTTCGTCGTTGCGGGGCAACGTGAACGCGGCGACCGCGCTCGCGGCCAGGACCACGACGCCGGCGGCCACCAGCCAGCGGCCGGACCGGCGGCGCGCGGGCCGGGCCGGGCGGCGCGCCGGGGCCTGATCGGCGGCGATGGCGGTGTCGATGGCGGTGGCGAAGGCGGTGGCGAAGGCGGTGGCGAAGTCGCGTACCGCCGGGTACCGGTCGGCCGGGGACTTGGCGAGCGCGGTCGCGAACACGGCGTCCACTGCGGACGATCCGGTCGGCGGCACCGGCTCGGTGCGGTGCGCGAGCAGCACGGCCATGGCGTCCTCCGTGCCGGCGCCGAACGGGCGGCGGCCGGTCAGCGCCTCGTATGCGACGCACGCGAGCGAGTACTGGTCCGACGCGGGCCCGACCCGCGCCGGGTCCAGCTGCTCGGGGGCCATGTAACCGACGGTGCCGAGGGCGGCGTTCGTCATCGTGCCGGCCACCCGGACGGATACCGCGATGCCGAAGTCGCCGAGCCACGCCCGCGCCGGATCGCCCTGCTGCAGCAGGATGTTCGCCGGTTTGACGTCGCGGTGGACGACGCCGCGGGCGTGCGCGTGGTCGAGCGCGCCGGCGATCCGGCCGAGCACGGCCACCAGCTCGGCGGGCGCGACCCGGCGCCGGCGCAGCAGCTCGTCGAACGCGATCCCGTCGATGAGCCGCATCGCGAGGAAGTGCAGGCCGCCGGCGCTGTCCGCGTCGAACACGTCCACGACCGCCGGGTGGTCCAGCGCCGCCGCGCTGCGGCCCTCCCGCTGAAACCGCCGCGCCGCGTCGGGGCTGCGCGCGACCACCGGGTCCAGCACCTTCAGCGCGACCGTCCGGTCGAGGGACAGCTGGTGCGCGCGGTACACCCAGCCGAACGCGCCCCGCCCGAGCAGCTCGTCCACCCGGTAGCCGCCGAGCGCGCGACCGGTCAGATCGAGCTCGCTCACCGGAATATCCTAGGGCTCCGGCGGAGGAGAGGTGGCGCGAATGATCCGGCGGCCCCGCTTCCCGGCCGCGTTGCCGCGTCCCCGGCTGCTGGCTGCCGCCCAGGCGCCGTGCGTGGTGCTGACCGCGCCGGCCGGCGGTGGCAAGACCGTGCTGGCGGCCCAGCTGGCCGATCGCGCGCCGCGCGTCGTGTGGTTGCGCCCGCATGGTCCGGCCACGTCCGCGAGCCGCCTGGTCGACGAGGCCCGGGCCGCGCTCGGGGTGGACCGGGCCGAGCCCGCCGCGGACCCGGGCGTGTTGGCCGAGTCGCTGATGGACGCGGCGGGCGCCGATCCGCTGCTGCTCGTCGTCGACGACGCCGATCGCGTGGACGCGGCCGACCTCGCCCGGTGGGTGGCCGAGCTCGTCCCGCTCCTCGACCCCGGCAGCGGCGTGGTCGTCTGCGCGCGCGACCGGCCGGCCGGGCTGGTCGGCCGGCTGGGCACCGCGGTCCGGGTGCTGGACGCCGCCGACCTGGCGTTCTCCGGCGAGGAGATCGCGGAGCTGCTCGGGTCCTGCGGCGAGGACACCGGGCAGGCCGCCGCGCTGCTCGAGGCGACCGGTGGCTGGCCGGCCGCGGTGGCCGCCGGGGTCCGGGCCGGGGTGGGCGGGGCGCTCGTCGAGGCGCTCACCGCGGCGGTCGCGGACGACGCCGGTGCGCGGACCGCACTCGACCTGCTCGGCCTGGTGCCCGCGGCGCCCGAGGTCGCCCTCGGCCCCGGCGGCGGCCGGCTGCTCGCGCGAACCCCGTTGGTGGGCAAGGAAGACGGCCACCTGCGGCTCGCGGAGCCCGCCCGGCAGGCGTGGCGCGCGACCACCCGGCCCGACCCCGCGGCGGTGGCCCATTTCGCCGGGCTGCTGTCCACATCGGACCCGGCGGCGGCGGTGGATCTGCTGCTGGACGTCGGGCACGCGGACCGCGCCCGGGAGATCCTCGCCGGCGCGGTGGGCCGGCTGCCGGTTTCGTGGGTCCGCCCGCGGCTCTACCGGTTGCCCGCGCCGCTGCGCCGGTCGCTGCCGCCGGCGCTGTCCGCCGTCCAGGCCACGGTGGACCTCGACTCGGCCCTCGCGCACGCCGAGCGGGCGCTCGCCCTCGCGGTGACCCCGGCCGAGCACGCCGCCGCCCGGTTCGCGCTCGGCTCCGCCCTCGTCCACCGCGGCGAGCTGGAGCGGGCCGCGGTGGAGCTGGCGGCCGCCCGGCGCGGCGCGCGGGACCGGGCCACGGCGGCCGCCGCCGACGGCTGGCTCGGGCTGGCGCGGCTGTGGCTGGGGGACCTGGCCGGCGCCGAGGCGGCCATCACCGAGGAGTCCACGGCGGGCAGCTGGGTACGCGGGGAATGCGCGCTGGCCCGCGGGGACCTCGCCGCCGCGGAGCGGCTGGCCCGCGACGCCGCCGCCCGCGACGATCTCGGCCCCGCCATCGGTGACGCGCTGGCGGCGCGGGTGGCCGTGCACGCCGCCGGTCGCGTCGAGCCCGGCGCCGCGGCCGGGACGCTGGCCGAGCGCGCCTACCGGTCGGCGGCCGAGCGCGGCGGGCTCGAGCTGCTCGCCGCGGCCGGGGTGCACGGCTGGTTCCTCCTCGCCGTGGGCCGGACCGGGGAGGCGGCCGCGGTCGCCGAGCACGTCGACCGGACCGTCGGCCGGCAGGACGCCGCCAGCCGGTTGCAGGCGGCCCTCCTCTCGCTCGCCGCGGCCCGGCTGCGTGGCGACCAGGAGGCGGCGCGCGGGGCCGCCGACCGGGTGGCTTCCTTGCGGCAGCTCGGTTTCGCGGTGCTCTCGCAGGAGGCGCACCGGTTCGCGCCGGGGCTCGCCGGCACCGTGTCCGGCCTGTCGATCAAGCTCGCCGGCCCGGTCCGGATCGACGTCGGCGGCCGGGAGGCCACCGGCGACGCGTGGCGCAGCCGCAAGGCCCGCGAGGCGCTGCTGACCCTCGCCGCCGCGGGCCCCGGCGGGCTGCGCCGCGACGAGCTCGTGGAAACCGTGTGGCCCGGCCGGGAACCGGGCCGCGGGCGGACCCTGTTGCGGACCGCGCTCGCCGAGATCCGCCGCACGCTCGAGCCCGGCCGCCCGCCCGGCGAGCCCTCGGCGTACCTGAAGGCCGACCGCGAGCGGGTCTCCCTCGTCGCCGACGTCGACCTCGACGCCGCGCGCGGGCACGCGACCGCGGGCCGGCACGCCGACGTGCTCGGCGTGCTGACCGCGGACCTCGCCGCGGGCGAGCCGGACCTGCTCGCGCAGGCCCGGGCCGAGGCCGCGGCGCTGCGGCTGCGCGCGGCGTCCGCGATCGGCGGCGACGGCGACCGGCCGCCCCACGAGCGGGCGGCGGCCTACGAGGCGGTGCTCGCGGCGGAACCGTGGCGCCACGACCTCGCCGAGGAGGTCGTGGCCCTGTGGTGGCGGACGGGTGACGCCGGCCGCGCACACGCCGCCGACCGGCGCTGGCTCGGCGGCGACCGATAGTCGGAACCGACCAAGCCACCGCTAGACTCCGCGACCGCTCGCCTGGACTTTCACGATCGGCTCACGGTCCGCGGGCACGCTGTGCACCGACCCGGCCGGACCGACCGGCCGACCACAGGCGAGGGAACCCTGCTCATGACTCATCGCACCAGCCGGCTGCTCGTGGCCGGCGTCCTGGCCGGCGCCGGCCTGGCCATCGCCGCCTGCAACGGCGCCGGCTCCGCGGAGTCCGCGCGCACCGAGACCGTCACCGTCGCACCGGAGGGCCAGACCGGCTCGCCGGCGGCCGAAGAGCCGGCGGAACCGGCCGCGAACGGCGGCGACGCGGGCAACGAGCTGCCCGCGGACTGGCCGGACGAGAACTTCCCGGTCCCGCCCGGCGTGAACGTGACCGCGCGCCAGAGCGGCGGCGAGACCGGCATCCTGCTCGTCGGCAAGTCGCCCGAGGACGTCACCTCGTTCTACCGGTCCGCGCTGCCCGCCGCCGGTTACCAGATCACCAAGGACGCGTCGGTCGGTGCCGGCCAGGTGCAGGTGATCGGCATGGAGTTCGCCGGGAACGGCTACGAGGGCAAGCTCGCGGTGGTGAACCACACCGTCTCCATCAGCCTCCACGCGAGCTGACCCGCCGCCGGCGTGCCGAGGTCAGGGTCCGCGTGACTCGGCGAGGCGGCGCATCCAGTAGCGGAACCAGTTGTCGCCGAACGGGACGTACACGCGGACCGGGACGCCGCGTGCGGTGAGCTCGGCGAGCGCCTCGGGTCGCACCCCGAGTAGCTGTTCGACCGGTACGGGCCCGAGCGCGGTCAGCAGCGCCTCGCGGAGGACGGCGTCGTGGGTGGCGAGCGCGAACGGCACGCCTGCCGCGGCGAGCCGGTGCGCGAGGCGCAGGTAGGCGATGTCGGTGGGCTCGCCGTAGGGCAGCGCGCGGTCCGGCGGCTCGACGTAGGCGCCCTTGACCAGCCGGAGGTGGACGCCGGCCGCCACGAGACGCTCGAGGTCGCCGGGCGTGCGGTGCAGGTTGGCCTGGACGGTGGCACCGAGCCGGCCGGACAGGCCGCGGCCGGCGACGTCGAGCACGCAGGCGTTGACGGCGTCGGCGCGGGCGTGGTCCTCCGCGCCCACCTGGACGCGCCGGCCGTCGGGCACGGCGTCGGCGATCGCCGCGAGGTGGCCGGCACACGCGGCCGGGTCGACGTCGAGCCCGAGGTGGGACAGGTCCACCGAGAGCCAGGCGTCCGCCGGCAGCTCGCCGGCCAGCCGCACGTAGTCGCCGGCGACCCGCCGCGCGACCGCCGGATCGTCGGTCAGCTCGCCGAACTGGTCGATGCTGCTCGCCACACCACGCGCGTGGAGCTCGCGCGCGACCCGCGCGGCATCGCCGGCCGTGGTGCCCGCGACGTACCGCGACGCCGCTCGCCACGCCAGGTCCCGCCCCCGCGGCACCGCGCGGACCGTCCGCTCGAACCGGATGCTGGTGGCCAGCCGGAACAACACCGCTCGATCGATCGCCATGGCGCCATCCTCGTCGTGCCAGGATGGGCGGGGTGAGCGACGTCGTGCGGTTTCGCCATTCGGATGCCCTGTGGCAGGAGTTCCCCGCGCTCGTGCCCGGGGTGGTGTACGCGACCGGCATCGGGCCGGACGCGGTCGTCGCGGAACCGGTCGCGCGGTACACCGCGGTCGCGCGGGAGCGGCTCGCCGGGCGGACCGAGTCGGAGCTGCCCGAGATCCAGGCGTGGCGGCGCGCGTTCTCGCGGTTGGGCCTCAAGCCCACGCAGTACCGGTGCGCGTCGGAGTCGTTGTTGCGGCGCTTGCGCAAGGAGGGGTCGCTGCCGGCGATCCACCCGCTCATCGACCTGTGCAACGCGATCTCGGTGGCGTTCGCGACCCCGGTCGCCGCGTTCGACCTGGACGCGATCGGCGGGTCGCTCGAGGTGCGCCGCGCCACCGGTGCGGAGTCCTACCTGACCTTCGCCGGCACGACCGAGCAGCCGGAGCCGGACGAGGTGGTCTTCGCCGACGACGCCGGGCAGGCCCATGCCCGGCGGTGGACCAACCGGCAGAGCGGCCGCTCGGCCGTGCGGGACACGACCCGCTCGGTCCTGATCGTCGCGGAGGCGCTGCACGACACGGCACGCGACGACGTCGAGCGGCTCGTCGCCGCGGTCGCCAAGGAGCTCGCGGCCGGCTGGCCGGTCAGCCCGAAGACGGCGCTGCTGAGCCGGTCCGCTCCGGAATTCGTGAGCTGACGAGCCGGCGCCGACCCCCGGCGCTGACCGGGGTCAGCCGGTGAACCCGTTGTCCTTGAGCCAGGCCTGCGCCACGTCCGTCGGCTGCTCGCCGTCGATGTCGACCTTGGCGCTGAGCTTCTGGATGGTGGTGATGTCCAGGGCGTCGGCGATGGGCTTGAGGATCTTGGCCAGGTCGGGGTTGTCGTCGGCGACGGACTTGCGCACGTTGGGTGCCGGGTTGTAGACGGGGAAGAACGCCTTGTCGTCCTCCAGCACGGTGAGCTTGAGCGCCTGGATCCGGCCGTCGGTGGTCACGCCCTCGGCGAAGTTGCACGGGCTGCCCTTGGCGGCGTTGTCGTACAGGGTGCCCTCGGCGACCGTGGCCAGGTTGTCGGCGGGCAGGGTGAAGCCGTAGGACTTCTGCAGTCCGGGCCAGCCGTCGTTGCGGGCCAGGAACTCCGTGGCGGCACACATGGTCGCGGTGCCCGGGTCGGACTTCGCGAGGCCGGCGTAGTCCGAGATGGACTTGATGCCGTGCTGCTCGGCGACGTCGGTCTTCGCGACGATCGTGTACGTGCTGTTGTACGGCGCGGGGTCGAGCCAGACGATCTCGTTCTTCGACAGGTCCTCGTCGGCGACGGCCTGGTACTGCTCGTCCGCGTCCGGAATCGGGTCGGTGTGTTTCATGTAGCTGATCCACGCGGTTCCGGTGTACTCCCAGTACATGTCGATGCTGCCGGAGGTCAGCGCCGCCCGGGTCGTGTCGCTGCCGGTGAGCCCGCAGTTCTCCTTGACGTCGGCCTTGACCGAGCGCAGCGCCTGGATCGTGATCTCGCACAGGATCAGCTGCTCGGTGAACTCCTTGCCGCCCACGGTGAACTTCGCGCCGTCGAGCGAGGCGATGTCGGCCAGGCTCCCGGCCGCGACATCCGAGGACGGCTCGGCGATGGAACAGCCGGTGACACCCGCCGCCGCCACGAGCACCGCGGTCAGGATCCGGGTAAACCTCGGCATGGCAGTTCCTTCCTTGGTGGGGTCGGGTCAGATGCCGTGCGGGCGCAGCGCGAGTTCGGCGATGCCGGCGAGCCAGTCGATGGTGAGTGCGAGCACCGCGGTGAGCACGCTGCCGGTGATCAGGATCGGCAACCGGTTCAGCGTGACGCCGGTGGCGATCAGGGTGCCCAGGCCGCCGGCGTTGGTGAACGTCGCCAGCGTCGCGCTGCTCACGTTGAGGATCAGCGCGATCCGGATGCCGGCCAGGATCACCGGGACCGCCAGCGGCAGCTCCACGCGCAGCAGCACCGTGGTGCGGGTCAGGCCCATCCCGCGCGCCGCGTCGATCAACGACCGGTCCACAGTGGACAGGCCGACCATCGTGTTGCGGAGCACCGGCAGGACCGCGACGAGCACCAGCGCCAGCACCGCCATGTCGAAGCCGATGCCCACGGTGACCGCGAGCAGCACCAGGACCCCGATCGACGGGATGGCCTGGCCGATGTTGGCCAGCCCCAGCAACGGCGGGGTGACGAAGCGCAGGCCGGGCCGGGTCAGCAGCACGCCGAGGGGCACGGCGATCACGATGACCAGGACGCTGGACACGGCCACCAGCTCGACGTGCTCCCGCAGGTGCGTCAGGATCGTGGCCCGGTTGATCGAGCGCTGCTCGATGTCGTCCAGCTCGAGCCCGCTCAGGTACCAGAACAACGCGGCCAGCGCGGTGGCGAGCACGAGCGGGGTGACCAGCACGCCGGCTGCCGAGATCCGCCTGGGTGGCAGTTCGGCCGCCGCGGTCGCGGCCGTCGCCGCGGTCACGGCTGGTTCCTCGGTGGCGTGCGCACCACGGTGGCCCAGTCCAGCTCGCCGAGCACGCGGCCGTCGTCCCGCACGGCCGCCACGTCGGTGCGCGCGTGCAGCATCGCGTCCAGCGCGTCGAGCAGGCTCTGGTCCGCCCGCACCGTCGCGCGACCGGGCGTGCCGGCGTCGGGGCCCAGCGGCAGCTCGTCGATTCGCCGCAGGCTCAGGCCCCGTACCGCGGCACCGCCGCCCACGAACGAGGCGACGAACTCGTCCGCCGGCTCGGCGAGGATGCGGGCCGGGGTGTCGAACTGGGCCAGCCGGCCGCCCTGGGCGAAGATCGCGATCCGGTCGCCGAGCTTGACCGCCTCGGTGATGTCGTGCGTGACGATCACGATCGTCTTGCGGATGTTCGCTTGCAGGGCAACGAACTCGTCGTGCAGCCGCTCCCGGGTGATCGGGTCGATGGCGCCGAACGGCTCGTCCATGAGCAGCACCGGCGGGTCGGCGGCGAGCGCGCGAGCCACGCCGACGCGCTGCTGCTGGCCGCCGGAGAGCTGCTTGGGATAGCGCCGGCGGTAGTCGGGCGGGGCCAGGCCGACGAGCGTGAGCATCTCGTCCACCCGCGCGTCGATCCGCCGCTTGGACCACCCGAGCGCACGCGGCACCATGCCGATGTTCGCCGCCACGCTCAGGTGCGGGAACAGGCCGATCTGCTGGATCACGTAGCCGATGTGGCGGCGCAGCTCGTCGGCGTCGACCGTGCCGACGTCCTTTCCGTCGACGAAGATCTGGCCACGGGTCGGCTCGATCAGCCGGTTGATCAGCCGCATGGTCGTGGTCTTGCCGCAGCCCGACGGGCCGACCAGCATCACCGTCTCGCCGGCCGCGATGTCCAGCGAGAGGTCCTTGATCGCGAACGGGCCGGAGCCGGGATAGCGCTTGCTGACGTTGTCCAGCCGAATCATTGCCTCGGTCGTGTCCGTCATCGCAGCCCCCGGGACGTCGTCAACCGCACCAGTCCAATGAAGAGGAGATCGAGCGCGAGTGCAAGTACCGCGACCCCGAGGACACCGGCCAGCGTGTCGTTGAGCGCGTTGGCCCCGCCGATCCTGGCCAGGCCGTCGAAGATCAGCTGGCCGAGCCCCGGTCCGGCCACCGCGGCGGCGATCGCGGCGATGCCCACGCTCATGATCGTCGCCAGCCGGATGCCGGTGAGGATGACCGGCCACGCCAGCGGCAGGCGCACCACGACCAGCCGGCGCAGCGGGGACAGCCCCATGCCGCGCGCGGCGTCCAGCACCTCGGGCGGCACCGACTCCAGCCCGGTGACCGTGTTGCGCATGATGGGGAAGATCGCGTAGAGCACGAGGGCGATGATCGCCGGTGCGGCGCCGAGGCCGAACAGCGGGATCAGCAGCCCGAACAACGCGAACGAGGGGATCGTCAACATGGTCCCGGTGATCGCGAGCACCGGCCGGCCGGCCGCCGGACGGCCGGCCACCAGCGCGCCGAGCGGAATGGCCACCACCGCCGCGATGCCGACCGCGATCAGCACCACCTGCAGGTGGCCGATCGCCAGCAACGTGATGTCCGCCCAGCGGCGGGCGAGGTAGTCGCCGAAGCTCATGACCGCGCCCGCGCCGCACCGCCCGCTCCGGGGTCCGATGTGGACTCTTCGGTGCCACGCGGTAACGCGTCGGCGATCAGGACCTCGCGGACGGACATCGGCCACCTCCAACGTGCGGTCCAGACCAAGTTACTGGATGCGGACCGATCATGGTTGTCGGTGGCGTGCCGCCGCTCAGTCGGCGCTCAGTCGCGGCTCAGTCGGCGCCGGGCGGGGCGTGCGTGGTGGTCAGGTCCAGCTCGTCGTGCCGGGTGGCCACGATGCGGGCGATGTCGGCGATCTTGATGTTGAGCTGCTGGGACACCCGGCGCAGGTGGTCGAACGCCTCGTCGGCGCTGATGCCGCGCCGAGCCATCAGGATGCCCTTGGCCTGGCCGATGACGTCGCGGCTGTCGATGGCCTTGGCCAGCTGCGCCGCGGTGAGCTCGGCGCGGGTCACCGCGGTCGTGCCGGCCAGGGCGAGCGAGGCATGGGTGGCCAGCAGCAGCGCGGGCAGGTGGGCATCGGTGCCGAGCGCTCCCGACTCCAGGCAGTAGATGTTGAGCGCGCCGGAGTACCTGGGCGGGGAGGCGTCGGGCAGCAGCGCGACCGCGAGCATCGCGCGAACCCCGTGCGCCGCGGCGGCCGGCCCGAAACGGGGCCAGGCCCGCTCGGCGGCCAGGTCGTCGCTGCGGACCTCGGCCGGGCCGGACGGCTCCGCGGCGGTCAGGCAGGGCCCTTCGCCGGTTTCGTACTGCAGCAGGTCGAGTTCGGTCGCGAGGGAGTCGGTCTCGGTCGGCGTGTGGAACGTGCCGTCCGCGGCGCGCAGGGTGATCGAGACGAGGTCCGCGCCCGGGATGACGCGGTGCGCGGCGCGCACCACCTGTTCGAGCACGCCGCCGATCGAGGTCGCGTCGAGCAGGTTCCGCGTCAGCCGCGCGAACTGCTCGCCCAGTGGCCCATCGGCCGGAAGGTCGAGCCCGCCGCGGAATGCCGCCAGGTCCGTCGCCCATCTCGACTCTGCGGATGACTTCATCCGAACCACCACTCCCACTGACGCGGCAACAGTCGCCGTCGCCGGACCCGTTCGGTTCGACGGTACTCCTACCTCGCGAAATGCCGCCTCGCCGGCCGGCGGACAGTGCCGGACCGGGTCCGGCACCGTCCATCATGACCAGTCACAAAGGACAGTCGGGAGAGGCGGCGGGCCTCACTCGGCCGCGCCGTGCAGGATCTCCGCGAGCTCGGCCGGTCGGGTGAACATGGGCCAGTGCCAGGTCGGCAGCTCGGCGAACCGCCACTGCGGGCCGGCCATGTGCCGGAACATCGGTGCGGCCGCCATGCCCCGCGCCTGCGCCTCGGTGAAGCCGCAGAGGACGCCGAGCCGGGGCAGGCTCTCCCACGCGCCGGTGAGCGAGACCGGCGTGGTGGCGGTCGCCCACGGCTGGGGCACCGACCGCTCGACGAGCGACGCGAGGACGTCCTCGCCGAGGTCGACGCCGGCCGCGAGCTGCTCCCACGGCGGCGGGGGCAGCCGCCAGCCGTCGCCGTGTGTCGCGACCAGCTCGGCCGTCGCCGCCTGCTCGTCGGGCTCGTCGAACTCCGCCTGCGCGACGCCGTCGGGCAGCGGGCCGGTGTCGACGAACACGAGTCGGGCCACCCGGTCCGGCATCCGGTCCGCGGCCGCGGTGATCACCACCGCGCCGGCGTAGCTGTGGCCGACCAGCACGACGTCGGTGAGGTCCTCGTACCGCAGCAGGTTCAGCACGTCGGTGACGTGCACCTCCAGGTCCGTGTCCGGGCGTGCGAGGTGCGCGCGTTCGCCCAGGCCGGTGAGGCTCAGCGCGTGGACCTCGTGGCCCCGCGCCCGCAGTGCTTCCGTCACCGGGCGCCAGGCCCATCCGCCGAGCCAGAAACCGGGAACCAGTACGTATGTCGTCATGTCCAGGACGCTAATCGAGATATCGGGCAGAACCCGCCCGGTATTGTCGAGGACATGACCCGGCCCACCGCTCGCGTGCTGGCGCTCCTGGAGCTGTTGCAGGGCGGCGGCACGCACACCGTCGCCACGCTCGCCGGCCGCCTCGGTGTCGACGAGCGCACCCTGCGGCGCTATGCCGGCCACCTCACCGATCTGGGGATCCCGATCGAGTCCCGGCGTGGCAGGTACGGCGGCTACCGGCTCACCGCGGGCTACAAGCTGCCGCCGCTCATGCTGACCGACGACGAGGCGGTGGCGGTCGTGCTGGGTCTGGTCGCGGGCCGCCGCTCGGGCCTCGTCACGGCGGCCGGCGTGGCGGCCGACAGCGCGTCGGCGAAGATCCGCCGGGTCCTGCCGGCGGGGCTGCGCGCCCGGCTGGACTCGCTGCTGTCCGCCGCGGACTTCACCGCGCCGGAGTGGTCGGCGAACCCGCCGGGCACGGCGCAGTTGCTGGTCCTCGCCGACGCCGCCCGGCGCCGTCAGCCGGTCACGATCACCTACACCAGCTGGCGGGGCAGCTCCAGCGAGCGGCGGGTCGAACCGTACGGCCTGGTGTTCCACTCGGGTCGCTGGTACGTGACGGGGCTGGACTCGCTTCGGGGCGAGGTGCGCACCTTCCGCCTCGACCGCGTCGCGGCGGCGGCGCCGGTGCCCGGCACGTTCGAGGTGCCACCGGAGTTCGACCCGGTCTCCCGCGTGCTGTCCGGGCTCGCCGAGGTGGCCTACCCGCACACGGTGTCGGTCTTGTTGCACACCACGGTCGCCGAGGTGCGCACGAAGCTGCCGGCGAGCGTCGCGACGGTCACGGAGACGAGCGGGGGTGTCCGCCTCGTGCTGCGGGCGAACCGGCTGGACTGGGCGGCGGCGGTGCTCGCCTGGCTGGGCTGCACCTTCGAGATCGAGTCCCCCGACGAGCTGCGAGCGGAGGTGTCGACACTTGCCGACCGACTGTCCACATGCGCCACAGGCGGGGCGCGGCGCGGCCCTGGTGCGGGCGGCTAGGCTCGTGCGGGTACCGAGCCGGCGATCGAAGGTCACATGAGTGCACCAGGACGGCACCCCGAGTCCGTCGAGGCGGCGGACCGGTACGGCGTCGTGGCCATCGCGTCGTCGGCCGGCGGGGTGCAGGCGCTGACCGCCGTGCTCGGCGCGCTGCCCGCGGCGTTCCCCGTCCCGGTCGTGGTCGTCCAGCACTTGGACCCCCGCCACGAGACCATCCTCGCCGATATCCTCGACCGCCGGGCGGCACTGCGGGTCACGCTCGCCGGGGCGGGCGTGCGGATGTCCAGCGGCACGGTCTACGTCGCCCCGCCGAACCATCACCTGCTGGTCGCCGCCGGCGGCGTGCTGGAGCTCGCGGACAGCGAGCGAACCCACTTCGTCCGGCCCTCCGCCGACCGGCTCTTCGAGTCGGTCGCGGGCGCCTACGGATCGCGGGCGATCGCCTGCGTGCTGACCGGCACCGGCCAGGACGGCGCGTCCGGTGTGCAGGCCGTGAAGGCCGCGGGCGGCACGATCGTGGCCGAGGACCCGGATACCGCGGAGTTCGCCGGCATGCCGGCGGCCGCGGTCGGCACCGGCGCGGTCGACGTGATCGTCCCACTGAACGAGGTCGCGGCCACGCTCAGCGCACTGGTGGAAGCGAGGAAGACGTGATCGCGCAACGCGGCGACCGGGGCGAGCCCGCCGAGAACGACGCGGACCTGGAGGAGCTGCTCTACTTCGTCCGCGACTCGCGCGGCTTCGACTTCACCGGCTACAAGCGCTCCTCGCTGACCAGGCGGATCCGCAAGCGGATGGCCGACGTCGGCATCGACGGCTACCTCGACTACCGGGACCTGCTGGAGACCAGCGCGGAGGAGTTCCACGCGCTGTTCAACACGATCCTCATCAACGTCACCAGCTTCTTCCGGGACGCCGAGAGCTGGGCGTACCTGCAGCGCGAGGTCGTGCCCGCGCTGCTCGCGCGCATCGGGCCGGACGAGGAGATCCGGGTGTGGAGCGCGGGCTGCTCCAGCGGCGAGGAGGCGTACACGCTGGCGATCGTGTTCGCGGAGGCGATCGGCGTCGAGCAGTGCGTGCGCCGGGTGAAGATCTACAGCACGGACGTCGACGACGAGGCGCTGCGCGAGGCGCGGACTGGGACCTATCCGGCCAAGTCGCTCGAGGCGGTCGGGGAGCCGTTGCGGGCCAAGTACTTCGAGGCACAGGGCGACCGGTTCGCCATCCGCTCGGACCTGCGCCGCCGGGTCATCTTCGGCCGGCACGACATCACCCGGGACGCGCCGATCTCCCGGCTGCACCTGCTGGTCTGCCGCAACACGTTGATGTACTTCAACGTCGAGGCCCAGTCGAAGATCGTCGAGCGGTTCACCTTCGCCCTCAACGACAAGGGCGCCCTGTTCCTGGGCAAGGCCGAGATGCTGCTGGCCGACGGCAACCGGTTCGACGTGCTGAGCATGCGGCACCGGATGTTCCGGCGCCGCTCGGGCGGGGCGAACGTCGGCCGGGTGGTGACGCCGGCCCGTGCGCCGCACCGGGTTCAGGAACCCCAGGACGTGGACCGGGTGCGCCAGCTGCGGGACATGGTGCTGGACTCCGCCCCGGTGGCGATGATCGCCGTCGACATGGACGGGATCGTGGTCCAGCTCAACGACCAGGCCAGGGCGCGGCTCGGGCTCGGTCGGCCCGATCTCGGCCGCCCGTTCCGCGACCTCGAGATCTCCTACCGGCCCCTCGAGCTGCGCTCGCTCATCGAGCAGGCCCAGTCCTCGCGCCGGCCGGTCCGGGTCAACGCCGTCGAGCGGCGGCTGGCCGGCGACGAGGTGCAGTACCTCGACATCGCCGTGCACCCCCTGACGGCAGCGGACGGCGAGCTGCTCGGCGCCGGGCTCGCCTTTACCGACAACACCGCGCTGACCCGCCTGCAGCTCGAGGTGAAGCGCAGCCGGGAGGAGCTGGAGACGACGAACGAGGAGCTCCAGTCGACGAACGAGGAGCTGGAGACCACCAACGAGGAGCTCCAGTCCAGCATCGAGGAGCTGGAGACGACGAACGAGGAGCTCCAGTCGACGAACGAGGAGCTGGAGACCACCAACGAGGAGCTCCAGTCCGGCAACGAAGAGCTCGAGACGATGAACGAGGAGATGCGCATCCGCAGCACCGAGCTGGACGAGGCGCGCACCTTCCTGGAGGGGGTGCTGTCCAGCATCGCGGCCGGCGTGGTCGTGCTGGACGCGCAGCTGCGGGTGCGGAGCTGGAACCGGGGCGCGGAGGAGCTGTGGGGGCTGCGCGCCGAGGAGGTGGCGCAGCAGGGCTTCTTCCTGCTCGACTTCGGGTTGCCCACGGCGCAGGCCGCCGACGCGGTGGAGCGCTGCCTGCGCCAGGGGGAGCGGGTCGGCCCGGTCGAGCTGGTCGCGGTGAACCGCCGGGGCCGTAGCATCACGTGCTCGCTGTCGTGCTCGCCGCTGGACGGCGGAAGCGGCGGCGTGGTCCTGCTGATGGAAGCGGTGAATAGCGACTGATCGGGCGTACTCTCGGTGGATGGTCTCGACGCGCGGTGCCAATGTCGCCATCGGCAGAGCCCGGCGACGAGCCGAGGCCGAACGAACGAGGGCCGCTCGAGCCGCCGGAGTGGCGGACCGGCACGAGCGTCTCGCGGTGGACGGCGCCCTGGCGCTGCGACCCCTGCACGCGGACATGGCCGAGCTCCATCGCGGCATCGAGCAGCGCCACCTGACCACGGCGAGGTTGCACAGCACGCACGCGGAGCGGCTCGCGGGATGGGCGGACGCCGCCGATGCGCGGGTCACCCGGGCGCCGCGGTTCATGCTCGTGGTGGCCGAGACGCTCGACGCGCGCGCGGCCGGCCTGACCCTGCTGGGCCCCGACCGGACCGAGAAGGCGGTGGTCGCGTCGGATCCAGTGGCGACGATGGCGCAGGAGCTCGAGTTCGTCGTCGGTGAGGGGCCAGCACACGACGCCGCGACGAACCGGGAGGTCGTCGTCGCCAGCGAGGTGGCGATGCGCGACCGGTGGGTGCACTACTCGCCAGCTGTGGCCCGGCTCGGGGTGCGTTCGGTGGAGGCGGTGCCGATGTACGTGCGGGACACCTGCCTCGGCGTCCTGACCGTGTTCGACCCGCCGGGCCACGGCCTGGACGCGCGCGCCGAGACCCTGTGCACGGTCGCCGACGCGCTGGTCCACACCGAACTGCTCGGCACGCCCGACCCGGACGGCACCTCCCTGCTGGCGGACGGCGACCATCGGCCGGTCGTGCACCAGGCCGCGGGAATGATCGTCGAGCAGCTGGGCTGCGAGGTGGCGGACGCGCTGGCCGTGCTGCGCGCCCGGGCGTTCGTCGGGAGCGAGACGGTTGGCACGGTCGCCCGGCGGGTACTGCGCCGAGAGCTGAGGTTCGACTGATGGTTGGGAAGGCGTCATGAGTGGGCGTGATCCGCAGGTCCGGCAGATGTTCGCGGAGCTGACCGACCAGCTGGTCGACGAGGTCGACATCCCGAGCTCCCTGGCCAGGCTCGTCGGCTGGTGCATGGAGCTGACCGGGGTCAACGGCGCGGGGGTGGTCCTGGTGACCAAGAACGGGGTCCTGGACGTGGCCGCCGCGTCCGGCGAGTCGGCCGAGCTGCTCACCCGCTTCGAGCTCGCCTACGACGAGGGCCCCAGCCTGGAGGCGTTCCGCACGGGCAACCCGGTCGAGTGCAAGAACCTCGAGACGGCGGCCCGGCGCTGGCCGCGCTGGTCGCACGTCGCGCGTGACTGCGGGGTGGCCGGGGCGCACTCGCTGCCCTGCCGGCGGCGAGCGGTGCAGGTCGGCGCGCTGACCCTGTTCTCGACGGTCCCCGGTGCGCTGCCGGTGGACAGTGCCGAGATCGGCCGGGCGCTGGCCAACGTGGCCTCGCTGGGGGTGGCCGCCCAGCACGGTCGCGAGCTGGAGGTCATCGCCGACCAGCTGCAGGGCGCGCTGGACAGCCGGGTCGCCGTGGAGCAGGCGAAGGGCGTACTCGCCGAGCGGACCGGCACCACGGTCGACGAGGCGTTCACCGTGCTGCGTCGCTACGCCCGCGTCAACGGGCTGCGGCTGAGCGAGGTGGCCCGCGCGGTAGTGGCCGGGAAGCTGATGGTGCCCGCCGACGCCGACGAGTGAGGCGAACAAGGCGGTAAGCGGGCACCGGCCGGCGGCAACGGAAGTGGTCTCCCACATCCTCGGGTTGGCGTGGTGGATCTGAACCCGGCCGCCGGCCGGGCCAGCCCCTCCCACCCCGGCTCACGACTGTCTGCCTGGACTGCCGGGTCTGGGGCACGCCACGGAAACGCTCGCCGCCACCCTAACCCTGATATGAGTAGGCACGAATCCGCCAAACGGTGGACCGGGGCGGGTCAGCCTGGCGTACGGATCCCCCGCACAACGGACCGGGCCCGCCGGTACCGGCCGAGCAGCCACCGCATGACCGGGTGGTGCCCGAAGCGATCGAGGACCACGCCGCGGAACGTGCGAGCCGGTGGCGCCGCGGCGGCGAACCGGGCGCGTTCCCGGTCGAACAGGCGCAGGGTCGCCGCGAGCGCGTGGAGCGTGGCGGCCAGCAGCTCGGTGTCGCCGGGCCGGTCGGGGTGCGGCGCGTCGGGTCCGGCGGCCCGCACGGCCAGCAGCTCGGTCAGGTCACCGGCGACGTGATAACCCGCGTCCCGCAACGACTCGACGAGCTGCCGGCTCCGCCGCTCGACCCAGTGCCGGTCCTCGGGCGGCAGCCGCAGCGGCGCCGCCTCGGGGCGCGTGGCGAGGACGTCGCGGGCGAGGAACTCCTTCACCAGCCGTTCGTAGCTCCGCCATCCGAGGTCGTCCACCAGACCGGTCGTGTTGAGCCGCCGCAGCAGGTTGATGTCCGCGACGCCGACCGACCGGTTGTGCGTGGTGGCCTGCGCCGGGCAGGCGGCCGGCGAGACGCCGAGCACCTCGGCGAACCGGCGCCAGAGCGTGTCGGGCGGGGCGCCGTAGGGGAGGGGGACGATGTGCACCCGGTGGGGCGGCACGTTCTCCGCCCAGGTGCGCAGCACGGTGGGTAAGTCCTGGTAGCCCCAGAACGTCCTGGCGAAGTACGGGTCGACCGAGTCGTCGACGCCGCGTAACGAGCGGGAGAACTCGGTGAACGTCAGGGCACCGCGGTTCTTGATGTCCTCCTGCCACACCGCGGGTACCTGCCGGGCGAGGTCGCGGGCGGTGCACACGATGTGTAACTCGGCGTCGCCGAACGACCGCCGGGCCCGGCGTGCGGCGTCCGGTGCGGCGGGCGCCAGCAGCTCGTGTGAGATCACGGACGTTCCCCGCCAGGCACGGACCTCCGCGGCGACGCGGTCCCACGCACCGGTCCGCGCCGGGTCGGCCTGGCCGTGGAACGGCCGGTCGAGAAGGTCCAGCACCGCCAGGAACTGCGCGTCCGGCCGGTCGCCGGGGTACCGGACGCCGGCGGCGCGCAGGGAGAACCTGTTGCGCCACATCAGTTCCTGTAAGTACGTGGTGCCGCTCTTGGGCGTGCCGACGTGGAGGAAGACACGCCGGGCCGCACCGCGCATGCGCGGGACCATAGCCGATCGGGCGCGCAGGTATCACCCTGTTGCGCGGCGCATCTGGGACGCGCGTGCTGAGCCCACGGCTCTCACCCTCGTGAGGTGAGTCGCCTGCTGGCCGGGAGGTGGTGTAGTCGCCAGGCCCGGTAAGTAGCGAAAGGACACACCATGAGACCAGTCGTGTTCGTCCACGGCCTGTGGTTGCACGCCAGCAGCTGGGGCCCCTGGCTGGACCTGTTCCGCAACGCCGGGTACGAGCCGGTCGCGCCCGGCTGGCCGAACGAGCCGGCCACCGTCGAGGAGGCGCGGGCGCAGCCGGACCTGGTCGCCGACCTCGGCATCGACGACGTCACCGACCACTACGCCAAGATCATCGCCGGGCTCGGCGCACCGCCCGTGATCATCGGTCACTCGTTCGGTGGGCTGGTCACCGAGAAGCTGCTCGGTCAGGGCGCCGGTGCGGCCGGCGTCGCCATCGACCCGGCGCAGATCAAGGGCGTGCTGCCGCTGCCGCTCGCGCAGCTGCGGGCCGGCCTGCCCGCGCTGGGCAACCCGGCGAACCTGCACAAGGCCGTCTCCCTGACCCGCAAGGAGTTCCGCTTCGGGTTCGGCAACGCCCTCACCGAGCAGGAGTCCGACGAGCTCTACGAGAAGTGGACCATCCCCTCGCCCGCCCGGCCGCTGTTCCAGGCCGCCGCGGCCAACTTCGTCATGCACTCCCAGGCCAAGGTCGACACCGCCAACGAGACCCGCGGGCCGCTGCTGCTCGTCTCCGGCACCGCCGACCACACCGTGCCCGACGTGGTCACCCGCTCGACCCTCAAGCAGTACCGCGACTCGACCGCGGTCACCGAGCTGCGCCAGTTCGAGGGTCGTGGCCATTCCCTGACCGTCGACAACGGCTGGCGCGAGGTCGCCGACGCCGTGCTCGCCTGGCTCACCGCACACCTGCCGAGGTAGTCGTGGACCTCGGACTCGACGGCAAGGTCGCCGTCGTCACCGGTGCCAGCAGGGGTATCGGGCTGGCGGTCGTCCGCGCGCTGGCCGAGGAGGGGGTGCGGGTGGTCGCCGGGGCGCGCACCACGAGCAAGGAGCTCGCCGGCCTCGACGTGCGAACCGTGCCCGTCGACCTGTCCACCCCGGCCGGGCCCGCCGAGCTCGTGGTCGCGGCGCTGGAGCTCGGCCGCCTCGACATCCTCGTCAACAACGTCGGCGCGGTGACCCCGCGGGTCACCGGCTTCCTCGACGTCACCGACGACCAGTGGCTGCACTCGATCACGCTCAACCTCATGGCGGCGGTCCGCACCACCCGCGCGGCACTGCCCGCTATGCTCGCCGCCGGGCGCGGCAACATCGTCACGATCAGCTCGGTCAACGCGTTCCTGCCCGACCCGCTGGTCATCGACTACAGCGCGGCGAAGGCCGCGCTCGCCAACTTCAGCAAGTCGCTGTCCAAAGAGGTCGGACCGAAGGGGATCCGGGTCAACACCATCAGCCCGGGCCCCGTCGCCACCGGCCTCTGGCTCGGCGACCACGGCGTCGCGGCGACCGTGGGCCGGGCGCAGTCGGCCGACCCGCAGAGCGTGGCCCGATCGGCCGCGGCGGAGTCGGTCACCGGCCGGTTCACCCAGCCCGAGGAGATCGCCGAACTCGTGCTGCTCCTCGCCGGCGACCGGGCCGGCAACCTCACCGGCACCGACATCACCATCGACGGAGGCCTCGTCACCACCACCTGAGTGGCGATCTACAGTCGCGATCACGGACTGCTGTGCACCCGACGCGACAGGAAACGAGCCACCTGCCATGCCCTCCGTTGCCCACCACGCGCTGACCACGCTGGAGCCGGACGCTCCGCTGGACGACCTGGAGCCGTTGCGCGGCATCATCGGCGACGCCCGGGTGGTGGCGGTCGGCGAGAACGCCCACTTCGTCCGCGAGTTCACCCTCGCCCGCCAGCGCATCCTGCGCTTCCTGGCGCAGCGATGCGGGTTCACGGTCTTCGCCTTCGAGTTCGGCTTCAGCGAAGGCGTCGCGGTGGACCCGTGGGTCCAGGGCAGCGGCGACGACGCGGACCTCGCCCGGATCAGCCCTACCGCCGACACCTGGGGCAGCGGCGAGCTGCTGCGGTTCATCCGCCGGCACAACGCCGGGTCGGGCCATCCCGTGCGGTTCGCCGGCATCGACATACCCGAAGCCGGTGGCTCGCTGCTGCCGGCGCTGCTGCCGGTGGCGGACTACCTGCGGGCCGTCGACCCGGACCTCCTGCCGCTGGCGGAGTCCGCGGTGGGGATGGCCGAGGGGTTCGCCGGCTCGTCCGGGGCTTCGGCCGCTCCCGCGTGGGCGAAGCTCGGCCCCGCCCGGCAGGACGCCCTGACCTCGGCGCTGACGCGGCTGCGGCTGCGTTTTCAGGCGCTGGAACCGCTGTACGTCTCCCGCAGCGACCAGGACCGCTACGACATCGCCTCGTGGGGGCTGGAGGCCGCGGTCCGCACCGACTACATGTTCCGGGCGATGGCCGCGCTGTTCGACGGTTCGGTGCTGCCCGCCGATCTCTCGGTCCGGGACCGGTATCTGGCCGAGTCGGTGCGGTGGCACCTGGCGCACGCCGGGCCGGGCGCCCGCATCGTGCTGGCCGCCCACAACAACCACATCCAGAAGCACCCGGTGTCCTACGACGGCGTGCTCACCAGCCTGCCGATGGGCCAGCACCTGCATCGCATGCTGGGCGAGGACTACGTCGCGGTGGCGCTCACCAGCACCGCCGACCACACCGTCGAGATGTATCCCGATGAGGACGCCGAGTTCGGGTTCACCATCGGCGAGGCCGCGCTCGGCGCGCCCGAGCCCGGCAGCATCGAGGCCGCCGCGCTCGACGCCGGGATCGACCTGGGCCTGGTCGACCTGCGGCACGGCGACCGGGTGCGCGAGCTGACCGGCATCCGGTCCCAGAGCGCCACCATGAACGTGCCCGTGGCCGACGCGTTCGACGCCGCCCTGATCGTGCCCACCGCCACGAGACAGGAGGGCACCGGGATCTGACCCGTCAGCCGCCGATGGTGTGGAGCTCGGGTGCGGCGACGGGGCGGCCCAGGAGGAATCCCTGCGCCTGGTCGCAGTCGAGCCGGCGCAGGATGTCGAGTTGGTCCTCATGCTCGACGCCCTCGGCGATCACGGTCAGGTCGACCGCGTGGGCCATCGCGATGATGCTGGTGACGATGGCCTCCGCGTCCTTGGACCGGCCGAGGCCCGCGGTGAACGTCCGGTCGATCTTGAGCGTGTCGAGGGGGAGGGTCAGCAGCTGGGCCAGGGACGAGTAACCGGTCCCGAAGTCGTCGATCGCGAGGCGGACGCCGAGCTCACGCAGCGCGGTGAGGGTACGGGCGGCCGCGACGGGATCGCGCATGAGCGCGCTCTCGGTGATCTCCAGGCACAGGTCGCCCGGCGGCAGGTCGGCCGCCCGCACCGCGTCGCGCACGGCGGCCACGAGGTTCGGGTCGTCGAGCTCGCGCGCGGACAGGTTGACCGTGAGCTTCAGGCCGGGATGGCGGGCGCGCAGGCCGACGATCTCGCTGGTCGCGGAGCGCAGCATGTGCGCGCCGATGATGTTGATCAGGTCGCTGTCCTCGGCGAGCGGGATGAACTCGCCGGGTGGGATGAGCCCGTAGCCCGGGTGCGTCCAGCGCAGCAGGCCCTCGACCATCGTCGTCCGGCCCAGGTGCACGTCGACGATCGGCTGGTAGGCCAGCCACAGCTGCCCGCCCTCCGGTGCCTCGCGCAGGTCCTGTTCCAGCTGCAGCCGCCGCCGGGTGCGCTCGCGCAGGTCGACGTCGAAGAACGCGTGCCGCCCGCGGCCGTGCGTCTTCGCCTGGTACATCGCCAGGTCCGCGTCCCGGAGTAGGTCCTCGCCCTCCCTGGTGTCGTCCGGGCCGGCGATCACGATGCCGACGCTCGCGTCGACGTGCAGGTGGCGCCCCTCGATCGCGACCGGGCGGTTCAGCTCGCCGCGGATGTGCTCGGCCAGGCCGCGCGCCTCGTCCGGGCCGTTGACGTCGTGGGCGATGACGGCGAACTCGTCGCCGCCGAGCCGGCCGACCGTGTCGCCGCGGCGGGTGCTCCCGCGCAGCCGCTCGCCGACGATCTGGAGCACCTTGTCGCCGACGCCGTGGCCGAGCAGGTCGTTGATGACCTTGAACTTGTCCAGGTCGATGAACAGGACCGCGGTCGACGCCGACCGCTGGGCACGGGTGTCCGGGCTGAGCCGGTCGATGGCCACGTTCCGGTTGCACAGTCCGGTCAGCGCGTCGTGGGTGGCCTCGTACTCGCGCCGTCCCTCGATCATCCGCCGTTCGGTGATGTCGGTCATCGAGACGACCACGGCGAACGGGCGGTCTCCCTCGGGGTTGAGCGCCCGGCAGCTCAGCGACAGCCAGACGCGGCTGCCGTCCGGCCGGACCGAGCAGACGATCTGCCCGTTGCGCGGCTCACCCGTCTGTCTGGTGTGGACAGTGGGGTAGCCCGACCGCGGGAGGCGGGTGCCGGCCTCGTCGTAGAGCTCGGCCGTGCTGGACGGCGCGCCGACCGCCTCGTCCGCGCGGATGCCCAGGATGCGCTCCGCCGCCGGGTTGACCGACTCGACCTCCCCGGCCTCCCCGATCACGATGACGCCCTCCTCGATGGCCGCGACCACCGTGGTGAAGTGCTGCTCCGCGCGCCGGCGGGCGGTCTCGTCGGCGCAGATCAGCACGTAGCCGTCGTCCATCCGGGCCACGGAGACGCGCACGGCGAGCCAGCCGCCGTCGGCCCGGCGGTGCTCGGCCTGGACCACGCCGCCCGCCTCGAGCACGGCGGCCGGATCGAGGGGCGCGCCGACGAGGAGGTGGATCGGCCGTCCGATCGCGTCGGCCGCGGGGCGCCCGTAGACGGTCTCCGCGCTCGGGTTCCAGCTGGTCACCACGCCCTCGGTGGTGGTCGCGACGAGCGCGTCGCTGACGTGGGTGGCCAGCGCCGCCTGGTAGCGCAGTGCCGTCGCCGCGGCCTTCTGGGCCGTCACGTCGCGCATGATCACCTGGAAGGCCGGCCGCCCCTCCCACGTGGTGCGGACCGAGACCGACTCGACGTCGACCCGGCCGCCGTCCAGCCGCAGGAGCACGGCCTCGGCCGGCTTGCTCGCCGCGCCCGGCTCGATCAGCTCGGAGATGCGGCGCAGCACCTCGGGCACGGAGCCGGGATAGACGAAGTCGGTGATGGGCCGCCCCACGATGTCGGCGGCCGAGCCCGCTCCCACGAACCGGACCACCGCCGGGTTCGCGTACACCACGCGGCCGCCCTCGTGCACCACGATCGCGTCGGGGGACAGGTCGACCAGCAGCCGGTACCGGTCGGTCAGGTCGCTGAGTTCCTGCCGCTGGTCGTGCCGGACGCTCACGTCGGTCGCGATGCCGACCAGCACCCGGTGGCCGACCTCCCCGGAGATGCGGGCGCGGAACTGGATCCGGCGCACGGTCCCGCCGGGATCCGCGCACCGTTGCTCCAGCTCGAACTCCTGCCACACGGGGGCGGTCGTCGCGGCGAGCGTCAACGGGGCGACCAGCTCGGACAGCCGGGCGCGTACGCGCTCGTCGTCCTGACCGGCCATCCCCACCATGTCGGGCAGCCCGGGCATCCAGGTGATCACACCGGTGGCGAGGTCGAACCACCACACGAGCGCGGATCCGGCCGACAAGGCCAGTTCCGTCACCAGCTCCTGGTCGATTTTCGCGTCACCCATCAGCCCACTCACGACTTCCCCTCGCAGGCTCCGTCCGATCCATCGTGGAATGACCAATGTGGAGTTTGCCGTGCTGTCATTGAATGCACACCTTAGACGTGCGGCCGTTTCGGCTTGATACACGGTTGTCCGGCCGTGCCGGATAGGATGACCAGGTCGGCGTGGATAAAGGTCGTCGTCCGCGCCATCGGCCTTCGAGTTGAGGTGACAGTGGATGGCCACGCAACGGATGGGTATCTGCGGCGTCGGGGTCGTGAGCGGGTACGGGTGGGGGCGCGAACCGTTGTGGGACGGGCTCGTGTCCGGCAAGCCGGCCGCCCGGGCGGCGTCGGGGCTCGGCGATTCGCCTGACGAGACGGTATGGGCGGCCAGGGTTCCCGACGGCGGCGACCCGGAGGACGGCCCCAGCAGATTCGCCAGAGCCATGCGTGCGGCCGCCCGGGAGGCGATCGAGGACGCCGGCGCCCGGGGCTGGCGTCCCGGCCGGCGGGTGGGGCTGCTGCACGCGGTCGTGCTGGGCGAGGTGGATCTGTGGCGGGATTTCTACCTGTCCAGGGACGGCCACGTGCCCGTGCACGAATATCTGGCGCTGATGCCGTCGACGCCCATGTCGACCCTCATGCAGGAATACGGCTTTCACGGCCCGGCGATGACCGTATCGGCAATGTGCGCATCGGGGAATGCGGGCCTGATCACAGCCAAGTCGTGGTTGGACGCGGGCATCGTCGACGACGTGGTTTTCGTGGCCACGGACCTGTCGCTGACCCCGGAGAACATTCAGCATTTCGTCCGCCTCGGCGTGGCCGTCATCGACGCGGAGCCGCTGCAGGCGTGCCGGCCGTTCCAGCAGGGCAGCCGGGGTTTCATCATGGGCGAGGCGTCGGTGTCGTTCGTGCTGTCCGCGCGTGCCACCAGGCCGTACGCCCACGCGCTGGGCGGCGCCATGTCACACGACGCGCACCACGTGACGTCCATCGACCCCGGCCTCACCCAGGTCATCAACTGCGTGCGGGACGCCCTGGCCAACACCGGCGTGCCGGCGTCGGCCGTGCGCCACGTCAACGCGCACGGACCGGGCACGACCCAGTGCGACAGCGCCGAGGCTGCCGTCCTGGAGCGGCTGTTCCCGGCGGACACCGGCATCTACTCGGTCAAGCCGCTGACCGGGCACTGCCAGGGCGCGGCCTCCGCGGTCGAGGTGGCCGTGACCGCACTGGGCTATGACCGGGGCCTGCTGCCCGCGCCACCGACGGTTGCTCCCGGACACCCGCAACTGCTCGACGGCCCCACGCCGATCACGGGCGGCATCACGCTCAAGTCGTCGCTCGGCATGGGCGGCCACAACTCCGCGGTCGTCCTCGCACCACCGGCCTGACCCGGCTTCCCCGCAGCCGCGCCGTGGTCACGGTTCGAGGCTGGGCGCGGTCAGGGTGATCTCGCCCCAGGTGCTCCCCACCCCACGGACGTACGGCCGCCAGTAGCGCTCGTCGTCCTCGGCGTTCTCCGTCGGCACCGGGATCAGGTCCGCCCCGTCGACGACGAGCTCGGCGGCCTCGCGCAGGGAGAGGTCCTTGTCCATGGCGGCGCGCGCGATCCGGCCGCAGACCACGGCCGTCGCGCCCGACGTGCCGCTCTGCCGTGCCCAGCCGCGGAAGTCCTGCGCCACGCGCGGGACGGCTGCCGCGGTCTCGGTGTGGATGCAGTGCGGACCCAGCAGCTGGACACCGTCGGCGTAGCAGGTCACCCAGGCGCCATGGTTGCTGAAGCCCGCGAGCTCCGGGGGCCCGCCGAACGGCGCGCGCATCGTCTGGTCCACGGCGCCGACCGTGATGACCCGGGCGCGCAGGTCCGGGAGCCCGCCGGGATAGTGCAGGTCCGACGATCCGTCGTTGCCGGCCGCGACCACGACCACCGACTCCTCGGTCAGCGCCCGCAGGGCGGTCTGGATGCCGGTCGGGAAGCGCCGCCGCTGCGCGCTCGTCGCACCCGAGAACGACAGGTTCAGCAGCTGGCGCCCGCCGCGCCCGATCGCCTTGGCGATGGCCGCGGCCACGTCGGCGTCGGCCCAGGTGGGGGTCCGGGTCATGCGCACCCGCGCAGCCGGCGCCTCCCGGAGGATGAGCCCGCTGACGAACGTGCCGTGCCCGTCGTGCCGGGCCAGCATCGTCGAGCCGGAGGACGGAATCGGCTCGACGTCGTCGCGGTCGTGACCGTCGAGGTGCTCGGCGAGCCACGGATGCGGGGCGCCCTCGTGGTGGAAGAAGCCGGTGTCGACCACGCGGACGACGAAGTCCCCGGCCGGCGTGTAGTTGGGCACGAACCGTTCGTTCACCGCGACGGCGTCCAGGCCGCCACCGACGCGTCCGCCGGCCGGGCGCAGGAGAGCAACCATGGCATTGGTTCCCTTCGGTCGTGGGCACTCAATGGATGAGTCGCCGGCCGCACCGGAAACGTCGCCGCGGCGGGCCGGGAACGCCAAGGGTGTGTGCGGGCGACATTCCTGGGCCGGATGGATGGTCACCCACCGGCCCGGCCATGTGTGGACCGCCCACATCGAGGGCCGAACTTGTGGCCGCGCAGGCCATATCGCGATCCAGGGCCCGTCCCTAAGGTCGTCGCTGTGACGGATGCCACACCGCGGGCGGTGCTGCGGACGCGCGGGCTCACCAAGGAGTTCCGCGGTTTCCGCGCGGTGAGCGACGTCGACCTGACCGTCACGGCCGGTACCGTGCACGCGCTCGTCGGGCCGAACGGGGCCGGCAAGACCACCCTGTTCAACCTGCTCACCGGTTTTCTCAAGCCCACGCGGGGAACGATCACCATCGACGGGCACGACGTGACCGGCCTGCGCCCGGAACGGATCGCGCAGCGCGGTGTCGCCCGCTCGTTCCAGATCACCAGCCTGTTCGAGGAGCTGACCCTCGCCGAGCACGTCGAGCTCGCCCTGCAGGGCCGCGACGGCCTGGGCGCGCGTTTCTGGCGTTCCGACAAGCAACTTCGCCGCTACCGCGCGGAGACCGGCGAGCTGCTGGAGCAGGTCGGGCTCGCCGGGAAGGCGCAGCAGGCGGCCGGCAGCCTCGGGTACGGGCAGAAGCGGGCGCTCGAGCTGGCGCTCGCCCTCGCGCTGTCGCCCCGGCTGCTGCTGCTCGACGAGCCGACGGCGGGCATGGGCGTGGAGGACGTCTCGCGGACCGTCGAGCTGATCCGGCGGGTGCGCGCGGACCGCACGATCGTGTTGGTGGAGCACAACATGAAGGTCGTCGGGGACCTGACCGACCGGGTCACGGTCCTGCAGTTCGGCAAGATCCTCGCGGAGGGCAGCTACGACGAGGTGCGCGGCGACCCCCGCGTGATCACCGCGTACCTGGGTGAGTCCGTTGCTTAGCGTCCGAGACGTCGTCGCGAGCTACGGCGAAGCCCAGGTGCTGCAAGGGGTTTCGCTCGACGTGGCGGGCGGCGAGGTGGTCACGCTCGTCGGCCGCAACGGGGCCGGCAAGACCACGCTGCTGCGCTGCCTGATGGGCCTGCACCGGTCGATGACCGGCCGGGTCGAGCTGGACGGCGTGGACATCTCCGGGCTGCCGGCGCACAAGCGCTGCCGGCTCGGCCTCGGCTACGTGCCCGACGACCGCGGCATCTACGCCACGTTGAGCGTCGAGGAGAACCTGACGCTGCCGCCGGCGACCGGGCCGGACGCGTGGTCGCTGGACAAGGTGTACGAGACGTTCCCGGTGCTGGCGCAGCGGCGGCGCCAGTCGGGGGCCCACCTCTCCGGCGGCGAGCAGCAGATGCTCTCCGTCGCGCGGGTGCTGCGGATGGGCGCGCGGCTGCTGCTCGCGGACGAGCCGACCGAGGGGCTCTCGCCGATCCTGGTCCAGCAGATCGGGGAGATCATCCGCGCCGTCAAGGAACACGGCGTGACCGTGCTGCTGATCGAGCAGAACATCCACTTCGCCGCGACCGTGGCCGACCGGCACTACCTGATCGCCGAGGGCCGGGTGGTCGAGTCGCTCGCCAACGCGGAGGTCCGGCAGCGCGAGCACGAGCTGCTCGAGTACCTCGGCATCTAACAAGGGAGTAGGCATGGCAGCGAGGCTCATGGCAGTGGCCGCGGTCGTCGCGATGGGAGCGGTGGTCGCCGGGTGCGGCGGCGGTCCGCAGAGCGGCGGCGGAAAGGTCAGCGGCGACGCGATCAAGCTCGGCGTCATCACCGACCTGTCCGGCGTCTACTCCGAGCTGGCCGGCAAGAACGCCGTCGAGGCGGTGGAGATGGCGGTCGACGACTTCAAGGAGAAGCACGCCGACGACGCGGTCTCGAAGAACATCGAGGTGAGCTCCGCCGACCACCAGAACAAGCCGGAGATCGCCAACACGACGGCCCGCGAGATGTACGACCGCGACGGTGTCGACGCGATCTTCGACGTGCCGACGTCCTCGGCGGCGCTCGCCGTCGCGACGGTGGCCGGGCAGAACAAGAAGCTGTACTTCAACAACGGCGCGGCCACCACGGAGCTGACCGGCGAGCAGTGCAACCCCTACACCTACCACTACGCCTACGACACCTGGATGCTCGCGCACGGCACCGGCACGACGGTGACCGAGCAGGGCGCCAAGCAGTGGTACATCATCTACCCGGACTACGCGTTCGGGCAGGACATGAACCGCAGCTTCACCGACGCCATCAAGGCGGCCGGCGGCACGGTGGGCACCGCCGATCCCACGCCGTTCCCCAACGACAACTTCGCCACGTTCATGACGAAGGCACCCAACCTGAAGCCGAAGCCGGACGTGCTCGGCACCATGCAGGCCGGTGGGGACCTGGTGAACGTCGTCAAGCAGTACAACGAGTTCGGGCTGCGGGCCAAGGGCGTCGACCTCGCGGTGGGCCTCATGTTCGACACCGACATCAAGTCCATCGGGGTCGGGCCGCTGGCCGGCACGCTGTTCACCACGGCGTGGTTCTGGAACATGGACGACCAGAGCCGGGAGTGGGCCGACCGGTTCAAGGACCGGACGGGCACCCGGCCGACCTTCGACCACGCGGCGAACTACTCGGCGGCGACGCAGTACCTCGAGGCGATCCAGCGGGCCGGCACCGACGGCGCGGACGAGGTGCGCGAGGAGCTCGACGGGTACGAGTTCGAGGACTTCTTCGCGCGCAACGCACAGGTCCGCGCCGAGGACCACAGCGTCGTGCACGACTCGTACCTGGTGAAGGTGAAGGCGGAGGACCAGGTGAAGGAGGACTTCGACTTCACCGAGCTGGTCGAGAAGATCCCGGCGGACGAGGCGTTCCGCAAGGCCTCCGACAGCGGCTGCTCGATGAGCTAACCCATGGAACTCATGCAGCAGTTGTTCAACGGGCTGGTGAGCGGCAGCTTCTATGCCCTGCTGGCGCTCGGCCTCTCGGTGATCTTCGGCATGCTCGGCGTGGTCAACTTCGCGCACGGCGCGTTCTACATGCTCGGCGCGTTCGGTGCGTTCGTGCTGCTGGACACCGTGGGGTTGTCCTGGTGGCTCGCGCTGCTGGTGGTGCCGGTCGTGCTCGGCGTCTTCGGGATGGTCCTGGAGCGGCTGTTCGTGGCGCGGCTGGTGCGGCTCGACCCGCTGTACAACTTCCTGCTCACGTTCGGTATCGCGCTGATCCTGCAGGACGTCGTGCGGCTGAAGTACGGCGTCGCCTCGCAGCCCTACCCGCGCCCGGCGCTGCTCGACGGCTCGATCGACCTCGGGCTGTTCGACTACCCGAAGTACCAGGTCTTCGTGTTCGCGTTCTCGATCGTGGTGTCGGTCGTGGTGTGGCTGGTGCTGGCCCGGACCCGGGTGGGCATGATCGTGCGCGCGGCGACCGAGCGGCCGGAGCTGACCCGGTCGCTCGGCATCGACGTGCGGCGCTGGGTCACGCCGGTGTTCGGGTTCGGCATCGCGCTCGCGGGGCTCGCGGGAGTGCTGGCCGCGCCGATGCGCGCGGTCAACTCCGGCATGGGCGCGGACCTGATCATCGTGATCTTCGCGGTGGTGGTGATCGGCGGGCTCGGCTCGGTGTTCGGCTCGGTGGCCGCCGGCTACCTCGTCGGGATGCTGACCGCGGTGGGCAGCCTCTACGTGCCCGCGCTGTCGCAGAGCCTGGTGTTCATCTTGATGGCGCTGGTGCTGCTGCTGCGGCCGGCGGGGTTGTTCGGCCGCGAGGAGGGCGTGCACGCATGATCGTCTCCAGGCTCGCCGCCGCCACCCGCGACCGGCCGCTCGCCGTCCGGCTGGGACTGCTCGCCGTCGGCCTCGTGGTGGCGTTCGGGCTGCCGTGGTGGATCTACCCGCCGGTGGCGCTGGACATCACGGCGTGGGCGCTGTTCGCGGTGGCGCTGGACCTGCTGCTCGGCCACACGGGCCTGCTGTCGTTCGGGCACGCCGCGTTCTGGGGCGCGTCGGCCTACGCCACCGGCATCATCGCGACCCGGACCGGGCTGCCGTTCCACGTGGCCGTGCTGGCCGGCGCGGTCGTGGCGGGGCTGATCGCGGTGCCGGTCGCGATGCTGTCGGTGCGCCGGACCGGCATCTACTTCGCGATGGTCACGCTGGCGTTCGCGCAGCTGATCTACTTCGTCGCGAACCAGTGGCGGTCGCTCACGGGTGGGGAGAACGGCCTGCAGGGCATCCCGCGGGAGGCGTTCGGGCTCGACCTGGCCGACTCGTTCTACTTCTACTACGCGGCGATCCCGTTGATCCTGCTCGGTTTGCTCGCCGCGTGGCGGGTGGTGCACTCGCCGTTCGGCCGGGTCATGGTGGCGATCCGGGAGAACCCCGCCCGCGCGCGGGCCCTCGGCTACCCCGTGGACCGGTACAAGGTCCAGGTGTTCGTGATCTCGGCGTTCCTCGCCGGCATCGCGGGCGGGGTCTACGCGGTGGGGCACGGGTTCGCCTCGCTGCAGGAGGTGTACTGGACGACCTCGGGCAAGGTCGTGGTGATGAACATCCTCGGCGGCATGGGCACGCTGTGGGGCCCGGTGCTCGGCGCGGGCATCATCGTGGTCCTCGAGGACTACCTGGCCACCGCGGGCATCGACGCGGTCGGCGTGGTGACCGGGGCCATCTTCGTGGTGACGGTGCTGGTGTTCCGCCGTGGCATCTGGGGCACCGCCCGCCACCTGCTCCGCGGCCGGCGCCGGAACGCGACCACCCCCGACGCCGAACCGCTGACCCAGGAACCGAGCCCGACCCCCGCTCCGCAGGCCTGACAGCCGCCGCCCCGCCCGCCGGGCCGTGGCCGGTCAGAGCCAGCGGTTGCGGGTGAAGATGCGGTGCAGGATCACGCAGACGGCGATGATGACGGCGATGACGATGGGGTAGCCGTACCTCCAGTGCAGCTCGGGCATGACGTCGAAGTTCATCCCGTACACGCCGACGACCATGGTCGGCACCGCGATGATCGCCGCCCAGGCGGTGATCTTGCGCATGTCGTTGCTCTGCTGCAGGGAGACCTTGGCCATGGTCGCGTCGACGAGGGTGGTGAGGAGCTCGTCGAAGCCCGTCACGCGCTCGGTCACGGTCGAGAGGTGGTCGTCGACGTCGCGGAAGTAGGACCGGACCTGGTCGGGCACGAGCCGGGTGTAGCCGTCGGTCAGGCGGCGCAGCGGGGTGGCCAGCGGCATGACCGCCCGGCGCAGCTCGAGGATCTCCCGCTTCATCAGGTACATCTGCTCGGCACCGATCGGGCTCCGCGGGGCGAACACGCTCGCTTCGACCTCGTCGATGTCGCGTTCGAACGCCTCGCTGACCTCGAGGTAGCTGTCCACCGCCCGGTCGGCGATGGCGTGCAGCACGATCGACGGCCCGAGCCGCATCCGGTGCGGCTCCGCCTCGAGCTGCTGGCGCAGCACACCCAGCCCGGAGTGATCGCCGTGGCGCACCGTCACGATGAAGTCGGCGCCGAGGAAGGCCATGATCTCGCCGCTCTCCACGATCTCGTTCGCGGTGGTCGGCGACTCGTGCGCCACGTAGCGGACCGTCTTGACCACCATGAAGAGCGTCTCGCCGTGCTCGTCGTCGCTGTAGCGGTCCAGCTTCGGGCGCTGGTGCGCGTGCACCGCGTCCTCCACGGCCAGCTCGTGCATGCCGAAGGTGTCCGCGACGCCCTGGATCTGCTCGGCGTCCGGTTCGTACAGTCCAATCCAGACGAACCCCTCGCCGCGCCGGCGAACCTCGGCGATGGCATCCACATAGGACTCATCGGAGCCAGTGGCCTGGTCCGGCACCCGCTTGCCCTCGACATAGGCCGCGCAGTCGACGATCCAGGAGATCGGTCGTCCCGAGCGGTCCGGAGCCGCATCGGGCGCGAGTGGCGGGGACTCGTCCGTCACGCGAACACCTCCGTTTCGGCGCGCGTCGGCAACCCTACTTGCCCGGCTGCCGTGGTGGGACTCACCTCGGCCGTATTGATTCCGTAAACGCGCGCCCGCCCGGCGTCAAGGTCCCGTCAGGCCGATCCCCGCGACCGGTTGCCGGGGCGACACTCGCGTTCGTCCGGTCGCCATCGGGGCGACCCGGAGTGGAAGGGGCCTGGGCCGATGGCCGATCTGGCCTACGCCGTACTGCTGATCGCCGGCTTCCTGATCCTCGCGGTGACACTGCGTGGACTGGAGAAGCTGTGAGCGGCGCAGGCGTGCTGGCAAACGTCGTCGGCGGCGTGCTCGCGCTGCTGCTGATCATCTACTTGTTCGTGGCCCTCATCCGCCCGGAGAAATTCTGATGTCGCCCACTGTGGCCGGCCTGCTCCAGGTCGGCATCCTGCTGGTGCTCCTCGCCGCCGTGTACAAGCCGCTGGGTGACTACATGGCGCGGGTGTTCACCGACCAGCGCCACCTCGCGGTCGAGCGCGTGATCTACCGGACCGCCCGGGTCAATCCCGACGCCGAGCAGCGCTGGCCGGTCTACGCGGCCGGCGTACTCGGCTTCTCGCTCGTGTCGATCGTGCTGCTGTACCTGATCCAGCGCGCACAACCGTTGCTGCCGTTCGACTTCGGCCGCGGCGCCGTGGAGCCGGGGATCGCGTTCAACACGGCGGTCAGCTTCGTGACCAACACGAACTGGCAGTCCTACGTGCCCGAGGTCGTCATGGGGCACACCACCCAGCTGCTCGGGCTGACCGTGCAGAACTTCGTCTCCGCGGCCGTCGGCCTGGCGGTGGCGATCGCGCTGGTGCGCGGGTTCACCCGCTCGGCGTCGGACCGGCTGGGCAACTTCTGGGTCGACCTGACCCGAGGCGTCGTCCGGATCCTGCTGCCGATGGCCTTCGTGTTCGCGATCGTGCTGATCGCGCTCGGGGTGGTGCAGAGCCTGCGGTCCGGGATGGTCGTGACGAACCCGGACGGGTCGTCGAGCACGATCGCGCTGGCACCGGCCGCGTCGCAGGAGTCGATCAAGGAGCTCGGCACCAACGGCGGCGGCATCTTCAACGGGAACTCGGCGCACCCGTTCGAGAACCCCAACAGCTGGACCAACCTGATCGAGATCTGGCTGCTGCTCGTGATCCCCGTCTGTCTCACCCGGACGTTCGGCACGCTGGTCGGCAACCGCAGGCAGGGCTACGCGCTCCTGTCGGTGATGGGCGTGTTGTGGGGAGCGATGCTGACGGTGATCTGGTGGGCCGAGGCGCACCCGAACGGTCCGGCCGCGCTGCTCGCCGGTGGTTCCATGGAGGGCAAGGAGGTCCGGTTCGGCATCCCCGGTTCGGCGTTGTTCGCCGATTCCACAACGGGCACGTCCACCGGCGCGGTCAACGCGATGCACGACAGCCTCAGCGGGCTCGGCGGCGGCGGCACGATCCTGAACATGCTGTTCGGCGAGATGACGCCGGGCGGGGTGGGTACCGGGCTGTACTCGATCCTGGTGATGGCGATCATCGCGGTGTTCCTCGCCGGGCTGATGGTCGGCCGCACGCCGGAGTACCTGGGCAAGAAGCTCGGCCGCCGCGAGGTGACCACCGCCGCGATCTCGATCCTGGCCATGCCCACCGTGGTGCTGCTCGGCGCCGGGGTCGCGATCATGCTGGGTGGTACGCCGGGCTATCTGGCGAACTCGGGCAGCCACGGCTGGTCGGAGGTGCTGTACGCCTACACGTCGGCGTCGAACAACAACGGCAGCGCGTTCGCCGGCATCACCGTCACCAGCCCGTGGTTCCAGGCGTCGCTGGCCGTGTGCATGCTGCTCGGCCGGCTGATCCCGATCGTCGCCGTGCTGTGCCTGGCCGGCTCGCTGGCCGCGCAGCGCAAGGTCCCGGCCACCGCCGGCACGCTGCCCACCACCGGGCCGCTGTTCGGCACGCTCGTGACCGGCACGGTCGTCCTGGTCGCCGCGTTGACGTTCATTCCCGCTCTCGCTCTCGGTCCCATCGCGGAGGCTCTCGCATGACCACCACCACTACGGAAAAACCCGAGCGGGGCCCGCTGGACGCGCGGCAGCACCACGCGGAGAAGACCGGCCGGATCAGCGCCGGCGTGTTCAACCCGCGCCAGCTGGTGCGCTCGTTCCCCGACGCGCTGCGCAAGCTCGGCCCCCGCCACCAGCTGCGCAACCCGGTCATGTTCGTGGTGTGGGCCGGCTCGGTCCTCGCCACGGTGTTCGCGCTCGGCGACCCGGGCGTGTTCACCGTCGGCGTCGCGCTGTGGCTGTGGTTCACGGTGCTGTTCGCCAACCTGGCCGAGGCCGTTGCCGAGGGCCGGGGCAAGGCGCAGGCGGAGACGTTGCGGCGCACCAAGAAGGAGACGATGGCGCGCCGGCTCGGCACCGGCGGCGCCGAGGAGTCCGTGCCGGGTGTCGAGCTGAAGATCGGCGACCTCGTGGTCGTCGAGGCGGGGCAGGTCATCCCGGGCGACGGCGATGTCGTCGAGGGCATCGCCACGGTGGACGAGTCCGCGATCACCGGCGAGTCCGCGCCGGTGATCCGCGAGTCCGGCGGGGACCTGTCGGCGGTCACCGGCGGCACCACGGTGCTGTCGGACCGGATCGTCGTGCGGATCTCCACCAAGCCCGGCGAGTCCTTCGTGGACCGGATGATCGCGCTCGTCGAGGGCGCCACCCGGCAGAAGACGCCGAACGAGATCGCGCTGACGATCCTGCTGTCCACGCTGACGATCATCTTCCTGCTCGCGGTCGTGTCCCTGCAGCCGATCGCCCGCTACTCGGGCAGCCCGCAGTCGGTGATCGTGCTGACCGCGCTGCTGGTCTGCCTCATCCCGACCACGATCGGCGCGCTGCTGTCCGCCATCGGCATCGCGGGCATGGACCGGCTCGTGCAGCGCAACGTGCTCGCCACGTCCGGCCGTGCGGTCGAGGCCGCCGGTGACGTGTCGACGCTGCTGCTGGACAAGACCGGCACCATCACCTTCGGCAACCGGCAGGCCACCGAGCTGATCCCCACCGGATCGTCCACAGTGGCCGAGCTGGCCGGGGTCGCGCGGCTGTCGAGCCTCGCCGACGGCACGCCGGAGGGCCGCAGCATCGTCGAGCTGGTCGCGAAGAACCACAGCCTGGCGGTCGAGGCATCCGACGCGGAACAGGCCGGCGACTTCGTGCCGTTCACCGCGCAGACCCGGATGTCGGGCATCGACCTGCCCGATCGGGTCGTGCGCAAGGGCGCGGCCAGCGCCGTGCGGGCCTGGGTGACCGAGTGCGGCGGCACCGTGCCGGACGAGGTGCGCGCGGTCGTGGACCGGATCAGCGCCGGCGGCGGCACCCCGCTCGTGGTCGCCGAGCAGGCCGGCGGGGTCGCCGCCGTGCGTGGCGTGATCCGGCTGTCCGACGTGGTCAAGCCGGCCATGAAGGAGCGGTTCGCCGAGCTGCGCCGGATGGGCATCCGCACCGTCATGATCACCGGGGACAACCCGCTCACGGCGAAGGCAATCGCCGACGAGTCCGGTGTGGACGACTACCTCGCGGAGGCCAGGCCGGAGGAGAAGATGGCGCTGATCCGCACCGAGCAGGAGGGCGGCCGCCTCGTCGCGATGACCGGCGACGGCACCAACGACGCCCCCGCGCTGGCCAAGTCCGACGTCGGCGTCGCGATGAACAGCGGGACCATGGCGGCCAAGGAGGCCGGCAACATGGTCGACCTGGATTCCGACCCGACCAAGCTCATCGAGATCGTCGAGATCGGCAAGCAGCTGCTGATCACCCGCGGCGCGCTCACCACGTTCAGCGTGGCCAACGACCTGGCGAAGTACTTCGCCATCCTGCCGGCCATGTTCGCGGGCATCTTCCCGCAGCTGGACAAGCTCAACATCATGAACCTGCACTCACCGAGCTCGGCGATCCTGTCCGCGGTGATCTTCAACGCGCTGATCATCGTCGCGCTGATCCCGCTGGCCCTGCGCGGCGTGCGCTACCGGCCGGCCAGCGCGTCGGCACTGCTGCGGCGCAACCTGCTGATCTACGGCCTGGGCGGCATCGTCACGCCGTTCGTCGGCATCTGGCTCGTCGACCTGCTGGTCCGACTCATCCCGGGAATGTGAACCCATGAAGACCCTTGCCAAACAAACCGCCGCCGGTCTGCGGGTGCTGGTCGTGCTCACGATCCTGCTCGGCGTCCTCTACCCGCTCAGCGTGTGGGCCGTGAGCCGCATCCCCGGCCTGCGCGCCAACGCCGAGGGCTCGGTGGTCCAGGTCGACGGCCGCGACGTCGGCTCCGACCTGGTCGGCATCGACCCGGTCGCCAAGGATCCGGACCACGACCCGTGGTTCCACAACCGGCCCTCCGCGGTCGCGCAGGACCTGGACGGCGACGGGTCGCCTGACATCCTCGGCCCGGCCGACCCGTCGATCTCCGCCGGCTCCAACAAGGGCGCCTTCGACGAGGACCTCGTCGCCACCATCGAGGAGCGCAAGAACCTCATCGCCGAGCGGGAAGGCGTCGACCCCTCCCGGGTCCCCGCCGACGCCGTGACCGCGTCAGCCTCCGGCCTCGACCCGGACATCAGCCCGGCCTACGCCGCGCTCCAGGTGTCGCGGGTGGTGCGCGTGACCGGCCTGTCCGAGCAGCAGGTCCGCGCGCTCGTCGAGGACAACACGGATGGCCGCGGCCTCGGGGTCCTCGGCGACCCGGGTGTCGACGTGCTGACGCTCAACGTGGCCGTCCAGGCCGCCCTGCGGTGAGCTCGCCGGCGGGTCAGGCGCTGCGCCGGGCCAGCGCCTGGTCTCGCCGCTGCTCGAACTGGTCGGCCTTGGCGGCCAGCTGGGTGAGGAACTCGGCGAGCTCGGTGCGGGCGATCTCGCCGCTCGGGCCGAGCTCGCCGAGCTGGAAGATGCCCCAGTGGCGCAGCAGCGGCCAGATCACCTCGTCGTGGTGGATGCGCAGGTCGTAGATGCCGGCCTTGGCGATCAGCGCGGCCTTGCGCAGGAAGCCCGCGATGACCGCGCCCGGCATCTGGAAGCCGATGACCTCGTCGGCGATCGCGCGCATGGTCTCGTCCGGTGCGACCTGCAGCGCGGCGGTGACGAGGTCGCGGTAGAAGATCATGTGCAGGTTCTCGTCCGCGGCGACCCTGGCCAGTAACCGGTCGGCGATCGGCTCCTGGGTGTACCGGCCGGTGTTGCGGTGCGAGATGCGCGTCGCCAGCTCCTGGAACGACACGTAGGCGAACACCCGCAGCAGCGGCTTGTCGTCCAGCGCGAAGCCGGTCTGCATGGTCTGCATCCGGGACCGCTCCAGCTCGGCCGGATCGACGGCCCTGGTCACCACCAGGTAGTCACGGATGCAGATGCCGTGCCTGTTCTCCTCGGCGGTCCACCGGTGCACCCACTCGCCCCACACCCCGTCCCGGCCCACCGTGCGCTCGATCTCGCGGTGGTAGCTGGGCAGGTTGTCCTCGGTGAGGAGGTTGACCTCGAGCGCGGTCCGGGCGATCGCCGACACGGCGGACTGCCCGGGCTCCCACGCGACCCCACCCAGGTCGGCGAAGTCGCGGCCCTGGCCCCACGGCACGTACTCGTGCGGCAGCCAGTCCTTGGCCACCGCGAGATGACGGTTGAAGTTCGCCGTCGCGATGGGCTCGAGCTCGCGAAGCAGGTGCATGCTGTCCGAAGAGGCCATGACACCAACCTACGGTACCGTAGGTTACGGTGGCGTAACCACGGTCGGGTGAGCGGCCGCAGGGCCTGTGAGATGGGGCATCTCCGCAGCGGAAAGACGTTCGGGCCAGTGACACACCGTCACGCGGCGACCGAGCGGGCCTGAGCTGCCACCCACTGTCCTAAAAGGACGCAATGCGTCGTTGCCCGGGCCCGCCGCGGCCCGGTGAAGGGGCGACCCGACCCGCGGACTCACCCTGGACCGCATCAATTCCGACTCGTGCATTACGCGAGGTGTGTTGCCGGCGATGTGCATATCGGGACGAAGCTGAGCGTGGTACTGGGAGGTGCCTTCGTTGCCGAGGAGCCGCCGACGAGACATCAGCCCCGCCGAGATTCCCAAGGCGCACCGCATCTGGTGGTGGATCGCCGCCGTGGTCGCGTTCGCGTTCGTACTGGGATTCGCCATCGCTCCGTACGTGGAGCTGCCGCGCGGTTTCCTGGAGGAATTCAGTCTGAAGCCGGCGCCGGAGAGCGCCATCACCTGGGTGATCATTCAGACCGTGGGAATCGCCATATCCACGGTGCTCATGCTCTATTTCATCGGCAAGGCGAGGCTCGAGAACGCGGCATATCGCGCCGACCGCATCGATATCCAGGCGTTCACCGACGAGCGGGACGCGGCGGGCGCCGCACTCGACGGTTACTCGGCGGCCGAACTGACGGCCCGCTTCAAGCACGTGCTCAACGGTTCGCGCCTCTACACCCCGACACCGGTGCCCGGGGTCGGGGTCTCCTACGACTTCATCCAGATCGTGGAGAACGCGGGCGAGGCGGCCGAGGGCTGGTGGCGGGTGGCGACCCGGCTGGTGAAGCTGGTGCAGCCGCCGGCCGCGTTCCGGATCGGCGGAACCATCCGGTCCGGTGCGGATGGCACCTACCGGCTGGTCCTCGAGCTCGTCCGGGTGCCGCGCTTCGCGGCGAGCCCGATCGTGATCGAGGACGACAGCTGGATGCGCGTCCTGCACCGGGCGGCCAACGCGGTGGCGGCCCTCGTGCTCCCGCGCAGCAAGTACGGCCGGAACAACATCTACTGGGCGGCCTGGCGAAACGCCAAGATCCCCGACGCGCTGTTCGACGCCTACCAGCACGCCAACCACCTCGTCGAGCACCGCCGCTACGACGAGGCGCTCGGCGAGTACCACCGGGCGCTCGCCCACGATCCGTCGAACGTGTACATCAGGCTCGAGATCGCCGCGGTACAGGAACAGCTGGACCTGCACCTCGACGCGCTGGCGACCTACGACGACGTGGTCACGATCTGCAGCCGCGGTCAGGGCCGGCTCGGCCGCTGGTGGCGCGTCACACCCGTGGGGGAGCGGCAGTCCCGCCGGACGCGCCGGCAGCAGGACACCGCCATGCTGGTCGCCAGGTACCGGCACGCGCTCGTGCTCGGCCTCGGTGACACCATCGCGAGCGCCTGGTGGGTGCGGTTACCCAGGCCCGGCGCCGACCCCGTCCACGACACCCGGGTCCGCCGCCGGGCGGACCTGCGCACCATGCTGCGCATGCGGTTCAGCCGCTACCTCGCGGTGCGGATCGTCACCGACACCGCGGAGGTCTCCCAGCCCTACCGGGTCCGTGACCATGCGCGCGTCCTCGACGCCGACGTCCCCGAGCTCGTCGACTCGCCCGGCAAGCAGGCCGAGCTGACGGGATACGTCGAGCGGGCCGCCGCGCTCCGGTCGTACCTGTGCGCGCTCTCCCAGTACGAGATCGAGCGGATCCTGGTCGACTACGGGCGATTCCGGGTGCGGCACTGGATTCGCTGGCGGCGCCTGTCCCGGGTGCTGTCGATGAACGCGCTACGGCTGTGCCTGGTGTGGATCGTGCTGCGCCGGGCGATGGCGGACATCGACGACGACGGCGAGTCGGTGCCGCGGCCGCGGCCGGCCGACCCCGCACCCTGGCGCAAGGTTCGCCTGCCGAAGCTGTTCACGGACGCCAAGTGGCCGCCGCACCATTCCGAGCTGGCGGCGGCGGTCAATGCCGTGACCCGGCGAGGGTTCGGCCACCGGAGTTCCTGGAGCGAGTGCTACAACGCGGCATGTGTCTACGCGGTCGCCATGTTGAACGTCGGGTCGCGGGGCCGGACCGACGGGCGCTGGCCGCGGGGCGCGCAGCCGCAGCTCCACGGCGCCGCCCGGGACACCGTCGCGAGCCTGGCGGTCGACGAGCTCTATCACGCGGCCATGGCGAGCCACAGTGGACGGCTCGCCGCCCATCGCTCCTGGTTGGTGGACGAGGATCTCGATCTCGCGGCGTTGCGCGACCATCCGCGGTTCCGGATGTTCGAGATGGTCACGTTCGCGCCGGACCGGCCCGCACCCGTGCGGCCGTTGCGCTCGCACGTCTGGGAGCAGGCCACCTACCTGCGGCAGCTGGTGAGCGACATGGCGAACTGCCGCGCCCACTTCTGGCGGACGAGGGCGGACGCCCCGACGCCCTTCGACGAGTACACAGTGGACGCCTGGCGAAGGGCCGACCACGATGCCTGGCTGCAGCTGCGTGACCTCGCGGTCAGCCGGCAGGACTGGTACGCCCGCCACGAGGCGATCCTCGCGTACCGCCGCTGGGCCAAGGAGGCCGGCCTGCCCGCGAAGATCGCCGGCTATCCGGCCTACAGCGACACGCTGCTGTCCACTCAGTACGGTTCCTACCACGGCGAGCGATGCGAGCCCCTGCTCACCCGGGAGGCCGTCGACGACGTGGCCGGGAGGTACGTCAAGGACTGTGACACCAGGCTCGACCAGCTCGTCGGCATGGTGCCGTCGCTGTCGGCCGAACTCTTGGTACCGAAGGGACTCCCGCGGCTGCCCGGTACGGCCGCCCGCCGCCAGCGGCTGGAGTTCGGCCGGCGCACCGCGCGCTGGGCGGCACTGTCGGCCTGGTTCGACGACTGCTCGGCCAGCGTCGCGTCGGCCGCGGCCAGGCGCGCGGAGCTCGAGGGCTCCTGAGCGGATGCCGGGCGGGCACCGCGACGTCGGCACGATCCGGCGGGGTGGCCGTGATCGTGCCGACGTCGGGTGGTTGTCCTACAGCCCCGCGGTCTGCAGGAGCAGGTTCGGCGTGCCCGCGGGCACCCCGTTGATCACGTTCGGCGACGCGGCCGCCTGGATCCAGCCGTTGAGCGTGGCGCTGGGCACGTCACCCTGGGAGCTCTTGTAGAGCGCGCCGACACCGGCCACGTGCGGCGACGCCATCGAGGTGCCGCTGATCGTGTTCGTGCCGCCGCCCATCCACGAGGACGTCACGTCCACGCCCGGCGCGTACACCTCGACGCAGGAGCCGAAGTTGGTGAAGAACGCGCTGTTGTCACCGGAGTCGCTGGCCGCGACGGTGGTGACGTTGGCGGCGCTGGCCGGCGAGAACTGGCAGGCGTCGATCGAGGAGTTGCCGGCCGCGATGGCGGTGAAGACGCCGGAGTCGGCCATCCGGGTGGCGGCGTCGTTGACGGTCTGGTTGAAGCCGCCGCCGAGCGACATGTTCGCCACGGCCGGGGCCGCGTGGTTGGCGGCGACCCAGTCCATGCCGGCGATCACGGCTTCCCAGGTGCCACTGCCGCCGCAGTCGAGAACGCGGACGCCGCGCAGCGCCACGTTCTTGGCCACGCCCCAGGTCGCGCCGCCGATGGTGCCGGCGACGTGGGTGCCGTGCCCGTTGCAGTCCTCACCGTTGCCGCCGGTGGCGTCGAAGACGTTCTGGCCGCGGCCGGTGAAGTCGGGGTGGTCGGCGTCCAGACCGGTGTCGATGATGTAGGCGGTGACGCCCGAGCCGTCGGCGTTCCAGCTGTAGGAGCCCGACAGCGGCAGGTTCGGCTGGTCGATGCGGTCGATGCCCCAGGTGGCGCCCGTCTGGGTGCCGTCCGCGTGGACCTCGGCGTTCTGCTCGATGCGGGCGACCGACGGGTCGGCCCGCAGCTCGTCGAGCTGCTCGCCGGACAGCGAGGCGGAGAAGCCGTTGAGCGCCGCCGAGTAGACGTGCCGCGGCTGCACGGCCAGGTCCGCCGCGAGCGCGCCGGCCCGGACACCGTCCTTGAGCGTGACGATGTACTGGCCGGACACGCCGTCGGCCGCGGCCTGGATCACCGGGAGCAGTGATGTGGCCTCAGCGGCGGCGGCTGGCGTCGCCATGCTGATGGTCGTGCCGGCCGCGATGGCCAGCAGGACCGGCAGTTTCATGCTCTTCATTCGTAACCTTTCGCAGGGATGGCAAGCCCTAACGGACCCTCGACTGGAAATCGGACTTGCGTACATAATTTTCCAACCAAGTCCGCGAGCGGACAATCCACCACGAGGAGTATCCGCGTGTACTCCGAGAGCGATCGAGCCACTCGACGTCCGGACCGCCGAGTCACCCGCATCGGGGGATGCGTCGGCGCGATCCGGTAACCGACGGTGGCGCGTGGCGGCCAACACGTGACCGTCCTTCGGTCGACTGTTCGGAAGTGCACATGTCCGGCTCGCCAGGCGCGACCCGATGAGGCTGCCCGCGGTGTTCCCGTCGCTGCACGGGTACCGGGCGGCGTGGCTGCGGCCCGACCTGATCGCCGGGATCACCGTGTGGGCGGTGCTCGTGCCCGAGGCGCTCGCCTACGCCACGATCGCGGGCGTCCCACCGGTCGTGGGGCTCTATGCCGCGCCGGCCGCGCTGGTGCTGTACGCGATGTTCGGCAGCTCCCGCCACCTCGTGGTCGGGCCGATGTCGGCGACGGCGGCGCTCTCGGCCGGGACGGTCGCCGCGCTCGCCGGTGACGATCCCGGCCGGCTCGTCGCGATGACCACCGGCCTCGCGCTCGTCGCGGGGGTGGTCGCGGTCCTGGCCGGCCTGCTGCGGCTGGGGTTCCTCGCCGCGTTCATCTCCGAGCCCGTGCTCAAGGGGTTCATCATCGGGCTGGCGCTCACCATCATCGCCGGCCAGCTGCCGAAGCTGTTCGGGCTGGACCGGGCCGAGGGCGACTTCTTCGAACAGCTGTGGTCGCTGGCCGGCGATCTCGGCGACACGAGCTGGACGACCCTGGCGGTCGGGGTGGGCTCGCTGGTGCTCGTGCTCGCGCTGAAGCGCTACCTGCCGCTCGTGCCGGCCGCGCTCGTCGCGGTGGCGGCCGGCGTGCTCGCCGCGGTCCTGTTCCACCTGGACGAGCACGGTGTCGCGGTCGTCGGGCCGGTGGACAGCGGGCTCGCCCCGTTGGGGCTGCCGTCGATCGGGTTCGACGACTACCTGGCGTTGACCGCCGGGGCCGTCGGCATCGTGCTGGTCGGGTTCGCCGAGGGGCTCGGCGCGGCGAAGACGTACGCCACCCGGGCCGGCTACGACGTCGACGCGAACCGGGAGCTGGTCGGGCTCGGCGCGGCGAACCTCGGCTCCGGGCTGACCGCCGGGATGGTCGTCAACGGGAGCCTGTCCAAGACCGCGGTCAACGGCGGCGCCGGCGCCCGCACGCAGCTGTCCGGCCTGACGGTCGCCGCGCTGACGGTGGTCACCCTGCTGTTCCTGACGTCTCTGTTCGAGCAGCTGCCGGAGGCCACCCTCGCCGCGGTCGTCATCGCCGCGGTGGTCGAGCTCGTCGACGTGCCCGCGCTCGTGCGGCTGTTCCGGATGTGGACCCGGCGGCTCGGCTCCATCTACGGGCCGGCCGCGCGCGCGGACTTCCTCGCCGCCACCGCGGCCATGCTCGGCGTGCTGGTCTTCGACACGGTGCCGGGGCTGTTCATCGGCATCGCCGCGTCCATGGTGTTGCTGCTCTACCGCGCGTCGCGGCCCAACGTCGCGGTGCTCGGCCGGGTCGGTCCCGCCGCCGACGGGGTGTGGGCCGACCTGGCCCGCCACCCCGCCGGTGCCACCGTCGACGGGACGGTCGTGGTGCGCGTGGAGAGCGGCCTGTTCTTCGCCAACGCCGACCACGTCCGCGCCAGGATCCGCGCGATCGTCGCGGACGCCTCGGCGCACACCGTGGTGCTCGACGCCGAGACCGTGCCCTTCGTCGACGTCACCGCCACCGCCATGCTCGTGGCGCTCAACCAGGACCTGGCCAGGCACGGCGCGCGGCTGCTGCTCGCGCGCAACATCGGGCAGGTCCGCGACGTGCTGCGGCGCGCCGGCTCGGACTCCCTGCTCCACGTCCTGTACCCGAGCATCAACGCCGCCGTAGCCGCAGTATCAGCCGCGGCAACTGCCGCCGCTACCGGCGCCGTTGCCCCGCCGCGCCCGCAACCGGCCGCCGGCGACTCCTGACGGTTACGGGGCCAGTACCGTGCCGTCCAATTCCGACGGTGACATCGAGAAATGCCGACCAGGTTGGCGATGTGTCCGATTGGGGTACTGTGCCTCAGGCGGGCCGGCCACGTGACGATGACGCGCGTGGACGGGTGGACGACATACGAGGTGTCATGAAGGTTCGTCGATACCGGATGGCCGTCCTGCTGCTCCTGGTCCTGGCGGCAGTGATCGCGGTGAACGGCCTGGCGCTCTGGGGCGACCGGTTCGCCCTGTGGGTCGACAACGCGATGCAACTGAGCGCCGGTCTGACCGCGGTCGTCTGCGGCTGGGTCGTCGGCCGCCGCATGCGTGGGGCCCAGCGCTGGTGGCGGCTGCTGATCGCGGTGGGCATGCTCGGCTGGTCCGGCGGGCAGATCATGTGGTCCTGGTACCAGCTCATCGACGGCCGGGGCCTGCCCTCGCCGTCGCTGGCCGACGTGGGCTACCTGACCTTCCCGGGGTTCGCGCTCGCGGGCCTGTTCGTGCTGGCTCGCGCGCGTTCGCGGCCGGATCGGCAGCGCTGGCTGCCCGGGCGATGGAACGCGCACTTCGGTGCCGCCGTGGTGATCGACGGTCTGGTCGTCACCGGTTCGCTGTTCATCCTGACCTGGACGGCCGCGCTCGGCGCGGTGGTGCGGGCGACCGGGCCGGACGCGCTCGCCTGGGTGGTGGCCATCGCCTACCCGCTGTCGGACCTCGTCCTCGTCGTGGTCGCGGTGCTGATGGTCGTGTTCGACCGGGTGGATCGGCCGTACCGGGCCAACCTGCTGCTGCTCGCCGCCGGCATCGTGGCGCTGGCCTGCTCCGACAGCATCTTCGCCTACCTGGTCAGCATCGGCGCGCAGAGCATGAAGCCCTGGGCCGACGCCGGGTTCGTCCTCGGGCCGCTGCTCATCGCCTTCGCCCTGCTGGCCGTGCCCGGCCGGCGATCGGAGGAGAGCCAGCCGGCCGGGGTGGACTGGTGGCAGATGGCCCTGCCGTACCTGCCGGTGACGGCGGTGGCGCTGCTGATCAGCGGCCAGCTGCTGTTCGGCGACGGGCCGGACGGGGTCGAGGTCGCCGTCGGCGTCATCGTGATCTTCCTGGTGCTGGCCCGGCAGCTGCTGTCGCTGATGGACAACCGGCTGCTGCTGCGCCGGGTGTACGAAGGCCAGCAACAGCTGGCGCACCAGGCGTTCCACGACCCGCTGACCGGCCTCGCCAACCGGACGCTGTTCGCCGAGCGGCTCGACCGTGCCATCGCCGACGGCGCCGGCGGTGGCGCGCTCGTGCTGATCTTCGTCGACCTGGACGACTTCAAGGAGGTCAACGACCAGTTCGGCCACGCCGGCGGGGACGTGGTGCTGCACGCGGTGGGGCAGCGGCTGCTCCGCTGCCTGCGGTCCTCGGACACCGTGGCGCGGCTCGGCGGCGACGAGTTCGCGATCCTGCTGGACGGGGAGATCGACGCGCCACAGGCCGTCGCGGACCGGATCCGCGACGCGCTGCGGCGCCCGTTCGCCGTGCACGGCACCCAGCTCGCCGTCGGTGCCAGCATGGGCGTGGTGGTCCTGGATCCCGACGAGCCGCTCGTCACCTCGGACGTCCTGCTCGGCCGGGCGGACACCTCGATGTACGCGGGCAAGCGGCTGGGCAAGGACACCACCGTGGTGTACCGCCCCTCGCTGGACGGCCCGCCGGACTTCACCGCCGCGCTGCGGCACGCGCAGGGCGGCGTGCCGGACGGCTTCACCATGGAGTTCCAGCCGATCGTGCGGCTCGGCGACGAGACCCCGGTCGCGGTGGAGGCGCTGGCCCGGTGGACCGCGCCGGACGGCACCCAGATCCCGCCCCACTCGTTCGTCCGGGCGGCGGAAAGCGCCGGGCTCGGTGCCGAGCTGGACGCGCTGGCGCTCGACCTGGCGTGCCGCGAGATCACCGCCGCCGAGCTGGAGCTGACCGTGCACGTCAACATCTGCGCCAGCCGGCTGGGCACCGAGACGCTGGAGCGGAGCGTCACCGCGGCGCTGGCCCGCTACCGGCTGCCCGCCGACCGGCTCGTCGTCGAGATCACCGAGACGGTGCCGGTGCTCGACCTCACGGCCGGGGCCGAGGCGATCCGGCGGTTACAGGCACTCGGCGTGCGAGTCGCGCTGGACGACTTCGGCGCCGGATACAGCTCGATGACCTGCCTGCACGCGTTGCCCGTCGACCTGATCAAGTTGGACCGCGCCCTGACCACGGGCGTGCAACCGGACCGGGACGTCGCGCTGTGCCGCTCGCTGCTCAGCCTGGGCGCCGAGCTCGGCTTCGCGATCGTGGCCGAGGGCATCGAGTCGGCCGACCAGGCCGAGCTGCTCGGCGAGGCCGGCTGCACGCTGGCTCAGGGCTACCGGTTCGGCCGCCCCGGCCCGCTGTCCGCGCTGCGGCTCACGGTCTCCCGCAGCTAGTCCACACCGGGCGGGATCAGGCCGAAGATCGTCGCGGTGGAGCCCGACCCGTTGCGGTGGATCGGCCCGCCCGCGAGCACCCAGGCGCCGGTCGTCGGCAGCTTGGCCAGGTTTGCCAGGATCTCCAGGCTGATCCGCCGCCGCTGGTAGACCAGCTTCGACACCGTGTAGGTCTCCTCGGTACCGACGTCCGGGCTGAACGTGTCGGTGCCGGTGCCACCGCGGCGGCCGAGGCGACCGGTGTCGATCAACCAGCGCACCGCCGGAATCGAGAAGCCCGGCTGGTGGATCAGGCCGTTCTCGTCGAGGTTCGGGAACGCGGGCGTGCCCCAGCGGGACTCCCAACCGGTCCACAGCACGACCATGGAACCGTTGGGAATCCGGCCGTGCCGCCGTTCCCACGACTTGATGTCGTCGATCGTCACCGCGTAGTCGGCGTTCGCCGCGGCCTGGTCCCGGATGTCGATCTTCACGGCGGGCAGGAGCAGATCGCCCGGGTCCATCTGGTCGGCCAGCGCCGCACCTTCGGTGAAGTGGCCGGGTGCGCCCCAGTGCGTGCCGGTGTGCTCGCCCTCGCGGACGAACTGCAGGTAGTAGCCGTCCGCCGGGATGGTGGCGATGGTCTCCAGGGAGAAGGCCGGGTCGCCCGGGAACACGTTGGTCGTGGCCGGGTCGTTGACGTGTGACAGGTTGACCAGGGTGAACCGGTCCAGCCGGATCGGCGCGGCCGAGGCCTGCGCGGAACGGGCCGGCCAGGACAGCGCCCCGAACAGCCCGGCCATCCCGGCGGTCAGCACCCTTCGCCTCTGCGGCATACGAGATCACCTTTCCGGTCACCCTTCACCACCGGGCGACGTCCGCGCGGTGCGGTGCACTGGATATCACCCCGAGGCGCGTCTGCCCAAGGCCAGCGTCGTCGCCGCACGCGGAACGAGCGCGAGGAGCACGAGTCCGGACAGCGCCGAGAAGACGATCGCGCCGGTCGAGCCGAAGATCGTGTACCGGGTGCCGACGTCGACCCCGACGAGCGTCGTGACGGTCCAGCCGAGTCCCCACAGGATCGGCGTGGTCACCGCCCATACCCAGCGCCGGCGCACGGTCGGCGGGAGAGCGAGCGCCTGGGCGGCACCGAGCGGCACGCCGGTCAGGACGCCCATGAGCGCCAGGTCGGCGAGCGTGGTGCGGTAGTCGACGGCGGCGGCGCCGATCGCCAGGCCGGCTGCCATGCCGAGGGTCGTCGCGGGAACCCAGCGGGCGGGCGGAACCGCGCCGCGCGCGACGAGGCTCTGGCCGGCACCGATGACCAGGCCGGTCACCGCTCCGCCGAGCAACGCGGCGAGGAGGTCGTCGACCGGGCCGGCGATCGCCTTGCCGGCCAGGCCGGCTATGGGGAAGGCGAGGAAGCCGGCGGTCCAAAGGGCCCACGACCACAGCGCACCGGTCCGGGACGAGCGTGCGGCGGTCATCGGACGGCGCTCCCGGCCTCGACGGAGCCGGCGGCGCGCCGGGACCGCACCAGCAGGACGGCGGCGAAGACAACCAGCCAGGCGCTCCACAGGACGTAGCCGGCGAAGTTGGCCAGGTCCACGAGCGGGAGGTCCAGCGGGGACAGCACGCCGGCGAGGATCAGGATCGCGGACGCCGCGCCGAGGACGACGAACAGGCGTCCGGCGAAGGCGGTGCCGATCGCCGCGAGCACGAGTCCGGTCCAGGCAGCCGTGAGCAGGTAGCCGCCGGTCTCCCCGATGATGTTGCCGAGCACGCGGTTGGCGGTATGGAAGGACTCCTGGGCGGCCGTGGCCGCGGCGGGGTCGTCGCCGGCGGCCGTCGCGGCCCAGCCCGGCACGAGCAGCGGCCACCGCAGCAGGCCGACGACCTGCACGACCGCGGCCGCGATGCCGACGGGGACGGCCCAGCGCATGGCGCGGGAGTCCGACAGCTGCCGGAGGCCGACGGCGACCGGGGCGAGCAGCGCCGCGCCGGCCGCGAGTGCCAGGAACCAGGCGGTCACGGCGGACTGCGAGTCGCGGAAGGAGGCGAGGACGTCGCCGGCGGGGTGTTTGAGGACGTCGGGGTAGTCGAACACGGCGCCGAGGCCGGCGAACGCCACGTTGACGACGACGGCGGCCGCGATCATCAGCACGGCGGTGAGGCGGAGGTTCATGCGGGTCCTGTCTGTTCAGCGGGGCTGGGTGGATGCCGCCGCGATGTGCGCGACGAGCAGGCTGTTGGGGTGTTCGGCCAGGTGGTCGCGGGCGAGGAGGAGGGCCCGGTCGGTGTCGCCGGCCAGGTACGCGGCGGCGATGGCCACGAGCTGGCGGTCGCGGGTGTCCTGGGCGGCCGCGCCGGCCCGGGCGAGCAGCGCCGGCCAGGCCGGCGTGACGAGCGCGGCGGCGGTGAGCACGGCCGGGTCGTCGCTGGTCTCGGCCCGCTCGACGAGCGTGCCGATCGCGGTGGCGTCACCGGCGATGAGGCGCCGGATCAGCAGCGCGGCGGGGGTCGTGTCCATGTCCGCGAGCATCGATCAGGGTCCTTATGACCTACTGACGACCGGCTGACGCGCTTAGGCTCGAACGGTGCTCACCGTCGCGGTCCTCGGGCGCGTCGAGGTGCTGCGGGACGGCGCCCCGGCCGTGGTGCCGAGCGGCCTGACCACCGAGTTGCTGGTGCGGCTGGCGCTCGACGCCGGCCGTCCGGTCCGCGCGGAGCGCCTCGTCGAGGACCTGTGGCCCGGCACGACCGGAACCCGGCGCAACACGCTGCAGGCGAAGGTCTCCCAGCTGCGCAAGGCCCTCGGGGACCCGGCCGCGCTGACCGGGGGACCGGCCGGCTACACCCTGGCGGTCGACCCGGACCGGGTCGACGCGGCGCGGGCGCTCCGGCTCGCCGACGAGGGGTCGGCGCAGCTGGCGAAGGGCGACGCGGCCGCGGCCGCCACGACCTGCCGGACCGGGCTCGCGCTGTTCGGCCCCGAGGTGCTGCCGGCCGCGGGGCCGGCCGACTGGGTGTTGCCGCACCGCGTGCGGTTCGAGGAGGTCCGGCTGGGGCTGGTCGAGGACGGGCTCGCGGCGCGCCTCGCGCTCGGCGCGGCGGGCGAGCTCACCGGCGAGCTGGAGTCGCTCGTCGCGGTCCATCCGCTGCGGGAACGGTTGTGGTCGTTGCTGATCACGGCGCTCTACCGGGCGGAGCGGCAGTCCGACGCGCTGGCGGCCTACCGCCGGGTGACCCGGGTGCTCGCCGACGAGCTCGGTGTCGACCCCGGCCCGGAGCTCGCGGCGCTGGAGTTGCGGGTGCTCGCGCACGACCAGGTCCTCGCGCCGGCCGCGCCGGTCTCGGCGCCCCGCCGCGGGAACCTGCCCGTGCTCGCCACCCCGCTGGTCGGCCGCGGCGACGAGCTCGCCGCCGTGTGCGCGAGCCTGTCGGCCCATCGGCTGGTCACGCTCGTCGGTCCGGCCGGGGTGGGCAAGACCCGCCTCGCGACCGAGGCCGCGCGCCGGACCGTCGCCACGGACGGGGCGTGGCTCGTACGGCTCGAGGGCGTCCGCACCGCGGCGGAGCTGCCCCTGGCCCTCGCGGCTGCCGTCCCCGGCGTGGACGCCGCCGGCGCGAACCTCGCCGAGGGGTTGCGCGGCGCCGACCTGTTGGTCGTCCTCGACAACTGCGAGCACGTGGCGGAGGCGGCCGCCGCGCTGGCGGCGCAGGTGCTCGACGTGGCGCCCGGCGTGCGGGTGCTCGCCACGAGCCAGCGTTCGCTCGGGCTCGACGGCGAGGTGGTGTGCCCGCTCGCCCCACTGCCCGAGGCGGATGCCGTGGCGCTGTTCGCGCTGCGCGCCACCGAACGCAAGCCGTCGTTCGTGCTCACCGCGGACACGGCCCCGGCCGTGGCGCGGCTGTGCCGCGCCCTCGACGGCCTGCCGCTGGCGATCGAGCTCGCCGCGGCCCGCGCGCGAATCCTGACCGTGGCCGAGATCGTGGCGCGGCTCGACGACCGGTTCACCCTGCTCGCCGACCCCGTCTCGGACCGCCCCACGCTCGCCGCAGCCCTGTCCTGGAGCTACGACCTGCTGTTCCCCGACGACAAGCGCGGCCTGTGGGCGCTGGCGCAGTTCCCGGACGGGGCCACGATGCCCGCCGTGGAACACGTCCTGGCCGCGCTCGACGTGCCGGCCGCGTCGTCCCTCGATGTCGTGGCGCGCCTGGTCGACCGGTCGCTGGTCACCGTCGACGACCGCGGGCCGGATGCCACCCGGTACCGCCTCCTGGACAGCGTCCGGGCCTTCGGCGCCGACCGGGCCGCCGAGGCCGGCGCCGCCGGCGTTGCCGCGGACGCGGTCCTCGACTGGGTGGCGAGCGTGGCGGACATGGTGGCGGCGCGGGTCCGCGGCCCGGGGCAGGCCGCGCACATCGCGGTGACGGCCGCCGAACGCGCCACGATCGACGTCGCGCTCGACCGGGCCCGCGCCCACGATCCCGCCGCGGGTCTGCGGATCGCCGTGGGCTTCGGCTGGGCATGGGTCCTGCTCGACGACAACGCGGCCGCCGCCCGGCTGCGCGCCGCCCGGCTCGCGGCGCCGGCGGCACCCGGGGAGCTCCGGCTGACCGCCTTGCTGCTGGAGGCCTGGCTCGAGTCGATGTCGGGTGACCTGCGGCCGGCCCGCGCGGCGCTCGACGCCGCGATCGTCCTCGCCGGGGACGACGAGCAGGCCGTGAACCTCACGCAGTGGTACGCGGGCTTCGTGCTGTTCCAGGAAAGCCGGCCCGCCGAGGCGCTCGCGGGCCTGGCGCGCTGCCGCGCGGCGTTCACCGCGAGCGGCGCCACCTGGCTGGCGGGCGGCAGCCGGCTGCTGGCGGCGTTCGCGCACCTCGCCCTCGGCGACACGGTGGCGGGCCGGGCCGCGTGCGAGGAGGCGATCGAGATCATCGCGCCGCTGGGCGACGCGTGGGCGCTGCTGCACGCCGAGGCCGCCCTCGGCCGGGTGGCCCAGGCCGAGCACCGCTTCGCCGACGCCGCGCGGCACCACGCGCACGCCGCCGAGTCCGCGGCCGGCCTGGGCTTCGGCGGGGCGGCCGCGCTGCACCTGGCGCACCTCGGCCGGGCCCAGCACGACGCCGGTGACCCCGCCGCGGCCGCCACCCTGCGCCGCGCGATCACCGGCGCGGAACTGGCCGGTGATCTCCGGCTGCTCGCCATGACCCGGGTCAACCTCGCCGAGGTCGCGCGATCCGCAGGCGACCGGACCACCGCGCGCCGGCTGCTGGTGGCGGCCGATCGCTGGTACACGGAGTCCGGCGCGGGCGATGGAGCGGCGCTCGCCGCCTGCCTGCTGGCAACCGTGCGCGCCGAGGACGGCGACCCCGACGCCGGGCCGGAACTGCGCAGGATTTCCGAAGCGGCGCGGTCCATCGGCGACCGCCAGGTACAGGCCCTCGCCCTGAACGCGCTCGAGGCGCTGGCCCGCGGGCCGGCACCGGCGCCCATGGTGCGCGAGTGACCTGAAGTGGCGCTCGAACAGCCCGCCCGCCTCGATCGCGGCGTGGTCGGACACCGTGATCACGACCGCGACCACCGCGAGGCCCGCGCCGAGCGCCCGCGGCAGGCGTCACCGGCTGCGGCATGTCCTGCCGCACCAGCAGGTGGATCCGGACCACCGGTTCTACGCCGCGAACCAACTCGAAGCGCGCAGCGCTTCGTCCACAATGGAGCGAGCGGTCGCGGTCAGGACGACGGCGAACCGGATGTCGCCTGCCACAACGGAACCGGCCCCGGCGAGGGGCCCATGTCGCGCTTACAGCCGGTTACTTGTTTACGGGGTTGGTTGATCGCGCGTAGTTTTCTGGGTGTGACTGTGGTTGCGGGTCGTTACCGTCTGCTCTCCCGGATTGGGAGGGGTGGGATGGGGGTGGTGTGGCGGGCGCATGATGAGTTGTTGCGGCGGGATGTTGCGGTGAAGGAGTTGCACGTCCGGGTGGGGGTGGATGGTGATTTGCGGTTGCGGCAGGTGTTGCGGGAGGCGCGGGCGGCGGCGCGGTTGCGGCATCCGGGTGTGGTTGCTGTGCATGATGTGGTGGTTGATGGTGGTCGGCCGTTGATTTTGATGGAGTTGGTGGAGGGGTTTTCGCTGGCGGAGCGGGTGCGTCAGCAGGGGCCGTTGTCGGAGCGGCGGGTGGCTGAGGTGGGGGCGCGGGTGTTGGAGGCGTTGTCGGTGGCGCATGCGCAGGGGGTGGTGCATCGGGATGTGAAGCCGGCGAATATTTTGCTTGATGGTGAGCGGGTGGTGTTGACGGATTTTGGTATTGCGGCGGTGGTGAGTGAGACGACGGGCAGTAGTAGCTCGTTGGTGGGGTCGTTGGATTATTTGGCGCCGGAGCGGGTGAATGGGGAGGTGGCGTCGCCGGCGTCGGATGTGTGGTCGGTGGGGGTGACGTTGTGTGCGGCGTTGCGGGGGGAGTCGCCGTTTGCGCGGGGGGATACGCAGGCGACGTTGGCGGCGGTGTTGACGTTTGAGCCGGTGGCGATTCCGCAGGCGCCGCGGTTGTGGCGGGTGTTGGAGTTGTTGTTGCGGAAGGATCCGCGGCAGCGGTTGACGGCGGCTGCGGCGAGTGCGATGTTGGCGGCGATTGCGAATGGTTCTGCTGCTGACGCGCCGGCCGAGCCCATACCCGAACCCGTCCCCATTCCCGCGGCCGAACCGGCCGGCCAACCGGAAACGGTTCGCGTGGGGCAGCCTCTCCGGGATTCGGCCACCGGAACCCGGACGCGACTGGACGGGATGAGAGGGCGGCTCGCGGCGCTCGTCGCGGTGCTCGTCCTCGTCGTGGGTGGCGGGATCTGGTTGGTCGTGCGGCCCGCGGGCGACGTGGCGGGGACCGCCACCAGCGCCGGTCCGGCGGTATCCGTGCCGGCCGGGTTCACCGCCCACAGCGGCGACGGGTTCACCATCGCGATACCGCGGGGCTGGTTCAAGGATCCGTCCGCGCAGGACGTCGTGTGGGTGAGCGACCCGCACAGCCCGCGCATCGTGCTGGCCCACCTCGAATGGTTCGACCGCGTCCCGCCCGGCGGCGCGATCGGTGCGCTCGCCGATCTCGAGCAGGGTGACTTCCTCGACGCGGACGTCATCACGGACTACAAGCGGATCAAGCTGGCCAAGCTCCCCGCGGCGCCTGGCACGTCCCGCGCGAAGCTGGAGGTGTCCTACCACGTCGACGAGGACGGCGGGTTCGACCTGCACGAACGGATGCACGCGTTCGTCACCGCCACCGGACGGACCTACATCCTCACCGTCTCCTCGCAGGGCGACACTCGCGCCCAGGCCGAACGGCTCTGGCGCACCCAACAGGACGACCTGACGGCCATTGTGGACAGTCTCCGTCTCACGCCGGCACCTCAGCGGTAGCCCGCCGCATCAGGCGAAGGGCTCGGATCCGACGACCCGAAGCAGGGCCAGGTAGTCGATGTCCGGGGTGCCGGGCGGGGCGGTGTAGATGAGCAGCCGCTGGTCCTCGCTGGGCGTGAGCAGGACTTCGCAGTCGAGCACGATCGAGCCGATCTCCGGGTGCCGCACCCGCATCCGGTCGTGCCGCGGCACGGCGACCTCGTGCAGCGCCCACAGGGCGGTGAACTCCTCGCTGGTCGCGCTGAGCCGTGTCACCAGCGCGGTGGCGTCGGCGTCGTAGCCGCGGCGGGCCGCGGCCGCGCGGAGGTTCGCCACGAGGCGGTGGCCCTGGTGGTCCTGTTCGTCGGGCGGGTACGCCTCCCGTATCGCTGGGTCGTTGAACCAGCGCCACAGGACGTTGTGGTCCTGGTCGCAGTCGTGCTTGCGCACCGAGCAGACGCCGCCGAACAGCGCCTGCGCCATGGCGTTCTGGGCGAGCACGTCGCCGAGGTCGTTGAGGATCTGGGCCGGCGTCGCGGTGAGCTGGTCGAGCAGGTACAGCAGGCCGGGCCGGACGTGGTTGCCGGCCAGCCGCCCGGCGGGTGGCCGGTGGCCGGCGAGGACGTACAGGTGGTCCCGCTCGTCCTCGGTCAGCCGCAGCGCCCGGGCCAGCGCGCCGAGCACCTGCGTGGACGGCTGCGAGCTGCGCGCCTGCTCCAGGCGCATCAGGTAGTCCGCGGAGATGCCGGCGAGCTGAGCGACCTCCTCGCGGCGCAGCCCCGGGGTGCGCCGCCGCGGTCCGCCCGCCAGCCCGACCTCGTGCGGGCGCAGGCGCTCCCGCGAGCGTCGCAGGAAGTCGGCCAGCTCGGGACGGTCCACCTGGACATGATCTCGCTGCCGGGCGCCGCCGGCCAAGGACGGCGAGTCCTAGGCTGAGCCGTCCGCTGCCGGGCGGCGCGGCGCGGTGCCAACCTTGATCGGGTCAGCAACGAGACGAGGGAAGGCGCGGCAGCATGCCACAGGCGGTTCGATTCCAGGGGTACGGCGACATCGACGTGCTCGAGGTCGTGGAGGTGCCCAGGCCGGTTCCGGGGGCCGATCAGGTTCTGGTCGAGGTGAAGGCGGCGGCGATCAACCCGGGCGAGGCGGCCATCCGTGGCGGCGCGTTCGCGGAGCGTTGGCCCTCGACGTTCCCGTCGGGGCAGGGCAGTGACCTGGCCGGCGTGGTGGCGGAGGTCGGCCCGGGCGTCCCGGGGGTCGCGGCCGGCGACGAGGTGATCGCGTTCACCGACGACCGCGCCAGTCAGGCCGAGCTCGTTCTCGTCGAGGCGGCGAACCTCACGCCCCGCCCGGCGGCGGTCTCGTGGGAGGTGGCCGGTTCCCTGTACGTGGCCGGGACGTCGGCGTATGCCGCGGTCCGCGCGGTGTCGCTCCAGCCGGGGGACACGCTGGTCGTGTCGGCGGCCGCGGGTGGGGTCGGCTCGATCGTCGTGCAGCTGGCCAGGAACGCCGGCGCCACGGTCATCGGCCTGGCCGGCGAGGCCAACCACGACTGGCTCGCCGGCCACGGCGTGGTCCCGGTCGCGTACGGCGACGGGGTCGCGGACCGGATCCGGGCGGCCTCGGGCGGCCGGGTCGACGCGTTCATCGACACCTTCGGCCACGGCTACGTCGACCTCGCGATCGAGCTCGGGGTCGCGCCGGTGCGGATCGACACGATCGCCGACCCCCCGGCCGTGGCGAGGCACGGCGTCAAGGCGGACGGCAACGCGGCCGCGGGCACGGCCGAGGTGGTCGCGGAGCTCGCCGCGCTGGTCGAGAAGGGCGCGCTCGAGGTCCCGATCGCGAAGGTCTACCCGCTGTCGGAGGTACGCGCCGCGTACCGGGAGCTGGAGCGCCGGCACACCCGCGGCAAGATCGTGCTGCGCCCCTGACCGGCGCGGCGGCCGCGCCCCGGGTCAGTCGACCGGCAGGACCGGGGTGCGGCGCAGCTCCGCCTTCGCGATGGCGCGGAGGTGGACCTCGTCGGGGCCGTCGAACAGGCGCATGGCGCGATGCCAGCCGTACATGGCGGCCAGCGGGGTCGCGTCGGTGACGCCGGCGCCGCCGTGGACCTGGATGGCGCGGTCGATGATCCGCCCGGCGGCCCGCGGTACGGCGACCTTCGCCATGGCCACGAGGTCGCGGGCGGCCTTGTTGCCGGACGTGTCGATGACGTGGCTCGCGTGGTGGCACAGCAGCCGGGCCTGCTCGATCTCCAGCCGGGACTCGGCGATCTGCTGGCGCACCACGCCCTGGTCGGCCAGCGGCGCGCCGAACGCCACCCGCTGCTGGGCCCGCGCGACGAGCATCGCGAGCGCCCGCTCCGCGGCGCCGAGCGCGCGCATGCAGTGGTGGATGCGGCCGGGGCCGAGGCGGGCCTGCGCGGCGGCGAACCCGCCGCCCTCCTCGCCGATCACGTTCGCGGCGGGCACCCGGACGTCGTCGAAGCGGACCTCGGCGTGGCCGTGCTGGTCGTGATGGCCGAACACCGGCAGGTCGCGCACGACGGTGACGCCCGGGGTGTCGCACGGCACGAGCACCATCGACTGCTGGCGGTGCGTGGCCGCGGACGGGTCGGTCTTGCCCATCACGATCAGCAGCGCGCAGCGCGGGTCCATGGCGCCGCTGGTCCACCACTTCCGTCCGTTGATCACGTACTCGTCGCCGGCGCGCTCGATCCGGGTGGCGATGTTCGTGGCGTCGCTGGAGGCCACGTCGGGCTCGGTCATCGCGAACGCCGAGCGGATCTCGCCGGCCAGCAGGCGGGTGAGCCATTCCCGCTGCTGCGCCTCGGTACCCAGCAGGTGCAGCAGCTCCATGTTGCCGGTGTCCGGCGCCGCGCAGTTGATCGCCTCCGGGGCGAGGTCCAGGCTCCACCCGGACAGCTCCGCGATCGGCGCGTACTCGAGCTGCGTCAGCCCGGACTCCGCGGGCAGGAACAGGTTCCAGAGGCCCTCGGCGCGCGCCAGCTTCTTCAGCTCCTCGACCACGGGCGGCACCGAGTGGTCGTCGGGCCCGCCCGCGCGGCGATGCGCGAGGTACTCCGCCTCGGCGGGCAGCACCCGTTCGCGCATGAACGTGACCATGCGGTCGTGCAGCTCGCGTGCCCGGGCCGAGGGCGCGGGAAGGTCGTAGTCCGCCACGGGAGGCTCCTGACGATCCGGCCGACTGGTCGGGTTCGAACCTACCCGCTCCGGTCGGCCGGATCGCCGGTCGCGGCTAGTACCGGTAGTGGTCCGCCTTGTACGGGCCCTCCACGTGCACGCCGATATACTCGGCCTGCTTCTTGGACAGCACGGTGAGCTTGACGCCGAGCGCGTCCAGGTGCAGCCGGGCGACCTTCTCGTCCAGGTGCTTGGGCAGCACGTACACCTGCCGCGCGTAGTCGTCGGGCTTGGTGAACAGCTCGATCTGTGCGATGACCTGGTTGGTGAACGAGTTGGACATGACGAAGCTCGGATGGCCGGTCGCGTTGCCGAGGTTGAGCAGCCTGCCCTCGGACAGCACGAGGACCGTGTGCCCGTCCGGGAAGCGCCACTCGTGCACCTGCGGCTTGATCTCGGTGCGCACGATGTCCGGGGTCCGGGCCAGGCCGGCCATGTCGATCTCGTTGTCGAAGTGGCCGATGTTGCCGACGATGGCCTGGTGCTTCATCTTCGCCATGTGGTCGGCGGTGATGATGTCCAGGTTGCCGGTGGTGGTGACGAAGATGTCCGCGTCGGCGACGACGTCCTCGAGCGTGGTCACCTGGTAGCCGTCCATGGCGGCCTGCAGCGCGCAGATCGGGTCGATCTCGGTGACCACGACCCGCCCGCCCTGCGCCCGCAGCGACTCGGCGCAGCCCTTGCCGACGTCGCCGTAGCCGCACACCACCGCCACCTTGCCGCCGATCAGCACGTCCGTGGCCCGGTTGATGCCGTCCACGAGGGAGTGGCGGCAGCCGTACTTGTTGTCGAACTTGGACTTGGTGACCGAGTCGTTGACGTTGATGGCGGGGAACAGCAGCTCACCGGCGGCCGCGAGCTCGTAGAGCCGGTGCACGCCGGTCGTGGTCTCCTCGGTGACGCCGACGATGCCCTCGGCGATGCGGGTGAACCGGGCCGGGTCGGCGGCGAGCGAGTCGCGCAGCACGCCGAGCACGAGCCGGTACTCCTCGGAGTCCCCCGCCAACGGTTCGGGGACCACGCCGGCCCGCTCGAACTGGACGCCCTTGTGCACGAGCAGCGTGGCGTCCCCGCCGTCGTCGAGGATCATGTTCGGACCGTGCCCGCCGGGAAAGGTGAACAGGCGCTGCGTGCACCACCAGTACTCCTCGAGCGTCTCGCCCTTCCACGCGAACACGGGCACGCCGTCCGGCTCGTCCGGCGTCCCGTCCGGGCCCACGACCACGGCGGCGGCCGCGTGGTCCTGGGTCGAGAAGATGTTGCAGCTGACCCACCGCACCTGCGCACCCAGCGCGACGAGCGTCTCGATCAGGACGGCGGTCTGCACGGTCATGTGCAGCGAGCCGGCGATCCGCGCACCCCGCAGCGGCTGCGCGGCCGCGAACTCGGCGCGCACCGCCATGAGACCGGGCATCTCGTGCTCGGCGAGCGCGATCTCCTTGCGCCCGAACCCGGCGAGCGACAGGTCGGCGACCTTGAAGTCGGTGTTGCTCATGCCGTCTCCCTCACGCGAAACGCCTGCGCGGCGGCCGGGCCGTACGTCCGGGACAGCCGCTCCACACAGGACTCGGGATCGATCGTGTACTCCTGCGGCCCGACGGTCTCCAGCACCAGCGTGGCCAGCAGGCAGCCGAGCTGTGCCGCGCGTTCCTGGTCGAGCCCGCGCTCGAGGCCGGCGAGGAAGCCCGCCCGGAAGCCGTCCCCGACGCCGGTCGGCTCGGTTCCGCCGCGTGGCGCGACGACCGGCACGGCGACCGGCTCCCGCTCGCAGCTCTCGATGGTCGCCCCGAGCCGGCCGCGGGTGGTGACCCAGGTGCCGACGCGGTCGAGGACGTCGTCGTCGGCCCAGCCGGTCTTGTAGGTCAGCAGGGTCCGCTCGTAGTCGTTGGTGAACAGGTAGGCGGCGCCGTCGACGAGCTCGCGGATGTCCTCTCCGGTCAGCCGGGCGAGCTGCTGGGAGGGGTCGGCGACGAACGGCACGCCGAGCTCCAGGCACTCGGTGGTGTGCCGCAGCATCGCCGCCGGGTCGTTGGGGCTGACCACGACGAGCGGGTCGGTGACGCCGGTGAGGATCGGTGCCAGCTCGATCTCCCGGGCCTCGTCCATGGCACCGGCGTAGAACGTGGCGATCTGGTTGTGCGTGGTGTCGGTGGTGCACAGGAACTTCGCGGTGTGCCGGGTGGTCGAGTAGCGCACGTGGTCGGTGACGACGTTGTGGTCGGCGAGCCAGGTGCGGTACTCGGCGAAGTCGGCGCCGACCGAGCCGACCAGCACCGGGGCGTGGCCGAGGCAGCCGAGGCCGTAGGCGATGTTGGCGGCCACCCCGCCGCGCCGGATCTCCAGCTCGTCGGCGAGGAAGGACAGGGAGACGGTGTCGAGCTTGCCCGCCACCAGCTGGTCGGCGAACCGGCCCGGGAACACCATCAGGTAGTCGGTCGCGATGGACCCGGTGACGACGATTGTCATGGCCGGTCCCCTCAGGCGACCGCGGTCGCGGTCACGCCGGCGTCCTGCGCGAGCGCGCCGGCACGGTCGGTCCGCTCCCAGGTGAAGTCGGCGTCGTCGCGGCCGAAGTGGCCGTACGCGGCGGTCTTCGCGTACACCGGCCGGTGCAGCCGCAGGTACTCGCGGAACGCGGCGGGGCGCAGGTCGAAGTGGCTGTTGACCAGCTCGACGATCCGCTCCCGCGGCACCCGCTCGGTGCCGAAGGTCTCCACGAGCAGCGACAGGGGCCGGGCCATGCCGATCGCGTAGGCGACCTGCACCTCGGCCCGGTCGGCGAGACCCGCGGCGACGACGTTCTTGGCCACGTACCGCGCCGCGTACGCCGCCGAACGGTCCACCTTGGACGGATCCTTGCCGGAGAACGCGCCGCCGCCGTGCCGGGCGAACCCGCCGTAGGTGTCGACGATGATCTTGCGGCCGGTCAGGCCGGCGTCGCCCACCGGGCCACCGATGACGAAGCGGCCGGTCGGGTTGACGAAGAAGTTGGCCCGCAACGCCTTCGCGTCGTACAGCCGCGCCGGGATGACCTCGGTGACGACGTTCTCCCAGAGGTGGCCCGCGATCCGCGCCTCGACGCCGGCCTCGTGCTGGGTGGAGATCAGCACCTTCTCGACCGCGACGGGCACGTTGTCCTCGTAGCGGACGGTGACCTGGGTCTTGCCGTCCGGGCGCAGGTAGGGCAGGACGCCGTTCTTGCGGACCTCGGTGAGCCGGCGGGCCAGCCGGTGCGCGAGCGCGATCGGCATCGGCATCAGCTCGGGCGTCTCGTTGCTGGCGTAGCCGAACATCATGCCCTGGTCGCCGGCGCCGACCCGGTCGAGATCCTCCGCCGCGCCGTCCCGCGCCTCCTGCGCGGTGTCCACGCCCTGCGCGATGTCCGGCGACTGCTTGTCCAGCGCGCTCAGCACCCCGCAGCTCTCCGCGTCGAAGCCGCATTCCGGCGTGTAGCCGATGCCGCGGATCGTGTCCCGCACGATGCCGGCGATGTCGAGCTGCCCGGGCGTGGTGATCTCCCCGGCGACCACGACGAGGCCGGTGGTCAGCAGCGTCTCGCAGGCCACCCGGGAGTACGGGTCGGCCGCGAGCGCCGCGTCCAGCACGGCGTCGGAGATCTGGTCGGCGATCTTGTCCGGGTGCCCTTCGGTCACCGACTCGGACGTGAACAGGAAGTCCGTCATGGGTTCTCTCCTTTGCCGAACAGGTGGATCACACTGACCACGTTGTCGTCGCCGTGCCAGCCGCCGGCGTTCTGGGTGAGGCCGACCCGGGCGCCGGGCACCTGCCGGCGGCCGGCGTCGCCGCGCAGCTGCTGGACGATCTCGACGATCTGGCCGAGACCGGTCGCGCCGATCGGGTGGCCGCGGGCCAGCAGCCCACCGCCGGTGTTGACCGGGATCCGGCCGCCGAGTGCCGTCGCGCCGGTGGCCAGCAGGCGCGCCCCGCCGCCGGGCTCGGCGAGGCCGAGCTGCTCGGTGATGACCAGCTCGGCCGACGCCGCCGCGTCGTGGACCTCCACGCAGTCGAGGTCCTCGGGGCCGAGGCCGGCCTGGGCGTAGGCGTGCCCGGCCGCGGCGGCGGTGACGCTGCGCGCGCCGTCGGCCGGGGCGGTGTGGTTGACCGACGCGAGCACGGTCACCGAGGGCACGCTGGTCGCGCGGCCGGCGACCAGCAGGGCGGCCGCGGCCCCGTCGGACACCGGCGAGCACATCGGCAGCGTGAACGGGCCGACGATGTGGCGGGCCGCGAGCACGTCGGCGACCGTCCACTCGGCACCGAACTGGGCGGCCGGGTTCAGCGAGCCGTTGTGCTGGGCCTTCACCACGACCCGGGCCAGGTCCGCCCGGGTCGCCCCCGTGCGGTCGAGGTAGCGCTGCGCGGACTCCGCGTAGAGGTCCATCAGGAACGAGCGCCCCGCGGGCAGGTCGGCGGGCACGGTGTCCATGTCCACCGAGCCGCCGATCGCCGCGAACGAGCGCGCCTTGTCCGGATGGGTCATCTTCTCCGCGCCGACCGCGAGCACGGCGTCGTGCCGGCCGGTCGCCACCGCCTGCCAGGCGAGGTGGAACGCGGTCGACGCCGACGCGCACGCGTTCTCCACATTGGACACCGATAGGTCGCCGAACCCCAAGGGCCGCAAGGCGAACTGCCCGGCGAGCATCTCCTGCCCGGTGATCGTGCCGGCCACCGCGTTGCCGAAGAAGCAGGCCTGGACATCCTCGACCGCGGCGCCCGCGTCCTTGAGTGTCGCGCCGACCGCCTCGGCGACCAGGTCCTTGAACGACCGGTGCGGCTGTTTCGCGAACCGCGTCATCCCGATGCCCGCGACCTGGACGGGCCGCAGCGCCGAGGTCATCGGCGGCAGGTGATGTAGGTCCACGTGCACGGGAACGACTCCTGGGCCGGGAACAGCTTCTCGAGGCTGTACCGGATGAGGAACCGGCGGTCCCGCAGTGCCTTCTCGGTCGGCTCGCGGCCGTCCACCTTGGGCGATCCGCCGACCCAGCTGAGCACCCCGTCGTGGTAGGTGTGCAGCAGCTGGCACCACTCGTCGACCTGCGCGTAGATGGTGGCGTCGAAGACGTGCAGGACCGCGAACCCGGCGGTGGTGAACGCGTCGAGGTACTCCTCGAGCGGGCGGACCGGCACGAACACCTTCTCCCGCAGCCTGGTGTGCCCGGCCATCGCGGTGGCGTCGCCGAGCGTGTCGCGGTACTCCTCGAACGCCGCCTCGCGGGCGACCACCTCCGCGGCGATCTCGTTGACCTTGGCGACGGTCTCGTCGATGATCCAGTCGCCCGGTCGCCGCAGGGGGTTGCGCAGGTTGGCCGAGCCGGTGAACGTCATCCCGCCGGGGCGCAGCACGCGGGCCCACGAGTCGAGGGTCTCGGCCAGGTTGTAGTACAGGTGGATCGCGTTGGTGGAGGTGATCGCGTCGACCGGCAGGTCCCCGCCGAGCACCTCGTCGAGGGTCTGCAGCCGCCGCTCCGCCTTGAGGTACTCGAGCAGCCGGAACGCGACGCGCTCGTCGTCGCGGAAGTTCTCCAGCGCCACCCGCAGAAATTTCGGCGAGGCGTCGACGTTGAGAATTCCGACCGGGTACTCGATGCGGGAAAGCAGCCGCCGAGCCAGAATGCCGGTGCCGGCGGAATAGTCCACCAGCAGCTTCTTCTCCCCGAGCGCGGCGAGCACCTGTGCCACCGTCGGTTCGAGATTCTTGTACCAGCTGTGCGCGCCGACGCTGTCATAGCTGAGGCCGAACTCGCCGACCGGTTGGCGCACCCAGCCGGCATCCGGAATTCGATCGAAGCCGCTCGGCCAGTCGAATGCGGCGCTGCGGACCTGGGTTGCGGTCATTGGCGTGCTCCATTCTTTCTCACACCCATCGTCCGTCTTTTTCGAACGGGTTATAAGCCGGTTCCGCGCACAAATTTGAGCGGCCCGCCGTTGTGCAGAAGACACAACCGCCCGGTCACGACTGTTCGCCGCGCCGAGTGGGGGCGCCCGCGCCGAGCGGCCGGCGCCGGCGGCTCCGGTGACTGCGGCGGGCCAGCCCGCCACCGGCGCCGAGCGGGAGCGCGGCCGCCGACGCGGCCCAGGTGGGGCGAGCCTGGCGGTGCCGAGCACGACCCGGCGCCCGGCGGCTCCGGCGAGCGCCGCCGGGCACCACCAAGGCCCCGGCGGCCCCCGGCACCATCCTGCCCCGCCCGATGAACCTGATTAGCAACAGCTCGAGCGCCCGTTCTCGTGCCCCGCGAAGATCACCGCGGTGGCTGCCCCGCACCCGACGAGCAGCCGCACCGCCGGCACCGAAGCCCGGCGTGCCCGCCGAACGGTGTGGCCGAGCGCCGCCTGCGGCGGGCCAGGTCAGCCCGGCCGCTGCCGCACCGGCACCGGGTCGGCGCCGCGGCCGCGGAGCCGGGCGACCGTCTCGCGCAGGCATTCGATCTCCTGGCGGAGGCCGGCGACGACCGCGCCGGCCGTGCCGGTGTCGACCACAGTCGCCGGCAGCGGGTGCCCGCACCGGGAGCATCGATGGTCCTCGTTCATCCCGCCTCCGTTCACGGTCCATCCTCACCCCGGCGCCCCACCGAGGGACATCCGTCCACGAGCACGAATTCCCCGCCCCGCCCATTTCCGGGTATCATCGAAATCGACGGAGAAACGAGGAAACAACGATGGCGGCAGCGGACGGGAACAGCGGCGAGAGCGGGCGCGAGCGGGTCATCCGCGCGGCCTACGATCTGTTCAGCCGGGAAGGCACGGCGGCCGTAGGCATCGACGCGATCATTGCCAAGGCCGGCACCGCCAAGATGACGCTCTATCGCAATTTTCCGTCCAAGACCGAGCTGATTCTCGACTTCCTGCGGCGCCGCGAGACGATATGGACCGAGGAATGGCTCCAGACCGAGAGCCGGCGCCGCGGCGGCACACCTGCCGAACAGCTGCTCGCGATTTTCGACGTCTTCGGCGAATGGTTCGCCAAGCGCGACTTCGAGGGCTGTTCGTTCCTGACCACGATGATCGAGACCAACGGCAAGGACGACGCCGTGTACCGGGCGAGCGTGCAGCACCTCGCCAACATCCGGCACTACCTCAAGGGCCTCGCCGCCGCCGCCGGTATCGACGACACCGACTCCTTCGCCCGCCAGTGGCACATCCTCATGAAGGGCTCGATCATGGCCGCCCACGAGGGTGACGCCGAGGCCGCGAGCCGCGCCCGCGAGGTGGCCGTGCTGCTGCTGCAGGCCCACGGGATCGACACCCCGTAGCCGGGCCGAGACGATCGAGACCCCGTAGCCGCGGCCGGGGCGGCGGCTGACACCACCCCGGCCGGCCACGCGTCAGCTGACGCCGAGCTTCTCCGCCGCCATCCGGGTGCCCGCCACCCGGTTCGTGATCTTCTGGAAGGCCACGTCCCGCGCGAAGTCGGGCGAGCCGTGGTTGGGCTTCTCGTCGATGCTGAACGGGGAGAACCCGCAGTCGTCGGTCGCGCCGAGGCGCTCCCGGGGAATGAAGTTCGCGGCCCGCACCAGCGCGTCGCGCACCTCCTCGGGGCTCTCCACCCGCGGGTTCAGCGGGTTGATCACGCCGACGTAGGCGAACTGCGCCACGCCGTTGGCGTCCTCGCGGAGGTGCTCACCGATCGACTTGTAGACCCGGTCCTTGTCGCGCTCGCTCGCCAGCTGGATCAGGAAGTAGCCGGCGTTCATGCCGAACATCGACGGCAGCAGGTCGTTGTAGTCCACGTCCGCGCTGTGCACCGAGTCCCGATCCCCGCCCGGGCAGGTGTGGATGCCGATGCTCGCCCGCTCCTGCGGGGTGAACCGCTCCAGCACGCGGTTGTTGAGCTCGATGAAGTGCGGCAACAGGTTCCGCCCCGTCCACGGGTTGCGCGGATCCTTGCGGGTGGACAGCCGGCCCTCGGTGAAGTCGATCGAGACCCGGGCCGCGCCGGCGGCGAACGCCTGCCGGATGTCCTTCTCGCACTCGTCGGTCAGGTCCTTCTCGAACTGCTCCCGCGGGTAGCCGGGTACCTCCTCGTCGAGCGGGTACAGCAGCGCCAGCATCGACGGCGCGATCACGGCCTGCTTCAGCGGCCGCGACGTCAGGCCGATCGACTTCGACAGCGTGTCCGCGGCGAAGGTCTTGTACCGGAACGGTCCGCTCGTCAACCGGGGCAGCTGCCGGCCGTGCCCGTCCGCGAAGATCGCGAAGAACTGGCCGCCCTCCCCGCCGAGGTGGTCGGCGAGACCGGTGCCGGCCAGCGTGTCGGTGATCGGATACGTGGCGAAGCTCGACCACCGCTGCTCGCCGTCGGAGATGATCGGTGCGCCGGTCGCCTCCCCGCGCGAGATGGAGTCGCGGACGGCCTTCTCCTGCTCGGCCTCGAGCTCCTCCCGGGACGCGGTACCGGCGTCGTAGGCGGCGTAGGTCTCCTGGAGCTTGCTCGGTCGTGGCAGCGAGCCGACCGGCTCGGTGGGGATGCCGGTGTCCGTCCTCGGGTCATAGGCACTCATGCGTGTTCTCCTTTGATCCACTGTGGAGTGCGACGGCGTCCGAGTTGAGTGGAAGAGACCGGTCTGTCTCAGACAGTCTCTGAAGGTTAGCCTTGGTCACGCATTTGGTCAATGCATGGTGCGAGATGGGGCCGGGCGGTACTCTGCCCTGAGAGACAGGTCCGTCTCATCACGGCTGACGAAGAGGTCAGGAGGCCGCGGTGGACCGGAACCGGCGTACGTGGGTGCCCACCGGGCGCGTGGTGGTGTGCGACGGCGCGATGGGCACGATGCTGCACTCGGCCGGCGTGCCGCTGGACAGCTCGCTGTGCGAGCTCAACCTGACCCGGCCGAGCCTGGTGCGGGACCTGCACGCCGCATACCTGACCGCCGGCGCGGACCTCGTGCAGACCAACACGTTCGACGCGAACCGCTTGCGGCTGGCCAGGTTCGGCCTCGAGGACAGCGTCGTGGAGATCAACATCGCGGGCGCGCGGCTGGCGCGTGAAGCGGTCGCCGGCGGTGGCGCGCTGGTTGCCGGCAGCATCGGGCCGGCGTTGAGCGCGAGCCTGGTCCGGCGGGTGCCGCCGGGGGAGCGGGTGGCGATCCTGCGGGAGCAGGTCGCCGCGCTCGCCGACTGGGTCGACGTGCTCGTGCTGGAGACGTTCGGCGACACCGAGTCGCTCGCGCAGGCCGTCGCGGTCGCCCTGGACGAGTCCGACCTGCCGGTCGTGGCGCAGCTGACCTTCGGCGAGGACGGCCGGACGCTGCGTGGCGAGGAGCCGGCCGCGGCCGCCGCCGCGCTCGACGAGCTCGGCCTGGCCGCGCTGGGCGCAAACTGCACGGTCGGCCCGGCCGTGCTGCGCGACGTCGTGCCCGAACTGACCCGCAACTGCGCGCTGCCGGTATCGGTGCAACCCAACGCCGGCAGCCCGCGCCGGCTCGGCCGCCGGCTCAGGTACGCGCACAACATCGACTACTTCGCGCAGGCCGCCCGGGCGTTCGTGGCGGCGGGCGCGTCGATCGTCGGCGGCTGCTGCGGCACCACGCCGGCCCACATCCGGGCGGTGGCGAGCGCGGTCGACGGGCTGTCCCCGGCGCGCCGGCCACCGCGGGCGGCCGCCGAGCGTGCGGTGGTGCGGGTGAGCGCCGAGCCCGAACCGGTCCGCTGGCCCTACGCGGACCGGTTCGTCGTGCTGGCCGGCCTGCGCGCGCCACGCGGCAGTGAGCTGGGTGCGTTCCTCGGGCGGGCCGAACGGCTGGCCGCGGCCGGCGCCGACCTGCTCGCGATCACCGACCCGGGCCCGCCGGCCGCCCGGGTGAACCCGATCGCGGCCGGGGTGCTGCTCGGCGAGCGCGTCCCGGCCGGCGTGCTGCTGCAGATGGAGACGGCCGACCGCAGCCTCGCCGCCCTGCAGGCGGACCTGCTCGGTGCGCACGCGCTCGGGCTGCACCTGGTCGTCTGCCGCACCGGCACCCCCCGCGTCGCCGGCGACTACCCCGACCTCGGCTCGCCGCTGGACGTGGACTCGGTCCGGCTGGTGGCCGCGCTGTCCAGCCTCAACGACGGCGTCGACTGGCGTGGCGTGTCCACTTCGGACCAGACCCGGTTCGTCGTCGGCGCCGCGCTGCGCACCTCGGCCCGCGACCGCGACCACGAGCTGGCCCGGGCCGAGGCGAAGGTCGCCGCCGGCGCGCACTTCCTGCTCACCGACGTGATCTACGACGCGGCAGCCGCGCAGCGATTCCTCGCCGAGCTGCGGATGCGGGGCGTGGACGTCCCGGTCATCGCGGCGCTCGCCCCGTTCGAGGACGAGACCGAGATGCTTCGGCGCACCCACGAGGATCCAGAGGTGCGGGTGCCGCCCGATACCGACACCGGCAGCGACACGGACACCGACCACGTCCTCGCCACGGTCGCGAAGCTGCGGGACCTGGTCGGCGGGGTGCTCGTGCACCTGCCCGCCGGCCCGGACGCCGACGCGGTATCGCTGGTCGAGCGCCTGCGCGGGTTGCCGGCATGAGCGCCGCGCCCCGCCCGGAGCCCCGCCCGCCCGACGCGGTCGTCACCGGGCTGTCCCGGCAGAACTCCCTGTACCGCCGCATGATCACCATCTGCGACCAGGTCGCCGACGCGGCCGTGCGGGGCGCGGACGCGCGCCAGCTCACCCGGGTACTCGCCGAGACGCTCGACCAGGCGGTGCTGCTCTTCGACCCGGCCTTCGCGTTGCTGGCCCAGGCCGGCGCCCCGGAGTGGGATCCCGCCGACGCCGCGGTCGGCCGGATCCGCCGGGCCCTCGCGGCCGAGCGGCGGCCGCTGCGGCTGCCGGCCATGCCGGACTCGGCGCTCGCGCACGGCTGCCAGGCCACCCCGATCACGATCGGCGACACCACGCTCGGCTACCTGGTCGTCCTCGACCGCACCGACCCGCCCGCGCACGACGACGACGCCGACCTGCTGACCACCACCTATGCGGCGACGCTGTTCGCGCTGACCCTGGCCAACGAGCGCACCAGCGCCGACCTCGGCCGGCGTTACCAGGGGGCGATCGTGGACGCGCTGGTGTCCGGCAACTTCCTCGACGGCGCCGACGCCAGCCGCAAGGCCCGATCGCTCGGCCTCGCCGATCCGCAGCCGTACCGGGTAGCGGTCCTGCGCCCCAACGTCACCGACGAGACGCCCCGGCTGGCCGAGCAGCTGGCCGCCCGGTTCGCCGCGGCCGGCCGGCTGGCCGTCGCCCGGGGGACCGACGTCGTGCTGATCCTGCACGAGGCGACCGAGGCCGCCCAGGCCCGCACGGACTGCACCGAGTTCCTCGCCCACCTCGCGGTCGCGGCCGAGCCGTCGTGCGGGCTGAGCGAGCGCTCGGACCATCCCGCACAGGCGCCGGCCGGGCTGCGCCAGGCTCAGCACGCGATCGACGTGGGCACCCGGATCGGCCGCTCCGGGCAGGTGATCCCGTACGAGGAGCTCGGGATCTACCGGCTGCTGCTGCAGATCGGCGACATGCGCCAGCTGTGGCGGTTCGCCGAGGAGATCCTCGGACCCCTGCTCGAGTACGACGCGAACCACAAGGTGGACCTGATCGCGACCCTGTCGACCTACCTCAACCAGCACCAGAGCCTCAAGCAGGCCGCCCGCGCGCTGCGCGTGCACGTCAACACGATCTCCTACCGGATCCAGCGGATCGAGCAGCTCACCCCGCTGGACCTGACGAACCCCGACGACCGGCTGGTCGCCCACGTGGCCATCAAGATCGTCGAGTCGCAACGCGCCCTGCACGGCGCGACCTGAACCTCGCGGGTCAGCTCCAGGCCTGCGCCTGGAACGCGTCGTCGACCGGGGTGTCGCAGATGTTGGCCACCCAGTTGGCGATGCTGGTGTAGCCGATCTGGGCGAGCACCTCGAACAGCTGCTCGCCGGTGTACCCGGCCGCCCGCAGCGCGGCGACCCGGGCCGGGGGCACGTGGCCCCGCTCGCGCAGCACGGCCAGGGTGAACTCGTGCAGGGCGCGCAACTTCTCCCCGGGCGGTGCGGTTCCGGACCGCAGCGCAGCGACCACGTCGTCGGACGCGCCCTGGCCCTTGGCGAACACCGAGTGCGCGGCCATCGAGTACCGGCTGGTGTTCTCGTGGCTGACCGTGAGCCCGACGACCTCGCGCTCGGCGCCGGTGAGGGTCGTGCCGCGCAGGGCCGCCTGCAGCCCGCCGAACCCGTTGATCAGGACGGGGGAGCCAGCCATGGTCGCGGCCAGGTTGGGGACGAAGCCGACCCGCTGCTCGAGTGCGGACAGCGCCGCCCGCGCGCCCTCGGGCGCCGAGTCGACGGTGTGGATGGTGAACGCTTCCTGAGTTGTCATGGCGGTGATTCTGGGCACCGGCGGCGCGGCGCCGCACTTCCCTGGCAGGGAAGTGCCGCCGCCCGGCGCGGCTGGCTATCGTCGGCGGCGTGACCTCGGTGAAGGACCGGCCGGCCGTCGGCCAGCTGCTCCAGTACTGGCGGCAGGTGCGCCGGATGAGCCAGCTCGCCCTGGCCTCCGAGGCGCGGGTGACACCCCGCCACGTCAGCTTCGTGGAGAGCGGCCGGGCCAACCCCAGCCGGGAGATGGTGCTGACCCTGGCGAGCACGCTCGACCTGCCGCTGCGCGACCGCAACCAGCTGCTCCTGGCCGCCGGGTACGCGCCGGTGTACCACGACACCGACCTGGACCGGCCGGCGATGGCCCCGGTCCGGGCGGCGATCGACCGGATGCTGGGTCAGCACGAGCCGTATCCCGCGGTCGTGCTCAGCCGCCACTGGGACGTGGTGGGGGCGAACGCGGCCGCGGACGCGCTCTTCGGCTGGCTGCTCGGCCCGCCTGCCGGGCCGGCCAACGTGGTCCGGCTGATGTTCGACCCGCGGGGACTGCGCCCGCACGTGGCCAACTGGCCGGACGTCGCGCAGGCGCTCATCCAGCGCATCCACCGCGAGGCCGTCGGCGGTGTCCAGGACCCACGGACGGCGGCGCTGCTGGCCGAGATCCTCGCCGCGCCGGGGGTCCCGCGCCGCTGGCACCCGCCGGACTTCACCGCCGACCTGCTGCCGGTCGTGCCCGTGGAGTTCGCCAAGGACGGCCGCACGCTGCGCTACTTCTCGATGGTGACGACGGTCGGCACCCCGCAGGACATCGCCGCCCAGGAGATCCGCCTGGAGAGCTTCTTCCCCACCGACGACGCCACCGCGGCACACCGGTGGCCCTGACCTGCGGCGACTCGAGCGCAGGAAGGACTCCAAAACCACGTCATGAACATGCGCGGCACTGCTCTCACTGGTGAGGACGTCGGGTCCGCCCCCGGCGTGGCGTCGAGCGATATGCCAGCTCATCCGACGGCCGAGGTGTACCGTGGTGGATAGCGGGGATTCTTCGACGTGGCGACGACTCATCTGACGCTGCCCGTCACCGGCACGAGCGACGCGAATGCGGCCGTGCCGCCGCCCGCCTTACTTGCACTGTCTTGAAAGGACACTCATCATCACCGACACACCGCCGAACGGCGTGCAGTTCAGCCATCCGCTTGCCGAGCAGGCGCACAACAGCGCGCCCACCCGGCACGACGCCCCCTACGAGAACCTCTTCCACGAGCCGGAGTTCGCGCCGGGCACGGCGCCCGAGCCGTTTCCCGAGCCGGTCGCGGCTCCGGTCCGGCACCGGCGCGCCGGGCGGTCCGGCCCGCAACGATCGAACAGGCGCCGGACGGCGGCCTGACCCCATGGCTCGTGCGGCGTGATCCCCGGGAGCCGGGCCCGATGACCGCGATGTCACCGAACCCGACCAGGCGGTCACTGCACGGAGTCGCCGAGCTGCTGCTGGCCGGTCCGCAGCACCGGGCGACCGGTGAGATCGCGCTGCGCGTCCTCGACGGCGGCTTCGCCACCGTGTTCGCGCCCGACCTGCGGTTCGACGGCGTCGCGGTGGTGGCGGGGGAGCAGCGGATCGAGGTCGCCGGACTGTCCTATGCGGACGTCGCGGCCCGGGCCGGCGTGACCGCCGGCGAGCCGGCCGGGGTGTACCAGGACGGCTCCGGGGTCCGGCCCGGCGAGCTGATCGTGCTCGACCCGGCCGCCGCGCGGGCGATCCTCGACGCGTTCGCGGCCGGCGACGAGGCGCTGCGCCGGTTCGCGCCGGACGCCGAGCGGGTGCTGTGGCCGGAGCACTTCGACGTCGGCATCACGGTCGGGTCGGTCAACTACGGCGTCGCACCCGGAGACGATCACGTGCCTGAGCCGTATGCCTACGTCGGCCCGCACACCCCGCGCGCCGGCGAGTTCTGGAACGTGCCGTTCGGCGCCGCCCGGCCGGTACGCGAGCTCGGCGCCGCCCCGGCGATCCAGCAGTTCTTCGAGACCGGTGCCCGGCTCGCCCGCTGAACCCCAGACTGTCCGATGTAGACCCCTCGGTGGGGTTCGCGCGCGTCGGGGGGCGTCGCCTGCCAAATGCGTTCGAGCGGTTCGATACGATCGATGCCTGGCCGGAGGGCGGCCCCAGTCGGTCTATCAGGATGTGGGAAAGCAGGAATGAGCAGCACGGATACGGGGACGGAGCTCCTCGATCGGCTTGCTTCGATTCTCGAGCACGCGCTCGGTGAGTCCGCCGGCGCGCGGTCCGTGGCCGAGGTGGACGCGGTGCGGCGGGAGGTGCTGGGACGCTCCGGCACGCTGCTGCAGGTCCGCAGCGCGATCAAGACGCTGTCGGGCGAGGATCGCAAGCGGGTGGGCAAGCAGGTCGCCCGCGCACAGCAGGAGGTCGAGCAGGCGCTCGCCGACCGGGAGAACGAGCTGGTCGACATCGAGCCGGCGCTCGCCGAGCCCGTCGACGTCACGCTGCCCGGCACGCCGGTCCCGACCGGCGGCCTGCACCCGACCATCCAGCTCATGTACGACCTCAACGACGCGTTCGCCGCGTTGAACTTCGAGGTCTACGAGGGGCCGGAGATCTCCTCGGAGCTGTTCGAGTTCGACAACCTCAACTTCCCGGCCGAGCACCCGGCACGCGAGAGCATGGACACGTTCTGGCTCGAGGGCAGCCGCGGGCGCTCCGGTGCCGACCGCCTGTGCCTGCGCCCCCACCTCACCGGCGCGAGCGTCCGCTACATGCTCCAGCACGAGCCGCCGTTCCGGTTCGTCTACCCGGGTCGGGCCTACCGCAACGAGTCCACCGACGCCCGGCACGAGCGCGCCTTCTACCAGTACGAGGTGCTGATCGTCGACCGCGAGGTGCCGCTGACGCTCGGCAAGTTCCTCGTCGGCACCATCCTCGACACGGTGTTCGGCAAGCCCGTGGCGACCCGGATGCGCACCGGGTTCTTCCCGTTCGTCGAGCCCGGCTTCGAGATCGACATGGTGTGCCAGGTCTGCGGCGGCGAGGGCTGCCGGACCTGCCGCAACGTGGGCTGGCTGGAGATCATGCCGGGCGGGAGCCCGCACCCCAACGTGCTCCGTGCGGGCGGCCTGGACCCCGACGAGTGGACCGGGTTCTACGTGAACGTCGGCCTCGACCGGCTGGTGATGATGCGGTACGGCATCGACGATGTCCGGCTCATGCACTCGGCCGACCTGCGCTTCCTGCGCCAGTTCGATTAGGAGCACCCGGTGAAGGTTTCCCTGGAGTGGGTCCGCGACTACGTGGACCTGCCCCCCGATCTCGACGTCAAGGCACTGGCGCACGAGCTGACCCTCAAGACCGTCGAGGTCGAGGACTGGGTCGACACCGCCGCGCCGGTGGCCGGCGTGGTCGCGGCGCTGGTCACGGCCGTGACGGCGGTCGAGGGCGGCCACCGCGTCGTCTGCGACGTCGGCCGCGGCGAGTCCGTCTCGGTGGCGGCCCGCAAGACCGACGTGGCGGCCGGCGAGCTCGTCGCGCTGGCCGGGCCCGGCGCCCGCCTCACCGCGCTCGCGGGCTCGGCCCCGCGCGAGGTCCGGGTGGCGACCGTCCTCGGGTTCGAGAGCTCGGGCGTGCTGTGCGGCCCGCGCGACCTCGGCCTGCAGGCGATGTTCCCCGAGGACCGCGAGCGGACCATCCGGCTCGACCCGGCCACCGCGAAGCCCGGCGACGCGCTGGCCGACGTGCTCGGGCTGGCCGACACCGTGCTCGACATCGACAACAAGTCGCTCACCAACCGGCCCGACCTGTGGGGGCACTACGGCATCGCCCGCGAGCTGGCCGCGATCTACGGCCGGCCGCTCAAGCCGTTGGCGGCCGCGTCCTGGTCGGGCACCGGCGAGGGGATCGTCGGCGACATCGACCCGGACTCCTGCCGGCGCTTCGCCGCGGTGCCGTTCGACCTGGCCGGGCTGCCCGGCACCCCGCTGTGGATCCGCAGCCGGCTCGCGCGCATCGGGGAGAACAGCGTCAACCTGTGCGTCGACCTGAGCAACTACGTGATGTTCGCGCTCGGGCAGCCGACGCACGTCTACGACGCCGACAAGGTCGAGCTCCCGCTGTCGGTCAGTCCCCTCGACGGCGGCGCGAAGGTGCGGGTGATCGGCGGCACGACCGTCGACGTGCCGCCCGGGACGCCGGTGATCGCCGACGCGGCGGGCCCCGTGGGTCTCGCCGGCGTGATCGGTGGCGCGGACAGCAGCGTGACGGCCGGCAGCAGCCGGTTCGTGCTCGAGGCGGGCTCGTTCCGGGCCCGGCCGGTCCGCCGCACCACCCAGCAGCTCGGCCTGCGCACCGAGGCGTCGGCCCGGTTCGAGAAGAACATCGACACCGAGCGCGTCACCGGCGCCGTCGGCCTGTTCCTCCACCTGCTGGCCGGGATCGCGCCTGCCGCGTCCGTCCACAGTGGTCAGGACGTCGTCGTCGACCCGACCGTGCCGACCGAGATCCTCGTGGACCGCCACTTCCTCTCGAGCCGGATCGGGCAGGAGCTCGACCCCGCGGAGGTGCGGGCCACGCTCGCCGCGCTCGGGTTCGCGGTGGCCGAGGAGGACGGCGCGCTGCGGGTCACCTCCCCCACGTGGCGCTCGACCGGTGACGTGTCCCTGCCGCACGACATCCTCGAGGAAGTCGCGCGCATCCACGGCTACGACAACATTCCCGCCGCCGATGTGCACGTCACGCTCAAGCCGGTGCGCGACCTGCACTGGCGGCCGCTCGACCGGGTCGTGCGCGAGCAGCTCGCGGCACGGGCGGGCATGCAGGAGGTCGTCACCTACCCGTGGTCGGCCGACCACCTGCTCTTCGCGACCGGCCACGACCGGGCGGACACGATCCGCTTCGAGGGCGCGCCGGCGCCGGACCGGGCATCGCTGCGGCCGTCGCTGGTGCCGAACCTGCTCGAGGCGGTGGCGGGGAACCTGCGCTTCCTGACGGAGTTCTCGCTCTACGAGCTGGGCCAGGTGTTCGAGTCCGGCCCGTACGTCGCCACCGACGCGCGTTTCGAGCCGCTCCCGGTGCGCCACCGCATGCTGGCGGGGGTGGTCGTCGGCGCGGACGGCAAGGATCTCTTCTTCCGTGCCAAGGGAATCCTGGAGATGCTCCGGGGCCACGCGAACCTGACCGAGCTCGAGTTCGCCGGTGCGGACACCCCCGCGTGGGCGGACCGGCAGGCACGGATCGGGCTGTCCGTGGCCGGCCGCCAGATCGGCTCGCTGGCGCTGGTGTCGAACAAGCTGCGCCGCACGGCGGGCATCCAGGCACAGGTGGCGTGCTTCGAGCTGGACGTGGACCTGCTGGCTGCCCACGCCAGCCGGGAGAACGCCTACGACCCGGTGCCGGAGTTCCCGGACGCCGACTTCGATCTCTCGGTGGTCGTGGCGGACAGTGTCTTGTGGACGGACATGGCGGGGACCGTCGAGGCCGCGCACGGGCTCGTCCACGGCGTCGCCTTCGTCGACGAGTTCCGTGGCTCGTGGGTGCCGCCGGAGCACCGGGTGGTGACGCTGCGGGTCACGTTGCGCTCCGCGGACGCGACGCTCACCGCGGACGAGATCGCCGCGGCGCGCCGGTCCGTGCTGGTGGAGCTGGACACCCGGCACGCCGCCCGGCTGCGCGAGGTCTGACTCACGTCGCCGCGACGGAGATCCCGCGCGCCATCGGGAGCCAGTAGCCGGCGTAGGTGCCGCGCGTGAAGTAGTACGACGGGCGTGCCCAGACCACGCCGCTGACCGCCGAGGGGGCGCTCGAGCGGACGTGGAACCGCACCGTCCTGCGACCGGCGATCACGCCGGACGCGTTCAGGCGGTACGCCGTATAGCTGCCCGGCGCGATCCACACGTGCGCGTCGGGGGCGTAGCCGTGCGTGTCCGTCGCGCCCAGCAGCCAGGTCGTGCCGTAGGCCTCCGGGAACCACCAGTTCGCGTACGGGCCGCGCGACACGCGTAACGCGACCGGTCCGCCGAAGATCCGCTGGCGGTGGTTCACCGGCGCGTGGGTGATCCGGCTGAAGTGGACCCGGCTGGTGCGCACGACGCGCATCGCGGAGTCGACCTGGTAGATCGTCGACGTGCGCGGGGTCGCGCGCATCGTGCCCGTGGTGGCCGGCTTGGGGTAGTCGGTGCGGTAGGCGTTGGCCGTGGTGATGAAGAACGCGTCGTGGGTGAACTGCCACAGTTGCAGGAACTGCTCGATGTGCATCTGGTGGTAGGTGTTCGCCGCGGTCCGGTGGCGCAGCGAGTACAGGCTCGAGCCGTTCGCCCGGCGGAAGCCGTTCGTCGCGGTCGCCTTGACCGTGGCGATCGCGCCGCGGGCCAGCTGCGCGGCGAGGGCGGCGTGGGTCATCGCCCAGTAGTCGAGCACACCCCAGATCGCGACGATGTGGCCGTTGAGTACGTTCTCGCTGATACTCGCCGGGTAGCGCGGGTACTCCTCGAGCCACAGGTGGCGGCCGCCGTCGACGTAGCTGCCGTAGGGCAGCCGGCCGCTGGGCGCCTGCGCGAGGCTCGCGAAGGTCGCGTCGGCGGCCGTGCGCCAGCGCGGGTCGCCGGTGGCCTGGTAGAGCCGGACGAAGACGGACAGCACGCGGCCCTGCGCCATGCCGGAGTACCACGGCGCGCGCAGCACCTCGCGGCTGTCGCCCAGGGGCGCGAAGTCGAAGTCGTACGGGTAGTACCACCCGGCGCCGGACACGACGTGCCGGTCCACGAGCCGCTGCGCGTTGGCGAGCGCGATGTCGAGGTAGGCCCGGTTTCCGGTGAGGCGGAAGGAGTTCAGGTTCTGCAGGGCGTACGAGCCCTGGAAGACGACGTGGTTGTAGAGCCTGTTCGAGACGCGGAACATCCGCACCCCCTGGGCGTCGACCAGCCCGAAGCCCGCGACCGGCGTGACCTCCGTCGAGTCGTACGGCCGGCGCCCGACCGGCAGGTCCACCAGCGAGGCCGGGGCGCGGAAGTAGTCGGAGACCTGCGGCCGGGCGGCGGCCGCCTCGGCCCGGCCGTCGATCTCGCGCTGGACCGCGGCGGGGTCGGCGGGTGGCGTCGCGGTGCCGAGCATCTCGTCGGGCTCGACCGAGGCGTTGGGCCCGGTCTGGGCGGCGACCGGCGCGGCCGTCGCCGCCCTGGCAACACCCGGCACGGGCGCGGACACGACAACGGCGGCGGCGACGAGCACGAGCGTGCACAACAGGATGCGCATGGTTCCCCCAGGAACGGCACGATGTGAACCCGTATCCGAATCATCGGCGGTCCGGGAAAACCGTTACACGCAGCCAGAAACCGGCGGCTGCGGCCATGCACCGGTGAACAGGCTGAGCTCGACGTGGTCGGGTTGGTTCGCGAACCCGGGCAGCGCCGCCTGGTCCGCGGCCCAGCGCAGGTAGCCGTGCCACGTCGAGGAGGACCAGCCGTAGGCGAACCGGTTCGCGGGCCCGGCCGCGTCCGGAAGCCGGCGGGCGACGACGCGGTCGAGGATCAGCGGCTGCACCCCGGCACGCTCACGGCGATAGCCGGCGAAGTAGAGGATCTTGGTGAAGAACGCCGGACCCAGGCCCCGCAGGTGGTGCGAGGTACGGAGCCGGTCGTATGCCTCGATCAGCGCATCGGGCGCGACATCGGTGACACGAATGCCCTCCAGCGCGCCGCCACGCCGAACACGTCCGCACGCGTCACGCCGCCGCACTCCGCGAAGCCGGCCGGCGCCAACCCGTTGGGCGGCAAGCGGTTCACAGGTCCGGCGCGGCGGCCAGCAGCGGCGCGATGCGGGCGGCGGTCGCGTCGAGGTGGTGGGCGAGCTCGGGCAGCCGGTCGTCGGTGAGGCGTACGGCTGGTCCCTGGATCGCGATCGCGCCGAGTACGTCCGACTCGTGGCGTACCGGCGCGGCGATCGCGCGGACGCCGGGGTCGCGCTCCTCGTCGTTGAGTGCCCAGCCTCGCTCGCGCACCAGGTCGAGCTCGGCGCGCAGCCGGCCGCGGTCGGTGATGGTCCGCCGGGTCGGTCGCGCCAGCTCGCCGAGCTGGTCGATCTGCTCGTCGAGATCGGCCTCGCCGTGGGCGAGCAGGCACTTGCCCATGGCGGAGACGTGCAGCGGCACCCGGCTGCCGGAGGTCTGCGCGAAGCGCAGCGGCTGGCGGGAGGCGACGTCGAGCACGACATGCACCTCGTTGCCGGCCCGGATGCCCAGGTTGATCGACTCACCGGTGACCGCCGCGAGCGCCTCCAGCAGCGGCAGCGCCTGCCGGTAGCCCAGCCGCCGTTCGGCCTTGCGCCCCAGCACGATCAGCGCCGGGCCGAGCTGGTAGCGCTCCGAGCCCGGGTCCTGGACGAGCAGGCCCTCCTCGGTGAGCGCGCGGGCCAGGCGGTGGCTGGTGCTCATCGACAGCCCGGTGTGCAGGGTGATGTCGGTGAGGCCCAGGCCGTTCTCGGTGGCCTCGATCGCGCGGAGAACGGTCAGCGCCCGCTCGACGGCCTGGGTGCCGGTACGGGGACGGGAAGCCAGGTCGGTCACCCAGGCATCCTCGGGCATCCGAGCAAATTCCGCAATGTGGAAGGGGCTGCCACATCGTGTCGACTGTGCCAGGATCACGCCATGAGCAGCACGACGTTCCTGGAATGGGCCCGCGCCGAGCTCGAGCGCGTGGACCCGGCCGAGGCGGACGGGCTCCAACGGGCCGGCGCGCTGCTCGTCGACATCCGGCCGCACCACCACCGCATGGCGCACGGGGAGATCCCCGGCGCGCTCGCGGTCGAGCGGATCGTGCTCGAGTGGCGGCTGGATCCCCGTGGCGCGCGACGCATCCCGGGCATCACCGAGGACACCACGGTGATCGTGTTCTGCACCGACGGCAACGCGTCCAGCCTCGCCGCGCGCGATCTCAAGCGCATCGGCCTGCGCAACGCGACGGACCTGATCGGCGGCTTCCGCGCCTGGGTCGCGGCCGGCCTGCCCGTCGGCGAGGGCGGCAGCCAGGCGATCACCTGACCCACCGGCGGCGCGAGGGTCGTCGTCAGCTCTCCTCTTCGCCGTCCGGCAGCATGATCCGGACCGCCGTGCCCACGTTGAGCCAGCTCTTGATCGACATCCGCCCGCGGTGCAGCGCCACGAGCTCGCGGCAGATCGCGAGCCCCAGCCCGCTGCCGGCGATCCCGGCGGCGACGGCGTTGGAGCCGCGCTCGAAGCTCCTGGTCACGTCCTCGAGCTCCGTCGCGGGGATGCCCATCCCGCTGTCGGTGACCGTGATGGTCCACTCCGGACTCTCGTACGCCGCGGCCACCCGGACCACGCCGCCGCGGGGGGAGAACTTCAGCGCGTTGTGGATGAGGTTCGCGAGCACCTGGTTCAGCCGGCCCGCGTCCCCGGTCAGCGCCGGGCCCTCGCCGACGTCACCGATCAGCTCGATGTCCAGCTCGGCGGCCGCGGACCGGCGGTCCGCGATCGCGGTCGCGACCAGCGTCGGCACGTCGACGGCACCGTGGCGCAGCGACACCCGCGTGCTCTCCAGCCGCGACAGCAGCAGCAGGTCGTCGACCAGCGTGAGCAGCCGGCGGGTGTTGCGGGCGACCACCTCGGCGGCCGCGCGCCGCTCGTCGTCGAGCCCGTCCTGCGCCGTCTCCGCCAGCAGGTCCGCGAAGCTGACGACCGCGGTCAGCGGTGTGCGCAGCTCGTGGGACACGGTCGCCAGCACCCGGTTCTGCTTCTCCAGCGCCACGTCGAGCGCGCGGTCCTCGGCCGCCGCGGACCGGGCGGTGCCGGTGCTGACGTCCCGGAACTGCCACAGCGCACCCAGGTCCAGGCCGTGCTCGAGCAGGGGAGTGCGATCGAGTTCGAGCACCCGGCCGTCCGCCAGGTCGAGGCGCTCCACCTGACGCCGGCGCGCCCGGCCGATCGACGCCAGCCGCTGCCGGGTCGCCACCTCGTCGTGGCAGGCCGCGACGACCGCGCGCAGCGCCTCCCGCTGGTGCTGGCCCAGCCAGCCGCCGGCCACCGTGCCGAACATCCGGGTGAACACGTCGTTCACGAGCCGCACCCGGCCCGTCTCGTCGACCACCAGCACGCCGCCGTCCAGCCGCAGCACGAACTCGCGCAGCCGGGCCGCGTCCGCGCGCTGCGCGGTCAGGTCCACGCCGTAGACCGCGACCGTGCGCCGGCCACCGCCGCTCGGCATGTTGACGAACGTCGCCTCCAGCACCCGGTAGCCGCCGTCCGCGGCGAGCACGCGCAGGTCGATCGTCGTGGTCGGCAGCCTGCCGGAGATCGTCCGCACGTACGCGCGGAGCGCCGCGAGCCGGTCCCGCGGGTCCACCAGGGACAGTGGCTCCTGGTTGCGGGTGACGTCCGCCGAGTACCCGAGCACGCGGGTGCCCGCCGACGAGCGGATCGACCAGCGATCCCGTTCGAGCTGGGCGACCACCGAGCGCGAGTGCCAGAGCAGCTGCTCGACCGGGTCGGTACTGCGCGGTGCGGACAGCGCGGCGGTGATCATCGCCAGCGTCGAGTGCAGCCGCCACACCTGCTCGGTGCCCACCCACCCCGGATCGTCCGGGCCCGCGATCTCGACCTCGATCGCCTCGCCGCTCGCCGGGATGCGGATCCGGTGCAGGACCCGGCTGCCCGCGCGGTACCGTCCGATCGAGTCGTCGTACTGTCCATGTTGGACACGGACGCGGCGCACCGACCGGATTCCGCCGGCGGCGGCCAGTGTCTCCATGACCCGCTCGACCACGGCGTCGCCCGGGCGAACCTGCCCGGGCATCAGTTCGGTCGCCGCCATCACGATGTCGGCCACCGTGCTCTCGAGGCTCGCGGAACGTTGCGGGGAGTCCGCCACGTCCTCAGCCTCCTCAGTGGATTTCCGTGCCATGCCTTGCGTTCACCGTACGACCACGCGGCACCCACAGCAGTCCTGACCACGGCATTCCGGCGCAGCTTCACTCGTACGTGCAATCGACAACGCTCGGTTCCGTAGCGGCGAGGCCGGCGCGTCAGAACCGGCCGGTCAGCACCTCCGAGCGGCTGGCCCACGCCGTCTCGACGAGGTGCTCGCGCAGCTCGGCACCGCCGCCGGTGTGCCGGCACACCCAGTCCAGCTCGTCGTGCAGCGTCGTGCCGAAGATGCCGGGGTCGTCGGAGGACACCACTACCCGCAGGCCGGCGGCGAGGAAGCGGTGCACCGGGTGGTGGGCCGGGTCGGTGATCCCGCCGATGCGCCGGTTCGAGGTCGGGCACACCTCGACGACCACGCCGGCCGCGCGGATGCGGCTCATCGCGAAGTCCTGCCGCCGGCGCACCTCGTCGAGCCGCGCGGCGTCGTAGACGGCCGGCACCGTGCCCGCGGCCGGCAGCGACACCAGCTCGGTCCGCAGCGCGGCCGCGTCGACCGGGACGCCCGCCGCGCGCAGGCCGTCGGCGTGCGCGAGGTCGTAGTCGATCTGGTCGCGCCGTTCCGCGACGGGCTCGGCGCGCGTGTGCGCGCCGAAGACCTCGGGGTCGACGCCGAGCGCGATCGCGTGGCCGAGCCGGTGCGCGCCGAGCTCGGCGGCCTCGTGCACCCAGCGCACGGCGCTCTCCAGGCTCTTGTCCCGGAAGCTCTCGCCGACGTGGTAGAGGATCGCGAGCGCGCGGTCGGGGTGCGCGGCGTTGAACTCGTGGACGGCGGCGAAGAAGCCGGCCTTGTCCTTGGGCGGGAAGCCCTCCTCGAAGAAGCAGAAGTCGACGCCGGTCACGGCCGCGCCGTGCGGACCGAGCGCGAGCTCCTGCACGCGGTCCCAGCCGGCCCAGGGATCGTCGCGGCTCAGCGAGAGCGCGAGCCGCTCGGTGGTCACGGCGTCGGGCACGTCGTAGGCGGCGAGCAGCGTGTCGAGCACGGCCCGGTCGCGGGGGCCGGCGAGCGTCGGGCCGAGCAGGACGCGGGTCTCGGCGTAGCGGATGCCGTTGCGGGCGTGGTCGGCCCGGATGCCGGTGGTGAACCCGGCGACCTCCGCCTGGATGTCGGCCGGCCCGGACCGCTTGTCGGTGAGCGCGGAACCGGCGCCGAGCAGGTTGAACTTGGCCTGGAAGCGGTCGAAGTTCCCGGCGTCGGCGTCCCCGAACACGAACAGGCCGGCGAAGTGCGCCTCGGCGTCCGGGTCGCCGCGGCGGTACCGCTCGACGACCTCCCGGGTCGGTGGCACGACGCCGTACGCCGCGTGCATGTGCTCCTCGTAGCGGTCCCAGCGGATCCGCTCGCGCCCGGCGAGGTGTCGCAGCAGGTCGGCGGGGCGGACGCAGCCGTAGAGGTGCAGGTGCAGTTCGGCGAGCACGCCCGAAGCCTCACACGGTCAGCGCGCCATGCGGTAGCGCGGCCGGGAGAACTGGACGTTCGGCGGTGCCGGAACCAGCCGGTGTCCGCCAGGATGTCGGCATGCCGCAACGCCATGTCGAGGATCACGGGACCCCTCCGCGCGTTTGCCCAGGCAGCGGGCTTCGCCCAGCTGGTGGCGACCGGCGGGTACGCAGACCCCGTCAACAGTGCTACGGATGACAGGGCCGGACGGTTCAGATACGTGATGTGACCCTTGTCACATGAACCGGAAGAGGATCACCTGAACGTTCGATCCGTTATCCAACGTATATAGGGGCGTTGGCGATGGACGAGCCGTAGTCCAACAGTGTCGTTGACGCAGCTGATCGTCCTGGTACTAGTCGTAGAAGGAGTCGCCTGTATGCGGATTCGGGACCGGAGAGTGGCCGGGATGGCGGCGCTGGCGCTGCTCGTCTCAGTACTGCTCAGTGGTTGTGAGCTCCGTGAGGGCGCCAAGAGCGAGTACGGCGAGTACGGCCTGAAGTCCACGGAAAAACTCATAGATTTGTCCAGAGAATTACCCGGACAAAGCGTGAGAAAATTCTGACGGTATTTTGGGGCACACAAAATGCGACGCGGAACAATTAGATGGGTCATAGCCGGTCTGCTGGTGATCCTGGGAGCGGCCTTCCCGGCTGCCGGGGTGGCCTTCGCCAGCGCGAACAGCGAGGCAGCCCAGGCGAAAAAAGCGGACACGCTCGATGCGCGTGACCGTGAGTTTCTCACTGTCATCAACTTCGCGAACATGTGGGAAATGCCGATGGGAAAGCTCGGCACCGAGCGCGGCACGACCCAGGCGGTCAAGGACGCCGGCGCGACGATGCTGGCCGACCACACGAAGTTGAACACGGTCGTGAACCAGCTCGCCGACAAGTACGGCGTGCAGCTGCCGGACAAGCCGTCGTCCTCCACGCAGGGCTGGATGAACGAGATCTCCAGCAAGAAGGGCGAGGAGTTCGACAAGACCTTCGCCGACCGGTTGCGCGCGGCGCACGGCACCGTCTTCGGCCTGATCGCCGAGGTCCGGGCAGGCACCCGCAACGACACGATCCGGGACTTCGCCACGCAGGCGAACTCGATCGTCCTCAAGCACATGACGCTGCTGGAGAAGACCGGGTACGTGAGCGACGACCACGGCATGTTCGGTGAGGCCGCGGCGCGCAGCGCCTCCTACCCGGAGAACACGCTCAGCAACAGCGCGATACTGCTCGGCGGCGTGATCTTCCTCGTGGTGGCGGCCGGGACCGTGCTCGGCGTGCGGACGCTGAGCGCGCGCGGAGCGGCCAAGTGACCGTCGCCGCCTCCGTCATCGACATCGCGCTGCCGCAGCACGACATCGGCGTCCGCGAAGTGGCCGCGTTCTCGGCGCGCGCCTCGTACGTCCTGATGTGCTTCACGCTCTGCTGGGGCATCTTCACGGCGACCGGGTGGATCCGCCGGCTCACCGGCCACCAGGCGATCCGCTCGGGCCACATGGTCATGGCGACGTTCACGGTCGCGACCGGGTTCACCCACGCGATCGTCTTCCTGCTCCTGCGCGAGCAGGGCCTGTCCATCGCCGGGATCATGCTGCCCTTCGGTGGCAAGTTCCGGCACGGGCTGGGCATCCTCGGCCTCGAGCTGATGATCGCGATCACGCTCGCGACGAGCCTCAAGAACTTCGTGAACTACCGGCGCTGGCTGCGGTTCCACCAGCTGGCGTACCCGGCGGTGGCCCTGGTCGTGGTCCACTCGTGGTTCGGTGCCATCGCCAACGGGCACCTCGCGGTCACCTGGCTCGCCGGCGTGACCGTCCTGACGCCCGCGATCACCCTCACCGCCCTTCGTCTCACCCCGCCGAACATGTTGATCAAGGCGGGGCTCCTGTCGGCGGCACCGAAGGCGGCGCCACCGACCATGTCCGAGGTTCGCCCCAACGGTGCGGTGAACGGACTCGCCCGAAACGGCAGGAAAGTCACGGTGAGCGTGGACAACCAGCGGTGCCGTCGATACGGCATCTGCCAGGCGGAGTCGCCTGAGTTGTTCCAGCTCCTGGAGGACGGGCGGTTGCGCTACGTCCGTGACCCGGAGAACGGCAACCGCGCTGGAGCGCAGGCGGCCGCCCGGGCCTGCCCCATGCAAGCGATTCAGTTGCAGGAGGTACGTGGCCGATGAGCCGTCCCGAACGGATCGTCGTGGTGGGTGCCGGGCTGTGCGGTCTCCGCGCCGCAGAACGGCTCCGCGAGCTGGGCTTCGAGGGTGACGTAGTGATCGTCGGCTCGGAGCCGACGCCGCCCTACCACCGCCCGGCGCTGTCCAAGCAGCTGCTGATGGGCACCATGCGCCCGGACGACCTGCTGCTGCCCGCGTACCAGAACGTCAACGCCAAGTGGCGGCTGAGCACCCAGGTGCAGTACCTGCTGCCGCGCAGCCGCACGCTGCGCCTGCCCGGCGACGAGGAGCTCAAGTACGACGGCCTGATCATCGCGACCGGTGTCGAGGCGCGGCGGCAGAACGAGGTCCCCTACGAGGACCCGCGGGTCCTCGTGATGCGGACGCTGCCCGACGCGCTCGACCTCGAGCGGGTGCTCAGCGAGAACCGCGCCGGCCCGGTCGCCGTCATCGGCGGCGGGTTCACCGGCTGCGAGATCGCGGCGAGCCTGCGCCACCTGGGCCGCGAGGTCACGCTCATCGGCCGCGGCAAGAACCTGCTCGGCAACGTGCTCGGCCAGGACCTGGGCGAGTGGCTGACCAAGATGCACGGCGACCACGGCGTGGACCTGGCGCTGGGCAACTCGGTGAAGCGCTGGGCGCCCCGCGAGGACGGCATCGCGCTGCAGCTGGCGGACGGCTCCACCATGCTCGCCGCGTGCGTGCTGCTCGCGACCGGCACCGTGCCCTCGACCGCGTGGCTGCGCGGGTCCGGCCTGCCGCTGGACAACGGCGTCGTCTGCGAGGCGACCACCCACGTGGTCGGCGCCGAGGACGTCGTCGCCGCCGGTGACGTCGCGCAGTGGCCGAACATCCGGTTCGACACCGTCCCGCGCCGCATCGAGCACTGGCTCAACGCGATCGAGATGGGCCGCGCCGCGGCGGAGAACCTGCTCGCGGGCCGGGCGGCGGCCAAGCCGTTCACCCCGATGCCGCGGTTCTGGACCGAGCAGTACGGCGTGCGGATCCAGGCCGCCGGCGTGCCCAAGCTGGGCCCGGACATCGTCGCGCTGGGCAGCCCGACCGACGGCACCGGCACGGTCGTGGGCTACGCCAAGGAAGGCCGGCTGATGGGCGTGGTCGGCGTCGACTGCCCGTCGTCGGTGATGGCGTGGACCGAGAGCGTCGCGCGGCAGAACCCGGTGCCCGGCCACCAGCCGGCCGAGCCGGCCGAGGTCGACGCGCCCGCCGCACCGGCCCCCGCGGCTTCGGCCCCGCGCGAGTCGGTCAGCGCCGCCACCAGCACCAACCGCCGGGCGCCCGCCACCAGTACGCGGCAGACCCCGGCCGCACGCACGCGCCGCCCGGCCGCCGCGACCGGCACCCGGATCCCCGCGGCGGGCGGCGATCGGCAGCAGCGCACCCGCGGGTTCGCCGCGTCGGCGGAGCGGAAGAAGGGCCGCCACGCGCTGCCGCCCAAGGAGCCCCGGCGTCCCCGGGACCCGCAGTCGGCGGAGGCGAGCGGCTGGGTCGAGGCCGTCGACCCGGCGGCGTCGAGCCCGGGGATGTTGCCGGCCGACCCGATGGCGTCGAGCCCGGGCATGATGCCCGCCGACCCGATGGCGTCGAATCCCGGGATGATGCCGGCCAACCCGGCGGCGTCGAACCCGAACATGATGCCCGTCAACCCGATGGCGTCGAACCCGAACATGATGCCCGTCAACCCGGCGGCGTCGAACCCGAACATGATGCCGGCCAACCCGATGGCCGCGAACCCGGGACGGCCGATCGCCGAGCCGACCCGGCCCGCGCCTGGGCGTGGTGGCCTCGTCGACGCAGACGGCCGGCTGGTCGAGTCGACCGGCCGCATCGGCCGGATCGACGCGCGTGGCGAGCTCGTGGGCGACGGTCCGATGGGGCCGGCCGCTTCACACTCGCGCATCCAACCCGTGGGCAACGGTGGGCGCGCGCGGCCGAGGGGTCGCGGGCCCGCCGAACCGAACGCCCGGATGCGGCCGGCCGACGGCCGCATGCCGGGAGGCCGGCCCGGGCCGGAGGACTCGTACGAGCGCCTTCCCGCGGTGCCGCCGATCAACGACCAGCTCCGGTCGAACACCCGGATGCGGCCGGTTGATCCGTGGCGGGTCCCGGAGGACTCGTACGACCGTATGCCGCCGGTGGACAGGGACGGTCGGGGGCCGGTGGAATCGCATGGCCGCGCGCGGCCGGCGAACGGCTTCCGGCCCGGGCCGGAGGACTCGTACGACGGCATGCCGCCGGCGTACCAGGGTGGGCGGCAGGGGCCGGTGGACTCCTACACCCGGCTGCCACCCGTGCAAGGCCAGGCCTACGACCCGCCGCGGCTGGGCACCCAGCCGTGGGAGGACGGCCCGGGCGGGCGCGGATGGGGCCCGCAGCAGCGCGGTCCGGCCGACTCCTGGGACCGCATGCCCCCGGCCCGCCGCGGCCCGGCCGACTCGTACGACAGCATGCCCCCGGCGCAGCTCAGCGCGGTGGAGTCCTACGGCGCGTTCCCGCCGGCGCGGCGGATGGGTCCGGAGGACTCGTACGACCAGTTCCCGCCGGCTCGGCGGATGGGTCCGGAGGACTCCTACGACCAGTTCCCGCCGGCTCGGCGTGGTCCCGCCGGACCGGTGCACAGTGACGGCCGGCTGCATCCCGTGCAGCGCCGCCGCCACTGACCGCTACCCGCGACCGACACCCGCGACCGACAACCGAAGAGCAAGCTCCCCGCCCGAAGCGATGCGCTCGCCACCGTGCCCCGGCGAGCGCATCGCCCTTTGCGGGACCGGCCGGCCGGCACCCGCCGCGCGGGCGCGAGCCGTCACGGGGCGTCGATCAGCTCCTGCAGGCGCGGGCCGGTCAGCTCGACCAGGCGGTCCACGGACAGGTCCGCGACACCCGGCAGCTTGATCGCGAGGCGGACGGCGCCGAGGCCGATCAGCTGCGCGCAGACCTGGTCGGCGCGCAGCTGGGCGTCCCGGCCGGCCAGGCGTGCGGCGAGCGGCTTGGCGAAGTAGCGCTGGAACGAGGCGGCGAACTCCGCGCCGTTGGGCCGGAACGCGGCCAGCACGGCACGCAGGAACGGGTCGGAGTGGGCGCGGTCGTGCAGCTCCAGCAGCGTGCGGACGAGGTGGTCGCCGAGCCGGTCCAGCGGGCAGTCCAGCAGCGCCCGCGCCTCGGCCTCGAAGGAGACGGCCTCGGCGAACAGCTGTTCCTTGGTGCCGAAGTACTTCACCACGAGCGCGGCGCTGACCCCGCAGTCCAGCGCGATGTCGCGCAGCCCGACCTCCGCGAAGCCGCGCTGGGCGAAGCGCCGCCGGGCGGCACGCAGGATCGCCTCGCGCGTCTGGCCACCGGTCGTCGGCTCGGCGGCCGGCGTGCCTGCGATGCCCATGGCGGCGAAGCGTACTAAGGCCTGGTCTCGGCCGAGCACACGACGATCACCGAACCCGGTCGGATGGACCGATCAGGCGACGAGGTCCACGTCGGGGTCGTCGACCGAGGTGACCTCGGCCAGGCGGGCGCCCGCGCGCCGGACCGCGAACGTCACCGCTGTCGCGAGCCCGGCCGCGGCCAGCGAGCACGCGGCGGCGAGCACGTAGGTGAGGGTGAACCCGGTCGACGCCGCGACCGGCCGGTCGCCGACGTCGATGGTGAACGCGGCCAGGAAGGTGCCGCCGATCGCGGCGCAGCTGCTCGTGCCGATCGTGCGCAGCAACGCGTTGAGGCTGTTCGCCGACGCGGTCTCGGTGGCCGGCACCCAGTTCATGATCAGCGTGGGCATCGCGGAGAAGCACAGCGCCGCGCCCGTCGAGAGCACCATCAGCACGCACAGCAACACCGCGAGGTGGCCGGGCAGCAGCGCCGCGGCGACGTTGGCCGCGGACATGATCAGCGCGCCGGACAGCAGCGTGACGTGCGCACCGCGGCGGGCGGAGAGCCTGGCGGAGACGGGGGAGAAGAACAGCATGCCGAGCCCGGTCGGCAGCATGCAGACGCCGGCGAGCATGACCGGCAGGCCGAACCCGTAGCCGGTCGCCGCCGGTGCCTGCAGCTGCAGCGGGGTCAGCATGAAGCTCGCGAACATGCCGACGCCGATGAGCGTGGTGGCGAGGTTCGTGAGCAGCACGACCGGCTGGGTCGACGTGCGCAGGTCGACCAGCGGGGAGCGGACCCGCCACTGGTGCAGTGACCAGACGGCGAGCACCACGGCCGAGCCGGCGAACAGCCCCAGCGTCGGCACGCTCGCCCAGCCCCAGCGCGCGCCCTGCGAGATCGCGAGGAGCAGCGCCACCAGGCCGGCGGCGAGCCCGGCCGCGCCGACGACGTCGAACCGGCCACCCGAGCGCACGGGCGACTCCGGGACGAATACGAGCACGAGGACGAGCACCACGAACGAGGCGGCGGTGGCGGCCCAGAAGACGGCGTGCCAGCTCAGCAGCTGGGCGATCACGCCGGCGAGCGGCATGCCGATGGCCGCGCCGACGCCGAGCGTGGAGCTCATCGTCGCGGTGCCGGCCATGATCCGGTTCTCGGGCAGCTCGTCCTTGAGGATGCTGATGCCCAGCGGCAGCACCCCGAACGCGGCGCCCTGCAGCATCCGCGCGACGAGCAGCACGGCGAACGAACCGCTCACCGCGCCCACCATCGAGCCGGCCGTCATCAGCCCGAGGGCGACCGCGAGGACGATCCGCTTGCCGACCATGTCGCCGAGCCGGCCCGCCACCGGCGCGCACACGGCGCCGGCCAGCATCGTGACGGTCAGCAGCCAGGACGCGGAGTCCTGCGAGAGCCCCATGATGCGGGAGATCTCGGGCAGCAGCGGCACCACGAGGGTGTGCATCAGCGACACGGTGACGCCGCAACCGCACAACACGACCATGAGTCGGCGGGACCGAGCCGTCCCGGACCGTGAACCGGTGTTCACCCCTGGAGTAAACAGATGTTCACCCCGGCCGGTCAAACCGCTTCGTGCTCAGGTGTCGGTCCGCGGCGCGGTGAGCAGCGGGACGAGCAGCCGGTGCGGGGCCCGGAGCGCGACGCTCACCGGGTCCACCCGGTCGTGCCGGACCCCGGGCCCGGGCCGGACGTCGATCTCCTCGGGCGGCGGCGTCGTCCCACACTCCGGACACGTCCCGCTCGACGTCAGGTCCATGCCGCACGGCGCGTGGCTGAAGATCCGCCGCCGACCGTCGGGCGAATGGTGCCGCTCGCCCCACTGGGCCAGCGCGAACAGCGCCGGCCACAGCTCGCGCCCGTGCGGCGTGAGCGTGTACTCGTACCGCCCGCGCCGGTACTCGGTCCGCGTCAGCACGCCCTCGGCGACGAGCCGGGCGAGCCGATCGGTCAGCACCGCCCGCGGGATGTCGAGGTGTGCCCGCAGGTCGGTGAACCGCCGCACGCCGAAGAACAGGTCGCGCAGCACGAGGATCGTCCACCGCTCGCCGACCACCTCGAGGGCGCGGGCCAGCGAGCAGTTCTGTCCGTCGTAGTCCCGTCCGAGTGCCACATCGTGGGAGCCTACCGGCAATGGTTCATTCACTGAACCTTGACTGCTAGAGTTCGGTGACCGAACCGAGGGAGGCAGGCGTGCGGTCTCGGACCCTGGGCGTCTCGGCGCTGGCGACGTTCGTCGTGATGGTCGCGTTCACCACCCCGCTGGCCACGCTGGTCAGCACCGCCCGGTCGCTCGGCAGCGGGCCCGGCGGCCAGGCCTGGATCCTCAGCTCGATGAGCGTCGGGCTCGCGGCGGCGCTGCTGGTCACCGGGGCGATCGGCGACGACCACGGCCGGCGGCGCATGCTCGTGCTGGGGGCGGCGGTCCTCGCGGTCACCTCCGCGGCCGGTGCCCTCGCGCCCTCGACCCTCGTGCTCGTGCTCGCGCGGATCGGGCAGGGGATCGGCGGCGCGGCGGTCGTCTCGTGCAGCCTCGGGCTCATCGGGCACGCCTTTCCGTCGGGACCGCAACGGGTGCGCGCCACCGGCGTGTGGGGCGCGACCGTGGGCGCCGGCATCGCGGCCGGCCCGCTCGTGATGGGCTGGCTCGACGAGACCGCCGGCTGGCGCGCCGGGTTCTGGCTGCTCACCGCGGCCTCGGCGGCGCTGGCCGGCGCCGGGTGGCTGCTGCTCGAGGAGTCCCGCGCGCAGCGGCCGCGGCGGGTGGACGCCGCCGGTGCGCTGCTGCTCGGTGGCGGGCTCGTGGCGTTGCTCGCCGGGCTCGTCGAAGGCCGGCTGCACTGGGGCTGGCAGCCCGTCGCGCTGCTCGCCGCCGCGGTGGTGCTCGTCGCGGGCTTCGTCCGGTGGGAGACCCGGGTACGCGAGCCGATGCTCGACCTGACGCTGTTTCGCCGGCCCGCGTTCATGTCCTCGATCGCGGCGGCGTTCGCGACCGGGGCGGGCGTGATCGGGCTGATGTCGTTCTCGCCGGCCTTCCTGCAGCGCGCGCTCGGCTACACGACGCTGCAGGCCGCGGCGCTGCTGCTCGGCTGGTCCGGTACGAGCGCGGTCGTGGCGCTGCTCGCCCGGCGGCTGCCCGCGAGCTTCTCGGTGCGCTACCGGCTGGTGACGAGCCTGCTCGTGGTCGCGGCCGGCCTCGCCCTGCTGGCCGGGCTGCACCGGGACGCGTCGGTGCTCGACCTGCTGCCGGGCATGCTCGTCGCGGGCGTCGGCAGCGGCGTGCTCAACGCGGCACTGGGCCAGATCGCGGTCGCGAGCGTCCCGATCGGACAGAGCGGCGTCGGCAGCGGCGCCAACAACACGGCCCGCTACGTGGGCGGCGCGCTGGGCGTCACGATCGTGGCAATGCTTGCCGCGCATGACGATCCGGCCGCCCTCGTGTCCGGCTGGGACGCCGCGGCGATCGTCACGGCGGCGCTGTCGGCGGCCGGCGCGCTCGCCGTCCTCGCCACCGGCCTGCGGGTGCGCCGCCCGGTCGCCGAGCCCGCGGCGTAACCGGGCACGGCGCCGCCCCGCGTGCGGCATGATGCGAGCGTGGATCACGGGAACCGGCTGCGCACCGTCACGGCCACCCGCTACGTCACGCCCTTCCGCGAGGGCGGGTCGCTGCCGGGCCTGGTCGAGGCCGACGACCTGGGCATGTACGTGCTCAAGTTCCGTGGCGCGGGCCAGGGGCTCAAGGCGCTGGTGGCCGAGGTCGTGGTCGGCGAGCTGGCGCGGCGCCTGGGCTTCCGGGTGCCGGAGCTCGTGCTCGTCGACCTCGACCCGCAGCTGTCGAAGGCCGAGCCGGACGAGGAGATCCAGGACCTGCTCAACGCGAGCGGCGGGATCAACCTGGGCCTGGACTACCTGCCCGGCTCGTTCGACTACAACCCGCGCGTGCGCGACCCGGGCGCGGAGCTGGCCGCGCGGCTGCTGTGGTTCGACACGCTCGTGCTGAACGTGGACCGCAGCTGGCGCAATCCGAACATGCTGCTGTGGCACCGGGAGGTCTGGCTCATCGACCACGGCGCCGCGCTGTACTTCCACCACCGCTGGGGTCCGGGCTGGCAGCCGGCGGCGCGGTACCGCTACGACGCCGCCGACCACGTGATGCTGCCGGTCGCGGGTCCGGTCGCCGACGCCGACGCCCAGCTGCGCCCGCTGGTCACGGCAGGAGTGCTGGACGAGGTGCTCGCGCTCGTGCCCGACGAATGGCTCGACGCGGCGTTCGGTTCGCCGCCCGGGGTGCGGGCCGCGTACCGTGCCTTCTTCGAGAGCCGGCTGGAACAGGCGGACGCCTGGGTTCCCGCGTTGGAGGAGACCCGTGCCGCACGTGTTTGAGTACGCGCTGGTGCGCGCGGTCCCGCGGCAGGAGCGCGGCGAGTTCATGAACGTGGGCGCGATCGTCTACTGCGCGGCGCTGCGGTACCTGCGCTGCCAGACCCATGTGGACGCCGGCCGCCTCGCCGCGCTCGACCCGGGCATGGACCTCGACGTGCTCCGCGACGCCCTGCGCTCGTGGAGCCAGGCCTGCGACGGCAGCGGGCCGATGGCGGACAGCGCGCCGGGACAACGGTTCCGCTGGCTCACCGCACCGCGCAGCACGATCGTGCAGACCTCGCCCGCGCACACCGGCCTGACCGACGATCCGCAGGGCGAGCTCGACCACCTGATGCGCACCCAGGTCCTGCCGCCCGTCGACCACCCCTAGGCTCGACGCGTGGCGAAGTACTTCGACGTGCACCCGGAGAACCCGCAGCGGCGCGCGATCGGGCAGGTGGTGGCACTGCTGCGCGACGGCGGGCTGGTCGCGTACCCCACCGACTCGTGCTTCGCCCTCGGTTGCCTGGCCGGCAACAGGGACGGCATGGAGCGCATCCGGCAGATCCGCCAGCTCGACGACCGGCACCACTTCACGCTGATGTGCCACGACTTCGCGCAGCTCGGCCAGCTCGTGTACCTGTCCAACACGGTGTTCCGCGCGATCAAGGCAGCCACGCCCGGCAGCTACACGTTCATCCTGCCGGCCACCAAGGAGGTGCCGCGCCGGCTGCTGAACACGCGCAAGAAGACGGTCGGCGTGCGGATCCCGGACCACATGGTGACCCAGGCGATCCTGACCGAGCTGGGGGAGCCGCTGCTGTCGAGCACGCTGCTGCTGCCCGGCGAGGAGGATCCGATGACCCAGGGCTGGGAGATCAAGGAGAGCCTCGACCACGCGGTGGACGCGGTGGTCGACTCGGGCGACTGCGGCACCGAGCCGACCACCGTGATCGACTACTCCACGGACGAGCCGGTGATCATCCGCAAGGGCGCGGGTGACACGGCCCCGTTCGAGTAACCCGAAATAACCAGGTGGCGGGGGTCGTTACCCTCGTTGACGTATGACTGTGCCCTCGACGAGTCCCGGCCCGGCCGATCTCCGCAAGCGCCTCGGTGAGCTGACGCTGCGCGACGAACGGCGGCTGTCGCGCAGGCTCGACGGGATGGGCGGGATTCGCGACGAGGACGTCAAGCGCCGCCGTGTCGCCGAGATCGCCGCCGAGATCGACAAGGCCGCCGCGCGCGTCGGGCGCCGCCGTGCCGCGGTCCCCGAGATCACCTACCCCGACGAGTTGCCGGTCAGCCGGAAGCGGGCGGAGATCAAGAAGGCGATCGCCGAGCACCAGGTCGTGATCGTGGCCGGCGAGACCGGGTCCGGGAAGACCACGCAGCTGCCCAAGATCTGCCTGGAGCTCGGCCGCGGCGTGCGCGGGCAGATCGGGCACACCCAGCCGCGCCGCATCGCCGCGCGGACGGTCGCCGAGCGGATCTCCGACGAGCTCGACGTGCCACTGGGCGGCGCCGTCGGCTGGAAGATCCGGTTCACCGACCAGGTCGGCGAGAGCACGCTCGTCAAGCTCATGACCGACGGCATCCTGCTCGCCGAGCTGCAGTCCGACCGTGAGCTCCGCCAGTACGACACGCTGATCATCGACGAGGCACACGAGCGCAGCCTCAACGTCGACTTCATCCTCGGCTACCTCAAGCAGCTCCTGCCGCGCCGCCCCGACCTCAAGGTGATCATCACCTCGGCCACCATCGACCCCGAGCGCTTCTCCCGCCATTTCGGCGAAGCACCCATCGTCGAGGTCTCCGGCCGCACCTACCCCGTCGAGGTGCGCTACCGGCCCGTCGTCGACCCGGACGACCCGGGCGCCGACCCCGACCGCGACCAGACCCAGGCGATCCTCGACGCGGTCGACGAGCTGTGCGCGCAGGGCCCGGGCGACATCCTCGTGTTCCTGTCCGGCGAGCGGGAGATCCGCGACACCGCGGACGCGCTCGTCGCCCAGAACCTGCGCGACACCGAGATCCTGCCGCTGTACGCCCGGCTGTCCACAGGGGAGCAGAAACGGGTCTTCCAGCCGCACCGCGGCCGCCGCGTCGTGCTCGCGACCAACGTCGCCGAGACCTCCCTGACCGTGCCCGGCATCAAGTACGTCATCGACCCCGGGTTCGCGCGCATCTCCCGGTACTCCAACCGGTTGAAGGTGCAGCGGCTGCCGATCGAGAAGGTCTCCCAGGCCTCGGCGAACCAGCGCGCCGGCCGCTGCGGGCGCACCTCGGACGGCATCTGCGTGCGCCTCTACGCCGAGGACGACTTCGACGCGCGGCCGGAGTTCACCGACCCGGAGATCCTGCGCACCAACCTCGCGTCGGTCATCCTGCAGATGGCCGCCGCCGACCTGGGCGACATCGCGGCGTTCCCGTTCGTCGAGCCGCCGGACCGCCGCCACATCACCGACGGCATGAACCTGCTGAACGAGCTCGGCGCGCTGGAGAGCTCCACGAAGGACTCGCTGCCCCGGCTGACCCCGCTCGGCCGCAAGCTCGCCCGGCTGCCCGTCGACCCGCGGCTCGCGCGCATGGTGCTCGCCGCCGACCGCAACGGCTCGGTCAGCGAGGTCGTCGTCATCGCGGCCGCACTGTCCATCCAGGACCCGCGCGAGCGGCCGGTGGACAAGCAGGCACAGGCCGACCAGCAGCATGCCCGCTTCCGGGATCCCGAGTCGGACTTCCTGAGCTACCTGAACCTGTGGCGCTACCTGACCGAGCAGCGCGCGGAGCTGTCCGCGAACCGGTTCCGCAGGCTGTGCCGCACGGAGTACCTCAACTACCTGCGGGTGCGCGAGTGGCAGGACGTCGCCGCGCAGCTGCGGCAGATGGCGAAGAGCCTGGACGTCACCGCGAACGACACCCCGGCCGAACCCGCGCGGATCCACCAGGCACTGCTCGCCGGGCTGCTCTCGCACGTGGGCATGAAGGACCCGGCGAGCAAGGACTACGTCGGCGCGCGCAACGCCCGCTTCGGGATCTTCCCCGGCTCGGCGCTGTTCCGGAAGCCGCCGCGGTGGGTGATGGCCGCCGAGCTCGTCGAGACCAGCCGGCTGTGGGGCCGGACCGTGGCCCGCATCGACCCCGACTGGATCGAGCCGATCGCCGGGCACCTCGTGCGGCGCACCCACAGCGAGCCGCGCTGGGAGAAGAAGCGAGCGGCCGTGATGGCGTCCGAGCGGGTGACGCTGCTGGGCCTGCCCATCGTGGTGGACCGGCCGGTGAACTACGGGCGCATCGATGCGCCCGTGGCGCGTGCGCTGTTCATCCGGCACGCGCTCGTGCAGGGGGAGTGGCACACCAACCACGGCTTCCTGCGGCGCAACGCCGAGCTGCTCGCCGAGGCCGAGGAGCTGGAACACAAGGCGCGCCGGCGCGACATCGTCGCCGACGAGCAGACGCTGTTCGAGTTCTACGACCAGCGGGTGGCCGCCGAGGTCGTGTCCGGCCGGCACTTCGACACCTGGTGGAAGAAGACCCGGCGCGAGCAGCCCGACCTGCTCACCTTCGACCCGGCCATGCTGGTGAGCCCGGAGGCCGGGGACGTGCGGGCCGAGGCGTACCCGGATGCCATGTCGCACAACGACATCCGGCTGGGCTTGCGGTACCGGTTCGAACCCGGCACGGCCGCCGACGGGGTGACCGTGCAGGTGCCGCTGGCGCTGCTCGGCAAGGTGCGCGCGGACGGGCTGCCCTGGCAGGTGCCGGGCATGCGCGACGAGCTGATCACCGCCCTGATCCGCTCGCTGCCCAAGCCGCTGCGACGCAACTTCGTGCCGGTGCCGGACTTCGCCGCGGCCGTGCGCGACCGCCTGGCGTCGGTCGCCGAGCCGACGCTGGACCAGGTCGCGGCAGAGCTGCGCGCGCTGTCCGGCGTGGTCGTGCCGCCGGACGCGTGGCAGCTCGAGACGGTGCCGCAGCACCTGCGCACGACGTTCCAGGTCGTCGACGGCGACCGGCCGGTGCTCGAGGGCAAGGACCTGGGCGCGCTCAAGCGCGAGCTGGCCACCCAGGTGCGCGAGTCGCTGGCGTCGGGGTCGGAGGGGATCACCGCGGAGGGCCTGACGTCGTGGACGTTCGGCACGCTGGAGCGGAGCGTGTCGCTGCGCCGGGCCGGGCAGCAGGTGACCGCGTACCCGGCGCTGGTGGACACCGGCTCGTCGGTGGCGATCCGGCTGTTCGACGACCCGGCCGAGCAGGCCCGGGCGATGTGGCGCGGAACGCGGCGGCTCGTGCTGCTGACCGTGCCCTCGCCGGTGAAACAGGTGGTGCGCCGGCTGCCGAACCCGGCCAAGCTCGCACTGTCGGCGAACCCGCACGGCGGCGTGCCCGCACTGCTGGCGGACTGCCTCGACGCCGCCGCCGACGCGCTGATCGCCACGGCGGGCGGTCCGGCGTGGACCCCGGAGGCGTTCGCGGCGCTGTGCACGGCCGTTCGCGCCGAGCTGGCGGACACGATGTACACCGTGCTGGACCGGGTGCGCGGCGTGCTGACCGCCGGCGCCGAGGTGGACACGGCGCTGTCCCGGATGACCGGCCGGGTGTTCGCCGAGTCGGTAGCGGACATGCGCGCGCAGCAGGCCGCCCTGGTACCCGACGGTTTCGTCGCCGCGACCGGTCTGTCCCGGCTGTCCGATGTGGAGCGTTACCTGCGGGGAATCCTGCGGCGCCTGGAGAAGCTGCCGGAGCGCCCCGACCGGGACCTGGAGTGGACCTACGCCGTGCAGGACGTGCAGCAGGCGTACGCGGAGGTACGCGGCCGCCCCGGCGACGACGGCTCGATCCGCTGGATGATCGAGGAGCTGCGGGTCAGCTACTTCGCGCAGACCCTCGGCACGGCCCACCCGGTGTCCGAGAAGCGCCTCTACAAGGCGATCGACGCCCTCTTGCCGTAGCGGTACCGGGCACGCTCCCGAAATTACGCCGGGCGGCCTGTAATGCTCAGGCCACGCGTAGGTATACAAGTTACGGATAGCGTCGGAACTTGGTGAGGAGTTGCCATGCGGGCTCGGCTCGTGGTGGGTGTGTCCCTGCTGACCCTGGTCGCCGGAGCGGTCGCGGTGCCGGCCGTTGCCGCGTCGGCGCTGCCGGCCGCGAACATGGAGGCCGTGGTCAAGGCCGCGCAGATCGATCCACGGCGGCCCGACACCGCGCTGACGCCGGGTGCCAAGGCGAGCGTGCTGCTGGTGGAGCAGGCGCTGGACGCGAAGAACCTGCTCGACCCGTCGTACGTCGACGGCCACTTCGGCACCAAGACGATCGACGCCTACGCCGCCTACCAGCGCTCGCTTGGGTACACCGGCCTCGACGCCTCCGGCCTGCCCGGCCGCACCTCGCTGCAGACGCTGGGCGAGGGCCGCTACACGGTGGCCGGCGCGATCACGCCGGGCGCCCGGCTGACCTACCACAGCGTGACGATGAACACCCGCACGAAGGCGATGCTCGTCGCGGCCGAAGGCGTGCTGGGCCGCCAGCTGGCGCTCACGCAGGGCTCCTACAACCCCGGCGGCGACCCGGACTCGGCCGGCACGCACGACGGCGGCGGCGCGCTCGACGTCTCGGTGTCCGGCATGTCCGAGGCCACGCAGACCACGGTGGTACGCCGGCTGCGCGAGGTCGGCTTCGCGGCATGGCGGCGCACGCCGTCGCAGGGCGACTGGGGCTTCCACATCCACGCGATCGCCATCTCCGACACCGACCAGTCGCCCGCGGCCCAGCACCAGGCCGGCGACTACTACCTGGGCCTCAACGGGCTCGCGAACAAGGGCCCCGACGACGGCCCGCAGGTCACGAAGGTGACGTGGGAGGAGTACCAGCGGGGCTGACCTGGCGCGTCAGCTGAACGGGCTGTGCGGGCGCTCCTGGGGCTCGCCGTCGAGGATGATGTCGACCTTCTCGTTGTAGAAGCACGCCAGCCCGGCGACCTTCTGGCTCTCCGGCAGCGGCGAGCGGTAGATCCACACCACGTCCTCGTGCACGCCCTCGCCCGTGTCCAGCGTCCAGTACGACGCGGTGCCCTTGTACGGGCAGTGCGTCTGCGTCTGCGACGGGCGCAGCAGGTCCATCCGCACGTCCGGCAGCGGCAGGTAGTACCGCGGCGGCAGGCTCGTCTCGAACAGGATCCGCGGCTGGTGCGATTCGGCGACGGTGACGCCGTCGACCTGGACCACCACGTGCCGCGAGCTGCCCAGGATGTCGACGCGCTTGTACGGGTCGCGCGGGTGGACGTAGATCGGCTCGTCCTCCTCCAGCCACTCGTCCATCGCGTCGAAGTGCAGCTTCACCAGGTCGCGCAGCTCGGGGATCGGCGAGGCGAGGTAGCGGCTCGCCGCGGTCTTCACGACCGTGCCGTCGATCACGACGTCGTAGAGCGTCTCCTCGCCGCGGCTGGGGGAGTGCTCGGTCGAGCCGGTCGCCTCCAGCTTCGCCCGCAGGTCGGCGAGGGGCAGGTAGATCGTCGGGTAGTACGGGACCTCCCACACCAGGGCCGGGCTCGTCGAGTCCGCGACGAGATGCCCGCCCACGAACGCGCGGATGCGCTTGGGACTCGTCTCGACCCGGACCCGGCCACGCGTTGTCGCCATGAGCTCAACGTACCCCCGGAAATAGGGCTTTACCCGAAGCGCGCTCCAGGTTTCAGGATGGGGTCATGACTGCACAGACGAACACCTGGACCGGGACGCGGACGCTGGGCGACGCCGAGGTCAGCGCCCTGGGCTTCGGCTGCTGGGCGATCGGCGGCCCGTTCTCCGACGATCAGGGGCGCCCGCTCGGCTGGGGCGAGGTCGACGACGACGAGTCGATCCGCGCGGTGCACCGGGCACTCGACCTCGGCGTGACGTTCTTCGACACGGCCGACGTGTACGGCGCGGGGCACAGCGAGGAGGTGCTCGGCCGCGCGCTCGCCGGCCGCCGCGACGAGGTGACGATCGCGACCAAGTGGGGGAACCTGTTCGACCCGGACACCAAGGTGCTGTACGGAAACGACATCTCCCCGGAGTACGTCCGCCGCGCGCTCGAGGCGTCCCTGCGCCGGCTGCGGACCGACCACGTCGACCTCTACCAGCTCCACCCCCAACCGTCCATTGAGGACGCGGCGCCGCTCGTGGACGCGTGTGAGGAGCTCGTCGCCGAAGGCCTCATCCGCGGCTACGCGTGGAGTGTCGACGATCCCGCGCGCGCCGCCTCGTTCGCCGCCGGCGCGCACTGCGTGGCCGTGCAGCACGAGCTCAGCGTCCTGCACGACGCCCCGGAGATGCTGGCGATGTGCGACCGGCACGACCTCGCGAGCGTCAACCGCACGCCGCTGGCGATGGGCCTGCTCGGCCGCCGCAGCACCGAGCGCCCGGCCGCCGGCGCGGACATCCGCACGGACGCGCCGGAGTGGCTGCGGTTCTTCGCCGACGGGGTACCGACCGCGGAGTGGGCGGCCCGGGTGGACGCCGTCCGGGAGATCCTCACCAGCGACGGCCGCACGCTCGCGCAGGGTGCGCTGGGGTGGGTCTGGGCGCGCAGCCCGCGGACGATCCCGATCCCGGGCTTCCGCAACGTGGCCCAGGCGGAACAGAACGCGGGCGCGATAGCGCACGGCCCGCTGCGCGCGGAGCAGCTCACCGAGATCGTCCACCTGCTGAGCTGACCGGGCCGACACCGACCCGGCGGATCTGCGGCCGCTAGTGTCGAACGCATGCAGAGCTGGCCATCTCAACCGGTGCCGGACGTCCCCGGCACGCCCCGACCGCTGCGGCTGTACGACACGGCGGCCGGGGAGGTCCGCCCGACCGCGCCCGGCGACACCGCGCGGATGTACGTCTGCGGGATCACCCCGTACGACGCCACGCACCTCGGGCACGCCGCGACCTACCTCGCGTTCGACCTGGTGTACCGGCAGTGGCTGGACAACGGGCACGAGGTGCACTACGTGCAGAACGTGACCGACGTCGACGACCCGTTGCTGGAGCGGGCGGAGCGCGACCAGGACGACTGGGTCGTGCTGGGTATGCGGGAGACGGCGCTGTTCCGTGAGGACATGGCGGCCCTGCGGGTGCTGCCGCCGAAGCACTACTTAGGCGCGGTCGAGTCGATCCCGGAGATCGTCGACGCGGTCGCGAAGCTCCTCGCCGGCGGGTCGGCCTACCGGGCCGACGACGCGGAGTACCCGGACGTCTACTTCGACCGCAACGCGTCCGGGCACTTCGGCTCGGTGTCGAACTACGACGAAGAGACCATGGTGAAGTACTTCGCCGAGCGCGGCGGGGACCCGGACCGGGCGGGCAAGCGGCACCCGCTGGACGCGTTGCTGTGGCGCATGGCGCGGCCCGGTGAGCCGAGCTGGGAGTCCGAGCTCGGCGCCGGGCGGCCCGGCTGGCACGTCGAGTGCAGCGTGATCGCGCACAACCGGCTCGGCATGGGCTTCGACGTGCAGGGTGGCGGCTCGGACCTGGCCTTCCCGCACCACGAGTTCAGCGCCGCGCACGCCGAGGCGCTGACCGGCCAGCACCCGTTCGCCCGGCACTACGCGCACGCCGGGATGATCGGCCTGGACGGCGAGAAGATGTCCAAGTCACGCGGGAACCTCGTGTTCGTGTCGCGGCTGCGGGCCGACGGCGTGGACATGATGGCGGTGCGGCTGGGCCTGCTGTCCGGCCACTACCGGACCGACCGCGCGTGGACACCGGACGTGCTCGCCGAGGCGTCGGACCGGCTGGCCCGCTGGCGCGCGGCCGTCACGCGGGACGCCGGCCCCGACGCGACCGGAGTGATCGCGCGGCTGCGGGACCATCTCGCGAACGACCTCGACACCCCGCAGGCGCTGCGCGCGGTGGACGCGTGGGCGGCGGACTCGGGCACCGACCGGTCGGCACCGGCCCAGGTCAGCGAGGCGGTCGACGCGCTGCTGGGCGTCGCGCTGTAGCGCCGGCGGGGGCCAGCTCATGAACACGATCTCGACGCTGGCGGCGGCGATCTCGGTCGCCGGCGCAGTCGTCACGGTCGGGCTCGGCGCGTGGTTCGAGCACCGCCGGAACACCTCGCGGCGGCGGGCTCAGCTGCGGCACCGGGCCAGCCGCTACAACGAGACGTTGCTCAAGGCGGCCGACTCCGTGCGGGCCAGGCTGGGCAACGTGCCACAGATCCCCAAGTTCCGCGAAGCGGACCGGTTCCGCGACTACGCGATCTTCGAGACCGCGTACCGGATCGGCCGCTACCTCTGCGTCGTGCACATCGTGTCGCAGGAGGTGCGTTTCCTCGACCTGGGCAACCGCCGGCGCAACCAGAAGCTGGTCGAGCGGCTCGGCGCGGTGCGCGGCGTGCTGAACGACTACGGCACGAAGTACGGAACGTCCTTCCTGCTGCTGGGCGGCGAGCAGGAGGCGATCGGCGAGCTGTTCGTCGACACCACCCCGACCGGCGACGGCCCGCCGCGATGCATCTCGTATCCGGTCTTCCGGGAGCGCTTCGAGACCGACGAGCGCTTCGCCCGCTGGCTGCGACCGCTGGTCGGCGAGATCGAGGAGCTGGTCGACGGTGGCGAGGTCCCGGCCCGGTTCGCGGACGTGCGGACGGCGCTGGACGAGCTGGTCGAATTCCTCGACCGGCGCCGGATCTGGCAGCCGTGGAACGTCGGGGAGAGCCGCCGGCTGGCCGCTGCCGCGACGTCACCCGATGGTCAGGACAAGCCGGCCTGACGGTCGGGGCGGCCGGTGAGCAGGGCCAGTGGCGTGACCGTGACGAGGAGCGCGGCCGGGAGCAGGAAGCCGGTGACGGCCGACGCGTGGTAGACGGGCGTGAACACGATCGGCGAGAGCGACGCGCCGAAGAACCGGAACGCCTGCACGACCGAGACGGCGCCCGCCGGGTTCGGCCCGGTCCCGGTCAGCGTCAGCGCGTTCAGCCCGACCTGCAGGAACTGGGCGAAGAAGCCGCTCAGCGCCCACAGCACCGCCACCGCCGGCAGCCACGGGACGAGGCCGAGCAACGCCACCGGTACCGCGCCCGCCATCCCGCCGACGAGCGCGCCCGTGCGTGCGCCGGTCCGCTCGATCAGCCGTCCGACCAGGCCGGCGGTGAGCATGCCGACGACGCCGAACGCGGTCAGCAGCAGCCCGCGCGCGCCCGCGCTCAGCCCGAACACGTCGTCGGTCCGGAACGCCACGAGGAACGTCAGGCCGCCGAGGCACCCCCAGCCGACCAGGGCGACCGCCGCCGCGCGCAGCACCTCCGGTCGCCACGCCGCCCGCAGCCGGGCCGGTTCGCGCGCCGTTCCCTCCGCCGAGGGCGGCAGCCCGATCACCGCGAGCGCCGCGGCCGCGACCGCCACGCCGACGAACGCGAGCCGCCAGCTCACCTCCGCGGCAAGCCCGCCCAGCAGCGGCGCGGAGGTCTGCCCGGCCGCCTGCAGCGCCGCGAACAAGCCGAGCGCGCGGCCGAGCCGGGCGCGCGGGGTCGTCGCCGCGATCGTGGCGAGCAGCAGCGGCGTGGTGAACGAGTTCGCCACGCCCTGCACGCACCGGCCGGCCAGCAGCAGCGGGAACACGCCCGCCACCGCGCACAGCACCGACCCGGCGATCGACACGAGGTAGGCGCCGAGGATGCTGCGGCGCAGCCCCCAGCGCGCGCCGAGCGTGCCGGAGAAGAGCATCAGCACCGCGAACGGCACCAGGTACGCGGTGATCGTCGCGGTCGCGGCCGGCGCCGAGACGCCGAAGTCGGCGCCGAGCTCGGGCAGCATGGCCGCGGTGACCCCGCCGCCGAACGGCCCGAGGAACCCGCCCGAGTACACGCCGGCGACGGCGAGCCCACGGCGGGAGAGCAGGCGGCCGGCCCGGCCGGCCAGGCCGCCCAACGGTCAGGAAGGTCCGGCGGACCCGCGGCCCGGCCCCGGCCGGCGCCGCCGCAGGTACCGCTCGAACTCGGCGGCGATCGCGTCGCCGCTGGTCTCGTTCAGCGCGGTCTCCGCGTCGCCCCGCTCCTCCAGCGCGCGCACGTAGTTGCGCACGTCCTCGTCCTCCTCGGCCATCTCGCTGACCGTCTGCTGCCACTCGTCGGCCTGGTCGGGCAGCTGGCCGAGCGGCACCTCCATGTCGAGGACCTCCTCGAGCCGGTGCAGCAGCGCGAGCGAGGCCTTCGGCGACGGCGGCTGGGAGACGTAGTGCGGCACGGCGGCCCAGATCGAGATCGCCGGCACGCCGGCCTGCACGCAGGCGTCCTGCAGCACGCCGACGATGCCCGTCGGACCCTCGTACCGGGAGCGCTCGAGGCCGAAGCGAGCCGCCGAGGCGGCGTCGTAGGCGGTGCCCGTCACCGGGACCGGCCGGGTGTGCGGCGTGTCGGCGAGCAGGGCGCCGAGCGTCACGACCGTGGTCACGCCGAGCCGCTCGATGTGCTCGATCAGCTCGTCGCAGAACTTGCGCCACCGCATGTTCGGCTCGATGCCGTGCATCAGCACCACGTCGCGGTTCGCGCCGGGCGGGCGGCACACAGACAGGCGCGTGGTCGGCCACTCGACCCGCCGCGTCACCCCGTCCACGAGGCGGACGGTCGGGCGGGTCACCTGGAAGTCGTAGTAGTCGTCCGGGTCGATCTCGGCCAGTTCGGTCGCCTCCCACGTGAGCTGGAGGTGCTCGATGGCGGCGCTCGCCGCGTCCCCGGCGTCGTTCCAGCCCTCGAAGGCGGCGACCATCACGGGCTCGGTGAGCTCGCCGTCAGTCGCGTCCTCGATCACGTCCTCGTCGTCGGCTGGCGGCTGGTTGGTCGGCTCCTGGTCCGGATCGGTCACCGGGCAAGCCTACGACCCGTGCCGGGTGGCGCGGGACCGTAGGCTTGGTCGCATGCCATCCGACGCCGCCTTCGGACTGCTCCAGGCCATGTCCGACCGGGTGCTCGTCGCCGACGGTGCGATGGGCACCATGCTGCAGGGAGCCGACCTCACGCTGGACGACTTCGCCGGCCTGGAGGGATGCAACGAGATCCTCAACGTGACCCGCCCGGACGTCGTGCGCGCGGTGCACCGGGGGTACCTCGAGGCCGGTGCGGATGCCGTCGAGACGAACACGTTCGGGGCAAACTTCGCGAACCTCGCCGAGTACGACATCCCCGAGCGGATCTTCGAGCTGGCGCAGGCGGGTGCCCGGCTGGCCCGCGAGGCCGCCGACGAGTTCAGCCAGCCGGACCGGCCGCGCTTCGTGCTCGGCGCGGTGGGGCCCGGCACGAAGCTGCCCACGCTCGGTCACGTCGAGTTCGCCGTGCTGCGCGACGCCTACCAGGAGCAGGTCCGCGGGCTGCTCACCGGCGGCGTGGACGCCGTGATCGTCGAGACCTGCCAGGACGTGCTGCAGGCCAAGTCGGCCATCCTCGGCGCCCGGCGCGCGATGGCCGCCGAGGGCCGGCGGGTGCCGATCATCGCGCAGGTCACCGTGGAGACGACCGGCACGATGCTGCTCGGCACGGAGATCGGCGCCGCGCTGGCCACGCTCGAACCGCTCGGCGTCGACCTCATCGGCCTCAACTGCGCCACCGGCCCGGCCGAGATGAGCGAGCACCTGCGCTACCTGGCCAAGCACGCGCGCGTACCGGTGTCGGTCATGCCCAACGCGGGCCTGCCCGAGCTCGGCCCGGACGGCGCGGTCTACCCGCTCTCGCCCGACGAGCTGGCGGCCGCGCTCGCCGGGTTCGTCCGCGAGTTCGGCACCCGCCTGGTCGGCGGCTGTTGCGGGACCACCGGCGAGCACATCCGCCGGGTCGTCGAGGCCGTGGGCGACCTGACCCCGGCGCACCGGCGGCCGCGTACCGAACCGGGCGTGTCGTCGCTGTACCAGGCGGTGCCGTTCGCGCAGGACGCGAGCGTGCTGATGATCGGCGAGCGGACCAACGCCAACGGCTCGAAGGCGTTCCGCGAGGCCATGCTCGCCGGCCACTTCGACGACTGCGTGGAGATCGCCCGGGCGCAGACCCGCGACGGCGCGCACGTGCTCGACCTGTGCGTCGACTACGTGGGCCGCGACGGCGCGGCCGACATGGCCGAGCTCGCCGGCCGGTTCGCCACGGCCTCGACGCTACCGATCATGCTGGACTCCACTGAGCCGGACGTGCTGCGCGCCGGGCTGGAGCGGCTCGGCGGCCGGTGCGCGGTGAACTCGGTGAACTACGAGGACGGCGACGGCCCGGGCTCGCGGTTCCAGCGCACGATGGAGCTGGTGCGCGAGCACGGCGCGGCCGTCGTCGTCATGTGCATCGACGAGGAAGGCCAGGCACGCACCGCCGACTGGAAGGTGCGGGTCGCGAGCCGGACGATCGACGACCTCGTCGCCGGCTGGGGCATGCGGGTGGCCGACATCATCGTCGACACGCTGACCTTCCCGATCTCCACCGGGCAGGAGGAGACCCGCCGCGACGCGCTCGAGACGATCGAGGCGATCCGCGAGCTCAAGCGGCGCTACCCGGACGTGCAGACCACGCTCGGCGTCTCGAACGTCTCCTTCGGACTCAACCCGGCCGCGCGGCAGGTGCTGAACTCGGTGTTCCTGCACGAGTGCGTGCAGGCCGGCCTCGACACGGCGATCGTGCACGCGTCGAAGATCGTGCCGATGGCCCGGATCCCGGACGAGCACCGCGCGGTCGCGCTCGACCTGGTCTACGACCGGCGCCGGCCGGGCTACGACCCGCTGCAGAAGCTGATGGAGCTGTTCGAGGGCGCGACGGTGACCTCGGCGCGCGAGTCGCGGGCGGCCGAGCTGGCCGGGCTGCCGCTGTTCGAACGGCTGGAGCGGCGCATCGTGGACGGCGAGCGCAAGGGCCTCGACGACGACCTGGCCGCGGCGCTGACGCAGCGGCCGGCGCTGGAGATCATCAACGACACGCTGCTGTCCGGCATGAAGACGGTCGGCGAGCTGTTCGGGTCCGGGCAGATGCAGCTGCCGTTCGTGCTGCAGTCGGCCGAGGTGATGAAGCTGGCGGTGGCCTACCTCGAGCCGCACATGGAGAAGACCGACGACGACGGCAAGGGCCGCATCGTGCTCGCCACGGTCAAGGGCGACGTGCACGACATCGGCAAGAACCTCGTCGACATCATCCTGTCCAACAACGGCTACGACGTGGTCAACCTCGGCATCAAGCAGCCGATCACCACGATCCTCGACGCGGCCAGCGAGCACCGCGCGGACGTGATCGGCATGTCCGGCCTCCTCGTGAAGTCCACGGTGATCATGAAGGAGAACCTGGAGGAGATGAGCTCGCGCGGGGTGGCCGCCCGCTGGCCGGTGCTGCTCGGCGGTGCCGCGCTCACCCGGTCCTATGTGGAGAACGACCTCGCCGACAGGTACGCCGGGGACGTCCGCTACGCGCGTGACGCGTTCGAGGGCCTGCGGCTGATGGACGCGATCATGGCCGCCAAGCGGGGCGGGCCGGTCGTGCTCGACGAGCAGCTGCGGGCGAAGGTCGAGGAGCGGAAGGCCCGCCGGCAGCGCTCGCTGCGGATCGCCGCGCGGCGGGCGGCCGCGGAGCCCGCCCAGCCGGTGGCCGCGCGGTCCGAAGTGGCCACCGACGTGCCGCTGCCCAGCCCGCCCTTCTGGGGCCGGCAGGTCGTCAAGGGCGTGCCGCTCGCGGCGTATTCGTCCATGTTGGACGAGCGCGCGACGTTCATGGGCCAGTGGGGACTGCGCGGCGTGCGGGGCGGGACCGGCCCGTCCTATGAGGAGCTCGTGGAGTCCGACGGCCGGCCGCGGCTGCGGTACTGGCTCGACCGGCTGACGACGGCCGGCATCCTGCAGCACGCCGGCGTCGTGTACGGCTACTTCCCGTGCGTGGCCGAGGGCGACGACCTCGTCGTGCTCGAGTCGCCGTCGCCGGATGCCGCGGAGCGGACCAGGTTCACCTTCCCCCGGCAGCGCAAGGACCGTCGGCTGTGCCTGGCCGACTTCTTCCGGCCGCGCGACCTCGCCGTCGACGCCGGCGAGGTCGACGTCGTCGCCTTCACGCTGGTGACCATGGGCCAGCCGATCGCCGAGTACGCGCAGGACCTGTTCGCGCAGGACGCCTACCGCGACTACCTCGAGGTGCACGGGCTGGGCGTGCAGCTGACCGAGGCGCTCGCCGAGTGCTGGCACCGCCGCGTCCGCGAGGAGCTGACGTTCGCCTCCGGCCAGGCGGTGGCGGCCGAGGACCCCGGGGACGTCGAGGAGTACTTCACGCTCGGCTACCGCGGGGCGCGCTTCTCGCTCGGCTACGGTGCCTGCCCGAACCTCGAGGACCGGGAGAAGATCGTCGCGCTGCTCGACCCGGAGCCGATCGGCGTGAAGCTGTCCGAGGAGTTCCAGCTGCATCCCGAGCAGTCGACCGACGCGATCGTCCTGCACCACCCGGAAGCCAAGTACTTCAACACATGACACCTGCCATCCCCGCCGCCGTCCTCTGGGACCTCGACGGCACGTTGCTGGACTCCGAGAAGCTGTGGGACATCCCGCTCTACGAGCTGGCCGAGAAGCTGGGTGGTGAGCTGTCGCTGTCCACCCGCCAGGCGATGGTCGGCACGAACGTGAAGCGGACGCTGGACCTGCTCTACGCCGAGGTCGGCATCGACGCGCCGAGCCCGGAGCAGCTCGCCGACGGCGCGGCGTGGATCGACCGGCGGATGGCCGAGGTGTTCGGCGGCTCGCTGCCGTGGCGCCCCGGCGCGCGTGCCACGCTCGCGACGGTTCGCGCGGCCGGTTTCCCCATGGCGCTGGTGACCTCGACCGAGCGGAACCTGACCGAGATCGCGCTCGACACCATCGGCCGGTCACTGTTCGACACCACCGTCTGCGGCGACGAGGTGGACGGGCTGAACAAGCCGCACCCGGAGCCGTACCTGCGCGCGGCCCGCCGGCTGGGTGTCGATCCGGCGGCGTGCGTGGCGGTCGAGGACTCGCCGACCGGCACGGCGTCGGCCGCCGGCGCCGGTTGCACGGTGCTGGTCGTGCCGTGCGAGGTGGCGGTCGAGCCGGGCGAGCGGCGGGTGTTCCGCGACTCGCTCGAGGGCCTCACGGTGGCCGATGTGACCGCGCTGCTGGCCTAGCCGCGCTCGCTGGTGGGCTCGATGGCAGGATCGTTGTTCGTGAAGACCTTCGACGAGCTGTTCGGCGAACTCCGCGACCGGGCCGAGCAGCGGCCCGAGGGCTCCGGCACCGTCGCCGCGCTCGACGCGGGGGTGCACGCGCAAGGGAAGAAGGTGCTCGAGGAGGCCGGCGAGGTGTGGATCGCCGCCGAGCACGAGTCCGACGACCGCCTGGCCGAGGAGGTGTCCCAGCTGCTGTACCGCGTGCAGGTGCTGATGCTGGGCCGCGGCCTCACCCTCGATGACGTGTACCGCCACCTCTGAGCGATCTTCCGGGAGAGAACATGCTGCGGGTTGCCGTGCCCAACAAGGGCGCGCTGGCCGGACCGGCCGCCGAGATGCTCGCCGAGGCGGGCTACCGCGGCCGGCACGAGTCGCGGGACCTGACCGTGCTGGACCCCACGAATGACGTGGAGTTCTTCTTCCTGCGCCCCAAGGACATCCCCATCTACGTCGGCTCGGGCGAGCTCGACCTGGGGATCACCGGCCGGGACCTCTCGCTCGACTCGGGCGCCGCGGTGACCGAGCGGCTCGCGCTGGGCTTCGGCTCCTCGACGTTCCGCTACGCCGCGCCCGCGGGCCGGACCTGGGAGATGCCGGACCTGGACGGGAAGCGGCTCGCGACGTCCTACCCGCGCCTGGTGCGCGAGAACCTGCGGGCGCGCGGCATCTCGGCGGAGGTCATCCGGCTCGACGGGGCGGTCGAGATCTCCGTGCAGCTGGGCGTGGCGGACGCGGTCGCGGACGTCGTCGGCTCGGGGCGGACGCTGCGCCAGCACAACCTCGTCGCGTTCGGCGACCCGATCTGCGAGTCCCAGGCGGTCCTGCTGCAGGGGTCGGTGGCGGACGGCTCGGCGGCGAAGGACCAGCTCGCCGGGCGGCTGCAGGGCGTGGTCTTCGCGCAGCAGTACATGATGCTGGACTACGACTGCCCGAAGTCCCTGCTCGACGAGGCCATGACGGTGACCCCGGGCCTGGAGTCGCCCACGGTGGCGCCGCTCGCGGAGCCGGAGTGGGTGGCGGTGCGGGCGATGGTGCCGCGCAACGACGCCAACCTCGTGATGGACCGGCTGGCGGCCATCGGCGCGAAGGCGATCCTGGCGTCGGACATCCGCTCCTGCCGCCTCTGACGCCTCAGCGCTGGGGCCGGATCAGCAGGGCCTGGGCGCCGCGGCCGACTGGTCCGTCCAGGTCGTGCAGCACGGAGAACGCCGTGCCGACGCCGTCCGGGCCGATGGCCGTCGTCGCGTCGAGGGCGATCCACTCGCCAGCCGGCTCGCGGTACAGGTGGACGGTCAGCTCGGAGTTGATGAACAGCCACTCGTGCGGATCCATCCGGCTCGACACGCCGTTGCCCGAGTCCGCGACCACGAACAGGCGCTGCAGCCCCGTCGGCGGCTCGCCCGCGACCAGGTCCACGCCCTGCCGCGCCCACACCGTGGCCGGGCCCGGCTTGCCCAGGTGGCCGACCAGGGCGCGCCACTGCATCGCGTCCAGGTAACCGAACCCCCAGCTGTCCGGGCGCTGCATCACCTCCCCGTCCGCCGGCGGGGCCAGCGGCTCGTCGACGACGACCGCGAGCGCCGCGGTGTCCGAGCGCAGGTGGCGCCACGCGCGGGCCCGCGCCACCGTCCGGCCACCGGCGGACAGCTCCGCACCCAGCAGCTCCACCGCCCGCCCGGGCCGCTCGATCCCGGCCGTGACCGACAGCTCCGCGACCGGCACGGGTCCGAGGACCTCGACCGTGACGCGGGCGAGCAGCATCGGCGCGGCCGCCGGCAGCTCCTCGAGTGCACGCACGAGCAACGCGCTCGGCGGACCCAGGTGCTGCGACTGCGCCGACCACGGCCCGGTCGTGTGCACCGTCGAGGCGAACCGGCCGTCGCCGAGAGGCTCGTAGAAGGCGTCGCTCATGACCGCGAAGTTAGCGGACGTTCACCATGATCGGCACGGCACGTCAGTCGGCGCGGTCGAGCGGGGTCTCCTCGCCCGGGTCCGGCTCCGGCCAGCCCGGGTACTCCGGCGGGGTGCCGCCGAACGCCGGGCACCGCGACTGGTGCGCGCACCAGTCGCACAGCCGGCTCTTGTTGGGCCGGAAGTCGCCGGTCTTGCCCGCGCGCAGGATCGCCTGCCATACGGCGTCGAGGGTCCGCTCGAAGCGGGTCAGCTCCGCCTCGTCCGGGGTGTAGGTCAGCGACTGGCGGTCCGCCAGGTACATCAGCCGCAGCTGGCGGGGCACCGCACCGCGCAGCCGCCACAGCACCAGCGCGTAGAACTTCATCTGGAACAGCGCCTTGGCCTCGCCGATCTCCCGCGGCGCCGTGCCCGTCTTGTAGTCGACCACCCGGATCTCGCCGGTCGGCGCCACGTCGAGCCGGTCGATGTACCCGCGCAGCAGCACGCCCGAGCTCAGCTCGGTCTCGACCAGCAGCTCCCGCGCCTCCGGGTCGAGGCGGCGCGGGTCCTCCAGCGTGAAGTAGCCGTCGATCAGCCGGCTCGCCGACTCGAGCCAGCCGGCGAGCGCCTCGTCGTCGGTGAACAGCTCGGCGAGCTCCGGGCGCTCCTCGCGCGACCGCTGCCACACCGGCGACAGCAGCGCGTGCGCCCGGTCCGGGGTCCGCTCCGCGGCCGGCAGGCCGAACAGCTCCTCCAGCACCGCGTGCACGACGATGCCGCGGACCTGCGCCGGCGACGGGGTCTCCGGCAGCCGGTCGACGGCGCGGAACCGGTAGAGCAGCGGGCACTGCTTGAAGTCCCCGGCCCGTGACGGCGACAGTGCCGGTCTCCGCGGCGCCGGGACGTCGGCGGTCTCGGGGAGCTCGGCGATCTCGGTCATGGCACAGACCCTAGGCGAGGGCACCGACACTCCGGGGAGCCCGCCGCACGCGTGTCGGCGCGGGGCGTCACTGCGTACCCACACGAAGACCCATACTCTGCACAGGTGAGTACGTGGAGCCAGGAACGGGACGGCGGCCTGCTGCTGTTCCGGTTCCGTGGCGTGCCCGTGCTCCTCTCGCCGTCCTGGTGGATCGGCTCGGTCGCGGTCATCGTGCTGTACGCGCCGCTCGTCGAGCGCTTCCTCCCGCACGCCACGGCCGTGGTGTCGATCCTGCTCGCGGCCGCGTTCGCGATCCTGCTCGGCGCGTCGGTGCTGGCCCACGAGCTCGGTCACTGCGTGGTCGCCCTGCACCTCGGGATCCCGGTGCGGCGGCTGCGGCTGTTCCTGCTGGGCGGGCTCGCCGAGATCACCCGTACCCCGCGACGACCGGCACACGAGGGCGTGATCGCCGCCGCGGGGCCCGCGGTGTCGGCCGTGCTCGCCGGCCTGTGCGGGCTCGTTCTCGTGTTCATGCCGGCCGAGGGGCCGGTGTGGCTGCTGGTCCTCGAGTGCGCCGTGGCCAACGTCGCGGTCGCCGTGTTCAACCTGCTGCCCGGCCTCCCGCTCGACGGTGGGCGGATGCTGCGGGCCGGCGTGTGGGCCGTGTCGGGGGAGCGGAGCATCGGCACGAAGGCCGCGGTGGTCGGCGGCTGGCTCGTCGCCGGGCTGCTGATGCTGTGGGCGTTGTGGGGCCTGGCCACCGAGAGCCCGGACCGCTGGCTGCGGCTGGGCGTGTGCGCGCTGACCGCGTGGTTCGTCGCCTCCGGCGCGCGCGGCGAGCTCGCCGCCGACCAGCGCCGCGGCTGGCCCGAGGGGCTCACGCTCGCCGACCTGACCCGGCCGATCCTGCAGCTGCCCGCGGAGAGCCCGGTCGCCGACGCGCTGGGCGCCGCCGCCGGCCGCGGCGTGGTGCTCGTCCGCGCGGACGGCGTGGCCGCGGGCCTGCTCGACCCGTACGCGGCGGAGCGGCTCGCCGAACGCTCGCCGATGGCGCCCGCCGAGCAGGCGGCCGAACCGATCCGGCCGGAGTCGGTGCTGCTGGACTCCGAGCCGGGGGAGGACATCGTCGAGCGCGTCGCGGAGACCGCGGCCTGGCAGTTCCTGGTGGTGGACCAGGAGGGCCGGCCGGCCGGGGTGCTCCTGCGGGAGGACCTGCGCGCGGGGCTGACCGGGCGGTACTAGCGGGTCGGGAACGGGTTCGGCGGGACCTCGCCGCTCGCCGGCGGGTCGCTGTCCTCGCTGCCCGGGCCGCCACTGGGTTCGCTGCTCGGCTCGCCACTGGGTTCGCCGCTGGGTTCGCTGCCGCCGCCGGGTTCGCTGCTACCCGCGTCGAAGAAGCCGCAGACCCTCCAGTCGCCGCCCTCCTTGGCGACCGTCAGGTCCTTGCTGTCGGCGTCGGAGTCGCCGACGACACGCTCGGTCATCGTGAACGTGGCGCCGTCGGCCGTTCGCTCGAAGTCCTTGAGCCGGAGGCGGATCTTCCGTTCGTTGCCGGGCGACGCGCTGGCGCTCTTGCCGACGTCCTTCGCGTCCTCGATGTCGTCCGACATCTTCGCGAAGTCGTCGGCGCAGGTGACCGGCTCGAGCTTGGCCGGGTCGACCTCCGGCAGCGGCGTGTTGAGCAGGTTCTCCAGTTCGCGGACGTAGGTCTGGGCCGCCACCCGCGCGCCGCCGCCCTCGTCGCCGCTCCCGCCCGAGCCCTTGCCTCGCTCGTCCTCGCGCAGCAACAGGTACGCGCCGACGCCACCACCGCCGACGACCAGGACCGCCACGATGATCAGCGCGGTGATCAGCCCCGTGCGCCGCTTCGGCGGCGGGCCGACCGGGGGGAAGCCGCCCTGCGGTCCCTGCATCCACGGCGGCTGGCCGGGCGGGCCCTGGTTGTACGGGCCCTGGTTGTACGGATCCTGGTTGTAGGGCCCCTGGTTGTACGGCCCGGGCGGTCCGGGCGGCTGCGGCGGGTACGTCATGATCTCCCCCTGGTGATCGACAGGTGCGCGCGGCCGACAGAGTAGTGTCACGCGGACTCGAGCGGAGGGAGCAGGGTGACGGAGGTCAGGGCGAGCGGACCGTTTCGGGAGGGGGACCGGGTTCAGCTCACCGATCCCAAGGGCCGGCACTACACCCTCGTGCTCACCCCCGGCGCCGAGTACCACACGCACCGCGGCGCGGTCGCCCACGACGATCTCATCGGGCGGCCGGAGGGCTCGCTCGTCACGTCCGTCGGCGGTACGGCCTACCTCGCGCTGCGCCCGCTGCTCGCCGACTACGTCCTGTCCATGCCACGCGGTGCGCAGGTCATCTACCCCAAGGATGCCGGCCAGATCATCATGTGGGGCGACATCTTCCCCGGCGCCCGCGTGCTCGAGGCCGGCGCCGGGTCCGGCGCGCTGACCTGCTCACTGCTGCGGGCGGTCGGCCCCGAGGGACAGGTGACCTCCTACGAGGTGCGGGCCGACCACGCCGAGCACGCCGAGCGGAACGTGACCGCCTTCTTCGGCGAGCGGCCCAAGAACTGGGATCTGCGCGTCCGCGACCTCGCCGAGCACGCGGCTGAATTCGATGGCGACGGCGGGGGCGAGGTCGATCGCATGATCCTCGACATGCTCTCCCCGTGGGAGGTGCTGGCGGTCGCGGCGCGCAGCGTGATCCCGGGCGGCGTGCTGGTCGTCTACGTGGCGACGACGACCCAGCTGTCCAAGGTCACCGAAGCGCTGCGCGAGCAGCAGTGCTGGACCGAGCCGCAGGCGTGGGAGACGCTGATGCGCCCGTGGCACGTGGTCGGCCTGGCCGTGCGCCCCGAACACCGGATGGTGGCGCACACGGCGTTCGTGCTGTTCGCCCGGCGCCTGGCCGAAGGCGTGGTGCCGCCCCGGCTGCAGCGCCGGGCTCAGCGCGCCTGACCCGCCCGGACCGCGTGACCGGCTACGGCACGCACCACTTGCCGCCGCGCTTCTCCAGCGGCAGCGGGACGACCGTCGGCTCGCTCCCGGCGATCGACAGCTCGATCTGTGCGGTCGCCTTGTCGCCGGTGACCTCGGGGTTCTGCGCCAGCCGGGCGGTGGCCTCGGGCGGGAACGCATCGGCGGAACCGACCGTGTCCGGGTCGCAGCTCAGCTGCTTGATGGCGGCGACGTCGCGCTCGTTGATCGCGGACGCGGCCTGCTCGGCGGTCGAGCGGGCGGCCGCCACGTTCTTGTCGGCCACCGGCGGGGGCGTCTTCGAGGCGGGCGGCGCGGACGACGCGGGCGGCTCGGACGGCGGCGGGGTCGACGCGGGCGGCTCGGGCTGGGCCGGGTCGGTGATCGTCGGCGCCGCCGGGTCCGCGACGTCGTTCTCGCCGGACGTCGCGATCAGGTAGATCCCCACGCCGATCGCCGCGAGCACGACGACCGCGGCCGCGATGATCATGATCATCGTCCGGCGACCGGAGCCGCCCTCGTCCCCGCGCTCATCAGTGGCCGCATCGGCGTTCTCACCGGCCGGTTCGCCGGCTGGTTCGCCAGCCGGCTTGTCGGCGGGCTCCCGCTCCGGTTCCAACTCGTCAGTCATAGCGCCGCCCTCAGATCGCCACGCACCAGCGGTCCTCCCGCTTCTCCAGTAACAACGCGGTCTCGCCGTCGCCGACCCGCAGCTGAGCGGTGCCGACGGCGCCTTCCAACACCTCGACCGAGCCGAGGCGGACCTCGCGGCCCCCGGTGACCGAGTACAGCGTCCCGGGGTTCGTGCGCTCGCAGGTGAGCGCCTTCGCGGCGGTCTCGTCCCGACCGTTCACCGCGTCAACGTAGTCGCGGGCCGTCCGCTCCAGTTCGTCGGTGTTCCCCGGGCCCGGCTCCGCGGTGTCCGCCGGCCCCGAACCACCGCCGGACTCCTCGCCGTCCGGTGTCGACCCGGGAGTGGCCGGCGCGCTCGTCCCGGGCCGTGCCTCACCGGCCCCGGGCGGCGGGTCCGAGCGGAAGAACAGCAGGTACACGCCCAGGCCGAGCAGGCCGAGGATCAGCAACGCCGCCAGCATCAGGACGGCGAGCATGCCGGCCCGTCGCAGCAGTGGCCGGTCGGTGATCAGGCCTCACCCTCACCGCAGAAGCGCCACTCGCCGTCCTCTTCGACGATCTTGATGAAGATGCTCGGCTTCTCCGTGGTGCCGCCCTGGGCGAGTTCGAGGTCGATGTTCGCGGTGGCCGTGTTGCCGTTGACGTCGGGCTCGCCGTTCGCGGTGGCGGTGATGTCGTAGGGCTCCAGGGTCTTCTCGAGGCTGGAGGTGTCGGTGCCGTACTTGCTCTTGTAGGCCGCGCACGCGCTGTCCACGACGCTGGTGAAGCTCTTGCTCTCGTACGCCTGCATGTAGGCGTCGCGCACGTCGTCGGGCGTGTTGGTCGCACCGCTCGGGTTGTCGTCGGTGGTCTCTTCGGTCGTCTCGCCGGTGGTGTCGGTCGGCTCGTCGGCGGAGGACGTGGTCGCCTTGTCGTCGGCCGCGTTGTTCTTGTCGTCGCCCTTGGTGAGGACGAAGATCGCGACGCCACCGCCGCCGAGTACCAGCAGGACGATGAGCACGATCGCGACGATCATGCCGGTGTTGCGCTTCTTCGGGGGCGGAGGCGGCGGCGGGCCGTAGCTGCCGAGCCCCTGGTAGGACGACTGCCCGCCGTAGGGCGGCGTCTGCGGCTGCCCGCCGTAGGGCGGTGTCTGCGGCGGCGGCTGCTGCTGACCGTACGGGTCCTGCCCGTATGGACCCGGCTGCTGCGGTGGGTAGGTCATCTGGGCCCGGACTCCTTCGTACGTGATACCGACAAACAAGCTAGACGGAGCCGTCGAACGACCCGTTCCCCCAGGAACACATCGTATGGCCACGAAAACGACGAACGCCGCCGGGACCGGCCCGGCGGCGATCGTGATCGAGTCGTAGCGGCGGCTCGAGTCAGCTGGTCGGCGTCTTGATGTCCTTGATGCACCAGCCGCTCTCGTCGGCCAGCTGCATGGTCAGCGTCGTGTCGCCGGTGCCCTCCGGCAGGCCTTCCGGCAGGTCGCCGGACAGTGCGACCTTCATCTCCGCGGTCGCCGTGTCGCCGTTCTCCTTGACCTCGCCGAGCGACGCCTTCACCGAGATGCCCTCACCCGGCTCGAGGTCCTTCGGGTCGATCGTGCCGGCCTCCTGCTTGGCCGAGTCGCAGGCGAGCTCGTTGAGCTTGCTGGCGTCCTTGGCGTTGAACGCGGCGACGGCATCCTCGGCTACTCCTTGAGCGCTGCCAGAGCCGCCGCCCCCCGTGAACACGATCACGAGGACGACCGCGACGGCCACGACGACCGCCCCGCCGCCGGCCAGGATCCACGGCATCTTGCTCTTCTTTTGCGGTCCGTGACCGTAACCACCCGGCTGGCCGTAAGGGGCCTGCTGTCCGAATTGGTCGGGTTGTCCGAATCCGCCGGCCTGCTGCGGCTGCGGGCCGGACGGTGGGTAACCACCCTGCTGCGGGTACCCGCCCTGCTGCGGGTAACCACCCTGCTGCGGATAGCCACCTGGCTGCTGACCAGGGCCGGGTTGCCCTCCGTGCCCCGGCTGGCCGCCCCACTGCCCGGGCTGCTGCGGCGGTTGCGTCATCGAACTTCTCCTTGCATCGCGGCGAGCACGTCGCCAAGTCTGGTGTGGACGCCTGCATCGGGAGCGTCGGCAACGTACCTGACGCACCGTAGCGGGTGCGTGGTTCCACGACTCGCTGAGATGGCGCAATCTACTCGGGTCCGAATCGGTTTCTGCGATGTGACGCGACAGTTCCGAGATCTGGATCCTCTTCTCTTGTCGGTATGCACCGGTACCGTGGGCGGTAGGAGAATTGACGGGAGGAGGTGCCGACATGCAGCACGATCGTCCCGGTGGTCGGCCCGAGGAGGCCGACGAGCATGGCGCTGGACCTGAGGCGGGGTCGGGGCACGAACCGTCGGAGGCGGCTCAGATCCGGTTCCTCGAAGAGGAAGTAGCGCTGCTGCGCCGGAAGCTCACGGACTCGCCTCGCCATGCGCGGCTGCTCGAGCAGCGGCTCGCGGAAGCGTCGGAGCGTGTCAGCCAGCTGACCGAGCGCAACGCCAAGCTGGTCGAGACGCTGCGCGAGGCGCGGAGTCAGCTGCTGGCGCTGCGGGAGGAAGTGGACCGCCTGGCCCAGCCGCCGAGCGGCTACGGCGTCTTCCTGGCGAGCCACGAGGACAGCACGGTCGACGTGTTCACCGCGGGCCGCAGGATGCGGGTCGCGGCGTCCCCGGCGGTCGAGGTCGACCAGTTACGCCGCGGCCAGTCGGTCCGGCTGAACGAGGCGCTGACCATCGTGGAGGCGGGTGACTTCGAGCGCATCGGCGAGGTGTCGACGCTGCGCGAGCTGCTTGCCGAGCAGGAGGAGGGCGTGCCGCCGGCACGTGCGCTGGTCGTCGGGCACGCCGACGAGGAGCGCGTGGTCTGGCTCGCCGACCCCCTGCGGGAGGCGACGCTCAAGCCGGGTGACTCGCTGCTGGTGGACTCGAAGTCCGGGTACGCCTACGAGCGGGTGCCCAAGGCCGAGGTCGAGGACCTGGTGCTGGAGGAGGTGCCGGACGTCGACTACGCGTCGATCGGCGGCCTGTTCCGGCAGATCGAGCAGATCCGCGACGCCGTGGAGCTGCCGTTCCTGCACGCCGAGCTGTTCCACGAGTACGAGCTGCGCCCGCCGAAGGGTGTCCTGCTCTACGGCCCGCCGGGCTGTGGCAAGACGCTCATCGCGAAGGCGGTGGCGAACTCGCTGGCCAAGCAGGTGGCGGCGAGCCGGGGCGACGGCAACGCGTCCGAGGCGAAGTCGTACTTCCTCAACATCAAGGGCCCGGAGCTGCTGAACAAGTTCGTGGGCGAGACCGAGCGGCACATCCGGCTGATCTTCCAGCGGGCGCGCGAGAAGGCGTCGGAAGGCACGCCGGTCATCGTGTTCTTCGACGAGATGGACTCCATCTTCCGCACCCGCGGCAGCGGTGTCTCCTCGGACGTCGAGACCACGATCGTGCCGCAGCTGCTCAGCGAGATCGACGGTGTGGAGGGACTCGAGAACGTCATCGTGATCGGTGCGTCCAACCGTGAGGACATGATCGACCCGGCCATCCTGCGTCCCGGCCGGCTCGACGTGAAGATCAAGATCGAGCGGCCGGACGCGGAGGCGGCGCGGGACATCTTCTCGAAGTACCTCACGCCGACGCTGCCGATCCACGCCGAGGACCTCGCCGAGTTCGGCAAGGACCGCAAGGCGACGATCGACGCGATGATCCAGCACACGGTCGAGCGGATGTACGAGGAGACCGAGGACAACCGCTTCCTCGAGGTGACCTACGCCAACGGGGACAAGGAGGTCCTGTACTTCCGCGACTTCAACTCCGGCGCGATGATCCAGAACATCGTCGACCGGGCGAAGAAGGCGGCGATCAAGTCGGTGCTGGAGACCAAGCAGCCCGGCCTGCGCGTGCAGCACCTGCTGGACGCGATCGTCGACGAGTTCGCGGAGAACGAGGACCTGCCGAACACCACGAACCCGGACGACTGGGCGCGGATCTCCGGCAAGAAGGGCGAGCGGATCGTCTACATCCGCACGCTCGTCACCGGCAAGAACCAGGAGTCCGGCCGGGCGATCGACACGGCGACGAACACGGGCCAGTACCTGTAACTTCGCCGTATGGCGACCAGGGCGGCGAGCATCGAGCGGGTTGGGCTCGGGCTCGCCGCCCTCGGCCGTCCGGCCTACATCAACCTGGGCCGCGGCGAGCTGCCGGCGGACCGCACGGTCGACGCCATGCGGGCCGCCTCCTGGCGGGTGCTCGACGAGGCGTACGCGGCCGGCGTGCGCTGGGTCGACGTGGCCCGTTCGTACGGCCGCGCGGAGGAGTTCCTCGCGAGCTGGCTCGCGGCGCGCTCGCCGGCTGACCTCACGGTGTCCAGCAAGTGGGGCTACGCGTACGTGGGGGAATGGCGCCGCGACGCGCCCGTGCACGAGGTCAAGGAGCACTCGCTCGCCCGCCTCACCGCGCAGTGGGCGCAGACCTCCGCGCTGCTGGGCCCCGCGCTGTCGCTCTACCAGGTGCACTCGCTGACCGCCGACAGCCCGCTGTTCGACGACGTGGCGCTGCAGGACGCCCTCGCGGCGCTGCCGGTGCGCGTCGGGTTCTCCACGTCCGGCCCGCGGCAGGCGGAGACCGTCCGGCGGGCACTCGCGCTGGAGCGGCACGGCGAGCGCGTGTTCACGTCGGTGCAGTCGACGTGGAACATGCTGGAGCCCTCCGTGGGACCGGCGCTGGCCGAGGCACACGCCGCGGGCGCGCACGTGCTGGTCAAGGAGGCGCTGGCCAACGGGCGGCTGGCGGTGTCGCCGCCGCCCCCGATCGCCGCGTTCGCCGCCCGGCTCGGGGTGGGCCCGGACGCGGTCGCGCTGGCGGCGGTGCTGACCCTGCCGTGGGCGGACACGGTGCTGCTCGGTCCGGCCGGTCCGGAGCAGCTGCGCAGCAACCTCGCGGCGCTGACCGTGCACGGGGCGGCGAGCCTTCCGTACCTGGCCGTCGAGCCGGAGACGTACTGGCGGGATCGAGCCGCCCTTGCCTGGTCCTGAAGGACATCCCCGTAGGCTTGGTGGCATGCGCCGGATCATGGGCACCGAGGTCGAGTACGGCATCGCCGTACCCGGAGACGCCACCGCCAACCCGGTACTGACCTCCACCCAGGTCGTACTGGCCTACGCCGCCGCCGCGGACATCCCGCGGGCCCGGCGCGCGCGGTGGGACTACGAGGTCGAGTCACCGCTGCGCGACGCGCGCGGGTTCGACCTGGGCGCGCCGGGCATGCCGCCGGCCGATCCCGAGGTCGAGGACCTGGGCGCGGCCAACGTCATCCTGACCAACGGCGCCCGCCTCTACGTCGACCACGCGCACCCCGAGTACTCCGCGCCCGAGGTCACCAACGCCCGCGACGCCGTCATCTGGGACAAGGCGGGGGAGCGGGTCATGGAGGAGGCCGCCATGCGCGCGGCCACCGTGCCCGGCCAGCCGCGCCTGCAGCTGTACAAGAACAACGTCGACGGCAAGGGCGCGAGCTACGGCACGCACGAGAACTACCTGATGGCCCGCAGCACGCCGTTCACCGCGGTGATCGCCGGGCTCACCCCGTTCTTCGCCTCGCGCCAGGTCGTCTGCGGTTCCGGGCGGGTCGGCGTCGGCGTGGCCGGCGAGGAGGCCGGCTTCCAGCTCTCCCAGCGCGCCGACTACATCGAGGTCGAGGTCGGCCTGGAGACCACGCTCAAGCGCGGCATCATCAACACCCGCGACGAGCCGCACGCCGACGCGGACAAGTACCGCCGCCTGCACGTCATCATCGGTGACGCGAACCTCGCCGAGATGTCCACGTACCTCAAGGTGGGCACCTCGGCGCTCGTCCTGGACATGATCGAGAGCGGCCTGCGCTTCGACCACCTCAAGCTCGCCGACCCGGTCCGTGCCGTGCACACGCTGAGCCACGACCCGAGCCTCAAGGCGACCGTGGAGCTGGCCAACGGCCGCAAGTTCACCGGCCTGGACATCCAGCACGCCTACCACGAGCTGATCTCCGAGAACCTCGACCGCACCGAGCAGGACGCGGTCTCCATGAACGTCCTGGCCACCTGGGGCGACATCCTCGACACCCTCGCCCGCGACCCCATGGAGTGCGCCGACCGCCTCGACTGGCCGGCGAAGCTGCGGCTGCTCGAGGGCTACCGCGCGCGCGACGGCCTCGGCTGGTCCGCGCCGCGGCTGCACCTGGTCGACCTGCAGTACTCCGACGTGCGGATGGCGAACGGCCTGTACAACCGGCTGGTCACCCGCGGGTCGATGAAGCGGCTGGTCACCGAGGAGGAGGTGCAGGCGGCCATCACGACGCCGCCGCTCGACACGCGGGCGTACTTCCGCGGCCGCTGCCTGGAGCGCTACCCCACCGCGATCGCGGCCGCGTCGTGGGACTCGGTCATCTTCGACCTCGGCCGCGAGTCGCTCGTGCGGATCCCGACCCTGGAGCCGCTGCGCGGCACCAAGGCACACGTCGGCGAGCTGCTCGACGCCTCGTCGACCGCTGAAGAGCTGGTGGACGCGCTCACCGGTGGTTCGCGCCGGTGAACCGCCCCCACCTGGGCGTTCGCCGACAGCGATCACGATCTTCGCTCGGATGGTCCGCGACTATGTCGGTCCCGGTCGGTAGCCTGGTAGACAGACAATCCCGATCCGGGAGGCGAGATGGCCCAGGAACAGACGCAGCGGCAAGGCGGCGGTGACGGCGACGAAGACGTCGACGGCGGCGCGCCGGCCGGTCAGGAGCGCAGGGAGAAGCTCGGCGAGGACGTCGACACGATCCTCGACGAGATCGACGACGTGCTCGAGGAGAACGCCGAGGACTTCGTCCGCGCCTATGTCCAAAAGGGTGGCGAGTAGGCGGGCGTCGTTCGACCGAGCTCGCCGGCATCTGTCGAGGTGAGAGGCCTGTGGACAGATCCTGAGGCGAGCAGTCGAACAGCACCCGGTCGTCGTGCCCGTCGGTAAATCGTGACCAGGAACGAAAGCAGGCATGGAAAACACCCCGTCTCGCGCTGTGCCCGGCGCATCTCTCCCGGCTGCCTACCTGACGGCCGAGACGTCCTCCTTCACCGACTTCCTCCGCGTGCAGGCGCCGCACCTGCTGCCCGGGGCGCACGGAGGCTGGCGCGGGGACGAACCGGTCCAGGCCCGCCGCAGTGCCGCGGAGCTCACGCCCGCGCCCGCGCACGGCACCACGATCGTCGCGATCTCCTTCGCGGGCGGCGTGCTGATCGCGGGTGACCGCCGGGCCACCTCGGGCAACCTGATCTCCCAGCGCGACATGGAGAAGGTGTTCGTCGCCGACGACTACTCGGCGGTGGGCATCGCCGGCACGGCCGGCATCGCGATCGACCTGGTCCGCCTGTTCCAGCTGGAGCTGTCCCACTACGAGAAGATCGAGGGCGTCTCGCTGTCCCTGGACGGCAAGACGAACAAGCTGGCCACCCTGGTCAAGGGCAACCTCGACGTGGCGATGGCGGGTCTCGCGGTGATCCCGCTGTTCGTCGGCTTCGACCCGGCCGCGGGCAACCCGACGCGGGCCGGCCGGATCGTGTCCTACGACGTGGTCGGCGGGCGCTACGAGGAGCGCGCCGGGTTCCACTCGGTCGGCTCCGGGTCGCTGTTCGCGCGGTCCGCGCTCAAGAAGCTCCACGACCCGGGCAGCGACGAGGAGACCGCCATCCGGCACGCGGTGGAGGCGCTCTACGACGCGGCGGACGACGACTCGGCCACCGGCGGCCCCGACATCGCCCGCAAGCTCTACCCGAGCATCGTCACGGTGACCGGCGCCGAGGGCGCCGTGCACCTGTCCGAGGAGACGGTCGCCCCGGTGACCGAGGCCGTCGTGGCCGACCGGGCCAGCCAGCCGCGAGGCTGACGGCTCATCGATTCATCGATGACAGATACGACGAAGGAGCCACCGCCGTGACCATGCCGCTGTACGCCTCGCCCGAGCAGCTGATGCGCGACCGCTCGGAGTACGCGCGCAAGGGCATCGCTCGGGGCCGCAGCGTGGTCGCGTTGAAATACTCCGGTGGCGTGCTGTTCGTGGCCGAGAACCCGTCCACCACGCTGCACAAGGTGTCGGAGATCTACCACCGCATCGGGTTCGCGGCGGCCGGCCGCTACAGCGAGTATGAGAGCCTGCGCCGCGGCGGCATCCGCCACGTCGACCTGTGGGGCTACGCCAACGACCCGCGCGACGTCTCGGCGCGCCAGCTCGCCAACGTCTACGCCCAGACTCTCGGGTCGATCTTCACCGACCAGCTCAAGCCGTTCGAGGTGGAGATCTGCGTGGCCGAGGTCGGCGCCACGCCCGAGGAGGACCAGCTGTACCGGCTGACCTACGACGGCTCGATCGTCGACGAGCCGCAGTACCTCGTGATGGGCGGGCAGACCGAGCCGATCCTGACGACGATGAAGGACGCCTACGAGGAGGGCATGACCCTGCAGGACGCGGTGACCTTCGCGATGCGCGCGCTGTCCGCGGGCACCTCGTCGAGCTCGCCGGCATCGGGCAACGGGGACAACGGCCCCCGCAAGGTCGAGGTCGCCGTCCTGGAGCGCTCCCGGCCGCGGCGGGCGTTCCGCCGGATCGAGGGAGCCGCGCTGACCGCGATGCTGCCGACCGGCGCCGAGGACGGCGACAAGGACAGTGACAAGGCCGGCGACAAAGCCGGTGGCAAGGCCGGCGACAAGCCCGGGGGCGAGCCGGTCGACCCGGCTCCCGAGGGCGACTCGGACAAGAGCTGATGGTTGTTCACGGACAGTTCGCGTCGATGACGCGTTCGTCTCACCTCGGAGCGGCCCGAACATCTTCGGGCTTTCAACGCCTAGGCTAAGAGAATGCAGCGGCGGATCTTCGGTATCGAGACCGAGTTCGGCGTGACCTGTACGTTTCACGGGCAGCGCAGGCTCAGCCCGGACGAGGTCGCGCGGTACCTGTTTCGGCGAGTGGTGTCCTGGGGTCGGTCGTCGAACGTCTTCCTGCGCAACGGGTCGCGCCTCTACCTGGACGTCGGATCACATCCCGAGTACGCCACGGCGGAGTGCGACGACCTCGTCCAGCTGGTGACGCACGACAAGGCGGGCGAGCGGATCCTCGAGGACCTGCTGGTCGACGCCGAGCGCCGGCTCGCGGACGAGGGCATCGGCGGCGACATCTTCCTGTTCAAGAACAACACCGACTCGGCCGGCAACTCCTACGGCTGCCACGAGAACTACCTCGTGACGCGGGCGGGCGAGTTCTCCCGGATCGCCGACGTGCTGCTGCCGTTCCTCGTCACCCGCCAGCTGGTCTGCGGCGCCGGCAAGGTCCTGCAGACCCCGCGTGGCGCGGTGTACTGCCTCTCGCAGCGCGCGGAGCACATCTGGGAGGGCGTGTCCTCGGCGACCACCCGCTCCCGCCCGATCATCAACACCCGCGACGAGCCGCACGCCGACGCCGAGCGCTACCGCCGCCTGCACGTCATCGTCGGCGACTCCAACATGGCCGAGGCCACGACGCTGCTCAAGGTCGGCAGCGCGAACCTGGTGCTCGAGATGATCGAGGACGGCGTCCAGTTCCGGGACTTCAGCCTGGACAACCCGATCCGTGCCATTCGCGAGATCAGCCACGACCTGACCGGCCGCCGCCTGGTGCGGCTGGCCGGCGGCCGCGAGGCGTCGGCGCTCGACATCCAGCGCGAGTACTACTCCCGCGCGGTCGAGCACGTCGCGAAGCGGTCGCCCGACCCGATCGCCGACCGCGTCATCGAGCTGTGGGGCCGCACGCTGGACGCGGTCGAGCAGCAGGACCTGTCCCGCATCGACCGGGAGATCGACTGGGCCATCAAGCACCGCCTGGTCGAGCGGTACCGCGACAAGCACAACATGGAGCTGTCGAGCCCGCGGATCGCCCAGCTGGACCTGGCGTACCACGACATCCGGCGCGGCCGCGGCATCTTCGACCTGTTGCAGCGCAAGGACTTGGTGGCCCGGGTGACCGAGGACGGCGAGATCGAGGCCGCCAAGGACACCCCGCCGCAGACCACCCGTGCGAAGCTCCGCGGCGACTTCATCGCCGCCGCACAGCAGGCGGGCCGCGACTTCACGGTCGACTGGGTGCACCTGAAGCTGAACGACCAGGCCCAGCGCACGGTCCTGTGCAAGGACCCCTTCCGCGCGGTAGACGAGCGGGTAGAACGCTTGATCGCCTCGCTGTAGCCGACGGAACCTCAGGGGACCGTGACGGTACCCAGCCACAATCAGCCGCCTATCCGCACCGTTCGCCGGAACGCAACCAACACTTTGAATTCCGGGGAGGCGGACAGGTGCCTATTCTCGGGGCATGTTTGCGGATGTTGCCGCCGTTCTCGCCGATCCCAGCCGCGCGACGATGTGTCTCGCGCTGATCGACGGGCGGGCCTGGACGGTCGGTGAGCTCGCCCGGGCGGCCGGGATCGCGCCCTCGACCGCCAGCGAGCACGTCGGTGCCCTCACCGCCGCCGGGTTCGTGCGCACGCTCAAGCAGGGCCGGCACCGCTACGTCCGCCTCGACGGGCCGGACGTCGCCGAGCTCATCGAGACGATGTCCCGGTTCGCCGGGCCGGAACCGCCGAGGAGCCTGCGTGCCTCGGTCCGCGCGCGCCGGCTGGCCGCGGCCCGCACCTGCTACGACCATCTCGCGGGCCGGCTCGGCGTCGCCATCCGGGACGGCATGCTCGCCACCGGCCTGCTCGACGACGCCGACGGCCTGCACATCACCCGCCGCGGCCGCGCGGTCCTCGACGAGCTCGGCGTCGACCTCACCCGCACGCGCCGGCCGGTCGTCAAGGACTGCCTCGACTGGACCGAGCGCCGCGAGCACCTCAGTGGCGCCATGCCGGCCGCGCTCCTCGACCGAGCGCTCGCCGCCGGCTGGCTCGTCCGCGACCCGAGCCGCGCCATCCGGCTCAACCCCGGGGCCGCATCGGCCCTCGAACGGCTGGGTGTGACCGGTGGCACAGCCGAACACCGCGCCCGGTGCGTCGAGGCACCGGACGCGGCGTCCGCCAACGGTTAGACCGGCGTCAGCTCGCCCGGCCGGTCGGGCGTGTCCTCACGCAGCCCGACCCGGCCGTGCACGCGCCGCAGGAACGGCGGCGCCCACCACGCGGACCGGCCCAGCAGTCGCATGCCGACCGGCAGGAGCACGCCGCGGATGAGTGTCGCGTCGATGAGGATCGCGAGCCCCGAGCCGATGCCGAACATCTGGATGAAGCTGACCCCGCTCGTCCCGAACGCCAGCAGGCTGACGGCGAGCAGCACCGCGGCCATCGTGATCAGCCGGCCGGTCCGCGACAGCCCGGTGGTCACCGCCTCGCGCGGCCCCGCACCCAGGTCGTGCATCTCCTTGACCCGGCTGACCACGAACATCTCGTAGTCCATCGACAGCCCGAACACGATGCAGAACAGCAGCACCAGCATGCTCGTGTCGAGCGGCAGCGGCGTGAAGCCCAGCCACGAGGACAGCCAGCCCTCCTGGAAGATCAGGACCATGATGCCGAGCGTCGCCGACAGCCCGAGCACGTTGAACAGCAGGGCCCGGATCGGCTGCAGCACGCTGCCGGTGAACAGGAACAGCAGCAGGAACGTGCTGATCGCGATCAGTCCGCCGGCGATCGGCAGCCGGCTCGCGATCGCGTCCTTGCTGTCGGTCAGCCGGGCCGCCGAGCCGGCGACCAGGACCTCCGCGCCACCGGCCGGCACCGCGCGCACGGTGTCCACGAGGTGCTGGGCGTCCGCGGAGTGGGCGTCGTACGCGGTCAGCACGGTCAGCCGCTGCACGCCGGACCGGGCCGCCATGGCCGGGTCGCCGGGGCCGGCCGGTCGCCCGTCGGCGAACCTGCCCGCACTCGAGGTCACCACCTCGACGCCGCGCACCGCGGAGAGCCGCTCGGCGTAGGCGGGGACGTCGACCGGCCCGCGGGTGACCACCTGCAGGGCCTTGCTGTCGTCAGCCGGGAAGCTCGCCCGCAGCACGTCGCCGACGACGCGGGTCTCCGACGCGGTCGTCAGCACCCGGTCGTCCGGCGTGCCGAACTCGACGCGCAGCAACGGGATCGCGGCCAGCACGAGCAGGATCGCCACGGGCGCGCCGGCGAGCAGCGGGCGGCGCATGGCGGCCCCGGCGATCCGGGCCCACACCGGTGAGACCGCGCTGGGCGCCGTGCGCACCCACGGCAGCCGCAGCGAGTTGACCCTCGGGCCCAGCACCGCCAGCAGCGCGGGCAGCACGATGACCGCGCCGGCCATCGCGATGATCACGACGCCGACGCCGGCGTAGGCGAACGAGCGCAGGAAGTAGAGCGGGAACACCAGCAGCGCGGCGAGCGCGACCGCGACCGTCAGCGCGCTGAACGTGATCGTCCGGCCGGCCGTCTCGACGGTCCGCACGACGGCGTCGTGGGTGCTGCGGCCGGCGGCGAGCTCCTCGCGGAACCGGTAGACGGTCATCAGCGCGTAGTCGATCGCGAGGCCGAGGCCCAGCGCGGTGGTCAGGTTGATCGCGAACACCGACACGTCGGTCAGCGAGCCGAGCACGGACAGCTCCGCGAACGTGCCGAGCACCGCGATCGCGCCGATCGCGAGGGGCAGCAGCGCGGCGACGACGCTGCCGAACACGATCACCAGCAGCACCAGGATGATCGGCACCGCGATCGACTCGGCGAGCGCGAGGTCCTTGCCGACCTGGTCGCCGATGTCGGGGCCGACCGCCTCCGGTCCGCCGACGTGCACGTGCAGCGGCCCGGAGGTCGTGTCGTAGGTGTCGCGCAGGACCGCGACGTCCGCGTCGTCGGCGAGCTTGGCGACCGCGATCGCGTACCTGCCGTCGGCTGACTTCATCGGGGGCGCGTGGGTGGTGAAGTAGGACGCGAAGTCCACCAGGCCGGCGTCGCCCGCGAGCTTGCCGGTCAGCGCGGCGGCATCGGCCTGGATCGCCGGGTCGTCCACGTTGCCGCCGGGGGCGGTCATGAGGAAGACGACGTCGTTCTCGCCGCCGAACTCCGAGTCGAGCAATGCTCGCGCCTGGCTGGACTCCGCGGCGGGATCGTCGAAACCGCCGTTGGTCTTGAGCTTGCCGAACGCGGTGAAGCCGAGTGCGCCGGCGCCCACCAGGACCAGGACGGTCACGGCGAGAATCGCGCGGGCGTGGGTGGCGGCGAACCGGCCGAGGTGACCGAACATGGGTGTGCTTCCCCTCGAACGAGATGTGTACAGGCGTAAACTTGATGGGCGTTAACTTGCCACCGATGTTTGCTGGTGTCAACATCGAACCCATGAATTCGGCGAAACGCGCCTACCACCACGGCGACCTGCGCAACGCGCTCATCGCCGCCGCGGCGGAGCTGGCCGCCCAGGGCGGGCCGGGCTCGGTGACGATCCGCGCGGCCGCACGCCTCGTGGGCGTCACGCCGACCGCGGCGTACCGGCACTTCGCCGGGCAGGACGAGCTACTCGGGGCGGCGAAGGACAGCGCGCTGGAGGAGCTGTCCGCGGCGATGCGCAAGGAGCTGTCGACGCGCCCGCAGTCCGACGACCCGGTGCGGTACGCGCTGGGGAGCCTCGCCGCGCTCGGCCGGGGCTACCTCGCGTTCGCGCGGGCGGAGCCGGGCCTGTTCCGCACTGTCTTCACGTGGGAGGGCGAGATGCGCGAGCGCGACGAACACGGGGGCAACGACCCCTTCGGGCTGCTGCTGGAGTCGCTGGACGAGCTGGTGGCGGTCGGCTACCTGAGCGTGGAGCGGCGCCCGCTGGCGGAGGTCGCGGCGTGGTCGACGGTGCACGGGCTGGCCATGCTGATGGACGGCCCGCTGCGGGACATGCCGGCCGAGGTCCGCCAGGAGGCGATCGTGAAGGCCATGCTGATCCTCGCCAACGGGCTGGCCGGCAACGGCCTCACGGCCGAGCAGGAGGCGCTGCTGGCCGACGAGATGCGCTCGGCGCCGGCCTAGCTCGCGGCCTCGCGGGAGTGCAGGTCGCGGACCGTGGGGGAGATGCGGACGGTCTCCGGGTTCGGGTGGGTGCCCAGCAAGCGGTCCGCGGTGCCGGTGGTGGTCACGGTGAACCAGTAGTGCTCGTTCTTGTAGTGGTGCAGCCGGTGGTTGCGCCAGATCGCCCGGTACAGCCGCGTCCGCGGTCGGTAGTCGCTATGGATCAGGTAGTGCATCCACTCGTAGCCGAGCCCGAGCGCGGCCGCGGTGACCAGGTAGGTCAGGCCGACCCCGAGCCGCGGGAACGCCAGCAGCGCGATCGCGGTCGTCGCCGGCAGCAGCCACAGCTGCACCTGCCACGGGATGAACACCAGCGGCACGTCGCGCGGATCCACGTGGTGCGCGCGGTGCTTGCGGGACAGCAGCGGATCGATCGTGAGCCCGCCGACGCGGCGCGGGCGCCAGTGCAGCACACACACGTGCACGACCCACTCGAAGAGCGGGAACACGGCCAGCATGATCAGCGGCGTCAGCACGTCGCCGAGCCGCCAGTCGCCGGTGACCAGGCGAGCGGCCACGGCGCCGGTCAGGACCGCGGCCAGCATCCACGGCGACGGGTGGCGCCAGAACGCCCGGGCCGCGCCGGCCAGGCTGGTCGAGCGGCGGCGGGAGCCGGTGATGGCCACCTCGTCCGCGCGGACCTGGGCCCGCGCGCGGGCGTCGACGCTGTTCCCGGCCTCGTCCGTCATGCCTGTTCCTCCAGTTTCCGGATAACGGCCAGCAGGCCGTGCGTGCCCGCGCCGAGCAGGTCCTCGGCGAGGCGGCGTGCCCCGGCGGCGTCGCCGGCGACGATCGCGCCGGTCAGCGCGCGGTAGACCTCGATTCGGGTGACCTCGGCGTCCATCACCGGACCGAGGATCGCGATCGCCGGCTCGTAGGCCGCGCGCAGGCCGTTGAACATCAGCCGGAACGCGATCGAGTCGGCGCCGTCCACGACGTGCTCCCAGAACACGAGCGCGTGCCGCTGCCGGGCGACCGAGTCGGCCGCGTCCGCGAGCGCGTCGACCGCCTCGCCCAGCGACGCGCCGAGCCGTTCGCCCGCGCGCTCGGCGGCGAGCTCGGCCACCTTCGGCCCGATGTGCAGCCGTGCCTCGAGGATGCTGCGCGCCACCGCCAGGTCGATCTCGCCGCGGGGCGCGAGCAGGCGGGCGAGCAGGTCGAGGCCCCCGTGCCGGCGGTAGTCGCGGACGGTCGTGGTGTCGCCCTGGCGGACCTCGACGAGCCCGGCCGCGGCGACCCGCTGCAGCGCCTCGCGCACGGCCGGCCGGGACACGCCGAGCACCTCGGCAAGCCGGCGCTCGCTGGGCAGCGCGTCGCCGGGCGCGAACTCGCCGCTCACGACGTCGGCGAGGATCTGCTCGAACACGGAGTCCGGGACGGACCGGCGAGCCACGGGTTGCAGGGCCATGCTGACACCTTGCCCTGCTGACAGTCGGACGGTCAAGTGGTCAGACCAGTCCGCCTCCCCGAAATTCAAAATGTTGGTTGCGTTCCAGCGGGTGGTGCGGCTGCGCGGTTGATTGTGGCTGGGTGGCGTCACGGTCCCCTGAGGTTGCGTTGGTCGTCGGGAGACTCCGGCGACGTGCCAGGAGGAGGGCCACCAATGGGGGAATGGCGGGCGAACGGACCGTTCGCACGAATCGCCGGGCGCGTTGGGGGGACTGGGGTGTGTCAGTCGGGCTAGAGTTCGAAACGTGTCCGTCGCGCGCGCCGAACGACTGGTCAACCTGGTGCTGTGTCTGCTGTCCACGCGCCAGTACCTGACCGCCGAGCACATCCGGTCCCTCGTGGCCGGATACTCCGACGCGCCCACGGACGAGGCGTTCTTCCGGATGTTCGAGCGGGACAAGGCCGAGCTGCGTGAGCTGGGCGTGCCCCTCGAGGTCGGCCGGAACTGGTCGTTCGACACCGTCGACGGCTACCGGATCGCCCGCCGCGACTACGAGCTCGGCGACATCGACCTCGAGCCCGACGAGGCCGCCGCCGTGGCGCTCGCGGTGCGGCTGTGGGACTCCCCGGAGCTGACCGGCGCGGCGGCCGGCGCGCTGCTCAAGCTGCGGGCCGCCGGGGTGGACGTCGACCAGGGCGTGCCCGCGGTCGTCGAGCCGAAGGTGCGCACCACCGAGCCCGCATTCGGCCCGCTGCTCGCCGCGGTGCAGGCGGGCCAGGCGGTCAGCTTCGACTACCGGCGGCCGAGCCCGGCGGAGCTGCGCCGGCGCACGCTCGAGCCGTGGGGCGTCGTGTCGTGGCGGGGCCGCTGGTACGTGGTGGGCCACGATCGCGACCGGGCCGCGCCGCGTTGCTTCCGGCTGTCGCGCATCGTCGGCGAGGTCACGCCGTCCGGGCGCACCGGCGTGGTGCAGCGGCCGGCGGACGTCGACCTGCTGCAGTTCGTCTCGGTGTCCAGCGACGAGCCGCCCGACACCTCGACGGTACGGCTGTGGCTGGCGAAGAACCGGGCCGCGGGGCTGCGCCGCCGGGCCACCGTCGTCGGCGAGCAGGCCATCGACGGCGTGGCGGGCGACCTGGTCGAGCTCGAGGTCTGGCACACCGACTCCTCCGCGAGCTGGATCGCGGGCTACGGCGAGGACGCCGTGGTGCTCGAGCCGGAGGTGCTGCGCAAGTCGGTGCACGAGCTGCTGCTCGCGGTCGTGGGGAGTACCGAGGGGGATCGTTGAGAACTTCGCAGGACCGGCTGCCACGACTGCTGGCGCTGGTGCCTTACCTGATCGCGCGGCCGGGCATCCCGGTCGACGAGGCGGCCGCCGACTTCGGCGTGTCCGCCAAGCAGCTGCGCAAGGATCTGGAGCTGCTCTGGATGTGCGGCCTGCCGGGCTACGGCCCCGGCGACCTGATCGACCTGTCGTTCGAGGGTGACACGATCTCGGTCAACTTCGATGCGGGCATGAACCGCCCGCTGCGGCTCACCGGCGCCGAGGCCACCGCGCTGCTGGTCGCGCTGCGCACGCTGCTGGAGGCGCCCGGCGTCGCCGACGCGGACGCGGTCCGCCGCGCGGTCGCCAAGATCGAGGCCGCCGCGGGGCAGGCCCAGCCCGCCGGCGTGGCGGTCGGTCTCGGCGTGCGCGAGGGCAAGAACACCGTGCTGGCCCGCCAGGTCGTGCAGGGGGCGCTGAAGGCACGGCGAGCGCTGCGGATGACCTACTACACGGCGTCGAAGGACGAGATCAGCGAGCGGACGGTCGACCCGATGCGGATGCTCATCGTCGAGGGCCGCAGCTACCTCGAGGCGTGGTGCCGCCGGGCCGAGGGCGTGCGGCTGTTCCGCCTCGACCGCATCGACGAGGTGACCGAGCTCGACGAGCCCGCCGCGCCACCGCCCTACGCCGAGCCGACCGACACCACCGCGGGCCTGTTCCGCGAGCGCCCGGACCAGGAGGTCGCCCAGCTCGTGCTGGATCCGGACGCGCGCTGGGTGTCGGAGTACTACCCGGTGGAGAAGCTGACCGAGCTGGATGGCGGGCGGCTCCGAATAAGGATGCGGTACGCCGACCTGTCGTGGATGGTCCGGCTGCTGCTGGGCCTGGGCGGTGACGTCACCGTCGAGGAGCCGGCGGAGCTGGCGACCGGCTTGCGTGACCATGCAAGGCGGGCGCTCGCCCGGGCCGGCCAGCTCACGGTGACCCCGTGATCGACCGGAAGCCGGGTGCCGTCGACCCTACGACGAGCACATGCCCAGTACGGTAGGAATCGTGACGTCGTACCTGCCGACCTGGATCGTGCTCGCCGCCGGGTTGGTGCTGCTCGGGTTCGTGCTCGTCCGGGCGCTGCGCCACGTGCGCCGGTTCGGCATCACGGCGACTGTCGTGAACGCCTGGATCGGGGACCGGAGAGGCACGCTCCGGGCGCGAACGGCCGCCTTGCGGGTAGCGACCAAACAGACCCGCGCACGAATGAAGCACGCCCCGGCTGACGTACCATCGAACAGCCGGGGGAGACAGGAGGATGACCGTGGGTAACTTGGGTGTGCCCGAGCTGTTGATCATCGCTGGTGTGATCATCCTGCTCTTCGGAGCACGGAAGCTGCCGGAGATGGCGCGTTCGCTGGGCAAGTCCGCGAAGGCCTTCAAGGAAGAGACGAAGAACCTGCGCGACGACAAGGACAAGGACGAGACGCCGGCCCAGCCGGTGGTCCAGCAGCAGCTCCCCGAAGCGCAGCCGGCGACGCCGTCCACGCCGGTCGACACCCCGGCCGCGACGCCGGTCCAGACCAACGGCGTGCAGACGAACGGCTCCCAGCCGGTCGAGCAGGCGCAGCAGAACAAGAACGCCGGCTGAGAGAGCGGGTTCGCAACGGTGGCGCGCAGACCGCACCGCCGGGACGAGGGCAGCCGCGAGAAGAAGCGTCTTCGCAGCCGCCGGCACAATCCCGACGGCACCATGTCCCTCCGGGATCACCTGTACGAGCTGAAGCACCGGCTGGGCCTGGCGATACTGGGCCTGCTGGTCGGCTGCATCGCCGGCTTCCTGTGGTTCCAGTGGCGCATCGGCCCCATCCCGTCGCTCGGCGACCTGATGACGGGTCCCTACTGTGCGCTGCCGGCCGGGATCCGCTTCGAGCCGACTCCGGGCAAGTGCCAGCTGCTGCAGACCCAGCCGTTCGAGGCGTTCCTCATCCAGTTCAAGGTCGGCCTGGCCGCGGGCGCGGTGCTGACGAGCCCGTTCTGGCTCTACCAGATCTGGTCGTTCATCACCCCGGGCCTGTACGACAACGAGCGGAAGTTCACCCGCATCTTCGTCGTGCTGGCGTCGATCCTGTTCGCCAGCGGCGCCGTGCTCGCCTACTTCGTGGTGCCCAAGGGCCTGCAGGTGCTGGTCAGCTTCGGTGGTGACCAGTTCATCACCGCGCTCGCCGCGAACGAGTACATCTCGTTCATCCTGGTGATGCTGCTGATCTTCGGTGTCAGCTTCGAGCTGCCGCTGCTGATCACCATGCTGAACCGCATCGGGATGCTGCCCTACCGCAATCTCAAGAAGTGGCGGCGCGGCATCATCTTCGCGCTGTTCGTGTTCGCCGCCGTCGCCACGCCGGGTACGGACCCGATCGGCATGCTGGCCCTCGCCAGTGCGATGACCGTGCTGTTCGAGGTCGCCGTGCAGATCGCTCGCGTGCACGACCGCAGGAAGGACCGGCAGGCGGTCGCCGAGGGCTGGGGCGATCCGGAGGACTACGACCTCAAGCCCGAGGACGCGCCGGAGAAGCCGACGAAGTCCGAGTCCTCCGCCGGCTTCGACGACGTGACCTGAGGGGCAGGCTGACACTGTGCGGGCCGCCATGGTGGTGCACCCGGCGTCCGGTCTCGGCCGGGCGGGCCGGATCGCGGACACGGTCGCCGCGCGATTACGGGACGCGGTCGACGACCTCGTCACGGTCGCCGCGAGCACCGTCGAGGAGTCGCGCCGGCTGATGGACCGGGCGCACGACGTCGCCCTCGACGTGCTCGTCGTGGTCGGCGGCGACGGCTCGGCGCACCAGGGCGTGCAGTTCTGCGCGGACTCCGGCGTCGCGCTCGCCGTGATCCCGGCCGGCACGGGCAACGATCTCGCCCGCACCCTCGGCAGCCCCAAGGACCCGCTCGCCGCCACCGACGCGCTCGTCGCCGCGATCAAGGCCGGCGAGCGCACGAAGATCGACCTCGGCCGGGTCGCGGGCGGGCCGTGGTTCGCCGGCGTGCTCTGTGCCGGGTTCGACTCGGCGGTCAACGAGCGGGCCAACCGGATGCGCTGGCCGGCCGGGCCACGGCGCTACGACCTCGCCATCCTCGCGGAGCTGGCGAAGCTGCGGCCGGGCCGGCTCAGCATCGTCGAGGACGGCGCCCGCACCGAGCTCGACGCCACCCAGATCGCGGTCGGCAACATCCCGCACTACGGCGGCGGCATCCCGATCTGCCCGGACGCCGACCCCACCGACGGCGTCTTCGACATCACGCTCGTGGGCCGCGCCGGCCGCTTCGACCTGATCAAGATGCTGCCCGGGCTGCGCACCGGCAACCACGTGCACCACCCGATCGTCACCACCTCCCGCGCCCGCGAGGTCCGGCTCGGCGGCGCCGACGGTGGCGCGAACGGCTGGGTCGCCTATGCCGACGGCGAGCGCATCGGCCCGCTGCCGGTCGAGGTCAGCTGCGTGCCGGGGGCTCTCACGGTGGTCGGAAAACCGAACAGCCGACCAAGCTGACCGCCGGGTCGTATGGAAGTCTGACCAGGTGGCCACCAGCCCTTCTCCATCTCCGGCCGAGGCTTACGCGGCGTCGAGACGCCGGTCCAGCTACCCGAAGCTGACCGAGTTCGCCGAACAGCTGCCCTTCGAGCTCGACCCCTTCCAGGACCAGGCGTGCGCCGCGCTCGAGGACGGCCACGGCGTGCTGGTGTGCGCGCCGACCGGGGCGGGCAAGACGGTCGTCGGCGAGTTCGCCGTGCACCTCGCGCTCACCGAGGGCCGCAAGTGCTTCTACACCACGCCGATCAAGGCGCTGTCCAACCAGAAGTACGCCGACCTCGTGGAGCGGCACGGCCCGAAGGCGGTCGGCCTGCTCACCGGTGACACGTCGGTCAACGGCAACGCGCCGATCGTCGTGATGACCACCGAGGTGCTGCGCAACATGCTCTACGCGGGCTCCTCGACCCTCGACGGGCTCGGCTACGTCGTGATGGACGAGGTGCACTACCTGGCCGACCAGTTCCGTGGCGCGGTGTGGGAGGAGGTCATCCTGCACCTGCCGGACTGGGTGCGGCTGGTGAGCCTGTCCGCCACCGTCAGCAATGCGGAGGAGTTCGGCGACTGGCTCGTCGAGGTCCGCGGCGACACGACGGTCGTGGTCGACGAGCACCGGCCCGTGCCCTTGTGGCAGCACATGATGGTGTCCGGCCGGATGCTGGACCTGTTCCTCGGCGAGGACGCCGAGGGCCACCCGCGGATCAACCCGGATCTGTTGCGCCGCACGGAGAGCGCGGCCCGCGAGCAGGCGCCGTGGCGCGGTCCGCGGGCGCGGGGCCGCGGCCGTCCGGCACCCGCGCGCGGGCCGCGGTTCCGGCCGCCGTCGCGGGTGGACGTGGTGTCCCGGCTCGACGGCGCCGGCCTGTTGCCGGCCATCGTGTTCGTGTTCAGCCGGGTCGGGTGCGACGCGGCCGTCGCGCAGTGCGTGCGCTCGGGCCTGCGGATGAACGCCGAGGCGGAGGTCGCCGAGATCCGCCGCATCGTCGACACCCGCACCAAGAAGCTCAACGAGGCCGACCTGGGCGTGCTGGGCTTCTGGGAGTGGCGCGACGCGCTGGAGCGCGGGTTCGCGAGCCACCACGCGGGGCTGCTCCCGGCCTTCAAGGAGACCGTCGAGGAGCTGTTCGTCCGCGGGCTGGTCAAGGTCGTCTTCGCGACCGAGACGCTGGCGCTGGGCATCAACATGCCGGCCCGCACGGTCGTGCTGGAGCGGCTGGTCAAGTACAACGGCGAGGCGCACGTCGAGCTGACGCCGGGGGAGTACACGCAGCTGACCGGCCGGGCCGGGCGGCGCGGCATCGACATCGAGGGACACGCGGTCGTCGTCTGGGGGCCCGGCGTGGACCCCAAGGCCGTCGGCGGTCTCGCCTCCACCCGGACCTACCCGCTCCGCTCGTCGTTCCGGCCCGGCTACAACATGGCGGTCAACCTCGTCGACCGGCTGGGCGCCCAAGCCGCCCGCGAGCTGCTCGAGCAGTCGTTCGCCCAGTTCCAGGCGGACCGCTCGGTGGTCGGCCTGTCCCGCCGCATCGAGCGCAACCGCGAGGCGCTGGTGGGCTACGAGGAGTCGATGACGTGCCACCTCGGCGACTTCGCCGAGTACATGGCGCTGCGCGCGAAGCTGACCGAGCACGAGAAGGCCCAGTCCCGCCGCAACGCCACCGCGCGCCGGGCGGAGGCGACCCGCTCGCTCGAGGCGCTGCGCAAGGGCGACGTGATAGCCGTGCCGTCCGGGCGCCGCTCGGGGCTCGCGATCGTGGTCGACCCCGGCGTGAACCCGATGGGCGAGCCGCGGCCCCTGGTGATCACCGAGGACCGGTGGGCCGGACGGCTGTCGGCGGCCGACTTCCCGACGCCGGTCGAGCCGCTCGGCCGGGTCAAGCTGCCCAAGCAGGTCGACCTGCGCTCGCCCCGGTCGCGCCGCGACCTGGCCTCGACGCTGCGCAACACGGGCATCGAGGCGCCCGGGCGCAACCGGCGCAAGTCCGACGGCGGGGGCGAGGACCGCGAGCTCGCGGCGCTGCGCCGGGCGCTGCGCGCGCACCCGTGCCACGGCTGCGACGACCGCGAGGTGCACGCCCGCTGGGCCGAGCGGCACCGCCGGCTCACCGCGGAGACCCAGCAGCTGGCGCAGAAGGTCGCCACCACCACCCACTCGCTCGCGCGCGGCTTCGACCGCATCCGGGCGCTGCTCACCGAGCGCGGCTACCTCGACAAAGAGGACGGCGTGAGCGATCACGGCCGGCGGCTGGCGCGGCTGTACAGCGAGTCGGACCTGCTCGCGGCCGAGTGCCTGCGCAACGGCGTGTGGGAGTCGCTGACCGCGTCCGAGCTCGCCGCGGTCGTCTCGGCGCTGGTGTTCGAGGCGCGCCGGGACGGGCCCGCGGAGCCGCGCGTGCCGACCGGGCCGGTCACCGACGCGCTCGCCGCCACCGCGCGGCTGTGGGCGTCGTTGGAGGCGGACGAGCGCCGGCACAAGTTGGAGCGCACCCGGCAGCCGGACGCGGGCTTCGCGTGGACGGTGTACCGGTGGGCGCGCGGGGAGACGCTGGAGCGGGTGATGACCGCGGCGGAGTCGGCGGGCGCGGAGATCTCCGCGGGCGACTTCGTGCGGTGGTGCCGCCAGGTGATCGACTTGCTCGACCAGTTGCGGGTCGTGATGGGCAAGGCGCACCCGGTGGGCGCGGCGGCGGACGAGGCGGTGCGGAGCATGCGGCGCGGCGTGGTCGCGCTGGGCACGGCATGACCCCTACCTTGCGCCAGATGGCTGGCAATCACGTGGCGGCGCACACGGGATGTTCACCTGCCGATATGGTTTGATCGCGCGAGACCAGACCCGAGTGCGCGGAGGCGAGAGATGACGAGCCCCTATGGGCCTCCCGGTGGGAACGACCCGCAGCAGTGGGGACAGCAACCCTACGGCGGCGCGCCGACCCCCGGCACGCCGTCCGGCGGGTTCCCGGAGCAGACACCGGGTCAGGGCTACGGGCAGCCGCAGCAGCCGTACGGTCAGCCGGATCCGTCGCAGCAGCCCTACGGTGGGTACGGCCAGCAGCAGCAGCCGACGCAGCAGTATCCCTACCAGCAGCAACAGCAGCAGCCCTACGGCGCGTACGGCCAGCAGCCCGGCTACCCGGGCCAGTCGCCTTACGGCCCGCCGCCGAAGAAGGGCGGCAGCGCGTGGATCTGGGTCGTCGTGGTGATCGTGGTGCTCGCGGCCGGCGTGTTCGGCGTGCTCGGCTTCGTGACGCCGGGCTTCCTGACGAAGAAGGTCTTCGACGAGGCCGCCCTCGAAGGTGACAACGGCGTGAAGAAGATCCTCGTCGAGAACTACAACGAGCCCGCCGACGATATTTCCAAAGTGGACTGTCCGGCTGACGAAGAGGTCAAGCAGGGCAACACCTTCGAGTGCAAGGTGACCATCCGCGACGAGGAGCAGACCGTCAAGATCACCGTCGTCAACAACGACGGCCAGTACGAGGTCGCCACCCCCGAAGGCGGCAACTAGCGCCGGAGAGCCACCGCGCGGGCCGGAAAGTAATCGGTCGCGGGTTCGGGTCCGGAAAGGCACTATCGGGCGGTGAGCCAGATACTCGTGTCCGCCCGGGAGACCGCCTTCGACGTCCGCGTGCTCGGTGCCGACGAGCTCCGCGCCTCCAACGACGTCTTCCGCGAGGCGCTGCACGAAGAGCCCGTCGACGACGAGAAGTGGGCCACCACGGTCCGGACCTACGAGCCGGGCCGCACCTACGGCGCCTTCGCCGGGGACACCGTGATCGGCACCGTCGCCTCGATCGGCGCGAGCATGACCGTGCCCGGCGGGGCGAAGGTGCCGATGGCCGCGGTGACCGCCGTCGGGGTGCGGGCCGACCATCGCCGGCAGGGTGCGCTCACCGCGATGATGCGCCGCCAGCTCGAGGATCTGACCGAGCCGCTCGCCGGCCTGCACGCCAGCGAACCGACGATCTACGGCCGCTTCGGCTACGGCCTCGGCACGGTCGGGCGCACGGTCAAGGTCAACTCCGCCCGGGCCCGCCTGCGCGACGACGTCCCGACCGCCGGCACGGTGCGGCTGGTCGGCGGTGACGAGGCGCTGACCCTGCTGCCCGAGGCGTACCCACCGCTGCAGCAGGCCCGCCCGGGCATGATGAGCCGCTCGCCGACCTGGTGGGTGCTCAACTACGAGCGCCGCAGCAAGCACGAGTACCTGCGCGTCGCCGTGCACCGCGGGGTCGGCGGGACGATCGACGGGTGGCTCGCCTACCGGCCGGGCGGGCTCACTCCGGGCGAGCCGCACACCGGGTCGGGCCTCGTCGTGCTCGACTTCCAGGCGCTCGACCAGGCGGTGGCCAACGACCTGTGGCGCTACCTCCTCGGCATCGACCTCGTCGAGCAGGTCACCGTCTACTACCGCCCGCTCGACGACCCCATCGAGGCCATGCTCGTCGACCTCTTCGCCGCCCGCAGCGAGCCGGAGGACGAGCTGTGGGTCCGCGTCGTGGACGTGCCCGCCGCGCTCGCCGCCCGCACGTACGGACCGGCCGACCCGGTGGTGGTCGAGATCGTGGATCGCCTGCTGCCCGGCAACTCCGGCCGCTACCTGATCAGTCCACACGGGATGGATCCCACGAACGCGCCCGCCGCGCTCACGATGACGGTGGAGACGCTCGGCATGGTGTACCTCGGCTCCTGGCGCCCGTCGACGCTCGCCGCGATCGGCCGGCTCACCGCGCACGACCCGGCCGCGCTCGCCGCCGCCGACCGGCTGTTCGCGACGGACCGGCCCTCCTGGTGCGGTAGCTTGTTCTGACTCCCTGGGGAAAGCGAGGTCCGACGGTGCGGCGCGTGCTCCTCGCGGCCCTGCTCGCGATCGCGGCCGTGCTCACCGTGGGCTGCGGGCCGGACGAACCGGAGGGCCCCGACCTGACGGACTTCGCGCTAGGCGCGTGAGCCGGGCAGCGCGGCGAGCAGCCGGTCCACCGACGTGCTGAGGTCCCACTTCTCCTGCAGCGCCCGCACCCGGTCGAGGTCGCGCGGCTGCGCCGGCACCACGTCCGGGCGGTCCATCACGATGTCGGCGTCGACCGCGACGCGGACCACGAGCGGTGCCGCGGCGACGTAGGGCGCGGCGTCGCGCAGCGCCTCCTTCACCCGCAGCGGCACCAGCTTGTCGTCGGCCGCCGCGGCCGCGAGCAGGCCCTCGAGCGAGCCGAACCGGGTGATCAGCTTCGCCGCGGTCTTCTCCCCGACGCCCGTCACGCCCGGCAACCCGTCGGACGGGTCGCCGCGCAGCAGCGCCATGTCCGCGTACGCCGGGCCGGGGTTCGCCGCCGGCAGGTCGTAGCGTGCGGCGAGCTCGCGCGGGCCGAGCACCTCCGCCTTCGCCCAGCCGCGGCCGACGTACACGATCGACACCGGGGTCGGCTCGTCGCGCACCACCTGGAACAGGTCCCGGTCGCCGGAGACGACCTCCACCGGGTCGGTGGCCTCGCGATGCGCGAGCGTGCCGATCACGTCGTCGGCCTCGTAGCCGGCCGCCTCGGCGGTGGCGATGCCGACCGCGTCCAGCAGGTCGAGGATGATCGGCACCTGGGGCGTCAGCGTGTCCGGCACCTCCTCGATGTTGTTCTTCGGGTCGGCCACGCGGTGCGCCTTGTACGAGGGCAGCGCGTTCACCCGGAACGCCGGCCGCCAGTCCGCGTCCAGGCAGGCCACCAGCCGCGCCGGCTTCCGCTCGGTGAGGATGCGGGCGATCATGTCGGCGAACCCGCGGACGGCGTTGATCGGCGTACCGTCCGGGGCGGTCATCGCGTCGGGCAGTGACCGGACGGTCGCGAAGTAGGCGCGGAAGTACAGGCTGGCCGAGTCCAGCAGCGCAAGGTGACCACTCACGCCCGCCAGCCTGCCATGTCCGCGGGAGAAGGCAGAATCGACACGTGCGGATCTCGTTGCTCGGTCCGGTGGAAGTCCAGGCCGAAAACGGCGTGCCGGTGGAGATCACCGGCGCGCGGTTGCGCACGCTGCTGGTCCTGCTGGCGCTGGACCCCGGCCGCGTGGTGACCACCGCGCGGCTCATCGACGGCGTCTGGGGCGCGGAGCCGCCGGCCGAGGCGGGGAACGCGTTGCAGGCGCTGGTCTCCCGGCTGCGCCGGGTGCTGCCCGAGCCGGTCGTCGAGTCGGCACCGGCCGGCTACCAGCTCGCCGTGCCGCCGCACGCGGTCGACCTGTACCGGTTCGAGCGCCTCGCGGCGCAGGGCCACGCCGAGCTCGCCGGCGAACCGGGCCGCGCGGCCCGCACGCTGCGCGAGGCGATCGCCCTGTGGCGCGGACCCGCGCTCGCCGACGTCGCCGACGCCGCGTTCGCGCAGGCGCCGCTGGCCCGGCTGGCCGAGCTGCGGCTCGTCGCGCTTGGCGATCGCATCGAGGCCGACCTGGTCGCGCACCAGAGCGACCTCGTCGCCGAGCTCGAGTCGCTGGTCGCCGAGCACCCGTTGCACGAGCGGTTCGCCGGGCTGCTGATGCGCGCGCTCGCCCGGTCCGGCCGCACGGGTGCCGCGCTCGCCGTCTACGCCCGGCTCCGTGCCGCGCTGGCCGACGAGCTCGGCGCCGACCCGTCCGCCGACCTCGCCGCCCTGCACCTGTCGATCCTGCAGGGTGACGCGCCGCGCCAGGACCGGCCGCACACGAACCTGCGGGCCGCGCTCACCAGCTTCGTCGGCCGCGACAAGGACCTCGCCCGGGTGTCCGAGATGGTCGGCGAGGCACGGCTGGTGACGCTCACCGGGCCCGGCGGGTCCGGCAAGACCCGGCTCGCCACCGAGGTGGCCCGCGCGCTGCTCGACCGCGTCCGCGACGTGTGGCTCGTCGAGCTGGCGCCGGTGACCGACGCCGCGGACCTGCCGCAGGCGGTGCTCGCCGCGCTCGGCCTGCGCGGGCACGCCCTGGTCGCCACCGGCCCGGCGCTGAGCAACCCCGGCGAGCTGACCGAACCGATCGACCGGCTCGCGGCCGCCCTGTCCACCCGCTCGCTGCTGCTCGTGCTGGACAACTGCGAGCACCTCATCGGGGCGGCCGCCGCGCTCGCGAACCGGCTGCTCGGCGAGTGCGCGGGGCTGCGCATCCTGGCCACGAGCCGGGAGCCGCTCGGCATCACGGGGGAGACGCTGTGGCCGGTCGACCCGCTGCCGCTGCCGCCGGCCGGCGCGTCCCGCGACGAGGCGATGACCTACCCCTCGATGCGCCTGCTCGCCGACCGGGCGGGCGCCGTGCGGCCGGACTTCACGGTCGACGACCGCACCGCCCTGCACATGATCCACATCTGCCGCGCGCTGGACGGCATGCCGCTGGCCATCGAGCTGGCCGCGGCCCGGCTGCGCACGCTCTCGCCCGAGCAGGTCGCGACCCGGCTGGACGACCGGTTCCGGCTGCTCACCGGGGGCAGCCGGCTGGCCCTGCCGCGCCACCAGACGCTGCGGGCGGTCGTGGACTGGAGCTGGGAGCTGCTCGACGACCCCGAGCGGATGCTGCTGCGTCGCCTGGCCGTGTTCTCCGGTGGCGCCACGCTGGAGGCCGCCGAGTACGTGTGCGCGGGCGGGGACCTGCCCGGCGAGGACGTGCTCGACCTGCTGTCCTCGCTGGTGGACAAGTCGCTCGTGGTGCTCACCGGCGGTGGCCGCTACCGGCTGCTGGAGACGATCAAGGCCTACGGTGTCGAGCGGCTCGCGGCGGCGGGCGACCTGGACCGCACCCGCCGGGCGCACGTCGAGTTCTTCGGCAGGCTGGCCGAGACCGCCGACCCGCACCTGCGCCGCGGCGAGCAGCTCGAGTGGCTGGCTCGGCTGGACGAGGAGAACGACAACATCAACGCCGGGCTGCGCGTCGCGATCGCCGCGGGCGACGCCGCCTCGGCGTGCTGGTTCGTCGCGAACGTGGGCTGGTACTGGTGGGTGCACGGGCACAAGGTGGAGGGCGGCGAGCTGGCCGGCGACGTGCTGGCGATGCCGGGGGAGGCGTCGGTGTACGACCGCGCGCTGACCTACGCGCTCGGTGCCCTCCTCGCCATCGACGGGCTGCGCGACCAGGGCCGCGCGGTCGGCTGGTTCGCCGAGGCGGTCGCGCTCGCCGAGCGCGTCGAGCGGCCGGAGCACCCGCTGCTGCGGCTGATCGGCCCGCTCGAGAAGGTGCTCGGCACCTACGGCGGGACCGCGTTCGAGATCGCCGAGGACGCGATGGGCGCGATGGACGAGCTGGCCGAGGACGGCGACCCGTGGGTGCGCGGCACGGCGCTCGTGATGCGTGCGCACGCGGTGCTCAACGCCGGCCGCAGGCACGACCAGGCGGAGGCGGACTTCCGTGGCGGGCTCGCGGCGTTCCGCGAGCTGGGCGAGCGCTGGGGGATGTCGTTCTCCCTGTGCTCGCTCGCCGACCTGATGGCGTGGCGCGGCGAGATCGACGGTGCGATCGACATGTACCGGGAGGCCATCGCGTTGTTCTCGCAGCTGGCCACCAACGAGGACCTCGTCGCCTACCGGCTGCGGCTCGCCTCGATGCTGTCGAGGCTCGGCCGGCACGAGGACGCGCGGGCCGAGCTGGTGCGGGCCCGCCGCGACGCCGACCGCACCGGGCTGCCGGAGTCGCTGGCCGGCGTGGCGCACGCGAGCGGCGACTTCGCGCGCCGGCGCGGCGAGCTGGCGCTGGCCGGCACCGAGCTCGCGCGGGCGCACGAGGTGGCCGCGCACACGACGGTGGCGCCGCAGTTCCGGGCGGTGGTCGCCACGTCGCGGGGGTTCCTGGCCGCCGCGCGGGGCGACCAGGAGGCGGCCGCCGGGCTGCACGCGGAGGCGCTGGACTGGGCGCTGCGGTCCCAGGACGCACCCGTGATCGCGCACGTCCTGGTCGGTGTGGCGGACACGGCGCTGGCCCGCGGCGACGCCGCGCACGCGGCGGCACTGCTCGGCGCCGGCGTGGCGGTGCGCGGCGGGCCGGATCTGTCCAATGAGGACGCCGTGCGCGTGGAGCAGGCCACGCGCGCCGAGCTCGGCGACGAGCAGTACGCCGAGTCGTACGCGCGTGGCCTGGAGACCACGATCGAGACCGTGCGGGAGCTGGCCGGGCTCACACCCGCCGCTTGAACGCGCGGACCGCGAGCGGTGCGAACACCACCAGGATCCCCGCCGCCCACAGCAGCGACGCGGCGCCCGGGCCCGCCACCGGCCCCCCGACCAGCAGGCCGCGGATCGTGTCGGCCAGCTGCGTGACCGGGTTGATGTCGACCCAGCCCTGCAGCCAGCCCGGCATCGTGTCGGTCGGCACGAACGCGTTGCTCACGAACGTCAGCGGGAACATGACCGCGAACCCGAAGATCATGACCTTCTCCGGCTCGTTGACGAGCATGCCGACGAGCACCGAGATCCACGAGAACGCCATCGCGAACACCAGCATCAGGCCGAACGCCCCGAGCACGCCCGCCACGCCGGTGCCGACCCGGAAGCCCATGATCGCGCCGAGGCCGAGCAGGAGCGCCATCGCCCACGCCTGCTTGACCATGTCCGCCGCGATCCGCCCGGCGAGCGGCGACCAGCGCGCGATCGGCAGCGCGCGCAGCCGGTCGAACACGCCCTTGGTGAGGTCGGTGTTGAGCCCGACACCGGTGTTGAGCGTGCCGAACAAACTGTTCTGCACGATGATCCCGGGCAGCGCGAACGTCAGGTAGTCGCCGGTGGTGCCCGAGATCGCGCCGCCGAACACGTAGGTGAACAGCAGCAGGAACATGATCGGCTGGATCGAGAAGTCGATCAGCTCCATCGGGTTGTGCTTGATCTGCACGAGCGTGCGCCAGGACAGCGTCACGCTCTGCACGAGGCCCTCGAAGGGGCGGGCGCGCGGGGCCACCGGCACCGGGCCAAGGGTGGTGGTCATGGTCGTGGTCGTCATGCCGGGACTCCTTCCGTCTCGGGCTGGCCGCTGGTGGCAGCGTCGGCGGCGCGGTGGCCGGTGAGGCCGAGGAAGACCTCGTCGAGGCTCGCGTCGCGCAGGGCGAGCTCGGCGACCAGGACCTGGGCGTCGTCGAGGCGGCGCACGATCGCGGGCAGCAGGCCCGGGTCGGTCACCGACGCCGTCACGGTCGACCCCTCGACGACCGGGTCGGCGGCCGTCACGTCGCGCACGACGGACAGCACGATCGGCAGGTCGGCCGGGTCGGCCGGGCGCACGACGAGCGGCTGCGCGCCGGTGCGGGCCTTGAGCTGGGCCGGCGTCCCGGTCGCGATGACGCGGCCGTGGTCGACGACCGCGATCTCGTGGGCGAGCTGGTCGGCCTCGTCGAGGTACTGCGTCGTGAGCAGCACCGTGACGCCGTCGGTCACCAGGTCGCGCACGATCTGCCACATGTCGAGCCGGCTGCGCGGGTCCAGCCCGGTGGTCGGCTCGTCGAGGAACAGCACGCGCGGCCGGCTGACCAGGCTCGCCGCCAGGTCGAGGCGGCGGCGCATACCGCCGGAGTAGGTCTTGGCCGCGCGGTTGGCGGCGTCGGACAGGTCGAACTGCGCGAGCAGCTCGCGGGCGCGGCGCTTGGCCTCCGGGCGGGGCAGGCCGAGCAGCCGGCCGATCAGCTGCAGGTTCTCGATGCCGGTGAGCATCTCGTCGACCGAGGCGTACTGCCCGGTGAGCCCGATGAGCTGCCGGACCTGGTGCGCGTCGCGCACGACGTCGTAGCCGCACACCTCGGCGTGGCCGGCGTCCGGCCGCAGCAGCGTGGTCAGGATCCGCACGGCGGTCGTCTTCCCGGCACCGTTCGGCCCGAGCAGGCCCAGCACGGTCCCGGTGCGCACCGCCAGGTCGACGCCGGCGAGCGCGGTCGTCTCGCCGAACCGTTTGGCCAGTCCCTCGGCCAGCACGGCGTGGTTCATGGTTGGTTCCCCCTTCGGTGGGTCATGCCACCAACGTTCGCCCGCCCGGCTGACAGAGCGCTGAGACCTGCCCACGCCGCGCTGACATGGCGCTGACACGGGCCACGCCGGGCCGGCCGAAACGTGGGGTCCCCCGATAGACCCAGCGACGCCGGCCGGCACCGCACTAGGCTTTCCCCATGTCGACCACCGTTTCCGCGACCGATCCGACGGCACTGCGCGCGCGGCTGGACCGCGCCCGGGAGGCCGCCGGGACCGCCGGCGTGGACGCCATGCTCATGGCGCCCGGCTCGGACCTGCGTTACCTGATCGGCGGGTCCGGCTCGTCGTTCGAGCGGCTCACCTGCCTGGTCCTGCGTACCGACGCCCCGCCGGTGCTGGTGGTGCCGAAGCTGGAGGCGCCGGGCTACGCGGCGGTGCCGACCGACGAGCTCGGCGTGGAGATCGCCACCTGGGTGGACGACGAGGACCCGTACGGCCTGGTCGCCTCGCTCACCGGGGACGCGTCGCGGGTGGCGGTCGGCGACGTGATGCCGGCGCTGCACGTGCTGGGCCTGCGCCGCGCGCTGCCGGCCACCGAGCAGGTGCTCGCCGGCCCGATCGTGCGTGAGCTGCGGATGCGCAAGGACGCCACGGAGGTCGAGGCCCTGCGCCAGGCGGGCGCCGCGATCGACCGGGTGCACGCGCGGATGGCGGACTTCGTGCGGGTCGGCCGCACCGAGGCGCAGGCGGGCGCGGACATCGCGGCGGCCATCGTGGCGGAGGGCCACACGGTCGCGGAGTTCGTCATCGTCGGCTCCGGCCCGAACGGCGCGAGCCCGCACCACGGCGTCTCCGACCGGGTCATGACGGCGGGCGACGTGGTCGTGGTCGACATCGGCGGGCCCGTCGCGGCGGGCTACTGCTCGGACAGCACGCGCACCTACGTGCTGGGCGAGCCCCGCGACGGCGACGTGGCCGGCACGTACGCGGTGCTGCAGGCGGCACAGCAGGCGGCGGTCGATGCGGTGGCGCCGGGCGTGGCCGCGCAGGACGTGGACGCGGCGGCCCGCGCGATCATCGCGGACGCCGGGTTCGGCGAGTACTTCATCCACCGCACCGGGCACGGCATCGGGCTGGACGTGCACGAGGACCCGTACATCGTCGCCGGGAACACGCTGCCGCTCGAGGCGGGCATGGCGTTCTCCGTCGAGCCGGGGATCTACCAGCCGGGCCGGTGGGGTGCGCGAATCGAGGACATCGTGGTGGTCACCGAGGACGGCGTGGATCCGCTGAACCGGCGCCCGCACGAGCTGACCGTGCTCCCCGCATGACGGGCGCGGAGCTGGAGCCGATCGACCAGGCCATCGCGCGCGAGCTGTCCGCGGACGGCAGATGCAGCTTCACCGACCTCGCCGAGCGGGTCGGGCTCTCGGTCTCGGCGGTGCACCAGCGGGTGCGCCGGCTGGAACAGCGCGGCGTGATCCGCGGGTACACCGCGCAGCTCAACGCCGAGGTGATCGGGCTGCCGCTGACCGCGTTCATCTCGCTGACGCCGATCGACCCGGCCGTACCGGACGACTATCCACAACGGATCGCCGACATCCGCGAGATCGAGGCGTGCTACTCGGTCGCCGGCGAGGAGTCCTACATCCTGCTGGTGCGGGTGGCCTCCCCGGCGGCGCTCGAGGACCTGCTGCGCAGGATCCGCGAGGCCGCCAAGGTGTCCACCCGCACCACGGTCGTACTGTCCACTCCGTACGAAGGCCGCTCGCCCGCGCTGTAACAGATCAGCGCACGGCGACCATGACGTGGTCGTCGCCGAACTGCCACACCGGGGCTGCCTCGGCGAAACCGGCGGCACGCAGCAGTGCCGCGTGCTCGCCGACGGTCAGCTCGTTCTCCGTGTGGTCGATGGGCGCGGCCGGGCGGCCGCCGAGCAGCGGGGCGAGCTCGGTGTCCTCGCCGAGCGCCTGCCACCACTGCGCCCAGTCCTCGTTGCGGTCGGTGCCCACCCGTGTGGTGCGTGCCTCCCGGACCGCGGTGGCGATGACGTCCATTGTGGACAGGCCGGGGTCCATCTTGTCGGCGTTGACGAACACGCCGCCGGGCCGCAGCCGCTGCGCGAGCGTGCCGTACAGCGCGGCGAGGGAGTCGGCGTCGAGCCAGTGCAGCGCGGTGGAGGACACCGCCGCGTCCCACGGCCCGGGGAGCCCGATGCGGTCCGGCCACGACGGGTAGCCGAGGTCGGCCTCGACCAGCCGTACCCGGGGACCGGTGTTCGCGGCGCCCAGCCCGAGCAGCAGCGGGTCGGCGTCCACCCCGACGACGCTGACCCCGGGCAGCGCCGCGGCGACTCTCGCCGACAGCGAGCCCGGTCCGCAGCCGAGGTCGACGACGTTCGCCGGCTCGGCGCCGACCGCCGCCCGGACGACGTCGATCATCACGCGGAACCGCTCCTCGCGGTCCGGGATGTAGTGCTCCTGCTGGCGGTCCCAGCGCTGGACCCACCGCTCGGCGGTCGTACCCCGCATCGCGCACCTCCATCACTGTCTATATGCTTCACGGCAGTGACGCTAGCGGCTCGGAAGGTAACTGGTCAAGTGAACTTCGACAGTCATACGAGCGATGTCGTGACCTACGCGGTGCGGTTGATCAACGACGTGACGCCCGGCGAGCGCCACGGCCGCCGGTTCGCGCCGCCGGCCGACCTGCGCGCCGCGGTCCGCGACGCCATGCCGCCCGCGCGCATGCCCGGCCACCCGACCGAGCAGGAGGCGGCCGAGCTCGCCGGCTGGGTCGCCCGGCTGCGGCGGGTCATCGAGCTGGTCGACGCCGGCGACGTGGACGGCGGCTGCCTCGAGCTGAACGAGATCATGCGCGCGTCGGGCGCGGTCCCGCGGCTGGCCAGGCACGACGGCGAGCCGTGGCACGTGCACTACCACAGCGTCGACGCGGAATGGGCGATCGGCAGCGCCGCGTCCATGGCCACCGCGCTCGCGATCGTGCTGGGCAACCGGGCGGTCGACCGGCTCGGCATCTGCAACGCCGCCGGCTGCGACCGGGTCTACGTCGACGTCTCGCGCAACGGAACGCGGCGGTTCTGCTCGACCGCGTGCCAGAACCGGGTGAAGGCGGCGGCCTTCCGCGCGCGGAAGACCGCCACCTGACCAGGCACCGGCCTAACCGCGCAGGAACGCCTCGAGTCCCGCGAGGTCGTCGGTGTTGATGTGGTCCACGCCGGCGGCGACGAGCTCGCGCCACACGGCCGCGCGCTCGGGGCCGGCCGCGTCCGGCGTCTCCCAGAACCGCACGCGCTGGCCGGCGGCGTGCGCGGTGCCGACGATCTCCGCGAGCCCGGCCCGCTCGTCAGCGGGCATCTCGCCCGCGCCGCGCCAGGAGAAGAGCGTGGTCCAGTTGTCCGACACCAGCGGGGTCAGCCGCGCGTCGTCGCCGGGCCCGAGGTCGTCGGGGTTCGCGATCCGCCCGTCGTAGAAGGCGAAGCGGGTCGGCTGCGCCTCCATCGTGGCGCGGGGCCGGTTGCCGGAGACCACGGCCGTGACCAGGCCGGGGCGGACGTGGCCATGGCGGTACTTCGTCCACAGGCTGGCGTACCGGGGCGAGCGCAGCAGCGTGTCGAGGGCGGCGTAGGTCGACTCGCCCTCGGTCTTGATGTCGATCAGCAGCTGGAAGGCGACGCGGTGGCCGGGGTAGAGGCCGCCGTGGGTCACCTTGTGCCGCAAGGGATCCAGGTACAGCGAGCGCAGCGTCCGGTCCGGGTCGAGGTCCTCGGGGTCGTGCGCGACGAGCAGCTGCCCGTCGACGAGGTAGATGTCGGCCTCGACGCTGGTGAACCCGTGGTCGAGCGCGTCGAACAGCGGGCGGTCGTGCTCGTAGTCGTTGTGCGCGTGGGCCTGGGGGAGCGGCTGGGCGCGGTGGTGCTGCGGGGCCGCGGTGGCCGGCAGCGTGGCGACCACGAGCCCGAGCAGGGCGAGGAGCGGGAGCAGGGAACGGCGCAGGGCCCGCACGGTGAACCTCCGTCGGCTGGGGGACGCGGGGTGTGCGGCCACCGTAGGGCAGTCCGGCGCGCGGCGGGCCGCCCTTGCGGAACCGACGGGGGTCAGGAGCCCAGGCTGGTGGCCGCGTGGAGGTTGCCGTCGCGGCCCTGCAGGCAGGCGGCCGCCCGGTCGGCGGTGTTCACGAACTCGCCGAGGCAGCGGCCGAGCTGCTCGTGGCCGGCCTCGTTGGGGTGGAAGGACTCCTGCAGCGCGTGCGTCGCGCGGTCCTCGCGCTGGAGGTCGTCCCACTCGACGGCCAGCCGGCGGAACCACTCCTGGCTCGCGTCCCCCTCGTGGGAGCAGGCCTCGTGGCCGAGGCCCGCGCGGGACAGGTCCAGGAACCGCGCGTCCGCCCCGGCCGCCGCCTCGCGCACCCCCGCGGTCAGCTGCGGCACCGCCGTGCGCTGCACCCAGGCCAGGTCGTCGGCGCGGAACGGACAGCCGGACAGGTCCTGCAGGCCCGGCGCCACATCCGGGCCCACCGGTGCCGCGTAGGACTGGACGATCAGCTCGTAGTCGGACTCCGCGTACCCGGCGTTGCGCATCACCGTGCGGATGTCCTCGAGTGCCTTCGCGAGCTTGGGCTTCATCTTGTCCACGCGCTCGGCCCACTCCGGCCCGACCGCCTCGCTGCACGGCTCGCCCCGTCCGGTCCACGCCTCGATGCACGCGTTCATCACGTGCGAGAACGCCGGCTCGTCGTTGGCGCCCGACGCGACCACGACCGCCATCACCCGGTTGCGCGCGGCGATCGGCGCGAGGCGCTTCGCCTGCGACGGCTCGGTGTACTGCTCCACGTCGCCGAGACCGACCTGCGGGGACGGCGCGCCCGAGCACGCCAGGTTGATCGTCCGGTCGATCGTCAGCAGCCCGGTCTCGTGGATCGACGCGTGCGCGGAGCGGTGGCACCAGTCGCCGTTCTCGCCGTCGGTGCCCTCCTCGTAGTCGCCCGCACCCTCGCCGGAGATCGTGCTGTCGCCCATCGCCACCAGCACCCGCGGCGCGTCCTGCGGCGGTCCGGGCAGCGGGGTGGGCTCGGGGGCGAGGTCGTCGGACACGAGCAGGACCGTGCCGAGCAGGAGGATCACCACCACGAGCGCGGTCCACGCTCGCCATCCGGACGGTCGTCGCATCGCACCCAGCGTAGTGGCCGCGGCGAGCCGGCCGGCCATGACGACGCCGAAGCGGCGCTCCCCCTGGCCGGGGAAGCGCCGCTGCGGCGTACCGCGATGGGTCAGAGCGGGCGGCGGATGTTCCGCGGGTCCCGCTGGTCGAGCGCGCTGACCTCGGCGGACTTCTTGGCGGCCGGGGCGGCGCCCAGGCCGGCCCAGCGCAGCACCGTCGCGGTCGCGGCGGTCTTGTCCGCCGCGTTCAGCTTCGCGATGTTCGCGCCGTGGTTCGCACCCGGCGCGGTGAACGTGTACGAGTCCTTGTCGCTCGGGTGGAAGGGCTCGGCACCCCACGGGTCGTCGGAGCCGTAGACGAACAGCATCTGGCCGGCGTCCTTGCTGACCCACCGGTCGACGTCGGCGATCGGCCACGGGTCGTGCTTGGCCTTCAGCTCCGCGGGCAGGCTGGAGTTCGCCACGTACAGGTTCGGGTAGTGCAGCAAACCCTTGAGGTAGGCGAACTTCGGCTGCGGCCAGCCGAGCTGGGTGGCGGCCTGGTAGTAGTACGGCGAGTAGGACAGGATCGCGTCGTCGCCGTAGAACTCGAAGCCGGCCACGTTGTTGATGAAGTCGAAGATCTCCTGGTCGCTCGCCGTGCGCGCCGGCACCGAGCCGCAGTCGGCCTCGCTCGAGTACTGCCAGAACGCCCACTCGGTGTCCAGGACGGTCATCTCGAACGCCTTGTCCGTGGAGCCGAAGACGCGGTCGAAGGACAGGTCGTGCTCGGCGGCGAACTGGTCGTACAGGTTCACCAGGTTCGTGCGCCGGGTCAGCGCCTCCTTCTGCAGGTTCTCCAGCGCCGTGCGGCAGGCCGGGGTCGAGCCGACGCTCGCGAAGAAGTCGTCGTACGCCTTGTCCTGCTTGTTGTTCGCGTCGTTGGGCGCCACGTAGGCGACCACGCCGTCGACGTCACGCGGGTAGAACCGCCGGTGGTACACCGAGGTCATGCCGCCCTTGCTGGCGCCGGTCGAGAGCCACTTCGCGGCGTAGATCGGCTTGAGCGCCTGGACGATCTTGTGGTGGTCGGTGGCCGCCTGCCAGATGTCGAGCTTGCGCCAGTCCGCCGGGTTCGGCCGCGAGGGCGTGAAGAACCGCTGCTCCACGGAGATCTGGTTGCCGTCGACGAGCGCGGTCGGTTCCGAGCGGAACGCGAACTCCGGCATGTCGTAGCCGGTCGTGTGCAGGATCATCGGCCGGGACTCGTCGCGGTGCAGCAGCTGCAGGCGCTGCTCGAACGTCGGGCCCTGCGGGTTGCGGTGGTCGACCGCCTGGCGGTAGGTCAGGAAGAAGAACCGGAGGCCGGGCGCGGGCGCCGGCTCCTCGGAGACGACCGTGAGCCCGGGAACCGCCTCGAGCCGGTCCTTCAGGTCTTCCTGGGCCTGTACGTTCGCCGGCTCGGGCCCCGCCTGTGCCGGCAGGGCCACGGTCAGCCCGATCACGCCCGCCGCGAGCACGGGCAGGATCGCCGCCGCGAGCGTCCTTCTTCGGATGGACACGCCTTACTCCCTCGCATCAGCTGGTCGCGTTGTGTGTGCGACCGACCTGCGAGAGTGTTCCCGAAGGGACTCATCGGGGGTAGGCCCAAAGATGGCTACTTCGGTGTGCGTATGTCCGATCACCGGCCGTGCACGTGTGTGCCGGGGGACGCGGCTGGGTACGACCTCCCCATGACGATTCCCACCCTGACCCTGAACAACGGCGGCACCATGCCGCAGCTGGGCTTCGGCGTCTTCCAGGTGCCGAACGAGGAGACCGCCGCGGCGGTGGGCGAGGCGCTGCGGGCGGGCTATCGCAGCATCGACACCGCGAAGGTCTACGGCAACGAGGAAGGCGTCGCGCAGGCGATCCGGGAGTCCGGCCTCCGCCGCGACGAGCTGTTCGTCACGACCAAGCTCTGGAACGACGACCACGGCTACGACGCCGTGCTGCGCGCCTTCGACGCGAGCCGGGACCGCCTCGGCCTGGACTACCTGGACCTGTACCTCATCCACTGGCCGACCCCGAAGCGCGACGACTACGTCGAGACGTGGCGCGCGTTCGAGAAGCTGCTGGCCGACGGCGTGGTGCGGGCGATCGGCGTGTCGAACTTCCACCCGGCCCACCTGCGCCGGCTCGTCGACGACACCGGCACCCTGCCCGCGGTGAACCAGATCGAGCTGCACCCGTACCTGCAGCAGGCGGAGCTGCGCCAGCTCCACCGCGACCTCGGCATCGCCACGGAGGCGTGGAGCCCGCTCGCGAAGGGCGGCGACCTCCTCGGCGAGCAGGCCGTGGTGGAGCTGGCGCGCAAGCACGACCGCACGCCGGCGCAGGTCGTCATCCGCTGGCACCTGCAGCTGGGCAACGTGGTGATCCCGAAGTCGGTCACCCCGGCGCGCATCCGCGAGAACCTCGACGTGTTCGGGTTCGTGCTGGACGCCGGCGACATGGCCAAATTGTCCACTTTGGAGCGTGGACTGCGCACCGGCCCGAACCCGGACACGTTCAACTGAGGCCGAACGAGCCCCTTACGCCTTCTCGCCGAACGGGTCGTCCCCGTCGGCGGCCGAGCCCTTCGACTCGTAGTCGGCCCACCACTTCTGGCCCGCCTCGGGCAGCGTGGCGATCGGGTCGTAGTAGGGGTACTTGCGGCCCAGCGCGTCGGGGTCGGTGCGCTCGATGCCGGTGCGGTAGTTCTTCGTCCAGTACGAGATCCCGCGCTCGGTGTCGTACTCGGCGAGCTGGTGCACCCAGCGCTTCCCGACGTACGGCACGTCGCAGATGATCCGCGGCGTCGCGTATCCGGGCAGGTAACCCATGATCGCGTGCTGCAGCTGCTGCGCCTCCCACACCGCGACCCGCCAGTGCTCGGCGTTGGGGATCATGTCGCACATGTAGAAGTAGTACGGCAGGATGTTCGCTTCCCCTTGCAGGGCAAAGCAAAGGTCGAGCAGGTCGTCCGGCGTGGCGTTGACGCCACGCATCAGCACGCCCTGGTTGCGCACGTCCCGCACGCCGACCTCGAGCGCCGTGCGTGCCGCCTCGGCCACCAGCGGCGTCACCGACTGGGCGTGGTTGACATGCGTGTGGATCGCGAGGTTGACCCCGCGCCGCCCGGCCGTGCGGGCGACCCGCTCCAGCCCCTCGACGACCTTCGGCTGCAGCCAGTGCTGCGGCAGGCCGGCCAGCGCCTTGGTGGCGAGCCGGATGTCGCGCACGGTCTCGATGTCCAGCAGCCGCATGAGGAACGCCTCGAGCTGGTGCCACGGCACGTTCGCGACGTCCCCGCCGGAGACGACCACATCGCGCACGCCCGGCGTCCGCTTGAGATAGTCGATCATCTGGTCCTGGCGGTCGACGGGCTTGAGCGTCAGCTTGTGCTTGTCGACCTGCGGGGTGGAGTTGCCGACCAGGTCCATCCGCGTGCAGTGCCCGCAGTACTGCGGGCACGTGGACAGCAGCTCGGCAAGGACCTTGGTGGGGTAGCGGTGCGTCAGGCCCTCGACGACCCACATCTCCGCCTCGTGCAAGGAGTCCCGCGACGAGTACGGGTGGTTCGGCCACAGTGGATCGCGATCACTCGCCACCGGCATCATGTACCGGCGGATCGGATCCTCGTGCAGTGCCTTGGTGAACGCGGCCTGCTCCAGCTCGGCGGCCGGCGCCATCGTGTTCAGCATCTGGGGCGGCAGCAGCATCGACATCGTCGCGAGGTTCTGCTGGTCGGTGACGAGGTCGTCGTAAAAGGACTCGTCGACCAGGTCGCCGACGACCGACCGCAGCTGCTTGACGTTCTTCACGCAGTGCACACGTTGCCACTGAGCGTCACGCCACTGAGCCTCCGTAACCTCCCGCCAGCCCGGGAAACGTCGCCAGTCGGGCTCGACCAGCTCCCGTCTGACGTACTCGTACGGTTGCTCGCCAGTCTCGTCGACTGCCTCGGAGACGGTAGTGGCGGCTGTGACCACATTGCGCGCTGCCGTCATCTGTTCTCCTCGCTGCATAGTTGACGTAAAGATATGCTGCCAGAACGTATCGTAGACGCAAATCCTACGGAAGGAGGGTTGTGTGACGTCGCCGTTCGGACTACACCGCGTGGTCGAGCCGGCCGGGGTGCTGCCGCAACAGGCCTGGCGGTTGTCCACCGAGGACCACCCGCAGCCGGATGAGGTCCTGGTGGACGTCGAGGTCCTGAACCTCGACGCGGCCTCCTACCGCCAGCTACGCGAACAGCACGGCGAGCCCGAGAAGGTCCGGCGCGCGGTGCTGGATATCATCACCGAGCGCGGCAAGATGCACAATCCTGTCACTGGATCGGGTGGGATGCTGCTCGGCACGGTCCGCGAGGCCGGTCCCGAGTCGACGCTCGGGCTCCGGCCCGGCGATCGCATCGCGACACTCGTGTCGCTGACGCTCACTCCACTGCGGATCGACGACGGGCTCGAGGGCTGGAGCGGGGAGGGCGAGCAGGTCCCGTGCCGCGGCACGGCCATCCTCTTCGGACGTTCGATCGCCGCCGTGCTGCCCGACGACCTGCCCGACGAGCTCGCACTGTCCGTCCTGGACGTCTGCGGCGCGCCCGCGCTCACCGACCGCGTGGTCCGCGACGCTGGCGCCGAGCCATCGGTGCTCGTCCTCGGCGGGGGCGGCAAGTCGGGCAGCCTGTCGCTCGCGGCCGCCCGCCGGGCGGGGGCCGGCCGGCTGGTCGCGCTCGTGCCGACCCGGGCGGAGGCCGACGCCGTGCGCGAGTCGGGCCTGGCCGACGAGGTGGTGCTGGCCGACGCCCGCGACCCGGTGGCGGTGGCCGAAGCGGTCGGCACGCCCGCCGACGTGACGATCGTGTGCGTGGACGTGCCCGGCTGCGAGCACGGGGCGGTACTCGCCACCGCGGACGGCGGCACGATCGTGTTCTTCTCGATGGCCACCTCGTTCTCCGCGGCGGCGCTCGGTGCCGAGGGCCTGGCCGCGGACGTGCGGATGCTCATCGGCAACGGCTACGTCCCCGGCCACGCGACGTTCGCCCTCGACCTGCTGCGCACCACCCCGGGGGTTCGCGAGCTGTTCGAACGGCGGGAACGGCACACTGGTCCGGCATGACGACCCTGTTCCACGGCGGCCGCATCCGCGGCGGCACGGCGACCGCGCTGCTCGTCGACGGCGACACGATCGCCTGGCTCGGCACCCCGGCGGACACCCCGCCCGGCGCGCCGCCGGCCGGGGCGACCGTCGACCTGGCCGGCGCGCTCGTGACGCCCGCGTTCGTGGACGCGCACGTGCACGCCACCTCGGCCGGCCTCATGCGCACCGGGCTGGACCTGACCGAGGCCGGCTCGGCGGCCGACGTGCTCGACGCGGTCCGCGACCGGGTCCGCGCCGAGCCGGGCTCGCTCGTGATCGGCCACGGCTGGGACGAGAGCGGCTGGGCCGACGCCCGCCCGCCCTCGCGGGAGGAGCTGGACGCGGCCGCGGGAGCCACGCCCGTGTACCTGACCCGCATCGACGCGCACTCCGCGCTCGCCACGACCGCGCTCGTCGAGCTCGCGCCGCAGGCCCGCACGGCGGCCGGCTGGACCATCGACGGGCCGCTGGCCCGTGACGCGCATCACCACGTCCGCCGCGCGGTCCGCGAGTCGATCACGCCCGAGCAGCGGCGCACCGCCCAGCTGGAGTTCCTGCGCCACGCCGCGGCGAGCGGCGTGGCCTGCGTGCACGAGTGTGGCGGCCCCGACATCGCCGGGTTCGAGGACTTCCAGGCGCTGCTGGCCCTCGACGGGCCGCTGCCGCGGGTGGTCGGCTACTGGGGCGCCTTCGGCTCGCGGCCGGCCGGTGCCCGCGGCCTCGCCGGTGACCTGTTCGTCGACGGCGCGCTCGGCTCCCGCACGGCGGCGCTGCGCGAGCCGTACGCGGACGCGCCGCTCACCAGCGGCGCCCGCTATCTCGACGCCGAGCGGATCGCCGAGCACCTGCTCGCGTGCACCGAGGACGGCGTCCAGGCGGGCTTCCACGTCATCGGCGATGCCGCGACCGCCGCGGTGGTCGCGGGCTTCCAGCTGGCGGAGAAGGTCGTGGGCGAGCAGGCGCTCGGCACGGTCCGGCACCGGCTGGAACACCTGGAGATGATCACCGCGGAGCAGGCCGCGGAGCTCGCCCGGTTCCGGGTGATCGCGTCGGTGCAGCCGCGCTTCGACGCGGCGTGGGGCGGCCGCGACGGCATGTACGCGCGCCGGCTCGGCGCCGACCGGGCCGCCGGACTCAACCCGTTCGCGACGCTCGCCGCGGCCGGGGTGACGCTCGCGTTCGGCTCGGACGCGCCGGTCACCCCGGTCGACCCGTGGGCCACCGTGCACGCCGCGGTGCACCACCGCACCCCGGGCTCGGGCCTGCCGTTCGACGACGCGTTCGCCGCGCACACCGCCGGCGGCTGGACCGCGGCCGGCGAGTCCGGCGGCACCCTGGCGGTGGGTGCGGCCGCCACGTTCGCCGTGTGGCGCGACGAGACCTGCCTGCGCACCGTCCTTGCCGGAAACACAATTCACGAGGTGTCCTGATGGCCTTGCTGGACCTGGATCCCCAGATGGTGGCCACCGCGCGGAAGCTCGCCGCGCGGGCGGCCGAGCCCGTGGTCGACATCGCCAGAGCGCACACCACCGTCGCGGTCGAGCGGGCCACGCTGCGCCTGGCCGGCATCACCGGTGCCGACTCCACCCACCGGGCGGGCGACGTGCCGTGGGTGAACCGGGTGGTCGACACCGTGCGCGAGCACTGCGGCCTCGAGCACGGCGTGGTGCTGCCGGCGTTCCACGCGCTGCGCCAGCACGACCTGGCCACGCTGACCGAGCTCGCCGAGGCCACCGCCGCGGGCCAGATCACCTACACCGTCCCGAGTGGACGTGACGCCGACCGGGCCGCGAAGGCCGGCCGGACCGCGGTCGCCAAGGGGCTGCGTGCGGTCGACCGCAACCGCGCCCAGCGCGACAAGCTCGTGACCCGGTTCGGCAACCCGCCGCAACGGCCGTGGATCTACCTGATCGTCGCCACCGGCGACATCGACGAGGACGTCGTGCAGGCCGCGAACGCCGCCCGCGCGGGCGCGGACATCATCGCCGTGATCCGCTCGACCGGACAGTCCCTGCTGGACTACGTGCCGGAAGGCGCCACGCACCACGGGTTCGCGGGTACCTACGCCACCCAGGAGAACTTCCGCATCATGCGGGCCGCCATGGACGACGTGTCCAAGGAGGTCGGCCGCTACATCCGGGTCACCAACTACGCGTCCGGGCTGTGCATGCCGGAGATCGCGGTGCTGGCCGGGCTGCAGCGGCTCGACATGATGCTGAACGACTCGATGTACGGCATCCTCTTCCGCGACATCAACCCGATCCGCACGTTCGTGGACCAGCGTTTCTCCCGCCAGGTGCACGCGCGCGCCGGCATCATCATCAACACCGGTGAGGACAACTACCTCACCACCGCCGACGCCGTCGACGCCGCGCACACGGTCACCGTGTCGCAGCTGCTCAACGAGCACTTCGCGCACGAGGCCGGACTGCCCGACGAGCTGCTCGGCCTGGGCCACGCGTTCGAGATCAACCCGGCCGTGCCCGACTCGTTCCGCCTCGAGCTCGCGCACGCGCTGCTGGCCCGCGAGCTGTTCCCGGACGCGCCGCTGAAGTGGATGCCGCCGACCAAGCACATGACCGGCGACGTGTTCGGCGGCTACCTGCTCGACGGCTTCTTCAACCTCGCGGGTGTCCTCACCGGACAGTCGATCCTGCTGGTGGGCATGATGACCGAGGCCGTGGTCACCCCGTTCCTGTCCGACCGCGACCTCGCGCTGCGCAACGTCCGCTACGTGCTGAACGCGGCCGCCGGCCTGCGCGAGGACTTCCGGCCGGCGCCGGACGGGCTCATCGTCAAGCGCGCGCACCAGGTGCTCGGCGAGGCCGTCGACCTGCTCGACCGGATCGTGCGCGACGGGCTGCTGGACGCGATCGCCGACGGCACGTTCGGGTTGATGAAACGCCCGCCGGACAAGGGAAAGGGCGCCGACGGCGTGATCGAGAAGGCCGGCGGCTACCGCAACCCGGCCGCGGACCTGCTCGAGGAGGGGGCGACGAAGTGACCACCGCCGTTCCGGACAACAAGGAGAAGCGCCACGTCCGCCCCTACGGGGACACGACCGGCGACGGCATGGTTCAGGTGTCGTTCACCCTGCCCGTGCCGCCCGGCCCGAAGGCCGATGGCGCGGCCACGCAGCTGGCGAACAAGATGGGCGTCGACCCGGCGATGGTCGTGCACTCGCACGGCATCGGCGAGGACTTCACGTTCTTCGTCGTCTACGGCTCCGCCAAGCACATCGTCGACCTCGACGCGGTCACCGTCGTCGAGCGCGAGTACCCGCTGCTCGCGCCGACCGAGGTGAACACCGAGGTGCGGAAGATGTTGCGCCGCAAGCTGGTCGTGGTCGGCGGCTGCATCGGCACCGACGCGCACACGGTCGGCATCGACGCGATCCTCAACATCAAGGGCTTCGCCGGCGAGAAGGGCCTGGAGTACTACCGGGAGCTGCGGGTGGTCAACCTCGGCGCGCAGGTCACCGTGCCGGAGCTCGTGAAGCGCGCCCGCGCGGAGAAGGCCGACGCGGTGCTGGTCTCGCAGGTGGTCACCCAGCGGGACGCCCACATCCTCAACACGCAGGAGATGTCGGCTGCCTTCCGGGAGGCGATGGGCGACCGCCGCCCGGTGCTGATCGCCGGCGGGCCGCGGTTCGATCCGATGATGGCGGGCGAGCTCGGGGTCGACCGGGTGTTCGGCCGGGGCACCACGCCCGGCGAGGTCGCCAGCTACCTGGTGCACGCGATTAAGGAGAGCACTGCCGCATGAGTCTGGCCGAAGGATTCACGGTGACCCACCGCCGTTACGTGCCCTACGCGCACGCGCACTACGGCGGCAACCTCGTCGACGGCGCCTACGGGCTGGCCCTGTTCGGCGACGTCGCCACCGACCTGTCGATCCACACCGACGGCGACGAGAGCCTGCTCGCCGGCTACTCGAGCGTCGAGTTCCTCGCGCCGATCCAGGCCGGCGACGTCGTCGAGGTGACGGCCACGCTCACCCGGGTCGGCAACCGGTCGCGCGACATCGACTTCGAGGCGCGCGTGCTGTGCCGCGCCGCGCCGGAGCGCGGGGCGTCGGCCGCCGACGTGCTGGCGCCCCCGCTCGTGGCCACGCGAGCGAAGGCGACCGTCGTGGTGCCCGCGCCCGCGGGCTAAGTCGATTGCCCGGCGGCGGACGCGGTTCTACCGTCGGGCCATGACCGGCACCGGGACCATCACGGCCCGCAGGCTGGGGCCGGACGACTGGGCGGTCTGGCGCGACATCCGGCTCACCGCGCTCGCCGACGCGCCGTACGCGTTCGGCTCGTCACTGGCCCGGGAGCGGGACCTGACCGAGGCCGACTGGCGGCTGCGCCTCGCACCCGGGAACGGCGTGACCGTGGTCGCGCTGCTCGGCGACCGCGTCGTGGGCGCGGCGGGCGGCTACACGCCGCCCGGTACGGAGTCGGTCCTGCTGATCGCCGTCTGGGCGCACCCGGACGTGCGCGGGCACGGCGCCGGCGACGTGCTGGTCGACGAGGTTCTCGCCTGGGCGCGGGAAACCGGCTGGTCAGAAGTCCGGCTGCGGGTCGCGGACGGCAACGACGCGGCCCGGCGGTTGTTCGTGCGGCACGGATTCCGGCCGACCGGGCAACGCGACACGCTCGAGAGCAACCCCTCTGCGTACACTGAAGCACTGGCACGCAAGGTTTAATGTCCAAGAAGCGGGACGATGGTCTTGCTCCGAATGGAGCACTGCCAGTAGATGTAGCTTCTGGGCGTTCGCCCGTGCGAGCGGAGGAGCTTCGTGTCGACAGACCTGGTGGAAGTGGTCGAGGTATTCGACCACCCGCGGGAACAGCTGTGGAGCGTCGTCAACGATCTCGAGGCCTACCCGCGGTTCGTGCGTGAGATCGCGTGGGTGCACCGCACCGACCACGCCGACACGGGCGTGGGCAGCCAGTACGAGGTCCGGTTCAGCGTCGAGCAGGGCCCGGTGGCCCGCCACGACGTCGAGGTCCTCGTGCACCGGCCACCGGAACACCTCGTGCTCGTCAGCGACCGCTGGCCGGGCGGACACGTGTCGTTCCGGCTCAACCCGGTCGGTTCGGACCGCACGGAGCTGGCGGTCGGGATCTCGCTCCCGCCCGCCTCGAAGCTGCCCGTGTCCTGGCTGCGCAAGCGCGCCCGCCGGGCGATCGGCCTCGTCGAGGACCACCTCGCCGGCCGGCCGCGGCGGATCTCCCGCAGCCACCTCGACCAGGCCGCGACGAGCACGAACCAGCTGGGCATCGCGCGGGTCCTCACGAAGGCAGGGGTGCTCTCCGCCGGCCGCCCGGACCGGGTCGCCCGGCAGCTGAGCGCGCTGTCGAGGTGGGGGCCGACCATCGCCGGCGGGTACGGAGCCGCGGCCGCCCGCGTGCCGGACGAGGACGCCGTCACCGACGAGCTCGGTTCGCTGTCGTTCGGCGACGTGAACACCCGCACCGACCGGCTCGCGAACGCGCTCACGCGCTACGGCGTGCGGCAGGGCAGACGCGTGGCGCTGATGTGCCGCAACCACGGCGCGATGGTCGAGTCGATGATCGCGTGCGGCAAGCTCGGCGCGTCGGTGCTGCTGCTCAACACGGGCCTGTCCGCCGACCAGGTCACCGAGGCGGTGCACACCCACCGCCCGGTCGCGATGCTGGCCGACGACGAGTTCTTCTCGCTGTTCGACCACTTACCCGCGTCGTTGCCGCAGATCCGGACCTGGGGCGACGGCGAACCGACGGTCGACGGGCTGATCGAGATCGGCTCTCCGCGCCGGGTCAAACCGCCGGCCTCGGCCGGCAAGATCATCGTGCTGACGTCGGGCACCACCAACGCCCCCAAGGGGGCGCGCCGGCGCAACCCGCACGGGCTGCGCACCGCGGCGGCCGTGCTGTCGCGGATCCCGCTGCGGGCGGGGGAGCGGATGCTGGTCGCCGCGCCGCTGTTCCACACGTGGGGCCTGTCGGCGATGCAGCTCGGCATGCCGTTGCACGCGAAGCTGGTACTGAGCCGGCGTTTCGACGCGGAGGAGACGCTGCGGTTGATCGAGGAGCATCGGAGCACGTCGCTGTTCCTGGTGCCGATCATGTTGCAGCGCATCATGGACCTACCGCGCGGGGTGATCCGCAACTACGACACGTCGTCGCTGCGGGTGGTGGCGAGCAGCGGGTCGCCGATCGCGCCGGGGCTCGTCACCTCGTTCATGGACGAGTTCGGTGACGTGCTCTACAACCTGTACGGCTCGACCGAGGTGTCCTGGGCCAGCATCGCGGATCCCGCGGACCTGCGCGCGGCCCCGACGACCGCCGGCCGCTGCCCGATCGGCACCCGGGTCGGCATCCTCGACGCGCGTGGCAAGCCGGTGGCGCCCGGTGTGATCGGCCGGATCTGCGTGGGCAACGAGATGCTCTTCGAGGGCTACGTGGACGGTGGCAGCAACAAGGTCTACGACGACATGATGATCACCGGCGACCGCGGCTTCCTGGACGCGGACGGCCGCCTGTTCGTGGCGGGCCGCGACGACGACATGATCATCTCCGGCGGCGAGAACGTCTTCCCGCGCCCGGTCGAGGAGCTGCTGATGACCATGTCGCAGGTCATCGACGCGGCCGTCATCGGCGTCCCGGACCGCGAGTACGGGCAGCGCTTCGCCGCGTACGTGGTGGTGAAGCCGGGCTCGATCCTGCACGAGGACACCGTGCGCGAGTACGTACACACCCACCTGCCCCGGTTCGCGGTGCCCCGCGACGTGATCTTCATGGACGCCCTGCCCCGCAACGCCTCCGGCAAGGTGGTCCGCCGCGCCCTGGCCGCCGAGGGCCTGGTCACCTAGCAGGTCGAGCCCCGCTCCAGTGGCAGGGCGGCGACCGCGCGGACCGGGAAGCTGCCCAGGCCGCGGACCGGTGCCGGCAGCGCGGTGAGCCGGAAGCCGTCGTCGGGCAGGGCGGCCAGGTTCGTCAGGTGCTCGATGATCGGGATCCCGTTGCCCAGCAACGAGTCGTGCACCGGCCGGGCCGGGTCGCCGACGTCATCCACGTTGAGCGCGTCCACGCCGAGCACCGCGACGTTCGCATCGACCAGCAGCCGTGCCGCCGCCCCGGTGAGGTACGGGCCACCGCTCCAGTACCGATCGGTGCCCCAGTGGCGCGACCAGCCCGTGTGCACGAGGACCGCCGTGCCCCAGAGGCGGTCGGGCTCGCCGAAGACCTCGGGGCCGAGCACCGCCAGCCCGTACGCCGGCACCCGGACTGCCGGCACGTCGACCAGCCGCTCCAGCGGCAGGGCGGCCACGTCCGGGCCGTCGGCGTGATAGTGGAACGGCGCGTCGACGTAGGTGCCAGTGTTGGCCACCAGGTCGATCCGGCCGATGTGGAAGGACACGCCGGGGGAGAGCTCGGTGCGCTCGCGATGGGTGCTCACCACCGGGCCGGGCAGGCCCGGGTAGGTGATCATGCCGTGCTCGACGGCGTGGCTCAGGTCCACGAAGCGGCTCATGGTGTCCATGGTTCGCTCCTGTGCTGTCGGTGTCAGGGTGCGCGGCTCAGCCTGGTGGTCAGGCCAACATCCCTTCGCAGGTTCGGACCACGACTCGGCACGCGTCCGCGGCTCGGCGGCCGAACATCGGGTTCTCCGCCTGACCCTGCCAGTGGCGCAGCGCGTGGCATGCCGCCCGGTGCAGCTCCTCGCGCGGTGCGTTCTCCGGCAGGCCGAGCCGCGCCGCGGGAGCGCTGCCCGCCCCGCCGAGCAGCCGCTCGGCCTCCGTCGCCACCGGCTCGGGCAGCGAGACCGTCCCGGAGCGCAGCGCGCCGAGCAGGCGCAGCTCCGCGAACTCGTGGGCGCCGGCGAGGATCCGCTCGATCTGGCGGCCCAGCCCGCGCGCGTCGCCGTCCGCGCGGACCACGCGGTCCAGCGCCAGCAGGGCCGAGCGGGCCTTCAGCAGGTCACGCCGCTCGCCGAACTGGACCCGCAGCACCCGCTGCAGCTCGTTCAGGCCGCTGCGTGCCACCAGCTCGTCGGCCAGCGCGCCGGGCGAGCGGGTGCCCTGCCGGATCAGCGACGCGGCCACCCGGATGCCGAACAGCCCGAACCGGCGCACCAGCTCGCGCCGCTGCTCCGCCGTATCCGGCGCCCGCACGAACCGGTCGATCGACAGCAGCGACGCGTCCAGCTCCTCGCGGGGCAGGGCCGCGAGCGACGTGAGCGCCGCGAACTCCGCCTGGCGCAGGGTGCGGCCGGTGTGCGCGAGCAGGCCCGCGACCGCCACGACGTTCTGGCACAGCCCCCGCAACGCCGGCTCCGACCGGTAGCGGGTGGCGATCGCCCGCGCCGCGAACATCGCGTCCATCCGCCCGGCGCCGATCTCGTCGGCCCGGGAGATCACCGCGACCGTGTTGACCGCGGTCGCCCGCGCCACTCCCTGATCGGTGAACGCCTCGAGGAACTCCGCGTCCGCCACGTGCAGGTGGCGCATCAGGTAGAGCACCGCGTCGGCCTCGGTGGGCGTGTCGTCGTCGGGCTCCAGGAAGCGCACCGTGCGCCTGGAGACGCCGTCGTTGATCGACGCGACCCCCGGGGTGTCGATCAACGTCATGGCCCGCAGGCTCTGCGCCGGCCAGTCCACGACGAGCCGGTCGAGCCGCTCGGCCGTGGCCCCGCCCAGGTCGATCTCCAGCGCCCCGTCGCGGCGGATCACCGGCAGCGCCGCCGGCTCGCCGTCCTTGGGGTAGCCGACGATCCGCGGCGCCGGCCCGTCGCGGTACCAGGTCACCACCTTCGTGCACTCGCCCGCGTCCGTCGGCGCGATCGCCTCGCCGACGAGCGCGTTCAGCAGCGTCGACTTGCCGGCCTTGACCTTGCCGGCGATCGCCACCCGCAGCGGCTCGTCCAGCCGGTGCAGCTGGTGGCGCAGGAGCTCGACGGTGCGGGGCTGGTCGCGGTACGCGGCCAGCGCCGTGTGCAGCACCTGCCGCACCGCGTGGGCGAGGATCATCAGGCGGCCCTCGCCCGGTCTCGGGGCAGCAGGGTCCGGACCTGCTGCGCCACTGCCTCCAGCCGCGACAGCTCCGCGCCGATCTCGGCCAGCCGGGCGTCGCGCTCCGCCTTCGTCGACTTCACCGACGCCTCCGCCACCTTCAGTGACTCCGACAGTGAGCGCTTCATCTGCTCCGCCTGCGCGGTGAAGTGGTCGCGCAGCACCCGCTGCACGCCCCGCAGCATGTCGCGGGAGTCCTTGCCCACGTGGAAGGTCGCGTCGTCGATGTAGCGGCGCAGCGCGGTCTTCGCGTCGTTCTGCCGTTTCTGGATGATGCGCCGCCGCTCGTCGCCGATGGTCTTGCGGCCCATCAGCAGCGCCGCGCCGATCGAGATCGGGTTCAGCATCGTGAAGCCGACGAGCGTGCCGAGCATCCCGAACATGAGCATGCCCGTGTAGCCACCGCGCAGGCCGGTCATCAGCCGCCGCCCGACGCTCCACACCTCGTTGTCCTTGACGGTCATCGCCCGCACCGAGCGGATGGCGTCCGACGGCTCGATGCGCAGCGCCGGCAGCAGGTGCGTGCGCTCCTCGTCGAAGTGCTCGGCGACCCGCTGCGCGAGGTACCGCGCGCGCTGGGTCGCCCACACGTAGTTGGCCGACGCCGCGGCGGCCGCGGACTGCTCCACCCAGGTGGTGAACTGGCCCCACGTGCGGGTCGGGTCGCCGCCGTTCTGGATGACCTCCTCGGCGTCGCGGACGATCTCGCGCAGGCGGTCGCGCAGGTCGTAGTCGATGTCGGCGTTGAGGTCGGCGACGCCGTCGTTGAGCGTCTGCTGCCAGCGGGCGGACCGCTCCTTCAGGCCCGCCGCGCGTTGCTCGGCCGCGGTCAGCTCGCGGATGACCTGCTGCACGCTCTCCGGGTCCTGCTGCGCGGCCTGCTCGGTGCGCAGCGCGGCGACGACCTGGTCGGTCACCGCGAGCACGTCGTGCACGGTGGAGCGGCGCGCCAGCTCGTCGGCCTTGCCCACGACGTCCTTGCGCAGGTAGCTCACCAGCGGGGCGTAGCCGGAGTCGGCCGAGAGCTCCGCACGCACCTCGTCGTCCTCCGCGAGCAGCGCGTGCCAGCGCATCGTCGAGGACAGGGTGAACAGCGGCGCGTCGATGCCGGCCCGCCGCAGGTGCCCGCGGTCGAGCTCGGCGATCGTGCGCCACTCGGGGTACATGTCGGTCTTCGTCAGCACGCAGGCGACGTTCGGGCACACGGCGATGGCCTGGCGCAGGAAGTCGAGCTCCGGCGCGGTGTACTCCTGCGACGCGTCGGACACGAGCAGCACGGCGTCGGCGGAGGGCAGCGTGGCCGCGGTCGCGGCGGCCTGCACGGAGCTCAGCCCGCCCACCCCCGGGGTGTCGACGAGCACCAGCCCGCCGGCCAGCACCGCACGCGGCAGGCCGACCTCGACCTGGCTCAGCCGCTCGCGGTTGCCCGGGTTGCCCTGCTCGGTCGCGTAGCGGGCGATGTCCTCCAGCGGGACCGTCGAGCGTTCGGTGACCCCCGCCGCGCCACCGCCGTCGGACACCCGCACGACCGTGGCCGCCGGCGTCTCGGCGTAGCGGACCACGGTCGGCACCGCGGTCGAGAGGTCGTCGAGCACGGGGCAGACGGGTGCCCCGACGAGCCCGTTGACCAGCATGCTCTTGCCCTTCTTGAACTCGCCGGCGACGAGCACGCGGACGTGGTCGGCCAGGAGCCGTTCGCGGGCCTGCCGCAGCCGGGCCTCGAGATCGGGACGCTCGTACCTGGCGAGCGCCCCGATCGCGAGGTCCACGGCCGCGACCGGCTCGGCATTCGCTGCCATCCCGCCCACCTCACGCGACCGGGAGGTCTTCGGACTCGGGGTCCTCGAAGGGCACCGGGGCGTCGTCGTGCACGGGCTCCGGCTCGGTGGGGTAGGCCTCGTTCGGATCCGCCTCCGGCATCGGCACCTCCGGATCCGCCGACGCCGGCGGAGCGGGGTCGCCGGGGACGTCGGCCGGCTCGCTGTCGGTCGGCGGAGCGGGGTCGCTCGGGAGGTCCCCGGGCGGGTCCTGCTCGTCGCCGTCCCGCGGCTCGCCGGTCCCGTCCTCGGTCGGGTCCTCGGTCCGGTCCTCGGTCTCGCCGGTCTGGTCGCCGTCCTCGTCGCCGTCCTCGTCGATGTCGATCACCGTGTCGTTGTCCTGGATGGCGGTGACCTTGTCAGCCGAGTTGAACGAGTCGAGGATCGTCGTCCGGTGGTTGTCGACGTTGAAGATCGTCTTGCTCTGGTCGATCTCGAACGTGTTGGTGGTGTGCAGGATCTCCCGCACGGCGCCGTTGCCGCCGCCGGCCGTCAGGCCGCCGTCGTGGAAGCCGTTGCCCTGCTGGCCACCGTCGGGCCGCGGCCGGGCGTGCCCGGTGTCGGCCATGATCAGCCGCGCGTCGCGCACGTCCTCGGCCGAGACGTCGTGCAGTCCCTTGCCGGCCATGGTGCCGCCGGGATCGCGCTCGAACGACCGTTTGGTGTCCTCGTCGCGCATGAGGCTCATCAGGAAGTCGATGAGCGTGGAGATGGACGTCATGTCGATCACTCCGATGTGGATGGACAAATGCGTGGCCGGAACGCGTCGAGCAGCTCCGGCCACGCACGTTCAGGGATCACAGGTGAATGTCGTCGAGCTCGCTCTCGACGTCCGCACGGATGTCCTGCTCCAGGTCGGCGTCCTGGTCCTGCACCTGGGTCTGGTCGCTGTCCAGGTCCTGGTCGATGTCGTTGGTCTGGTCGAGGTCCTGGTCGCTGCTCTGGTCGGCGTCCACCTCCACGTCCGCGGTGGCGTTGCCACCGTTGCCGCCGCTGGCGTCCGCGTTCCCGCCGAAGCCGCCGCTGCCGCCGACACCCACGCCGTCACCGGCCGTCGAGTCGCCGAAGTTGATGTTGAACTTGCCCGCTTGCGAGATGTCGCCGGCGTCCCCGCCGACGCCGGTGCCGGACCCGCCGTTGGCGCTGCCGCCGACCGCGACGCCGCCGTTGCCGCCGTCACCGGCGACCGTGGTGGTGTCGGTGTCGGTGTTCTGGTCCTGGTCGCTGTCCTGCGCGCCCACCTGGGTGTTCTCGGCGTTCGCCTGCTGCTCGTCGATCTGGGAGGCCTGCTCGGTCTGGTCGACCTTCTCGTCCAGCGCGGCGGTGAGGTCGACGTTCGCGACGGTCTTGAGCATGTCCGCGAGGTTGAAACCCGTGGGGTTCGACATTGGTGCACTCCTGACGTTCTGTGTGTGAATTTCGTTGAGGCGTAACGACTTCCGCTCCGCCCACCGGACGTCGGTCCAGCTGGCACCAAAGCTATGTCGGCCGGGAAGCCTTGCCATCCGGGCAATCCCCGTCGGTCCCCGCACCGGTACGGGGGTGGGGGGAAGGGGGTGCGGGGCCACTAAGGGGTTTTCCCCGATGCCGCCCCGGCCGGCCGGAGCACATCGTGTTACCGGGGAAACCGTGCGAATTCGGTTGAACCAAACCGGCCCGATTTACGTATCGAATCCATTCGAGCTGGTCAGCGAGAGGGGAATGCGCGATGACTTACCAGGTCGGAGTGGACTTGGGTGCAACATTCACGGCCGCGGCGATCTGCCGCGGCGGCCACGCCGAGGTAGTCCCGTTCGGTCCACGCGCGGCGTTCGTGCCTTCGGTGGCGTACGCGAACCAGGACGGTTCGCTGGTGCTGGGGGACGCGGCGGAGCAGCGCGTGCTGACCGAGCCGGACCGGGTGGCGCGGCAGTTCATCCGGCGCGTCGGCGACGGCACGCCGCTGCGGCTGGGCGGCGTGTCGATGACCGCGGACGCCCTCGCCGCACGCTACGTGGCCCACGTCGTGGGCGCGGTCGCGGGCAGGGTGGGCGGCCCGGCCACGCGGGTGGCGCTGACGCATCCGGCCGGCTGGGGGCAGCACCGGATCACCTCGCTCCACACGGCGCTCGCCGCGCAGGGGCTCGGCGCCACCCTGTTCCTCTCCGGCGCGCAGGCCACGGCCCGCGCGTACGCGGAGTCCACGCAGCTCGCGGCCGGCGACCTCGTCGCCGTCTACGACCTGGGCGGGTCCGGCTTCGACGCCGCCGTGGTGCGCACGCTGCCCGACGGCCGGTTCGCCCCGGCCGGGCAGCCGGAGGAGCTCGCGGTGGGCGGGCTGGACTTCGACGAGCTCGTGTTCGACCACGTGCGCCTCGCGCTGGGGGAGCGCTGGGGGGCCATGGACCCCGCCGACCCGGCCGTCCGGCCGGCGCTGGCCCGCCTGCGGCGCGAGTGCACCCTGGCGAAGGAGGCGCTGTCGGCCGATACGGACGTGCAGATCCCGGTGGCGCTGCCCGGCATCGACGCTCGTGTGCGGCTCGCCCGCGCCGAGTTCGAGGAGCTGGTCCGGCCCACGATCGAGGAGACCGCGGCGATGCTGCACCGGGCCATCGACGCCGCCGGCAGCACCCCGGCGGACGTCGCGGCTGTGGTGCTCACCGGGGGCTCCGCCCGCATCCCGTTGGTGACCCAGGTCGTGTCCGAGATCCTCGGCCGGCCGGTCATCGTCGCGCCCAACCCCAAGGCGGACACCGCGATCGGCGCGGCGCTCGCCATCGGCGGCCTCGACGCGGAGGCGCCGGCCGCCCGGCCGGCGCCGGAGCCGGAGCGCATCGCGCTGCGGGCCGCGCCGGAGCCGGCGCGCAGCCCCGTCCGGCCACCCGTCGTCGCGCTCGCCGCGCCGGAGCGCAAGGGGCCTCGGTTCGCGCTGTCCCGCACGGTCGCGGCCGCCGCGGCGGTGGCCACGGCGCTGCTCGTCGGTGGCGGCATCGTGCTCGCGTCGCACCAGGGCCCGCGCGATGCGGACGCCGACACCGACCTGCGTGGCTCCACGGGCAACACCGGGCAGACCGTCACGACCGAGCCCGAGACGACGACCAAGAAAGCGAAGCCGACATCGACGCCGCGCCGGACCGCGGAACCTCGCCGTACCGAGACCGAGGAGCTGCCGCCGGTGGAACCGACGGACACGAACGAACCGGCCGGGTCGACGACCACCACGCCGCCGGCGGACACCACCACGCCGCCGACGGACACGACCACGACGACCACCACCAGCGACACCGCCGGAGAGCCGCCGGCCGAGCAGTCCGCGGCGCCCGGCCAGGCGGAGAGACCCCAGTCATGATCGGCGGCGACTTGCTCGAGAACGACGGTCTGCGCGCGGACCGCGCGTGGCGCGCGGGCGACATCGCCGCGGCGATCGAGGCGGCGGACCACGCGCTGGCCCACGGCGACGACCCGCAGTACCTGGCCGCCGGGGTCGCCGCGGCGGCCGCGGCCGCGGACGGCGGGCTGTTCGACGCGGCGCAGCGGTGGCGGGCCGTGGCGTCCACTCTGGACGGGGCGCCGGGTGCGCTGGCCGGTGGCCGGGGTGCGCTGGCCGCGAGCATCGTGGGGGACGCGGAGGCCGCCGAGCGGGACCTGGCCGCGGCCCGGGAGATGGTCCGCGGCGCGGCGCCGCGCGGGCTGACCGTGCTGCTCGACGGCGTCTCGGCCGCGCTCGACGCGCTGCGTGGCGAGTTCGACACCGCCGCCCGGCGACTCGCGGGCCTCGCCGTGGCGACCGTGCCGGCCGATCCGATGGCGTCCGAGCGGTGGGCCGACCTCGCCGTGACCGTGATGGTCGCGGGAGGCGACGACCGGACCGCGTGGGAGATGCTGACCGCGCACCCGGACCGCCCGCAGTCCGCGCGCCGCCAGCTGCTGAAGGCGTGGCTCGACCTGCGTACCGGCCGGCTCGCCCAGGCCCGCGCGGGGCTCGCCGCCGTGGGGGACGCGGCGATCCTGCGCCGGGACGCCGTGCTCGCGGCCGCCGTGACCGTCGGGCTGGCCCGCCGGGCCGGTGACGAGGAGGCACTGCGCGCGGCGTGGCACCGCGTGTCGCCGGTGCTCGCGGGCGCCGACGTGGAGGTGCTGCTGCTCGACGCGTGGGGAGAGCTGTCCGCGGCCGCGGCGCTGGTCGCGCCCGGCGAGCGGAACGCGATCGTCGGGGTGATGGCGGCCGCGGTGGTCCGGGCCGGCTCGCCGGCGTGGGCCGCGGCCACGATGGCGTGGTGGGCGCTGCAGCGGGCGGTCGCGGCCGAGGAGCCCGCCGGCGCCGAGGTCGCGGCCGCCGAGCTCGCCTCGCTGGCCGCCGACGAGCGGAGCGCGGCCGGGCGGGTGTGGGCGTCGATCCTCGCCAGCGAGGTCGACCCGGCATCGGTGCTCGCGGCGGCCGAGGGCCTGGCCGACGCGGGCCGGCCGTGGGAGGGCGCGGCCCTGTGCGGCGCGGCGGCGGCGAAGCTGACCGACGCGGGCAACGTCCGCGAGCTGCTGGCCGCGGGCCGGGCGCTGCGGGCCACGGTCGCGACCGAGGAGGACCGGGGCGCGGGCTGCGGGCTGTCGAAACGGGAGCGCTCGGTGGGCGAGCTGCTCCTCGACGGGCTCACCCAGAAGGAGATCGGCGCCCGGCTGTACATCTCGCCGAAGACGGTGGAGCAGCACGTCGCCCGGCTGAGGCAGAAGCTCGTCGCGGGCAACCGCGCGGAGCTCGTCGCGGCCCTGCGGTCGCGCCTCGCCGGCCAGTGACCCTGTTGGGGGGCGAGCGGCTTGCCGGTACCGGGCACCGGCAAGCCGCTCGCGGCAGTCCGCGTCCGTGAGATCGTGCTCCGAGGGGTCCAGCGCGGTGCCCGGCGCACCGCCCGACATGGGAGCAACGAGTGGATCTGGATCTTTCGGACCGGGTGTACCTGGTGACCGGCGGGAGCCGCGGGCTCGGCTTCGCGACCGCGTCCGCGCTGGTCGGCGAGGGGGCGCGGGTCATCCTCACCGGTCGCGACGAGGCCGGCGTGGCCGCGGCCGTGGCATCGCTCGGCGACGGCGCGGCGGGTGTCGTGGGGGACAACGCCGACCCGGAGCTGCCCGGCCGGCTGCTCGCCGAGGCGCGGTCGCGGTACGGGCGGGTGGACGGGCTGCTGGTCAGCGTGGGTGGACCGGCGGGCGGGCCGGTGCTCTCGGTGTCCGACGAGCAGTGGCGGGACTCGTTCGAGTCGGTCTTCCTCGGGGCGGTGCGGCTGGCGAGGGAGGTCGGGCCGGAGCTGCCCGACGGTGGGTCGATCGCCTTCGTGCTGTCGACCTCGGTGTTCGTCCCGATCGGCGGGCTGGACATCTCGAACGGGCTGCGACCCGGGCTCGCGATGGTGGCGAAGTCCCTCGCGAAGGAGCTCGGCGCACGAAACGTCCGGGTAAATGGGCTCCTGCCGGGCCGGATACAGACGGATCGCATGACGTATCTCGACTCACTGTCTACTTCGGACGACCGGCAGGCCCGGCTCGACGCCATCCCGCTCGGCCGGACCGGCGAGCCGGCGGAGTTCGGCCGGGTCGCGGCGTTCGTCCTGTCGCCAGCGGCGTCCTACCTGACCGGTTCCATGATCCCTGTGGACGGGGGAGCACTGCCCGGCATCTGAACGAAATGATCACTTCCCTTCACCGGTGCGCCTCGTTGGGGTATATGTGGGTGTACAGGGTCTTCCGGCCACGACCGTGTTGACAGTCCATATTGGACTGCGAAGGGAGTGAGGCCGATGGGCGACGGCGAGGAGCTGGTTCCGCTACGCACCGGGTTCGACGTGGTGCTCCGCGGGTACCGGCGCGGTCCGGTACGCAGGTACGTGCGCAGCGTCGAGGAAGAGCTGGGCAGCCTGGCAGCCGATCGGGACGCGAACGTCCAACTCGCCGAGGCCCTCGCAAGACAGGTCGAGCAGCTGCGGGCGGACAACGTCGCGCTCGCGCAGCAGCTCGACCACGTGTGCCGCACGCCGCTGGACCCCGCCATGTTGCAGGGCCGCATGAGCCGCATGATCGAGCTCGCCAACGACGAGGCCGCCGAGATCACCGCCCGCGCCCGGGCCGCGGCCGAGCACTGCTGGGCGACCGCGGAGGAGGCGGCGACGCGGCTGCGGGTGCGGTACGAGAAGTCGATCGCCGAGCTGGACGCCCGCCGCCGCGAGATGGAGGACGAGCACGGGACCCTCCTGCGGCAGACGCGGGTCGAGGTGGCCGTGATGACCACCGAGGCGGAGCGGCAGCGCCGGGAGCTGGACCACCGGGCGCGGCGCCGCCGCGAGACGGTGGAGCAGGACTTCGAGGTGGCGATGGCCGCCCGGCGCACGAAGGCGATGCGGGAGGTGGCGGAGCAGAAGCTCGCCGCGCGGGAGTACGAGCTCGACCGCAGGGCCACGGCGAACGAGGCGGCGGGCCGCCTCGTCGCGTCGGCGGCGGCGCTGAGCGCCCAGGTGGTGACGTCGACCCTGGCGGAGTCGGCGGCCCGGCTCCAGCGTGCGGACGCCACCGCGGAGCGGCTCGTCTCGGTGGCGGGCCGGGTGAGCTGCGGGCTGGTGAGCGCGGCCAAGGCGTCGGCGGGCCGGCTGATGGCCGCCGCCGGCGAGGTGAGCACGGTGACGCTGAACTCCGCGACCGCGGAGGCGGAGCGCCGGGTCCGGGCGGCGACGGCCGAGGCCGGCCGTCGGGTGGCGGCTGCGAATGAGGCGTCTGGTCGGTTGTTGGGTGCGTCGGCTGTGTTGGGTGGCGAGGTGGTCGCGGCGGCGACCGTCGAGGCCAGGCGGCGGATGTCGGTCGCGAGTGAGGCGTCTGGTCGGTTGCTGGGTGCGTCGGCTGTGCTGGGTGGCGAGGTGGTCGCCGCGGCGACCGCTGAGGCCGGCCGCCGGGTGGATGTCGCCAATGAGGCGTCGGGGCGGTTGTTGTTCGCCTCGGGTGTGGTGAGCCGGGCCGCGGTCACGGCGGCCACCGCCGAGGCACGCCGGCGGGTGGCCCGGGCCGACGAGACGTCCAGCCGGTTGCTGAACGTGTCGTCCGCGCTGAGTGCGGAGCTGGTCACCACGTCGACCGCCGCGGCGAACCACCGGGTCGATGCGGCGACCGTCGAGGCGCGGCGCCGCGTGGACGAGGCGACGAACGAGGCGCGGGAGCGGGTGTCGGCCGCGAACGAGGCGTCCGGCCGGCTGGTGCGTGCGTCGGCCGGGGTGTGCGGCAGCGCGATCGCCGCGGCGTCCACCGAGGCGCGGCACCAGCTCGCGCGGGCCGACCACGTGGCGGGCCGGCTGGTCACGGCCTCCGCCGCGATGGGCGGGACGCTGCTGCGCACCGCCGCGAGCGAGGCCGGCCAGTGGGTGGACGGCGCCATCGCCGAGGCCGGGCGCCGGATCGACAGCGCCGCCAGCACGGCGGGCCGGCTCACCACGGCGAGCGCCGCGATGGGCGGGCGGGTCATCGGCGCCGCGATGGCGGACGGCGAGCGGCGGGTGGTGGCGGCCCGGCAGGAGGCCGAGCGGGTCATCACGTTCGCCGACTCCGCCGCCGAGCAGCTCGTCCTCTCGGCAACCGCCGAGGCGGAGGACCTCCTGACCGCCGGCACCGCCGAGAGCCAGCGCCGCGTCACGACCGCCATGGCCGAGCACGACCGCCTGGTGACCGAGGCCACCAGGAAGAGCGAGCGCGGCCTGCGCAACGCCACCGCCGAGGCCGACCGCCTGATCGCCCGGGCGACGGAACAGAGCGACCGCCAACTGCGCGACGCGCAGGTGGCGGCCGACCGGCTGGTGGCCGAGGCGACCGAGGACAGCGCCCGGCAGCGCCGCGAGGCGAAGGCGGAGGCCGACCGGCTGATGTCCGAGGCGACGGAACAGAGTGACCGCCACCTGCGCGATGCGCAGGCGGAAGCCAATCGCCTGGTGGCCGAGGCAACCGAGCACCGTGACCGGCAGCATCGGGACGCGAAGTCGGAAGCCGACCGCCTGATGACCGAGGTGACCGAGCACGTCGACCGCCAGCGCCGCGAGGCGCAGTCGGAGGCCGACCGGCTGATGTCCGAGGCAACCGAGCAGAGCGACCGCCAGCAGTCGGAAGCCGACCGCCTGATGGCCGAGGTGACCGAGCACGTCGACCGGCAACGCCGCGAAGCGCAGTCGGAAGCCAACCACCTGGTGGCCGAGGCGAGCGAGCAGAGCGACCGCCAACGCCGCGAAGCGCAGGTGGAGGCCGACCGGCTGCTGGCCGCGGCGACCGAGCAGAGTGACCGGCAGCGCCGCGAGGCGAAGGCGGCGGCCGACTGCGTGACCACCGAGGCGGCCGAGCGCAGCGACCACCGGCTCCGCGACGCGACCGCGAAGGCCGAGCGGCTGGTGCGGGACGCCACCGAGGAGGCCGGGCGGCTCGTGCGGGACGCCACCGAGGAGGCCGAGCGGCGGGTCACCGACGCCCGGCACGAGATCGGGCGGCTACGGGAGCTCCACGAGCGCATCGCCGGTCAGGTGTCGGCCGCGCGCGAGGTGCTGGACGGTGCCGGTCCGCTGCTGCAGCCGCTGCCGGGGGAGGCCGAGCCCGCGGCCATCCCGCTCCAGCGGGAGCACGACCGGACCTATCTGTCCACTCCGGACCAGTAGCCGGCCAGTGCCGCGGCGGCGGTGTCGGTCGACGGCTGGGTGGCGAGCTCGGCCGCGAGACCGGCGGCGGTGACGCGGTACGCCGGCTCGGTCAGGACCGTGTCCAGGGCCGGGCGGATGCCATCGGGCGCCGCGACCACGCCGGCGCCCACCGCGGCGATCCGGCGTGCGTTGATGTACTGGTCCTCCGCGAACAGCGGGACCACCACCAGCGGCACCCCGGCCGCCAGCGCACCGAGCGTCGATCCGCCGCCGCCGTGGCACACGACCGCCGACGCTGACGCCAGCACCGCCGGCTGGTCCACCCACTGCTCGATCCGTACGTGCGCCGGCACCGGGCCGAACGACGCCGGGTCCGCGTCGCGCCCCACCGACAGCAGCACCGGCATGTCCAGGTCGGCCACCGCCGCCAGCGCGGCCGCGTAGACCCCGGCAGCCATCGGCAGGCCGCCGGCGACGCTGCCGAACGTCACGTACACCAGCGGACCGTCCGCCCTGGACGGTGCCCACGACGGGTCGCGGAACCGGGCGGTACGGGCGAAGCCGGTCACCGACGGGTCCTCGAGCGAGGCGGGGAACAACGTCAGGAACGGCTCCGCCGCCACGTCGTAGAAACCCGGCAGCGAGGGCTCCGCCACCTCCCACATGAGCCGCTCCATGGCCTCGAGGCCGATCCCGACCCGGGCGGACGGCACGCCGCTCAGCTCGGCCGCGATCGGGCCCGCGAACTCCGCCGACTCGTGCACGACGACATCCGGCCGCCACGTCGCGACCGCCTCCCGCAGGCGGGGTAGCGCGGCGGTGGCGTCGAGCCGGGCGAACACGTCGCCGATGACCACCCGGTTGGCCTCGTCGTGCGACAGGCCCGGCAGCCGCGCGTACACCGCCGCCATCTCCTGCGCCGGCGGATCGGCCACGGGCCAGAACCCGGCGTCCCGGACGGATGGGCCGAGCGAGGCCGGGCCGGCGACCAGCACCTCGTGGCCGCAGCGCCGGAAGGACCGGACGAACGGCGCGAGCGGGCCGTAGTGCCCGGCACCGGACGTCGACGTCACCAGGATGCGCACCCGACCAACGGTAGGAACCCGGCGCGCCGGCGGCCAGGGGGATCGACGGGGCGTACCCGACCGATCACCGCGGGGCGGCGGGCGTCACCGCGGAGCGGCAGGCGTCACCGTGGGCGGCGGGCGTCACCGCGGGCGGCGAGTGGCTGGCCGGACTTGCCCGGCCCGAACGCGGTCAGGAAGCGGTCGCGGAACTTGCTCATCTTCCACACGGGAGCGTTCGGCGCGGGGTTGAGCCCCTCCTGCCAGCCCCACTTCGTGATCCGCTGGATCACGGCCGGGTCCTTGGCGATGATGGTGATCGGCACGTCGTGGGTGGCGTCCTCGCCGCTCACGATCGGCGCGGGCTGGTGGTCGCCGAGGAAGATCAGCACGAGGTTCTTGTCCCCGTAGGTCTGCACGTACGACACGAGCGCGTCGATGACGTACTCGATCGACTGGCCGAAGGCCTTCTTGACCTTGGTGACGTCGGGCCAGATGTCCTTGCCCCGCGTGCCGTGCTCGTGCTGCGGGCCGTAGACCGTGCCGTCCCCGACGTCCTTCCAGTCGATCATCGTCGGCAGCGGCGCCCACGGCGTGTGGCTGGAGGTCAGGTCGATCTCGCCCATCACCGGCTTGCGGTTCGGCTTCGCGCGCTCGGCGTCCTGCAGGTGTTGCAGCAGGTACTGGTCGGGCATCTTGGAGTACGCGAACGTCGGGCCTTTGTACTTCAGGTTGTTCCAGGTGTACATGTTGTCGTAGCCGAAGTACTCGCCTTCGGGCCAGTCCCGGTTGATCTGCGGCGAGGCACCGAACGTGTCCCAGCCCGCGCGCTTGAACGCCTTGGTGAGCGACATCCGGTTGCCGGCGGTCAGGGCGTCGTACCGCTGCTGGTTGTTGATCCACAGGCCGGACTGCATCGAGGCGTGCGCGAGCCAGCTGCCGCCGCCGAACGTGGACGAGGCCAGGAAGCCGCTGCGGGACTGGTACCCGGCCGCCTTGAGCTTCGCGGTGCCGGCGTCCAGCTTCGCGTCGACGCCCGGCGCGATCAGCGGGTCCTCGATCGCGACGCGGCCGTAGCTCTCGATGAAGTTGAGCAGGACGTCCTTGCCGCGCAGGCCGGTCAGCAGCTGGTCGCCGGGGGTGTAGCGGAACGGGTCGACCGACGCCTGCTTGGCGAACTGCTCCGGGTCGAGCAGCCCGGCGTGCACCCGCTTCACCTCGTCGAACACGGTGTCCGACGCGGCCCGCGAGGCGACCGGCGTGCCCTGGGTGAACTGCACCCCCAGCACCGCGCACACGAGCCACGCCACGCCGAGCACCGCGACGTTGCGGGTCACCGTCGGGCGCCGCGACACCAGCAGACGGCTCAGCCGCAGCACCGCGACGGTCATGAGCACCAGCAGGCCGACGATGAGCAGGCACACGCCGATCACCGCGAGGGTCGCGCCGAACTCGCCGATCGAGTCGCCGAGGTAGTCGACGCCCGGGCCGAGGAAGCTCCAGTCGAACACCAGGTCGAACGGCCGGGCCAGCACCTCGTTGAAGCCGATGTCGGTGAGCTTGACGATCAGCAGCAGGCCCAGCGCGAGGCCGACGACGATCCCGGCCACGCGCCGCACGACGGTCGGCAGCACGAGCGCGAGCGCGACGATGATGAGCGCCTCGATCGGGATCCGGGCGAACGCGGCCGGGGTGAAGTGGCTGAGGCGGTTGGGCGCGGTCAGCGCGAACAGGACGAGCACGACGGCGAGCCCGGTGCCCACGCCGGCCAGCACGCGGCGGCGGGTCGAGCGGACCGGAGCGTCCGTTGTGGTCTCGGGGGTCTCCTCGGGCGCGGCGGCGCGGTTGCGGTACAGCCACACGACGTCGAAGCCGAACGACCACACCAGCGCGGCGAGCGCGAGGCCGAGGACGAGCACGGTGCCGGTCTCGGGCAGCAGGCCGGAGGCGGCGACCGCGAGGATGATGCCCTGCGTGGCGGCGATCGTCTTGCGGACCACGCTGTGCGGCAGGTCCGCGCGCATCCAGCGCAGCAGCCGGCCGGCCACGACGAACGCGTACCGCATGATGCCGATCGCCAGCACCCACGCGCCGAACTCGGTGGCGAGGTACGCGCTCAGCACCAGGATGAGGAACGCGTCGGTCTCCATGTCGAACCGCGCGCCGAACGGTGAGACCGTGCCGGTGCGCCGCGCGACCTGGCCGTCGACCGCGTCCAGCGACAGCGCGACCGCGGCCAGCACGACCATCGTCGTGACCGGGACCGGCTCGGGGATGTCGGCGATGAGGGCCGTGACCCCGCCGATGAGGATCGCCCGGGTGAGCGTGACCACGTCGGCCGGACCGAACGACGTGACGCCGTAGCGGCGCAGCCCCGTGGTGATCGCCGCGCAGCCGATCACGAGGTAGGCGAGACCGGTCAGCCAGCCGGAGGGACCGAGACCGGTCACCATGGCCAGCGCGGCGAACAGCGCCAGCTGCGCGGCTGCTCCGGCGATCAGGGCTCGCACCGGAGATGCTGTCAACACGGCCACGCTTCTTCCTCCATCGGTCTGGGATGCTGTCGTGAATACGTCCGCTGCCTCCGGATGGTTCTATCAGGGGCCACATTGCCCAGGCTGAACAGCGCGGATCGCCCCTGAAGTGCTGGTTCGGTGAACTTTCGCGGCCCGGACCGCGTGTTACTGGGTGAGGCAGTCGAATGATCGAGTCGAGGGAGGCCGCGTGTCGGTGACCAGCACCCAGTTCGCACCGGAGTGGTTAGCGCTGCGTGAGAACGCGGACGCCGCCGCACGGTCCGCCGAGCTGCTGGAGCCGTTGCGGGCCTACCTGCCCCAGGGCGAGCTCGTGATCCGCGACCTCGGCTGCGGCACCGGTTCCATGGGCCGGTGGCTGACCGGCCGGCTGCCCGCTCCCCAGCACTGGATCCTCACCGACCGCGACCCCGCCCTCCTCGCGCGCGCGGCCGCGAGCCTGCCCGCCCCGGCCACCGTGGTCATCGACGAGCGCGACCTGACCCTGCTGGGCAGCGCGGACCTGGTCGGCACGTCGCTCGTCACCGGATCCGCGCTGCTGGACCTGCTGACCGCCGAGGAGGTCGTCGGGCTCGCCGCCGCGTGTACGCGGGCGAGGGTCCCGGCGCTGCTCGCGTTGTCGGTCGTGGGCGAGGTGGCGCTCGATCCGGTCGATTCGCTCGACGACGCGCTGCGGGCCGCGTTCAACGCCCATCAGCGGCGGACCGTCGACGGCCGCCGCCTGCTCGGCCCCGACTCCGCCCACGCCGCGACCCGGGCGTTCGAGGGGCTGGGTGCCGTCGTGCACCGCCGGCCCAGCCCCTGGCGGCTCGGCCCCGGTCAGACCGCGCTGATCGCGCAGTGGCTGCAGGGCTGGGTGTCCGCGGCATGCGAGCAGGATCCCGGGCTGACCCGGCAGGCGATGGAGTACCTGCGGCGCCGCCTCTCGCAGTGCACCGAGGGCGAGCTGCACGTCACGATCGACCACGAGGACCTGCTGGCGCTGCCGGGCTGAGCGGCGCTGTTCCCGCTGGTCAGCCCAGCCCGGCGGCGACCTCCGCGGGGCCGGGCAGCGCCGCCATCTCCGCGGCGATCCGCCCGGCCACCGCGCGCTCCGGGCCGTCGGCGAGCAGCGCCCCGACCGCGGCTTCGATCGCGCCGGGGGTCTGCGCCTCGTTGGGCAGCCGCCGCCCGGCACCGGCCCGCGCCACGAGCTCGGCGTTGAACGGCTGGTCCGCTCCCTGGGGCAGGACCAGCTGCGGCACCCCGTGCTCCAGCGCGCCGAGCATCGTGCCCGCGCCGCCGTGGTGCACGATCAGGTCCACCCTCGCGAGCACCTCGGGCTGCGGCAGGAACCGTGCCACGTGGACGTTCGTCGGCAGCCGGCCCAGCAGTGACGGGTCGCCGTCGGGGCCGGCCGCGACCACCACGTCCACGTCGTGCGCCGCCGTCTCCAGGATGGCCCGGCGCAGCACGTCGACCGCGCCGAACGACATCGTGCCGAGCGTGAGGTACGCCCGCGGCCGCCGGGGCGTCCCGGTGAGCACGGCCGGCAGGTCGGCCTGCTCGGACCACGCCGCCGCGCGCACCGCCATCCGATTGGGCGGCGCGGGAAGCTCGCCGTACAGCGACGCCGGCACCGGGTCGAGGTAGCCGCCCGGGTACGCCGCGAGGTCGCCGGGCTCGCCGTCTGGCCACCGGTCGCGCTGGTCCTGCGCCGCGAGGCGGTGCCAGCCGCGGAAGAAGTCGGTCGCCGCGCCGATGCCGTAGGCGACCGCGCGGATGCCGAGCACGTCGGCGGCGATCGCGGCGCCGATGTCGCAGCACTCGTACACCACGAGGTCCGGCTTGGCCCGCGCGAACTCCTCGAGCAGCACCGGCGCCACGACCCGCGGCAGCGTCTCGCCGAACATCCACCCGCCGAACCGGTACATCCCCTCGACGGTCCAGGTCTGCAGGCCCGGGTGGTTGTGCAGCGTCCGGTCGCGCAGCTGCTTGAGCGTCGTCCCCGCCGGCATCGAGCGGACGGTAGGCAGCGGCAGCCGGCCCAGGAACGGCTCGGCGGTCGCCACCGTGACGTCGTGCCCGGCGGCGGCACAGGCGAGCGCGAGCGGCAGGAAGGGGTAGATGTGCCCGTACGAGGGCGGGCTGGAGAACACGATCCGCATGACCCGACCATCGCCGTTCGCCCGGCTGGACGCGATGGTGTGCGGCAAACATGGGCAGGCACCCCCGTAAACATGGGCAGGCCCGGCCTGCGTGGTTCCCGTTCCCCCAAATGTCGCAATGTGGGTTCTCGTGGTTTCCACGCCCGGATGGCGGGCACGTCTCCCGGCGCTCCACCAAAGTCGTTCGAGAAAGGGGTACGTGATGTCGACAGGCGCAGTTGTCATCCTGGTCGTCGTCGTGGTGCTCGTGCTCGCCGCGGGTGCCTGGTTCGTCACACAGCAGGCGCGCCGGCGCAGGCTGCGGGAACGGTTCGGGCCGGAGTACGACCGCCGGATCCAGGAGAGCGACGACCGCCGGGTCGCCGAGCGGGACCTCGCCGAACGTGAGAAGCGGCACGCGAAGTACGACCTGCGCCCGATCTCCGATGCCGACCGCGCCCGCTACGACGAGCAGTGGACCGTCGTGCAGGAGCAGTTCGTGGACCAGCCCGGCGAGGCCGTGGGCGCCGCCGAGCAGCTCGTCGTCATGGTCATGCGCGAGCGCGGCTACCCGACGGACAACTTCGAGCAGCAGAGCGCCGACCTGTCGGTGGAACACGCGCACGTGCTCGACCACTACCGCAGCGGCCACGACATCCGGACCCGGCACGAGCAGGCCGGCGTGTCCACCGAGGAGCTGCGGCAGGCGCTCACCCACTACCGGGAGATGTTCCACGCGCTGCTCGGCCACCGTCACGACGAGCCGGCCGCCGGCCCGCACCACACCGACGGTGCGCCTGCCGTGACCACCGACCCGCCCCAGACCGTCCACAGTGAACACACCAGGAACGGTCAGGCCGCGGCCGAACAACCGCGGCACACCACCAGCTGACCACCACCGAACCGCCGTCACCGGGAGAGCCGACATGCGCGAAGACACCACGTCCAGCGGGTACGACCAGCCGCGGACCGACCCGATTCCCTCGCTCGGCGACGAGCCGGAGAACCAGCCACGGCAAGCGGTACCGCCGCAGGCCGGGCCCGTCGAGCCACTGGGCGGCCCAAGGTCGGCCGAGGCCCCCCGGCCGGCCGGCACGCCCCCGGCCGACCCGGAGCCCGGCATCCCGGAGTCCTATGTGGACCCCGAGCCGGTGCCCGCGGCAGACTCGCCGGTGCCCGTGGCCGGCGGGTACGGCGAGCCGGACGCCGTCCCCCAGGACACGGCGCCGGTGTCCGACACCCCGGTGGGCGCCCCGGTGGCGTCCGGATCGGACCGGGCCGGCGAGGACACCGGCGCCGTCCTGTTCGGCGACGACGAGGTCGAGCGCTTCCGCCTGCGCTGGCGTGAGCTGCAGGCCGACTTCGTGGACGACCCGGCGCGCGCCGTGCAGGGCGCGGACCAGCTCGTCGACGAGGTGCTGCAGGCGCTGACCGAGGTCTTCGCCGCGCATCAGCGGGAGCTCGAGGACCAGTGGCGCGGCGGCGGCACCGGCCAGACCGAGGAGCTGCGCGTGGCGCTGCGCAGCTACCGCTCGTTCTTCGACCGGCTGCTCAACACCTGAGCGCGGTCAGGCGGCGCGCCGGAGCCATTCCAGGGCGGCCGGCGTGTCGCTCAGCACGGAGATGTGGCCCTCGTCCGGGGCGAGCCGCAGCCGCGCCGTCGGGCAGCGCGCGGCCAGCCATTCCCCGTGCGTGGCGGGGATGGTCCGGTCGAGGCCGCCGTGCAGCAGCAGGACCGGCGCGGTGATCGTCGCCGGGTCGGCGCCCCACGGGTTCACGTAGGCCAGGTCGTCGTCGATCAGCGGGCCCGGTCCCGCCGCGATCGCCGGGCGCACGACCGAGCCGAACCAGCCCCACGCGCCGTCGAACGCGGCGAGGTCCGCGTCGGCGAACTCCATCTCCGGCTTGTCGTCGCGGGCCTCGTAGGCCTCCTTCGCCGCCCGGCCCGCGGCGGCGGCGCGTAGCGAGCCGGTGCTCGCGCCGGACATGCCGGCGAACCAGTCGAGCCCCGCCGCGCCGTAGGGCGCGATGCCCGCGGCGCTCACCACGGCGCGCACCCGGCCGGGCAGCAGCGCACCGCACGCGAGCGCGTGCGACCCGCCGCCCGAGTGGCCGAACACCGCGAACCGCTCGATCTCCAGCGCGTCGGCGACCGCCGCGACGTCGGCGGCCGCCGAGCCGACGGTCCGGCCGGGCAGCGGGGTCGAGCCGCCGTAACCCGGCCGGTCGTGGGAGACCCAGCGGATGCCGAGCCGCTGCGAGAGGTCGAACAGCGGCTCGGGTGGCGAGCCGGTGTTCGGCGTGCCGTGCTGCCAGAACACCGCGAGGTCCCCGCCCGGTCCGGTGTCGTAGGCGTGCAGCACGCGGCCGTCGGCGAGCGCGAGGTCGGTCTCGATCACGGCCGTAACCTAGCCCGGTGCTTCCTACAATGGGTGGCAGCCGAGTGATCGGAGACCCACATGGCGCGCCGGCCACAGCGACTGCTCGGCCTGGTCTGCGTGCTGGTGCTGGTTGTCGGCCTGCCGCTCACCCTTCCCGCACAGGCGACGCGGACGCTTCCCGCGCAGGCGACGCTTCCCGCGCAGAACGCGCTGCGGGACAAGCTGCCGCTGCTGGGCCCGGCACGGGGTGACGAGCTGCACGTCATGTCGTTCAACCTGCGGTTCGCCTCCGAGGCGCGACCGCACTCGTGGGCGCAGCGCCGGCCGGTGATGGCCGACCTGCTCCGCCACGAGCTCCCGACGCTGATCGGTACGCAGGAGGGGCTCGACGGCCAGCTGCGCGACATCGACGACGACCTGCCGGACCACTACGACTGGATCGGCGAGGGCCGGCTCGGTGGCAGCAGCGGGGAGTACATGGCGGTCTTCTTCGACACCCGGCGCCTGGAACCCTTGGCGCACCAGCACTTCTGGCTGTCCGACACGCCGGAGGTGGTCGCCTCGGACACCTGGGGCAACGACTCCGTCCGGATGGTCACGTGGGTGCGCTTCCGCGACAAGCGCACCGGCCACGAGTTCGTCGCCGTCAACACCCACCTCGACGACGAGTCGGCCTACTCGCGGGAGCGGGCCGCGGAGCTGATCCGCGACCGCATCCGCGCCTTCCCGGCGGACCTGCCCGTCATCGTCACCGGCGACTTCAACGACGCCGCCGAGCACTCCGTGCCCTACGACGTGCTCACCACCGGCACCGGGCTCACCGACGCCTGGCTCGCGGCGAAGGCGCGGCTGACCCCGGCGTACGGCTCGTGGCACCACTACGACCCGCTGCGGGTCGGCGGCAGGCGGATCGACTGGGTGCTGACCCGCGGCGAGGTGACCGTGGACGCGGCGGGGCTGAACACCTTCGCCCGCAAGGGCCAGTTCCCGTCCGACCACCTGCCGCTCCAGGTCCGGCTCCGGGTCGGCTGACCCTCACCACCGCAGGATCGTGAATCCGCCCGCGGCGACCCGCGCGCGGACCGTCGCGCCCGAGGCCGTGTCGTGGTCCACGAGCCGGCCGCGGCCGTCGTAGCCGAGGATCGTCACGCGGGCCGCGGCGGGCAGGGTCACCGGCCGGGTGCGCGGGCCGGTCGCCGCGCTCTGCAGCACGGCCGCGTGCCCGTACACCACCTGCGTCACCTCCGGCCGCAGCAGCACGGCGTCCACAGTGGACTCGCCGGTGGCCGCCGCGGTGAGGGTCGTGGCGGCGGCCGGCAGGAGGGTGGGCAGGGTGACGGGGAGCAGCGCGCCCGGCGCCGGTGACGCACCCTGCGGGCGGCCGTCGTGGTCCACGGTGCCGAGTCGCGTGCTCCCGGACGTCCACGCCGTGCGGCCGTAGCCGGGCACGAGGTCGGCCACGGGTGCGACGAGCCGCGGCTGGCCGGCCGCCGGCACCGTCCACTCGGCACGGTCGCCCGTGCCGAGCCGCACGTACTTCCCGCCGCTCCACTGGGACTCCCCGGTCCACGCCGAGGCCGGCGTGACCACTTCGCCACCGGTGGCCGACTCGCCCTCGACGAGCGTGGGCGCCTCGCGGTGGCTGGTCCCGGACGCGGCGCGCGCCGCCCGCGCCAGCGGCGGCGACGCGTCCAGGGCCAGCATGGTCAGCAACCCGTGGATCGTGGACTCCGCGCCGGCGTTGCGGTTCACCACGCCGTCGCCGCTCACGCCGTCCGCGGTCCGGCCGGTCGCCGGGTCGTAGGTCGCCACGCCCGCCGCGTTGGCGCCGAAGAACCAGCCGGCGGTGACCCCGGCCAGCTCGCGCAGCCCGGCGCTGCCGGTGAGGTCGGCGGTCGCGAGCAGGGACTGCACCCGCGAGTCGACGCCGTACGCGATCTGCGTGCGGTCGATGGGCGCGGGCAGCCAGCCGTTGTCCGGGCCGCCCGCGGTCAGCAGGTACGGGGTGAACGTGGCCGCGTCCACGACCGCCGGCCGGCCCAGGTCCGCGCGGTGCAGTGCCGCCGACGCGCGGGCCAGCGCGGCCGGCATCTGCGACGCCCAGCCGTGCCAGTCCGAACGCGACAGTGCCCACGGCAGGATCGCGCCGTTCGGCCACGAACCGGCCGCCGGGCCGCCGGACATGGCCGCGATGCCCTCCGCGAGGCGGGCGAGCGCGGTCCGCGCCGCCCGGCCGCCGCCCGCCGAGACGTACGCGGACAGGCCCAGCACCGCCTCCGCCGACGCGTCCGCGCCGTCCACGACCAGCCACGCGGGCACGCGCACGCCGTCGACGGTCTGCCAGGTCCCGTACTTCGCCAGCACCTGCCGGTCGAGCGCCGCGATCGCGAGGTCCAGCCGCGTGCGGAGGAAGTCCCCGAAGTCGGTGCCGCGGAACGCCGCGTAGCCCTCGCCGAGCGCCCACACGCTGCGCGCCAGCCAGTAGGACGGACCCGAGTCCGACGGGTCGGGCAGCTCGACCGGTTCGGCGCTCGGGTTGAGCGTGCCGTCCGGCTGCATCCACAGCACGACGTTCCCGGCGCCCGGACCGGCGGTGGTCTGCAGGTAGGTCAGCCCGCGCAGCAGCCCGTAGGCGTGCGCGCGGCTGGCGCCGTCGCGGGTCTGGCGCCAGTGCCGCAGGTAGACGACCGCGGCGCGGGCGAGGTCGTCGGCGTTGAAGGCGCCCTGGGCGTAGGTGTTCGTCTCCGGGTCGTAGGCGCCGCCGCCGATCCGGTCGTAGTGGCCGTCGTCGCGGCGGTCCGCGTAGGTCCACAGCACCCCGACCGAGGGCTCGGCGGACAGCCGGTAGGTCGTGTGGCCCTCCTGTGCCGGCGGGGTCGTGGTGTCGCCGAGGAAGTCCAGGTGGGCGAGGTTGGTCAGCGGCGCCGGCGCGGCGTTCGCCGCCGCGGCGGGGACCACCGCGGACAGTCCGATGAGGACGGAGATGGTGAGGGCACGCAGTCGCATGGGAGGCTCCTCAGGAAACCCGGTCCAGCCGGGCGACACCGATCTTGGTGTCGGCCATGCCGTAGAACACGTAGCGGACGCCGTCGATCTCCTCGATGGCGGTGGGGAACACGACGTTGGGCACCGTGCCGGCCTTCTCGTCGTCGGTCTCGGCGGTGAGCATCGGCTCGCTGGAGCGGTCCAGCACCCGGCTCACGTCGGCCGGGTCGAGGATCATCGCCCCGGCGGCGTAGGACACCCGTTGCTGCTGCGGCTCCCACGGGTCGTCGATCGCCCCGGTGACGCCGTGATGCAGCAGCAGCCAGCCCTCCTCGACACGGATCGGAGCCGGCCCGGCGCCGATCTTCAGCGCCTCGAAGTCGTACTCGGACAGGGCGACGAGCCGGTGCCCACCCTGCAGGACGAGCGTGTCGAGGTCGCGCTCGACGTCGGCGGCGGGTACGTAGGACACCCAGATGCCGGGCCGCTCGTCGGTGACGCCGGCCGGCAGGTGCACGCCCTCGCCCTCGCGGAACCAGCCGAGGTCCCACATCGGCCGGTGCAACATCGCGTACGCGGGCTCGCCGTCCGGCCCGGGCACCGGCTCGGGGAAGAACACCGCGTCCTTGTTGGGGAACAGGTTCAGGTCGGTGTCCAGGCCCTCCTGGTAGCGGAAGTGGATCGGGCCGAGCCGCCGCCAGGTGGTGAGGTCGCCGGACACCGCGAGCGCCAGCTTCGGCCCGAGCGGTCCGTAGGCCACGTACGTCATCACGTGCACGCCGAGGCGGGGGATCCAGGTGACCCGCGGGTCCTCCACGCCGGCGTTGTTCTTGCCCCGCTCCCAGCCCTCGTCGGGCGCGAGCACGACGCCGCGCCGGGACACCCCGGCCGGCACCCCGCCGGCGAGCTCGACCTCGGCCAGCCCGACGCGGGAGACGTTGCCCGCGGCCACGAGCCGGGGGAGCAGGTACAGCTTGCCGTCCGGCCCGAACCCGCTCGCCGGGTTCAGCACGCCCTCGGCCTCGAGGTCGTTGCCCGGGTCCGGGGTCATCAGCACACCGACGCGGGTCAGGGTGTACGGAGGAGTCAAGTGATCAGCCCTTCACACTGGATCCGAGGTTGGTGGCCACGAAGCGGCGCTGGAAGACCACGAACAGCACGATCACCGGCGCCGCCAGCACGCACGCGCCCGCCAGCAGCGCGCCGAACGGGTTGGCCGCGCGGGCCGCGACGTTGCTCATGTAGTTGGCGAGCGCCACGGCCAGCGGCTGCATGTCCGCCTGCTTGGTGATCAGGAACGGCCAGAGGAACTCGTTCCACGGGCCGATGAACGTCAGCAGTACCGCGGTCAGGAGCGCGGGTTTCACCAGCGGCAGCGCGATCCGGAACAGGATCGCGAGCTCGCTCGCGCCGTCCACCTGGGCCGCCTCGAACAGCTCCCGGGGCAGCTGCAGGAAGTACTGGCGGAACACGAACACGGCGGTCGAGTTGATCGCGAACGGCAGGATCATCCCGAGGTAGGAGTCGCCGAGCCCGTAGGTGCGCACGATGAGCACGTACAGCGGGATGGTCAGCAGCTGGAACGGGATCACCTGCACCAGCAGCATGAGGTTGAACACCAGCGAGCGGCCGCGGAAGTGCAGTCGCGCCAGCGCGTAGCCGGCCAGCACGCCGAACACGACCGTGCCGAGCAGCACGCCGCCGGTGAAGATCCCGGAGTTGAGCAGCGTGGTGCCGAGGTCGAGCCGGCCGTCGATGTCGGCGTAGTTGTCGAAGGTGAGGTTGCCCGGGTTGGGCAGCGCGCCCGCGGGCGAGGTGTCCGGCTCGGTCTGCAGGCTGCCGACCAGCATGTAGTAGAAGGGGAACAGGAACATCAGCGCGCCCAACGCGAGCGCGAGGATCCGGAGTGGATGGACCTTGCGGGTCAATTCAGTCACGCTCCAGCAGCCAGCGGTTGACCAGCGAGATGATCAGCACCCCGATCACCAGCACGATGCCGATGGCCGCGGCGAGCCCGGCCTGGCCCTGCTCGATGCCGCGCTGGTACATCACCAGCACCGGTGAGGCGGACGCGCCGTTCGGCCCGCCGCCGTTGGTGAGCAGGTACGGCTCGGTGAACAGGTTCGCGCCGGTGATCGTGGCCAGCAGCACGACCAGCGTGGTCGCCGGCCGCACGCCCGGGACGGTCACCGTCAGGAACGAGCGCCACCGCGACGCGCCGTCCACCGCCGCCGACTCGTACAGCTCCTTGGGCACGTTCTGCAGCGCGGCGAGGTAGAGCAGGATGAAGAAGCCGAGCTGCTTCCACGTCACGAACACCGCGATCACCGGCATCGCCAGCGTGCTGTTGACGAGCCAGGACGGGTCGGGTGCGGCCGGCCCGAGCAGCGAGTTGACCAGGCCGTCGGAGCTGAACAGGAAGAACCACACGCCGACCACCGCGACGCTCGCGGTCACGTACGGGACGTAGAAGCTGACCCGGAAGAACGTCCGGAACGGGATGGCCGCGTTGAGCGCCGAGGCCAGCACCAGCGACAGCCCGACCGTCAGCGGCACGTTGATCACCAGGAAGATCGCGATGTTGCCGAACGAACGGAGCACGGCCGGGTCGCTGAACACGGCCGCGTAGTTCGCGAGCCCCACGAACGGCCGGTCCACCGCCGCGCCCGGCGCGGCGAAGAACCAGTCGTAGAAGGACATGTAGACCGCGATGCCCAGCGGGTAGGCGAAGATCGCCGCCAGGAACACCGCATAGGGCGTCACGAACGCGATGCCGATCGGCTGGCGGCCGAGCAGGCTCGGCCGCCGCCGGGGACGGGTGCTGGTCATGTGTGTCCTATCAGGACTCGCCGGCGAGCTGGTCGACCTTGGTGGCCGCGTCCTGCATCGCCTGCGCCGGGTCGGCCTTGCCGAAGATCACCGAGTTGCTGTACGCGTCGCGCACGGTCTGCCAGATGGCGATCGAGTTCGGCACGTTGGGCACCTCGACCGTGCGCGCGGTCAGGTCGGCGAACGTGGCGTAGGCCGGGTTGTCCTTGAAGTAGTCCGGGTAGGCGCCCTGCAGGTCCGTGCGGAGCGGCATCTGGCCGGTGGCCGCCAGGAACGCGCCGTCCTGCTCCTTGCTGGTGGCGAACTTCAGCAGCTCCCACGCGGTGCCGCGGTTCTCGCACGCGGAGTACATCGCGATGTTCTTGGCGTCGCTGAACGTGTGGATCTCCTCGACCGGCTTGCCCTGCGACGTGGGCACCGGCACCGAGCCCCACTCGACCTTGTCCTTGTACACCGGGATGGCCCACGGGCCGACGATCGCCATGGCCGCCTTGCCGTCGGCGAACGCGTCGCCGTTGTACTTCTCCTTGCCGGCCAGGCCTTCGGCGTAGATGGTCTGCCAGAACGCGGTCACCCGCTTGCCCTCGTCACCGGCGAAGGTCGCCTTGCCGTCCTCGACGAGCTGCTTGCCGTCGGTCTCGGCGGCGAAGAGCGGGTAGAAGTCGAACCAGGACTGGAAGAACTCGCTCGACGGCGAGGGCAGGATCGCGTACTTCGCGCCGCCGCCCTTGACCACCTTGCGTGCGGTGTCCAGGAACTCGTCGTAGGTGGACAGGGGTGGGTTCTCCGCGTCGATCCCGGCCTTGGCGAACGCCTTCTTGTTGTAGAAGATCACCACCGGGTTCGACTTCCACGGCAGCTGGTAGTACTTGCCGTCGGGGGAGCGGTACTGCTCGGCGGTGTCGCCGGTGCGGTCCTCGATGTACTGCTTGCCGTCCGGGAAGTCGTCGAGCGGCACCAGCCCACCTTGCTTCTGGAACTGCGGCACGGCCGCGGGCGCGGTGTTGAGCACCAGGCACGGCGCGGTGCCCGCGGTGATCGCGGCGCCGATCGCCTCCTCGGCGGTCTTGCCGGCGGGGATCTCCTGCGCGGTGACCTTCTCGTCGGGGTGCGCGCCGTTCCACTTGGCCACCATCTCCTTGCCCCACGCCACCTCTTCGGCGTTGTTGGAGTACCAGATGGTGATCGGGCCTTTCTTGCCCGCGGACTCGGCGGCGTCGCCACCACCCCCGCCACTGTCCACATTGCACGCGACGGCGAGGGTGAGGGGGATGGCGGCCAGCAGGGCGGTCAGGGTGCGCTTCATTGCGTCTCCGAACTGGTTGGGGGTGGGGTCAGGGCGCCGCGGTCGATCTGCGCAGGATCAACTCGGCGGGTGGCAGTGCGGTGTCGGCGGCGCGGTCGTCCCCCTCCTGCCGCGCGATGAGCGCGAGCAGCGTGCGCGCCGCCACCTCCCCCCAGCCGCGGGCGTCCGCGCGCACCGTGGTCAGCGCCGGGTGCACGTAGCCCGCGAGGTCGGTGTCGTCGTAGCCGGTGATCGACACGTCGTCCGGGATCCGGACGCCCAGCTCGGCGGCCACCGCGATGGCCGACAGCGCCATCACGTCGTTGGCGTAGACGATCGCCGTCGGGCGGTCCTTCCGGGTGAGCAGCCGGTGGGTCGCCGCCCGGCCGCCGGCCGCGGTGAAGTCGCCCGGCTCGACCCGGCCCGGCGGCAGGCCGGCGGCGGCCATCGCGTCGGCGAACGCCTGCCGGCGGGCGAGCGCGTGCAGGTAGGGCTCGGGGCCGGCGACGTGCGCGATCGCGGTGTGGCCGAGCCCGGCCAGGTGGCGGACCGCGGCGGCGATGCCGGGCCGGTCGTCGAGCTCCACCGCCGGGAACGGCGAGGGCACGTCCGGGCGGTTCAGGGTGACCGCGGGCAGCCCGATCTCCGCGAGCAGCGCGATCCGCGGGTCGGCCTGGCGCAGGTCGACGAGGAACACGCCGTCGACCCGGCGGTCGCGGGCCAGGCGCCGGTAGCCGGCCTCCTCGGCCGCGGGGCTGGTGACGACCTGCAGGACCAGGGCCTGGTCGTGCTCGGCGAGCACCTTCTCCACGCCGGCCATGAACGTCGGGAAGAACGGGTCGGCGCCGACCAGCTCCGGGTCGCGCGCCAGGATCAGGCCGAGCGCGGACGCCCGGGACGTGGACAGCGCGCGGGCCTGGCGGTTGGGCGACCAGCCCAGCTCGTCGGCGGCGTCGAGGATGCGCCGGCGGGTCTGTTCGCTGACCCCGGCGCGGCCGTTGAGCGCGAAGGACACCGCCCCCTTGGACACCCCGACGTGGCGTGCCACGTCGGCGATGGTGGGGCGGCGAGGGGACACCGGTGGACCTCCCGGTTGGTGATAAACCGGTTTACTTGCGTGCACTAAACCGCTTTACTTGGTGCGTGTCAAGTGGACCGTGGTGGCGCGGGGCCGTCGTGTACCAGATCTATCCGCGGTCCTTCCTGGACACGACCGGGTCCGGCGTGGGCGACCTGGACGGCGTGACCGCGCGGCTCGATCACCTGGCGTGGCTGGGTGTCGACGCGATCTGGCTCTCGCCCGTGCACCCGAGCCCGGGCGTGGACGGCGGCTACGACGTCGCCGACCACCTCGACGTGGACGCGAGCTTCGGCGGGCTGCCGGCGCTGGACCGCCTGCTCGCCGCCGCGCACGGGCGCGGGCTGCGGGTGCTGCTCGACTGGGTGCCGAACCACACGAGCGACGCGCATCCGTGGTTCGCCTCCTCCCGCCGGGACCCGGCCGGCCCGCACGGCGACTGGTACTGGTGGGCCGACGAGCCGGCGAACAACTGGCGCAGCGCGTTCGGCGGCCCGGCGTGGACGTACGACCCGGTGCGCGGCCAGTACTACCTGCACCTGTTCACCCCGGCCCAGCCCGATCTGAACTGGAACAGCCCGGGCGTGCGGGCGGCGATGCTCGACGGGCTGCGGTTCTGGCTCGACCGCGGCGTGGACGGGTTCCGCGCGGACGTGGTCAGCCTGATCGGCCGCGACCCGGCGCTGCGCGACGTCGAGATCCGGGACCCGGACAACCGCGACGAGCTCGTCGGCGGCTACCGCGACCCGCGCACGCACGGCCTGCTCCGCGAGATCCGTGCGGTGCTCGACGCGGTTCCCGGCGACCGGTTCATCGTGGGCGAGGTGCCGCTGGCCGACCAGTCCCTGGTGCCGTCCTATGTGGACTCGTCGCAGCTGCACCGGGCGTTCGACTTCTCCCTGATGGAGTCGCCGTGGTCCGCCGAGGCGTGGCGCGCGCGCATCGCGGCGGCGGAGTCGGCGTACGGCCCGGACGCGGCGCCGGCGTGGGTGCTGTCCAGCCACGACCAGGCGCGCCACCGCACCCGCTACGGCGGCCGCGAGGACCGGGCCCGGGTGGCCGCGACCGTCCTGCTGACGCTGCGCGGCACGCCGTTCCTGTTCGCGGGGGAGGAGCTCGGCCTGACCGACCCGCAGCTCACGCCGGCGCAGCGGGTGGACCCGCTCGGCCGGGACGGCTCGCGCGCGCCGGTCCCCTGGACCCCGGATCCCGGCCACGGCTGGGCGTCGCCGGACCCGTGGCTGCCCTGGCCCCCCGAGGCGGCGACGCGCAACGCCGAAGTCCTGCGGGCCGACCCCGGCAGCATCCTGTGGCTCTATCGCGAGCTGATCGCCCTGCGCGCCCGGCACGCCGACCTGCGCGACGGCGACCTCACCCTGCTCGACGGCCCGGACGGCGTGCTGGCCTACCGTCGTGGCCCGCTCACCGTGCAGGCCAACTTCACCGACGCGCCGGTCCGCATGCGGCTTGAGGGCCGGCCGTTGCTCGTGTCGGGCAGCGAGCCGCCGGGCCGGGACTCGCTACCCGCGTGCACGGCAGTTGTATGTGAGTAGCCTGCCCGCCGGCCGGCGCACCGTCGACCTCGGCGAGCCACAGCCGGCCGCCGGCGACCAGCTCGCGGACCTGGTCCACTCGCCGCGGCTGGGTGGACCAGGGCTCGGTGCCCCACTGCTCGGTGTTGCCCCGCGCGACCATCCACGCGACCGCCTCGTCGCCGAGAGCGAGCAGGACGGGCACGTCGCGGTCGTCACCCCCGGCGGATCTCCATACGTGTGTTCTACCCGGCCAGCAGCGACACGCCCAGGGTGATCATCGTCGCGGCGACCAGGCCGTCCAGGACGCGCCAGGAGACCGGCCGGGCGAAGAAGCCGCGCAGGAGGCGGGCGCCGAAGCCGAGTGCGGCGAACCAGCACCCGCTCGCGAGCACCGCGCCGAGGCCGAAGTCCCAGCGCAGCGCGCCGTGCGTGGCGGCGACGGAGCCGAGCAGCAGCACGGTGTCGAGGTACACGTGCGGGTTGAGCCAGGTCATCGTCAGGCAGGTCAGCACCGCGCGCCGGGTCGAGCCGGTGGCGTCCGCGCCGGTGGTCAGCGCGCCGGGGCGGAAGGCCCGCCGCAGCGCGAGGATGCCGTAGCCGAGGAGGAACGTGCCGCCCGCGAGGCCGACCACCGTGAGCGCCTCCGGCCGCGCCCGCACCACCGAGCCGACCCCCGCCACGCCCAGCGCGATCAGCACCGCGTCGGACACCGCGCAGATCGCGACCACCACGACGACCGCGTGCCGGCGGATCCCCTGCCGCAGCACGAAGGCGTTCTGCGCGCCGATGGCCACGATGAGCGAGAGGCCGGTGCCGAAGCCGGCCGCCATGGCGAGCAGCACGCCATCCACGCTAGGCAGCGCGGCGTCGATCGTCGAGCTAATGATTCTTACGTATCCTTAGCGATCGTGATGCCCGTGGATCAGGTTCGCACGCTGCTCGCGGTGGTGGACGAGGGCACCTTCGAGGCCGCGGCCGCCGCGCTGCACGTGACGCCGTCGGCGGTCAGCCAGCGGGTCAAGGCGCTCGAGCAGGGGATCGGCCGGGTGCTGCTGCTGCGCACGAAACCGGCGCGGCTGACCGAGTCCGGCGAGGTCGTCGTCCGCTTCGCCCGGCAGCTGGCCCGGCTCGAAGTCGACGCCCGCGCGGAGCTCGGCATGTCCGACACCGGCGAGCCGGCGGTGCTGCCGATCGCGGTGAACGCCGACTCGCTCGCGACCTGGTTCCTGCCGGCCCTCGGCCGCGTGCCGGCGTCGCTGCGGACGTGCTTCGAGCTGCGCCGCGAGGACCAGGACCACACGACGACGCTGCTGCGCGAGGGCGTCGTGATGGCCGCGGTGACGTCCTCGCCGGATCCGGTGCAGGGCTGCTCGGCCAGCCCGCTCGGCCGCATGCGGTACCTGCCCGTGGCGAGCCCGTCGTTCGTCGCGCGGTGGCTCGGCGGCGCCACGCTGCGCCAGCGGGCCGGCTCGGTGCCCGTCGTCCTGTTCGACCGCCGCGACGACCTGCAGGACGCCTTCGCCCGGCGGCTGACCCGCGGGCGCGACGCCGGCCCGCTGCGCCACTACGTGCCGTCCTCGGAGGGCTTCGCGGACGCGGTCACGGCCGGCATGGGCTGGGGGATGCTGCCCACCGCGCAGGCCGAGCCCCGGCTGCGCGCCGGGGACCTGGTGCTGCTGGACCGGCAGCGGGCCTGCGACGTGCCGCTGTACTGGCAGCAGTGGAAGCTCGACTCGCCGCCGCTCGCCGCCACGGCCGAGGCGGTCGCGGCGGCGGCCGCCGAGGCGCTCGACCGGCCCTGAGCGGCACGGGTCGCCGGGGCAGGCCACAATGGCGAGCACTATGGGCGCATCGAACCAGGTGAAGCGAGTGACGATCGCGATCGGCGGCGGGCTCGTCGTGCTGATCGGCATCGCGTTGCTCGTGCTGCCCGGGCCGGGCTTGCTGCTGGTGCTCGCCGGGCTGCTGATCCTCGCGTCGGAGTTCCCCGCGCTCGAGCGCTTCGTCGATCCGGTGCGCGACCGCGCGATGAAGGCCGCCGAGGACAGCGTGTCCTCGCCGCTGCGTATCGCCGGCTCGGTGTGTGCCGGGCTGGGGCTGATCGGCGCCGGGATCGCGTGGGGCCTGCTGACCTGGCTGCCCTTCCACGGGTGGAGCGCCGGGTCGAGCCTGATCCTGTCGGGACTGATCCTGTTCGCCCTGCTGATCTGGAGCTACCGCAAGGTCAAGGCGCGCCGCGAGGCGGCGCAGCGCTAAGCAGCCGCGCGCAGCGGCCGCAGGTCAGGGGTGTCCTGGGCGGCGGCCAGGCTCGCGCGGCAGCAGCGGACCAGCTGCCGGTTGGCCGCGCCGGCCGGCGGCTCGTGGCAGCGCGGGCAGGTCAGCGCGACGTCACCGGTCAGCTCGTCGATCGCGACGTTGACCGCGCACGAGCAGCGGCGGCACCAGCGGTGCCCGGTCACGACGATGACGTGCAGCGGCGAGGACACGCAGTGGTGCAGCCAGCGCCGGTGGGTGTAGCAGGTCGTGCGTTCGAGCGGGTCCAGGTCGCCGGCGTCCTCGGCCGCGTCCTCGGTGGACAGCGCCGCCGCCAGCCGGCGGTCGGCGAGGTCGGCGTACCGCTCGTCGGCGGCCGGCACGAGGGCCGGCACCGCTGTCATGGTGTGGGTGCTGCACTGCGTGCTCACGGCCGGCTCCTTCGCGTCTTGCCCGTGTCCTGTCTTCGGGTCTGACGCTAGGTCGGCCTGGTGGCCGCGACATCGGGGACACCCCCGGTCCGGCGCGGGGTACCCCGGGGGTTTGCCCGGGCGGGTCGTCGCTCGCTACCGGGCCGGGCGCGCGATGTGGATCACGGCGGCCATGTCCTCGCCGGCATGGCCCGCGTCCGCCGCGTCGGCGAACTGGGCCCGGACCGCCGCCATCAGCCGCTCGTCCACGCCGGCCGCGCGCAGCGTCTCGAGGATGAGGCCGGCGTCCTTCAGCGCGCCACCGAGGGCGAACGCCGGGTCGAGCTCGCCGGTGATCATGTTACCGCCCTTGACCTGTGCGTACGCGCTGTCGGTCGGACCGCCCGAGAGCACCTCGAGGAACAGCCGCGGGTCGAGGCCGAGCCGCTCGGCGAGCGCGATGCTCTGCGCGGTCGCGGTGGTGATCGACAGCACCCACGCGTTGGCCACGAGCTTGAGCCGGTGGCCGTCACCGGGTCGCTCGCCGACCCACACGGTGCGCGCGCCGATCGCGTCGAGCACCGGGGTGGCCCGCTCGCGGATGCCCTCCGGCCCCGCGGCGAGCACGGTCAGCTTGCCCTGCTCGGCCGGCTGACGGGTGCCGAGCACGGGTGCGTCGAGGTAGTCGATCCCGTGCGCCGCGGCCAGGTCCGCGAACCGCTCGGCGGCCTCGATGCCGACCGTGCTCGACTGGATCCACAGGGCGCCCGCGCGGATTCGCGGCCGCACCTCGTCCAGCACCGCGGACACCGCGGCCGCGTCGAAGAGCATGGTCAGCACGACGTCCGCGCCGTCGGTGGCCGCGGCCGCGTCCCCGGCGACGGTCGCCCCGTCGTCCGCGAGCGGCGCCGCCCGCTCGGCGGTGCGGTTCCAGACGGTCACCTCGAACCCGGCACGCACGAGGTTGCGCGCGATCCCGGCACCCATGATCCCCGTGCCGAGCACGGTCACCTTCGTCGTCATGCCCGCCGTTCTACCCCACCCGGGCGCGCCGGGCACCTCGGTGGCCGGGTCAGCTCTTGGCCTCGAGGATCATCGGCCGGATGTCGAACGGCTTCTTGATCTGGCCGAACTCGCGCATCAGGTCCGGCACGCGCTGCAGCCGCGTCCCGTCGGCGGTCAGCGGGTAGGACGGCAGGTGCAGCACGGCCGCGATCTCCGGCTGCACGTGGACCTTCTCGGTCAGCACCTTGTTGAGCGCGTTCTGGCCCTGGGGCGTGGTCGCCGCCCGGTGCGCCTTGAGCACGGCCCGCTGGAACGCCGCGACCGTGTTCGGGTAGGCCTGAGTGAACTTCTCCAGCGCCGCGTAGCCGGACAGCCCGATGCCGTCGAGCCGGCCCGCCATCGGCTGGAGCACCGTCCAGACCCCGAGCTGCGCCTGGGCGACCGACAGGTACGGCTCCTCGAGGAACGCCGCGTCGATGTCGCCGCCCTGCAGCTTCGGCAGCATGTTCGGGTAGGTCAGGTTCTTCCACTGGATCCCGGACGGGTCGGCGCGGGCGGCCTTCATGCCGGACATCACGGCGAGGTCGGCCATGCTGCCCGTGTAGGGCACCGCGATCGTCTTGCCCTCGAGGTCGGCCGGGTCGCGCAGCGAGGAGTCCCGCTTGACCACTACGGCGCTCGAGTCCGGCTTCGCGGCCACCGCGTCCGCGACGATCTTGACCTTGACCTGGCCCTGGCCCTTCTGCTGGGCCTGCACGAGCATCGGGTAGTTGGCGAAGGAGAAGTCGACGTCCCCGCCGAGCAGCCCGGTCATCGACTCGCCGCCACCGTTGAGGGACAGGAGCTTGACGTTGAGCCCCTCGTCCTCGAAGTAGCCCTGATCGAGCGCGACGTACAGCGGCGCCATGCCGATCGACGGGACGACGCCGACCGTGATGTTCTGCTTCTCGACCGCGCCGCCCGACGAGCCCGACCCGTCGTCGGCCGAGTCGCCGAAGCAACCGGAGGTGGCGAGCAGCGCGGTGAGCGCGGCGACCGAACCGAAAGCCCGGCGCGACAGGGCATACCTGGTCATGCGGGCTGGGACACCCCGGGGCAACGTTGTCTCCATTTCACCGAAGCTCAGTGATTCTGGCGCACTGGACCGGGGTCGCGACATGCGTCGAAGCCGGTTGCCCGGTTGGCAGCGTGAGATTAGCCGAGGGCGACGGCTCTGCGACACAGAGCCGATCGACGTAGGCCGTTCGGCCCCGGCGATGCGCTGGACGGCCCAACCGACGGCAATGGTGCAACCTATTTGTCCACTTGGGACGCTGCGCAAACCCGTCTCCACATGGGACGTTCGGACGGGTAACGCGAGGTATAGGCGTCCGGCGGCTCGTGCGGTAAAGTCTCCATCTGTTCTGCGGCCTGCTCCAAGCGGCGAACATCCGCGCGCCCATCGGCGGTCGGCGTGCCGGTTCGCTCGGCCCTACCAACTCAACGCAACGTTTCGGTAACACAGGGCGATCCGCGTAGGCCGTTTGGCCGAAATTGGTCCAAAAAGACGAAGATCATCTAGCCTCTACCGGCCAGCGGCCACATAGGGGCCGGTCCGCCGCTGACTTTTTCGCCGACCTCGACTAGTTTTCTGCTCCAACAATGGGTAGCCGATGGAGTCGGGGTGGTTATCTCATGTGCGTGCGCGCGTTGCCAGGGGCCGGTCGCCGGTCGCTGCCCCTGGGCCGGGCCTGATGGCGGTCCATGACGCTGGGAATGCCCAGAACAAGGCGGGCCGGCGCCCGTCGACCCGCGGGAGCTCCTCCACGGAGCGGTGGCACCCGCGGAACTGGCGGCTGCGCACCAAGATGACCGTCGTGGTGATGGTCCCCGCGCTCACCGCCCTCGCCTTCGCCGGCCTGCGCATCCAGACCGAGCTCAACGCCGCGGACGACTTCAACCGGATGGTCAGCCAGGTCGACGCCTCGATGCTGATCACCGAGGTGGTGCACCAGCTGCAGACCGAGCGCGGCGCGGTGTCGGCCGCGGTCTCCGACGGCTCGATCACGGTGCCCGACACCACGGCCGGCCTGTTCCGGCAGACCGACGCGGCGATCTCCGGGCTCCGGGACGAGATCGGCAGCCTGGAGCTCGCCGACGCCGACAGCAAGGCCCGGTACAACTACGCGTTCAACAAGCTCCGCCAGCTCACCCCGCTGCGCAACCTCGCGAAGACCTCGACGTACCCGGACCTGTCCGTGTTGAGCGCGTACAACGCGGTGATCGACCCGCTGGTCCAGCTCGGCCGTGAGATGACGACCGCCGGCAACTCCACGGGCCAGTCACCGTCCCGGCTCGCCGCCGCCGTGCAGACCATCGGCCAGGCCAAGGAGCGAGCGTCCCAGTTGGACGCTCTGCTCATGGTTTCCGCGGTGCGCAACAACTTCCGTTCGAGTACCGTGCAGAACCAGGCCGAGGCGGCGGCCGCCGGCTTCGACGCCTCGATCGCCGAGTTCTCCGCGACGGCCACTCCGGACGAGCAGCAGAAGTACAACGACGGCTACAGCGGCTCCGACGTCGACAAGCGGCGCGACTTCGCGCAGGCCGCGCTGGCCGGCTCGGACCCCACCTCGCCCCTGGACTTCGACCTGAAGACGCTGCGCGACGCGAGCGTCGGTGCCAACAACAAGCTGCGCGGGGTCGAGACGAACTTCATCGCCGCGCTGCGCACGCAGGCATCCGGGCTGGCCGGCGAGGCGACCACCACCGCGTGGCAGGTCGTGCTGATCGTCATCGGCGCGATGCTGATCGCGCTCGCGCTGATGTTCGTGATGGCGCAGTCGCTGGTGAACCCGCTGCGCCGGCTGCGGCGCGGGGCGCTCAAGGTCGCCAACGTCACGCTGCCGACGACGATCGAACGCATCCTCGCCGACCCTAACCCGGTGGAGGCGGCCAAGAACGCCGTCGCGCCGATGCCGGTGGACACCAGCGAGGAGGTCGGCCAGGTCGCCCGCTCGTTCGACGTGGTGCACGAGCGCGCGGTCCGGCTCGCGACCGAGCAGGCGATGCTGCGCGACAACGTCAACGACATGTTCGTCAACCTGTCGCGGCGCACGCAGGCGCTCGTCGAGCGGCAGCTGTCCGAGCTCGACAAGCTCGAGCAGAACGAGCGCGACCCCGACCAGCTCGCGCAGTTCTTCGTGCTGGACCACCTGGCCGCGCGGATGCGCCGCAACAGCGAGAACCTGCTGATCCTCTCCGGGGTCGGCGTGGCGCGGCGCTCGTCGAAGCCCGTGCCGGTGAACGAGGTCATCGGAGCCGCGCAGTCGGAGATCGAGAGCTACGCGCGCGTCGTGGTCAAGCCGGGACCGGAGTCGCTGGTGCAGGGCCGCGTGGTCAACGACGTCGCCCACCTGCTGGCGGAGCTGCTCGACAACGCGACGAAGTTCTCCGCGGCCGACACGAAGGTCACGGTCACCTCGACGCACGTGCGCAGCGGTGAGCTGGCGATCCAGATCTCCGACCGCGGCCTCGGCCTCTCCGAGGACGAGCTGGCCGACATCAACAACCGGCTGACCGACCCGCCCCCGTTCGACATGGCGGTGTCGCGGCGGATGGGCCTGTACGTGGTCGCGCGGCTGGCGAAGCGGCACGACATCAAGGTGCGCTTGCACGGCGAGTTCAACGCCGGCACGTCGGCGGTGGTCGTGCTGCCGAAGAAGCTCACCGCCGGGACGCCGGCCGGTGGCCCCATGGCCCCGGCGTCGGCGAGCCAGGCCAACCGGGCGGACGCGCTCGGACAGGCGCGGCCGGGTGTCCACACAGGAGTGACGGCCGTGGTGAACACCGGCCCGACCGTGGCCGGCGTCGGCCCGCCGGCCCGCACCGGCCCGAACACCGGTTCGCAGCCCGTGACCCGCACCGGTCCGGTGACCAGCCCGACGGGTCCGGTGACCGCGCCCGAGACGGGCACGAAGACGGGTCCGGTGGCCGGCGCCAACAGGGGAGCTCAGGCAGGCGCGGCGGCTGGACCGCAAGCTGGGCAGCCGGCACGGCCGCAGGCGGGTCCGCACACCGGGCAGCACCCGGCCGTGGGGCCGCACACCGGCCAGCACCCGGCGGTGGGCACCGGCCGGAACACGGGTCCCCAGCAGATCATCGGCACCGGCCAGGCGCCGCAGCCAGGCGCTGGATCGAACTCCGGCCCGCTGCCGATTCCCGGTGCTTCGACGTCTGGTCCGTTGCCGGTTCCTGGTGCTCCGGTGTCTGGTCCGTTGCCGATTCCCGGTGCTTCGGCGTCTGGTCCGTTGCCGGTTCCTGGTGCTCCGGCGTCTGGTCCGTTGCCGGTTCCCGGTGCCTCGACCTCCGGGCCGCTGCCGATCCCCGGCGCCCAGCCGGGGCCGCCCTCGGGCCCGCTGCCCATTCCCGGCACGGGCACGAACACGCGGATGCAGCCGGCGCCGGGCACGGGTACGAACTCGCGGATGCGGCCCGTGGCGCCGCCGGGGACGGGTACCAACACCCGGATGCAGCCCGCGTCGGGTACGAACGCGGGCATGCGGCCCGTCCCGGGCCCGCATGACGGCCCGCCACCTGACGACGAGGGCACGCATCGGATCCCCGCCAAGCGACCGAATGCCGGGCCGCCGACCGGGCAGCAGCCCGCGGTTCCGTCGCGACCCGAGCCGGCGCATGCCGCCCGGGAAGGGCTGGCCCGCTCCCCGTGGTTCCAGCGCACCGTGCCGGCGAGCGTCGCCGGTCCCGACGGCGGCGGCAACGGTGGCGGCACCGGTGGCGTAACGGCGGCGGGAACGGCAAGGGCGGCGGCGCCAAGGGCAGGGGCGGCAAGGGCAAGGCGGGTGCCAAGGGCAACGCGCGGCCTGGCGCGAGCGGCCGGATGGCCGACCCGAAGGCCGTCTCCGCGTCCACCCTGAACTGGGCCACGGCCGGCGAGGACGGGTGGAGCGCCGTGCGGCGCAAGCTGGGAGAGACGGCCGAGCAGGCGAAGGTGAGCGACCCGCTGCCGCGGCGGCAGCCGGGCTCGCGCCTGGTGCCGGGGTCGGCGGGGGAGCGGCGCCTGAACCCCAACGTGATGGAGCCGGAGCCGCCGTCGCAGCACAAGGCGGACCAGGTCCGGTCGCGGCTTGCGGGGTACCAGGAGGGGCTCGTTCGAGGGCGCGGTGAGCACGGCCCGGCCGGCCAGCAACCAGAGGATCAGTGATGGCTGCCGCCAAGAAGGACGACCTAAGCTGGTTCCTGGACGATTTCATCGTGCGGGTCTCCGACGTCGCGCACACGGTGGTCGTGTCCGCGGACGGGATCCTGCTCGCGCGCTCGTCGACGCTGCCGCCAGCCAACGCCGAACAGCTGGCCGCGGTCGCGTCCGGCGTGGCGAGCCTGAGCGAGGCGGCGGCGCGCACGTTCGATGCGGGGAACCTGGTACAGACCTGCGTGGAGATGCAGCAGGGCTACCTCTTCACGATGGCCATGGGCCGCGGCGCGAACCTGGCGGTGCTCGCCGCGCCGGACTGCGAGCTGGGCCTACTGGCGTTTGAGATGACGACGCTCGTGGAACAGGTCGGCCAGCGCCTGACCCCGGAACTCCGCGCGGAACGAGGAATGGCCTCCCGCACCGGCGATCGCGCCTAGCCTCTGCTGTTCGGCGCCGCGCTTGCGGCGCCGTGCCGCGCCTGCGGCGCCTGCCGGTCGCGTCGGCGCTTTGGTGTCGTGTCGAGGGCTGCGCGTCGTGCCCACCGAGCGGCTCGGCGGACCGCTGGTTCCTCGCAACCGTGCCGACTCCGCGCTCGGCGTCGCTCTTCACGACCAGCCGGGCCGCGCGGATCTGCCTTCCTAGTCGGCTCACCGGTCCCGCCGGCTCCGCCGGTCCCGCCGGCTCCGCCGGTCCCGCCGGCTCCGCCGGTCCCGCCGGCTCCGCCGGTCCCGCCGGTCCCGCCGGTCCCGCCGGCTCCGCCGGTCCCGCCGGCTCCGCCAGCTCCGCCCGTCCTACCGGGTCTGTCGCATTCGTCGGTCCAGGTGGGTCGCGCCGGTCCCACTGGGCCTACCGGCCCAGCCGGCCACCCAAGCCCCGAACGAGCCGCGGCGATCACCGAGCGGCGTCAGGACGCCGGCGCGCAGAGCCCCGGCAGCGTCGATCCACCGGGCCCGCCGGTGTCGTCCCGGCGGGCCCGGCGGCCAGCTGATCTCCCTTGACAGAAGCGCATCGCACCCTCTCCTTGAGACGATTCGGTCCAGTTGGCACCCGTCACGGGTGCTGATCGGCGGTTCCGTTCGTCCCTGCCCCGTTCACCCTGACGGCTCAACGCCGGCGGCGGGCGTCCTCCACTGACCGTGTTCGTCGGCCGTTGCCGGGGCTGCATGCCGGAATTGGTCGTCGCAGCACCGAATTCGCTGCCTCGATGTTCCCGATGAACGGAACGTTCCATCGGTCCGATTTTTCCGGCCCGAGCAAGATCACGCGTGGGCCGGGCGGCCGCCCGTGGCGACGGCGAAGCCGTGGCCGGTCACGGCGTGCGTGGCGCCGATCGGGCCCGGTCGGGACCTGAATCAACGGCGTCCGGGCGGTCATCATCCAACCGCGCGGAAAGCTCGAAAAAAAGCACCTTTGCTGATCAGAGAATTCCGACAAAAATAGGCGGGACAATCTCGGAAATCCGTGGAATTGGTTTCGAGTTCCGTCACGGGGCGTGATGAGCAGGCGGGCAACGCCGGGATCTCGGCGCCCGAGCTGTTCATCCGGATGGCCGAACGGCCGGTACGCCACTAACCCGGACGCACGCCCGTGTGGCGGGCGACGACCGGGGAATCCGGTGGCGGTCGGAGTCGAATTGTCCGATCCGGGCGATGCCGTGACCCGGCCGGTGCCCAGGTCAGGACGCGCGCGCGTACGCGTGGGGGCCCGATCGCACCCACGCCGGTAGTCCTTTGATGCCAAGCGATTCCACCGTCCGGCGGTATCCGGCATCCGCCCGTCACCGGTGCCGACTGACGTTGCGTTATCGGCCCATTACGTAAAGCTTTGTTGTTTGTTCTGCTTCTCAGCGCGTCCCAATTGACGTACAGTCCACCGCTGTCAGGTCGTGAGGCATAACAGCCCGGAACTTCCAGCCCCCGATCGGGGCTGATTTGGGCTGCGATTTTGTGGGGGCCAACGTGCTCGCGGGAATGAAGGCGGAGTCTGCTTCCGAGGTTGCCCCGGAATGGGTGGACGACGTCTTACTGGCGGGCTCGGACAAAAACGTCCCGATGCACTTGCCGACTGGTCCGGTTGCCCGATCACAGCTGCGCCAACTGGTCGCAGAGCGCCGTGACGCGCTGGTCGCGGCCGGCCTCCGGCAGGGTGGCTGCGTCGCCCTGCGGCTGCCGCCCTCGCTGACCTACGTCGCCAATCTCCTTGCGGTGTGGCGGATCGGCGCGCAGGCCGTGCTCCTCGACCACCGGCTCACCCAGTACGAGGTCGACCAGGCGGCACAACGCCTCGGCGTCCAGCTGATCGTCGAGGTCGACCGGACCACCAGCAGCCCGCTGAGCGTGTTCGCCGAGGTCACCGAGCGGATCGTGCCGCGCGACGGGGAACCGGCCCGCACGCACCACGCGGTACTGCAGCTCAGCTCCGGCTCCACCGGTCCGTCGAAGGTCATCGGGCGCACCGCCGCGGACCTGGTCGCCGAGATCAACCGGTACACCCGCATCGACGGCGTGCCGCTCGAGGGCGAGCGGATCATCCTGCTGCCCTCGATGGTGCACGTCCTCGGCCTGGTCGGCGGCCTGCTCTACGGCCTGCACGCCGGCGTCCAGCTGGTACCGCCGCGGCGGCTGACCGGCGACAGCATCCTCGAGGCCGTGGCGTCCGCGGAGACCCCGGCCAACGTGCTCGGCGTGCCGTTCCACATCGGACTGCTCGCCTCGGTGACCGACCCGCCGAAGCTCCCGCAGCTCAAGCGGATGACCACCGGCGGCGAGCTCGTGCCCGCCTCGGTCGCCGCCACGTTCGACCGCAAGTACGGCGTGCCGCTGGGCAACATGTGGGGCATGACCGAGGTCGGGGTCATCGCCACCGACCTGTTCGGCGAGCACCGCCCGTCCCTGCTCCCGGCGCCGGGCCTCGAGGTCCGCGAGGTGGCCGGCGAGCTCCAGGTGAGCCGGCCGGAGTCGCCGTACGTCGGGCTGTCCGACCCCACCCGCTGGGCCGAGGGCTGGCTGCACACCAAGGACGCCGGCACGGTCGATCCGGACACCGGCCTCGTGGCCGTGCTCGGCCGCCTCGACTCCCAGGTGTCGGTCGGCGGGCTCAAGGTCGACCTGACCGAGGTCGAGCACGCGCTGACCGAGCTGTCCGGGGTGCTGGGCGCGGTCGTGTTGTACGACAACGAGATCACCGCGTTCGTGCAGCTGGCGGACAGCACCACCGGGCCCGACGTCGAGGCCGCCCTCGCCGAACGGGTCGCCGGATACAAGCGGCCGCGCACGATACACGTCCTCGACCCGCTGCCCCGGACGACCACGGGCAAGCTCGTCCGGGACAAGTCCGTGCTGCGCGCCGCGACACCGTCCGGGTGATCACCTTGACAGCAACCAGGTCCGGCGCCACCCGTCACGATCATCCCTGCGGGGCCGAAGAAACCGAGCGTGCGTGAGTCGCACAGAGAGAGAAGGTAGACAAATGCAGGCTGCGGAGATCCGTGCGTTCGTCCTCGAAACCTTGCAGGAGATGAACTACGACATCGAGGGCGTCGAGGACGACAGCACGCTCGGCCCGGCCGGAGTGGACCTCGAGTCCCTCGCGCTCGCCGAGCTCGCGGTCCGCGTCGAGGACAAGTTCGGCGTGCGGTTCGCGGAGGAGGAGTCCGAGGAGCTCGCGCTGATGACCGTCGGCGAGTTCACCCGGACGGTGGCCGAGCGCGTCGGCAATGTCGCCAGCGCGGGTCAGGCGGGATGAAGCCGGCCCTGAACCGCACGGACGTCGTGGCGATGATCGCCAGCTTCGGCGACCGCCCGGTGGACGAGATCAGCGAGCGGATCGACTCGATCCAGCTGGCCTGGCTCGTGCACCAGGTGGAACAGCGCTACGGCGTGTTGATAGAGCTCGACGACGCCCAGTTCGGCCGCATGAGCACGATCGCGGGCGCCGTCGACGTATTACGCGAGAAGGTCATGGTGGTCGAGGATGCGTGACCCTGCCGGCAGAGCGGGGATCACCGGGATGGCCGCGGTCAGCGTGCTCGGCCGGGGAGCGCACGCACAGCTGGCCGGTGGTCTCACCGGCGCTGCCCAGTTCACCACGGTCGGCCGGTTCGATGTGGACCGTCGCCGGGTGACGGTGGCGGCGACCCTGCCGGACGCGGGCACGCTGGGCGAGGAGCTCGCCGGCGTGGTGCGCGAGGCGTGCGCGCAGGCCGGGCTCAGCCAGGCGCAGCGCGCGTCGACCCCGCTGCTGCTCGCAGTGCACGGTCACCCGAAGGCCGGCCGGGAGTCCGAAGTAGATGGACGGCCGACCGCGGCGGCGTTCGCCGCGGAGCTGGCCGCGCTGACCGGGCTCGCCGGCGCCGCCCGGGCCTACACCTGCGCGTGCGTGTCGGCGAGCACGGCCGTCGCCGACGCCGCGGCGCTCATGCGGCTGGGGCGGGTCGACCGGGTGGTCGTGGCCGCCGGGTACCTGGTGGAACCAGACCAGTTCGCGCTCTTCGACGCCGGCCGGGCGCTGGCGACCGACGGATCGGCCCGGCCCTTCAGCGCCGGACGCGGCGGTCTCCTGCTCGGCGATGCCGTCTCCGCGGTGGTGCTGGAGGCAGGCGCCCACGAGCCCCTCGCCGAGGTGGTCGGCTGGGGTCGTGCGGGCGACGCCTTCCACATCGTGCGACCCCACCCCGAGGGTGCCGGGCTCGCGCGGGCGATCACCGCGGCGCTGCGCCGGGCCGGCGTCACCCCTGACGAGGTCGGCTACGTCAACGCCAACGCGAGCGGCGCGGAGGGCGACGCCGCGGAGGCGGCCGCGCTGCGCCACGCGCTCGGCGACGCGGCGGCCCGGATCCCGGTCAGCTCCACCAAGTCCGTGCACGGCCACGGCCTGGAAGGCTCCGGACTCCTCGAGCTGATCGTCACGGCACAGGCGGCGCAGGCGGGCAAGCTGCCCGTCAACGCCGGCTACCTCGGGCCCGACCCGGCGTGCGCGCTGGACGTGATCACCGGCGCGCCGCGCGAGGCGGCGAGCCCGTACGCACTGAGCCTCAACGCCGCTTTCGGCGGCGCCAACACGGCGTTGCTGGTGAGTGCGGCATGACCGACATCGCCGAGTTAGCCGTGCTCGCCGAGGTGGACTGGCCTCGGGGCGAGGAACCGCCGGCGGTTCCCGGTTTCGTCGTGTCCTCGTTCAGCCCGCTGGTGACCGAGCTCGCGGACCGCTGCCTGACCGAGCGGCACGGCGCCGCGCCCGCCCCGGCCGAGCCTGGGCAGCGCACCGGGATCGTGCTGGTGAGCGCGAGCGGCGACGCGCACAGCGCCGCGCACGTGGCACACGCGGTCGACACCGGCGCGCGGGTGGGACCGCTGCTGTTCTTCCAGTCCGTGCCCAACAGCGTCGCCGGGCACGTGGCCACGCGATGGGGACTCGGCGGCCCGGTGCTGTGCGTCAGCCCGGCCGGCGACGCGCGTGCCGAGGGCCTCGCGCAGGCGCGGCTGCTGATCGACGACGGGGACGCCGACGAGGTCCTGGTGGTCTGCGTCGAGCAAGCGACCGGACCGGCCGGGGACGGCATTGAGGGGTCCGCCTTCCTGGCGAGCAAAGGAGAGTCACGATGAACGCAAGGGGCCTGCGGGCGGTGCTCGCCGCCGACCCGGACGTCGGCGCCGGCAACGTGCTGAGCAAGGTCCTCGCCCACGGGGCCGACCCCGCGGGGCCGGGCCTGACGTTCGACACCCCGGTCGACGGCCGTCCCGCCGAGTACCAGTTCACCCTCGGCGAGCTGGACACGATGGTCGACGCGCGGGCGGCGTGGCTGCACGAGCGGGGCATCCGGCGGCGTGACCCGGTGGCCGTGTGGACCACGTCCGCCGCCGACATCATCCTGACCTTCCTGGCCCTGACCCGGATCGGCGCGATCCCCGCGCTGATGAACGGGCGGATGGCGCCGGAGATCGCCGCGGAGTACATCCGCCGGCTGCGCGCCCGGGGCGTGCTGGCCGACGCGGCCCACGCCGACCTGCTCGCCGGCCACGACCTGAACCCGCCGGGGTACGGCCTGCGGACCGAGCTGCTCGGCGCGCCGGCCGAGCTGGGCACCGGCGACCCGGCCGCCGCACCTCCGCGCTACCGCCACCACCAGGACGACCCGGTGTCGATCACGCACACGTCCGGCACCACCGGCGTGCCCAAGGCCGTGCTGCACCTGCACCGCACGCTGTTCGCCGCCACCCGCCACCTGCTGACCATGCCGCAGGCACAGGGCACCGGCCGGATCCTCAACGCGCTGCCCATCCCGCACACCGCGACGATCCTGATGGTCAACCAGGTGCTCGGGAACCGCGCGGAGATGCTCTGCCTGTCCCAGCAGGACGGTGACACGGTGCTCGCCGCGATCGAGCGGTGGCGCCCGGAGGCGGTGTACGGCTTCGCGGTCACCTGGGCCGGGCTCGCCCGCTTCGACCTCGCCGAGCGGGGGCTGGACTCCGTGCGGCTGTGGTTCAACACGGGCGACTGCGCGCACGAGGCGCACATCCGCCGGCTGGTCGCGGTCGGCTCGCGCGAGGTCGTGACCCGCGAGGGCCGCAAGCGGGTGCCGGGCTCGCACTTCCTCGACGGGCTGGGCTCCTCGGAGATGGGGCACAACGGTTTCCACGTCACGCACACCACGGAGACCGACCACTACGGCCGGCGCATCGGCCGGCCGTACCGCTTCACCGAGGTGAGCGTGCTCGACGAAGACGGCCAGGAGCTGCCGGCCGGGCAGGTCGGCCGGCTCGGGTTCCGCTCGCCCACGCTCTCGCCCGGCTACTGGAACGACTCGGTGACCTCCCTCCGGGCCCGGGTGAACGGCTGGTTCCTCACCGGCGACCTCGTGTTCCGCGACGAGGAGGGCAACTACTACCACGTGGACCGCAGCCCGGACGCGATCGCCGAGGGCGGCTTCTACACGGCGCTGTCCGAGGAGCGGGTCCTCGCCGCCATGCCGGAGGTCATCGACTGCACGGTCGTGATCACCAAGGAGGACTCCGGCGTGCACACCGAGGTCCTGCTCGAGCTGGACCCGCAGGCGGACGCGGACCTCGACCGCACCGCGGCGGTCCGCGCGGCGCTCGGCGAGCAGGTCGGCGCCACGCTGGCGCGGGTGTCGGTGGTCGGCGCGGACGAGATCCCGCTGACGGTCACCGGCAAGGTCCGCAAGTTCCTGCTGCGCCACGAGCACGCGGACACGGTGCGGATATGAACGCGACCATCACGGGGATGGGCATGCTGACGCCCGTCGGCAGCGGCGTGGAGGAGGTCTTCCACGCGCTGTGTGTCGGCAAGTCCGGCCTGTCCGCCCCACCGGCGGGCCACCCGGCCGCCGACTCCGTGGACGTCGGCGGGTTCGTGCCCGACGTCGACCCGAGGACCGTGGTGGCCGGCCCGGCCGCGTCCGTTGTGGACAAGACGGTGGTGCTGGCGCTGCTCGCCGCCGCCGAGGCGCTGGCCGACGCCGGCATCGAGGTCGGCCGCGACGTGGACCCGCACCGCATCGGCGTGATCGTCGGCGGGGTCGGTGGCATGGCGATGCTGGAGAAGCAGGTGCTGGCCCGCGGCGAGCGCGGCCGCGCGGCGGTCAGCCCGTACCTGCTGACCGGGATCCTGCCGAACATGCCGGCCGCACGGATCGCGATCACGCACGGGATCCGGGGCTACAGCGCGAGCATCGGCACCGCGTGCGCGTCCGGCGCGCAGTCGATCGCCGACGCGCTGCGGCTCATCCGATCGGGTGATGCGGACGTGGTCGTGTGCGGGGCCAGCGAGGCGCCGCTGTTCCCGACGTTCGCCGACACGTTCGGCAACGCGCGGGCGCTGGCCCGCCGGTGGGACGACCCCACCGCGGCGAGCCGCCCGTTCGACAAGCGCCGCAACGGTTTCGTGCTCGCCGAGGGCGCCGCGATGATGGTGCTGGAGCGGGCCGGGCACGCCGACGGCCGGGGTGCCGCGGGCTACGCGGACGTCGCCGGCTGGGGCGCCACCACCGACGCCCACCACCCGACCACCCCGCGCCCGGACGGTTCGGGAGCCGCGGAGTGCATGCGGCGCGCGCTGGTGAGCGCCGGCGTCGAGGCCACCGCGGTCGGCTACGTCAACGCGCACGGCACGTCGACCAAGCTCGGGGACGTCGCCGAGACCGCCGCGCTGGCCACGGTGTTCGGTGCCGACGGTCCGCCGGTCAGCTCCACCAAGTCGCTGACCGGGCACATGCTCGGCACGTCGGGGGTGGTCGAGGCGGCGGCGAGCGCGCTCGCCGTCGCCCGGGGTGTGCTGCCCCCGACCTACAACCTCGACGAGGTGGACCCGGACTGCCCGGCCAACCACGTCCGGGCCACGCCCCTGTCCGGCTCGCCGGACTACGCGCTCTCCAACTCATTCGGCTTCGGCGGCCAGAACGTCAGCCTGGTGCTCGGTCACCCGAGCACGGTGAACAAGCGGGAACGGACGCGTTAGCGGCCCACGCGAGAGAGACCCCATCGGCACAGGACGGTTAGGACAGATGAAGGTTTCAGGGATCGACCACATCGAGATGTACGTAGGCGACGCACGACAGGCGGCGTTCTACTACTGCACGGCATTCGGCTTCCAGCTCCACGGGCAGGGCGGCCCCGAGACCGGCCTGAAGGGGCAGCGTTCGCTGCTGCTCTGCCAGGGCGACATCCGGATGGTGCTGACCTCGGCGCTCGTCCCGGACCACCCGGCCGCCGAGTTCGTCAGCCGGCACGGCGACGGCGTCGCGGTGATCGCGATGGAGGTCGACGCGGTCGAGAAGACGTACGAGACGCTCATCGACCGCGGTGCGGCCCCGGTGTCCGCGCCCGCCAAGTACACCGTCGGCGACTCGGCCGTGACGACCGCGGAGGTCGGCGCGTTCGGTGACGTGGTGCACCGGCTGGTGGAGCGCGCCGGGCCGCGGGCGGAGTTCCTCCCGGGCGTGTTCACGATGTCCGAGGTGGACACCGCGGCGGAGAGCGGCCTGCTGGGCGTGATCGACCACTTCGCGGTGTGCGTGCCGAGCGAGACGCTGGACACGACCGTCAGGTACTACGAGGACGTCTTCGGCTTCGAGGAGATCTTCCAGGAGTACATCCAGGTCGGCGAGCAGGGCATGTTCTCCAAGGTCGTGCAGAGCTCCTCGAAGCTCGTGACCTTCACCTTCCTCGAGCCCGACACCGCGCGCGACGCCGGGCAGATCGACAACTTCCTGCGCTGGCACGGTGGGGCGGGCGTGCAGCACGTCGCGTTCACCTCCGACGACATCGTCGCCACCGTGCGCGCGCTGGGGAACCGGGGCGTCAACTTCGCGCAGACGCCGGACACCTACTACGACGCGCTCCGCGAGCGGATGAGCGACCTGGTGGTGCCGGTGTCCGACCTGCAGGGCGTGGGCGTGCTCGTGGACCGTGACCACTGGGGACACCTGCTCCAGATCTTCACCGAGTCCATGCACGTGCGCCGCACGCTGTTCCTGGAGGTCATCGAGCGCCGGGGCGCGCTGACCTTCGGCAGCGGCAACATCAAGGCGCTGTACGAGGCCAAGAACCGAGAACTCACAGGGGTTGCCTGAAATGACGACGACCGAGCGCTTCGCGCTCTCCGACCACGAACTGGACCTGTTGCCCTCCGACGAGGACGTGGCCCACTACGCCCAGCACGGCTGGTACCTGAGCAAGAAGCTGTTCACCGACGACGAGATCGACGAGCTGGTCGAGGCGAGCGAGCGGTACTACGCCGGCGAGCGGTCGCGGCGGCTGCCGTCCCGGCCCCCGCGGCTGGCCTACTGGGAGCCGGGTAACGGCAACGTCCAGCGGCACAACGACTACGTGCACTACGAGAGCGACGCGCTCGCGAAGCTGCTGCTCAAGCCGGTGCTCGGTGCGGTGGCGGCCCGGCTCGCGGAGGCGGACGATATCCGGGTGTTCCAGTCGACGCTGATCTACAAGCCACCGGTGGCCGGCGAGCCGTCGAACATCGTGCCGTGGCACTTCGACAAGCACTACTGGTCGTCGTGCTCGTCGGAGAAGATGCTGACCGCGTTCATCCCCTTCCACGCCTGTGGCGAGAAGATGGGCACGATCACGATGGTCGACGGCAGCCACCGCTGGGAGGAGGTCGGCGCCGAGGACAGCCAGACGCGCCACTTCGCCGAGCGGGACCGCAGCGAGCTGGAGCAGATGCTCACGGCCAACGCGGCGCACAACGGCGTCGAGGTCACCAAGGTCCCGATGATCATCCCCAAGGGACACATGAGCTTCCACCACTGCCGGATATACCACGGCAGCGGCCCGAACCGCAGCGACCGGCCACGCCGTGCGGTCTCGCTGCACCTGCAGGACGGCGCGAACACCTACCGCGAGTTCCCGCTCTCGGACGGCAGCCACGCCTTCTACAACCACGACTCGCTCGTGCGGCGTACCGCCGACGGCCGGCCGGACTACGCCGACCCGGACTACTGCCCGACCCTGTGGCGCGACTGAGTTCCCCGGAATTCCCGAACGACTGACACCCAACAGAAATCAAGGAGAATCGGCCAGTGTCCAGATACGACTGGGGCAAGACCCACCCGGGGATCGAGCGGCTCGAGAAGGACGTGACCCCGGCCCGCGAGCGCGTCGTCAAGCACCCGCTCTACGCGAACCTCGACTCGCACGAGGCCATCGTGACGTTCATGGAGCACCACATCTTCGCCGTGTGGGACTTCATGTCGCTGCTGAAGTCGTTGCAGCGCAACCTGACCTGCGTCACCGTGCCGTGGATCCCGACCGGCCCCACGGGCAGCCGGCGGCTGATCAACGACATCGTGATGGTCGAGGAGTCCGACGAGCTCGGCGACGGCTTCATCAGCCACTTCGAGCTGTACGTCAACGGCATGCGCGAGGCCGGCGCGGACACGACCGCGATCGACAAGCTCGTCGAGCTGCTGCGCGGCGGCCGCCCGGTCACCGAGGCGCTGGTCGAGGCCGGCGTGCCGAAGCCGTCGATCACGTTCGCCGGCACCACCTGGCACATCATCGAGGACCTGCCGGTGCACTGCCAGGCCGCGGCGTTCGCGTTCGGCCGGGAGGACCTCATCCCCGACATGTTCACCCAGGTCGTCGCGATCAACGAGCGCAGCCAGAAGCTGGGCACGTTCGTGGACTACCTGGAGCGGCACATCGAGGTCGACGGCGAGCAGCACACCCCGATGGCCATGCAGATGGTCACCGACCTGTGCGGCGACGACGACGCGAAGTGGCAGCAGGCCGCGGACACGGTGAACACCGCGCTCGCTGCCCGGGCCCAGCTGTGGGACGAGATCCTGGCCGCGGTCAAGAACAACGGCAACGGCTGACGACGCACGTGGAAACCGCAACGACCGGCAGTGTCTTCGCGCGCCGCAAGCTGCTCGGCATCCTGTCGGGCAGCTGGGTCGCGCAGGCCTGCTACGCCGCGGCGAAGCTCGGCCTCCCGGACGCGATGGCCGCCGGCCCGCGTCCGGTGGCCGAGCTGGCCGCGGAGTGCGGCGCCGACCCGCGGGTGCTGAACCGGCTGCTGCGCGCCATGGTCTCGATGGGTCTGTTCCGCCAGACCGCACCGCGGACCTACGCGCTGACGTCGGTGACCGAGCTCCTGCGCTCCGACGTGCCCGGGTCGTTGCGGCAGACGGCCGTGCTGGACGGGGAGGAGGTGTTCCGGTCCTTCGCCGACGTCATGCACACGGTGCGGACCGGGGCGCCGGCCTTCGAGTCGATCTACGGCGAGCCGTTCTACGCCTACCTGTCCGGCCGGCCCGAGCTGGCCGCCACGTTCGCCGAAGCGATGAGCGGGGCGCCGACGTCGGCCGCGCTCGGCGACCTGACCGGGGTGGACCTGCTGGTGGACGTCGGCGGTGGCACCGGCGGGCTGCTCGCCGCCGCGCTCACCCGGTACCCGCGGCTGCGCGGGATGCTGCTCGAGCAGCCGGAGTCCGTCCGGCGGGCCAAGGCCACGGTGACCGACGCGGGCGTGGCGGACCGGGTGGAGCTCGTCGAGGGTGACTTCTTCACCGCTGTCCCACCCGGCGGTGACGCGTACGTGCTGGCCCGGGTGCTGCACAACTGGACCGACGAGCGGGCCGAGCTGATTCTGCGCCGGGTGCGGGAGGCGATGCCGACAGGTGGGCGGCTGCTCGTGCTCGAGCAGCTGTTACCCGAGGAGGACACCGAACCCGTGCCGGGCGAAGCGATGATCGACCTGCTCATGCTCGTGCTGCTCGAGGGACACGACCGCACGGAGGCCGACTACCGGCGGCTGCTGACGCGGGCCGGGTTCGAGGTGCGCGCGGTCCGGCACGGCCCGGGCCGCAACGCGGACAGCACGCTGGAGGCGGTGCCGGCATGACCGAGCCCACGACCCGAACGGTCCCCGACGGACAGACGGCCTCCCTGCGAGCGCTGCTGTCCAAGGACGGCCGGCGGGACCCGTTCCCCTACTACGCCGACCTGCACGAGCGCGGACCGGTCTGCCTGCTGGAGGACCCGGCGGACCGCTTCGACGTGGTGGTGCACGGCTACGACGTGGTGCAGCAGGCGCTGCGTGACCCGGCCCTGCACGTGATGACGAGCGACTACCCGGACCGCCGGGGCGCGCAGCGGTGGCGGGCGCACCCGGCGCTGCGCACGCTGGTGCGGTCGATCTTCTTCACCGACGGGCCGGACCACGCACGGGTGCGGCGGCTGTTCGCGCAGGCGTTCAGCGCGCGGCGGGTGGCCGGGCTCGAGCCCGCCGTGGTGCGGATCATCGAGCGGCGCCTCGACCGGCTGGCGGACCTGGGTGCGGGCGGGGCGCCGGTGGACCTGCTCGCCAACTTCGCCCTGCCGGTGCCCAGCGACGTCGTGGGCGAGTTACTCGGGGTGCCGGAGTCCGATCGGGACTTCTTCCCCGAGCGGGTGCGGACGTTCGGCGCGATCCTCGACCTCGGCGCGGGGGTGTGGCGCTACCAGCAGGCGGCGGACACCGCCGCGGAGGAGCTGACCGCCTACTTCGCCGACCTGGTGGCGAAGCGGCGAGCCGAACCGCGCGACGACCTGGTCAGCGCGCTGGTGCACGGTGGCGGGGACATCGCCGACGACGAGCTGCTGCCGAACCTGCTGACCCTGTACAACGGCGGGTTCGTCACCACCACGCACCTGATCGGCAACGGGCTGGTGCTGCTGCTCGACCGTCCACACGAGATCGAGCGGGTGCTGGCGGACCCGGTGCGCGCGGCGGGCTTCGTGCAGGAGGTCCTGCGCTACGAGCCGCCGACCCACTTCAGCATCCGGTGGGCGGCCGTGGACACCGAGCTCGCCGGGGTCCAGGTGCCGCGGGACAGCCGGGTGCTGGTGCTGCTCGGCGCCGCGAACCGGGATCCACACCAGTTCCCCGACCCGGACACCTTCGACCCGGGCCGTGACCAGGGGCAGCCGATGTCGTTCGGGCTCGGCGTGCACTACTGCCTCGGTGCGGTGCTGTCCCGGATGGAGGGTCAGCTCGCGTTGCCGATGCTGCTGCGCCGGTTCCCGAAGCTGGCGTTGGCCGGCGAGCCGGGCGAGCGGCGCACGCTCATGCTGCGCGGCTACGAGACCCTCCCGGTGACGCTCTCATGACCGGCCCGACGCGGACCGATGAGTCCACCACTGACTTATATCGGACTGTCCGGCTCATCCGGCGGTTCGAGGAGCGGGCCGTCGAGCTGGTGCGCGCCGGCGAGATCGTCGGCGGCATCCACCCCTACACCGGGCAGGAAGCCGTGGCCGCCGGGGTGTGCGCGACGCTGGGCCCGGACGACATCGTCACCGGCACGCACCGCGGGCACGGCCACGTGCTGGCGAAGGGTGCGGACCCGGCGCGGATGATGGCCGAGCTGTGCGGGCGCGCGACCGGGCTGAACCGCGGCCGCGGCGGCTCGATGCACGCCGCCGACTTCGGCGTGGGCGTGTTCGGCGCGAACGCGATCGTCGGTGCGGCGGGCTCGATCGCGACCGGCGCGGCGTGGGCCCGGCGGCGGCTGGGCGTCGACACGGTGGCGGTGAACTTCTTCGGCGACGGCGCGGTCAACGAGGGCATGCTGCTGGAGGCGTTCAACCTGGCCGCGCTGTGGCGGGTCCCGGTCGTGTTCGTGTGCGAGAACAACGGCTGGGCCACCACGATGCGGGTCGCCGACGCGGTGGCGGGCAGCATCACCGCGCGGGCCGAGGCGTTCGGCATCCCCGCGGCCACTGTGGACGGCCAGGACCCGGAGGCGGTGCTCGCCGCCGCGCGGGACGCCGCCGACCGCGCGCGGGCCGGCGAGGGGCCGAGCTTCCTGGAGTGCCACACCGAGCGCTTCGACGCCCACCACACGTTCGAGCACAAGGCGCGGCTGGGCTATCGCTCGGCCGAGGAGCTCGAGCGCGCCCGCGGCCGCGACCCGGTCGACATCCAGGGGGCGCGGCTCACCAGCGCGGACCGCGAGCGCATCGACCACGAGATCGAGGCGCTGCTGTCCGACGCGGTCACGTTCGCGCTCGAGAGCCCGTACCCCGACCCGGTGGGCGCGCTCGACGATCTCTACGCGAGCGGGTTGCGCCCGCGGCAGGGGAGTGGTGTCTGATGCCGCGGCTGTCCTACCTCAAGGCGCTCAACCGCGCGCTCGCCGACGAGCTGGCCGCGGACGAACGGGTCTTCGTGCTCGGCGAGGACGTCCGGGTCGCCGCGTCGAACCTCACCGCCGGCCTGGCGAAGAGGTTCGGGCCGGACCGGGTGATCGACACCCCGCTGTCCGAGCAGGGGTTCACCGGGTTCGCCACCGGCGCCGCGCTCGCCGGCATGCGGCCGGTGATCGAGTTCCAGATTCCCGCGCTGCTGTTCCTGTCCTTCGAGCAGATCGTCAACCACGCGCACAAGTTCTCGCTCATGACCGGCGGGCAGTGCCGGGTGCCGGTGACCTACGTGCTGACCGGGGCGGGGTCGCGCACCGGCTGGGCGGGCCAGCACTCGGACAACCCCTACAGCCTGTTCGCCAACGTCGGGATCAAGACGGTCGTGCCGGCCACCCCGGCCGACGCCTACGGGCTGCTCGCCACCGCGATCCGCGATGACGACCCGGTGGTGGTGTTCGGCCCGGCCGGTGCGCTCGGCGTCCGCGAGGACGTTGACTTCGCCACGCTGGCACCCATCCCGCTCGGGTCCGGCCGCGTGCACCGGGAGGGTGCCGACATCACGGTCGTCGCAATAGGACATCTCGTGCACGACGCGCTCGCGGTCGCCGACGAGCTGGCCGACGACGTGTCGGTCGAGGTGTTCGATCCGCGCTCGGTGTACCCGTTCGACTGGGACGGTCTGATCGCGTCGGTGCGCAAGACCGGCCGGCTGGTCGTGGTCGACGACGGCAACCGCTTCTCCGGCGTGGCCGCCGAGATCCTGGCCACGGTGGCGGAGCAGGTCTCGCTCGCCGCCCCGCCCGCGCGGGTGACCCGGCCGGACGGCGCGGTGCTGCCGTTCTCGCTCGAGCTGGATCGCGCGGTGCAGCCCACCCGCGAGCAGCTGGCCGCGGCGATCAACCAAACCTTGAAGAAGGACTGATGTCGATGTCGGACCGAGTGGTGGAGCAGCTCCGGTGACCGAGGTCCGCGAGCCGGCGGCGCCCGGCGAGCAGCGGCAGCCGGGCGGCCGGGCGGGGCTGGCCATGCTGCTGGCCGCCTACGCCCTGTTCGCCCTGGGCTCGATGGTGACCATCGTCGCCGTTCCGTGGCTGGTGCTCACCACCACCGGCAGCGCGACGAAGATGGGTGTGGTCGCCGCGGCCACGACGTTGCCGTTCCTGTTCACGAGCGTGTTCGCCACTCCGGTCGCCGACCGGCTCGGTACGCAGGCCACGGTCATCCTCACCAGCTTCGGCGGCGCGCTGTCCATGGCGGTGGTCGCCATCGTCCCGGACGTCAACTTCGCCCTGCTGCTGGTGATGGTCGCGGTGAGCGGCGCGATGAACGGCGTCGGCGGCCGCGCGCAACATGTCCTGCTGCGGCCGATGGGTGAAGCGGCCGGTATGCCCATGATCCGGGTGACCGCCATCTACGACGGGCTGAACAACGTCGCCATGCTGACCGGCGCCCCGCTGGGTGGTTTGCTGATCTACTGGATCGGCGCGCAGGGCGCCCTCTGGGTGGACGCGGCGGCGATGGCGGCCTGCGGGCTCATCGTGGCGACCTCGATCCGGCCGGCGAAGGGATCCCTGCCGGACAGCGGGGCCGCCGCGAACGAGCGTTACCTGACCGCTTTGGTCGAGGGATTCCGGCACCTGTGGGCCGACCAGCTCCTGTTCGGGATGCTGCTCCTGGTCGCATTGGCCAACCTGTTCAGCGTCGCGAACTCCGCGGTGTTCGTACCGTTGTGGGTGGCCGACGCCTACGGCGCGGCGCCGGCCGTCGGAATCATTCTCGGGGCGTATTCGGTGGGCGTCGTGGTGGGCAACCTCATCTTCACCGCGGTGGCGACCAAGATGCCGCAGTACTTGACCTTCCTGTTCAGCATCGTGTTGTGCATGGCGCCCCGTCAGCTCATTCTTGGGTTTACCGACGAGCTGGTCTACGTGGTCGTCATAACGTTCGCGTGCGGGATGACGGCGGCCACCCTCCGTCCAATACTCGGCGCAATGCTCTACGCCCGAGTTCCGGTTCAGCTGCAGAACCGGGTATTCGGACTCGTGGCCGCGGTGTGCGGGGCCGGTCTGGCCGTCGGCGGGGTTGTGGCCGGCTGGCTGGTCGCGGGACTCGGCCTGCACCAAGCGATACTTGTTTCCGGCAGCGTGTGTTTGTTGGTGACTCTCGTTCCGCTACTTCGCTATCGACACGGCAAGCACGGCCAGGAACCCGCCGAAGCTACCGATGACGCCGAGGAGGATGCGCAGGCCAGCAGCGACGAGCCGGTCAGCGAGGCGCGCTGACGGCGCCGTAAAACAGTTCTCTGAAAAGCAGAGGGCCCGCACCGCATTTCTGCGGCACGGGCCTACTGGTTCGTGTTTGACTACGCCTTTACTTCGCCGCCACCGAAAGAAACGACGGAAGCAACCTCGCCGCCACCGAAAGAAACGACAGCCGAAACCTCAGCTTCGCCGCCACCGAAAGAAACGACAGCCGAAACCTCGGCTTCGCCGCCACCAAAGCTCACCATGAGTGGAACCTCCTGGTCGGGGAATAAATACAAACAAGAGTATCTAGAGTTCGGTTCTCCACCGCAAGCTGCATTCGCTCGATTCGGTTGCGCCAAATGGCTAGTGTTCGAGAACCATCGCGGAAAAGATCGCGCCGTATCCGGCGGAGACGATCAGATAGCGGTCGCCGGTGGACAGCAGCCCGTTGTCCACCGCGGTGCGGTAGTTCAGGAACGAGTCCGCGGCGAAGGTGTGGCCGAGCAGGGCGATGTTGTCCAGCAACACCACCGAGGGCGGCAGGCCGATCTGCTGGCACACCTTCCGCCAGGAGCGCACGTTGATGTTGTGCGGCAGGATGAGCGCCAGCTCGTCGGCGCGCAGCCCGGCCCGCTCGACGGCCGTGGAGATCACCTCGCCCATCAGGACCTTGTACTCCCTGGCGAAGCGCTCCGCGTAGTCCAGGTTGTCGGGATCCCAGTGATCGAGATCGCCGCGTTGCAGCGTGGCGTAGCTCAATACTCGATCGCGCGGGCCGTCCGCGGACACCAGGCAGGCCGCGGCTGCCTCGCCGAAGATCTGGGCCTCCGGCCGCAGCATCTGGTCGAGGGTGAAGACCTGTTCGCCGGCAACGATCAGCGCCAGCGCGTCCGGGTCACCGTCCACTGCCAACAGCCGCCCGGCGATGTCCACCGCGAGCAGGCCGGCGGCACAACCGTGGTGACTGACCGCGAACGCCGTCGCGCCACGGACGTCGAGCAGCTCGCACAGCTCCGGCAACGGGTTGCACGGATGGGGCAGCGACACCGGAACGGTGCGCGCGTACAGCACGTAGCGGACCCGGCTCTTGTTGGCGGGCAGCGTCGACAGGCCGCGGGCGGCACCCGCGAGGAGGTCGAGAAGCGTCTCGTCCGCCTGCTGGCGGCGGACCTCCGAGTAGCCGTAGGACCGCCGGAGGGTCTCGACCGTGGTGGCCGGAAGCTGCCAGTCGCTGAGGAGTTCCTCGAGCGGTACGCGGCGATCCGGAAGGTAGCCGGCCACCTCTCGCAGGGCGGTCATGACGCGAGAGTACGCGATCGGGGGCGTCCTCGGTGGACTACTGTCGGCGCATGACGGGCGAACGTACGGGCGCTTTCTGGGATGCCGTGGAGGGCCGGGCGCCGATGCCGACGGCGGCGAAGACCCTGGGCTGGTCGCTGATCGAGGCGAACCCCGAGCGGGGCGAGATCGAGGTTTCCTTCGAGGCGACCGACGAGTTCCTCAACCCGGCGGGGACGGTGCAGGGCGGCTTCCTCACGGCGATGCTCGACGACACCATGGGGCCCGCCCTGGCGGCCACATTGGACGACGGCCTGTTCGGCGCGACCCTCGAGCTCAAGGTGAGCTTCCTGCGGCCGGCCGCGCCGGGGCGGCTGGTGGGACGTGGCCGCGTCGTGCACAGCGGTACCTCCATCGCCTTTCTCTCCGGGGAGCTGCTGGACGAGTCCGGACAGGCGGTCGCGGTGGGTTCGGCGACGGCGCGGATCTTGCGGAGTCGCTGAGGCGCCGGCGTTACGCGTCGGGATCGGGCTTGGCGGCGTCGGCGGTCAGCCGCTCGTGCACGCTGGGCCGGTAGCGCAGCAACGGAATCAGGGTTATCACCAGGCACAGCGACCCGGAGATGAGGATCGCGGGGTGCAGCCCGAGACCGGCCACCGCGAGCCCGGCGAGCGTGCCGCCGAACGCGAGGCTGCTACCGGTGATCGCGTTCACCATGCCGAACACGCGGTTCTGCAGGTCTACCGGAACGCGGGCGTAGAGCATCGCGCCGAGAATGGGCCGGATCGCCGCCTGGGTGATGCCACAGAGCACGGAGACGACGAGCACCACGATCAGGCTGTTCGTCAGCCCGAGCGTCAGCTGCCGGGGAGCGACGCACAGCACCAGGCTGATGCAGAACGTCAGGTACTGCGGCAGCTTCGGCCCGAAGACGGTGAAGGCGATGTTGCCGGCGATCGCACCGCAGGCGAACGCGCTGAGGATGAGGCCGACCGCGGGCGCGGCGCCGAACTGCTCGTCCACCCACAGGGGCACGAACACCGCGTAGTTGGCCACGGTGAACAGGTTGATCACCGAGGTCATCACCAGCATGCCGATCAGCACCCGGTCCTGCCACAGGTGCACGGCACCGCGCCGAAGCGCGGCGAGGTACGTCTCGTTCGCCGCCGCCTCCCGGTCCGGCATGCTGCCGGCCGGCGGATGCACCAGCAGCGCGACGAGCAGCGCGGACAGCCCGAAGCTCGCGGCGTCGAACCAGATCGCGCCTTGCGGTCCGAGCAAGAAGATCAGCAAGCCGCCCAGCGGCGCACCGGTCACCATGGCGAGGTTGCCGGCGCCGTCGTAGATGGCGGTGGTCCGGATGATCTGCATGCCGGCCGCGTCGCTGACCGGACGGAGCAGGACGTGCTGGGCCCGGCCACCGACGCCGGTGAGCGCACCCTTGATCGCGACCAGCGCGGCCAGCGGGAGGAACCCGATGTCCGGCGTGGCCGCGACGGCGACCATCGCCAGCGCGGCGGCGCTCTCGGCGACGATCATCGTGCGCCGGATGCCGAACCGGTCGGCCAGGGGAGTGCCGAACACCCCGGCCAGCAGCGACGGGAACACGGCCGCGGCGGAGATCAGGCCCATCTTCGCCGCGCTGCCGGTGCTGATCAGCACCAGCCACGGGATGGCCACCGTCGTCACGACGCTGCCGAGCATGGACACGACGTGTGCCGACAACAGCGCGATGAGCCCGATCCGGTTCGCGGTGCTCCTCGCGCTCGTCGCCTCGCTGACGGTGCTCAATCCGTCGTGCTTTCGACCAGCACGTGCTCGGCCGCGTACTTCTCGCGCAGAGCCCGGGTGTTCGTCTTGCCGCTGCCGGTCCTGGGCAGGTCGTCGACGAAGTCGAACGACCGCGGCGCCCACACGAGGGTGAGCTTGCCGGCGACCAGCTCGACGAGCTCCTGCTCGGTCACCGCGACGCCGTCGGCGAGCACCACGTAGGCGTGCGCGGCCTCACCGAGCTCCGGGTGCGGCACGCCGATCACCGCGGCCGCGCGGACCGCCGGGTGCGTGCTCAGCACGTCCTCGATCGCCCGCGGGAAGATGTGGTAGCTGCCGTAGGTCGTGATGATGACGTCGCTGGCCCGGCCGGTGAGGTAGATGTAGCCCTCGTCGTCGACGTAGCCGAGGTCGCCGGTGCGCACCCAGCCTTCGACGAGCGTCGCCGCGGTCTGCTCGGGACGGTCGACGTAGCCGGCGAAGTTGAGCTTGCTGGCCACCCACAGCTCGCCGGTCCGGCCCGCCGGCAGCACCGAGCCGTCCTCGCCGCGGATCTGCAGCTGCACGTCGCCGTACGCCGGCCCGCACGAGCCGATCCGGTCCGGCCGGTGCGGGTGGTCGCCGACACCCGGAAACGCTGAGATGAAAGGGGATTCCGACAAGCCGTAGGTGATGCGCACGACCGGGCCGAGTCGGTCGACGGCCTGGCGCAGCCGCACCGGGTTGGTGGCCGCGGTGCCCACGCTCAGCACCGCCATGGCGGACAGGTCGTGCTTGTCGATGTCGGGATGGTCCAGCACCTCGTAGAGCATGAGCGGGGTGATGAACGTGGAGTTGACCTGTTCGCGTTCCAGCAGCTCGAGGAAATCCTCGGCCCGGAAGAACCGCATGACGAACAGCGTGTTGCCGCCGAACAGGTAGATGAACGCCGAGGTCTGGCCGGCGACGAACCACATCGGCGTCACGCTGAGGTGGCGGTAGCGCGGCTCGCCGGCGGCGACGATCTGCTCGGCGAGGGCGAGGGTCTGCTCGTACAGGTTTGCCGTGTGGAGCAGTGGTTTCGGTATTCCGGTGGTGCCGCTGGTCTGGAACACCGACTCCGGCGTGCCGGCCGCGGTGTCCACATCGAACGGCGCGGAGCCGGCCGGGCGCGGCGTGACGATGTCGGGGCCGGCGCCGCCCGGACCGACGCAGAACGCCGGAATCCCCAGCCGGTCGACGATGTCGCGGCCGCGCTGCTCGTGCACCGCCACCTCGTAGAGCAGTGCCTCCGGCCGCACCTGGTCGAGGTAGGACGCCAGCTCCATCGTGGAGCTGGCGTTGGACACCCACGCCGTGCGGCAACCGAGCAGGTGCAGTGCGAGCTGGATCATCGGCGCGTGCGGCGGATAGCCGAGCATGATCGCTACCGTGGCGCCGGGCCGCAGCCCCGCGTCGGCCAGGTTCGCCGCGATGTCGAGGACCACGGCGCGGAGTTCGGTATAGGTGAACCGGGTCTCGCCGACCACCAGTGCTTCCCGGTCGCCGTACTCCGCGAAAAGATCCAATGCCCGTAACACGTACTCCGGTCTGTCGGCCGGCAGGGAATTCATCACACGCTCCAGGGATTCTTTTTCATCGCTAGCGTTACATGCCAACGCATGCGAGGCGGGAGAACCCTACCCGGGAAAGCGCCGCGACACGACGGTTGATGTGCGTTCCGCACACGGTTTGTGCGGTGTTCGGCTGAACGGGTCAGCATTGCTGGTCCGTCTGGAGAAATTGCCGGCGGGCACGGCCGCTAGGCCCTGACGGTGGGCCGTTCATCCGCGACACGTGCAGTGTCCGCGTGCTCGGCGGCGTACCTGGCCCGCAACTGGTTGAGGTTCGTCTTGCCGCTACCGGTACGCGGCAGCGCGCGGATGAACTCGAACGTGCGGGGCGCCCAGGTCCGGCTGAGCTTGCCGGCGACCAGGTCGCCGAGCTCCTTCTCGCTGACGGTCGCGCCCTCGGCCAGCACGACGTAGGCGTGTGCGGCCTCGCCGCGGTCCGAGTCCGGCACACCGATCACGGCGGCCTCCCGTACCTGCGGGTGCGTGGCCAGGACGTCCTCGATCGGCCGGGGGAAGATGTGGATGCTGCCGGAGCCGGTGATGATCATGTCGCTGGCCCGGCCGGTGAGGAAGATGTAGCCGTCCTCGTCGACGTGGCCGACGTCGCGGGTACGCAGCCACCCGTCCACCAGGGTCTCCGCGGTCAGCTCCGGCATCCCCACGTAGCCGGCGAAGTTGAGCTTGGTGGCCACCCACAGCTCGCCGCTCTCGCCCGGTGGCAGCACCCTGCCGTCCTCGCCACGGATCTGCAGCCGCACGTCGCCGTAGGTGGTGCCGCACGAGCGCAGCCGGCCCGGCCGCGCGGGGTCGTCCTCGATGTTGGGAAACGCGGAGATGAACGGGGACTCCGATAACCCGTAGGTGATACGGATGACCGGCCCGAAGCGCTCGATGCCCTGCCGCAGCCGGGCGGGGGTGATCGCCGCGCTGCCGACACTGAGCGTGTGCAGGCTCGAGCAGTCATAACTCTTCGAGTCCGGATGGTCGAGCAGGTCGGAGAACATCAGCGGCGAGACATACGCCGAATTGATCTGCTCCCGCTCGATGATGCCGAGAAACTCCCGTGCGCCAAGGAAACGCAGGATGACGAGGGTCGATCCGGTGAACAGGTAAAGGAATGCCGCGGTCTGCCCGGAAACGATCCACAGGGGAGTGACGGTGAGGTGGCGGTAGCGCGGTTCGCCGGCGGCGACGATCTGCTCGGCGAGCTCGATCGCCTGCTCGTAGAGGTTTGCCGTGTGGAGCAGTGGTTTCGGCATTCCGGTGGTGCCGCTGGTCTGGAACACCGACTCCGGCGTGCCGGTCGCGGTGTCCACGTCGAACGGTGCGGCACCGGCGGGCCGAGCGGCGAGCACGTCCGGCCCCGCGCCGTTCGGGCCGAGGCAGAACGCCGGCACGCCGAGGTTTTCCGTGTGCTTGCGGCCCCGCTGTCCGTGGGTCCGCGCGTCGTAGACGACGGCTTCCGGTCGCACCTTCGAGAGGTAGGCGTCCTGCTCGGCAGGCGTGCCGCTGTTGGAGATCCACGCCGTCCGGCAACCGAACAGGTGCAGGGCCAGCTGCAGCATCGGCGCCTCGATCGGATGGCCGACGAGGACCGCGACCGTGGTGCCGGGGCGCAGGCCGTGCTCGGCGAGGTTCGCGGCGATGTCCAGCACGCCGGCGCGCAGCTCCGCGAAGGTGAGCCGCCGGTCGCCGGCGACGATTGCCAGCCGGTCGCCGTACCCGGCGAACAGGTCCAGCGCCTTGCGCACATAGTTCGGCCGCATGCCCGGCTCGGCTGCCATCTCGTACTCCACACGCTTCGCTACCACGAGTTACCAGGATTCGCCGAAATCGTTGCGGCGTCGGTGGACTTTACCTTTTCGGCCCCGGCAACGGTGGCTTGGCGAACAACCACACAGGACCAAATTCGCATAGGCCGAACGGAGTACGGTCGCGAGGATGCCGCCCAGGTACTGTTCGCCGCATGGATCTGCGAGGGCTTGACAGGCGGGTGTCGGAGGCAACCTGCCGCATCGTGGCGAGCGTGTCCGACGACCAGTTGCGGCGACCCACGCCGTGCGCGGAATGGGACCTCGGCGCGTTGCTGCGACACATGACCGCCAACAACCACGGCTTCGCCGACGCCGTGGCAGGCAAGCCGGCGGATCCCGACGTGTGGGCGGGACCGCCGCTGCGCGAGGACTGGCAGGCCGCGTACCAGGAGTCGGCCGAGCGGGTGGCGGCGGCGTTCGCCGACGACGCGGTGCTCGACCGGATCGTCGAGGTGCTCGACTACGGGAAGATGCCGGGCTCGCGGGCCATCGGCATGCACTTCATCGACTACCTGGTGCACGGCTGGGACGTGGCGCGGGCCGTTGGTCAGGCCCCGGAGCTCGACGAGGAGTCCTGTCGTACCGTACTGACGATGGGGCAGCGCTGGCCGGACATCCCGCAGGTGTGGGGCGGTCCCGGTGCGCCGTGGGCGAACCGGGTCCCGGTTGCCGACGACGCGCCGGTGGCCGACCGGATGCTGGGCTTTCTGGGGCGATCGCCGAACTGGCCGGACCAGGACCTGTAGGAGGGCACGTGCTTCGTGCGTTTTACGCAAGGCATCGATCGGCGTCGATGTGGTCCAAGACGATCGCGCAGGACATCACCGCGAAGCTCGGCCTGCGGTTCCAGCTCTACCTCGCTCATGGCCAGTGGGCGGCGTACGACTCGCTCGGCGACTCGGTGGCGGCGCTGCGGCCGGATTTCCTGATGCTGACCAATGCCCGGCCGATGGATGTCGACACGTTGCCCGAGTCGCGAGGCGTGCACCTGTTCCGGGACCCGCGGGACATGGTGGCTTCCGCCTACTTCAGCCATCGCAACTCCCATCCGATCGAAGTGGACGGAGTGCAGTGGACGGAGCTGATACGGCACCGCATCAATCTGCTGAAAATGGATAAATACGACGGAATGATGGCCGAGATCGAGTTCAGTGGCTACTTCCTCGATCACATGCTGTCCTGGGACTACGACGCGCCGAACGTCCTGCCCGTCCGGATGGAGGACCTGGTCAGCGACTCGGCCGAGCAGTGGCGGCGCATGCTCGCGCACTGGCAGCTGCTCGACCAGCTGCCCGACGGCTACCTCGACGAGCTGTTGCAGACCCACAGCTTCGATCGGATGACCGGTGGGACAAGGACGGTCGGCGAGGAGGACGAGAAGAGCCACTACCGCAAGGGAGTCGCCGGCGACTGGCGCAACCACCTCACCGACGACCACCTCGAGCTCTTCCGCAAGCGTTACGACGACCTCGTGGAACGCCTGGGCTACGACTGGTGACGCGGATGCGTGGAATGTTCGCCACCGGACCGCTGACCGCGGACGACCTGACCGGCGACGCCGGCCGGCTGCGAGTGCACAGTGCGGTGGGCCGCACCTTCGACGAGCCGGGCGGCCAGGTGCTGAACCCGTCGCTGCGTGGCTACCTCGCCGACATGACCGCGCCGTACGGGGTCGCGGTGCGGGAGGACCTGATCGAGCAGAGCGCCGGGCACTCCTACGGACAGATGTGCGTGCCGCTGCTGGCCGAACTGGTGTCCGAGGAGCGTCCGGCGGACCTGCTCGTGCTGGCCACCGGTATTCCCGATGTGCACCTCGGCCGTGCCACCGCGACGTACCTGGGCTGGCAGTGCGCGGGTGCGCCGCTGGCGTTCGCGGTCTGCGATCAGGGGCTGCTGGCCGCGTTCACCGCGCTGCACCTGATCGACGGCTACGCACGCACCGGTGGCTGCCGGCGGGCCGTGCTGCTGGCCGCCGAGCAACCGACCCTGTTCCACGAACTCCCTGCCCCCGCACCGGTTCCGGAGCGGGCCGCGGCGGTGGGCGTCGTGCTGGAAGCGGGCGGGCCAGGAGGTGGGCTGTCGGTCCGGCGGCACCCGAAGCTGGCGGAACCGGACGTGACCGGCGTGCTGGCCGCCGAGGTGGCCCGGCTGTCCGGCGACGGGCCCGAGCCTGCCGTGCTGCTCGGTGCACACCTGGCCGAGCTGGTCGCGGGTCGCGGCATCGGCGGCGACGTGCGGGCGTGCCGGGAGAACCAGCCGTTCACCGGTATCTGGCTCGAACTCTCGCGCCTGCTGCCCGGCCACCAGGAAAGCGGCGGGCAGGTATTGCTCGCGGAGTACGATCCGGATCTCGGATATCTGTTTTCCGCTACCGTTCGCTGCGGCGGATAGTCAGCCGGACTGCGGTACGTCCTCTTTCTCGCGCCGCAGTTCTTGTACGGCCCGCCACACCGCACCGGCGGTGGCGAATGTGTCGCTGGAGAAATACTCGTCGGCGAAGGCCACGCCGTATTCCGCCTCGAGCGCCATGACCAAGCTGATCAACTGAACCGAGTCGAGCCCGGCCGCGGCGAGGTCGGTATCCGATTCGAGCGTGGCCCCTTCTGGGAACTCCGGCAGGTTCTCACGCAGCAGGGCCGGATACCGGCCATCCCAGTCACTCATCGTGCGACGATCTCCCAATTCTGCAAATGCGACGTGCACTTATGCGACGCAAAGAGCAAACGAGACAGTAAGGATCGGCGGCTGCGGCCGTCAACGACAAACGCGACAACACCGGTACAGCTGTGACGTGGATCACATTTAATGGCCGAGCGAGTTCTGCCGACCAATGCGTACCGCACGTGATCGATTGCTCCGCGTCATATTCGTCGGCGTATGGACGAGCGCCCGCGAAATCATCCGGGCCTGGTCGGGCCGCTGCTACGGTGTGCCCTGCTCGCGAGGGAGGGCAGATGACCGTGATCGACAGAGCCAGGCTGACCTTTGGTCAGCTATCCGTGTGGCGCTCGATGGAGCCTTTCTCGCTCGAGCAAATGAGCGGGGTCAACCTGCGACAGGTCTGGCCGCTGCCGGACGGGGTCACGGTCGCCGACGTGCGGGGTGCGCTCGAGGCGCTGGAGGAGCGGCACGAGGCGATGCGCACCCGCTACCAGCTCGGCCCCGGCCAGGATCTGGCCCAGCTGGTCTGGGCGCCGCGGCCGGTCGAGTTCGACGCGCGGGAGAATGGTGACGACGCCGCCGAGTTCGCCACGCAGGTGGGTGAGGAGCTCGGCACCGAGCTGTTCGACCTCGCCGTGGACAAGCCGTGGCGCGCGCGGCTGATCACGTCGGCCGGCCGGCCGGCTTACCTCGCGGTGTCGGTACATCACATCACCGCGGACGGCTGGTCGACGCAGCAACTGGGCTCGGAGTTCCTCGATCTCCTCGCTGGTAAGGATCTCGGCGGACCGGCGCCGACGTGCCGGGAGCTCGCCGAGGAGCAGCACTCCGATGCCTGGGCGGACCGCAGGGCGGCCGCCGTCGAGTACTGGCGGCGGGTCGTGGCCGAGGCGCCGGACCCGCCGGAGGACCTGTCCGCCGGCGCGCGGACCCGCTGGGCGACGCTGCGCTCGGTGTCCTCGCTACGCGCTGCCCAGCTGCTCGCCGAGCAGGTCGGGGTCCCGTTGCCCAGCGTGGTGTACGCGGCGTTCGCGGCGGCCCTGCACGCGCGGACCGGTCGCGACGCCCACCTCGTCGGCCTGTACGCCGGCAACCGGCTCGAGCCGAGGTGGCGCGGCCTGGTCACCTCGATGAACCAGCTGGCGCCGATGGTCGCCCGCCGCGTCGACGGGGAGGACCTGCCGACCGGTGCGCGCCGCCTGCATTGGGAGTCGATGCGGTCGATGCGGCACGGAATGTTCGATGTGGACAAGGTCGCCGACGCGTTGAGCGAATACGGAAAGAATGGTGTCGGCGGCGGTTTCCGCTATTTCTACAATTTCCGCAACATGGCGCAGGTCGCCATTCCGTCGGCCAGCATTGGTGCCGCCGGGGAAAGCGACTGGAGGGTGGAGACCTCGTCGTCGGAACGCAACAACCAGAGCCCGTTCTACCTGCGCGCGCATGCCGGCGAGGAGCTCACCCTCTCCCTGCAGGAGACGTCCTCGGCCGACGACTTCGAGTCGGCCAGCGGCTTCGTGGTCAACATGGCCGAGCAGTTGCGGGACGCGGCCAAGGGCGGCGGCGACACGGAGTGACCAGCGCGGCCCGGCACGAGCGGGCCGGCACCCGGATACGCCGAATGCCCGTGCGGTGAGGCCATTCGGAGTACTTCGCCACGAGCCTCGAAAAAGCCACCGTAGGGGCGCGTCGGACAAAAGATCTCGGAACCGTCTCGAAATCCCTGCCCGGTACGTCACGCAACCATTCTGGCGTCGTACATTTCGGCAGGGGAATCCGTAGCACCGCGCGACCGTGGGATCGCGCTGCGTCGCCGTGTGGTACGGATGGTCATAAATGGTTGGGCTGGTCATACGAACAATGTGCCGAAGTCGCATGGCGCGATTGACCTGGAATCAGCGGCGTACTACGTTCCGGCCACCAACTCGTGGCCGGGCACCCGTCTGTTCTCGGTCGTTTTCTGGAGGTTCCACCGAATGACGATCCCCAAGAAGTGGCGGTTGCGCACGCTCATCGCCACGGGACTGGCCGCCGCAGCCGTTTCCACGGTGCTGGTGGCCACTACTGGCGAGGCGGCCGAGCAGGGAGGCCGGGGGAACTCGTCCCCGGACTGGGTAGGCAGCTGGGCGACGGCCGTGACGCGCGGCAACGCCACCGGTCTGAGCTTCACCGGGTTGAACAACCAGAGCGTGCGCATGATCGTGCACACCTCCGTCGGCGGCAGCAAGGCCCGGATCCGGCTGACCAACCTCCACGGCGAGCACGCGATCCAGGTTGGCCGCGCGACGGTCGCCAAGCCGAACACGACCACGCCGGCCCTGTCCGACATCGACGCCGCGAGCACCCGGGAGCTGCGCTTCAACGGCTCGCCGACCGCCACCATCCACCAGGGCGCGGAGCTGCTCAGCGACCCGATCGACATGCGCCTGGCCGATGACCAGGACCTCGTGGTGAGCGTGTTCTTCCCGACCGCGACCGGTCTGGCGACGTGGCACCAGACGTCCCGGCAGACCAACTTCATCGGTAGCGGCGACGTGGCCGCGGCGGCCGGCGGCGAGGGCTACGCCACCCAGCTGACCTGCTGCTGGTTCTTCCTGTCCGGCGTGGACGTGCTGCGCCAGGACCCGGGTGGCACGGTCGGCGTGCTCGCCGACTCGCTCGCCGACGGGCACGGCACCACGCTCGACGGCAACCTGCGCTGGCCCGACCAGCTCGCCGACCGGGTGCTCAAGGTGCGCCACGGCGCCATCCCGGGCGTGCTGAACTTCGGCCTCGGCGGCTCGCGGCTCAACCACGAGGGCAACGAGCCCGGTGACGGCGAGTTCCCGGGCAACTTCGCGCTCGGTCCCAACGCGCTGGCCCGGGTGAACGAGGACGTGTTCTCCGAGACCGGGCTGCACACGGTCGTGCTGGACCTGGGCATCAACGACATCTGGATGAACAACGAGCCCGCGGACAAGATCATTGACTCGCTGCGCCAGATCAACCAGCAGATCCGCCAGCGTGGCATCCAGGTGATCATCGGCACGCTCGGCCCGTTCAATGGGCTGACCGTCGTCGGCAGCGTGTGGTCGGCGGAGAAGGAGGCGACCCGCAACGCGGTCAACACCTACATCCGCGAGCACCGCTACGAGTTCGACGCCGTCGTCGACTTCGACAAGCTGCTCCGCGACCCGGCGGACCCGACTAAGGTCAAGGCGGAGTTCGACTCCGGCGACCACATCCACCCGAACGACGCGGGCTCCAAGGCCATGGCCGAGGCCATCCCGCTGAACCTGATCGTTCGCTGACGTGCTCACCGGGTCCCGGTCGCCGCACCCGCGGCGGCCGGGACTCCCGTGACGACAGGAGGCCCCGGTGCCGCTTGACCCTCAGGTGCGGGCCATGCGTGAGCGGCGCATCGCGGCGGACGTCACGCCGCTGTACGAGATGACCCTCGCGCAGGCGCGGGCGGCCGATCTCGCCGACATCCGTGCGGGCGGCGGCGACGTCGAGCCGGTGCACGAGGTGACCGACCGGACGTTCCCGGGCCCGGACGGCGAGCTGCCGGTACGGATCTACCGGCCGGACCATGACGGTCCACTCGGGACACTAATGTACTTCTTCGGTGGCGGCTGGACGCTCGGCGGCATCGACACCTCCGACGGCGTCTGCCGCGCGCTGGCCAACGCGGCCGGCTGCCAGGTCGTGACGCCGGGGTACCGCCTCGCCCCCGAGCACCCGTTCCCGGCGGCCGTGCACGACTGCCACGCCGCGGTCGAGTGGGTCGCCGCGCACGCCGCCGAGCTGGACGCCGACCCGGACCGGCTCGCGGTCGGCGGGGACAGCGCGGGCGGCAACCTCGCCGCGGTGGTGTCGCTGCTGGCCCGCGACCGCGGCGGCCCGGCGCTCGCCGCGCAGCTGCTCGTCTACCCGAACACCTGCTACCACGCGGACACGGACTCGTTGCGGGCCAACGACGACCGGTGGATGTTCAACCGGAACTCCGTGGACTGGTACTGGCGCAACTACCTGCCGACGCCGGAGGCCGGGCGCGACCCGCTGGTGTCGCCGCTGCTCGCCGAGGACCTCACGGGACTGCCGCCCGCGCTGGTCATCACCGCGGAGTACGACCCGCTGCGCGACGAGGGGGAGCGCTACGCGGCCCGGCTGCGCGAGGCGGGCGTGGCCGCCGAGACCACCCGCTACGACGGGATGGCCCACGGTTTCTTCACGATGTCGGGCGTGCTCGACGGCGCCCGGCGGGCCGTCGCGGAGGCGGCCGAGTACCTGCGGAAGCGCCTCACCGATGGGTGAGCCGGGGCCACTGTGCCTGGCGGACATGGCGCGCCTCGCCGAGGCCCTGCTGCCGCCCGAGGTGTGGGACTACATCAGCGGCGGCAGCGGTGCCGAGTCGACGCTGGCCGCGAACCGCAGCGCGCTCGACGCCATCGCGCTGCTGCCCCGGGTGCTCGCCGGTGTCGAGCGGGCGAACACCGCGTGCCGGCTGCTGGGCACCGAGTCGGCCCTGCCGCTGGGCGTGGCGCCGATGGCCTACCAGCGCCTGGTGCACCCGGACGGCGAGCTCGCGGCCGCCGAGGCCGCCCGCGAGGCCGGGATCCCGTACGTGGTGAGCACGATGGCCAGCGTCCGGCTGGAGGAGATCGCGAAGGTCGGCGCGGACCTCTGGTTCCAGCTGTACTGGCAGCGCGACCGTGCCGTGGTGGAGGACCTGGTCGCGCGCGCGGAGCAGGCGGGCTGCCAGGTGCTGATGATGACCGCGGACGTGCCGATCCTGGGTAGGCGGCTGCGCGACATGCGCAACGCGTTCAGCCTGCCGGGCGACGTCGTCGCGGCCAACCTCGAGGGCGCGCCCAGCCGCGCGCACGACACGGTGGCGGGCGAGTCGGCCATCGCCGCGCACGCGGCGTCCGCGTTCGAGCCCGGCCTCGACTGGACGGACATCGAGTGGCTGCGCGCGCGCACCTCGCTTCCGGTGGTGGTCAAGGGGATCCTCGACCCGCGGGACGCGGAGCGCGCGGTGGCGTCCGGAGTGGACGGCGTGGTGGTGTCCAACCACGGCGGCCGGCAGCTGGACGGCGCGGCGGCCAGCATCACCGCGCTGCCCGCGGTCGCCGAGGCGGCCGGTGCCCGGTGCGCCGTGCTGTTCGACGGCGGCATCAACTCCGGCGTCGACGTCCTGCGGGCGCTCGCCCTCGGCGCGCAGGGGGTGCTGGTCGGCCGGCCGTTCCTGCACGGCCTGGCCGTCGACGGCGCGCGGGGCGCCGGGCAGGTGCTGTCGCTGCTCGCCACCGAGCTGCGCGACGCCATGACTCTCGCCGGCTGTGCCGACGTCCCCGCGGCGCGAACCATGTCCACCGTTCGAATGTGAGGCCCAGATGAGTGTCGCCGACGTCGACCCCGCGGACGTCAGCCCCGCCGTCACCGCCGAGGTGACTACCCTCGACGCCCGCGCCGACCTGAGCACGGCGGACCTGCACCCCTCGCTCGCGGACCCGGCGCTGAACTCGATGACCTTCCTCAACGAGATCGCCGGCCGGTACCCGGAGGCGATCTCGCTCGCGGCGGGGCGGCCGTACGAGGAGTTCTACGAGGTCTCGGCGCTGCCGCGCTACCTCGAGACGTTCCACCGCCACCTCATCGACGTCCGTGGCTGGGACGAGGCCATGGCACGGCGCACGCTGTTCCAGTACGGGCGCACGAAGGGCATCATCCACGACCTCGTGGCCACCAACCTCGAGCTGGACGAGGGCATCCGCGTCGACCCGGAGTCCATTGTGGTCACCGTGGGCTGCCAGGAGGCCATGGTGCTCGCGCTGCGCGCGCTGCGGTCGGGGCCGGATGACGCGCTGCTCGCGGTGTCGCCGACCTACGTGGGGCTGACCGGTGCCGCGCGGCTCGTGGACATGCCGGTGCTGCCGGTGTCCGGCGGCGAGGCCGGCATCGACCTCGACGACCTGCTCGGCACGATCCGGCGGGCGCGCAAGGCGGGGCTGCGGCCGCGCGCCTGCTACGTGATGCCGGACTTCGCGAACCCCTCGGGCATGAGCATGGACCTGCCCACCCGGCAGCGGCTGCTCGCGCTGGCCGAGGAGGAGGACATCCTGCTGCTGGAGGACAACCCGTACGGGCTGTTCTACGGCGACGAGCACCGGCTGCCGACGCTCAAGGCGATCGACGACCGGCGGCGGGTGGTGTACCTCGGCTCGTTCGCCAAGACCGTGCTGCCGGGCGCGCGGGTCGGCTACGTGGTCGCCGACCAGCGGGTGCGCGGCGTGGACGGCACGATCGGGCTGCTCGCCGACGAGCTGTCGAAGATCAAGAGCATGCTGACGGTGAACACGCCGGCGCTCGCGCAGGCGATCGTCGGCGGCAAGCTGCTCGAACACGGCTGCAGCCTGGTGGCCGCGACCGTGCGGGAGCGGGAGGTCTACACGGCGAACCGGGCCCGCGTGATCGACGGGCTGGCGGCGCGGTTCGCGGACTCCGCGGTGACCTGGAACGTCCCGGCGGGCGGGTTCTTCGTCGTGGTGAACGTGCCCTTCCCGGTCGACGACGCGTTGCTCGAACGCTCGGCGCGGGAGTTCGGCGTGCTGTGGACGCCGATGCACCACTTCTACGACTCGCCCGGCGAGGTGCGGTCGCTTCGCCTGTCGTGCAGCACGGTCACGGCGGCCGACATCGAGCGCGGGCTCGACCGGCTCGCCGCGCTGCTGACCGGGGAGGCGGCCCGCACCGCCTAGGTCTCAGGCGGTCGCCTCGGCCACGATCGACCGCACGCCGCGGACGAGCCCGCGGTTGTCGTCGGCCGCCCCGTCGGCCCCGTCCGGCCCGCCGTCCCCGGCCACGCCCGCGTCGATGTGGTCCCGCCCGAGCACGAGCACCCCGGCGACCACGAGCAGGTGCGCCGCCATGATCAGCACGCCCAGCTGGGGAATCGAGAGCCGCAGGACGACGGAGAACTTCGCGGCGAGCCCGATGCCGGTGCCGATCCCGCCGCAGAGGTCCATGAGCCGGCCGTACTTCGCGTCCAGCTCCACGAGGTCGCCGGTGCCCTGGTCCAGCCGTGCCTTGTCCAGAGTGGACTGATCGGCACGCGGGACCGGCGCCAGCCGGTCGGCGCCGAGCACGGTGCCGATCACGGCCTTGCCCGGCCCGTGTTCGTCGACGTTCGCGATCAGCCGGTCGACGCCCGCGCGGACGCCGGCCAGCCACCTGGCCGGCAGGATCCGGGCCAGCATGGCGAGCGCGCTGCGCAGGGCCCGCAGGCCGAGCTTCGCGAGCTTGCCGCCGAACTCGTCGAGGTGCAGCTTCGCGTTGACCATGTCCCAGGCCTGGCGGACCGCGTCCGGGCCGCGGGCGTGGATGCCGGTCAGCGAGCCGCCGATCACCTTGGTGGAGCGGGCGACGATGGCCTCGACGGTCCGCTCGAGCTGGCGGTCGAGCGCGGCCACGGCGTCGGCGACGGTGGCCGACGACGCGGCCACGGGAGCGATCCCTTGCGCGGCAGGGGCTTGCAGCAGGGTCATGGTCACCTCTACCCGGCGCAGCTGCGCGTCGAGCGCGCCGGGGTCGGCCGGCCCGTGCTCGCCGACCGCCTCGCTCGCGGCGAACATGGTGCCGGCCACGCCGAGCTGGCTCAGCGTGGCGGCGAGGACGGTCTCGGCGTCCTCCCGCACGGGGGCGAGCCCGGCCGTACCCGTCGCGGCGCCGAGCCTGTCGAGCCGGACGATGCCGGCCTCCGCTTCCTCGGCCAGCCGCGCCGCCGCCAGCGCGGCCCGGGCGGGATCGTCGAGAGCGGCGCGCAGCTCCTGGCCGGCCCGCAGGACCGGTTCGGCCGACCTCGCGGCATGGTCTGTCCCCATCGTGGCCCTCCACACGCGTCAAAAGCGTTGTCTGGCCAGAGAATCGACGCGGCGCGACGACTCATTACGGGGTGTCGACGCTGCTGCGCACGGCCACCGTGTCGATCAGCCAGCGCCCGCCCTGGTTCACCAGCTGGTAGTGGTGCCGCTCCCGGACCTTGCGCCCGTCCTTGAACACGTAGCTCACCGTGACGTCCACCGCCGAGCCCGAGCCGGACGCGCCGGTGGCGCGCACCGAGCTGATCCCGCCCCAGTAGCGGCGGTAGCCGTCCAGGCCGTTGGCGGGACTGCGCTGGAACTTCGGGGTGAGCCGCGTCCAGCCCGCGTCCGGGTTGCCGGGCATCAGGGCGTAGTAGCCGGTGACCGCCGTGACCGGGTTGCCCGGCGGCGCCACGGTCTTCGAGGTGCTGCTCGGCGGAGCCGACGTGGCGGACGGCGGGGCCGAGGTCGGCTCCGGGGCCGTGGTGGCCGCGCCGGGCGCGGCGGGTCCGGTGTCCGCCGGCCGCGTCGTCGACTCCGGGCCGGCGGTACCGGCGGTGCCCGCGTCGTCGTTCAGGTTGCGCACCACGACGGTCGTCGCCACCGCGACCAACACGCACAGCAGTGCCAGCAGGACCGCGGCGCGGTGCCGGCGCACCGGCTTGCCGTCCGGCCGGGCGGCGGGCTCCGCGACCGGCGCGGCGGCGGCCGCGGTGGGCGGGGCGGGCGGGGTGCCGGCGGTCCGGCCCTCGGCGACGGCTTCCAGCTCCGCGCGGGCCGCGTCCATCGTCGGGCGCAGCTCCGGATCGGTGCTGAGCATCCGCGCCACCACGTCGGTGAGCGGGCCGGCCTTCGTCGGCGGGTTGAGCGAGCCGGACGCGATGCGGTGCAGCATCAGCATCGGGTTGGTGCTCGAGCCGGCGGGCGGCGCGCCCTCGACGGCCTTGTACAGCGTGGCACCGAGTGAGTACACATCGGACGCGAACGTGACGTCGCGGCCCTGCGCGACCTCGGGCGCGAGGTAGGCCGGCGTGCCGACGAACGTGCCGGTCACGGTGCCGGCCACGTCCTCGACCACGCGGGAGACGCCGAAGTCGGTGATCTTCACGGTGCCGGTGTCGCCGACGAGGATGTTGCCGGGCTTGATGTCGCGGTGCACGACGCCGGCGGCGTGCGCCGCGGCGAGCGCGGCCGCGGCCTGGGCGCCGATCCGCGCGGCGTCGGCCGGGGGCAGCGGATCGTTGTCGGCGAGCACCTTCGCGAGGCTCGTCGAGGGCAGGTACTCCATGACGAGGTAGGGGCGGCCGTCGTCCTCGATCACGTCGTAGACGGTGATCAGCTGCGGGTGGTGCAGCTTCGCCGCGATCCGGCCCTCGCGCATCGTGCGCCGGCGGATCTCCGCCAGCTTCGCCTCGTCGAGGCTCGGGGGCATGATGACCTGCTTGACCGCGACGGTGCGGCGCAGCCGCTCGTCGTGCGCCTGCCAGACCACGCCCATGCCGCCACCGCCGAGCCGTTCGCCCAGCCGGTAGCGGCCCGCGACGATCTGGTCAGCAGCCAATCAACTCACCCCTTTGGATCCCACCCGCACGGGTATTGCACCACGCTCCGAAACCGAAACCCGGGGCGGCGGTACCCAGGAGCGGCGCAGGTCACCCGCGCGAGGCGAGGGACAGCCGCGCGCACCCCGGCTACGCTGTCGCGGTGGGCATCGTGTCCCGCGGGTTCCAGGGACGGCCGCGCCGCTCCGACGACCGGTTGCCGCCCGGTCAGTACCTGACCGAGGACTTTCCCGTCCTCTCGGCCGGGCCGACGCCACGGGTGCCGGCGCCGGAGTGGGAGTTCACCGTCGCCACCGAGGCCGGCGTGCGGCACTCGTGGTCGTGGTCGCGGTTGCTCGACCTGCCCGCCGAGGAGCCGACCGTCGACCTGCACTGCGTGACGAAGTGGTCCAAGCTCGACACCTCCTGGCGCGGCGTCTCGCTCGACGTGCTGCTCGCCGACGTCGAGACCGCGGCCGACTTCGCGATGGTCCATTCCTACGGCGGCTACACCACGAACGTGCCGCTGGAGGACCTGCTCGACGGCCAGGCGTGGCTCGCCTTCTCCTACGAGGGCGAGGACCTGCCGGCCGAGCACGGTGGACCGGTCCGGCTGCTCGTGCCGCACCTGTACCTGTGGAAGTCCGCGAAGTGGGTGCGCGGGATCGACCTGCTGCTCGACGACGAGCCCGGCTTCTGGGAGAGCATCGGCTACCACGACTACGGTGACCCGTGGCGCGAGCAGCGGTACCAGGGCGACTAGGCACCCGGCTGGCCTGGCGGGTGGCGACGCTGCGGGCGCGGCGCGCCGAGTCGGCGTCCGCGGTCACGCTCGCGCTCGACGTCCCCGGCTGGCCCGGCCACCTCCCCGGCCAGCACGTCGACGTCCGGCTCACCGCCGAGGACGGCTACCGCGCGCAACGCAGCTACTCGATCGCGTCCGCGCCCGGCGGGGAGTCGGTCGAGCTCACGGTCCAGCGGGTCGCCGGCGGCGAGGCGTCGCCGTACCTGGTGGACGGCTTCGAGGCCGGCGACCGGGTGGAGCTGCGCGGGCCGGTCGGCGGCTGGTTCGTCTGGCGTCCACATGAGACAGACCCGGTGCTGCTCGTGGCGGGCGGCTCCGGGCTCGTCCCGCTGATGGCCATGATCCGCACCCGCCGCGTCGAGGGCGTCACCACGCCCTTTCACCTGCTGTACTCGGTGCGCACACCGGCCGACCGGCTCTACGCCGGCGAGCTGCGGGCCGGCGCCGGCCTGGCGGTCGACCTCCTGTACACCCGCGCCGCCCCGCCCGGCGGGCCGCGCCCACCCGGCCGGCTGACCCGCGCCGACCTCGCCGGCGTACCGCCGTCGGCCTGCTTCGTCTGCGGGCCCACCGGGTTCGTGGAGGCCGCCGCCGACCTGCTCGTCGACCTCGGCCACGACCCCGCCCGCATCAGGACCGAACGCTTCGGACCGACCGGAGGCTGACATGACCCGGCACCTCGACGGCAACGCGCTGGCCGGCCCGCTGCGGGAGATCTTCGCGATCGACCTGACCGCCGCGGTCGGCACCTGCGCGCACTGCCGCGCCCGCGGCCCGCTCGCCGCGGTCGTGGTCTACACCGACGCCCCCGGTGCGGTCGGTCGCTGCACCAGCTGCGGCGAGGTGGTGCTGCGCCTGGTCCAGGCGCCCGGGCGGACCTGGCTGGACCTGCACGGGCTCGCGTGCATCGAGATCCGGCCGTCGTCCTAGCCGGTGGCGTCTGGCCCGGCGAACCGCCCGGTCTCGCCGCGATGCCACCACCGCCGCGCCACCGGTAGCACAATGACCCGATGCCTGGTCCTGCGAAATGCCCGTGCGGCACGGGTGAGCCCGTCGTCGCGTGCTGTGGGCGGCTGCACTCCGGACAGCAGACCGCCGCCACCGCCGAGCAGCTGATGCGCTCGCGGTACAGCGCCTTCGCCCTCGGCGAGGAGGCCTACCTGCTGTCCTCGTGGCATCCGTCCACCCGGCCGGAGCTGCTGCGGGTCGACCCGGCGCAGCAGTGGACCCACCTCGAGATCGTCGGTCACACCGCGGGTGGGCCGTTCCATACCGAGGGCACGGTCGAGTTCCGGGCGCACTACCGGCTCGGTGGCCGCGACGGCGTGCTGCGCGAGAACAGCCACTTCGTCCGGGAGGACGGCGCGTGGTGGTACGTGGCGGCGCTCTGATGGCCCCGGACCCGACCCGGGCGCGCTTCCCGGACCTCGCCGCGGGATACGAGAGCTACTACCTGCGCGCGTGTCACCCGGACGGCGGGCTCGGCGTGTGGATCCGCTACACCGTGCACCGCCGGCCCGGCGCGCCGCCGACCGGCGCGCTGTGGTTCACCCTGTTCGAGGAGTCCGGGCCGACCGCGACCAAGGTGAGCGGGCTCGACCCGGCGGCCGCCGAGTGGATCCGCATCGGCGACGCCCGGATGGCGCCCGGCCGGGCGACCGGAACGGCGAACGAGGTGGCGTGGGACCTGCGCTTCACCGGTGCCGAGCCGCTGTACCACCTGCCGCTCGGGTTGCTGTACCGGGCGCCGCTGCCGCGCACCAAGCCCGTCAGCCCGCACCCGGTGGCCCGGTTCGACGGTTCGATCACCGTCGGCGGCCGGGAGATCGCGGTGTCCGGGTGGCCCGGCATGGTCGGGCACAACTGGGGCACGCAGCACGCGGAGCGCTGGATCTGGCTGCACGGCATGGGCTTCCCCGGCGCGGGCGACTCGACGTGGCTCGACCTGACGTTCGGTCGCGTCCGCGTCGGCGGCGCCACCACGCCGTGGGTCGCGAACGGCGTGATCTCCATCCAGGGCAAGCGGATCCGCCTCGGCGGGCTCGCCCGCGACCGCCGCCCGCGGGTCGAGGAGTCGCCGGACCACCTGTGGTTCGCGGTGGCCGGCAGCGAGATCGTGGTGGCCGGCACCGCCGCCGCCCCGCGCGAGCGCGTCGTCGGCTGGGTCTACGCCGACCCGGACGGCTCCGAGCACCACACGGCCAACTGCTCCATCGCGGACCTCACGATCCGGGTGGCGCGCCCGGGCCGGGCCCCGCTGAACCTGCGCGCGCCCGGCCTCGCCGCCTACGAGCTCGGCATGCGCGAGCGCGACCACGGCATCGCGATCCAGCCGTTCCCGGACGGCTGACTCGGCCAGCTACTCGGCCATGGCCGCCAGCAGCGCGGCGGCCCGCTCGGTCGGCGCGTACACGACGCTGTGCCCGGTCTGCCGGCTCGTCACGAGGCCGGCCGCGCGCAGCCGGTTCAGGTGGTAGGACACGGTCGCGGGGCTGAGCCGGTGGCGTGCCGCCAGCTCGGACGTGGAGCGCGGGACGTCGAGATCGGTGAGCAGCGCCGTGCGCCGCGCGCCCAGCACGGGCGTGCCCGCCAGCGGGGCCGGCGCCGACCACACCTGCCCGCGGCCGCGAGCCGGGTAGCCGAGCACCAGCTGGCCCGGGGTGCCGGCCCACAGCGCCGGGCGGGGCAGGAACACCGACGGCGCCAGCACCACACCCCGGTCGGCGTCCGCGCCGTCAGCTCGAAGCGGGCGTCCATCGTGAGGTGCGTGCCGTCCCAGTCCAGCGACGGGTGCAGGCCGTCGAGGATCTCGCCCAGCCCGTCGCGCCCGGCCCGCGCCGCGCGGTGCCGGACGTCCTCGTCGAGGACGCGGCGCAGCGCCGGCCACGACCCGGCCAGCACCGCCTGCCAGGACACCCGCAGCTCCGCCGCCGCGCGCCGCGCCACCGCCTGCCCGCCACCGGCGAGCGCCGCCGCGAGGACGTCGGGCAGCGGGGCGCGCGGGTCCTGGCCGGCCACGGCGCCGGCGCGTTCGAGCGCGGCCGCGGGTGGGGGACCGATCCGGAAGGCGAGCGCGAGCTGCTCGCACACGACGTCCGGCGGGGTCGCGGCCACCGCGGCCAGCTCGGCGTCCAGCGTGGGCTCGTAGCCGCCGGACTGCGGCACGAGGAAGTCCGGCACGTACCAGGACTCGTGCTCGACCAGCGCGTGCACGAGGGCGATCGCGGCGAGGTCGACCCGTGGCCGGGTCGCGGCGACCCAGCCGCGCGCGAACGGCGCCCGCTCGGGGTGGGTCAGCACCTCGAGCGCGCAGGACAGCTCGGCGAGCCGGGAGAGGGCGAACCGGGAGCGGACCAGCCGCGCCGGGTCGACCCGCAGCGTCAGCACGACCCGGCTTTCGACGTTCTTCGAATCCCTCGCACCCGACCTCGCCCCCTGCTCGACTCGCTGCGCAGTATCGCAGGTCAGAGAGGAGATCATCGTGGTCGAAGGACGCATGTCGCCGGACCGGCGCACCTTCCTGCTGGGCGCCGCGGCGGCCGGGCTCGCCGCCGGACTCGGCCCGGCGGGCAGCGCGAGCGCGTCGGCGGGAGGTGCGGTGACGAGGTCGGTCGGGCCGTTCCAGGTCGTGGCGCTGCTCGACGCCGCCGGCCCGTTCTTCCTGCCCGCCGCCGAGGCGTTCACCGGGGCGAGCGAGCGGGACTGGGTGCGCGCCCGGCGGGTGGACCCGGCCGCGTTCGGCCCGGACGGCGCCTGGCACCTGGACTTCCGCTGCTTCGCGGTGCGCCTGCCGACCGGGCGCTACGCGCTGGTCGACACCGGCATCGGGCCGGTCGGCAGTCCCGCGGCGGCGTGGGCGCCGGTGCCCGGGCACCTGCCGGAGCGGCTCGCCGAGGCGGGCATCGGGCTCGACGAGGTCGAGCTCGTCGTGTTGACGCACCTGCACGAGGACCACTACGGCTGGTCGGTGTCGCCGCGGGGCGTGCCGATTTTCCCCGGCGCCCGGTACGTGGTCCAGCGGACCGAGATCGCCGCGCTCGAGCAGGCCGGGGACGACGTCGTGCTGCCCTACGTGGTGGCGCCGCTGCGCGCGACCGGCCAGTTGTCCGTTGTGGACGGACGGGAGTGCCTGGCCGAGCGGCACGGCACCCGGCTCACGACCGAGCCCACGCCCGGGCACACGCCGGGCCACCAGTCGGTCCTGCTTCGCGGCGGCGGCCGCCAGATCGTGATCACCGGCGACGTGCTCGTGCATGCCGTGCAGCTGGTCGCGCCGGATGTCGGCTACGCGTTCGAGGCCGACCCCGGCACGGCCCGCCGCACCCGCCACGACGTGCTGGCCCAGGCGGAACGGATGCCGACGTGGCTCGCCACGGCACACCTGAACACGCCGTTCGTTCGGCCGGACCGGTGAGGTTCCCGGCGCGAGCCGGCGTGGTGCTTGTGCGACACCGCGCGGCGTAGCAACCTGGCGCGGTGGCCAACGGGGACTGGTTCGGGCGGTTCTACGGGCACGGTTACCGCGGTGCGCTGCTCACCGCCCTGGCGCTGCTCGGCGACGCGGAGGCGGCCGCGCACGTCACCCGGGAGTCGTTCGCCATCGCCCACCGGCGCCGGCTGCGGATCGCCGGGTCGGCGGACCCCGAGGGGCAGGTGCGCGCGCTCGTCGTGCGGCTCGCCCGGCGGCGGCTGCGGTGGCGGGCGCTGGCCGGCCGGGTGCGCCGCGGCAGCGCCACCGCGCCGTCGGAGCGCGCGACCGTGCTGGCACTGCATGATCCGGCCGGCCTGCCCCCGGACACCATCGCGTCCATCATGGACATTCCGGTTGCGGCCGTGGAGTCGTACCTGGCCGGCGCGGGACCGGTGTCCTGGGCGAGCGTGCGCCAGCCGGTCGTGACGCGGGTGCTGTACCGGGCCCGGCTGCGCGCGACACGCCGGCGGATGCTGGCCGGCGCCGCGGTCGCGGTACTGGCCGTGGGTGCGGTGGTCCCCCTGCTGCGGGTCGAGCCGCCGGCGGCGAGCCCGGCGCCGGCGACCACCCCGCCGCCCCCGGCGCCGGAGCCGACGCCCAACTCGGCGATCTACGACATCGCGTTCGCCGACGAGCGGCACGGCCACGCGCTGCGCGCCGACTGCGGGCAGTTCGAATGCGACCTGGACCTGATGTCGACGGTCGACGGCGAGCGCTGGACGGCGCACGAGGTGGCGCGGGTGGGCAAGCCACCGGGCTCGGCGGGCCGGCTGTTCGTGCTCGGTCCCGGCGAGGTGGCCGTCGACTGGTTCCCGGTCGACGACCCGCACCGGGTCGGCCGGGTGTACAGCCCCGACGGCGGCCGGACGTGGACGCCGGTACCCGTCGCGGCGCGCGGCACGGTGCGCGAGATCCCGCCGGGCGCGGTGCTGGAGCCGACGTGCGTGCCCAGGGGCACGCCGACGTGCGAGCTCAACGTCGTCCTGCCGGGCTCCGGCCGGTCGGCGCGGCTCGCGTCCTCGCCGCGGTTGTACCGCCCGTTCTCCGGGTCGGTGCCGATCGCGGGCGGCCGGTGGTGGGTCGCGGGCCAGGACCCGCGCACGCGCGCGTGGGTGCTCGCGGTGAGCGAGGACGACGGCCGCACGTGGACGGTGTCGCACCTGTCGTGGCGGGGCAAGGCGGACGGCCCGGGCTGGACGGTGGTCGCCGCCGGCGAGTCGCTGATCGCGACGGCCACCGGACCGCTGGCCCCCAGCACCTACGGCCCGATGGCATTCTTCCGCAGCGACGACCGCGGCCGCTCGTGGACGCGGACCAGCGGCGCCGTGCCGGCCGGGCTGGCGGGGATCCCGGTGGCCGCGAGCGACGGCACACTGCTGGTCAACACCGAGGACGGCCGGGGCCTGCGCAGCCGCGACGACGGCCGCACGTTCACCGAGGTGCGGCCGCGGTTCCGCGGCTACGCGTACTGGGCGCGCTGCGCCTACGTGGCGGTGTCGGGCCAGGGCTCGCCGGTCCAGTACTCCACCGACGGCCTGCACTGGCGCGACCTGCGCCTGGAGCCGTGATGGACTTCCTCGGCGAGCAGCGGGCGTACTACCGGGAGCGGGCGGGGGAGTACGACGAGTGGTGGTTCCGGACGGGCCACCACGCGCTGCCCCCGGAGCAGATGCGCGACTGGGTCGCGGACGTGGCGGAGGCCGAAGCGGCGCTGGACGGGTTCGCGCCGCGCGGCGACGTGCTGGAGCTGGCGTGCGGCACGGGACTGTGGACGCGCCGGCTGGCCGGCCACGCCGCCCGGATCACCGCCGTGGACGCGGCCACCGAGATGATCGACCGCAACCGGGCCCGGGTGCGCGGCGCCGTCACCTACGTGCGGGCCGACCTCTTCGACTGGACGCCGCCGGCGCACGCGTTCGACGTGTGCTTCTTCGCCTACTGGCTCTCGCACGTCCCCGCCGACCGGCTCGCGGCGTTCTGGGCGACCGTCGGCGCGGCGCTGCGGCCGGGCGGACGGGTGTTCCTGGTCGACAGCTACCACCCGGAGCCGCTCGCCGGTCACGTCCAGGATCGGGAGCTGAACGACGGCCGGCGGTTCCGGGTGGTGAAGCGGTACTGGCAGCCGGCCGAGCTCGAGGCGGCCGCCGCCGGGCTGGGCTGGACGCTCGACGCGCGGGTGACGCGGTACGGCGGGATCCTGTACGCGTCCGGGGTACGGTCGGCTCGTGGCCAAGGGTGACGATGTCGAGGTGCTCGACGTGGCCGGGCACGCGGTCCGGATCACCAACCCCGGCAAGGTGTTCTTCCCCGAGCGGGGCGAGACCAAGCTCGATCTCGCCCGCTACTACCTCGCGGTCGCCGAGCCGCTGATGGCGGCGATGGGTGGGCGGCCGGTGCTGCTGCAGCGGTTTCCCAACGGCGTCGGCGGGTCGTCGTTCTTCCAGAAGCGGGTGGCGCCGACGAAGGCCGACCCGTGGCTGACCACGAGCCGGGTGTCCACACCGAACGGGACGACCGCCGACGCGCTGGTGGCCGTCGACCTCGCGCACGTGCTCTGGGCGGTGAACATGGGTTGCCTCGGCTTCCACGTGTGGCCGAACACCGCCGCCGACCCGGAGCACGCGGACGAGCTGCGCATCGACCTCGACCCGGGCCCGGGCGTGACGTTCGCGATGATCCAGGAGGGCGCGGCCGAGACGAAGGCGCTGCTCGACGAGCTGGGCGTGGCGAGCTTCCCGAAGACGACCGGCAACCGCGGCATCCACGTCTACGTGCGGCTGCAGCCGCGGTGGGACGGCTACGCCGTGCGCGCCGCGGCGGTGGCCGTGGCGCGCGAGCTGGAGCGGCGCCGGCCGGACCTGCTGACCGCGGCGTGGTGGAAGGAGGAGCGGGGCAGCCGGGTGTTCGTCGACTTCAACCAGAACGCGCCGCACAAGACGGTGTTCGGCGCGTGGAGCGTGCGCGCCAACCCGCACGGCCAGGTGTCGGCCCCGTTCACCTGGGACGAGCTGGCCGCCATCGACCCGCGCGCGCTGACCCTGGCGACGGTCCCGGACCGGGTGGCGCAGCGGGGTGACCCGTGGGCCGCCATGACCCGCGAGCCCCTCGACCCGCTGCTGGCCCTGCACGACCGCGACATGGCGGCCGGCCTGCAGGACGCCCCCTGGCCCCCGGTCTACCCGAAGATGCCGAACGAACCCCCACGCGTCGCCCCGAGCCGGGCCCGCAAGGAACCCTGACTCACCGGGCGTCGGCGAGTACCTCGGTGATCACGTGGCGGGAGTTGGCCGCCAGCGCCGGGTTGGTGTCCCAGTAGTAGGGGAGCTGGATCAGCGAGATCGACAAGGCCCAGCCGCGGCCCCGCAGCCACGTGTCGTCGTCGACGTCCAGTGTCGCGCGGAAGGTGGGTCGCGCCGTCGCGGGCAGCAGGTTCCACGCGACGATCAGGTCCACGGTCGGGTCGCCGACGCCGGCCACGGCGAAGTCGATCACGCCGGTCAGCCGCCCGCCGGTGACGAGGACGTTGCCGGGGGACAGGTCGGCGTGGGCCCACGCGGGCGGGCCCGGCCACTCGGGCAGCCGCAGCGCCGCCTCCCAGACCGCCGTGACCGCCGCGGTGTCGACCCGGCCGGTCAACGCGGCGATCGCCGCCCGCGTCGGCTCGTCCCGTGTGGACAGCGGGACGCCGCGCCCGCCGGCGGGACCGCCGGCGGGGGACACCCGCCGCAGGGCCGCGACGAAGCCGGCCAGGTCCGCCGCCAGCCGCTCCGGCTCGGCGACCGACCCCGCGACCGGGTTCTCCCCGTCGAGCCAGCGGTGGACCGCCCACGGGAACGGGTAGCCCGAGCCCGGCTGCCCTTGCGCGACCGGCTCCGGCACGGCGACCGGCAGCGCGGGCGCGAGCCGCGGCAGCCACCGCCCCTCGCGGGCGACGTCCGGCGCCGCTCCCTCGACGCGCGGCAGCCGCACGGCCAGGTCGTCGCCGAGGCGGTACATCGCGTTGTCCGTGCCGGAGGACGGGATCGGCGCCACGGCCCGGTCCGTCCACTGCGGAAACTGGGTGGCGACGAGCCGGCGCACCAGCGCGACGTCGGTGGGCACCTCGTCGGGGTGCATTCGCGGGGTCACCAGCGGCTGTGTACGTGGTCGCGGATGTGCTCGTCGTAGATCGCGCGGATCGCGGCCAGGGTGGCGGGGGACAGGGGTGGCAGCTGCGCCGCGGCGGCGTTGGCGTGGGCCTGCGTCGCGTTCCGGGCGCCCGGGATCACCGTGCTCACGCCCGGCTGGTCGATGATCCAGCGCAGCGCGAGCGCCGCCGTGGTCACCTCCAGCTCCGCGGCCAGCGCCGCGAGTGCCCGCGCCGCCGCGACACCCACCTCGTAGGGCACCCCGGAGAACGTCTCGCCCACGTCGAACGCCTCGCCGTGGCGGTTGAACGACCGGTGGTCGTCCGCGGCGAACGTCGTGTGCTCGTCGTAGCGTCCCGACAGCAGCCCGCTCGCCAGCGGCACCCGCGCGATGATCCCGACGCCCGCCTCCCGCGCGGCCGGCAGCACCCGCTCCAGGGGCTTGTGACGGAAGGCGTTCAGGATGATCTGCACGCTCGCCACGTTCGGCCGCGCGATCGCGGTGAGCGCCTCCTCGCACGTCTCGACGGACACGCCGTACGCGGCCAGGTTGCCCGCCGCGACGAGCGCGTCGAGGGCGTCGAACACCTCGCCGGCGGCGAGGACCGGGGTGGGCGGGCAGTGCAGCTGCACGAGGTCGAGGCGGTCCATGCCGAGGTTCGCGCGGCTGCGGTCGGTCCAGGCCCGGAGGTTCTCGGGGGTGAACGACGCCGGTACGTGTGGGTCCGCCCGCCGGCCGCACTTGGTCGCCACGGTCACGCCCGCGTCCGGCCGGTCGGCGCGGAACCGCGCGATCAGCCGCTCGCTGCGCCCGTCGCCGTAGACGTCCGCGGTGTCGAGGAACGTGACGCCCGCGTCGACGGCCGCGTGCAGCACGCCGAGCGCGTCGTCGTCGTCGACCTGGCCCCAGTCGCCGCCCAGCTGCCAGCACCCCAGCCCGGCGACGGACACCTCGCGGCCGGTAGGGCCCAGTACCCGATGTTCCACGGGCCGTGAGCCTAGTCGGGCGCCGCCGGCTGGATCGGGATCCCCAGGTCCACGGCGATGCGGTCCTCGGCGCCGTTCACGGTCGCCTCCCCGCCACGGCGTCGCGCCCGCTCGGCCAGCTCGTCGAGCGTCTCGCGGGCCGCCGCGCGCGCGGTGGCGGGCACCGGCCCCGCCACCGACAGCCGGACCTCGGCGGCCGACAGCGTGATCGCGATCGTGACCTCCTTCGCCGTGCCCGCCCCGGTCGTGGCGAACACCGCGTCGTGCAGGATCTCGAGCACCTCGTTCGCGAGCTCGGCCGGCAGCGAGAGGTCGTGATCACCGGTCAGGCTCAGCTCTGGGGTGATCGCGAGGTCCTGCTCGAGCAGCACGAGCAGGTCGAGCACCTCCGTGCGGATCTTGTGGGTGATCGTCGGGCCCATCCGGCCGAGCACCGCCGAACGCATCTCCTCCAGCGTCCGGTCGACGTCACGGATGACGCCGTCCAGTGCCTTGCGCGCGTCGGGGTAGCGGCCGGCCATCGACTGGAGCGCGAGGCCGATCGCGTAGATGTCGCGGATGGCGGTCTGCTCGAGGTCCTGCGCGATCCGGTCGGCCTCCTCGAGCCGGGCGAGCTTGTCGGACTGCTCGGCGGCCGTGGCCGACTCGTCGAGGATGCGCAGCCGCATCGACTCCACGGCGCTGCCGACCGCGACCACCTCGCTCGGCCCGTCCACGGTGACGCGCTGGTCGAGGTCGCCGGCCGACGCCCGGCCGACGGACGCGACCAGCCGGTTCACCGGGCGCACCAGCGCCAGGTGCAGCAGCGCGATGATGACCAGGCCGATGAGGACCGCCACGATCGCGCAGACGATCGTGATCGTGTTGGCCGCGCTCTGCGCGTCGCTGGAGGACTGCAGGCCGGCCGCGATCAGCTCCTCGATCCGGTCCTGCAGATCCGCCAGACCGCCACGGACGGCGTCGAAGAGCTCCTTGCCCACGGCGATCGACTCGGCCTGGTCGGCGTCGCTCAGCGTGCCGGCGCGGGCCTTGGCGATGAGCGGGTCCGCGAAGCCGGTCACCCACGCGTCGCCGGCCTCGGTGACCGTGTCGAGCAAGCGCATCGACACCGGGTCCCCGGCGAGGAGCGCGGCGATTCGCCGCTGGGCCTCGTCGACCGCCGCGCCGCCTTGTTCGTACGGGCCGAGCTGCGCTTCGTCGTGAGTGAGGAGGTAGCCGCGCAGGCCGGTCTCCATGTCCAGGTAGCCCTTGGTCATCTCGGCGAGCGACACCTGGGCCGGCCGCAGCTGCTCGCGCACGCGGCTGCCGAGATCGGCGGCGTGGTCGCGGGCGACGAGGGTGGCGATTACCGTGCCGACCAGCAGGCCCAGCAGGACGCCGATCAACGAGTAGATCCGCCAGCGCAACGTGCGCGGGCGAAACCGCGAGATCAGGGCCATGCGTGCACTCGGTCACCCCACCTGGTCGTTCCGTGTCGATCGGAATCCTAGGCTCCGATCGATCGAAACCGCATCCACACGAGACCGTATCCACACGCGACGGCGGCCGCCGGGTCGAGCCCGGCGGCCGCCGTCGTGCTGCCCCTGGGTCAGGGCAGGTAGTACATCGGGTTCGGCAGCTTGACCCCGTGCTGGGCGTGGCCGCCCTCGAGGTCGCTGAACTGGTCGCCCATGTTGACCACGATGGTCACGTCGTAGGCGTCCTCGATGTGCGCGCGGGTGCTCGACTTGTACTCGATCGTCGTGCACTCGAGCCCGCACGGCAGCCAGTCCGGCGCGGAGCCTTCCGGCTTGAGGAACGCGTCGGCCGGCGCGGGGTAGCCCTCGTTCGCGAGGTTCTTCAGCGTGGCGGTGCGCTGGTGCTCCGGGCGGCCGGTGACGAAGAAGACCTTGACCCCGTGCTGCGCGGCGTAGTTCGCGAAGGCCATGGTCTGCTCGATCGCCGGGAAGTCGCCGTTGTTGATGGCCTCCTCGGACTCGACCGGGTCGTAGCCGAAGTCGTTGGCGGCGTTGAGGCCGTAGGTCAGCTCGGACGTGTCGTCCACGTCGAGCACGATCGCGGGGTTCTCGACGTGCTGGCCCAGCGCGCGGCGCAGGGTCCGCTGCGCCCCGTTGACCTGGCGGGCGGTGTCCTTGGCCCAGTCACTGTCCGGCGAGGCATGGTGGTTGCCGTCGGCGTCCTTCGTGTCGCCGTAGTAGTCCTTCACGTCGAGCTTGACCTGCCCGATGTTGGTGGGCTCGTGGCTCCCGTGCCGGCTGTCCGTTGTGGACGACGGTTCGGCGGCCCACGCGTAGGCCCCGCCGGCCAGTAACACGGCCGCGACGGCGACCCCGGTCGTCTTGGTGATCGTGGACATTCGTCCCGATGCCAGCTTCATCCCCAACTCCTGCTTCGGCTCCTGTGGACTGACGTGCGACGCGAGGAACCTAGGCAACAACCCTGGCCTTGACAAACCCCATTGGTCGGGAAAGCCCGATTGGCTTTCGGGAACCATCTGGCGGATCGGTAACCCTCATGTTACGGTAACCGCCCGTTTACCGAATATTCCATGGAGACGACATGAAGGCCTACGAGTCGAGCGCACGCATCAACGCTTCGCCGGAGCGGGTGTGGTCGGTTCTGTCCGACGGCGACCGCTGGGCGAGCTGGGAGTCCGGGGTGACGCGCGTCGAGGGCCGGATCGCGGAGTCGGCCAAGCTCAAGATCTTCAGCGAGGTCAGTCCGGGCCGGGCCTTCCCGCTCAAGGTCGTCGGGTACGAGCCGAGCCGCGGCATGACGTTCGCGGGCGGCATGCCGCTCGGCCTCTTTCGCGGCGTGCGGCGCTACACGCTGCGGCCCCTGTCCGGGGAGGTCACCGAGTTCACCATGCGTGAGGAGTACAGCGGCCCGCTGCTGCCGCTGATCTGGCGCTCGATGTCGGACCTGCAGCCCTCCTTCGACAAGTTCGCGGCCGGCCTCAAGCAGCAGGTGGAGTCGGCGGTGGCACACCCGTGACCGGGTCGGGTGCCGCGCTCGACGCGCTCGGCGACCCGAACCGGCGCGAGATCCTCCGGCTGCTGGCCGGTGGCGGTCGGTCGGTGCAGGAGATCGCCGACCAGCTGCCCATCAGCCGCCCGGCGGTGTCGCGGCACCTGAAGCTGCTGCGCGGCGCCGGCCTGGTCGTCGAGGAGCCCAGCGGCACCCGGCGGATCTACCGGCTGCACGACGACGGCGTGCGGGCGGTCGAGGAGTACCTGCGCCAGGTGTGGGGCGATGTCGCCGCGCGTTTCACGATCGCCGCGGAGAACCTGCCGAAGCGAGCGGAAGAGGAGTGATGAGCGAACCGTTGCGGATGTCGTTCGAGGTCGGCTGCGGCCAGGCGCACGCGTTCGACGTGTGGACCCGCCGGATCGACATGTGGTGGCCGGCGGACCACACCGCGACCGGCGAGGACGGCCTGGTGATCACGCTGGAGCCGCGGGTGGGTGGCCGGATCTTCCAGCGCGACCCGGCCGGCGTGGAGATCGACTGGGGCGAGGTGACCGAGTTCGTCCGGCCGGATCTGCTCGCCTACCGCTGGCACCTGCGCCGCGACCGCGCCGACGCGACCGACGTGCGGATCCGGTTCGTGCCGGTGGACCCGAGCCGCACCAGGGTGGACATCGAGCACGAGGGCTGGGAGCGGCTCGGCGCCGACGGCCCGGTCTGGCGCGAGCGCAACCAGCAGGGCTGGGCCACGCTGTTGCCGCACTTTCTCAGGGCGGCGAACGCCTAGCCGGGTCCGGTCAGTCGTGGTCCGGCCTCGGCGGTGCCAGCTCGCGCACGGCGTCGGACAGCACCTCGAAGGTCGGGATGGACGCGGCCACCCCGCTCATCCGCAGCACGCGCAGCGCGAGCGGGCCGTCGGCGACCAGGCCGAGCACGCAGCCCGCGTCCCGCGCCCGCGCGGCCGTCTCCACCAGCACCCGCAGGCCGGCCGCGGACAGGAACGTCACCCGCGTCAGGTCGGCCACGAGCACGGGCGGCAGCTCGCCGCCCATCGCCCGGGCCAGTTCCGGCGCCGTCTTCAGGTCGAGCTCACCCGTGACCGTGACGACGTACAAGTCGTCCCGGTACCGCGTCCGTCGCGCTGTCAGCAGCTGCTCCTCGGCGGATTCCTCCGCGCGACGGTCGACCATGCGCTGCACCTCGGTCATCGCCATGCCCCTCCGGACAGTCGTCACCAATTGGATACCCCGCGTGACCGCCGTCAAACGTCGCCGCGCCCCTTGATCCGGTCGATGAGCGCCTCGGCCACCTGATCGGTGTTCGCCGTGCCGCCGAGGTCCGCGGTACGTGTGGCCGGGTCGGCGAGCGTCGCCTCGACGGCGGCCACCACGTCGGCCGCGGCCCGCTGGTGGCCGAGGTGGGCGAGCATCAGCGCCGCCGACCACACCGCGCCGACCGGGTTGGCGACCCCGGTGCCCGCGATGTCCGGCGCCGACCCGTGCACCGGTTCGAACATCGAGGGGTACGTGTGGGTCGGATCGAGGTTCGCCGACGGCGCGATGCCGATGCTGCCGGCCACGGCGGCGGCGAGGTCGCTCAGGATGTCGCCGAACAGGTTCGAGCCGACGACGACGTCGAACCGCTCCGGCTGCAGCACGAACTTGGCGGCGAGGGCGTCGATGTGCTCGGCGTCCCACCGCACGGCCGGGTGCGCGGCCGCGCGCTCGGCGACGACCTCGTCCCAGAACGGCATGGTGTGCACGATGCCGTTGGACTTGGTCGCGGAGGTGACGTACCCGCGCCGCCCGGCCGCCAGCTCGAACGCGTAGTCCGCGATCCGGGTGATGCCGGCCCGGGTGAAGATCGACTCCTGGATCGCCTGCTCGTCCGGGAAGCCGCGGTTGACCCGCCCGCCGACCTCGCTGTACTCGCCCTCGACGTTCTCCCGCACCACGACGAAGTCCACCTCGCCGGCGCGGGCGTTGCGCAGCGGGCTCGTAACCCCCTCGAACACGCGGATCGGCCGGAGGTTGACGTACTGCCGGAACGTCCGCCGGATCGGGATCAGCAGGCCCCACAGCGAGACGTGGTCGGGCACCCCGGGCCAGCCGACCGCGCCGAGCAGGATCGCGTCGTGCGCGCGGAGCGTCGCCAGCCCGTCGGCCGGCATCATCGCGCCCTCGTCGAGGTAGCGCTGGCAGGACCAGTCGAGCTCGGTGTAGTCGAGCGGGACGCCGTGCCGGGTGCCGACCGCGTCGAGCACCCGTCGCGCGACGTCGACGACCTCCGTACCGATCCCGTCCCCGGGGATGACCGCGATGCGCTGGGTGGGCATCAGGGCATGGTAGGGCCGCCGCCGGAACCGCTTCGATAGCATCGGGATCCGTGACCACGATCGAGACCCTTGAGTTCCAGTCCGAGGCACGTCAGCTGCTGCAGCTGATGATTCACTCCATCTACTCGAACAAGGACGTGTTCCTCCGGGAGCTCGTGTCCAACGCCTCGGACGCCCTGGACAAGCTGCGGCTGGAGACCTACCGCGACAAGGACCTCGCGGCCGACGTCTCGGACCTGCACGTCGAGCTCGAGGTGGACCGGGCCGCACGGACGCTCACCGTGCGGGACAACGGGATCGGCATGACCCGTGACGAGGTCGTCAGCCTCATCGGCACGATCGCCAAGTCCGGCACCGCGGAGCTGCTCGCGAAGCTGCGGGAGGCCAAGGACGCCGCCGCCTCCGCCGACCTCATCGGCCAGTTCGGCGTCGGCTTCTACTCGACGTTCATGGTGGCCGACAAGGTCACGCTGGTCTCCCGGCGGGCGGGCAGCGACGAGGGCGTGCGCTGGGAGTCGGGCGGGGAGGGCACCTACACGATCGAGCCCGCCGTCGACGCCGCGCAGGGCACCGTGGTCACCCTGCACCTCAAGCCCGAGGACGCCGAGGACAACCTGCACGACTACGCCGACCCGGCGAAGGTCCGCGAGATCATCAAGCACTACTCCGACTTCATCACCTGGCCGGTCAAGATGGCCAAGTCGGCCGACGACCCGGAGCTCGAGACCGTCAACTCGATGAAGGCCCTGTGGGCGCGCTCGGCGAGCGACGTGAGCGAGGACGAGCTCAACGAGTTCTACCGGCACGTCAGCCACGACTGGAGCCCGCCGCTGGAGACCGTGCGGCTGCAGGCGGAGGGCACCTTCGAGTACCAGGCGCTGCTGTTCATCCCGTCCCGCGCGCCGTTCGACCTGTTCGTGCGCGAGGCGCGGCGCGGCATCCAGCTCTACGTCAAGCGCGTGTTCATCATGGATGACTGCGAGGCGCTCGTCCCCGAGTACCTGCGCTTCGTCAAGGGCGTGGTCGACGCGCAGGACCTGTCCCTGAACGTGTCGCGCGAGATCCTCCAGCAGGACCGGCAGATCGAGCGGATCCGCCGGCGCCTGGTGAAGAAGGTGCTGCAGACGATCAAGGGGCTGCCCGAGGAGAAGTACGCGACGTTCTGGGGCGAGTTCGCCAAGGTCATGAAGGAGGGCCTGGTCGCGGACGCGGACAACCGCGAGGCGATCCTCGACATCTGCTCGTTCCCCTCGACGCACGACGCCGGCAAGCAGACGACGCTGCGCGAGTACGTCGAGCGCATGAAGGAGAACCAGCAGCACATCTACTACCTGACCGGCGAGACGCGGTCGAGCATCGAGAACTCGCCGCACATGGAGGCCTTCCTGGCCAAGGGCTTCGAGGTGCTGGTGCTCACCGACCCCATCGACGAGATGTGGGTCGAGGCCGTGTCCGGGTTCGAGGGCAAGGAGTTCCAGTCCGTCGCGAAGGGGCAGGTCGACCTGGACGGCGAGTCGGCGGAGAAGGACGCCGAGACCGCCGAGAAGGAGAAGGACTTCGCGCCGCTGCTCGGCTGGATGGCCACCACCCTCGAGGACACGGTCAAGGAGGTCCGGCTCTCCGCGCGGCTGACCACCTCGCCCGCCTGCATCGTCGGCGACGACCACGACATCACGCCCACGCTGGAGAAGATGTACCGCGCGATGGGCCAGGAGCTGCCGAAGGTCAAGCGCATCCTCGAGGTCAACCCGGACCACCCGCTGATCACGGGGCTGCGGACCGCGCACCAGTCGCGCGGCGGCGACGACGCCGAGCTCGCGGAGACCGCGCACCTGGTGCACGACATGGCCATCCTCGCCGAGGGCGGCGAGCTCGCCGACCCGCCGCGCTTCGTCAAGGCCGTCGCGAAGCGTCTGGAACACGGCCTGTAGGTGGAGTTCTTCTGCTACTGCCGGGACCGGGCCGACACCGCGGAGCTGCGGGACCAGCTGGGCGAGGCGCACCAGTCCTTCATGGACGGTTACGCGGCCGGGATGATCGCCCGCGGCCCCACGATGGACGCCGCCCGGGAGGTGGCGACCGGCAGCATGCACATCGTCGACCTGCCGGACGCGGCGGCCGCGCAAGTGTTCGCCTACGACGGAGCCCAACTACCGGGCCGGCGTGTACCGGGAGGTGACGATCCGCCGCTGGCGCAACGAGCTGGGCGCCACGATGTGGGACTTCGCCGGCGCCGGCGGCGAGCGGTTCCTGGTCATCGCGGACGGCCGGCCCCGCGCGGAGTTCCTCGCCGGCAACCGGGATCGGCTGATCGCCTACGGACCGCTGCTCACCGATGACGGGGCCGAGGCGATCGGCACCGCGATGGTGCTCGAGCTGCCCGACCGGGCGGCCGTGGCGTCCCTGGTCGCCGCGGAACCACTGGTGCGGGTGGAGATCCACGAGTGGCAGTTCGGCGGGCGGCACCGCCCCGGCCGCAACCGGGTCACGCCGCTCGGCGACATCGTCGCGATTCCCCTGCGCGGGGCGTGGACCGGCAACCGCGGCATCCTGCACGACGGGCGGCGGATCGTCCGCTTCCACGCGAGCGACCTGTGGATCACCTGCGCGCTGGAGTTCCACGGCCGGTGGGCACGGCAGTGGCGGCCACACCACTTCACGTGGCTGTACTTCCACGACGAGGCCGTGTCGTTCGCCGCCGGGCACCGGCCGTGCGCGGAGTGCCGGCGCGCGAGCTACCGCGACTACCGGGACCGGTGGGCGGCCGAGCCGAGCGAACCGGCCACGCGGGCGCGCGTGCCGTCGGCGAAGGACATGGACCGGCGGCTGCACGGCGAGCGGATCGTCCGGGGGACGCATCGCCGCCGGGTGCACGAGCTGCCGTGGACCGGCTTGCCCGACGGGACGTTCGTCCACCTCGACGACGCGCCGGCCGTCGTGCTCGGCGACCACCTGACACAGTGGACACACGACGGCTACGGTGCCCGCGCGCACCGGCCGACCGCCGGGACGGCACGGGTCATCACGCCACCGGCCACGGTGGCGGTGCTCCGCGCCGGTTATCCGGTCCAGGTGGACGACTCCGCGCGATAGCTGCCGTTATGACAGGTGTCATGATACAACGGACGGGTGGCACTCGATTCGGTTCTCGTCCGCCGGGCGCGCCCGGACGACGCAGCGGCCCTGGCCGCCATGCTCGCCCGGTGCTCGCCGCGAACGCGGTACGAGCGCTTCCACGGCGTCGTCGAGACGATCCCGCCCGAGTACCTGCGCCGCTGCCTGCACGGCGACGGCCAGGAGGCCGGCGTCGCGGAGCTGGTGACCGGGGAGCTGGTGGCGCTGGCGAGTACCGGACCGGCCGCGCCGGGCGTCCGCGAGCTGGGGGTGCTCGTGGCGGATCGCTGGCAGCGCAGGGGAATCGGGCGCCTGCTGACCGCTGACCTGTTCGAGGCCGCGGCGGCGGCCGGGGCCCGGCTCGTCCGGCTGGAGCTGTGCCGGCTGCGGCCCGGGCTGCTCGACTACGTGGTCACCCACCTGCCGGTGGCGGCGCGGCTCACCGACGGCTGCGACGTGACGGTGGACGTCAGGCTTCCGCCGCCGCGTTCAGTACCGGTGACAGCTCCGTCACGACCGTCGTCAGCGCGGCCACGTCCCGGCGCACCCGCGCGGACATGATGGCGCCCTCGAGCGTGCTGAGCATCAGCGTGGCGAGGCGGCGGGCGCGCCGCCGCGGGATCGACATGCGCGCCAGCTCGTCCACGACGGCCAGCTCCCACCGGTCCAGCGCCGCCCGCAGCTGCTCGTTGACCGCGGAGTCGCCGCCCGCCAGGTCGGCGGTCGTGGCCATCACCGGGCACCCGCGTTCGAAGCCGCGCGTGGTGAACTCGTCCTTCCACTGCTTGACCATGTGCGCGAACAGGCCGCCGGGGGTCGGCTTGCTGGTGGTGCGCGGGTAGGCGGCGACCCGGTGCGCCGCGACGTCCCCGGCCCAGAGCAGCGCCTCGCCGACGAGCTGGTCCTTGCCGCCCGGGAAGTAGTGCTGGAAGGAGCCGCGGGGGGCGCCGGAGCGCTCGACTACCTGGCGCACGCCCGTGGCGGCCACCCCCTGCGTGCGCACCAGCTGCGCCGCGCTGTAGACCATCCGCGCCCGTGGCCCGGGGGTGTCGTCGGTCATCGGGTCCTCCATCGCGGCTTGCATTTCATGACAGCTGTCATAGTAGTGTACCGGTGTGGACACCGGCTTCCTCGGGCTCGGCACGATGGGCGCGCCCATGGCCCGCAACCTGGCCCGCGCGGGCCTACCGCTCGTCGTCTGGAACCGCACGCCCGGCCGGAGCGCGCCGCTGCGCGCGGCCGGCGCGGCGGTGGCGGCGAGCCCGGCGGAGGTGTTCGCCCGCGCGCGGGTCGTCTTCCTGATGCTGGCCGACGGACCGGCCGCGGACGCCGTCCTCGGCCGTGGCACCCGCCGCTTCGCCGGGTACGTCGCCGGCCGCACGATCGTCCACATGGGAACGACCGAGGCCGGCTACACGGCGGGGCTGGCGGCCGACGTCCGGGCCGCCGGCGGCCGGTTCGTCGAGGCGCCGGTGTCGGGCTCGCGCGTGCCGGCCGAGGCGGGCGAGCTCGTCGCGATGGTCGCGGGAGAGCCGGACGCGGTCGCGGAGGTGCGCCCGCTGCTGGCGCCGATGTGCCGCGCGGTCGTCGCGTGCGGGGCGGTGCCGAACGGGATGCTGATGAAGCTCGCCGTCAACCTGTACCTGATCACGATGGTCACCGGCCTCGCCGAGGCCGTGCACTTCGCGGCGCGGCACGAGCTGGACCTGGCCACGTTCACCGGTGTGCTGGACGCGGGCCCGATGGCGAGCAGCGTGTCCCGGGTGAAGGCTGGCAAGCTGACCGCACGGGACTTCGCCGTGCAGGCGTCGATCGCCGACGTGCTGTACAACAACCGGCTGATCGCGGCGGCCGCGCGGACCGCCGGCATCGCGTCGCCGCTGCTCGACGTCTGCCACCGGCTCTTCGGCGAGACGGCTGACCTGGGCCTGCGCGGCACGGACATGGCCGCCGTCATCCAGGCCATCGAGCAGCGCACGGCTGATCTTCACTGACCTGTAATGGACCACGCTCGGTAACCGACAAAGGGGGAGGACAAACCCGACGAAGGGGGGCCGGCGTGGTGCCCAACCCGCCGACGACTCACGTCGAGACGGCGGTTCCGCAGGCCGGCTGGATCCTTCGCCAGATCGCCACCGCACCGGGGGACCCGTTGACCGCGGCCATCGTTGGGCCCGGCGGAACTGGGAAGTCTTCGCTGGTCAAAGCGATAGTCGCGGCATACGAGGACGCCGGGGTCCGGGCGGTGCGCGTCGACGCCGACACCGACCTCACCGCGGTCGCGGACGACCTGCCGCTGCTCGTCGAGGACGCGCACCGCCTCTCCCCGAAGGCGCTGGCGGCGCTGCGTGAGCGGGCGCGCGCGGACGGCGCACGCATGGTGGTTAATTACCGTCCGTGGCCACGGCCGGATGGTCTGTCCTCGCTCGGCGCCCAGCTCTCGCGGCACCGCTCGCCGATCGTGCTCGGGCACCTGGGTCGCGACGAGGTCGCCGAGCACGTCGCCCGCCGGGTCGGCGGTGCGCCGCCGGACGCGCTCGTCGCGCTCGTGCACGAGCAGTCGGGCGGGCTGCCGATGTTCGTCGGCCTCGTCACCCAGGCGATGGTCGACACCGGCCGCTTCGACCCGCGCCACCCCGACCGCTTCCGCCGCCCGCCGCGCGTGACGGTCTCGCCGGGCCTCGCCGAGCGGCTGCGGTACCTGCTGGAAGCGCTGGACCCGCGTATCTACACCGTCTTCGAGGCGCTGGCCCTCGGCGCCCCGCTCGACGCGGAGGTGCTCTGCCCGCTGCTCGGCACCGACCCGGCCGAGCTCGCCGAGACCGTCGACGCCGCGTTCGCCACCGGCCTGCTCACTGACGCCGGCGAGCTCATCGTCTTCGTCCGCAACCTGGTGCTGCGGCTCATTCCCGTGCTGCGGCGCCGGAACATGCAGCGCCGCCTCGCCGAGATCCAGCTGGACAGCGGCGGCCCGATGCTGACCGTCGGGCGCCAGCTCGCGGAGTCGCGGGCCACCGGAGCCCGCGCGGCCGCGGTGATGGCGGCCGCGGCGGACGAGGCGGTACGCACGTCGCCGCTGCTGGCCGTGGAGCTCTACGACGCCGCGGTGCGTGCCGCCGGCAGCACGCCCGCGGTCGTCGCGCGCCGGGCGCAGGCCGCGGCGCTCGCGGGCGATCCGGCGCAGGCGCTCAGGCTCGCCGACGAGATCCTCACCACGGAGTCCACCGCGCCCGACCGGCGCCGCGCCGTGTCGGTGACGGCCGCGATCCTCGCCCGCCGCGGGTTCGCCGCCCGGGCCGCCGAGCTGTACCAGCGCCTGGGCGGCGCCGACGTCCTGCCGGCCGTGCCGGCACTGCTCGCGGCGGGGGAGCTGGACCGGGCGCGCGCGGTGCTCGCCGACGCCCCGCCGAGCGAGGCCGACGCGCCGACGCTCAACGCCTCCGCCGTGCGATTACTCGCGGCCGGCGTGCTGGAGTCGGTGGACGGGGACGCCTCGGTGGCGTTGTCGCACCTGACCCAGGCAGCCGGCCTGCTGGAGTCGGCGGGCGAGGTGGTGCTGTTGCCGTACAGCCCGGCCGAGCTGGTGGCGGTCGTCGCGGCGCAGTGCGGGGAGGTGGCGCTCGCGGACACCACGCTCGGCCACGCGGTCGCCGGCAAGCTCGGCGGCGGGCTGCACCTGGGGCGGCTCCTGCTGCTGCACGGGTGGAACGCGCTCGCCCGCGGGGCGCTGGACACGGCGCAGGGCGTGCTGGACCGGGTCGGCGCGGCGCCGCTGGAGCCCGGGGACGAGCTGCTCGCGGCGGCGCTCGCGACCGGGCTGGCGCGGCGCCACGCCGACCCGGCGGCGCTGGCCGCGGCGTTCGCGCGCGGCCGGACGGCGCTGATCCGGCACCCGGCGGACCTGTACCTGTTGCGGCCGCTGGGGGAGCTGGCGGTGGCGGCGGCGATCCTGGGGGAGCGGGAGTCGATCGCGCCGCACCTGGACCGCGCCCGGGCCCTGCTCGCCCGCCTCGGCGATCCTCCACTGTGGACCGTGCCGTTGCACTGGAGCCTGCTGCAGGCCGACCTGGCAGCCGGCGACCTCGATTCGGCGGACAGCCGGGCACGCGCGCTCGCGGAGGTGCCGGCCCGGCACGCCAAGGCGTTCGCGGCCGCGGCGGCGTGCTGGCCGCGGGTGGCCCGCGGCGACGTCGACCCACACGAGGTGCGCGCGGCGGCCATCGGCCTGCAGCACGCGGGCCTGGCCGCGGACGGCGCCGCCCTGGCCGCGGCGGCGTCGGTGCGCACGGCCGACCGCAAGGACGGGGCGGCCCTGCTGGCGTTCGCCCGCAACCTCAGCGACAACGCCGGGTTCGAGCCCCCGCCACCCGCGCCGCCCGCCGAGCCCGGCACGGCCGACGAGGCGCTGGCGGAGGCCGCGGCCGCTCCGCTGCTGAGCGAACGCGAGCTCGAGGTCGGCCGCCTGATCCTGGCCGGCCTGACGCACAAGCAGATCGGCGCCCGCCTGTTCATCTCGGCGAAGACCGTGGAGCACCACGTGGCCCGCATGCGCAACCGGCTGGGCGCCGACGGCCGCAACGAACTGTTCGGCATGCTCCGCAACCTGATCGGCGACGCCGACAAGGAACCGGCCGGGGCCGGCAAGGCGTAGTACTGGGTGGCGGGCGCCGGATGGCGGTGTCGGTGACGCCGGAGAGGGGCCGGCGGGGCCGACAAGGAACCGGCCGGGGCCGACAGGAACCGGCGGGGGCGGGCAAGGCGTAGTACTGGCTGGCGGGTGCCGGGATGGCGATATCGGCGACACCGACTAGGAACCGGTGGGCGCGGGCAAGGCGTAGCGCTGGCCGGTGGGGCGCCGGATGGCAGTGTCGGTGATGCCGTCGAGGAACCGGCTGGGCCGGCAAGACCTCGCACTGGTCGGCGGGCGCCGGCAAGGCGATATCAGCGGCGCCGACAAGGAACCGGTGGGCGCGGATAACGCGTAGCACTGGTTGGCGGGCTCCGGATCGCGATGTCGGTGACGCCGACGAGGGTCCGGCGAGGCCGGTGGCGTAGCGCTGGCTGGCGGGTGCCGGATGGCGGTGTCGGTGATGCCGGCGAGGGAACCGGTGGGCGCGGGCAAGGCGTAGCACCGGCCGGCGGTCCCAGGACGGCGATGAGGCCCCGTCCTGGGGGAGACAGGGCCTCATCAGTGTCCGGCGGTCTCAGACTTCCGAGACCGCCGGGGTGCTCAAGGCGGCCACGAGGCCCTCGCACGTGCGCGCCACCGCGCGGTAGGCACGCACGGCCGGGCGGTCGGCGAACGGGTCCTCCGCGCGCCGGTGCCACAGGTCCAGCTCCTCCAGGGCCGCCGTCCGGACCGTGTGGTCCGGGGCGTCCGCCGGCAGGGCGAGCCGCTGCGCGGGTGCCACGCCCTGGCCGCCCAGCAACCGCTGCGCCGCCGCCGACTCGGCCTCCGGCAGCTCCACCTCGCCGCAGCGCAGCGCCGACAGCAGTCGCAGCTCCACGAACTCGTGCGCGCCCGAACCGATGCGCTCCACCTCCGCGGCCAGCTGCCGGACGTCGTCCTCGTCGGCGCGCGACGAGCCAGCCGCCAGCACGCGCTCCAGCGCCAGCAGGCCGCTGCGTGCCTTCAGCAGGTCGCGCCGCTGCGAGAACTGCACCGACAGCACCTCCTGCAGCTCGTGCAACCCGCTGGCCCGCACCAGCTCCGCGGCCAGCGCCGGCGAGGAGTCGCGGCCCTGCCTGATGTACATCATGGACAGTCGCAGGCCGAAGATGCCGAACCGCTCCAGCAGCTCCTTGCGCCGCTCGTAGGGCAGCGCCGCGAGCGCGGGCACCTTGTCCGAGCGCAGGAACCGGTGCGTGGACAGGAGGATGTCGTCCATGTCCTCGCGCGACGCCGCGGCGAGCGAGGCCAGCATGGTGAACTCCGCCTGCCGCAGCGTCCGGCCCGTCGCCGCGAGCAGGCCGGCGACCGGGATCACCGTCTGGCACAGGCCCCGCAGCGCGGGCTCGGTGCGGTACCGGCGCGCGATCCGCCGGGCGGAGAGCATCGCGTCGATCCGGCCGCCGCCGACCTCGTCCGCCCGCGAGATCACCGCGATCGTGTTCACCGCGCTGGCCCGCGCGACTCCCTGGTCGCGGAAGGACTCGAGGAACTCGGCGTCCGTGGCGTGCAGGTGGCGCATCAGGTAGATGACCGCGTCCGCCTCGGCCGGGGAGTCGTCGTCCGGGGTCAGCATCGCGAGCGTGCGCCGCGAGTTGAACGCCGACATCGAGCCGATGCCCGGCGTGTCGATCAGCGTGGTGCCACGCAGGTTCTGCGACGGCCAGTCGACCACGAGCTTGCGCAGCCGCTCGGCCGGCATGCCCCGCAGCTCGACCGCGAGCGCGCCGTTGTCGCGCCGGATGGGCAGGGAGCGCGGCTCGCCGAACTCACTGTCCGGATAGGACACTACGCGCGGCGACGGGCCGTCCCGGTACCAGGTCACGACCTTCGTGCACTCGCCCGCGTCGGTCGGCGCGATCAGCTCCCCGACCAGCCCGTTGAGCAGCGTCGACTTGCCGGCCTTGACCTTGCCGGCGATCGCCACGCGCAACGGTTCGTCGAGCCGGTCGAGCTGCGCGCGCAGGTCGGCGACGGTGCCGGGATCGTCGGCGTAGACCCGGACCGCCCGCCGCAGCACGCCCCGCACGGACGCGGTAAGACTGTGGGGAGTTCGCTCGTTCACCGGGCGGCCTCGATCAGCTTCGGCTCCCGCTGCTCGGGCACCGTGCCCGGCATGAGGTTCTGCGCGCGCTTGTGCAGCGCCTCCAGCTGCGCGAGCTGCTCGGGGATCTCGGCCAGCCGGCGGCGCTGCTCGTCCTGGGACTTGCGGGCGGACTGCTCGGCCGCGGTCAGCGAGTCCTTGAGCGACCGGTTCGTCTCCTCCGCCCGGTCGATGTAGTAGTCGCGCAGGTCGCGCTGGACCCGGCGCAGCAGCTCGCGGGATTCCTTGCCCGCCTGGAAGATCACGTCGTCGGCGTAGCGGCGGATGGCGGCCTTGGCTTCCGCCTGCCGCTTGGTGAACACCCGCCGCCGGTCGTCGGTGAAGCCCTTCGCGCCGAGCAGCAGGCCCGCGCCGATGGAGAACGGGTTGATCAGCGACAGCCCGACGATCGTGCCGAGCATGCCGAACATCAGCACGCCGACGTACCCGCCGCGCAACCCGGACAACGCCTTCTGCCCGATGCCGAACGGCTCGCCCGAGCGCAGCTCCATCGCCTGGATGCCGCCGAGCGGGTCCTCGTGTGCGGTGCGGATCTTGGGCAGCAGGTCGGCGCCGCCGGAGAAGTGCTCGGCGACCTGGCCGGCGAGCCAGCGCGCCCGCTGCGCGGTCCACAGGAAGTTCGCCGCGACCGCCGCGCCGACCTCCTGCTCGACCCAGCCGGACAGCTGGTCCCAGATCTTCTTGGGATCGCCGGCCTTGTTCACCTCCTCCTCGGCCTCGCGCACGATGTCGCGCATCCGGTCGCGCAGGTCGTAGTCGATGTCCGCGTTCAGGTCGGCGACACCGTCGCTGAGCGTGTGCTGCCAGCGGGCCGACCGCTCCTTCAGCGCGGCCGCGTGCGCCTTCGCCTCGGTGAGCTCGCGGATGACGTGCTCGGCCTGCTCGGGATCGGTGTAGCTGGTGCGCTCGGCGAGCAGCGCGGTGGCGAGCTGCTCGGTCACCGCGACGATGTCGTGCGCGGTGGAGCGCCGCGCGAGCAGGTCGGCCTGCGCCACGACCTGCTCGCGGAGGTAGGAGGTCAGCAGCGGGAAGCCGGACTCGGCGTCCGAGGCCTCGTCACCGGTGCGGATGGCGTGCACGCGCAGCGCGGAGGACACCACGAGCAGGTCGGCGTCGATCTTCTCCGCCGCGAGGTGCGCCCGGTCGAGGTCGGCGATGCGCTCCCACTCCGGGTACAGGTCCGCCTTGCTCAGTACACAGAGGACATTGGGGCAGGCCTTGGTGGCCTGCCGGAGGAACTCCAGCTCCGGCGCGGTGTACTCCTGCGACGCGTCCGACACGAACAGCACCGCGTCCGCGGCCGGCAGCTCGGCCAGGGTGGCGGCGCCGTGCACGGAGTTGAGCCCGCCGACGCCGGGCGTGTCCACGATCTCGAGCCCGCCGGTGAGCAGCGCGCGGGGCAGCCCGATCTCCGCCTCCCGCCAGCCCTCCCGGTTGCCCGGGTTGCCGGTCTCGGCGATGTGCTGGGCGAGCTCCTCGATCGGCAGCTCGACGCGCTCGGTCTTCGCCCGGTCCGGGTCGCCGTCGTCGGAGACCTCGAGCACGCGCACCAGCGCGGCGGCGGGCTTCTCCGCGTAGCGGACCACCGTGGGCACCGACGTGGCCACGTCGTCGAACACCGGGCAGACCGGGGCGCGCACCAGGCCGTTGACGAGCAGGCTCTTGCCCTGCTTGAACTCCCCGACGACGAGCACCCGGACCCGGCCGGCACGCAGCCGGTACCGCGACTGCCGCAACCGTTCCTCCAGGTCGGTCCGCCCGTACGGCGCTATCGCACCGAGCGCCTGGTCCAGCGCCGCGAGTGGCTCCGACCCCATTCCGTTCCTCCCTCGATGAGACCCCCGACGCACCGTGTCCGCCCGTGGTGTCCGGTGCTCTGGGACACCACGGGCGGACGACGATTGCGGTTATCCGGAGACCGCGTGCGCGGCGTCGTCGATGCCGACGGTCGCGTCCACGTCCTCCTGCGGCCACAAGCTGTCCGCTTCCTGAACCGCTGTCGGTGCCACGTCCACGTGGCCCGACGCACCCTCGACGCTGACATCGGTGTCGATGAAGTCGTTGTCGGAGGTGTTGTGGTCGAACGAGCTGTCGATCGTCGTGTCCGAGGACGCATCGGTGTTCGTCTCGGTCTCCGTCGCGTTGTGCGACCCCGACACCGTGGTGTCGTGATCGGTGTTGAGCGACGAGTCGATGTCGTCGCCCGCGGCGGTGCTGTGGTCGATCGAGCCGCCCTTGTTGTCGATACCGTCGTTGTCCTGGTTGAACGAGTCGTCGATGACGGTGATGTCGTTGTCCTCGTTGAACGAGTCCGTGATCGTCAGGTCGCCGTCGGCGTGGATGTTGACGGTGTCGCGGTCGTCGACGTTGATGATGATGTCCTCGTCGTCGACGTAGTAGTAGTTGTAGTTGTTGATGTCCGGTCCCTCGTGCACCACGTAGTGCCTGGTGATGACCGAGATCTCGGGCACCGCGTCCTCGCCGTTCCCGAAGTGCGGCAGGCCACCCGTGGCCTCCACGCCGACGTGGTCGGCGACCATCGGCTGCGCGTCCCTGATGTCCAGCCCGCAGGTGCTGTCCAGGCCGTACTTCGCGAGCGTCCCCTCGGGATCCGCCTGGAAGTCCGCCGCCAGCTCCTCGTCACCGAGCAACGCCAGCAGGAACTCGATGAGCGAGGAAATGGCTGTCGTAGTCACAACCACTCACCCCCTGCCTCTCTGCTCCGTCGGCACGCCCGATGCACTCAGTGGATGTCCAGGTCGACGTCTTCGATGTCGAGGTCCAGGTCCAGACCGTCGTTGTCGAACTTGTTCCCGTTGAACGAGTGGTCGTACGTCGTGTCGTGCGACGCGTCCGTGTTGGTCTCGGTGTAGGTGTCGTTGTAGGAGTCGCTGATGTTTACCGACTCGTGGTTGTTCAGCGAACCCTTGATGTCGTCGCCGGCCACCACGCTGTCGTGGATGACGCCGTGGCTGTTGTCCACGCCGTCGTTGTCCTGGTTGTACGAGTCCTTGATGAGCGTGAAGTCGTTGTCGTCGTTGCCCACGTTCGAGAACGAGTTCGACACGCTGGTGGACTGGCTCGCGTTGTTGACCACCGAGCCGCCGTAGCCGCCGCTGCCGCCGTCGGCGCTGGACGGGCCGGACGAGGTGTCGTTGTCGGCGTCCGCGTCGGCGTCCGCGTCCGCGTTCCCGCCGTCACCGTCGCCGCCGTCGCCCCCGTCACCCTCGCCGCCGAAGGAGAAGCCCAGGCCCAGGCCGGGGCCGCCGAACAGCCAGCCACCGCCGTGGCCCGCGCCCAGTGCCGCGGAGTTGCCGCCGTCGCCGTCGCCGCCGTTGCCGCCCTCGCCGTCGCCGCCGCTCGCGTGGCCCCCGTCGGCGTCGGCGTCCGCGTACCCGAAGGCCACGCTGCCGCTGTGGCCACCGGCACCGCCGGCACCGCCGGCCGCGTTCCCGTCGACGTCCTGCACCGGCGCGACGTACTGCTGGAAGTTGAAGTCACCCATCGCTCTAGTTGCTCCCTGTTCGTGGGCGGATCATCCGGTTCCCCGACGGCCTCCGCCCGGCCTGAGCACAAACTAGGGCGATCGACACGGTGGGTAATCGGGGTTGCTCCCGCAACTGGTGGCGGGTGTTGCCGGGGATCGCCGGCTTCCCCGGCCGGCCCGTTAGGGGATTAACCCCCAATTCCGGGCCGGCACGAAACGCCGCTACTTCGATGCGGGAAGTTGCGACAGGACAGCGGTGAGTAGTTTCTGCAGGGCGGTGCACGAGTCGGGCTCGCCACCGTCCATCGTGGCCACGATGGCCTGCTCCTGCGCGACGCCGATGTCGTACCGGCAGAACTCGCCGCCGGTCGTGAAGGTCTCCAGCGCCGGGTAGCCGGACAGCCGGACCCGGCTCGCGGCGGGGTCGACCTTCTTCGTCAGGTCCGACAGCCCGTCGCCGCTCGTATACGACGTGAGCTGCACCGATCGCGGGCTTTCCCCGCGCCACTTGCAGTTTGCACCGAGCTCGTCCGTGCCGGGCACCCCCTTCCCGAGACCGAGACTCGACCGGGCGGAGCCGTCGACGAGGGCGCACGGGTCGAGGCCGACGAGACCCTTGGGGGACTCGATCGGCGGCACCCGCGGCGCCTCCGGCTCGTCGGACGAGCAGCCGACGAGCAGCGCGGCACTAGCGATGACCACCGCAAAGGGCAGCAGGCGAACTGTCACAGGATTTCCTTCCGCTACGTCATTTTTCGCCCGCACGAACTATTTCGTAACGTTTGCCGGGCTTTCGACGTCTACCCATGCGAGCGTTTCGCTTGGAGGCGTGCATGAGTTACTGGCTGGGGATCGATTTCGGCACCACCTTTACGGCCGCAGCCGTACATCGTGACGGAGAGCAAACGGTCGAGCTCGTCCCGTTGGGGGAGAACGGCACATCGGCCGCGTCGGTCGTGTTCGTGGCGCCCGACGGCTCGCTCGTCGTGGGGGACGCGGCCGTCCGCCGTGCGCTGACGGATCCGGACCGGGTGGTCCGCGAGGTGAAGCGGCGCATCGGGGACCAGACCCCGGTGCTCGTCTCGGGTGAGCCGATGGGCGCGCACACGCTCGCCGCGCGGTTCATCCGGTGGGTCGTCGACCGCGCGAGCGAGCGCGAGGGCGCCCCGCCGGCGGGGGTCGGCGTCACCTATCCCGCGTCGTGGGGCCCGCACAAGCGGATGCTGCTGCACGACGCGCTGATGTTCGCGGGGGTCGGCGACATCACGCTGGTGACCGAGCCCGAGGCGGCGGCCGTGGCGTACACGGCCTCCCAGCACGTTGAGCCGGGCTCGGCGATCGGCGTCTACGACCTGGGTGGCGGCACGTTCGACGCGGCCGTCGTCCGCCAGCTCGCGGACGGCGGCTTCGAGCTCGCCGGCCGCCCGGAAGGCATCGACTCGCTCGGCGGCATCGACTTCGACGAGGCCGTGTTCGAGCAGGTGCGCGCGCACCTCGGTGGCGCATGGGCCACGCTCGACTTCGCGGACCCGATGGTGATCGCCGCGGCGGCGGCGTTGCGCCGGGAGTGCACCGAGGCGAAGAAGGCGCTCTCGTCGGACACCGAGGTCACGATCCCGGTGATGCTGCCCGGCGTGAGCACCCAGGTGCGCATGGTGCGTGCCGAGTTCGAGCAACTGATCGGGCCGGCCATCGACGCGACCGTCGACGCGATGCGCCGCGCGATCGACGCGGCCGGGCTCACCCCGGCGGACCTGACCGCGGTGCTGCTGGTCGGCGGCTCGTCCCGGATTCCCCTGGTGGCCCAACAGGTCGGCGCCGAGCTCGACCTGCCGGTGACGGTCGACTCGGACCCGAAGGCGGTCGTCGCGGCGGGTGCCGCGCTGGCCATCACGCCGCGCAAGGAGATCGTGCCCGCCCAGCGCCGGCCGCTCGCACTGCTGCCGTCCGCCGGGACGGCGGACCCGGCCGGTTCACCGCACCGGTCGCGCAAGCGGGCCGGGTACGCGCTGGTAGGCATGGCCGCGTTCGCGGCGGCGATGATCGGGCTGGCCGGCATCGTCGGCTCGGACGTCCGGCCGCTCGGTGACATCGCAGCGGAGGAGGGCATCGTGGCGCCGGCGCCGGGCCAGGACGCCGCCGCCGGTACCGAGACGTCCAAGGACGGCGTCGATCCCTGGACCGGCGAGCCCTACACGGAGACCAGCGACCCGGGCCCGACCCGCGCCGGCGCGAAGCCGACGGAGGCAACCCCGGCGAAGCTCTCGCCCAAGCCGACGAAGGCCCGCAACCGCGACGCGCTCATCGACGGCGCGACGCCACCCCCGCCCCCGAACACCGGTGGCGGCGACAACGGTGGTGGCGACCCGGACCCGGGTACGGAGGTTCCGGTCGACAACTCGAGTGTTGTCGAAGAGCCACCGGTGACGACCACCACCGAGGACGTTCCGCCACCGCCTGATCCCACCACGACCACCGAAGAGCCACCACCACCCGAGCCCACGACGACGACCGAGGAGCCTCCGCCACCACCGCCGGACGACCCGCCGCCGGCCGAGGAACCGGCCGATCCGACGACTGAGAGCGTGTGATGAGCGAGCTCAGCGCGCCGCCGCCCCGGCCGAGCACCGCGCGACTGTCGATGCCGCCGATGGCGGCACTCCAGGAGCTGACCCGGCCGCGGGCGCTCACGGTGTCGTTCTGGTGCTGGCTGCTGGGCAGCCTGCTCGCCGGCGCCACCGTGGGGCTCGTGGCCACCAGGACGAGCACCATGCGTGCCGAGTTCGCCCAGCTGGCGGGTGAACGCGACAGCGAGGCGTCGCAGTCCACAATCGACAGCGTGGCGTCCGCGTCCGTCCTGATCGTGCTCGGGGCCGGCGTCCTGCTGGCCGTGTTGGGGCTGCTGCTTGCCGGCGCGATGCGGGCGGGTCGCGGCTGGGCGCGGGTCTTCCTCACCGTCATCGCCGTCTTCGCGGTGGCCTACGCCGCGCTGGTGTCCTCGGCCCTCACCGACCCGATGCTCGATACCCTGCGCACCCCGGTGACCGCGGGCCTGCTCGCCTACACCGGCCTGGTGATCGTCGCGACGGTCTGCATGTACGCGCGCGGCACTAGCGCGTGGTTCCACCGCCCGAAGGGGAACTGAGCCGCTCGCGCACGGCCTTCGGCAGCCCGCGGACGACCTGCTCCCACGAGTGCGTGACCATGTCGTGGATCTCGTCGCCCGGCACGCTGCCGTCGAGCGTGACGGTGTTCCAGTGCCGCTTGTTCGTGTGGTAGCCGGGCAGCACCGACGGGAACTGGGCCCGCAGCTCCAGCGCGAGCGCGGGCTCGCACTTGAGCGTCACCCGCGGCGGGTCCTCGCCCGGCGCGAGGATCACGAAGACCTTGCCGGCCACCTTGAACACGTGCGTCTCCGGGCCGAACGGATGGTCCAGCGCCACCTCGGGCAGGCCGAGTGCGACGCGCGTGACGTCCTCCGGTGTCATGGGGCGACCCTATCGGTCCCGGGCAGGGCAAACGGCGTAACGGCACGCTGGGAGATGCAGCAACGGGACCGCTCCTGGTGATACTCGTTCCGGCCGAGAGGGGAGCCGTGATGAACGAGCCTGGGTACGTCGTGGTGCACAACGAAGAGGACCAGTATTCGATCTGGCCGGCCGGCCGCGCGCTGCCCGCCGGCTGGTTCGACGCCGGGTTCGCCGGTCCGGAGGACGCCTGTCTGTCCCATGTGGACACCGTGTGGACGGACATGCGCCCGCGGTCGGCGCGGGGGGCGGCGGGCGAATGAGCGAGAGCGCACCCGGTGACTTAGTGCCGGCGACCAGCATCCAGCAGCGGATGTGGTTCGCCGAGCGGCTGGAGCCGGGCACCGGCCTCTACAACGTGCCGTTCGCCTGGCGGGTGGCGGGCAGGCTCTGCGCCGAGACGCTCGTCGGGGCGCTCGCGCTGGTCGTCGAGCGGCACGAGATCCTGCGCACCTCGTTCGCCGAGCGGGACGGGCGGCTGTACCAGGTGGTCGGCGAGCCGTGGACGCCCGAGCTGGAGCACCTCGATCTGCGCGGCGCGCCGGACGCCGACGGGCGGTTGGCGTCGTGGTTGCGGGACGCGGCCGGGCGCGCCTTCGACGTCGCCGCCAACCGGCTGCTCCGCGTCGGACTGGTCGAGCTGGATGGGGAGCAGCTGCTCTTCCTGTGCGCCCACCACATGGTCTGGGATGCCTCGTCGATGCCGGTGTTCCTGCGTGATCTGCGCGCGGGCTACGAGGCGGCCGGTCAGGACGCGGGTGGTGGCCCGGAGTCCTGGCGGGCGCTCGACCTCACCTCGTTGGACGCCGAGCGGTTGCGTGTGGTCGGTCGGCGGATGCTGGACTGGCTGCAACCGGTCGCGCCGCTCGAGCTGGGTGTGGGGGAGTGCGCGGCGTCGGCGCATCAGGGGCGGATGGCGTTCATCGATCGGTTCGAGAAGGGCGTGGTGTACGAGACCTCGCCGACCTACCACAACCTGCCGTTGGTGTTGCGGGTTCCGGCGGTGCCCGACCGGGCCGAGTTGGCTACCCGGTTGTCCCAGGCGGTCGGCCGGCACGAGGCGTTGCGGACGAACCTGGTGTTCGCCGCCGACGACTCGGTGCGCCAGCGCGTATGTGCCGAGCGTCAGGTGCACGCCGCGTGGTTGCCGCCCACCGAGCCCGGGCAGCGCGAGCCGGACGACGCGCTGATCGACTGGCTGCGTGCCCCGTTCGACCTGGAGCACGACTCGCTGTTCCGGGTGGCGGTGCAGCCGATGTCCGACGGGTCGGCCTGGCTGGCGCTGCTGGGTCATCAGGCTGTGGTGGACCGGGCGTCGCTGGTCGTGCTGGCCGATGAGTTGCTGGACGGGATGGTGGGGGAGCCGTCCAGCTACCGGGACTGGCTGGCGGGTGCCGACCCTGACGTGATCGCAACCGACCTCGCGGTGCAGGCCGCCGCGCTGGGTGGGGACATCGAGCCGATCGCCCTGCCCGAGCGGGAGACCCGGGCCGCGGTGCACGTCTACCAGGAGCGGTCCGTGCCGGTCGTGCTGCCGGCGGGCCTGGACGCGGCCGCCGCCCGGCTCGGGGTGCCCGTCGACGCGCTGCTGCTCGCGGCGTTCCACGCCGTGCTGGCCGCCTATACCGGGCAGTACGAGCTGGTGATCGGCACCGTGCAGAGCCGCCGCGGACCCGGTGAGGAACGGGTGGTCGGGCCGCTGGCCAACCTGGTGCCGGTCCGCCTGTCGGGCACGCCCGGCCAGGACTTCCGGTCCTTCGCCACGGTGGCGGCGGGGGACCTGGCACGGGCGGCGCGGCACTGCCGTGCGCAGTTCGACGATCTGGTTCGGGTGCTGAACCCGGCGAAGGACATGGCGCGTACGGCGTTGTTCGACGTGTTGTTCCACTATGCGCCGGATCCGCCGCGGTCGGGTGAGTCCGGTTGGTTCGGTGGGTATGGCAAGTACGACCTGCACCTGTTCCTGCGTCCGGACGGCGACGGGGTCACGGGCCGGATCGTCTACAACGGACTGTACTTCGACGGCGACCAGATCACGTTCGTTCGCCGAGCACTACACGCGGGTCGTCGAGCAGGCCATCGCCGACCCGGACACGACCATCTCGGGCTTCGACCTGCTGACCGACCGCGAACGCCACACCCAACTACTCGACTGGAACACCAGCGCGACCTACCCCGAAACCACCATCCACGCGCTGATCGCGGCCACGGCACGGGAGTTCCCGGACCGGGTGGCGCTCACCGCCGGTGCCGAGCACCGGACCTACCTGGAGTTGGTGGGCAGTGCCGAGCGGATCGCCCGTGGTCTGGTGGCGCGGGGCGTGCGTCGGGGTGAGTTGGTTGGGTTGGTGTTGGAGCGTGGTGTGGCGCAGGTGGAGGCGATGCTGGGGGTGTTGTGGGCGGGGGCGGCGTATGTGCCGGTCGAGCCGGGGATCCCGGTCGAGCGGATGGCATTCATCCTGGATGACAGCGAAGCGCGGTGGGTGATCACCGACGGCACCACCGTGCCCGCCGGTGATGCGACCGTCTTGCCGGTGGCGGAGCTGACGGCGGGCGATCATGACGTGGTGTTGCCGGTGGTGGGGTCGGATGATCTGGCGTATGTGATCTATACGTCGGGGACGACGGGTCGGCCGAAGGGTGCGTTGGTGACGCATCGGAACGTGGTTCGGTTGGTGTGTAACGACGCGTTCTCGTTCGAGTTCGGCGCGGGCGATGTGTGGACGATGTTCCACTCGTATTCGTTTGATTTCTCGGTGTGGGAGGTGTTCGGCTGCCTGACCCATGGTGGCCGGTTGGTGGTGGTGGGTCGGGAGGAGGCGCGGGACACTCAGCGGTTCCTGGACCTGCTGGTCCGGGAGGGGGTGTCGGTGCTCAATCAGACACCGAGCGCGTTCGCGCAGCTCACCACCCTCGCACTCGCCGACAATGCGCAGGGGTTGGATCGTCTGCGGTATGTGATCTTTGGTGGCGAAGCGCTGGCGCCGGGCAAGCTGGCCGGGTGGACCCGGGCGGTGCCGGGGTTGCGGTTGGTGAACATGTACGGGATCACCGAGACCACCGTGCACACCACCGTCCGCCAGGTGACCCAGGCTGATATCGATGCTGATGTCAGCAACATCGGGATACCGATCCCGACCACTACCGTCTACTTGTTCGATCGGCACAACCCCGGCCGGCTGCTCCCGGTCGGTGCGATCGGCGAGGTCTACGTCGGCGGCGACGGGGTCGCGGCGGGGTATTTGAAGCGGCCGGAGCTGACCGCGCAACGGTTCCTGCCCGACCCGCACACCGGCGGGCGGATGTTCCGCTCCGGAGACCTGGCCCGGTACCGCCCGGACGGCACCCTGGAATACCTCGGCCGCGGCGACGCACAAGTCAAACTACGCGGCTACCGCATCGAGCTGGGCGAGATCGAGTCCTGCCTGCGCGAACACCCCGACATCACCGACACCGTCGTGCTCCTCGAAGGCGGCAGCGACGGCAAACTCGTCGCCTACCTGCACACCACCACCGAACCCGACCCCACCCAACTACGCGCGCTGCTGGGCCGCCGGCTACCCACCTACATGATCCCCGCCGCCTTCCACCACGTCGACCACTTCCCCCTCACCAGCAACGGAAAACTCGACCAACACACCCTCCGCAAGCTGGGTGTCCGGCTCGCCGGCGGTGGGCAGCGGGCGCCGGAGACCGCGACCGGGCGCCTGGTCGCGGGTGTGCTCGCCCAGCTGCTGCGGATCCCCGAGCCCGGTGCGGAGGACTCGTTCTTCGACCTGGGCGGCCATTCGCTGCTGGCGACCAAGCTGGTCAGCGAGCTGGCGGCCGTCACCGGCGTGCGCCTGTCGCTGCGGGACCTGTTCGAGCGGCCCCAGGTGCAGGAGCTGGCCGACCACCTCGACTCGCTGACGCCCGAGCTCACCGGTGCGGCCGCGGTCACCGAGATGTCGGGCGAGGACGTCGGCCTGCCGGTGGGCGGCATGCAGGCCCAGATGTGGCTGACCGAACGGATGTCGTCGGACGGCCCCCGGTACAACGTGCCGTTGTTGTTGCGGGTGCGCGGCGAACTGCGGCCGGAACCGTTGCGGGCGGCGTTCGGGACGCTGGTGGCGCGCCACGAGATCCTGCGCACCGCGTTCCGCGAGCACGGCGGCCGGCCGCGGCAGGTCGTGGGCGGGCCGTGGGTGCCCGACGTCGAGCCGGCCGACCTGCGCGACCTCACCGATGCCGAACGCGCGGCGGCGATCGACGACCTCGTCGACCGCGAGATGCGTACGGCGTTCGACCTCGAGTCCGGCCGGTTGCTGCGGGTCCGGCTGCTCGACTGCGGCGCCGGTGAGCACCTGCTATTGGTGTGCCTGCACCACATCGTCTTCGACGGCGGGTCGATTCCGGTCTTCGTGCGCGAGCTCGGCCACGCCTACGCCCGGGCCCTGGACCCGGCGCTCCCCGAGCCGGCCGCCCCGGTGCAGTTCGCCCGCGTGACGCGGCAGCAGGACGAGCTGCTCGCCGGCCCGGACGGCGAGCAGGGGCTCGACCACTGGGTCGATCACCTGACCGGCGCGCCGTCGACGCTCGAGCTCTGCCCGCCGCCGTCCCGTCCGGGACCGCACGGCGCGGTGCGGGTCGCGACGCCCGCGGACTTCGCCGCGGCGACCGAGCAGCTGCAGGCGGACTACCGGGTCACCTGGTACATGGTCGCGGTGACCGCGGTGGCGGCGTTGCTGCATCGCTGGTCGGGCTCGGACGACGTCACCTTCGGGCTGCCGATGGCCAACCGGGAGGACGAGGAACGCGCCGACGTGCTCGGCCCGTGCCTGAACACGGTCGTGCTGCGGTCGCGGTACAAGCCGGGCATGAGCTTCGGCGACCTGCTCGCCGCGGTGCGTGAGTCCATGTTGGACGCCTTCGAGTTCCAGGCCGTGCCGCTGTCCGCGGTGCTGGCCCGGCTCGACCCACCCCACCGTCCGGGCCGGACGCCCTACGCGGACGTCCTGCTCAACCTGGTGACCGACGCGGAGAGCGAGGAGCCGTTCGGCCCCGCCACGATCGCCGCGGTGCCGTTCGATCGCTGGCAGCACGAGACGAAGGCGGCCCTCACGGTCACGTTCACCGGCGACGGTGCGAACCTCGGCGCGGTGCTGTCCTACCGGGGCGACCGCTACGCCGAGGCGGACATGCGGGGGATGGCCGACTGGCTCGGCCGGCTGCTGAGCGACGCCGGCTCGATCGCCGACGCGCCGATGGAGACCGTGCTGCCGGCCGCGGGTGCCCGCCAGTACCGGGACTTCGCGCTCGCGCAGGCGGCCCGGGCCGGGGACGCGGAGGGGCTGGCGCACTGGGTTGGAGCGCTGCACGGCGCCCCGGCGTACCCGGCCATCAGCCCGCCGCTGCGCGAAGCGCCACCGGGTTCGGTCTCCGTCGAGCTGGCCGACGACGTGCTCGATCGGCTGCGCGAGGTGCGGGCCGCGCACGGCGTGTCGTGGTTCATGGTGGCGGCGGCCGGGTTGGCCGCGTTGCTGCATCGGTGGACCGGCCAGCAGGACGTCACGTTCGGGTGCCCGGTCGCCAACCGCGAGGAGTTCGCGGACGTGCTCGGGCCGTGCCTGAACACGGTTGTGCTGCGCTCGGAGTGCACCGCGGAGACGACGGTGCGCGACCTGCTGGCTGCGATGCGGGAGCGGGTGCTGGCGGCGTTCGACCACCAGTGGGTGCCGTTCGAGGACATCGTCAACCGGCTCAACCCGGAGCGCCGCACCGGCTGGACCCCCTACATCGACGTCCTGCTGGCCGTCACCACCGGCGACGCACCCCACGCGGAGGTCGGCGGGACCTCGCTCAGCCCCGTGCCGCTGGACCACGACGGTGCCGAGTACTCCGGCATGTTCGGCCTGACCGTCGGTTTCGAGGAGGTCGACGGCCGACTGCGCGGCACCGTGATGTACCGGGGCGACCGGTTCACCGCCGGCGAGGTGGGGCGGATCGCTCGCTGGCTGGGCCGGTTCCTCGAGTCCGTGGCGGAGGTGGCCGACCGGCCGGTGCAGACGCTGGACCTGATCGGCGAGGACGAGCTGGCCGAGCTGACGCGGTTCGAGCAGGGCCCGCCCGTGGCCGAGGCCTACGTCGATACCGGCACTCGTCGCCCGGCAGTGCGCCGAGCGCCCGGACGCAGTGGCGATCCGCTCCGGCGGCGGCGTGCTGACCTACCGCGGGCTCGCCGAACGCGCCGCGGCGGTGGCGGCCGAGTTGCGCGGGCATGCTCGTGGTGAGCATCCGGTGGTGGCGTTGCTGCTGCCGCCGGGCGCGGATCTGGTGGTCGCGATGCTCGGTGCGTGGCAGGCCGGGTTCGCGTTCAGCCCGCTGGAACCGGCGTTCCCGGTGAACCGCATCCGGTCCTACGTGGACGATCTCGACGCGTGTGCGGTGCTCACCACCGATCCGTCCCTTGTGGACGAACTGGACGTCGCTGTGGTCGACCTCGGCTCGGTTGGGTCGCTCCCGGACGGCCCGGCCGCCTCTTTGCCGGACCTCGCGTCGACCGCGTGCGCGGTGCTCACCACCGATTCGTCCCTTGTGGACGAACCGGACGTCGCCGTGATCGACGTCGGCGCGGTCGGATCGCTCCCGGCCGCCCCTTTGCCGGGCCTCGCGTCGACCGCGTGCGTGCTCTACACCGCCGGCACCACGGGCGAACCGAAGGCCGTGGCGCACAGCCATCGCGGTCTGGCCCAGTCGGCCCTGGGGGACATCGAGGCGTTCGGGACCTCGCCCGGCGACCGGGTGAGCTGGCTGCATCGGGTGGGCGCCGCCGGTACGCAGTGGGCGATCTGGCAGGCGCTGGGGGCGGGCGCGGAACTGCTGCCCCCCAACGATTCCGTGCCGACCGCCGGGTGGCTTGCCGAGCAGCGGGTGACGCTGCTCGCGACCCCGGCGCCGGAGGCCGAGCGGCTGTGGGCGGCGGGCGCCGCGCTGCGATGGATGATCGTCAGCGGTTCGCCGGCCGCGCTGCCGCCGTCGGGGGCCGGCTACCGGGTGTGCGCCACCTACGAGCCGGTCGAGGCCGGCCGCGCCACGCGGCACGACGTCGTGGCCGCCGAGGCGACCGCGCTCAACAGTGTCGGCCACCCCGCCGCCGGGGTCCGGGTATACGTGCTCGACGCGGCCGGCCGGCGCTGCCCCGTCGGCATTCCCGGCGAGATCCACGTCGGCGGCCCGACGGTGGCGCAGGGCTACTGGCAGCGCCCGGACCTGACGCGCGAACGGTTCGCCGACGGCCGGGTGTACCGCACCGGCGACCGCGGACGCTGGCTGCCCGACGGCACGCTGGAGTACCTGGGCCGGCTCGATGGTCCGGCGCGGGTGGACGGCTACCGGTCAATCATGCGCATCGAGTCGTGGCTGCGCGACGACCCGCTGATCGCGCAGGCCGTCGTCCAGCACTACCCGGACGAGCCGGTGCCGCTGGTCGCCTACGCGGTGGCGCGCGACGGTGCCGGCGACACGGACGCGGTGCTGGGCAGGTTGCGCCTGGCGCTGCCGGACTTCCTGGTGCCCGGCGCGCTGATGTGGCTGCCCGAGCTGCCGGTGACCCGCCGGGGCAAGATCGACCTGAGCGCCCTGCCAAGGCCGGCCTCCGGTCCACTGTCCGCGGCTCCGGCGGCGGGCATGGAGCAGCGGGTAGCCGAGGTGTGGTGCGCGGTACTCGGACTGGAGTCCGTCGGCGCCCACGACAACTTCTTCGACCTCGGCGGGAACTCGCTGCTACTGGCCCGGCTGCACGCCCGGCTACAGGCGCGACTGGCGACGACGCTGCCGATCCGCCGGCTCTTCGAGCACCCGACCGTGCACACCCTGGCCGCCGCTTTGACCTCCGGACCGGCCGCGGAACCCCGGGAGCCGGCTGGTGCGGATGCGCACGATCGGGCCAGCCAGGCCAGGGCCGCGCAAGCCCGCCGCGCAAGGCTAGGCCGCTGACGACGAAGGACCCCACCGCACGCGGCGGGGGAGACAGGGGCGACCGAATGGACGGCCAGGCTGCGCCGCTGCCCGGCGTCGGCGCGGCTGGCGCGTACGTGGCGGCCGAGGCGGGATTCGGTGTCGGGCCGGACCATCGCGCGGTCGCCGCACGCGCGGCGATCCGGCAATGTCTGGAACCGGCGATGCCGCTTTCGGCGGGCGGGCGGTTCGCCGGGAGCTACCTGGCGCATGCCGTCGCCGTGTGGCTGCGCGAGCAGGGCGAGCCGCCCGGCCTGCTCGCCCGCCTCGACTCCCAGGTGGACGTCGGCGGTCGCCGAGTTCGCCGGGTCCGGCCGCGTCCGGACCTGGCGATGCCGCTTTCGGCGGGCGGGCGGTTCGCCGGGAGCTACCTGGCGCATGCCGTCGCCGTGTGGCTGCGCGAGCAGGGCGAGCGGCCAGGCCTGCTCGTCCGCCTCGACTCCCAGGGTGACCTCGGCGGTCGCCGAGCGTGCCGGGCTCCGCGACCGGTGGCCCGGCGAGCCGCCAGCCGGCTGACTGTCGGTTGTGGACACGTTGGGGGTCTTCGATGTTCCTGAGCTCGGCCGTGCGGCGGGTCCGCCACGATCTCGTGCCTCCGGCGGGCAACGAGCGCCGGTACGCGCTCGCCGTCTTCGTCGACTCGATCGGCGATGGGTTGTTCCACACGGGCTCCGTGGTGTTCGCGTTGCATGCGATCGGGCTGTCTGCGCAGCAGGTCGGCATCGCGATGTCCGCGGCCGGAGTCGCGGGCTTCCTCGCCGCCAGCACGCTCGGCACGGTGGCCGACCGCTTCGGCGCCCGGCGCACGATGACGGTGCTGTGCCTGCTCGAGGTGGTCTTCACCCTCCTGTACACGGTGGCTCACTCGTTCGCGGCGTTCACCGTCGTGGCCTGCCTGGTCGCCACCTGCGAGTTCGGCAAGGGGCCGGCGGCCTCCGCGCTCGCGTCGGCGATCACCGTCGGCGAGCGGCGGGTCCGGCTGCGGGCGCAGACCCGGTCGCTGCACAACCTCGCGTTCACGCTGGGATCCGCGTTCGCCGGGCTGACCTTGGCGATCGGCACGATGCCGGCCTACTACGCGCTGCCGATCTGCGACGCGGCGATGGTCCTGGGCGAGGTGGTGCTGATCCGGCGGCTGCCCGAGATCAGGTCGGCCGTCGAGGCGGCCACCCGCAGGTCCTTCAGCGCCCTGCGCAACATCCCGTTCCTCACCGTCACGGCGCTCAACGGGGTGCTCGGCCTCTACGGCACCCTGATCGTGGTCATCGTGCCGTTGTGGGTCGTCGGCCCGATGGCCGGTCCCGCACCCCTGATCAGCGCGCTCCTCATGCTCAACACCCTGCTGGTGGTGCTGTTCCAGGTGCGGGCGAGCAAGGGCTCGGAGACCCTGCCCGGCAGCGTGCGCAACGCCCGGTGGGCAGCGGTGGTCCTGCTGGCCGCCTGCGTGGTCATGGGTCTGTCCAGCGGCCTGCCGACCGCTGCCGCGGTGGTGCTGGTCGTCGCCGGCGTCGTGCTGCTGAGCGCCGGGGAGATGCTGCACTCCGGCAGCGAGTGGGGCATGGCCTACGAGCTGGCGCCGCGGCAGGCGCAGGCCGAGTACCTCGCCGGGCTGGAGATGAGCAACGCCGGCCAGTCCATCGTCGGGCCGGCGTTCGGTACGTGGCTGGTGCTCACGTTCGGGCTGGCCGGGTGGACCGCGCTGGGCGTGCTGTTCGTGCTCGCCGCGATCCTGATCGGACCGGCTGCCCGGTGGACCGCCACGACCCTCGCCCGCATGTACCCACCCGACCGGGTGATGCCGCGGGAACCGGGTGACCTGCCGCGCGCTGCCTGATCGGGTTACTCCACTGTGCACCGAGCACAGTGGAGTAACCCGAACGCCGTCACGATCGTTGCTTCTCACAGTCCGCCGGGACAACTCCGCAGTGCTGTCGGGCAGACACTGAGCGTGCCCGCGAGAGGATCGCCATGGCAGAGCAGCACCGGCCGTCGCGCCGTACCTTCCTCGGATACCTGATCGCCGGGCCGACCCTCGCGGCCGGCGCGACCCTCGCCGGCTCGGGCACCTCCGCCGAGGCCGCGGCCGCCGTGCCGACCCTGCCGCAGCCCGCCGACATCTTCGACCTCGGCGACCTGCAGAACCTGGCCGCGCTGCCCACCTCGGGGCTGATCGCGGTGCAGGTCCACGAGGACGGCACCGCGTCGTTCGCCCTGCACCGCACGGAGGTCGGCCAGGGCATCACGACGGCGGTGGCCATGATGATCGCCGAGGAGCTGGACCTGCCGCTGGACAAGGTCCGCGTCGGGCTCGCCGACGCGCGGCCCGAGCTGCTGATGAACCAGCTGACCGGCGGCTCCAACTCGGTACGCAGCATCTACACGCCGGTCCGGACCGCCGCGGCCGTCGCCCGCCAGCAGCTCGTGCGGACCGCGGCCGCCAAATGGCAGGTCCCGGCCGCGGAGGTGACCACGAAGGACGGCGTGCTGACCCACGGCGGGCGCAGCGCCACGTACGGCTCGCTCGCCAGGGCCGCCGCGAGCACCCGGACCGAGCAGGTGGCCGCGACGCTCAAGCCGGCTGCCGAGTTCCGCGTCCTCGGCACGCCGCAGAACCGCATCGACGCACGGGACATCGTGACCGGGCGCAAGGCGTTCGGCATGGACCTGCAGGTGCCGGACGCCAAGCCGTGCATGGTCCGGCGCCCGCCCACGATCAACGGCACGGTCCGGGCCGTGCGCAACGCCGACGCGGTGCGGGCCATGCCGGGCGTCACCGACGTCGCCGTGATCACCTACGGCGTCGCGGTCCGCGGCGACACGTTCGGCCAGTGCATCGACGGGCTGCGCGCGCTGGACGTCGAGTGGGGACCGGGCACTGTGGACGGTGAGTCCGACGCGTCCGTGCGGGCCAAGCTCAAGAAGGCGCAGCTGCCGCTCGCGGTGCCACCGCTCGGCGCGCTGTCGGTCGACGCCGAGTTCACGTTCGCCTTCGCCAGCAACGCGCCGCTGGAGCCGGACAACGCGATCGCCGACGTGCGCGCCGACCGGGCGGAGATCTGGTCGACGCTGAAGGTGCCGATCGACGCGCAGCAGGACATCGCCCGCCAGCTCGGGCTGCCGCAGGACAGGGTCGTCGTGCACGTGGTCACCGGCGGCGGCTCGTTCGGCCGGCACCTGTTCCACAACGTGGCCGCCGAGGCCGCGGAGATCTCGCAGAAGATGGGCAAGCCGGTCAAGCTGTCGTGGTCGCGGACCGACGACTTCCGGCAGGGCCGCACGCATCCGATGTCGATCTCCCGGGTGCGTGCCACGCACCTGCTCGGCAACGTGCTCACCTACGAGCAGCGGCACGTGAGCACCGAGACGGACTTCAGCCACGGCCTCGGCGAGATGATCACCTCGACCGCGGCCGAGCTGCCGATCGCCGGCAACCTCAGCTTCGCGGAGTCGATCTTCTTGCTGAGCCAGACGGTGCCGTACGACTTCGGCGTCGTCACGCAGCTGCTGAACGAGGTGCCGCTGCGGTTCAACACCGGCAGCATGCGCAACATCTACTCGCCGAACGTGGCGTGCGCGCGCGAGCTCGTGGTCGACCAGCTGGCCAAGAAGATGGGCAAGGATCCGGTCGCGTTCCGCCGCTCGTTCCTGCGCGACGAGCGGCTGCGCGCGGTACTGGACCGGGCTGTCCAGGTGGGACAGTGGGGACAGCAGCTGCCGAAGGGCAAGGCGCAGGGAATCGGTCTGCACTCCGAGTACCGCGGTGCGGTCGCCGCGCTCGTCGAGATCGACTGCACGCCCGAGACGGTGCACCGGCCGATCGAGGACGGGGTCACCGGCCCGCGGGTCTACAAGGCGACGATCGTCGTCGACGCCGGCCTGGCGCTGAACCCGCGCGGCCTGGAGGCGCAGATGATCGGCGGCCTCAACGACGCGATCGCGCTGGCACTCACGTCGAGCCTGCACATGAAGGACGGCATCCCGCTGGAAGGCAGCTGGGACAACTACTTCTACACCCGGCAGTGGAACACCCCGCCCGAGGTGGAGGTCGTCGTCATGCCGCCGACGACCGGCCAGCCGAGCGGCGCGGGCGAGCTCGCCGTGGCGCCGTGCTTCGCCGCGGTCGCCTGCGCGTACGCCCGCGCCACCGCCACGATGCCGACGAGCTTCCCGATCAACCACGGCACGCTCTCGTTCGAGCCGTACCCGCTGGAGCCGTCCACCCCGCAGTCGCCGACCGACGGCCTCGAGACCGCGTTCTGAGGAGACTTCCGTGCCACAACACACGTTCACGCTCAACGGCACCCAGGTCACCGTCGACGTCGCCGACGACGTGCGGCTGCTGTGGGTGCTGCGCGACATCCTCGGCGTCACCGGCCCCAAGTACGGCTGCGGGCTGAACGTCTGCAAGTCGTGCACCTCGCACATCAACGGCAAGGCGTTCAACCCGTGCTCGGTGCCGGTCTCGCAGATCAAGGAGACCGACGAGATCACCACGATCGAGGGCCTGCCCGCCACCGTCGGCCGCGACCTGCACCCGATGCAGGAGGCGTGGCTGGAGGAGGACGTCGCGCAGTGCGGCTACTGCCAGCCGGGCCAGATCATGGCCGCCGTGGCGCTCGTGCGGAAGGTGCGGGCCGAGGGCCGCGAGATCACCGACGCGGACCTCGACCAGCTGCGCAACATCTGCCGCTGCGGCACCTACTCGCGCATCCGCACCGCCATCAAGAAGGGCGCCGGGCGGATGTAGGTGGTGGTCACGGCCACCCGGCGCCCGGCACCTCCACCTCGATCGCCAGCACCTGGCCCGATCCCGGGGTGACCATCTGCGCCTCGGTCATCCCGCGCCACCCGGCCGCGGTGACGAACAACGTCGTACCGCCCAGCACGCACGCGAACCCGCCGCGGTCCAGCTCGACCGTCGCGAGCACCGCGCCGCCTTCGGCGACGCGCACGCAGTTCCGGTTCGGCACGTCGGCGAACCAGACGGCGCCCGCCGCGTCGAGGCAGATGCCGTCCGGCGTGCCCGCGCCGAGGCCGGCCCAGACCCGCTGGTTCGCGAGCCCGCCGTCCGCCGCGATGTCGAACGCCACCAGCGCGTGCCCGTGCGAGTCCGCGACGATCAGCGTGCCGTTGTCCGGGGTGACGGCCATGCCGTTGGGAAACGCGATGCCACCGGCCACCTCGCGCACGGTGCCGTCCGGCGTGACCAGGTGGACGGCTCCGGGCCGGACCTCGGCGGGCGAGGTGGGGTCGTAGCCGACGCTGTTCACGTAGGCGTTGCCCCGGCCGTCCACCACGATGTCGTTCCAGCCGGCCGGGCCCAGCTCCGCGTGGACGGACAGCGACCCGTCCGGCTCGCGGCGCCGCAGTACGCCCGCCGCGGAGTCGACGATCAGCAGCCGGCCGTCCGGCAGCCACGCCGTGCACAGCGGCAGGGACGCCACCCCGGCGACGACCTCGGTGTGCCCGGCGAGGTCGGTGGACAGGACCTCGCCGGCCGACCAGTCGGAGAAGTACAGCCGGTCGCCGTGCCAGCGTGGCGACTCCACCAGGCCGCGCCCGGTGACCAGGGTTCGTATCTCGCTCATGACACCTACACGAAGGGCACCCGGCCGGATCGACAGCCGCGGGTCAGATCGTGAACGGCAGCGCGCGCGCGATCCGCGAGCCGAGCTCCGCGTCGCCCTCGATGGTGATCTCGCCGAGCCGGTCGGCCACCGGGGCGCGACCCCCGGCGAGGCGGGCGAGCAGGTTGGACGACAGCCGCATGGTCACCGTCGCCGGCCCCGGCAGCGCGTCGACGAGCGTGGCCCGGCCGTCGACCGCGACGTGGTGGGTCGCGCGCACCGGCCCGGTCAGCTTGATCGTGACGCTCGACCCGGCCGGCGCCCCGGCCTTCTTCCCCACGAGGTAGCCGAGCGCGCCGACCACCTCGGACAGCGCGAGCTCCGCGCACGGGCCGTCGTCGTGACCCGGGAGCCCGGTCGCCTCGCGGATGTCCTGCTCGTGCATCCAGCAGTCGAACACCCGGATCCGCATGAACCGGCCGTAGGTGCCCGGCCCGGCGGGCGTCCACGAGGGCGCGTCGAACTCGTCCTGCGTCATCGCCTCCAGCACCTTGCGACGGGTGGCCGTGACCTCGCGGAACCGTTCGAGGACCTGGGCGGGGGTCTCCGCCCGCAGCCCCTGGACCCACAGCTCGTTCGCCGCGGCGATGTCGTTGTGCACGTGGGGGAGCGCGCGCACGTCGGCCTCGCACGGCGGCGGCGCCTGGCCGGCCAGGGCGCACTCGGTGCCGAGGATGTGGGAGACGTTGTCCTGCACGGACCAGGCGGGCAGGGCGGTCGGCAGCGCCCACTGGTCGGGCCGGAGCGACGCGAGCAGCTCGTCGATGGCGGCCCACTCGGCGACGAGCATGGGGACGACGGTGTCCTTTTCGATCACGAGACACTCCCGAGGTCGATGATCTCTCCACGGTTCACGCTGACCCAGTCGCGGCCGCGCAGGTAGGGCTGCAGCCGCTCGGCGATCAGCGTCTGGTCGGCCGGCGCCTTGGGCCGCTGCAGCTCGTAGACGTGCGGGAACTCGGCCATGCCGGTCACCACCTGCCACAGCCGCACGGCGGCCGGCCCGGCCGGCGGGTCGACGAGGACCGGGCCGAACAGGCACGCCTCGCCGAGGAACAACGTCGGCACGCCGTACCCGCCCGCGTCGAGCACCCGCTGGTGGTCGGCGCGGACCTCGTCGTGCGTGGTCTCGTCGGCGAGCGCCTCGTCGAGCAACTCGGGCTCGACCCCGATCCCGGCCAGCAGCGTCCGGGCCACCTCGGGGTCGTGCGGCTTGCCGCCCTCGGCGTGCAGCACCCGGCCGACCGTGGCGTACCAGGAGTCGAGCAGGTCCATGCTCCGCCTGCGCAGCAGCACGCCGATCCGCATCAGGGACCAGCCGTAGGACCACTCGCGCTCCCACGGGTGCTTCTTGCCCTCGAAGCGGTTGACCTCCTCCAGGCTGAAGAATCTCCAGTGGACGGTCAGGTCGAGCTCGGCGCGGACGTTCCGCAGCCACAGCGAGGTCTGGTACGCGAAGGGGCACATCGGGTCGAAGTGGAAGTCGACTGTGGTCACGGGTTCGCTCCCGCTCATGCTGCCTCCGTGAGGTGGGACGTGATCATGGCGCGCAGGCCGGTGGTGATCTCGCCGGCCGGAGTGCCGGCGACCTTGGCGAGCAGGATCAGGCCCTGGATCTGGGCGAGGATCAGGTGCGCCAGCCGGTCGGGCGCGATGCCGTCGCGGAGCACGCCGGCCGCGGCGGCGTCCCGGCACGCCTGTGCGAGCCGGTCCTCCCACCGCGCGAACACGCCGGCCACGTGCGCCCGCAGCTCGTCGTCCGTCGTGGACAGCTCGGCGGCGAGGTTGCCGAAAGGGCAGCCGACGACGCGCCCGAACCGCTTCTCGAACCCGGTCTGGATCGCGCTCACCGCGTCGGCCACCGCGAGTAGCCGCGCGGCCGGGCCACCCTCGTCGCGCTCGGCCAGGCGCCGTTCCAGCTCGCCGGCGTGCAGGTCGACGACCGCCTTCGCGAGGTCGGCCTTGGCCGCGAAGAAGTGGTAGAAGCTGCCTTTTCGCACGTCGGCGGCGGTGCAGAGATCCACGATGCCCACGGACTGGTAGCTGCGGGTCAGGAACAGCCGCGCCGCCGACCGGACGATCCGGTCCCGTGTCTGCATGTGGCCGGACGGTAGCGGCGAGTAGACCGGTCGGTCAAGTGTGCGCGGCCCCGATGCGGGTACTGCTCACAGGTGATCGCGGTGATCGATGTGGACGGCACGCTCGTCGACACGAACTACCACCACGCGGTGGCCTGGTTCCGGGCGTTCCGCCGCGCCGGCGTGACCGTGCCGGTCTGGCGCGTGCATCGCGCGATCGGCATGGGCGGCGACCGGCTCGTCGCGGCGGTGGCCGGCGACGACGTGGAGGCCGCGCGCGGTGACGAGGTGCGCGAGCTCTGGGCGGAGTGCTTCGCGCCGATGCTGCCCGAGATCACCCCGCTCGACGGGGCCCGCGACCTGCTGTTCGCCTTCCGCGAGCGCGGCCACGGCGTGGTGCTAGCGAGCTCCGGCAAGCCCGACCACGTCGACCACTACCTCGACCTGCTCGGCGCACGGCCGATCATCGACGGCTGGACCACCGCGGCGGACGTCGAGGCCACCAAGCCGGCGCCCGACCTGCTGGCGGTCGCCCTGAGCAAGACGGGCACCCGCGACGAGATCGTCACGATCGGCGACTCCGTCTGGGACTGCCTGGCCGCCCGCGAGCTGGGCGTGCCTTCCGTCGGCCTGCGCACCGGCGGCTACGGCACCGACGAGCTCCTGGGCGCGGGTGCCACCGTCGTGTACGACGACCTCCCGACGCTGCGCGCGAACCTCGCGACGCTGCCGTCCGGCCGCCCGATGGACTAGGCGCACTATGCTGTCTTGCTGTCACAGGTCGTCGCCGGGCGGGGTTTTGGCTACCTCGCGGTCAGTGCGTTCTCGGGGACGCAGCCGCCGCCGCGGCCCCCCTGGGCGTCGACGTACACCTCGCCCTCGACCCGAGTGGCCAGCAGGCACGTCTGGCCAGAGTGCAGGGCCAAGGCGATTCGCGAGTTCTCGACGCGCACGTCGACGTCGGGCGTCTCGGCGTCCCCCAACAGCTTCGCGTCTTCCAGTGCATCACGGACGCCGGACGCGGTGACCCCATAAGGAAGGGTGGTGAGGACATCGTCGAGCAGAATCACGTATGCCAGGTCACCGAAGCGGGGCGTGGGCGGTGACAGGACCGGCCCAACGGCCGGGCAGTTGATCCGGTCGGGCCCTTCGTCAAGCCAGCGATCATGGAAGACCAGCTGATAGCAGGCGGTCACCGCAGGCTCCCAGCTCGGGCTCAGAAGAATCAGCGCCGGGTGGTCTCTGCCTGGCTCGTGAATTCGGATCACCAGCCGCGCCCTGACATCTCCCGGAGTCTCGGCCTTTTCATCGATCTCGGCGGCTTCGAGCACGGTCACACCGAAGGTCTGGTCGTCCGCCAAGATCGCACGGGCGAGTCCCATCGGGGAGGCGTCCTGCCGTACGTCGAGTTCGGCAGCGATCCGCTCAGCCGTCCGATCGGTGCTGTCCCTGCCCGGCGTGGCGCACGTGTTCCACAACGCCACGACCGCGGGTAGGACCCCGGCCACCACCGCCGCGGCCATGGCCCTCGAGCGTGTCCGCATGACGCAACGCTAACCACGGCACGCCAACGAGGAAATCAAGGTTCGCATTCGATACCGCATCAGCCACCGCCGCGTGACGTCATGGCGTGCCCTTACCGAACGACAAGAAGCGGTGCTTCGGCAGATCGCCACCAACTCTGACGAGCAAGGAACGCCGGCGCGCCCACAGCTCGCTCGGACGGTGTATGCCTTTCTCGACCGGGGTCTGGTCGCGGTCATCCGTCAGGGAAGGTCCTGGACCGCTGAACTCATGGAAGCCGGCCGTCGCTACCTCGAGAAAGATCATCAGGCTGGACAGCCGACGCAGCGGCGACCCAACCAGGCTGACCGCCGCGCGACCCGACGCAAGGCGCGGTCGGAGTCCATGACGTCGGATGCAGTGCGGGATAGCCAGGCGCGGGAGCATGCCGGGTGCCTCTGGACACCGGTGGTCGGCGCGACTGTGGCGTTCGAGGAGTGGGTTGTTTGGCGTGCCGGGGGAGTCGAAGTTTCAGGGTCGCGAAGGGATCGAGCCGGCGCCGTCCTGGGTTCGTGCGCGGAAACGTATGTTGACGGCGTGCACCCACGCGCCGGGGAATCCGTCTGCCGGGCTCGCCTCGTTCGGTACGCCGGACAGGTGTGCCGTCCAGGCGGCCGGGTCGAAGATTCCCTCCGCGGGCGTGGCGTGCCCCGGGATGACGAGCACCGGCGCGCCCACCACGAGCGCGATGCTGGCCTCGATGTGAAGCCACGGCGACACCGTCGCCCGGGACGAGCCGCCGAACCCGAGGACCACCATGCCGTCGACGCTGCGCAAGACGCTGTCCAGCTGAGCCCACGCGTCCTTCTCGTACTCCGGCCTCGTCAGCCGGCGCGGTCGCATTCCTGCCGCCGCGACCGCGGCCTGCCAGGCTTGCGCGACGCCTTCCTCGTCGGGGTCGAGCTCCGACGGCCTGCCCACGAACACCGTCGGGATCACGACGCGGCTTCGGCGACCCGGACGACCGCGCCGCGTCGACCGACCTGTTCGGTGGTGAGTGCGTCGGCCAGATCGGCTGGCACGCTCGTGGCTCCGTCGAACCTGGCACCCTCGATCTGCGCTCCGGAGAACGTGGCTCCTGAGAGATCGGCTGCTCTGAAGTCGGCCCGCCGCAGGTCGGCGCCGGTGAACACCGTGCCCGCTAGGGTGGCCCGGTAGAACACCGCTTCCTCGGCCACGACGTCCCGGAACGACGCGCCGGAGCAGTCCGCCTCGAAGAGGTCCGCCCGCGACATGTTCAGCCGCCAGCGGTCGCCCTTCTTCCGGCCCAGGTAGGCATTCGCCAGGTTGCAGCGCTGCAGGTCGGTGCCGGCCAGGTCACGCGCATATCGCAAGCCGTCCGCGAGCACCTTCTGCATGGTGCCTGACTGCGGCTCACGCAACAGTCCCGCGATGACCTCGACCGTCTCCTTCATGTAGGGCGTGCCTACCTCGCCCTGTTCGGTACTCGGATCGAAGAACCGCCGGAGCAGGACGGCCGCCGCCATGCGGCGCGTCTCGCTTTCGGACGCGAGCGCGTCGACCGTCGCGGCGAAGGTCGCGCCGACGGCCGCTTTCCGGTCCCGCTTCGACTTGTAGTTGACGTACTTGAACAGTCCGAGCAACGCCGCGAGCACCGCACCGACGCCCGCCACCCACGCCTGCACCGCCTGTGCCGCCTGTGCCGACATCCAACATCTCCTCGATCCCTGATGAGCCGGGCGCCATGATGGAGAAGTGGACCATAGACGCGGGTCCGCTCGCGGCCGGCGCCGTATCACGGCTTAGCGGTAGGGAAGTCGGCCGCTGGTCGCTGGGTGCCTGGTTGAGACTGGCAATGTTGCGTCGGCGGCGGTGCGCCAGCGTGAGTCTCAGGTGATCAGGAACGCCACACCCGGGGCGCCGGAGCGCTGCGGGTGCGGCGCTTCTGTCAGCCGCGTTGTGTCAGCGGCGTTGTGTCAGCGGCGGGTGAACTTGACGGTGGCGGTGTCGGTCTCGGTTCCACAGACGGTGAAGTCGGGCAGGCAACCGCTGATGGATCCACTCACGAAGGCATTGCCCTTGGCGAAGGCGTTGATCCCGGAGGCACGGACGCTGATGGTCGTGCGCTGGTGGGCGCCGGTGCACGCGGTTTCCACGCTACCGGAACCGGTCGCAAGGCCCCCATTGCCCACTCGTTGGGACACACTCAAGGACACGATCGGTTGTGGCGCGTTGCAGGTGTACTCAACCGCGATATCGACCGCGGCACCTTTGGCGAGGAGGGTGGCCGGTGACTCGACGGTGATGTCGAGGAAAAGTCCACCCGAGTAGAAGGCGACTGCGGGGGATGCGGGGATCACCATCGCGCACGCGACACCTGCCGTGACGGCTACTGCAGCAAATGCGGCTTTTACCCGTCTGAGTCGGTTCATGTGTTGCTCCTTTCAGATTCCTTGTGCGGTGAACTCGAGGCGGTCGCGTTCAGATCGGCCTGCGGTTGCGGCGAAGCCAGGCCGATCAACGCCGCCATGTAGAGGGGGATGGCCGGGATATGCCACACGAAGTCGAACCCGGCATGTACGACGAGCGCGACCATGCCGGCGAGCACACCGACGCCGAATGCGTATGCCGATGGCTGAGGTCGGTAGAGGTGTCGGATCACGATGAACAGAAAAGCGACGAGCACCGCGCCACCGATCGCGCCGAGCTCGGCGAGCACCTGCAGGTACTCATTGTGGGCGTAGCGGTAGACGCCCGTACCGCCCCGCGTGCGCTCAACCACGAGCCGGGTGAGCCCGGGACCGGCACCGGTCATTGGATTCTCCGCGAACAGCCGCCACGCGGCGCGGATGGAATCCCACCTGTCCGGGGAGTCGAAGCTGAACCGGGAACCAAGCGCCGCGGTGTGGGGCGCGATGATCGCCACAGCCACCCCGATAAGCGGCGCGAGCAGCAGGAGCCGGGGAGCAGCGGTGAGGCTACCGATGCACACACCGGCAAGGGCTCCCGCGACTGCTAACCCGATGGTGATCGTTGTCGGTGTGTCCGCGGTGATCGAGGGCAGCAGCCCGGCCGTCGCGACTGCGCTCCCGAGCAGTGGTGCCATCGCCGAACGGACGACCGGCCGCCACCCGACGCCCATGATGACCACGACCGCGCCGACACCGAAGCCGAGCAACCCAGCTCGGCTCGCCGTCGCGGCGAGTCCGGTGATCAGCGCGGTGGCCGCGACTCCGAGCCATCGGGTCCCGGAGTCGCGGGTACGGACCGCGAGGCAGACCAGGGCGGCCACGGCGAGCAGAGCCGCCGTCGCGTTCGGATAGGTCAGAGTCGAGGACGCGCGCCACAGGCCGGGGCTCTCGAATCCCCATGTCCGGTGATGAGCGACGACACCGGCCCAACCCAGTGCGGCGACCGCGCTGCAGGCGATGATCAGCCCGCTCACCAGGTCGGTCCGTGCGTTACCACGCAATTGACGGCAACAGCCCGAGAACAGGACCGCGCCGACGATGAGCAATGCGTATCGACCCCCGGCGGCCGGGTCGTGCTTCACCACGCCGTCCACAACGGCCCAACCGGCGAGTGCGGCCGCAGCGAATGCGATCGGGACGTCCTCCCGTCCGAACGCTGGTGCGCGAGGGAGGAGCAACACGCCGGCCAACAGGATCAGTGCTACGGCGAGTTGGGCGCGACCGTGGTAGGCGCCTTGGAGATACATGGCAAGCGCCAGTCCGACGGTGATGACCGCGACGCCCGGCTGGACCGCGAGTAAGCGCCGGATTGCGCGCGCAATCCTTCGCTCACTCATGAGCGCCCCCAAGCCTTGTCGGCCGTGTGTACTGGGGCAAGAGCGTGCCCGAAGTTGAATAGGGGGACCAGTGCCAAAAGTCCCTGCCCGTGGATAATCCGGCGCTGCCCGGCAGCCGGTTCGTCTTTTCGCGGTGAAACCCCGACCGGCGATCGGTGTCGACCTCGCCGCCCAAACGTTGTTACTTGAATGACCTCCGACGTTCTCCGTGTCACGCAACCTCTTCGTAGAACCAGGTGGAGGTGATCATCGCGAGGCGGGGCACGTCGCGGAGTTGTTGTCCGAGAAGCGGATCTGCTGGGCCAGAGCAGTCCCGCTGGCGCAGCGCGGGCCGCGGAGGCCGCGGCCTCGGGAGGTCATGATCAAGGTGGGTGGCCTGGACAGAGCTGGTGGTTTACCAGTGACATCGTCGCGTGGGGGAGTGGAGAGTCAATTGGGAGGATTCATTGCGCGGGAACGCCGCTGGACTGCATTGAACTGCACTCAACTACACCATGTTGACCTGCGGGTGCAGTGTTTCTGCAGGTAGAGCATTTGTTCGGGCGCCCCTGGGGAGAAGGCTGCGACTTACCGCGTGGATGGTTGAAAGCCTCGGAGGCGAGCAGTTGTACGGCAAGGAACCGGACGTTGCTCTCCGTGAACTCCTGCAGGACGCTCAAGACGCAACCATGGCGAGGAAATCCCTGGACGACACGTTCGCCGAGGATGAGGTGACGGTCTCTCGCCATTTAACAGGATGAGGTCTGGACGCTCGAGGTCTCAGACCGCGGCATCGGGATGGACGAGGATCTCCTCATCTCCGGACTGCTGGACTTCGGCGTACAGGATGGACCTCTGATGCGATTCGCGACAAGTTCGCCGGACTCGCAGACGGAGGCTTCCGTCCGAGGGGTCGTTTTGGGATTGGGTTTTCCGCTGTTTTCATGCTAGGAGAAGACGTAGAGATCATCAGTAGACGATTTGACGCCGCTCCACTCCAAGTGCAGTCAGGGTGATACAGCACCGCTCGCTCGCTCGGATACGCACTGCCTTGACTCGTGCCGAATGGATGTAACTGCAGGTCGGAAAAGGGGCGAGCGGCTGGCGCGGCGGGTGTTGCTGACGGTGACGACGTCAGCAACGTGTGCTGGCCGTGCTGGTCACGGCATTTACGACGCGCCACGTCGGCTGTGACCGACGATGGCACCTCGTCATGATCGCGGCGGTTGGTTGCTCTGTGCTGCTACTCGGGCATCAATTCGGCGCAGGATGGCACCTACGGCGGCGATCTCTTCAGGGGTCATGGGAGGCATTTTGGCCACCACTTGTTTCCAGTAACGGTATGACTCGGGATCGATCCTTGCTGCGTGGGCCTCCTCGTCGTCGCCGTCCTTTTGCGGGTTTGGTGTAGGTGGCAGTGAATTGTCTGTCATGGGTGTCGCCTTTGCTATTTGTGCGATGTGCGACGGATATTGCTAGAGCCTCGCGGTGTCTGGCGGGAGGGCGCATGTGGGACCGGGAAGTCCCAGTGCGGGCGCGTGTCCGCAGGATTGGACGGCGTTGCGATGACGTGATGCCGTCAGGTGTGGTCATTGTGTTGTTGTGCGGTGTTGGGCCCAGGTTCGTGCGGCTGCGGTGGGTGTTTCGCGGGTAGGGCGTGGGTCGGTGTGCCGGAGGTGTTCCCAGAGTCCGTAGGTCTGGATGGCGAAGGTGGTGAGTGCGGTGGGGGTGGCGGTGTGCCAGGGGGTGGTGGTGGCGGCCCATTGTTCGGCGGTGGTGGGGGTGTGGCCGGCTTGGATGAGGCGGATGACGAGGTGGGCGGTGTCGACCCAGGGGGCGGTTCGGTGGGCCCAGGCCCAGTCGACGAGGTAGGCGGTGCTCCCGTCGCTGCTTATGCCGCTTCCTTCGTCGGTGTTCCTGGTGTGGTTGGTGATGAGGATGTTGTGTTCGTGGACGTCGGTGTGGGCGAGGGTGTCGCCGGCGATCGCGTTCGCGGCGGTGGGCTCGTGGGCGGCGAACTGGGCGAGGTGAGTTCGGGTCCAGCTGTCGAGGCTTGCTGGGGGGTGGTCGTGCATGGCGCGCCAGGCGGGGAGCCGCGCCCATTTGGCGGCGAGGTCGGGGATCGGTGCGGGGGTGGGGGTGAGGTCGCGGGCGAGGGTGGACAGGGTGTCGGCGAGGACGGGTAGGTCTGGTGAGCTGGGGGAGAGGTCAGGGTGGCGGCCGGGGATGTGCTGGAGGCCGAGGATGAGCCAGCCGTCGACCTCGAGGTCCCAGAGCAGGCGTGGGGCGCGGGTCGGTGGCATCGCTTGGGTGGCGTGGCGTTCTCGGCGGTGGGCACGCGCCGTGTCGGGGTGAGCTTGGACGGCTTTGCAGAACACGAGGTCGCCGGCGGTGGGCTGGAGGGTCGCGGTGAAATGGGCGTTGCGGCCGGCGGTTGCCGGGGTGGCGGTCGCGATCTGGCCGCAGCGTTGGCTGATTGCCGTGCGGACGGTGGTGGGTAGGTCGTCCCAGGTGTGCCGGTGCACCGCGTAGGCCCCTTCACTAGATCGGGTCGCTGGTCAGGGTCGCTGGTCAGGCGTGGTGTGGTGAATCCGTGCAGCCGCTGTGGCATTGCGAGCAGCGGCCCGCAGATTTCCACAGGTCGTCGTCGATGTGGAATCCGGCGGTTCGGATCGCGGCGACGGTTCGCTCGATCGTGGCGCGGGCGGCCGACCCCTTGGCGGTGGGGTCGTCCGGGAGCAGCGGGGTGTGGTGGACGAAGAACCCGAAGGTGGTGGTGCAGAAGCGTGTGTAGGCCGCGGTGTCGAGGATGAAGGTGTGCCAGCCCGGGTCGACGGCGTCGCTGGGTGTGAGCCGCTCGTCGGTGTGCGCGGCGGTGTGGATGAAGGCGAGGGCTTGGTCGACGACGCGTGCGGCGTACTCGATGGTGACCTTGCGGTCATCTGCCAGTCGCGCGGTCAGCTGGTCGAACAGGTGCGCGGGGAGCAGAGCCCGGCCGGTTCGGAGCTGGGGGAGCAGGGTGGTCATGCGGGGTTGTCCTTCCGGGTTGGGGTGAATCCGGGCGCGATTCCCAGGTGGGTTGCCGGGTTTCCGGTGACGCGGTATATGACGCGGTGCCCGGTGTAGGCGCGGCGGCCGTGCAGCCATCGATGGTTGTCGAGGACGTAGCCCTGTCCTGCCGCGAGCGCGAACGTGATGGCGTGCCGGCTGATGGTCGCCCGCAATGCAGGCAGCGCACGGGTTGCCTGCGGGGAGAACTGGGCGAGGTCGTCCAGCCTGAGCCGAACGATCATCCGGCCATTGCCAGCGCCATTGCCAGCGCCATTGCCAGCGCCATTGCCAGCGCCATTGCCAGCGCCATTGCCAGCGCCATTGCCAGCGCCATTGCCAGCGCCATTGCCAGCGCCATTGCTAGCGCTATTGCCAGCGCGTGCCACTGCTCGAGAACGAGCCGGAGAGCGATCCGGAGTGCGAGCCGAAGACGGAGCCGAGGTGGCCGGCCGCGCCGCCGAACAGAGCTGATCGAGATGCGCGCAGGGCTTCGGCAGCGTCGGGGTGGTGCTCGACGAGATCGTCATAGACGGCCTTGCCGTCCACGACCACGCAGTCACCGCCACGCGCTGCGGGCTGTCCGCAGGACATCATCAGGAGCGCGGGCGGATATGCGGCACCCGACCGGTCGGTATGCGGATCGAGCGCGCACCTGGTGAAGCCGGCTCGCCCGAAACCCCCGCCCCCACCGAGGTCGGTAATGGTGGTGAGGCCTGCCACGTCGCTGTCCCGATGCGGCACGATCGTCGCCAGACCGCTCGCGAGGGCCAGCAGCCCGGCCGGTCCCGCGACGTCGTCGACCAGCACCAGACCGGTCTCGGCGAGCAGCGCGCCAAGCTCCGCACTCGCCACGTCGGCCCGGACCCGCGCGACTGGCGACGCCGAGGTGTCGGGCATCGCGTTCGACCTCCCTCCGCTCACTGACAGCGACTCGTTGCGAGGTCCAGAAAAGTGCGTTACGCCCTGTCAGGTCCAGTGACAAACTGTCAACCGTCTTCGCCCGTTCAACGCCGACCAAGTGCGCTAACTTGACTGAGACCCACAAGCCTTGGACAGGAGATTCCCGGTGGATCGCGGCGCCCCACACATGTTCTCGATCTCGATCAAGGGTGTCGTGGTGCGGTCCGGCAAAGTGCTTCTGCTTCGCAACGAACGCGAAGAATGGGAACTGCCGGGCGGCCGGATCGAGATCGGCGAAACTCCCGAGGAATGCGTCGCCCGTGAGATTCACGAGGAGACCCGGTGGAAGGTGGCCACGGGCCCGATCCTCGACACGTGGATGTACTACATCAACGTCGCCGAGAAGCACGTGTTCATCGTGACCTACGGATGCGCACCGACCGACGACACCGCCCCTGTCGTGTCGCACGAGCACAACGAAGTCGCCTTGTTCACCGAGGACCAGGTACCCGGCCTGGTGATGCCCGACGGATACAAGCGTTCCATCGCCACCTGGTACCGGATGCTGCGCGAGAACCCCCCGATTCGGTAACGGTGGTGATCGGTATGCCCGTGCCGGCCACATGGATGTGGTCATCACGCGACGCGGCCGCGGCACTCGCCACCCGCGATCTCGCGACCATCCTGCGCGCCTACCGTCGCCACAACGGAATCAACCAACAACGCCTCGCGGACGTCCTCGGCTACGACAAGACCTACGTGTCCATGATCGAGACCGGGCGGCGCACCATCGGCGACCTCCGCACCCTCCGCCACATCGCCCGCACACTCGGCCTGCCCGCCCACCTGTTCGGCGTCACCGACCGCGACGACGCGGACTTCACCGCCATGGTCCAGTTCGGCGACTCCACCATCCGACTCGCCGACCTCGCCCGACAAGCCGGCCGTGCCGTCGACGCCGTGAACGAACTCTGGCCCCTGGTCGCCCGACTGGAAGCACGAGCCGCCGAAGGCCACATCGAACGCGACACACTCGCCCTTCTCGCCCGTGCACGGGTCGCGCTCGGTGTCTCGCTCGGCACCGTCCTGCCCGAAGAACGCCTCGCCACCGCCGCACGATGGACCGGCAAAGCACTGCGCATCGCCGAACACCTCGACGAGACCCCGTTCCTCGCGCACACCCTGCGCATGCACGGCAACGAACTCCGCAAAACCAACCGGATACCGGCCGCCATCACCCGCCTCAGCCGCGCAGTCGCCCTGTCCACCACCCGCGAAGATCAAGGAACAGCGCTCGCACTCCTCGCCCGCGCCGCCGGCGAACAAGGCGACCGTGACACCTTCGACCACGCGATCAACCGCTACCGCGCGCTGCTCGACACCACGAACGCGCACGGCATGCTGGTCAACCCCTTCACCTTCCGCGAGATCCACCTACGCGGCCTCATCGGAACCGGACGCGCGACCCTCGCGGCCGAGCTCACGCGAACCGAACACACGACCGCGACGCCCGCGGCCCCGCAGTGGCAGGTCATCGAACGAGTCACCCTCGGCGAGGTCTACCTCGCGGCCGGCGACCACGACGACGCCGCCCACGCACTGCGCGCGGCGATCACCGCCGCCGAAACCCACCACCTACCCCACCAACTCCAACGCGCCATCCGCGCCGCCCACACCGGCCGCCTGACCGACGTCAAAACCGAAGGCCACGCCACCCTGACACGGCTCAACGCTCTCCTCGCCCCATCGACACCCAAGCCATAGACCACGATCTGGAAGTCGTGGGCGGCGCTCCGCCGCGCCGCGTTCGCGCGGCTCTGCATGCCCGGCTGGCGTACCCGCAGGTACAAGGGCTGCTTCCACCGCCGGGGCAAGGCTCGCTACGACCTGGTGTTCGACGTCGCCACGCGGGTGCTGGCCGGGGGCGGCACCCTGCGTGACCTCGACGCCGAAACGGGGGCGGGGCGATTCGGGCCCATGCTCACCGCGGCAGGTGACGAACTGCTCCCGGGACGCTCGCCCCGGCACCTCGCGGTCGGTACTGCCGGCGGCGCGCCACTGGCAGTACTTCGCGGCGACGGGCTCGCCGCGACCCCGTCGGGCCCCCTCGCCCTCGACGACTTGTGGTGGGCAGGCTCCACAGTGGACGACCTCGCCGCGGCGGTGCTCGCCGCCGGGCGCGTCCGGAGGGCAGAGACCAGCATCCGCGCCGACCGGTGACCTCGGCATGAGCCGCCTGCTGGTCCAGCTGATGACCACGTTCCTGCCTGACGTGCGGGAACTGCGTCCGCTCGCGTTGGCCACACTGGTCAACACTGTCGGCTCCGGCATGACGGTCACCGTGCTGCCGCTGTATCTGGTCAGGGTCGCCGGGCTGACCCCCGCCCAGATCGGGATGGGCCTCGGCGCCGGCGCGCTGGCCGGGCTGCTGTGCGGGATCCCGGCGGGCGTGCTCGCGGACCGGCGCGGTCCACGCGGCGTGATGATCGGCCTCATCGCCGCCATGGGCGCGTTCGCCTTGTGCTATCCCCTGGTCAGCTCGTTCTGGCCGTTCCTTGTCATCGCGGTGATCACCGGCGGACTGGACCGCGGGGTGGCCACCGTGGCCGCAGCGCTCATCGCGGGCGCGGCCACCGGACCCGCCCGTGTGCAGGCGCGCGCGTCACTGCGGGTGGCGTTGAACCTGGGGCTCACCCTCGGGGCGGCGCTGTCCTCGATCGCGCTGTCCGTCGACACCCCCGCCGTGTGCCGGGTCGTGCTCGTGCTCGACGGGCTCACGTACTTCGGTGCCGCCGCGATGTACCTGCGGCTGCGGCCCATCGCCCCAGTGCGTTCCGGTACGCCGGCGCGCGGCCGGGTCGCCTTGCGGGACCGCCGCTACGTCACCGTCACCACGCTGCTGGCGGCTCTTCAGGTCAACGCGGCGATCCTCTCGGTGGCGCTGCCGTAGTGGGTGGCCACGCGCACCGACGCGCCGCGCGCGTTTCTGGTGCTACTCGTCGTGGTCAACACCGTCGGGCTCTTCCTCTTCCAGGTGCCTGCCGCTCGCCGGATCGCGACGATCGGCGCCGCAGTGCGTGCCACGCGCTGGGCGGGGCTGCTCCTGCTGGCCGCGTGCGGCCTCTACGCCTCGACCGCCGCGGTGGGCGCCGTCGCCGCGGTCGCTCTGCTGCTCGGCGGCACGATTTGCTATCTGGGGGAGAACTACTCGCCTCCTCCGCCCAGTTCTGCCTGGCCTTCGACCGCGCCGGACGACGCGCAGGGCCAGCATCAGGGCGTGTTCAGCACTGGCATTGGCCTATCCAAAACGGTCGCACCGATCGCCGTGACGGCGCTGCCCATCGGTCTCGGGACCCCGGGATGGCTGGTACTCGGCGCCTGTTTCCTCGCCGCTGGCGCACTCGTGCGACCGGCGATCCGGCTGCCTGGCATGCCATCGGCCACAAAGCCATGACGGCGTTGAACGAGGGTCGGACAGCTCGTCAGGTGGGCAATCGTGGCGGGCTCAGCGGAAGGCGGTGGCCGAGGCGGCGTTCGCCGCACGGTACCGCGCATCACCGCCTGTCCAGCCTCGTCCTCCGCCCGCGGTCTGCCACAGCCGCATCCACACATACTGCCCAGGTGGTTGCCGAGTTGGACTCGTCGTCCGGCCACCCCGGCGCGCTCTCGTTGAGCACGTGCACCACCTCGCACAGGGCCGCTCTGCGCCCGGCGTGCTCCCAGCGCGCACGTAGCGCGCGGGCCCTGGTGTTGGTCTCTCGGTTCGGCGGAATCCGCCACGCGAGGTCGACGGGGTCCAGGTCACCCACCTCGGTCTCCCAGTACGTCCCCGCGGGCAAACCGGAACCGAAGTTCGAAGCGACACTCACGGACCCGTCCGATGTCGCGTTCACCTCGGACGGCTCGATGTTCGTCAGCGACGGGCCGGAGATCCGGCGGTTCGCACCGGACGGCGGCGTCGCGACCGCGTACCAAGGCGACAAGGGCGAGGTGACCGAGCTGGCCGTCGGTCCGGACGACGACCTCTACTTCGTGGAGCCGGACACCGACCAGGTGCGGGTCCTGGTCAAGGCCCCGCGCGCGCCGGACCTGGCGGACACGCCGACCGCGTCCGCGACGCTCGGCTGGAGCATCGTGGGCGCGATCGTCGTCCTGATCGCGGCGGCGATCTTCGTGCGACACAACAGGAAACGCGCTCGGCCATCGACCGAGGCGGGGACGTGACAGTAGTCCGCCTGGTGACCGTTGCCGATCTCGACGACGGGGCGGTCACCGCGGCGGCACAGGTGTTGGTGTCGGCTCGGCACGAGGCGGAGCTGGACGACGGCAGCCGGGTGCTGTTTCTGGACGACCGGGCTGGGGCTTGTCGGGGAGCTGGAAGGAGACCTCGGTCGAGGACGTTCGGGAGACGACCCGCACGGTGGCCGGGCCCGACGAGCCGTCCGACGACCGCCCGCACGAGGACATGGCGGCCGGCCACTGGGCCCACCTCCAGCGCATCCTCGAGGCACGGGGAGTCGTCGTCGACGCGGCGGTGCTCCGGCGGCTGCGCCACGACATCCTGCTCAGCCAGCGGTTACTCGCACGCCTCGGCCACTAATGGCACCGCAGTGGCACGACGCTGTGACGTGCGCTTTTACTCAGATCAGCATCACGTGGCTGAGTTGGCCACCATATAGCGCTCGACTGTCGTCCTCAACGCCGTGATCACCTGGACCAAACATTGTCAGGCCCAACACCACCACGGCGTACATTGCGCGTGGCGGTGGGGCTGTCTGCCCAATGCCGGGCCGGGCCCGAAGTCGATGAGTCGTCCGCAGATGAGCGTGAGTCCGCCGTCCTCGCGGCCGGCGCGCGCTGGGACCGGCGCCAGCCGCACGCCCAGCGCGCCACGCCTTGAACAAGGAAACGATACGTTGAACACGGCCGCGCCACCACACGCGGCGCGACCGCTCACGCTGCGCTGGATCCTGGACGAGGTGAGCGGCGTTCTCGGCGCGTGGCTGCTCAGTCGTAGTAGTCGATGCGCAGGGTCTGGTTCTCGTCGATGTGGATCTTCTTGTAGAGGGTGCGCTTCTCCGATTGCTGCTTGCCTGCGGAGTTGGTGTAGGTGACCGGGAACTCGACGAGGACCTGGCCCGGGGCGGGGTCCCTTTGGCCGATGGGGTAGACCGGGAACTCGTCGATGGAAACGACCGGTTTCGCGGTCAGCCGCACGTCGGTGGCGTCGAATTGGGTGGGGTATGGGCAGTCGATCACGTCCGGAGAGTCGGCAAGACAGGCGTGGAGCAGGTCGATAGCCAACTTCCCGGCATCCCGGCGCATCCGCTCGTTCGGGTGGTATTCGAGTATGACGAGCGCCTGCACGTCCGGCTGCGGGAGCGGGTCCACAGAATCCACTGCGAGAGGCAGGGTGTAGCCCTTGGCGGTGAAGTATGTCGACGGGTCCGCGGTGATCGTGTAACGGCCGGGGTATACGTGGAGGTGTTTGTCCTCCTCCTCGACCCCTTCAACAGTCGGGACCGGGACCGAGCCGATCCTCGCCTGGCCGATTCCCTCCCGGTTGGAGCCGATGCTCACGGGGACGGTCAGTGGTGTGATCACCCGCCATTGCCTGCCGAATCCGAGCACACCGTCGTCCCGCTGGGCGACCAGGATCACCTCGTGTTGTTTCCCGTCTAGCCGGTAGCGCACCTCGACGGCCATCTGTCTAGCGGGCAAGACGACCATCCGTCCAGCGGGCTGGACGACCGAGACCCAGTCCGGCCTGGCGGCCACCTCGCGCACCTCGATGTGCTTGCTCGCCGCGCCGAGCACCTTGTCGGTGAGCAGCCGGGGGTCGATCTTGTCAGACCGGCTGGGATCGACTGTGGCGTTCGCGGCCGAGGCGTCGCCCTTCGCGATGAGCGCGACGTAGGCGCGGACCGCGTCCTCCGCGCCGTCCAGGTCCTCGTCCTGCGCATGCCAGACGACGCCGACGACGATCACCACCACACCGACCACAAGCGGGATCAGCCGCCGAGTCCACCACCCCATGACCGCCCCTTTGCCCTATCACATCGCCGCGCGCCTCTCGACAGCGCGGAAAGTCCGACGGAGTACACCGATGCCCGGTTCCACTGCCCAGCTGGCCAACGTTCGGACTCAAACCTCGGCGAGTACCCGGACGGCTTCTCGCATCAGGACGTGTGGCTACCTCAGGACTGGCAAGCAGGACTCGCACCGTCGACCCCGCTCCGTCCGTCCGCAACCGCCTTTCTCAGCTAGATCGTGAACACGGCACGCTCTTGGCGAGACACAATGCAGACCATAGACATCCTCGACGACGAGGACACGTTTCTCGCCAGCACCGCGTTCGACTACCCATACGACCCCTACACCCCATACCGCCCTGGCAATCCCGATATCCCGTGGTACCGACCCGCGACCGCCGAATTCTGGACGGCCGCCGGCACGCTGCTGAACGGCATGTCCCCAAGTCCAGCTGACCTCGCCGACAACAGCCCGGCACCACATCCCGAATTCGGACAGATCCCGCCGCTGTAGCCGACACCGTTGTTGTCACCAATCGAGGGAGCGCCCACGCGACCGCTCGCCGCGTCGCCGACCTGGACTCAAGGTGCTGCGCGAGTCGGGCCTGATCACGGGCGAGCGGCGCGCACCTGGGTGTACTACCGCGTCCATCCCGAGATCCTCGCCCGGCTGTCGGCGGTAACTGCAATCCGACATGAGCGCCGACGTCGAGGCCACCGTCTGACCGATCCGCACTTCGCGGATGCACGAGCGGACCTGGAACCTGGCCCCGGGCCGGCGGAGACTGGGTGCATGGAGCGCGCGGCCCTGCATCGCGAACTGGACGAAGCACAGGTGACGTTTCACCGGCTGGTGTCCGGGGCGAACGACGCCGATCTGCGGCGGCCGTCGGCGGGCACCGGTGGTCAAGCCCTTGGCGTAAAGCGACAGCACCACCTCATCGACACCGATCAGTCGGCGCTGCCGCTTGCGCACGATCTGCGGCTCGAAGCTGCCCGCCCGATCGCGCGGCACGTCGATCTCGACCGGGCCGCTGCGTTCGGTGAGCACGGTTTTCGACAGGCCCTGCTCCTTCGCTAGCCGGACCAGCTCGGCCGCCGCCTGCTGCTCAGCCGACTGCTCACCAGCCTTCTTCTTCGCCACGCCATCCAGTCTCGCCGACATCCGACGCCAACCCATCCCGCCAAGCAACGCTCAGCGTGTCAGGCCGGAAACACCGTTGGATCCAAGTCCCGACGCCGAAAGCATCTCGCCGTGGCCGTTGTTCTGGTGGTGGATACGCCGGGAGTTGCTGCAGCGACGTACTACATGCACCCCAGAGAAGGGGTTGCCGCGACGCGGAGCACCCGAGCGCTGGGCGGGATTCTGGACGGCACGTCGAGCTATTCGATGCAACGTCGGGCAATGCCCACGCCTGCGGCTGAACCTGGGTCGTTTTCCGACAATGGGTAGTGCGAAGCAGCGGGTTGCCGGTCCCATGGTCACCGGGGCCATATTGGTCGGTCGGCAGTCGCTCGGGCCGGCCCCGACCAGCTCGATTTACGCGATCGTCCGCACCTTGAGGAGACATGGTCATGGATTCGCAAGGCGGCTGGAAGGATACCTCTCGTGGGGGTTTGTAAGACGTGCGGTGTAACTCCCGATCATGGAAGGGAAACCGATGACCGAGATGATGTCCGGCGTGGACGACGCCGAGGACGCGAACGCTGAAGCAGACTGATGGAGGTGGCAGGCCGGTCTCAACGTCGACACGCCAAGCTTGCGAAGTCCAATGGATGCGCCGCGTCGCCGCGCGCCCACCTTGTCGAAGCGCTGGCCCGTGGGTCGGCCGGATAACGTGTCTCGGCTACGACATTCTGGTCGAGTCCCGACCAAACCGTAATCCCAAGGGGTGGGCGAGGAAATTACTCTAGGAGACATTTCGAAGGGAGATTCACATGGAGTCGCTGGGGGCACGAAATCGGCGCGCGTTGTCCGTGTTGGCGGTGACCGTGGCGATGTCGGTTCCGGTAGTGGTTGCGCTGACCGGCGAGCCGGTGGCCAAAGCGCGGGCCGAGAGCGCACTCACGCAGGCCGTACCGCCGCCTATGGTGCCCAGTGGTCCGGGAACGGATCCGGTTGAAGGTGTCGCCCTACCGCCGGCGGTCGGCCCGGCAGGCGTCGAACAGCGGATCACGCAGATGGAGGCGAAGTCCGCGGTGGCCACGTCGCGGCCGCTGCCCGGCACCTATCTCAAAGGGCCGTTCGTGCCGCGTCCGATGGCCGACGTGGCCCTGCCCTACAACTCCAGCGCGGTGTACGAAGTACCCGTCTCCCGGGACGCGACCGGTGTGGCGATGTACCGGCTGCCCGCTGACGGGAAGCTGTACAACCATCCGGTCGACCAGGCGCAGGACGCGATGGCAGCGCTCAACAACTACCGGATCACCGGGAGGGCGGCGTACCTGAACCGTGCCGTGCTCGATGCCCAGCGTCTCATCGACCGGCGGGTCGTCTCGGACGAGGCGTGGTACTACCCCTACCCGTACGACTTCGCGTTGCACGGGGGCAGCGATGTCATGCGCG
>CAVSMR010000010.1:0-116647 GCA_963729115.1 uncultured Actinomycetota bacterium | reverse complement strand
GCGGCTCGCTGCCGGGCGGGCTGGCGAGCACGTCGTAGCCGGCAGCCGCCGAGGACGACGGCGGCCCCGCTGTCGGCCTCCTTGACCGCGGCGTGGAAGGCGGCGAGGTGGGCGAGGTACTCCTCGGCCGTGCCCGCCCAGAGCAGCCCGGTGTTGCTCGGTTCGTTGTCGCACTGCCAGTACGCGACGCGCCCGCCGCAGTGCGCGACGAGCCGGCGGACGAACTCGCGGTACCGCCCCAGGTCCTTCGCGGGCGAGGGCGGCAGGAAGTCGGTCGGCTCGCGGGTGGCCCACGGCGAGCTGGCGCAGACGGTGAGCCAGACCGCGGTGTCGTCGCCCGCGACCTGGCCGAGCAGCGCGTCGACGACGTGGAAGTCGTACTCGCCGGGCCGCGGCTCGACCTGGCCCCAGTAGACGTAGGCACGGACCAGGCCGGCGCCGAGCGCACGCGCCTGGGGCACGAAGTCGTCGGGCTCCTTGAAGAGCCCGTAGCTGATCCCCCGGACCATTCCCAGCTGCATGTTTACAACATATACCAGACGTATATGACGTATACTCGCGTCGATGTCGATCTGGACGAAGGCCCGGCCCGCCTCGACCGCGCCGGGATCGTGGCGGCGGCCATCGCGGTCGCGGACGAGTCGGGCGCCGCCGCGGTGACGATGAAGGCCGTCGCGACGCGGCTGGCCTGCACGCCGATGGCCCTGTACCGGCACGTCCGGAACAAGGACGGCCTGGTCGACCTGATGCTCGACGCGGTGGCGGCGGAGATCCCGCTGACCCCCGGCGGGTGGCGGCCCGCGCTGCACACCCTGGCCCTCGAGTCACGCGCGATGATCAAGCGCCACCCGTGGTTCGCGGAGCTGGTGCACACGCGGCCGCCGGCAGGCCCGCACCAGATGGCGCGGCTGGAGTTCATGCTCGCCACCTTGACCGCGCACGGCGCGACGCTCGCGGAGGCCATGACCCAGTCCGCCATGCTGGACCGCCACGTGGTCGGCGCCGGCCTCCAGGAGGTGACCGAGTCCCGCTTCGAGCCGGCGGACCTGCACGCGGCGTTGTCCGACATGCACACGCGAGCGGTGGGCACGTACCCCACGCTGGCCGAGTGGCTGGCGGCGCCGGGCGGCCCGTCGATGGACGACCAGTTCGGCTCGCGCCGGGGCTTCCTGCTGGACGGCATCGCGACGCGGCTGCCGGCCGGTCGGTGACGTCAGGCCGGGGGTAGCTGTGGGGTTATCCGCTGGCACATCGCGTGGCGGCGTTCCCGGCGGCCCTGCACGTGAAGGGCGTCGGGCTGAACTCGCTGCGGAAGTGCGGATGCGGACCAATGTCGGGTTCATCGGGATCGGGATCGTGATCACTGGGTCGGCGGACCTGCCGAATGCCGTGCTGGAACAGGAAGGGTTCCGGCTGGTGCCGCTGCACGACCACTTCGTTGACGGCATCACTATGGACGAGGTCGACTTCGGCCGATCCCGTTTCCGGAGCTCAGCGCCCCTGAAGAGCTGGCCCTCTTCGACCGGGTCGGCGCCGCGCTGCATCATGTTGCCCGCCTCGGCGGACGTCAACGACACCTTCGTCCACGCGCTCGCCACGATCGGGCTGAGTCACCGCGACGGCTTCGCCTGGCAGTCGCTGCCCGAAGCCGTGCTGGCGGGCCTGCGGCGGGCGGGGCCGGTGGTGGAGCGGATCATCGACGAGCGCTGGGAGTCCATGAGCGACACCGTCAACGGCTGGCGGGGCTCGCTGGCCAGCGGGCGGTGCAGCTACGACTGGTCGCTCAACGCGGCCAACACCAAGAACCAGGTGGGCACCGAGCTCGCGGACCAGGTCGTCTACCTCAACTGCCGCGTCGACGCGGCCGGGCAACCGGTTCACGATCGGCAGCACCACCGACGGCGTCACCACGGACGCCGACGGCACCCTCACCGTCCACATCCAGCACGACCGGCCGGGCGAACAGCGCGCGGCACACTGGCTGCCCGCGCCACGGGGAGCGTTCAACCTCACCATGCGGTTCTACGCCCCACTCAGCCCCGTCCTCGACAGGAACTACGCACTGCCGCCGGTGCACGTGTCCGGCTAGCGGGTCCAGCTACGAGGCCAGCAGATCGAAATGAAAGCCCACGATGAACAGCATCAGGCTGAGAAGGCGGGCGATCGTCGCGACCTTGTCGTGCTCGAAGACCCAGATTATCCAAGTCCTGAGGCGCCGGCCGGCGACTGTTATCACGGCCGGCGCCAACGTGAGTACGAGCGCGGTAGCAAGTCCGATGGTGATCGAGGCCCAGATGCCACCACTGTCGAACAGCTCGCCCGTTACCGCCACGGCGAACGCGAACAAGACGACCAGAACGTTTCGCACCTTGTTGTTCAGCTTGACCAAGCCACCCCGGCTCTTGATCCGGGCCGCCGAACGGGCTCCGAACTCACGCAACCGCGCGCCTCGGCATAGCTCACCGACTGACTCACCGAACCCCGCGCGAACTCGTCAACTGCCGTCCAGAAGGGTGTGTTCGCAGTTGATCTGGGCGCCGGCCGCGGTCTTTAGGCAGGCGTACACCCTCAGTGGCGCGTCCTCCCTCAGCACCTCGACATCTCTGGGGTTGCAGTGCCCTATACCGCCCACCACTACTTCCTTGGGGAACTGTTTCCAGGACCCGTCTGCCTGTTTGACTTCGATCCAGCCGACTGCCTTCTTTTCGTCATCGGCCAAATCGCAGACCTCGTATTTGTCAACGCTGTCATCGAAGCGGGTGCGGGCGGCTTCGCCGCTCCAAGCGGTTCCGCTCGCGGCCGTGGCCGGCGAGGCCGCGAACAATACGAGGCCACAGGCCAGCCCCGTGGTGGCAATAATCGCCCGGGTACGCATATTTCCCTCCCATACTCGATCACTGGGGCTGCCCGACTGCGTCCGCACGCCACCGGGGGCCGTGTTCGCCGCAACGGTGCCGTCAGCCGAACGTGCGCGTGCTGCATTCGACGGCTGTGCCGTTGTCCCTCTCGCACAGCTGCATTCGCATGGCGATGATGGTGCGGTTCGGGCGGTCGAACCCATCGTCGAACGTGGTGCCGGAGTTCCCGCAGCCGTTGCTGTCACCCTGCCACTCCGACCACGGCGAGTAGTCCCCGCTGGCGAACAGGACCTGGCCGCGCATGTAGGCGCCCGCGCCGTCGCCCTTGCCGTCCTCCCCGCAACGGTCCCAGATCGCGCCCATGAAGTGCGCGTAGTGCGGACGAACGGTGGTGATGTAGAACTCCGCGAAGGCGTAGTCATCGGTAACGGCGGTGCTCGTCGTCATCGTCGTCACGGCCTGCGCGGGAGCAGCGCCCACGACGAGGACCACAGCGGCAGCAACGAATACGAAGACCCGCCTGCCCCAAGACATCGTCGGCATGACACTCCCCAGGTCGCATCATCGGCACACTCGTCGCTGCCGGATGTTACGTGGCGGTGACCACGAAACAAAGGCGATGACCGGCGGCGCTTTGCCGAATCCGTGCCTGCGCCCAGGCGCTGACGGTTGCGGTTGTTGATCTCGGTCTACGGTTGCGGTCCGTGCGTCTTGATCGGTCGACCGAACCGCTGCTGGGGTCCTTGGCGCTGATCGACGAGGGCTGGGGTTGGACCGGGACGCCGTCGCCGAGGAGGGGTGGTCGGGATGGACGAGCAGAACACGACACGACTCACGGTTCGTGAGGTGGTCCACGACGTCGTGGCCGACGTGGCACCTGAGGAACTGCCTGTGCTGGCCGGGCTCAGCGGGCTCGATGACCACGAAGCGCTGCGGCGTCTGACGCGGCGACGACGGCCACGTGAGCCGTTGGGGTTCGGCCTGGACACGGTCGCCACCCTGGCCACGGCTATCGCTTGGGTGGCAGTCGCGGAGTCGGTGAAGCGGATGGTCCAACCCGCGGCCGATGGGGTGACACGCGGGATCGGGACGAGGTTACGTCGCCTGCTGCGCCGGCGATCCGCCCCGACGGTCGTGCCCGCGTTGACACCGGAGCAGTTGGCCGAGATCCATCGGCGGGTCCTGGAGTTGGCCGCACAGAACGGCTTCGACGCCGACCGGGCCGCCGTCCTCGCCGAGCGCTTGGTGGCGAGATTGGCGCTGGGTGCCCCCGACAACGACGAGTCCGACGAGCGGTGAGGCCCGCGCGAAGCGTCGATCAACGCGTGCTCGGCGCCGGCACCACGGTCCGTTTCGGGTTGCTGGTGGTGCTGTTGCTGGCCGCGAGCGCCACGGCGATATCGGGCTTCGTCGATTGGCTCGCGGACTCGGACAACGACGCGCTCGGGTGCTCTCTTGCCGCCGGCTACGACCCCAGTGGCAGCTGGTTGGCCAACATGTTCGGTCCTGTCTCAGCCGGCGCGGAAGCAGCCCTGAGCGCCTGTCTGGATCGCTACGTGCAGCCCGGTCCGTGGTGGGGCCCGATGCTCGGCATCGGGCTGCTGCTCGGCGTGGCCGGAGCGTTCCTCTGGGGCATACCCGCGTGGAAGGGGCGGCGCAGCCAGGTTGTCGAGCTGCGGGACGTGGACGTCCGCGGAGACCTGGCGCCCGCACTGGAGGAGTTGGTGCGGACGGCCGGGTTGGCTCGAGCCCCACGGTTCGTGATCAACCCGGGGCGGGTCACCACCAACGCCGTCGTGTTCGGCCGGCCCGGCCGGCACACGGTGTGCCTGGACGGCGGCCTGGTGGCCCGCCGGCTGGCCGACCCGACCGGTTTTCGCGCGGTGGTCCTGCACGAGTTGGCGCACATCCGCAACCGGGATGTCCTCATCACCTACGCGACCGTCGCGTTGTGGCGGACGTTCCTGATCGCGGTGCTGGTGCCACAGGCGGTGCTGCTGGGGTGGGAGCTGAACGCCACTGCCGACTCGGTGGTCGGCCCCGGGGATCGGCCCCTGGTCATCCGGGAGCTGGTGCTGCTGGCGTTTCTGACCGTGCTCGTCTACCTGACCAGGGCCGATATCCTTCGCAGCCGGGAGATCTACGCGGACCTGGACGCGCTGGCGTGGGGCGCCGATCCCGGCCACTGGCCGGACACCAGAGCCAAGACGCGTCACCTGTTCGCGCGTTTCCTCGAGCTGTGGCGTACGCATCCACGCTGGGACCTACGCAGGCAGTCGCTGACCGAACCCGTGGTGTTGTTCGGTATCCAACCGCTGCCCACGTTTCTCACGGGCGCCGCTTCGGTCATCTTGGGTGCGCAAGTGCCGAGCTTGTTGTCCGCGGTGTTCCCTGGCGCCCGGTGGCTGGAGGGGCTGACGCCCTGGCTCACCGCGTTACCGATCACCGTGATCATCGGTGTCGCGTTGTGGCGCGCGGTCGCCCACGCGGTACTGACCGATCGTCGGCCGCCATCCGGCGTGCGCACCGGAATGTGGTTGGGTGCCGGGCTGGTGGTGGGCGAGTTGATGCTCGACCGAGCCTCCGGCAACCAATGGTTCCCCGGTCAGCCGGTAGTCCTGGCGGTGCACTTCCTTGTCGCCGTGGTGATCACGTGGTGGACCGTTCAGTGCGCGCAGCTGCTCATCCGCGCCTGGCGGGGCCGCACGCTGCGTCCGGCGATGCCACTGGGGCTCGCTGTGTCGTGGCTGGCGTTCACTTTCTGGTTTGGCTGGTGGCAGAGCACGGGGTACTTCTTCGCCACTGGATTCCTCTTCGACGACCGGCTGGCGTTGGAGCGGATATTTCCCGGGGCGGCCACCAGCCACTCCGGCGTCATCGCGGTGGTTTCCCCGGTGTTGGCGGTGCTGGGGTCGTTGGACGTCGATCCGCTCCTCACGTGGGTGACGACCGCGATGTGGCTCGTCCCGCTGCTGGCGTGGACCGTGCGCCCGGCCACGCGAGTCCCCCGCTGGGTGCGCAACGCCATGCCGGACACGGCCGATCCACCCCTGGTGTCCGAACAACTTCCGTCGTTGCGAAAACCGCTGCGCGTCGCGCTGCTGGGCGGACTGCTCGGCGCGATGGCCGTCGCCGCGGTCATGGCGTACCAGCACACCTGGCAACCACCCCTCGACCAGCGGGGCGGAGGGTACTTCCTCGTCTACCTCAGCCTGTTGTTGCCGGCCCTCGCCGTCGCGCCGATCGCAGCGGCCGCCGCGACCGCCCTGATCGTCCGCCGGTACCGCCTGCTGATGACCCTGGCCGCGGCCGGCGTGGCCGCGCAGGTCGCCTTCGCCGCCGCATTCGTGCTGTCCGCGACCGACGGGTGTCTCGGGCCGTTGAACACGCTGTCAACCCGGTGCCACTGGCAGCCGGAGACGCTCTGGCCGCTGCTCACGCAGCGGCTCATGCCGGCCGTCCTCGGGCCGGGCATGTTCGTCGCCGCCACCGTGGCCCTGCTCGTGGCGGTCGTCAGGCGTCTGGTCGAACGCAAGCGACCCGCACACAGCGACCCCACCCGGCGGGCTCGGTGGGCTGCCAAACGTGTTGGCATTGCTGCCATCTGCGTCACCGCGGTCGGGCTCACCGCGGCCGGCATCACGCCGGCCAGCGCGAACGCGTCCAGCTTTACCCGGCAGCAGGTCGTACCGGCTCTCGCCACCACACCGGTCGCACCAGAGGTGCGTCGCACCCAGGTATGGGCATGGCTCAAGTACGGCGGCAACGACCTCATCGACCGCTTTCTCTATACCGATATGGTCGAGCTCGGCGACGTATTGACAGCACCGACAGTCGACCCCGTCAAGATCGGTTCGCTGTGTATCGACATCAACCAGGTGATGCGGTCGGCCAACGCCTACTTGCCCATTCCGGATCCGGTGCTACAGGCAGACTGGTCGAAAATGATCGGCACTCTGACGCAGACGACCGACGACTGCCAGCGCGCGATACGGGAAGTGGACCAACGCCTGTACCAGACATCGGTCGACGAGCTGGTGAACGTCATGACGGTAGCGGTGCCACTCGTGGGAAGGATCCAAGCCGAAGCCGGATTGTGATTCCCACGACCGAGTGAATTTCCCCGGCCCACCCAATCGCACGGTTGCGCTCAGGATGGAAGGGATGACAATTCCTCCGGAGGAGCGGGGCTGCTCGGGGAGGCACGATGAACCGGGCACGGCAGGTATTCGACACCGCGCAGCGCCACGTCGGACCGAAGGTGCTGAGCCCGCTCGGCTCGCTGCTGGTGTCCCTGCGGCGCCGCGAACCGTGCCGGGTCAGCCATGTGGACGGTGACTGGGTCCACCGGTACCGCGACGGCATCGTGGTGACACACGCGCTCGGCGGCGCCTCCGCGCGGATGCTGGACCGCGCGACCTGGGACGTCTTCCTGCACCGGTACCGACCCGCGGCCGGTGATGTGGTGGTCGATCTCGGTGCTGGTGCCGGCGACGAGGTTCGGCTGTTCTCCCGGCTGGTGGGCAGCACGGGGAAGGTTGTCAGCGTGGAGGCGCACCCAGGGACGTTCCGCCGCCTGTGCCGAACGATCGAGCTCAACGAGTTGGCCAACGTGACGCCGATGCACTGTGCGGTAACCGATACTGCCGGCGTCACGTACATCGAGGACGGTCTGCCGGCGTCCAACAGCCTGACCGATCGGACCAGCGGCCTCGCGGTACCCGGCGACACGCTCGCAGGCATCATCGAGCGATCCGGCGTGACGCGAGTGGGTCTGCTCAAGATGAACATCGAGGGGGCAGAGCTACCTGTACTGCGGGCGGCGGCCAGGATCCTGCCCATGGTGCGCAACCTGGCCGTGTCCTGCCACGACTTCACGGTTGGCCACCCCGGCCCGGACCCCCGACGCACCTACGCCGAGACACGCCGCCTACTCACCGACGCCGGTTACGTGGTCTGGACCCGCCGGCATGACCCGCGTCCGTGGGTCCGGTACTACCTCTATGCGTCCCGCCCCTGACTCGTAAGAGAGCGGAGGCGGAGGGATTTGAACCCCCGGACCCTCTCGGGTCTCCTGTTTTCAAGACAGGTGCATTCGGCCGCTCTGCCACGCCTCCCTGCCCAGCAGGGTAGCGCGCCTGGTCAGCCGGGGAGGTCGCGCAGGTGTTTGAGGACTCGCTCGAAGACCGTTGCCAGGCCGTCCTGCTCCGCATCGATCAGCAGGTCGATCAGGTGGGCCCGGACGCCGCCTACGTGTGTGGGGGCGGTCTCGCGGAGGCGGGCCATGCCTTGCTCCGTCAGCTCGGCGAAGACGCCGCGGGCGTCGTCGCCGCAGTCGACTCGGCGGACCAGGCCCGCGGTTTCCAGGCGGGAGATCTGGTGGGACAGCCGGCTCTTGGATGACGCGACCTCGTTGGCCAGGGCGGCCATCCGCATCCGGCGATCGTCCGGTTCGGACAGCCGCACGAGCACCTCGTAGTCGGACAGCGTCATTCCGTGACGGTCCTGCAGTTCGCGGTTGAGCTGCTTTCGCAACAATTCACTGCCGAGGACGTATGCGCGCCACGCCCGCATCTCCTCGGCATCGAGCCAATGCGGCCCATCCTCCGCCAACGTCACAACAACAAGAGTAGATCGGGTCTGGAAATCCCCGCTCGGTGCGTGCAGACTCTGCCCGCGCCTACGTGGGAGTTCCTGGGCGCCTGGACGGAGGATCATGAGGGCACAATCCAGCTTCGCGCGGCGGGTCGCCGCGGTCACCGCTGTCGCGGTCGCAGTCGCGGTCGCCGGGCTCGCCGCCACCGACGCGAACGCCGCCGGGCCGAAGGCGTCGAAGACCACGGACGTCAGGCTCATCGGCATCAACGACCTGCACGGCAACCTGACGCCACCAGCGGGCTCGTCCGGTCGCGTCACGCTGTCCGACGGCACCACCGTGGACGCTGGCGGCGCCGCGTACCTCGCCACGCACGTCAAGCAGCTCAAGTCACAGGTGCGCAACTCGGTGCTGGTCTCCGGGGGCGACAACATCGGTGCGTCACCGCTGAACTCCGCGCTGTTCCACGACGAGCCGACGATCGAGCTGCTCAACAGCCTCGGGCTCAAGGCGTCGTCGCTCGGTAACCACGAGTTCGACGAGGGCTACCGCGAGCTGCTTCGCATGCAGTTCGGCGGCTGCCACCCCGACGACGGCTGCCAGTTCCACGACAAGTTCAACGGCGCCAAGTTCCCGTTCCTGGGCGCGAACGTCACCTTCGACAACGGCGCGCCGGCCGCGCTGCCGTTCACGGTCCAGCTCGCCGGCGGCGTGCCGATCGGCATCATCGGGCTGCCGCTGCAGGACGTGGCGTCCGTCGTCACCCCGGAGGCCATCGAGGGGCTCGAGTTCGGCGAGGAGGTCGCGGCGATCAACCGCACGTCGCGCCTGCTCGACCGGCTCGGCATCAAGAGCCAGATCGTGGTCACGCACCAGGGCGACGGCACCGAGGGCGGCGGCCCGAACGACTGCCGGCTGGTGCCCGGCCCGGGCACGGCGATCGCGCAGAACGCCTCGCCGTCGATCGACGTGATCTTCACCGCGCACACTCACCAGCAGTACAACTGCGTGATCAACGACCCGGCGGGCAACCCGCGCCCGCTCATGCAGGGCCTGTCGTTCGGCCGGCTGCTGTCCGTTGTGGACATCAAGATCGACAACCGGTCGCGGGACGTCCTGCGCGACAAGACGGTGGCGCACAACGAGATCGTCACCCGCACGGTCACGCCGGACCCGGCCGCGCAGGCGCTGGTCGACGAGGCCACCAGCAAGTCCGCGCCGATCGCCAACGCTCCGGTCGGCTCGATCACCGCTGACCTCGTGCGGGCCGCGCCGGCGTCGGGTGAGTCCCCGATCGGTGACGTCATCGCCGACGGTCAGCTGGCAGCGACCCAGTCGAACAACGCGGTCATCGCGATGACGAACCCCGGCGGCATCCGTGGCGACCTCACCTTCGCCAGCTCGCCGGCGGGTGAGGGCGACGGCGTGGTGACCTACGGCGAGGGGTTCGCGGTGCAGCCGTTCAGCAACGTCATGCAGACGATCACGCTGACCGGTGCCCAGCTCAAGACCGTCCTCGAACAGCAGTGGCAGCCGCAGCCGGACGGCTCGGTGATCGTGCGCATCCTGCAGGTCTCCTCGTCGCTGCACTACACGTGGTCACAGTCGGCCGCGATCGGTTCGAAGGTCTCGAACATCACGGTCGCGGGTCAGCCGGTCGACCCGAACGCCTCCTACCGGGTCTCGGTGAACAACTTCCTCGCCGCCGGCGGGGACGGGTTCGCCGAGCTGGCGAACGGCACGGACCTCGCCGGCGGACCGGTCGACCTGGACGCGTTCACGGCCTACCTGACCGCCAACCCGAACCTGGCGCCGCCGCCCGCCGACCGCATCACCGTGGCGCCGTAGCCGGCTCCACAGCGTCGCCGTACCCGCGCCGCCGTCGCCCACCCGGGCGGCGGCGGCGCTTGTTCGTCCCCGTCCGGCTGGAACGTCCCAACCGGACGGCACCGTCCCCAGCAGACCGTAGCGGTGAGTTTCACCAGTTCAGGTCGGAGTGTTGGGGTTGTAACAGGGCGGACACGGGTGCATCCTCAATACTGACGGCTGGCTGTCCGGACACGTCGCGGCCCGCCGGGAGAGGGCAGGTGATGCCGTGTCATTGCGGGACAAGGACGTAGTGGGCCGCTGTTCGCCACGACCCCGCGGCTGAGCCGAGACAACTCGACCCGGTCGCGACTGCGGAGCGGCAACCAGGTTTCGAGTGCATCCGTGCGCACACCGCACCTCCCATGCACCTCGACGATGTTGATTCCCCCGTCGGGCAACGCCTCCCGGTGTTCCCGGTCGGAATCCTCGCCACCTGAGGGCAGCGCCCACTACTCGACCTCCGACAGCCTGGGTGCGGCAGCCGAGACGGCGCCGCGCCCAGGCGTTTGTCAGCGCAAGCGTTTGTCAGCGCAAGGTCACCTGGATCGGCGGCCCGCCGGGCTCGGCCATGCTCGTGACCACCGGCGGCACCCGCAGGTCCGTCGCGGCGTAGACCGCGCGGACCGCGCCGAGACCGGCGTCCGGGTCCGCGAGTATCGCGGCCACCTCGTCCATTCGCGCCGCGGTCGACTCGTCGACGTGCTCGGCGCCGTCCAGCACGCCCCAGCCGTCCCAGAGGACCATCTCGTGCTTGTTCAGCGCGGCGAGGTCCAGCACGAGGTTGTGCAGCAGGTAGGGCCAGCCGCGCAGCAGCGGCACGTCGAGCTCGGGTGCGACGACGAACGTCGCCGGATCCGCCGCACCCGACCGGCACGTCCGCCAGGCGTCGGCGCCGACGAGGAAACGGTCACGCGGCACGTCGAGCAGGTTCAGCTCCGCACCGTCCACGTCCATGTGTCCTGGGGACATCTCCGGCTCGACCAGGCGCCACCGCACCCCGTCCCAGACCTCGGCGATCACGTGGTCCATGGCCCAGCCGGGCACGAGGTACCGCGCGAACCCGACCCGGGCGCGGGCCGGGATGCCGTGGTGGCGCGCCATCGCGACGAACAGCAGCGTGAAGTCCCGGCAGCAGCCGACGAGCCGCTCGGTCGCCGCCCGCACCGTGCCGGGCACGGCCGGGTTCAGCTCGCGCAGCCGGCCGAGCATCGTGTCGGCGTAGCGGAGGTTGATCTCCGCCAGCCGCTCCGGCGCGAAGCCGTGTCCGGCGATGTCGCCGTGCGCGCGGTAGTGGAACACCAGGCCGGCCGACGCCTCGCGCAGCGCCGCGACGCCGGTGCCGGCCATCCCGTCGAGCCAGCCGGCCTGCGCACCGGGATCGCTGAACGTGCTGTGCGCACGATAGAAGTCCACGGCGCCCTCCGAGCATGGGACGAGAACGGCGCCCTGCCCGTCCCCGGGCAGGGCGCCGCGTCCGTCAGATCGCGTGCTCGTCCAGCGCCTTCGCGGACGCCGCGTGCTGCTGCGCGGCGCGGGCCTTCGCCCGGGCGCTGCGCGGCGGCACGCCGTTCACGTCCTCGGTGCTGATCGCGTACGACGCGAGCACGAACGCCTCCGCGTCGGCGTTGCGATCCAGGGCCGCGCGGTCGACGTTGCCCAGGTTGTCGCACGCCTGGTGGTAGCACTTGTCGAACGCCTCGCCCGCGACACCGCCCCACTTGGCCAGCTGCGCCTCGGTCTTCACCTGCTCGGCGCCGGTGAACAGGCCGCCCGCCGGGATGCCGTTGGCGATGAACTCGCCGTAGTCGGACCGGCCGTCGAAGTCCTTGCCCTCGGTCGGCACGCCGGCCGCGTCGAAGAAGGTCTGGAAGGCCGTCTCGATCTGGGCCGAGCCGTACGGGCCGGGGCCCGCGCCGACGCCGTCGGAGTCGTCGCCGTCGAACACGAAGTAGCCGGCGTTCGGCGAGCCGATCATGTCGAAGTTCAGGTACAGCGCGATGTCCAGCTGCTCCTCGAACGACAGGTTGTCCACGTAGTACGACGAGCCGATGAGCCCGAGCTCCTCACCGCTCCACCACGCGAACCGCACCGCGTTGTTGACCTTCGGCACGCTGCCCAGCTGCAGCGCGGTCTCCAGCAGCGCCGCGCTGCCGCTGCCGTTGTCGTTGATGCCCGGGCCGGCCGAGACGCTGTCGAGGTGCGAGCCGGCCATCACGACGTTGTCGTGCCGGCCGGTCTGCGTCTCCGCGATCACGTTGTAGGTCGTCCGATCCTCGAACATGCCCTGCAGGTCCAGCGTGACCGAGACGCCGCCCTGCTGCGCGAGCGCCTGGCCGTCGGCCTGCGAGATGCCACCGGCCGGGGCGCTGCCCTCCATCGGCGCGCCGAGGGTCCCGCCGAGCGCGCCGGGGACGTTGTTGTAGATCAGCACGCCCGCGGCGCCGACCTCGCCCGCGACCTGGGCCTTCTGGCCGAAGGTGCAGGAACCGCGCTGCACGAGCACGATCGCGCCTTCCGGAGCCAGGCCCGCGTAGTCCGCGGCCTCGCAGCCCGGCGTGTCGTCGACCGGGACCACGACGAGCGGCGCGGTGACGCCGCCCTCGGGGGTGGACGCGCTGTAGGTCATGCGCGACACGGTCATCGGCTCGCCGGCGATGGCGAGCGACTGCGCGTCGGTCTGGTCGTAGACGAACGGGAACTCCTGGCGGCTCACGACGAAGCCGGCGTCCTCGAGCTTGGTGGCGACGTACTCCGCGGACTGCGCGTGGCCCTCGGTGCCCGCGGCGCGGGTGTGGCCGTTGCGGTCGGCGAGGCGCTGGAGGGCGATCAGGTGCCGGTTCATCCCGGTGACGCCGACCTTCTTCACCAGCTGGCGGGCGAGCGCCGGGCCGTCGGGCAGGGTCTGCGGCGCGGCGGACGCGGGCACGGCGGCCAGGCCGATCCCGGTGGCGGCCGCGAGCAGGGCGACGGCGGCTCGGACTGTCGTCTTGGTAGACGGCATACGGGTTCCTCTCTCAAATGCGGGCTCCGGCGCGCGATCTGCCCCGATCTCGACCGCCGCGTCCGGCGTGGCCACCTTTGTCGCATGTCACGCGTCGGTCAAGACCCGCACTCGGACTGTTATTCACACCCGTTTACCGTCAGGTCATGCATGCCATCAGCATCCGTGAGCCCGGCGGTCCGGAGGTCCTCGAGTGGACCGAGCAGCCGGATCCGCGGCCCGGCCCCGGTGAGGTCGTGCTGGACGTGGCCGCCGCCGGGGTGAACAGGGCCGACCTGCTGCAGCGCAAGGGCCAGTACCCGCCGCCGCCCGGGGTGAGCGAGGTGCCGGGGCTGGAGTGCTCGGGCACCGTCAGCGCGGTCGGCGAGGGCGTCGCCGACGTGCGGGTGGGCGCGCCGGTGTGCGCGTTGCTCGCCGGAGGCGGCTACGCGGAGAAGGTCGTGGTGCCGGCGGGCCAGCTGCTGCCCGTGCCGAGCGGGATGGACCTGGTCACCGCGGCGTCGCTGCCGGAGGTGGCGTGCACGGTGTGGTCGAACGTCGCGCTGACCGCGGGCCTGGTGGCGGGCGAGACACTGCTGGTGCACGGCGGCGCGGGCGGCATCGGCACGCACGCGATCCAGGTCGGCAAGGCGCTGGGCGCGCGGGTGGCCGTGACGGCCGGGTCCCCGCAGCGGTTGGCGCGCTGCGCGGAGCTGGGCGCGGACGTGCTGATCGACTACCACGAGCAGGACTTCGTCGAGGAGGTTCGCGCGGCCACCGAGGGACGGGGCGCGGACGTCATCCTGGACAACATGGGCGCGAAGTACCTGCCGCGCAACGTCTCCGCGCTGGCGCGCAACGGGCGGCTCGTGGTGATCGGCATGCAGGGCGGGATCAAGGGCGAGCTGAACCTGGCCGAACTGCTGGGCAAGTGCGGCTCGGTGACGGCGACGACGCTGCGGTACCGGCCGGCGGAGGAGAAGGCCGCGATCGTCGCGGAGGTGGCGACGCAGCTGTGGCCGCTCGTCGAGGCGGGCAGCGTGGGCCCGATCGTGCACGAGGTACTGCCGGTCGACCAGGCTGGGGAAGCCCACCGGCTGCTGGAGGAGAGCGGCGAGGTCTTCGGCAAGCTGCTCCTGCGCATGCCCTGACCAACCCGCGCACGACCCACGGGAACCGCCGAAAATCACCGCCCCGTGGATGGCAGCCCCCGCCCTCTCCGGGGGCACCCCTCTGACGCCAGTCTACCGGTCGGGGCCGACAAAACCCGTGTTCGTGGGCTTGCTGTGGATAGCCGGGCCGGTTGTGGACAGGTCAGCCCGGCGCGCTCAGGCCGGCGACGGCCGACACGAGGGCGTCCACCTCCGCGGACGTCGTGTAGTGCGCCAGGCCCACGCGGACCGCGCCGCCCACCTCCGCCACGCCCAGGGCCGCGAACACGCCGCTCGGCACGTCGTCGGCGAACGCGCAGATGCCGCTTTCCGCCAGGCGGGCCACCGCGGCCGACGCCCGCACGTCGGCCACCGTGAACGAGAGGGCGGGAATCCGGCGCATCGCGTCGCCGATGACGGTCACGCGCCGCAGGCCGCGCAGCTCCGAGATCAGCTTGCCCAGCATGCCCGCCTGGTACGACTTCGCCGACCCGATCGACGTCCGCAACCGCTCGCGGCGGCTGCCCGACGCCACGTCGTCCAGGTCCGCCAGGTAGTCGATCGACGCGACGAGGCCGGCGAGCAGCGGGTAAGCGTGCTGGCCCAGCTCTAGCCGGCCCGGGCCGCTCACGTTCGGGCCCAGCGCGCACGCCGGCAGGCGGTCGAGCAGCGACGGGTCCGCGAACGCCAGCGCACCGACCGTCGTGCCGCCCCATGCGGTCGCCGACATGGCGACCACGTCCGCGCCCATCGCCTCGACGTCCATCGGCACGAACGGCGCCGACGACGTCGCGTCCACCACCACGAGCGCGTTCGACTCCCGCGCCATCCCCGTGATCTTGGCGAGGTCCGGCCGGGTGCCGACCACGCCCGACGCGGCGGTCACCGCGACCACCTTGGTGCGGTGGGAGATCAGGGACTCGTACTGCCAGGCCGGCAGCTCGCACGTCTCGATGTCGATCTCCGCCCACCGCACGGTCGCACCCGCCCGCTGCGCCACCCCCAGCCACGGCGCGATGTTCTGCTGATGGTCCAGCCGCGACACGACGACCTCGTCGCCGATGACCCAGCCGCTGGCCATCGCGTCCGCGAGCCGCGCCAGCAGCACCGCGGGGTTCGGGCCGAGCACGACGCCCGCCGGGTCGCAGCCGACGAGGTCGGCCACCGCGCGGCGGGCCGCGTCCACGATCGCCGCCGCGCGCTGGGAGGCGGGGAACACGCCGCCGGGGCCCGACACGGGCGCGCGCAACGCGGTCGACACGGCGGTCGCGACCTGCTCCGGAACCTGCATCCCGGCCGGGGCATCGAGGTGGATCCAACCATCACCCAACGCGGGAAACTGCCCCCGAATCGCAGCGACGTCGAACGCCATGGGCCACACCGTACGGACGCGGCCACCAGGCGCGGCCCCGGGGCGGCGCCCGACGCCCGCCCCGGACGGCGACTACGCTCGGGCACGTGACGCCCAAGCCGGACCCGTGGCCGGGACCCGAACCGTTCGGCACGGCGCGCTTGTCGAGCTGGCCCAGGATGGAGCAGATGAACCAAGCAGGCGAACCCGAGCAGGAGACGGGCGGCCGCGGCGAGCAGCACGTCGTGGTCATGGGCCCGGACGGCTCACCGCTCGGCACGGCCAAGATCCCCGGCATCGACGAGGGTGCGCCCGGCGGCGAGTCCGTCGGTGACATGGTCGAGCAGCCCGCGAAGGTCATGCGCATCGGCACGATGATCAAGCAGCTGCTCGAGGAGGTGCGGGCGGCGCCGCTGGACGACGCGAGCCGCAGCCGCCTGCGCGAGATCCACAAGCGGTCGATCGCCGAGCTCGAGGACGGGCTCGCGCCCGAGCTGCGGGACGAGCTGGAGCGGCTCTCCCTGCCGTTCACCGACGAGAACACGCCGTCCGACGCGGAGCTGCGGATCGCCCAGGCGCAGCTCGTCGGCTGGCTCGAAGGCCTCTTCCACGGCATCCAGACCACGCTCTTCGCCCAGCAGATGGCCGCGCGCGTGCAGCTGGAGCAGATGCGCCGCGGGCTGCCCCCGGGTGCGGGCGGCACCGACGGACCGGAGTCTCCCGGCATCCGCGGCACCGGCCAGTACCTCTAGAGCAGGGCGGGCGTGCCCGCCTCGAGCGCGAGCAGGAAGCGCTTGCGGGCCAGGCCACCGCCGTATCCGGTGAGGCTGCCGGACGTTCCGATGACGCGGTGGCACGGCACGATGATGCTGATCGGGTTGTGCCCGTTCGCGTGGCCGACCGCGCGCGACGCCGTGGGCCGGCCGAGCACGGCCGCGAGCTCGCCGTAGGTCGTCGTCTCCCCGTACGGGATCTCCCGCAACGCGGTCCAGACCCGTTGCTGGAACGGCGTTCCCGCGGGCTCGAGCTCGACGTCGAACGTCGTGCGCGTGCCGGCGAAGTACTCCCGCAGCTGCTCGACCGCCGAGGGGAACGCGTCGTCGTCCCGCTCGCCGAACGAGGCCGGGGCGTAGCGGTGCTCGGCCATGTAGAGGCCGCACAGCGCGCCAGCGGAGCCGACGAGCGTGATGGGGCCGATGGGGCTCTCGGTTACCGCGTGCACCATGCGGTCCACGGTGCTCCCCTCCCCGGCGCCCGGCTGGCGGATATCGGCCGTGGCCGTCGGCGGCGCGCGTTTTCGTCGGTGGGCTGTGCTGGAGTGACGCCCATGATTGACGAGTTTCGCGCACTGCACTCCGGCGCCGTCCTGGTGCTCCCCAACGCCTGGGACGTGGCCAGCGCCCGCCTGATCGAGCACGCCGGCGCTCGCGCGGTGGCCACCACCAGCGCCGGCGTCGCGTGGAGCCTGGGCGCCCCGGACGGCGACAAGCTCTCCCGCGACCACGCCGTGGACCTGGTGGCGCGCATCGTGTCCGGCGCCGGCGTGCCGGTGACCGCCGACATCGAGTCCGGCTTCGGCGCGACGGCCGCCGACGTCGGCGACACCGTGCGCGCGGTCGCCGACGCGGGCGCGGCCGGCATCAACATCGAGGACGGCGCGTACCCCGGCTTACGTCCGTTCGCCGAGCAGGTGGACCGCATCGCGGCGGCGCGGGCGGCGGCGCCGCTGTTCGTGAACGCGCGCATCGACGGCTACCTGTTCGGCGTCGGTGACCCGGCCACGCGGCTCGCCGACACGGTGGCCCGCGCCAAGGCGTACGCGGACGCCGGTGCCGACGGCGTGTTCGTGCCCGGCGTCGTGGATCCGGAGACCATCGCCGAGCTCGTGTCGCGGATACCGCTCCCCCTCAACGTGCTGGCCGGCCCCGGCGCGCCGGGGGTGGCGGACCTGGCCCGGCTCGGGGTGGCGCGGGTGAGCGCCGGCTCGGGGATCGCGCAGGCCGCGTACGCGGTGGCGCTGCGCTGCGCGCGGGAGATGCTCACGGAGGGGAGCTACGACGCGCAGGCGACCGATCTGGCCTACGGGACGCTGAACAACCTGCTGGCCTGACCCGCGGCGGATACGAGGTGGGTGGCCGCCCCGAAAGGCGACCACCCACCTCGACCCTCATCGAAACAGGCCTGCGCGTTCGACGTCTCCCTCCCCGGCCCACGTTCCGGCGACGACCATTCCGTTGCCGGAGCAAACCCTGGAACCGCGGTCCTGCGCAGGACATCTACTCTCTGCGCAGCCCATCCTGAACGGGGGAGACATGCCCGACATCTCTTACAGATTCGGCACCGGCGAAGGCGACCCGAACGTCCACAGCTCAGCGGCCGACGTGGATGTCGACGGGGACGGCACGGCCGACGGCGTGGCGCTCGACTTCGACGGGGATGGCCGGGTCGACGACGTCATGTGGGACTCCGACGGGGACGGCGTCGCCGACACCGCGGTCCTCGACCTGGACGACGACGGCAAGGCCGAGTCCGAGTACTCCGACCCCACGGGCATGGGCACGTGGAACGAGGAGGGGCGGGGCGCCAACCCGGACGCCTCGGCGCAACCGCAGCCCGACCCGGATCCCGAGCCCGCCCCTGAGCCGGAGCCGGAGCCCACCGACTCGGACAGTGATGCGGACACCGGCTACGAGCCCTACGACGATGGCAATGGCGATGGCGACGGCGCCGCCCCGACCTCCGACGAGGACGGCTCGACGGTCCCCGGCCCGGACGACGGTTCGGACAGCGGGTCCGACACCGGCGCGGACGACGACACCGACAGCACCGGCAGCACCGGGACCGGCGACTACGACCCGCGCCCGGAGGAGGACGAGTCGGGCGCCGAGGACGGCTCCGGCCTGTTCGACAGCCTCGAGGACGCCCCGGACGTCGACCGCGAGGCGATCAGCGACTGGTACCAGGAGCTCAGCTAGCTAGACATCGGCCTGCGCGGCCTCGCGGGGCGCGCCGTGGTTGCGCGCCCGGCGGCGTAACGGCAGCACGAACCACAGCATGGCGAACAGCAGGGCCGCGAACGCCGAGATCACGATCGCACCCCAGTTGCCCAGGACCTCGTCGGTCAGCAGCAGCACGGTGCACACCATGGCGACCGCGAGGCAGGCCATGCCCGCGATCGCCAGCCGGTTCGCCACCTCGATGATCATGGGCCGCTCACCCTGCCGGAACAGCACGCGGTGCCAGGCCGCGGGCGCGCTCAGCAGGGCGACCGCGGTCGTCGCGAACAGCACGGCGATCAGGTGCACCACGTGCTGGAACGTCGTGGCCCGCGCGTAGGGCTCGGTGAACGCCACCGCGAGCAGGAAACCGAACAGGAACTGCACGCCCGCCTGCGCCACGCGCAGCTCCTGCAGTAACTCGTTGACGTTGCGGGTCAGCCGCTCGTGCTCGGTCTCCTCCCGCGCCGCCGCGCGGTCCTCGGTCTCAGCAGCCATGACCGAGGATAACCACGCGCCCACCAGGCAAACCCGTCAATTCGGACGTCAGACGGCCGGGTCCGCGCCCATCACTGCTCCGGGCCGGCGTGGTCGAGCTTGTCCAGCTGCCGCAGGTCGGGTGGCACGAGCGTGGTCGAGAGGACCAGCGCGCGGATGAGGTTGTCGTTGAGCTTGTTGCCGACCGGTTCGCCGACCTCCTCGCGGGTCAGCCCGGCCACCCCGCCGCGGGAGAGCCGCTCGCGCACGCCGGTCAGCAGGTGCTCGACCCTTCGGTGCGTCCAGCCGGCGTCGGGCTGCAGCTCGGTCAGCTGCGCGGCGACCTGCTGGCGGGTCAGCGGCTGCGGGTCGGACTCGTGGAGCAGGTAGCGCTGGGCGAGCAGGACGAGGGCGAGCCGCTCGTCGGGCTGCAGGCGCCACGTCTTGGGCGGATCGGTGAGCGCGTCGTGGCGGGACTCCGGGCGGCGGCCGTCCGGCCCCGCGACGAACAGCTCCAGGAGGTGCTCGCGGCCGTGTGCTCACCGCTGCGGCGCATCCGCGACTTCGCCGATTTTGTCGGACCCCGGTGGCAGGGTCTGCCACATGGCACCTGAGCTGCTTCTCGAACCCTGGGCGGACGCGGACCTCGACCTCGAGCTGCGGGCCAACACGCCGAAGATGACCGCGTTCCTGGGCGGGCCGGCGTCCCGGGAGGCGATCCTGGCTCGGCACCAGCGGTTCCTGGACCTGCCCGCCCAAGGCACCGGCCAGATGTTCCGGATCGACTTACCCGCCGCTCCCGGAGCCGGCAGCGTCGGTTACTGGGAGCGCGAGTGGCGGGGTGCCACCGTCTACGAGATGGGCTGGCAGGTCCTGTCCGAGTTCCAGGGCCGGGGCGTGGCGGCCACCGCGGTCCGGGCGGCGGCACGGCACGCGGCCCGGCACGGGCGGCGGCGCTTCGCCCACGCGTACCCGAAGGTGGCGCACGCGGCGTCCAACGCGGTCTGCCGCAAGGCCGGCTTCGAGCTCCTCGGCGAGGTGGACTTCGAGTACCCGAAGGGCACCCCCATCCGTTCCTGCGACTGGCGCCTGGACCTGCGGGTCCTGGCCGGCCTGGAGGTGACTTCGGCGAGCGGTGACAATGGGTGAGTGCAGCCCGCCCCGAAGCCGCTGCGGATCGGCCCCTACGAGGTCGACCCGCCGGTGGTGCTCGCCCCCATGGCGGGCATCACGAACGTGGCATTCCGGCGGCTGTGCCGCGAGTACGGCGCGGGGCTCTACGTCTGCGAGATGATCACCGCCCGGGCGATCGTGGAGCGGGACCCGAAGACGCGCCACATGATGGCCTTCGACGAGGGCGAGTCGCCGCGGTCGATGCAGCTCTACGGTGTCGACCCGGCCACCATGCGCGAGGCCGTCAAGATCATCATCGGCGAGGGGCTCGCGGACCACATCGACACCAACTGGGGCTGCCCGGTGGCGAAGGTGACCCGCCGCGGTGGCGGCGCGGCGCTGCCGTACAAGCGGCGGCTGTTCGCGAACATCGTCGCCGCGTGCGTGGCGGCCGCGTCGCCGCACGGCGTGCCGGTGACCGCGAAGTTCCGCGTGGGCATCGACGACGGCCACCACACGTACCTCGACGCCGGCCGCATCGCCGAGGCGGAAGGCGCGGCCGCGGTGGCACTGCACGCGCGCACCGCGTCCCAGCGCTACTCCGGGCAGGCGGACTGGACCCACATCGCCCGCCTCAAGGAGGCCGTGACGACGATCCCCGTGCTGGGCAACGGGGACATCTTCAGCGCGGCGGACGCGCTGGCGATGATGGCGAAGACCGCGTGCGACGGCGTCGTGGTCGGCCGGGGCTGTCTGGGCCGGCCGTGGCTGTTCGGCGAGCTGCAGGCGGCCTTCGCCGGCGCGCCGGTGCCGCCCGGCCCGAACCTCGGCGAGGTGGCCAACGTGCTCCGCCGCCATGCCGAGCTGCTCGTCGAGCACGACGGCCCGGACAAGGGCATCCGCGACCTGCGCAAGCACATGGCGTGGTACTTCATGGGCTTCCCGGTGGGCACCGAGCTCCGCCGCGCGCTGGCCATGATCACCTCACTGTCCGAACTGGACGATCTGCTGTCCCGGCTGGACCACTCGGCCCCGTTCCCCGCGATGGCGGAGGGCCCGCGCGGCCGGCAGGGCTCGCCGGGCAAGGTGACGCTGCCCTACGGCTGGCTCGACGACCCGGACGACCCGAGCATCCCAATGGGCGCGGACCTGATGCACTCGGGCGGCTGATCCGGGACCGGTCCCGGACGGCCCTGCCTAGCGTCGGCGGCGTGAACGCGACAGACCTGCTCACGAGGCCCGCCGGGGACATCGACGTCCTGCTGGCCGCCGCCACCCGCGAGGTGCTGGTGATGACCCGCCACGGCGCGCTCGGCAACCTCCGCCGCGTCGACCACGAGAACCTGCGCCGCGGCGTGCGCTATCGCGTGCTCGCCCAGGGGCCCGGCGCCCGCGCACCGCACGGCGCGGACGTGCGCACGATGGCCGAGGTGCCGACCGAGGCGCGGATCATCGACGGCTCGGTGGTCGTGCTGCCCGGCGGCGAGCCGGCCGGCACCGCGGTGTTCCGGCTGCCCGGCGTGGTCGTCACGACGGCCGGCCTCTTCGAACGGCTCTGGTCCGCCGGCGGCCCGCCGGCCGGCCTCGGCGGCCGCGAGCGGGAGCTCCTCCGCCTGCTGTCGGCCGGCAGCACCGACGAGTCGGCGGCGGTGCGGCTCGGCGTGTCCGTGCGGACCGTGCGGCGGATGGTCGCGGGTCTCATGGACCGGCTGGGCGCGCGCAGCCGGTTCCAGGCCGGCGCCAAGGCCGCCGGGCGCGGCTGGCTGGCGGACAGCGCACCAACCTGAACCCCGCCGCGCGGGCTGCGGCTAACCTGCCAGCAGGACAACGAGTTTCGGGGGAAGAGCATGCGACGCACCCGCAGCCTCGCCACGGTCGCGGTGTTCGGCCTGGTGCTGACCGGTTGCAGCGCGCAGATCGCGGGCTCCCCGGCGCCGGTGTCCGCCGTGACCTCGGGCGCGGACCGTGGTCTGGTCGAGAAGTACTTCACCGACCTGAACGCCTCGGGCGACGAGAGCACGTCGAGCCAGCGGGACTTCCTGCGCCGCACCCAGCATCCCGACTACACCGACCGGCTCTGCGATCTCGGCGACCTGGTGCTGCGCATCGAGCCCGCGATGTCGACGTTCCGCACCGACCCCGAATGGGTGCCGCCGGAGTCGCGGTCCGACGAGCCGCCGCGCGGCAGCATCTACGTGCTCGGGGTGTCGGTGAGCGTCCGCCAGCAGGATGCGCTCCTCGGCGAGCAGATCGGCTCGCAGCGCGTGGTCGTGCTGGACGGTAAGGCGTACGGCTTCTCGCCGTGCCCCACGGGGTGACCGCGACCCGCGCTTGAAGATCGACATCGCGTTCCGCCGCGCATCACCGCGGCACGTCACCGGTTTGGAGCAGCGCGTGTTCCACCGGTAGGGGGTAATCGGAATCCAGTTCGCCTAAGCCTCAAGGCGGGTCTCCGCCGGGACGACATGTCCTAGTAGGGGAGGTGAGCGCGGTGGCGGTGCTGGACCAGGGACTGGACCAGCCGGGGCCGGCCCGGCGGGGCGCTGCCCCATCAGGCGCGTGGCGCGAGCGGGGCGGCAACCGGCCCACGGTCCCGACGCAGCAGCCGGCCGGGCAGCCCGAGCCGTCCGCGAGCCGCGACGACACCGACGACGCGGCCGGCCTCGTCGAGCTGTACGAGTCCGTCGCCGACCTGCTTGCCTCGCGCGGCGAGTGGCGGCAGGCCTACGAGCACCTGCGCTACGCCTTCGAGACGGCCGTCGCCGACCAGGCCCACCCCCAGGTGCCCCACCAGGTCCGCCTCGAGGTCGCCCGGCTGCGCCGCGAGAACGCCGAGGCCCGCGAGCAGAGCATCCGCGACGCCCTTACCGCCAGCTACAACCGCCGCTACCTGGACGAACGCCTGCTCGAGGTCGTCGAGCAGCAGGGCGGCCGCCTCGCCGGCGGCCTGGCCGTCGCGCTGGTCGACCTCGACTGGTTCAAGCGCGTCAACGACACGTTCGGCCACCTCGTCGGTGACCGTGTGCTGCAGCAGGTCGTCGAGCTGCTGCAGGTGGCCCTGCCGTCCGGCGGGTTCTGCGCGCGGTACGGCGGCGAGGAGTTCGTGCTGGTGCTGCCGGGTGTCGACGGGGACACCGCGACCGCGCTGGCCGAGGCGGCTCGCGCGCGGATCGAGCAGTACCCGTGGTCGACGATCGTGCTCGGCCTGCGGGTGACGGTCAGCATCGGCGTCGCCCACCAGTGCGGGGCGAACGGGCACGCGGCCGCCAATCCGGAGCAGCAGCTGCGCAGCGCGGACGGCTTGCTGTACACGGCCAAGCAGTCGGGCCGCAACGCGGTCGCCTACCGTGTGGGCGGCAAGGTCCGGCTCTCCGGCGCCCCGGTGCGCCGGCCACGCTGACGGAAATTCGCAGCAGCAGTTCGATAACGTTTGATCGAGCGCGCCTACTAGCCCGATCGGGCTAGCGATGAGCCGCCAAACGCGCACGGAAAGTGGCCGAAAACGGATCTGCGGTCGTCACGGGTGCCATCCATCCGTACTATCTGGCTCCAGAGCGACACTGTGAGTCGGCGACACTCCAGTCGTCTACAACGTCTTGGTTAAGAAAGCGGCACGAACAGTGCTGTTGCACCGGATGGCGCGAGCAGGAAGGGAGGACGGGTGCCCGACGAAGACCGGCCAGGCGGCACCCACTCCTCGCCCCACGATGCGAACGGGTACGGCCGCCGGCATCGGCGTGCCGCGGAGGAGCCGCCCGAGAAGCCGCGCCGGCGCCGCCGCTCCATGGAGGACGGCCCCGGCGGGCTCAGCGTTGCCGACCTCGTCCAGCGCCACGCCACCTCCGGGCAGACCCCAGCACCGGTCGACCCGGGCGCGCCCGGCCGCCGCGCGCTGCCGTCGACCGGGCAGACCTCGTCGCGCCGGCGTCCCGCGGAGGGACAGCCCGGCCGCTCGGGTGGCCGTCCCGGCGAGGCCGCCGGCGGTCAGCCCTGGCCCGATCAGGGCGCGCGCCAGGAGCAGTCCAGCCGGCGCGTGCAGCCCGGCCAGGCCACCGGCCGGCGCGTGCAGCCCGACCCGCAGGGCTTCCCGCCCGCCGAGCCGCCCGCGACGGGCCGGCGCGCGCTGCCGGACAGCTACGACCTGCCGCAGGCGCCCTCCGCCGGCCGGCGCGCGCTGCCCGAGGACCAGGGCATCCCGGACGAACGGCCGGCCCCGCCCGGGCATCGATCGGGTAGTTACCCGGTTCCGCGCGGCCAGCGTTCCGGTGGCCACGCGCTGCCGCCCGGCCAGGCCACGGGCCGCCGCGCCCTGCCCGACGACGGCTACGGCCCCGCCGCCCGCCGCGTCACGCCCGAGAGCGGCTACGGCCCCGCGGGCGGTCCCGGCTTCGCCCCCGGCGCGCCGGACGACGGCTACGGCCCGGACAACGGTTACGGCCCAGGCGGCCCGGAACACGGCTATGGACCCGGCCCGGACAACGGCTTCGGTTCCGGCCCCGATGACGGCTACGCACCGGGCGACAACGGCTTCGGTCCTGGCGACAACGGCTTTGGTCCCGCGGACAACGGCTTCGGTCCTGGCGACAACGGCTTTGGTCCCGGCGACAACGGCTTCGGTCCCGGCGACAACGGCTACGGCCGCGGGGACAGGGGTGGGGACAGGGGTTTCGGCCCGGGCGTCGCAGGCGGCGACGGCTTCGGCGGCCGGCGCCCGGCGGCAGACCCCGGCTTCGGTCCGGCGGACAACGGCTACGGACCGGCAGACAATGGCTACGGCCAGGCAGACCCCGGTTACGGACCAGCAGACAACGGCTTCGGCCCGGCGGACCCCGGTTACGGTCCGGCAGACAACGGCTACGGTCCGGCGGATAACGGCTACGGTCCGGCAGACAACGGTTACGGCCCCGGCGCGGCGGACGGCTTCGGCCCGGGCCCGGCAGACAACGGCTTCGGACCAGGCCCGGCCCACGGCGGCTTAGGCGGACGCGGCGCCGCCGACAACGGCATGGGCGGCGGACGCGGTCCCGCCGACAACGGCTTCGGCGCCGGCGGCGCCAACGGGTTCGGGCCGGGCGTCGCGGGCAATGAGGGGTTCGGCCCCGGCGGCGCACCCGGCGAGGGTGGCTTCGGCCCGGGCGGACCCGGCGGCGGCTTCGGCCCGGCCGACAACGGCTACGGCCCGGGCGGGCCGGCCGACAACGGCTACGGCCCGGGCGGGCCGGCCGACAACGGCTTCGGCCCGGGTGGCGCACCCGACAACGGCTTCGGTCCCGGCGGGCCGCACGAGGGTTTCGGGCCCGGCCAGGGAACCGGCCGGCGGCCCATGCCGCCCAACGGTTTCGGGCCCGGGCAGGAGTCCGGTCCGCGTCCGGGCCTACCGCCCGGCCTCGGCTCGGGACCGCATCCCATGCCCGGCCAGAACTCCGGCGGCCGCGCATTCTCACCCGGCCCCGGCCAGAACACCGGCGCCCACCCGCTCCCGCCCGCGCCCGGCCAGAGCTCCGGCTTCCACGCCGTCCCGCCGGCCGGCCCCCCGAACGCCGGCCCGGTCCACCACCTGTCCGGGCCGATCCCGCGCGACCCCAACGCGGCGGGTCCCAACGTGCACCTGTCCGGCCCCATCCCGCGCGATCCCAACGCCGCGCGGCCCGGCGAGGAGCGCCCGTCGCTGCCGGGTAGCCGCGCGGGCGCCGACGACCGGCCGCAGGAGCCCGGCAAGAAGGTCCCGCTGCCGCCGCCGCGCAACCCCGAGGACGCCATCTCGATGACCACCGAGATGGAGGCCATCGGCGAGGACGTGCAGAAGCGCCGCGGCATCGACCACACGCTCGCCCGCTTCTCCGCGGTGCACGACGAGCTCCAGGCCGAGGAGCGCGAGCGGAAGGCCAAGCGCCGCAAGCTGATGCCGTGGCGCAAGGACGACGACGGCGAGATGGACCAGCTCGACGAGCTCGTCGCCCAGCAGACGCTGAACGCGCCGCCACCGAAGCCGCAGCAGCCCACGCCGCCGGCCGAGCCCCCGGAGCTCGCCGAGCTGCGGGCCGACGGCGGAGGCGGCGGCAACAGCGGCGGCAACAGCGGCGGTAACGGCGGGGGCAACGGCGGAGGCGGCGGCGCGACCCGGCTGCGGGACGCGAAACCGCGCCACAACCGGTCCACGCTCGCCATCCGGGTGGCCGCCGCGACCGCCGCGATCCTCGTGTTCGTCGCGACCGGCATCGCGTGGGGCTTCAAGAGCTGGGTGGACGCGAGCTCGCAGCAGGTCGACGCGCTCGACCCGAACTCCAAGGACATCCAGGACGCCGCCAAGCAGCGCGGTGACGAGAACTTCCTGCTCGTCGGCTCCGACACCCGTGCGGGCGCGGAGGCCGAGGACGGGGTCGGCGACGAGAAGGAGGTCGTCGGCGCCCGCTCGGACACCGTGATGATCGCGCACATCCCGAAGGACCGGGAGCGTGCCGTCGTGGTGAGCTTCCCGCGCGACCTCGAGGTGCGGCGGCCGGCGTGCGAGGGCTGGGATCCCAAGTCCGGCGACTACACCGGCCAGCAGAAGCCGGCCGCGGAGCAGGTCAAGCTCAACACCGCCTACCAGGTCGGCGGCCCGAAGTGCGTCACCAAGATGGTGCAGCAGCTGTCCGGCCTGATGATCAACCACTTCGTCGGCATCGACTTCCACGGCTTCAAGGGCATGGTCGACGCCGTGCGCGGCGTGCAGGTCTGCGTCGAGGAGCCGCTCAAGGACGACGTGCTCGGCACGATCGTCCCGCAGGGCGGCAAGAACGTGACGATCAGCGGCGACCAGGCGCTGAACTTCGTGCGCGCCCGGCACGTGCAGGGCGACCTCACCTCCGACTACGGCCGCATCAAGCGCCAGCAGCGGTTCCTCTCCTCCTTGCTGCGCAAGGCGATGTCGAGCGAGGTGCTGCTGGACCCGAGCAAGCTCACGAACTTCGTGCAGGCGTTCTCGAAGTCCACGTTCGGCGACAACATCGGCATCGACCAGATGATCACGCTCGGCCAGTCGCTGCAGGGCATCGCGGCCGGCAAGGTCACGTTCATCACCGTGCCGACGGTCGGCGAGGCGAACGACAACGGCAACGAGGACCTGCGGGTCGAGGACACGAAGTCGCTGTTCCGGGCGATCCGCGAGGACACGCCGCTGCCCGGCGAGTCCGGCGGCACGCAGCAGCTCCAGTCCGGGCTGGCGCTGGAGAAACAAGGCCCGGTCGACCCGAAGACGATCAAGCTGCAGGTGCTCAACGGCGGCAACCCGACCGGTGGCATCGCCGGCTCGACGGCCGACCAGCTCGCCGATTTCGGCTACCAGATCGTCCAGGTGGACGCCGCACCGGAGAACGTGAAGAACACCGTCATCAAGTACGCCAAGGGCCGGGCGGACCAGGCGCAGACGCTGAAGGCGTCCGTGCCGGACGCGGAGCTGGTCGAGGATCCGTCACTGGTGGGCGCGATCCAGCTGATCATCGGCCCCGGCTTCGACGGCAAGGTGCTGGCGCCGGGCAAGGGCAAGCCCGCACCGGATCTGCCCGACGATCTGTCGACGGTCAACGGCGGGGACGTTTCCTGCGCCTGACCTGGTGGTCTGTTTGTCTCCTCGGGTTCACGTGGGGTTCACCCAGCGCTGAGGTCCGGTAGCCTTCGCGGCCGTAGGCTGTCGCCATGCGTGAGGCCTACCAAGTCGAACTCGGCCAGCTCGTCATCGAGCTCGCCGGCATGTGCTCGATGGTCGCGACGGCCATGGAGCTCGCCACCCGGTCACTGCTCGAAGCCGACCTCGGCCTTGCCGAACAGGTGATCGGCGACGACGAGAAAGTGGACGACGCGCGGTCGTCGTGCGAGGAGCACGCGTACGCCCTCCTGGCCCTCCAGGCGCCCGTGGCGAGCGACCTGCGCAGCGTGCTCGCCGCCATCCACGCCGCGGAGAGCCTCGAGCGGATGGGCGACCTGGCGCTGCACGTGGCGAAGGCCGCCCGCCGCCGCCACCCGCAGCCCGTGCTGCCCGACCAGGTGCGGCCGTACTTCGCGGAGATGGGCCGGGTCGCGGTCGAGCTGGCCCGCGAGGCGGAGCACGTCATCCTCTCCAAGGACGTCAACCAGGCCCGCATGCTGGAGCAGGCCGACGACGAGATGGACGACCTACACCGCCACCTCTTCTCGGTGCTCATGGACAAGGAATGGCCGCACGGGGTGGCCGCGGCCGTGGACGTGACGCTGCTGGGCCGCTTCTACGAGCGCTTCGCCGACCACGCGGTGTCGGTGGCCAAGCGCGTGGTGTTCGTCGTGACGGGCCGGATGCCGGGCGCCGCGCACGACGAGGCCCTCTGACCTCAGCGCTGGGGGGCGACCGACTGGATCATCTCGCCCAGCGAGTGCGTCAGCCGGGCCGAGTCCGCGGGTGAGAACGTGCTCGTGACCGAGCCGTTCTCGTCCGCGGGGCGCGACAGCGACAGGTACCGCCCGGCGTCCGTGTCGAGCCACATGAGGCCGCCGGCCTGGGTCTCCAGGCCGGTCTTGCGGTCGCGGCCGGACACGGCGAAGAAGCCCGTCCCGGTCCGCGGCCGGGACAGGTAGGCGGCTGCGGCACGCGTCTGCTGGTCGGTCGAGGGCCGGACGTTGTCGAAGAGGGTGTCGTCCTCCTGGCCGTGCCTGGGCACGCCGGGGCTGTTGATGGTCACCGACTGGCCCGGCCCCGCCTGTGCCTTCGGGAGCATGCCCACGAGCGTCAGCGCGAGCGCGGTGGGCCGGATCAGCTCCAGGCGGATGGTCTGCTTCTCCTTGACCGCCAGCACGCCCGTCTCGCCCCGCGCGGACGCCCGCGCGTAGATCTCGCGGTCCTTCTCCACCGTGCCCATCACGGCCACGGAGATGACGTAGTCCGACACCGTGCGGATCGCGTTCTCGAGCTCCGGGTCCAGGCCGGCCGGGCCGGCCAGGCGGCGCTTGCGCAGATCCGTGAACACCGCCTTGGCGATGCGGATCCGATCCTCCTGGAACTGGCCGACGCTCGGGATGTCGAACGGGAACAACCGGATGTTCACGCCGAGGAACTGCGCCACGATGTCCGCCGCGGCGAGCGACAGCGTGAACGACGTCATCACTGACCGATCACGGGTGGCGCGGTCGCCTCGTCGGTGCCGAACACGGCGTCCGGGTCGCCCTCGACCAGGAACGACGGCCGCTGGTGCTCCTCGTCGTCCTCGCCCTGGCCACGGCCGCCGGGCACCGCGCCCATGCCGCCGGCGCCACCACGACCGCCCACGCCCGCCGCGCCACCGCGCAGCGCGGCGCTCTCGGCCGCCAGCCCGCCGCCACCGGCGCCGAGCCCGCCACCCGGGCCGACTCCGCCGCGAAGCCCACCGGCGCCGCTGGCGCCGGCACCGCCCGCGCCGGAGCCCGAGCCGAACCCGCTGCCGCCGCCACTACCGCCGCTGCCGCCGCCGAAGCCGGTGCTGCCCGGGGTGCCGAAGCCGCCCGGCCCGAAGCCGCGCCCGCCCCCCGGGATGCGGCCACGGTCGAAGTCACCGCCGCCGGGGATGCCGCCGGGGCCGATGGGCAGCGGCCCACCGCCGGGGAAGTTGCCGTTCGATCCGCCGGTACCGCCGGGAATCGGGATGCCACCAGGTCCGACGCCACCCGGGCCGCTGCCGCCGGGGCCGTTGCCACCGGGGAAGCCGCCGGGGAAGCTGCCGCCACCGCTGGGGTCCGTGCCACCGCCGGTGCCGGTTCCGCCGCCACCGGGCAGCGGGATGCCACCACCACCGCCGCCGGCGCCGCCACCCGAGCCCGCGCCACCGCCCGAACCGGAGCCACCGCCGGCACCGCCGCCGGTTCCGCCGCCACCCGAACCGGTGCCGCCTCCGCCGCCGCCCGTGCCGCCGCCACCCCCGCCGCCACCGGTGCCCGGAGGCTGGGCGACGCCACCACCACCGCCGCCGGTACCACCGGTACCACCCGGGCCACCGAACCCGCCGGTGCCGTTCGGGTTGACGCTGCCGTCGATTCCGGCGCTGCGGAGCTGGTCGCCGCCGACCTTGGTCAGCGAGCCGTCGCCGCCGTTCATCTGCGGCGGCTGGGCGAACGCGGGCATCGTGCTCGCGCCGGCAAGGCTGCCGTCGAAGGTGCTGACCACTCGCGCGGCCTGCTCGTGGGCGTTCTGCTGCTCGTTGTACTGCGCCATGTAGGTCGTGTACTTGCGCATCGCCTCGATCGGGTTCGTCGTGGACTGCAGGTCGCGGTTCGCGGCCGCCACGTCGAACTCGACCGGCGCGGGCATCGCGCGCTTGGCCTCGGCGAGCGCAGAGGCCTGGATGTTGGTCTGGGTGCCGGCGAGCTGCGCGCTCTGGCCCGCGTTGCCCACCCAGTTGCCGACGCCCGCCATGAACGTGCGGGCGGAGTTGCCGGCCTGGCCCTGCCAGTCGCCCTCGCTGTTGTTGATCGCGGAGGCGACACCGGACTGGAACCGGGTCATGGCGTTGCCCGCCTCGATCCACATGTCGCCCGTCTTGCCGACGCTCGCGGGGTCCACGTTCTCCGTGACCATTCGCTGGAGCTCGGGATGCGGGTTCGACATGTAGTTGGCGGGCGCGATCGTCGGTGGCTGGCGGGTGTTCACGCCGTCGGCGAGCTCCTGCGCCTGCTGCGACAGCTCCTGGTTGTAGGCGGTGTCGACCCGGCCCTGCCGGGTGAAGTGGTTGATGATCTGCATGAGCCAGTTGTCGCCGTCCTCCTGCTGGTCGGCGGTCTGCTCAGCGTTCTGATGGACCTGGTCGCCTGTGTCCGAGACGTTGCCGCGGTCGATGTAGTAGTCGCTGTTCGGATCACGGGTCGGGTCGTACCGGCCGTCGGGGTCCGAGCCGGACGGATGCGCGTTTCGCCTTCCCATTGCTGACTACTCCCGCTCACCTTGTGGGTAATTTGGGTTCGACCAACTGCGCGGCCTGGTTCGCCACCGCACAGCCCTTGGTCATGTCTCCGCCGGCCACGCCGGCCACGTCGACCCGGGACGAGTCGGTCACGCCGATGGCGACGGCGCACGTGCTCGCGCCGCCGGTGGCCTGGACGGCGTCGTGTGATCCGACCTTGACCGGCTTGGTCGGGGTCTTGGACTGCACTGCGTCGATGCCGAGCGCATCGATGACACCGACCGTGATCGTGAACTCGTCGGAGGACCGCCACTGGCAGGTGCGGGCCGGTCCGACCTCGTCCTCCACACCGGCGTCCAGGTGGAGCTGAGCCTGCTCCGCAGATGTGAGCAGGTCACACGGCTGCAGGTCGGCGGTTCCCGAATCGCCGCCTGAACTGGTCTCGGTCGGCTCCTCGACACCGGTGTCGCCACCGGGAATCGTCGGCCTGTCGGTGCTCTCGCCCACCGTCGCGTCGCCGGGTGTCTCCTCCGAACACCCCACGAGCCCGACCGCGAGCAGCGCGATCACCGGAACCAGCAGGAACCTCACCAACATGCCCCTTCTCACGCCTCGACGGTGTACTGCTTCGCGATCCCGGTGTCCATGTGGTGATAGTTGTTCATCGCGTCCTGGATGCCCTGCTCGGCCTGGTCGAGCGAGTCGCGGAACGCCTTGAGCATGGTGACGAAACCCTGGTTGTCACTCGCCACCTGAGCCATGTACGGCTTCATGGCCTGCGCGCCGTGGCTGGTACCCAGCGGCGGCTCCTGCTCCAGGTAGTACAGATTCGAGTCCTGCCCATCGATCCACTGCCGCATTTCCCGGATCGCCTCGAGCAGCGCTCGTCCCCCGGTCTCGCTCACCGCGAACGATCCGTCAGCCGCGGCCTTGGCAAAGCTGGCCGCGCCCTGTGCGATGCCCGCGACGGCGGCGCTCATTCCACCTATGTCGAACATGTTCGGCCCCTGTCCGTACACCTCAGACCACACCCGCACGTTACCAAGGGGCAACCGTACGGGTCCTCATTGTGACGTAACTGGGCGTCCGATGGTTCCCACTTGTGAATGTTCGTCGAACTCGGCACCCGTCCGGTGCTGACCCTGCTAAGGCAGGGTACGTGCTGGTCAGGGCGCCGCCGAGAAGTGGGGCTCAGCCGAAACGGCCCGAGATGTAGTCCTCGGTCGCCTTCTGGGTCGGGTTGGAGAAGATCTTCTCCGTCGCGTCCATCTCGATCAGCTTGCCCGGCTGGCCGACGCCGGCGAGGTTGAAGAACGCCGTCTGGTCGCTCACCCGCGCCGCCTGCTGCATGTTGTGGGTGACGATGACGATCGTGTAGTCCTTCTTCAGCTCGCCGATCAGGTCCTCGATCGCCAGGGTCGAGATCGGGTCCAGGGCCGAGCACGGCTCGTCCATCAGCAGCACGTCCGGCTGCACCGCGATGGCCCGCGCGATGCACAGCCGCTGCTGCTGCCCGCCGGACAGGGACGAGCCCGGCTTGTTCAGCCGGTCCTTGACCTCGTTCCACAGGTTCGCCCCGCGCAGCGACCGCTCGACGACCTCGTCCGCGGCCTTGCGCGACATGCGCCGGTTGTTCAGCCGCATCCCCGCGATCACGTTCGCGTGGATGGTCATCGTCGGGAACGGGTTCGGCCGCTGGAACACCATGCCGATGTTGCGCCGCACCTGCACCGGGTCGACCGTGCTCCCGTAGAGGTCCTCGCCGTCCAGCGCGATCCGCCCGGAGATGCGCGCTCCGGGGACGACCTCGTGCATCCGGTTGAGGGAGCGGATCACCGTCGACTTGCCGCACCCGGACGGGCCGATGAACGCGGTCACCGCCCGGGGTTCCACCGCCATCGAGACGCCCTCGACCGCGAGGAAGTCGCCGTAGTAGATGTTCAGGTCCTTGATGTCGAGTCGCTTCGCCATCGTCGCGTCGTGTCTTCCTCGTCAGCGGCCGGTCTTCGGTGCGAAGAACCGGGAAACCAGCCGGGCGATCAGGTTGAGCAGCATGACGATGATGATCAGCGTCAGTGCCGCGGCCCAGGCCCGGTCGTAGTTGATGGTGGTGACGCCGTTGGGCGCGAGGCCCTGGCTGTATTGGCGGAACACGTACACCGGCAGCGTCATCATGCGGCCGTCGAACAGGTTGAAGTTCGCCGAGTCGACCACGCCGACCGTGATGAGCAGCGGGGCGGTCTCGCCGATCACGCGGGCGATGGAGAGCATGACGCCGGTGACGATGCCGGCCATGGCCGTGCGCAGCACGATCTTGACCACCGTGAGCCATTTCGGCACGCCCAGCGCGTAGGCGGCCTCGCGCAGCTCGTTCGGCACCAGCTTGAGCATCTCCTCCGACGCCCGCACGACGACCGGGATCATCAGCACCGACAGCGCGACCGAGCCGACCACGCCCATGCGCACGCCCGGCCCCAGGAACAGGGCGAAGAGCGCGTAGGCGAACAGGCCGGCGACGATCGACGGGATGCCGGTCATCACGTCCACGAAGAACGTGATGCCGCGACCGAGCCGGGTGGGGCCGTACTCGACCAGGTAGATCGCGGTCAGCAGCCCGATCGGCACGGAGATCAGCGTCGCGAACAACGTGATCTCGAGCGTGCCGACGATCGCGTGGTACGCGCCGCCGGCGTCCATGCCGCCGTACACGCCACGCATCGTGTAGGTCAGGAAGTACAGGTCGAACCGCTTGAGGCCGTTCTGCAGGACTATCCACAGCAGACTGACGAGCGGGATGAGGGCGAGTCCGAACGCGCTGTACACCACCGTCGTGGCGAGCCGGTCACGGGCGGACCGGCTCCCCTCGACGGCCCCCGACAGCGCCATGATCGCCGCGGCGAAGAGGACCACGCCGAAGACCACCGCGAGCGGGATGCTGAACGCGTCGAAGACCGCGAGCACGCCGGACATGACCGCCAGCGACACCACGAACAGGACGACCGGGGTGAAGCGGGGCAGCTTGCCGTGGCTCAGCTTCTTCGACGGCAGCTCGGCGGACAGCGGGTCCTGCAGGGTCGTCATCAGTTGGCCCCCGAGAACTCGGCGCGCCGCGACACGATCCACCGCGCGATCATGTTGACGATCAGGGTGATCACGAACAGCACCAGGCCGGTGAAGATCAGCACGTTGACGCCGAGGCTGGTCGACTCCGGGAACTTCAGGGCGATGTTCGCGGCGATGTTCTGCTGCTGGCCCGCCTGCAGGATGAAGAACGAGTAGAGGAACCCGGGCGAGAGCACCATGGCGACGGCCATCGTCTCGCCCAGCGCGCGGCCGAGGCCCAGCATCGTCGCGCTGATGACGCCGGAGCGCGCGAACGGGAACACCGACATCCGCACCATCTCCCAGCGGGTGGCGCCGAGCGCGAGCGCGGCTTCCTGGTGCAGCAGCGGGGTTTGCAGGAACACCTCACGGGACACGGCCGTGATGATCGGCAGGACCATCAGGGCGAGCACGATGCCCGCGGTCAGGATCGTGCGGGCCGGGTTCGCGACCGGCCCGTCGAAGAGCGGGATGAACGGGAAGGTGGCGCTCAGCCAGGTGAAGAACGGGAGGAGCTTGGGCATCAGCCACAGCGCGCCCCAGAGGCCGTAGACGACGCTCGGGATCGCGGCGAGCAGGTCGATGATGTAGCCGAAGACCTGCGCCAGCCGGCGGGGCGCGTAGTGGGAGATGAACAGCGCGACCGCCACGGCGACGGGCGTGGCGATCACGAGTGCGATGAGCGCGGCGAGCACCGTGCCGAAGACCAGCGGGCCGACGTAGCTGAGGAGGGTGTCCCCGTCCTCGAGGAACGGGACCTTCTGCGCCAGGTCGACGGCCGGGGTGTCGATCGCCGGCCATGCCTCGTAGATGAGGAACGCCGCGACCGCGGCGAGGATGACCAGGATGATCACGCCGGCGGTTCTGGCGGCCGACGAGAACAGCACGTCGCCGAGGCGGCGGGGCGTCGTCGGCTTGGCCGGCGGCGGCGGTGGTGTCTCGCGTTTCAACTCTTCGTCCGTTGTGGTCACGACGCGGTCTCCGAAAGCGAGAAGGGACGGACACCGCCGGTTGGGCGGCCGCTGTGGAGCGTCCGCCCAACCAGCTGCACTGACCGTAACAAGGTTTCCGGTCGCCTCAGCTGCCGTTGCCGATGGTGTCGAGCGTGGTCTCGACCTCGGTGCGCAGCTTGTCGGAGATCGGCGCGGAGCCGGCCGCGTCCGCGGCGGCCTTCTGCCCGTCCTCGCTCGCGACGAAGCCGACGAACGCCTTGACCAGGTCGGACTGCGCGGCGTCGTCGTACTTCTGGCACACGATCGTGTACGTGACCAGGATCAGCGGGTAGGCGTCCGCCGTCGTGGTGTCGCGCTTGATCTTGATGGCGAGGTCGCCCTCGGGGACGCCCTCCTCCTTCGGCGACTCCTCGACGACCTTGGCCGCGCCTTCCGCCGTCGGCGCGACCCACGCGCCGCCGACCTTGATCTTGGCGACACCGAGCTGGCCGGCCTTGCTGAAGTCGGCGTAGCCGATCGTGCCCTGCCCGCCCTGGACGGTCTGGACGACACCCGAGGTGCCCTGCGCGGACTGGCCGCCCTTGACCGGCCAGTCACCGCTCGCCTCGTGCGGCCACGCCTTGGCGGCGGTCCCGGCGAGGTACTCGGTGAAGTTCTTGGTGGTGCCGGACTCGTCCGAGCGGTGCACCGGGGTGATCGCCGAGCCCGGGAGCTTCGCGTCCGGGTTGTCCGCCTTGATCGCCGCGTCGTCCCACTTGGTGATCTTGCCGTCGAAGATCCCCGCCACGGTCGCCGGCGCGAGCTGCAGGTCCTTGACGCCCTCGAGGTTGTAGATCACCGCGATCGGGCTGATGTACAGCGGCAGGTTCAGCGCTTCGCTGCCGCACCGCTCCTTGGCGGTCGCCCGCTCCTCCTCTTCCAGCGCGGCGTCCGAGCCGGCGAAGTCGATCGCACCCTCCCCGAACTGGGTGCGGCCCGCGCCGGAGCCGGCGGGGTCGTAGCTGATGGTGACGTCCGGGTTCGACGATCCGAAGCCCGCGATCCACGCCTGCATGGCGGATTCCTGGGCGCTCGAGCCCGCGCCGGCGAGCTTGCCGGACAGGTTGCTCGGCTGGTCCGAGCCGCCGCTGCCGGCGTCAGCGGAGCCGGTTGGGTCGTTGCCGCACGCCGTCAGCGCGAGGGCGCCGACGGCGACGAGGGCCGCGATGCGGCCGTAGCGGATGCGCTTCACTGGATCCTCTCGAGGTAAGTCGAAGTCACGAGCAGGCCCGGCCGCCGGCGGCTTGCCAGGACGGCGCGGCACCTGGGTGCGCTGCTGAATCGCGGCACAAGCGCGGACGCTAGGGAAGGGGGGTGGCCAGGGCCGGGTGTTGAGGTGAACACGAAATGAACAACACCGGATTGTGACTTTCGTTGCGTTGAGTATCAGCGCTCGTAGGCGACGTCCGTTTCGGCGACCGTGAAGCCCAGGCGCCGGTACACGGCGACCGCCGGCGCGTTGTCGGACTCGACGTAGAGGATCGTGTCGCCCAGGCCCTTTTCCCGCAGGTGGTGCAGCCCGGCGAGGGTGAGCGCGCGGCCCAGCCCACCGCCCTGCGCCGCCGGATCCACGCCGACGACGTAGACCTCGCCGATGTCGCCCGGATGCACCTTCGTCCAGTGGAAGCCGACGATCTTGTCGTCCTTCGTCGCGAGGAAGAAGCCGGCGGGGTCGAACCAGCTCTCCCGCTCGGTGGCCGCCACCTCGTCGGCCGTCAGCCTGCCCTGCTCCGGGTGCCAGTCGAACGCGCGCTTGTTGACCGCGACCAGCTCGTCCTCGTCCCGCCCCGGCACGAACGTGCGGACCGCGATGCCGGCGGGCCAGGCCGGGTCGGGCAGCGCGACGGCACGGTCGAGCCGCATCTTGAGCAGCTCGCGGACGCGCCGCAGGCCTTGCCGCCGCGCGATGGCGGCGGCGGCCGGGTGGTCGCCGTGGGACCAGACCCGCAGCTTCGGGCTGGCCTTCGCGAGCACGGCGTCGACCAGCCCCGTGCCGTGGCCCCGGCGGCGGTGTCCAGGATGGACGATCGCCTCGGCGATCTGGTTGCCGAACGCGTCGCCGCCGGTGTCGAGATGCGCGTAGCCGACGAGCTCGCCACCCACACGCGCGAGCAGATGCGCGCCACCCCGGAACTCCCGCGGTAACGGCTGCCCGGGTTCGATCTCGGGCCGCCCGTCGTGCGCCATCGCCGCGAGGAGCAGCGCCCGCACGTCGTCGCCGGGCTCGGACTCCTGCCAGATCATGTCCACGCCAACGACGTTACCGACCAGGCCCGACAAGGCGCCAAACCTGTCCACAGGCCGGCAAGTTGTCCACAGGAACGCCGTGACCACGGGTTTTGTCAGGGGTCACCGGTAGAATGGCGTCATGAGGGGTGCCCCCGGAGAGGGTGGGGGCCGCCATCCACGGGGTCTGCGCTTATTGGGTTCTGAACGTGCGTCGCGCGGGTGTGGGGTGTGCGGGAAACGGGTGCGGGCCCAGGTGACGCGGGCGAACCGGTTTCCTTGCCCCGGTGGGACTTCGGTGGTCGAGGCGTGTCAGGACACGCTGACCGGGTCCGCCACGTTGGCCGGCTTCGGGGGCTGCACGAACTTGTAGCCCACGTTCCGCACGGTGCCGATCATCTGGTCGTGCTCCGTGCCGAGCTTCGCGCGCAACCGTCGCACGTGGACGTCCACGGTCCGGGTGCCGCCGAAGAAGTCGTAGCCCCACACCTCCTGCAGCAGCTGCGCCCGGGTGAACACCCGTCCGGCGTGCTGCGCCAGGTACTTCAGGAGCTCGAACTCCTTGTACGTCAGGTCGAGCGGCCGACCGCGCAGCCGCGCCATGTAGGTCGCCTCGTCGATCACCAGTTCGCCCAGGCGTAGCGCGCCGTCGGCGCCCGGTGTGCCGGCCGGGCCGCGCGAGGTCAGCAGGCGCAGCCGGGCGTCGACCTCGGCCGGGCCGGCGGTCGGCAGCATGATGTCGTCCACGCGCCATTCGGCGTTGACCGCGACCAGACCGCCCTCGTTGACGATCGCCACGACCGGGACGTTGTCGCCGCCGCTGGTCAGCAGGCGGCACAGGCTCTTCGCCGCGGCGAGGTCCACTCGCGCGTCCACCAGCACCACGTCCCGTGACCCGGCGTCGAGCAACGCGGTCACCTCCGGCGCCTGCGTGCGCACGTGGTGGGGCAGCAGCATCAGGGATGGCACGACCGAGCCCGGCGTCGGGTCCGCGGTGAGCAGCAGCAGGTCGAGGCTCATGACGGGCCCGCCTCTCTGGGTTTGCTCCGTGGCTTTCCGGAAGAATAACGGCTGTGCCCGCCAAATGTCCTGGTCGTGACGCATGTGTCACACGCGTGCACCAGCGGACGGCCGACGGCGTGAGGCTCACGGGACTGATGTTGCGACGGAAACATTCCCGTAACGAACCGGGTGGTGAATCGGCGATCGTGGTGGGCCACGGGTTCACCAACCACGTCCGCAAGCCGTTCGTCGCGCGCATTCTGGCGCGGCTGTCGCGCACGCACACCGTGATCGCCCTCGACTTTCGCGGGCACGGCCGGTCGGGCGGGCTGAGCACCGCCGGGCCGGCCGAGGTCCACGACCTCGACGCCGCGGTCCGGCTGGCCCGCGCGGACCACGACGACGTCGCGACGCTCGGCTTCTCGATGGGCGGCTCGGTCGCCGTCCTGCACGCGGCCACCGGCACGCACCGGCCGGACGCGGTCGTGGCGGTCAGCGCCGCCGCACGCTGGTGGACCCGCGACACCGACGCGATGCGCCGGCTGTTCTGGCTGGCCGAGCTGCCGCACGGGCGGCTCGCCATGCGCGCGCTGCGGGTCCGCGTCGCACCACCGACAATCGAGATACCGCCCAGTCCCGTCGAGGTCGCGCACCGGATCGCCCCCACCCCCTTCCTGCTGGTGCACGGCGACGGGGATCATTACGTGGGCGTTGACCACCCGGTGGCCCTGCGCCGGGCCACCGGCGGTCACGCGGAGCTGTGGCTCGAGCGCGGCCTGCGGCACGCCGAGACGGCGATGACCCCGCTGCTGGTCGACCGGATCGCGGCGTGGCTGACGGACCGGCAGCAAGGCGATGAGAGCGAATCGGAGCGGACGGCGGCATGACGACCATGACGGACCCCGGCAGGCCCGGCACCCGGCCCAGGCGGCGACGGCGGACGCGCCGGCTCGTCGTCACGCTCCTGGTGCTGGTCGGCCTGCTCGTGGCCGCGGACTTCGGCACCGCGGCGATCTTCGAGTACCAGGTGTCCAAGCGCGCCCGCGAGCAGTTCCACCTCACCGACGACCCCGCCGTCAAAGTGCACGGCTTCTCCTTCCTGTTCCAGGCGGTCTCCGGTGAGTACGGCCACGTGTCGATCGACGCGAAGGGCGTGCCGGTCCAGGACACGCTGCGCGACCTCGAGGTCCACGTCGACCTGATGGGCGTGCTCGCCCCGCTCGGCGACCTCGTGTCCGGGTCGCTGAAGGAGGTCAAGGTCCGCGAGGTCGAGGGCCAGGTCCGGGTGAAGGCGTCCGACGTCAGCCGCGCCATCCTGGAGAACAAGAACCCGCTGATCTCCTCGATCACGAACCTCACGATCGACCCGATCAGCGAGGCGGACGCGGAGTCGGATCCCGACGACCGCACCGAGGAGGAGCAGGCCGCCGCCGAGCGTGCCGAGGAGCTCGAGGACGAGGACGACACCAAGGCCGGCGCCAAGATCTGCGCGACCGGTGACATCGGCGGCGAGGAGACCGACTTCTGCGCCTACGGCCTGATCCAGCTCGTCGACTCGGCGAAGGCGAAGTTCACCCCGTCCCGCCTCGAGGTGCGCAACAGCGTGCTCGGCTCGGGCGAGCTGCCCGAGCAGTTCGAGGCCGGGATCCTGCAGATGCTCACGGTCACGCTCGACCCGGGCGAGCTGCCGTTCACGGTCACACCCACGGCCGTGAACGTCGAGCCGGGCGTACTGTCGGTCAAGGGCAAGGCCTTCGACGTCGTGCTCGGCGGGAGTGGTGGATGACCGGTGTGCTCGTGCTGATCGGCACGCTCGTGCTCGCGAGCGTCGCCGGCCTGCTCATGCGCACCCGTAGCGGCCGCGTCCGCGAGAACGTCCGCGACGCCGCGCGCGAGCTCCCCGCGGACGTGCGCGGCGCGCTCGCCCCGGAGGGCGTCACGCTCGTCCAGCTGTCGACCACGTTCTGCGCGCCGTGCCGGCACGCCCGCGCGCTGCTCGCCCACCTCGCGTCGCGCACCCATGGCCTGCACCACGCCGAGCTCGACCTCACCGACCGCCCGGACCTCGCCCGCCAGCTGTCCGTGCTGCGCACCCCGACCACGCTCGCGATCGACGAGCGGGGCACGGAGCTCCTCCGCGTCGGCGGGGTGCCGAAGGCCGAGGCTCTGCTCGAGGCGCTGCGCCCGCACCTGGCAACCACCTGACCAGCGGAAATCACCCGGCCCGGGTCATCCCAACAGGTGGACGCACCTCCCACAGGCAGAGAGCCGAAGGTAGTGTGCGAGACGTGTACACCATGCTGACCAGGCGGCGCGCGGTCGACTACTGCCGCGTCGATTCCAGCCTGTGTCCAGCACCTGACTGACGGGCGCGCCACTTCCCGGCCTGCGCCCGCCGCTGGTTCTCGCCTGCCCCAGCCGCGTCGCAGTCAGGAGTCCGCCGTGTCCGCACATCCACCTGTCGATCCACGTGGCCCACGGTTCGCCGCGTGGGTCACCACCGTGGTCCTCGCCGTCGTGCTAGTCACCTCGTGGTGGCCGCTGCTCGCGGCGCAGGCCGTGGTGTTCGCCATCGGCGCGTTCGCCGGGCTGCGGGTCGCGCCGTACTCGCTGCTCTACCGCTACCTGGCCGCGCCCCGGCTGGGGCCGCCCGGCGAGCGCGAGGAGCAGGCCCCGCTGCGGTTCGCGCAGGGCGTCGGCTTCGGGTTCGCCGTGCTGGGCACGCTCGGCTACGCGTTCGGCGTCCCGGCGCTCGGTGTAGTGGCGACCGCGTTCGCCCTGGCCGCCGCCTTCCTCAACGCCGCGTTCGGGTTCTGCCTCGGCTGCGAGACATATCTGCTGGTCCAACGATTCACACCCACGAAGGAGAGAGCGCTCCGATGAGCCGCGAAGACGTGCTGGTCACGGCCGACTGGGCCGAAGAGAACCTCGGGACCGCCGGGGTGGTGTTCGTCGAGGTCGACGAGGACACCTCCGCGTACGGCGGCGGCCACCTCCCCGGTGCGGTCAAGATCGACTGGAAGACCGAGCTGCAGGACCCCGTACGCCGCGACTTCGTCGACCGGGCCGGGTTCGAGAAGCTGTTGTCCGCCAAGGGCATCGGCAACGACGACCGCGTGGTCCTCTACGGCGGCAACAACAACTGGTTCGCCGCGTACGCGTACTGGTACTTCAAGCTGTACGGCCACGACCAGGTGCAGCTGCTCGACGGCGGCCGCAAGAAGTGGGAGCTCGACGGGCGCCCGCTCTCCGCGGACACGGTCACCCGCGAGGAGACCAGCTACGCCGCCAAGGAGCAGGACACCGCGATCCGCGCGTTCCGCGACGAGGTCGTCGACGCGATCGACAACAAGAACCTCGTCGACGTCCGGTCGCCCGACGAGTTCGCCGGCAAGCTGCTCGCCCCCGCCCACCTGCCGCAGGAGCAGGCGCAGCGGGCCGGGCACATCCCGAGCGCGATCAACGTGCCGTGGAGCAAGGCGGCCAACGAGGACGGCACGTTCAAGTCCGCCGACGACCTGCGCGAGCTGTACACGGAGGCCGGGATCGACGAGGCCAAGTCCACCATCGCGTACTGCCGCATCGGCGAGCGCAGCTCGCACACCTGGTTCGCCCTGCACGAGCTGCTCGGCTACTCGGACGTGAAGAACTACGACGGCTCCTGGACCGAGTACGGCTCACTCGTGGGCGTGCCGGTCGAGATCGGCCCCGGCGCACACTGACCCTGAGGAGAAGGCATGAGTAACGGTTGCGGTGCGCCGGCGCAGACGGCGCAGCTGCCGGCGGGTGTCGACCTGGCGAAGGAGATCGTGGTCGGTGGCAAGGTGACCGCGGACGGCGCGCCGGTCGGCGGGGCCTACGTGCGCCTGCTGGACGCGAGCGGCGAGTTCACCGCGGAGGTCGTGTCCTCAGAGGACGGTGGCTTCCGGTTCTTCGCCGCGCCGGGCACGTGGACGGTGCGTGCGCTGCACCGCAGCGGAAACGGCGAGACCAGCGTGATCGCCGACGGCCCCGGCCTGCACGCCGTGGCGGTGGCGGTCGGCTGACGAACCGGGGAACGCGGGGCGGCCGATCGGCCGTCCCGCGTTCGCATATCCTCGCCGGGTGGACCTGTTGATCGTCACTTCGCCCGCCTGCCGAGCCTGCGGGGGGTCGTCGTGAGTGAGGAGACTCCGGTTCCGGGCAGTGGCGACGCGGCACTGCGCGCGGCCGCCGAGCGCGCCGCGACGACGCGCGAGCGCAACCTGCCCCAGTGGCCGGACCTGCCGATCCCGAACGACACCGCGAACCTGCGCGACGGCGCGAACCTGCACGACGCGCTGCTGCCGTTGCTGCCGCTGATCGGTGTGTGGCGCGGCGAGGGCGAGGTCGTGTACCCGACGATCGAGTCGCAGCACTTCGGCCAGCAGATCACGTTCGCCCACGACGGCCGGCCGTTCGTGTTCTACGAGTCCCGGGCGTGGCTGCTGGACGCGGACGGCAAGGTCATCCGCCCGGCCGCGCGCGAGGTCGGCTGGTGGCGCCCCCAGCCCGACGAGACGATCGAGCTGCTCCTGGCCCACGCGACGGGCGTCGTCGAGATCTACTACGGCGAGCCGCGCACCCAGACGTCGTGGGAGCTGGCCACGGACATCACGATGCGCACGGCCTCGGCGAAGGAGGTCTCCGGCGCGAAGCGGCTGTACGGCCTGGTCAACAACGGCGACCTGGCCTACGTCGAGGAACGCGCCATGGTGGGCCAGCCCCTGCAACCGCACACGTCGGCCTACCTGCGCCGCGTCGCCGGCTAGCCAGGCCGTACTGGTCAGGCGTACTCGGACTCGTACAGCGCGTTGAGCTCCGTGTGGAGCTCGCTCGCGTCGGGGAGCTTCGTGCCGTCCAGGGTGTGCACGCGGGTGATCTTGCGGACGCTCGACGCCAGGAACAGGCCGTCCGCCTCCCGCAGGTCCGGCAGCGTCAGCGGCTCGACCTTCGTCACCCAGCCCGACTGCTCCGCCGCCCGGAAGAGCGCGCCCTGCGTCGTGCCGCGGAGGATGCCGCTCGACGGCGGCGTCGTGCGCAGCGTGTCGCCCTGCGCGACGACCACGTTCGACGTCGGGCCCTCGAGGACCGAGCCGTCCGCCGCCAGGAAGATCGCCTCCTCGGCGTCGTGCGCCTCCGCGTAGCGCAGCGCGGCCATGTTCACCGCGTACGACAACGACTTCGCGCCCAGCAGCAGCCACGGCGCCCGCGCCACGATCTCCGGCTCGTACCCGCGATCGAGCGTCACCGCGCGCACCCCGGTGACCCGGTTGCGCAACGTCTTCTCCCCGATCGCCAGGCCCATCGCGAACCCGGTCGGCGTGCCGTCGCCGAACTCCGGGCCGCGCGTGTAGACCAGCTTGAGCGCCATCTCCGACTGGCCCCGCCACGCGTTGATGACGACCTGCGCGCAGCGCTCCCACGCGGCCCGGTCCGGCGGCGGCAGCTCGAGCATCGCGGCCGAGCGGGCCAGCCGGTCCAGGTGCGGGCCGAGCTCGCGCGGCCGGCCGTCGACCACCAGCACCGTCTCGAAGATCCCGTCGCCGCGCAGCAGGCCCAGGTCGTCGACCCGGATGTGCGCCGCCTCGGGGTTGGCCAGGGTTCCGTCCAGCATCGCTAGCACCCGCATGCCCGGCAGCCTACTCAGCGCCGCGCCTACGATTCGTGGTGTGACGCGCAACGTGGAGGCGGAACGCGAGCAGCTCCGGGTGACGCTGCACCGCCGCGGCATGCGCATGACCCCGCAACGCCAGCTCGTGCTCGACGCCCTGGTCGAGCTCGAGCACGCCACCCCCGAACAGGTCCACCAGCAGGTGCAGGTCCGAACCCCGACGGTCAACATCACGACCATCTACCGCACGCTCGAGCTGCTGGAGAGCCTCGGCATCGTGCGGCACACGCACCTCGGCCACGGGGCGCCCAACTACTCCGTCCACGAGCACGGCCACGTCCACCTCGTATGCCACGCCTGCGGCCACGTCATCGAGGCGCCGTGCGAGATCATGGACGAGCTGCGCGGAACACTGCGGGTCCGGTACGGGTTCGAACTGGATGCGAGCCATCTCGCGCTGTCCGGCACGTGCCGCAACTGCACCGGGGAGACCTCGTGACACTCGACCTGCCAGGCGCCGTGGCGCCACCCGACGGCTCCCCGGACCAGGGCGTGCCGTGGCACTTCGGCGACCCGTTCGCCGAGCAGCGGGCGGCCGCGCGCAAGGTCGCGATCGTCGACCGCTCGCACCGGGAGCTGATCGCGGTCACCGGCGAGGAGCGGCTGTCCTGGCTGCACCTGGTGATCTCCCAGCACGTCAGCGAGCTGCCGGTGAACACCGGCACCGAGGCGCTCGTGCTGGACAGCCAGGGCCGCATCGACGCGCACATGGCGCTGGCCTACGCGAGCGACGCGAGCGGCGAGACCGTCTGGCTCGACACCGACGCGGGCGCGGTCGCCACGGGGGCGCGCGGCGGGCGGGTGCCGCTGCTGGAGTACTTCGAGTCGATGGTCTTCTGGTCCAAGGTGGCCCCGCGCGACGCGACCGCCGAGCGCGCCGTGCTGTCGGTCGTCGGCCCGGAGACGCCGGAGCTGCTGACCGCGGCCGGCCTCCCGCTGCCCGACGACGCCTACGGCGTGGCCACCGGCTCGGACGTCGTCGTCCGCCGGATGCCCTGGCCCGGCGCGCTCGCCGCGGACCTGCTCGTGCCCCGCGCCGAGCTCGCCGGCTGGTGGGCGCGGCTGACCGAGGCGGGCGCGCGGCCGATGGGCTCGTGGGGCTTCGAGGCGCTGCGGGTCGAGGCGGCCCGGCCGCGGGTCGGCGTGGACACCGACGACCGCGCGATCCCGCACGAGGTCGGCTGGGTGCACGTCGCCGCGCACGTGGCGAAGGGCTGCTACCGCGGGCAGGAGACCGTGTCCAAGGTGCACAACGTGGGCCGGCCGCCGCGCCGGATGTTGCTGCTGCACCTGGACGGCTCGCCGGAGGTGCTGCCGGAGACCGGCGACCCGGTGCTGCTCGGCGAGCGGACCGTGGGCCGGGTCGGCACGGTCGCGCGGCACCACGAGCTGGGCTCGATCGCGCTGGCGCTGGTGAAGTACTCCGTGCCGCTGGACGCGGAGCTGCTGACCGGGGTCGACGACCGGATCGTGCAGGCCGCGATCGACCCGGACTCGGTGCCCGAGGCGACGCCGGGGCTCGGTCGCGAGGCTGCTCGGCGCCTGCGTGGCTGACTAACATCTGGGTCCATGACTGGGACCATGATCACCGTTGCGCCGACAGGCGCCGAGCACGCCAAGACCGACGTGCCGAACCTGCCGGTCACCCTCGAGGAGCTGGTCGCCGAGGCGAAGGCGTGCGAGGCCGCCGGCGCCGGGATGATCCACGTGCACATCCGTGGCGCGGACACCACGCCGACGCTGGACCTGAAGCGGCTCGAGGACACGGTGGCCGCGTTGCGTGCGGAGACGAACCTGGTGGTCCAGCTGTCGACAGGCGGCGCGGTGACCGACCCGGAGGACCACCGGCTGCGCGTGCTCGAGGCGATGCCCGACTCGGCGTCCTGCACGATGGGCACGGTCAACTTCGGCGACGACGTGTTCATGAACCGGTGGGAGTTCATCGTCGAGCTGCACAAGCGGATGGCCGAGCGCGGGATCGTCCCGGAGTACGAGATCTTCGACCTCGGCCAGCTGGCCACGCTGCGCCGGCTGCTGGACGAGCACGGCCTGCCGGCGGGCGGGCACGTACACGTCGACCTGGTGATGGGCGTCCCCGGCGGCATGCCCGGCGACGCGGCGACGCTCGTCGCGGCGACCCACGCGATCCCCGCGGGCGCGACGTTCTCCGCGACCGGCGTCGGGCGCACCACGTTGCCGGTGCTGCTGGCGTCGCTGTCCGCGGGCGGGCACCTGCGGGTGGGTATGGAGGACACGATCTCCTTCGCGCGCGGTACGCGGGTGCGGGACAACGCGCAACTGGTCGCGCGGGCCGCGGAGTTCGCGTCGCTGGCGCAGCGCCCGCCGCTGTCGGCAGACGAGGTGCGGTCCCTGATCAGGGTTTCGGAAAACAACTGACTCCGCCCGGGTTGGCGACAGGGCACCCGGTACCGGAGGATGGGCAGCGTGATCGAAGTCCGACCAGGCGGGCGCAGGCGAATCGACCGGGTGCTGGCACCCGCGTACGTCGCCGATCTCGACCGGCTCGACCTGACCGAGGTTCGCGCGCGCCGCGACGACGCGGCGCAGGAGGAGACGGACCTGTCCTACCTGCGCCGGCTGCTGCACGGGCGGATCGACATCGTGCGGGCGGAGCAGCGGCGGCGGGCCGAGGGCGGCTCGAGCTCGGTGGTGGAGCGGCTGGTGGAGATCCTGTCGGACAACGCGGTCGGCACGGTCCCCGCGGGCTCCGGCCGGCACCAGACGCTGGAGCCGTCGCGCGCGGAGGCGCACCGCCGCCACGTCGAGGCGCTCGTGTCGGACGCGGACCTGTCGGACGTGAGCTCGCTGCCGCCCGAGCGGCTGGACCTGGCGCTGCGGACGTACACGGCGGAGGAGTCCTCGGTGTCCCAGCGCCGGCGCGAGGTGCAGCAGGTGGTGGACCTGCTGAACGACGAGATCGGCAGCCGCTACCGCGCCGGCAGCGCGTCGGTGGACACGCTCCTGGCCGCCGAACGCGGCGAGGACCCGGCCGACTGAGTCCCGGCCCGGCCGGTCAGTTGAAGCGTTCGCGGACGGCCAGGTCACCCCAGAAATCGCGGAGGCGTTCGAACCGGGACGCGATCTCCTCCACGTCCTCGCGCTCCAGGGCCGCGACGATCTCGTGCACGTCCGCGGCCGAGGTGTCCGACTCCAGCTCCTCGTCGTCCAGCAGCTGCACCAGGCCGCCGTAGTCCAGCTCCACCGCCGAGTGCGGGTGGAAGTGCTCCAGCCACCGGCCCGTGTCCTCGAGAACCTTCGTCGGCCCCTGGTCACCCAGCACCCGCTCGGCCAGGGAGTGCGCCTTCGCCACGCGCCGCCGGGCGTCGGACATCGCCACGCGCCAGCAGACCTGGCGGGCCGGGTCGTCGCGAGTGGCCACCTCGATGTGCCGCTGCGCCGGGTCCACGAGGGTGAACCACGGCAGCGGCACCGTCCACGTCGTCGACACGATGTGCACCGCGCCACCCGGCAGGTCCGACAGCACCGCCGCCGCCTTCTCCCGCACCGAGTCCAGCGACGCCGACAGCGCCGCCGTCCGCAGCGCCGGGTGCGACGAGGTCAGGAAGCCGACCAGGGCCGCCGCCGCCCGGGCCCGCACGTCCAGCGGGCACACCAGCGGACCGGGCGCGACCGTGGCCGCCTCGACCGGGACGTCCTTCGGGTCGAGGATCATGACGTCGGCCAGCGCGCGGGGCGACGGTTCGCCGTTCGCGAGCTCGCCGGGCAGCAGCGTCACCGGCTTCGACAGCTGTGATCTGAGCCACATGTCCCGCTCGCGGTCGCCCACTGCCGCGTAGTCGAGGTGGCCTGCTTCGAGTGCGGCCCGCAACCGTTTGGCGACCGGTTCATCGAACGCGGACAGCGGTTCGTACACCCTGAGGTAGGCGACGAACGGTCGGGGCACGGAGGCATCGTGTCACGGTCCGGCGAGCCACCCGCCAGGGGGCGATCCCCGGGTGCCGAAAAGGCCCGGGCGTACTGCCGTGCCCCTTCGCGCGGAACCCCATCGGCACGGTACGGTAGTTACCAGGAACCAAATGTCGAGATTTACGGGGCCGCCGCTTCCCCCGGCCGCCCCGTCACTGTGCGAGGGGGTCGAGCCATGGGGCGCGGCCGGGCGAAGGCTAAGCAGACGAAGGTAGCCCGAGAGCTCAAATACAGCACTCACCACACCGACTTCGATGCTCTCCAGCGTGAGCTGTCGAACCAGCCGCCGGACAGCGGCAACGGTGGAGACCCGTTCGACGAGGACGACGACGAGGACGACGACTACCGTCGTTGACCGTCAGGTTCGGGGGCGACCCAGGTAGCGCACCTGGTCCGACTTCGCCTTGTCCGAAGTCGCCCGGGCGTCGGTGACGGCCGGGTACGCCGAGTACTCGGGCACGCCGACCTCCCACCACGCTCCCGCGTCCGTCCACGCGGAAGGGTGGGTGCGGATCACCACGACGGCCACCCGGCCGGCTCGCGCGTCCTCGCGGGCCTGCCGGTAGGCGGGCCGCAGCCCGGCCAGGTCCGTCGCGGTCCGCACCGCGCAGCCGAGCGACGCCGCGTGCGCGGCGAAGTCCACTCGGGGCGGTCGCGACTGGAGGGTCCGCGCGTCGGCGTACATGTTGTTGAACCCCGGCGCGCCGGTGCCGCGCTGTAGCCGGTCGATCACCGCGTAGCCGTCGTTGTCGCACACGACCGCGACGAAGCCGTGCCCGGCGAACGCGGCGGAGAACAGCTCGGAGTTCAGCATCAGGTACGAGCCGTCGCCGAGCAGCGTGGTGACCACTCCGGACCGGCGGGCCATCGCCGCGCCCCACGCGCCCGCGATCTCGTAGCCCATGCAGGAGAAGCCGTACTCGACGTCCATCGCCGAGTCCATCCCGGACTCCGCCCCGCCGGCCGCGCGCCAGCCGCCGACCAGCTCGCCCGGCAGCCCGCCGGACGCGGTCAGCACGTAGTCCTGCGGCCCGCTCTCCTCGTTGACCACGCCGACGACCTGCGCGTAGGTGGCCAGGTCCCCGGCGGGCGCGCGCAGCCCGTCGACATAGGTGTCCCACCGGGCTCGTTCCGCGGCCGCCCGCGCGGTCCACGACCCGGAGACCCGCCACGTGTCGAGCAGCCCGGCCAGCTCGCCGAGCGCCTCGTCGGCGTCCGCGACCAGGGCCAGCGCGCCGTGCTTGACCGCGTCGAACCGCGCGGTGTTGATCGTGACCAGCCGGACGTCCGCCGCGAACAACGACCACGACGCCGTCGTGAAGTCCTGCAGCCTGGTGCCCACCGCGAGCACCAGGTCCGCCTCGGCGGCGAGCGCGTTGGCCGACGCCGAGCCGGTGATCCCCAGGGGTCCGGCGTGCAGCGGGTGGTCGTGGCGGATCAGCGTGCGTCCGGCCGTCGTCTCCACGACCGGCACGCCGTGCCGCTCGGCCAGCGCCAGCGCGCTGTGCGTGGCCCCGGAGTACCGCACGCCGCCACCCAGCACGAGCAGCGGCCGGTGCGACGCGGCCACGGCGTCCGCGACGACGCCCAGCGCGTGCCGGTCCGGCCGCGGCCGCGGCACGTGGTGGGTGACCGGCTCGAAGAGCGCGGCCGGGAAGTCGTACGACTCGGCCTGCACGTCCTGCGGCAGCGCGAGCGTCACCGGCCCGCACTCGCCCGGGTCGGTCAGCACGCGCGCCACCTGCGGCAGCGTCGCGATCAGCTGCTCGGGCCGGGTGATCCGGTCGAAGTAGCGGCTGACCGCGCGGAACGCGTCGTTGACCGTGGCCGTCGCGTCGCCGAAGTGCTCCACCTGCTGCAGCACGGGGTCCGGCGCGCGGTTGACGAACGTGTCCCCCGGCAGCAGGAGCAGCGGCAGCCGGTTGGCGTGCGCGACGCCCGCCGCGGTGACCATGTTGAGCGCGCCCGGCCCGATCGACGACGTGGCCACGCCGACCTGGCGGCGGTGGGTCGCCTTCGCGTACCCGACCGCCGCCAGCGCCATGCCCTGCTCGTTGTGACCGCGCCACACCGGCAACCCCGCCTCGGACAGCGCGGTCCCCAGGCCCAGCACGTTGCCGTGCCCGAAGATCGCGAACACGCCCGGGAACAGCGGGACCTCGGTGCCGTCCAGCAGCTCGGAGCGCTGCGCGCCGAGCCACCGGACCAGTGCCTGCGCGGCCGTCAACCTAACTGTGCCCACGGTTCGCTCCGCTCACGGGTTGGCGACCTCCCGCAGCTCGTGTTCCAGCGCCTCCAGCTCCGCGCCGCCGGCCATCTGCCGGGTCAGCTCCTCGATCGTGATGTCCTTCTTCTCGCTGCTGCCGAGGCTGCGGCCGCGCTTGAGGATGAGGAACCGGTTGCCGACCGGATAGGCGTGGTGCGGGTTGTGCGTGATCAGCACGACGCCGAGCCCGCGGTCCCGCGCCTGCGCCACGTGCCGCAGCACGATCCCGGCCTGCTTCACGCCCAGCGCGGCGGTCGGCTCGTCCAGGATCAGCACCTTGGCGCCGAAGTGGACCGCCCGCGCGATCGCCACGCACTGCCGCTCGCCGCCCGAGAGCGTGCCGACCGGCTGCTCGACGTCCCGCAGGTCGATGCCCATCTCGGCGAGCGCCGCGCGCGCGGTTTTCTTGCCCTGGCGGCGGTCCAGCCGCCGGAGGGGCCAGGTGCCGACCGTCGGCTCGGAGCCGAGGAAGAAGTTGCGCCACACGCTCATCAGCGGCACCACCGCGAGATCCTGGTAGACCGTGGCGATACCGCGGTCGAGCGCCTCGCGCGGCGAGTCCAGCCGGATCTCCTCGCCGTCGACCAGGAACCGGCCGGTGTCGTGCTGGTGCACGCCGGCGAGGATCTTGATCAGCGTGGACTTCCCGGCGCCGTTGTCGCCGAGCACGCAGGTCACCTCGCCCGGGTTGACCACAGTGGACACATCGCGGAGCGCGATCACGCTGCCGTAGTTCTTGCCGATCTGGTCGACCTCGATCAACGGGGTCTGTGTGGAGGTCATCGCCGGACCCTTTCCGCTCGCCGCCGGAAGGTGTTGTTCACCAGCACCGCGCCGAGCAGCATGATGCCGAGGAAGAGCATGAACCAGTCGCTGTTCCAGTCGGCGAACACGATGCCCTGGCGGGCCATGCCGAAGATCAGCGCGCCGATCGCGGCCCCGATCGCCGAGCCGTACCCGCCGGTGAGCAGGCAGCCGCCGATCACCGCCGCGATGATGAACTGGAACTCCAGGCCGATGCCCTGGTTCGCCTGCACGGTCGTGAACCGCAGGATGTTGATCGACCCGACCAGCCAGCCCGCCACCGCCGTGCCCATGAACAGCAGGATCTTCGTGCGGGCCACCGGCACGCCGACCGCCCGCGCGGCCGGGGCCGCCCCGCCGACCGCGAAGATCCAGTTGCCGAACTTCGTGCTCATGAGGACCCAGGCGGCCACCGCGGTGAAGCCGAGCCACCACACGATCGAGATCTGGAACGGCGTGCCCCAGATCGGGAACGTCGAGGCGAACACGAAGCCGGCCGACTCGTAGCCGTCGGCCGCGCGCATGCCGGTCACCTGCACCGAGCCGGTGATCAGCCGCGTCACGCCGAGGTTGAGGCCCTGCAACGCGAGGAACGTGCCGAGCGTGACGATGAAGCTCGGCAGGCCCGTGCGCACCACCAGCCAGCCGTTCAACGCGCCGACGCCGAGCGCGAAGATCAGCGACAGCAGCAGCGCCTCCCACACGTTCAGGCCGACCTGGGTCGCGAGGATCGCCGTGACCAGGGCCGTGGACGCGGTCATCACGCCGGCCGACAGGTCGAACTCGCCGCCGATCATCAGCATTGCCACGGCGACGGCCATGATGCCCAGCGTCGCGGAGTCGTCGAGCCAGGTCGAGGCGCCGCTCAGGGTCAGGAACTTGTCGGCGACGACGGAGAAGAAGACGAACACGACCAGCGCGCCGATCAGCGCGCCGATCTCCGGCCGCACGACCAGCCGGTTGACTAACGAGGACGAGCCCAGCCGTTCGTCGACGGCCGCCGGTTCGGGGTTGGGATCAACAGTCGTGGTAGCCATTGCCGCTCCTCAGCGCGTGCCGCGTTCGGTGTACGGACGCACCAGGTCCGCATTGGACTTGTCGACGAAGCCCGGCCCGGTCAGCACGGACTGCCCGCCGCCCAGCGTGTTCCCGTTCTGCCGGTACAGCTTCAGCATCATGATCGGCAGGTAGCCCTGCTCGTACTGCTGCTGGTCGACGGCGAACAGGATGCGACCGTCCCGGACGGCGTCGACCACGCCGGTGTTCAGGTCGAAGGTGGCGATGTCGGCCTCCGAGCCGGCGCCCGCCGCCGCGGTCACCGCGCTGTCGGCCACCTGCGAGGACAGCGTCAGCACCGCGTCGACGTCGGCGTTGGTCGCCAGCGCGCCCTTGATGCGGGCCTCGATGTCGGTGGGGTTGCTGATGTCCACCTGGAGGTTCTCCACCTCGCCGCCGAAGCCCTCGCGCGCGCCGTCGCAGCGGTCGTTCAGGCCGGTGTTGCCGGCCTCGTGGATGACGCACAGCAGCTTCTTCTTGCCGGCGTCCTTGAACCGCTCGCCCGCGGCCTTCCCGGCGATCTTCTCGTCCTGGCCGACGTGCGCGATGGCACCGAACTCCGTGCTGCGGTCGGATCCGGAGTTGATCGTGACGACCGGGATGCCGGCGTCCACGGCGGCCTCGACCGACGCCTTGAGCGCGTCCGGGTTGGCCATCGACACGACGAGCCCGGTCTTCCCCTGCGCCACGGCGTTGTCGATGAGCTTGGCCTGCGCACCCGGGTCGCCGTTGGACACGTAGGTGACCTTGACGCCGAGCTCGCGGCCGGCCGCCTCGGCGCCGTTCTTCACCACGCTCCAGAACGCGTCGCCCTCGGAGCCGTGGGTGACGACGGCGAAGTCGAGCGGCGCGTCCGGGTCGAACGAGCCACCCCCGCCGCCGCCGGGCGCGGTCGCCTCGGCGGCGGATGGACCGGTGCACGCGGCGAGCACCAGGGCCGAGGCCGCCAGCGCGGCGGCCAGGAGTGCGGGCTTTCGTCGCCCTCGGTCAGACATCGTCGTCTCCCGTCTCGACGGCTCGAGTCCTTAGTGGACCGAATCCAGGAACGCCAGGCTGCGCGCGGTGGCCTGCCGGGGCAGGCGGTCGGCGCCGGTGTCGTGCTCGTCCAGTGCGGTGTCCTGCTCGAGCACGTACCAGCCGGCATACTCGTTGTCGCGCAACAGCTTCAGCAGCTCGGCCAGGTCGACGTCGCCGTCCCCGAGTGGCACGTAGACACCCTGCGCGACCGCCTCGGTGTAGCCGAGCCGCCCGTCCCGGACCGCGTCGGCGAGGTCGGCGCGGACGTCCTTGAGGTGCACGTGGCCGATCCGGTGCGGGTGGGCGCGCACCAGCTCGACGGGGTCGGTGCCGCCGATCAGCAGGTGACCGGTGTCGACGCACAGCGGCAGGTCGGAGTCGGCGAGGAACCGCTCGACCTCCGCGGTGGTCTCGACGTGCGTGCCGACGTGCGGGTGCAGGACGGTCCGCAGCCCGGCGAGCGCGGCGCGGTCGCGGACGAGGCCGGCGGTCTCGACGAGCGCGTCCCACTGCGCGGCGGTGAGCACGGGCCGCTCGTCGTAGCCGTCGAGCCCGGTGGCCGCGGCGAGCACGAGGACCTCGGCGCCGCCGCGGGCGAGCAGCCGCGCCGTGCGCCCGGCGGCGTCGAGTGCCGCCGATGTCGGCTCGTGCAGGGGGATCGCGAGGAAGCCGCCGACGAGTCCCAGCTCGTGCTCGGCGAGCAGGGCCCGCAGCGCGTCCGGGTCGGTCGGCAGGTAGTCGGGCGGGCCGAGCTCGGTGGCGCTGACACCCAGCTCCGCCATCTCGCCGAGCACCGTCGCGGGATCGAGCATCCGGCCCCAGCCGGGCACCTCGCAGACACCCCAGGAGATGGGCGCGGCGGCGATCCTCATGGCGTGCCCTCCGGCCGGACGGGCGACCCCGTTCGCCGCGAGCGCTCGCACGCTTCGGCGAGGCGCAGGCTGACCAGGCTGTCGCGGGCCGGCGACGGGTTGACCCCGTGCCCGGCGAGCACGTCGGTGAACACCCGCATCTCGTTGAGGTAGGCGCGGCGGAATCGTTCCGGGAAGCCGGGGTAGGCGTCCGCGGCGACCTGCGGGCCGTCGGGCTCCAGGGAGGTCAGCGGCGTGCGCGGGTCGAGCCCGACGGCCACCGAGTCCTTGCCGCCGAGCACCTCGATGCGGTGGTCGTAGCCGAGCGGGTCGTGCCGGCCGGCGTGCAGGACCGCGTGGGCGCCGCCGGCGAAACGCAGCAGCACCACGGCGTTGTCGACGTCGCCGGCGTCGGCGAAGGCCTGGTCGACGAGCACCGAGCCGGACGCGTACACCTCGGTGACCGGCTCGCCGACGAGCCACGGGACCGCGTCGAGGTCGTGGATCATGAGGTCCCGGAAGATGCCGCCGGAGGTGGGCAGGTACGCGGGGTCGGGCGGGCTGGCGTCGAAGCCGGTGGCGCGGACGTGGTAGATCGGGCCGAGCTCGCCGGTCGCGATGCGGCGGCGCAGCTCGACGACCGCGGGGTCGAAGCGGCGCTGGAAGCCGACGAGTACCGGCGTGCCCGCGTCCTCGATCTCGCCGACCAGCTCGGTCATCGCGGCGAGGTCGGCGGCGATGGGCTTCTCGCACAGCACGGGTGTCCGGGCGGCGAGGCACGCGCGGACGAGGGCCGGGTGGGTGTCGGTCGGGGTGGCGACGAGGACGCCGTCGGCCTCGTCGAGCAGCGCCTCGACCGTGCCGGCGGCCCGGGCCTTGCCCAGCGACCGTGCCGCGTTCCCGGCGCGGCCATCGACCGGGTCGTAGAGCAGTACCTCGTCGACCGGGTCCAGCGACGCGAGGTGTGCCGCGTGCATGGTCCCGATCCGTCCGACCCCGGCGACGCCGATGCGCATGGTCCCGCTTCCGTCGGCGATTAGAGCGCTCTAACGAGACATCCTGTAATGTCCGTCACACCGGTGTCAAGGAGCGTGGGCCTTGGGACGACCGACGATCGAGGACGTGGCGGCGCGCGCGGGGGTTTCCCGGGCGCTGGTGTCGCTGGTCATGCGCGGTTCGCCGAAGGTGAGCGAGGGGCGGCGGGCGGCGGTGCTGGCGGCGGCCGAGGAGCTCGGCTACTCGCCGCACGCGATGGCGCGCTCGCTGGCGAGCCGGACGTCGCACGTGCTCGGCGTGATGGTGTCGGACCTGCACAACCCGTTCTGGGCCGAGGTGGTGGACGGCCTGGACGCGGCCGCGCGCTCGTCGGGCTTCGAGCTGGTCTTCAACACCGGCGGGCGGCGGCCCTCGCGCGAACGCCAGGCGCTGACCGGCCTGCTGTCGTTCCGCCCGGCCGGGATCGCGCTGCTGGGCCCGGTGGTTCCGGCCGGCGCGATCGCCGCGGCGGCGGCGCACACCCCGGTCGTGCTGGTGTCCCGCTCCTCCCGGGCACCCACGGTCGACACGGTGAACGACGACGGCCAGGCCGGTTCGGGAATGGCGGTGGACCACCTGGTCGCGCTGGGCCACCGCGAGATCGTGCACATCGACGGTGGCGGCGGTTCGCAGGCGGCACCGCGGCGCACCGGCTACGTGAACGCGATGCGCCGCCACGGCCTCACGCCGCGCGTGGTCCGCGGCGAGTACACCGAGGCGGCCGGTGCCGCGGCGGTCCGCACACTGCTGCCGGCGCCCCCGACCGCGGTGGTGGCGGCGAACGACCTGAACGCGGTGGGCGCGCTGTCCGCGCTGGCGGCCGCGGGCCTGGCGGTGCCGGCCGACGTGTCGGTGGTCGGCTACGACAACACCTGGCTGGCCGCCCTGCGCCACGTGTCCCTGACGACGATCGACCAGCCCCGGGCGGAGATGGGCAGGCTGGCCGCGGAGGCGCTGATCCAGCGAGTCCGCGGCGAACGCACCGACCCGGCCCGCCACCTGCTCCGCCCCGGCCTGATCACCCGCGCGACAACCGGCGCCCCGCGCTGAGGCCGGCCCGTGGCCGGTCAGCCGATGGCTGGCCCCACCACGGCCGCCATGCCCTGCATGCCACGGGCGTTGGGGTGCAGTGGCGCGGCCAGGTTCTCCGGGATGAACGGTTCCACCCAGCGCACCGAGCTCGACGTGCACACGTCGTGGCCGATGCCCGGGGTGCGGATGTCCACGTAGGTAGCACCGTGCGCGGCCGCGGCGTCGGCCAGGACCTGGTTCAGCTGGTCGACCTTGGCCTGGACGTAGTTCGCGTCCCGGCCCCACACCTGCACGCGCGGATAGCAGCCGTTCTGCCTGATGTAGTGCGTGTAGCCGACCACGAACACGCGCGCGTTCGGCGACCGCGCGTGGATGCCGTCCAGCACGGCGGCCACCTTGGGGCCGGTCGCGGCCACCCGCTCGCCGTACACGTCGTGGCCGCCGGCGGTGTTCTCCGCCGCGCACGACGTGCCGAAGGGCTCCGGCAGCAGGTTCAGGCACGACTGCGCGAGCCCGGTCAGCCCCGCGTCGTTGCCGCCGATCTGCAGCGTCACCACGGACGTGTCCGCCGCGAGGGCGTCGAACTGCGGGGGCACGGTGCCGAGGTCGGTCTCCTGCGGGTTCGTCATGTCGACGGTGTCCGCCCCCGAACACGTCACGTCCGTGATCGCCAGGCCCAGGTCGCGCGCGACGAGCTTCGGGTAGTTCGCGGTCGACCGGAAGCAGCCCGGCGCCGACAGGTCCGGGAGCGGGATCAGCGGGCCGGACGCGGCCGAGTCGCCGAGGGCGACGTAGCGGCCGGGAGCCGCGGCCGCGACACCCGAGGACAGCAACGAGGCGAGCAGGACCACCGCGAGCGCGGGCACGACACGTCGGAGCATCATCGTCGACACACCTCCAGCAGGGATATGAACGAGTGTCACGTCCCTGCCGGAGGGTTGTCCATCGCCCGTTGGAGGTAGTTGGGCTCCTCAGGGTGCGGCGACGTCCTCGCGATCGGGCCGGTCGGCGGTGCGCCGCGGCAGGAAGCGGCGGATCAGCGGCCACAGCACCACCACCGCCACGATCACGTACACGGTCACCGAGAACGCCGTGTTCACCAGCCCCACGAGCGAGCCGTCGCTGATCTGCAGCGCGCGGCGCATCTGCTGCTCGGCGGCCGGTCCGAGGATCACGCCCAGGATCGCCGGCAGCACGGGCAGCCCGTACCGGCGCATGGCGAACCCCAGCATGCCGATCACGAACAGCACGATCAGGTCGATCACCTGCCCGGAAACCGCGTACGCCCCGACCGAGGCGAAGAACAGGATCCCCGCGTACAGGTACGGCCGCGGGATCCGCAGCAGCTTCGACCACACCGGCGCCAGCGGCAGGTTCAGCACCAGCAGCAGCACCGTGCCGACGAACAGGCTCGCGATCAGCCCCCACACCAGCGCCGGCTCCCGTTCGAACAGCAGCGGCCCGGGCTGGATCCCGTACTGCTGGAACGCCGCGAGCATCACCGCGGCGGTGGCCGTCGTGGGCAGGCCCAGCGTCAGCATCGTGACCAGCGTGCCCGACGCGGACGCCGACGCGGTCGACTCGGGACCGGCCACGCCCTCGATCGCCCCGGAGCCGAACTCCGACCGGTGCTTCGAGAGCCGCTTCTCCGTCGCGTACGACAGGAAGGTCGGGATCTCGGCGCCACCGGCGGGAATCGCACCGAACGGGAACCCGATCAGCGGCCCGCGCAGCCATGGCTTCCACGTCCGCTTCAGGTCCGCGCGCCCCAGCCAGGGGCGGCCGACCGGGATCGGCTCGCCCGAGGTGTGCCGCAGCCGCGACGCCACCCACAACGCCTCGCCGACCGCGAACAGCCCGACCGCCACGACCACCACGTCGATCCCGTCCGACAGCTCCAGCGTGCCGAACGTGAGCCGGGACTGGCCCGTCAGCTTGTCGAGGCCCACCAGGCCGAGGGTCAGCCCGATGAGCAGCGACGCGAACCCGCGCACCCGGGAGCGGCCGAGCACCGACGTGACCGCGACGAACGCCAGGATCATCACCGCGAAGTAGTCCGGCGCACCGAGGTCGACCGCGAGCGACGCGACCACCGGAGCCAGCAGCACGAGCGCGACCGTGCCGATCATCGCGCCGACGAAGTGCCCGATCGCGGCCGCCGCAAGCGCTTGCGACCCGCGCCCGCGCTTGGCCATCTGGTTGCCCTCGATCGCGGTCACCACCGAGGCCGACTCCCCGGGCGTGTTCAGCAGGATCGAGGTCGTCGAGCCCCCGAACATGCCGCCGTAGTAGATGCCCGCGAACATGATCATCGCGGCGACCGGGTCCAGCCCGTAGGTCACCGGCAGCAGCAGCGCGACCGCCATGGCCGGGCCGATGCCGGGCAGCACGCCGATGAACGTGCCCAGCAGCACGCCGATCGCGGCGAGCAGCAGGTTCGTCGGGGTCAGCGCGGTGCCGAAACCGTCGATCAGCAGGCTCAGCGAGTCCATGCCTACAGCACCTCCATCAGCGGGCCGCCGGGCAGCGGCACCCCGAGCAGGTTGTTGAACACCAGGTAGGTGGCGATCGACAGCGCCGCCGCGATCAGCGGGTCCCGCACGAAGCTGCGGCTGCCGAGCGCGTACGCCGCGCCCCAGAACAGGATCGCGCCGGAGACCGGGAAGCCCACGACGCCGATCAGTGCCGCGTTCGCGAGGAACGCCGCGGACAGCAGCAGCACGGTGCGCCAGTCGCCGGGCGCGGCGAGGTCGACGTCCTCGCCGGTCTCCGACTCGCCGCGCACGCCACGCAGCACGTCGCGCGCGAGCAGCGCCGCGACGACGAGCAGCCCGGTGCCGACCACGACCGGCACGGCCGTCGGGCCGACCGGGCCCCGCTGGGCGAGGTCGGCCGGGATGCGGATCGCGTCGATCAGCACCAGCACGCCGAGCACGGCGAGCAGCGCGCAGATGCCGAGCTCGGAGCGGTCCGCGGTCGTGGTCTCGGGGGTCTTCCCGGTCGTGGTCATCGCAGCCCCAGTTCGGTCAGCACGTCGGCCACCTGGTCGTTCTGCCGCGCGAGGAAGTCACCGAACTCGTCGCCGGTCTGGAACGCCGGGGTCCAGCCGTTGCGCTCGAGCGCGTCCCGCCACCCCGCGGTGTCCTGGAGGTCGGTGAACAACCCGATCAGCTTGTCGCGGTCGTTCGCGGAGATCCCGGGCGGCGCGACGATGCCGCGCCAGTTGGTGAACTCGACGTCCACTCCGGACTCCTTGAGCGTCGGCCCGTCGATGCCGTCCATCCGCTCGCCGCTGGTGACCGCGAGGACCCGCAGCTCGCCGGCCTCGATCTGGTCGCGCGACTCGCCGACACCGGACACCCCGAACGCCACCTTGCCGCCGAGCACGGACGCGAGCAGCTCGCCACCGCCGTCGAAGGGCACGTAGTTCACCGACTTCGGGGTGAGCCCGGCACCCTTGGCGAACAGCATCGCCGCGAGGTGGTCGGGCCCGCCGGGCGAGGAGCCGCCGCCGACCGGGACGTCGCCCGGGCCGGCCCGCCACGCGCGCACGAGGTCGGCGACCGTCCGGTACGGCGAGTCCTTGGCCACCACGACGATGTCCGGCTCCTCGAGGAGCTTGCAGATCGGCGTGGTGTCCTGCAGCGAGGACGGGGACTTGTTGGTGTGCACGCTGCCCACCACGCCCAGGCCCATCGACATGACCAACTTGTCGTTGCCGCGCTCGCTGACCAGGCGGCCGAGCCCGACCGTGCCGCCCGCGCCGGGCAGGTTGAACACCTCGACGTTGCGGGTGAGCTCGCCCTCCTCCATGGCCTTCGCGGCCGTGCGGGCGGTGACGTCGTAGCCGCCGCCGGGCGAGTTCGGCACCATGACCCGCAGGCCCCGGACCTGGCCGCCCGATCCCTCGCTCGAACCGGAGCTGACCAGCGGCGGGATCACCAGGACGGCCGCGAGGGCGACGGCCGCCGCGATCAACGGTTTCGCTTGCATCGGAGCCTCTCCGCTCGACACCCGGTGTCTGGCATGGTGCGCCCGGGCGCCGCGGCACCGTCGCGTTGCGCGCGCAGTGGTCGTTGTGGTCGTTGTGTTCACGCGCCGCCGGTCGCGGGCTGGGCGAGGATGAGCCCATGGCGGACCGTGGCTCCCTGTCCCGGCAGCTGCTCGGCTGGCAGCTGCTGATCGTGGCGACCCTCGTGGCCGCGGTCGCGCTGTTCTCCGGGTTCCAGGCGACGAAGAGCTTCCGGGACACCGAGGGCCGGCGGATGCTGTCGGTCGCCGAGGACGTGGCGGCGACCCTCGGCGTGCGCAGGGCGCTCGAGGATCCGTTGCGCCACCACCAGCTGCCGACGTTCGCGGAGAGCGCGCGCAGCCTGTCCGGGGCGGCGTTCGTGATCATCGCCGACCCGGCCGGCAAGGTGCTGACCTCCCCGGACCCGGCGCAGGTCGGCGAGCCGCTGCCGCTGGGCGACAGCATGATCGCGGCCGGCCGGTCGTGGGTCGGGGTCGTCGACGACGGCGTCGACGACTCGCTGGTCGCGCACGTGCCGGTGATGAGCGACGACGGCGTGGTGATCGGGATCGTGGCGGCGGGCCAGGACACGCCGACGTTCGTCGAGGGCGTCGTGCAGTCCCCGGCGGAGGGCCTGCTGATCCTGTCGATCGCGACGGTGCTCGGCGTGGTCGGCTCGGCGCTGGTGGCCCGGCGCGTGAAGCGGCAGACGTTCGGGCTGGAGCCGCGGGAGATCGCCGGGCTGGTCGAGCACCGCGAGGCGATGCTGCACGGCATCCGCGAGGGCGTGGTCGGCCTGGACAGCGCGGGGCGGATCACCCTGGTCAACGACCAGGCACGCCGGCTGCTGTCGCTGCCCGAGGACGCGGTCGGCCGGTCGCTCGCGGACCTGTCGCTCAACGACCGGCTGGTCGACGTGCTGACCGGACGGACGGCGGGCGCGGACCAGATCGTGCTGCGGCGGGGCCGGGTGCTGATCATGAACCGGATGCCGATCTCCTTGCGGGAGCACGAGATCGGCTCGGTCGTGACGCTGCGGGACCGGACGGAGATCGTCACGCTGCGCCACGAGCTCGACTCCACGCGCGGCACCACCGACGCGCTGCGGGCGCAGGCGCACGAGTTCACCAACCGGCTGCACACGATCGCCGGGCTCATCGAGCTGGGCGAGTACGACGAGGTGCGGCGCTACGTCGACCGGGTCAGCCACACGCGCGAGGCGTGGCAGACCGAGGTCGGCGAGCGGATCGCGGACCCCGCCGTCGCCGCCCTGCTGGTCGCGAAGGCGAGCGTGGCGGCCGAGCGCGGCCTGGGCCTGCGCCTCACGCCGTCGTCCCGACTGTCCTTTGTAGACGACGAGCTGTCCGCGGACCTGGTGACGGTGCTCGGCAACCTGGTCGACAACGCGCTCGACGCGGCCGACGAGTGGATCGAGGTGGACCTCACCCACGACGACGGCCAGGTGTGCGTGATCGTCACCGACTCCGGGCCCGGCGTCTCGCCGGAGCTCGCCGAGGAGGTGTTCCGGCACGGCTTCACGACGAAGGCGGCCGAACAGGGCGAGCGCGGGCTGGGCCTGGCGCTGACCCGGCAGACGTGCCTGCACCGGCAGGGCTCGGTCTCGGTGGACGGCTCGGTGTTCACCGCGCGGCTGGCGTACGCGCCGTAGCGCTCGCCGCGTTCGGCGGTACGGTCCTGGTCGTGGATACCGTCCGGGTCCTCGTGGTGGACGACGACTTCATGGTCGCGAAGGTCCACAGTGGATACGTTGCGCGCACCGCCGGCTTCGAGGTCGCCGGTGTGGCACACAATGGCGCGGACGCGCTGCGCGCGGTGCGGGGCCTGCGGCCGGACCTGGTGCTGCTGGACATCTACCTGCCGGACATGGACGGGGTGTCGGTGCTGCGGGCGCTGCGCGCGGGGCCGGGCGCGGACACGGACGTCATCGTGATCACCGCGGCGACCGACGTGGAGACGGTGCGCGCGGCGATGCGCGGTGGCGTGCTGCACTACCTGATCAAGCCGTTCACGTACGGCGCGCTGTACGACCAGCTACGCCATTTCGCGGCGTTACGGGCGCGGCTGTCGGGCCTCTCGGCCGCCGGTCAGTCCGATGTGGACCAGATGTTCGGCGCCCGCCCGGGCTCGGCCCTGCCGAAGGGCCTGACCCCGGAAACCCTGCGCATCGTGGCGGACGAGCTGCGCGGCTGCCCGGAGGACCTGTCGGCCGCGGAGTGCGCGGCGCGGACGTCCCTGTCGCGGGTGAGCGCACGGCGATACCTGGAGCATTTCGTGGCGACGGGTCAGGCGGACGTCCGCCTCCGGTACGGAGGCACGGGCCGCCCGGAACGCCGCTACCACTGGCTGGACCACCGCTAGCCCCGCTACCCGGTCCGGCGCGTGCCACAGCCCGGCGAGCATGTTCACGCAGCGCCACGGCCGAAGCCTCGCAACCGCCGCGCAAACCCACGCACGGAACCCCACCGCACTGCCCACCGCGCACGCGCAACCCACCGCACAACCCACCGCGCGGGAACCCCAACCTCGAACCACCCCCGCGCACGCACGCGCGTGCAGAACGCCAGAAACGAAAGCCCCACCCTGTCCCGGGGGCCACCCTCACATGCCAGTCTACCCGCACCCACTGACAAAACCCGTGGTCACGGCGTTTCTGTGGACAACTCGGCGCGCTGTGGACAGGTGTCAGTCGTCCAGGGTGCGGCGGGTTCGTTTGGTTTGGCTGCGTCGTTTCTTCGCCGCCAGGCGGCGTTCCTTTGCGCCGCGGGTCGGCTTCGTCGGGCGGCGGCGGGGTGGGGGTGGCTCCGCGGCCGTGCGCAGCAGGGACGCCAGCCGGTCGCGGGCGGTGTTGCGGTTGGCCAGTTGCGCGCGCCGCTCGCTGGCGACCACCGTCAGCACGCCGTCCACCAGGCGCGACGCCAGGCGCGCCAGCAACCGCTCGCGCAGCCACGGCGGGACGGACGGCGACCGCCCGACGTCGAACGACAGCTCGACCCGGCTGTCCGTCGTGTTCACGCCCTGGCCGCCCGGGCCCGACGAGCGCGAGAACCGCTCGCTCAGCTCCGCCGCCGGGATCACCAGGTGGCGGTTGATCTCCAGATCCGGCATCAGCCCACGTACCTCAGCTCCGGCAACGCCACGATCTTCGTCAGCATCGGCTTGTCGACCACCGGGATCTTGCTCGCCGGCGGTGCCCCCGAGCCCCGCCGGGCGCCCGAGAGGTTGCTCGAGATCGCCGTGACGCTCGTGCCATCCGCGTGGACCGCGTACGCGACGTACCGCTTCTCGCCCGTCTGGTAGTCACGCCACTGGCCCACGGCCACGGTCACGTCGCGCTCCGTGATCACCTCGCAGCCGTCGCGGGCGTCGGGCAGCCGGGCGCAGTCCACCTCGCCCGCCGGGTCGGCCGCACCCACCGAGACCGACAGCGAGCCGTCCGCGTCCGGGGAGATCATGTCGGCCTTCAGCTCGTAGGTGTCGCCGATCGGGACGAAGGCGCTGCTCCCGTGCGGCTTCAGCGTGGCCGGGAACGCGCCGGAGCCGAACAGCACCTGGGTCAGCGCGTCGGCGTGCTCCGGCGACGCGGCGGGCACCGACTTCGACGGCGGCTGCGGTGTCGTGGTCAGCGGGAGCGTCGGGCCGGGCGGGGCGTGGCGTTCGGTGCGCGTCGCGGCCGGTGGGGTCTTCGGGGTGGGCTCCTCGGCGACCAGCCCGGTCAGCACCACCGCGCCGACCACCGCCACGACCGCGCCCGCGATCGCGCCGCCGGCCGAGAAGTACCTCCGGTTGCGCAGCTTGCGCCTGCCCTGGCGGAACACCTCGTCCCGGTCCAGCGTCAGCGGCGGCTCCCCGGCGAGCGCGCGCCCGAGCAGGGCCTTGACGTCCGCGTCGTCCGGCGTCATGGCTCACCCGCCTCCGTCCGGTCCCCGGGCGCGTCGGACTCGAGCAGCCGGCGCAGCGCCGCGAGCCCCTTCGCCGCCTGGCTCTTGATCGTCCCCTCGCTCTTGCCCAGCGCCGCCGCGGTCTCCGCGACCGACAGGTCCTCCCAGTACCGCAGGACCACGACCGCCCGCTGCCCGGCCGGCAGCCGGGCCAGCGCCCGCCGCATGTCGACCGCGTCCTCGACGCTCGGATCACGGGTGGCCTCGACCTCGGGCACGGCGTCGACGACCGACTCGCGCCGCCGGTAGGCACGCCGCGACTCGTCGATGGCCGCGCGCACCATGATCTTGCGGGAGTAGGCGTCCACGCTGCCGTCCCGCCGGATCCGCGACCACGCGACGTACATCTTCGTCAGCGTGATCTGCACGAGGTCCTCCGCCCGATGCCAGTCACCTCCACACAGCAGGTACGCGGTCCGGCGCATGACGGCGGCCCGGCTGTCGAGGTACTCCCCGAACTCCGCGTCGCGGTCTGACACGAACGTGCGTTCCTCTCGTCCTCCCGTGTTACGGCACAGGACCGGCGCGGGTTGCCTCTAGAAGCGAGGATGGTCGCCGACCAGGTCGGCACGGGCCGCGTCCGGATCGTCACCGAGCGGCTCCACCTCCCCGAGCACCCAGGCCGGGACGTGCCGGGCCGTCAGCACCGCCAGTGCCCGGTCGACGTCCTCCGGCGCCAGCACGGCGACCATGCCGACGCCCATGTTGAACGTGCGCTCCATCTCGTGCCGCTCGACGCGACCACGCTGCGCGATCAGCGAGAACACCGGTGCCGGCGTCCACGTGCCGCGGTCGAGCACGGCCCGCAGCCCCGGCGGGATCACCCGGGCCACGTTGGCCGCCATGCCACCGCCGGTGATGTGCGCGAACGTCCGCACGTCCGCCTCGGCCACGACGGCCAGGCAGTCCTTGGCGTAGATGCGGGTCGGCTCGAGCAGCTCCTGACCGAGCGTGTGACCGAACTCCTCGACCTGGCCCTCCAGCGGCATGCGGCCGATGTCCAGCAGCACGTGGCGGGCCAGCGAGTAGCCGTTGGAGTGCAGGCCCGAGGAGCCCATGCCGATCACCACGTCGCCCGGGCGCACCCGCTCCGGCCCGAGCACCGCGTCCGCCTCGACCACGCCGACGCCGGTCGCCGACAGGTCGTAGGCGCCGTCGGCCATCAGGCCCGGGTGCTCCGCGGTCTCGCCGCCGAGCAGCGCGCAGCCGGCCTGCACGCAGCCGGCCGAGATTCCCTTGACCAGGGCCGCGATCCGCTCCGGGAGCACCGTGCCGACCGCGATGTAGTCCTGCAGGAACAGCGGTTCCGCGCCGCACACCACGAGGTCGTCGACGACCATCGCGACGAGGTCGATGCCGACCGTGTCGTGCACGTCGAGCGCCTGGGCCACCGCGATCTTGGTGCCGACGCCGTCCGTCGACGAGGCGAGGATCGGCTCCTTCCACCGGTCCAGCTTGAGCTTGAACAGGCCGGCGAACCCGCCGATGCCGGCGAGCACCTCGGGACGGTTCGCCTTCTCGGCGAACGGCCGCAGTTGCTCGACCGCTCGCTCCCCGGCCTCGATGCTCACCCCGGCGGCGGCGTAGGTCGCGTGTGGGGTGTTGCTGCTCTCGGTCATGGTTCCCGGTTCAGGGTCGCTGGAGTGCGTCCTCCGCACCATATCCGGCCGGAGCGACCGGGGCGGCGGAGCCCGCGACACCCTTCTCCAGCCCTTCCAGCATGTGCTTGCCGATGAGCGCCTCGTCCGGCAGCGGGATCGGGTACTTGCCGTCGAAGCACGCCATGCACAGCCGGCTGCGCGGCTGCTCGCTGGCCGCGACGAGCCCGTCGAGCGACACGTAGTCCAGCGAGTCGGCGCCGATCGAGCGGCGGATGTCCTCGAGCTCCATGCCGTTCGCGATCAGCTCGGCGCGCGAGGCGAAGTCGATGCCGTAGAAGCACGGCCAGCGCACCGGCGGCGACGCGATCCGCACGTGCACCTCGACGGCACCGGACTCGCGCAGCATGCGCACCAGCGCGCGCTGGGTGTTGCCGCGCACGATCGAGTCGTCGACGACGACGAGCCGCTTGCCGCGGATGACGTCCTTGAGCGGGTTGAGCTTGAGCCGGATGCCGAGCTGGCGGATGGTCTGCGACGGCTGGATGAACGTGCGGCCCACGTAGGCGTTCTTGACCAGGCCGGAGCCGTACGGGATGTCCGAACCCTGGGCGTAGCCGATCGCGGCCGGCGTGCCGGACTCGGGCACCGGGATGACGAGGTCGGCCTCCGCGGGTGCCTCCTGCGCGAGGCGGCGGCCGATCTCCACGCGGGTGGCGTGCACGGACCGGCCGCCGATCGTGGTGTCCGGCCGGGCCAGGTAGACGTACTCGAACAGGCAGCCCTTGGGCTCGGGGTTGGCGAACCGCGACGAGCGCAGCCCGTTCTCGTCGATGGCGAGCAGCTCGCCCGGCTCGACCTCGCGCACGAAGGACGCGCCGATGATGTCCAGCGCCGCGGTCTCGCTGGCCACGACCCAGCCACGCTCCAGCCGGCCGAGCACGAGCGGGCGCACGCCGTGCGGGTCGCGCGCGGCGTAGAGGGTCGTCTCGTCCGCGAAGACCAGGCAGAACGCGCCGCGCACGCCCGGCAGCAGGTCCAGGGCCGCCTGCTCGATGCCGCGGTCGGCGGCCTCGGCGGCGAGCAGCCCGCAGAGCAGGTCGGAGTCGGTGGTGGCGCCGTTGTTGGTGCGGATGCCGGCCTTGCGCGCGCGCTCGAGCAGCTCGGCGGTGTTGACGAGGTTTCCGTTGTGGCCCAAGGACAAGCCGCTGCCGGTCGCGGTGTTGCGGAACGTCGGCTGGGCGTTCTCCCACGTGCTGGAGCCGGTCGTGGAGTAGCGGCAGTGACCGACCGCGACGTGGCCGCGCAGCGACGAGAGCGTCTGCTCGTCGAACACCTGGCTGACCAGGCCGAGATCCTTGAAGACGACGATCTGCCGGCCGTCGGACACCGAGATGCCCGCGGCCTCCTGCCCGCGATGTTGCAGCGCGTAGAGCCCGAAGTAGGTGAGCTTGGCGACCTCCTCGCCCCTGGCCCACACCCCGAACACGCCACACTCCTCGCGGGGCTCGGGTTCCGGCACGTTCCTCTGGTCGGTGACCACCGAGTCTCCCCTTGCGGACGGCGTCGGGCTGTGTCCAGTGTAGGTCGCATCCGCACCGGACCACGCGACGCGCCGGGTGGCGGTCAGCTCATTCTGAGCGCGCGCAGCACCTCCTCGTCGCCCGACGCGGTGAGCTGCATGCGGTTCCACAGCTGGTAGAGCACGTTTTCCGTACGGCCCTCCAGGTACGCGTCGGCGGGCTCGCCGCGCGCCGCCTGGCGCACGAGGGGTACCTCGTCCGGGGTGAGCCGGACGTGCCACCGCTCGGGGCCGTCGGTCGCGGACACCACCGCGGTGCCCGCGGTCCGCGGTGGCGAGTCGGTGCGCAGCCGGGCGGCGAGCAGGGTGGCGAGCAACTCGTCGACGGCGTCGGCAGCCTGGTCACGGTCGGTCGGCACGAGCGTGCGCAGCGCGTTCTGCGCGTCCCAGCGGCGCAGGTTCAGCTCGTGCGCGGCGCGGCGGTGCCACACCCACGCCAGGTCCGGCGCGGCCGGCGAGAACGTCCATACCGGACGCTGCCCCGACGTCCCCGTCAGCACCTCGGTGGCCTCGGCGATCCGTTCGTCGAGGTAGCGCAGCGGGTCGGCCGGCCGCTCGTCCTCGACCGGGCGCAGCTGGCCGTCGCTGCCGGTGGTGAGGTACCGGCTGACCTGCGTGAGAAACCGGCCGGCGTGCACGGTCAGCTCGGTGAACGTCCACCCTCGGCAGGACGGCACGCGCGCCGCCGGGTCGGCCGCGGCGACGGCCTCGCGGAACATCGCCGCCTGCTCGGTGAACACGTCCGTCCATCGCAGCGGGTTCCACACCACCGGCCACCTCCCGGTCGATTCGTACGCACATGCACACAGTGCGTGCGGAAACACACTACGCAGCCTGGATGTCGGTTAATTTCAGAACGCACACAGCATTGGAGGTCGCCGTGGCCGGCGGTTACCAGGTTGACCCAGCGACCCTGCGGGGCGCGTCGCGTGATGTCTACGCCGGTTCGGACGCTGTGGGCGAGGCCGCCGGCCTGCTGTCCGCGGCGCAGCTGGTGCCGGCCGCGCTGGGCGACCTGCCCGCGGCCGACGAGCTGGCGAGGGCCTTCGCGACGTTCGTCGGCGAGCACGGCGACGACCTCCGGCACGGCGCGACCTGGGTCGGCCACGCGGCGGACGGGCTGGCGTCGAGCGCGGAGGACTACGAGCGGCGCGACGAGAACGCCGCGGCGAGCGTGACGGCGGCCGGCGCGTGATCGACCCGGAGGAGCTCTACGCGCGGCTCGCGGGTGGTGACGCGAGCCGGATCCGGACGGCCGCCGAGCCGCTGACCGCCGCGATGTCGGCGCTGACCGGCGCGCGGTCCGCACTGGACGGCGGCGCGTCGACGGCGGCGTCTGGCTGGCAGGGCACGGCCGCGGCCGCGTTCGCGGACCGCTCGGCGCTCACCGGCACCGCGACGTCGACCGCGCACGCGCGGCTGGAGACGGCCACGAAGGTCGTCGAGGCGGCGGCCGGTGCGTACGCGACGATGCGGGTGGCCGCGGACCAGGCGATCTCGGCCTGGCGGTCGCGGCCGCCGGACCTGGACGGCGCGGCGCAGGCCGTGCTCGCGGAGCGGGTGGGCCGGGCGCTCACCACGGTCCGCGACGGGTACGAGCAGTCGTTGCGCGCCTACGCCGGCTCGCTGTCGGGGCTGCGGCCGGCGTTCGCCGAGGTCGCGGCCACGGACGCGGCGTGGCAGCAGACCGCGGCGACCGGGGGCGGCGCGGTGCCGCCGCCGGGCACGGACCCGCGGGCGGTGGCCGCGTGGTGGCAGGGGTTGTCGCAGACGGAGCGGGACTCGTTGCTGGCGACGCGGTTCGACGAGCTGGGCCGGCTGCGCGGGTTGCCGGCCGAGGTGCTGGACGTCGCGAACCGCCGGCGGATCACGGCCGACCAGGAGCGGCTCGCCGCCTCGAAGTCCACATTGGACTCGGAGATCGAGACGCGGGCCGCGTCGCTCGGCCTGGACCCGGCCGACGAGGGCGCGCTGCGCGAGGACCCGGCGCTCGCGAACCTGCTCGACGAGCGGCAGGACGTGAACCGGCAGCTGGAGAACGCGGCCGCGGCGGAGGCGCGGGTGGCCGATGCGCGGGAGATGGCGTCGGCGAAGGGCCTGCCGCCGGACGAGGTGTACGTGCTGTCCTACGACCCCGTCGGCCCCGGCCGGCAGGACGGCGTGCTCGCGGTGGCCTTCGGCAACCCGGACGTGGCCGACAACCTCGCGGTCACCGTGCCGGGCGTGGGCACGACGCTGGACAGCGGGTTCCCGAACGGGCAGGCGGTGGAGCTGCGCGCACAGATGGACGCCGCCGCGCCGGGCACGCACAACGCGACCGTGGCGTGGCTGGGGTACGACGCGCCGTCGTGGGACCTGAGCGTGGTGTCCGCGGACAACGCGATCGAGGGCGGCCCGCTCCTCGTGTCCGATGTGGACGGTTATCGTGCGGCGGCCGAGGCGGCGGGGCACGACCCGCACGTCACCGCGCTGGGGCACTCGTACGGCAGCACGGCGGTCGGCTACGCCGCGATGCACGGGCTGGCGGCCGACGACCTCGCGTTCCTGGGCTCGCCGGGCGTGGGCGCGTCGTCGGTGGACCAGCTGTCGGCGGGCGCGGGGCACGTGTGGGCGGGCATGACCGAGCACGACCCGATCGTGCAGGGGACGAGCGGCGACTGGTTCACCGCGGACGGCTCGTCGACCACGCCGTACGACGATGCCTTCGGCGCGAACCAGTTCGGCGCCGCGACGTCGGAGAACCTGCTGGGGGCGCACAGCACGTACTACCAGGACGGGTCGGAGTCGCTGCGCAACCTGGGCAACATCGCGACGGGCAACTACGACGCGGTGACCGAGCCGCGGTGGCAGGACTCGCCGCTGCCGCCGTCACTGCCCGGCTCGGACCTGCCGGTGGCGGGCCCCGCGATCGACGCGGTGGCCAACCTCGGCAAGGAGGCGGTGGACATCGTCGAGGACGTGGGCGGCGGCCTGTGGGACGCGGCATCGGACGCCATCCACGGCGACTGGGACGGCGCGTGGGACGAACTGAAGTCCACGGGCGGCGAGCTGCTCAACGACGCGGGCGACATCGTGGTGGGCACGGTGGGCGACATCGCGGAGGGCGGCCGGGACCTCGTGGAAGCGGGGAAGTCCCTGTACGACAACACCTTGGGCCGCATCTTCTGACCCACCGCCCGGACCTCGCACCGGCTACCCGTGTTCGGTGGCCCAACGGAACCCGACCCGTGCCTCAGACTCCGCGACCCTCGGCCCTTGCCCGGAATCGCGGCCCGTGGATCGCGGCCCCCATCCGACCTTGCTTGACGGACAGCCCCCGCCTCACCCGCACCCGCCGCACGAACGACCGACCCCGTGATCCGCGGCCCCCACCCTCTCCGGGGGCCACCCCACCACGCCAGTCTACCGGTGGGTGCTGGCGGTTTGGGGTTGCAAGATCGACTTGTGGACAGGTTGGGCGGTTGTGGATGGATCAGGGGAGGCGGAGCAGGGGTAGGTGTGGGGAGAGGTCCGCGCGGTTGCCGGAGGCGGTGATCTTGCCGGCGGCCTCGGCGGCCGGCCAGGACAGCGTTCCCGTGGCCAGTTCCAGCCAGGTTCGGGGGTCGGTCTCCACCACGTTCGGCGGGGTGCCGCGGGTGTGGCGCGGGCCCTCGATGCACTGGACGGCCGCGAACGGCGGCACGCGCACCTCCACGCTGCGGCCCGGCGCCGCCTGCGCGAGCGTGCGCAGGCTCAGCCGCACGGCCGCCGCGAGCACGGCGCGCGCCGGGCGCGGCTGCGTGCCCGCCAGCCACGGGCGGACCGCGAGCACGGCATCCCGGAGGTCGTGCGGGTCGACGGGACGCTGGGTCAGGACGCTGCCTCTCGGACGATCTCGGCGAGCAGCTCGTCGACGTGGTGGGTCAGGTTGCGCGGGTTCGCGGGCGAGATCGTCGTCCACAGCGTGCCGTCCTGCGCGGGGCGGCGGATCTGCACGTAGCGGCCGTCCTCGGTATCGAAGAACGACACCACGCGGTCGGCCCGGCGCCGGCGGCCGAGCTTGTCCCGGGCGGCCGCGCCGAAGTTGCCCGTGCCGGACACGTCCTTGATCATCTCGGCCAGCGCCTGCGCGTCCTCCGCGCGGATGCCCTGCTCCAGCAACGACTTCAGGAAGCCCTCCCGGGTGGCCTGCGCGCCGTGGGCCGCCTTCTCGAACTCCTCCGTCGGCAACGTCACCGACCGGCCGACGCCCGCGGGTGCCGCCGGCAGCTGCGCCAGCACCGCCGCCGGCAGGGCGGTCGCCGACGCCCGGTGCAGCGTCACCTCGTCTTCGCTCAGTACCGCGAGCGCGGCTTGCTCGCCCTGGGCCGCGGCCAGCACGCGCAGGTTCCGGCCCGCGTACGCGCGGGCGTCGACCTCGCGCTCCGGCGCGGCGAGCACCGGCAGGATGTCCGCGATGTCCGGGTCGAGCTCGACGGGCCGGCCCAGCCCGCGCTCCTCGAGATCGGCCCACGCCTGCTGCTCGAGCCGCGCCCGCTCCTCGGACGTCTTGCCCGGCGACGGCACCTTCACCACCAGTGGCAGTTGCCCGAGCCGCAGGTGCTCCCACAGCACGTCGAACTCGAGCGCCGACAGGACGATCGGTTGGGTCTCCCGGTCACCGATCGAGAACGTGCTGGTCACAAGCCCCCACCTTACTGAACGCAGTCGGGGCGGGGCGCCGCTTCAGCGACGCCCCGCCCCGACCGTTATTCGTCTGTCGTGCTCAGTCCTGCGGCACTGACTCCCCGATGACGCCCGGCACGATGCGCCGGTCGTCGCCGAAGACGTCCTCGGTCTCCAGCAGGTAGTCGGGCGCGTAGTGCTCGTCGTCGTCCTCGCCGTCGGCGCGCCGGCCGCCGGCACCCATCGGGCCGGCCACACCGCCGCGACCGTTCGCCGGCCCGGTCACCCCGGTGCCGCGTGCGCCCAGGCCGGCCGCTCCGCGCGCACCGACACCCGCGGCACCACGGCCGGCGGCCGCAGCCGCGCCACCCGGGCCGTTGCGGACCGCACCGGTCTCACCCGGCACCGCGCTGCCACTGAAGCCAGGCCGGCCGTACTGCGAACCATTGCGGACGTTCTCCGGCTCGAACGCGCCGGCGCCACCGGCGGGCAGGCCGCCACGGATCGGCGCGGCACGCCGGGCGGCGTCGCCGGCGTTGACCGGCAGGCCCGGGCTGCCGCCGGTGGCCGGGTTGGCCGGGTTCACCAGCGGGCCACGACCGACGATCGGGCCGCGGTTGCTTGGGTTGTTGACCGGTCCGGTGCCGGTGTTCGGCACCGGGTCGCCGGTGTTGCCGAAGCCGGGGATCAGCGAGGGGTTCAGGCTCGGGTTCGCCGGTCCGACCGGCGGGGTCGCCGGGCCAGGGCCCGGCTGGACCGGCAGCGTGTTGATCGGCGGCTGCCCGGACGGCACCAGGCCGGACGGCGTCGTGCCGGCCGGAACCGGCGCCGCACCCGTACCCGGGCCACCCGGCACCGTCGTGGTGGGCGTCGTCGTGGTGGGACCGGTGGGCACGAGGCCGCTGGTCTCGGTCGTGCTGCCGCCGGTCGTCGGGACGGTCGCGTGGAAGCCACCCGACGACTGCGAGCCGCCTTGCGCGTGCGCGCCGGCCGTCGTGTGCGGCGCCTCGACCGCCCCCGGCGTACCGCCCTGCGGAGGGGGCGAGGAGACGACCACGTCAGGCGCGGGCACGAACGTACCGAGGGTGTCCCGGTTCCACGTGCTGCTGCTCTCGTACGTCTGCATGGTCTGGACGGCCTTTTGCTCGGCCTCGTTCTGCGCCGCCTCCTGCGCCTCGTGGTCGAGCGCCTGGTTGGCGACGGCCAGGGCCGGACCCGGGTTGCCGGTCAGCGCGCCGGCGGCGGCCGCGGCCATCTGCCAGCCGGACGGCGCCGGGGTCGTGACCTTCACCGGCGGGGGCATGCTCGAGCGGGCGTCGGCGACGTAGTCGCCCTGCAGCTCCGCCGAGGTCCGCATGACCGCGGCGCCCGTCTCGGCGTCACTCGCCCACTCCCCGAGCGGAGTGAGACCGGTCTGCGCGCTCTGCGCGGCCTGGCCCTCCCAGGACGCGCCCATGTTCTTGAGCTTGGTGTTGAGCGTCTCGTCCACCTGGGTGAGCTCATTGGACAGGCTCTGCCAGTAGTTCGCCTGCGGCTCCGACGCGGCCGCCCCCGGACCGCTGTTGATCATTGTGTAGAGCTCGGGATGCCCGTAGCCCCGCCAACGGTTAGCCATGGAGATCGATCCTTCTCGTGCGACTTGTGGTCGGGCTACTGGTACAGGCCCCAACGGGTGGTGTTGGTTCCCTCAATGGCGAGGTACTGGGCGTTCGACTGCTCAAGCGACTCGATGGCCCCCGCGAGCTGCTTCTGGTAGCCCTCCAGGCAGGCGATGGCCGAGTCGGCCCCGCCGCCGTTGGTGCGATCGGTGAACTGCTGGGCCGTCTCGCCGCTCACCGGGTCCCCTGCCCACCGGTCGACCGGGACGTTCCGGAGCTCTGTGACCTTGGCGGAGATGCGATCGTGCGCCTCACGGAACGCCGAGAGAGCCTCCGGAATGGACGAAGGCTCGATGCGCAGTTGCTGCGTCCCCGTGAAGGTCGGGCCCTTGGCAGGTGCGGCCCCGACACCACCGTCAGCTAGAAACACGGTCCGTCTCCCTCAGTCTGTGCATTCGCGACGACTGTATCTCTGATGCGGCACGCCGTGTTGCGGTTCCCACAAGCAAGCGACCGACATCGAAAACTTTTCTTCCGTGACGCAGGCGGGCCGCGACCATGATGCGACTCCGCCGCGATCAAGGCGTGACCAGGGTGTGATCCGGTGCGTGATCGGTTGCCTCAGCCGAGCGCGGTAACCGTTGACGCGGCGATCACAGGAACAGTCTTGCAGAATTTAGCCGAGGGGATCTCCGGCCGATCGGTGGTACTGGCCATGCCGTAGGTGATCCAGACGAACTGGCCGTCGTGCACGTCGAGCAGGCCGAGGCACAGGCCCACGATCTCCTCGTTCTGCAGCAGGTAGAGCGGGTAGCCCTGCGCGTCGAACTCCGTGATCTCGGCGTTCGCCGTCTCGAGGAACTCGGCGGCGCCCTTGTCCTTGACCGCGACGAGCGTCAGGCCCAGGTTCTTCGCGAAGCCACCCGAGTAGCAGGCCTTGTTGCCCGGGAAGAAACCGGACGTGCTGCCGACGGGCTTGCGGCCGTCGAGACCGTACTTGCGCACCGGCATCTTGTTGAGAACGGCACAGGGGTCGACCGCCGCGATGTCGATGTCCTTCGGCCGCTTCGGGCCCTCGCCGGTCGTGGACGGCGCCGCGCTTTCGGTGGGTTCGCCCGGTTCGCCCGATTGCTCCGCCGCGCTCGGCGGCTGGTCGGCCGGTGCCGGGGTGCCGGCCTCCGAGGTGGAGCAACCCGCGACGAGCAGCAGGGACGCGAGAGCGATGCGTAGGGTCCGCATGCCCGCCAACCTACCGATTCGGCCGAACGGACCTACGATGTGGCCATGTCGGAGCAGTCGGCCGGGGGCGTGACGCCGCCCGAGATCACTCACGAGATGCGCGCGAACGCCCGGGCGAACCCGAACAGCTGGCTGTACGTGATCGACCCGGCCCTCGACGCGGACGCGGACGTCCCGCCGTGGGGCGTGGTCGGGGCGTATCCGGTCGACGCCGCCGGCGAGATCGACGCCGCCTTCCGGCACAACACCGCGTACCGCCCGTCGCCGACCGCGCTGCGCATGCCCGCGCCGGCCAGCGACCTGGAGAACACGCTGCAGCTGATCCGGTCCGGGCACGTGGCCGAGTCGACGCTGCCGGCGGCCGTGCTCCGGGCGCCGCTGCTGGTCTACGCGGCCGCGCCGGAAGACCGCTCCATCACGGGCTTTCCCGCGCCGCGGGGCACGGTCATGGTCCCCGCGTGCACGTCGGCCGCGTGCGTGCCGCCGGCGTGGCCGGGGTGGCGCGAGATCGCCGGGCACGACCTGGTGCCGTTGCTGAACGGCCACCCGCTGGTGATCAACCCGGCCGGACCGGTCGCCGCGCTGATCCCGGCCGCGGACCTCACGCGAGCCAGTGGTTGATCTCCTCCGGCGGGCCGGGCTTCGCGTAGAGCCAGCCCTGCGCTGAGTCGCAGCCGATCGCGCCCAGCCGGTCGGCCTGCTCGCGGGTCTCCACGCCCTCGGCGATCACGTCGAGCTTGAGCGTGTGCGCGAGGGACACGAGGGCGGTCACGATCTGGGCGTCCACGGAGTCGCCGCCCGCGTCCGAACGCAGCCCCTCGACGAACGAGCCGGCGATCTTGAGCGCGTGCACGGGCAGGTGGCGCAGGTAGGACAGGTTCGAATAGCCCGTGCCGAAGTCGTCGATCGCGATCCGGATGCCCATGTCCACGAGCTTGCGCAGCGCCCCGAGCGGCTCGCCGGTGGTACTCATGATCGCGCTCTCGGTGAGCTCCAGCTGCAGGCTCGTCGGCGGCAGCCCGGCCTCGCGCAGCACCCTGGCGACGTCGTCGACCAGGCCCGGCTCGCCGACCTGGCGCGCGGCGAGGTTCACGCTCACCATCGGCTCGATGCCGCCCAGCCGGGCCCACGCCGCGGCCTGCGCGCACGACTGCTCGAGCACCCAGCGGCCCAGCGGCACGATCAGCCCGGACTCCTCGGCGAGCCCGATGAACCGGTCGGGCCCGAGCCGGCCGAACTCCGGGTGTGCCCAGCGCACGAGCGACTCGACGCCCAGCAGGTGGCCGTCGGACAGGCGCACGATCGGCTGGTAGTCGACGTAGAACTCGGTGCGCTCCAACGCGGTGGGCATCGCGGCGGTCAGCGTGATGCGCGCGATCTCGCGGGCGTTGCGCTCGGGGTCGAAGCACGCCCACCGGTTCTTGCCGTCGACCTTCGCCCAGTGCAGCGTCACGTCGGCGTCGCGCATGGCGTCGGCCGGCGTGGACGTCGCCACGGGGCGTTCCACGATGCCGACGCTCGCGGACACGGTCAGCCGGTGGCCGCCGACGTGCACGGGCTCGGCCACCTCGGCGAGGATCCGCTCGGCCAGCTCCACCAGCTCCGGCAGGCCGTCGGTCCCCTCGACCAGCACGACGAACTCGTCGCCGCCGATGCGCGCCAGGAGCCGGCCGGGAACGTTCACGAGCCCGCGCAGCCGCGCGGCCACCTGTACGAGCAGCTGGTCGCCGACGACGTGGCCGAGCGTGTCGTTGATCGCCTTGAAGCCGTCGAGGTCGAGGTAGCAGAGGCCGATCCGGTGCCGGTCGGCCGCGGCGAACGCGGCGCGGAGCCGCTCGGTGAACAGCGCGCGGTTCCCGAGCCCGGTCAGCGGGTCGTGGTTGGCCTGGTGGCGCAGCTTCTCCGACAGCACGTGGCGCTCGGTGTTGTCCTCGACCATGCCGACGAGGAACTGCGGCGCCCCGTCCTCGTCGCGGACCAGCGAGACGGTCACGTTGGTCCACACCGGCGTGCCGTCGCGCCTCTGGAAGCGGCGCTCGATCCGGTAGTGATCGCGCTCGCCGGCCACCATCTCGGTGAGGTACCGGCGCAGCTCCGGCGGGTCGCCGGGGTGCAGGTACTCGACGACGTTGTGGTCCTGCATCTGCTCGGGCTGGAAGTCGAGCATCCCGGCCATCGCGGTGTTGACCTCGAGGATGCGGCCCTTCGGATCGGTGATCCCGATGCCGATCGCGGCGTCGGCGAACATCGCGCGGAACCGCGCCTCGCTGGACCGGCGCGCCGCCTCGGCGCTGTCGCGGGCCTCGAGCGCGGAGCGCCGCAGCGCCTCCTGCTGCTGGAAGATCCAGTCGTGCGCGGCCCGGACGAACCCGGCCACGAGCGCGGCCTGCACGTCGTCCCGCCGCGCCGACCCGTTCAGCCGGGCGGACACGAGCCGCATGGTCACCGCGAGCGCCTCGGGCGAGTGGAACCCCTGCCGGACGATCTCCGCGCCGATCCACTGGATGCGCGCGGGTTCCCACGCGGACTCGGCGATCGCGGCCGACAGGACGTCGGTGAACTCACCGACGCGTTCGAGCAGCGCCGGCCGCCCGGTGGCCACGAATGCGGTGTCCGAGAGCGCACTGGCCCAGGCCGCGACGAAGTCCTCGCGGCGGGACCCTGTAGCGCCTGCCACCGTCACACCTTCCGGCACTGTTTCGTCGAACAGCCTGCTCTCAGGTATCCCGAAGGATACGGACGTGCTCACACTCCGTCCACGACCTATTTCCGACCGTTAGCACTGGTCAGCGGCGATCCCCCGGCCCGGATCACACTCTCGCCGAGCTTAGGGGTCTTCGCCGGGTCAACGACCCGTCGCACAAAATGTTATCGACCTGCCGTTACTCATTCACCGGAAGGCGTGACAAAGCGGTACTTCGCGACGACAATCGGTATCTTGGCAGCTCCGGCCCGTGAGCTGTCGCACGCGAGGGCGATTTGGGAAAGGGCGTTTCAATGAACCGTATCTTCCGCGACCGGCGTCGCGGACTCATCGCGGCCGGAGCTGTGGCCGCGAGCCTCGTACTAGCCGGGGCGGCCGCTCCGGCACTGGCCGACCAGACCGCCACCCCTGCCGGCGGTCAGGCCTCGGTCGACGCGATGGTCAAGAAGTACGACCACCCGATGGGTTCGCAGATCCGCCTGCACGAGGGCACCGAGCAGATGCCCTCGCGCAGCTTCGACCCCGAGGACGTCACCGCCCAGGCCTCCGTGGCGGGCATCGACGTCAGTGGTCACCAGGGCAACGTGGACTGGCCCGCCCAGTGGAACGCGGGCAAGCGGTTCGTCTGGGTCAAGGCGACGGAGGGCACGGGGTACATCAACCCGTACTTCTCCCAGCAGTACGGCGGTTCCTACAACCAGGGCTTCATCCGGGGCGCGTACCACTTCGCCCTGCCGGACCGCTCCAGCGGCGCCGCGCAGGCGAACTACTTCAGCTCCCACGGCGGCGGCTGGTCGGGTGACGGCAAGACGCTGCCCGGCGCGCTGGACATGGAGTACAACCCGTACGGCGCCACCTGCTACGGGCTGTCCGCGGCCGCGATGACGAACTGGATCCGCGACTTCAGCAACACGTACAAGGCGCGGTGGAACAAGTATCCGGCGATCTACACGTCCACGAGCTGGTGGAACCAGTGCGTCGGCTCGAGCTTCGGCTCGACCAACCCGCTCTGGGTCGCGCGGTACGCCTCCTCGGTCGGCACCCTGCCGATCGGCTGGAGCGTCTACACGGTGTGGCAGTACAGCTCGTCGCCGATCGACCAGAACTCGTTCAACGGGGCCTACGACCGGCTGCAGGTCTTCGCCACCAACCACGACTGATCGACAGGCTCGTCCCCGCGAAGGGGGCTTTCGCCCACCACCGGGTCGAAGGCCCCCTTCGCCCCTTTAAGCTCCCGCGTGGAGTCGGGAACGGAGTTCTCCGCGAGCACGTCCGACGTTCGGGCAGGGACAGGGGTTCTCCGGGGAGGGAAGCGCACGATGACGTACCCACAGCAGCCATACGGTCAGCAGCCTGACCCGTACGGCCAGGGCCAGCAGCCAGGCCAGTACGGCGGCTACCCGCAGGGCACGCCCTCGGGCGGCTACCCGCAACAAGGCACGCCCGCGGGCGGCTACCCCCAGCAAGGGACTCCCGCCGGCGGCTACCCGCAGCAGGGCGGCTACGACCCGACCGCGCAGTACCCCCAGAACCCGTACGGCGGCTTCGCCGGTGGCCCGTACGGCGGCGGCTTCGGCGGCCCGCCCCCGCCGAAGAAGAACACCGGCATGATCATCGCGATCGTGGCGATCGTCGTGCTGGTCCTCGGCGGCCTGGGCGTCACCGGCTTCGTCGCCCCCGGCTTCTTCCTCAGCGACGACAAGAAGAACGCGGGCGGCGGCGACCCGACGACGCCGGCCGGCAACGGCGGCGCCGACGCGTTCATCGACGACCTCGTGAAGGCCGCCGACGACAAGGACGCGACCGCACTGCGCAAGCTCACCTGCTCCGACGCCGAGTCCAGCGTCGACGGCGCGATCGACGACATCGACGACATCTCCGGCGCGAAGCTGAAGGACACCAGGAACGAGGGCGACGACAAGGCGGTCGCGACCCTCGACATCACCGTCGACGGCGACAACGCCGACTACGACGCCACCGTCGTCAAGGACGGCCAGGACTGGTGCTGGAAGGACATCGCCAGCAGCGGTGGCGGCGGCCTGCCGACCGGCGCGGACCCGACCGGCTCGGACCCGACCGGCGGCGGAGGCGACTCCGGTGAGGGCGAGCAGTTCGTGCAGGGCTTCCTCGACCAGGTCAACGCAGGCGACGCGGCCGGCGCGAAGAGCGAGCTGTGCCCGGAGAGCAGCGGCAGCGAGAGCTTCATCGACGAGGCCATCCAGGGCAAGGCGAACGTGCAGATGGACCCCGCCGGCATGGAGTCCAAGCCGGATTTCCTCGGCGCCAACCTCAAGGGCACGCTGAACGGTGCGCCGACCATCGCCGGCCGGACCAGCGCGTTCCTCAAGGACGACGGCTGGTGCGTCTTCACCTTCTTCGTCGGCTGATCCGCCCGATGCCGCCGGCCGGCCGCGGGTGCCACCGATGAACATCGTCTTCGTCGTGCTCGGCGCCGTAGCCCTGGCCGGCGGCATCGCCGTGTGGGTGCTGTGGCACGTGCGCCCCGCCGCGCGCGCCCGGGAGAACCTCCGGCTCATCGGCACGATCCTCGGCGCGCTCGGCGTGTTCGCGCTCGTCGCCGGCTGGCTGCTGACCGGCCCGGACGCCGACCGTGGCGAGGCGCTGAAGACCGGCGGGCTCGCGGCCGGCTCGGTCGTGGCGCTGTATGCCTTGTGGCTCAACGACCGCAGGCGCCGCGTGGACGAGGACCGGCAGGACCTCGAGCAGGCGCGGCAGGAGCTGGAGAGCCGGCGGGCCGAGCACGATCGGGAGCGCGCGGCGGACGAGCGGTTCCTGCGCGCGGTCGAGCTGCTGGGCGACGACGCCGACCAGGTTCGGGTGGGCGCGCTGCACGCGCTGGCCGGCCTGGCCCGCGGCCGGCCGGAGTACACCCAGGACGTGCTGGACGTGATCTGCTCGTACCTGCGGCGCCCGTTCGACCACCCGCGGCACGCCGCCGTCCGCGGCGACGAGCCGCGGGAGCAGGACCGGGCGGACGCGGACCGCTGGCTGCAGGTGCGGCTGACGGCACAGCGGCTGATCGCGGACCTGCTGCCGTCGGTGGCGGATCCGGACCCGGTGGCCTACGACCTCGACCTGCACGGCGCGACGCTCGAGTACCTCGACCTCTCGGGGCGGGTGATCGGCCAGCTGCGCGCACGGGAACTGAACCTGTACGAGTCGAACTCGTTCCACCACTGCGAGGTGCGCGGTCCGGCCTGGTTCACGGGCAGCCGCAGCTGGGGCCGGCTCTACGCGCAGGAGACGACGTTCCACGACCGGTCGTGGTTCAGCCGGTTCACCGCACACGGCCTGACCGACTTCTCGGGCTCCACCTTCCACGGCGACACGAAGTTCGCATCGTCCACATGGGACGACCGGGTGTCGTTCGCGCGGGCGGTCTTCGATCGCAACGTCGACTTCACGGAGGCGACCTTCCGCGGCGACCTGGACCTGCGGGTGACGGGCGGCCTCACGGGCCGCACCATCGGGATGACCGTGTCGACGCGCCACGAGAGCCACCTCCCGCCGGCCTGGACGGTCGACACGACCCGCAACGAGGACACCGGCCTGGTCCGCTCCTGATCTTGACAGGGTGTCACGCTTATGGGTGACTTTGCGATCACCAGATCGGGTTGCACAGCGTGGCGGGAGGCTGACCGATGCGTGGTGGGGTCGTCGCGGCGGCGGTGCTGGTCGCGATGGTGACCACGGGCTGCGAGCCCACGGACGGGTCCGAGTACATCCCCGGCTCCTACAGCGTCCGCGAGGCCGGGATCTCACTGCGGGAGGGCGGCGCGGCGTGCGGGCAGCAGCCCGGCACCGGCAACTGCCCGAGCGTGCTGATGGGCCTGCAGCCGGGCAACAAGCTCTACCCGCTCTGCCAGCAGCGCGGCCAGCTGGTCGGCAGCAACTCGTGGTGGGTCTACGTCGACGCGCCCAGCGGCAACCGCGGCTGGGTGGCCAGCTGGTTCCTCACCTGCCCGACCAACCGCCTGCCCGGCATCGACAACTGCACCGCCGCCGACCTGGACTGAACCGGTCAGCCGAACAACGCCGGCAGCGTGCCCTCCCACACCGCGCCCAGCTCCGCCAGCGGCAACGGCGCCAGGCCCTCGATCTCCAGCGCGTCGGCCGGCGTGACCGTGCCCAGCCGGGTCCACGGCACGTCGAGATCGGCGCAGCGGGCACCGAACGCGTCCACCGCCGCGGCCGGAACCGACACCAGCACCCGCGCCGACGACTCGCTGAACAGCGCCACGAACGGATCCCCGGCGAGCGCCACCCGGCAGCCGTGGCCCGACAGCAGGCACGCCTCCACGAGCGCCTGCGCCAGGCCGCCCTCCGAGAGGTCGTGGGCCGCCGACACGTCACCCGTCCGCAGCACCGAGCCGATCGCGCGCTCGCGGTCGAGCCGGACCGCGGGCGGCCGGCCGCCGAGGTGCCCGTGCGCCACGTGCGCCCACTCCGAGCCGGCGAGCTCGTCGGACGTCGAACCCAGCAGCAGCAGGGCCGAGCCGGGCGCGCCGAGGCCGGTCGGGATGCGGGTGCGCACGTCGTCGATCACGCCGAGGACGCCGACCACCGGGGTCGGCAGGATGGCCGTCGAACCGGTCTGGTTGTAGAAGCTCACGTTGCCGCCGGTGACCGGAATGCCCAGCGCCGCGCACCCGTCCGCCAGCCCGCGCACGGCCTGCTCGAACTGCCACATCACGCCCGGGTCCTCCGGCGAGCCGAAGTTGAGGCAGTTCGTGACCGCGACCGGCCGCGCGCCCGACGCCGACACGTTCCGGTACGCCTCCGCGAGCGCCAGCTGGGTGCCCACGTACGGGTCCAGCCGCACGAACCGCCCGTTGCAGTCGCACGAGATCGCCACGCCGCGGCCCGTCGCCTCGTCGATGCGGATCATGCCGGCGTCCGCGGGCTGGGCCAGCACCGTGCCGCCCCGCACGTACCGGTCGTACTGCTCGGTGACCCACCGCCGCGACGCCAGGTTCGGCGAGCCGGCCATCCGCAGGATCTCCGCCCGCAGGTCCGCCGGCCGTGCCAGGCCCGCGGGCGACGCCGCCACCAGCGCGTCCTGGGACTCCGGGCGCGCGACGGGCCGCGAGTACACCGGCCCCTCGTGCGCGACCGTCCGCGGCGGCACGTCCACCACGGTCTCGCCGTGCCACGTGATGACCAACCGGTCGCCGGAGGTGACCTCGCCGACCTCCGTCGCCGGCACGTCCCACTTCGCGCACACCCGCAGGAACGCCGCCACATCGGCCGGCCGTACCACGGCGCACATGCGCTCCTGCGACTCCGACGACAGGATCTCGGCCGGCGTCATCCCCTTGGCACGCAACGGCACGCGCTCCAGGAAGACCCGCATGCCGCCGTCACCCGCGGACGCCAGCTCCGACGTCGCGCACGACAGGCCCGCGCCACCCAGATCCTGGATGCCGACCACGATGCCCTCGGCGAACAGTTCGAGGCAGCACTCGATCAGCACCTTCTCCGTGAACGGGTCGCCGACCTGCACGCTCGGCAGCTTCTTGCGCCCGGCCGGGGAGTCGTCCGAGGCGAACGAGTCCGAGGCCAGCACCGACACGCCGCCGATCCCGTCCAGCCCGGTCCGCGCGCCGAACAGCATGACCTTGTTGCCGGTCCCGGACGCGTGCGCGAGATGCAGGTCCTCGACCCGCATGGCACCCACGCACAGCGCGTTGACGAGCGGGTTGCCCTGGTACGACGGGTCGAACACGACCTCGCCGCCGATGTTGGGCAGGCCCAGGCAGTTGCCGTAGCCGCCGACGCCGGCCACCACGCCCGGCAGCACGCGGCGGGTGTCCGGCGCGTCGGCGGCGCCGAACCGCAGCGGGTCCATCACCGCGAGCGGGCGGGCGCCCATCGCGAGGATGTCGCGCACGATGCCGCCGACGCCGGTCGCCGCGCCCTGATAGGGCTCCACATAGGACGGATGGTTGTGCGACTCGACCTTGAACGTGACCGCCCAGCCGTCGCCGATGTCCACGACACCCGCGTTCTCGCCGATGCCCGCGAGCATCGACGCACGCATCTCCTCGGTCGTGGTCTCGCCGAAGTACCGCAGGTGCACCTTCGACGACTTGTACGAGCAGTGCTCGGACCACATCACCGAGTACATGGCGAGCTCTGCGTCGGTCGGCCGGCGGCCGAGGATCTCGCGGATCCGCGCGTACTCGTCGTCCTTGAGGCCCAGCTCGCGGTAGGGCTGCTCGACGTCCGGTGTGGCGGCCGCGGCCGCGACGGTGTCGGCTGCCGTGGTGGTGGTCATGCCGGCACCACCGCCCCGAGCACCGAGGCGAACATGCGCAGGCCGTCCGCGCTCGGCCCGGTCAGCGGGTCGATCGCGTGCTCGGGGTGGGGCATGAGGCCGACGATCCGGCCGTCCGCCGAGCTGATCCCGGCGATGTCGCCGAGCGAGCCGTTGGGGTTGGACCCGGCGTAGCGGAAGACGACCCGGCCCTCGCCCTCCAGCTCGTCCACAGTGGACTTCGAGGCGGCGTACCGGCCGTCCATGTTCTTCACCGGGATCACGACCTCCGCGCCCTGCGGGAACCCGCTCGTCCAGGCGGTGGACGTCCGCTCGACGCGCAGCGGTTGGTCGCGGCAGACGAAGTGCAGGCCGCCGTTGCGCAGCAGCGCGCCCGGCAGGAGCCCGGCCTCGCACAGGATCTGGAAGCCGTTGCAGATGCCGAGCACCGGCATGCCGCCGCGCGCCGCGTCGACGACCGTGGTCATGACCGGCGCGAACCGGGCGATGGCCCCGGCCCGCAGGTAGTCGCCGTAGGAGAAGCCGCCGGGCACGACGACCGCGTCGACGCCGCGCAGGTCCGCGTCGCCGTGCCAGAGCGCGACCGGCTCGGCGCCCGCGTAGCGCACCGCGCGCGCCGCGTCCGCGTCGTCGAGCGTGCCGGGGAAGGTGATCACCCCGATCCGGATCGACGTCAGGGGTTCGCTCACGGACGTCAACGGATCGCGCGCAGGCTCGCTCACAGACGTCAACGGATCGCGCGCAGGCTCGCTCACGACGGCAGCCGCCGCACGGTGCAGTCCTCGATCACCGGGTTCGAGAGGAAGCCCTCGGCGATCTTGGCGAGCGTCTCGTCGTCGACCGAGTCGTCGACCTCCAGCTCGAAATGCTTGCCCTGGCGGACCTCGGTGATCCCGGTGAACCCGAGCCGGGGCAGCGCGTTGGCGACCGCCTGGCCTTGCGGGTCGAGGATCTCGGGTTTGGGCATGACGTCCACGACAACTCGGGCCACGACAGGCTGCTCCTGAGAACGAATGGGGGGCCGGGTACCGCCGAAAGCCTACCTGAGCTGCGGGTTCACCCGTTCGAGGCGCCCCGCGGCGGCGGCGCCGGTCCACGATTCGCAGGCCGGCCGCGGATCTGGCGCCGCGCGGGCGCTGACGTTCGCCGTGCGCGAGATCGGTGGCGGCCGGTCCCGCGGGCGGGACAGGCTGGTCCCATGCGACTTCTGGTACTCGGTGGAACGATCTTCGTCGGCTACGCGGTGGCGACCGAGGCGCTGCGGCGCGGGCACGACGTGGTGTGTGCGGCGCGCGGCGAGTCCGGCTCGGTGCCCGGCGGCGCGACGCTGGTGAAGGTGGACCGCGACGCCGAGGACGGGCTCGCGTCGCTGGCCGGGGAGCGCTTCGACGCCGTGGTCGACGTGGCCCCGCTGTCCTACCCGTGGGTCGAGCGGGCACTGCGCACGTTCGCGGACACCGCGGGCCACTGGACGTTCGTGTCGACGGTCAACGTGTACTCGGACAACGCCACCCCCGGCCAGACACCGGCGACCGGCCCGCTCGTCCCGGCCCTGAAGCAGCACGCCACCCGCGAGGAGATGATGGCGGCCGGCGAGGACGGCGTGGCCCTGTACGGCGGCATCAAGGTCGCCGGCGAGAACGCCGTGCGCGAGGCGATGGGCGAGCACGCGTTCGTCGTGCGGCCCGGGCTGATCACCGGATCGTGGGACCGCAGCGACCGGTTCGGCTACTGGCCGGGCCGGTTCGCCCGCGGCGGCCGGGTGCTCGTGCCGGACGCGCCGGGCCAGCCGATGCAGTACCTCGACGTGCGCGACCTGGCCCGGTGGATCGTGGACGCCGCGGAGAAGGACCTCGCCGGCACCTACGACGGCATCGGCCCGCACCAGCCGCTGACCGAGCTGATCGACGGGATCGCCGCCGCGGTCGGCGCGGACGTGGAGCTGGTGGCGGCCACGTCCGAGCAGCTGCTCGCCGCCGAGGTCAAGCCGTGGTCGGGCCCGCGCTCGCTGCCGATGTGGCTGCCGGCCGACTACGACGGGATGAAGTCGCGCGACGTGACCCCGTCGCTCGCGGCCGGCATGCCGGTCCGCCCGCTGGCCGAGGCGGTCGCCGACGCGCTGGCGCGGGAGCGCGAGCTGGGCCTGGACCGCGCGCGGCAGGCGGGCCTTTCGCTCGACGAGGAGAAGGAGATCCTCGCGAAGCTGTAGCGGGCGTGGCAGGCTCCAGGGGTTGACCTCGTCGGCCCCCGGAGGCTCCCATGACCGAGACGTTCGACCACGTCGTGGTGGGTGCGGGCAGCGCCGGCTGCGTGCTGGCCAACCGGCTGACCGAGAACCCGTCGGTGCGGGTGCTGCTGCTCGAGGCGGGTGGCGCGGACGACGCGGACGAGTTCCACATCCCGGTCGCGTTCCCGACCCTGTTCAAGACCCGGTTCGACTGGAACTACGAGACCGTCGAGCAGAAGCACCTGGGCGGCCGGCCGGCGTACTGGCCGCGGGCGAAGGTGCTCGGCGGCTGCTCCTCGATGAACGCGATGATCTACATCCGCGGCAACCGGGCCGACTACGACGGCTGGGGCATCCCCGGCTGGTCCTACGACGAGGTGCTGCCGTTCTTCGTCCGCGCGGAGCGCAACTCCCGGCTGTCCGGGCCGCTGCACGGCACGGACGGGCCGCTGCACGTGGAGGACCGCCGGTACACCCACGAGCTGTCGCACGCGTGGGTCGACGCCGCGGTGTCGTGGGGGCTCAAGCCGACGGACGACTTCAACGGGCGGACGCAGGAGGGCGCCGGGCTCTACCAGGTGACCTGCCACAACGGGCACCGCTGGTCGGCGGCGGACGCGTACCTGCGCCCCGCGCTGGAGCGGCCGAACCTGACCGTGCGGACCGACGCGCTGGTGACCCGGGTGCTGTTCGACGGCACGCGCGCGATGGGCATCCGGTACCTCCGGCACGGTCTCGAGACGGACGTCCACGTGTCCGGCGAGGTGATCCTGTCCGGTGGGACGGTCAACTCGCCGCAGCTGCTGATGCTCTCCGGCGTCGGCCCGGCCGCGCACCTGCGGTCGCTGGGCATCGACGTCGTCGCGAACGTGCCGGACGTGGGCGAGAACCTGCACGACCACCCGGCGGCGGCGATCCTGTGGCGGACGACCGGCACGTCCGACCTGGTCGAGCTGGCCGGGACGAGCGCGCTGCTGCGCTGGAAGCTGACCGGGCGCGGCCCGATGGCGTCGAACGTCGGCGAGGCGGGCGCGTTCTTCCCGACCCGGGACGGGTTGGCGGCGCCGGACATGCAGGTCCACGTGGCGCCGAGCCTGTTCTACGACAACGGCCTGCACGAGCCGGTCGGCCAGGGCTTCACGGCGGGCGCGACGCTGGTCGACGTGGCGAGCCGCGGCCGGCTGCGGCTGCGCTCGGCGGATCCGCGGTGGCGCCCGGAGATCGACCCGGCGTACTACAGCGAGCCGATCGACCTGGACGTGATGGTGTCGGCCCTGCGGTCGCTGATCGAGATCGGCGCGCGGGCCCCGCTGTCGAAGTACCTGGCGGGCCCGTTCATGCCGGCCCGCCTGACCAACCTGACCGACGAGGACCTGCGCAACCACGTCCGCGAGGTGACCCAGACGCTGTACCACCCGGTCGGCACCTGCGCGATGGGCAAGGTCGTGGACGCCGAGCTGACGGTCGAGGGCGTCGAGGGGTTGCGGGTGGTGGACGCGTCGGTGATGCCGGTGGTGCCGCGGGGGAACACGAACGCCCCGACGATCATGATCGCGGAGAAGGCCGCCGACCTGATCAAGTCCTGATCAGGTCAGCAGCCCGCCGATCACGGCCCCGGCGAGGAGCATGAAGATCGCCACCTTGGCGAGGAACCCCAGTGTGCAGTTAACGTTCATGACATCCTTGTACGGCAACGAAGAGACCCCGTAACACCACCGGGCCGGACGACCTTGTCCGGACCGCCGTGCCGGGACCTCCGTGCGCGGAGGTCGTTCGCGGCGCCGTCACGAAGGACGCCATGTACGACGACGACTTGAGCAACGTGGTCCTGAACGTGCACCGGCGTAACGCCACCTCCACGAGCAGGCTGGCGAACCACCCGCTCACCCGCGCCTATCTCGAGGCAGGCCTGCGAATACTGCTGCGCGAGTTCGCCCTGGAGCCCACCGACGAGGACGAGGACCGGTTCCTTCGCCCGCTGGCGACGCTGACCAGGGAGACCGTCATCGCCGAGGTCGCGCACGGCCCGGCGGAGCTGCCCCGGCACGGCACGGTCGGCTCGTTCCGGGACCGTTGGCACTACTTCCCCGAGTACGTGTCGGACCTGGCTCGATACACGCTGCGCGAACAGCGCATGCGCACCGATCGGCACCTCGCGACCGATGCCGTCGCGGCGCTCGCGGACGGCGAGTTCTCCGCCGCGGTCCACGAGATCGCCTACCGCCGCATGGCGATCGCCATGAAGTCCGCGACCCTGCGGTTCCGCTACTCGGCGATCGCGCTCGCCGCCCGCGACGAGAAGCTCCACGACGCGATGGCCTCGGTGTACCAGGGCGTCACCGGCATCTGGGAACGCATGCTCGACGTGGTGCTGACCTCCCGCGGGCTGTCGTTGCGACCCGGCGTCACGACGACGGAGCTCGCCACGATGCTGACCGCGATCAACGAGGGCCTGACGTTCCGCATCGCGAGCGACCCCACCAGCGCCACGCTCGACGACGAGCAGCGGCGGGCGCTGCTGGGCAAGGCCGCGCTCGCGTTGTTCGCCGGGTGCGTGGACACCGGTGACCACGCCACGCTCGAGGCCCTGGCCGACACCATCGCCGGGGCCCCGCAGGCGTGAGCGTCAGCGGCGCTTGCCGTGCAGCAGCGTGATCAGCTTGGCCACCCTCGCGTCGGTCTTGGCCGAGCGGTCGAACGTCGTCAGCGACAGCGGCGGCTTGAACCGCTGCTTGGCGATCGCCTTGGCTCGCGCGAACTCTCGCAGGCCCTCCGGCCCGTGGATGCGGCCGAAGCCGGAGTCGCCGATGCCGCCGAACGGCAGCGACGGGATGCCGGCGAAGCTGATCACGCCGTTCACCGCCGTCATGCCCGAACGCAGCCGGCGCGCCAGTTCGACGCCGTTGGACTTCGAGAAGACCGTCGACGCCAGGCCGTAGCGGGAGTCGTTGGCCTTCGCGACCGCCTCGTCCATGTCGCGGACCTTCGCGATCGTCAGGGTCGGGCCGAACGTCTCCTCGCGCACCGCCGCCGCGTCCTCGGGCACGTCCACCAGCACCGTCGGCTGCACGTACCGGTCACCGACCGCGCCCTCGCCGCCGACCAGGGCCCGGCCGCCGCGCGCCAGGGCGTCCGCGATGTGTCGCTTGATGATCTCGAGCTGGGCGGGCATCGTGATCGGGCCGATCTTGGCCGCCGCGTCCGAGCCCGCGCGCACCGAGGACGCCACGTCGACGACCTTGCGTACGAAGTCGTCGTAGACCTTCTCGTGCACGTACACCCGCTCGACGCCGACACACGTCTGGCCGGCGTTGGACATGCCGCCCCACACCGCCGCGTCGGCCGCCGCCGCGACGTCCGCGTCCGAGTCGACCAGCAGCGCGTCCTTGCCGCCCGCCTCGATCAGCACCGGCGTCAGCGTCTCCGCGCACGTGGCCATGATCTTCTTGCCGGTTCCCGGCGAGCCGGTGAACGCGAGCTTGTCCACGCCCGCCCGGCACAGCGCCGCGCCCGTCTCGCCGAACCCGGTCACCACCTGGAAGACCGGGTGCTCGGGCACGGCCTCGGCGAACGCGTCCGCCAGCCACTTGCCGACCCCCGGCGTGTACTCGGACGGTTTGAACACGACCGCGTTGCCGGCCGCGAGCGCGTACGCGATGGAGCCCATGGGCGTGAACACCGGGTAGTTCCACGGCCCGATCACCCCCACGACGCCGAGCGGCTGGTACTCGACGGTCGCCGCCTGGTTCGCCATCAGCAGGCCCGCCGCCCGCCGCTTCGGGCCGAGCACCTTGCGCGCGTGCTTCGCCGCCCACGCCGTGTGGTCGACGGCCAGCACGATCTCCAGCATCGCGTCGGGGTGCGGCTTGCCCGTCTCCGCGTGCACGAGCTCCGCCAGCTGCGCGGCCCGCCGGGTCAGCACGCCCTTCCAGCGCTGCAGCCGTTCCTCCCGGCCGGCGAACCCGAGGCCCGCCCACCACCGCGACGCGGCCCGCGCGCGCTCGACGGCCGTGGCGACGTCGTCGGCCGTATGCACGGGATGGGTGCCGACGACCTCGTCGGTCGCCGGGTCGAGCGAGTCGAACGTCTCGCGCGCGGCCGGCTCGCCGGTGGTCGTGGGCTCGGCCTTGACGCTGGTCATGCGGACCTCCCTCGTCGGGCTTCGCCCGTCAGGCTACTCGCCGGTAGTGACGGACGCGACTAGCGTGACGAGCGTGCGGATCACTCACTTCGGCCATTCCTGCGTGCTGGTCGAGACCGGCTCGGCGCGGCTGCTGTTCGACCCCGGCGCGTTCTCCCCGGGCTTCGAGTCCGTCCGCGACCTCGACGCCGTCCTGATCACCCACCAGCATGTCGATCACCTCGACACGGAGCGGCTGCCCGCGCTCGTCGAGGCCAACCCGCGGGCCACGCTGGTCGTCGACCCCGGCTCCGCGCAGGAGGCCGCGAGGCTCGGCCTGACCGCGCGGCAGGTGGCCCCCGGCGACTCGCTGCCGCTCGGCGGCGCGACGGTCGCGGTGGTCGGCGGCGAGCACGCGGTCATCCACCCCAGCGTCCCGATGCCGCCCAACACCGGCTACGTCGTCGACGACGGCGCCTTCTACCACCCCGGCGACTCGCTGCACGTACCCGAGCAGGAGGTCGACGTGCTGGGCCTGCCCACGGCGGCGCCGTGGCTGAAGACCGGCGAGGCGGTCGACTTCCTGCGCGCGGTCGGGCCACGCGTCGCCGTGCCGATCCACGAGGCGCTGCTCAACGACACGGGCCGGCAGCTGACCTACGGCTGGTTCTCCCGGATGGCGCCCGAGGGCGGCGAGGTCCGCGTCCTCACGCCGCGCGAGCCGGCCGAGCTCTGAGCAGGTCGGGGTAGGTGACGGCGCGGGCGCCGTGGTGCAGCGCGATGTCCACGGCGTCCAGCAGCGCCTGCCGCGGCCCGGGCCGGACGAGGTCGGCGGTCCCCACCGCGAGGCGGACCAGGCCGCCACGCCGGGCGATCCGCGCCGCGCCCATCACCAGCGCGAAGCACCACCACGGCTCGGTCCGCGCGCCGAACCCGAAGCCCTGCACCCGTCCCTTGTGGACGGTCCCGGCACGCAGGTCGCGCACGCCCAGCAGGTCCGCACACAACGCGAAGCCCGCGCGCCGCAAGGCGGCGACCGTGCCCGGCGACGCGAGCCAGCGCGGCGGCACGAAGCCGTCCGGGCGCAGGCCGAGCCGCTCCATCGCGGTGCCCGCGGCGGTGAGCCGCAGGCCGGCCTCGTGCGCGGGCAGCGCGGCGAACTCGGGCCGCCGGCGGCGCAGCGGGCCCGGCCCGGTGGCGTGGTCGTAGCCGTGCTGCAGCAGCGCGTCGCCCGCGGCCCGGCGCCGTCCGACCCAGCCGAGCACGTCGGCCGGCTGGTCGGCCCCGGCCACGCGCGGCGCGAGCAGCAGGGAGAGCGGCACGCCACGGGCGGCGAGCTCCGCGCTCAGCTCCGCGCCACGGTCCAGCGTGCGGACGTTGATCCCCGACAGTGACACCAGCAGTTGTGCGGTCACGCTGCCATGAGGCCAGCCGCGCGTGACCGCGACCTGACACCGAGGTGACATGCCGGCACCAGTCCGGCGAACCTCTGCCCGGCGGCCCTTCCCGACTGCATGTCCGGCGGTCCTGCCCGACTGCCCAGTCCGACCGCCCAGCCCGACCGCCTGTCCGGCGGTGCTGCCCGGCTGCCCAGCCCGGTCGCCTTGTCCGGTCGCCTTGTCCGGCTCGCCTCGTCCGGCTGCCCCTGTCCGGCTGCCCCTATCCGGTCGCCCTGTCCGGCTGCCTGCCCAACGGCCCCGCCCGACTGCCTGTTCGGCGGTCCTGCCCGACTGCCCAGCCCGGTCGCCTTGTCTGGTCGCCCTGTCCGGCCGCCCTGCCTGGTCGCCCTGCCCAGCTGCCTTGTCCGGCTGCCTGCCCAATGGCCCCGCCCGGCGGTCCTGCCCGGTCGCCCTGCCCAACGGCCCCGCCCGGCGGTCCTGCCCGGTCGCCCTGCCAACGGCCCCGCCCGGCGGTCCTGCCCGGTCGCCCTGCCAACGGCCCCGCCCGGCGGTCCTGCCCGGTCGCCCTGCCCGGCTGCCCTATCCGGTCGCCTTGTCCGGTCGGCCTGCCCGGCTGCCCCGCCTGGCGGTGCTGCCCGGCTGTTCGGGGTGGCTGTTCGGGTGGCTATCCGTGCCGGCTCTCCGGCCGGGCGAAGAGGAGCAACACCTGCTCCCCGGGCAGTGCGCTGAACTCGAGGGCGGCCGACCCGCGGTCGACCGCGAGAGCGACCCGGCCGGCGGAGTCGACGTAGACGAGCAGCGTCTCCTGCGAGGCGTCCTGGAACGTGCGGCCCACGCTCGCGGTGACCGACCGGCCGCCGAGGTGCGCGTACGCGGAGGTGCCGGGGGTGGCGCCGGCGGCGTCGAGGTCGGCCCCGGTGGCGGCGAGCTGGATGTTGCCGAAGCTGTCCACGGCGAGGATCTCGGTGGTCAGCTTTCCGTGTTCCACCACGGTTTCCGGCTCCGGCATCCGGACGAGCGTGCCGACGTCGACCGCCGCGCCGAAGTTCTCCGGCGCGATGCCGGCGGCGAGGTGCGCGGCGGCGGGGGCGAAGATGTCGCGGCCGTGAAAGGTGACCGAGACCCGCGAGAGGCGGTAGGCCGGGTCGGTGAGCTCGTAGGCGGCGCGCACCCCGCCGAGCGCCTCCGCGGCGGGCACGAGCAACCCGTTGTCGGGCCCGACGAGCAGCCCCTCCCCGGTGACGAGGACGAGCCCGCGCCGGTCGGTCCCCACCCCGGGGTCGACGACCGCGAGGTGCACGGCGGCGGGCAGGTAGGGCACCGCCTGGGCGAGGATGGCGCTGCCGCGCCGCACGTCCTGCGGGGGGACGGTGTGGCTGACGTGCAGCACGCGCGGCGCGGGCGCAACGCGCGCGATGACCCCCTCGCAGGCCGCGACGAACCCGTCACCGATGCCGTAGTCGGTCGTGAACGAGATCCAGTCGTAGCTCATCGCCCCAGTCTGGCCGAGCGGGGCGCCATAGTCTCCGTCCGCCGCGCTCCCATCACCCCCGCGAGCACGACCCCCGCGCACCCGCGCGCCGCAGAACACAAGAACCCCCACCCACAACCAGAGCGACCGTTCCCCCAGCCCCCACGAATACCGCCCCGTGAATGGCGGCCCCCACCCTCTCCGGGGGCACCCCTCAGACGCCAGTCTACCGGCTACCCCTGACTAAAAGAGCTGGTCAGGGGTTCCTGTGGACAACTGGCGGGGTTGTGGACAGCTGGATGGCCAGGGGGTCGCCCACCGCTAGTTCGCCCTCCTGGTCCACGGCCAGCTTGATGCCGAAGCTGACGCCGCCGTCCGGGTCGCGGCGGAACGTCGAGAGCGTGCGGATCGGTTCGGGGCCGGCCTTCTCGCCGGTGTCCTGGTCGACCATCGTGACCTGGCAGCGGATGTCCGGCTTCACCCAGCGCAGCCGCGTGCCGCCGATCCCGATCACGCGCAGGTCGTCCTCCGCGAACGGCGCCGCCAGACCGGTCACCACGATGTTCGGCCGGAAGCGGGCCATCGGCACGGGGTCGGCCCCGCGCTCCAGGATCCGCGCATTGAGATCGTCCAAAGAGGACAGCGAGGTCAGGTGCAGCGGCGTCGAGTCGGCGAAGGCGATCGGGCCGTGGTGCTCGTCCACCCGGCGCTCGTGGTCCGGCGGCACGCGCACCAGCCGCACGGGCTCGCCGAGCACGGCACTGCCCCACCCCGCCGCGTCGTCGCCCTGGTCGACCGCGACGCCGCGCCACTCGTGCACGCCGACCGGCCGCCGCGGGCCCTCGGTCCGGACGTCGACGGTCACGTCCGGGTGACCGGGCGCGGCGAGCACGAGCTTCGCGCCCCCGTGCCGCACGTCCGGCCGGATCACCGCGAGCCGTGGCACCTCGCGCTGGCTGCGGAACCTGCCGTCCGCCGCGACGAACATGAACGCGCGGTCGTGCACCGGCCCGGTCGCGACCACGTCGAGGCGCCGCGCGGGCACCCCGGCGCAGCCCTTGACCGGGTAGCGGTACAACGCGGACACGGTCGGCATCGGGCCACGGTAGCCGGAGCTACAGGATCGCCGCGGGCGAGTACTTCGCCGCGTCCCCGAACCGGCCGACGACCTCGCCGACCCGCTTGACCACCGACCCGACCTGCGCGCCGGCCACGCCGGTGAACGACAGCCGGTCGGCGAGCAGCTCGTCGAGCGCCGCCCGGTCGAGGGGGATCCGCGGGTCGGCGGCGAGCCGGTCGAGCAGGTCGTTGCGCTCCTGGCCCCGCTCGCGCATCGCGAGCGCGACGGCGACCGCGTGCTCCTTGATCGCCTCGTGCGCGGTCTCCCGGCCCACCCCCGCGCGCAGGAGCGCCATCAGGACCTTCGTGGTCGCGAGGAACGGCAGGTACCGGTCGAGCTCGCGGGCGATCACCGCCGGGTACGCGCCGAACCCGTCGAGCACGGTCAGGAACGTCTCGAGCAGGCCGTCGAGCGCGAAGAACGCGTCCGGCAGCGCCACCCGGCGCACCACCGAGCACGACACGTCGCCCTCGTTCCACTGGTCGCCGGCCAGCTCGCCGGTCATCGACGCGTACCCGCGCAGGATCACCGCGAACCCGTTGACCCGCTCGCTGGAGCGGGTGTTCATCTTGTGCGGCATGGCCGACGAGCCGACCTGGCCCGCGCGGAAGCCCTCCGTCGCGAGCTCGTGGCCGACCATCAGCCGGATCGTCTTCGCGAGCGACGACGGGGCCGCGGCCAGCTGGACGAGCGTGGTGACCACGTCGTAGTCCAGCGAGCGCGGGTAGACCTGGCCGACGGAGTCGAACACCGTCGAAAAGCCCAGGTGCCGCGCGACCTGCTGCTGCAGCTCGTCCAGCTTGGACACGTCGCCGTCGAACAGGTCGAGCATGTCCTGCCCGGTACCGACGGGGCCCTGGATGCCGCGCAGCGGGTAGCGCCCGATGAGGTCCTCGAGCCGGCCGAACGCGACGAGCAGCTCCTCCGCGGCGGAGGCGAACCGCTTGCCGAGCGTGGTGGCCTGCGCGGCGACGTTGTGCGAGCGGCCGGCCAGCACGAGGTCGCTGTGCTCGGCCGCCAGCGCCCCGAGCCGGGCCAGGACGGCCACGACGCGGCCGCGCATCAGCACCAGCGAGTCGCGGATCTGCAGCTGCTCGACGTTCTCGGTGAGGTCGCGCGAGGTCATGCCCTGGTGGATCTGCTCGTGCCCGGCGAGCGCGCTGAACTCCTCGATCCGTGCCTTGACGTCGTGCAGGGTGACCCGCTCGCGCGCGGCGATCGAGGTGAGGTCCACCTGGTCGAGGACCCGCTCGTAGTCGGCGATCACCGACTCGCCGACCGGGACGCCGAGCGCGGCCTGCGCCCGCAGGACCGCGAGCCACAGCCGCCGTTCGAGCTTGATCTTGTGCGCCGCGGACCACAGCTCGACGAGCTCGGCGGAGGCGTAGCGGTCGGCGAGGACGTTGGCGATGCGCGGCTTCACGTCTGCCCAGCTTACCGAGGTAGCGGAAAGCGCAGCCCCGGGTCGCTCACCAGCGCGACGAGGTCCTGCTCGGCGAACTGGCCGCGCCGGGGCACGGACACCTCGGTGTTCATCCCATCGGCGCCGTAGCGCGCGACGATCAGCGCGCCCGACTCGTCGGCGGCGTCCACGTAGACCCGGATCGACCCGCCGTCCGGCTGCGGGGTGTCGCGCAGGAGGCGGAAGGCGTCGGCGTCGGTGAGCTGGTCGTGCTCGAAGTCGAGCTCGGGCCGCGCATGGGTCATGGCGAGTACGACGCCCGGGGTGCCGGCGACCGTGAAGCCGCCGCTGATGTTGGGCGGGCAGTCGTAGACGGCCATCTCGTCGGCATGCGCGGCGGCGAGGCCGAGGTGGGTGGTGAGGACGCCGGGCGCGGCCTCGTCGATCCGGGCGAGGGCCGCGGCCGAGCCGGGGAAGCCGGACGGCGGGATGTGGCCGGGCGCGACGCCCTGGCACACGCCGGTGCCGCGGGTGGTCGTGGTGGTCGAGGTGGGCGGCGTACCGATCCCGGTGCCCTGCTCGCGGCTGCTGGTCGCGAGCACGGTCGTGACCGCGAGGACCAGCACCCCGCCGGCCACGCCCGCGGTGGCGAACGCCGAGCGCCGCTGCCGCTGCCGGCGGGCCGCGCGGTCGACCACCTCGTCGGGGTCGAACCCGAGCGGCGGCTCGCCGGCGAGCGCGGAGTGCATGCTTTCCTCGAGCTGCTTCTCGATCACGACGTCTCCCTCACAGTGCTCTCCACGCGGGCGCGCAGGACGGCGAGCCCGCGCGATGCCTGGCTCTTGACGGTGCCCTCGGAACAGCCGAGCGCGGCCGCGGTCTCGGTGACGGTGAGCGCCTCGAAGTACCGCAGGACGAGCACCGCGCGCTGGCGCGGTGGGAGCGCGCCGAGCAGGCCGAACAGCTCGGCCCGCAGGCCCGCGGCGTCGTGGCGCGCGGCCGGCCCCTGGGCGGGGTCGGCACCGTCGGGCAGCTCCCCGTCCCGTCGCTCGACGCGCCGCCACGGCCGCCGGCGTTCGTCGAGCCAGCAGCGGAGCAGCACCTTGCGGGCATAGCTGACCGGCTTGTGCCGGCGGCTGATCCGCGGCCACGCGCCGTGCAGTTTGATCAGCATCGTCTGCACGAGGTCGTCGGCGGTGTGCCAGTCGCCGCACAGCAGGAACGCGCTGCGCCGCAAGGCACCCGCGTGCTCCCGGGCGAACTCCCGGAACCGGTTCTCGTCAGGCGTACGCATCGACGCTCCCTCCCAACACGTCTCTGCTTACGCACCCCCGCCCGACTTGGTTGCGACGAGGTTTGCCGGGATCAGGGAGCGAGGAACTCGCGCAGCATGTGCCGCGCGGCGGCGCGGGGATCCGGGTCGATCTCGATCAGCGCGTTCACCACGGCGCCGTCGACCAGCGCGATGAGGTGTTCGACCCGGCGCTCGTCCACCTCGATGCCGGACCGGTCGAGCACCTGGCGCAGCAGGCCCCGCAGCTCGGCGCCGAGCGTGTGCATCAGCGGGCGCAGGTAGGGCCGGCGGAACGTGGCGACGAGACGCTCGTAGCGCAGCAGCACGAGCTCGGCGTCCCGGTCCCCGGCCGACGGGCCGAGCAGCTGGTCGAGCACCAGATCGATCACCGACCCGACGCCGCGCGGCCGGGCCGGCAGGGCGGCGAGCAGGGCGCGCCCGCGGACCAGCTCGCCGCGGCCGTGGTGCTCGACGGCCCCGGCCACGAGCTCGTCGAGCGAGTCGAAGTAGTAGGTCGTGGACGAGAGCGGCAGCCCGGCCCGCTCCGCGACCGCACGGTGGCGGATCGCGTCGAACCCGCCCTCGACCAGGAGCTCCGCCGCGGCCTCGACCAGGGCCTGGCGGCGGCGCTCGCCCTTGGGTGTGCTGGCAGCCGTCATCTCCGGACAGATCGTGCCAGGTCGCTGCCCGGGTCAGAGACTCCGGGCGACCTCGTTGGCAACCTGTTGCACGTCGTTGCCGAACGGCGCGAGCTCGCCATCCATGCGTGGCTCGCTCAGCACCACCACCATGCGGCCGTCGGCCATGTTGGCCTGGCCACGCTGAGTGCCGATCGGCACGTTGCTCCATTCGGGTGGTGTGGCGTCGGCGGGTATGACCACGGCCGAGACCGACCCGGACTGGCCGCTGTCGACGACGCGGTACATGGCGCCGACCGAACCCTGGGGACACACCAGCTCAACCGACAGCGCGTCGGCGGTGGAGACGTTTGCGGCGGCCGGGAGCTCGCCCGCGAGGGCAGCAGCGAGCTCCCGGTCCGCCTTTTCGCACCCGCTAGGGGTGCTGCCAGGGTCCGAAGACCCGGCGTCCCCACTCGAAGGGCGGCCCTGCTTCCGCGACTCCGAGGGGGCGTTTTTGGGGACGTCCTCACGCTCCGCTTTCGGAGCACCAGCACTGTCCTCTTGAGGTAACTCGTACGGAGCAGCGTTTGTGTTACCGCTTGCAGCGGCCGCTTCCCCTGCGTTCGTCTGTTCGGCCGAGTGGGGCCCTGTCCACAATGCCATGCCGAGCGCCGTAACGCTCGCCAAAAGCACCACACCAAAGGCGGAACTTGTGAGAATCCCGTTCCGCCGCCGGATGCGCTGCCGCTCGGACTCGCGGCTGATGTCGCCTTCGTCGAAGGTCGGAGGCGGCGTGTCGGCGACCACATCTCGCAGCAGTTCAGCCAACTTGCGCTCGTCCATCGACATCCACCTCCTCCGTTCTCGCTGCCTACATCGCCGACTTGAGGTCGTCGGCCGTGTCCCCGAGCGCTTCCCGCAACGCGGTCAGTCCGCGGGCCGTCTGGCTCTTCACGGTGCCCTCCGAGCACTTGAGCGCCTCGGCCGTGGCCGCGACGTCCAGTCCCTCGAGGAACCGCAGCACGAGCACCGCCCGTTGCCGGGGTGGCACCCGCCGCAGCCCGTCGAGCAGCGCCGCCCTGGTGGCGACCGTGTTGCCGATCTCGCCGTCCGGGTGGGCCACCTCGGGCAGCTCGTCGACGAACCGTTCCCGCCGCCAGGGGCGCCGGGACTCGTCGATCACCGCGCGCACCAGCGTCCGTCGGACGTAGGCGTCCAGGGCCCCGTGGTCCCGGATCTTGCGCCATCTCCGGTGCAACGCGACGAACGCGGTCTGGGCGAGGTCATCCGCGCGGTGCCAGTCGCCGCAGAGCAGGTACGCGGAACGTCGCACGGCATCACGCCGCGCCACGAAGTACTCCGCGAACGCCTGCTCGTCGCGCTCTTCCACGCGGACTCTCTCCGCTCGTCGTCTGCACACTGGGGACGGAACTTGCGGGCCCCACGGTTGCATGGACCGTCAGTTGAGATTCACGCCACCCCCTAAGACGCGTGAGGTGCCCGCCGGGATGCCTCCTCCGCCATGTGGTGTGATCGGATCGTGACATACATGAAACAGATCGATCTTCGATCGGACACGGTCACCAAACCGGACGAGGCGATGCGCATCGCCATGTCCAGCGCGGACGTGGGCGACGACGTGCTCGACGGGGATCCGACCATGCAGCGGCTCGAAGAAAGAGTCGCCGAAATGTTAGGTGTCGAAGCCGCACTCTGGGTGCCGACCGGCTCGATGGGCAACGTCATAGCGCTGACGGTCCAGCTCCGCCGGGGCGACCGGTACCTCGCCTCGCGCGGCGCGCACGTGCTGGACAACGAGCTCGGTGCGGGCACGTGGCTGTCGGGCGGCATGCCGGAGCCGATCGAGTGGAACGGCCGGCCGGGACGGATTCCGGCGGAGGCGGTGCGGGCCGCGGGCGCCAGCGTCGGGCCGTACTGGTCGCTGCGGACCACGTTGCTGTGCCTGGAGAACACGCACAACGCGGCCGGCGGGGTGGTCACGCCGCCGGACGAGCACGCGAAGCTGGTCGCCACCGCGAAGGACGTGGGCCTGCGGGTGCACCTGGACGGCGCGCGCCTGTGGAACGCGGCGGTGGCGCTCGAGGTGCCCCCGGCGGCACTCACGGTCGGCGTCGACACGGTCCAGGTGTGCCTGTCGAAGGGCCTCGGCGCGCCGGTCGGCTCGGTGGTCGCGGGCTCGGCGGCGTTCGTCCAGGAAGCGCGCCGGATACGCAAGATGCTCGGCGGCGGCGTGCGGCAGGGCGGGGTGCTGGCGGCGGCCGGGCTGGTCGCGCTGGAGCGGATCCCGGCCCTGGCGGCGGATCACGCGAACGCCACGACGTTGGCGTCCGGGTTGGCTGGCCTCGGCTGGGAGGTCAACCGCCCGGAGACCAACATCGTGCTGGCGTCCGCGCCGGACGTCGGGTTGATGATCAGCTCGCTGGCGCAGGCCGGCGTCCGGGCCGCCGTGCCCGAGTCGGGCAAGATCCGCTTCACCACGCATCGCGACATCTCGCCGGCCGACGTGGCCGACGTGCTCGACCGGATCGCGAAGCTGGGCTCCTAGCGGATCTGCTTGCGGTTGGAGCCGCCCTTGACCAGGGCGTAGCCGACACCGCCGACGAGGGCGACCACGGCGCCGACGACCACGAGCGTGAGCACCGCCTTGAAGACGAAGCCGAGCACCGCGAACGCGAGCCAGATGACGACGATCGCGCCGATGATCTTCAACAGCATCGAGGTCCCCTCCCGAGGTGGCCGTGTGGCCTCGCCGGGTGAACGAATGGCGCTCATCGGCGGTTCCTTGCCAGTCAACCAGAACGGCCGACCCCGCACATCGGGGTTCTCCCCTCAGGGTTCGAGCCAGGTGCCGAGGCGGCGCAGCGCTTCGGGGATGTCCGCGGGCGGGCCGGCGAACGACATGCGTACGAAGTGGTGGCCCTGCGCCGGGTCGAAGTCGATGCCCGGCACGATCGCCAATCCGGTGTCGGCGAGCAGCCGCTGGCAGAAGGCCATCGAGTCGCCGGTGAGGTGGGCGATGTCGGCGTAGACGTAGAACGCGCCGTCCACCGGGGCGAGCCTGTCGATGCCCAGCCCGCGCAGGCCCTCGACGAGCCGGTCGCGGTTGTGCCGGTAGGTCGCCACGTACGCGTCGAGCTCGTCGTAGGCGAAGGCGGCCACCGCGGCGTGCTGGGCGATGGCCGGCGGGCAGATGGTGAAGTTGCCGGTCAGGCAGTCGACCGCGCGGTGCAGCCGCTCGGGCACCAGCAGCCAGCCCAGCCGCCAGCCGGTCATCGCGAAGTACTTCGAGAACGAGTTGACCACGACGGCCTCGCGGGAGAACTGCCACGCCGACGCCGGATCCGTGCTGCCGTAGTGGATCCCGTGGTAGATCTCGTCACTGACCAGCTGCACGCCGCGCTCGGCACACCAGCCGGCGATCGCCGCGAGCTCGCCCGGCGGCAGCATCGAGCCGGTGGGGTTGGCCGGGCTCGCCACGATCAGCCCGTCGAGGGGGCCCGCGCCGTCGAGCATCTCGACGGTCGGCTGGAAGCCGGTGTCCGGGCCGCACGGCAGCTCGACGACCTCGCAGCCCAGCGCGGTGAGGATGTTGCGGTACGCCGGGTAGCCGGGCCGGGCGAGCGCCACCCGGTCGCCGGTGTCGAAGGCGGCCAGGAAGCTCAGCAGGAAGCCGCCCGACGAGCCGGTCGTCACGACCACGTCGGTCGGCTCGACCGCCAGCGCGTAGCGGCTCTCGTAGTGGGCGGCGATCGCCTCGCGCAATTCGGGGATGCCGAGCTGTTCGGTGTAGCCCAGCGGCTTTCCGGTCAGTGCCGCGGCCGCCGCGGCCAGCACCGGCGCGGGTGCCGGGGCCGACGGCTGCCCGGCGGCCAGCGACACCATGTCCCCCTTCGCCCGCTGCCGGGCGTTCGCGGCGGACAGCACGTCCATCACGTGGAAGGGCGGGATCGACGCGCGCTCGGCGACCTTCAGCAGACGCATGCGGTCAGCCTGTCACGAGGCTTCGACGCACACCCTCGCCGGCTCGGCCCTCGGCCTGACCGCCGGTTGCGGCGCCGGGTGCGGCCGGCGCAGCACGACCACGGCGAGCACGACCGCCGCGGCGACGAGGCCCGCCGCCACCCCGAACGCCAGCCGGTAGCCGCTGGTCAGCGCTTCCACCGGCGGCGTGCCCGCGGCCAGTAAACCGTTGGTACGCGCGGTGGACAGCGTTGCCAGCACGGCAAGCCCGAGCGCGCCACCGACCTGCTGGGTGGTGTTGACCAGACCGGAGGCGAGCCCGGAGTCCTCGTCGGTGGCGCCCGACATCGCGAGCGTCATCAGCGCCGGGAAGCCGAGCCCGGCGCCGACACCCACCAGCACCATCGACGGCAGCAGGTCGGTGAGGTAGCTGCCCGCGACCGGCGCCCGCGTCAGGAGCGCGAGCCCGGCGAGCACGAGCAGCAGCGCGGCGACGAGCACGGTCCGCTCGCCGAACCGCGCGTTGACCCGGGCCGACGCGCCGAGCGACAGCGCCCCGATGCCCACCGCCACCGGCAGGAAGGCGAGCCCGATGCGCAGCGGGTCGTAGCCGAGGACCTTCTGCAGGTAGAGCGCGCCGAGGAAGAACATGCTGAACATGCCGGCGATCATCAGCACCTGCACCAGGTTCGCGCCGGTGACCGACCGCGAGGCGAAGATCCGCAGCGGCAGCAACGGGTTCGCGATCCGCGCCTGGCGCACGACGAACGCGACGAGCAGCCCGGTCGAGGCCGCGCCGACCGCGAGCGTGTGCACGGAGAGCCAGCCGTGGTCGGCCGCCTTGACGATCGTGTAGACGCCGAGCATGAGTCCGGCCGTGCCGAGGAGCGCACCGAGCACGTCCGCGCCGGCCCGCAGCCCGATGCCCCGCTCGGCCGGCACGACCCGGATCGCCAGCAGGACGGCGGCGAGCCCGATGGGCACGTTGACGAAGAACACCCAGTGCCAGCTGATCGACTGGGTGAGCACGCCGCCGGCGAGCAGGCCGATCGAGCCGCCGGCCGCCGCGACGAAGCTGAACACGCCGATGGCGCGCGACTGCTCGCCCTTGCCGGGGAACATCGTGACGATCATGCCGAGGATGACCGCGGCCGCCATCGCACCGCCCGCACCCTGCACGAACCGTGCGGCGATCAGCAGCTCCTGGCTGCCGGCGAGCCCGCAGAGCAGCGAGGCCAGCGTGAACACGACCAGCCCGGCGACGAACATCCGCCGCCGGCCGATCAGGTCGCCCGCGCGGCCGGCGAGCAGCAGCAGGCCGCCGAACGGGATCAGGTAGGCGTTCACCACCCACGCCAGGCCGGACTGGGAGAACTCGAGGTCGGCCTGGATGACCGGCAGCGCCACGTTCACGATCGTGCCGTCGAGGATGATCATCAGCATTCCCGCGCACAGCACGAGGAGTGCGAACCAGCGGGAGTCGCGCGGGATGCCGGCTCTCCCGGCCGGCGCCGCCTGTCACGCTCGGCTGCGCCGTCTCGACCGTCTGCGCCGTGTCGGCCGTCTCGACCGTCTGCGCCGTCTCGGCTGTCTCGGACATGAGGTCGCCTCCTGGACTCGCGTGCCCAGGAACGACGCTAACAGATAGTTTTGTAGTAGACGATCTACTATGAGATTAGATACAACGGGATTATCTACTTACGTCGTCTCCGCGGCTGGCGCTCGCACTCCACGGGCGTGCTGAGCCGGTCGCCGACGAGCCGGATCAGGCCGTTGACCAGGCCGTGCCGTTCGTCCTCGGGCAGCGACCCGAGCACGTCGCGGTACACGCCGACGACGATCCGCTTGGCCTTGACCTGCGTCTCGAGCCCCTTGTCGGTGAGCCCGACGAGCCGCGCGCGCCGGTCGGTCGGGGACGGTGTCCGCTCGACCAGACCGCCCTTCTCGAGGGCGTCGAGCGTGATGACCATCGTGGTCTTGTCCATCTGGCACAGCTCAGCGAGCTGGATCTGGGTGCGGTCGCCGGCGACCGCCTTGGACAGCACGCAGTAGCCGCGCTGGGAGACGCCCACCTCGGCGAGCCGTGCGGTCAGCTCGGTCGTCAGCACGTGGCCGGCGTGCTCGAGCAGGAACGCCAGATCGGCTTGCGCGGCCGCACCGACGCTGAGGTCGGGCCCGGTCGTAGTCATGGCAGCAGGATACGCCGGATAGGTCCGCTAATAGATAATCTCGTAGCGGACTATCAGTAACCGACGTATCCGCCGCCGCCCTCGGTGGCCTTGATGCCGGGCACGTTGGCGAGCGAGCCGTAGCGGGAGACCGCGTAGTTCACGCCCGCGCAGATGTTGTCGACCGGGTTCCAGATGTCGCCGTGGCCGGGCAGCTGGTAGGAGTTGAACGTCGGGTCGATGGTCTGCATGAGGCCCTTCGACGGCGTGCCCTTGGCCGCGTTGGAGTCCCAGTTGTTGATCGCGTGCGGGTCGCCGCCGGACTCGTGCTGGATGATCTGCCAGATGCGCTGGGCGTCGGCCTCGGTGACGTTGATGCCCTGCTTGCGCAGTTCCTCGATGGCCTGGCGGATCCACTCCTGCACGTTGCCCGGAGGCGGGCCGCCCGCGGGCGGGCCACCGCTCATCGGGCCGCCCCCGCCGCCACCACCACTGGTGCCGCCACCGCCGCCACCGCCGTCGCTCGACCCGCCGCCACCGGACCCACCCGATCCGCTTGACCCGCCGGACCCGCCGGATCCGTTGCCGGTGGCGTGGCTGGGGTTCTGCCCGGGCTGGTTCGCGCCGGCCGGGTCGGTCTGCTGCTCGGGGGTCGGGGTCCACTGGATGGACTCGCCGGTGTGCGGGGTGAACGCCTGGCTGTCGGGTTCGGGGAGCGCGGAGAACGTGGAGGCGGGCGTCTTGGCGCCGTTGACCTTGCCGAGTGCGGCGGCCAGCGCCTGCTCGGTGCCCTGCAGGTGGCTGTCGATGTCGCCGGCGACCCCGGCGCAGATGCCCTGGGTGTGCTCGTCGAGCTGGGCCTGCGTGGCCTGCGGGTTGGCGTTGAGCCAGGAGCGGATCTCGCGCAGGGCCTGGTCGCAGCGGGTGGAGATGAACTGCTTGGCCTCGTCGATCGCCTCGGCGACGTCGCCGAGCGCGGTGGACGCGTCGCTCATCGCGGTGCCGATGTCGGTGCCGGCCTTGCCGAACTTGCCCATGTAGGCGACGAACGCGTCGGCGGAGCTGCCCTCCCAGGCGGCATCGAGCGCGGTGACGCCCTTGGCTACCTCGCTCGCGTAGGTGCCGCCGTTCTCCGCGGCGTCGGACAACCGGGTGGCCGCTTCGGTGATCGCGCCGCTGTCCGCGTTGGCTACCTTGGCGGCGGCGGCCGTGACGGCGTCACCACCCGCGTAGGCGGCCAGGTCCTCAGCCGCAGTCACGGTGTCGTCCTCCCTCAGACTTGCTGGGTCATCGCGTCTGCGTGGGCCTGGTCGGTGTCGTCGACGGTCTGGGAGACGGCGTCGAGCGAGCGGGCCACGCCGTCCAGCCGGCCCTCGGCGGCGGTGAACTCGGTGTTGAGCATGCTGTTGAGCGCGTCGACCGCGCCGGCGAGCCCGGCGGAGCTGGGCAGCGTGCCGTAGGCGGCGGGCGCCGAGGTGGCCCCGGCGAAGGTGTCCGCGACCTCACCGAACTTCGGCTTGTAGTCCTGCGCCTTCTGCACGCAGGCGTTGATCGCCTCGATGTTGTACTTCGCCATCTCCACCCCTTCGCGCCCTGGATAGGACGGCCCCCCACGGTCCGCGGTTCCCGGTTCACCTCATGACCCGGGGTCCCGTCAGATCTCGTCCAGCAGCTCCTCGACGCACATCGCGAGCCGTTGGTTGTCGGCCGGCGTGATCGTGCTCCACATCCGGCCGTCGGCGTTGGGTTTCGAGAGGTAGACGTACCGGCCACGGTCGGTGTCGTGGAAGGCGACGACGCGGTCGGCGCGGACCATGCGCTGGTCGCGCTGCAGGCGGGAGGCGCCGAACTGGCCGCGCAGGCTCATGCCGCCGACCATGTCGGCGAGCGTCTTGGCGTCCCCGCCGGCGATGCCCTTGCGCATGAGGGCGGCGGCGAGCTCGCGCTTGTCGCCCTTGGCGGCCTTGTCGGCGGCCATGAGCGCGTCGGTCGGCACGCTGATCGACCAGCCCGGCCCGGCCGGCATCTCGCCGGCGACGGAGACGGCGGCCTCGGCGAGTCCGGTCTCGCGGGCGGGGATGAGCCAGACCTCCTGCCCGTCGATGGCGGCGAGCAGCGCGTCGCCGCCGGACAGCACGGCGAGCGAGGTGATCCGGTGGTCGGTCCAGATCCAGGTGTCGAGGCTGACCTGCGGGTGGGCCAGCAGGCTCAGCTGGTCGGCGAGCTCGGGGGTCGCGCGCTGGCCGTCGGAGAGCCCGCGTTCCTTGAGCCCGCCGAGCGCCTCGGCGACGAGCTTGGCGCGCTCGGTGTGAGTCTTGCCCGGGCTGGGCACGCCGAGGGCTTCGTGCTTGCGCGGCAACCGCTCGAGCTCCCACAACACGTCGAACTCGAGGGTGGAGAGAACGACGGTCTCGCGAACGGTCAAGGACGGTCGTCCTCTTCGTCGCCGATGGACTCGGGCGCGACGACCCGCTCGTCCTCGAAGACATCCCCGGAGTCGATGCCGAAGCGGCGCACGTGCTCCTGGTCGTCCTCACCGTCACGCCGACCACCCGCGGCGGCCGGCTGCATGATCGACGAGCCCGGCCGGCCGGTCCGCGCGCCGTACCGCTCGGCGTTGCGGGCCGCGCGGGCCTCCTCGTCGGGTGCCGCACCGAGTGGCGTCGCGCCCTTGCCGAGCGCCTTCGCGCCCGCGCCACCGCCCGAGCCACCGCCGCGGACCGTGCGCTCGCCCTGCGCGCCGGCGCCCGCGCCACCCGCGCCGCCAGCCCCCATGAGCGCGGCGGCCTCAGCCATCACGATGGGGTTGAGCGGCGCGCGCAGGCCACCGCCCGGGCCGGCGCCCGGGATCGTGGGCAGCGGCCCACCCGTGCCACCAGGTCCGATGCCGGTAGTGGGTCCAGGCCCGGTCGGCAGGCCGCCACCACCACCGCCACCACCGCCGGGCCCCGGCGGGCCGCCGGCGGGCCCACCGCCGGGCCCGCCACCAGTGGGGTTGAACGAGCCACCGGGCGCGAAGCCCTGGACGTTCGTGGTGCCGATCTGCTGCTCCACGGGCTGCGCGACGAGGTTCATGCCGGGCGGGACGGGAAGGGCCTGGGAGTTCTGCAGGGCGCTGGAGCTGCTCTGCTGGTAGCCGTTCATGGCGTCGATGGCCTCGTCGCGGGCCTGGTTGGTGGCCCGGACGTCCTTGGCGTGGTCGGTGGTGTGGCCGAAGAAACCGGACACCTTGTCGCCGAGGTTTTCCTCGGTGGGGCCGCGCAGGACGCCGGCCTCGGGCGCTCCGTGGCGGGTGGCGGTGAAGCTGACCCCCTGGGTCTCGACCGCCTTGGCGGAGTCACGGACTGGACTGGTGGCCTCACCGGCGTAGATGGAGGCGTTCTCGGTGGCGTCGGTCCCGCCATCGGCCGCCTGCCCCTGCCAGGAGACGCCGATCTCCTGGAGCTGCTTCCGCAGGGTTCGGTCGGTGTCCGCCAGCCCGATGGCGAGGCTCGCTAGAGCGCCGACCGCGTGGTTCAGTGTTTCGGCGCCAGCTCCGTTGCGGAGGCCTTCCACCTGGTCAGCGAGATCCCCGTTGGAGTAGCCGATGAAGCGCAGTTCGCTGAGTTCGTTGTCGCCGTCCATAATCCCTCACTTCAACGTCTGCAGTGTCTGCATTGCCATTCCAGCAGCGGTCTCGGCCATCTGGCACAGCTGGTCGAGGGTGAAGCTCCGGTCTCCGTCGTTGTCGGCGGTGACCATAAGCTGCTGACCGTCCGCCACGTCGACAGCGGTGGCGCAATCCTGCGTCTTTGTTCCCTCAGCGCCTAGCAGCCAATATGTCGCCGCTGGGTAGCCCGCCACCTCGCTCAGCTTGGCCTCGACATTGCGCTTACCGGTGAGCCACGGCTCGATGCCCTCTTGTGTGACTGTCAGGATCTCGTAGCTACGGAAGGTCTCGAGGGTGGCGATCTCGAGATCACATCCGGGCGCAACGAAGTAGCCGCCAGACGTCTTGGATGTGGGCGGGTCGGTAATCTTGAGCTGTGTCAACTGTGCCTTGGTGAACAGCTCGCACGGCTTGACCCCGTCGAGACGCAGGTCTGCCGGGCGGGGCGGGATCTCCACCGTCGGCTCGCCCCCACCCACCGGCGACGGGTCACCTGTGGTCACGGGACCCTCACTCGTGGAGGTGCCCTCTCCACCGGGCGTCGCGACGCCACCCGTGGTGTCGGTACAACCGGCCAGCATGATGGCTGCTACGCCGAGGAACGTGATCAATGCGGTCCGAAGGCGCACTATCGGGTTCCCTTGAACGCGGCGGAGATCTCGTCCTCGGTGTATCCGTATGCCTTCGCGGTGTCACCCAACTGGACGGCGAGCTTTTTGAGGCCGGTGATGTAGTCACTGACTCGGCGGGAATATGAGTCGTCGCCCGTGACCAGGCGTTCGTTCCACGCCGGAGCGATCAGCTTGCTCACGTCATCCGAACCAGGCGGAACGATGTTCATGTCGCGGCGCGCGCTCTTCCACGTCTGGAAGAGGGCGTCGGCCTGGGTTTCGATGATGCGGGCGGCCGCGAGGATGTTGTGTTGGTTCACCGTGAAGGTGCCCGACGACATGCCCTGGTTGACCGCGTCCACCTGGCGGAAGGCCTCGTTGATGCCGCGGCCGAAGTCGCCCATCAGTTGCATCCCCGACGCTCCCCACTGGTTGTGACGGCCCATACCTCACCGCAGGCTACCAACGCCACGGTAAGGCCACCCTGAACTTTGACGAAGAATCCCCGGTCAAGGTTCCGCTGATCGGCTGAACCTCAGACCTGTGCTATCGCGCCCTCGGCGGCTCGCCGGGCTATGTCCGTGCGGTGGTGGGGGCCGGCCAGGTGCACCGCCGACACGATCGCGCCGTCCCCACGGCGGCGAAGTGCCCGCATGGAGGTGCCCTCACCCTCCGGGCCGGTGATCACGTCGCCCGAGCGGACGTAGCCGGGTCAACCTTCGCCCCCAACTGGCTGGATGATCTTCGCCACGAGCTCGTCCGCCAGGCCGGCGGGGGTCGTAGTCCTCGTCCATCAATCCGTCACCTCAACGATTGCAGTGTCTGCAACGCCATTGCCGCAGCCTCTCTCGCTCATAGGGCAAAGCTGCTTGTAGTCGACCTCGTCAAGTGGCGCGAGGTCGATCAACAGTTGCTGACCCTCGGCCACGTCAACGGTCGTTATGCACTCCTGATCATCTACGCCTTTGGTCTTGAAATCGACTGCTGGATAGTCACCAACCGACACCAGCCACGCGTCGACGTTTCGCGTCCCGGTAAGCCAAGTGTCGATGCCCATGTCGGTTACAAGCTGAGCCGTATACGTGTAATACGGTTCCTTGGACGCCACGTCCAAAGAACAAGTCGGTCCGGCGAGCTTCCCACCGTTGCTGCCTGCTCGCGGCTCCCGGTCGATGCCGAGTTGAGTGAGCTGGCTCTTGGTGAACAGCTTGCAGGGCTGCACTCCCTCAAGCGACAGGTCCGCCGGACGAGCCGGAATCTCCACGGTTGGATCTGCACCGGTCGATGACGACCCGGGCGCGCCAGTCTCCGAACCCGGCCCATCAGAGGGCGTATCCGTCGAAAGCGCTTCACCCGGCTCTTCCGAGGCGCAACCCGTCATCAACACCAGGGCAAACACCACCATCACAGGCAACGTGGCGCCCTTACGCACCTTTCCCCCGCCGCGGTCGAAGGCGCCCATTAGTTGCATCCTCGACGCTCCCACTGGTGTCGCCAGCCCCGAAGTCACCTCGTAGCCCTTTCGACCTGACCTGCCATCTCCTCGTTGAGGTATCCCTTGAAAACAGGTCGCTGAGTCCGAAGTCCCCGTCCATCAATCCGTCACCTCAACGATTGCAGTGTCTGCAACGCCATTCCGGCAACTCTCTCACTCATCGGGCACAGCTGCTTGTAATCGACCTCGTCGAGCGGCGAGACGTCGACCATGAGTTGCTGCCCCTCGGCAACGTCAACGGTCGTGATGCACTCCTGGTCGTCAACGCTGCGGGTCTTGAAGTCGACCGCCGGATAGTCTCCTACCGATACCAGCCATGCATCGACGTTCCTCTCACCGGTGAGCCAGAAGTCGATGCCCCGGTCAGTGATCAACTGAGCCGTGTAGTTATAGAACGGTTCCCTGCTCGATATCTCGATCGTGCAGGTCGGACCCTTCAGCTGACCATCATAGGTACCGGCTTCGGGCTCCTGATCTATGCCGAGCTGCGCGAGCTGCGACTGCGTGAACAGCGAACACGGCTCCACCTCGTTCAGCGGTAGGTCAGCGGGGCGCGGAGGGATGTCGACCGTCGGTTTGGCTCCACTCGGCGAGGGATCGCTTTCGCTACTCGGCCGAGATCCACTAGCCGATCCGGTATCGGGAATCGCCTCACCCGATTTCTGGACTGAACAACTCGTAGCCATTCCCAAGGAGAGTGTTCCGGCAAGCACCCAGAGGATTCCGCGACTAACCACCGTAGCCCCGAAAGGCGGCCGAGATCGGCCATTCCGGGCGAGCGCGATTCATCCCCGACGCTCCCCACTGTTTGTGACCTGTGCTATCGCGCCCTCGGCGGCTCGCCGGGCAATGTCCGTGCGGTGGTGGGAGCCGGCCAGGTGCACCGCCGACACCTTGCGGTACGCCTCCTCCCTCGCTGCCGCCAGGGTGGCACCCGTGCCGATCACCGACAGGACACGGCCGCCCGCCGACACGATCGCGCCGTCCTCGCGGCGGCGGGTGCCCGCGTGGAGGATGCCCTCCGCCTCCGCGCCGGTGATCACGTCGCCCGAGCGGGCATAGCCGGGATAGCCCTCCGCCGCCACCACGACCGTGACCGCGAAGCCGTCCGACCACTCCAGCGCCGGGTGTGACGCCAGTGAGCCCGTCGCGGTGGCCCGCAGCAGACCCGCCAGCGGCGTCTGCAACAACGACAGCACCACCTGTGTCTCCGGGTCCCCGAACCGGCAGTTGAACTCGATCACCTGCGGGCCCGACGACGTCAGCGCGAGCCCCGCGTACAGCAGCCCCGAGAACGGGGTCCCGCGGGCGGCGAGCTCGGCCGCCACCGGCTGGATGATCTTCGCGACGACCTCGTCCACCAGGCCGGCCGGGGCCCACGGCAGCGGCGCGTACGCACCCATCCCGCCCGTGTTCGGGCCCGCGTCCCCGTCGCCCACGCGCTTGAAGTCCTGCGCCGGCAACAACGGCACCACGGTCGTCCCGTCCACGAGGCAGAACAGCGACGCCTCCGGACCGTCGAGGAACGTCTCCAGCAGCACCGGGTGCCCGCCGTCGAGCAGCGTCATCGCGTGGGCGCGCGCCACGGCCAGGTCCTCGGTGACCGCGACGCCCTTGCCGGCCGCGAGGCCGTCGTCCTTGACCACCCACGTCGGGCCGAAGCGGCTCAACGCCGCGTCCAGGCGGGCCGGGTTGTCGACGATCTCGCTGTGCGCGGTCGGCACGCCGGCCGCCGCCATCACGTCCTTCGCGAACGCCTTCGAGCCCTCGATGCGCGCGGCCCCCGCCGACGGGCCGAAGCACGTGATTCCCCTGGCGCGCACGGCATCCGCGGCGCCCGCGACCAGCGGCACCTCCGGGCCGATCACGACCAGGTCGGCCCGCCACTCCACCGCGAGGCCGGCGACCGACGCCGGCTCGGCGACATCAACGCCGTACGACTCGGCCAGCGCCGCGATGCCGGCGTTGCCGGGCGCGCACGCGAGCGCTACGACCGCTGGGTCGTGCGCCAGCGCGAGCACCATCGCGTGCTCGCGCGCGCCGGACCCGATAACCAGGACACGCACGAGCAAAGAGAGTAGTTGCCAAGCCGCCGACCTGCGCTGTCAGGGCCGAGCGGCGGCCTCGGGCCCCGGATTCAGGTCTGACATTTCCGGGCGGTCATCCACAGGGCGCGGCCTCCGGCCCCCCGGAAACCAGCGTACCGACGAGCACCGACGAAACCGGTGCGAGCGGCGCAGACCTGTGGACAACCCCGGCCACGCGGGGGCCCCCGCTTTCCACTCTACGGGCGGGCACCGACGGAATCGGGCGCGGCGGCCACGGCCTGTGGACAACTCGCGGGCTCGCGGGGCCCCCGCTTTCCAGTCTATTTGCGGGGACTGACGGTTTCGGGCGCGCGGAGGTGGGCCTGTGGACAGGTCAGCCCAGCGCCTCCTTCGCGCCCGGGTGCAGCGGGACCGGGTCGGTTTCCACGGCCTTCGCCTTGTCCAGCTCGTTCGCGGCCTTGTGCACCTTCACCAGCTCGTCCTTCTTGTCGAACACCAGCTTGGTGATCGCGCACGCGTCGCCGTCGGGGAAGTCGCTGCGCACGAGCAGCAGGTTGGGCACCACGACCGACGGCACGTCCGACGCCAGCCCGTACGTGTCCGCGGGCAGCGTGCCCTTCTCGTACACCGGGTTGATCTCCTGCAGCTTCGGCAACAGGTCCGTGATGTCCACGAACTTCACATCGTCCTTCATCGACGTGGTCAGGTCGGTGACCTCCGGCGTGGGCAGGCCGCCCGACCACACGAACCCGTCGATCTGGCCCGACTTCATCTGGTCCACGGTCTGTCGCAGCGCGAGCCGCTGCGCCGAGACGTCCGACGCCGGGTCGAGGCCGGCCGCCTCCAGCAACCGGTTCGCGATCACCTCGGTGCCCGACTTCGGTGATCCGGTCGAGATTTTCTTGCCCTTCATGTCCGCGACCGTCGAGATGCCGCTGTCCGCGCGCACGACGACCTGCGTGTAGTTCGAGTAGATCCGGGCGAGCGCGGTGATGTCCTGCTTCTTGCCCTCGAAGCTGGCCTTGCCGTCGACGGCGTCCGCGGCGGAGTCCGCGAGTGCGAACGCGATGTCGTAGTCGCCGGCCACCAGCTGCTGGATGTTCTGCACGGACGCGCCCGTCTCCGCGGCACTCGCCTTGATCGGCGTCTCGTCGCTGATCAGCTGCGCCAGCCCGCCGCCGAGCGTGTAGTACACGCCGCCGGTGTTGCCGGTCGCGATCGTGACCCGGCCCTCGGCTGCCTCGCAGCCACCCGCGCCGGAGTCGGCCGACTCGGCCGGCCGCTTGCCGCCGCAGCCGGCCGCCAGCAGCCCGATGGTCACGACGGCGGCGAGGATCCGCGGTGTACGCAAGGTGAGGGCTCGCATGGTCAAGCTCCTTGTCCGTCAACGGTTTCCCGGGAACGCGTCAGTAGGTGCACGACGATCGCCACGGCGAAGCAGGCCACGCCGAGCCCGATCGAGAGCGGCTGGAGGTAGAGCAGCAGCAGGGCGGCCACCGCACAGAGGGCACGCTCCGGCCACCGGGCCGGGCCGAACAGCCAGCCGCCCGTGACGACGGCGAGCGCGGCGACGCCGAGCGCGGACACGGCGGCCACCCACAGCGAGGTGAGGAACGGTTGCTGCAGCAGCAACGCCGAGCCGTTGTCGGTCAGCACGAACGCGATCGGCACGAGGAAGGCCGGCAGCGTGTACTTCCACGTCTGCCACATCGTCCGCATCACCGAGCCGCCGGTGATCGCGGCCGCCGCGACCGACGCGAGCGCCGTCGGCGGCGTCACCTCGGACAGCACCGCGTAGTAGAAGATGAACATCGCGACCTCGGGCGGCGCCACGCCCAGGTCCGCGAGCGCCGGGCCGAGCACGACCCACGCGATGATGAACGACGCCGTCACCGGCACCGCGAGGCCGAGCACGCTGACCGCCACCGCCGCGAAGACGACGGTGAGCACCAGCACCGCGGTCGGGTTCGAGGCGAGCGCCTGGGCCGCGTCCACGAGCCACGCGGCGAGCTCCTGACCCAGGCCGGTCTTCGTGATCGTCGACGTGATCACCCCGGCCGCCGCGCACACCGCGATCACCGGCAGCGCGCCGCGGATGCCCTCCGCCAGCGCGTCCGCGAGCGATCGCACCCAGCCAGCCAGCGCGGCACCGGTACCGGATCCGGCGCGGCGCGCGGCGACCAGCCGGGCGGCCAGCGCGAACAACGCCGCGACGCCGCTCGCGTAGACGACCGCCGTGAACGCCGGGATGTCCAGCGCCAGGAAGACCACGATGATCGCGAGCGAGATGAAGTGGTACCCGCCTTGTAACAGCAGCCGGCCCACGGGCTTCGTCTCGATGTCGACGGCCTTCGCCCCGAACCGGCGCGCGTCCGCCTCGACCGCGAACGCGATGCCGAGGTAGTACAGCAGCGTCGGCACGATCGCCCAGACCAGCACGGTCAGGTACGGCGTCTCGAGGTACTCGGCGATGATGAACGCCGCCGCGCCCAGGGTCGGCGGCGACAGGATCGCGCCGATGCCCGACGCCGCGAGCAGCCCGCCCGCGTTCTCCCGCGGGTAGCCCGCCCGGCGCAGCACCGGCCAGGTGATCGCGCCCAGGCTGACCGTCGTCGCGGTGCCCGAGCCGGACACCGTGCCGAGCAGGAACCCCGACATCGCGGCGGTGCGGCCGGGGGCGGTGCGCGACCGGCGGAACAGCGCGAAGCTCAGGTCCACGAAGAACTCGCCCGCGCCGGACTGCGCGAGAACCGCGCCATAGATCGTGAACAGAACGATATAAGTCGCGGCCACATCCAGCGGTATGCCGTAGAACCCGCTCTGGTCGTTGTAGAGCGCATTGATGATCTGGCTGAAGTCCACGCCCGCGTGCGCGAGGTCCCAGCCCGGCGGGAGGTAACCGCCGTAGTAGGAGTAGGCCAGGAACACCAGGCACACCGCGGGCAGCACGAGCCCGGTCGTGCGCCGGGTGGCCTCCAGGATCAGGATCAGCAGCAGCGTGCCGGCCACGATGTCCGAAGTGGACAGCACGCCCTGGCGGTCCAGGAACGCGTCGTAACCGCCGCCGAAGTCGCCGATCGCGAGCGGCAGCACCGGGTAGAGGCCGACGACCAGCGCGATCGCCGCGAACACCCAGTCGAGCGGGCCGGGGTTGTCGCTCTCGCCGTCGGCCGCGGCGCGGTGGCCGCGCGGGCGGTAGCAGAGGAACACCAGCGGCAGGGTCACGCCGAGGAAGATCACCAGGTAGTACTGGCTGCCCTTGGCGAAGGGCAGGAAGACCTGCTTGAGCACGAGCAGCGCGATCGCGACCGAGGCGGCCCAGACGAACAGCTCGACCCGGCCGGACAGCCGCCGCGCGGGCCGTTCCTCGTCGTGCTCGCCGACCTCGAACTCGGCCTGCCGGGCCGTGTCGACCCGGACCGGCTCCGGATCGTCCGGGGACGAGTCGGTGCGCTCCGTTGAGCTGGTCACCAATGGAAACTTACCGGCGAACTACCACTCGCACGTAACGATCTTCCACGTTATCCCCCCGTTACATTTGCGGCCGTGCGGAGTTCGCCCGGGTCGGACAGGATGCACACGCCCTTCGAGCGAGGAGATTCGCTGTGAGTTCGAAGAAGAAGTTGCTGCGCATCACTGTGGCCGCCGCCGCGGCCCTGACCCTGGTCGGCGCGTCGCCGGCAAACGCCGACCGTCCGGCCGGCCACGAGGACCACTTCACGGTCGTCGGCCACCGTGGCGCCTCCGGCTACCGGCCCGAACACACCCTGGCCTCGTACGAGCTGGCTGCCCGGATGGGCGCCGACTACATCGAGCCGGACCTGGTGACCACGAAGGACGGCGTGCTGGTCGCCCGGCACGAGCCGGAGATCGGCGGCACCACCGACGTCGCCGACCACCCCGAGTTCACGAGCCGCAAGACGACCAAGTCGCTGGACGGCGTCGCGACCACCGGCTGGTTCACCGAGGACTTCACGCTCGCCGAGCTGAGGACGTTGCGCGCCAAGGAACGCATCCCCGACATCCGCCAGCGCAACACGATCTACGACGGCCGTTACCAGATCCCTACATTCCAGGAGGTCATCGACCTCACGAAGCGACTGAGCAGGGAGCTGCACCGGGAGATCGGCATCTACCCGGAGACCAAGCACCCCACCTACTTCCGCAAGCAGGGCCTCGCGCTCGAGCCGAAGCTGGTGTCCACCCTCAACCGCAACGGGCTGAACCGGCGCGGCGCCAAGGTGTTCGTGCAGTCGTTCGAGGTGTCGAACCTCCAGCGGCTCGACCGCGTGCTCGACGTGCCGCTGGTGCAGCTGACCGGCGCGACGGGCGCGCCGTTCGACTTCGTGGACTCCGGCGACCCGCGCACCTACGCGGACCTGACGACCGCGGCGGGCCTGCGCGAGGTGGCCGGGTACGCCGACGGCCTGGGCCCGGACAAGAACCAGATCATCCCGCGGGACGCGGCCGGGTTCCTCCTCGAGCCGACGACGCTCGTGCGGGACGCGCACCGGGCCGGCCTGGTCGTGCACCCGTACACGTTCCGCGCGGAGAACGCGTTCTTGCCGGCCGACTTCCGCTCATCGGCGGTGCCGGCCGAGTACGGGGACCTGTTCGCGGAGATCGCCGCGTTCCGGGCCACCGGCATCGACGGCCTGTTCACCGACAACACCGACATCGCGATAGCCCAACGCGACGACCGTCTCGCCGCCGCCTGAAGACCGGCTCGCCTACATCGGACGACCGCTCGCCGACGCCCAACGGGCGGCACGCCGACACCGGACAGGCAGCACGCCGACCCCGATCGTCTCGCCGACATCGGACAGGCTGCTCGCCGCCCGGACAGACGGCTCGCCGACACCGGACGGGCGGCTCACCGACGCCCAACGGGCGGCACGCCGACACCGGACAGGCAGCTCACCGACCCGACCGACTCGCCGACGCCGGACAGGCTGCCCGCCGCTGGACAGACGGCTCGCCGACGCCGGACGACCGGGGTGCCGACGCCGGACGGGCGGCCGCCGGCCCCCGGAATCCAGCGTACGGGCGGGGTCCGACGATCTCCGTGCTGTGGACAGCTTCCTGTGGACAGCGCGGAACCGTCGGCCCCCGC
>CAVSMR010000009.1:0-15950 GCA_963729115.1 uncultured Actinomycetota bacterium | reverse complement strand
TGCCGTGGTGGATGCGCCCCGGCCCGAGCCGGCCCTGGGCGATCTCGAAGCCCCGGCCGGGCCCGGCGATGACCGCGGACAGCGGCAGCCGCACGTCGGTGAACGTGACCTCGCCGTGCCCGTACGGCTCGTCGTGGTGCCCGAACACCGGCAGCATCCGCTCGACCTTCATACCGTCGGCACCCATCGGCACGAGCACCATCGAGTGCCGGGCGTGGCGGGGGGCGGCCGGGTCCGTCAGGCCCATGAAGATCACGAAGCCGCAGTTGGGGTGACCGACCCCGGAGCTCCACCACTTCCGTCCGTTGAGGACGATCTCGTCGCCGTCGACGACCGCGGTGGCGGCCATGTTCGTGGCGTCGGAGGAGGCCACGCCGGGCTCGGTCATGCAGAACGCGGAGCGGATCTCGCCGCGCAGCAACGGGGCGAGCCAGCGCTCCTGCTGCTCGGCGCTGCCGTACCGGACGAGCACCTCGGCGTTGCCGGTGTCCGGCGCGTTGCAGTTGAAGACCTCGGGCGCGAGCGGCGAGCGGCCCATCTGCTCGGCCAGCGGCGCGTACTCGGCGTTCGACAGCCCGGCGCCGCCGTGCTCGGTCTCCGGGAGGAAGAGGTTCCAGAGGCCCTGCTCGCGTGCCTTGGCCTTCAGCTCCTCGACCACGGGCAGCACGACCCAGGGGTCGCTCGCCGCCCGCAGTGTGCGGTGGTAGTCGGCCTCGACCGGCTCGACCTCCGTCCGGACGAAGTCGCCGACACGACGCAGGTAGTCGGCCGCCCTGGCCGATGGTGAGAAGTCCACGAATCAGCACCCTAGGCGCAAAACGCCGCCCCCGGGACTGGTCCCGGGGGCGGCGGTTGTTTGAGCTAGCTCACTGCATCAAGCTCAGGGACCCGTGTACAGCAGCTTGTTCGGGGTGCCCGGGCTGGCGTTGGTGATCTTGTCCGGCGTGGCGGCGGCGGTCAGGCCGGCGAGCACGTCGGCCGGAGCGGCGTCCGGGTTGGCGGACAGGAACAGCGCCGCGGCACCGGCCACGTGCGGCGTCGCCATCGACGTGCCGCTGATCGTGTCGGTCGCCTGGTCGTCGGTGTTCCAGGCCGAGGTGATGTCCACGCCCGGGCCGTAGATGTCGACGAGCTCACCGAAGTTCGAGAACTCGGCCTGCGCGTCGTTGATGTCCGACGCGGCGACGGTGATCGCCTCGGGGACACGGGCCGGCGAGAAGCCGGAGGCGTCGGCCGACGAGTTGCCGGCGGCGATCGCGTAGGTCACGCCGCTGGCGATGGAGTTGGACACCGCGGTGTCCAGCGCCTCGTCGACGCCGCCGCCCAGGCTCATGTTCGCCACGGACGGGCCCTGGTGGTTCTGGGTGACCCAGTCGATGCCGGCCACGACCTGCTCGGTCGTGCCGCTGCCGTCGTCGCCGAGGACGCGGACCGGAACGATGTTGACCGCGTTGGCCAGGCCGTACTCGGCGCCACCGATGGTGCCGGCGACGTGCGTGCCGTGGCCGTAGCCGTCATCCGGGTTGTCGTCGCCGTCGATGGCGTCGAAGCCACCGCTGACGCGGCCGCCGAACGTCTGGTGCGTGGCGCGCACGCCGGTGTCGATCACGTACGCGGTGACGCCCTCACCACCGTTGGTGGGGGTGTAGGTCTCGTCCAGCGGGAGGTCCTTCTGGTCCACCCGGTCCAGGCCCCACGACGCAACTTCCGACACGCTGAACTTGTGGCTCTGCTGCACGGTCGCGACACCCGGGTCGGCGGCAAGCTCCTTGGCCTGCGCCTCGGTCGCGGTGATCGAGAAGCCCTTCAGGGCGGCCGTGTACTTGTAGCCGACCTTCGCGCCGTACTTGATGGAGAGGCTGTCGGCCTGCGTGGTGATCGCCTTGGCCGAGACGCCCTTGTCCTGCTTCAGCGTCACGATGTAGTGGCCGTCCACGGTGTTCGCGGTACCGACCCCGAGAATCTTGCCCTCCTGTGCCTGCGCGGGCATCGCGACGACCGCGGCGACAGCCGCCGTCGCTGCGACGAATCCCACGCCTGCCAGCAGGCGGCCCCGACTCATCTGCATGTGTTGACCCTTCCTATCCCCGACCATTGTGGACAGCGGCGTTGCATTTGGTGCCCCGTGAATGAATCCACTCGCCGCTGACCTAATGGATATGCAACTCCCTGAGGGAAATTCGAGCAATGCTTGCCAGTTGCCACAACTAGGCCAACTCGGACCAATCTCGCTACGGCAGCCGGCGGTGTCGTGAATGGGTTCACACAATGCTTCCTGATGCAATTCAACATTCGCTACCGACGAGTAGACTGATCAGTAACTTGCGCTCTGACCTGCGAACATGACGTTGAGAAATCGATCGCGTACACTCGCCCGCAAATTTGCTTTAACAATGGCGTGCACGCATGAATGCCTTTTGTCATGAATAGGAATCCGATCCATCGGAATTCCAGTTCAGTGTCCCAAAATACCGAATCCCCAACTATGGGGTCTTGCTTCGTTTATATTGATGTGATAATGGCGAGTCAGCCCAGCTCGGCGAGCTTGTCCTTAAGGATCTTGCCGGTCGCGTTGCGCGGCAGTTCGTCGAGGAACACCACGTCGCGCGGCACCTTGTAGCGGGCGAGGTTCGCGCGGACGTGGTCGCGGACGGCGTCGGCGTCGAGGCCGGCGCCCGGGCGGGTCACCACGTAGGCCTTGAGCCGCTCGCCGAACTCGTCGTCCGGCACGCCGGTCACCGCGACCTCGGCCACCTCGTCGTGCTCGAGGATCGCGTTCTCGACCTCGCCGGGGAACACGTTCTCCCCGCCGGAGACGATCATGTCGTCGTCGCGGCCGTCGATGAACAGCCGGCCCTCGTCGTCGAAGTGGCCGACGTCCCCGCTGGAGAGCAGGCCGTCGATGACGTCCTTGTGCCGCCCGTCGGTGTAGCCCTCGAAGCTCAGGATGCTGCCGACGAACACCCGGCCCACGACGTTGGGCCCGCGCACCCGCCTGCCCTCGTCGTCGTAGAGCGCGACCCGGCAGCCCACCGGCGCGCGGCCGACCGTGCCGGGAGCCTCCCGCCAGTCCTGCGGCGTGGCCACGGTGGCGACCGCGACCTCGGTCGAGCCGTACAGGTTGTGCACGACCTCGCCGAACGCCTCGGTGGCCCGGTTGCCGAGCTCGGGCGGCAGCGACGAGCCGGCGCAGAACACGATCCGCAGCGAGGACGTGTCGTACCTGCCGAGCACCTCCGGCCCGAGGTCGACGATGCGGCGCAGCATGGTCGGCACGAGGACGAGCGCGGTGGCCTCGTTGTCCTGGACCGCGCGCAGCGTCTGCTCGGGGTCGAACCTGCGGCGCAGCACGACGGTCGAGCCGAGCGCGAAGGACAGCAGGAACTGGGACAGGCCGGTGCCGTGGAACAGCGGCGCGGCGAGCACCGTGGCCTCGCCGACGCGCAGCGGGATCCGGTCGAGGAACTGGGCGGCCGCGAGCGGGGACTTGACCGTGCGCGGCGCGCCCTTCGGCGTGCCGGTCGTGCCGCTCGTGAGCAGGACCAGCCCGCCCGGTTCCGGAGGCGCGGGCACGGGCCGGTCGTCGGTGCTGGTGATGAGCTCGTCGAGCGTCGGGTGGGCCGGGGTGCCCTCGTCGACCCAGGCGAGGAAGCGGGGCATATCGCCCGGGACGCCGCCCGGGACGTCGTCGAGAGCGTCGATCAGCCCGGCGAACTCCTGGTCGTGGACGATGGCGGAGACCTGCTCCCGACGCGCGACGTCGACCAGCTGGCGCTGCGCGAAGCCGGTGTTCATCAGCAGCAGCCGCGCACCGAGCTTGCCGGCGGCGATCATCGTGTCCACCGCGCCGCGGTGGTCGCGAGCGAGCAGGGCGATCACGGAGTCGGCGGTCAGGCCCCGCTCGGCGAACGCGCGGGCCAGCGCGTTGGAGCGGGTGTCGAGCTGGTGGTAGGTGAGCGGACCGAGCTCGTCGACGAGGCCGATCGCATGGTGATCACGCTTGGCGGCGACGTGCGCCGCGCCGGCGATCGGGCCGAGCCGGCGCAGCGTGAGCAGGGCGCGCAGGGCCCGGTCCGGACGGCCGAGCGGGACCAGCCCGGACCGGCGGATCACGTAGAGGCCGCGCGCCATGGTCGGGACCTGGGTGGCGGCTTCCCACGCCTTCGTCAACACGCCGGACCTCCTCGTCGCTCCCCTTTCCCCGAACCTACTTGCTAGTTAACTAACGGTCCACATCGAGCCGTGAGCGGAGCGGGAGCCGCGGAGCGCGGCGGGGCGCGGTAGAGCCGCGGAGCGGCAGAGCCGTAGAGCCGTAGAGCGGCAGAGCAGCGGCGGGCGCGGAGCAGCGGGTGCCGCGAGGAGCAGCGGGCACGGCAGAGCCCCGGAGCGGCGGAGCCGCAGGGCGCGGCAGAGCCCCGGGGCGCGGCGAAGCAGCGGGGGCGCGGCGAAGCAGCGGGGGCGCGGCGAGCGGCGGAGCCCCGGGTGCCGCGGGGAGCGGCGGAGCCCCGGGTGCCGCGGGGTGCGGCGGGCACGGCAGAACCCCGGAGCGCGGCGGGACGCGGCGGAGCCGCGGAGCGGCGCAGAGCCGCGGGACGCGGCAGAGCGGACCGTGAAACTGTCGGTGGGTTGCCGCAGAATGCGGGCGTGCAGGTCGTCGTGGTGCCGGAGGCGGACGGGGCCGGCCGGGTGCGGGTGCTCCCGGACGGTGCCGAGCCCGGCGCGCCCGAGAAGGTCGACGACCTGGCGGCCTGGCTGGCCGCCACCGAGGCCGCGCACGCGCCGCGCTGGGTGCTGCCCGCGGCCGACGCGCTGTACCCGGACCTGCTCGCGGCCGGCGTGCGGTTGTCTCGGTGTCACGATCTGCACCTGACCGAGGGCATCCTGCTGGGGTTCGCCGGCCGGCACGGGCGGCCGCGCAACCTGGCCGCGGCGTGGGCCCGGCTGCACGACCTCGAGGAGCCCGAGGACGCGCCGCCGGCGTCGCGGACCGAGCAGCCGGCCCTGTTCGAGGCCGACCGTGAGCCGCTGCCGGCGGGTGCCGACCCGCTGGACGCGGCGGTCGCGGTGTACGCCGACCAGCAGCGGCGGATCGCGGCCGTGCCGCAGCCGGAGCGGTTACGCCTGCTGGTCGCGGCCGAGTCGGCGGGTGCCCTGGCGGCCGCCGAGATGCGCCACCACGGGCTGCCGTGGCGGGCGGACGTGCACCTGTCGCTGCTCGAGTCCTTACTCGGACCGCGGCCGTCGCCGGGTGCGCGGCCGCGGGTGCTCGCGGGGCTGGCGGAGGAGATCACGGCGGCGTTCGGGCTGGTCGGCGCGCCGGAGTCGCGGCAGGTCAACCCCGACAACCCGGCGAGCGTGGTGCGGGCGTTCGAGCGGGCGGGCATCGACGTGCCGTCCAGCCGCGCGCACGTGCTGCGCGAGGTCGAGCACCCGGCGGTGGCACCGTTGCTCCGCTACAAGGAGCTGCAGCGGTTGTGGGTCGCCAACGGGTGGTCGTGGCTGGACGCGTGGGTACACGGCGGCCGGTTCCGGCCCGAGTACGTGGTCGGCGGCGTGGTGTCCGGCCGGTGGGCGACCAACGGCGGGGCGGCCCTGCAGCTGCCGCGGGCGCTGCGCACGGCGGTGCGGGCGGACCCGGGCTGGAAGCTGGTGGTGGCCGACGCCGCGCAGCTGGAGCCCCGGGTGCTGGCGGCGCTGTCGGGCGACCGGGCGTTCGCGGAGGTCTCCGCGGCCACGGACCTGTACACGACGCTGGCCGCGGACGCGTTCGAGGGCAACCGCGAGCACGCGAAGCGAGCCATGCTGTCGGCGATGTACGGCGGCACGGCGGGCGGCGCGGGGCCGCTGCTCGCCCAGCTGCGCAAGCGCTTCCCGCACGCCGTGGACTACGTCGAGCAGGCGGCGCGGGCGGGCGAGGAGGGCCGCACCGTGCGCTCGCGACTGGGCCGGACGAGCCCGCCGCCGAGCGAGTCGTGGCGCGCGCTGATGGGTTCGGCGGATCCCGGCACGGAGCGCCGCTCCCGCGAGGCGGCCCGCAACTGGGGCCGGTTCACGCGGAACTTCGTGGTGCAGGCGAGCGCGTCCGACTGGGCGCTGACCGTGCTCGCCACGCTGCGCCGCCGCCTGGCGGATACGGACGCGCAGCTGGTCTTCTTCCAGCACGACGAGGTCCTGGTCCACTGCCCTGCCGCGATCGCCGCCCAGGTGGCGACGGCGGTCGCGGACTCGGCGGACGAGGCGAGCCGCCTGGTCTTCGGCGACACCCCGGTCCGCTTTCCCTTACAGGCAGCCATAGTCGACTGCTACGCCGACGCGAAGTAGGGCCGGTTACGAGCGCCGGAGCGAGTCCGCGCTCAGCTCGGCCGGCGTGCGGTGGCCGGACAGCCCCAGCGTCAGGTCGAGGTCGGCCAGCAGGGAGCGCACCACGTGCCGCACCCCCTCCTCCCCGCCCAGCGCCAGCCCGTACGCGTACGCCCGGCCGACCAGCACCGCGTCCGCGCCGAGGGCCAGCGCCTTCACGATGTCCGCCCCCGTGCGCACGCCCGAGTCGAACAGCACCGCCATCCGGTCGCCCACCGCGGCGGCGATCTCCGGTAGCACGTCCAGCGACGCGACCGCCCCGTCGACCTGCCGTCCGCCGTGGTTGGAGACCACGATCCCGTCCATGCCCGCGTCGCAGGCGCGCCGCGCGTCGTCCACGTGCTGGATGCCCTTCAGCACGATCGGGCCGTCCCAGTGCTCACGCAGGAACGGCAGCTGGTCCCACCGCTTGTCCGTGCCGGTGAAGGTCGGGATCCACTTCAGGATCGCCGACTGCGGGTCCTCCTCCGGCGTTTTCGCCAGCCCCGCACGGAAAGCCGGGTCGGAGAAGGGGATCGCCGTGCCGATGCCGCGGATGAACGGCAGGTACGAGTGGTCGAGGTCGACCGTGCGCCACGCCAGCGTCCACGTGTCCAGCGTCAGCACCAGCGTCGTGAAGCCGGCCGCCTTCGCGCGCGACAGGATGCTGATCGTCACGTCGTTGTCGTTGGGCCAGTACAGCTGGTACCACCGTGGACCGTCCCCATTGGACTCGGCGACGTCCTCGATCGTGTGCGACGAAGCCGTCGAGAGGACCATCGGCACGCCCAGCGCGGCGGCCGCGCGGGCGGTGGCCAGCTCGCCGTCCGGGTGGACGATCGACTGCACACCCACCGGCGCGAGCAGTACCGGCGCCGGCATCTCGGTGCCGAGGACCGTCGTGGCGAGGTCGCGCTGCGTGGCGTCGGTCAGCATCCGCGGCACGATCCGCCAGCGGTCGAACGCCTCCCGGTTCGCCCGCACCGTCGCACCCGACCCGGCGCCACCGGCCACGTACCCGAAGGGCCCGGCGTCGAGCCGCTCCCGCGCGGCATCCTCCAGCCGGGTGCCGTCCGTGGTGAACATCGGCACCTGGTCGGCGAGGCCCTGCAGGTAGATCTCGTTCTGGTACGAACCCAGCTGACCAGCCACTTGCCGCTCCCAACCGCCTCAGGCCGTATCCAGGCCGTCAGGCTCGCCATCCGATCCGGCCCCATCTTGCCTGAGCCTCGTCCACGAGAATCGGCCACACACCGGCGACCCGTTCCGTACCCTCCTTGCTGAGCGAGGTGACGCCCGAATGGCAAGCCAGGACATCGAGACCTGAGGTGCGGACGTCCGCCAGAGGCCCGCTGCTCATCGCGACGCTGGCGGTTGTCTGGGGCTCCAACTTCCTCTGGATCAAGATCGCCCTCGAGGCCTTCAGCCCGCTACAGGTCACCGCGGCTCGCATGGTGATCGGCGCCGTCGCCCTCATCGCGGTCATCGCCATCCGCCGCGAGAAGCTACCGCGCGACCTACCGACCTGGGGCCACCTGTTCGCCGCCTCGGTGGTCGGGAACCTCGCCCCGTACCTGTTCTTCGCACTCGGGGAGACCCGCGTCGACTCCGGCATCGCCGGCTCGCTCAACGCCACCACACCGCTGTGGACCCTGGTCCTCGCCTTCGCCATCCGCCAGGCGCGCCGGTTCGACGTGCGCCAGGTCGCCGGCCTGCTGCTCGGGTTCGCCGGCTGCCTGCTGATCTTCACCCCGTGGGACGCCGGCGCCATCGACACCCTCGGCGCGCTGTACTGCCTGCTGGCCGGCCTCAGCTACGCGATCAGCTACCTGTACATGAGCCGGTTCCTCACCCCGCGGAACCTGTCGCCCACCGTGCTCTCCACCGGCCAGGTCATCGCCGCGACCGTGCTCACCGCCGCGCTCCTGCCCGTCGACCGAACCGGCTTCCCGGCGTGGTCCGCCGGCCCCTGGCTTGCCGTCATCGCGCTGGGCGCGCTGGGCACCGGCCTCGCCTACATCATCAACTACGCCCTCATCCGCACCGAGGGACCGGTTGGGGCGTCCGTCGTCACGTACCTCATCCCGATCACTTCACTGGTGCTCGGGTTCCTCGTTCTCCGCGAGGCCGTGCCGCTGCTCTCCCTGGCGGGCGTGGCCGTGATCCTCCTGGGAGTCCGCACCTCCCGGCACCCGGCTGCCGAAACGCTCCGGCACAGCAACAGTCGACCTGCCTGAGTCAGCCCCGGCGGCCGAACGGCTGCGCCGGGCCCTGCGGACCGAACGGCGGCTCGCCGTTCGGCGGGTAGCCCGGCGCCGCGCCGAACTGCTGCGGTGCGGGCGGAGCGAACTGCTGCGGCGGCCCGTACGGCGCGACCGGCTGCGGGCCGGACGGTGGGCCGTAGGACGGCGGGCCCGACGGCGGAGCGAACTGCTGGACCGGCGGCGGGCCGAACTGCTGCGGCGCGGGCGGGCCGAACTGCTGCGGCGGCGGGCCGTAGGACTGGGCACCGGCGACGGCGGCGGGTGGCTGCTCGCCGTCGGAGTCCTTGCTCACGACGATCTTGATGGCGAGCACCGCCGCGCCCACGGCGCCGATGCCCAGGCCGAGGCCCGGCTGCCACGGCTCCGACCACATGAGCAGTCGGAACTGGACGGACGTGAAGTGCAGCAACGCCGAGCCCAAGCCGAAGAGGGCGAGCACCAAACCGAATCGAATCATGACGATCACCTAGCAGGCGGTAGGGATATGGGTACCGGCGCACCCGACCCCGACTCGGTCCCGGCCGCGGGGACGCTACCGGTCCTCGGCGAATATCCGCCACATTCCGAGCGAAGTGTTCGCAACCGCGACCGCCGCGCACAACACGGCCACCAGCAGCACCACCCATGACGTGCCGCCCAGTGCCAACAGGACGGTCCACACGAGCAGCGACAGCACGGACACACCGAGCAACACCGCGCCGACCACGACCCGCGGCTCCCGTGTGGACAGTTGGCGGAGCGGCACCCGGGCGCCGTCCGGCAGGCCGAACCACCCGCGCACCGCCAGCGCCACGACGAACACCACGACCCCCAGCCCCACCCATGCGAGCAACCCGTGCGGCTTGGGCAAGCCGGCGATCAGCAGCACGAACGAGCCGACCGCCTGCCAGGTGGCCGCGCGGCGCACCGCCAGGTACAACGCCACCCGCTGCGCACGGCCGAACCGCGGCGCCGGAGGTGGCCGAACCGGACGAACAGGGCGCCGCCTCTCGGCCGGCCGTTCCGGCGGGCGCTGGGCGAGCCGGCCCACCTTGGCGAGCACGTCCTCGTTGTCCGGCTCCAGCCGCAGGGCCGCCCGGTACGCGCGTTCCGCCTCCAGCCAGTCGTGCACCGACACGGCCGCGTCGCCGAGCACCTCGTGCGCCCGGGCCTCCTCAGGCGCCAGCGCCACCGCCGTCCGCGCGATCCGCACCGACTCCGCCGGCGTCTCGTGGACCAGCGCCTCGGCCAGCGTCACGTGGCAGCGCCAGTCCGCCGCGTCCCGGCGCACCGCCTCGCGCGCGGACACCACGGCCTCCGGGTAGCGGTCCAGCTCGATCAGCGCGAGGCTCGCCAGCCGGTGCGCCCAGGACCGCTCACCGAGCGTCATCGCACGCTTCGCCGCCTCGAGCGACTCGGCCGGCATGCCCGCGTCCAGCAGCGCGGCCGACAACCGGCACCACGCGGCGGAATGGTCCGGGTAGCGCTCCAGGGCGGGCCGCAGCACGGCGATCGCCGACTCCGGCCTGCCCTCCGCGGTCAGGCGCGCGGCTTGGAGCAGCACCGAGTCGATCGAGCCGCCCGGATCCGCCATGCGCCCTCCACGTGGGTCACCCCACGAGGCTCGCGAGGTCTCCTTCCGCGAGCTTCGTCCTGTCCACTCTCGTGTCGCCGTCCACCAGGGCGGACAGCGCATCGCCGTCGTCCCACATGTTGACATTCAGCGCCGCGCGGACGTCGTCGCCACGCACCCAGAACGCGATGAATTCGCGCGCCGCGAAGTCCCCGCGCACCACGAGCTCATCGGTCATGGGGTCGGCGACGCCCCGAAACTCCAGGCCCAGGTCATATTGGTCGGAGAAGAAGTACGGCGTCGCCGTGTACGGCTCGGTGCCGCCGAGCAGGCTGCCCGCCACGTGCGCGCCCTGGCCCTTGGCGTTCGCCCAGTGCTCGACCCGCACCCGGTGGCCGTAGCGCGGGTGGAGCTGCGCCGCGATGTCACCGGCCGCGTACACGTCCGGCTCCGACGTGCGCAGGCACTGGTCGACCTGGACCCCGCCGCCGTCCACCGCGCCCGCGAGCTCGAGGCCGGCCGAGTGCGCGAGCTCCACCCGTGGCGACGCGCCGACCGCGACCACGGTGACGTCGGAAGGCAGCTCGGAGCCGTCGTCGAGGCTGACGCCGGTCACGCGCCCGTCCCCGGTGAAGCCGAACACGCCGACGCCCAGCTTCCAGTGCACGCCCTCGTCCGCGTGCAGGTCGCGGAACACCTCCGCGACGTCGCCCAGCACCCGGTACAGCGGCAGCGGCATCGGCTCGACCACGGTCACCTCGCAGCCGCTGCGGCGCGCGGCCGCCGCGACCTCGCAGCCGATCCACCCGGCGCCGACGACCACCACGCGGCGGCCTTCGGAGAGCTCCGCGCGCAGCCGGCGCGCGTCGTCGAGCGAGCGCAGCAGGTGCAGGCCGTCCAGGTGCACGCCGGTCATCAGCGGGCGGCGCGGCTGCGAGCCGGTCGCGAGCAGCAGCCGGTCGTACGGGTGCGTGGTGCCGTCCTCCTCGACCACCTCGTGGCTGTCCGGCTTGATCGAGGCGACGACGGTGGACAGCCGCAGCTCGATGTCCCGCTCGGCGTAGGCGGCCTCGTCGTACACCCAGGCCGGGTCGTTCGTCTCGCCGAGGAGGATCCCCTTGGACAGCGCGGGCAACTCGTAGGGCCGATGCGCCTCCTGGCCCAGCATCAGCAGCTCGCCGGTGTATCCCTTGTCCCGCAGGCCACCGGCGGCCATGGCGCCGGCCAGCCCGGTGCCGACGATCACGATGCGACGAGGTTCGCCCATTTGTGATCAAGCCCTTCGAGAAATCGGAGAAAGCAGGTCACGCTCGCGGCCTGCGGGCGTCATCCTGATGAGCATCGCGAGCGCGCGACACAGTCGCAACGGCCGGAGGAATGGAAGTGGGCAGCCACAGGGAATGGTCGATCGCGTGTCGCGACGTCGCCGGCCGGCGGCGGGATCTCGTCGTCTTCGTGCGGCAGGGGCGGGTCGTGCTGGTCGCGCCGCCGGGCGAGACCGCGGTGCTGGCGCCGCTGGACGTGGGCCGGCTGCGCGCCGCCCTCCGCGAGGCCGTCGTCGACGCCTCGAAGGAGACCGGCGGCTGATCCACCCATCAGACCCCGGGCCAGGAGTGCACGGGCTCGTTCGTGTGCATGTGCGTGGCGTAGCGCCGGGTCATCTCGCGCAGCGCCTGCTCGCGGTTCACCGACGTCGTCTGCTCCAGCGAGTGGACCGTGTCCACCTGCCAGGTCGCGCCGTTGCGCCCGCTGATGCAGCGCTGCTCGATCACGCCCAGCAGCCGGTCCCGGTCCGCCGGGGCCACGCCCCACGCGTCCAGCCCGTCGTGCGCGAGCGGCAGCAGCCTGCGCAGCACCAGCTCGGTCACCGGCACCTCGCCGATGCCCGGCCAGTAGATCCGCGCGCCGATGCCGTCGCGCGCCGCGGCGTGGAAGTTCTCCTCCGCCGCGGAGAAGCTCATCTGGCTCCACAGTGGACGCTCCTGGTCGGCCAGGGCGCGGACCAGCCCGAAGTACAGCGCCGCGTTCGCCATCACGTCCACCACGGTCGGGCCGGCCGGCAGCACCCGGTTCTCCACGCGCAGGTGCGGGCTGCCGGCGACCACGTCGTAGATCGGCCGGTTCCAGCGGTAGATCGTGCCGTTGTGCAGCCGCAGCTCACCCAGCTGCGGCGTCTTGCCGCGGGCCAGCACCTCGGCCGGGTCCTCGTCGTCGCACAGCGGCAGCAGTGCCGAGTAGTAGCGGACGTTCTCCTCGAACAGGTCGAAGATCGACGTGATCCACCGGTCGCCGAACCACACGCGGGGCCGCACGCCCTGCGCCTTCAGCTCGTCCGGCCGGGTGTCCGTGGCCTGCTCGAACAGCACGATGCGGCTCTCGGCCCACAGCTGCTTGCCGTACAGGTACGGCGAGTTCGCGCCGAGCGCCACCTGCACGCCCGCGATGACCTGGCTCGCGTTCCAGAACTGCGCGAACGTCTCCGGGGCGACCTGCAGGTGGTACTGCACGCTCGTGCACGCGCTCTCCGGCGCGATCGTGTCCGCCTGGGTGATCAGCCGCTCGGCCCCCAAGATGTTGATCTCCAGGTCCTCGCCGCGGGCGGCGAAGATCTGCTCCTCGAGCAGCTTGTAGCGGTGGTTCGCCGACAGGGTCTCCGGCGTCATGTGGTCGTTGCGCAGCGTCGGCAGGATCCCGATCATCACGATGTGCGCGTCGACCACGTTGGCCTTGTTCTCGGCCGCGTTCAGGCTCGCCCGCACGTTCTCCTCGAACCCGGTCAGCCCGTCGGGCCCCAGCTCGCGCGGCGGCAGGTTGATCTCGATGTTGAAGCGGCCCAGCTCGGTCTGGAAGGCCGGGTCCGCGATCGCGTCCAGCACGTCGCTGTTGCGCATCGCCGGGTCGCCCGCCTCGTCGACGAGGTTCAGCTCCACCTCGAGCCCGGACATCGGGGCGTCGGTGTCGAACCTCGACTCGGCCAGCATCTGCGCGAACACGTCCAGACACTGGCGCACCTTCTGGCGGAAACGCTGCCGGTCGGCACGGGTGAACTCGGTGCGCTCGACATCCTTGCCCATCGGCCTCGCCTCGCCTCAGGTTCCGAGATCAAACAAGCCTACCCGGGCTAAGCTCCCTCGCGTGACGGACAACCTGGTGTGGATCGACTGCGAGATGACAGGCCTCGACCTGGGCAAGGACGCCTTGATCGAGATCGCGGTCCTCGTCACCGACTCCGAACTGAACATCCTCGACGACGGAGTAGACCTGGTCATCCACGCCGACGACGCCGCCCTGGACGCGATGCCCGACGTCGTGCGCGAGATGCACGCCAAGTCCGGGCTGACCGAGGCCGTCCGCGCCTCGACGGTGACACTGGCCGACGCGGAGCAGCAGGTGCTCGAGTACGTGCGCCGGTTCGTGCCCGAGCCCCGCACCGCGCCGCTGTGCGGGAACTCCATCGCCACCGACCGCGGGTTCATCGCCCGCGACATGCCGGCGCTGGACGCGCACCTGCACTACCGCATGGTGGACGTATCGTCGATCAAGGAGCTGTGCCGCCGCTGGTACCCGCGGATCTACTACGCGCAGCCGGACAAGGGCCTCGCCCACCGCGCGCTGGCCGACATCCGCGAGTCGATCCGCGAGCTCGTCTACTACCGCGGCACGGCGTTCGTGCAACCCCCCGGCCCCAGCAGCGACCAGGCAAAAGCCGTCGCGGAAGCCCTCCAGCGCGCCACGGCCCCGCTCGAACCGTAACCGATTGCCGCGGGGCGGCCCCGACACGTTACGATGACACCTGCCGCCTTGATCACGCGGCAATGGTGGGTGTAGCTCAGCTGGTAGAGCACCTGGTTGTGGTCCAGGATGTCGCGGGTTCAAGTCCCGTCACTCACCCTCGGCTTCGCCTGTTCGGTGGTCCCCTTTGGGGACCACCTCCCGGTGAGTGGGTATCGTCCTTTGTTCTGGGGGGCGACCCCCCAGACCCCCACGGTGCGGCATCTTCTGACCCAGCGTGGTTTCTCGCGGATCTCCCGATCTCCCGAACTCGCGGTGCTTGGGAAGGCGCGGTTCTTGGGATCTCGGGGAGTCGCGATCTCGGGTTCTCGTGGTCTAGGGGGTTCCGGCGACGCGAAGATCTCCGGCGGCCGCTAGTACCAACGCGCACACGCACAAAAGCCCCTGCGTTGGCAACCAAGCTCACCAACGCAGGCCGCAAACTCAGCCCAGCCCCGCAACCCAGACAACGGCGCCCAGGATCCCCCCGGCCCTCCCCGCCCGCTCCCCGCCCGGCCCCGGCCCGGCCGGCCCGGAGGCCGGACCCGGAGAAGCTACTGCTGGCCGCCCTTGAGCCATTCCTTCCACGGGATCTGCCAGTCGCCCAGGCCGTCCCAGGACTCCAGGCGGGGGCCGCCGCTGTTCTTGACCACGATCACGTCGCCCCTGTTGGAGATGCTCTGCATCCAGGCGGCGTTCTCGGTCGACATGTTGATGCAGCCGTGGCTCACGTTGCGGTAGCCCTGATCGCCCACCGACCACGGGGCCGAGTGGTAGAAGATGCCGCTGTTCGAGATGCGGCTGGCGATGTCCACCGTCGTGCGGTAGCCGCCCGGGGTGTCCGCCGGGACGCCGTAGGTGCCCGAGTCCATCGTGTAGTGCGTGTGCTCGCTCATCACCACGAAGGTGCCGTGCGGCGTCTCGTGGCCCGGCTTGCCCATGGAGATCGGGATCTTGCGGGTGACCTTGCCGTTCACGTTCACGATCATCTGGTGCGTGCCACCGTCCGCGACCGCCGTGACCGCCCTGCCGATGTTGACGTTCGCGTTCCGGTCCTCGTTGCCGAACACGCCGTCGCCGAAGTCCTTGCCGTAGATCGACGCCTTGACCGACACCTTCGTGCCCGCCGGCCAGTACGCCTGCGGCCGCCAGTGCACCTCGCTGTCGCTGAACCAGTAGAACGCGCCGGCCACGTGCGGGGTCGACGTGATCTGGATGGCCTTCTCCGCGGCCGCCTTGTTGGTGATGTCCACGTCGAAGTAGAACGCCAGCGGCTGGCCGACACCCACGGTCTGGCCGTCTTGCGGGTTCATCGACACGTCGGCCTTCAGGCGCGGCTCGACCGTCGAGAACGAGGACTTCAGCGTCGCCGGCGCGCCGTCCGCGTTGACGCCCGTCGCCGTCACCCGATAGGTGCGGCCGAAGCCGAGCGGCTCGGTGACCTGCCACGTGGTGGCGTCCGGCGACAGCCCGCCCTTGACGGCCTTGCCCGAGTCGTTGATCAGCACGACCTTGGTCAGCTTGCCCCCGAGCGCGGCCACCGTGATCGGCGCGCCGGGCGCGACGTTGGCCGCCTTGTTCCCCGGCGTCATCGTGAGCTTGACCGGTTCCGCGGGCGGCGTGGTCTTCGTCGAGGTGCGATCGTCCTGTTTGCCCTTGTTGTCGTCCTTGGACTCGGCCGCCTCGCTGCTGCTGCACGCCGCCAACACGACGAATCCGAGCAGCGCGGCCACGACCAACCGTCCCCTGGGCGCGCGCCAAGCCCTTCCCGCCATCTGAACCCCGTCCCGAACCGCTCCGACGCCTGCTGATCTCCCTACAGTGTGCCGGATACCACTGACAGTAGGTACACGGACTCTCAGATGAGTTGCGAGGAATCCGATTTCAAGGCCCGCGACCGCCCGTGCTACGGTTCTGCCGTCGCGTTGGAGGCGTCCATCGCAGACGCGCGCCGCTAGCTCAACTGGCAGAGCAGCTGGCTCTTAACCAGCGGGTTCGGGGTTCGAGTCCCTGGCGGCGTACCA
>CAVSMR010000008.1:0-206917 GCA_963729115.1 uncultured Actinomycetota bacterium | reverse complement strand
CGTCCCCTCGAAGATGTCCATGATCTTGGCGTCGCGGGACCACTTCTCCAGCAGCTCGTTCTCCGTGTAGCCGATCGTGCCGCACAGTTCCACGCAGCGCAGCGTGATCGCGGTGGCGCTGCGGCCCGCTTTGGCCTTGGCGTACGAGGCTTGCAGGGAGTTCGGCTTGCCGTTGTCTGCCATCCACGCCGCCTGGAGGGTCAGCAGGTAGGCCGACTCGTAGTCGGACTCCATTTCCAGGAAGGCGGCCGCCGCGGCGGGCTGGTTTGCGGGTGGGCGGTCGTAGTCCACCTCGACGCCTGCCTCGGACAGGAGGCGGCGGGTCTCCTCGAGAGCTGCGCGGGCGATGCCCACCGCCATCGCGGCCACCAGTGGGCGGGTGTTGTCGAACGTCTGCAGCACGCCGGCGAAACCCTTGTCCGGCAATATGTCCGGCGAGCCCAGCAGGTTCGACGCCGGCACGCGCACGTTGTCCAGCCGGAAGTGGGCCGTGTCCGACGCCCGGATCCCCAGCTTGTGTTCCAGCCGGACGAGCTCGAAGCCGGGGGTGTCCCGATCGACCACGAATGACTTGATCGCGGCCTTTCCCTTGGTGCGGTCCAGGGTCGCCCAGACGACCACGCAGTCCGCCCGCTCGCCGGACGTCACGAAGATCTTCTCGCCGTTCAGCACGTACTCGTCGCCGTCGCGTACGGCCGTGGTGCGGATGGCGCCCGAGTCCGAACCCGTGTCCGGCTCGGTGATCGCCATCGCGGCCCACTTTCCCTTGTACCGCGCCAGCTGTGACTCGTCGGCGACCGACGCGATCGCCGCGTTGCCCAGGCCCTGGCGCGGCATCGACAGCAACAGGCCCGCGTCCCCCCAGCACATCTCCATCGTGCCCAGGGCGAGCGACATGTTGCCGCCGTTGACGACCTCGCCGCGCTTGCGGGCGGACGACGAACGCCGCACGCCGCCCGTGCCGGCACCGCCGCCGGAGGCCGACAGGCCGTCCAGCAGCGCGGCGAGCGTGTCCAGCTCCTTCGGGTACGTGTGCTCCGCCCGGTCGTACTTCCGCGAGTTCGGCCGCAGGAACGCGACCGCCGCCTGGCGGGCCTGGTCGACCAGCCGGGTGAACTTCTTGGGCACCTCGAGGTTGATCACACCAGCACCGCGCCTTCCATCAGCCCGACCGCCCGCAGGTCCCGGTACCACCGCTCGACCGGGTGTTCCTTCACGAACCCGTGCCCGCCGAGTAACTGCACGCCGTCGCTGCCGATCGCCATTCCCTTGTCCGTGCACGCCTTCCGCGCCAGCGCCACCTCGCGCGCGAACGGCAGCCCCAGCGCGGCCCGCGACGCCGCGCGCCACGTCAGCAGCCGCATGCCGTCGAGCTCCGTGCCGATGTCGGCCACCTTGAACGCCACGCCCTGCCGGTGCGACACCGGCTCGCCGAACGCCACCCGGTCGTTGACGTACCCGGTCACGTACGACAGCACCGCCGCGCCCGTGCCGACCGCCAGCGCGCACCAGCCCAGCCGCGCCAGGCGCACGCACTCCGCGTACACCGCCGGGTCCGCGCCGCCGAGCAACGCCGACGCCGGCACCGCCACCTGCGACAGCGCCAGCCGTCCGGTGCCCGCCGCCCGCAGACCCATCGCCGGCTCGGCCTCGACCGACAGGCCCGCGGCCGACGACTCCACGATGAACAGCGCCGGCCCGCGACCGTCCAGGTCGGCGGCCACGACGAACAGCTCGCCGGCGGCCGCCCGCGGCACGAGCGACTTCACGCCCTCCAGCACGAACCCGCCCGCGGTCCGGTACGCCTTGGTGTGCAAGGAGAACGGGTCGAACAGCGCCCGCGGCTCCTGGATCGCGAGCGCTGCGCCGGGCACGTCCGCGCCGACGAACGCCGGCAGGTAGGTCGCCTGCTGATCCTCGTCCCCCCACAGCACGAGCGCGTTGGACACCGCCGCCGGCGCGAGGCACGCGAGCGCGAGGCCCAGGTCGCCCTCCGCGAGCGCGGACGCGACCAGCACGTTCGTCACCGTCGAGCGCTCGGTGGCCACGCCGCCCAGCTCCTCGGGGACGCCGACCATCGTGATCCCGAGCTCGGCGGCGGTCGACAGCAGCTCCGGCGGCGCCTCGCACTTGTCGTCGGCCACCGCGGCGGCCGGGCGCAGCCCCTTCGCGGCGAGGTCGCGGACCGTCTCCACGATCAGCTGCTGTTCGTCGGTGGGGTTCAGGTCGAACACGCCGCTGTTGCCCGTCGCCGCCAGCCGCTGCGGTTTCGCCATCTTGCCGGCCGCCTGGAACGAGCGGTTCGCCACGGAGAAGCCGGCCTTCGTCGCCTGGTACACGACCCGGTCGACCGGCGCCTTGATGCCCAGCCGCTCGACGACGCGGCCGCCCGCGAACCGGTTGAGCACCGACATCGCGGTTCCGATGGCGGTGCGTTTGTGCGGCTTGGCGCCCGGACCCTCGCTGGTCGACACCCCGACCACCCCTACCTACTCAGGAGTAAATAACGCTACCTACTGTAGAGTAGGATAGGGCAGGCGGCTCTATCGTGTGCCGCCGATCACCCAAGTGCCGGGCGGCTGCCTTGCCAGGGACGCGCTTCCTCGAACGCATGGCACGCGGTCAGCACGCGCGCGTCGGCGTGCTTGGGCCCCACCACCTGCAGCCCGACCGGCAGCCCGGCCGCGGTGAACCCGCACGGCAGGCTCGCCGCGGGCTGCTGGGTCATGTTGAACGGGTAGGTGAACGGCGTCCACCCGGTCCAGCGCTCGTGCGGCGAGCCGGGCGGCACCTCGACGCCGGCCTCGAACGCGGGGATCGGCATGGTCGGCGTCAGCAGCAGGTCGAAGTGCTGGTGGAACTCGCCCATGATCCGGCCGAGCTCGGCACGCACCGCGGTCGCGGCGACGTAGTCCAGCGCGGACCGCGACGCGCCCTCCTCGCAGGCCGCCAGCAGCCCCGGGTCGAGCTGCGCGCGCTGCGCGTCGGTCAGCGACACGATCGACGCGGCGGCACCCGCGAACCACAGCACGTGGAAGGCCAGTACCGGATCGCTGATCGCCGGGTCCACCAGCTCCACGCGCGCGCCGAGGTCGGCGAACACGTGCGCGGCCTCCCGCACGATCGCGTCCACCTCGGGGTCGACGGTGGCGAAGCCGAGCCGCGGGCTGTACGCGATCCGCATGCCGTCCACGCCCGCGCGCAGGTTCGCGGTCATCGGTCGCTCCGGCCGCGGCCCGGTCGTCCAGTCCCGACTGTCCGAACCGGACAGGACGTCGAGGGCGATCGCGCTGTCCCGCACGGTCCACGACAGCGGGCCGACGTGCGCGAGGGTGCCGTAAGGGCTCGCCGGGAACAGCGGCACGAGTCCGTAGGTCGGCTTGATACCGAACACCCCGCTGAACGAGGCCGGGATGCGGATCGAGCCGCCGCCGTCCGTCCCGATGGAGATCGGGCTCGTGCCCGCGGCCACCGCCGCCGCCGCGCCGCCGCTCGAGCCGCCCGCGGTCTTCGAGACCTCCCAGGGGTTGCGAGTGATGCCGGTGAGCGGGCTGTCCGTGACGCCCTTCCAGCCGAGCTCCGGCGTGGTCGTCTTGCCGACCAGCACGGCGTTGTGCTCGCGCAGCCGGGCCACCGCGGGCGCGTCGGCGTCCCACGGCTGGTCCGGGTCCACGGTGTGCGAGCCGCGCAGCGTCGGCCAGCCGCGGCTGAGCAGGATGTCCTTGATGGACACGGGCACGCCGTCGAGTAGGCCCTCCGGTTCGCCCGCGCGCCAGCGCTTCTCCGCGGCGGCCGCGTCCGCGAGCGTCCGGTCGGGATCCACGAAGCAGTAGGCGTTCACCGCGTCGTTGACCGCGGCGACGCGGTCCAGCGCGTCCCGGGCGACCTCGACGGGGGACAGGCTGCCGTCGCGGTAGGCGGCCAGCAGCTCGGTCGCGGACAGCTCGGCGGTCACATGGCTCCTTCCCGGACGTACCCGTGCTGCTTGTCCACGACGTTGCGCAGCGGGCGGCCGTCCAGATACCTCGTCAGGTTGTCGTGGAACAGTGCTACCAGTTCCGACCGCCACCCCACCACGTCGCCGGACATGTGCGGGGAGACGATCACGTTCGGCAGGGTCCACAGGGGGGAGGACTCGGGCAGCGGCTCCTCGGCGAACACGTCCAGCGCCGCGCCCGCGAGCCGGCCGCCGGCCAGCGCGTCGACCAGGTCGTCCTGGGCGACGAGCGGGCCGCGCCCGACGTTGATCAGCCGCGCGGACGGCGCCAGCACCGCCAGGGCCGCCTTGTCGATCATGCCGCGGGTCGCGTCGGTGAGCGGCGCGGCCAGCACCACGTAGTCCGCGACCGCGAGCCCCTCGGCCAGCCGCTCCATCGGCAGCACCGTGCCGAGGTCCGGGTCGGCGTCGCGGGCCCGGCGGCCGACCCCGGTCACGGACATGCCGGCCGCGGCGAGCTTGCGGCCGATGGCCCGGCCGATCGGCCCGGTGCCGGCCACGAGCGCGTGCTTGCCGCCGAGCCGCTCGGTCTCCCGGTGCCGCCAGCGCCGCTCCCGCTGCAGGCCGAGCGTGCCCGGCAGGTCCTTCGCCAGCGCCAGCGCGAGGGCGAGCACGTACTCGGCCATGGGCTCGTCGAAGACCCCTCGCGAGTTGGTCACCACGACCTCGCCGGCCACCACCTCGGGTGACAGAACGTGGTTGACTCCGGCGCTGCCGGCATGCACCCAGCGCAGCGCGCCCGCGGCCGGCCAGGCCCGCGCGAGGGCGTGTGACCGGAAGTCCCAGACGAAGAGCACGTCGGCCCCCGGCAGGGCGCTGACCAGGTCGTCGTCGGTGGCGAACCGGACCTCGGCGAGGTCGGCGAGGGCATCGGTGTCGGGCGGCTTGGCGGGGTCACCCGAATGCGAGTGCAGGATGACGACGGTCGCGGAGCGTGGCGAGCTCATAGGTCAATGCTGCCCTCAACGAGTGGTCCGCGCACGGGGGGCCGTGAGGGATTGACACGCTAAGAGCCGCTCGTATGATTGTCAACAATCGGCGCGGTCGCTGCAGCCCGCGGGAGAAGCAAGAACAAGAACCAACAGGTGCTGCATGACCGACGGGAATGCTGATGTCGAGGTTGATGACGATCACTTTGGAGCGCCGGGGAGTCTCCTGCGTCGCCCAGCTGCTGGAGAAGGACGCGCCCCGGACCTGTGAGGCCGTGTGGAACGCGCTTCCGCAGGCCGGTCCGATACATCACGCCAAGTACGCCCGCAACGAGGTGTACACGATGGTGGAGCGGTTCGTGAAGGAGCCGATCGGGCTCGAGAACCCCACCGTCACGCCGATCCCGGGCGACGTGGTGTTCTTCGACTTCCATGGGGGCATGCTCGACCGCGCGTTCAAGGAGGAGAAGGGGCTCGAGGCCCTCCCCGGCGTGATCGATCTGGCCATCTTCTACGGCCGCAACAACATCCTGCTGAACGGCGATGTCGGTTGGGTGCCTGGCAACGTCTACGCGTCGATCGTCGAAGGCCTGCCGGCCATGGCGGAGGCGTGCAATGACGTCTGGCGATCCGGCAGCGTCGGTGAACGGCTGGTGTATCAACGACTCGACGACTAACGGGCAGGCGGCATGTCGTACCAGCTAGACAGGGCCGTCGAGATCATCGGCCCCGAACTCCTCACCCAGCGCGGCGTCGGCGTCGTGGCGCCCTTCGACTTCGCGCTCGACCGCGAGCTGTGGCGCTGGGCGCCCGACGACATCTCCTTATACGTCACGAGGTTGCCGTTCGTGCCGGTGCCGGTGACCGTCGAGATGGCGGCCGAGCTGAGCGATCCGGACCGGGTCCGCCGGGCGACCGCCGACGTGCTCGCGCCCGAGCCGCTCGTGGTCACCTACGCCTGCGCGTCGGCCAGCTTCGTCGGCGGCATGGCCGGCGAGCACGCGCTGACCACGAGCATGCTGTCGGCCGGCGCGCCGGCCGCGACGACGACCTCCGGCGGGCTCATCGAGGCGCTGCGGTTCCTGCGCCTGCGCCGGATCTCGGTGGTGACCCCGTACATCGACAGCGTCACCGACCGGCTGCTGACCTTCCTCGCCGAGCAAGGGGTGGAGGTCGTGTCGAGCGTCGGTCTCGGGCTGCTGGACCACATCTGGAAGGTGGGCTACGGCGAGATCGTCCAGGCGGTCACCGAGGTGGACGTGCCGGAGGCCGACGGCCTGTTCATCAGCTGCACCAACGTGCCGACCTACGACATCATCGGCCCCCTCGAGCGGTGGCTGGGCAAGCCGGTGCTGACCGCCAACCAGGTCACCATGTGGTCGGCGCTGCGGCACATCGGCTCGCCGATGATGGCCGCCGGACAATGGCTCTCCGAGAGCAACGAAACCCACGCCGCCTGACCTATAGGATTGTCCAAACCATGACCCAGACCGTCGGTTTCCTGTACCCGGGCTACAGCGCCGAGGACGACTACCCGACCATGGAGCGTCTCCTCGCCGCTTCCGGCCGGGCGACCCGCCTGCCCGTCGTGCACACGCTGATGCGCGAGGACGCCCACCGCGTCGACGCGCTGCTCGACATCGGCGGCGAGGACGTGCTCGGCGACGGCGCCCGGGAGCTGGCTTCGATGGGGGTCGACGCGGCCGTGTGGGCGTGTACGAGCGGCAGCTTCGTATTCGGCTGGGACGGTGCCGCGACCCAGGTCGACGGCGTTCGGGAAGCGGCGGCCGTGCCCGCGTCCAGCACGTCCTTCGCCTTCGTCAACGCCGTGCGGCACCTGGGGCTGGCCCGGGTCGCGGTGGCCGCGACCTACCCGCGGGACGTGGCGGAGCGGTTCGTCGCGTTCCTGGGCAAGGCGGACATCGACGTGGTGTCGTTGTCCTGCAAGGGAATCATCACCGCGGCGGAGGTCGGCACGCTCGGCCGGGAGGACGTGCTCGACTTCGTCGCCGCGAACGACCACGCCGACGCCGAGGCGGTGCTGGTGCCCGACACCGCGCTGCACACGGTCGCGTGGCTGGACGATCTCGAGCGGCGGCTGGGCAAGCCGGTGCTGACCGCGAACCAGGTCAGCGTCTGGGAAGGGCTGCGGCTCGTCGGTGACAGCGTGCCTCGACCGGGGCTGGGTGCGTTGTTCGCCACCTAGAGAGGGGCACACATGAGTGAGCTGGGTGAGCTCGAGCCGGTCGCCAGACAGTCGACCGCCGAGCTCATCGCCGACCAGTTGCGCTCGGCGATCATGTACGGGGTCTTCGCGCCCGGAAGCCAGCTCGGCGAGGCGGAGCTCGCCGCCCGCTTCGAGGTGAGCCGCGGTCCGCTGCGCGAGGCCATGCAGCGGCTCGTCCAGGAGGGGCTCCTGCGTGGCGAGCGCCACCGCGGGCTGTTCGTCATCGACCTCGACGCGAAGGACGTCCGCGACATCTACCTCGCCCGGCTCGCGATCGAGCGGGCCGCGTGCCAGCTGATCATGCACGGCAACCGGGGCGAGGCCGTGGTGCGGCTGGCGGAGTCGCTCGACAAGCTCGTGACCGCCGCGGAGTCCGCCGACCGCAACGCGATGAGCGACGCGGACCAGGCCTTCCACCTCGCGCTCGTCAGCTGCTCGGGCAACTCGCGGCTGGAGCGCATGGCGCAGACGCTGCTCGTGGAGACGCGGATGTGCCTGGCCGCCCTGCAGGACACCTACCCCGAACCCCACGACATCGTCACCGAGCACCGGGTGCTCGTGGACGCCATCTCCGACGGCGACGAGGACATGTTGCTGAGCCTGATCGACGCGCACATGCACGACTCGATCGACCGGCTGACCCCGGCCGCGGATTAGCTCCCCCTCGTGGGTTAACCCGCGGCCCGTAATTCTTTAATGTGCCGCCCGGAATTCGGCGGGTTCAGGTCGGCGGGGGCGGCGTGAGCTGCGCCGTGTCGAAGGATCCCGCGATGACCGACTCCGCGAGGTCGGCGATGCGCAGGTTGTGGCTGCGCGCGTAGCGGCGCAACGCGTCGAACGCGTCGTCCACGCTCAGCCCCAGCCGCTCGCCGGTCAGGCCCTTCGCCTGCTCGATCACGACCCGGCTGCTCAGCGCGTGCTGCAGCTGCGTGGCCAGGTCCAGCTGCCGGCGCAGCGCGCGGGCCTGCAGCAGCGCGATCGTCGCGAGGTCGGCCAGGGCCCGGGCGATCCGGTCGGTGACCTTGTCCAGCTCGCCCGGCACGGTGGCGAACAGCGTGAGCGAGCCGATCACCTGGCTGTGCCGGCGCATCGGCACCGCGTGCGCGGCGGCGAACCCGGCGGCCGTGGCCCGGGCGGTGAACTCCGGCCAGCGCAAGGTGACCGTGGTCAGGTCCGGTACGGCTACCGGCTCGCCCGTGCGGCACGAGACCGGCCCCGGACCGTCGGTCAGTCTGGCCAGTACTCTGACCCGCTCCGCCGAGGCGCCGGTCGCCGGCGTCCCGCCGTCATCGTCCACGAGCGACAATCCCGCGGCGGCCACGTCGAGCAGCCGCACGCAGCGGCTCGCGAGCAGGTTCAGGAAGTCGTTGAGCTGGAACTCGTCGACGACGGCATCGGTGAGCTCGACGAACGTCTCGGCCAGCTCTTCCACTGGCGTGCTGGTCACCGGACAAGCCTACGACCGGACCTATCGGTTACTTCCCCCAATGCCGCCTTCCGGAGTATTCGGGGAAAACCGGAGCCTGCGCTTGACCACGTCGCGCGCGACCTCCACGAGGGGTCTTGCGTGGACGTAGGCGTGGGCCCGCAGGCGAGCCAGTGACTCGGTCACCCCGACACCCAGCTGAACGGCCACGATTCCCGTCGCCTGGTGGATTTCCGGGCACGACGGCGCCGCCGGGTCGAGCGACGGGGAGCGGCCTGGGCGGGTGCCGTCGAGCACCAGGTCGAGCATCAGCCCGGCGACCGCGTCGACCTCGGCTCGCTGCGGTGTCACCAGCACTTGCGGCCGGCGGGAATACAGACCGAACAGTCCGATTCTCGCGGGGCCGAGCAGGAGCGGGACGGCCAGCACGGACCGCGCCCCGGCGGCCACCGCGGCCGGCGCGAAGACCGGCCAGGCCCATCTGCTGGGCGGGGCGGACAGGTCGGTCACGGCGACCGGCCGGGCGCGCCGGGCGGCGTCGGCGGCCGGGCCCTCGCCCAGCACCGACGTCAGGTCGGCCAGCGACTCAGCGGCGGGGTCGGTGGCCAGGGCGGGCGTGTCGACCGGATCCCCGTGCGCGACCCAGGCGCCGGTCATCCCTGTGCGCCACACGCACGCCGCGCAGAGGGTATGGAGCGTCCGGGGCGCCTCCCGGGTACCTGCGTACTCCGCGAGCCACTCCCGCACGTGTAGCGTTCGCTGGTCGATCACGGCATGGATAACAGTTTGGATGAGCCCCGAGTGTCAGCTTGACCGGTTTCCCAGAGTAGTCGCCAGATCGGGCGGGGGTCGGGTGCAAGTGAACTATGCCGACAGGGCCTTTTGACTCTGGTCGCGACACGGACGGTTTACGAGTATCTCTCGCATGCAGGTCATTTCTTCCGACGCCACGGAAATCTTCGCGAGGCTCAAGAGCGCCGCGTTCCACGAGCTCGTCATCTCCTCGATGAAGGGCGAACAGGACGCCGTCGCGACCTTGTTCACGTGGATCCGCCCGGCGATCGTTCGCTACTGCCGGTCACGAATCGGTCGCAGCGGTTCGGCGTACTCGTCCGCGGACGACGTCGCGCAGGAGATCTGCGTTGCGGTGCTCGGCGCGCTCGGCCGGTACAACGACGAACCCGAGTCGTTCCTGCCATTCGTGTACGGCATCGCCGCCCACAAGGTGGCCGACCACTACCGCCGGGCCGGGCGCGACCGCTCCGACCCGTCGGCCGACGTGCCCGACGGTATCGATGTGACCGCGAGCCCCGAGCAGCTGATCATGGCTGCTGACCTGCGGGAACGTCTCACCGACCTGCTGGCCACGCTGCCCCCGCGCCAGCGGGAGATCTTGCGGTTGCGCCTCATCGTCGGCCTGTCCGCCCAGGAGACCGCGACCACCGTCGGCCTGACGCCGACCGCGGTCCGGGTGACCCAGCACCGCGCACTCGCGAAGCTCCGCGCCGCGCTCTCGCGATCCGAGTGGGTCTAGCCAGCCCTAGCTCGCAGTGATCCTCCGCGTCAGGTCACTGGCGCGGGGCTGGGCCGCCCGGACACCCACCGTGCCCGCTCCGAACCCGACTCAGACCGCGCGTGCCCGCAGGTAGAGCTGCACCTCGATGCGGTTCGGCTCGGCCTCGGCCGCGACCTCGCGCAGCTCCGTGATCTCGAAGCCGGCATCCGCGACGACCTGCCGCAGCTCGTCCGGCGGGTAGGCGCACACCTCGGTGGGCACGCCGAGGAAGCTGATCGGGAACCGGTCGAAGTCGCCGAGCACCATCGCGATCTGCAGCAGCCGCGGCCCGCGCAGCAGGTCGTGCACCCCGCGCAGCAACGGCGGGATGTCCGCCTTCGGCAGCATGATCAGCGAGAAGAACGCGACCGCCGCGTCGAACTCCCCGAGCTCGGAGAGGTCGCGGAGGTCGCGGTGCAGGTACTGCCCGCCGGGCGCCTGCGTCTCGGCGAGGTCCAGCATCACTTTGGACTCGTCGGTCCCGACCACCTCGACGCCCGCCTCGACCAGCTGGTTCGAGGTCGGCAGCCCGCTGCCGCACCCCAGGTCCAGTACCCGGGCGGGCCGGTCGAGCTGCTCCAGCAACCAGGCCCCTTCGGCCAGCTGCGCGTCGCGCTCGACGAACGACTCGTCGTACCGCTTGCCGATCTGGTCGAAGGCAGCCTGCTGTTCGATAGCCACGCCGCCAGCATGCACCCAGCGCCGATCATCGGCCACCGCCGACCGGGTGGCGCTACGGGCGCTCGGCGCGGTCCCGCAGCAGGAGCCGCACGGTCAGCTCGAGACGGTCCGCCACGTCGCTCGCCGACGCGCGGCGGGTGACCCAGGCGACCAGATTGGACAGCCACACGTCACCGATCACGCGGGCGACCGCGCGGTCCTCGCCGGTGGACTCGCCGTCGTGCAGCGCACGCGTGAACATCCGCTCGATCAGCTTGGCGACCGTGTCCACCTCGGACGACGCCGACGCGTCCGCGAACATGAACGCCCGGGTCATCGCCTCGGTCAGGTTCGGGTCGCGCTGCATGGCCCGGGTGATCCGGTTCAGCACGACCAGCAGCCGCTCGTAGGCGGTGTCGCCGGGGACCGCCGCCCGCTCGGCCCGCTCCTGCCCGCGTTCGAGCTCGCGCGCGAGACCCGACACCAGCAGGTGGATCTTGGACGGGAAGTAGCGGTACAGGGTGCCGAGCGCCACGTCCGCCTTCTCCGCGACGGCGCGCATCTGCACCGCCTCGAAGCCGCCCTTGGACGCGAGCGCGATCGTGGCGTCCAGGATGCGCTTGCGGCGGTCGCGTTGCGCCGCCGAGCCGAGCTCGTCGTCGGAGAGCGTGCTGAGCGCGTTCGCCCCCGAGGTGCGCGGTCGTGCCATCGGTAAGGTCCCCTGTCGAAACGTGTTCCAGCTTGGTGATCGCTAGCTTACCTAACGGGCCACGCGGTCGAGCGGTGGGCAAAACTGAAACACGTTCTATACTGACCTCCGTGTCGATCGCGATCACCGAAGTCCAGCTCGCCATCCAGGACTCGGTCCGGGACGTGGCGCGGCGCGCGGGCGTGCTGGCCACCGTGCGCGCGCTCGAACCGGGCGCCGCGGCGCCCGGCGACTGGCGGGCACACTGGCCGGACCTGGCCACCCTCGGGCTGTTCGCGATCGCGCTGCCCGAACGGCTCGGCGGCGTGGGCGGCACCCTCGTCGACCAGGCGGCCGCCGTCGAGCAGGCCGCCGAGAACCTCGTGCCCGGGCCGATCCTGCCGACCGTGCTGGCCGCGCTGCTGCTGGCGGGCACCCCCGCCGACGAGGCGGCCCGCCGGCTCGGCGACGGCGGTGGCACGGCCGGCGTCGCGCTGGTTCCCGGCGACGTCGTGGCCACCCGGGCCGCGGCCGGCATCGTGGTCGACGGCACCACCGACCTCGTGCTCGGTGCCCATCAGGACGCGCACCTGCTGCTGCCCGCCCGGACCGGGGGCGGCGGCACGGTGTGGTTCCTGCTCGGGCCCGGCACCCCGGTGTCCACTGTGGAGGCCCTGGACTTCTCCCGGCCGCTGGGCCGGGTCCGGCTCGACCGGGTCGCGGTCCCCACCGAACACGTCCTCGGCGAGCTGACCACGGCCGGCGTCACGGCGCTCGCCGCCACGCTGTTCGCCGCCGAGGCCGCGGGCGTCGCGCGCTGGTGCCTGCGCACGGCGGCCGACCACGCGCGGGTGCGCGAGCAGTTCGGCCGGCCCATCGGTTCGTTCCAGGCGGTCAAGCACCTCTGCGCGGAGATGCTCTGCCGCGCCGAGCAGGCCGGCGCGCTGGCGTGGGACGCGGCGCGCGACCCCGGCTCGCTGTCCGCGCCGGCGGCCGCCGCGATCGCGCTCGACGCCGCGGTGGACAACGCGAAGGACTGCGTGCAGGTGCTCGGTGGCATCGGGTTCACCTGGGAACACGATGCCCACCTCTACCTGCGCCGCGCGGTCGCCGGCCGCGAGCTGGCGGGTGGCGGCGCGCACTGGCGGCGGCAGGTGGCGGACCGCGCGCTTGGCGGCGCGCGGCGGACGCTGACGGCGCCGGTGTCGGCCGACGACCCCGCCCGGACGGCGGCCCGCACGTTCGCCGGGTCGCTGGCGGAGCTGCCGGTGGCCGCTCGCCGCACGCGGCTCGCCGACTCCGGCTACCTGGTGCCGCACTGGCCGATGCCCTACGGGCTGGACGCGTCGCCGCGCGAGCAGGTGATCATCGACGAGGAGCTGGCGCGCGCCGGGATCCGGCGGCCGGACCTCGTCGTCGGCGCGTGGGCGGCGCCGACGATCCTGCGGCACGGCACCGTGGCCCAGCAGGAGCGGTTCGTGCTGGCGACCCTGCGCGGGACGCTGCGCTGGTGCCAGCTGTTCAGCGAGCCGGGCGCGGGCTCGGACCTGGCCTCGCTGCGCACCAAGGCGGTCCGCGTGCCGGGCGGCTGGCGGCTGGACGGGCAGAAGGTGTGGACGTCCGAGGCGATGGCCGCGGACTGGGGCATCTGCCTCGCGCGCACGGACCCGGCCGCGGCGAAGCACGCGGGGATCACGTACTTCCTGGTCGACATGCGCGGCGGCGGGGTCACGCCGCGGCCGCTGCGGGAGATCACCGGCGAGGCGCGGTTCAGCGAGGTGTTCCTCGACGACGTGTTCGTGCCGGACGACTGCGTGGTCGGCGACGTGGACGGGGGCTGGGCGCTCGCCCGCACGACGCTCGCCAACGAGCGGGTGGCGCTCGGGGCGGGCTCGGCGCTCGGCGAGGGCGTGGAGCGGCTGCTGGAGCTGGCCACCGGGCGCGGCGTCGCGGAGGAGCACCGCGAACGGCTGGGTGCCCTGGTGGCGCAGGGCCTGTCGGTGTCGCTCGTGGACCACCGGGCGACGCTGCGCCGGCTCGGCGGGCGGGACCCGGGGCCGGGCTCGAGCGTGTGCAAGATCGTCGGCGTGCGGCACCGCCAGGCCGTCGCCGAGGCCGCGGTCGAGCTGCTCGGCACGGCCGGCGCGGTCGCCGGCCCGGAGCTGCACGAGTTCCTGCTGACCAGGTGCCTGTCGATCGCCGGCGGCACGACCCAGGTCCTGTTGAACCTGGTCGGCGAGCGGATCCTCGGCCTGCCAAGGGAGAAGCACTGATGGACTTCGCGCTCGACGAGACCCAGCGGGCGATCAGCCGGCTCGCCCGCGACACGCTGGCCCGCGAGTCCGATGTGGACGCCGGCGACGACCGGGCCTGGAAGGCGCTCGGCCAGGCCGGGCTGCTGTCGCTTGCGCTTCCCGAGCGCCTCGACGGCGACGGGCTCGGCGTGGCGGAGGTCGCGGTGCTGCTGACCGAGGCCGGCCGGGCGGCCTCCGCGGTGCCGGCGCTGGCCACGCTCGCGCTCGGCGTGCTGCCGGTGGTCCGCTGCGGTTCGCCGGGCGAGCAGGACGACCTGCTGGCCGGGGTGGCGACCGGCGACCGGCTGCTGACCGCCGGCCTGCGCGGCAGCGTGTCGTTCTCGGGCACGCTCTCCGGCCGGCTCGTGGGCGTGCCGCACGCGGCGCGGGCGCACCGGATCCTCGTGCCGGCGGGCGAGAGCGTGTACCTCGTCGACCCGGCCGCGCCCGGCGTGTCGCTGACCCGGACGCCCGCCTCCGGCGGCGGGCCGGAGTACACCGTCGCGCTCGACGGCGTGGCCGCGCCGCGGCTGGGCGAGCCCGGGGCGGCCGTCGAGCTGCACCGGCTCGCGCTGGCGGGTGCCTGCGCGCTGGGCGACGGGCTCGTCGCGGGCGCGCTCGCCCTGACCGCCGAGCACGTGCGGACCCGCGAGCAGTTCGGCAAGCCGCTGGCCACGTTCCAGGCGGTCGCCCAGCAGATCGCCGACGTCTACATCGCCGCCCGCACGCTGCACCTCGTGGCGCTCGCGGCGTGCTCGCGGCTGGAGGACACCGACCTCGACGTGGCCGCGTACTGGCTCACCACCGAGGCGCCGGCCGCGCTGCGCACCTGCCACCACCTGCACGGCGGGCTGGGCGTCGACGCGAGCTACCCGCTGCACCGGTACTACGCGGCGGTGAAGGATCTCGTCCGGCTCGCCGGCGGCGCGGAGTACCGCCTGGGCCGGCTCGGCGCACGGATCGCGAGGTGAGGCGTGGACATCGAGCTCACGGTCGGCCAGCGCGCGCTGCGTGACGAGCTGCGGTCCTACTTCGACGGCCTGCTGTCCACCGCGGAACGCGCGGAGCTGCTGACCGAGCGGCACGGGCGGGCCTACCGCGCGCTCGTGCGCCGGCTCGGCCGCGACGGCAAGCTCGGCGTGGGGTGGCCCGGCGAGTACGGCGGCCGCGGGTTCGGGCCGGTCGAGCAGCAGATCTTCGTCAACGAGGCGGCGCGGGCCGACGTGCCGCTGCCGTACGTGACGTTGCAGACCGTCGGCCCGACCCTGCAGGCGTACGGGACCGCCGAGCAGAAGGCGGCCTTCCTGCCGAGGATCCTGGCCGGTGCGGTCCACTTCGCGATCGGCTACACCGAACCCGAGGCCGGCACCGACCTCGCGGCGCTGCGCACGACCGCGGTCCGGGACGGCGCGGACTACGTGGTCAACGGGCAGAAGATCTTCACCACCGGCGCGCATGACGCCGACTACGTCTGGCTCGCGTGCCGCACGGACCCGGACGCACCGCGGCACAAGGGCATCTCGATCCTCATCGTGGACACGAGCGACCCCGGCTTCACGTGGACGCCGATCATCACCTGCGACGGTGCGCATCACGTCAACGCCACCTACTACACCGACGTGCGCGTCCCGGCGTCGATGCTCGTCGGCGCGGAGAACGCGGGCTGGCGGCTGATCACCACGCAGCTCAACCACGAGCGGGTCATGCTCGGGCCGGCCGGCCGGATCGCCGCGCTGTACCAGCGGGTGCTCTCCTGGGCCCGCGACCACGACGTGCTCGGCGAGCCGGACGTGCGGCGGGCGCTGGCGCGGACGTTCGCGTCGCTGCGGGTCAACGAGCTACTGAACTGGCAGGTCGCCGCGGCGGGCACGGCGGTGGCGGTGGCGGACGCGTCGGCCACGAAGGTGTACTCCTCCGACCGTCTGCAGTGGATCGGCCAGGTGCTCGAGGAGGCGGTCGGCGCGCACGGCGACCCGGCCGACGAGGACACCGCGGACCTGCTGCGCTGGCTGGACGTGCAGGCCAAGCGCAACCTGGTGCTGACGTTCGGCGGCGGGGTCAACGAGATCCAGCGCGAGCTGATCGCCGTCGCCGGCCTGGACCTGCCGCGGGTGCCGCGATGACGGACGCGATCGAGGAGGCGGCGCGCGCCGCCGCGGCGCGTGGCGAGTCGGCCCGGCGAGCGGGCCGCGACCCGGTGAACCTGCCGATGATCCGCAACTGGGTCGAGGCCATCGGCGACGCGAACCCCGTCTACACGGGATCCGAGCCGCTCGCGCCGCCGGCGATGGCGCAGGTGTGGACGATGCCGGGGCTGCACGGCGCCCGCGGCGACGACGACCCGCTGGGCGCGATGGTGTCCGTGCTCGACGAGGCCGGCTTCACGTCGGTGGTGGCGACGAACAGCGAGCAGACCTACCACCGCTACCTCCGCCCCGGCGAGACGGTCGAGGTGACGTCCCGGCTGGCCGAGGTGACCGGTCCGAAGCGGACGGCGCTGGGCGAGGGCTGGTTCGTCACCACCCGCAGCACCTGGTACGTCGGCGACGAGCCGGTGGCGGAGATGCTGTTCCGGATCCTCAAGTTCCGGCCGGTCGCGGCGCCGTCCCCGGAGGTGATCCGGCCGGCGGTCAACCGGGACACGGAGTTCTTCTGGGCGGGCACCGCGCGCGGGGAGCTGCGGATCCAGCGGTGCGGCGGGTGCGGGGAGCTGCGGCACCCGCCGGGCCCGATGTGCCCGTCGTGCGGGGAGGCGAAGCCGGAGCACGTCGTCGCCTCCGGGGACGGCGAGGTCTACAGCTACGTGGTGCACCACCACCCGCCGGTGCCGGGCCGGACCCCGCCGTTCGTGGTCGCGCTGGTGGAGCTGGCGGAAGGAGTGCGGATGCTCGCGGAGCTGGTGGACGTGGCGCCGGAGTCGGTGCGGGTCGGCCTGCCGGTGGTCGCCGGGTTCGTGCGGGTCGACGACGAGCTGACGATGCCGGTCTGGCGGGCGCGATGACCGCCGTCGTGGGGGAGGAGCTGCCGCCGCTGGTGATCGACGTGACGCCGACGTTCGTGGTGTCGACCGCGCTCGCGACGCGGGACTTCCAGGACGTGCACCACGACCGGGACCTGGCGCTCGCGCGGGGCTCGAAGGACATCTTCCTCAACATCCTCACCGACACGGGGCTGGTGCAGCGGTTCGTGACGGACTGGGCGGGGCCCTCGGCACGGGTGCGGCAGATCGCGATCCGGCTGGGCGTGCCGTGCTACGCGCACGAGACGCTGACGTTCAGCGGGCGGGTCGCGTCGGTGGCCGGCGGGGAGTGCGTGGTCGAGGTGGTGGGGCGCAACAGCCTCGGCGACCATCTCACCGGAACGGTGCGGGTGACGTTGTGACCATCTCGGGGGCCGCGGCGATCGTGGGCATCGGGGCGACGGAGTTCTCGAAGGACTCGGGGCGCAGCGAGCTGGCGCTGGCGGCCGAGTGCTCCCGGGCGGCGCTGGCCGACGCCGGCCTGTCACCGTCCGATGTGGACGGAATGGTCACGTTCGCCATGGACGCCAACGCGGAGATCGCCGTGGCGCGCGAGCTGGGCGTGCCGGAGCTGTCTTTCTTCAGCCGCGTCCCGCACGGCGGCGGCGCGGCCTGCGCGATCGTGCAGCAGGCGGTGCTGGCGGTGGCGAGCGGGGTGGCGTCGGTGGTGGTGTGCTACCGGGCGTTCAACGAGCGGTCGGGGAGCCGGTTCGGGCGGGTGCAGGCGGCGGCCGCGGCGCAGGCGAGTTCGATGGGCGTCGACAACAGCTGGCACTACCCGATGGGGCTGGGCACCCCGGCCGCGGCGGTCGCGATGTTCGCGCGGCGGTACATGCACGAGTACGGCGCGACGTCCGCGGACTTCGGCCGCGTCGCGGTGGCCGACCGCCGGGCGGCGGCGACGAACCCGCGCGCCTGGTTCCACGGCCGCCCGATCACGCTGGCGGACCACCAGGCGTCGCGCTGGATCGTCGAACCGTTGCGGCTGCTGGACTGCTGCCAGGAGAGCGACGGCGGGGTCGCCCTCGTGGTGACCACTGTGGACCGTGCGCGCGACCTGCCGGCCGTGCCCGCGGTGATCGCGGCGGCGGCGCAGGGCAGCGGGCCCGACCAGTACTCGATGAACTCGTACTACCGGCCCTCGCTGGTGGGCCTGCCGGAGATGGGCCTCGTGGCGCGGCAGCTGTGGGCGCAGTCGGGCCTGCGCCCGGCGGACGTCTCGGTGGCCGTGCTGTACGACCACTTCACGCCGTTCGTCCTGGTACAGCTGGAGGAGCTGGGCTTCTGCGGTCCCGGCGAGGCCCGCCACTTCATCGCCGACGGTACCCTCGAGCTGGACGGCCGCCTCCCGCTGAACCCGCACGGTGGCCAGCTGGGCGAGGCGTACATCCACGGCATGAACGGCATCGCGGAGGGCGTCCGCCAACTCCGCGGCACGGCGGCGAACCAACTCGAAAACGTGGCGACCGTCCTGGTAACCGCAGGCACCGGCGTCCCCACCAGCGGCCTGCTCCTGACCACGTAAGGGATCGCCCCGCGAGTCCCCCGTTCCGAACCCGCGTGTCCCCCGTTCCTGCTCGCGCCAAGGGGGCGCCGGAACGGGGGACTCGCGGTCGGGAACGGGGGACTCGCGGGGTTAGGTGGGGAGGCCCAGGAGGGTGGCCAGTGTGGGGCGGGGGCTGGGGGCGGCGGTCAGGGAGCCTGGTAGGGCGGGCAGGCCTGGTACGGCTGTCTGTTCCGGGGATGACGCCGGGGGCGGGACTTCCACCGGCTTGCCGGCGAACGGGGCGTTCTGCGAGCCGCGCACGCCGATCGGGCTGCCGGGTGGCTCGGCGCAGTAGGCCTGCTGGTTCGGGGGTACGTCGCGCAGGTCGTCGGCGCTTCGCTGGTGGGTGCCCTCGTAGCCGCGGGTGCACGAGAACGGGTCGTTGAACGTCAGCACCAGGCCGAGGTGGCCGGTACCGTCCGGGTTCGCGCCCGGGGCCGTCGCCGTGACGATCGGGAACGCCACCAGCAGCTGCTCCAGCGCGTCGGTCCGCGACGTGGTGACCGACGTCGTCGTCAGCAGGTTCGCGATCACCAGGCCCAGCTCCCGCCCGGACGTGCGCAGGAAGTCGTTGACCTGCGCGGCCACCGCCGGCGCGCCCGCGATGACCCGGCGGATGTCCGGGTCGGACTTCTTCAGCTGCGCCGCCAGCTGCCGCAGGTGCCTGCTGTACGACGTGATCTGGGCCGACTGCGCCGCCTGCGTGGCGAGCACGACCCGGCCGTTCGACAGGAGCGACGTCGTCGTCGGCAGGTGCGCGGTGGCCGTCGCGGTCAGCGCGCCCGCGCTGTCCAGCAACGCCTGCAGCGACGGGCCGGTGTCGCGGAACGCCTTGTCCAGCTCGTCGACCGTCGTGCGCAGCGAGTCGCGCGGCACGCTCGTCACCAGGGAGTCCAAATTGGACAGCAGCGTCTCCGGGGACGACGGCAGCGACGTCCGCGCCCGGGAGATCACCGAGCCGTCGGTCAGGTACGGGCCGGACGGCGACGGCGGCACCAGGTCGACGTACTGCTCGCCCACCGCCGATCGGTTCGCCACCACCGCGGCCGCCGACGCCGGGATCGGCGGGGCCGAGTTCCCGATGGTCAGCACCACGTCGAGCCCGTCGTCCGACAGGCGCAGCTCGGTCACCCGGCCCACGGTCACGCCGCGGTAGGTCACCTCGGCATTCGCGAAGATGCCGCCCGCGTCCGCGAACCGCGCGGTCACCTCGTAGCCGGTCGGCCACAGCAACCGGTCCAGCCCGGCGTAGGTCCCGCCCACGTACCCGATCCCGACGACCGCGATCAGGGCGAAGAGGAACAGCCGGACCTTGGTGGCGCGCAACAACATCAGCCACCACCCCCGAGCAGCGACCCGAGCAGCCCGGCGAGCCCGCCGGCCGGCGGCGCGGACGGCGACGGCAGCACGGGCAGCGGCAGCGGCGGGGTGGCCGGCGCGCCCGGCACGGCCCCGCCGGGCAGCGGCACCAGCGGCGTGCTCGCGTTCTCCAGGTTCTCCAGCAGCACCGAGAGATCCAGGTCGAACTTCACGTCGACGTTCACGTAATCGCCCTTGACCGCGTTGAGGAAGTAGTCGGTGAACGGGTAGGTCACGAGGAACTGCAGCGAGTTCGGCAGGTCGTCGCCCGCGTCCGCCAGCTTCGACAGGACCGGCCGGAGCAGGCGCAGGTCGGCGACGATGTCGTCGCGGCCGCGGCGCACCGTGTCCACGGCGACGTCCGACAGCCGCTCGAGGGCGCCGAGCATGGTGACCAGCGAGTTGCGCTGCTGGTTCACCACCTTCAGCCCCGGCCCCAGATCCTCGAGCGCGGTCGCGATGTCGTCGGTCTGCTTCGCCAGGTTCGACGAGAGCCGGTCGAGCGCGTCGATCGCCCGGACGATGTCGCCCTTCTCCGCGTCCAGGGTGGTGACCATCGTGTCGATGTTGGACAGTGCGGCGCGGATCTCCGGCTCGTTGCCCGACAGCGCGGCGTTCACCTCGGTCACGATGTCGCGCAGCTGCCCGACCCCGCCGCCGTTCAACAGCAGCGACAGCGCGCCGAGCACCTCCTCGATCTCCGGGTTGCGGCCCGTCCGCTCGAGCGGGATCACGGCGCCGTCGCGCAGCTGCCCGCTCGGCGACCCGCCCTCGTTCAGCTCCACGAACTTCTCGCCCAGCAGCGACGACTGGCGCAGCTCCGCCCCCGCGTTCGCCGGCAGCCGCACGTCGCCGTCGACGAGCATCGTGACCACCGCGGTCTTGTTGTCCCGGGCCAGCTCGATCCGCTCGACCCGGCCCACCGCCACGTCGTTGACCTTCACGCCCGCCTGCGGCACCAGGTCCAGCACGTCGCCGAACTCCGCCACCACGTGATACGGGTGGTCGCCGACGTCCGCGCCCCCCGGCAGCGGCACCTGGTACATCCCGGCGAACCCGCCGGACCCGCACCCGGCCAGCGCGAACACCGACAGCAACCCGACGAGGCGCCTCATGAACCACCACCCGCGAACGGGCCGGCCATGCCGACGAGCGGTAGCGGCAGCGGCGGCAGCTTGCCCTGCTCCAGCGCGGCGACCGCCTCGGCCACCGACGGCAGCTCGAGGGTCCCGTCGAGGTAGGGCGCGAGCCGCTTGCACAGGTCGGTCAGCGTCTTCGGCAGCTGCTTCGGCGTGCCCGCCTCGACCGTGCGGCACAGCATCAGCACCGGCGGGTACGTCAGCTCGTTGAGGTTGCCGCGGATCGCGAACGACGCGGACGCGGCGTCGTAGGTGGACAGGAAGTTCGACATCGCGAGCGGTGCCACGTCCAGGATCTCCGCGATCGCCGCGCGCTGGTCGGCCAGCGCCTGCGTGACGCCGGTCAGCTTGCCCACGTTGGCGCTGATCCTGTCCTGGTGCTGCCCGATGAACCCCTGCACGTCGCCGAGCGCGGTGCCCAGCGACGCCAGCGCGGTACCGAGCTCGTCGCGGTCCTCGGCGAGGTAGCCGGTCACGTCCGCGAGCCGGTCGTTGAACGTGCGGACCTGCGCGTCGCTGTCGGCGAGCGCCTTCGTGAACCGGGACAGGTTGTCCACGGTCGAGAACAGGTCGCCGCGGGAGTCCGACAGCGCGGTCGTCGCGTCCGACAGCGAGCGGATCGTCTCGCCGAACAGCTCGCCGTTGCCCGACAGGTTCGCGGCCGCGGTGTCCAGCACGTCCGACAGCGCGCCGTCGGCGTTGGCGCCGTTCGGGCCGAGCGCGGTGGCGAGGTCGTTGACGCTGCGCGTCAGGTCGTCCAGCTCGACCGGGGTGTCGGTGCGCGCCAGCGGGATCGTGGCGCGGTCGGCCAGCAGCGGGCCGCCGTCGTAGGCCGGGGTCAGCTGCACGTACCGGTCGCTCACCAGCGACGGCGCGACGACGACCGCGCTCGCGTTCGCGGGGATCTCGATGCCCTCGTCGACGGTCATGTCCACCCGCACGCGATCGCCGCGCGGCTCGACCGCGGTGAGCCGGCCGACCCCGATGCCGAGCACCTTGACCTCGGAGCCCGCGTACACGCCGACCGCCTTGTCGAAGTACGCGGTGATCCGCGTGCCCCGGCTCGCGGTGCTCACCCACCACAGCGCGCCGGCGACGAGCAGGCCCAGCACGCAGGCGAGGGCGGTGACGGTCGCGGCGTTGCGGCCGTTGCGGGTGCGGTAGGTCACCGGCCACCCCCCTGGTAGGCAAGGGGTGTCGAGCAGCCCTCCGGGTTGATGTCGAGCACGCCGATCTTCGTCGGCGGAGGCAGCAGCCCGCAGATGTAGCCCTCGAACCACCGGCCGTTGCCGATCACGTTGTTGAACATCCGCACGTACGGCGCGAGCGAGTGCAGGCTCGCGCTCAGGTTGTCCTGGTTGCGTTGCAGGATGGTGGTGACCTGGTCGAGGTCGTCCAGCACCGGGCCCAGCTGCCGTTCGTTGTCCGCGACGAGGCCGGACAGCTCGCCGGCGAGCGAGGTCGTGCCGGACAGCAGGGTGGCCACCGCGTCGCGGCGCGCGCTCAGCTCGTCGAGCAGCAGGCTCGCGTCGGCGAACAGCTTCTGCAGCTGCGCGTCCCGGTCGGCGACCGTCTTCGACACGCCGGCCGTGTTCGACAGCAGCGTCTTCAGCTGTTCGTCGCGTGTGGACAGTGTCGTCGAGAGGCGGGTCAGGCCGGTGAGCGTGTTCCGCAGGTGCTTCGGGCTGTTCGCGAACGTGTCGGAGATGACCGCGAAGCTCTTCGCCAGCCGGTCGGTGTCGATCTCCTCGACCGTGTCCGCGAGCTTGCTGACGGCCGGCACGATGTCGAACGGCGTGCGCGTGCGCCGCACCGGGATCGGGTCGCCCGGCCGCTGCGGCGACCTCCCGGCGGAGGTGAGCGCGAGGTACTTGTCCCCGAGCAGGGTCTTCACCTCGATGGACACCGTGCTCTCGTCGCCGAGGCTCACGTCCGACACCCGGAAGTCGGCGACCACCTTGTTCCGGGCCAGCTCGACGTCGCGCACGACGCCGACCTTGACCCCGGCCAGGCGCACCTCGTTGCCCGGCCGCAGCCCGGCCGACTCGCGGAACTCCGCGGTGTAGGTCGTGCCACCGCCGATGATCGGCAGGTCGTCGGCGTTGAACGCGACCAGCAGGCCGAGCACGAGCAGCACGATCGTCACCGTGCCGACGCTCGCCTGGTCCCGGTCCTTGAGGGCCTTCACGGTCCGCACCTCTCCACCATCGGCGTGCCGGGCACCGGCAGCGCCGGGATGTCGACGGTGATGCCGAGATCCGACACGCCGATCCGGCCGGACGCGCTGCAGAGGTAGTAGTTGAACCAGCCGCCGTAGCTGGACACCCGGTTGATCGTCTGGATCTTGTGCGGCAGCCCGGCGAGGAACTTGTCGACCGTGTCGCCGTTGTCGGCGAGCGTCGAGGAGAGCCGGCCGAGCGCGGCGATGTCGTCCTTGAGGGCCGGCCGCGCCTGGCCGAGCAGGCCGGCCGTCGTGCCGGTCAGGTCGCCGAGCGCGTCGATCGCGTCGCCGATCGGCTTGCGCTGCCCGGCCAGCCCCGAGGCGAGCAGCTGCAGCTGGTCGATCAGCCCGGACACCTCGGTGGTGCGGTCGTTCACGGTCGTGAGCACGGCGTTCAGGTTGTCGATCACCTGGCCGATCACCTCGTCCTTGCCGGCGATCGCGGTCGACAGCGACGCGGTGTGCGCGAGGACGGAGTCGATCGTGCCGCCCTCGCCCTGCAGGACCTGGATCAGCTCGCCCGCCAGCTTGTTGACCTCCTTCGGGTCCAGCGCCTCGAACAGCGGCCGGAACCCGTTGAACAGCACGGTGAGGTTGAGCGCCGGGCGGGTGCGCTCGGGTGGGATCACGTCGCCGGGCCGCAGGACGGCGTTCGGGTCGCCCCCCGCGCCCAGGCCGAGCGAGACGTAGCGCTGGCCGATCAGGTTGCGGTACTTGATGGTCGCGGTCAGCGAGCGGGGCAGCGTGCGGGACGCCTCCACGTCGAACCGCACGTCTGCGTACTTGTTGTCGTACACCGCGATGTCGCTGACCTGTCCGATGCGGACGCCCGACATCCGGACGTCGTCGCCGACGTTGAGCCCGGTGGCGTCGGTGAACCGCGCCGCGTATCCGGACGTCTCGCCGACCGTCGTGTTGGCGATCGTGAGGCCCAGCAAGGCGGTCAGCGTGACGGTAACGGCCGCGAAGGCCAGCATCTTCACCAGCGGCGCCACGAAGTTCCTCACGACACGGTCACCTCCGCCCCGCGCAGCAGCGGGCCCACGAGCAGCGAGCTCCACGCCGGCACCTGGCTCGGCGGCACGCCCAGGCCGGGTGCGAGCAACGCCGCGATCAGGTCGCGCTCGGCCGGCGAGTTGGGCAGCACGGGGCTGCCGGCCTGCTGCGGCGTGGTCGGCTGGAAGTCCTGCGGCGTCTCGTTGTGCGGGGGCGGCGGCTTCGACGCGCCGTCCCTGACCGGGCCGCCCGGCGGGTACTGCGGGAAGCGGGCCGGGGGGTGCGCGATCGGGTAGCAGCGCGGGCCGCGCTTGTCGTCGTAGCGCGGGGTGTCCACGCCCGGCAGGTACTTGCCGCGGCTCGAGGTGATCTCGATCGTCACCCGGGTGACGTCCGGGTGTGCGGAGCCCTTCCCGAACGCGGTGTCCGCGGCCGGGATCGAGGACACCAGCTGGCGGAGCAGGCAGGGGTACTCCGGCGCGTACTTGGCCAGTACGTCCAAAGTGGACCGTGAGGTGCTCGCGAGGCCGATGAGGTTGTTCCGGTTGACCGCGAGGAAGTTCCGCAGGTCGACCGACGCGGTGGTCAGCTCGGCATACAGGGCGTCGAGGCTGGACCGCTGGGCGACGACCGTCCGGGTCGTGGTGGTGAGGTCGGCGAGCGCGGTGACGAGGTCGGGGCCGGCGTCGGCGTACAGGTCGGCCACGTCGGCGAGCCGGCGGATGTCGGCCCGCACGTCCGGCAGCGACGGCTCGAGCTTCTCCAGGTACGCGCCGAGCTGGACGAGGGTGTCGCCGAACTGCTCGCCGCGGCCGGCCAGCGCCGTGGACATCGCGTTGAGCGTGCTCGCGAGCTTCTCCGGCTGCACCGCCCGCAGCACCGGCATCAGGTTGTCCAGCACCTGCTCGATCTCGATCGCGGTGGAGGTGCGGTCCTGCCCGATCACCGCGTCCGCCGCGATCGGCCCGTCCGGCCGCGGCGGAACCTGAAGCGCCACATAGCGTTCGCCGAACAGCGTCTTCGGCAGCAGCCGCGCCGACACGTTGCCGGGGATGCGGGTCACGGTGTCCGGATCGAGCGCGAGGTCGAGCACGGCGGTGTCGCCCTCGGCGTGCACGCCGCGTACCTCGCCGACGATCAGCCCGCGCAGCTTCACGTCCGCGCCGGTGCGCAGCTGGTTGCCGACGTGGTCGGTCTCCAGCCGCACGGGCACCACGTCGACGAAGGTCTTGCGGTAGAAGGCGACCGACAGCGCCACGAGCAACGCGGCGATGACGAGGAACACCAGGCCGTACAGCTGGTACCGGGTCCGGGTGCCCCGTGCCGTCGACTCGCTCGCGCGCTCGCTCATCCCGCGATCCGCACCGTCGTCGTGGCGCCCCAGATGGCCAGGCTGAGGAAGAAGTCCAGCAGCATCTGCAGCACGATCGCCGCCCGTACCGCGCGGCCGACCGCGACGCCCACCCCGGCCGGGCCGCCGGTAGCGGTGTAGCCGTAGTAGCAGTGCACCATGATCACGACGACGCTGAACACGATGACCTTGAGGAACGACCACAGGACGTCCCCCGGCGGGAGGAACAGGTGGAAGTAGTGGTCGTAGGTGCCGGCCGACTGCCCGTAGAACCACACCGTGATCTGCCGCGAGGCCGCGTACGAGCAGAGCAGGCCGACCAGGTAGAGCGGGATGACCGCGGCCACCGCCGCCAGCACCCGCGTGGTCACCAGGTACGGCAGGCTCGGCACGGCCATCACCTCGAGCGCGTCGATCTCCTCGGAGATCCGCATGGCGCCCAGCTGTGCGGTGAACCCGCAGCCGACGGTCGCCGACAGCGCGAGGCCGGCGGCCAGCGGCGCGACCTCGCGGGTGTCGAAGTACGCGGCGATGAACCCGGTCAGCGCCGAGGTGCCGAGCTGGTTGAGCGCCGAGTACCCCTGCAGGCCGACGATCAGGCCGGTGAACACGGTCATGCCGATCATCACGCCGAGCGTGCCGCCGATGACCGCGAGCGCGCCGCTGCCGAAGAACACGTCGGACAGGATCCGCAGTGTCTCCTTGGGATAGTGCACCAGCGTGCGCGGCATGGTGCGCACCACGCGCACGTAGAACGCGAGCTGCTCGCCGAGCGCGGCCAGGGCGTTCCCCGGCCCGGCGGCCACCCCGGCCGTCCGGGTGCGCTCGCTTGGTGGGACGTCGGTGTCCACGACGGTCATGTGCCTACATGCCCTTCGGCGGGACGATCTGCAGGTAGATCCCGGTGATCACCACGTTGATGAGGAACAGCAGCAGGAACGTGATCACCACGGTCTGGTTGACCGCGTCCCCGACACCCTTGGGCCCGCGGCCGGGGTTCAGCCCGCGGTACGCGGCGACGATGCCGGCGACGAACCCGTAGATCACCGCCTTGAGCTCGCTCACCCACAGGTCCGGCAGCTGGGCCAGCGCGTTGAACGAGGCCAGGTACGCGCCCGGCGTGCCGCCCTGGAGCACGACGTTGAAGTAGTAGCCACCGCCGACGCCGACCACGCTGACCAGCCCGTTCAGCAGCACCGCCACGATGATCACGGCGAGCACCCGGGGCACGATGAGCCGCTGCACCGGGGACACGCCGAGCACCTCGAGCGCGTCGATCTCCTCGCGGATCGTGCGGGAGCCGATGTCCGCGCACATGGCCGACCCACCCGCGCCGGCCACCAGCAACGCCGTGATGAGCGGGCTCGCCTGCTGCACGATCGCGAGCGCGCTCGCCGCGCCGGTGAACGACTGGGCACCGATCTGCTGGGTCAGCGAGCCGAGCTGCAGGGCGATGACCGCGCCGAAGGGGATCGACACCAGCGCGGTCGGCAGGATCGTGACGCTCGCGAAGAACCAGCACTGCTGCACGAGCTCGCGCCACTGGAACGGCCGGCGCGGCGTGTACCGCAGCACCTCCCAGCCGAGCGTCGACATGCGGCCGACCTGGGCGAGCGCGCGCACGGGCGGAGCTTGCGGCCCAGCACCATCGCTCATGCCATCACCCAGGTTTCCCTTGCCCTGCATGCACAACGACCCAGCGACCGCGGGGTTACCCGAAACTCGAGAGCGAATGCGCGGCCGTCACGCCACCGTCCGCGACGAACTCCGAGCCGGTGCAGTACGAGCTCTCGTCGCTTGCCAGGAACACCACCAGCTCCGCGATCTCGGCCGGCTGGCCGACCCTGCGCATCGGCACCTTCTTGGCGACATAGGACAGGTCCACCGGCTGCCCGCCGAGCGCGGTGGGCAGCAGCCCGGTGTCGACCACGCCCGGGTGCACGGAGTTGACCCGCACGCCCTTCCCGGCGAGCTCCAGCGCGGCGACCTTGGTCATCCCGCGGATCGCGAACTTGCTCGCCGTGTACGCGACCAGCAGCGGCGCCGCCGCCAGGCCCTCTACTGAGGACACGTTGACGATCGAGCCGCCGCCGGCCTCGAGCATGCCGGGTATGACCGCGCGCATGCCGAGGAACGTGCCGACCTGGTTGACCCGGATCACCCGCTCGTAGTCGGCGAGCGTCGTCTCGTGCAGCAGCGAGAAGTGCAGCACGCCGGCGTTGTTCACGAGCACGGTGACCGGGCCGCAGGCCTCCAGCGCGGCGGCCCAGTCGTCCTCTTCGGACACGTCGAGATGGCGGTAGTCCGCGCCGAGCTCGCCGGCGAGCGCCTTGCCGGCGTCGTCGTCGACGTCGGCGAGCACCACGCGCGCGCCCTCGGCGACGAACCGCCGGGCCGCGGCGGCGCCCTGGCCGTTCGCGGCGCCGGTGACGAGCGCGACCTTCCCCGACAGCCTGCCCATGGATCCCCTCTACATCAGTTCGTCGGTCAGCGGCATCAGCACGGTCTTCAGCTCCGTGTAGGCCTCGAACGCGCTCTGCCCGCCCTCGCGGCCGAGGCCGGACTGCTTGAACCCGCCGAAGGGCAGGTGCGGCTCGACCTGGAAGCCGTTGATCCCGATCGTGCCGGCGCGGACCTTGCGGGCCAGCCGGAAGGCGCGCCGGGCGTCGGCTGTGTAGATGCCGGCGCCCAGGCCGTACTCGGTGTCGTTGGCCAGCCGCACGGCCTCGTCCTCGTCGTCGAACGGCACGACCACGAGCACCGGGCCGAAGATCTCCTGCTGTGCGATCTCCATGTCGTTGGCCACGTCCGCGAACACGGTGGGCCGGACGAAGTTGCCGGCCGCCAGGTCGCCGTCCGCGCGCCCGCCGCCGCACACGAGCCGCGCGCCCGCCTCCTGGCCGCGGTCGATGAATCCCAGCACGCGGTCCAGCTGCCGGGCGTTGATCAGCGGGGCCGACATCGTGGCCGGCTCGAACGGGTCGCCGTAGCTGACCGCGCCCGCCATCATCTCGGCGGCGGCGAGGAACTGGTCGTAGGCGTCACGGTGGACGAGCGCGCGGGTGTGCGCGACGCAGGCCTGCCCGGACAGTCCCATCGTGACGGTGCCCATCGTGGTCATCGCGGCGAGGCCCACGTCCGGCGCGTCCGGGAACACCAGCGTCGGGCTCTTCCCGCCCAGCTCCAGCGACACCCGCTTGAGCGTGCCCGCCGACGCCTCGACGATCCGCCTGCCGACCGCGCGGCTGCCGGTGAAGCTGATCTTGTCGACCAGCGGGTGGGTGATCAGCGCCTCGCCGGTCGGGTCGCCCGGGCCGGTCACGACGTTGACCACGCCGTCGGGCAGCCCGGCCTCGACGAGCAGCTCGACCATCCGCAGCACGGTGAACGACGCGAACTCCGACGGCTTGAGCACGACCGTGCACCCGGCCGCCAGTGCCGGGCCGAGCTTCTGCGCGAACAGCAGGAACGGCGCGTTCCACGGCAGGATCGCCGCCACCACGCCGATCGGCTCGCGGAACGTCATCGCCAGGTGGTCGCCGCCCTGGTAGGGCGGCAGCGTCTGGCCGCCGACCTTGTCGACCCAGCCCGCGTGGTGGTCGATCACGTCCGCGGCGCACTCCACGCCGGTGGCGTAGATGTTGGCGCTGAACGACAGGGGCACGCCGTTGTCCAGCGCCTGCAGGCCGCGCAGCTCCTCGGCGTGCTCGCGCAGCAGGTTCGCGTACCGGTGCAGGAGCTGGATCCGGGTGGTGGCCCGGGAGTTGGACCAGCTGCCCTCGTCGAACGCCCGCCGGGCCGCCCGCACCGCATCGTCCACATCGGACATCGTGGCGACCGGGAAGGCGCCGATCTCCTCGCCGGTGGCCGGATGCACGTGGGTCCAGGTGGCGCCGTCGGCGGCCGCGCGCCACGTGCCGCCGACGAGCAGCTGCCCGTCGGACAGCCCGACCTTCTCCCGGTACCCGAGCAGGCTCAACATTGGGGCTCCTCCTTGCGCGACCTCAGGTATCCGCCGACCACGGTGTCCAGCTCCTTGAGCGTCCATGAAGGACTGTCGAACCGCTGCTCGACGGTCCACGGTGCGAGCAGGGCGACCATGCCGCCGTGCACGACGAACACCTGGCCGCTGACGCCGTCCGCGGCCGGGGCGGCCAGGTAGGCGACCAGCGGGGCGACGTGGTCGGGCGAGAGCGGATCGTCGCCGGGCGGTGCTTCGCCGAACACGTCCGCGGTCATCGCGGTGCGGGCGCGCGGGCAGATCGCGTTGGCCCGCACGCCGTAGCGGGCGAGGCCGCGCGCGGTGGACTGCGTCAGCGCCACGATGCCGGCCTTCGCGGCGGCGTAGTTCGGCTGCCCCGGCGGGCCGAGCAGGAACGCCTCCGACGACGTGTTCACCACCCGGCCGTAGGTCCGGCCGGCTCCGTCGTCGCCGCCGGCCTTCGACCGCGCGCGCCAGTACGCGGCGGCGTCCCGGGAGAGCAGGAAATGGCCGCGCAGGTGCACCCGGACGACCGTGTCCCACTCCTCGTCGGACATGCCGAACAGCATCCGGTCGCGCAGCACGCCCGCGTTGTTGACGACCACGTGGAGCCCGCCGAGCCGCTCGGCCGCGGCCACCAGCTCGCGGGCGGTGGCCGCCTCGCCGACGTCGCCCTCGACGAGGACGGCCTTGCCGCCGGCCGCCTCGATCGCGTCGACCGTGTCGCCGCCGGTGCCGCCGGGCACGTCGTTGACCACCACGTCCGCGCCGGCCCGGGCGAGGGCCAGCGCCTCCGCGCGGCCGAGCCCGGCACCCGCACCGGTGACGACGGCGACCTTGCCCTCGAGGCTCAGCGGATCCATGCGGCTCAGCCGAACGTGACGATCTGCCGGATGAGCGTGCCGCCCGCCCGCAGCGCCTGCAGCCCGTCGTTGATCTCGTCGAGCGTGATCCGCTTGCTGATCATGCCCTCGAGATCCAGCCGGCCGGCCCGCCACAGCGACAGCAGCCGCGGGTAGTCCCGCTGCACGTCCGCGCCCCCGTAGAAGGACCCGAGGAGCCGCTTGTCGTGCAGGAACAGCTCCTGCGCGGAGAACTGCACCATCGCGTCCCCGCGCCCGGCGCCCACCACGACGACCGTGCCGCCGCGGCGGGCGTTGTCCCACGCGGAGCGGATCGTGGCCGGCAGCCCGACCACGTCGAACGCGTAGTCCCAGCCCTGGCTCCCGGTCAGCGACGCGTGCGCCTCCGCGAGCCCGTCCGGGGTGATCGCGTGCGTGGCGCCGAACCGCTTGGCCGTCTCGTGCTTGTCGGTGACCGGGTCCACGGCGACGATCTGCGCCGCGCCGGCCAGCCGCGCGCCCTGGATCGCGGAGATGCCGACCCCGCCGCAGCCGATGATCAGCACCGTCGAGCCGGGCTCGACGCGCGCGGTGTTGATCACCGCGCCGACGCCGGTCATCACGCCGCAGGCGACGAGGGCGGCGATCTCGAACGGCACGTCGTCGTCGATCTTCACCGCCCCGTCGGCGGGCACGACGAGCTCCTCGGCGAACGTCCCGGTCCCGGCGTAGCCGAACACGGGGGTGTCGCCGATGAGGAAGCGCGGGTTCATGAACGCGGCGATCGTGTGGATCGCACACAGGTGCGGCCGGCCGCCCCGGCAGTTCACGCAGGTGCCGCACGGCGGCACGAACGTCAGCGCCACGCGGTCGCCGATCGCCAGGTGCTCGACCCGGTCCCCGGCCGCGACGACCTCGCCGGCGCCCTCGTGGCCGATGATGCCCGGCGCGAGCGCGGGCAGCGTGCCGTCCATTGCGGACAGGTCGCTGTGGCACACGCCCGTGGCCCGGACGCGGATGCGGACCTCCGTGGGCCCGACGTCGGTGGTGCGCACGTCGTCGCGCAGCTCCAGCTTGGTGTCCCCGACCTGATTCAGTACGGCGGCCCTCATCTTCGACCTCCTCGTCTGCGGCGGACTCTAGTACATTCTTAGAACGTGTTCTAGTCACCAGGAGGGTGGATGCGGATCGCCTACACGCCCGAGCAGGAGCGGTTGCGCCGCGAGCTGGCGGAGTACTTCGCCCGCCTGATGACCCCGGAGCGGCGCGAGGCGCTCGCGGCCGGTGGCGACTACGGGTCGGGCGAGGTCTACAAGGACGTCGTGCGCCGGATGGGCCTGGACGGCTGGCTCGCGCTGGGGTGGCCGGAAGAGTACGGCGGGCGGGCCGGGTCGATGCTGGACCAGCTCATCTTCGCCGACGAGGCGGCCGTCGCGGGTGCCCCCGTGCCGTTCCTGACGATCAACACGGTCGGCCCGACGATCATGAAGTTCGGCACGGAAAACCAGAAGCGGTTCTACCTGCCGAAGATCGCCGCCGGGGAGCTCCACTTCTCGATCGGCTACTCCGAGCCGGAGGCCGGCACCGACCTCGCGTCGCTGCGTACCCGTGCCGTCCGCGACGGGGACGAGTACGTCGTCAACGGCCAGAAGATGTGGACGAGCCTGATCTCCTACGCCGACTACGTGTGGCTCGCGTGCCGCACCGATCCGGACGCGCCCAAGCACAAGGGGCTGTCGATCCTCATCGTGCCGACGGACTCGCCGGGCTTCTCGTGGACGCCGGTGCGCACCGTGTCCGGCCCCACGACCAGCGCCACGTACTACTCCGACGTCCGCGTGCCGGTGGCGAACCTCGTCGGCGAGGAGCACCGGGGCTGGCCGCTGATCACCAACCAGCTCAACCACGAGCGCGTGGCGCTGACCTCGTCCGCGCCGGTCCGCCAGGCGCTGGCCGAGGTCCGCGAGTGGGCGCAGGCGACCAAGCTGCCCGACGGCCGCCGGGTGATCGACCAGGAGTGGGTGCAGATCCACCTGGCGCGGGTGCACGCGAAGGCCGAGTTCCTGAAGCTGGTCAACTGGAAGATCGCCTGGGGCGTCGACGCCGGCCCCGGGGGCGGGCTGCGCCCGGCGGACGCGTCGGCCACGAAGGTGTTCGGCACCGAGTTCGCCACGGAGGCGTACCGGCTGCTGATGGAGGTCCTCGGCGCGCAGGCGTACGTGCGGGCCGGCTCGCCCGGCGCGGTGCTGCGCGGGCGGGTCGAGCGGATGCACCGCTCGTCGCTGATCCTCACGTTCGGCGGCGGCACCAACGAGGTGCAGCGCGACATCGTGGCGGCCGTCGGCCTGGGCATGCCACCGGCGAGGAGGTAACCCGTGGACTTCGAGACCGACGAGCCGGCCCGCGAGCTGGCGGCGCTGGCCCGGACCATCCTGGCCGACCACACCTCGCCGGCCCGGCTCGCCGAGGTCGAGGCCACCGGGGACCGGTTCGACCGTGCACTGTGGACGGAGCTGGCGCGGGCGGGCGTGCCGGCCGCGGCCCTGCCGGAGGCGGTGGGCGGGAGCGGGCTCGGGCTGCTCGCGCAGTGCGCCGTGCTGGTCGAGGTCGGACGCACGGTGGCGCCGGTGCCGTACCTGCCGTCGATCGTGGTGGCCGCGGCGGCGATCGCCGAGCACGGCACGGCCGCCCAGCGCGACGCGTGGGCGGCCCCGGCGGCGCGCGGCGAGCTGGTGCTCACCGCGGCGCTCGCCGAGGAGCTCGGCGACGACCCGGCGGTGCCGGCCACGGCTGCCGAGCGCGCCGGGTCGCGGTGGCGCCTGCGCGGCACGAAGGTCGCGGTACCCGCCGGGCCGGTCGCCGACCTGTTCCTGGTGCCCGCGGCCACGCCCGGCGGGACGACTGTGTTCCTCGTCACGCCGGACGACCCCGGCGTCGCGGTCCGCCGCCAGGTGATCGTCGACGGCGACGCCGAGGCGATCCTCGAGCTGGACCACGTCGAGCTCGAGGACGACCGCGTGCTGGGCGGGGCGGGGGTCGCGGAGTGGCTCGCGGCCCGCGAGGGGGTCGGGCGGTGTGCGCACCAGTTGGGCGTCACCGAGGCTGCGCTGCGGATGACGGCCGAATACGCAAGTAGCAGAGTGCAATTTGACCGTCCAATCGCGACATTTCAGGCAGTGGGACAGCGCCTCGCCGACTGTTACATCGACGTCGAAGCGATCCGGTTGACGACGTGGCAAGCGGCCTGGCGAGTCTCCGAGAACCTGGCCGCTGCCACGGAGATCGCGACCGCGAAGTGCTGGGCGGCCGACGGCGGGCACCGCGTCGCGCACGCCGCGGTGCACGTGCACGGCGGCGTGGGTATTGACGTGGACTACCCACTGCATCGATATTTTGTGGCCGCGAAACGCAACGAGTTCGGCTTGGGCGGAGCCACCGCTGCCCTACGGCGGATCGGCGCCGCCCTGGCCGCGGAGCCCGCGTGAGAACAGGGAGGTGTCGGCATGTCAGCCTCAGGTCGTCGAGCGGTGCCAGGCTCGCACGACCCGGGTGGCTGTCAACCGCACCCAACCAACGTGACCACGAGGGTTGACTCCGGGGAGGCGGTCTAGCCGTGGCCGCGCCAGGGGAGTCGCTCCCCACCGTCACCGACCTGTTGCTGGCGCGGGCGGACGACGAGAACCCGGGACTGGTGTTCGAGGACGCCTCGTGGACGTGGGCCGAGCACGTGCAGGAGTGCGCCGACCGCGCCGCGCTGCTGGCCTCGCTGCGCCGCCCCGGGCCCTTCCACATCGGCGTGCTGCTCGACAACGTCCCGGAGTTCTCGTTCCTCCTCGGCGGTGCCGCGCTGGCGGGCGCCGTGCTGGTCGGGCTGAACACCAGCCGCCGCGGCGAGGCGCTCGTGCGCGACATCCGGGTCGCCGACTGCCAGGTGGTGCTGACCGACAGCCGGTACGTGGAGCTGCTGGCCGGCCTGGACATCGGCGCGCGGGTGCTCGATGTGGACTCCGCCGCGTGGCACGTGACCTCGTTCCGCCACCGGCACAGCCGGCTGGACCCGGTGGCCGCGTCGCCGCACGACCTGCTGATGCTGATCTTCACGTCCGGCACGGGCGGCGAGCCGAAGGCGGTGCGCTGCACCCACGCCAAGATCACCCAGCCGGGCCGGATGCTCGCCGAGCGGTTCGAGCTCGGCGCGGCGGACACCGCGTACGTGGCGATGCCGATGTTCCACTCCAACGCGATCATGGCCGGCTGGGCGGTGGGCCTCGCCGCGGGCGCCCGGCTGGCGCTGCGCCGCCGGTTCTCCGCGTCCGCCTTCCTCGACGACGTCCGCGGGTTCGGCGTCACCTACGCCAACTACGTCGGCAAGCCGCTGTCCTACATCCTGAGCACGACCGCGCGCGACGACGACGCGGACAACCCGCTGCGGGTGATGTTCGGCAACGAGGGCAGCGCGCGGGACGTGGCCGCGTTCGCCGAGCGGTTCGGCTGCCAGGTCGTCGACGCGTACGGCTCGACCGAGGGCGGCGTCAACCTGACGCGCCCGCCCGGCACGCCGGCCGGCTCGCTCGGCCTGGTCACCGGTGACGTGGCCGTGCTCGACGCCGGGACCGGGCGCCCGTGCCCGCCCGCCGAGTTCGACGCGGACGGGCGGCTGACCAACCCCGGCGAGGCGATCGGCGAGCTGGTCCGCACCAGCGGGCCGGGCATGTTCGCCGGCTACTACAACGACCCCGCCGCGGACGCGGACCGCGTGCGCGAGGGCATGTTCTGGAGCGGCGACCTCGCCTACCGCGACGCGGACGGCTTCGCGTTCTTCGTCGGCCGGACCGGCGAGTGGCTGCGGGTGGACGGCGAGAACCTGGGCGCGGCGCCGATCGAGCGGATACTGCTGCGCCACCCGGACGTCGCCGAGGTCGCCGTGTACGCGGTGCCCGACCCCGAGGTCGGCGACCAGGTGATGGCCGCGCTCGTCCTGCGTGCCGGCACGGCCTTCGACCCCGACGAGTTCGCGAAGTTCCTCACCGCGCAGGCCGACCTGGGGCCCAAGCAGGTCCCGCGGTTCGTCCGGCTGACCGCGCGGCTGCCGCGGACCGGGACCTACAAGGTGCTCAAGCGGACGCTGACCGCCCAGCGCTGGCGCACGCCGGACCCCGTGTGGTGGCGCGAGGGCGCCGAGCTGTGGTTCGAGCCCCTGACCGCGGCCAGCGATCCAATCCGGCTCGACTGGGGCGCCCGGTCCATGCGACGCTGACCGCATGCCCGAAAAACCGGAGACCGACACGAGCAGCGAGCAGCCGACCGAGTCTCAGGAGGACGAAGACGTAAAGGCGCGCTTCCGCGAGGCGCTGGAGCGCAAGCAGGCCAAGAACCGCATGGGCGAGGGTCACGCCGACGCCCGGTCGAAGGTCCACGACGCACACGGTCCGGCCGCCGGCAGGCGCCAGTTCCGCCGCAAGAGCGGGTGACGGGTCAGCCCCGTTCCCGCATGACCAGCAACAGGTAGGCGGCGAGCGTCGAGTCGTCGGTGATCACGCCTTCGCGGATCATCCGCTCGACCTCGCCGCGCGGGAACCACTGTTCCCGCATGTCCTGCTCGGTGACCTCCCGGTTCGGCTCACCCGGCGTCAGGTCCGTCGCCAGGAACACGTGGAAGCCCTGCGCGGTGATCCCGTGCGCGCAGTTGAGGTAGCCGAGGCACTCGAACCGGCCCGCGGTGTACCCGGTCTCCTCGCCGAGCTCGGCCGCCGCGAGCTCCTCCGGAGTCCCGGTCCTCCCGCGCGGGAACGTGCCCTGCGGGAACTCCCAGCGCCGGGCGCGCAGCGGGTAGCGGTACTCCTCGACGAGGTGGAAGCCGTCGTTCTCGAATGGCATGACCAGCGCGAAGTCGGGCTTGTCGATGACCCCGTAGATACCGCGCGAGCCGTCACCGAGCTCGATCTCGTCCTCGCGCACGGTCATCCACGGGTTCTCGTACACGACGCGGGTCGACAGGGTCCTGATCACTTGTCCAGTCTGGCCCGGGCCTCCGCGTACTCGGCCAGCAGGCCCGCCATCACCTCGGCGACCGGGCGGACGTCGTTCATCCGGCCCACGATCTGACCCACCGGCATCGCCACCACGTCCGGGTCACCCGCGTGCATCAGCCGCTGGTGGGCCTCGCCGACCAGCAGGTTCTGCAGCGGCATCGGCAGCGGCTGGGGGGCGTCCGGCGCCGCCCACGCCTCGGTCCACCGGTTGCGCAGCAGCCGGGCCGGCTTGCCCGTGTAGATGCGCGACCGCACGGTGTCGCTCGAACCGGCCTTCAGCAGCGCGCGCTGCAACGTGTCCGGGCCGGTGCCGAGCCGGTACTCCGCGGTGGTCAGCCAGTACGAGCCCATCCACACCCCGGCCGCACCCAGCGCGAGCGCGGCGAGCATCTGGCGGCCGCTGCCGATCCCGCCCGCGGCGAGCACCGGCACCCGCTCGCCCACGGCGTCGACCACCTCGGGGATGAGCACCATCGACGCGATCTCGCCGGTGTGCCCGCCCGCCTCGTAGCCCTGCGCCACGACGACGTCCACGCCGTTGTCGACGTGGCGCACCGCGTGCTCGGCCTTCCCCGCCAGCGCCGCGACCGGCACGCCGTGCTCGTGCGCCTGCGCGATCACGTCCACGGGCGGCGAACCGAGCGCGTTGGCCACGAGCGAGATCCGGTGCGACATGGCGACGTCCACATGCGACCGGGCGACCGAGTGCAGCCAGCCGAGCACGCCCGCGTCGGCCGCCGGGTCGCCGGACAGCGGCGGCACGCCCAGCCCGAGCAGCGTGCGCTCGACGAAGTCCTTGTGCCCCTGGGGGATCATCGCGGACAGGTCGGTCGGCGTGCCCTCGGTGGGGATCGTCGCCGGCATCACGATGTCGACGCCGTACGGCTTGCCGTCGGTGTTCTCGTCCATCCAGGACAGTGCGGCGTCGAGCTCGGCGGGGTCGTTGAACCGCACGCAGCCGAGCACGCCGAGCCCGCCCGCGCGGCTGATCGCGGCCGCCACGTGCTCGGACGGCGTGAAGCCGAACACCGGGTGCTCGATGCCGAACGTGTCACACACCGGCGCTGGCATGCGCACCCCCGGTGCTCGCCGGTGCCTGCCATGCCGGTTCGTGTTGCTCCGTATGGCCTTTCGCCCAGCGGTAGTCCGCCTTCGCGCTCGGCAGCCGGCCCACCTCGTCGACGAGCCACACGCTGCGCGGGGCCTTGTAGCCGGCGATCCGCTGCCGGACGTGCGCGTCCAGCGCGGCGAAGTCGACCGTGCGGTCCGGGCGTGGCTGCACGAGCGCGGCCACCCGCTGGCCGAGCCGCTCGTCGGGCACGCCGACCACGAGCGCGTCGAAGACGTCCGGGTGGGACTTGAGCGCCTCCTCGACCTCCTCGGGGAAGACCTTCTCGCCGCCGGTGTTGACGGACATGTTTCCCCGGCCCAGCAACGTGATCGTGCCGTCCTCCTCGAGCCGGGCCCAGTCGCCGGGCACGACGTAGCGCGCGCCGCCGACCTCGACGAAGATCGTCGCGCTCTTCTCGGGGTCCTTGTAGTAGCCCAGCGGGACGTGCCCGCCGCGCGCGATCCGGCCGGTCTCGCCGCGCTCGACGGGCCGGTCGTCGTCGCCGATGACGATCGTGTTCGGCCCGCCCGACACCCGCGGCCCGCCCGTGGACTGCGGGGCGCCCTTCAGCACGATGCCGATCCCGGTGAACCCGGACTCCGAGGCGCCGATCGCGTCGGTGATCACGACGTTGGGCAGCGCCTCGAGGTACTGCTCCTTGACCCCGGCGGAGAACAGCGCGGCGTGGCTGGAGACGGCGACCAGCGAGGAGGGGTCGTAGGAGCCCTCGTGGAAGGCCTCGATGAGCGGGCGCGCCATGGCGTCGCCCACGATCGTGACCACCTTGACCTGGTGGCGCTCGATCGCCTGCCACACGTCGTGCGGGTCGAACTTGGGCAGCAGGACCACGGTGTCGCCGGCGAACAGCGCCGGCAGCGCCGCCCACTGCGCCGCCCCGTGGATCAGCGGCGCGCACGCGAGCCGGGTCAGCCCGGGGGAGTCCTTGCCGCGCTGGGACTGCGTCCACTCGTCGGGCAGCGGTTCGCCGGTGTAGAAGTCGATGCCGCCGCCGAGCACCCGCCACACGTCCTCGTGGCGCCACATCACGCCCTTGGGATGGCCGGTGGTACCGCCGGTGAACAGGATGTAGAGGTCGTCGGGGCTGCGCTCGCCGAAGTCCCGCTCGGCGGACCCGCCGGCGAGCGCCTGCTCGTAGGGGGTGCTCGTGGTCTCGGTGCCCGTGCCGTCCTCGACCACGAGGCGGTGGCGGAGCATCGGGGCGTCGGCGAGCACGGCGTCCACGCGCGGGGAGAACTGCCGCTCGTGCACGAGGGCGACCAGGTCCGCGTTGTCGAACAGGTATCGCAACTCGTTCTCGACATAGCGGAAGTTCACGTTGACGACCACCGCGCGCAGCTTGTACGCGGCGAGGATCGTCTCGATGGCCTCGATCGAGTTCCGCGAGTAGAGCCCGATGTGGTCACCCTTGCCGAAGCCGGCCCCGGCCAGGTGGTGGGCGAGCTGGTTGGCCCGCGCCTCCAGCTCGGCGAAGGTTGTGGTGCGGTCCCCGCAGGCGATCGCGACCCGATCGGGGAAGGCGTCGGCGGCATGCTCGAAAAGGTCCGCGATGTTGAGTGCCACGAGACCCAAACTAGAACGTGTTATCGTTCCTGGCAATCCCCTGCCGTGCCCATAGCCGCTGGAGACGCGATGCCTGACTGCCTCGTCGAGCAGGACGGACACGTCCTGGTGGTGACGATGAACCGGCCGGCCGCGCGCAACGCCCTGTCCGCCGAGATGATGGCGATCATGCGGTCGGCGTGGGACCGCGTGGACACCGACGAGTCGATCCGCGTCTGCGTCCTGACCGGGGCCGGCGGCGCGTTCTGCGCGGGCGCGGACCTCAAGGCGATGACCGCGGCGCATCCGGGCGACAGCTTCTCCTCGGGGGACTGGGACCTGTCGGTCATCGAGCCGCTGCTGAAGGGCCGCCGGCTGACCAAGCCGCTGATCGCCGCCGTCGAGGGCCCGGCGATCGCCGGCGGCACGGAGATCCTGCAGGCGACCGACATCCGGGTGGCGGGCGAGAGCGCGCGGTTCGGCGTGTCGGAGGCGCGGTGGGGGTTGTTCCCGCTCGGCGGCTCGGCGGTGCGGCTGCCGCGGCAGATCCCGTACACGCTCGCGGCCGACCTGCTGCTGACCGGCCGGCACGTCACGGCCGCGGAGGCGCTGTCGCTCGGCCTGATCGGGTACGTGGTGCCGGACGGCCAGGCGCTGCCGCGGGCGCTGGAGATCGCGTCGGTGATCGCGGGCAACGGGCCGCTGGCCGTGCGGGCGATCCTGGCGACGATGCGCGAGACCGAGGGCATGCCGGAGAACGAGGCGTTCGCCGTCGACGCCCGGCTGGGCATGGGGGTGTTCGCGTCGCAGGACGCCCGCGAGGGCCCGAAGGCGTTCGCGGAGAAGCGAAAGCCGGAGTTCGGTGGTAGGTAGTTAGATGGCGCGGTCGCGGCCTGCCCAGTGCGGGTCGCGGAGCTTTCGCTTGTACAGCTTGCCGTTCGGGTCGCGGGGGAGCTCCGGCAGGTAGTCGACCGTGCGCGGGACCTTGAACCTGGCCAGCCGGGTGGCGGCGAAGGCGAGCAGCTCCTCGGTCAGCGCCTCGTCCCCGGCGACGCCCTCGGCCGGCTGCACGACCGCCTTGATCTCCTCGCCCCAGTCGGCGTTCGGCACGCCGAACACCGCCACGTCGGCGACCTTCGGGTGGCACGCCAGCTCGTTCTCGATCTCCGCCGGGTACACGTTCACGCCGCCGGAGATGATCAGGTCCGCCTTCCGGTCGCACAGGTACAGGTAGCCGTCCTCGTCCAGGTAGCCGATGTCCCCCAGCGTGAACAGGTCACCGACCCGCGACGCCGACGTCTTCGCCGGGTCCTTGTGGTACTCGAAGTTCGACGTGCCCATCCGCATGTAGACCAGGCCCGGCGCACCGGTCGGCGCCGGCGAGCCCGACTCGTCGAGCACCGCCACCACCGAGCCCGGCCACGGCTTGCCGACCGACCCCGGCTTCTCGAGCCACTCCGCCGCGGAGATCGCCGTGCCGCCGCCCTCGGTCGCCGCGTAGTACTCGGTGACCACCGGCCCCCACCAGTCCAGCATCCGCCGCTTGACCTCCGGCGGGCACGGCGCCGCGCCGTGGATCATCACCCGCAGCGACGACACGTCGTACCGCTCGCGCACCTCCGGCGCGAGCTCCAGCAGCCGGTGGAACTGCGTGGGCACCATGTGGCTGTGGGTCACCCGGTAGCGCTCGATCAGGCGCAGCATCTCCTCCGGCCGCCACCGGTCCATCAGCACCGCCGTGTGCCCCAGCTGGACGGAGTTGGCCACGAAGTTGAGCACCGCCGTGTGGTACATCGGCGAGCCGCAGACGTGCACGTGGCCGTCGAACGGGTGCAGGCCGAAGATCCCGAAGAACCACGTGGCCGCCGCGGGCACCTCGTCCGGGTCCGCGCCGGTCAGCGGCCGCCGCACGCCCTTGGGCCGCCCGGTCGTGCCGGACGTGTACAGCATCGGCGAGCCGGCCGTGCGCACGTCCGGTCGTCCCGTCTCGCCCTCGCCCAGCGACGCGAGCGGCGCGAACCCGGGCACGTCGCCGACCGCGAACCGGGTTCGCAGCCCGCTGGCCTCGGCGGCGTCCGACGCGACGGACGCGAACCGGTCGTGGGCCACGAACGCCTTCGCGGCGCTGTCCTCGATGAGGTAGGCGACCTCGGCGCCCACCAGGTGCCAGTTCGCCATCACCACGTACAGCCCGGTCTGGAACGCTCCGAAGTAGATGGACGTCAGGTCCGCGCCGTTCGGCAGCATCACCACGATCGCGTCGCCCGGGCGCAGCCCCAGCGCCTGGAAGCCGCGCCCGTACCGGTCGGCCGCGGCGGCCAGCTCGCCGTAGGTCACCTCCCGGCCGTCGGGGTCGACCACCGCGACGAGGTCCGGCTGCTCGCGGGCGATGTTCCACAGTCCGATCGAGGCCACCGACCCAATCTAGAACGTGTTTCAGTTCTCGGCAAGAACCTCCGCGACGGCGCGGACCTGGCCGGCGTCCGCGCAGCCGACCATCAGCATGGTGACCCCGTTGTCCGCCCACTTCCTGGCCTGCGCGCGGACCTGCTCGGCGCTGCCGATCATCGCGGTCTCGGCGACGAGCTCGTCGGGTACCGCGGCGGCCGCCTCGAGCTTGCGACCCTCCCGGAACTTGCGGGTGACCTCCTCGACGACCTCGCCGTAGCCCATCCGCCGGAAGAGGTCCGCGTGGAAGTTCTTCGTCTCCGCGCCCATGCCGCCCGCGTACAGCGCGATCACCGGGCGGTGCTTGTCGTACTCGGCCGCCGGGTCGTCGGTGACCGCCACGGACACGTTCGCGGCGACCTCGAAGTCGGCGCGCGAGCGGCGGGCGCCGGGCCGGGCGAAGCCCTCGTCGAGCCAGGAGTTGTACTGGTCGGCCAGCGAGTCGGAGAAGTAGACGGCGAGCCAGCCGTCGGCGATCTCGGCGGTCAGCGCCACGTTCTTCGGGCCCTCCGCGCCCAGCCAGATCGGCAGGTCGGCGCGTAGTGGGTGGGTGATCGGGCGCAGCGGCTTGCCGAGCCCGTCCGCGCCCGGGCCGGTGTAGGGCAGCGGGTAGTGGGGGCCGTCGCTCGCCACGGGCGCCTCGCGGGCGAGCACCTGGCGGATGATGCCGACGTACTCGCGGGTGCGGGCGAGCGGCTTGCCGAACGGCGCGCCGTACCAGCCCTCGACGACCTGCGGACCGGACACGCCGAGCCCGAGGATCGCGCGGCCGCCGGAGAGGTGGTCGAGGGTGAGCGCCGCCATCGCGGTCGCCGTCGGGGCGCGCGCGGACAGCTGCGCGACCGCCGTGCCGAGCTTGACCCGGGTGGTCGGCGCGCCCCACCAGGCGAGCGGGGTGAACACGTCCGAGCCCCACGACTCGGCGGCGAACACGGCCTCGAAGCCGGCCTCGTCGGCGGCGCGGACCATCTCGGCGGCGTGCGGTGGCGGGGCGGCACCCCAGTACCCGAGCTGAAGTCCGAGCTTCATCGCTACCTCCTTGCCGGTATTGCTAGAACGTGTTTCACTCGGAGCGTGACAGTCGATCAGGAACCGCTGTCCGCCCCGCTGGACATCGGGTTCGATTACACCCGATCGCTCGGCCCGGTCCTGAGCCGGTTCGTCACGGGGCTCGCCCAGCGCCGGATCCTCGGCGCGCGCGGCACGGACGGCCGGGTGCACGTACCGCCGCCGGAGTACGACCCGGTGACCGGGCAGCCGCTGACCGAGCTCGTCGAGGTGGGCCAGGACGGCACCGTCGTCACGTGGTGTGCGCAGCCGGAACCCCTTGCGGGACAACCACTCCAGCGACCGTTCGCCTGGGCGCTGATCACGCTGGACGGCGCGGACACGCCCCTGCTGCACGCGGTCGACGCGGCGCGGGTCGCCACCGGGATGCGGGTGCGCGCGCGGTGGGCGGACACGCAGGGCAGCGGGATCCGCGACATCGAGTGCTTCGTGCCGGCCGGCGAGCAGGCCCCGGCGCAGCCGCGCGAGGCCGAGCCGGTCACGATGCTGACCACGCCGGTCGAGCTGCACTACACGCACTCGGCGTCCCCGGAGGAGAGCCGCTACCTGCGCGGGCTCGCCGAGGGGAGGCTGCTCGGGCAGCGCTGCCCGGCGTGCCGCAAGGTCTACGTGCCGCCGCGGGGCGCGTGCCCGACCGACGGCGTGCCGACCGAGGAGGAGGTCGAGCTCCCGGACCGGGGCATCGTCACCACGTTCTGCATCGTCAACGTGCCCTTCTTGGGGCAGCGCATCAAGCCGCCCTACGTGGCGGCCTACGTCCTGCTCGACGGCGCGGACATCGCGTTCCTGCACCTGGTGCTCGGCTGCGCGGCCGACGAGGTGCGCATGGGCATGCGCGTCGAGGCCGCCTGGAAGCCGCGCGAGGAGTGGGGCACCACGCTGGAGAACATCGACCACTTCCGGCCCACCGGCGAGCCAGACGCGCCGTACGACTCGTTCAAGGGGCACCTGTGAGGGACGTCGCCGTCGTCTCCTTCGCCCAGGCGCCCAACGTCCGGGCGACGCACGGTACGACCAACGGTGTCGAGATGCTCGTGCCGATCATCCGCGCGGCGCTCGAGTCGGCGCACCTGTCCAAACAGGACGTCGGGTTCTGGTGCTCCGGATCGTCGGACTACCTCGCCGGGCGGGCCTTCTCGTTCATCGCCGCGGTGGACGCGATCGGTGCGTTCCCGCCCATCCACGAGTCCCACGTCGAGGCCGACGCCGCGTGGGCGCTGTACGAGGCGTGGGTGAAGATCCGCACCGGTGAGGCCGACACGGCGCTCGTGTACGGGTTCGGCAAGTCCAGCGCCGGGCAGCTGCGCCGGGTGCTCGCCATGCAGCTCGACCCGTACACCGTCGCTCCACTGTGGCCGGACGCGGTCAGCGTCGCCGGCCTGCAGGCCCGCCTCGGCATCGATCGCGGCCGGTGGACCGAGCGGGACATGGCCGGCGTCGCCGCGCGGAGCCGGGCCGCGAACCCGGACGCGCAGGTGCACGAGGACGTTACCGTCGCGGAGCTGCTGGGCCGCCCGTACGTCGCGAACCCGTTGCGGCGCCACGACTGCGCGCCGGTCACCGACGGCGCCGCGGTGGTCGTGCTCGCCGGCGCGGACCGGGCGGCCGACCTCTGCGCGCGGCCCGCGTGGATCACCGGCATCGCCCACCGGGTCGAGACCGCGCACCTCGGCGCCCGCGATCTCACCACCTCACCGTCCACCGTGGCCGCCGCGGCGGCGGCGGGCACCGGCGGCGTGACGCTCGCCGAGCTGCACGCGCCCTTCACCCACCAGGAGATCCTGCTGCGCCAGGCACTCGGGCTCGGCGACGAGGTCGCGGTCAACCCCTCCGGTGGCCCGCTCGCCGGCAACCCGATGTTCGCCGCCGGGCTCGCGCGCATCGGCGAGGCCGCCACCCGCCTGCGCCCCGGCGAGCGGGCCCTCGCGCACGCGACGAGCGGGCCCGCGCTGCAGCAGAACCTCGTCTGCGTCCTGGAGGCGGACTGATGGCCCGGCAGCGTGCCGCCGTCCTCGGGGTCGGCCAGACGCACCACCGCAGCAAGCGGACCGACGTCACGATGGCCGGCCTGTGCCGCGAGGCCATCGACCGCGCGCTGGCGGACGCGGACCTCTCGCCCGGGGACATCGACGCCGTCGTGCTCGGCAAGGCACCGGACCTGTTCGAGGGCGTGATGATGCCCGAGCTCGCGCTGGCCGACGCGATCGGCGCGACCGGGAAACCGTTGCTGCGCGTGCACACCGCGGGCTCGGTCGGCGGCTCCACCGCGAACGTCGCGGCGAGCCTCGTGCACGGCGGCGTGCACCAGCGGGTCCTCGCGGTCGCGTTCGAGAAGCAGTCCGAGTCGAACGCGATGTGGGCGCTGTCGATCACGCCGCCGTTCCACATGCCGGTCGGCGCGGGCGCGGGCGGCTACTTCGCCCCGCACGTGCGTTCCTACATCCGCCGGGCGCAGGCCCCGGACCACATCGGCGCCCTCGTCGCGGTGAAGGACCGCCGCAACGGGGCGAAGAACCAGTACGCGCACCTGCGGCAGGCCGGCATCACGTTCGAGTCCGTGCGCGAGTCGGCCATGCTGTGGGACCCGATCCGCTACGACGAGACCTGCCCGTCCTCCGACGGCGCGTGCGCGCTCGTGCTCGGCGACGAGGGCGCCGCCCGGGGCCGGACCGCCGCGTGGATCCACGCCACCGCCATGCGCACCGAGCCGACCACGTTCGCCGGCCGCGACCAGGTCAACCCGCGGGCCGGCCGGGACGCGGCCGCCGCGCTGTGGCGGGCGGCCGGCATCACCGACCCGCTCGCACAGATCGACGCGGCGGAGATCTACGTGCCGTTCTCGTGGTTCGAGCCGATGTGGCTGGAGAACCTCGGTTTCACCGAGGAGGGCCAGGGCTGGAAGCTCACCGAGGCCGGCGAGACCGAGCTCGGCGGGCGGCTGCCGGTGAACCCGTCGGGCGGCGTGCTGTCGTCCAATCCCATTGGCGCGTCCGGGATGTTGCGGTTCGGCGAGGCCGCCATGCAGGTGATGGGCCGCGCCGGTGAGCACCAGGTGGACGGCGCGCGCACGGCTCTCGGGCACGCCTACGGCGGCGGTTCGCAGTACTTCTCGATGTGGGTCGTCGGAGCGGAGAAGCCATGAAGTTCACCGTCGGGATCGCGCTCAGCCCGCTGGACCAGCTGACCGAGCTGGCGCGGACGGCGGAGGAGTGCGGGTACGCCTCGATCGCGCTGCCGGACTCGCTGTTCTTCGCCGAGCAGGTGTCCGCGAAGTATCCGTACACGCCGGACGGTTCGCGGTTCTGGGACGCGGACACCCCGTGGGCCGATCCGTTCGTGGCCGCCGCGGCGATGGGCGCGGTGACGAGCCGGATCCGCTTCTACACCCAGGTGCTCAAGCTCAACCCGCGCAACCCGGTGCTGCTCGCCCGCCAGATCGGCTCGGTCGCCGTGCTCACCGGCAACCGGTTCGGGCTCGGCGTCGGGCTCGGCTGGTCGCCGGAGGAGACCCGGTGGTGCGGCGGGCAGTTCGACCACCGCGGCGCCCGGGCGGACGAGGCGATCGAGATCATCCGGCAGATCCTCGGCGGCGGGATGGTCGATCACCACGGCACGCACTACGAGTTCGGCAAGCTGGCGATGAGCCCGGCGCCGGCCGAGCCGGTGCCGGTGTACGTCGGCGGGCACACGGACGCGGCGCTGCGCCGGGCCGCGCGCACCGGTGACGGCTGGACCTCCGCGATGATCACGTTCGACGAGCTGCGCGAGGTGATCGCCCGGCTGGGCACGCTGCGCGCGGAGTACGGCCGTACGGGCCCGTTCGAGATCCAGGCCGTCTGCGTGGACCGGTTCGGGCGCGACGGCTACCGCGCCCAGGCCGACGCCGGCGTGACCGACGCGATCGTGGTGCCGTGGGTGTTCTACGGCGTGGGCCTCGACGGCCCGCTCGAGGCGAAGAAGGACGGCATGCGCCGGTTCGCCGACGACATCATGGGGAAGCTGTGAGCACCTGGAACGGTCCCGACCCCGCGCATCCGGCGCGGGTGGCGTCGCGCCGGTCGATGGACGCGGCGGGCCGCGGCGCGAAGGACGAGTGGGTCGCGTTGTTCGCCGAGGACGGCGTCGTCGAGGACCCGGTCGGCGTGTCCATGTTCGACCCGTCCGGCGACGGCCACCACGGCCGCGAGGCGATCGCCGCCTTCTGGGACAGGACGATCGCGCGCGCCGAGCGTCTCGAGTTCGACATCCGCGACTCGTTCGCGGCCGGTGACGAGGTGGCCAACGTCGGCACGATCACCGCGTTCCTGCCCGGCGGCGCACGGGTGGACACCGAGGGCGTGTTCGTCTACCGGGTCGACGCCGACGGGCTGATCCTGTCGATGCGTGCCTTCTGGGAGACCGACCGCGCGATGGCGACCCTCCGGCAGGAGTGAGGCCGGCCGCCTCAGGAGGTTGGCGGCCGGCCTCGGGGGACACACCCTTTTTGCCTGACCCCGCAAGGTTCGCACGTCCCGGCGCGAGGTTGGCGTCCGCCGGGACCGGCGGCGGGGCAGTCCCCGCTGCCCGAAAGGGCGGTTACCGTGCGACGCCGACCGGCTGGTCGATCGCCCGCGGGTCGTCGAGCAGCGCGAGCATCGCGTGCGCCACGTCCGCGCGGGACGCGAAGGCGCCGTTGCTGACGTTCGCGCCGAACGCCAGCCGGTAGTGGCCGGACAGCGGCTTGTCGTCCAGCCGCGGCGGGCGCACCACTGTCCACTCGGTACCGCTGCGCCGGATGTCCGCCTCCATCGCCGCGAGGTCGTCGTACACCGGCCGCAGCGCCAGCTTGACCAGCGGGTACAGCACGCGCCGGCGCAGGAACCGCTCGTCCTCGGGGGTGGGGCCGACCGGCGCCGCGCTCACCGCCACGAACCGCCGCACACCCGCGGTCGCCAGCGCGGCGAGGATCGCGCGCGTCGCGACCGCCGCGACCCCGGCGTCCCCCCGGGCGTGCGGGCCGACCCCGGACAGCGCCGCGTCGCTGCCGGCCAGTGCCGCCTCGAGCGGCCCCGGCTCGGTCAGCCCCGGCACCGTCACCACCCGCAGTCCCGGCTGGTCGGGCACCGTGAGCCGGGCTCGGTCCCGCACCACCGCGGCCACCGTGTGCCCGGCCGCGAGCGCCTGGGTCACCACCTGGCCGCCGATTCCCCCGGTCGCCCCGAATACGGTCAGCTTCATCCCACGTCCACCCTTCCCCACCCGGTACATTGACCCTGGACCAGATATAATACGAAAGTCAAACTATATGGACAACGTACCAGAGGATCGGCGCACGTGGCGGCGCGTGGCGAACGAGGTGCAGGGCGCCCTGCGGGAGCTGAACGGGCACCTGAGCGTGCTCAACCACCGCATCGGCACCCGGGTCGCGCTGCGCGACGGTGACCTGATCTGCCTCGACCTGATCGCGCGCTACGGCCCGATCAGCCCGAGCGCGCTGGCCAGGCGGGCGGGCACGCACCCGGCCACGATGACCGGCGTCCTCGACCGCCTCGAGCGCAGCGGCTGGATCACCCGCGAACGCGACCAGGCCGACCGCCGCGCCGTCGTCGTGCGCGTCCTGCCGGACCGGGGCGGCGAGATCTTCCGGCACTACGCCGGGATGCGCGAAGCGCTCGACGAGGTCTGCGCGGACTACGACCCCGGGCAGCTGGAGATGATCGCCGGGTTCCTCGCGCGGGTGGCCGAGGCCGGCGACCGGTCGGCCGCGAAGCTCGGCGCGGATCAGGAGTAGGCGACGCGCAGTTCCTTGATCCCGTTGAGCCAGCCCGACCGCAGCCGCCGCGGGTCCGCCTCCGCGCGGATGTCGGGCATGTGGTCGGCGATCGCGTTGAAGATCAGGTCGATCTCCATCTTCGCGAGGTTCGCGCCCACGCAGTAGTGCGCGCCGGTGCCGCCGAAGCCCAGGTGCGGGTTGGGGTCGCGGGTGATGTCGAACCGGTGCGGGTCGGCGAAGACGTCGGCGTCGAAGTTGGCCGAGCTGTAGAACATGCCGACCCGCTGGCCCTGCTCGATCGCCACGCCGCCGAGCTCGGTGTCCCGCGTGGCCGTGCGCTGGAAGCTCATCACCGGCGTCGAGAAGCGGACGATCTCGTCGGCCGTGGTGGCCGGCCGCTCGGCCTTGTACCGCTCCCATTCGCCGGGGTTGGTGAGGAACGCGTGCATGCCGTGGCTGATCGCGTTGCGGGTGGTCTCGTTGCCGGCCACCGCGAGCAGCAGCACGAAGAAGCCGAACTCGTCCGAGCCCAGCGCGGTGCCCTCGATGTCGGCGTTGACCAGCGTGGTCACGATGTCGTCCAGCGGGCACTTCTTGCGGTCCTCGGCCATCGCCCACGCGTAGCCGAGCAGCTCCGCGGACGCGGCCTCCGGGTTGATCGAGTACTCGGGATCGTCGTAGGCGACCATCTGGTTCGACCAGTCGAACACCTTGTGCCGGTCGTCCTGCGGGATGCCGAGCAGCTCGGCGATCGCCTGCAGCGGCAGCTCGCACGCGACCTGCGTGACGAAGTCGCCGCCGCCCTGCTCCCTGGCCGTCGTCACGATCCGCTCGGCCCGCTCGGCGAGCGTGTCCTTCAGCCGGGCGATCGCCTTCGGCGTGAAGCCGCGCGAGACGATGCCGCGCACCTTGGAGTGGTGCGGCGGGTCGATGTTCAGCATGATCAGCCGCTGCGCCTCGATCTTGTCGCGCGTCATGTCCGGGTTGAACCGGATGATCGCCGTGTTCTCGGCGCTGGAGTAGACGTCGCTGTGCCGCGACACCTCCTTGACCTCCGCGTGCCGGCTCACCACCCAGTAGCCGTCGTCGCCGAACCCGGCGATGCCGTGCGGCTGGGCGTTCCACCACACCGGCGCGGTCGCGCGCAGCTCCGCGAACTCCTCGACGGGGATCCGGTTCGCGTACAGGTCGGGGTCGGTGAAGTCGAAGCCATCGGGGATGCGGGGAGGGGGCACCTCGTACTCCGATCATGTGGAACACGTTCTACTCGATTGAAACACACGGCTCGGTCGTAAGTGAAGGTCCGGCCCATCGATCCTTGCTCGGTCCAGAAACAGGTTCTATTTTGTGTTCATGGCAGACGCGGTGATCATCGAGGCTGTCCGCACGCCCATCGGCAAGCGTGGCGGGGTGCTGTCGGGCATGCACGCGGCCGAGATCCTGGGGGTCGCGCAGCGGTCGGTGCTGTCCCGGTCCGGGGTAGAACCTGTTCTCGTCGAGCAGGTGATCGGCGGCTGCGTGACGCAGGCGGGCGAGCAGTCGAACAACGTCACCCGCACCGCGTGGCTGCACGCGGGCCTGCCGTACGAGGCCGGTTGCATGACCGTGGACTCCCAGTGCGGCTCCGCGCAGCAGGCCATGCACCTGGTCGCCGGGCTGATCGCGGCCGGCGCCATCGAGGTCGGGGTGGCGTGCGGCGTCGAGGCGATGAGCCGGGTTCCGTTGCGTGCCAACGTGGGCGCCGGGGTCGGCACGCCGCGGCCGGACTCGTGGTCGATCGACCTGCCCAACCAGTTCGTCGCGGCCGAGCGGATCGCGGCCCGGCGCGGGCTGTCGCGGGCGGACCTGGACGCGTTCGGCGTGCGCTCCCAGCAGCGGGCCGCGGCGGCGTGGTCGGCCGGCCACTTCCGCCGCGAGGTCGTGCCGGTCGGGGCGGCGCTGCAGGACCAGGGGCTGCGCGCGACCTCGGCGGAGGCGCTCGCCGGGCTGTCGCCGGTGGTCGAGGACGGGCTGCACACGGCGGGGACGTCGTCGCAGATCTCCGACGGCGCGGCGGCCGTGCTGCTGATGTCGGCGGACCGGGCGCGATCGCTCGGCCTCGCGCCGCGGGCCCGGATCCTGGCCCAGTGCCTGGTCGGCGCGGAGCCGTACTTCCACCTCGACGGGCCGGTGCGGGCCACGGACACGCTGCTCGCGAAGACCGGCATGAAGATCGGCGACCTGGACCTGTTCGAGGTCAACGAGGCGTTCGCGTCGGTCGTGCTGTCGTGGCTGGCCGTGCACGAGCCGGATCCGGACCTGGTCAACGTGAACGGCGGGGCGATCGCGCTCGGCCACCCGGTCGGCGCGACCGGCGCGCGGCTCGTCACGACCGCGCTGCACGAGCTCGAGCGGCGCGACGCCGCGACCGCGCTGATCGCCATGTGTGCCGGCGGCGCGCTGGCCACGGGCACGGTCATCGAGAGGTGCTAGGCTAACCAAGCAATTGCTAGGTTAGGTGGTCGCATGGGTGTGTCGACGAGCCGGCCCGAACCGGGCGTCGCCGTGGTCACGATCGACTTCCCGCCGGTCAACGCGCTGCCGGTGCGGGGCTGGTTCGACCTCGCGGACGCGGTGACCGCGGCGGGCCGCGACCCGGCGGTCCACGTCGTCGTGCTGCGCGCGCAGGGGCGCGGGTTCTGCGCCGGGGTGGACATCAAGGAGATCCAGTCGGCCGGGCCCGACGCGCTGGTGGGCGCGAACCACGGCTGCCACGCGGCCTTCGGCGCGGTGTACGACTGCGCGGTGCCGGTGGTGGCCGCGGTGGCGGGGTTCTGCCTGGGCGGTGGGATCGGGCTGGTGGGCAACGCGGACGTGGTGGTCGCCGCGTCGGACGCCACCTTCGGTCTGCCCGAAGTGGACAGAGGCGCGCTGGGCGCGGCCACCCACCTGGCGCGGCTGGTGCCCCAGCACCTGATGCGGGCCATGTACTACACGGCCGCGACGGTCACCGCGGACGACCTGTACCACCACGGCTCGGTGTACCGCGTCGTGCCGGTGGCCGAGCTGGACGCCGCGGCCCGGAAGGTGGCCGGCGAGATCGCGGCGAAGGACCCGCGGGTGATCCGGGCCGCCAAGGCCGCGCTCAACGGGATCGACCCGCAGGACGTGCACCGCAGCTACCGCTTCGAGCAGGGCTTCACGTTCGAGCTCAACCTGACCGGCGCCGCGGACGAGGCACGCCGGCGGTTCCTGGAGGGTGACAGCTCTTGAGAGACAAGCGGATGACGGCGGACGAGGTGGCCGCCACCCTGTCCGACGGGATGACCATCGGCATCGGCGGGTGGGGGTCGCGGCGCAAGCCGATGGCGCTGGTACGGGCGATCCTGCGCTCGCCGGTGCGGAACCTGACGGTCGTGTCCTACGGCGGGCCGGACGTGGGCCTGCTGTGCGCGGCGGGCAAGGTGCGCGAGGTCGTGTTCGGGTTCGTGTCGCTGGACACGATCGCGTACGACCCGTACTTCCGCCGGGCGCGCGAGACCGGTGCCGTCACGGTCCGCGAGCTGGACGAGGGCATGCTCCAATGTGGACTCCGGGCGGCCGCGCACCGGCTGCCCTTCCTGCCGATCCGCGCCGGGCTCGGCTCGGACGTGCTGACGCTCGACCCGTCGCTGCGCACGGTCCGCTCGCCCTACGGTGACGAGGAGGTGGTGGCCATGCCGCCGCTGAAGCTGGACGTCGCGCTGGTGCACCTCAACCGGGCGGACCGGCACGGCAACGCCCAGTACCTCGGCCCGGACCCGTACTTCGACGACCTGTTCTGCCTGGCCGCCGCCCGCCGGTACGTGTCGTGCGAGTCCATCGTGGACACCGCCGCGTTCGGGTCCCTGGGCCCACCGCAGTCGTTGCTGCTCAACCGGCTCATGGTCGACGGCGTCGTCGAAACACCGGGCGGTGCGCACTTCACGAGCTGCGTGCCGGACTACGGCCGGGACGAGGAGTTCCAGCGGGCGTACGCGGCCGGGGAGTGGGCGCCGTTCGCGGACCGGTACCTCGCCGGCGACGAGGCGGCGTACCAGGCGGCGGTGCGGGCATGACACTCGCCGACGTCTGCGCCGTCGCGTGCGCGGACCTGTTCCGCGACGACGGCGAGATCCTCGCCAGTCCCATGGGGTTGCTGCCCTCGCTCGGCGCGCGGCTGGCGCGGGCGAGCTTCGCGCCGGACCTGCTGCTCTCCGACGGCGAGGCGACCCTGCTCTCGCCGGCCGGGGAGGTCGAGGGGTGGCTGCCGTACCGGGCGGTGTTCGACGTGCTGGCGCACGGCAAGCGGCACGTGGTCATGGGCGCGAACCAGCTGGACCGGCACGGGAACCAGAACATCTCGTGCATCGGCCCGCACGAGCGCCCGGTCCGCCAGCTGCTGGGGTTCCGCGGCGCGCCGGGGAACACGGTCAACCACCGGACGAGCTACTGGGTGCCGCGCCACTCGCCGCGGGTCTTCGTGTCCGAAGTGGACGTCGTGTCGGGCGTGGGGTACGACCGGCCGGGCGGGCCCTACCACGACGTGTACCGGGTGGTGACGAACCTGGCGGTGCTGGACTTCGGCGGGCCGGGACGCACGATGCGGCTGGTGTCGGCACATCCCGGCGTCAGCGTCGCCGACGTGGTGGCGCAGACCGGGTTCCCGCTCGACGTCGACGGCTCGTGCACCACGCGGTCGCCGTCCGCCGCGGAGCTGCGCCTGCTGTCCACTTTGGATCCTTCTGGTCGACGGGAACGGGAGGTGCCGTCATGAGGACCGCGTTCACCGAGCTCGTCGGCGTGCGGTACCCGGTGGTGCAGACCGGAATGGGCTGGGTGGCCGGGCCGCGGCTGGTGACGGCGGTGGCGCGGGCCGGCGGGCTCGGCATCCTCGCGTCGGCCACGATGTCGCTGGCCGAGCTGCGGTCGGCGGTGCGCGAGGTGCGGTCCCGGACCGACGCGCCGTTCGGGGTCAACCTGCGGGCGGACGCCACCGACGCGGCGGACCGGGTGCGGCTGCTGATCGACGAGGGCGTGCGGGTGGCTTCGTTCGCGCTCGCGCCCTCGCCCGCGTTGATCTCCACGCTGAAGGACGCGGGCGTGGTCGTGATCCCGTCGGTCGGCGCGGTGCGGCACGCGGTGAAGGTGGCCGGCTGGGGCGCGGACGCCGTGATCGTGCAGGGCGGCGAGGGCGGCGGCCACACGGGCAACGTGGCGACGACGCTGCTGCTGCCCTCCGTCGTCGACGCCGTGGACATCCCGGTGGTCGCGGCGGGCGGCTTCTTCGACGGGCGCGGGCTGGTGGCCGCGCTGGCCTACGGCGCGGCCGGGGTCGCGATGGGCACGCGGTTCCTGCTGACCGAGGAGAGCACGGTGCCGCGGGAGGTGAAGGAGGCGTACCTGGCGCACGGCCTGGACGGCACGGTGGTGACGACCAGGGTGGACGGCCTGCCGCACCGGGTGCTGCGCACGGACCTGGTCACGGCGCTGGAGGGCGCGGGCCGCGCGCGGGCGCTGGCCCGGGCGGTCCGCAACGCGGCCCGCTTCCGCCGCCTCACGGGCCTGACCTGGCCGACGATGATCCGTGACGGCCTGGCCATGCGCCGCGGCCGCCGGCTCACGTGGTCCCAGGTGATCATGGCGGCCAACACCCCGATGCTGCTGCGCGCCGGCCTGGTCGAGGGCCGCACGGACACGGGCGTCCTGGCCGCGGGCCAGGTGGTGGGCGCCATCGACGACCTCCCCACCTGCGCGGCCCTGATCAGCGCCATCATGACCCAAGCCACCGAAACCCTCGCCCACCTCCCCCGCGAGTCCCCCGTTCTCGACCGCGTGTCCCCCGTTCTCGACCATGAGTCCCCCGATGACGCCGCGACCCGCGAGCCAGGAACGGGGGACACGCGCGCCGGAACGGGGGACTCGCGGGCCGGAACGGGGGACACGCGGGCCGGAACGGGGGACTCGCGGGGTTAGGCGGTGGCTTTTTCCAGTTCTTGCAGGGATTCCTCCAGGAGGGCCAGCAGGCGTTGGAGGTGGGGGACCGTGCGGCGGCAGCCCGTGAGGCCGAACTCCAGGCTGCCCGCGTAGCTCGTCACCGTGATGTTCAGGGCCTGGCCCTCGTACGGGATCGACAGCGGGTACACGCCCTGCATGCGGGCGCCGTTCCAGTACAGCGGCTCGCGCGGGCCGGGCACGTTCGAGATCAGCACGTTGAAGCCCGGCGGCGTGATCGTGGTCAGGCCGGGGATCGTGCCGATCGCCAGGGGGATCAACGGGATCGCGCTCAGCGCCGTGATCTGCAGCGGGCTCATGCCGTGGTAGACCGCCTTGCCCTTGAGCATCGAGTCGTGGATGGTCGTCAGGCGCGCCGCCGCGTCGGACTCGTCCGTGGCCATGTTGCACAGGATCAGGCCGATCGCGTTGCCGCCCAGGGACGACTCCGACGAGCCACCCGAGCGGGCGCGCAGCGACATCGGCACGGCGGCCACCAGCGGACGGTCCGGCAGCGACCCGAGGTCGAGCATGTACTGGCGCAGAGCGCCCGCGCACATCGCCAGCATCACGTCGTTCATCGTCGCGCCCGCGGCCCGGCCGACCGCCTTGACCCGCTCCAGCGGCCAGCCCTGCGCGGCGAACCGGCGCGCGCCGGTGATCGGCACGTTGAACATCGACTTCGGCGCCTGGAACGCCAGCGCCCCGGACTGCTCGCGGAACGCCTCGTTGACGACCTTCGCCGCGGCGCCGCCCAGCCCCACGACGTCCTTCACCAGCCGGCCGGCCGCCGTGAACGGGTCGACGTCCGACGTCCGCCGCGGCTTGTCGAACACGTTCTCCCGCACCCGCGGCGACCACACCGGCCGCACGTCGCGCGCGTCCGGGTCGGGCGACAGCGAGCTCTGGAGCAGCTTCAGCGCCGAGACGCCGTCCAGCAGCGCGTGGTGGATCTTGCTGTAGGTGGCGAACCGGTTGCCCTGCAAGCCCTCGATGACGGTGAACTCCCACATCGGGCGGTGCCGGTCCAGCAGCGAGCCGTGCAGCCGCGACACCAGCTCCAGCAGCTCTCGCACGCGGCCCGGCCGCGGCAGGCCGGAGTGCCGCACGTGGTACTCGATGTCCAGCTGGTCGTCGTTGGACCACGCGAACTGCCCGACGCTGCCGACCGGCCCGCGCGGCCGCCGGCGGAACAGCGGCCGCACGTCGGCCAGCTCCAGCAGCTCGCGGTGGAAGTCGCTCACGTAGTCGGGCCCGGCGCCCTCGGGCAGCTCGAACAGCTGCAGCCCGCCCACGTGCATGGGGTGCTCGCGTGACTCGGCGAGCAGGAACATCGAGTCCGTGATCGGCATGAGCGCCATCGGGGTACCTCCGTGCTCGCGTCTAGAAGTGAGACTAGCCGTCGCACCCTCAAGGGTGCTGGCTGCTGACCGCGATCACCTCGCCCGTGAGATAGGAGGCGTAGTCACTCGCCAGGAACGCGATCACGGTAGCCACCTCCCACGGCTCCGCGGCCCGGCCGAACGCCTCCCGCGTGGCGAGCTCCGACAGCAGCTCCTCGGTGGTGACCTTCGCCAGGAACGGGTGCGCGGCCAGGCTCGGCGCCACGGCGTTGACCCGGATGCCGTGCGCCGCCACGTCCTTCGCCGCGCAGCGGGTCAGCGCCATCACGCCCGCCTTCGCCGCCGCGTAGTGCGCCTGCCCCTCCTGCGCCCGCCAGCCGACCACGGACGCGTTGTTCACGACCGCGCCGCCGCCGCCCTGCTCGACCAGCTGCCGCAGCGCCGCCCGCGTGCACCGGAAGGTCCCGGTGAGCGTCACGTCCAGGACCCGGGCCCACTGCTCGTCGGTCATCTCCAGCACCGAGGCCGTGCCGCCGAGACCCGCGTTGTTGACCAGCACGTCGAGCCGGCCGAAGTGCTCCGCCGTGCCGGCGACGAGCGCGGCCACCTGGTCCTCGTCGGTCACGTCGCACGGGATCGCGTGCACCGCGTCGCCGAACTCCCCGGCCAGCTCCGCCGCCGTCGAGGCCAGGCGTCGCTCGTGGTGGTCGCTGATCACGACCCGGGCGCCCTCGTCGAGGCAGCGCCGGGCGGCCGCCGAGCCGATCCCCGTGCCGGCCGCCGCGGTGACCACGACGACCTTGCCGGCCAGCAGGTCGCGGCCGGCCGGCGCGGACGGGATCCCGGGCAGGATCACGGGCGGGCCTCCCGGGGCAGGCCGAGCACGCGCTCGGCGATGATGTTGCGCTGGATCTCGTTGGACCCGCCGTAGATCGTGTCGGCCCGGCTGAACAGGTACAACCGCTGCCACTCGTCCAGTGCGCCGCCGGGTGCGAGCATGCCCGCGGCGCCCAGCACGTCCATCGCCAGCTCGCCGAGCTCGCGATGCCACGAGGCCCACACGAGCTTGGTCACCGACGCGGCCCGGGCGTCCCCGATGGTCCGCAGCGCGTGCGCCCGCATCACCTCCAGGCCCAGCCGGGCCCTGGCCAGGCGCTCACGAAGGAGCGGATCGTCGAGCGCGCCGGACTCCCGCGCGACGGCCACGAGCGCGTCCAGCTCGCGGCGGAAGCCGACCTGCTGGCCGAGCGTGGACACGCCGCGCTCGAACTCCAGCGTCCGCATGGCCGTCGCCCAGCCGCCGCCGACCTCGCCGACGACGAGGTCGCGCGCGGTCCGGGCGCCGTCGAAGAACACCTCGTTGAACTCCGAGCCGCCGGTCAGTTGCACGATGGGACGGACCTCGACGCCGGGCTGGTCCATCGGCACCAGCAGGTACGACAGGCCCGCATGCCGCTTCGACCCCGGCTCGGTGCGGGCCAGCACGAAGCACCACTGGGCCTGGTGCGCGAGCGAGGTCCACACCTTCTGCCCGGTCACCACCCACTGGTCGCCGTCGAGCACCGCGGAGGTCGACACCGAGGCGAGGTCCGAGCCCGCGTCCGGCTCGGAGTAGCCCTGGCACCACAGCTCCTCGACCGCCTTGACGCGCGGGAGGAAGCGGGCCTGCTGCGCGGGCGTGCCGAGCGCGATCAGCGTGGGACCGAGCAGCTCCTCGCCGAAGTGGTTGACCCGGGCCGGCGCGCCCGCGGCCGCGTACTCCTCGTGGAACGCCACGCGATGGTCCAGGTCCAGGCCCCGCCCGCCGTGCGCGGCCGGCCAGCCCAGGCACGTCCACCCGGCGGCGGCCAGGTGCCGGTCCCACGCCAGCCGCTCGTCGAATGCCTCGTGCTCGCGGCCCGGTCCGCCCAGGCCGCGCAGGCGCGCGAACTCGCCGGTCAGGTTGTCTCCCAGCCATTCGCGCGCGGTCGCGCGGAACTCCGTGAGCGCCATGAGGTGTTAGCCTACCAAGCAATTGCTTTGGAGGTGGTCGGCGTGACCGACGAGGTGGTCCGGTACGAGGTCGACGGGCCCGTGGCCACGGTGACCATGAACCGACCGGAGTACCGCAACGCCCAGAACTCGGCGATGACCTACGCGCTCGACGCGGCGTTCACCCGGGCCGTGGACGACGACGCGGTCAAGGTGATCGTGCTGGCCGGCGAGGGCAAGCACTTCTCCGCCGGGCACGACATCGGCACGCCGGGCCGCGACGTCGACGTGTCGTTCGAACGCAAGGCCGTGCTGTGGTGGGACCACGTGGGCAAGCCGGGCGGGGACAGCCGCTACGCCCGCGAGATGGAGGTCTACCTCGGCATGTGCCGGCGGTGGCGGGAGATCCCCAAGCCGACGGTCGCGATGGTGCAGGGTGCGTGCATCGCGGGCGGGCTGATGCTCGCGTGGGTGTGCGACCTGATCGTCGCCGCGGAGGATGCGTTCTTCGCCGATCCGGTGGTGCGCATGGGGATCCCGGGTGTCGAGTACTTCGCCCACCCGTGGGTGCTGGGACCGCGCGCGGCCAAGGAGTTCCTGTTCACCGGCGACCGGTTCGACGCCCGCCGCGCGCTGGAGCTGGGCATGGTGAACCGGGTCGTGCCGCGCGACTCGCTGCGGGCGGAGACGTTCGCGATGGCCGGGCGGATCGCGCAGATGCCGCGGTTCGGCCTCGCGCTGACCAAGCGCGCGGTGAACCAGGCCGAGGACCAGATGGGGCTGCGCGCGGGGATGGACTCGGTGTTCGGCCTGCACCACTTCGCGCACGCGCACAACGCCGAGACGTCCGCGGACTCGCTCGGCGGCATGAACGCCCGCTCGATGAGGGACGCCGGTGGATCTTGACCTGCCCGGCGAGGTCGTGGCCTTCCGCGCGGAGGTCCGCGAGTGGCTCGCCGCCAACCTGCCCGGCCCGCTGCCGCCGATGGACACCGCGCCGGGCGTCGAGGCGCACCGCGAATGGGAACGCCGGCTCGCCGGCGCGCGGCTGTCGGCGGTGACGTGGCCGCGCGAGTACGGCGGCCGCGACGCCTCGCTGCTGGAGTGGGTCGTCTTCGAGGAGGAGTACCACGCCGCCGGCGCCCCGGGCCGGGTGAGCGCCAACGGCATCGCGCTGCTCGGCTCGACGCTCCTCGCGCTGGGCACCGAGGAGCAGCGGCGGCGCGTCCTGCCGCGGATGGCGCGGGCGGATGACATCTGGGCGCAGGCGTGGTCGGAGCCGGAGGCGGGTTCGGACCTGGCCGCGGTGCGCAGCCGCGCGGTCCGCACGGACGGCGGCTGGCTCCTGAGTGGACAGAAGACGTGGTCGTCGCGCGGCGCCGTGGCCGACCGCGCGTTCGGGCTGTTCCGCAGCGACCCGTCCGCGCAGCGGCACCGCGGCCTCACGTACCTGATGTTCGACCTGCGGGCCGATGGCGTGACCGTGCGGCCGATCCCGCAGCTGGACGGCACGCCGGGGTTCGCGGAGCTGTTCCTCGACGAGGTGTTCGTGCCCGACGCCGACGTCATCGGCGAGCCCGGCGACGGCTGGCGGGTCGCGATGAGCACGGCGAGCAACGAGCGCGGGCTGACCCTGCGCAGCCCCGGCCGGTTCACCGCGGCCGCGGACCGGCTCGTCGAGCTGTGGCGCTCCCGGCCGGACCCGGCCCAGCGGGACCGGGTGGCCGACGCGTGGATCGGCGCGCAGGCCTACCGGCTGTACACGCTGGGCACGATCAGCCGGCTTGCCGAGGGCGGGCGGCTGGGCGCGGAGTCGAGCGTCAACAAGATCTTCTGGTCGGAGCTGGACATCGCGTTGCACGAGACCGCGCTCGACCTGCTCGGCGCGGACGGCGAGCTCGAGTCGGACTGGCTCGGCGGGTACCTGTTCTCCCTGGCCGGCCCGATCTACGCCGGTACCAACGAGATCCAGCGCGACGTCGTCGCCGAGCGGCTGCTCGGCCTGCCGCGAGGTGACCGATGAGGTTCTCGCTCTCCGCCGAGCAGCGCGCGCTGGGCGCGAGTGTCCACGAGCTGCTCGCCGCCGCCGACGTGCCCGCGGCGGTCCGCGCGTGGGGTGCCGGCGAGCCCGCGCAGGGGCTGGAGCTGCTGGCACGCCTGGGAAAGCTCGGCGTGGCCGGGCTCGCCGTGCCGGAGCGGTTCGACGGCATGGGTGCCGGGCCGGTCGAGCTGGCCGTCGTGTTCGAGGTGCTGGGCCGTCACGTGGTGCCCGGCCCGCTGGTCGAGTCGTTCGCCGCGGTGCCGGTGCTGCTCGCGGACACCCCGGGCGCGGACCGGTGGCTGCCGGGCCTCGCGGCGGGCGACCGGCTCGCCACGCTCGCGTTGCCGCCGCACGTGCCCCACGCACTCGACGCGGACGTCGCGGCTGCCTTCACCGTGGCCGGCGGCACCGTCCACACCGGAACCGCCGGCGCTCGGAAGTCCTCTGTGGACGCCGCGCGCCGGCTGTTCGAGGTGTCGGCCGGCGAACCCGTCGGGCCCGGGGACGTCGCCCGGGCGTTCGAGGTCGGCGTGCTCTGCTGCGCCGCCCAGCTGCTCGGGCTCGGTGCCGGCCTGCTCGAGCAGGCGAGCGGGTACGTCCGGCAGCGCACGCAGTTCGGCCGTCCGGTCGGCGGGTTCCAGGCGGTCAAGCACCACCTCGCGAGCGGGTACGTGGCGCTGGAGCTGGCCCGCCCGCTGGTGCACGGTGCGGCGGTCACCCTGGCGGCGCGGGACGTCTCGGCCGCGCGGGTCGCCGCCGCGGACGCCGCCTACCGCGTGGCCCGCGCGGCGCTGCAGGTGCACGGCGCGGTCGGCTACACGCTCGAGTACGACCTCGGCCTGGCGCTCACGAAGGTGCGCGCGCTGCGCTCGGCGTGGGGAACCCAGTCGTGGCACCGGGACCGCGTGCTGACCGCGCTCAGCGAGCCGCCGCGTCGATGACGAGCTTGCCGTTCTCCAGGGTCACCCGGACCTGCTGGTGCTGGCTGGTGTCGCCGTCGCCCTTGGTGTAGGTCACGTCGACGGGCACGTTCACCGAGCCGTCGGCGTTCTTGGTGACGCCATTCGCGTTCCGCGAGCTGATCTGGCTGAACTGCGACCAGTACTGGCGGAAGGCGTCCTTGCCGCCGAACTGGCCCTGCGCGTTGCTGGAGAGCATCGCCCACCGCTTGTCCGTGGCCTGGACGTCGCCGTAGTAGTCGATCACCAGCTGGCCGGCCTTGCTGAAGTCGATCTCGCCGGTGGCGGGGATCGGCTTGCCCGGGCCGGACGAGGCCGGCGCGGACGTGTCCGGCGCCGAGGGCTGCGACTGCCCGGCCGTCTGCGTGCCGGTGCCCTGCGCGGAACCGTCCTGCGGGGTCCGGTCGTTCAGCAGCAGGATCGCGGTCACGACGCCGGCCACCACGAGCAGCGCGGCCACCGCGACGATCAGCATGTTCCGCCGCGCCGGGTCGGTGGCCCGCGTCGCCGGGGGCCTGCCCGCGAAGGCCGGCGGCGGCGGGGCGGGCTGGGGGAGCACGGCGACCGGGCGCGTCGGCATGGGCGGGCGCGGCGGGGGTGCCACGGCGGGCTTGGCGGGCGTCGTGGGTGCCGCGGACGCCGCGGCGGCGGCCTTCGGATCGATCAGCGTGGTCGCGGCGTCGCTCATGGTCGGGCGGGTGCCGGGGTCGGGCCGCATGAGGTTCGACAGCGTGTCGGCGAGCGGGCCGGCCTTCTGCGGCGGCGGCGCGTTGCCCGAGGCGACCGCGTGCAGCAGGGCGAGCGGGTTGGAGTTCGTGCCGAACGGCGGTGTGCCCTCCACGGCGTGGTAGAGCGTCGAGCCGAGCGAGAACACGTCGGAGGCGCGGCTCGGGTCCTCGCCGCGGGCGATCTCGGGCGCGAGGTAGGCCGGCGTGCCGGCGATGCCGGTCTGGGTGGTCACGGTGCCTTCGTCGAGCGCCTTGGAGATGCCGAAGTCGGTGATCTTCACGGTGCCGTTGTCGGCGAGCAGGATGTTGCCCGGCTTCACGTCGCGGTGCACGATGCCGACCGCGTGCGCGGCGGCGAGCGCGGCCGCGACCTGCGCGCCGATCTCCGCCACCTCCCCGGGGGGCAGCGAGCCGCGCTCGGCCAGCACCGCGGAGAGGCTGCGCGAGGGCAGGAACTCCATCACCAGGCACGGGTCGCCGTCGTGCTCGGCGACGTCGAACATGGCGATCGCGTTGCGATGCTGCAGGCGAGCGGCGATCCGCGCCTCGCGCATGGCGCGCCGGCGGGTCTCCTCGGACTGCTCCTCCGACACCGCGTACCGGACCAGCAGGCGCTTGATCGCGACGATCCGGCCGAGGCGCTCGTCCTCGGCCTTCCACACCACGCCCATCGCCCCACTGCCGACTTGCTCCAGCAACCGATAGCGGCCAGCGACCAGTGCGCCCTTCTCGATGACCAGGTCTCCTCGCGTGCGTTGTATCCAGGCCCCGACCCGTCACCGAAGAATATCGAACGGGCTCGAACGGGCTGCGCGCTAGGCAACCAAGCAACTGTTTGGTTGAATTGCGACATGCGGTTGACCGACGACCAGCTGTCGCTGCGCGACACCGTGCGCCGGCTGCTGAGCAAGGAACCGGACGCCTGGCCGGCGCTGACCGAGCTCGGCGCCCCGGCCCTGCTCGTGGCGCCGGCCGCCGGCGGGCTGGGCGCGGGCCTGGCCGAGGTGTTCGTCGTGCAGTACGAGCTGGGCCGCACGCTCGCGCCCACGCCGATGCTGGGCTCGGTCCTGGCCGCCACCGCACTGTCTGCCACCGCTCCGTCCGGCGCTGGGGACGACGCGCTGCTGGCACGGGTCGCGGCCGGCGAGGTGGTGGCGCTCGCGTGGGCGTCCACGGCCGGCTGGGCGGCGCCGGCGTGCACGGCGTCGCGGACCGCGGCCGGGTGGGCGGTGTCCGGATCGGCCGCCTACGTCCTCGACGGCGACACGGCGGGCCTCCTGCTGGCGGTCGCCCGCACGGACGACGGCCCGGCCCTGTTCGAGGCCGACCCGGCCCGGGCGGTCCGCACGCACACGCCCACGATGGACGAAGCACGCCGCCTGGCCCGGGTCTCCTTCGACGCCGTCCCCGCGCGCCGGATCGGCCCCGTCGACCCCGGCCGGCTGCGTGACGTGGCCGGCACGGCGCTCGCGGCCGAGCAGGCGGGCACGGCCGCGCGCTGCCTGGAGCTGACCGTCGCCTACGCGGGCCAGCGGCGGCAGTTCGGCCGGCCGATCGGCTCGTTCCAGGCGCTCAAGCACCGGATGGCCGACATGCACGTGCTGGTGGAGACCGCCGAGTCCGCCGCGCTCGCCGCCGCCCTCGCGCCGCCGGAGGAGCTGGCGCTGCGCGCCGCCGTGGCGCAGGCGCACTGCGCGGAGGCCCTGCACCAGGTGGCCGGCGAGATGATCCAGCTGCACGGCGGCATCGCGATCACGTGGGAGCACGACGCGCACCGCTACTTCAAGCGCGCGCACGCCGGCCGGCACCTGTTCGGCTCCCCGGCCGCACACGTCGCGCGCCTGGCCGACCTGACCGGCATGTAGCGGAGCCGCCAGGGCTACTCGCCACGCCGTTCTCGACCTGACCGGACTCTGGAAGCGCCAGAACTACCCGCCGCACGTCGTTGTCGGTCACCATGGGGCCATGGTGCCCGCAGCGGACGAGGAGCTCACCCGGCTCGCGTGCCTGCTCGGCGCGCCGCCGCCCGGGCCCGGCGAGGACCTGGCCGCGTTCCTCCGCGCGTGGCTCGCCGACCCGCCGCCCGCGTCCGGCGAGCCGGACGAGGACGTGCCGCTGCGCCGTGGCCTCGCCACGCTCGCCCCGCGGCAGCGGGCCGCGGTCGTGCTGCGCCTGTGGTCCGGCCTGCCCGCCGGCGAGGTGGCCGGCCTGCTGGACTGCCCCGAGGACACCGTCGAGCTGGAGACCGCCGCCGCCCTCGACGTGCTGGCGACCGACGAGCAGCGGCTCGCCGTCGACCTCGCCGAGCTCGCCGCCGCGGTTCCCGTGCAGGAGGAACCCGAGCCCGCCGACCGGCGGCGGTGGCGCTCGGCCGGGGTGGCCGCCGGGGTGCTCGTGGCCGCCGGCGTGTTCGGCGTGCTCGGGCTCGGGGAGCCGGCGGGCGGCACGGGCATCGAACCGACCTGGACGCCGCCGCCCGCCACGATCGCGCCGACCGTCGCCGCGCCGGCCGTCGAGAACCCCGCACCCTCGTTCGACAACCGGGCGCGCCGCCTCACCGCCGAGCTCGCCACCGCCCGTACCCGGGTGCTCCCGCGCGTCGAGGTGCAGCCGGCCGCGGTCTCCTCCCCGTCGGGGACCGAGCTGTGGGCACCGCTGGTGTTCCACGTCGCCGACACGCCCGACCTGTACCTCGCGATGGCCACCCTCGGCGCCGGCCACGACGCGGCCGTGCTCAAGATCGACGTCGGCTACCGCAGCCCGGACGCCGACCCGCCGTGGACGCCGTGCCCGGAGTACCAGCAGGACTGCACGTACCGGCGGTTCCCCGACGGCACGTACGGCGCGGTCGCCGTGTTCACCGAGCCGGCCTCGGACCAGACGATCCACCGGCTGACCGTGATGCGCCCGGACGGCACGTTCAGCCACGTGTCGGTGTTCTACCGGGAGCGCCGCCCCGACCCGCCGCCGCTGAGCCCCGCCGACCTGTTCCGCTTCGCGACGGTGTTCAGGTACTGACCAGCCGCGCTAGATCCAGTCGTCGTCCCGCGACCAGGTGATGAGGTTGTCGAGGATGCCCGGGGTCGGTTCGGCGGGCTCGGTGACCGTGTACGCGCCGCGGTAGAACAGCAGCGGCCGCGCGCCGCGGTGCGGGCCGAGCGTGGTGACCCGGCCGAGCACCACGTGGTGGTCGCCGCCGTCGTGGACGCTCTCGATCGCGCAGTCGAGCCAGGTGAGCACGCCGTCGAGCACGGGCGCGCCGGAGGGGCCGGGCCGCCAGGGCACCGCCGCGAACTTGTCCGTGCCCGCCCTGCCGAACACGGTGCTCACGTCGCGCTGGTCGTGGCCGAGCACGTTGACGCAGAAGGAACCGTGCCGCTCGATCAGCGGCCAGGTACGCGACGCGCGGCCCGGGCAGAACAGCACGAGCGGCGGGTCGAGCGACAGCGCCGCGAACGACTGGCACGCGAACCCCACGGGCTCGCCGCCGTGCATGGCGGTGACGACCGTGACGCCCGTGCAGAAGTGGCCGAGCGCCCGGCGGAACGCGGCCGGCTCGATCGCCGAGCCGGTCGCGGCGCCGGTCACTGGGTTGGTCACTGTGGCGGCGCGCCGATCGAGAAGTCGTGGCCCCACAAGGAGACCGCGGTGCTCTCCCGCGCGATCCAGCTGCCGTCGTCGACGGTGCGGCCTTCGCAGCCGAACTCGACGTCGAACCCGCCCGGCGTCTTCATGTAGAACGACAGCATCAGGTCGTTGACGTGCCGGCCGAGGGTGGCCGACATCGGGACCTTGCGGCGCAGCGCGCGGTCGTGGCACAGGCCGACGTCGTCGGTGCTCTCGACCTCGACCATCAGGTGCACGATCCCCGACGGCGTGGGCATCGGCAGGAACGCGAGGCTGTGGTGGCGCGGGTTGCAGCCGAAGAACCGCAGCCACGCGGGTTCGCCGTCCGCGGGCCGGCCGACCAGCTGCGGCGGCAGGCGCATCGAGTCACGCAGCCGGAACCCCAGCACGTCCCGGTAGAAGCGCAACGACTCCGCGTCGTCCTGTGTGGACAGCACGACGTGGCCCAGGCCCTGCTCGCCGGTGACGAACCGGTGCCCGTACGGGCTGACGACGCGGCGGTGCTGCAGCGCCACCCCGTGGAACACCTCGAGCGTGTTGCCGGACGGGTCCTCGAACGTGACGAGCTGGTCGACGCGCCGGTCCGCGCGTTGCTCGGGCGTGCCTTCCTTGTACGGCACGCCGGCCGCCTCGAGCCGCCCGCAGACCTCGCCGAGCTCGGCCACGTTCGCGACCTCCCAGCCGGCCGCGGCGAGGCGGTCGGTCTCGCCGGGCAGGATCACCAGGCGCGCGGGGAAGTCGTCCATCCGCAGGTACAGGGCGCCGTCCTCCCCGCCCGAGCCCTCGACCATGCCGAGCACCTTGAGCGCGAACACGCGCCAGGCGTCGACGTCAGTGGCTTCGATGCGCAGGTAACCGAGGGACCGGATGCCCATCACTCGCTCCCGATGAAGTCCATGGCGATGCGGTTGAACTCGGCGAACTTCTCCAGCTGCGCCCAGTGTCCACATCGGCCGAACACGTGCAGCTGCGCGCGTGGGATGATCTTGAGCGCGACGAGCGCGCCGTCGAGCGGGTTGGCCCGGTCCTCGCGGCCCCACACCAGCAGGACCCGCTGGCGCAGCCGGTGTGCCTCCCGCCAGAGCATGCCCTCCTCGGGGTCCTTCGCGAACGAGCCGCCCATGGCCGCCATGGCACGCAGGGCCTCCGGGTCGCTCGCGGCCGCGTACCGCTCCTCGACCAGCTCGTCGGTTACGAGCGTCTGGTCGTACACGAGCGTGCGCAGGAAGCTCGCCAGCTTTTCCTTGCTGGGCCCGGGTGGCGCGCCGAACTGGTAGAGCTTCTTGATGCCCTCGGTCGGGTCGGGCGCGAACACGTTGAGGCCCAGCCCGCCCGGCGCCATGAGGACCAGACGCCCCGCGCGCTCGGGGTGGTTCAGCGCGAAGCGCACCGCGGTGCCGCCGCCGAGCGAGTTGCCGACGAGGTGGGCGCGTTCGATGCCGAGGTCGTCGAGCAGGTCGCGCAGGGCGTCGGCCGAGAACGTGAAGTACTGCCTGGTGATCTCGGGCCTGCCGGACTTGCCGAAACCGGGCTGGTCGACCAGCAGCGTGCGGTACTGCTTGGCGAACACCGGCAGGTTGGGCCCGAAGTTGCTCCACGCGGACGCGCCGGGCCCGCCGCCGTGCAGCATGACGACGGCCTCGCCGCTGCCCGCTTCGTAGTAGTGGAGCCCGGCCCGCGTGCTCTCGGTCAGATCCACGCGTCGGTCACCTTCAACCCGAGCTGCGCCTGGCCGTACATGGCGAGTGCCTTCTCCGGATCGTTGATCGCGTGCACGCGGCCGGCGTGCGCGTCGCGCCAGAAGCGCTGGATGGGCGTGCCGACCTTGAGCGCGCGGCCACCCGCGCTCTCGAACAGCCGGTCCACGGCGGCGATCGCGGCGCTGGTGGCGTTGACCTGGTCGCGCCGCGTCTGCACCCGCAGCGGGAAGGGGACCTTCTCGCCCGCGGTCGCGTGCCGCATCGCCTCGTCGAGGTCGCGCTCGATCGACAGCATGGCGCCGTCGATCTTGGCGGCGGCCTCGGCGATGCGGACCTGGTTGAAGGAGTCCTCGGCCGCGCGGCCGCCGGTCGAGGCGCGCACGCGCTCGCGGGTGTGCGTGACGTAGGCGTCGTAGGCGCCGGTCGCCATGCCCACGACGGGGACGGCGATGGAGCAGGAGAAGACGGAGGCGAAGGGCAGCCGGTAGAGCGGGCCGGGGTTGACCTGCTGGCCCGGCCCGAAGCACTTGCCGGTGTCCATGAAGCTGAGCGTGCGGTACGCCGGGACGAACACGGAGTCGACGATGATGTCGTTGCTGCCGGTGCCGCGCAGCCCGATCGTGTCCCAGACGTCGTCGATCTCGTAGTCGGCGCGGGGGAGCAGGAACGTGGCGAAGTCGGTCGGCGCGCCGTCGGCGCCGAGCACGAGGCCGCCGAGGAAGACCCAGGCGGCGTGGTCGCAGCCGGAGGAGAAGCTCCAGCGGCCGGTGAACTCGAAGCCGCCGTCGACCGGCTTCGCGCGGCCCATGGGTGCGTACGAGCTGGAGACGAGCGTGTTGTCGTCCTCGCCCCAGACCTCCCGCTGCGCGCGGTCGTCGAAGAGTGCGAGCTGCCACGGGTGGCAGCCGAGCACGCTCGCCACCCACCCGGTGGACCCGCACGCGCTGGCGATGGTGCGCACCGCGCGGTAGAAGTCGTTGGGGTGCTGTTCGAGGCCGCCGTAGCGGGTGGGCTGCAGGAGCTTGAAGAACCCGGTCTGCCGCAGCGCCTTGACCGACTCCTCGGAGACGCGGCGCGCGTCCTCGGTGTCCTGGGCCCGTTCCCGCAGAACCGGCAACAGCTCCCGCACGGCATCGAGCACCTGGTCGCTCATGCCCGCAAGACTAGAACACGTTCTCGTTTCTGTCGATCCTGTGCCCTGTGGACAAGTGGATGAAACCTGTGGACAACTGTTTGGCGAGGAGCTGATCCTGGGGCAGTCTGGGCTCCGCCCAACCGACTATCGAAGGGGGAAACACATGGGTGAGCCGGCCGAGCTGACGGGTCGCGTGACCCGGCTCGAGCACGAGATGGCCGAGGTCCGCTTCCTGGCGACCAAGGCCGAGAAGGAGGCGTCCGACTGCACCGCTGTCCTGCACGGCCATACCGGCGTGCTGAACGCGATCCGGGAAGACCAAGTGGATCAGGGCCGGAAGCTCGCCAAGCTGGATGCCCGCCTCGGCAAGGTGGAGAGCCAGGTGCGCGTGGGCTTCGCCGAGATGCATGACGGGTTCGCGCGCGTGGACGCTGAGATGCATGGCGGGTTCGCGCGAGTGGATCAGCAGTTCGCCGAGGTGAATGAGGGGTTCGCGCGAGTGGACGCCGAAGCGCGGCGGAACTACTCGAGGCTCGCGCAAGGACAGGAGCGGATCACCGAGCTGCTGACCAGGCATATCCGCCAGTGCGAACCGGGCAAGGAGGGCTGACTCAGACGTGTCGCATGTTCACGGCCGCCGCGTGCCTGCCCGCGCGGCGGCCGGAGAACACGCAGTCCGCCAGCGACAGCCCGCTCACGTAGGAGTTCGAGCAGATGCCCACCGCCGTGCGGCCGGCCGCGTACAGGCCCGGCACCGCCGACCCGGCCGCGGACAGCACCTGGCCCGACGACTCGTCCACCACGAGCCCGCCCAGCGTGAGCATCGGGCACGGGTAGCCCAGGCGCGGACCGTACGAGCAGTCGATCAGCGTGTACGGCGGCGTCGACAGCGCCGCCACCAGCGAGGGGTGCTTGCCGAACGCGTCGGGCGTCGAACCGTAGGACGACACCGTCGCGGTCAGGCCCTCCGCCGAGATGCCCGCCCGCCTGGCCACCTCGGCCACCGAGCCGCCCCGCACGCGGGACCAGTGCAGCAGGTACCACCCCTGAAGCCGTTGGAACCACAGGGTCTCCGACCGCAGCTGCCGCCGCGCCTCCGTCACGACCGGCGCGTCCGCCAGCAGCCACGCCCGCCCGCCGCCCGCCACCACGCGGGCGCCGATCGCCGCGCCGTACGACGACTCGTCCACGAACCGGGCGCCCGAGGCGTCCACCAGCACCCCGCGCAGCAGCGCGCTCGGCGGCGTCAGGAACCGCCACGCCGACACCGTCGACAGCCGGTCCACGGCGCCACCGGCGGAGACGCCCAGCCGGATGCCGCTGCCGTCGTCGCCCTGCGTGCCCAGCGGCAGGCCGCCGCGGTAGGCCGGGGCGTGCTCGCGCAGCATCGCCCGGTTGCTCACGAAGCCGCCCGCCGCCAGCACGACCCCGCGCCGCGCCTCGACCAGGAACGGCCGCCCCCACCGCGACTCCAGCGCCGCGACCCGCCGGTGCAGCCGCCGGGCCAGCGCCGGCACGTACAACCCCGGCGTCACCGACAGCCGGTGCAACCGGTCGAGCCGCCGCCGCACCCGGGCCGGCGCCCCGGCCAGCGTGCGGCCCTCGACACCCACCACGCGGCCGTCCGAGACGACCAGCCGCACGGCCGCCGTCCGCGGCCGCACCCGGGCGCCCGACGACCGGGCCGCCGCCGACAGCGCGGCGAACAGCACCCGCCCCGAGGTGCCGCGGCCGTGCGCCCGGTGGCCCCGCGCGGCGGGCTGCGCCGACGAGCGGAACGGCCACGCGTTCTCGCTGCCCGAGTAGTACAGGTAGTAGTCGTCGGGTGGGTACGAGGTCTTGAACGGGCACGGCGACGGGTCGAACGGCACGCCCAGCCCGGCCAGCCAGTCGATCATCGCGGGCGACGAGTCGACGAACTCGCGCAGCGTCGCCGGGCTGACCACGTCGCCGGCCTCCTGCGACAGGTAGGCGTGCATCGCCGCCGGCGAGTCGGTCACGCCGGCCGCGCGCTGCACCGACGTGCCGCCGCCGGCGTACACCACGCCGCCCGACACCGCGGTCGCCCCGCCGCCCGTGAAGCGGTCGAGCACCAGCACGTCCGCGCCCGCGCGGGCGGCCTCGATCGCCGCGCACGCCCCGGCGCCGCCGAACCCCACCACGACCACGTCCGCATGGTCGTCCCAGCGGTCATCCTCGACGGGCATGAGAAAAACTATAACCTGTTCTAGTATGTGCCCCATGGAGTCAGTTGACGTCGTCGTGGTCGGGGCCGGCGCCGCGGGCATGACCGCCGCGCTCGCCGCCGCCCGGCACGGCCTCGACGTCGTCCTGATCGAGAAGGCGGACCGCTTCGGCGGCTCCACCGCGCGCTCCGGCGGCGGCCTCTGGGTACCCGGCAACGACGTGCTGAACGCCGCCGGCGTCGCGGACACGCCGGCCGACGCCGCGACCTACCTCGCGCACATCACCGGGCCGGACGTCGACGACGACCTCCGCCGCGCGTTTCTCCACGCGGGCCCGGAGATGGTCCGCTTCGTGCTGGCCAACACCCCGCTCCAGCTGCGCTGGGTCACCGGCTACTCCGACTACTACCCGGAGGCCCCCGGCGGCAGGGCGCACGGCAGGTCCATCGAGCCGCGCCCCATGGACGCCCGCGTGCTCGGCGAGGACGTCGCGACACTCGCCGAGCCGTACCTGCGCGCGCCGACCGGCATGGCCGTCACGCAGGCCGACTACCGCTGGATGAACCTCATGGCCCGCCACCCGCGCGGCGCCGCCCGCGCCGCCCGGGTCGCCGGCCGCCGGCTCGTCTCGCTCGCGCGGCGCCGCCGGCTGCTCACCATGGGCCAGGCGCTCGCCGGGGGCCTGCGCGCCGGCCTGCGCGCCGCGGCCGTACCGGTGCGGCTGGCCACCCCGCTCACCGGGTTGTCCGTTGTGGACGGACGGGTGACCGGCGTGGAGACCCCGGACGGCACGATCCACGCCCGGCGCGGCGTGATCCTCGCGAGCGGCGGCTTCGAGCACAACGAGCGGATGCGCAAGGAGTACCAGCGCGCGCCGATCGGTACCGAGTGGACGGTCGGCGCGGCGGGCAACACCGGCGACGGCATCGACGCCGGGCTGCGGCTCGGCGCGGCCACCGCGGTCATGGACGACGCCTGGTGGGGCCCGTCGATCGTGCTGCCGCGTGGCCCGTACTTCTGCCTCGCCGAGCGGACCCTGCCCGGGTGCGTGCTGGTCAACCAGCGCGGTGAGCGGTTCGTCAACGAGGCCGCGCCGTACGTGGACGCCGTGCACGCGATGTACGACAACCACACCGACGAGGCCGGCCACATCCCGTCCTGGCTCGTGGCCGACCAGCGCTACCGCAACCGCTACATCTTCGCCGGCCTCGGCCCGCGCCAGCCCTTTCCGCGCCGCTGGTACGAGTGCGGCGCGGTGCACCGGGCCGGCTCCCTCGCCGGCCTCGCGGAGCGGATCGGCGTGCCACCGGACGCGCTGGGCAGGACCGTCGCGCGGTTCAACGGGTTCGCCGCGAGCGGGGTCGACGAGGACTTCCACCGCGGGGAGAGCGCCTACGATCGCTACTACGGCGACCCGCGCAACAAGCCCAACCCGTGCCTCGCCGCGCTGGCGCGGCCGCCCTACTACGCGATCCGCGTCGTGCCGGGTGACCTCGGCACGAAGGGCGGTCTGCGGACCGACCCGCGAGCCCGCGTGCTGCGCGCGGACGGCACGCACATCCCCGGCCTGTACGCCGCCGGCAACGCGGCCGCCCCGGTGATGGGCCGTACCTACGCGGGCCCGGGCGCCACCCTCGGCCCGGCAATGACGTTCGGCTACCTGGCCGCCAAAGACCTGGTGGGAGCAGACGGATGACCAACAGCGTGCGGATGATCGACGTGGGTGAGGCGCGAGGCCGCTTCGCCCGTGGCTGGCACTGCCTCGGCCTCGCGGACACCTACCGCGACGGCAAGCCGCATGCGGTCGAGGCCTTCGGCACCAAGCTCGTCGTGTTCGCGACCGGGGACGGCACGCTCAACGTGCTCGACGCGTACTGCCGGCACATGGGCGGCGACCTGTCGCAGGGCACGGTCAAGGGCGAGGCGATCGCGTGCCCGTTCCACGACTGGCGCTGGGCCGGCAACGGCCGCTGCGTCGGGATCCCCTACGCGAAGCGGATCCCGCTACGCGCGCGGACGCGGTCCTGGCGCACGCTCGAGCGCAACGGGCAGCTGTTCGTCTGGCACGACCCGCAGGGCAACCCGCCGGGTGCGGACATCGTGATCCCGGAGACGCGCGGCGCGTCGGGTCCGGAGTGGAGCGACTGGACCTGGGACACGGTCCGCATCGACGGCTCCAACTGCCGGGAGATCATCGACAACATGGTCGACATGGCCCACTTCTTCTACGTCCACTTCGCGTTCCCGACCTACTTCAAGAACGTGTTCGAGGGCCACATCGCCACCCAGTACCTGCACTCGCGCGGCCGCCCGGACGTGGCCGCCGGGTCCAGCTACTCCGCGGAGGGCGTGACGCTCAAGTCCGAGGCGTCCTACTACGGGCCGTCCTACATGATCAACGACCTGTGGCAGGACTACCACGGCACCACGATCGAGACCGTGCTGATCAACTGCCACTACCCGGTGACCGCGGACTCGTTCGTGCTGCAGTGGGGGGTCAGCGTGAAGAAGCTGCCGGGGCTGCCCAAGGAGAAGGCGGACAAGGTCGCCGGCAAGCTCGCGAAGAGCTTCGGCGTCGGGTTCCTGCAGGACGTGGAGATCTGGCGGAACAAGACGCGCATCGACAACCCGTTGCTGTGCGAGGAGGACGGCCCCGTCTACCAGCTGCGCCGCTGGTACGAACAGTTCTATGTGGACGTCGAGGACGTCACCGACGAGATGACGAACCGGTTCGAGTTCGAGGTCGACACCACGCGCGCCAACGAGGCCTGGGAGCGGGAGGTCGCGGAGAACCTCGCCCGCCGGGAAGCCGAGGTGTCGTGACCGGGCCGGCGAGGCGACCGTGACCCCGGGTGCCGGCTGGGCCAAGGCGCCGGACCACCACGACCCGGCGGCGGTCGCGGCGAACACCCGGGAGTTCCTCGAGCACGGGCTGAGCCCGGTGGGCTGCCACGCGTGCCCGACCGAGGTGCTGGTGCGCAAGGCGAGCGCGGTGCAGACCAGCGTGCAGTGGTCGGCGGACCCCGCGGCCACCTGCCCGGAGTTCGCCGCGCTGGTGGCCGCCGGCGAGGTCGGCGCGCGGATCGACACGTGCCCGAAGCTGCGGGAGGCCATCGAGGACGCGGTGGCCGCCGGCCGGCTGGTGGTGCCCGATGCGTGAGCAGCGGACCCACCGGCTGCGCGTCACCCGGGTGATCGCGGAGACCGACGAGGCTCGCTCGCTCGAGTTCGACGTGCCCGACCGCGACGCGTTCGCCTACCGGCCGGGCCAGTTCCTCACCGTGCGGATCCCCAGCGACCGGTGCGGCTCGGTGGCCCGGTGCTACTCGCTGTCCAGCTCCCCGCACACCGACGACCGGCTCAAGGTGACGGTCAAGCGCACCGCCGACGGCTACGGCTCGAACTGGCTGTGCGACGAGGTTTCCGCCGGCGACGAGCTCGAGTCGCTGCCGCCCGCCGGCGTGTTCACCCCGCGCTCGCTCGACGCCGACCTGCTGCTGTTCGCCGCGGGCAGCGGGATCACGCCGGTGATCTCGATCGTGAAGTCCGCGCTCGCCACCGGGTCCGGCCGGGTCGTGCTCGTCTATGCCAACCGCGACGAGGCGTCGGTGATCTTCGCGGGGGAGCTGGGCGCGTTCGCCCGGCGGCACCCGGACCGGTTCGCGGCGATCCACTGGCTGGAGTCCGTGCAGGGCCTGCCGGACGCGCCCGGGCTCGCCGCGCTGGCCGGGCCGTACGCGGGGTTCGAGGCGTTCGTGTGCGGGCCCAAGCCGTTCATGGCGGCCGCGCGCGAGGCGCTGACCGCGCTCGGCGTGCCCAGGGGCCGGGTGAAGCTCGAGCGGTTCCAGTCGCTGGGCGCGAACCCGTTCGAGAAGGCGGCGCCCGCGCCGCCGGCGGCGCGCGCGGCCGCGACGGTGGCCGTGACGCTGGACGGGCAGCGGCGATCGCTCGCCTGGCCGGCCGAGACCAAGCTGCTGGACCTGCTGCTGGACAACGACATCGACGCGCCGTACTCGTGTCGCGAGGGGGCCTGCAGCGCGTGCGCCTGCCGCCTGGTGGCCGGTGAGGTGAAGATGCTGAACAATGACGTGCTGGAGGACGAGGACATCTCCGACGGCATCATCCTTGCCTGCCAGTCGCTTCCGGTGACCGATGCCGTCGAGGTCAGCTACGAGTGAGGTTGCATGCCCATCGACCCGGCCGTCGCCATCGGCGCCGACCTCGGCGAGACCCGGTTCTCGTGGACGAGCTCGGACGTCCTGCTCTACCACCTGGCGCTGGGTGCGGGGGCGTCGCCGACCGAGCCGGCCGAGCTGCCGTACGTGCTGGAGGACCGGCTGCGGGTGCTGCCCACGTTCGGCGTGGTGGCGCCCGGGTTCCGCACGTTCGAGCCGCCGGCGGTGCGCTTCCCGGGCATCGACATCGACCTGACCAGGGTGCTGCACGGCACGCAGTCGATCACCGTCAGCGGCCCGATCCCGGCCTCGGGCGAGGCGGTGGCGCGGTCGCGGATCGCCGACGTGTGGGACAAGGAGAAGGCCGCGGTGATCGTCCAGGAGACCACGGTGACCGCCGCGGCCGGGGATCCACTGTGGACGACCAGCTCCGCGATCTTCGCCCGCGGCGAGGGCGGGTTCGGCGGTCACCGCGGGCCGTCGACGGCGGTCGAGGTGCCCGGGCGCGAGCCGGACGAGGTGCTCGAGGTCCCCGTGCTGGCGCAGCAGGCGCTGCTGTACCGGCTGTGCGGCGACCGCAACCCGCTGCACGCCGACCCGGTGTTCGCGGCCCGGGCGGGCTTCGAGCGGCCGATCCTGCACGGGCTGTGCACGTACGGGATGGTGTGCAAGTCCGTTGTGGACAGCGTGCTGGCCGGTGACGTGACCCGGGTGGCCTCCTTCGCCACGAAGTTCGCCGGCGTCGTGTTCCCCGGCGAGACGCTGCGGGTGCGCGTGTGGCGCACGCCGGACGGCGCCACGGTGACCGCGTCGGCCGCCGACCGCGACGACGCCCCGGTACTGGCCGACACCGTGCTGACGGTGGCCTAGATCAGGTCGCGGTTCACCTCGCGGACCGCGCCGGCCAGCTCGGGGATCTCCACGACCTCGACGCCGCCGGCCGCGAGCAGCTCGGCACCCCGCCCGTCGACGAACGTCGGTGGCTCGCGCAGGGCGAAGACCACCCGCGGGATGCCGGCGGCGCGGATGAGGTCGGTGCAGGTCCGCGGCCGGGACGCGCGGCGGCTGCAGGGTTCCAGCGAGCTGTAGATCGTGGCGCCGCCCAGCCGCGGGTCCGCCGCGTCGAGCTTGGCGAGCGCGGCCTCCTCGGCGTGCTCGGTGCCGCCGGACTCGCGCGAGTACCCGCGGGCCAGCTCCTCGCCGTCCGCGGCCACCACGATCGCGCCGACCGCGAAGGCCGTGGTGGACGGCGGGCAGCGCCGGGACAGCTCGATGGCCCGCGCCAGCCAGAGCCGGTCCACCTCGGGCCGGTTGAGCAGGTACCGGTGGAACGCGACGTTGCCGATGGCCGCCACCTCGGCCAGCGTGGCGCGGTGCGTGGCGTCCCAGGGAAACCGGCCGTCGCCGGTGAACCGCGGCGCGGCGCTGTCCCCGACGAAGAACGGCGCGATCACGACGTGCAGCTCGTCCGCGAGCCCGGCGGTGAGGAACGCGGTGTGCATGCTCGTGCCGCCCTCGACCATGAGCCGCCGCACGCCCCGCGCGGCCAGGTCGGCCAGGACGTCCGCGAGCTCCACGCGCGCACCGGCCGGCACGGTCTCGCCGGGGGTGGCGACGCCGGCGGGTGCGTAGACCACCTGGGTGCCGGTGGCGAAGAAGGCGGCGGCCGGGTCGAGGTCACCGGTGGCGGTGATCGTCACCTTGAGCGGGTTCTCCGGCCGGCCCGCGGCCACCCGCCGGGCCCGGCGGGCGGGGTCGCGGACCTGCAGGCGCGGGTTGTCCCGGCGGATCGTGTTCGCCCCGACGAGGATGGCGTCGCAGCTCGCGCGGACCTCGTCGACCCGGTCCCAGTCGGCGTCGTTGGACAGCACGAGGCGGCGGTCGGTGGCGTCGTCGAGGTAGCCGTCGAGCGACAACGCGCAGCTCAGCAGGACGTAGGGTCGGTCGGTCATGGCCGTACCATCGTGGCAGAGATCCACGGACCGGGGAGGTTGGCGTGTCCTACGTCGGCGATTCGGGCGAGATCAACGCGACCTACCGGCCGATCGGGGAGGTCGAGGCGCTGCGCCGGCCGAACGTGACGAACGCGTTCGTGGCGACGGGCTCGGTGACGAACGGCCAGTTCGGACTGTTCCAGTACACGATGCAGCCGCGGGCGGGCGGCCCGGCGGCGCACTTCCACAAGACCTTCTCGGAGTCGTTCTACATCGTCGAGGGGACCGTCCGGCTGTTCAACGGCGAGAAGTGGGTGGACACCTCGGCGGGCGACTTCCTGTACGTCCCGGAGGGCGGCATCCACGCGTTCAGCAACGACAGCGACGCGGTGGCCCAGATGCTGATCCTCTTCGCGCCGGCCCCACCGCGGGAGAACTACTTCCGCGAGCTGGCCGAACTACTCGACTCCGGCCGCCAAATGACCCCGGAGGAGTACACCGACTTCCTCGCCAGCCACGACCAGTACATGGTCTAGTCCGCCTCCCCGGAATTGAAAGTGTTGGTTGCGTTCCAGCGAACGGCGCGGACGGTCAGGTTGATTGTGGCTGGGCGCCGTCACGGTCCCCTGAGGTCTCGTTGATCGGCACCAGACCTCGCATGATGGACCGCAGGGCAAACCACCTCTAACTGGCCGTGCGGCGGATGCGGCCCGCGTAGTGGGCTTCCAGCTGCTGGTTGCGTTCGTGGCCGCCCGGGACGTTGTTCGACACGTAGACCGGCGGCGTGGTGCCCGACTCGAGCAGCAGGCGGACGGTCTCCGCGACGATCATCTGGACCAGCAGGGCCGCGGAGAGCGACGACACCGCCCCCGCCGACGTGCCGTCCGGCATCTCCAGCAGGGTGTCGCCGAACGGGGCGCCGTTGTCGAGCGTCACGTCGGCCAGGTCGGACAGGCGCTTGCCGGACTCGTGGCGCGGGTCGACCCGGGTCGAGTGCGCCACGGACGTGATCGCGATCAGGCGGTGGCCGTGCGCCTTGACCACGTGCGCCATCTCGACCACCGCGGAGTTGACCCCCGAGCTGGACGCGATCACGAACAGGTCGTGGGGCGCCGGGGCGGCCAGCTCGTACAGCCGCGCGGCCACGTCGCCCCGCCGCTCCAGCATCGGGTCGGCCAGCACGGCCGGGTCCTCGCCGCCGAACTGCACCAGGTCGGTCAGCGCGATCCGGTTGGTCGGGATCAGCCCGCCCGCCCGGCCGGCGACCTCGAGCGCGGTGCCCTGCGAGTGGCCGGTGCCGAACGCCTGGATCACGCCGTCGGCGGCCACGCACTCGGCGAACAGCTCCGCGGCGGCGGATACGGCCGCACCGGAGGCGGCGGCCAGGTCGGACAGCCGGCGCAGCAGCTCCGCCGCGCTCGTCGACGCGCCGATGGTCGTCGTCACGGGGCCGTCACCGCCGCGGTCGCGATGCGGACGATCTCCGCGATCACGTCGTCCAGCGTGCGCTGGCCGGCGTTCAGTGACCAGTGGTGCACCAGCTCGTTCACCGCCCCGATCAGCGCCACCGCGGTCAGGTCGAAGTCCCGGTCCGCCGCCTCGCCGCGGGCCACCGCCCGCTTGGCCTCGGACGCCAGGAACTCCACCCACCGGCGGCGCCCCCGGACGCGGTGCTCCTCGACCGCGTCGCTGACCCCGATGATCTCCACGTAGGACAACCGGGCCCAGCGCGGGTCGCTCGCCGTGGTGATGACGAAGGCGCGGACCGCGCGGGCGAAACGCTCGCGTAAGGGGGTTTCGTCCGCCTCGGCCAGCGCGCCCAGCACGGCCTGGAAGGCCTGCTCGATGATCCGGTCGTGCAGCGCGATCAGCAGGTCCTCGCGGCTGTTGAACTCCTCGTAGAAGTTCCGCGTGGACACCCCGGCCTCGGTGCACAGCTTCTCGATGGACGACGCCGCGTAGCCCTCGGTGCCGATGAGTGCCAGGCCGGCCCGCATCAGCCGTTCCCGGCGTTCCGCACGCCGTTCGCCGGCCGACAGACCGCCGTAGGTGCGGCGCGCGACCGCGCCGGTTCCCGCCATCGGTCAACCCCCAATCGGTACCGATCCAGGTTACTCAGGACGGGCAGATGGCGGGAAGACCCCCGGTCACCGCTGGTTGGTGCGCAGACCCTCCGCCAGCGCCTCGAGCGCGGGCAGTGCCTTTGCCAGGTCCGCACTGGCGTCCGGCGAGAGGCCGTCGAGGATCGACGCGACGGTCCGGGTGCGCGCGTCGAGGATGCGCGCATGGACCTGCCGGCCGGCCTCGGTGGCCTCCAGCTGGACCGCGCGCTGGTCGGCCGGGTGGGGCAGGCGGCGGACCAGGCCCTCGGCGTCGAGCTTGGACACCACGCGGGACATCATCGTCGGGTTGAGTCCCTCCACGTCGGTCAGCTCGGCGAGGCCGATCGGGCCGCGGCGGTCGACGAGGCCGAGCACCGAGGCCTGGGTCGGGGTCAGGTTCTCGCTCGCGGACGACGCGTTGAGCAGCCGCGCGAGCCGCCCGATGACCCGGCGCAACCTCGTCACTGCTTCGGCATCCACCACTGCCTCCTGTCGGTGATGTCACTCCCTGGCCAATTGATTGCCTGCCGGCAAGCAAATACCATCGACGGCTATGCGGACCCGAAGCGTACGAGTAGCCCCGGTGTCCGCCGCACCGCCGGAGACCCTCGGCCCCGAGCCGCTGCCGCGCCGGCACATCGTGTTCGCGGTGGTCGCGATCGCGCTGTTCATGGCCTCGATAGACCAGACCATTGTCGCCACCGCGCTGAACGCCATCCAGACGGATCTCGGCGCGGAGCTGACCTGGAGCGGCTGGACGATCACGGTCTACTCGCTCGGCCAGATCATCGCGATGCCCATGGCCGGCAAGCTGGGCGACCACTTCGGCCGCAAGCGGGTGTTCCTGATCGGCATCGGCGTGTTCGTCGGGGCATCGCTGGCCTGCGGTTTCGCCGACAACATCTACGTGCTGGTGGCGCTGCGAGCGGTGCAGGCGGTCGGCGGCGGCGCGTTCCTGCCGTCGGCCACCGGCATCGTCGCCGAGCACTTCGGCCGCCACCGCGACCGCGCGGTCGGCATGTTCACGAGCATCTTCCCGATCGGCGGCATCATCGGCCCGATCCTCGGCGGGGTCATCGTCACCTACTTCGGCTGGCGGATGATCTTCCTCGTCAACGTGCCGATCGGCCTGGTGCTGCTCGTGCTGTCCTACACGCTGATCGCGGAGTCGCCGCGCAAGGAGACCAGCCGGATCGACGTCGGCGGGCTGGCGCTGCTCGCCACGCTCATGCTCGCCACCATGTACGGGCTCACCAACCTCGACCGGGGCGTGACCAGCCCGTGGTTCCTGGCGCCGGAGCTGCTCGCGGTCGCCACGGCGGTCCTGTTCGTGCGGCACACCGTCCGCCACCGCGCGCCGTTCATCCCCATGCGGCTGCTCGCCGGCCGGGGGTTCGGCGCGATGAACCTGCTGAACGTGCTGTTCGGCGGCGCCGCGATCGGGTTCGCCGCCCTGGTGCCGCTGTACGCGGAGCAGCGGTTCGGCCTCGACCCGCTGGCGGCCGGCACGCTGCTGACCATGCGCGGCGTCGGGATGATCTGCCTCGCCGCGCTGGCCGTGTTCACCCTGCGGCGGCTGGGCCACCGCATCCCGATGGTGGTCGGGTTCAGCACGCTCGTCGCCGGGCTGGTGCTGATGGCCCTGCCGCCGCCGGGGGTGTCGGGGTACCTGTGGCTGTCGATCTCGGCGGGGGTCACCGGGATCGGGATGGGCATGGCGGTGCCGGCGTCCAACAACGCCGGGCTGCAGCTGGCGCCGGACCAGATCGCCTCGATCGCCGGGCTGCGCGGGATGTTCCGGCAGAGCGGGGCGATCATCACGGTGTCGATCACGACCGCGGTGCTGGCGAACAGCGCGAACCCGGGTATCGCCCAGGCCCACGCGTTCATCGTGCTCGCCGTGCTGCTGGTGGCCGCGATCCCGCTGGTCTTCACGATCCCGGACCACCGCGGGAGCTGGTAGCCGCCCGGATCTCTCAGCGCAGGTCGTAGACCGTCTGGCCGCCGACCGTCGTCGAGTCGTAGTTGGCCGCGACCCACTGCGCGATCGCCGAGTCGCCGCCGGGGCCGCCCATCCCGCCGCCGGTGACGTAGTACGCGAGCCGTCCGGACTCCACATAGGACTGGAACTCCGCGAGCGTCGGGGCCGGGTCGCCGCCGCTCCACCCACCGATGGCGATCACCGGCCGGCCGCTCGCGAGCTCCAGGTCGGCGGCCGACGTGGCCCCGGTCGTGGCCGCCGCCCACGTCGTGTCGGTGTCGGCGAGCAGCGCGGCGAGCGCGGCGTTCGACCCACCGTCCCCGCGCATGCCGCCCATGTCCGCCGACGCCACCGGACCGGAGAGCGGGATCGAGCCGGCGTGGGTCTGCGCGGCGTTGGCCACCGAGTACGCCCCGGTGCCGGCCAGCGCGACGACGAGCGAAAGCGCCGCCACCGACCTGCCCGGCCGCCCGCCGCCGACCACCAGCGCGGTGGCCGCGAGCAGGCCGGCGGCCAGGACGAGCCAGCGCAGCCACGGCAGCCAGGAGTCCGTGCGCTGCAACAGGATCGCCGACCACACCGCGGTGACGGCGACCATCGCGGCCATCGCCACCGCGGCCGGCCGGTTGGCCCTTCCGCGCCAGAGCTGCACGCCGCCGATGCCGGCGAGCGCGGCGATCGCCGGGGCGAGCGCGACCGCGTAGTACGGGTGCACGATCCCGCTCATCAGGCTGAACACCAGCCCGGTGACCAGAAGCCAGCCACCCCACAGCAGCAGCGCGGCCCGCGTGCGGTCGGTGCGCGGCTGCCGGCGGGTGAACCACAGCCCGGCGCCGAGCGCGATCAGCGCGGCCGGCAGCAGCCAGGACACCTCGGTGCCGAACGCCGCGCCGAACATCCGGCCGAGCCCGGACTCGCCGCCGAACCCGGTGTTGCCCATCCCGCCGCCGCTCAGGTTGCCGTCGCCACCGAAGACCCGGCCGAGGCCGTTGTAGCCCAATGCCAGCTCGAGCACGCTGTCGTTCGCCGACCCGGCGATGTAGGGCCGCGACCCCGCCGGCCACAGCGCGACGAGCGCGACGTACCACCCCGCGGACGCGACGACCGCCACGCCCGCGCCGAGCACGTGCGCGACGCGCCGCCCGAGCGTGGTCGGCGCGGCGAGCAGGTAGGCGAGCGCGAACGCGGGCAGCACGAGGAACGCCTGCATCATCTTCGTGAGGAAGCCCAGCCCCACGAACACGCCGGCCAGCGCAAGCCAGCGCCAGGACGCCTTCTCGACCGCCCGCGTCACCGCGTACGCCCCGGCCACGAGCAGCAGCACGAGCAGCGCGTCCGGGTGGTTGTAGCGGAACATCAGCGCGGCCACCGGGGTCAGCGCGAGCACGGCGCCCGCGACGAGCCCGGCGCCCGGCCCGGCGACCCGCTTGACCGCCAGGTACAGCAGCCCGACCGCGGCCACGCCGCACAGCGCCTGCGGGGCGAGCACGCTCCAGCTGGAGAAGCCGAACACGCGGCCGAACAGCCCCGACAGCCACAGCGACGCCGGCGGCTTGTCCACGGTGATCACGTTGCCGGCGTCCAGCGAGCCGAACAGCCACGCCTGCCAGCTCTGCGTCGCGGCCTGGGTCGCGGCGGCGTAGAAGCTGTTCGCCCAGCCGGACGCGGTCAGGTTCCACAGGTACAGCGCGGCGGTGCCGGCGAGCAGCAGCCCGACGAGCGGCCGGTTGCGGTTCGTCGCCGGCCGCGGCACGGGCGCGGCGGCGACCGCGGGACGGTCCAGGGTGGCGGTCACCGGGAGCTCCTCGGGGTCGGGGCCTGGCGGCGCGGGTGGAACACCCAGCCGCGGAGCAGGAGGAAGCGCAGGACGGTGGCGGCGAGGTTCGCGGCCACCAGCACGGCCAGCTCGAGCCCGCGCCCGGGCGTGGTGAGTCCATTGAGGACGGCGAGGGACCCGCTGGTGAGCGCCAGCCCCAGCGCGAAGACGAGCAGCCCCTCGAACTGGTGGCGGCCCGCCTGCGCACGGCCGCGCACGCCGAACGTGAACCGCCGGTTGGCCGCGGTGTTGGCCACCGCGGTGGCGCCGAGCGCGAGGAGGTTCGCCGCCTGCGCGCCCATTCCGGTGCGCAGCAAGGAGAACAGCAGCAGGTACGCGAGCGTGCTGGCGACCCCGACGGCGGCGAAGCGGACGAGCTGGCGGACCAGGCTCACCGGTACGCCGGGCACCCGGCCGCCGGCCGCCCGGCCGCCGGGTGCCCGGCCGAGCTGCGCGCGCAGCTGCGTGACCGGTACCCGGCCGGTCGCGAACGCGCGGAGGAGGCGGGCGATGCCGCGCAGGTCGGCGAGCGCGGTCGCCACGATGTCGACGCGGCTGTCCGGGTCGTCCACCCAGTCGACCGGCACCTCGTGGATGCGCAGCCCGGTCCGCTCCGCGAGCACGAGCAGCTCGGTGTCGAAGAACCAGCCGGGGTCGGTGACGTGCGGCAGCAGCCGGGCGGCCACGTCCGCGCGGATGGCCTTGAAACCGCACTGCGCGTCGGTGAACCGGGTCGCGAGCGTGCCGCGCAGCAACAGGTTGTAGCCGCGGGAGATGAGCTCGCGCTTGGGGCCGCGGACCACCCGGGCGCCGCGCGCGAGCCGGCTGCCGATCGCGAGGTCGGAGTGCCCGGACAGCAGCGGGGCGACGAGCGGGGCGAGTGCCGCGAGGTCGGTGGAGAGGTCGACGTCCAGGTAGGCCAGGACGGGTGCGTCGGAGGCGGACCAGACCGCGTGCAGCGCACCGCCGCGACCCTTGGCCGGCAGGTGCACGACGGTCACCTCGGCGAGCTCCCCGGCGAGCCCGCCGGCGATCTCGAGCGTGCGGTCGGTGCTGGCGTTGTCGGCGACCGTGATCCGGAACCGGTAGGGGAAGGTGGCGCGGAGCTGGTCGTGCAGGCGGCGGACGCAGTCCTCGAGGTCGGCCTCCTCGTTGTGCACGGGGACGACGACGTCCAGGACGGGTGTGTCCCCGTCGGGCACGATCGGCCCGCGAGCGGTGCCGGGCAACGTGAGCGTCATGTGCTCGACGGTCGCCCCGTCGGCTGGGGCGGTTATGTGCCCTGGCTGTGCGAGCCCTGTGACTCGGTGCCGGGTGGCACGGACCTCGCGGGCCGCGAAGCCGCTCACGCCGGCAGTCCGGTGCTCAGGTCGTGGACGGCGACGCCGTCGACGGTGGTCGCGGGGTAGTTGGCCGCCACCCACGCCGCGATCCGTGCCGCGGCGTCGCTGCCGCCCGTGCCGGAGCTCGACATGGCGCCGTCGCCCAGGAAGTAGTGGACCTGTCCGGATCGGACGTAGGACTGGAACCCGGCGAGCGTGGGGGACGGGTCGGTGCCGTTGAAGCCGCCCGCCGCCAGCACGGCCACGCCGCTCGCCAGCTGGTAGCCGGCCGCGTTGTTCGAGCCGACGGTCACCGCGGCCCACCGGTAGCCCGCGCTGTCCCGCAGCAGGGCCACGAGGTTCGGGCCGGGCGTCGTGGCGTCGAGCAGGCCGCCCATGCCGCCGCCGGCGAACGGGCGGGCCGCGCCGCCCGGACCACCCGGCCCACCTGAGGCCGCCGGCCCCGCGGCCGGGAGCGCGCCCGTGTGCGGGGTCGCGGCCGTGGCCACCGAGTACGCCGCCGGCCCGGCGAGCGTCACCACGAGCGCCAGCGCGGCGACGCCGATGCGGGCCCGCTCCGCCAGGTTCGGCGCCAGGAACAGCAACGCCCCGGCCGCCAGCCCGCCGGCGAGCACCGCGACCCGCGGCACGGGGTACGCGTCGAGCAGCACGTACGCCTCGATCGCGGTCAGCGCGACCACCCCGGCGAGCACGGCCGCCGCGAGCGGGTCGGCACGCCGGCGCCACAACAGGACGGCGCCGATCCCGGTCAGCGCCGCGATCGCGGGCGCCAGCGCGACCGTGTAGTACGCGTGGATGATCCCGTCCATGTGGCTGAACACCAGCGCGGTCACCACGAGCCAGCCGCCCCACAGCAGCAGCGCCGCGCGCGTCTGGTCGGTCCGCGCGGACCGGCGGGTCAGCCAGAGCCCGGCCGCGCCGAGCACCAGCGCGGCCGGCAGCAGCCACGCGATCTGACCGCCCATCTCGGTCCCCAGCAGCCGCCCCCAGCCACCGCCGCCGCCACCGCCGCCGACGCTGCCGACCTCGGCGCCGGTCAGCCGGCCGAACCCGTTGTAGCCCAGGGTGAGCTCCAGGACGCTGTTCGTCTGCGACCCGCCGATGTAGGGCCGCGCGCCCGGCCACAGCTCGACCAGCAGCACCCACCAGCCGCCCGCGACGACCAGCGCACCGAGCGCCACCCCGAGGTGCGCGAGCCGGCGACCGAGCCCGACCGGCGCGGCGAGGAGGTAGGCCAGGCCGAACGCCGGCAGCACGAGAAAGGCCTGCAGCATCTTGGTGAGGAACCCGAGGCCGACGAACGCGCCGGCGAGCGCGAGCCAGCGCCACGACCCGGTCGCGCTCGCCCGGGTGACCGCGTACGCGCCGGCCACCAGGAGCAACACGAGCAGCGCGTCCGGGTTGTCGAACCGGAACATCAGCACCGCGACCGGCGTCAGCGCGAGCACGCCGCCCGCGAGCAACCCCGCGCCGGGCCCGGCGACCCGCCGGACGGTCAGGTGGAGCAGCCACACCGACGCGACGCCCATCAGTGCCTGGGGCACGAGGATGCTCCACGAGCTCACCCCGAACAGCCGCGCGGACAGGCCCATGATCCACACCGACGCGGGCGTCTTGTCGATCGTGATCCCGCCCGCCGGATCGGTGGCGCCGAACAGCAACGCCTGCCAGTCCATCGCGCCGGCCTGCGCGGCGGCCGAGTAGTAGGCGTTGGCCCACCCGGAGGCGCCGAGCCCCCACAGGTAGAGCACCGCGGTACCGGCGAGCAGCGCGGGCAGGGCGAGCGTGCGGGCGGCGGGCAGCGCCACGGGCCTGGTGCCGGGCTTCGGTCGGTCGAGGGCGAGCGTCATGGCGTCCACCCTCGACGGGCGGGCTGGGTGGTCCCTGGGTCAATCCTGTGGCGCACCTGTGGGGGGCAGCCAGACCGTGAACTCGGTGCGGCCCGGCCGGCTCTCGACGTCCACCTCGCCGCCGTGCGCCTGCACGACCGCGGCCACGATGGCGAGCCCCAGCCCGGTGCTGCCGGCGGCGCGGGAGCGGGAGGAGTCGCCGCGGGCGAAGCGTTCGAAGATCTCCGGCTGCAGGTGCGCCGGGATGCCCGGCCCGTCGTCGGCCACGGTCAGCACGACCTCGCCGTCCGATATGGACAGTCCGGTGGTGACGATCGTGCCGGGTGGGGTGTGCGTGCGCGCGTTGGACAGCAGGTTCGCTAGCACCTGGTGCAGCCGCGCCGCGTCGCCGGGGGCGGTGACCGGCTCGGCGGGCAGGTCCAGCCGCCAGTGGTGCTCGGGGCCGGCCACCCGCGCGTCGCCGGCCGCGTCCACCACGAGCCGCGAGAGGTCCACTGTGGAGTATTCGAGCGGGCGGCCGGAGTCCAGGCGTGCCAGCAGGAGCAGGTCCTCGACGAGCGTGGTCATCCGCGCGGCCTCGGACTCGACACGGCCGATCGCGTGCAGCACGTCGGGGGTGGCCTCGCCGCCGCGGCGCACCAGCTCGGCGTACCCGCGCACGGCGGCGAGCGGGGTGCGCAGCTCGTGGCTCGCGTCCGCGACGAACTGGCGTACCCGGGTCTCGCTCTCGTGCCGGGCGGTGAGCGCGTTGTCGACGTGGCCGAGCATGCGGTTCAGCGCGAGGCCCACCTGACCGATCTCCGTGCGCGGGTCGGTGTAGCGAGCGGGCACGCGTTCGGCGATCGCCACCTCGCCGCGGTCCAGCGGCAGCTCCGCGACCCGCCCGGCGGTGCGCGCGACGTCCTGCAGCGGCTGCAACGTCCGGCGCACGATCAGCGCGCCGGCCGCGCCCGCGGCCAGCAGCCCGGCGAGCGCGATGCCGCCGAGGATGAGCCCGGTGGACAGGATCGTGTCGTCCACGTCGGCCATCGGCAGCCCGGTCACCAGCACCTCGTCGCCCGCCGCGAAGGCGGTGAGCCGGTAGGTGCCGAGGGCGCCGAGGTCGCGCGTGTACGCGCCGCCGTCGGTCGGGATGTCGACGAAGCTGTCGTAGACGGTCGCCGGGATCGAGCGGTCCTCGCCCAGCTCGTTTCGCCGGTCGGCGATCTTGACGGTGTTCCCGCTGATGACGGCGGTCAGCGAGCCGGGCCCCTGCACGTCGAGCAGGTCCGGTCCGCCCAGGGGGCCGGGCGCGCCGGGCGGTGGCCTGCCCTCGCGCGCCATGGCGTTCTCCACCCGGCCGCGCGCCTCGGCGAGCTGGTCGTCGAGCCGGCTGACCAGGAACGCCTGCAACGCGAGCAGCGTGACCGCGACGATCACCACGCACACCATCGAGAGCAGGACGATCTGCTCGACGATGAGGCGGCGGCGCAGCGGCCACGACTCGATGCCCCGGACGGGTGCGCGGCGGTCAGCCGGCTGGTTTGAGGACATAGCCCGCGCCCCGCATCGTGTGGATCATCGGCGGGCGGCCGGCGTCGATCTTCTTGCGCAGGTAGGAGATGTACAGCTCGACGATGTTCGCCTGGCCCCCGAAGTCGTAGTTCCACACCCGGTCCAGGATCTGCGCCTTGGACAGCACCCGGCGGGGGTTGCGCATGAGGAAGCGCAGCAGCTCGAACTCGGTGGCGGTCAGCTCGACCGCCAGGCCGGCCCGGTGCACCTCGCGGCTGTCCTCGTCCAGCGTCAGGTCGCCGACCGCCAGCGTGGCACCCGCGCTCGCCTCGGCGATGCCGGTGCGGCGCATGAGCGCGCGCAGCCGCAGCGTGACCTCCTCCAGGCTGAACGGCTTGGTCACGTAGTCGTCGCCGCCCGCGGTGAGCCCGGCGATGCGGTCCTCGACGGCGTCCTTCGCGGTCAGGAAGAGCACGGGCAGCGCGGGGGTGTCGGCCCGCATGCGGCGCAGCACCTCGTGGCCGTCGATGTCGGGCAGCATCACGTCGAGCACGACCGCGTCCGGGCGGAAGTCGCGGGCGGTGCGCACGGCGGTGAGCCCGTCGCCCGCGCTGCGCACGTCCCAGCCCTCCAGGCGCAGCGCCATGGACACCAGCTCGGCGAGCGTGGCCTCGTCGTCGACCACGAGCACGCGCACCGGCTGCCCGTCGGGGCGCCGCAGCTCGCTCTTCATGGTCCCGATGGTCACCCCTCCCGGTGTGGCCCGCCTGTGCGAATCCTGTGTATCACCTGTGCGGGCGACCAGCCGGGACGCCAGGTCACAGGGCCACCCAACGGCGGGCACAGCTCGCACACAGCAACGCGGCCGACGGTGTGGGCATGAACACCGAACAGCAGGCCGCTCCCGGACCACCGGCGTCGCCGGAGCCCCCGCCGACTCCGCAGGCGCCGTCCCCGCAGCAGGGCGTGCCCCAGGCCGGCGAGCAGCCGCCCACCGAGCCACCCACCGAGCAGCCACCTCACGAGCCGCCGCCCACCGAGCCGCCGCCCGCCGGGTGGGGCGCGCCGCCGCCGCCGGCGAGCAAGGGCAGGTGGTCCGTGCGGCGGACGATCATCGCGGTCGCCGTGGCGGTCGGCATCGCCGCCGCGGGCGGTGTCGCCATCTACGCGGCGAGCGGCTCGACCGACGAGATGACCGGCCCGGGTGGCGGGCCCGGCGGGATGCGGGGCAACGGCCCGGTCTTCAACGGCGGCCCCCTCGCCGACACCGGGCACGGCGAGTTCCTGAACGGGGAGGTCACCGCCATCAGCGACGACTCGATCACCGCCCGGAGCGACGACGGCTACACCCGCACCTACGTGATCGACTCGGACACCGTGCGGGCCGGCGGCATCGAGCAGGGCGACGACGTGATGATCGTGGCCACCACGCCCAGCGGCGGCGACGAGGCCACCGCGACCATGATCAGCGAGCAGGGACAGGGCATGCTGCCGCCGCGCCGCGACGGCCAGAACGGCAACCCCGGTCCGCCCGGCGGCAACTGACCGCGCCCGGCGGCGGTACGGCGAGCAGAGCACTGCCCGCTGAGAGGAACGGCGGCCCCGGACGAGCCCGATGGCGCAGCCGGGGCCGCTCTCGTTCGCCGCCCCGGCCAATTTCGGGACCGCGAGAGTTAGAGTGCAGCCTGTGAAGATCGCCATCGTCGGCGAGACCAGGCCTGGGGAACGGCGGGTTGCGCTGATCCCCGGGCTGGTGTCCCGCCTGACCGACGCAGGCCTGGAAGTCGCGGTCGAGCCGGGTGCCGGCAAGGCCGCGGGCATCGCCGACGACGCGTACCGCGACGCGGGCGCCACCGTGGCCACCGACGCGCTGGACGGCGCGGTCGCGGCGCTGTCGGTCCAGCCGCTCGCGCCGTCGCAGGCCCGCCGGCTCGACCCGGGCGCGATCACGATCTCCTTCCTGCCGACGGCCCAGGAGCTCGACCTGGTGCGCGCGCTGCGCGACGCCGGGCTCACCGCGCTCGCGATGGAGCTCGTGCCGCGCATCTCCCGCGCGCAGTCCATGGACGCGTTGTCCTCGCAGGCTTTCGTCGCCGGGTACCGCGCCGCGCTGGTCGCCGCCGAGCGGCTGCCACGGTTCTTACCGCTGTCGATGACCGCCTCCGGCACGGTGCCGCCGGCCAAGGTCCTGGTGCTCGGCGCGGGCGTGGCCGGGCTGCAGGCCATCGCCACCGCCCGCCGCCTCGGCGCGGTCGTGCGTGCCTACGACGTGCGGGCCGCCTCGGCCGAGGAGGTGCGCAGCCTGGGCGCGGAGTTCATCGAGCTGGACCTGCCGACGCTCGAGGGTGCGGGCGGGTACGCGCGGGAGATGACCGAGGAACGGTCGGCCCTGCAGCGCGAGCTGCTCGCCCCGCACGTGGCGGAGGCGGACGTGCTGATCACGACCGCCGCCGTGCCGGGGCGGACCGCGCCGATGCTGGTCACCGAGCGGATGGTGGCCGGGATGAAGCCCGGCTCGGTGGTGGTCGACCTCGCGGCCGAGTCCGGCGGCAACGTCGAGGGCGCGCGAGCCGGCGAGGAGATCGCGATCGGCGGCGCGTCGGTCTGGGGCGGGCTCAACGTGCCCAGTCAGCTGCCCGCGCAGGCGAGCCAGCTGTACGGCACGAACGTGGTGAACCTGTTGCTGCTCATGCGAACCGACGATGGGTTCACCCCGGACTTCGACGACGAGATCGTCGCCGGCGCCTGCGTCACGCACGCCGGCGAGGTCCGGCACGCGCCCACTCGCGAGCTGCTGAATGGCGACGGCGCGGACTCCGCACGATAGCCCGGCGCTCGCCGTCCTGGAGGGAAAGCGCTTGCTCCGGTAGGTTCGGCGAGGATGGACAGGATCCCGGCCGGCGGGCTCGGCATGCACCTCTACACGGTCCGCGACCTGCTCGCCGCCGATCCGCTCGGCACGCTCACCATGCTCGCCGGCCTGGGCTACACGTGCGTCGGCGTGAGTGCCTTCCCGCGCTCGCCGGGCGAGATCCGTGACCTGTGCGCGGCGGCCGGGCTCGACCCGGTGGTCCTGCACGTGGGGCACGCCGAGCTGACCGGCGACTGGGCGGCGGCGCTCGACGCGGCCGCCACGATCGGCGTGCGCTGGCTCGCGCTGTCCTCGTTCCCGGCGGACTCCTACACCGTCGCGGGCATGCGGCTCGGTGCCCGCCGGCTCACCGAGGCCGGCGTGGCCGCCCGCGCGCGCGGCATGGGCGTGCTGCATCACAACCACGACACCGAGTTCCGCGCCGGCGAGGGCGGAGTGCCTTACGACATCCTGCTCGCCGAGACCGACCCCGCCTCGGTCGCCTTCGAGCTCGACGTCGGCTGGGCGCACCGGGCCGGTGCCGACGTGCGGCGGCTCTTCGCCGCCCACCCGGGCCGGTTCCCGGTGCTGCACGTAAAGGACCACGACGGCGCGGGGAGCTGGACCGATGTCGGCGCGGGCGTGGTCGACTTCGCGCACGCCTTCGCGACCGCGGACCGCGGCGGCGTGCGGTACTGGCTCGTCGAGCGCGACGACCAGCCCGCGCCCGCGAACACCGCCCGCAACAGCGCCGAGTTTCTGGAAACGCTCCGGTTTTGACAGGTCCGGCGCCGAGGTCTGTTGCCCGCTCGCGCGGCGGTGTATGCAGTAAGGCCATGACGCAGAATCGCGAAGGATCCAGGGCTTCACGGCGAACGTTCTTGGCGGCTTCGGTGGCGGCCGGCGGTGTGTCACTGGCGGGTATTCCGGGAGTGGCGGGCGCGGACCGCGGTCACGATGACAAGCCGCAGGACAAGCCGCCCCTGGCGCAGAAGCCGGGCAGGGAGCTGGAGCGAATCCTGCGCGAGGTCGACCAGCGGCGGATCGAGGCAACCGTCCGCAAGCTCGTGTCCTTCGGTACCCGGCACACGCTGTCCGTGCAGGACGACCCGGTGCGGGGCATCGGCGCGGCGCGGGACTGGATGTTCGCCGAGATGTCGAAGTACGCGGCGGACTCGGGCGGGCGGATGACCGTCGAGCTGCAGTCCTACATCCAGGAGCCGGACGGCGGCCGGATCCCGGTGCCGACGAAGATCACCAACGTGGTCGCGACCCTGCGTGGCTCGGTGACGCCGAACCGCGTGTACGTGATCACCGGGCACTACGACTCGCGGGTCAGCGACGTCATGAACGCCACCGCGGACGCGCCCGGCGCCAACGACGACGCCTCGGGCGTGGCGGTCGTGATGGAGGCCGCGCGCGTGCTGTCGAAGCGCGACTCGGCGGCGACGATCATCTTCGCGCCGGTGGCGGGCGAGGAGCAGGGCCTGTACGGCTCCGCCCACCTCGCGCAGGTGCTCAAGGCGGCCGGTGCGGACGTGCAGGGCATGTTCACCAACGACATCGTCGGCAGCAGCACCGCGGACGACGGCACCCGCGACCCGCGCACGATCCGCCTGTTCACCGAGGGCGTGCCGACGGACGAGACGCCCGAGGAGGCCAACATCCGCCGCGCGGTCGGCGGCGAGAACGACTCGCCCGCCCGCCAGCTCGGCCGGTTCGTGCGCAACGTGGCCGACAACGACGCGACCGGCATGAACGTGCGGGTGATCTACCGCCGCGACCGCTACCTGCGCGGCGGCGACCACATCAGCTTCCTGGAGCAGGGCTACCCGGCGGCCCGGTTCACCGAGCCGAACGAGGACTACGCCCACCAGCACCAGGACGTGCGCGTGGAGGACGGCAAGCAGTTCGGTGACCTGATCGAGTTCTGCGACTTCGCGTTCATGGCGCGGGTGTGCAAGGTGAACACCGCGACGCTGTGGTCGCTCGCGAACGCGCCGGGCACGCCGAAGAACGTCCACGTGCTCACCGCGGCGCTCACCAACAACACGGACCTGGAGTGGGATCGGGGGACCGAGCCCGACCTGGCCGGCTACGAGGTGGTGTGGCGGGAGACGACCGCCGCGGAGTGGACGAACACCATCCCGGTGGGCGACGCCACGTCGACGAGCATCGACATGTCGAAGGACAACGTGTTCTTCGGCGTGCGTGCGGTCAACCGGGCGGGCCTGCACAGCCAGGTCGCCTTCCCGACCCCGCGGTCCTAGCCGCCCGCGCGAACGGAAATTGTCGGTCGGATAGGTCATCCTTTGAGCCATGACCGACGGACCGACGCCACACGCCACCACCAGCGAGTACGGGCTCCTGGGCGTGCGCGACGTGGACTTCCGGCTCGACCGGGTGCCGGCGTCCGGGGACCTCGCGAGTCTCGTCGAGCGGCACTGGCTGGTGAGCTGGGACCTGCCGGCCGGCCGCCGCGCGTCGGTCACGTTGCTGCCGCACCCGTGCGTCAACATCGTCTTCGACCGGGGCCAGGTGGCGATCGCGGGCGTGGGCAGCGAGCGGTTCACCTACGCCTACACCGGGAGCGGCCGGGTGTTCGGCGTGAAGTTCCGGCCGGGTGCCTTCCGGCCGGTGTTCGGCCGGCCGGTCTCCGAGCTCGCCGACCAGACGATCCCGCTGGCCACGCTGTGGCGCGACGCCGACCGCCTGGCCGCGGACCTCGCCGCCGCGCCGGACCTGGACGCCCTGGTGGTGGTGGCCGAGCGGTACCTGCGGTCGCACTGGCCGGCGCCGGACCCGGAGGTCGAGGTGATCGGCCGGATCGTGCACGCGCTGCTCTACGACCGGTCGATCACCCGGGTCGAGCAGGTCTGCACGCGGTTCGGCATCCGGCCGCGGACGCTGCAGCGGATGTTCCAGCGGTACGTCGGCGTCAGCCCGAAGTGGGTGCTGCGCCGCTACCGGCTGCACGAGGCGGCGGCGCGGCTGGCCGAGGGGACGGGCACGAGCTGGGCGGACGTCGCGGCGGACCTGGGCTACTTCGACCAGTCACACTTCATCCGCGACTTCACCCGGGCGATCGGCATGACCCCGGTCGCCTACGCGGAAGCGTGCCGCCACCAGGTGGCCCCCGTCTCCGCCTGACCCCGCGAGTCCCCCGTTCCCGACCGCGAGTCCCCCGTTCAGGGGCGGTCCTCGCGCACGGAGTCGATCACGATCGGCGGGCGGTCGTCGACCACCTCGGAGTCGCGACCACTTCGGAGTCGACCACGAACACCTGCTGCGGGCGGCGCTGCCCGGCGCGGCGGAGCAGCCGGCGGCGCACGATCGCCCGGGTGGGCGGGAAGAGCAGGAACAACGCCAGCACGTCCGAGACGAACCCCGGGAAGAGCACCAGCCCGGCGGCGACGCCGATGAGCATGCCGTCGGCCATCTCCGGCTGCGGGTCCCGCCGGTTGCGGACCGCGTCGCCGAAGGCGGTGATGGTGCGCATGCCCTGCCGGCGCAGCATCGCCACCCCGACCGCGGACACGGCGATGAGCAGCAAGATGGTCACGAGCGCGCCGATGGCCTGCCCGACCGCGACGATCACCGCGATCTCGGCCAGCATCATGACCAGCAGCACCACGAACACGGGCACGGCGTGCCTCCCTCCCAGTCCAGCTACCCGGTCAACGAACGAAGCGCCCGGATTGCTCCCGCTCAGCCCTCGCGCGCCGCGAGCGCCTGCGTGACCAGCGGGATCTGCAACGGCAGCCGCGCGATCGCGACGGCCCGCAGCGCCGGGTTGCCCCACAGCACCCGCACGGACTTGACGTTGCCGGGGAACACCGCGACGAAGAACGCCGCCGCGAGCGTCCCGCCGGCCCGCCTGGTCCGCGGCACCGCGAGCAGCCCGGCGAGCCCCAGCTCGGCCACCCCGGACGCGTAGGTCCAGAACCGCGCCGACCCCGGCAGGGAGCTGGGCACGATCTTGTCGAAGGGCTTCGGCGTGGCGAAGTGCAGGGTTCCCGTGGTGGTCAGCAGCGCGACCAGCCGCAACGCGGCGCGCTTCCCCGAACGGCTCATGCACGCACCCTAGCGGCGGCGATCTTCTACACAACCTTGACGAGCACCGGGAGTGTTGTAGAGGATGGGGGACACCCACCACGAGGAGGGTCCGATGGTGTCCTTCGACGCGCACCCGGACAGCTACCGGCACTGGCGGCTGCGGATCGACGGTGACCTCGCCTGGCTCGAGCTGGACGTCGACGAGCAGGGCGGCATCACCCCCGGCTACGAGCTGAAGCTCAACTCCTACGACCTCGGCGTGGACATCGAGCTCTACGACGCCACCCAGCGGCTGCGCTTCGAGCACCCGCAGGTCCGCACGGTCGTCCTCACCAGCGCCAAGGACAAGGTCTTCTGCGCCGGGGCGAACATCCGGATGCTGGCCTCGTCGAGCCACGAGTGGAAGGTCAACTTCTGCAAGTTCACCAACGAGACCCGCAACGGCATGGAGGACGCCACCGCGAACGGCCAGACCTACCTCGCCGCCGTCAACGGGTCCTGCGCGGGTGGCGGCTACGAGCTCGCGCTCGCCTGCGAGCACATCGTCCTCGTCGACGACAACTCCTCGACCGTCGCGCTGCCCGAGGTCCCGCTGCTGGGCGTGCTGCCCGGCACCGGCGGGCTGACCCGCGTGGTCGACAAGCGCGGCACCCGCAAGGACCTCGCCGACGTGTTCGCCACCCGCCCGGACGGCGTGAAGGGCCGCACCGCCGTCGAGTGGCGGCTGGTCGACGAGCTGGCCCCGCCACGCCGGTTCACCGAAGCCGTCACGGAACGCGCGCGGGAGCTGGCGAAGCGCTCGACCCGCCCGGCCGGCGCGCGGGGCATCGAGCTGACCCCGCTGCGGCGTGACCGCTACGTGACCGCCGACCTCGACCGCGCCGAGGGCGCCGTCGCCATCACGGTCAAGGCACCCGGCCAGGTGGGCGAGTTCGCGGAGAGCGCCGAGTTCTGGCCGCTCGCCATGACCCGCGAGCTCGACGACCTCATCCTGCGGCTGCGCACCAACGAGCCCGAGCTCGGCACCTGGCTCCTCCGGACCGAGGGCGACCCGGCGGTCGTGCAGGGCTACGAGCGGCTGCTCGCCGAGGACCACTGGCTCGCCCGCGAGATCGTCCACTACTGGAAGCGCACGCTGAAGCGGCTGGACGTCACGAGCCGCAGCCTCGTCGCGCTGCTCGAGCCGGGCTCCTGCTTCGCGGGCATGCTGGCCGAGCTGGCGTTCGCGTGCGACCGGCAGTACCTGCTCGACGACCAGGAGGCCGGCGTCGCCGGGACCATCGTGCTGACCGAGGCCAACTTCGGCACCTATCCGATGGGCAACGGCATCACCCGGCTCGAGTCGCGCTTCTGGGGCGACCGGTCGCATGTGGACACCCTGCGCAAGCAGACCGGCAACCTGCTGGGCCCCGCCGAGGCCAAGGAGCTGGGCCTGGTCACCGACGCGCTCGACGACATCGACTGGGACGACGAGATCCGCATCGTCGTCGAGGGCCGCGCGGCGCTGAGCCCGGACGCGTTGACGGGCCTGGAGGCCAACCACCGGTTCGTCGGCCCGGAGACCGTCGAGACCAAGATCTTCGGCCGGCTCTCCGCCTGGCAGAACTGGATCTTCAACCGGCCCAACGCGTCCGGCGAGGACGGGGCGTTGCGCCGCTACGGCACCGGCAAGAAGGCGGTCTTCGACAGGAGGCGCGTGTGACCACGTCGATCAACTACGACGACAAGATCCCCAACAACGTCGACCTGGCCTCGGACCGGCGGCTGCAGCGCGCGCTCGAGGGCTGGCAGCCGAAGTTCATGAACTGGTGGGGCGAGATGGGCCCGACGCTGGAGACCCAGGGCGTCTACCTGCGCACCGCGATCAGCGTCGGCCGCGAGGGCTGGGCGCACTTCGACCACGTCAACGTGCCCGACTACCGGTGGGGCATCTTCCTCGCCGAGCGCGACCCGGACCGCACGATCGCGTTCGGCGAGCACATGGGCGAGCCCGCCTGGCAGCAGGTGCCCGGCGAGTACCGCGCCGACCTGCAGCGGCTGATCGTGATCCAGGGCGACACCGAGCCGGCGTCGGTCGAGCAGCAGAAGCTGCTGGGCCTGACCGCGCCGAGCCTCTACGACCTGCGCAACCTCTTCCAGGTCAACGTGGAGGAGGGCCGCCACCTGTGGGCGATGGTGTACCTGCTGCACGCGTACTTCGGCAAGGAGGGCCGCGAGGAGGCGGAAGGCCTGCTGCTGCGCAACTCCGGCAGCCCCGACTCGCCGCGCATCCTCGGCGCGTTCAACGAGGAGACCGCCGACTGGCTCGCGTTCTTCATGTTCACCTACTTCACCGACCGGGACGGGAAGTACCAGCTCGGCACGCTGAAGGAGTCCGCGTTCGACCCGCTGTCGCGGACGTGCGAGTTCATGCTCAAGGAGGAGGCGCACCACATGTTCGTCGGCACCACCGGTGTCGACCGCGTGGTGGAGCGCAGCGCGCAGCTGATCCGCGAGCACGACACGCTCGACATCGCTGCGCACGGCGGCATCCCGCTCGACATCATCCAGAAGTACGTCAACTTCCACTACACGGTCTCGCTCGACCTGTTCGGCAGCGAGACGTCGACCAACGCGGCCAACTACTTCACCGCCGGGCTGAAGGGGCGCTGGCAGGAGACCCGCCGCAAGGACGACCACCTGCTCACCGAGGACGGCGTGTTCCTCGACCGGCCGAACACCGACGGGACCTGGAGCGCCGAGGAGCTGTCCGCCCTGCTGGCGCTCAACCTCGACCTGCGCGGCGAGTACATCGCCGACTGCGAGACCGGGATCAAGCGGTGGAACCGCATCCTCGACAGCGCCGGGATCTCCTTCCGGTTCGCGTTGCCGCACCCGGGGTTCAACCGGTCGGTCGGCGTCAGCGCGGGCTTCCACGTCACCCCGGACGGCTCCATCGTCGACGACCGGACCTGGGAGGCGGCCCGGCACAAGTGGCTGCCGACCGGCGAGGACCTGGCGTTCGTCCGCTCGCTCATGCACCCTGTGTACGAGCGCGGAAAGATCGCCAGCTGGGTCGCGCCACCACGCAACGGCATCAACGGGAAGCCCTTCGACTACGAGTACGTCTACCTGCCATAGAGGCCAACGATGACTCTCTTCAACGCGACCGAGTACCTGCTCGACCGGCACCTCCGGGACGGCCACGGCGGCCGTCCCGCCGTCGTCTGCGGGCCGGTGACCCTCACCTACGACCAGCTCGCCGAGCAGACCCGGCGGGTCGCGGCCGGCCTGCGTGCCATCGGCGTGCGGCCCGAGGAGCGCGTCATGCTCTGCATGGCCGACGGCGTGGAGCTGCTGTCGGGCATCCTCGGCGCGATGTACCTCGGCGCGGTGCCGGTTCCGGTGTCCACAATGGTCACCGGCGGCGAGCTGGCCACCGTGCTGGCCGACTCGCGCGCCCGCGTGCTGTGCGTGTCCGTGGAGTTCGCCGACGCCGCGCGCACCGCGCTGGCCACCGCGTCCGAGGTGGCGCACGTGGTGCTGGACGGGGAGGTCGAGCTGGTCGCGCCCGCGCTGCACCAGTGGGTCGACCTGCGCACCGCGGGGGAGCTCGACGCGCCGTACGCGACCTGGCCGGACTCGCCGGCGCTGTGGCTGTACACGTCCGGCACCACCGGCAAGCCCAAGGGCGCGATGCACCGGCACGGCAGCGTCCGCGACGTCGCCGAGCTGTACGGCAGCGGCGTGCTCGGCGTCGGGCCCGGCGACCGGTGCCTGTCGGTGCCCAAGCTCTTCTTCGCCTACGGGCTGGGAAACTCGGCGTTCTTCCCGCTCGCCGCCGGCGCGACGACCATCCTCGAACGGTCGCGACCGACCCCGCCGGTGATCGCTTCGCTCGCGGCGGCGGCGCGGCCGACGTTGTTCTTCGGCGTGCCGACGTTCTACTCGGCGCTGCTGAACTCCGACGTGCCCGACGACAGCTTCGCCTCGGTGCGCCAGGCGGTCTCGGCGGGCGAGCCGCTGCCGCCGGTGCTCTACCACCGGTTCCGCGAGCGGTTCGGCGTGGAGATCCTGGACGGGCTCGGCTCGACGGAGGCGTTGCACATCTTCCTGTCGAACCGGCCCGGCCAGGTGCACCCGGGCTCGTCGGGCACGCCCGTCGACGGCTACCGGGTGGAGATCCGCGACGAGCACGGCGCGCCGATCGAGTCGTCCGGCGTGCCCGGTGACCTGTTCATGTCGGGCTCGTCGGTGGCCACCGGGTACTGGTGCCGCACGGAGACGACGCGCGCGGTGTTCCAGGGCGAGTGGCTGCGGACCGGGGACACCTACGTGCGCAACGAGGACGGCACGTTCACCTGCCTCGGCCGGTCCAACGACATGCTGAAGGCGGGCGGCATCTGGGTGTCGCCCGCGGAGGTGGAGGAGCGGCTGCTGGAGCACCCGGACGTCGCCGAGGTCGCGGTCGTCGCCGGGCGGGACGCGGACGGGCTCGACAAGCCGATCGCGTGCGTGGTCCCGGTGGCCGGGCGCACGATCGACCCGGCGGCGCTGGTGCGATGGTGCCGCGAGGGGCTCGCCGCGTACAAGCGGCCCCGGGCCGTGGTGGGGATGACCGACCTGCCGAAGACCGCGACGGGCAAGATCCGCCGCAACGTGCTGCGCGAGCTGGTGGCCGACGAGCTCGTGGTGCGGCCGGTCGCCGAGCCGCCGGCGGTGCTCACCTGATGCTGGACGGGATGCCGCTGGTCGACGCGCACGTGCACGCGCCGCGGTTGCCTTCGTTGAAGCCCGCGTGGCGGGAGTGGGCGGCGGAGTTCGCCGGGCGCTACGACTGGCGCTCGACGTACTCGGCCGCGGGCGACCCGATCCCGGCGGCCCTGGACGACCTGTTCGAGTCCGAGGGCGTCGACCGCGTGCTGCTGTTCTGCGAGTACAGCCCGCGGGCCACCGGCATCCAGCCGATCGAGGACAACCTGCCGATCGTCGAGCACAACCCGGTCCGGTTCCGCCTGGTGGCGAACGTGAACCCGCACCTGCACCACCCGGTGGCGTCCGAAGTGGAGCGTCAGCTGGCGCTGGGCGCGGTGGCGCTGAAGGTGCACCCGGTGCACGGCGCGTTCTCCCCGGCCGACCGCGAGCTGTACGCGGCGTACCAGGTGTGCGCCGACCGCGGCGTGCCGGTGATCGTCCACACGGGATCGTCGACGTTCCCCGGCGCGCGGGCCCGCTTCGGCGACCCCGCGCTGCTGGTCGACGTCGTGGAGGACTTCCCCTCGCTGGACGTCGTCTTCGCCCACGGCGGCCGCGGCTGGTGGTACGACGTGGCGGCGTTCCTGGCCCTGGCGAAGCCGAACGTGTGGCTCGACGTGGCCGGCCTGCCACCGCACAAGCTGCCGACCTACTACGCGCGCCACGACTTCGAGCGCCTGGCCACGAGGATGGTGTTCGGCACCGACTGGCCGGGAATCCCCGGCGTGGCCCGCAACGCCCGCGCCCTGGCCGACCTGGGCCTGCCGACGGAAGTGCTCCGCAGCGTACTGTCCGGCAACGCCGCCAAACTCTTCCCCAACCTAGCCATCTAACCCCCGCAACCCCAACACTCCCGTACGGCGAGTCCAACGCACCCGACCGCGAGTCCCCCGTTCCCGGCCCGCGAGTCCCCCGTTCCCAACCGCGTGTCCCCCGTTCCCGGCCCGCGAGTCCCCCGTTCCGGTCCGCGACCCCCCAACGCAACGGGGGACACGGCGTCGAGAACGGGGGACACGCGGGGTTCAGCGGGCGAGCACCAGGTACGCGAACCCGAGCACGCCGCGGTACGCCGTCAGGTACTCGCGCTCCCGCGCCAGGTGGCGCTCCCGGACCTCGGCCGCCCGCGGGTCGTCCGCGTTGGCCAGTAACCACTCTCGCGGCCCGGCGCGGTGACCCGACTCGAACTCGTCCCACTCGCGCTGGTCCGCGAGGTCCAGGTGCAGCACCTGCCAACCCGCGTCCGCGCACGCCGTCGCCAGCTCGGCGAGCGGCAGCACGTCGTCGCCGAAGATCGCGTGTGCGGCCTCCGTCGGGGGAGCGGGCCAGCAACCGTCGCCGACCAGTACCCGGCCCTGCGGCACGACCTCCGCGAGCCGGGCGAGCATCGCCCGCGTGCCACCGAGTGCGTGCGACGCGCCGACGCACAGCGCGCGATCCGCCGTACCACGCCACGAAGCAGCCGGCCCCTCGACGAACTCGACCGGCAGCCCGCGCTCGGCGCCCGCTCGCCGCCCGCGGTCCAGCGCGTCCGCGTCGGTGTCCACCCCGGTCCCGGTGCCGCCCCGCGCCACGGCGCGCAACAGCAGCTCGCCCCACCCGCAGCCGAGGTCGACGACGTGGCCGCCGGGCGCCAGCCGGTCCAGCAGCCGCTCGGCGTGCTCGCCGGAGAGCGGGGTGTTCCACCGCAGGCGCGAGTACCGCGCGGCGGCGAGCGAGTCGGTCACTGCAGGTAGATCCTCTCTTGGGTGATCGGGTACCCGGCGCGCGCGAACGTCGCCGCCATCGGCGTGTTCGTCGTGTCGGTCTCCGCGGTGATCTGCTCGCTGCCCTCGGCGACGAGCCGGTGCGTGGCCTCGACGAGCAGGTCGTAGGCGTAACCGTGGCCGCGCTGCTCCGGCACCACGCCGACCAGCCCGATCGTCGCGCTGTGGTAGTTGCGGCCCGGAATGGTCAGGCCCACGAGCTCACCGTCCATTGTGTACGCCAACCGCAGCCACTCGCGCGGCGAGGGCAGCCAGTGCAGGAACTGCAGCTCGTCACGCGCGGCCGCGTCCGGGCCGCCCTGCGCCATGCTGCGCCGCTCGTGCGCGTCGAGCGAGCCGTGCACGATCCGGCGCAGCACGTCGAAGATCCGGTCGTCGTCCGGCTCCGGCTCGAACCGCAGCCGCCCCGGCCGGTCGGGCAGGCCGGCGGCAGGCGTCCACGTGTACCTGAGCCGTTCGACGAACAGCCGCATACCGGCCTGCTGGGCGACCTCGACGCGCGCCTCACCGGCCCGGCGGGTCGCCGGGTCCTCCCGCCAGTGCGGCGGCAGCACCAGGCAGTACTGGGCGTCGAACCCCGCGGTGGCCAGGATCTCCACGGCCGCGGCCGACTCGCCGCCGTCGAAGTCCAGCCAGTCCAGCGCGATCGGCTTGTCGTCGTCCGGACCGGCCCACCACGCGGCGCGGGCCACCACCCGGTCGCCGCGCAGCGCCACCCATGTCCACTCGGGACGGTACTGGTTCAGCGCGGCGAGCTCGCGGTAGTCGCGCCCGGTCGACTGGATGCCGACGAGCGCTGGTTCGGTCAGGGAGAGAAAGAGGTGCTCCTCGCCCGCGAGGAGCGGGCGCACGACCAGATCGGTCATCGTGATGGAATCCTTTGCTACGCGCGCTCGCTCAGCTCCGCGCGGACGCCCGGGCGACGGGGTGCGAGCGCATGATCGAATGGGCGAACATCGCTCCCACCTCCCTCCGGCTCCGGGGCGTGGGCAGACCCAACCACAACGCGGCCGGCCCGGCCAAGCGAATTAGAGCGGGAGCGCCTCGACCACGTCGGTCACCGTCAGGCCGGGCTTGCGCCCGCCGAGAAACGCGTAGGCGACGCCGTCGACCACCGCAGCGCCGAGCCCGTGGCGGCTGTGCCGCAGCCTCGGCAGGCTGGACACCTTCCCGGCCGCGTCGACGCACTCCACCTCGTCGAACGTGCCGCCGGTGCCCTCGCCACCCGCGACGCACCCGCCGCGGCCCGGCACGTGGAACCCCGCGACGCCGCCGCGCGGCGTGGGCACCTCGCCCACCTTGTGGACGTCGTCGCCGGACACGACGTCGACGTCCGCGAGGTTGGTGTCGAGCCCGGCCGAGCGGCCGGCGAGGAACCAGGTGGTGCCCGCACCGTCGGACGCGGCCGCGAGGTGCTCGCGCGGGGTGCTGAGCCCGCCGATGCGCTGCCATTCGTTCTCGCGCAGGACGAAGACGTCGCCCGCGAGCCCGTCCGGCCCGACGCCGCCGGCGTAGACGAGGTGCGTGCCGTCCCAGGCGAGGGCGCCGGCCGCGCGGGGTTCGGGCAGGGCGGGTCCGCTGGTCCAGGTGTCCTTCTCCACGGTCCAGACGGTGTCGGTGGGCTCGTGGCCGCCGGTGTAGCCGCCGACGACCCAGAGCCGCTCGCCGTCGCCGGCGGCGGCCGTGTGGTGGCGCGGCTCGGGCAGGTGCGGGCCGGCGGTCCAGCCGTCGGCCGCCGGGTCGTAGACCGCGACCTCGGCGGAGGCGCCGGCGTCGGTCAGCCCGCCGACGACCCAGACCCGCGCGCCGAGCACGCCCGCGCTCACCTCGGTGCGCTGCGAGGGGGCGGCGGCCTTGTCCCGCCAGCCGGGCCCGCCGGGCTCTGGCTCGCCCGCGCACGCGGTGGCGGAGAGCAGGAGCACGGCCGCGACGAGGTGACGCATGGGGCCGATTCTGTCGCACCCCGCTGGCACAGTGCGCGTATGCCGAACCAGACCCGACACCGGCCCACCGCCACCCCGTCCGACCTGGGGCGTTTCGTCCTGGTCGCCCGCGAACCCGACGGCACGTGGTTACCGGCCGGGGACATCGCCGGCTAACCGGGCGGCGGGGGCGCCATGACGGAGCCCCCGCCGGCGCTGCGCCGCCGCCTGGCGGACCTGCGCGCCCGCCGCGCCGCAGCGGCCGCCGACCGGGCCGCCTTCGAGGCCCGCCGCCGGCACGGCCTCGCCGCCCGGCACCGAGCCAAGCTCGCCTACCTGGCCGAAGCCAGCCGCGCCACCGCCACCCAGGAGGACGCCACGCCTGCCGAACACGACAACGACGCCGCTTGAGGGCGCCCGGTGAGCCGGGCTGGTTGCACGCCAGCCAGCCCGGCCATCCGGCCATGCCTCGACGGGGAGGCGCGCGAGCAGCCGCACCGGGCCTCGCGGTTGGGAACGGGGAACTCGCGGTGGGGAGCGTTGGCCTCGGGGACAGCGGGCACTCGTTGGCCGGAACGGGGGACTCGCCGGTCGTGAGCGGGGGACTCGCGGACGGAAGGGGGACTCGCGGGTCCGGAGTGGGGGACTCGCGGGGTGGGAGTGTTGGGGTCGCGGGCGGTGGGGGTGGGTTAGGGGGTGGCTAGGGCGGTCCAGTGGGCTTGGGCGGGGGTGCGCCAGTGGAGGTGTTTGGCGTTGAACAGCTCCGTTGCCGTGGTGCCGCTCCACTTCGCGGGGAGCAGTTCGGCGGGTAGCTGCGGGTCCAGGAACGGGAAGCGGCGCCACTCGTGCACCAGCAGTGTCTGCGCGCGCAGCACCTCGTCCGGCGAGGACGGCTCCAGGCCGGCGAACTCGGCGATGAACGCGTCGTAGCGCTCGGCCACCTCGGTGAGGTTCCACGCGCCGGCGACCATGTCCAGCTCCCGACCCAGCGCGCCGTAGTTCGCCAGGAACGACATCGCCTGGGCGGACAGGTCCAGCTCGTCCAGGATCAGCTTCGCGTCGGCCTCCGCGGCCGGGTGCGGGGTGACCCACACGCCCGCCGTCGGCGAGCCGAAGCCCGCCCAGCTGAGCCGGGTCCGCAGCTTGTGCCGCAGGTCGCGCATGGTCTCCGGCACCGACACGAGCAGCACCAGCCACCGCCCGTCCCACTGCCCGCCGCCGCTGCCGAAGCCGTAGATCCGCGCCGCGCCCTCCGCGAGCAGCCGCCGGCCGGGGCGGGTCAGGCTCCAGCGCACCCGCCGCCCCACACGGTCCGACCGCAGCCAGCCCTCGGCCGCGGTACGCGCGAGCGCCTGGCGCGCCGCCTTCTCCTCGACGCCGAACAGCGCGAGCACGTCGACGAGGGTCGCCGTCCACACCGGCCCGCCGCCCGGCAGCACGAACTCGCCGAGCACGGTCGTCAGCAGCGAGCGCGCGCTGCCACCGCCGACCTCCCGCCGCCGGCTGACCACCGGCCGGGCCACAGGCATGGACGCTCCCCTTATTCGTGCCTCAGCGACACGAACAAGTATCCCATCAGGGCAAGGGTTACCAGAGGCCCGGCGGCAGGTAGCCCTCGAGCGTCAGCAGCCGGCGCTTGGACTCCACGCCGGTGCCGCCGCTGAACCCGCCGAGCCCGTCCCCGGCGACGACGCGGTGGCACGGCACGACGATCGGGATCGGGTTGCTGCCCATGATCGACCCGATGCCGCGCGGCGGAATGCCCGACCCGCTGCGGGCCGCGAGCTCCCCGTAGGTCACGACCTTGCCGTACGGCACGGTCTCGTACAGCGTGCCCAGCACCCGCCGTTGCGCGGCGGACATCAGCTGCCAGTCGACGGCCACGTCGAACACCCGCCGGGTACCGCGGAAGTACTCCCGCAACTGTCCGAGCACCCCCGCGGCCCGCGTCGAGTCGTCGGCGTCGACCAGCCGCAGCCGGGCCGCGATCGCCGCCCGGATGTGCGGCGAGTCGGTGAACGCGGTGGCGACCAGCCCGTCAGCGGTGACCGCCGCGAGCACATCGCCTAACTCGGTCGGCACGCTGCCGAAGACAACGGTGCCCGACTCCACGGTGTCGTCGGCCGGTGTCACGGTCTCGGGCACGGTCTCGGTGGCCACGCTGCTCTCCGCCATACCAGCCATTATGGGGACAGCACCGCCGGAAAAGGCCAGCCTCAGTCGCGACCAAATGTCAAGCTGACTGCTCGGAATCACCGATTCGGGGGAACGGCGAGGTGGAGAACACCACCTCGACCGCCACCTCGAAGTACTCGGCGAGCCGCAGGGCGAGGTACAGCGACGGGCTGTACTCGCCCCGCTCCAGATAGCCGACCGTCTGGTAGTGGACGCCGAGCGCGTCCGCGAGTTGCCGCCGGGACACCCCGCGCTCCACCCGCAGGACCGCGATCCGGTTGTAGATCGTCTCGCTCATGTCGTCCGCTGCATCGCCTTCTCGCGGCGCTGTGCCACGCTCGAACCCGACTCCCGCCGGGCCATCCTGCGCAGCACGATAGGGGCCACGATCAGTCCGGCGATCGCCCAGGCGCCCAGCACCCCGACCATCTCCAGGTGCCGCCACGACTCGCCGATCTCCACCGCGGCGAGCTCGTCCGGCAGCAGCGCGGAGCGCATCCCGAGGCCGAGCCAGTAGATCGGGAACACCTGCGCGATGTCCTGCAGCCAGACCGGGAAGCCCGAGATCGGGTAGAAGATGCCCGAGATCGCGACCAGGCCCATCACCGGCATCATGATCACGCCCGCGTTGCGCGGGTTGGAGAACAGCGACCCGAAGATCGCTCCCAGCGGCAGCGTCGCGACCAGGCCGAGCACCATGACCCAGAGCAGCGTGAGCCACGCGGTCGGGCTCGTCAGCGCGAGGCCGTCGAGCATGAACGAGCTCGGCACGAGGATGATCGCGAGGCTCGCGATCATCATCCCGGAGGTGAGCACGAGCTTGCCGACGAGATAGCCGAGCATCCCGTTCGGGATCGCCTTCGCGCGCAGCAGCGTGCCGTCCTCGCGCTCGAGCGCCAGCCCCATCATCAGCGTCACCAGGCCGGCGAACGCCACGTTCATGCCCAGCAGGCTGGGCAGGGTCCGGGCGCCGAGGTTGAAACTCGTGCCGGGCACCGCCGCGCCCTTCATGAAGAACAGCACGACCAGCAGACCCACCGTGGGGAACAGGTAGTTCCACAGGTCCGACGCGTTGGTGAACGTCTGCCGCAGCTCGATGCGGCCGCGGAGCGCACCGGCCCGCGCGGCGGCCATCGTGGGGGTCATCGTGGGGCTCATCGGGTCACCTCCGCGAACTCGCGAACCGCGACGTCCGCACGGCCCGACTCGAACTCGTGCACCATCGCCATGTAGACGTCCTCGAGGCTGGCCCGCCGCACCTCCAGGTCGGCGAGCGCCTTGTCGTGCTTGCGGAACAGCTCCCGCACGAAGCCCGTCGCGTCCTGGGTGGAGTGCACGTACCGCTGGCCGTCGACGGTCCACTTGACCTCGGCCTCGGTCGACATCCGCCGCGCCAGCTCGTCCGCCGACCCGTCCGCGATGATCGTGCCGCCGGCCAGGATCAGGATCCGGTCCGCGAGCTTCTCCGCCTCGTCGAGGTCGTGCGTGGTGAGCAGGATCGTCGTCTCGGCGTCGGCGAGCCGGTGCACCAGGTCGTGGAACTCCCGCCGCGCCTCGGGGTCGAAGCCGGCGGTCGGCTCGTCGAGGAACAGCAGCTCCGGCCGCCCGACGATGCCGATCGCCACGTCCAGTCGGCGGCGCTGGCCCCCGGACAGCTTGTTGATCTTCTTGTGCGCGTGCGGCGTGAGCCCGACGACGTCGACCAGCTCGTCGACGTCCCACGGTCGCCGGATCCGGTCCGTCGAGTACGGCGCGTAGTACAGCCCCAGGTGCTCGAGCAGCTCGCGTACCCGCCAGCGCCCGTGGTCGCGCCACGACTGCAGCACCACGCCCAGCCGCGCCCGCCAGTTCTCGTCCCCGTGCGCCGGATCCACCCCGAGCACGGCGACCTCGCCGGCCGAGCGCATCCGGAACCCCTCCAGGATCTCGATCGTGGTCGTCTTGCCGGCGCCGTTCGGCCCCAGCAGCGTCACCACCTCACCGGGGTGCGCCACGAAGTTCACCCCGGTCAGGACATCGGTCGTGCCATACCGCATCCGCAGGTCAATGACCTCGAGTACGGCGTCCTCCGCCGCCAGGCGCACCTCACGCGCCGGCGCATCCGCCTCGTCCACCACGGCCACGGTCCCACCTCCCCCTCGAACCAGCAAACCATCGAACGTGTCGGTCGAACGATAGCAGATGTACTACATCTGGTTGCAAGGCTCTTATGGGTGACCGGCCGGCTACTCCGAGGCCGGGCCGGAGAAGTCGGGCCGCCGCTTGCCGCGGATCGCCGCCACGCCCTCGGTGACGTCCGGGCCGCCGAAGCCGAAGAACTCCAGGCCCAGCGACGCGTCGAAGATCGGTCCCGCCTGGCGCAGCCAGTTGTTCAGCGCGTACTTGGTGAACCGGATCGCCGACTGCGAGCCCGACGCCAGCCGGCGCGCCACCTTGCGGGCCGTGTCGTGCAGGTCGGCCTGGTCCACGCACAGGGACACGAGCCCGATCCGCTCGGCCTCCTCGCCGGACAGCGGCTCGCACGTGAGCAGGTGGTACTTGGCCTTCGCCATGCCGCACAGCAGCGGCCACACGATCGCCGCGTGGTCGCCGGCCGCCACGCCCAGCTTGGTGTGGCCGTCGATGATCCGGGCGTCCCGCGCGGCGATCGACACGTCCGCCAGCAGCCCGGCCACCAGGCCGGCGCCCACCGCCGGGCCCTCCATCGCCGACACGACCGGCTTGGCGCAGTTGATCACGTTGTAGACGAGGTCGCGGGCCTCGCGCAGCACGCGGATGCGCACGGCGAAGTCCTCCGACATGTCCTTGACGAGGTCGAGGTCCCCGCCGGCGGAGAACACGCCGTTCTCGCCACGGATGATCGCCACCCGCACGTCGGGATCGGTGTCGATCGTCCGCCACACGTCGGCGAGGTCACGGTGCCCATCGTGGCTGACGGCGTTGAGCCGGCCGGGCGCGGACATGGCTATCTCGAGGATCCCGTCGCCCAGATCGGCGAAGCGCAGGCTCGGGTACTTGGTCGCATAGTCGTCGTACACGACCACATGCTTACTCGATCCCGTGCCCCGGTAGCCAGCCGCTGAGCGCCAGCGACGTGTCGCGGCGGTTGGTGATCGACTGCAGGATCTGGCCGGCGCGCACCGCGGTCGTGGACAGCAGCGACGACGAGATCCCGTGCGAGTGCTCGGTGCTGCCCTGCAGGTACACCCCGGCCCGCAGCGCCGCGTCGGTGCGCACCCGGTAGTCCCGGCCGACGACCGGCCGGTTCCGCTCGTCGCGGCGGCACCGGGCGCGCAGGGAACCGAGCAGCCGCAAGGGGTCCGCGGGCCGGTAGCCGGTCGCGTAGACGACGACGTCGCAGTCGAGGACCGTCTTCTCGTGCGTGGTCAGCGACTCGACCGTCGCGCGCACGCCGTCGCCGACCTCGACCGCCTCGGCCACCCGCGACACGTTGAACACCCGCAGCCGCGGCTCGCCGAGCACCTTCTCCTGGTAGGTCCGCCGGTACAACTCCTCGATCAGGTCCGTGTCGACGACCGAGTAGTTCGTGTTCCCGTGGTAGTCGAGGATCATCTCCTTGACGTGCTCGGGTGCGGTGAAGTACTGGTCCACCGCGTCGGGGTCGAACACCCGGTTGGCGAACGGCGAGTCGTCGGAGGGGCTGTAGCCGTAGCGGGAGAACACCGCGCACACCTCGGTGCGGGGGAACCGGTCGTGCAGGAACTTGGTGACCTCCGCGGCGCTCTGCCCGGCGCCGACGACCGCGACCCGGCGCGGCTGCCCGGTGAGCCGCTCGACGCGGGCGAGCAGATCCTTGTTGTGCCACACGCGATCCGACAGCACCGCGCCGTCCGGCAGGTGCGGCTCCAGGCCCATGCCGAACACCAGGTTGCGGGCCCGGTAGGTCGTGGTGTCCGCGCCGTGCCGGGCGGTCACGTCGAAGCAGGTGACCACGCCGTCCTCGGTGACCGGCTCGACCGCGATCACCTCGTGGCCGTACCGCGCGACGTGGCCCAGCCTGGCCGCCGCCCACTCGAGGTAGTCGTGGAACTCCACGCGCAGCGGGAACAGCGACTTCTGGTTGATGAAGTCCGCCAGCCGGCCCGCACTGTGCAAATAGGACAGAAAGCTGAACTCGCTGGTGGGGTTGCGCATCGTGACGAGGTCCTTGAGGAACGACACCTGCATCGTCGCGTCCTCGATGAGCATCCCGCGGTGCCAGCCGAACCGGGGCTGCCGCTCCAGGAACAGGCCATCGACCTCGTCGCCGCTCTCGGCGATGGCGATCGCCAGGGCCAGGTTCGACGGTCCGAAGCCGGCGCCGATCACGTCGTACACCTGGTTCGCTGGCATGCCCGTCCTTCCCTTGGCCTGACGCCTCAGGTTAGCCTAACCTAAATGAGTCCGTGATGGGAGAGTTTCATGCGCGTTGTCGTTTTCGGGTACCAGACGTGGGGCCACCGCACGCTCGAGGCGTTGCTCGCCTCCGAGCACGAGGTGGTGCTCGCGGTGACGCACCCGGTGAGCGAGCACGCGTACGAGTCGATCTGGAACGACTCGGTGGCGGAGTTGGCCGCGGCCAACGGGATCCCGGTCGTCGTGCGCAACCGGCCGGACGACGACGTCGTGGGCGCGGTGCGGGACGCGGACCCGGACATCATCGTGGCGAACAACTGGCGCACCTGGATCCCGCCGCGGATCTTCGACCTGCCGCGGCACGGCACCCTCAACGTGCACGACTCGCTGCTGCCGGCCTACGCGGGCTTCGCACCGGTGATCTGGGCGCTGATCAACGGCGAGTCCGAGGTCGGGGTGACCGCGCACCTGATGAACGAGGGGCTGGACGCGGGCGACATCGTGCTGCAGCGCGCGGTCCCGGTCGGGCCGGCCGACACCGCGACCGACCTGTTCCACCGCACGGTCGAGCTGATCGGCCCGATCGTGGTGGACGCGCTGGCCGCGATCGGCTCGGGCGAGCGGGACTTCGTCAAGCAGGATCCCGCGCAGGCGAGCTTCTTCCACAAGCGGTCCATTGAGGACAGCCGGATCGACTTCGGCTGGCCGGCCGCCGACCTGGAGCGGCTGGTGCGGGCGCAGTCCGACCCGTATCCGAACGCCTTCTGTTACCACGGATCCACCCGCCTGCGGATCCTCGCGGCGGCGGTGTCGGCCGGCCGGTACGGCGGCACGCCGGGCCGGATCTTCATCAAGGAGGACGACGGCGTGGCGATCGTCGCCGGCGCGGACGCCCGCACCGGCCGCAACCACGGCCTGCTCCTGCGCCGCGTGCGCCTCGACGACGGCACCGAGCTCCCGGCGACGGAGTACTTCCGTGCCATGGGCGGCTACCTCACCTCGCACCCCGCTTAGGCCATCCGCTCGCGCAGGGACCTGGGCCGCAGGTCGGTCCAGGTCGCCTCCACGTGGGCGAGGCACTCGTCCCGCGTGGCCGGGCCGAACGTGGTGCGCCAGCCGGCGGGGACCTCGGCGAAGGACGGCCAGAGCGAGTGCTGCTCCTCGTCGTTGACGAGCACCAGGTAGGTGGCGTCCGGGTCCTCGAACGGGTTGGTCATCTCATGCCTCCGACTCCAGGATGGCCACGAGCTCGCGGCCGAGCGCCTCGACCGTGGCGTGGTCGAACAGGTCCGTGCGGTAGTGCAGGTAGCAGGCCACCGGACCGTCGCCGGGTGGCTCGTAGTACGCGAGCGTGAGGTCGGCTGCCGTTGTCCCCACGGGGATCGCGGTGACGCCGGCGTCGAGCTCGGCCCGTTCGTGGTGCACGAGCATGACCTGCGGCCGGTCGTCGAGCAGGTCGGCGAGCGGCACGTCCGGGTGGCCGAGATCGTCCAGGTTGGACTCCCGGATCCGGGCCAGCAGCGCGCGGAAGTCCGGCGCGCCCGACGTGTCGGTGCGCAGCACGACGGTGTTGAAGAAGCAGCCGACGAGGTCGTGCAGCGCCGGCTCCGACCGGCCCGCCACGAGCGTGCCGATCGGCAGGTCCGTGCCCGCGCCGCGGCCGGTGAGCAGCCGGGCGAGCGCGGCCTGCAGGACCATGAACATGCTCGTGCCGCTCGTCTGGGCCAGCTCGTCGATCCGCGCGTGCAGGCCGGCGTCGAGCGCGAAGCCGGCGAACCACGCCGCGTCGGTGGCCGGGCCCGGCCGGTCCACCGGCAGCGCCAGCGTGGGCAGGCCGGCCAGGCGGCGGCGCCAGTACGCGCGCTGCCGCTCGCCGTCCGCGTCGAGCCACTCGCTCGCCCACGCCGCGTAGTCCGCGTACGTGACCGGCAGCTCCGGCCAGCCCGGCGCGTGCCCGGCCCGCCGCGCCTCGTACGCCGTGCCGAGGTCGCGCAGCAGCGGCACCACCGACCACTCGTCGACCGCGCGGTAGCTCATCGTCAGGCGCAGCGCGCTGCCGTCCCACCGCGCCCGGAACAGCGCGGGGTCGCGGAGCGGCTCGTGCCGGGCCACCACGTCGTCCACGGCGGCGGCCAGCGCCTCGGTGTCCACATCGGACCAGCGCAGGGCGAACGCCTGGTCCACCCCGGCCGCGTGGTTGCGCTGTACGGGTGCGGTCACCGGCCCGCCGGGCACCCGGCGGGACAGCGCCGGGCGGGCCGTGGCCGCTTCGAGCCGGTCGGCGAGCCCGGCGACCGTGGGCGCGTCGAACACGTCCCGGATCGCGAGCTCCACGCCGAACTCCGCGCGCACCCGCCCGCACAACCGCATGGCCGCCATCGAGTGGCCGCCGAGCGCGAAGAAGTTGTCGTGCACGCCCACCGTCGGCAGGTCCAGTACCTCGGCGAACACCCCGGCCAGCCGCCGCTGCGCCGGGGTCACCGGTTGCGCGGAGCCGGCCAGCGTCGCCCAGTCGACGGCCGGCAGCGCGTGGCGGTCCAGCTTTCCGTTGGGGGTCAACGGAAGCGGGCCGTCCAGCGGCACGACCGTCGCCGGCACCATGTGCTCCGGCAGGAACCCGGCCAGGAACCCGCGCAGCTCCACCGGGTCCACCACCTCCCCGGCCGGCGCCACGTACCCGACGAGCCGCACGGCCGGGCCGGACCGGTCGGCGACCACCGCCGCCTGCCGCACCGACGGGTGCCGCGCCAGCGTCGCCTCGATCTCGCCCAGCTCGACCCGGAACCCGCGCACCTTCACCTGGTCGTCCACCCGGCCGAGGAAGTCCAGCACGCCGTCGCGCCGCCACCGCGCCCGGTCCCCGGTCCGGTACATGCGCTCCCCGGGCGCACCGAACGGGCACGCGACGAACCGCGACGCGGTCAGCCCCGCCCGGCCGAGGTACCCGCGGGCGAGGCCGCGGCCGGCCACGTACAGCTCGCCGGTGACCCCCGGCGGCACCGGCCGGAGCGCGTCGTCCAGCACGTACACCCGCGTGTTCGGGTCCGGCACCCCGATCGGCACCGGTCCGGACCGGTCCGGGTCGGCCTGCCACAGCGTGGAGTTCACCGTCGCCTCGGTCAGGCCGTAGGCGGCGAGCACGTTCAGCCGCCCCGCCCACCGGCCGATGAGGTCCGGCGGCACGGTCTCGGTGCCCACGAGGATCGTCGCGCCGGCCGGCAGCTCGCAGTCGCCGGGGAGCGCGGACACCAGCGAGGGCGGCAGGATCAGGTGGGTGACCCGCTCGCGGTGCAGGAACTCCGTCAGCTCCCGCCCAGCGGTGCGCAGCTCGTCCGGGGCCAGCACGAGCGTCCCGCCCACGCACAAGGCCATCGTCAGCTCGAACACCACCACGTCGAAGCCCACCGACGCGTACTGCAGCACCCGGCTGTCCGCGCGCAACCGCATCCGGTCGATCGCGGTCGCGGCCAGCGACGCGATGCCGTCGTGCGGGACGACCACGCCCTTCGGCCGGCCCGTCGAGCCGGACGTGTAGATCACGTAGGCCGCGGAGTCCAGGCCGAGCGGTACGGTCGGCGGCGGCGAGTCGTCGTCGAGCCGGGTGTCCGGCGCGTCGAGCACCAGGCGGGCGGCGTCGGTGTCGGGGACCTTGCCGGTCGCCGCCTCGGTGGTCAGCACGAGCCGGGCCCGTGCGTCGCCGAGCAGGTACGCGATCCGGTCGGCCGGGTGGGACAGGTCCAGCGGCAGGAACGCCGCGCCCAGCTTCGTGATCGCGAGCACCGCGGCCACCAGGTCCGCCGAGCGCGGCACCGCGAGCCCGACGACGTCCTCGGGCCCGACCCCGTGCCGGCGCAGCAGGTGCGCGATCCGGTTCGACCGCGCGTCGAGCTGCGCGTAGGTGAGGGTCGTGGCGCCGTCGACGACGGCGTCCGCGCCGGGTTTCGCGGCCACGCAGCGCGCGAACAGCTCGGGCATGGTCAGGCCGGGGACGTCCCGGTCGGTGGCGTTGAAGCCCTCGACGACCTGGTGCCGCTCGGCGTCCGTCCGCAGGTCCACATCGGACAGCCGGATCGCCGGGTCGGCCGCGACCGCGGCCAGCAGCGTGCGCAGCCGGCCGGCGAGCAGCGCGACGGTCTCCGGGTCGAACAGGTCGGTGGCGTACTCGACGCGGCAGTCGAGCCGCCCGCTCGCGGCGTGCTCGGCGAAGGCGAACACGAGGTCGAACTTGGCCGTCCGCTCGCCCGCCGGCATCGGCTCCACGGTCAGCCCGGGCAGCTCGATCGCCGGCGCGCCCACGTTGTGGTAGCCGACCATCACCTGGAACAGGGGGTTGCGCGCGGCCGAGCGGGGTGGGTTGAGCCGCTCGACGACGGCCTCGAACGGGACGTCCGCGTGGGAGAACGCGGTCAGGTCGAGGTCGCGCACCGCGGTGACCAGCTCGCCGAACGACGACGCGCCGGACACGGGGGTGCGCAGGACCAGGGTGTTCACGAAGAACCCGACCAGCTCGTCGAGCGCGCCGTCCACCCGCCCGGCGATCGGCGCGCCCAGGGGGAGGTCGCCGCCCGCGCCCATCCGGTGCAGCAGCGCCGCGACCGCCGCGTGCAGGAGCATGAACATGCTCGCGCCGGTCTGCGTGCCGAGCGCCCGCAGTCCGGCCGACACCTCGTCGGGCAACGTCAGCAGCTCCGCCGACCCGCGGAACGTCGGCCGCGCGGGGCGGGGCCGGTCGGTGGCGAGCTCCAGCTCGGCCGGCGCGCCGTCGAGCGTGCGCTGCCAGTAGGCGAGCTGCGTGCCCGCGACGCTGTCCGGGTCGGCCGCATCGCCGAGTACCTGCCGCTGCCAGAGCGTGTAGTCCGCGTACTGCACGGGCAGCGGGTCCCAGCCCGGTGCCCGCCCGGCGAGCCGCGCCGTGTACGCGGTGGCGAGGTCGCGCAGGAACGGCCGGTCCGACCACTCGTCGGTCGTGATGTGGTGCAGCAGCACGACTATCACGTGCTCGGCCTCGTCGTCGTCGCCGCGCACCTGGGCGACGGTCACCCGCAGCGGCAGCTCGTGCGCCAGGTCGAACGGCCGCGCGACCGCGTCCGCGACGGTGCCGTCCGTGTAGTCGACGGCCTCCACCACCGGGCGCGCGTCGGGCACGATCCGCTGGTACGGCACGCCGTCGCGCTCGGCGAAGACCGTGCGCAGTGCCTCGTGCCGGGCCAGCACGTCGCCCAGCGCGGCCTCCCACGCGGCGAGGTCGAGCCGACCACGCAGGCGGAAGACAAGGGGGAAGTTGTAGGCCACCAAGTGGCCCTCGAGCTGCTGGATGACCCAGAGCCGTTGCTGCGCCGGGGAAAGCGGCACCTCGTCGGGCCGGGTCATCGGGACCAGCGGCGGCCGGGTGGCCACGTCCGCCGCGTCCACCCGGGCCGCGAGCTCGGCCACCGTGGGCGCCTCGAACAGGTCGCGGATCGCGAGGTCCACGTCGAGCGCGGTGCGGGCCCGGCCGACCAGGCGGGTGGCGAGCAGGGAGTGGCCGCCGAGGTCGAAGAAGCCGTCGTCCGCGCCGACCCGCGGCACGCCGAGCACCTCCGCGAAGAGTCCACAGAGGACCTCCTCGGTGCGGCCGCTGGGTGCGCGGCCGGTCGTGGTCAGGTCCGGGGTGGGCAGCGCGCGCACGTCGAGCTTGCCGTTCACGGTCAGCGGCAGGTGGTCCACCGCTACGATCGCGGCCGGCACCATGAAGTCCGGCAGCCGCTGCTTGAGGTACTCGCGCAGGTCGGCCTCGCCCACGACGTAGGCGACGAGCCGGCCGCCGGTCACGAGCACCGCCGCCTGCGCCACCGCCGGGTGGGTGGCGAGGACGGACTCGATCTCGGCCGGCTCGACCCGGTAGCCGCGGATCTTGACCTGGTCGTCGGTGCGGCCGAGGAAGTCGAGGTTCCCGTCCGCGCGCAGCCGCACGAGGTCGCCGGTGCGGTACATGCGCTCGCCGGGCGCGCCGAACGGGTCGGCGACGAACCGCTCGGCGGTCAGCCAGGGCCGGTCGTGGTAGCCGCGCGCCAGCCCGATCCCGGCGATGTACAGCTCGCCGGGCGCGCCCGGCGGCACCGGCCGCAGGCGGGCGTCGAGCACGTAGCCGCGGGTGTTCCAGATCGGCCTGCCCACCGTCGGCGTCTCGCTGTCCACTGTGGATGCGCCGAGCGTGTTGATCGTGTACTCGGTGGGCCCGTACAGGTTGTAGCCGTAGGTGCCATCGGTCTCCCGCAGGCGCCGCCACACCGCGTCGGGCACGGCCTCGCCGCCCAGGAGTACGAGCGGCGGCACGTGTCCCTCGAGCAGTCCCTCCTGGAACAGCAGCTGCGCGTAGGTCGGGGTCACGTTCACCACGTCGATGCGGTGCCGCTCGCAGTAGGCGACGAGTGCCTCCGCGTCGCGGCGCAGCTCCTCGTCACAGACGTGCACCTCGTGGCCCTCGACGAGCCAGAGCAACTCCTCCCAGGACATGTCGAAGGCGAACGACACGGTGTGCGCGATCCGCAGCCGCCGGCCCGCCTGCTCGATCGCGGGGCCGAAGATCTCCGCGCGGTGGTTGAGCTGCATGTTGGTCAGCCCGCGGTAGGGCGTGACCACGCCCTTGGGCCGGCCGGTCGAGCCGGACGTGTAGATCACGTACGCCGGGTGCTCGAGCCGTCCGGGCACGCCGCGCGCGAACGCGGGCCGCTCGTGGTCGGCGATCGGACCGTCCGCAACGCCGGCCAGCACCGCCGGGTCGTCCAGCAGCACGGCACCGCCGGCCAACCGGTCGTCCACAGTGGACATCGACAGCAGGCACACCGGGCCGGAGTCGGTGACCATCAGGCGCAGCCGGTCCACCGGGTGGTCGAGGTCCAGCGGCAGGTACGCGGCACCGGTGCGCAGCACGGCGAACAACGCGACGACCATCTCGATCGAGCGCGGCAGCGCCAGCGCCACGACGGTCTCCGGCGCCGCGCCGCGGGCGAGCAGCAGCCGGGCGAGCCGGTTGATGCGCGCGTCGAGCTCGGCGTAGGTGAGCGTGGTACCCGCGAAGACGAGCGCGGGCTCGTCCGGTGTGCGGGCCGCCTGCGCGGCGAGCAGGTCCGCCACCGTGTCGTCGGGAACGGGGTGCCGGTTGGCCGACCAGTCGCTCAGCAGCGCCACCTTCTCGCGGTGCAGCAACAGGTCCAGCCGGCCGACGAGGGCGGCGGGTTCGGCGGCCAGCCGCTGCAGGAGCGTGGTGAACCGGGTCAGGTAGGCCGCGGCGGTGGCGTCGTCGAACACGTCCGGCCGGTACTCGAGCTTGATCCGCAGGGCCGGCCCCGGGGTGACGACCAGCGTCAGCGGGTAGTGCGTGGCGTCCACGCCGCTCGCGTCGGTGATGCCGTGCCTGTCGCCGAGCGCGGCGAAGCCGTCCGCGTCCACGAAGTTCTGCAGCACGAACAGCGTGTCGAACAGCGGGGCGTGCCCGGCGGCCTGCTGCAGCTCACCCAGCCCGAGGTACTCGTGCGGCAGCAGCGCGGTCCGCTGGTCCTGGATGCGGCGCAGCAGCCGGGCGACCGTCTCGTGTGGATCGAGCGCCACCCGGACGGGGACGGTGTTGAGGAACAGGCCGATCGCGCTCTCCACGTTCGGCACCTCGGTCGGCCGGCCTGCCACGGTCGTGCCGAACACGACGTCCCCGCGCCCGGTCGTGGCGGCGAGCACGAGCGCCCAGGCCGCGTTCAGCAGCGCGTTGAGCGTCACCCCGGCCTCGCGTGCGGCCGCGGTCAGCGGCTCGGCGGCGACCTCGGCGAGCTGGCGGCGCGGGATGACCGGCCGCATGGCGAGCTCGGCGCGGCCGACGAGCGTCGGCTCGGCCAGCCCGGCGAGCGCCTCCCGCCACGCCGTCCTGGCGGCCTCGGTGTCCTGTGTGGACAGCCAGGTGAGGTAGTCGCGGTACCCGCCGGGAGCGGGCAGGTCGCGGTCGTCGCCCGCCCGTTCGTACAGCGCGAGCAGCTGGTCGAGGAACCGGCCCTGGGACCAGCCGTCCCACAGGATCAGGTGGTGGCTGGTGACGAGCCGGTCGGTGCCGCCGGGGAGCCGGAGCAGGAGCATCCGGCACAGCGGCGGGCGGGCGAGGTCGAACCGCCGCGCGCGGTCGGCATCCATCAGCTCCCGGGCGCGGGCGGGCGCGTCGGGCTCGCCGGTGAGGTCGACCACCTCGATGGGCAGCTCCGGCGCCGCGGCGATGAGCTGCACCGGCGCGGGCACGCCGTCGCCGGTGAACCCGGCGCGCAGGCTGGGGTTGCGCGACAGCAGCGTCGCACACGCCTTGCGCAGCGCGCTGACATCGAGCCGGTGGTCGAAGTCCATCGCGCTCTGCGCGGTGTAGACGTCCAGCCCGGTGGTGTCGTAGCCGGCGTGGAAGAACAGGCCCTCCTGCAGGGGGGACAGCGGCCAGACGTCCTCGACCGGCTGCCCGGCGACCGTCCGCAGGTGGTCGAGCAGCCGGTCGCGCGCGCCGGCCAGCTCGTGCACGGCGGCCAGCCAGCCGTCGGCGATCGCACGCACGTCGGACTCGGCGAGCCCGGTCCACGTCCACGTGGCCCGCAGCCGCGGGCCCTCGGGCGTCTGCGCGCACATCGTGTCGAGGGCCAGCACGTGGGACATGCCCAGGTCCGGGTCGGGCAGCAGGGCGAGGGCGTCCGACTCGGGGGCCGGCGACCAGTCCTCGTGCCGGGCGGCGGGGAAGCGGCCGAAGTAGTTGAACAGCACCTGTGCCGGGGCCAGCCGGGCGAGCAGCGGCGCGGACTGCGCGTTGAGGTGGCGCAGCATGCCGTAGCCGATGCCGTGGTCGGGCGCGGCGGCCAGCAGCTCGCCGACCCGCTCGGGCGTGTCCGCGGTCGCGGGCAGCCGGACGGGCTGCACGCTGGTGAGCCAGCCGATCGTGCGGGACAGGTCGAGCTCGCCCTCCCGGCCGTGCCGCTCGACGTCGACGAGCAGGTCCGCCTCGCCGCGCCAGCGCGTGACCGCGACCCGCAGGGCGGCGAGCAGCACGTCGTGCACCTCGTCCCGCAGCAGCGGCTCGGTGTCCGCTGTGGACAGTTCGACCACGTGCGAGCGGAGCTCGCCGACCGTGCCGGGCCGGGCGCCGGCTACCAGGTCCGCGCCGGGGGCGAGCGTCTCGGTCCAGTGCGCCAGCTCGGCGTGCCGGTGTGGCGCCTGCGCCTGCCCGGTGACCGACCGGGCGAAGCGGCGCAGCGAGGTGGGCACGGGGTCGAGCGGCTGCCCGTCCCACGCGGCGGCCAGGTCGGCGAACAGCACCCGCCAGGACACCCCGTCGACCACGAGATGGTGCGCCACGATCAGCAGCCGGCCCGGCCGCGTACCCGCGTCGAACCACACGAACCGCAGCATCGTGCCGGCCTCCGGGGCCAGCTCGCCGGTCGCCGCGGCCGACTCCGCCGCGACGACCGCGCGCAGGTCGTCCCCGTCCCGCAGGCCGACCCGGCGCACCTGCGCCACGGCCGACGGCAGGGCCGCGAGCGACCAGAGCACCCCGACCTTCGTGAGCTTCAGCCGCAGCCCGGCGTGCCGGTCCAGGACGGCCTGCAGCGCGCCGGTGAGCCGCTCGGCCGTGGCATCGGCGGGAGTCCGCACGAGCATCGACAGCGTGAACCGCTCGATCGGGCCGCCGCGCTCGCGCAGCTGGTGGACCACCGGGAGCAGCGCCACGTCGCCGACGCCGTCGTCATCGCTGTGGTCGGCGCCGTCCTCCCCGGCGCCGGCCGCGCGCGGGGGTGGCGCGGCGAGCGCGGCCAGGGCGGCGGGGGTGCGGCGCTCGAAGACGTCCTTGGGACCGATGTCGATGCCGCGCCCGCGGGCCTGGCCGGACACCGTGATCGACATGATGCTGTCGCCGCCGAGCGTGAAGAAGTCCTCGTCCGCGCCGACCGCGTCCAGGCCGAGGACGGACGCGAAGATGTCGCACAGGACGCGCTCGCGGTCGTCCCGTGGCCCGCCGGTGGTGCGCGCGACGGCGGGCTCCGGCAGCGCGGCGCGGTCGATCTTGCCGCTCGCGGTGCGTGGCAGCTCCGCCAGCGCGACCAGCACGTCGGGGGGCAGCGGCAGCACCCGGGCCAGCTCGGCCGCGATGGCGTCGGTGTCCACTGTGGACGGGGCGACGTAGCCGGCCAGGCGGGTGCCGTGCACGGTCGCGGCGGCCTGGGTGACGCCGGGCTGCGCGGCGAGGCGGGCCTCGATCTCGCCCAGCTCCACCCGGTGGCCGCGGACCTTCACCTGCCGGTCGGCCCGCCCCAGGTACACCAGTGCGCCGTCGTCGAGCCGCCGGACGAGGTCGCCGGTGCGGTACATGCGCGTGCCGGGCGGGCCGAACGGGTCGGCGACGAACCGCTCGGCGCTGCGCCCGGGCCGCTCGTGGTAACCGATCGCGAGCTGCGCGCCCGCGATGTACAGCTCGCCCTCCCGCGCCGGCCGCAGGTACCGGTCGAGCACGTGCAGGCGGGTGTTCGCGACCGGGTGTCCGATGGGGACGGTGCCCGCGGCGGTCCGGCCGTCGTGGCGCCACCACGCGACCTGGACGGCCGCCTCGGTGGGCCCGTAGACGTTGTGCACCGGGCCGGTCCACCGCCCGGCCACCTCGCCGGCGAGCGCGTCGCCGCCGCTCAACACGCGCAGGCCGCCGAGGCCGGCGTCGGCCAGCGCGGGCAGCATCGAGGCGACGGTCAGCAGCGTGGTGACCCCGTGCCGCCGCGCGGTGGCGGCCAGCGCCGCGGGGTCGCGATGGCCGTCCGGGCCGGCGAGCACGACCGCGGCGCCGGTGGTGAGCGGCCAGAACACCTCCAGCAGGGACGGGTCGAACCCGGCGGAGATGTGGTGCAGCACCCGGTCCCCGGGCGCGAGCGGGAACTCGCGGCCCAGCCAGGCCAGCTGGTTGACGATCGCCGCGTGCGGCACGAGCACGCCCTTGGGCCGGCCCGTCGAGCCGGACGTGTAGATCAGGTACGCGGGATCGTCCGGTGCGGCCGGTACCGGGCGCACCGGTGCCCGGCCCGCCTGCCGGACGTCGTCGGCGGTCAGCGTCATCGCCGCACCGGCGTCGGCGCGCACGAGGTCGCGCCGCGCCACCGGCTGGGCCGGGTCGACCGGCAGGTACACCGCGCCCGCGCGCAGCACGCCCAGCGCCGCGACCACCTGCTCCACCGAGCGCGGGATCTCCACCGCCACCACGTCACCGGACACGCGGTCCGCCACGGCCTGTGACCACTCGGCCAGCTCCCGGTAGGTGAGCCGCTCGTCGCCGAGCACGGCCACGGCGTCGGGGGTGCGCGCGGCCTGCGCGTCGACCATGGCTGCCAGCGACACGGCCGGGACCTCGAGGGCGGGGCCGTGCAGTGGGGACAAGGCGGTCGTGTCGAGGTGGGCGACCGGGCGGGCCGGGTCCGCGGCGAGCGCGGCCAGCAGGTGGGCCAGGCTCGCGCCGATGTCCCGGACCGTCTCGGCGGCCACGCGCGCGCTGTCGTACTCCAGGTGGATCGTCAGCCGCTCGCTCGGAACGACGATCAGCGCGAGCGGGTAGTGGCCGGTGCCGTACGCGGTCACGCCGGCCACCTCGAGCGTGCCGGCCGGGTCGGTGCGGGCCACGTCGAGCGGGTAGTTCTCGAACACCAGCAGCGTGTCGAACAGCACCGCCACCCCGGCCAGCCGCTGCAGCTCGGCCAGGCCGACGTGGTGGTGCGCGGTGAGGTCGGACTGCGCGGCCTGCGCGGCGGCCAGCACGTCCAGGGCCGGCTGGCCGGGCCGCCAGCGCAGCCGGACCGGCAGGGTGTTGGCGAACAGGCCGATCATCTCCGCCACGCCGTCCACTTCGGACGAACGGCCGGACACGGTCGTGCCGAACACGACGTCCTCGCGACCGGTCAGCCGGCCCAGCAGCAGCCCCCACGCGCCCTGCACGAGCGTGTTCAGGGTCAGGTCGTGCGCGCGGGCGCAGTCGGTGAGCGGCGCGCCGGGGACCTCGACGGTGTGCGTCCGCGGCCGCGGCGTGCTCGCGGGGCCGGTGCCGGGCAGCGGTGCCGGCGCGACGCCGGCCAGCGCGGTCCGCCACGCGGCGCGGGCGGCCTCGTGGTCCCGCGTCGCGAGCCACTCGTGGTAGCCGCGGTAGGGCGCGACCGGGGCGTGCCGCGGCGGCTCGGCGCCGGGCGCGTAGTGCGCCAGCAGCTCCCGGACCAGCAGCGGCGCGGACCAGCCGTCGGTCGCGATGTGGTGCAGCGTCAGCACGACGAACGCGCGCTCGCCGTCCCGTACCAGCGCCACCCGCAGCATCGGCGGCCGCGCGAGGTCGAACCCGGTCGCGCGCTCGTCCGCCGCGACCGCCGCCACCTCGCCCGCCTCCTCCCGCCACGGGACCTCGACCGCGGCCGCGATCAGCTGCACGATCCGGCCGCCGGCGAGCTGGGTGAACGACGCCCGCAGCGGCGCGTGCCGGTCGAGCACGGCCTGCGCGGCCCGGCGCAGCGCGCTCGCGTCGACCGTGCCGCGCAGCTCGACGGTCTGCTGCACGACGTAGACGTCGTCGACCTGCGCGTGGAAGTAGAAGCCCTCCTGCAGCGGCGAGGCGGGCAGCACGTCGGCGACGTCCGGCCCCAGCGCGTCGACCTGTTCCTGGTCGAGCGCCACGAGCGGGAAGTCCGACGGCGTGTGGCCGCCACCGTCCACACGCGACACCTCGGTCAGCGCGTCGTGCCACCGGTCCGCGAACGAGGTCAGGTCCGCGTCGTCGAGCCGGCTCGTGAGGGTGGCCGTGAGAACGCCGTCATGCACCAGCGCGTTGATCTCCAGCAGGTGGCCGGGCGGCATCGCGGGGTCCGGGCCACCGCCGAGCCGCTCGCCGTCGAACCGGCCGAGGTAGTTGAACAGCAGCTCCGGCACCGGTCCGGCGAGCCGGTCGCGCAGCAGCCCGTAGCCGATCCCGTTGTCCGGCACCGCGCGCAGCTGCTCCTTGACCCGCCGTACGGCGGTGCTCGCGCCGTCCCCGCCGGGCCGCAGCCGCACCGGGTGCGTGGTCGTGAACCAGCCGACCGTGCGCGACAGGTCCGCGCCGGGGACGAGCTGCTCCTCGCGGCCGTGGCCCTCCAGCTCGACGAGCACCTCGTCGCCGCCGTGCCGGCGGGTGGCGGCGAGCGCGAGCGCGGCGAGCAGCACGTCGTTGACCGAGCCGTGGAAGGCGGCCGGGACCGTGGTCAGCAGCCGTTCGGTGACCTCGGCGGGCAGCGAGATGGTGTGCGTCCGGGTCGTCGTCGTGGGCGTCCCGAGTGGACGGACGGGCCCGGCGAGCTGCTCGCGCCAGAACGGGAGCTCCGCCGTGCGGTCGAGCGTGCGCAGGCTCGAGGCCCAGGTGCGGAACGAGGTGGCGACCGGGGCCGGCTCGCCGCCCGCGAGCAGCGCCGTGAGGTCCTCGGCCAGGATCCGCCAGGACACGCCGTCGACGACGAGGTGGTGCGCGACGAGCAGCAGCCGCCGCTCCCCGGCGAACCACACCGCCCGCAGCATCCGCCCCTCGCCCGGCGCGAGCCACGCGGCGGCGAGCCGCTCCTGCACGGCCACGTCCGCGCCCGGGCCCACCTCGTCGACCAGGTCGGCCGGTCCGGGCGGCGGCACCTCGAGTGTCCACTCGGGAGTGACGCGGGCCCGCAGCACGGCGTGGTGGTCGACGAGTCGCCGGATCGCGGCCGCCACGCGCTCGACGTCGGCGTCCGGCAGGTCCAGCAGCAGCGACTGGAAGAACGCGTCGGCCGGGGTGCCCAGGTCCCGCAGCCACGCGATGATCGGGGTGGCCGGCACGGTGCCCACGCCGGTGTCCACGGCGCGCGCGGGGGCGCCCGCCCGCCCGGCGGTCGCGGCCAGCGCCGCCACCGTGCGCTGCCGGAAGACGTCGCGCGGCGTGATCGCCAGGCCGGCCGCGCGGGCCCGGCTCACCAGCTGGATCGCGACGATCGAGTCGCCGCCGAGCTCGAAGAAGCTGTCGTGCACGCCCACCGACGGCAGGCCGAGCACGTCCGCGAACGCCGCCGCCAGCGCCCGCTCCGCCGCGGTGGCCGGCGCCGCGGCACCCGTGCGGCCCGCCCAGTCCGGCTCCGGCAGCGCCCGCACGTCGAGCTTCCCGTTGGGTGTCAACGGAAGCCGGTCCGCGACCTCGACCACCGCCGCGGGCACGAGGTAGTCCGGCAGCTCGGCGCGGGCGTGGTCGAGCAGGCCCGCGGCCGCGCCCACGACGTACGCGACCAGCCGCAGCCCGCCCCGCCCGTCCGGCCGCGCGACCACCGCCGCCTGCCCGATCCCGGGGTGGCGCAGCAGCACGCCGGCCACCTCGCCCGGCTCGACGCGGTGCCCGCGGATCTTCACCTGATCGTCCGCCCGCCCCAGGAACTCCAGGTTCCCGTCCCGCCAGCGAACCCGGTCGCCCGTCCGGTACATCCGCGCGCCCGGCTCGCCGAACGGGTCGGCGACGAACCGGGTGGCGGTCAGCCCCGGCCGCCCGGCGTAGCCACGCGCGAGGCCGCGGCCGCCGACGTACAGCTCGCCGGCGACCCCCACGCCGGCCGGCCGCAACGCCGTGTCCAGCACGTAGAGCCTCGTGTTCGGGTCCGGCCCGCCGATCGGCACGGCCCCCGTCCAGCCCGGCTCGGCGCGCCACAGCGTGGAGTTCACGGTCGCCTCGGTCAGCCCGTACGCGACGACCACCCGCATCGTCGGCGACCAGCGCGCCACCAGCTCCGCCGGCACCGCCTCCGTGCCGACCACCAGCACGCCACCGGCCGGCAGCCGGCACTCCGGCGGCAGCGCGGCCACCAGGGACGGCGGCAGGATCATGTGCGTCACGCCGTGCTCGGCCAGGTAGCCGGTCAGCTCCGGCCCGGCCACCCGGCGCTCCGCCGGCACGAGCACCACGCGCGCGCCGGTGCCCAGCGCCATGCACAGGTCCCACACCGCCACGTCGAACCCTGCCGAGGCGAACTGCAGCACCCGGCTCGACGAGTCCACCCCGAGCCGGTCGACCGCGGTCGCGACCAGGCTGCCGATGCCGTCGTGCGAGACCACCACCCCCTTGGGGCGGCCGGTCGAGCCCGACGTGTAGATCACGTATGCCGCCCCCTGCAGCGGCACCGGTATGTCCACATCGGACCCGTCGGACCCGCTCGCGTCGAGGTCGGCCGGGGTCAGCACGAGCCGCGCACCCGCGTCCGCGACGATCCCGGCCCGCCGCCCTTCGGGCTGGTCCGGGTCGAGCGGCAGGTAGGCCGCGCCCGCCTTCATGATCGCGAGCAGCGCCACGACCAGGTCGGGCGTCCGGGGCAGGGCCACGCCGACGACGTCCTCGGGCACCACGCCGCGCGCGATCAGCAGCCGTGCCAGGCGGTTCGCGGCCGCGTTCAGCTCCGCGTAGGTCAGCGCCTCGTCCTCGCACACCAGCGCCACCGCGTCCGGCGTGCGGCGCGCCTGCCGCTCGAACATCGCCGGCCACGTCACGTCCTCGGTCTCGCGCGGCGCGCTGCCGAGCGCCAGCAACCGCGCCTCGTCCGGCACGAGCGTGACGTCGGACAGGCGCGCGTCCGGGGTGGCCGTGATCGCGTCGAGCACGGCCAGCAGGCCGGCCTCGTGGGTCGCGAGCTCGTCGGGCCCGCACACCGCCGCGTCCGCGACGAGGTCCACCACGAACTCGCCGCCCGGCTGCTCGAAGACGGTCGCGGTCAGGTCGGACACCGGACCCGGCCACAGGTCGTGCAGCGTCGCGGTCGCGTCACCGAACCGCAGGTCCGGCGCGTACCCGATGACGTTGACGGTCGGTCCCGTGAGCCCCGCGACCCCGTCCGCCACGCCCAGCTCGCGGCCCAGCTCCTCGGCCCGGAACCGGCTGTGCGCCAGCACTTCCCGCACGCCGGCGCCGACCGCGCCGACCAGTTCGCGCAGCGTGTCCTGCCGGGCCAGCCGCAGCGGCGCGATGTTGGACAGCATGCCCGGCACGCTCCGCTGCTCGGCGGTGGTCCGGCCGGTCACCGGCAGCCCGAGCACGACCTCGGCCGCGCCGGTGAGCCGCTGCACGTAGCCGGCCATCGCGGCGACCAGCAGCCGCGACGGCCGCGTGCCCAGCCGCTCGGCGCCGGCCCGCAGCCGCGCGGTGTCCGGAGTGGACCGGCGGCGCACGAGCCGGTCCGGTGGGGTGCTCGCCGGTTCCAGCAGCCGCGCGGGCTCCGGCGCGCCGGCCAGCCGCTCGAGCCAGTAGGCCCGGTCCGCGGCGTGCCGCTCGCTCGCCCGGTACGCCGCGTCGTCGTCGGTGAGCCGGGCGAGCGGCCAGTCCACCGGGGACTCGTCACCCGCGTACCGGTCCACCACGCGCCGGGCCAGCAGCGCGATGCCGATGCCGTCGATGACGATGTGGTGGTACCGCTGGTGCCACCACACCCGGTCGTCGGCGAGCCGCAGCAGCGTGTGGGCGAACAGCGGGCCCGCCGCCAGGTCCATCGGCCGCGCCCGGTCCGCGAGCGCCCACGCCCGGGCGGCCGCCGCCGGGTCGGGCTCGGCGCGGAAGTCCAGCACCGGCACGCCGCCGTCGCCGGGCGCGACCACGTGCTGGCGCGGCTCCGCGGTGAACCGGACGTGCAGGCACTCGGCCTCCCGCACCGCCGCCGCGATCGCCGCCGCGAGCCGGCCGAGGTCGACCGGCCCCACGATGTCGAGGTACGCGACGACGTTGAACGCGGTGCCGTCCGGCTCGACCTGCTGTGCGTACCAGACTCCGGCCTGGGCCCCGGTCAGCGGCAGAGCTGTGCTCATCTGTGTCCCCCGAGAGCGACGCGACTAGGACTTGTCGAGCAGCGGCACGAACTCGTCCAGGGCGTAGGGGATGCTCAGCACCGTGTTGAACGACAGCGCGGCCCCGATCGGCGGCTGCGCGTACGGCACGAACATCGCGCGGTCCTCCCGCGCCGCCGTCAGTCCCTTGTAGACCGGATCGGCCTGCACCCGTGCCTGCGCGGACGGGTCCGCGGTCAGGAACAGCAGCAGGTCCGTGTCGATCAGGTCGGCGCGCTCGGCGGAGATCTCGGCCGCGTTGTTCTCGCCCGCCGCCTCGTTGATCGCGTCCGGCACCGCGAACCCCATCTCGGTCATGAAGACCGCCTTCGGGTCCGTCTTCTGGAACACCGCGTACTTGCCCGGCTGGAACGGGTCGACGACCGCGACCGACTTGCCCTGCCAGTCCGGGTGCTTCTCGCGCACCGCCGCGAACTTGTCGTCGATCCCGGCGATCAGCTTGTCCGCCTCGCCGGCCTTGCCCAGCGCCTTGCCGGTCATCTTCGTCATGTCCTGCCACGGCGCGCCGTAGTCCGCGAAGTCCTTGGGCTGCCCCACGGTCGGCGCGATCTTGGACAGCTCGCCGTACTGCTCCTTGGTCATCCCCGAGTACAGCGCGAGGATCAGGTCCGGCTTGAGGTTGAGGACCTTCTCCAGGTCGACGTCGTCCCGCTCGCCGACGATCTCCGGGGTGTCCTTGCCCCACAAGTCCTTCGTCCACGGCCACAACCCGTACGGCCGCTCCTTGAACCAGTCCACCGCGCCGACCGGCGTCACGCCGAGCGCCAGCACGGCGTCCTGGTCGGACAGGCCCAGCGTGACGACGCGCTTCGGCTCCTTCGCGATCTCGGTGGTCCCGTACTTGTGCTCGACCGATACCGGGAATGCCGCCTCGCCGCCGGCCGGACGCTGCGCCGGCGGCGGGTCGGCGACTCCGCAGCCGGTGAGTACGAGCGTCGTGAGCAGGAGAAAGATCGTGGCCGTGCGAGACATGGGCTCCTCAATCGATCGCGCGGTCAGGTTAGCCGAACCTAACACAGCTGAGTGAGGTATACCTAACCTAACCGTGTCGGTATGGTGACCGGCATGCGGACCCGGCTGTTGATCGCCTCGGTGGGTGCGCTGTTCGCGTTGTGCCTGCTGTCGCTGGCTTTCGGGGCGCGCACGGTGCCGCCGGGGGACATGCTCGCGGTGCTGACCGGACGCGGTGGCCCGGACCTCCAGGGGCTCGTGTGGGGCGCTCGGCTGCCGCGCACGCTGCTCGGCCTGCTCGTCGGCGCCGCGCTCGGGCTGGCGGGTGCGGTCATGCAGTCGCTGACCCGCAATCCCTTGGGGGACCCGGGTTTGCTCGGCATCAGTGCGGGCGCGGCGTTCGGCGTCGTGGTCGCGGTGGCCACGACGGGGGTGGCCTCGCTCTACGGCCAACTCGCGTTCGCGCTCGTCGGGGCGCTCGTGGCGAGCGTGGTCGTGTACCTGCTCGGCAGCGCCGGGCGGGGCGGGGCGACGCCGGTGAAGCTGGCGCTCGCCGGGGTCGCGATCACCGCGTTGCTCACGTCGCTGACCTCCGGCATCTCGCTCGTCGACCCCGCGGCGCTGAACCGCTACCGCTTCTGGGCCGCGGGCTCGCTCGCCGGGCAGGACGCGGGCGTGGTGCTGCGCGTGCTGCCGTTCGTGCTCGCCGGTGTCGTGCTCGCGCTGGCCTGCGCGCCGGCGCTGAACAGCATGGCCCTGGGCGACGACGTGGCGACCGCGCTCGGCCGGCGGGTCGGGTTCGTGCGGCTGCAGGGCGCGGTCGCGATCACGCTGCTGACCGGGTCGGCGGTGGCGGTCGTCGGGCCGATCGTGTTCGTGGGCCTGGTGGTGCCGCACGTGGCGCGGGTGCTCACCGGGCCGGACCACCGCTGGCTGCTGCCGTTCTCGATGGTGCTCGCACCGGTCCTCGTGCTCGCGGCGGACATCGTGGGCCGGCTGATCGCGCGGCCGGGGGAGACCGAGGTGGGCATCGTGGTCGCGTTCGTCGGCGCGCCGTTCTTCATCGCGCTGGTGCGCCGGCGCCGGCTGGCGGAGCTGTAGATGACCGCCACCGCCATCCGCTTCCGGCTCCCCGCGCCACCCGTGTCCGGGGTGCTGCGGCCTCGCGTGCTCGCCGTGTGCCTCGGGCTCGGGCTGCTCGCGTTCTTTCTGTTCTGCCTGGGCATGACGGTCGGCGACTACCCGCTGAGCGTGGGCCAGGTAGTCGCCGCGCTCGTGAGCCGCGGCGACTACTACGACCAGGTCGTCGTCTACGACTGGCGGATGCCGCGCTCGCTCGCCGGGCTGCTCGTCGGGGTCGCGTTCGGCATGTCGGGGGCGCTGTTCCAGACGATCACCCGAAACCCCCTGGCCGCCCCGGATGTCATCGGCATCTCCGCGGGCGCCACGGTCGCGGTCGTCGGCGGGATCGTGCTGGGTGTCGGTGCCGGCCTGGGCACGCAGACCCTCGGGCTCGCCGGGGCCGTGGCCGCCGCGGTCGTGATCTACCTGCTGGCGTGGCGGCGGGGGACCACCGGGTACCGGATCATCCTCGTCGGCATCGGGGTGTCCTGGATGTGCACGAGCGCGACCGCGTACCTGCTGGCGCGGGCGAAGTTGCACGAGGCGCAGCAGGCCGTCGGGTGGCTGGTCGGCAACCTCAACGACGTGACGTGGAGCCAGACCGCGCCGCTCGCGCTGGCGCTCGCGGTGCTCGTGCCGGTCACGCTCGTGCTGAGCGGGTGGCTGCGGACGCTGCACCTGGGCGACGACGTGGCGGCCGGGCTGGGCACGCCGGTGCAGCCGGCCCGGTTCGTGCTGCTGCTCGCGGCGGTCGGCCTGGTGGCGTTCGGGACGGCGGCCGCGGGACCGGTGGCGTTCGTCGCGCTCATGGCGCCGCAGATCGCCCGCCGGCTCGCCGGGATGCCGGCGCCGCCGCTGGTCGCGTCCGCGTGTACCGGGGCCGTGGTGGTGCTGGCCGCCGACCTGCTGGCGCGGTTGGTCGTCGGGCTGCCGGTCGGCGTGATCACCGGGGTGCTCGGCGCCCCGTTCCTGTTGTGGCTGCTGGCGCGGGCGAACCGGGCCGGCTCGGGAGGATGACGGTGGAACTGCGGGCGTCTGGGCTTCGCCTCGCCTACGGCGAGCGGGTGGTCGTGCCGGACCTGTCGTTGCTGGTGCCGCCGGGGCGGATCACGGTGATCGTGGGCGCGAACGCGTGCGGGAAGTCGACGCTGCTGCGGGCGCTGGCCCGGCTGCTCGCGCCGCGGTCCGGGTCGGTGCTGCTGGACGGCCGGTCGGTGCACGGGCTGCCGACGCGCGCGGTGGCCCGCGAGCTCGGGCTCCTGCCGCAGGCGCCCGTCGCGCCGGAGGGGCTGACGGTGATCGACCTGGTCACGCGCGGCCGGTCACCGCACCAGTCGTGGTGGCGCCAGTGGTCCTCGGCGGACGAGCAGGCGGTGACCTCGGCGTTGCGCGCCACCGGCCTGGTGGCGCTGGCGGACCGCCCCGTGGACGAGTTGTCCGGCGGGCAACGGCAACGCGCGTGGCTCGCCATGGCGATCGCGCAGGAGACCCCCATCCTGTTGCTCGACGAGCCGACGACGTTCCTCGACCTGGCGCACCAGGTGGACGTGCTGGACCTGGTGGTGGACCTGAACCGCCAGGAGGGCCGCACGATCGTGATGGTGCTGCACGACCTGAACCAGGCGTGCCGCTACGCCGACCACGTCATCGCGATGAAGGCCGGCGAGGTCGTGGCGCAGGGCCCCCCGGCGGAGGTCGTCACCCCGGCCACGGTCGCGGACGTCTTCGACCTGACCTGCCAGGTGACCACCGACCCGGTCAGCGGCACCCCCCTGGTCCTCCCAGTAGGCCGCCACCACCAACACCGCGAGTCCAACGCTCCCGACCCGCGAGTCCAACGTTCCTGACTCGCGGGTCGGGATCGGCGTCAGAGGCCGTTCGACATGGCGGTGATCAGCTCGCCGTTGGTCGTGTCGCCGGACAGTTCCCAGAAGAACGCGCCGCCCAGGCCCTGCTGGCCGACGTAGCTCATCTTGCCGCCGATCGTGGCCGGGGTGTCGTAGCTCCACCACTCGTTGCCGCAGTGGGCGTACGCCGTGCCGGCCACCGTGCCGGTGGACGGGCAGCGGGACTTGAGCACCTTGTAGTCCTCGATGCCCGCCTCGTACGTGCCCGGCGCCGCTCCGGTCGCCGACCCGCCGGGGGCGTCCTGGGCGACGCCGGTCCAGCCGCGGCCGTAGAAACCGATGCCCAGCAACAGCTTCGCCGACGGGACGCCCTTCGACTTCAGCTTCTGGATCGCCGCGTCGGAGTTGAAGCCCGCCGTCGGGATGCCCTCGTACGCGGTGAGCGGCGAGTGCGGAGCGGTGGGACCGTCCGCGTCGAACGCGCCGAAGTAGTCGTAGGTCATCACGTTGTACCAGTTGACGTACTGCGCCGCGGCGCCGTAGTCGGCCGCGTCGATCTTGCCGCCGTCCGAGCCGTCGGCCGTGATCGCGGCGGTGACGAGGTTGCCCGAGCCGAACCTCGACCGCAGGGCGCTCATCAGCGTCGGGAACGCGCCCGGCCCGCTCGAGTCACACGTCAGCCCGCAGGCGTTCGGGTACTCCCAGTCGATGTCGATGCCGTCGAACACGTCCGCCCAGCGCGGGTCCTCGACCAGGTTGTAGCAGGACTCGGCGAACGCGGCCGGGTTCGCCGCCGCCTGGCCGAAGCCGCCCGACCAGGTCCAGCCGCCGAAGGAGAACAGCACCTTCAGGCCCGGGTGCATGGCCTTGAGCTTGCGCAGCTGGTTGAAGCTGCCGCGCAGCGCGCCCGCGTCCCAGGTGTCGGCGGTGCCGTCCACACTGGACGCGGCGTCGTAGAACTTGTCGTAGTCGGCGTACGAGTCGCCGATCGCGCACTGCCCGTTGGTCACGTTGCCGAACGCGTAGTTGATGTGGGTGAGCTTCGCGGCCGAGCCGCTGGTCTCGATGTTCTTGACGTGGAAGTTGCGCTGGTAGACGCCCCACTGGACGAAGTACCCGAGGTTGATCTTCCCCGCCGCCACCGACGCGGCGGGGCTCGACTCGGTACTCGCGCCCTGGGCGGGCGTGGCCACCAGACCGAGCGTCGTGGCCAGCACGGCCACGAGCACCGGCAGGCGCCATCGATTGCCGGACATTTGTCTCCTTATGGATGCAGGGGGTGCCAAACGGAGATTCGTCAACTATGTGGTCTAGACCACGTGTCGTCAAGAGGTCTGTACCAACTGGCAAATGTCAGGGCCGGGATTACGCTGGTCGCAGAGGTGGGCGCCCATGGAACTGCGCGGCAAACTGGAGAAGTTCCTCATCCCGGAGACCATCTTCGGGGTCGGCAGCCTGGCCGAGGTCGGCGACGCGGTCCGGCGCGCCGGTGGGTCCCGCGCGCTGGTCGTGACCGACCCGGGGGTGCTCGCCGCCGGCTGGGTCGACCGCGCGCTGCCGTACCTGGAGGCGGCCGGCCTGTCCTGGCAGGTCTGGTCCGGCGTCACCCCGAACCCGAAGGACACCGAGGTCGAGAACGGGTTCGGCCGCTACGTCGACAGCGGCTGCGACGCGCTCGTGGCCATCGGCGGCGGCAGCCCCATCGACGCCGCGAAGGGCATCGCCGTGCTGTCCGGCAACGGCGGGCACATCCTCGACTACGCGGGCATCGACATGGTCGCCAGGCCCATCCCGCCGATGGTCATGGTCCCGAGCACGGGCGGCTCGGGCGCGGACGTGTCGCAGTTCTGCGTCATCACCGACACCCGCCGCCGGCTCAAGGCCACGATCGCCGGCCGCGCGCTGGTACCCGACATCTCGGTCACCGACCCCAGCCTGCTCACCACGATGCCGCCCGAGCTCTCCGCGCACACCGCGCTCGACGCGCTCAGCCACGGCATCGAGGCCTACGTCTCCAAGGCCGCGAGCTTCCTTTCCGACGGCCACGCGCTGGCCGCCATCCGCGGCGTGGTCGAGCACCTGCTGCCGTCCATCGACGACCCGGGCGCCCTGCGCGCCCGCGAGGGCATCGCCAGGGCGAGCCTGCAGGCCGGCATCGCGTTCACCAACGCGCTGCTCGGCGCGACGCACGCGATCGCCCATCAGATCGGTGGCTACCTGGAGCTCCCGCACGGGCTGCTCAACGCCATCCTGCTGCCGCACGTCATGCGCTTCAACGCGGTGACCCACGCGGACCGGTTCGTCGGCGTCGCCGGCGCGCTCGGCGTCGAGACCGCGCGGCTGAGCCCCGCCGAGTCCGCCGAGGCCGCGATCGCGGCCGTGCAGCGGCTGCGGGAGAAGGTCGACATCCCGGCCGGGCTCGCCAGTGTCGGGGTGCGCCGCGAGCACCTGCCGCGGTTCGCGGAGAACGCGCTGAACGACGCCTACATCACGACGAACCCGAGGGCGGTGAGCCAGGACGATGTCGAGCAGATCTGCCTTGCCGCGCTCTGACCCCTGGCTCGAGCGGCTCACCGGCGCGCGGTCGTCGAAGCAGTCGTTCTACGCGCAGTGGCGGCGCACCAGCCACGGGCTGGACCGGGCGATCGAGGCGCTGCGGGCGATCTCCGCGGCGCTGTGCACGACCACGAGCGGGCCCGACGCGCTGTGCGACGCCGTCGTCGAGGCCCTGGCCAGGCACTTCGGCGCGCCCGCGGTGTCGCTCACGCTCGTCGGGCGCACGTTCCGCCGCGGCGCGCCGCGGGACGGGTTCGCCGCGCTCGCGCACCGGACGAGTGCCGAGGGCAGGCCGGTGACCCGGCCCGGGATGGTCGGCGTGCCGGTGTCGCGGGGGACGCTGCTGATCGCGCTGCCGGGGGAGGTCGACGACGGCGACGTGGCCATCCTGGAGACCGTCGCCAACCAGTTCGAGGTCGCGCTGGAGAACGCGTGCCTCTACGCGGAGGCGGGCCAGCGCACCCGGGAGCTCGAGGAGCGCAACCGCCAGCTCGAGGTCGCCCACCGGCGGCTCGGCGAGGCCGCGCAGCGGCAGCTGATCAACCAGGAACGCCACCGCATCGCACGCGAGCTCCACGACAGCGTGGCCCAGCACCTGATCAGCATCGGGATGAACCTGGAGTGGTGTCGCAAGCAGGACCCGGCCTCGACGGTCGGCCGGCAGGTGGCGGTGACCAAGGAGCTCGCCCGCTCGGCGCTGACCCAGATGCGCTCGGCGATCTTCGAGCTGTCCGAACTGGATACCCAGCGCACGGGGATGCGTGGCGTGCTGCTGGAGCTGGCCCGCGAGTTCCGGGCGATCACGCCGCTGCGGGTGCGGTTCCGCGGTCGCGGCGAGGCCGTGGCGCTGCCGCTCGCCGCGCAGCACGCGCTGTTCCACATCGCGCAGGAGGCGATGTTCAACGTGGTCCGGCACGCGGCCGCGCGGTCCATCTGGGTCGAGCTGGTGCAGGGCCCGGGCGCCGTGACGCTGACCGTCGCCGACGACGGTACGGGGGACGCGCGGGCGATCCAGCGCCGGCTCGCCCGCGCCCCGGCCCCGGGCGGGCTCGGCAACATCCGCGAGCGCGCCCGCGAGCTGGGCGGTGGCGCGCGGGTGCTGCCCCGGCGGGGTGGCGGCGTGCGGGTGCGGGTGGCCGTCCCGGTGGGTGGCGATGGCTGACCGCATCCGGGTGGTGATCGTCGACGACCACACGATCGTGCGCGAGGGCCTGCGCTCGATCCTGGAGCTGGAGACCGACGTCGCGGTCGTCGGGCACGCGGCCGCGCCCGCCGAGGCGCTCGCGACGATCGCCGCGACCCGGCCGGACGTCGTGCTGCTGGACCTCAAGCTCAGCGACGCGGGCCCGTCGTCGGGGCTGGACCTGTGCGAGGTGATCGTCGCGCGGCACCCGCGGGTCGGCGTGATCGTGCTGACGACGTTCCACGACCAGTCGCTCGTGCTCGACGCGCTTCGTCGCGGTGCCAAGGGATACGTGCTCAAGGACGTCGACGTGGTGGACCTGTGCAAGATCATCCGCCGGGTCCACGGTGGCGCGCTGATGGTCCAGTCGCTGTCCGAACAGGACGGTGCGCCGCGGCTGACTCCCCGGGAGCTGGAGATCGTCCGGCTGCTCGCGCGCGGGATGACCAACCGGGAGATCGGGAACTCCGCGCTGATCAGCGACAGCACGGTGAAGTTCCACGTCCGCGGCATCATGCGCAAGCTGGCCGTGCACCACCGGGCCGAGGTCGTCTACGCGGCCACCAAGCTGGGCATCCTGTAGCCGTACCTGACCATTCGGGTAGGTGGGGACCTCCCCGCCCGGGCAGTTACGTTGTGGACGCTTCGCCTCGTAGTTTCCTTGTGTAGACAAGGAAAAGGTGAGAGAGATGACAGGAAATCGCGTAGTCGTCTACAAGGGTCCCGGTGAGGTCGCCGTCGAGGGGATCGACTATCCCAAGCTGGAGCTGCCCACGGACGTCGTCAAGGGGCTCGGCGTGGCGAAGCAGGCGCCGCACGCCGCGATTCTGCGGATCGTCACCACCAACATCTGCGGCAGCGACCAGCACATGGTCCGCGGCCGCACCACGGCGCCGGTGGGTCAGACGCTGGGGCACGAGATCACCGGCGAGATCGTCGAGACCGGTGACGACGTGCTGTTCCACCAGGTCGGCGACATCTGCTCGGTGCCGTTCAACATCGCTTGCGGGCGGTGCCGGATGTGCAACGAGGGCAAGACCGGCGTCTGCCTCAACGTGAACCCGGCTCGGCCCGGCGCCGCGTACGGGTACGTGGACATGGGCGGCTGGGTCGGCGGCCAGGCCGAGTACGTGATGGTGCCCTACGCCGACTTCAACCTGCTGAAGTTCCCGGACCGGGACCAGGCGCTGGAGAAGATCCTCGACCTCACGATGCTGTCGGACATCTTCCCGACCGGCTATCACGGCGCCTACACGGCCGGCGTCACCACCGGTTCGACCGTCTACGTGGCGGGTGCGGGGCCGGTCGGCCTCGCCGCCGCGCACGCCGCGCAGCTGCTCGGCGCGGCGGTCGTCATCGTGGGCGACATGATCCCCGAGCGGCTCGCGCAGGCACGCAGCTTCGGCTGCGAGACCGTCGACCTGACCCAGTCGAACGAGCTGGCCGACATGATCGAGCAGGTGGTCGGCGAGCCGCTGGTCGACGCCGCGGTGGACGCGGTCGGGTTCGAGGCCCGCGGCCACGGTTCGGGCGCGGGCGAGCAACCGGCGACCGTGCTGAACGACGTGATGACGATCGCCCGCGCGGGTGCCTCGATCGGCATCCCGGGCCTGTACGTCACCGGCGACCCGGGCGGCGTCGACGAGAACGCGAAGGTCGGCCAGCTCGGCGTGCGCATCGGGCTGGGCTGGGCGAAGTCGCACCAGTTCACCACCGGCCAGTGCCCGGTCAAGCAGTACAACCGGTTGCTGATGAACATGATCCTGTCCGGCAAGGCGCAGATCGCGAAGGCGGTCAACGCCACGACGATCAAGCTGGACGAGGCGCCGATGGGTTACCAGGACTTCGACCGCGGCGCGGCCAAGAAGTTCGTGCTCGACCCGCACAACATGGTGCCTGCCTGATCGAACTCCCGGAGCGCCCCCTGCACAGGCAGGGGGCGCTCCGGTGTGAGCAACCGAACTCGGTGCATCCGGGCACGAGACCGTAACGTCTCGGGCAAGCAACGGATGACGAGGTGCCGAGCATGTCCAAGCACGCCTGGACCGAGCCGGGTGCGTTCGAGGTGGCGCCCGGGGTCCACCGCATCCCGCTGCCGCTGCCGACCGACGGGTTGCGCGCGGTGAACGTGTACGCGATCCAGAGCGCGGACGGCCTCGTGCTCATCGACTCCGGGTGGGCCCTGGACGTGGCACGCGACCAGCTCGAGCAGGCGCTCGCCACACTCGGTCACGATTTCGGTGACATTCAGCGGTTTCTGGTCACCCACATGCATCGCGATCACTTCACGATGGCCATCGCGCTGCGGCGGACGTTCGGCGCGAAGATCGCGCTCGGCATCGGCGAGCAGCCGTCGCTGGACCAGGTGCTGTCCGGCCGCGGCTCGGCGAAGGCGACCGAGATGGTGCGCTGGGGCGCGCGCCCGCTCATCGACCGGTGGCGCGAGGTGTTCGGCACCGACGAGCGTCAGGGCCGCGAGCACTACGAGCAGCCGGACGAGTGGCTCGAGGGCACCGCGCGGATCGACCTCGGCGACCGCACGCTGATCGCGCTGCCCACGCCCGGGCACACGCAGGGGCACGTCGTGTTCGTCGACGAGCAAGCGGGCGTGCTGTTCGCCGGCGACCACGTGCTGCCGCACATCACCCCGTCGATCGGGTTCGAGCCGGCGCCCGCGAAGCTGCCGCTCGGTGACTACCTGGACAGCCTGCGGCTCGTGCGCTCCTACCCTGACCTGCGGTTGCTGCCCGCGCACGGACCGGTCGCGCCGAGCGTGCACGCGCGGGTCGACGAGCTGCTGGAGCACCACGAGCACCGGCTGGCCGACACGCTCGCCGCGGTGCGCGACGGCGCCGGCACCGCGTTCGACGCGGCGCGGCGGCTGGGCTGGACCCGCCGCCATCGCGCGTTCGACGACCTCGACCTGTTCAACCAGACGCTCGCGACCGGGGAAACCGCGGCGCACCTGGAAGTGCTCGTCGTGCGTGGGGAGCTCAACTCGTCCCTAGTGGACGGTGTGGTCGAGTATTCGGCTGTGTGAACCGGAAAGCGTGGCCGCCGTGCCTCCGCTCAGGGCGCGGCGGACCACCTCGGGGCTACTCGGCGCTGGCTGGCTCCATGGCGTTCTCGTCCAGGGTGTCCAGGCCCAGCATGGCGAGCAGGTTCGCGCAGTCCTGTGCGTCCGACGAATGGATCGCAACCGTGCGCGCCGCCTTGCGGTTCTGCAGTGCGTAGTGAATCCTCTCGCTCGCCCGTGCCTCGGCGAAGCGGCCTTGCTCGATCGTGGGGCTGGCGTGTCTTGCCCAGGTCATGCGGCACCTTTCTGGTCAGCCTGCCGCGTCGGCGCGCGCCACGCGGCGGCGTCATCGCCGATCCGTGCCAAACGGAGATTCGGGGGATTCGTTCGGCACGGGCCGCCGGGGAATCCGACCCAGCGATCCTGGCATCCGGCGCGTGGGGCACACCACCCAGCCCCCGTGGGGGCCGATAGCGCGTCCCGCCACAACGTAGCGCATATACCAGGTGAACGCCTGGTTTGCAAAGGCGATTCACGATTTTTCCCAGTGTTCCCGGAATTCTTCACATCTACGGTCGGGATGCAACCGGTCACCAGCAGTGCCCGTTCTCGCTGGTGAGACCTCGCTCTCCGCGTCCGGGCGGTCGCTTCCCGTGCTCAACGGCTGAGGTTTCGGTATCGCCGGACCGACAGCGGAAAGAAGATCGCGAAGAGCACGAGCGGCCACGCGAACGCCATCAGGATCGCGTGCTGCGCGATCCACGACTCGCCGCCCCAGCCCGGATTGCCGAACAGCTCGCGGGCCGCGGCGATCGTCGACGACAGCGGGTTCCACTCCGCGATCGTGCCCAGCCAGCCGGGCATCGTGCCGGGCGCGACGAACGCGCTGGAGAGGAAGCCGATCGGCCAGATGAGGATCTGCACGAGGGCCACCGCCTCGGGGTTGCGCATGACGAGCCCGAGGTAGATGCCGAGCCAGAGCAGCGCGAACCGCAGCCAGAGCAGCAGGCCGACCGCGGCCAGCGCCGGCCCGGCGCCGTTGTGCGCCTGCCAGCCGACCAGCAGCCCGCACGCGAGCATCACGGCAAGCGCGGCCGCGGAGCTGAGCAGGTCCGCCCCGCACCGGCCGACCACGACCGCGGAGGGTGCCATCGGCATCGAGCGGAACCGGTCGGTGACGCCGCGCTGGACGTCGGTGCTGACCGCGATCATGGTCGCCTCGAGCCCGAAGGCCATCGTCATGCCGAACATGCCGGGCAGCAGGAACTCCTTGTAGTCCCCGCCGCCGGGCACGAACATCGCGCCGCCGAACAGGTAGCCGAACATCAGGACGAGCAGCACGGGGAACAGCAGGCCGACGATCACCGGCGCCGGCTGGCGAGCCCAGTGCAGCAGGTCCCGCCGGACCAGTTGCCCGCCGTCCGCGACGGCCCAGCGCAGGGAGGTCATGCGGGCACCTCTTCCTTGTCGTTCTCGTCGTGCGTGTCGTGGCCAGTCAGGTGGAGGAAGACCTCGTCGAGGGTGGGGCGGCGCAGGGCGACGTCCTCGACGGACAGGTCCGCGTCGCGCAGTGCGCGGGCGGTGTCGGCGAGCGCGCCGACCCGGTCGAGGACCGGGGCGCTCACACGGCGTGCGTCCGGGTCGGTCTCGGCCGCGGCGCCGGCCACGCGGGCGATGATCGCGGCGGCGCGCTCGAGGTCGGCCGCGTCGTGCAGGACCACGTCGAGCCGGTCGCCGCCGAGGCCGGACTTCAGCTCGGCCGGGGTGCCCTCGGCGACGACCCGGCCGTGGTCGAGCACCGAGATCCGGTCGGCGAGCTGGTCGGCCTCGTCGAGGTACTGCGTGGTGAGCAGGACCGTGGTGCCGTCGGCGACGAGGGCGCGGACCGCGGCCCAGACCTCGTTGCGGCCCCGCGGATCCAGGCCGGTGGTCGGTTCGTCGAGGAACAGCACCGGCGGCGAGAGGATGAAGCTCGCCGCGAGGTCCAGGCGGCGGCGCATGCCGCCGGAGAACAGGCGGACGGCCTTGGTGCCGGTGTCGGCGAGGGCGAACCGGGCGAGGAGCTCGTCGGTCCGGGCGCGGGCCGCGGCCTTGCCGAGGTGGTAGAGGCGGCCGAACAGCTCGAGGTTCTGGCGTGCGGACAGGGCCTCGTCGACCGCCGTCTGCTGGCCGACGAGCCCGATGGCGGCGCGCACCCGGTCCGGCCGGCGGGCCACGTCGATGCCCGCGACCTCCGCGCGGCCGCCGTCCGCGCGGAGCAGGGTGGTGAGGATCCGCAGGGCGGTGGTCTTGCCCGCCCCGTTCGGGCCGAGCAGCCCGCAGACCGTGCCCGCGGCGACGGACAGGTCGACGCCGTCGAGGGCGGTCCGGTCGCCGAACCGCTTGCGCAACCCTTCGGTGGTGATCACTGACGGTCCCCTTACGTCGTACATCGTACGGAATGCTTGCACAATATCGTACGTCGTACGGAGAGCCTAGGATGTTAGCCACGATGGCGAAGAAATCCAGTGCCGGCGACGGCAAGCACTACGGCGGCCGCGGCGACCCGGTCCGCGGCATGGCGCTGCTCTGGCGCGACGACGCGGCGCCGGCACGCGGCCGGGGCCCGAAGCCGGGCCTGACCGTGGACCGGATCGTCGCGGCGGCGATCGACCTGGCGGACACGGAGGGGCTGGCGGCGCTGTCCATGCGGCGGGTCGCGGAGCGGCTGGGCGTGGGGACGATGTCGCTGTACACGTACGTGCCGTCGAAGGCGGACCTGATCGACGTCATGTACGACGCCGCGTGCGGCCCGGCCTCGGCGGAGGTCCCGGGGGACGGCTGGCGGGCCCGGCTCGCGGCGATCGCGCGGACGGCCTGGGAGCTCTACCGGCGCCATCCGTGGATGCTGCAGGTCATGGCGATGGCCCGGCCCCCGCTGGGCCCGAACAGCATCGCCGCGTACGACCGGGACCTGCGCGCGGTGGACGGCATCGGCCTGACCGACCTGGAGATGGACTCGGTGGTCAGCATGGTGTCGGTGTACGTCCAGGGCGCCGCTCGCACGGCCGTCGATGCGGCGGGCTCCGAGCGCGACACGGGCATGACGGACGCGGAATGGTGGGACACGTACGGTCCCTTGCTGGCGAAGGTCTTCGACGCGTCCCGGTACCCGTTGGCGGCCCGGGTGGGGGCGGCCGCGGGGGAGGCCAACCAGTCGGCCTACGACCCCGAGCACGGGTTCGAGTTCGGCCTGGCCCGGATCCTCGACGGGATCGAGGCACTGGTCCGGTCCCGCCGGTAGCTCCCGTGACCGGCGTTCGGCGGATTGTGAATTTGTCCGGTTCTTGCTTGTGTCTCGGCCTATGAACTCCTCGACTGCGACCACCGTGTTCCTGCCCGTCGCGCTCGCGGTGGTCATGCTCGGCCTGGGGCTCTCGCTCACCGTGGCCGACTTCGTGCGGGTGGTTCGCTATCCCCGTGCGGCGGCCGTCGCGCTCGGGTGTCAGATCCTGCTCATCCCGGCGCTCTGCCTGGGGCTCGTGCTCCTGTTCGATCTCGCGCCGGCGCTGGCCGTCGGGATGATGCTGCTCGCCGCGTCGCCGGGTGGGACGACCGCCAACCTCTTCAGCCACCTCGCCCGCGGGGACGTCGCGCTCAACATCACGCTCACCGCGATCAACTCCGTCCTCGCCGTGGTCACATTGCCGTTCGTCGTCAACGTCTCGCTGGCGGGGTTCATGGACGGCGAGGACGCGATCGGGCTGCAGCCGGCCAAGCTGCTCCAGGTCTTCGCGATCGTGCTCGTGCCGGTGGCCATCGGGATGGTGATCCGGCGCCAGGCGCCCGGGTGGGCGAAATCGATGCACAATCCGGTGAAGATCGGCTCGATCGTCGTGCTCTTCTCGGTCATCGCGGTCGCCGTGTTCCAGGAGCGCGGCAACGTCGGCGGCTACCTGCAGCAGGTCGGGCTGCTCACGCTGCTGCTCGCCATGCTGAGCCTCGCGATCGGCTACGCGCTACCCCGCCTGGCGCGCGTGCCCCGTGGTCAGGCCGTCGCCGCGAGCTTCGAGATCGGGATCCACAACAGCACGCTCGCGATCACCATCGCGCTCAGCCCCGCCCTGCTCGACAGCGCCGAGATGGCCGTGCCCGCCGCCGTCTACGGGCTGATCTGCTTCCTGCCCGCCGGCCTGCTCGCCTACGCCATGCAGAAACGCCAGGACGAACCAGCCGGCATTCGTACCTGACCGGTCAAGCCCGGGAGCGGCACGCATCACAACCCCGTTGCGCGCCGTGCGCCGACATCCGAAATACTGGCGAGTAATAAGCAAGGCTGACGCCGTCAAGGTCGCCGGATGCGGAGGCGCTCGTGGTCGTTCGAATGATTCTCGGTGTGCTGATCACCCTCGGGGTGCTGGCGGTCGCCGGGCGTCGGGCCAAGTTCCTGTCCGACCTGATCCATTCGGGGCAGCCGGTGGACCGCTTCGACCACCTCGGCTCCCGGCTCTGGGCGCAGGTCAAGGAGGTCTTCGGGCAGCGCAAGCTCCTCAAGTGGTCCATCCCGGGCGCCGCCCACGCGTTCACGTTCTGGGGCTTCGTCATCCTCGCGTCGGTCTACCTCGAGGCGTACGGCGCGCTCTTCGACCCCGACTTCCACATCCCGTGGATCGGCCAGTGGGCCGTGCTCGGCTTCGTGCAGGACTTCATCGCGGTGATGGTGCTCGTGTCGCTCGCCGCGTTCGCGATCATCCGCCTGCGGCAGGCGCCCGAGCGCCGCCAGCGCGCGTCCCGCTTCTACGGCTCGCACACCGGCGGCGCGTGGCTGATCCTGTTCATGATCTTCAACGTCGTGTGGACGATGTTCCTGTTCCGCGGCGCCTCCGCCGCGCTCGGAACGTTCCCGTACGACTCCGGCGCGTTCGTCTCGCTCGGCATCGGTGACCTGCTGGAACCGCTGGGACACACGCCGACCGAGTGGCTGGAGTCGGTCGGGCTGCTGCTGCACATCGGCGTCATGCTGTCGTTCCTGATCATCGTGCTGTACTCCAAGCACCTGCACATCTTCATCGCGCCGATCAACGTCTCGACCAAGCGGCTGCCCGACGGCCTCGGCCCGCTGCGGCCGATGGAGTCGCACGGCAAGCCGATCGACTTCGAGGACCCCGACGACGACGACGTCTTCGGGCGCGGCAAGGTCGAGGACTTCACGTGGAAGGGCATGCTCGACTTCGCCACGTGCACCGAGTGCGGGCGCTGCCAGAGCCAGTGCCCCGCCTGGAACACGGGCAAGCCGCTGTCGCCCAAGCTCGTGATCATGGACCTGCGCGACCACCTGTTCGCGAAGGCGCCCTACCTCATCGGCGGCCAGGAGATGCCCGACCACAGCGACGTCGACGTGCTGGCGCTGGCGGGGGCGAACGGCCACCACGTGCCGGAGTCCGGCTTCGGCCGGGTGCCCGGCACCGGCCCCGAGCAGGCGGTCCGTCCGCTCGTCGGCACCGCCGAGGCCGGCGGCGTCATCGACCCGGACGTGCTGTGGTCCTGCACCACCTGCGGCGCGTGCGTCGAGCAGTGCCCGGTGGACATCGAGCACGTCGACCACATCGTCGACATGCGCCGCTACCAGGTCATGATCGAGTCGGCGTTCCCGTCCGAGCTCGGCACCCTGTTCCGCAACCTGGAGAACAAGGGCAACCCCTGGGGCCAGAACAACTCCGCGCGGATGGACTGGGCGAAGGACCTGGACTTCGAGGTCCCGGTGTACGACGGCGAGCTGGCGGCCGACGTCGAGTACCTGTACTGGATCGGCTGCGCCGGCTCGTTCGACGACAACGCCAAGAAGACCGTGCGCGCCACCGCGGAGCTGCTGCACATCGCGGGCGTCAAGTTCGTGGTGCTCGGCAACGAGGAGTCCTGCACCGGCGACCCGGCGCGCCGCTCGGGCAACGAGTTCCTGTTCCAGATGATGGCCCAGCAGACCGCGGAGATGCTGAACACCGTGTTCGAGGGCCGCGAGCCGGCCAAACGCAAGATCATCACGACTTGCCCGCACTGCATGAACACGCTCGCCCGCGAGTACCCGCAGCTGGAGGGCATGATCCCCAGCTTCGAGGGCACCAACGGGCACTGGGAGGTCATGCACCACACGCAGGTGCTGAACCGGCTGGTGCGCGACGGCAAGCTGACCCCGGTGAAGCCGGCCGACGGCGGTACGCCCGTGACCTACCACGACCCGTGCTACCTGGGACGGCACAACAAGGTCTACGAGCCGCCGCGCGATCTGGTCGGCGCCACGGGCGCCACGCTCACCGAGATGCCGCGGCACGCGGACCGGTCCCTGTGCTGTGGCGCGGGTGGCGCGCGGATGTGGATGGAAGAGAACATCGGCAAGCGGATCAACCTGGAGCGCGTCGACGAGGCGCTGGACACCAACGCCAAGGAGGTAGTGACCGGCTGCCCGTTCTGCCGCGTCATGATCACCGACGGCCTGGTCCAGCGGCAGAGCGAGGACAAGGGCACCGACGTCCAGGTCCGCGACGTGTCGCAGATGCTGCTGGAGTCGGTCAAGCGGGGCAAGTAACGCAGTCCAGCGAGCCTCGTCCGCCTCACGGTCCGGGCTGCTCACACTGGCCCGGTGACCACCGACCCGCGCCCCGCAACCTCGCCGGTTCGGCTCGACCGCGTGGTGATCCGGTTCGCCGGTGACTCCGGCGACGGCATGCAGCTGACCGGGGACCGGTTCACCTCGGAGGCGGCGGCGTTCGGCAACGACCTCGCGACGCTGCCGAACTACCCGGCCGAGATCCGCGCGCCCGCGGGCACGCTGCCCGGGGTGTCGTCGTTCCAGCTGCACTTCGCCGACTACGACATCCGCACGCCGGGCGACCGGCCGGACGTGCTGGTGGCCATGAACCCGGCGGCACTGAAGGCGAACGTCGGCGACCTGCGAGCGGGCGGCACGGTCATCGTGAACACCGACGAGTTCACCAGGCGCAACCTCACGAAGGTCGGCTACGGGGCCAACCCGCTGGAGGACGGCTCGCTGGCCGCCTTCCAGGTGCACCCGGTCGCCATGGCCACGCTGACCCGGGGCGCGCTCGCGGAGACCGGTCTGTCCAAGAAGGACGCCGAGCGGTCGAAGAACATGTTCGCGCTGGGCCTGCTGTCGTGGATGTACCACCGGCCGACCGAGGGCACCGAGCGGTTCCTGCGGGAGAAGTTCGCCCGCAAGCCCGACATCGCCGAGGCGAACGTGCTGGCGTTGCGCGCGGGCTGGAACTACGGCGAGACGACCGAGGCGTTCGCCACGACGTTCGAGGTGGCGCCGGCGCGTGACTTCCCGCCCGGCCGGTACCGGCAGATCACCGGGAACACCGCGCTGGCGTACGGGATCGTCGCCGCGGGGCAGTGTTCCGGCCTGCCGGTGTTCCTGGGCAGCTACCCGATCACGCCGGCGTCGGACATCCTGCACGAGCTGGCCAAGCACAAGAACTTCAACATCACGACGATGCAGGCCGAGGACGAGATCGCCGGCATCGGGGCGGCGCTGGGGGCCGCGTACGGCGGCGCGCTCGGCGTCACCACGACGTCCGGGCCGGGCCTCGCCCTGAAGGCCGAGACGATCGGGCTCGCGGTGATGACCGAGCTGCCGCTGGTGATCATCGACGTGCAGCGGGGCGGGCCGTCGACCGGGCTGCCGACGAAGACCGAGCAGGCGGACCTGCTGCAGGCGATGTACGGGCGCAACGGCGAGTCGCCCGTGCCGGTGCTCGCCCCGATGTCGCCGGGGGACTGCTTCCACGCCGCCCTCGACGCGGCGCGGATCGCGCTGAGGTACCGCACGCCCGTGCTGCTGCTGTCCGACAGCGCGCTGGCCAACGGCGCGGAGCCGTGGCTGGTCCCGGACGTCGACGAGCTGCCGGACCTCACCGTGGCGTTCGCGACCGAGCCGAACGCGCCCGACGGGAGCGGCGAGCACTGGCCCTACCGGCGCGACCCGCGGACGCTCGCGCGGGACTGGGCGGTGCCGGGCACTCCCGGTTTGCAGCACCGGATCGGCGGGTTGGAGAAGGCCGACGGGCGGGGCGACATCTCCTACGACCCGGCCAACCACGACCGCATGGTCCGCCTGCGACAGGCCAAAGTGGACGGTATCGAGGTGCCGGACGTGGTGGTCGACGACCCGTCGGGGACGGCGGACGTGCTGGTGGTGGGCTGGGGCTCGACGTACGGGCCGATCGGGGCCGCGTGCCGGACGCTGCGCGGTCGGGGGTACCGCGTGGCGCACGCGCAGCTGCGGCACCTGAACCCGTTCCCCGCCAACCTGGACGCGGTGCTGGGCGCATACGAGCGGGTCGTGGTGCCCGAGATGAACCTGGGGCAGCTGTCGGCGCTGCTGCGGGCGCGCTACCTCGTGGACGCGGTCCCGTACACGAAGGTCGCCGGCCTGCCGTTCGCGGAGGACGAGCTCGTCGAGGTGCTGGCGGAGCACCTCGGCGAGACCGGTACGTGGCTCGCGGAGGCTGCCTAGTGACCATCGAGCTGAAGCTGACGGCGAAGGACTTCAAGTCGGATCAGGAGGTGCGGTGGTGTCCGGGGTGTGGTGACTATGTGGTGTTGAACGCGATGCAGTCGTTCCTGCCGTCGTTGGGGTTGCGGCGGGAGAACATCGTGTTCGTCTCCGGTATCGGGTGTTCGTCGCGGTTTCCGTATTACATGAACACCTACGGGATGCATTCGATCCATGGTCGTGCCCCGGCGATCGCGACCGGGTTGGCGGTGACCCGCCCGGACTTGTCGGTGTGGGTGGTGACCGGGGACGGGGATGCGTTGTCGATCGGTGGGAACCACCTGATCCACGCGTTGCGGCGGAACGTGAACCTGAAGATCTTGTTGTTCAACAACCGGATCTACGGGCTGACCAAGGGCCAGTACTCCCCGACCAGCGAAGAGGGCAAGCTGACCAAGTCCACCCCGATGGGCTCACTGGACCACCCCTTCAACCCCCTCTCCCTCGCCCTCGGCGCCGAAGCCAGCTTCGTGGCCCGCACGTTGGACAACGACCGCGCCCAGCTCACCGACATCCTCACCGCCGCCGCCGCACATCGCGGATCAGCACTGGTGGAGATCTACCAGAACTGCCCCATCTTCAACGACGGCGCCTTCGACGTGTTCAAGGAACCCGGCCAGAAAGAACAACGCCTCATCCCCCTCGTGGATGGGCAACCCATCGTGTTCGGCACCGACGGCGACCACGCCGTCATCCGCACCGACTACGGCCTGGACATCACCAAAACCGCCGACGTCACCACCGACGAAATCGTCACCCACGACGCCACCCTCGACGACCCCTCCTACGCCTTCGCCCTCTCCCGCCTCTCCACCCAAGACCTCGGCCACGTCGTCACCGGCATCTACCGCAACACCACCCGCCCCACCTACGACGACGCCGCCCGAGCCCAAGTCACCAACGCCACCGAAACCACACCACCCAACCTCCAGGCCCTGCTCAACGGCAACGACACCTGGTTGGTCAACTAGCGGCCGACACCCACGACGACGCAGCCCTGGTCGCCAACGCCCCCGAAGTCACACCGCCCAACCTGCAGGTCCTGCTGGGCGGCATCGACACCTGGTTGGTCAGCTAGCGGCCGGCAGATCGTCCACTTCGGACTCCGGTGCGCGGGTCGGCGCGGCGGCCGGTCGTGGGCGCACCATCAGCGTCAGGAAGCGTCCCGACAGAGCGCCGGTGGAGCCAGCGTCGACCGTCAGCACAGCCGGGGCGCGCGGTGGTGGCACCGCGTGCAGTCCGTGGTGTGGCATGCGGTCCTCCTCTCACCGGCGCGGAAAGCGCACCGTGGCGCGGAAAACCCCAGCATGCGACCGGCGCCTGGAGCCCGGCTCGAGGCGTGCGCGAGCCAGGTCCCCGGGACGGGCGTCGACCTCGATTCGACCGCCCCTCCAGGACGGGTGCGGAAACTCACAGCAGGCGCTCACCGACCGAAGGGGGCGACGACCTTGGCACAGCCGCGAATCCGGACGGCCCGGCACACGATCAGGGTGGCCGCGCCGCCGCAGCACGTCTACCAGCTCATCGCGAACGTCGACCACTGGCCGCGGATGTTCGACTCCGTCGTCTCCGTCGAGCACGTCGGCTGGAGCGGTGGCGCCGACCGCGTCCGCTTCTGGGGCACGTTCGGCGACCGGCGGGGGAGCTGGGTCTGCGTCCGCGAGCTCAATCCGAAACGCCTGCAGCTCCGGTTCCGCCAGGAGCGCGCCGCGCACCCGTTCGCCTCGCTCGGCGGGCTCTGGCTCGTCGCCCCGAAGGGCGCGGACACGCTCGTGGCGCTCGACCACTACTTCACCGTCGCCGGCGACGACGACCCCGCCACCGCACGGCGCCTGGATGACGCGATCGAACGCCGCAGCATCGGCATGCTCGACGAGCTGCGCCACACCGCCGAGCACGGCGAAGACGACATGTGGTTCCCCATGCCGACCGTCCGTGACGGCGTGGAGGACGTGATCTCGCGATGACCATCCCGTTACGCAAGCGCTCCCCGCATGCCCACCTGCCGGTCGGTTCGGCCGACGTGCTGCCCCGGCTCGCGGCGGCGGCCTGGCCGGACCGGGTCGCACTACAGGTCGGCGACCGCACCGTGACCTTCGCCGAGCTCGACCGCGACATCTCCCGGCTCGCGTTCGGCTTGCGCCAGTGGCTCGGCGGCGACGGCCTGCCGGTCGTGGTCTCCGCCGTGCTCGGCGTGGGCTTCCCGGTCGCGCTGCACGCCGTGCTGCGCAGCGGGAACGTCGCGGCCCCGGTCAACCCGCGGATGCCGGCCGCGACGTTCGCCCGCGTGCTCGACACCGTCCAGCCGTGCGCCGTCGTGCTCGCGCGGGCCATGTACGAACGGGTCCGTCCCGTGCTCGCCGGGCATGCCGGCCTCGAGCAGGTGGTGCTGCTCGACGAGCCCGCCGCCGGCCGGCTCACCTGCGCCGAGCTCGCGGGCCGCGGTGGCCTGCTCGTCGAACCGCGCGACCGCGCCGAGCACGAGCCGGCCGTGCTGACCGGCGAACGCGTGCTCACCCACCACGAGGTCAAGACCCGCGCGTACGCCGTCGCGGACGCCGACGGGCTCGGCGCGCGGTCCGTCGTGCTCAACGCGACCCCGGCCTACCGCCCCGACCACCTCGGCGCGGGCCTCGCCGCCGGCGCCACCCAGGTGCTGTTCGGCAACCCCGACCCGGCCGCCGCCGTGCGCGCGGCCGACTGGACCGGCGCCACGCACCTGTACCTGCCCGATCGCCTCCCCGGCGAAGCGAGCCACCGGGCCGCGCCGCCCGGCAGGGCGGTGGCGTGATGATCAGAACCGCAACGGTCTACCCGTGCTCGGTCCGCGCCGCGATGGCCCACTGGCCAACCGGGATGGCCGTCGTCACGACCGCCGACCGGGACGGCTGGTGGTGGGGGTTCACCGCGAGCTCGGTCAGCCAGGTCGCCGAGCGGCCGCCGCTCATCTCCGTGTCCCTGCCGCGGGACGCGCGCTGCCGGCCGGTGTTCACCGCCGCCGACGCGTACGCCGTGCATGTGCTGCGCACCGGCCAGGAGGAGCTCGCCGAGCGGTTCGCCCACGGGGCCGCGGACGACTTCGACGGGATGGCCGTCGAGTCCGGCTACGAGGACGTCCCGCTGCTCACCGACGTCGCCGTGCGGCTCGAGTGCCGGCCGGTCAACGCCGTGCCGGCCGGGGACCACGTGCTGCTGCTCGGCGAGGTCGTCCGCGCCCGCACCGGCCCGCACGAGCCGCTGGTGTACCTCGACCAGGGCTTCCGCACGCTCACCCGCCCGGACCGCGCGGCCTGACGCTCCGTATCGATGGTGCGACGGTTGTTGATCGCTTGCCAACAACAGGGGTAGCGTCCGAATGTCGCAAACGCCCTGTTCCCGGAGCGTCATATGAAGAATTCCCCGGCTCTGTCCTTCCCCACCCTCTGCGCGGCCTTCCAGGACTTCGTCGCGAAGACCCCGGACGCGGTGGTGCTGCGAACGCCTGGCGACGGGATGACCGTCACCTGGCGCCAGTGGGACCAACGGGTTCGCAAGATCGCCGCCGGGCTCGCCGCCCTCGGTGTCGGTCGGGGCGACACCGTCTGCCTGATGCTCACCAACCGGCCCGAGTTCCATCTGGTCGACGCGGGCGTGCTGCATCTGGGCGCCACGCCGTTCTCGATCTACAACACCTCCGCGCCCGAGCAGATCGAGTACCTGTTCGCCAACGCGGGCAACAAGGTCGTGTTCTGCGACGAGCGGTTCCTGCCGCGCATCCGCGAGGTGTCGGCGTCGGTCGAGCACATCGTGTGCGTGGACGGGCCGGCCGAGGGCGCGATGTCCCTCGAGGAGCTCGAGTCCCGCGGCGCGCCGGACTTCGACTTCGAGGCCGCGTGGCGCGCGATCGAGTCGAGCGACCTCGCCACGATCATCTACACCTCCGGGACCACCGGTCCGCCGAAGGGCGTGGAGCTCACGCACGCCAACCTGATCGCCCAGACCGATGCGGCGCGGACGGTGTTCGCCGTGTCGCCGGGGGACCGGGGCGTCTCGTACCTGCCGGCCGCGCACATCGCCGACCGGGTCACCGCGCAGTACTTCGCGATCTTGTTCGGCATCCAGATCACCTGCATCGCCGACCTGACCAAGCTCGCCGAGGGGCTGGCCGACGTCCGCCCGCACTCGCTGTTCGCCGTGCCGCGGGTGTGGCAGAAGATCAAGGCCGCCATCGACGCGGGCCTCGCCGCGGAGACGGGTGCCAAGAAGCGGATCGCGCAGTGGGCGATCGGGGCCGGCGTCCGCGCGGCGCGGGCGGAGCTGGCGGGCCGGCCGCTTCCCGCGATGCTCGCCTTCGAGCACCGGCTCGCGGACAAGCTCGTGCTGTCCAAGCTGCGCGTGAAGCTCGGGCTGGACGAGTGCCGCGGGCCGGCGTCGGGCGCCTCGGCCATCTCGCCGGACATCCTGGAGTTCTTCTGGGGCCTGGGGATCCGCATCTACGAGGTGTGGGGCATGTCCGAGACGGGCGGCGCCACGACCGCGAACACGCCGGGCCACACCAAGCTCGGTTCGGTCGGTCGGGCGTTCCCCGGCATGGAGGTCAAGCTGGCCGAGGACGGTGAGCTGCTCACCCGCGGCCCGACCGTGATGCGCGGGTACCGCAACGACCCGGAGAAGACCGCGGAGACCTTCGACCCGGACGGCTGGCTGCGCACCGGCGACATCGCGGAGATCGACGAGGACGGCTTCGTGACGATCGTCGACCGCAAGAAGGAGCTGATCATCTCCGCGGCCGGCAAGAACATGTCGCCGACCAACATCGAGAACGCGATCAAGGCGACCACGTCGCTCATCGGCCAGGTGGTCGCGATCGGTGACGACCGGCCCTACATCACGGCGCTGGCCGTCCTCGACCCGGACGCGGCGGCCGCGTTCGCCGCGCGGGAGGGGATCGCGTCGTCGTCCCCGGCGGAGCTGATCGCGAACCCGGACGTCCGCGCCGCGGTGCTCGCCGGGGTCAAGGCGGGCAACGAGAAGCTCGCGCGCGTCGAGCAGCTCAAGCGCATCCGCCTGCTCCCGGCCACCTGGGAACCGGGCGGCGACGAGCTGACCCCGACGATGAAGCTGCGCCGCAAGCCCATCGCGGAGAAGTACGCCCACGAGATCGACAGCCTGTACGACAAGACCCCCACCGAAGAGATCCTGGAGCCCTAACCCCGCGAGTCCCCCGTTCCAAACCCGCGAGTCCCCCGTTCTGGCTCGCGTGTCCCCCGTTCTCGTACCCGTGTCCCCCGTTCCGGACGGGGGACTCGCGGTCTGGAACGGGGAACTCGCGGTCTGGAACGGGGGACACGCGGTCTGGAACGGGGGACTCGCGAGGTCAGTCGGACTGGTGCCAGGGGAGGAAGTCGGGGAGGTCCTTGCTCGGCTTGCCCGACCACTCCGGGTCGCGGCGCTGCAGGAACGAGAGCACCCCTTCGGCCGCGTCCGGGCTCGTGACGCAGCTCGCGATCAGCTTCGAGTCCAGGCGCTGCACGGGGAACGGCGACTCCAGCGGGCTCATCCGGTACAGCAGCTGCCGCGTGACCGCCACCGACACCGGCGCGGTCGTCACGATCAGCTCGCGCGCCAGGTCGTACGCCGCCGCGAGCACCTCGTCCGGCTCGTGCAGCGACGTCACCAGCCCCGCCGCGAGCGCCTCGTCCGCGCCGAACACCCGGCCGCTCACCATCCAGTCCAGCGCCCGGCCCATGCCCACGAGCCGCGGCAGGAACCACGTCGACGCGCCCTCCGGGTACAGCCCGCGCCGGGAGAACACGAACCCGAACCGCGAATCCGTCGACGCCAGCCGGAAGTCCGCGGGCAGGATGATCGTCGACCCGGCGCCCACGGCCGCGCCCCGCAACGCCGCGATCACCGGCTTGTTCATCGCGAAGATCCGCATCGAGCACCGCCCGGCGGGCTCGTCCCACGCGTCCCTGGCCTCGGCCGACACGTCCAGCCCGCCACCCGACAGGTCCGCGCCGACCGTGAAGTCCGGCCCCGCGCCGGTCAGCACGGCCACCCGCACGCCGTCGTCGCGGTCGGCCCGGTCGAAGGCGTCCGCGAGCTCGTCGGCCATCCGGACGGTGTACCCGTTGCGTGCCTGCGGCCGGTTCAGGGTGATCGTCGCGATCTTGTCGGCGACCGCGTACTCGATGTGCTCATAGGCGTCCACACCGCAGACGCTAGGCGTCAGCGCAGGGCCATCGCCAGCATGTCGCGGCACGTCGCCTCGAGGTCGGCGTCGGACAGCCCGCCCGCGCCGACGTCCGCGACCTGGTGGAACAGCACCCCGTCGATGAAGCTGACCAGCGCGTGCGCACGCCGCCGCGCCTCGCGCACCCCCGCCGCGGCCAGCATCGTCTCGTTCAGCGCCCGGAAACCCGACCCGTACTCGGTCATCTTCGCGCGCAGCCCCGGCCGCCGCGTCGACTCCAGGCTCAGCTCGTAGCGCGCGAGCGTGCGATCCCGGCCGGTGGTCAGCCAGCGCCGCAGGACCGTGGCGAGCAGCGTGGTCAGCCGGTCGAGGTCGGCGAGGCCGCCGGCATCCGGCAGCTCGCCGATGTCCGCCGTGTCCAGCTCGGCCATCCGCGCGAGCGCCGCGAACAGCAGCGCCTCGCGGGTACGGAAGTAGTACGACGTCGAGCCCTCCGGCAGGCCGGCCGCCTTGTCCACCGCGCGGTGGGTCAGCCCGCGCATGCCGTCGCGCGCGATCGTGGCGATGGTCGCATCGGCGATGAGCGTGCGTCGGTCGCTTGCCACCACCTCACTCTACGGGTGTAGAGTCCACTACAGCTGTAGAGGAGGGGTGATGGGCGAGCGGACCGCGGTGATCGTCGGCGGGGGGATCGGCGGGCTGGCCGTCGCGGCCGGGTTGCACCGGCGCGGCTGGACCGTGCGCGTGCTGGAGCGCGCGGCGGAGTTCACCGAGGTGGGCGCCGGCATCTCGTTGTGGCCCAACGCCTTCCGGGCACTCGCGGCCGTCGGGGTGACCGGCGTGGGGACGGACCGGATCGGCGTGGCCGGGGGACTGCGCGACTGGCGCGGGCGGTGGATCGTGCGGATGGACGACTCCGCCCACGCCACGCGGCACACGGGCTCGGCCGTGGTCGCGCACCGCGCCGAGCTGCTGGACGCCCTGCTCGCGGGGGTGCCGGCGGAGTGCCGGCTGCCCGGCGTGGCGGTACGCGGGGTCCGCCTCGACGGGCCGCGAGCGGTGGTCGGCCACGACGGCGGCGAGCTCGTCGCGGACCTCGTCGTGGGGGCCGACGGGGTCCGCAGCGTGGTCCGCGAGTCGCTGTGGCCGGCAGTCACGCCGGTGTACGCCGGGCACACCGCGTGGCGGCTCGTCATGCCGCGGCCGGCGGGGCTGACCGCACGGTCGTGGGCGGAGACGTGGGGGCCGGGCGGGGTGTTCGGCATGTTCCCGATGCCGGGCGAGCGGATCTACTGCTACGCGACGGCCACCGTGCCACCCGGCGGGCACGGCGGCCTCGCGGAGCTGCGCGAGCGGTTCCGCGGCTGGTGCGACCCGATCCCGGCCGTGCTGGCGGCGGCCGAACCGGAACACGTGCTGCGCAACGACATCTACTACCTGCCCCGCCTGCCGGCCTACGTCCGCGGCCCGGTCGCCCTGCTCGGCGACGCCGCGCACGCGATGACGCCGAACCTCGGCCAGGGCGGCTGCCAGGCCCTGGAGGACGCGGCGACCCTGGCGATCCTCGCCGAGGGCCCGGACCTCGCCGCGGCGCTGCGCCGCTACGACGAGCTGCGCCGTCCGCGGACCCAGACGCTGTGGAAGCGCTCGCTGCAGGGCGGGCGGATCTCGCACCTGGTGCCGGCGCCGGCCCGGGTCGTGCGCAACGCCCTGCTGCGCGCGCTGCCGCGGTCGGTGTTCCTCGCCTCCCTCGCGCGGCCGTTCTCGTGGCAGCCGCCGGTGGCCGGCGCGCCGGTGAAGTAACACCGATCAGACCCGGAGTGTGATCAGCTGAGCCGGTGTGGAGGGACCTGCTCGTGAGCCTGGACGGGGACACGGAGCTGATGGTGCTGGTCACCGCCGGGTTCGCGCTCGTCGTCGTGGCGCTGTCGTGGCTGTGGCGGCCGGCGCGCAACGTGATCACGATCGTGCACGAGGCCGGTCACGCGATCGTGGCCGTGCTGGCCGGCCGGCGGCTGACCGGCATCCGGCTGCACTCGGACACGTCCGGGCTCACGCTCAGCAAGGGCAAGCCGTACGGGCCGGGCATGGTGTTCACCGGCCTTGCCGGCTACATCGCGCCGTCGCTGCTCGGCCTCGGGTTCGCCGCGCTGCTGGCGGGTGGCAAGGTGACCGAGCTGCTGGTGGCGTGCGCGGTGCTGCTGGTCGGCGTGCTGCTCGTGGTGCGCAACGTGTTCGGGATCTTCTCGGTGCTGGTGACCGGTGGGGTGCTGCTCGTCGTGTCGAAGTGGGCGCCGGTCGAGGTGCAGGCGCCGTTCGCGCACCTGATCACGTGGTTCCTGCTGCTCGGCGGCATCCGCTCGGTCGGCGACCTCCAGCGGCTGCGCCGGCGGGGCCGGGCCCGCGACTCCGACGCCGACCAGCTCGCCCGGCTGACCCGCACGCCCGGGCTGTTCTGGGTCGGCGCGTTCCTGATGATCAACCTTGGCTGCCTGGTGCTCTCGGTCGGTTGGCTCGTGCTGTGAGGCAGACTGGTAGGCATGTCGGTGCTGGATGTCACTCCCTCCACGGTCGCCGCGTGCGCTGAGGCCGCGCACGCCGCCGCGCCCGCGCTCGCGGCCGCGTCCGACGAGACCGTCGACGGTGCGATCGCCGCGATGGCCGGCTACCTCACCTCGGCCCGCCCGGCGATCCTCGCCGCGAACGAGGCCGACGTCGCCGCCGCGTCCGAGGCCGGCACGAGCGCCGGGCTGCTCGACCGCCTGCGGCTGACCGAGGAGCGGCTGACGTCGATGGCCGCGTCGCTGGAGCTGCTGGCGTCGGCGCCGCACCCGGCGCGGTCCGTCCCGCTCGGCGAGCTGCCCGACGGCATGCGGCTGTTCGAGCGTCGGCGTCCGGTGGGCGTGATCGGCGCGAACTACGAGGCCCGGCCGAACGTGACGGTCGACGTGGCGTCCCAGCTGATCAAGTCGCGCAACGCCGGCGTGCTGCGCACCGGTTCGGCCGCGCTGCGCTCCGCGACGGAGCTGGTGCGCTCGGTCGTGGCGCCCGCACTGTCCTCTGTGGACTTGGACCCCGCGGCGATCCAGCTCGTGCCGTCCGCGGACCGCGCGGCTGCCGCCGCCCTGGTCCGGATGGCGACGCTGGTGCCGCTGGTGATCCTGCGGGGCAGCGGCGACTCGACGCGGGAGCTGGCGCTGGAGGCGGCGAAGCACGGCGTGCGGACGCTCGCGCATGCCGATGGTGGTGGCGTGCTGTACCTCGACGAGGAGGCCGACCTGGCGCTCGGCGTGGACGTCATCCGCCGCAGCCTCGACCGGCTGGGTGTCTGCAACCGGTTGAACCTGCTGCTGATCCACTCGGCGGTGTACGACTCGGCGCTCCCGCTGGTGGAGGCCGCGGTGTCCGAACTGGACATTCGGCTGTCGCTGCCCCCGCACGACCACCCGATCGGCTACGAGTGGGCCCTTGACGCCACCCATGAGGCGACGGTGACCGTGCTGCCGGTGCCGTCCGCCGCCGAGGCGGCCCGGGTGGCGAACGAGGAGACGTCGGGCCTGGCCGCGTGCATCGTCACGACGTCGCAGTCCACGGCGGACTCCTTCATGGCCGCCTACGGGGGAACGGGCGTCTTCTGGAACGCCCCGACCCGCCTGCTGGACGGCGCGAAGCTGCTGGGCGTCCCGGAAACGGGCATCAACATCGACAAGGTCCCCGGCCCCCGAGGCCCAGTCACCTACCCAGACCTCTGCCTCCGCCAGTACGCCATCCTCCCCGCCTAACCCGCGGCGAATATGGCGAATATGGCGAATACACGTACAATTTCCGCGTGACGTTCGAGCGGATCACCACGGACCCGGATGTGATGGGCGGCGTGCCCTGCATCCGAGGATTCCGCATTCCCGTCGCGACCGTGATCGCCATGTTCGCGGACGGCATGACCGGCGAGGAGATCATCGCCGACCTCCCGGACCTCACCCACGAGGACATCACCGAGTCGCTGCGCTATGCCGCCGAAGCGGTGCGCGAGCGCGAACTGCCGCTACGGCACACCGCATGACGTGAAGTTCCTCGTCGACAACAACCTGTCGCCGCAGGTTGCCGTGCTCCTCAGCGAGGCCGGGTTCGGCGCGGTGCACCTTCGCGACTACGGCATGCAGTCGGCGCCCGACCCCGAGGTCATGGAACGAGCGCGTACTGAGCGCCGAGTGCTCATCTCCGCGGACACGGACTTTGGCACGTTGTTGTCCCACGACCACGCGGTCACACCATCGGTGATTCTCGTGCGACGGCTTGTCGGGCGTCGCGCCAAGGACATCGCGGACGTGGTTCTGGCCAATTTGGACAACGTCCGCGATGGCCTCGAGGCGGGAGCGATCGTCGTGCTCGGTGAGGACTTCGTGCGCGTTCGGGCCTTGCCGATCTGACGGCTCACTCGCGCGGAGCGGCCAGGGACTCGCGGGTTATCAGGGTGGCGGGGACTTCTTCCACGCGTGGGTCGGGGTGGTGGGCGTCCAGCGCCAGGCCGATCGCGCGGGCGCCGATCTCCACCAGGGGTAGGCGGACCGTGGTCAGGGCCGGGGTCACGTCGCGGGCGATGGGCATGTCGTCGAAGCCCACTACCGACACGTCGGCCGGCACGGACAGGCCCCGGTCACGCAGCACCGCCAGCGCGCCGATCGCCATCGAGTCGTTCAGGGCCACGATCGCGGTCAGCCGGGGGTCGGCGTCGAGCAGCATCGACGTGGCCGCGGCGCCGCCGTCGCGGTCGAAGGACGCGTACGCGATGCGGCGGGCCGGCAGCGTGCGGTGCTGCTCGCGGGCCGCGCGGCGCAGCCCGGCCAGCCGGTCGGTCGTCGTGGTGAGCTGCTTCGGGGCGGCGACCACGCCGACGTGCCGGTGACCGAGCGCGAAGACAGCCGACCCGATCAGGTACCCGCCCTCCTCGTTCGCCGGCATCACCGCGTCGCCCGCGAGCTTGTGGCGGCCCACCACCGACACCCGCCCGCCCGTCGCCATGTACGCCGCCAGCTTCGCGTTCAGCGCCTTCGTGAACGCCTGATCGTGGTAACCCGATCCGGCGAGGATGATCGCCTCGACCTGCTGGGCCCGCAGCAGCTCCACGTACTCCAGCTCCCGGTCCGGGTCGCGGTAGGAGTTGCAGATGATCACCAGCCGGCCCTGCGAGGACGCCACCCGCTGCAGGCCACGGGTGATCTCCGCGAAGTACGGGTCCGACACGTCGTGCACGATCACGCCCACCGTCGTCCGGTGCGACCGCGCCAGGAGCTGCGCGTGCGCGTTGGGCACGTACTGCAACTCCTGCACCGCGCGCAGCACCCGCTCGCGCAGCTCGTCGGACACTATCTTGGGACTGCCGTTCACTATCCGTGACACGGTCGCAGCCGAGACCCCCGCGCGGCGAGCGACGTCGGCGAGCGTTGCCATGACACCTCCTGCCGATTGACGCCCTGCTCACGCGGGCCTAGCGTCAGGTTACAAGGAAAGCCCTTTCCCTGTGCCTGGAGGCACGCCGATGCGTGATCCACTACCCGGCGGCGTCGGCATCTCGCGGCTCTGCGTCTACGACACGGTGACCCCCGACGGGCTCCCCGGCGGCACCCCGCACCTGCACCTGTGCTGCACCGAGGGCTACATCGTCACCGGCGGCCGCGGGGCCGTCCAGACGCTGTCCGCCCAGGGCTACGCCGAGCACGAGCTGGTCCCGGGCGCGGTCCTCTGGTTCACCCCGGGCACCGTCCACCGGCTGATCAACCACGGCGACCTCGACATCGTCGTGGTCATGAGCAACTCCGGCCTCCCCGAGGCCGGCGACGCCGTGCTGACGTTCCCGCCGGAGATCCTCACCGACCCCGACCGGTACGCGGCGGCCGCCGACCTGCCCGGCGGCGGCGCCCCCGGCACCGACATCGCCACGGCCTACCGGCGCCGCGACCTCGCGATCGAGGGCTTCCAGACGCTCCGCGCGGCCGTCCAGCGAGACGGCGGCCGCGCGCTGATCCCCTTCTACGACGCCGCCGCCACGCTCAAGCGCCCGCTGCTGGACCAGTGGCGCACCCGCTGGGAGGACGGCGCCCTGCGTGCCGCCCAGGCCACGGGCGTCCAGCTGGATGCGCTGTCCCGCGGCGACGCGACCCACCTGCGCGACGCCCACGTCACGGCCCGGCCGCGGCCGACCGAGGAAGGCCGGCTCGGCATGTGCGGCCTGCTCAACACCTACGTGCCCTGAACGCCCTCTGCCGCCGGTTCGCGGAGGTCGGCCCGGACTGTGTCCCTGGCGCCGCTCGATCGCCGCGGGCGGAGCGGCCGCCTTTCCGCCGCGGCGATTCGTGCCTGTCCCAGTCGTCTGGCCACCGGCGCCGGTGCCGGCCGGTGAGTTCGAGCCTGCCCTGCGTTCCGCTCGGCCTCGGCATGGCGTCCCACTCGCGGGCCATGTCGTCGAGGCAAGCCCGGGCGAATCCGGCCGCGCCGCGCAACCGGCCGATCCCAGGAAAGCCCTTGCCTCGGCCGGGCGTCGCCACCTAGTCTGCTGAGGAAAGCGCTTGCCCGGCGCGTCGAGAGGTACCGGCCGGGCGAACGCGGTCCACTCGGCGAAGGCGGCGGCGCAGGTGTCCAGCATGGTGTCCTCGAAGGAAACCCCGGCCGCGGCGGGCGAGTCCGACCGGGACACACCCGGGCGGCGGCTCGACCTCGGTGGCCGGCTGCTCCGGTTCGGCGAGGCACTGTGGCGGCCGGCGCTCGTGCTCGCGGCCATCGTGTTTCTCTGGTGGCTCGCCGCCGAGCGGGAGTGGGTGGCGCCCTACCTCGTGCCGGCCCCGGCGGACGTGTGGGACAAGATCCTGAGCGACTGGGGCTCGCTCATGCACCACTCGTACGTCACGCTCTACGAGACGGTCATCGGGTTCGCCCTCGCCACCGCGCTGGGCGTGGGGACCGCCGTGCTGATCGCGTACTCGCGCACGATGGACAAGGCGCTGTACCCGATTGTGCTGTTCGCGCAGGTGATCCCGAAGATCGCGATCGCGCCGCTGCTCGTCGTGTGGTTCGGCAACGGGCTGGCGCCGAAGATCATCCTCGCCGTGCTCATCGCGTTCTTCCCGGTCGTCATCTCCGGGGTCGCGGGGCTGCGCTCGACCGACCCGGAGCTGCTCGAGCTGTCCGCCACCATGGGCGCGAGCCGCTGGAAGACGTTCCGCAAGATCCGCTTCCCCAACGCGCTGCCGCACCTGATGGCCGGCCTGAAGGTCGCGGTGACGCTCGCGGTCGTGGGGGCGGTGGTCGGCGAGTTCGTCGGCGCCAGCGAGGGGCTCGGCTACGTCTTGTTGCTGGCCAACGGAAACCTCGACGCCGCCCTGCTGTTCGCCGCCCTGATCCTCATGTCGCTCATCGGCATCGTCCTGTTCGTCGTCGTGGAGGTAGCCGAGGCGCTGCTCATCCCGTGGCACGCCAGCCGCCGCGCCGCCACCCCGCTGACCACGTCATGAAAAGAGGGCAAACCATGAAACGCCTGCTCACCGGTATCGCTGCCGCGACGCTCCTGCTGGGCGCGTGCGCACCGGGCAGCACTTCCGACGACAGCGCGGGAGGCGGTGGTGGCGGTGGCGACAAGGTGACGCTGACCCTCAACTGGGTGCCCTACGGCGAGCACGCGCCGTTCTACTTCGGCAAGCAGGAGGGCTTCTACGCCGACGAGGGCATCGACCTGGAGATCAAGCCCGGCAACGGATCCGCCACGGTGGTCAAGCAGGTCGCGCAGGACCAGACCACGTTCGGCTGGGCCGACACCCCGCCGCTGCTGAGCGGCGTCGCGTCCGGCATGCCGGTGAAGAGCGTCGGCGTGTTCCTGCAGAAGGGCCCGTCCTCGATCGAGAGCCTGTCCGACCAGAAGATCACCAAGCCGCAGGACCTCAAGGGCAAGACGGTCGGCGGCACCCCGGGCGACGCGCTGTACGCGGTCTTCCCCGCCTGGCTCAAGGCCAACGGCATGTCCGAGAAGGACGTGAAGATCGTGAACATGGACCCGGCCAACAAGATCGCGCAGCTCGCGGCGGGCCAGGTCGACGCGATCATGGGCTTCTTCCACGATCAGGGCCCGACGATCGAGGCCAAGACCGGCAAGGAGGTCGACTACCTGCTCTACGCCGACTCCGGGCTGAACATGCTCGGCACCGGCATCGTCGTCAACGACAAGACGCTCGCCGAGCAGAAGGACCTCGTGGCGCGGTTCGTCCGCGCCACGCAGAAGTCCTGGGCGGAGGCCGGCAAGGACATCCCGGGCGCGGCGAAGGCGATGGCCGGCATGGCGGAGAACGAGCCGCCCGAGGACGTGCTCGTCAAGCAGCTCACGCTCGCGCAGCCGCTGCTGCAGCTGGACACCGCCGGGCAGCCGGGCGTGAACACCGAGGAGCAGTGGCAGGGCACGATCGACCTGCTGAAGCAGTACGGCAACCTCGAGAAGGCCGGCGAGCCAGCCGACTACTGGGACGGCTCCCACACAAAGCCCGCCGGCTCATGACCCCCCGCCCCCACCCCACCCCCCGGCGAGCCCAACCCTCCAACCTCGCGAGTCCAACCCTCCAACCTCGCGAGTCCCCCGTTCCGGCCCGCGTGTCCCCGGTTCCGGCTCGCGTGTCCCCGGTTCCGGCTTGTGTGTTCGCCGGTTGCGTTTCGGGCTCGCGTGTCCCCGGTTCGGGTCCGCGTGTCCCCCGTTCCAGTCCCCGTGTCCCCGATTCCCGACCGCGAGTCCCCCGCTCCGGGCGTCGAACTCGCGGGTCGGGGGGCGTTGGACTCGCGGGTTGGGAATGGGGGGACTCGCGGGTTGGGGACGGGGGACTCGCGGGTTGGGGAACGGGGGACTCGTGAACGGGAGTGGGGGACTCGCGGGCCGCAACCGGGGACACGCGGGCTGGAATGGGGGACTCGCGGGGTGTGGGGGGAGGGGCGGGGTGACTGGGACTGTGGTTGAGGCGGCTGTGGAGGTTGCCGGGCTTTCGGTTCGGTTTCGGTCCAAGCGGGCGGTTACCGCGGCGCTCGAGGACGTCACCATGCGGGTCGAGGCCGGCGAGTTCGTCACCATCGTCGGGCCGTCCGGGTGCGGGAAGTCCACGCTGCTCAAGGTGGTCGCCGGCCTCGTGCGGCCGACCTCGGGCACCGTGTCGCTGCTGGGCTGCGAGGTCACCCGGCCACAGCAGGACATCGGGTTCGCCTTCCAGCGGGCCGCCTTGCTGGAGTGGCGCGGGGTGCGCAAGAACATCCTGCTGCAGGCCGAGATGCGCGGCATGAGCCGGACCGAGGCCGCCGTCCGCGCGGACGAGCTCATCGAGCTGACCGGGCTGCGCGGGTTCGAGAAGGCGCTGCCGCACGAGCTGTCCGGCGGCATGCAGCAGCGGGTGGCGCTGTGCCGGGCGCTGCTCCACTCGCCGCCCGTGCTGCTGATGGACGAGCCGTTCGGCGCGCTCGACGCGCTGACCCGCGAAGGGCTCAACACCGAGCTCAACCGGATCTGGCGGGAGACCGGCACGACGATCCTGCTGGTCACCCACTCGATCGCGGAGGCGGTGTACCTCGGCACCCGCGTCGAGGTGATGAGCCCGCGCCCGGGCCGGCTCCTCCGGACGCTGCCGGTGGGGCTGCCGGCCGAGCGGGACTACGCGCAGGTGATGACCGACCCCAGGTTCGGCGAGCTCACCCGCGAGATCCGCGCTTTGCTGGGCACGCACCCGACCACCGAGCGCCCAACCACTGAGTAAGGGGGCCAGATGACCCGACGACCCATGGGCATAGTGCTCAACGGCGTGACCGGGCGGATGGGCTACCGGCAGCACCTGGTCCGGTCGCTGCTCGCGATCCGCGCGGACGGCGGGCTGCCCCTGGCGGACGGCACGCTGCTGTGGCCCGAGCCGGTGCTGGTCGGGCGCAACGAGCGCAAGCTCGCCGACATCGCCCAGCGCCACGGGCTCACCGACTGGACCACCGACCTGACCGAGGCGCTCGCCCGCGACGACGTGTCCGTCTACTTCGACGCGCTCACCACGCAGCGGCGGGAGAAGGCGATCACGGCGGCGATCGAGGCCGGCAAGCACGTCTACACCGAGAAGCCGCTCGCGATGGACCACGCCGGCGCGCTCGCGCTGACCCGCGCGGCGGCGGCGGCCGGGATCAAGACGGGCGTGGTGGCCGACAAGATCTTCCTGCCCGGGCTGCGGAAGCTGAAGCGGCTGGTGGACGGCGGCTTCTTCGGCCGGGTGCTGGCCGTGCGCTGCGAGTTCGGGTACTGGGTGTTCGAGGGCGACTGGCAGCCCGCGCAGCGCCCGTCGTGGAACTACCGGCGCGAGGACGGCGGCGGCGTCGCGCTGGACATGTTCCCGCACTGGAACTACGTGCTGGAACACCTGTTCGGCCCGGTGCGGTCGGTGCAGGCCACCCTCGCCACGCACATCCCGCGCCGCTGGGACGAGGAGGGCGCCGAGTACGCGGCCACCGCCGACGACGCGGCCTACGCGACGTTCGAGCTCGACGGCGGCGTGATCGCGCAGTTCAACTCCTCGTGGTGCGTGCGGGTGTACCGCGACGAGCTCGTCTGGTTCCAGGTGGACGGCACGCACGGCAGCGCCGTCGCGGGCCTGCGGCACTGCCGGGCGCAGTCGCGGGCGGCGACGCCGAAGCCCGTGTGGGACCCGGACCTGCCGCCGGAGGTCGACCAGCGCGGCGACTGGGCGGAGGTGCCGGACAACGAGACCTTCGACAACGGGTTCCGCGTGCAGTGGTCGGCGTTCCTGCGCCACGTGGCCGCCGGCGAGCCGTTCCCGTGGGACTTCGCCGCCGCCGCCCGGGGGGTGCGGCTCGCGGAGCTGGGCATCCGGGCCGCGCACCAGGGTCGGCGGATCGAGATCCCGGAGTCGGCCGGGTGACGGACGTGGTGCTGCCGGGCGGGCGGCGGTACGTGGTGCGCGGCGGCGACGTCTCGCCCGGGTCCCCGCCGGCACGCTCCCGGATCGCGTACGCGGCGGCGCACGTCGTGGCGGATCCGTTGGCGGACAACGCGCCCGGCGCGCCGGCGGTGCTCGACTGGGACGCCACGCTCGCCGTCCGCCACCACCTGTGGCGCCACGGGCTGGGCGTGGCCGAGGCGATGGACACCGCGCAGCGCGGCATGGGGCTGGACTACCCGGCGGTGCGCACGCTGGTCCGGCGCAGCGCCGCCGAGGCCCGGGCGGCCGGCGGGCGCATCGTGGCCGGCGTCGCGACCGACCAGCTGCCGGCCGGGCCGGCCACGCTCGAGGAGGTGCTGGCCGCCTACCGCGAGCAGCTCGCGGACGTGGCGGCGGCGGGGGCGGTGCCCGTGCTGATGTGCAGCCGCCACCTCGCGGCGGCCGCCCGCGGGCCCGCGGACTACCTGTCGGTGTATTCCGCCCTGTTGTCCGAGGTGGACGGACCGGTGCTGCTGCACTGGCTGGGCGCGATGTTCGACCCGGCGCTGGCCGGCTACTGGGGCTCGACGTCGCCCGCGGACGCGGCGGAGACGGTGCTGACCCTGCTGAAGGAGTACCCGGTGGACGGCGTGAAGCTGTCGCTGCTGGACGCGGACTTCGAGGTCGCGTTCCGGCGCCGGCTGCCGGCCGGGGTGCGCATGTACACCGGCGACGACTTCGCCTACCCGACCCTGATCGAGGGCGACGCGCACGGCCACTCCGACGCGCTGCTGGGCGTGTTCGCGGCGATCGCGCCGGTCGCGGGCCGCGCGCTGACCGCGCTGGACGCCGGGGACACCGCCGGGTTCCGGGCGCTGCTCGACCCGACCGTGCCGCTGGCCCGGCACCTGTTCGCCGCGCCGACGCAGTACTACAAGACGGGCATCGTGTTCCTGTCCTGGCTGTCCGGGCACCAGGACCACTTCACGATGGTCGGCGGCCTGCAGTCCGGGCGCTCGCCGGCGCACCTGGCGGAGCTGCTGGTGCTGGCCGACGAGGCCGGGTTGCTGTCGGACCCGTCGCTGGCGGCCGCGCGGGCGCGGGCGTTCTTCACGACATGCGGGGTGGCGCAGTGAGCGGAGCGCAACCATCGAACACAGCAGGACCGGTTCTCCTTCAACCAGGCCACCGCGAAGTACTGGCCGCTGCCGGACCTGGTGCAAGGCTGCGTGACGGCCGGGGTGGGCCAGGTCGGGCTGTGGCGTGAGCCGGAGGCCGGACTGCTGGCGGACCCGGCCCCGGCGGCCCCGCGGGCACGGGCGCGGGTGTTCTTCATGATGTGCGGGGTGGCGCAGTGAGCGGAGCTTGCGGAGCGAACCATCGAACACAGATGGAGCGGTTCTCCTTCAATCAGGCCACCGCGAAGTTCTGGCCGCTGCCTGACCTGGTCGACGGCTGCGTGAGGGCGGGGGTGGGCCGGGTCGGGCTGTGGCGTGAGCCGGTGGCCGAGTACGGGCTCGACCGGGCCGCGGCGCTGGTGTGCGACGCCGGGCTGGCCGTGAGCACGCTGTGCCGCGGCGGGTTCTTCGGCGCGGACGGCTGGCGCGACGACAACAGGCGGGCGATCGACGAGGCGGTGACGCTCGGTGCGCCCGTGCTGGTCCTGGTCTGCGGCGGGTTGACCGGCCGGCCGCTCGACGAGGCCCGTGCGCGGGTCGCGGCGGGCATCGAGGCGCTGGTGCCGTACGCGCTGGACTCTGGGGTGCGGCTCGCGGTCGAGCCGATGCATCCGATGTTCACGGCGGACCGCAGCGTGGTCGCGACGCTGGCCGGGGCGCTCGCCCTCGTGTCCCCGTTCCCGCCCGCGGCGGTGGGGATCGCGCTCGACACGTACCACGTGTGGTGGGACGAGCGGGTGTTTCCGCTGGTCACGGCCGCCGGCGACCGGATCGCGTGCGTCCAGCTGGCCGACTGGGTCCTGCCGCTGCCGGCCGACGTGCTGCTCGGGCGTGGGCTGCCCGGCACCGGCTGCGTGGACTTCGACCGGTTCCTGACCGCGGTCGCCGACGCCGGCTACCGAGGCCCCATCGAGGTCGAGGTGTTCGACGCGGAGCTGTGGGCCCGGCCGGGCGAGGAGATCCTGCGGGACACGATCGCGGCGTACCGAGCGGTCACGGAGCGCAGGTAGCGGCGCATATCGCCGCCGGCGACCGGACCAAGATCGAGCCCGGGGCCGTGTGGCCCCCGCCACAGCCTCCCGGGTTTGATCCACACGGAGGCGATCGTGCCAGGCCGGAGGTGCCAGCCCAGCCGTGTTGGCCCACACTGAGAGGGCTACGATCGCCTCGATCACGGTTCGGCGTGGTTGTTCGACACGCAGGAGGCATGAGTGACTGCAGTAGCCCCGAAGCCGGTCGCCACGCGGCCGTATCCGGCGCGGCCGACAGTCAAGGGCGGCTATCTGCTCCAGTGGTTCAGGGAGACCGACCCGAAGAAGATCGGCGTGTTCTACGTCGTCACGGCGTTCGCGTTCTTCATGATCGGCGGCGCGATGGCGATGCTCATCCGCTCCGAGCTGGCCTTCCCCGGGCAGCAGTTCCTGTCGCAGGAGCAGTACAACCAGCTGTTCACCATGCACGGCACGATCATGCTGCTGCTGTACGCGACCCCGATCCTGTTCGGGTTCGCCAACCTCGTGCTGCCGATCCAGATCGGCGCGCCGGACGTGGCCTTCCCCCGGCTGAACGCGTTCTCGTACTGGCTGTTCCTCTTCGGCGGCCTGATCGTGCTCTCCGGCTTCCTGACCCCGGGTGGCGCCGCCGACTTCGGCTGGTTCGCCTACACCCCGCTGTCGGACAAGATCCACTCGCCGGGTGTCGGCGGTGACCTGTGGATCGTCGGGCTGATCCTGGCCGGTCTGGGCACGATCCTCGGCGCGGTCAACATGCTGACCACCGTGATCTGCCTGCGTGCCCCGGGCATGACGATGTTCCGGATGCCGATCTTCGTGTGGAACATCCTGATCACGTCGATCCTCGTGCTGATCGCCTTCCCGATCCTCACCGCGGCGCTGTTCGGCCTGCTGGCCGACCGCCAGATCGGCGCGCACGTCTTCGACCCGGCCAACGGCGGCGTGATCCTCTGGCAGCACCTGTTCTGGTTCTTCGGCCATCCAGAGGTCTACATCGTCGCGCTGCCGTTCTTCGGCATCGTGTCCGAGATCTTCCCCGTGTTCAGCCGCAAGCCGCTGTTCGGCTACCGCGGGCTGGTCTACGCGACGCTGGGTATCGGCGCGCTGTCCGTGGCGGTGTGGGCGCACCACATGTACGCCACCGGCGCGGTGCTGCTGCCGTTCTTCTCCTTCATGACCTTCCTCATCGCGGTGCCGACCGGCGTGAAGTTCTTCAACTGGATCGGCACGATGTGGAAGGGGTCGCTGACGTTCGAGACGCCGATGCTGTTCTCGGTCGGCTTCCTCGTCACGTTCCTCTTCGGCGGCCTGACCGGCATCCTGCTGGCCGCGCCGGCCATCGACTTCCACGTGTCGGACACGTACTTCGTGGTGGCGCACTTCCACTACGTCCTCTACGGCACGATCGCGTTCGCCACGTTCGCCGGCATCTACTTCTGGTTCCCGAAGTTCACCGGGCGATACCTCGACGAACCGCTCGGCAAGCTGCACTTCTGGACCACGTTCCTCGGCTTCCACGGCACGTTCCTCGTCCAGCACTGGCTGGGCAACGAGGGCTTCCCCCGCCGCTACGCCGACTACCTGGCCAGCGACGGCTTCACCACGCTGAACACGATCTCCACGATCGGCGCCTACATCCTCGGCGCGTCGACGCTGCCGTTCATCTGGAACGTGTTCAAGAGCTACCGCTACGGCGAGACCACCACGGCCGACGACCCGTGGGGCTACGGCAACTCCCTCGAGTGGGCCACGAGCACCCCGCCGCCGCGGCACAACTTCACCGAGATGCCCCGGATCCGCTCCGAGCGCCCCGCGTTCGACCTGCACTACCCGCACATGGCCGAGCAGGCGCACGCGGACAAGTACGTCGGTCCGTTCAGCGGCAACCACGGGAGCGACGCTCCGGCGGCCCCGTCCGAGCAGCTCGCCGCGGTGATGAACGACGACGCGATCTCCAAGGGCGACCCCAAGAACCCGAACTGAGCAGACCTTGGCGACTCAACCGAGCACCCCGGTCCTGATCACGGTCTCCGGACCGGACAAGCCTGGGGTCTCCTCGGTCCTGTTCGCCGTGCTCACCCGGCACGGCGTCGACATCCTCGACGTCGAGCAGGTCGTGATCCGCGGCCAGCTCGTGCTCGGCGTGCTCGTCGGCACCGACCACGACCCCGAGGGCCTGCAGGAAAACGTCGAGCAGGCCATGGCCACGGTCCAGATGAGCGTCACCGTCGAGGTCGGCGCCGACCCGCTCTCGCCCGCCCGGCTGGGTTCCAGTCACGTGCTGGTCGTGCTCGGCCGGCCCGTCACGGCCCGCGCGTTCGCCGAGGTCGCCCGGCGGCTCGCGGCGCTGGACACCAACATCGACGCGATCCGGCGGGTGGCCGACTACCCGGTCACCGGCCTGGAGCTGCGGGTCTCGGTCGCGCAGGACACGTCCGAATCGGACGCCGAACTGCGCTCCGCGCTCGCCGAGGTCTCCGCCCGGATCGGGCTGGACATCGCGGTCGAGCGCGAGGGCCTGACGCGGCGGGCCAAGCGGCTCGTCGTGTTCGACGTCGACTCCACGCTCATCCAGGGCGAGGTCATCGAGATGCTCGCGGACCGGGCCGGCTGCGCGGACGAGGTCCGCGAGGTCACCGAGGCCGCCATGCGCGGCGAGCTGGACTTCACGGAGTCGCTGGAACGGCGCGTCGCGCTGCTCGCGGGGCTGGACGAGGCCGTGCTCGATGAGGTGGCCGGGTCGATCGCGCTGATGCCCGGCGCGCGCACCACCATCCGCACGCTCAAGCGGCTCGGTTTCCGGTGCGGGGTCGTCTCCGGCGGCTTCACCCGCGTCATCGGCCCGCTCGCCGAGCGGCTCGACCTGGACTTCAGCGTCGCGAACGAGCTGGAGGTCGTCGACGGCAAGGTCACCGGGCGGGTGCTCGGCGACGTCGTCGACCGCGAGGGCAAGGCGACCGCGCTGCGCGACGCGGCCGAGCGGTTCGGCGTGCCGCTCGCCCAGTGCGTCGCGATCGGCGACGGCGCCAACGACATCGACATGCTCTCCGCGGCCGGGCTGGGCGTGGCGTTCAACGCGAAGCCGGCGCTGCGCGAGGTGGCCGACACCGCGCTCTCGCACCCCTACCTCGACGTCGTGCTGTTCATCCTGGGTGTCACCCGGGCCGAGGTCGAGGCGGCCGACGCGGCCGACGGCCTCGACCTCATGCGGCAGTGACCACCGTTCTCGAGCCCCTCGCCACCCGGTACGCGGAGTGGCTGCGGCTGCCGGCCGAGGCGACCGCCGACGTGGCCGCTGAGGACCCCGAACTCGTCCGCGCCATGCCGGTCGTGCTGCGCATCGAGCGGGCCGAGCCGCCCGCGCGGACCCCGCTGTTGGAGGCCGCCGCGTCCGCCGCCGTCGCGGTCTGCCTGGACGAGCGGGCGGCCGAGGGCGGGGAGTGGCACGACGATCTGGTCGCGTGGGTCGACGGCCGCATCCGCAAGGTCGCCCGCCGCGCCCGCGGCGCCCACTGGGACGCGGTGCAGCGGCTGCCGGGCGTCACCGTGACCGTCGACGGCGCGCAGGCGCGGGCGCTCGTGCCCGGCCGGGTCGTGGAGACGCCCAAGGAGGTCAGCCGCCTGCAGATCAGCGGCAGCGACCTGCCCGCCGACGAGCCCGGCCCGCCACCGGCGGGCGTGCCCGTGCTGTGGCTCAACCCGGCCGTCGAGATGACCGCCGGCAAGGCCGCCGCCCAGGTCGGTCACGCGACCATGCTGCTGGGCTCGCTCTGGCCGGACACCGACGCCTGGGCCGTGGCAGGCTATCCGGTCGCGGTGCGCACTCCCTCGCGCGACCGGTGGGCGCGGCTGGCGCCGGGCGAGGACCCCGCGGCGGCGTGGCGCACGCGCGGCGTGGTCGCGGTCCGCGACGCGGGGTTCACCGAGGTCGATCCCGGGACTGTTACCGTGCTGGCGCAGCTGCCCTGAGCAGCGCCGCCCACGCGGGGTTGGGCAGGACCAGCACCGGACCGGCGGCGTTCTTGGAGTCCCGCACCGCCATTGCCGAGGGGACAAGAGCCACCTCGACGCAGTTGTCGTCGCCGCCACCGTTGCCGGTGCTGAAGCTGCTCTTGCGCCACCGCATGCCGGAGAGGTCCACAGTGGACATCCTTCGCCTCGTCTCAGCTCGACCACAGTTCGCTGGCCACCCGCTCGATCAGCGCGGCCGAAGCATCAGGATCAAGCGCGAGCGAGCGAAGGTGGGCAAACCGCAGTCTAGTGGGCTCCACGTACTCGGACTTGTCCTGCCGTTCCTCGCCGAGGGCGTGGGAGACATAGCAGATGCTCGGTTGCCCGGCCAGCGGGAAGTCCAGAACCGCGAAGCCCCCAATCATGGCCTCGTTCGAGACCACGGATGCGGGCAGGACTCGCAAGTGACACGGTTGGCAACTCGTTGATGAGCGCGAGGTGGTGCAGCTGAGCCCGCATGATCCTGCTGTTGCCGACCGGGATCCGCAGAGCGAACTCGTGGACCACCGCATCGAGGTGGAGCGGATGGTCCTCGTCCGTGAGGCGTTCCTGTCTGGTCAGGCGCACCACCAGCTTGTTTGCCAACCGATCTGCTGAGCGAGCATTGCTGTTTGACTGGAAGAGAGCCCGCGCATAGTCGGCGATCTGCAGCAAGCCGGGAACGAAGCTCAGCTCATAGTTGCTGATTCTGGCCGCGCCGGTCTCCAAGGCAACGAAAGCCTTGTCAGAGATGCCGTACTGCTTCCACCAACCCCGGGCGCGGGCCTGGCGGATCAGGTCGAGCACGTCGTCGAGGCGCTGGTCGTAGACGTCCATCATCGAGCGGACCAGGTGCACGGTGACCGGGCCGCTGCCGTTCTCGAAACGGCTCAGCGAGCTACCGGCGATCTCCAGTCGTTTCGCGGCCTCGACGAGGTTGAGGCCGGCCTCGTTCCGGGCGACACGCAGCCGCCGGCCGATCTCCTTGCGCAGCACGACGGGACTGATGTTTCCCACGTGGCTCACTGTCCTTGCGGAACGGCTCGCGTGGAATTTCACCACTCGATCGGGCTAATGGTCTCGTTGCCACACCACGAAAAGGCCGTCCTCGGGCGTTGTCATGGCCTCGACGAAGGCGTCGTTGTCGAAGCCGGGCATGGACTGCAGGCGGCTCATCAGGTCGTCGGCCGACGGGTCGCCGGCAGGCACCGCACAACCACCACCGCCGTCCCGCACGAGGAGGAAGAACACGTCTTCCTTCCACGGGCCCTCCGGGGTGGTCCGGATCGCGACCTCGGCGAGGTTGGTCCAGGTCACCGATTCCTCGGTGCCATCGGCGAGCAGCCGGCGGACGCCGTCGTCATCGACGGTGATTCCGGAACTAGTGGTCAAGCGAGTCTCCCTGGCGCAGATGGTGGGGCATATTTGATCAGCTCGCCGCGTCGAGCCTGCGCAGGGCCGCCCGAACGACCTCCGCGTCGGAGGTCGACCAGTACCCGGGCAGCGATGCGCGCAGGAAACCGCCGTAGCGCGCGGTGGCGAGCCGCGGGTCGAGGATGGCGACCACGCCGCGGTCGTCGGTCGAGCGCAGCAGCCGGCCGGTCCCCTGGGCGAGCAGCAGCGCCGCGTGGGTGGCGGCGACGGAGAGGAACCCGTTACCGCCCCTCGCCTCCACGGCCCGCTGCCGTGCGGAGGCGAGCGGGTCGTCCGGGCGCGGGAACGGGATCCGGTCGACGACCACGAGCTGCAGCGACGGTCCCGGCACGTCCACGCCCTGCCAGAGCGAGAGCGTGCCGAACAGGCAGGTCGCCGGGTCCTCGGCGAACTTGCGGACGAGTAACGCGGTGGAGTCCTCGCCCTGGCAGAGAATGGGCAGCTCGACGCGCTTGCGCAGCACCTCGGTGGCCTGCTTGGCGGCGCGCATCGAGGAGAACAGCCCGAGCGTGCGGCCACCGGCCGACTCCATGAGCTCGGCCAGCTCGTCCAAATAGGACGGCGGCAGCCCGTCGCGGCCGGGTGGGGGCAGGTGCTTGGCGAGGTAGAGGATGCCGCTGCGGGCGTGGTCGAAGGGCGAGCCGACGTCCAGCCCGCTCCACTTCGGACCCTCGATGGACTTGTCGGTGGCCGTGCCCGGCGCCTTCGCGCTCTCGCCCTGCTCGGTGGGCAGGCCCCACGAGCGGGCCATGGTGTCGAACGTGCCGCCGAGCGTGAGCGTGGCGGAGGTGAGGACCGTGGTGTGCTGGCCGAACAGCCGCTCGCGCAGCAGCCCCGAGACGGCCAGTGGCGCCGCCTTCAGCGCGGGCGGGCGCGGCGGGCCGGAGCCGCCGTCGCCGGTGCGCCAGACGACGTCGCGCTTGTGCGCGTCGTCGGCCTCGAACGCGCGCAGCAGGCGGACCGCCGTGTCGTGCACCTCGTCGAGCTGGGACTGCGCGAGCTTGCGGGCGGTGGCCACCTCGACGTCGGAGTTGCGCTGCTCGGGACCGAGGCCGGACAGGCACTCGTAGGCCGAGTCGCGGACGACGGCCAGCGCGCCGGCGAGCGGGGCGGGCAGCTCGTCCAGCCGCCCGGCCGGCAGGTCCTCCAGCATGAGCGTGAACCCGTCGCCGGCCTCGAGCAGGCGGTCGGCGAGCTCCTGGTCGCACACCCGGCCGGCCCGGCGCGCGGCAGCGGCCACCGCGGCACTCGTCAGCTCCGCGGTGGCGGCCGAGGTGACCCGGTCGACGAGGTCGTGCGCCTCGTCGACGACCACGAGGTCGTGCTCGGGGAGGACCTGGAAGCCCTGCAGCGCGTCGATGGCGAGCAGCGCGTGGTTGGTGACGATGAGGTCGGCGCGGCCGGCCTCGGCCCGGGCCTTCTCGGCGAAGCAGTCGGTGCCGATGGGGCAGCGGTTGACCCCCAGGCACTCGCGGCTCGACACGGACACCTGGCGCCAGGCGTGCTCGGTGACGCCGGGGACGAGCTCGTCGCGGTCGCCGGTCTCGGTGTCGGAGACCCACTCGCGCAGCCGCTTGACCTCACGGCCCATCGCGGAGACCGCGAACGGGTCGAACAGGGCGGCGTCGTCGGGCTCGTCCTGCATGCCGGAGTCGAGCTTGTTGAGGCAGAGGTAGTTGCGGCGGCCCTTGAGGATGGCGAACGTCGGCTTGCGGCCGAGGGGCTTCGCGAGGGCCTTCTCCAGCCGGGGCAGGTCGCGGTCGACGAGCTGGCGCTGGAGCGCGATGGTGGCCGTCGAGATCACGACCGTGGCCTCGCGCTCGACGGCGTGCCGCAGGGCGGGGACGAGGTAGGCGAGGGACTTGCCGGTGCCGGTGCCGGCCTGCACGGCGATGTGGTCACCCGTGCGGATGGCCTTGGCCACGGCCTCGGCCATGGCCACCTGACCTGGTCGTTCGGTGCCGCCCACCGCGCCCACCGCCGCCGTCAGGAGGTCGGACACGCTCGGGAGCTCGGCGGAGGATCGGGGCACAGCCGAACGGTACCTCTGCCCACTGTCAATCCCGCGCAGGCACCCGTGCCACCCGGTCGGGTTGTCCCTACTTCTCGACCGGGTGGCAGGCGGTGTGGCGACTGGCGCGGGGGCCGGGCGAAACGGTGTTGTCGGGGTCATGACCATGAGAAATGCGAGACGTACCGGTGTCGTCGGGCTGGCCGTGGCCGGTCTCGTGCTCGCCGGAGTGGGCCCCGCGCAGGCGAGTTACGAGGAGGCGATCGCGTCCGGGACGATCGGTTCGGTCGACGCTTCGGTCGACGGGGACTCGGTCGAGATCGGTCCCCTCGCCGAGTGCGGCACCCAGGGTCCTCGGTACGCGAAGAGCGCGGCGCTGGCGCGGCCGGGCTTCGTCGAGTTCGGCCGGGGGACGTCGAAGTGCACGCTCAACCGGTACACGGGGGTGGCCCGCGCCGAGACCAGCAGCACCCTGTTCCGGCTGGACGCGCTGCGCCCGTACGGCGGGCCGCGGATCCGGATGACGAACTACAGCGCGGAGTGCAGCACCACGCAGAACGGCAGCTCGGCGAGCTTCCACATCGGCGGGCTGACCGGGCTGTCGGTGCCTGCGCAGCTGCCGCCGAACCACGTCGTGACCATCGCGGGCCGGTCGGCGGGCGATCCGCCGCTGGCGACGGTGACGTTCAACGAGATCATGGTGCCGGACCCGCCGGACGGCAGCATGACCGTGAACATCATGCACATCAAGCTGTTCCCGGAGGGCGGGGGTGATCACGAGGGGGACATCGTGGCCGGTTCGGTGAGCTGCTCGCCGTTCTAGCCCATCTGCTCGAGCATCAGCAGGGCTCCGGGAACGATGATCAGCGTCAGTAACCCCACGAGGAGGCCGCGGCTGCGGCGCTTGCGCTCGTCGGCCGGCTTGCCATTGGCGCGCCGGCCGACGAGCCACGCCACGAGCGCCGTGACCGCGACCATCGGCAGCCAGGCCACGGCGGCCGGGAGGTACGTCAGCTCGGCGAGGTCCACCCCGGGTTCGCCGGGCCGCGGCCGCTGCGCCTGCACGACGACGAACGTCAGCGGCCACCAGAGCACGAGGGGCACCGCGACCGCCCAGCCGATCGACACGGATGTTGCGTGGATCTTGCTCCGCGTGTTGGACATATGCCCTATTGTCATGCGCCGCGGCCGAACGTGCCGCACAACGCTTGTTCCGTCTATTACTGGGGAGTAATCATGGCGTATCAGCCGCAGCAGCAGCCTGCCTATTCGGCGCAGCCGACCAACGGGATGGCGGTCGCCTCCCTCGTGTGCGGCATCGTCGGCCTGGTCTTCTCGTTCATCCCGATCATCGGCATCATCGCGTGGCCGCTGGTCATCCTGGGCGTCATCTTCGGCGGCGTGAGCATCAGCAAGGCCAACGAGACTCCGGGCGCCCCCAAGGGAATGGCGATCGCGGGCCTGACGTGCTCGCTCATCGGCCTGTTCATCTGCATCCTGTGGGCCGCCGCCATCTCCTAACCCCCACCCGCGAGTCCCCCGCTCCCGACCGCGTGTCCCCCGTTCGCAACGGGGGACACGCGCGCCGCAACGGGGGACTCGCGCGCCAGAACGGGGGACTCGCGCGCACTAGCACGGCGAGTCCAACGCTCCGGTACCGCGAGTCCCCCGTTCCCGACCGCGTGTCCCCCGTTCTCGACCGCGTGTCCCCCGTTCGCAACGGGGGACACGCGTGCCGGAACGGGGGACTCGCGGGTCTTGGGCGTTGGACTCGCGGGTCGGGAGGGTTGGACTCGCGAGGGTGGGGTCAGGCGACGTGGGGGGTGCCGGTCAGGCGGACGGCGTTCGAGGTGAGTTCTCGCAGGGCCGCGTCCACGGTCTGCTTCGCCACGCCCGCCGTGTGGTCCAGCAGGACGGTGGTGGCGAAGCCGGCGCGGGCGGCGTCCAGGGCGGTGGCCCGCACGCAGTGGTCGGTCGCGATGCCTACCACGTCCACAGTGGACACATCGCGTTCGACGAGCCAGTCGGCGAGGCCGGTGCCCGCCGGGCTGGCCCCCTCGAAACCCGAGTACGCCGCCGCGTGCGCGCCCTTCGAGAACACCGCCTCGATGCCGGCCACGTCGAGCGCCGGGTGGAACGACGAGCCCGGCGTGCCGGCCCGGCAGTGCGGCGGCCACGTGTCGACGAAGTCCGGCGACGAGCTGAAATGCGCCCCCGGGTCGAGGTGGTAGTCCCGCGTGGCCACGACGTGGTCATAGGCACCGTCGCGCACCAGCGACGAGATGGCCTCCGCCACCCCCGCGCCACCCGCGACCGCGAGCGAACCACCCTCGCAGAAATCGTTCTGGACGTCGACGATGATCAACGCGTTGGCCACGGCCACTCCTCCTAGGCGTACACGGTCGGGATCGCGGGTTCTCCCTGCGAGAGCTTGAGGCCCTCCCACGGCAGGCTCACGAGTCCCTCCCGCACGCGCTGCCGGCTCGCTTCCAGGGTCGCCGCCGCGGCGACCGGTTGTCCACCACGCAACAGCGGCACGACCAGCTGACGGTCATCCGCACCCGCCGCCGGCGCATCGTCGGCGACCACGTACACGAGCTCCTCCAGCGCGGTGCCGGTCGGCTTGTGCCGGCGCAGCGCGGCCTTGCGCCCGGCCCGGGACTCCTTGTGCGAGCTGCGCTTCGCCACCGGCCGGCCAGCCACCTCGACCAGCTTGTAGACCATCCCGGCGGTCGGCGAGCCGGACCCGGTGACGAGCGAGGTACCCACCCCGTACGCGTCGACCGGCTCGGCCCGCAGCGCCGCGATCGCGTACTCGTCGAGGTCGCCGGACACGACGATCCGCGTGTTGCGCGCGCCGAGGCCGTCCAGCTGCGCGCGGGCCTGCCGGGCGAGCACGCCGACGTCACCGGAGTCGATGCGGATCGCGCCGAGCGACGTGCCGGCCACCTCGATGGCCGTCTCGATGCCGGCGGTGATGTCGTAGGTGTCGACGAGCAGCGTCGTGTCGGCGCCCAGCGCGGCGACCTGCGCGGTGAACGCGGCGTGCTCGCTGTCGTGCAGCAGCGTGAACGCGTGCGCGCAGGTGCCCGCGGTGGGAATGCCGTACGTGCGGCCGGACTCGAGGTTCGACGTCGTCGCGAAGCCGGCCAGGTAGGCCGCCCGCGCGGCGGCCACGGCGGCGGCCTCGTGCGTGCGGCGCCCGCCCATCTCGATGATCGGCCGCCCGTTCGCGGCGCTCACCATCCGCGCGGCCGCGGACATGATCGCGCTGTCGTGGTTGAGGATCGACAGCACCAGCGTCTCCAGCAGCACGGCCTCGGCGAACGTGCCGCGCACCGTGAACAGCGGCGAGCCGGGGAAGTACAGCTCACCCTCGGCATAGCCGTCGACGTCCCCGCCGAAGCGGTAGTCCGCGAGCCAGTCGAGCGTGCGCCGGTCGACCACCTCGCGCGCCGCCAGCTCGGTGAGCTCCGCGTCGCCGAACCGGAACCGGCTGATGGCCTCGACGACGCGCGCGGTGCCGCCGACGATGCCGTAGCGGCGACCGGCCGGCAGCCGCCGCGCGAACGTCTCGAACACGCATTCGCGGTCCGCGGTGCCCGCGGCGAGAGCGGCGGCGACCATGGTCAGCTCGTAGTGGTCGGTGAGCAGCGCGGTGCTGGTGCCGGTCATGAACGGTGAGCCTAGACATGCCACCATGGACGCCATGTCGGTCCATATGTCCATGCCTGTCGAGGAGACACAGGCCGAGTCGATCGGCGCCGAGGTCGCGGCCGAGGACAAGCCGTGGCAGACGATCGTGTGGAACGACCCCGTGAACCTCATGTCCTATGTGACCTACGTGTTCCAGAAGCTGTTCGGCTACTCGCGGGAGCACGCGACCAAGCTGATGCTCGACGTGCACCACCGGGGGAAGGCGATCGTGTCGTCCGGTTCCAAGGACAAGGTGGAGGGCGACGTCGCGAAGCTGCACGGGGCCGGCCTGTGGGCGACGATGGAGCACCCGTCGTGATCCCCTGGGAGCGCGTGGGCGACACGGTGATGACCAAGCTCGACCGCCGCGAGGCGACCGTGCTGCGCGGGCTGATCACGCAGATCGACGGCATGCTGCGCTCGCGGGCCGACGAGGCGCCGCAGGACGAGCTGGCCGAGCTCACCGGCATCCGCACCGGCATGTCCTCCGCGCCCGAGGACCCGATCCTCGCCCGCCTGCTGCCGGACTTCCACCGCCTGGACAACGGCGGCGCGGACAAGTCCGACGAGGACTCCGCGGCCGCGCTGCGGTCGCTGCACGAGCCGGAGCTGCTGGACCTCAAGAGTGGGGTGGCGGGCGTCGTGCTCGACACGTGCCCGCCCGACGGCGGCACGGTGAAGCTGTCGCTCGAGCAGGCCGACGCGTGGCTGTCCGCCGTCAACGACGTCCGGCTCGCCCTCGGCACGACGCTCGACGTCACCGAGGACATGCCCGACGAGCTGCCGGAGGACGACCCGCGCAGCCCGCATCTGGGCGTCTACCAGTGGCTGACGTGGATGCAGGAGCACCTCGTCCTGGCGCTGGCGCCCGATGTCGAGGACTAACGCGATCACGGACGTCGACGGCGTGCTGGTGGGACACCACCAGCGGATCGGCGCCGGCTGGACCACGGGCACGACCGTCGTGCTGCTCCCGCCTGGCTCGACGGGCGCCGTCGACGGCCGCGGCGGGGCGCCGGGCACGCGGGAGACCGACCTGCTCGCGCCGGAGAACATGGTCCAGCAGGTCGACGCGGTGTGCCTGTCCGGCGGGAGCGCGTACGGGCTCGCGGCGGCCGACGGCGTGATGGAGTGGCTCTCGTCACGGTCGCGGGGCTTCCGGGTGGGCGCGGAGCCGCACGAGGTGGTGCCGATCGTGCCCGCGGCGGTGCTGTTCGACCTGCCGCGCAGCGAGTGGGGGAACCGGCCGACGGCGTCGTTCGGGCTGTCGGCGTGCGCCGTGGCCGCCGGGGGACCGGTCGCGCAGGGCTGCGTGGGGGCGGGGACGGGCGCGAAGGTCGGCTCGCTGAAGGGCGGCGTGGGGACCGCGAGTGCCGTCGTGGACGGCTTCACGGTGGGCGCGCTCGCGGCGGTCAACGCGGCGGGGGAGGCGGTGGACGCGGCGTCGGGTCGGCCGTGGGCCTTCGATCACGAGGTCGACGGCGAGTTCGGCGGCTCGTGGCCCGACCGCCCCGGCGTGTTCCCGCAGGCGACCCGCGACGACCTGAACACGACGATCGGCGTGGTGGCCGTGGACGCGGACCTGTCGAAGGCGGAGTGCCGGCGGGTGGCGGTGGCCGCCCAGGACGGCCTGGCCCGCGCCGTGCGTCCGGCCCACTCGATGTTCGACGGCGACACCGTGTTCGCCGTGGCCACCCGCGCCCGCCCGCTCGCGCCGGCGGAGTCGCCGCTCGGCCCGATGGCCCGCGCCGCGGCCCTGGACCGCCTGTGTGCCGCGGCCGCGGAGGTCTTCGCGCGGGCGGTCGTGCACGGCGTCCTGTCCGCGACCCCGCTGGCCGGACTCCCCGCCTACCGGGACATCTGGCCGGCCGACGCCCGCTGACCCGCTCTCACAACGTGGGAACGCACCGCCCAACACGTAAGATCGGCTGCGTGCTCCGGATACGTCGTGACCTGGTCGACGCGATGGTCGAGCACGCCCGCCGGGACCATCCGGACGAGGCGTGCGGCATCCTCGCGGGCCCCGAGGGCGGGGACCGGCCCGAGCGGATCGTCCCGATGCTCAACGCCGCCCGGTCGCCGACGTACTACGAGTTCGACCCGACCGAGTGGAACGCCGCCTACCGCGAGATGACCGGCAAGGACGAGGAGCCGATCGTCATCTACCACTCGCACACGGCCACCGAGGCCTACCCGTCGCGCACGGACATCGCGCGGGCCGTCGAGTACGCCACGCTGCTGCCCTCGCCGCACTACGTGCTGATCTCCACCCGCGATCCGGACACCCACGACCTGCGCTCGTACCGCATCGACGACGGCGAGGTCACCGAGGAGCCCGTCGAGATCGAGGCGGAATATCCGGCCGCACCCTAAGCATTTTCCCAGGTAGCACCAGTACTCACGCGGAGGTAGCACATGGCCGTCACCGTCTCCATCCCGACCATTCTGCGCACCCACACCGACGGGCAGAAGTCGGTCGAGGCGAGCGGTAGCACCGTGGCCGAGCTGATCGACAACCTCGACGCCAGCCACGGCGGCATCAAGGCCCGCCTGGTCAAGGAGGGGTCGCTGCACCGGTTCGTGAACGTGTACGTCAACGACGAGGACGTGCGGTTCGCCGGCGGCCTGGAGGCGCCCGTCGCCGACGGCGACAGCGTCACGATCCTGCCCGCCGTCGCCGGCGGCTCAGCCGGGAGCTGACGCGTGGCGCGCTTCGACTCGCTGCTCGACGCGCTCGGCGACACCCCGCTGGTCGGCCTGCCCCGACTGTCGCCGTCCGAGGACGTGCGGCTGTGGGCCAAGCTCGAGGACCGCAACCCCACGGGTTCGATCAAGGACCGCGTGGCGCTGCGGATGATCGAGGCGGCCGAGCAGGACGGCGTGCTCCGCCCCGGCGCCACGATCCTCGAACCGACCTCGGGCAACACCGGCATCTCGCTCGCCATGGCCGCCAAGCTCAAGGGCTACGGCCTGGTCTGCGTGATGCCCGAGAACACCTCCGAGGAGCGCCGCCAGCTGCTGCAGGCCTACGGCGCGCGCATCGTGAACTCGCCGGCCGCCGGCGGGTCCAACGAGGCCGTCCGCCGGGCGAAGGAGCTGGCCAAGCAGAACCCGGACTGGGTCATGCTCTACCAGTACGGGAACCCGAACAACGCGGGCGCGCACTACCACGGCACGGGGCCGGAGATCCTGCGTGACCTGCCGACCGTGACGCACTTCGTGGCGGGCCTGGGCACCACCGGCACGCTCGTCGGCGCCGGGCGCTACCTGCGCGAGCACAAGCCGGACGTGCAGATCGTCGCCGCCGAGCCGCGGTACGGCGAGCTCGTGTACGGCCTGCGCAACCTCGACGAGGGCTTCGTCCCCGAGCTGTACGACCCCGAGGTGCTGACCGGCCGGTACTCGGTGGGCTCCTACGACGCGCTGCGCCGCACCCGGCAGCTGCTGGAGACCGAGGGCATCTTCGCGGGCATCTCGACGGGCGCGATCCTGCACGCGGCGCTGGCCGTGGCGGCGAAGGCCGCGGCCGCCGGCGACCGCGCGGACGTGGTGTTCATCGTGGCGGACGGCGGCTGGAAGTACCTGTCCACCGGCGCGTACTCGGGCTCGCTGGACGAGGCCGCGGCCCGGCTCGACGGCCACCTGTGGGCGTAGGCCGCCGGCCGTCTCGGGGTGATCTCAGGGTTCGTCCGGAGTCACCCGGGCGTGGACGCACGTAACCTCGATGGTGTGAGCACACTGCCCGTCGCAGCCAAGCCCAGCCGCCCGGCGAACCGGATCGTGCCGCCGAACCCGATCCGCGCGGCCATCGTGATCTCGGCGTTCACCGTCCTGCTCTACCTGATCGAGGCGGTCGACGCGATCCTGCCCGCGGACCTCGACCACCTCGGCATCCAGCCGCGCACGCTCGGCGGTCTCGACGGGATCCTCTGGGCCCCGCTGCTGCACGCCGGCTGGTCGCACCTGTTCGCGAACACCGTCGCGATCCTCGTGTTCGGCTTCCTCGCGATGGCCGGCGGGATCGGGCAGTGGGCCGCGGTCACCCTCACGATCTGGCTCACGAGCGGGATCGGCGTGTGGCTGACCGGCGCGGACGGTGTCACGGTCGGCGCGTCCGGCCTCGCGTTCGGGTGGCTCGCGTTCCTGCTCGTGCGGGGCCTGTTCAACCGCAGCTTCGGCCAGCTCGTGGTCGCGGTCGTGCTGCTCATGTACTGGGGCGGCACGCTGTTCGGGGTGCTGCCCGGCAGTCCCGGCATCTCCTGGCAGGGCCACCTCTTCGGCGCGCTCGGCGGCATCCTGGCGGCGTGGATCGTCACGGTGGCGACCCGCCAGCAGCAGCGCAAGGCCGCCGCACCCGCGCAGCCGACAGCCGCGTGAACGCGCCGATCGGGATCTTCGACTCGGGCGTGGGCGGGCTGACCGTCGCGCGCGCGATCGCCGACCAGCTGCCGGGCGAGCGGCTGCGCTACGTCGGCGACACGGCGAACGGCCCGTACGGCCCGCTGCCCATCGCGGAGGTCCGCCGCCACGCGCTCGCGATCGCCGACGAGCTCGTGGCGGGCGGGGTGAAGCTGCTGGTCATGGCGTGCAACACCGCGTCGGCCGCGTGCCTGCGCGATGCCCGCGAGCGCTACGACATCCCCGTCGTCGAGGTCGTCGCGCCGGCCGTGCGCCGGGCGGTGGCGAGCACGCGCAACGGCCGGGTCGGCGTCATCGGCACCGCGGGCACCGTGCGCTCCCGTGCGTACGACGACGCGTTCGCCGCCGCGCCGCACATCGAGCTGAGCTCCGCGGCGTGCCCGCGGTTCGTGGACTTCGTGGAGCGCGGCATCACGTCCGGCCGGCAGGTGCTCGGCCTCGCGCAGGGGTACCTGGAGCCGCTGCAGCGGGCCGGCGTGGACACCGTCGTACTCGGCTGCACGCACTATCCGCTGCTCACCGGCGTGCTGCAGATCGTGATGGGCAACGAGGTGACGCTCGTGTCGAGCGCGGAGGAGACCGCGAAGGACGTCGTCCGCGTGCTCACCGAACAGGACATCCTGGCCGAACCGGACGGCCAGGTGCGGCACGAGTTCGTCGCCACGGGCCCGGCCGAGTCGTTTGCCCGACTGGCAAGGCGCTTCCTCGGCCCGGACCTCGGCGCCGTCGCGGCCGCGAACGCTTAGAGTGTTCCGGTGTTGTTGACCGTGCTCGGCTGTTCCGGGAGCGCGCCGGGACCGCGTTCCGCGTGCTCGGCCTACCTGGTGGAGGCGGACGGCTTCCTGCTCGGCGTGGAGCTGGGCCACGGCGCGCTCGCCGAACTGCAGGCCGTACGCGACCCTTTCGCCCTGGACGCGTTGCTGTTCTCGCACCTGCATCCGGATCATTGCGCGGATCTGCTGGCGCTGACGGTGTCGCGCCGCTACCACCCGTCGCCGCCGTACGACCCGCGCGTGCGGCGCCTGCCGGTGTACGCGCCGCGCGAGGCACCCGGCCGGTTCGTGGCGGGGTACAGCCCGGACGAGGCCCAGCGTGCCCACGAGGACCTGTCCGACGTGTTCGACTTCCGGGCGCTTTCCCCCTCGACGTTCCACATAGGGCCCTTCGAGGTCACGTGCGCGGTGGCCGCGCATCCGTGTGAGGCGTACAGCTTCCGTATCGTCCACGGTGGACGGTCCCTGGTGTACACGGGCGACACGGGCCCGTCGCCGACGCTGGACAAGCTGGCCAAGGGCGCGGACGTGCTGCTGGCCGAGGCGTCGTGGACCCATGCGGCGGACCGTCCGCGGGACCTGCACCTGTCCGGTGTGGAGGCGGGCCGCCTGGCGCAGACCGCCGGCACCGGACGCCTGCTGGTCACCCACGTCCCCCCGTGGACCGACCCCGCCGCCGTCCTAACCGAAGCCACCACCGAATACCCAGGCCCCACCCACCTGGTAACCCAAGGCGAGTCCATAGAAATCTAACCCGCCACCCACCCCCACACCCCGCGAGTCCAACCCTCCGGCCCCGCGAGTCCAACACCCAGGCCCCGCGAGTCCCCCGTTCCGGCCGCGCGTGTCCCCCGCTCCTGTCGCGCGTGTCCCCGCTCCTGCGCGTGAGTCCCCCGTTCCGGTCGCGCGCCGGGAGGGTTGGACTCGCGGTCGGGGGTCCGCGGGAGGAGCGTTGGACTCGCGGTCGGGAACGGGGGACACGCGTGACGGGAACGGGGGACTCGCGGGGCTGGAACGGGGGACTCGCGAGGTCGGGAATGGGGGACACGCGGGGCTGGGATGGGGGACTCGCGAGGGGTGGCCGGCAGGGGCGGCGGCGGAGCGGGCTCCCGGCGGGGTCCCGGCCGCGAGCCCGGCTATCGAGCATCGCCGAACCCTTGACAGTCGTCAAGAGATGGCTTGACGACTGTCAAGAATGGAGTCGTTCAGGACTAAGCTGCGTGTCATGTCTGAGGCCGTTGATCCGTACCAGGACCGGATCTCGCGGCGCCAGGTCGACAAGTTCGCCGAGCGGCGCGCGCAGCTCGCCGAGTCCGCCCTGCTGACCCTCTCCGAGCTCGGATACGCCCGCACCAGCCTCCGCGGCATCGCGCAGAACTCCGAGTACTCCCACGGCGTGCTGCACTACTACTTCCGCGACAAGGTCGACCTCATCACCTTCTGCGTACGCCAGTACAAGGCCGAGTGCGTCACCCGTTACGACCAGGTCGTGGCCACCGCGCCCAACGGCCCCGAGCTGCGCGCCGGCTTCGCCGAGGCGATGTCGCGCACCCTGCGGGAAGACGCCACCATGCACCGCCTCTGGTACGACCTGCGCAACCAGAGCCTGTTCGAGGACTCGTTCCGCGCGGACGTCCGCGACATCGACGAGAGCCTCGCGCGCATGATCATGCGGATCGTCACCCGCTACGCCGAACTGACCGGCTCAACCCTCGCCGTGCCGGCGCGGCTGACCTACCCGCTGTTCGACGGCGTGTTCCAGCACGCGCTGATCGGGCACCTGGCCGGCGACCAGGACGCCGCCGGCGAGCTGGGGGACAGCGTCGGGCAGGTTCTCGACAAGGTCGTGGCCTGACGGCGGCCGGCGCAGCAGCAGCCACGCCAGCAGGCCGACCGGGATGATCAGCCAGCACGACAGCAGCCGGTAGACCAGCACCGTCGCGGCCGCCGCGGCCTCGTTCGCGCCCGCCGACACCAGGCCGGCCAGCAGGCTGATCTCGATCACCCCGATCCCGCCGGGCGTCAGCGGGATCTGCCGCACGACCTGCACGGTCAGGTACACCGCGCCGAGCGTCACCACGTCGAGCGGCAGGCTGAACGCCCGCGCCGCCGCGTACAGGCAGAGCAGGTCGGTGAGCCAGTTCGCGACCGCCGCGGCGAGCGCGAGGCCCCAGTGCCGGCCGGGCACCGCGCGCGAGCTCGACACCGCGTCGGCCACCGGGCGCAGCGCGGCCGCCAGCCGCGGCCAGCGCGGCTCGAGCCGGGCGAACGGGTGCCCGGACAGGCGCGGGTGCGCCGGGTGGATCTGCCAGCTCGACTGCCACGCGAGCAGCCCGACGAAGATCAGCAGCCCGAGCGTGATGACGGCGGACACCTGCGTGAGCGCGGGGTGCTCGCGCCACGCCTCACCCAGCCGCACCGCGATGGTCGCGAGCGCGCCGGTCGCGTACAGCAGGGCGAGCGCGGCGAACGACAGCAAACCGGACAGCACCATCACGGTCGCGGCGACCGGCCGGCTCGCGCCGCCGGTGCGGAACTGCTTGAACGCGTACGCCGCGGAGATCGCCGAGCCCGCGGGCAGGCTGATCGCGATGGCCGAGCGGCTGTAGGCGAGCGCGAGCGAGCGGTGCCGGGTCATCCGGACGCCGAACGCGGTCAGCACGCGGCGCTGCTGACGGGCGAACATGCCCATGGAGACCAGCTCCGCGACGGCGGCGACGGCCAGCCAGGTCGGGTCGGCCGCGCCGAGCGCGGTGGTCACCTCGCCCAGGTCCGGGAGCTTGTCGCGCAGGGTCAGCGCCGCCACGACGAACAGCGCGACCACGACCGTGACCCGCAGCAGAGTCAGACTTCGACGCCGTCCGGCCTTCTCCGCCATGTCCCCCTCCACGATTTCATCACATGATGAACGCTCCTCCGCCTTGGCCGGCCGGTCAATCCGCGCGCGTGCCTTTTCGGGTCCCCAGCGGGAGACCTTCGCCACAGTCGTAGGGTTGCCCGGTGGCACGTAGCGATGGCAGGAATGACGACCAGCTCAGGGACATCAAGCTCACCCGCGGATTCCAACTCTGGCCGGCCGGCTCGGTGCTGGTCGAGTTCGGGCAGACGAGGGTGTTGTGCGCGGCAAGCGTCACCGAGGGGGTCCCGCGCTGGCGCAAGGGTTCCGGGCTCGGCTGGGTCACCGCCGAGTACGCGATGCTGCCGTCCGCGACCAACACCCGCGGCGACCGCGAGTCGGTCAAGGGCCGCGTCGGCGGGCGCACGCACGAGATCAGCCGGCTGATCGGCCGCTCGCTGCGTGCGTGCATCGACCTCGCCGCGCTCGGCGAGAACACGATCGTGATCGACTGCGACGTGATCCAGGCCGACGGCGGCACCCGGACCGCGGCGATCACCGGCGGGTACGTCGCACTCGCGGACGCGATCACCTGGCTCGGCGCGGCCGGGCGGCTCGCCGACCCGCAGCCGCTGTCGTGCGCGGTGTCGGCGATCAGCGTCGGCGTGGTGGACGGCCGGGTGCGCCTGGACCTGCCCTACGAGGAGGACGCGCGCGCCGAGGTGGACATGAACGTGGTGGCCACCGACGCGGGCACGATCATCGAGGTACAGGGCACCGGCGAGGGCGCCACGTTCACGCGGTCCACATTGGACAGTATGCTCGACCTGGCGCTCGCCGGCTGCGCGGACATCAACGCGCGGCAGGCCGCGGTGCTCGCCGAGCCCTACCCCGGCACGCTGCCCGAGGCGAAGGCGGTCCGTTCGTGACGCGGCTGCTCGTCGCGAGCCGCAACGCCAAGAAGCTCGAGGAGCTGCGCCGGATCCTGGCCGGCGCCGGGCTGGAGGTCATCGGTCTCGGCGACGTGCCACCGTTTCCGGAGGCGCCGGAAACCGGCGCCACGTTCGAGGACAACGCGCTGGCGAAGGCCCGCGACGCGGTGGCCGCGACCGGCCTGCCGACGGTCGCTGACGACTCCGGCATCTCGGTCGACGCGCTGAACGGCATGCCCGGCGTGCTCTCCGCGCGGTGGGCCGGCAGCGCCAAGGCCGACGGGGCGAACCTCCAGCTGGTCCTGGAGCAGGTGGCCGACGTGCCCGACGAGCGGCTGACCGCGGCGTTCGTGTGCGCGGCGGCGCTGGTGCGCCCGGACGGCGAGGAGCTCGTCGTGCGGGGCGAGTGGCCCGGCACGCTGGTGCGCAAACCCCGTGGCACCAACGGTTTCGGCTACGACCCGATCTTCGTGCCGGAGGGGGAGACGCGTACCTCCGCGGAGCTGTCCTCGGCGGAGAAGGACGCGGTGTCCCACCGTGGCCGCGCGCTGAGCCAGCTGCTGCCCCACCTGCGCGCGCTGGGCGGCTGACCTAGATCCCGGGCAGCGTCCCGTTCATCGCTGCCGCGGCCGCGGTGACCGCCCGCGCGCTCAGCTGCCAGCCGGTGCCCGGCGGGTGCTCGGTGAGCAGCACGACGACGTAGCGGAAGCCCGGGCCGACGAGCCCGGTGCTGTGCACGACCCGCCCGCTGCTGTTGCTGCCCCAGCCCTGCTTGACGGCCCACTGCGCGTCCAGCCCGTCGGGGATGCCGAAGTGCTGGTCGAACCCGTCCGCCGCGACGCGCGGGGCCTGGCCCAGCGCGTTGACGATCAGCTTGCGGTCGGCCGCCGGCAGCGCCAGCACGTAGCGGTAGATCGCCACCATGTCCTTCGGTGTCACCACGGCCTCGCCCCACTGGCCGTACGTCTCCGGTGGCCGCACGCCGGTGAGGCCGAGCTCGGCGCTGGTGCGCGTGACGAGGTCCGGGCCGCCGTCCTTGACCCAGAACATGCTCGCGATGCCGTCGTCGGACATCATCAGCATCTGCGACACCTGGGCGCGCTCGCCGCCGCTCGCGCCACGCTCGAGCACGTCGATCGCGATGAGGAGCTTCACCAGCGAGGCGGAGCGGAACGACCGGTTCGCGTTGTACGCGAGCGGCGTCGCGCCGGTCTTGCGGTCGTACACCACGGCGCCGAGGATCGTGCCCGGCGCGACCCCGGTCGCCGCGCGTAAGAGCACCTCGCCGGGGATCCGGTCCGGCTTCGCCGGCTTCTTCGGTGGCGGCTTCGGCTCGGCCCGTCTCGGCGCCGGGTTCTTCGGCATCGGGGTGGGCGCCGCGCTGGTCTCCGCCCGCGGCGCCACGGGCACCGGCGGCACCGGCAGGCCCGCGTGGGACGTGCCGGACCGGGCACCGCAGGCGGCGGTCAGCCCCAGCGGCAAGACGATGGCGAGCGAGCAAACGGCACGAAGCAGGTTGGTGCGCATGTCGTGAATACGCGGCCGCAATTCGAGAAGTTGACCTGCGGAAATGGCAACTTCTCGCCCGCTTCGGGCGTACGCATCAGTTCGTCGTTACGTTGTCTCCCAGTGTTTTTCGGGTCCTTTTCGTTATCTTCAGACCTTGAGATCCTTGCGGAGTTTGGCGACGTGACCGGTGGCCCGGACGTTGTACATCGCGCGTTCGATCTTGCCCTCGGGATCGATCACGAACGTGGACCGGATGACGCCGGTGATCTTGCGGCCGTAGCTGTTCTTCTCGCCGTAGGCGCCCCACTGGTCGAGCACCTCGCGGCTCTCGTCGGACAGCAGCGGGAAGGTCAGGCCCTCGGCGGCGACGAACTTCGCGAGCTTCGCGGGCTTGTCCGGGGAGATGCCGAGCACGGTGAAGCCGGCGTTGTTCAGCTCGCCGAGGTTGTCGCGGAAGTCGCAGGCCTGCTTGGTGCAACCGGGCGTGCTGGCGGCCGGGTAGAAGTACACGACGACGTGCTGCCCGCGGAAGTCGGCGAGGGCGACCTGGTTGCCGTCGCTGTCCGGGAGGCGGAAGTCGGGCGCGGGATCGCCGACGGAAAGCCGTTTCTGCTCACTCATGACGCCGACCGTAGCCTGCCGGTCAGACAACGCCGTCGTAGAGTTCGATGAGCTCTGCCGCGGCGGAGTCCGGGCGCACCGAGATGCGCAGCATGCAGTCCCATTCCGGCACGCCGAACGCCACCGTGAAGCGCAGCGTCTGGCTCGGCGCGACCTCGTCGGTGGCGGCTGAGACGCCCGGGTAGCCCTGCGTGGAGTCGATCACCTGCTCGGCCGGTTCGCCGTCCGCGGTCGCCGCGAACGACAGCTGCGCGGGGCTGAACGCGATGGTGCCGCCGTTCTCGATGACCATCTCGATGGCCACGGCCCGCTTGGCGCGCGGGTAGGCGGTGTCGGTCGGCGTGAAGGTCGTCGGCGCGGCGACGGTGAGCGTCACGTCCTTGCCGAGCGAGGCGCGGTTGCCGTCGCCCGCGGGGTACGCGGAGTGCTCGGCGGCGACCGTGGGGCTCGCGGAGGGCGTCACCTCGGACGAGCGCGCGACCCCGCATCCGGCCAGTGCCAGCAGCGCGCACGCCGCGACCGCGAGTCTGGCGATCGGCACCGGCGGACCCCTTCCATGGGGAGTGTGTGTACGTCTGAATGCACTATTCCGTTGGCGTCGCCGGCAAGGGGCCGTCGAAGCGCACCTGGTGTCGTGCCGTGGCCGAGCTGTGACCACAGGGATACTGAATGTGATCAATCCGATGGTTAGCGCAGTCAGGCCGCCATCGCGAAGAAGAGGATGAAGACGGCCACGGTAACGAGCCACAGCGCGATCAGCCAGCCGTAGTCACGCCATGGTGAGATCGCCTTGTTGTCGTCGCCGGGCACGTACACGCCGCGGGCCTCGAACTGGTCGACGAGCTTGTCGAGGAGGCGTTGAGCGCGCATGGGCCGGCTCCTTTCTCCGGACCATGGTGACACGCGCTCAGCCGGCGGGCGGGATCGGGCCAGTTGCATAGAGGACCTTGCAGACGCCGTCGACGTTCTCGGCGGCCGCCTCGAAGACGGAGTCCGCGCCGGCGATCAGGGACGAGCTGAAGTTGCGGCAGCCCTCGTTGTCGGGCTCGGGGACGGGGACCGGGGCGGGGATCTCGCGCCACGGTCCGGCGCCGTTCTGGTCGTTGACGAGCAGGGTCGTGCCGTTGCCCGGGGCGTGGCTGCCGTCGGCGTTGACGAGCATCTCGCCGACGAAGACGAGCTGCCCGGTCGGCCCGACGCTGATCGTGGGCGTATGCCGCGGGTACTTGCCGTCGGCGGTGCGGATCCCGGTGCCGAGGTCGAAGGGGTCGCCGTAGTTCCAGCCGTCTGTCGAGGTGCGGAAGTAGGCGCTGCAGAGCGGTTCGTCGAGGTTGCAGACCTCGTAGACCATGAAGTAGGTGCCGTCGTTCAGGCGCCGCACGCCGGGCATGCCGGGCCGGACGAAGAAGTCGGCGTTCTTGACGGTGTCGCGCTGGTCGGTCCAGGTGACGCCGTCCGCGGAGCGGGCCTGGACGAGCTTCTGGTCGTGGTTGGGCTTGTCGGACTCGTCGGCCCAGTTCGCGACGAGGTAGCCGTCGGTGGAGACGGAGAGGTCGGGCTCCCAGGCGTTGTACTTGTTCGGCGAGGTCGCGATGTCGGATTTGAAGGTCCAGGTGTGGCCGTGGTCGCGGCTTTCCCAGAGGCGTTGCTTGGTGTGGCGCTGGGCCTCGGGCAGCTTGTAGCCGGTGGTCGCGGCCCACAGGAGGGTGCCAGCGGGCATGTCCCCGACGCCGACGGGAAGCTCGAAGAGGGTGCCGCAGCACATCCCGCGCCCGTTCGCACCGTCGGGATCCTTGATGGTGGCAACGTGGTGGAACGAGGCGGCGTCGTCGGTACTCTCGAGAACGACGGCGACCTGACTCCCGTCCACCACGCTGGTCACGGAGGCGATGATCCGCCCGTTGGCCGCCCCGGCGTGCGCAAGCTCGATCACCCGCGGATAGCTGGAGCCCCCACCGTCGTATATCGGCTGCGGCTGCGCCGCCTCAGCCCCCGGCACCCCAACGGCGATCGCCGCAACCGCCAGAACTCCGGCCAACGCCCCAACGCGCATGTCACGCCCCCGAGTAGCTGATGCCTGCCCGTTGGATGCTAACCAAATATCGCGGGCATGTCGTGACTTCCACCATCCCCACGTTGACTACGCTGTGCAGCGACGCCCACGGGCGTCCGGGGCCGTAGCCCAACGGCAGAGGCACTGGATTTAGGTTCCAGCCAGTGAGGGTTCGACTCCCTTCGGCCCCACCAGCTCTGACCAGCGTAAACATGAAAATGGACCCGCCATCAAGCTAATTCATGGGTGCGAAACGGGTGCATACATTCCAATCAATGCGGTGGCTCGAGTGTGTCCTGGAGGTATCAAACGGCCGATGTCGCTAGCCATGTCGTACCACGACCGGGCACCCCAACCGAGCGCGAAGTCGTTGGACGGTCGCCCGCACCGCGGCATGAGCGGAAGGTGCGTCCGCAAGGGCGGGTGGCTGAGCTACGTTGCGCCGTTTCGACGGAATGCCGACGCCCGCAGGATTCGAGGTCCTGACAGGCCCCTGTGGTCGAAGCGGCGGGGCGTGGTTCGCCGGTGGCGCCTCGGGTCAGGGGGTGTCGGTGATCGGGGTCTTGCGGCGGGACCAGCTGCTGGGCACGGGCAGGTTGCCGTTGATGACGAGGGTGACGACGACGCTGGGTGAGTGTGGGTCGGTCATTCCGTGTTGCTTGGGGCCGAGGACGAATAGGTAGTTCTCGGGTGTGCCGATGGGCAGCACCTTTCGGCTCATGTCGAGGACGACGAGGATTGAGAGGCGAGCGCCGTCGGCGGCGGCGTACTGGGTGGGTTGGCCGATGTATTTGGTGGCGGACTCGGGGGTGACGGGCTGGTCGCGCGCGACCTTGAGTTCAGCGGTGATGCCGTCGTGCCGGGTGTCGAGGTACCCGTGTCCGAGGGCGGTGCCGCGTTCGACTCGGCCTTCGAGGGCGCCACCAGCTCGGCGACATCTCGATGTTTCTTCGGGCCCGCCAAATCCGAGCGGGATTACGCAGCTACTGCCTACCGTTTATCGGCATGAGAGCGCGTCCGTCCGCCGACTCGGATCCAGGTCGTGTACCTCTTGACCAGCTGCCAGCCGGACACGTAATGATGCTGGGATGAGTTTTGAGCATCTAAGCACTGACCGACTCAACGAGGTAGGTGCCTACCTGGCGGCCGCTGAGGTGGTACGCCAGACACGCCACCCCGTTAGCCTGGAAGCCGAGAGCCGGCGATGGTTGTTGACGGTCAATGGCAAGAAGGCGAGAGTCTTCGCGCGCCGAATCCGCACGGACCGGCCGCTCCGGCGAGCGACCGACCAAAACGTCGAAGGCGTCCACGCTGTGGTCTTCGTTGACCTGACCACCTCATCGCCACGCTTCTTCGTTACCCCGCCCGAGCACACCACCGCCGGGCTCGTCGACCAACACCACAACGGTTGGGAACTGTTCGATTAAGTTCGACGGCGCGCTCTGCGGCTACTTAAGAGTACGGGCACGCGCAGTCTAGGAAGCGTGTAAGCCATTTAGTGTCAAATTCAATTGATAGAGCGACCCAGCGTGAGGCGCCGCGTGGCTTACTGGCCGAGGATCCGCGTAAGGCGGTGCCCGCCATCCGCGGCATGGGAATGCGCCGGTGATCATGGACCCGACCACGGGATCGACGCCGACGATCCGCTGATCATCGATCTGGACGCGACGTTGGTGACCGCGCACTCGGACAAGGAACGCGCCGCACCGAATTTCAAGCAGGGCTTCGGGTTTCATCCGCTGGGCGCGTGGGTCGACCATGGTGCCGACGGCACCGGCGAGCCGCTGGCGATCATGTTGCGGCCGGGAAACGCCGGTTCCAACACCGCGGCCGACCACCAGCAGGTCTTGGCGCAGGCATTGACGCAGTTGCCGTTCCAACCGGGATATCGGGTCGGCCAGAAATCATCGGCCCGCAGGCCTCGACGCTGATCCAGCCGGTGATCCAGGCGATGAGCTTCGGTCTGGACGCGCGAAGCATGGCGCGCGGCCAGTACTGGATTCACCCGGCGATGCCGGAGTTGATCGAGAATGCGCTGCTGAACCTGCCGCTCGACTGACCGTTCCGTCACGTTCGACGTGATCGCCGATCGCGTGTTAAATGGGAATCGTGCGCGCACTCTTCGCGACCTCCCCCGGTCTTGGCCATGTGTTCCCGACGATCTCCCTAGCACACGCGCTGCGTGCCGCCGGCCACGAGGTGCTGGTGGCGACCGCGGGCGGCAAGGAGGCCGCGAACGCCGGCCTGCACGTCGTGGACACCGCGCCAGGTGTCGACATCGGCGCGGTGTTCCAGCAGGCGGCCAGCGAGCAACCCGAGGAGTTCGACTACAGCACGGACGTCGACACCGAGAAGGGGTTGGAGTTCGTCGGCGCGATCTTCGCCAAGTTGTCCGGCGTGTCGGTGGACCTGACCGTGTCGGCGGCCGAATCGTGGCGGCCGGACGTGGTCGTGTACTCGTCGATGGAGGGCACCGGGCCGCTGGTCGCCGCGAAGCTCGGCGTGCCGGCCGTGTCGCACGGCTTCGGGTTCGCCGACGAGGCGTCGATGACCGAGGCGATCTTCAAGAAGATGGTCGAGGAACGCGAACGGCATGGCGTGCAAGGGTTTCCCGAGGTGCGCGAGTCGATCGACGTGGCGCCGCCGAGCATGGTCGACCGGCCGGTGCGCGGCTGGCCGATGCGGTACGTGCCGTACAACGGAGGCGGCGTGCTGCCCGAGTGGGTGCTCGAACGGCCCGCGCGCCCGCGCGTCGCGGTGACACTCGGCACGGTGCTGACCCAGGTCGGCGCGCTCACGTCGTTGACCAAACTCGTCGACGTGGCACGGCATCTGGACGTCGAGTTCGTACTCGCCCTCGGCGACGCGGACCCGTCGCCACTGGGAGAACTGCCGGACAACGTGCGGGCGGCCGGGTGGGTGCCGCTGTCCGCGCTGCTGCCGACCTGCGCGGCGCTGGTGCACCACGGCGGGGCCGGCTCGACGCTGACCGCGATCGACGCCGGAGTCACGCAGCTCGTGCTGCCGCACGGCGCCGACCAGTACATGAACGCGGACGCCGTGGCGCGGCGCGGGCTCGGTCTGCGTTCGGAGCCGGATCAGGTGGACGCGGAGCTGATCGACCGCCTGCTCACCGACCCGGGGCTGGGCCGGGCCGCCTCCGAGGTGGCCGACGAGATCGCGACGCTGCCGAGGCCCGCCGACCTCGTGCCGAAAATCGCCGGCCTCGCCTGACTTTGCCAGGGGTGCACACCGTGGCGTGCACAAATCCCTTGGGCTGACTTTGGCGCGTGGCAGGTGAAATGGCGAGGCTAGTCAGCAGACGAGTCCGCAGGACTGCGGCATCTCGGGTCGTCCAGAATGACTCGGTGACACCCGAACCCTGACACCAGCAAGCTGAGCGAGTCGCTTGAGACAAACCACTGGTCGCCGATCGTGCAGGACTCGGTAGTTAGGTGACCACCTCGCGGAGCGGGAATCAGGCTGACGTGAGAGCGTGGGGAGCCAGAGGCAGTGGTGCCAACCCGCCTGACAGTGCGAAGAAGGACGACCCCTCCACCGACTGTGAGGTTGCAAGCGCAGCGTGCAACCACTGGTCCGTGGGCATGAGCGTGGGCATGAACTGGCGCCCAACGGTGCCTCTGACGCGCTGCGGAGAGGGGTCTGCTGCACGAGTAGGTGACATCTGATCTGGCTTGCCTGAGAGGGTCGGCCTGGAAGGATGTTGCTGTGCCCAAGCCGTATCCGAGTGAGTTCCGTGACGACGTGGTCCGCGTCGCGAGGAACCGCGAGCCCGGGGTGACGATCGAGCAGATCGCGAAAGACTTCGGCGTTCATCCGATGACGCTGCAGAAGTGGTTGCGTCGCGCCGAGGTCGGCGAGGGCGCGAAACCTGGCCAGACCCGGACGGAGTCCGGCGAGTTGCGGGAGGCGCGGAAGCGGATCCGACTGCTCGAGCAGGAGAACGAGGTGCTCCGGCGGGCGACGGCGTATCTGTCGCAGGCGAACCTGCCGGGAAAAGGTTCTACCCGCTCGTGACCGAGCTGGCCGCTGCGAGGATCCCTGTGGCGGTGACGTGCCGGGTGCTCAAGCTCTCCCGCCAGCCCTATTACCGGTGGCTGGCGAACCCCGTCACCACCGCCGAGGTGGTGGAGGCGTATCGCGCGAACGTGCTGTTCGATGCCCACCGCGACGATCCCGAGTTCGGGCACCGGCTTCTCGCCGACGAGGCCCGCGGCGCCGGCCAGGCGATGGCAGACCGCACCGCGTGGCGGATCTGCCAGTCCAACGGCTGGTGGAGCGCGTTCGGGAAACGCCGGCGCGGCAAGGGGAACAAGCCCGGGCCGCCGGTTCACGACGACCTCGTCGGCCGCGAGTTCACCGCCACCTGCCCGAACGAGCTGTGGCTGACTGACATAACCGAGCACAACACCGCGGAGGGCAAGGTCTATCTCTGCGCGATCAAGGACGTGTTCTCGGGACGGATCGTCGGCTACTCGATCAGCGACAGGATGAAGTCGAGGCTGGCGGTTCAGGCGCTTGAGCACGCCGTCGCCCGACGCGACGCCGTCGCCGGCTGCGTGGTCCACAGCGATCGCGGATCGCAGGGCGGATTCAACCAGTCGTCGCAACACCTCGTGACCTCGGAGGTGTTCGATGGTTCGTCGACAGCAAGCAGCAGACCGGGCGATCCGTCCGAAGCTGAGGTCGCCCGGTCATCCGAAGTTCCAGCGCCACGTCGAGGTGGCGTTCTGGCGGCAGATCGCTCAGGGGCTGCTTGCTGAGGAAGCGGCGGGCGTGATCGGCGTGGCGCAGGCGGTAGGTGCGCGCTGGTTCCACAACGCTGGCGGCATGCCGCCATTCGACCTGGAGCCACGGCCGTCGGGCCGCTTCCTGTCTTTCGCTGAGCGTGAGGAGATCGCCGAGCTCACAGCGCAGGGCGAGGGTGTGCGGGAGATCGCCCGACAGATCGGTCGCGACCCTGGAACGATCTCGCGCGAGCTACGCCGCAACGCCGCGACCCGCGGCGGAAAACTCGAATATCGGGCGTCGGTCGCGCAGTGGAAAGCCGACATGGCCGCGCGCCGGCCCAAGGCCGCGAAGCTGCTCGCCAACCCGCGGCTGCACGCCTACGTCCAGGAGCGGCTGTCCGGGCAGATCAGCCGACCGGACGGCACGGTGATCGAGGGGCCGCAGCCGCCGAGGTGGACCGGCCGCAACAAGCCGCACCGTAAGGACCGGGCCTGGGTGCAGGCGTGGAGTCCGGAGCAGATCGCGAACCGGATCAAGCTCGACTTCCCTGATGATGAGTCCATGCGCATCAGCCACGAGGCGATCTACCAATCGCTCTACATCCAGGGCCGAGGCGCGCTCAAACGCGAGCTGGTCTGGTGTCTGCGCACCGGCCGTGCGCTGCGCGCGCCACGGGAGCGATCACGGCGCAAGACCTGGGCCCACGTCACACCCGAGACCCTGATCAGCGAACGCCCCGCCGAAATCGAGGACCGTGCCGTCCCTGGCCACTGGGAGGGCGACCTACTGATCGGGCTGGAACGTTCGGCGATCGGCACCGTCGTGGAACGCAACACCAGGTTCACGATGCTGGTCCACCTTCCCCGCGAGGAGGGCTACCGCCACAAGCACACAATCAAGAACAGCCCGGCCTTGGCCGGCTACGGCGCCGTCACGATGAAGAACGCGCTCGCCAACACCATGTCGACCCTGCCCGAGCAGTTGGTGCGGTCGCTGACCTGGGACCGCGGCAAGGAGATGTCAGCACACGCCCAATTCAGGGTCGAGACTGGGATCCCCGTCTTCTTCGCCGACCCTCAATCGCCCTGGCAACGCGGCACGAACGAGAACACCAACGGCCTGCTGCGCCAGTACTTCCCCAAGGGCACCGACCTGTCCCGCTGGTCAGCGGAAGAAGTCGAAGCCGTCGCTCACGCCTTGAACACCAGACCCCGCAAGACACTCGGCTGGAAGACCCCGGCCGAGGCATTCAACGAGCAGATACTGTTGCTCCAACAAACCGGTGTTGCATCGACCAGTTGAATCCGGTCAGTTCCGAAGCCGGAAGTTTCTGCGTGCGCTGGCCCACCATCGCCTGGTCGGATCGATGGGACGAGTAGGCGCCGCGGCCGACAACGCGGCCATGGAAAGCTTCTTCAGCCTGCTGCAGAAGAACGTCCTCAACCGACGAACCTGGACCACCCGTGAGCAGCTACGCATCGCAATCGTGACCTGGATCGAGCGGACCTATCACCGTCGCCGCAGACAGGCCCCGTCTCGGACGTTTGACCCCGATCGAGTTCGAAACCATCATGACCACGCCCATCGCGCTGGCGGCGTAACTAGAACTGTCACCTATCCGTGCAGCAGACCCGGCGAACTGGAACGCCTACCAGCACTACGAGCTCTACAACATGATCATGAAGGCCGACCCGCACCGGCGGACCGAATATCACGCACGTGCCCGGGCTGATCTGTTGGGAAGCGAACCGAGGCGTATTCGGCTGTTTGCAAACGCCGCTAGGGTCGCCTGGTGCGAATCGCGCTGTCGAAGGCGCGTCCGACGTGCTATCCGCGGAGTATTGGCGGATACAGCATGGCCGCCGAACCACGCCGATAGAGCATCGCCGGCCGTCCACCGTTCTTGGTGGTTTGTTCCCCTGTAGGTTCGAGGAAGTTCTCGACGCTGGTCACCTTGCGATGGAAGTTGCGTGGGTCCAGTTGCTGGCCCCATACGATCTCGTAGACCTTACGTAGTTCGGTCACGGTAAACACCGACCCGCAGAATGCGGTGGCCAGGTTGGTGTACTCGAGTTTGCTGCGGGCCCGCTCGACCGCATCCGCGACGATGTTCGCGTGGTCGAACGCGAGCGATCTCCGGTGTTTGAGCTCGACCGGTACCCACGTCGCCGCCTGCGCGTCGCCGCCCGCCACCGGCAGCGGCAGGTCGGGCACCAGGGCGAGATAGCACACTGTGACAACCCGGCGCCGCGGGTCTCGATCCGGGGCACCGTAGGTACGCAGCTGTTCTAGGTGTAGCTGCTCCGAGGCCAACCCGGTCTCCTCCGCGAGTTCACGCGCTGCCGCAGCATCGAGGTCCTCATCCGCCGACGCCAGGAAGCCACCTGGCAGCGCCAGCGTGCCGAGAAACGGCTCAACGCCCCGACGTACGAGCAAGATCTGCAACTGTTCGGACTGGACAGTGAGTACCGCCAGATCAACGGCAATCGCGACGGTCGGGATCGTCCAGGCTTCGTCGGATGTCATGCCACCCAGCCTACGTTCTCGTCATCATGACGACAACCGGAACAGGGATTAAATGTCATGTTGACGAGAAGTGTGGTCACGGTCTACCGTCAAGGCTCCGGTTCATGGGGGGCCGTGACCTTCGGAGCGAGCCAATGATCGTGATCCTCACTGCGCTGCAACGAGAATTCAAGGCGGTCCGACGGCATCTGACAGACGTGCGGACACATCGCCACACCGCCGGGACACTGTTCGAAGTAGGGGTGCTCGCCGGCCATCCGGACCGGCGCGTCGGGCTGGCCGTGATCGGCGAGGGCAATGCGCCCGCGGCGACCATCACCGAACGAGCGATCAACGAGTTCCAGCCGGCCGCGGTGATGTTCGTCGGGATCGCCGGCGGACTTCATCACTGGCTCAAGCTCGGCGATGTAGTTGTGGCAACCCGGGTCTACGGTTATCACGGCGGAAGCAGCCGAGATGAAGGATTCAACGCTCGGCCGCGGGCTTGGGACGTCTCGCACGAACTCGACCAGGTCGCCCGGCATGTCGACCGGGCCGACACCTGGCGGTCGACGATATCGGGCGAACCGGCCGTTCATTTCTGCCCGGTCGCCGCCGGTGAGATACTTTTGGACTCCACTGACTCTGCCGTGGCGAAGCAACTGCGCGACCACTACGACGACGCAGTCGCCGTCGAGATGGAAAGCGCCGGGGTCGCCCAGGCGAGCCACCTCAATCTGTCGACGCCTTCTATCACGATTCGCGGTATCAGCGATTACGCTGACGGAACGAAGCGTTTCACCGACCGGCAGGGGTTGCCCCAGCTGGCTGCCGCGAACGCCGCGGCGTTCGCGGCAGGCGTCGTCGCCGTGATCGTGGACGCCGATACTCGATCCGGCCAGCGCGGAACGAACGAGAAGCACCACCGCATCAGGAACGAGGCCAAAGGCAACGCGAGCGTCATTGCGCAGATCGGCGTAGTGCACGGCGGCGTGCAGTTCGGCTCGCCCACCGGCGAAGGAGGCTCGTGATGTACGAGTCCGATCCCAAGCCAGCCGATGGCTCGCGGGCGACCAACACCGCCACCGGAAACGCGAAGGTCGACGCCCAGATCGGATACGTGGAAGGTGACGCGGTTTTCCACAGGCACGAAACGATCTATCAGGTCGCCGACGACGACTCCGCCGAGCGGAAGTTCCGGGTGGCGCGCAACCTCATCGACGGCGGCATACCGCGGCAGGCGGAGGATCTCATCGGGCAGGCTCTCAGATCGGGGTACACGACCACGGAGGTCGCGTACTACTACGCGATCTCCGTGCTCAGTGAACGGTCGTTGAACCAGCTGGGGTCGAAGGAGCTGGACAAGCTCGAGCACGCAATGCGGATGGCCGAGCGCCTACCGCACGATGAGTGGTGGGCGGCCATCATCGTGATCGGCGAACTAGTGCAATGCGCGGTCCACCCGGCCAGCGCGCCCAATCCGCGGAACGGTGCGCTGCAGGTCGTGCTCGACGATTTCCAGGCTCTCGCCCCGCAGCGGCAGGCCGAGATCACCCGGCACCTCGACATGATCTTCAACGGGGCCGTGCAGGAACAAATTGGCCGGCTGAAGGCCGCGACCGTCGCGGTGGAACGTGCGAAAGGCGACCGAGCCGACCGCGCGTGGAAGTACTTCCACCCCGATCCGACGGCACCGCGACGGGCCGCGCCGCCCTTGCTGCGGGGCGGAGAACCGAGGTCGGTCGCGTGGGTCGTGACGATATTCAGCGTCGGCGGGCTCGGGCTGTTTGTCATGCTGGGTATCAGGTCCTCGGAAATGCGATGGCAGCTCCTGGGGCCCCTGATCCTGTTCTTAGTGGGCGCGCTGATCGCCGGATGGTACGGGTCCCAGGTGCTGACCTCATATATCCGTCGTCGGATGAAGGAGGTCGAACACGGCAGGAATCCAGCGGAGTTCGACGACTACGAGGAGCTCGGGCTGGAACTTAACGCCACGCAGACGTTCACGCGCGCGGTCTGGAAGCGGGTCCATTACTACTTCGCCGTTCGCAGGCCGAACACTAATAAGGACAAATGGGATACGAAGACCGAGGGGCTCCAGGCGGCGCTGCACTGGCGGCTGATTCGACTGTACGGAACCGGACGGGTGGCAGTACCCACGCTCAACTGGCTGATCCGGTGGAACGCTCAGCAGGCCGCTGAGCAGTGGCGGGCCGGGAAACTGCCCGACTTCCGCCGGACGATCCAGCCTGCGCTCACTACATTCTTGTTGGTGGGAGGTGGCGCGGTCGTCGCGACCGTCGGCGCCGGTTGGCTGGTCGCGAGCTTCGCCGCGCAGGGATTTCTGCCCATGCTGACCTCGATCCCTCAAGTTCTCGCGGTCTGCGCCGTCGGCGCCGGCATCATTTACCTTGTCGGCGACCACCGTGCGGTGGCGCAGGAGCAGAACGCGCTCGACGAGCTCTTCGAGGACGAGCGGCGCGAGTATCACCGATGGCAGGAGCGGCTGCGGGACCGGCCAACTGACTCCGAGATGGCGAACTGGCTGGAGTACGACAAGGCGTACCTGAAGACGTTGGCGATGCGCCGATGTGAGCTGAGCAATCGAGAGATCATCGCCCATGTCGTGCTCACGGCCGGCAAGCCGGGTGCCATGCGAGCCCGGGTCGCCCACGGACCACCGCGCTTCTCCCGATATGTCGTGCTGGTCTTCCTTCTCACCGAACACGGCGTCCGCGAGGTCGACGTCGACCTGAACTTCCTAACGGGCGCGATTTACGACGAGCGGCGCACGGCGTTCCGGTACGACGCACTCGCCTCTGCCAAGGTGCTGGAAAAGGGCTTCCAGTCCGCCAAGGGACAGCACCACGTCGTACTCCTGGGAAGGGACGTGCATTTGACCGACAAGTCGTCGCTGGTGATCAGTCGGACCTTCCAGCTGTCCTTGGTCAACGACCAGAAGATAGACGTCGTGGTGGACAACTACGAAGGCCTGATCGACGACAGTACGACGGAAGACAGGTCAACATTGGACAGCATGGCGCTAGACTCGTCCGGTGTCGCGATCGCACTGCACATCCTGGAGGCGGTTGCTGCCGAAGGTCGGGAGTGGATCACCCGCGAGCAGGACCGTCGGACTCGACGGTGGCGGGAGTGGGAACGCGGCCGGCGCAGCAGCGCCGCGCTCACCGGCCGATTGTGGCCGTTGAGCATCGGCCCCAGCCAAAGTCCGTCAGACGTGCCCTAGCCCAGGGTGTCGAGTTCGAGTTCGAGTGCGCGGATGTGGCGGTGTCCGATGTCCGGGCGACGTGGCTACAGGTCTCGACGAGTCGGTTTGCGAGGTGGTAGCCCGCACGGACTTTCTCCATATGTTCGGATCGGGCGGTCTGGGCTGTGCGTGATGGCCGCGGGGAGAACGTTTGCTGAGAAGCGGCCGTGGAGGGCGGGGCAGCACTCCGAACGCATCTTCTGGGTGCCCAAGTTGAGGTAAATGGTGAGGTGGTCCGCTTATGGATTGCAGGGAAGGGATAGTGGCGTGACTGATCCAGTTCTGGTGTCAATTGCCGCTGCACTCGCCGGGAAGTCCGTGACGTCGCTCTATGAGTTGGTGAAGCGTAAGTTTGCTGATCGTAGGGAGGCAGCAGCGGCGCTCGAGGCGGCTTCGGGCGCGGCTCCCGACTCGCCTGAGGTGGCGGCGCTAGCCGCACACCTCGCTGCCGCGGAAGCGGAGAACCCCAAGTTCGGACTCGAGGTGTGGCACACATGGCGGCAGGTCGGAGCCGACCACAGTGGCGTGGTCAACCAGATCACGGGGAACGTATTCGGCAAGGTCGTGCAGGCACGGAATATCGAGGGTGGAATTAGGTTCTAGACGTCCGCCGCGATGTCTATCGCCGCATTTGGCTGTCCCCGACATCGTCGCTGCTGCAGTTCGAGTCCGCTGCCTGGCAATGTGCGCGGCCCGCGAGGCGGTCGCCAATGAAGGGCTGCGGCCGATCGAATGGGTATTTCTCCATGCGGTGACCGAACACGATGAGGGCCACCCGGAGGCCATTAGTATCATATACAACTTGGGGGAAGCCGACTATGCCGCTTGGCGGGCTGGAGGAAGCAATCTATCTGCTTTGAACATACCTCGGAGAAGGGTGAACGCGTGTTCGACAGTCCAAACTTTGCTTACCGTGGCCGAGGCAGACCTGTTATTGAAAGTCTTGTACTCGAAGAACACATAGCGGACTCGCCCACCGGAAGTTGGCCGCGCGGTCGCGAGTCCACTCGGCGAAACGCTTGCACGCCGAGCTGACGAGGAGGTCGAAGTCCACAGCGCTGCGCGTCCGGGAGGTCACGACCACCCTCGCCAGGGTGACGCCACCCAGGGGCGAGTCCTACGCCGACTCGGTGCACCCCACACTGGTGGGCATCGCCGCAGGTCTCGGCAACGACTACACCGACACTGGCACGACGACGGGTCGCCATCCTCCCTGCAGGAGGGCGATGGTCTGCCGAGCCGAACGACCGCGCCGCGCGGGTCGTCATCGAGATGACCGACTCGGCCGGTCAGTGTTTCAATTTGCGTGAATCCGATTCTTCCGCCGGCGACCACTGGATATCGGCGTCGCCGTCCACTTGGGCCAACTGGCTCGGCGTTAGCGCATCGCGCAGCATCTGCACCCTGGCGACATTCGTTTGAAAAAAGGTCGCGCCGTCCATTGTGGCGCCGCGAAGATCGGCGCCGTCGAGGTTCGCTCCGTTCAACTTGGCGCCGGACAGGTCAGCCCCGTCAAGCCGGGCGCTCACCAAATTCATGGACATCAAGTCGATTCCTGACAGATTGACCTCGTGTAGGTCCAAGATGGGTGTTTCCGTTGCCTTCTTAATGGCGCGAAGCACGTGGATCGCCACCTGAACATCGTTGCCAGGAGAAGCGGTATTCGAGGTCGCGGCGTGATCGCGGAGGTAGGAGTTGAGGACGTGGGTGACGATGCCCGCGTAATCATGGTCGGCGTATACAGCTTGCTTTAGACCGTATATCCCGCCGATGCGTACGCTGCTCCGGTTGCTTCCCAGCTGTTCGACCGCCTTGGTGTAGCGATCCGCCAGTTGACCCTGTCGCTGCAGGTCGTAGAGCTGCCGATTCAGCGCGAAGGCACGCGCGCCGTAGATGGCCGTTGCAGCGCCACCAAGTGCGACCAGCCCCGCGATGCCGGCCGTTCGCACACCATTCCGTGCCGTCAACTCACCCGTGATCGTGAGTTCCGGGTCGGGTCGCACCAGCAGCGGCGGCAGGAACACCATGACGAACGCTACGAGAAATAACGCTCCGGTGCCGACCCCTATACCAAGGGTTAAACGAAGCGTTCGATTCATGAGCATCATAGTCACCCGTTGCTAATCCGGTGCATCGTCGGCACGGGGCGGGTCGCAACGTTGCCGAGACATGCAGCGATGTCTTTGTTGTGGCTGTCAGTAGCGGAGGCGACATGTTTCGGAGATTCGCTGGCTCCCGAGGCTTCAGTTGGCATTCTGATGTCCTGCCGGACGTGCAAAAACTCAAACTCTTGGACCGTCGACTGTGGGGCATGCTCGCACAGCTGATACGGAGTCTGGTGGCGCCCGGCGGTGAGCGCTGGAGCTGGCCCGGGGCGGGGCGCATCATGGTTTCCTCCGTCGTCGAGGCTCCTGGCTTGTTCCTCCTTTACGTCAACCGTCGCGACACAGCCGACGTGGCCGGCCTGGTCGTACACCGCGACGAGAGTGGCGGCACGGTGGGCGGTGCCGGCCACCGTGCGATGCCACCCGAGGGCGCATTCGAACTCGCTCGGGCGAGGCTCATGGAGCACCCAGCCTGGTGACCTCTGGCGACAACCGTAACAGCATATCGGTTAAGACAGATATACACAATCAGTAGACTGCAACGCGTGTCGATCGGTGCGAGCAGCGGGCTCGACAGCATCTGCTTTAACCGATATCGTATGCGAGGTGCGCTGACGAAGCGAGGAGCCATGAGCGATCAAGCGGGCCCACCGGAGCCAGGTCAACCGGTAGTCGACGACCTGGATCAGATGCTGAGAGAAGTGTCCGACGACGACGATGCGCGGCAAGGGTTCGTCGACGCGCAGAGTCGGGAAGACCTCCTTGTCGCGATGACTCACGCACGTGGCTCGGTCACTCAGGCGGCGGTCGCGGCAGCGATGGGCACCACCCAGTCGGCGGTGTCCGACGTCGAGACCGGCCGGGTCGACCCTCGGTTGTCGACTTTGCAGCGATACGCACGTGCGGTGAATCGCCGGCTTCATCTGGAACTGATCAACGACCAGGCCCTGATGTCCGACATCGACACGGCGAACGCGCACATCGGGTCGGACTACACGCTGACCCGCGTGCTCAGCGCCTTGGCGAGGACGGAACGCCAGCGTGGTCCGCAGTCGCCGGCGGAGCTCGCCGGTCACATCGGACTTCCCGAGCCTCCGGTTGAGCACACGGTCGCCCAACTGGCGAAAACCGGCTGGGTCACCAAGGTGCCGGACGACCAGGCAACTCCATCTCGCTTTCGCCTCCGGGACGACCGGGCATTGATCATCGGTGTCAGCCTGACGACCGGCCGCGCGGAGGCGGTTCTCACCAACCTCCGCGCCACCGAGGTGCTCTTTCGTCGCGATGCCACGCTGCCGAACGAGCAACCTGAGGCCATCATCGCGATAGTGATCGAACTTGTTCGTGAATTGCAACAGCACGCCCGATCCATGGCCATGAGAGACGTCATCGGGCTAGGTGTCACGCTTTCCGGGCAGGTTGACGGGGCAACGGGCATGGTGCTGTCGGCGCCGGACTTCCCGGACTGGCGGCACGTCACCCTCGAAGCGACCCTGGAGGACCGCACGGGCCTCCGCACGGCAGTCGAGAATGACGCGAACTCCTTGGCGATGTACGAATACCTGCTTCAGGGAGAAGAGCAGAGCCTGGCCGTCGTGCTCATGGCGTGTAACGGAATCGGCGGAGGGCTGGTCGTCAACGGCGGCATTGTCCACGGCATCGGTGGCGTGAGCGGGGAAATAGGTCACGTGCCGGTAGACCCACACGGCGAGCCGTGCAGGTGCCACAACGACGCCCGTGGTTGCCTGGAGACCATTGCCAGTCCGGCCGCGATCATTCGAGCGGTGGCGAAACTGGTTTCTCCGAATGTCTCGACGCTCCAGGACGTGGCGGACCTGGTTGCCGGCCAGAACAAATCAGCCCTCTCCGTCCTCCGCAAAGCTGGCTCGGCCCTTGGCCAGTCACTGTCCGCGCTTGTCACCGTCGTGGGCTCGCGCCGCATAGTTCTATTCGGCCCACCCGAGTTGGTGGACGAAGGCACGCCAATAGGAAGGGTTTTCATGACCACGGTGCGCTTCCTGGCGAACCCCGTCTCATTCGACATCAAGGTCGATGTCATCCCGAAGTCGCTCAAGGATAACGTGGAAGCCCGAGCCGCCGCGGCGACAGCCGTGCATTACTTCCTTTCTCGACCGAGTCATTGGGTGCCCACGATCGCGGAGCCGCAGCCCCAAGGACACGAAGTAGGTGCGCTGTCCGTCACCGCGTAAGGCAATACCAGGTGTGGCCGTTTCGGCATTGACAGTTGGTAGGGCGCTGTCCGTGTTGGAGCGCATCGCTGTGCCCAAGCCCGACTCATCCCGAGGCCGCCCCGCGCCGACGTAGATCGCATGCACGTGTCACGAGGACGCAGTGGGATGCGGTCAACCTGCCGGGCCGATCGACTCCGGCGTGAGGCAGCTGCAACTTTTGGTCGGCTCGGGGTCGTTGGGAGCGGCGGCGGTCGATGACAGTCCGGTTGGGCCGGACGAGTTCTCCGTTGAACGCGGCCACGTAAGCCTTGAGGTGTTGAGGATGGCGTGGCCGAGCAGTCGGGCGACGGCGCGGACGGGAAGTCCGCATGTCACGGCGTCGGTTGGGAAGAGGCGGCAGAACCTCTGGGTGCGAGTTTGGGTGCGAATGGTCGCCCCGCATGCCCGGTTGCATCGATCCTTTCCTCAGTCGTCGGCATTTGCCCAGGTCGCCAGCGGTGCAACGGCTTGTATTCGATTTTGGTCCCAGCCAGTGATAGTTCGACTCCCTTCGGCCCCACCTAGCCTGACCAGCGCAAATGAGTCTACTACGGTCATCAAACCGGATGCTTGGGTGCGAGTTTGTCGCATGATTGGCATTGGCCAGCCCGACTTGCGCGCGCGAAGCGGCGCCGCCGGTTCAAGGCAATCGTGTCGTGAGCGCCGTGGCTGGCTGCTCGCGCGGGCGACGGACACGACCGGATCCGCCGCTGGATCCAACTTCTCGCGTGATCTGCCGTCGGCGCCTGCGGGACTGGCAGGCCGCCGGCGTGTTCGACCGGCTCCATCACGCGATGCTGGTGGGACTCAACGCGGCAAGTCGGGCCGACTCGCCTCGGGTGTGGACGCCTGCCCGCATTCGGTCGACCGCGACGTCCCCACCGGCCCAGCCCCGATCGACCGAGGCAAGACGGCGCGAAGCGCCGCTTGATCGGCGGAGATGGGGTGGCATCATCTGGTTGCGGGGAGAGACGGGTTGGTGGGTCCACCGAGCGCGCGAATGCTCGTTTATCTGAGGCTCAACGGCCTGCTGGCCCGACGTGTCATTCGCGGGCGGAACGACGACGTCGGGCCAAGAGGCTTGAACCGCTAGGCGCAGACGCGCGCTCCGTTGGTGTGGAAGTTCAGCGTGTCGAAGTCCGATGACAACCACGCTTGCACGCACGCCGTGCTCTGCGAGTTCGCGAGGCGAAGGTAAGGCGACCAGGCGCTAGTTCCGCCGCTGCCCGTGTACACGCCGAAGTCGGTGTCGCCTGCGCGACGGCCCTCCGACTCGACGATCTGCTCCACAGTCACCGGGCTGGAGTACATCCCGCCGTACATGACGACCCGCGACCAGTTGCCGTGACAAGACCACGACCACCGGAGCTGGACTTCACCGATCTGCAATCCCGCGAGGTGGGCGCGCGATCCATAGATAGGTGCGGTGGCGACAGTGATGGGACTCGAGCAACCGGAGGGGTCGCCGTCGCCGCCATAGCCCGACGCCCGTGCTGGAGCCGCGCCCATGAGGATGACCGTGCCGACGGCCAAGATCGCAGTGACAGCCGCAATCAAGGCCCTGGTGGAGCGGCGGAGCCACTTCACTGTAGACGTGATGTTCATTCACCTTCTCCTTATCGGAGTTCATAGGCGCGGCACCGCGTCTTCGCGCGCCGCCGCGCCGGGTTGGGGACGTTGTTAACCGCAGATGTTCAGCTGTTCATCCACTAGATGGATGGAGAAATGAACCTCGGGTACGGCACACTGGTGAGGCTGCGGGGACCTGCCCGCCGGCGAGGGGGCGTTGTGCAGCACGAGCCGAATCGGCAGGACCAGGGCGACTCGGTGGAGCGTTTCGTGGGTGATCTACGTAGGTTGCGCGACGACGTTGAGGTGCCGCCGACATGGGACGCGATGGTCCACCGCGCCAGGACTCGCGGTGTACGAGTCAGCAAGAGCACGCTTCACAAGGTCGCGAAACTCGAAGGACTGCCCTCCGAGTTGGCGGTGCGCGGCTATTTGACCGCCCTGAGCAAGGACCCTGCCGAGATCGAGCGGTGGACGGCTCGACGTACGGCGCTGGTCACGCTGCGCGGCGCGCAAGACGCCGCGGAGTTCACGACGCGCTTACCTGGCCGGCCTCGATGGCAGTGGTGGGTGGCGATCGTGGCCACGCTGCTGATTACCAACGTCATGACCGGATTCGTCGTGCATCGCATCTCCACGCCTCAACCACAGCCTCAGTCGAACTCCGCACCGGCAGCGACCGGTGACAACCCGCTGGACACGCGATGCCTGGACGATGCGAAGGTCGCGACGAGCACGAACAAGAACCCGCAGTTCCTGCTGGAGATCGTGTTCTCGGTTAAGTGCCGCGCCGCGTGGGCCCGGATCACTCGAGCAGACGACAGCGCGCTGGGCAACCACGTCGAGGTCGTCATCTACCGCAGGTCTGACCCTGACGGAGGTACCCGTCAGGAAGCCGTAGAGCCCGATGTGAAGTCAGCCTTCACCACCTTGATCGTGCGTTCCGACCCCACGGACCGGCTATGCGCGATCGGAGCTGTTATCACCAAGGACACGCGGTCCGCCGCCGTAGAACCGATCTGCATCTGACTACGTCCGCAAGCGGAGGAACCGACGACCACCGGGGCCGGACGATCAGCGCCAGGGAATCAGGCACATGCTTGTGTTGTACGCCCGCAGCCCCTTTATCAGCAGAGAGGGCTGAGCAACGAACACATGCATCAATTCTCGAATCCGGCCCCACCTATTCTGACCTGCGGCGATACCGCTCATCGACTCGCCAAACTTGATCACTGGGCATGAATCTTGTGCTGATGGTCACCGGAGCTGCAGTGCTTGTCGTGACCTGCCAGGACACGGAGGGCTTTGTCCACCAGACGTTTGAGGCTGACCTGCCAGTGACTGCGTTGGTATCCAACAGAGCCCCGTCGACGGAATCGACACCTACCAGGCGAAGGGCGGGTGTGGGCATGCGGGCTGAGCACTAACGGTTCGGGCGGCGGCGAAATGTCCGGTCGCGGGCTTCTCGTCCGATTGCTGGTTTCTGCGTCGACAGGTGTCGGTTGCGGTGGCGTCGCGGGGAATCCCGTGGTCGAGGTTGCTGCGGAGAGACGGACGTTTCGCTTGCTGGAAGCTGAACTGGCTCTGACTCGTGCTGCGTGCGGGCTGTTGGACGGGCGGTGAGAACGCCATCGAGCGGGTCCGCGTCACCTGCGTCCGACGCTACTGGTGGAACCGGTGTGGGAGCTGAGTGGTCCGACTGGCAGCCGACCAGCGAGGAGCCCGCTCGTGAACGAGAAGGTGCGCGACCAGATCCTGGCTGTCCGGCCGGGGGACGAGCCCGCGGTGCTCAGCCGGTGTGCCATGACCCTGCGGTACCGCGTACCCGGTCTGACCAGCGAGGGCAGGCCCCGGCGGCCGCGGCGCAACGTGCTCGTGACGATCCTGCTGCTGCCTGTCTTCCTGGTCCTGGCGCTGCTGGCCGGCGGCTCCTTGCCCGACCTGCGCCGCCGCACCCTCGTTGTCGCCGCCCATCCCGGCGCCGCCGCCGTGCGGTGGCTCGCCGGTGCCGACACGGTGAACACCGCGTTCGTCCGCACCCGCGGTGGCGCGTTGCTGCTGATCGGCATCCGGTGGGACGGTGTGACCGTCCTGTGGGACAGCACCCGGGACGGCACCGTCGACTACCTGCGGCGCGGTTGGGGCACCGGAGCACGTCTGTGTTTCCCCGACCGCTCCACGGTCACCATCCCGGTCCGGGCCTTCCGCGTCGGCGCGCTCCGATGACTCGGTCGGGATCGCTTGTCAGCGGGCTACCTGGTGTCCACCCGGGGCGGTGGGTCGCTCATGTAGTCGGCAGGCCCGACCCGGCGCCACGGGCCACTCGCCGTGTCGCCCCTGGTCACGCCGCGGCCGCCGGTCGAGCGAAAAGGCT
>CAVSMR010000007.1:0-247614 GCA_963729115.1 uncultured Actinomycetota bacterium | reverse complement strand
CTCCTCGCGCTCGGTGCACGGCAGGGAGTCGTCCTTGACTTCGAGCCAGCCGTGGTCGTGGGGTTGTTCAACTACCAGAAGCTCCCGATGGTCCAGGACCTGGAGTCCGCCATCGAGCTGATCGCGGCGCACGACCTGATCGCTGCGGTCGCCGGTGACGACGGAGCGGCAGATCGCATGCTGTCCGCCGCCAACGGATACTCGTCGGTCGAGATCGACTCGATCAAGCCCGACGACGAGTATCTCGTCCATGACGCCAACTCATCCCAGCACGCGGCGATCAACGCGGCTCTCGCCGGCCATCACCTGGTGATAGAAGGTCCACCGGGGACCGGCAAGAGTCAGACTATCGCCAACATCATCGCCGGAGCATCCGCGAGAGGCATGCGGGTGCTCTTCGTGGCCGAAAAGCGAGCGGCAATCGAAGCCGTCACCAATCGCCTCGCGGATACCGATCTGGCGAACCTCGTACTCGACATGCATGTGCGCGCGGGCAGAACCAGGAGACATGTCGCGGCGCAGCTGTCGACGAGCCTGTCGCGAGTCAGCCAGGAGCCGCCCGTTGATACCTCACAGCTGCACCGCCAGCTCGCGGACCGTCGACAGAAGCTACGTGAGTACGCCGCAGAGCTTCACCTGCCTCGCGAACCATGGGGTGTGAGCGCCTTCCAGGTATGGGAGGAGTTGCTCCGGCCAACCGACGTGTCGCAAACGCGGTGCCGCTTCCGCGGATTCGTGCTCACCGGCCTGGACGCCCGAATCGCACCGAACGTGGAGGAGTTTCTCGCCGAGTTCGTTGCCCAGGAAGGCTTGCGAATCCTCCGCGACGAGTCACCATGGGCGCGCTCTGAAATTCGGGACACCGACGATGTCCAACGAGTGCTGCTCGAGTTGGATGACCTTGCCGGAAGGACACTTCACACCAGTACGGATCGGATGTACCGGCTCGTGGGCCAAGTCGGGCTCCCTGTTCCGCAAGAGATTGCCGGCTGGCAGGAGGTGTTGGCGCTGCTGGACGAAGTTGCGAAGACGGTCGATGACTTTGGCCCGGACGTCTTCGGGGAGCACCTCGACACCATGTGGCACGCGACAGCGAGTCTCGGCGTCCGCCGCAAGCACCCGAGGCCCCAGAGCCGGCGTGATCGCCGTGCCCTCGTGCGGCAGGCTCGGCAGATGTCCAGAGCCGGGGTTCGGCGGAAGGGCGACCTGCACCGCGCGTTGACCAAGGTTTGCCAGCAACGTGACACGTGGCAACGCCTCGCCGGACCGCGTTCTCGACCCGCAATGGTTGTCGGGTTGTCAGAGATGATGTCTACCTACGAGCACCTTCGCCTTCAACTCGCCTCGGTGGCACTCTCCGCCAAGGTGAACATGCTGGAATCCAAACCGGTAGCGGAGGTGCAGCAGACACTCGAGAACCTCAGCGCCGACCGACAGATCGTGTTTCGTCTCCCACGAATAAACCAGCTGCGGCATTGGTTCGCCCATTTGGGTCTCGGTGATCTCCTCAACGAACTCGCCGCCTGTAACGCGTCAGCCGACCAAGCGCGGTCCATCTTCCGACATGCATGGCTGCACAGCCTCGATGACCAGTTCAAGCTGACCAGCAGAGCACTACGGGAGTTCACACCCGACCAGCACAACCGTTTCCTGGCCGAGTTCCAGGATGCGGATCGCCACCATCGCGTGTACACCGCAGCTCGCGTGCGGCGAAAGGTAGCGATCGCGGCCAGGCAGGCCCGCGACGACTATCCACGACAAGCCGAGCTCGTGCGCAAAGAAGCCGCCAAGAAAACGCGGCATCTGCCGCTCCGCAAGCTCGTGGAGCGCGCGCCGCACGTGCTGCTCGCTCTGCGCCCCTGCTGGGCGATGTCCCCTCTGGTCGTAAGTCAGACCTTGCCCGCGCAACGCCTGTTCGACCTGGTCATCTTCGACGAGGCAAGCCAGATCAAGCCACACGACGCGATCACGTCCATCATGCGGGGTAGGCGACTCGTCGTGGCCGGGGACGAGAAACAGCTTCCTCCGTCGAGCTTCTTCGACCGGAGTCTCGGTGAAGCCGACGATGATGTGGACACCGACCTTGGTGACTACGAGTCGATCCTCACGTCACTGCGTCCGATCGTGCCCTACGCAGACCACCATAGATTGCTGTGGCACTACCGCAGCCAAGACGAACGCTTGATCGCGTTCTCCAACCGCGAGCTCTACGACGGCGACCTCGTCACCTTTCCGGGCGCCAGAACGGAGAGCCCGATCAGGCTCGAGATCGTCGACGGCACCGCATCGCCCGGGCAGGGAGGCTTGCCGGTTGAGGAGGTACAGCGAGTCGTCGACCTGATCATCGAGCACGCCGAGCAACACTCCGACGAAAGCCTCGGCGTGATCACGTTGGGCGTCAAACACCAAGCACGAGTTGAGAAGGCACTCCGAGATGCCCTGAGTGAGCGGCGCGATCTGGACGAATTCTTCGCCGACGACGCCGGACCGACCCGCCGGTTCTTCGTAAAGAACATCGAGACGGTGCAGGGCGACGAGCGAGACGCGATCATCCTGAGCGTCGGCGTTGCGCGCAGGGCCAATGGCTCGATCGCGATGACCGCATTCGGCCCACTCAATCGGGAAGGCACGGAACGACGTGTCAACGTGGCCGTGACGCGAGCACGGTGCCGGATGACAATCGTCTCGTCGTTCCCGCCAAACGCCATCACACCAGCCGGCAAGATCAACGGAACCGAGATGTTGCGGCGGTACCTCGAGGCAGCTCGTGCGGACGGCGACCCGGCGACGGTAGGGCGCCTCACAGCCCACGACCTCAACGGATTCGAACGCGACATCGCCCAGCGACTGGTGGCACGCGGGATCCCGGTCTACCCGCAGTGGGGTGTTGCCGGCTACCGAATCGACCTCGCGCTGGCACACCCCACCAAGCATGGACAGATGGTTCTGGCAGTCGAGGCGGACGGCGACACCTACCATCGCGCGGCATCTGTGCGTGACCGTGACCGCCTACGGCAGGAGCAACTCGAACGACTCGGTTGGAATTTCCACCGCGTATGGGCTTCCGCATGGTTCGCCGATCCTGAACGGGAGGCGGAACGAATCGTCGTGTCCTGGCGTGACGCGGTGGACAGCCATGACGCCGCAGACCGGCAGGTGGATCCCGCCCGCTCCACCAGACGGCTCGGCTTGCGCGCGCCCCAACAGGAGAACAGCGCAGAACCGGTCAGCACCGCTGCCGGACTGGTGCGGCACGCAGGTGACCGGGGACCGAAGCCGGCGGTCCCCTACGGCCTACCCACGATCGACGACTACAGCGAAGAACAGCTCATCGCCCTCTGCTGGTGGTTGATCTGCGACGGCCTGCAGTTGGACCGTCAAGAACGCGTCGCCCAGGCGATGGCAGAACTCGGATTTCAGCGGCGCGGCAAGAAGATCCGTGAGCGGCTGGAAAGTGCTATCGAAATCGCACAACACCACGCCGACCGCACGGAGGGCTGATGTTACCCCTCGACCCGAGAACCATCGAACGGATCGCAGAGGTCATCGTCGACATCGAAGGTCCCTACGAACGCAAGGGCTGGCAGCTCGAAAGGCTCCTCGAACACGCGGGCTGGCAGAACGTGCCGCCCTACGACAGTACGCCACGGATCCCCTGGCTCGCTGAGCAGATAACCGACCGCCGCAACGACAGCGCGGCCATCGAGCGACTGTTGTGCCGGGTGTGCGACGCCGTGGAGTACGACGACGGCGTCGCCAGCGCTGAGGACTTCCGGCACTCGATCAACGAAAGGCTTCGGCCTGAGCGACTCGTGGTCACGTTGGTCGGTGGCCGTCCAGTCCTCGGCGAGCTCAACGTGGATGGTTCGAGTCCGGTGTTCTCCGAACCGCCCGACTTCGAGCAACGGCTCCGCAGGCTCCTGCGGGACGGGTCGACCGCCGACGCGCTGGTGAAGCGGGCAGCCGAGACCAGGATCGCCGAGCAGGGCGGCGCACATACGCTCGCGATCATCGGCATCGGCAGTGTGGTCGAAGGCTTGCTCCTGGCCTTGTTGCTGGAGAACGACAGCCAGTTGCGGCAGGACGGGTTCGTCGACAAGTACGGCAAGCGGGTCAAGCCCGAGCGCGCCGGGATGGAGCTGCTCCTCGAGACCGCGCACTCCACCGGTTGGATCCAGCTGGACGCCAAAGACTTCATGCACACCGTGCGTGATTTTCGGAACTTCGTGCATCCGCGAAAGGAATGGGCCGAACAGCCGGAGTTCGACAACGACAGCGTGCGTCTCTGCTGGGCGCCAGTGCATGCGCTGCTGAACGACCTCGAGCAACGAATGGGTTAGCCACGAGGACATTCACTCCAAAGGCAACAGCTGGGACGGAACGCCGTGCCAGGACAGGCGCAACGTCTCCCGAGCTCTCGTGCAGGCGACGAAGAGCAAGCAACGTTCCTGTTGGAGATCGAGGTCGTGGGAGATCCGGGTCCTCCTCGACCGGCGTGATCGCCCGCGGTGGCGGCATCGACTCCTTGTTGAGGCCCACGACAGCTACGGTCCGGAACTCGAGACCTTTCATCGCGTGCATGGTGGCCACCGAGATGTGCCCGTCCACCGGCCTCGACCTCGCCAGCGATGTCGCCGGCAGGCCAGCCTTAGTCAACGCGGACAGCGCCGCATCGGCCTGGCTCCAGGTCCGCGCCGCAACGCCGACCTGGTCCGGTTCGACGCCGGCGGCAAGCCACTCGCGCACGTCTCTCCCAAGTGCCTGCATCTCTTCCCGCGCGGTCATGGCGGGACGCAGCATCGGCGGTTCGCCGTGCACGTCCGAGCGGCAGCCGGCGAGCGTGTCGAGGTCCTCGTTCAGGTCGTCGATCGACTGGCCGTGCAGCAGGCCGATGCTCCAGCCGAGTATTTCCGCCGTGGTGCGATAGTTCAACGTCAGGCGCGCGGACCGGCCGGCGATCCCGATGCCCAATTCGGCGTAGAGAGAATCCAGCATGTCGGCGTCCAACACGCCGACCCGGACCGAACCGATGAATGGCTCGACGTGGTTCTTCCGCAGGCTGCGGTAATTGTTGATCGTGCTGAATGCGCCGTCGAACGAATTCAGATAGCGATCCAGCAGTTGGCTCACCGTCGCGTTCGTGCGTGGGTGGCGGCGTTCGTTGACCTGGTTGACCAGCCGGATGCGGATCTGCTCGGCGACGGCTTCCTTGTTCGGCGTGTTCGCCGGGACGTGCTCGACCAGGCGGTGCCGCTTGCCGGTCACCGGGTCGATGCCCGCGTCCACCCGCACGCGCAGCGCGCCGCTGGGGCCGGACGTCGATCACTCCCTGTTGCGGCGCAGGGCGCCGCGCTTCCTTCTCCCCCATGTCACCACCTTAGGTTCGTGGGTCCCAGAATGGGTCCCGCCGAGTTGGCAAGGCGGTTGACGTGATCTTGAAAGAAGAAAACCGCCTGGTAGAGGCGGTTTCCGTGGTGCGCGCCCGAAGGGATTCGAACCCCTAACCTTCTGATCCGTAGTCAGATGCTCTATCCGTTGAGCTACGGGCGCATTGTTCAGTTGTAAGCGGAGGCTCCGGGATTTGAACCCGGGAGGGGTTGCCCCCAACCGCATTAGCAGTGCGGCGCCATAGACCAGACTAGGCGAAGCCTCCCGGGGCCCCAGGCCGCTCGGCGGTTAGCCTACAGGGGGCCTCGACACCACCGCAAAGGACCTCCCGTCCGGGGGGCCTCCGCGGCGCTGAGCTGGGGTTTACGTCGGGAGGAAGGCCTTCAGCGAGTCCGGGTTCGCCAGGGCGTCCCGGCTCACGGCCTTCTCCGGGGGCATGCCGGCCAGGATCTTCTTCACCGGGACCTCGCACTTCTTGCCGTTCAGGGTTCGTGGGACCTCCGCCACCTGGATGAACTTGTCCGGGACGTGCCGGGGGGACAACGCGCTCCGGAGGGTCTTGCGGAGCTGGGGCTCCACGGTCTCCAGGGCCACTCCATCGGCGAGCACCAGGAAGCACAGGAGCTCCCCCTCCACGTTGCCCGACGTGTCGATGACCAGCGAGTCCACCACCTCGTCGAAACCCTCGACCACCCGGTAGAACTCGCTCGTGCCCATGCGGACGCCACCGCGGTTCAGGGTCGAGTCCGAGCGGCCGTAGATGACCGCGGAACCCCGCTCCGTGACGCGGATCCAGTCGCCGTGGCGCCAGGTGTTCGGGTACGGCTCGTAGTACGCCTCGTGCAGGCGGCTGCCCGACGGGTCGTTCCACAGGTAGATCGGCATCGACGGCATCGGGCGGGTGATCACCAGCTCGCCGACCTCGTCGACCAGTTCCTTGCCGACCTCGTCGTACGCGGCCACCGCCGCGCCTAGCGTCCGGCACGACAGCTCGCCCAGCCAGACCGGCACGTCCGGCGCCGAACCGACGAACGCCGTGCACAGGTCGGTCCCGCCCGACACCGAGCAGATCTGCACCGACGCGCCCACCTCGTCGGCGATCCAGCGGAAGCCCTCGGGGCTCAGCGGCGCCCCGGTCGAGCCCAGCGCGCGCAACGCGGACAGGTCGTACGAGCCGCCCGGCGTCAGGTGCGCCTTGAGGCACGACTGGATGTACGACGCCGACGTCCCGAAGTACGTGACGCGGTGGCGCTCCGCCAGCCGCCAGAGCGTGGACAGGTCCGGGTGCGCCGGGCTGCCGTCGAACATGACGACGGTCGCGCCGACCAGCAGGCCGGAGATGAGGTAGTTCCACATCATCCAGCCGGTCGTGGTGAACCAGAAGAACCGCTCGCCGGGGCCGAAGTCGCTGTGCAGCGCCAGCATCTTCAGGTGCTCCAGCACGATCCCGCCGTGCCCGTGCACGATGCCCTTCGGCAGGCCGGTGGTGCCCGACGAGTACAGCACCCACAGCGGGTGGTCGAACGGCACCGGGTCGAACGCGAGCGGCGCGTCCTCGTGCGCGGCCAGCAGGTTGGCCCACGGGAGCGCGCCGTCGAGGGTCGCGTCGGCCGACAGGTAGTCGATCAGCACGGTGGCGCGCAGCGACGGGATCTGCTCGCGCAGCCGCTCGACCGTGGGCCGCACGTCGAACGCCCGGCCGTTGTAGACGTAACCGTCCACAGCGAACAGGACCACCGGCTCGATCTGGGTGAACCGGTCGGCGATGGCCCGCGCGCCGAAGTCCGGCGAGCACGACGACCACGTCGCGCCCAGGCTCGCCGCGGCGAGGAACGCCGCGAGCGTCTGCGGCGTGTTCGGCGCCAGCGCGACGACCCGGTCGCCCTGGCGCACGCCGAGCTCCAGCAGCGCGGCGCGGATGGCCGCCACCTGCCGGCGCAGCTCGCCGTAGGTGACCTCGGCGGACAGGCCGTCCTCGCGCTCGAAGATCACCGCGAGGTCGTCGTCGGCCTTGCCCGGGCCCTCGCCGAGGGCGTGCTCGGCGTAGTTGAGCGTCGCGCCCGGGAACCACTCCGCGCCGGGCATCGCGTCGCTCGCGAGGACCCCGGACGGCTGGTCGTGGAACCGGACCTCGAGGAACTCGGCCAGCGCACCCCAGAAGCCCTCGAGCTCGGCCGTCGACCACTCCCACAGCGCCGCGTAGTCCGCCGCGTCCACGCCGCGGTTCTCGCGCAGCCACGCGCGGAACCCGGCCATGCGGCTCGCCGCCACGCGCGACGGGTCAGGGCGCCACAACAACTCTGGAGTGGGGGTCATGACACCAGTTCCTATCCCATAACCCGGGCCCTGGCCATGGTGCCGGTCCACACACCTCGCCACCCGGCCCAGACCACCGACCTCGCGCGCACGCGCGCACACGGTCGCAGCCCCCACCCTCTCCGGGGGCACCCCGATGTGTCCATTCTATCGGGGGTGGGGTCGTGGAACAGGGGTCGCGCGGGGGCTGTGGACAACTTCCGGGTGCGAGTGGCGCCACAGGGCCGCGATCGCGGCGGGCAGGCGTTGTTCGAGTGGCGCCACAGGGCGATCGCGGCGGGCAGGCGAGGGCGCTACAGGGCGGTGATCGCGGCGGTCAGGCGTTGTTCGATGCGTGCGGTGTCCGCGGGGGCGATGGTCAGCCATTCGACCCGGTCGCGGCTCACCTCCACGTGTGCGAGGTAGCGGCCGGCCGCCGTGTCGAACCAGTTGACCACCGGGGTGCGGGTGCGCCGGCCGGCGGTGTCCGTGACGTTCGCCGCCAGCTGGCCGCCGCCGTGGCGGGCGGACTCCACCAGGGTGATCACCGTGCGCAGGTCGCGGCCGGTCACGCCCGCACCGTTGAGCGTGCGCTCCAGGCCGACGTACCCGGTGCGCTGGTACTCGTCGATCGACTCGTCGAACACCTCGCGGGGCAGGCGCGCCGCGCCACCGGGACCGGGCTTCTCGTCCGGCACCAGGGCGATCACCGCGCGCACGATCTTGCCCTCGCGGACCGGCACCACGCGGATCTCGTCATCGGTCTGCGCCACGAGCACGCCCTCGGAGCCCCGGCTCGCCGCGACCACGCGCACGTACTCGCCGACCGACAGCTGTCCGTCGACGCTCAGCGCGCCCCGCACGGCCAGCGTCAGCAGCTCCTCCAGGCGCGGCGCGAGCACCTCGCCGTCGTGCAGGCCCTTGGCGTGCAACGACTCCCGCACCTGCTGGCGCAACGCGGCACGCTCGTCCATCGTCGCGCCGAAGGAGCGCACGTCGATGGGATATGGCGCCTCGCCGACACCGAGGTGCTCCCAGATGAAGTCGAACTCCAGGTGGGACAGGCTGGTCACGCCGCCAAGCATGCCCTAGCCGATCCGCCGTCAGCGCAGGTGGGCGTCGAACCAGTTGAGCATCCGCTGCCAGGCCTCGAACGACCCGTCGGGGTGGATGTCGAACCGGTGGTCCGCGGCCGGGAACACGATCACATCGCTCGCCGACTCCGACCGGTTCGCAGCCTCGCGCAGCTCGCCGACCTCGTCCGCGTACTTGTCACCGAAGAGGCCGAGCCACGGGCAACGCAGCTCGGCGGCCACGTCGACGAGCGCGGGCAGGCCCGGCGCGAGCGGCCGCGCGATCCCGCTGCCGCCGGTGACCGACACCGCCGCGCCGATGTCCCGCCGGGCCGCGACGACCAGGGCCACCGCGCCGCCGAGCTCGAAGCCGACGACGCCGATGCGGTCCGCGCCGATCCCGTGGGTGGCGAGCCAGCCGAACGCGATGTCGGTGTCGGCGAGGAGCGCCTCGCCGGTCAGCTCGCTGACCAGGCCCGCCGCCTGCGACTCGTCGACCTCACCGGATTCGTGGGCGCCGCGGTAGATGTGCGGCACCACCACCAGCCAACCCTCCGCGGCGAGGCCATCGGCCAGCGCGCGGACCGTATCGGTGATCCCCAGGGTTTCGTGCAGGACGACCAGCCCGCCTCTGATCACCCCGGGCGGTTCGGCGATGGTCATCCTGATCGCACGCCCGTCGACCAGCTGGACAGGTTCGGTGCGGGTGGCTGACATTGCGATACCCAATCATGTGGAGGTGAACACGAGTCAACGAATCAGACCCGAATGGAGTAGTCAGTCGACGACCAGCTGCACGATGGCGGCCAATCCGACCAGGACGATCAAGGTGCGCAGGTACACCGGCCGCAACCGCCGGCCGTACCGCGCGCCGAGCTGACCGCCGATCGTCGCGCCGGCCGCGAGCAGCAGCACGACGAGCCACGCGACGTCCGCGACGAACACGAACACGATGCCCGACACCAGGTACGCGATCGCCGTGGTCACGTTCTTGACCGCGTTGAGCCGCTGCAGGTGCTCGGACAACCCGATGCCCATCAGCGCCAGCAGGATCACGCCCTGCGACGCGCCGAAGTAGCCGCCGTAGACGCCGGTCAGGAACACCCCGGCCAGCAGCCACGGACCGCCGTGCGCCGGGCGGTCGCGCCGGTGGGCCACCCGGCGCTGGATCCACGGCTGCAGCGCGACGAGCACCACCGCGATCAGGATCAGCACCGGCACGATCGCCTCGAACGCGTCCGCCGGCAGCACGAGCAGCAGGAACGCGCCGCCGAGCGCGCCGACCGCGGTCGTCGTGCCGAGCGCGATCAGCCGGGAGCGCTGCCCCCGCAGCTCCCGCCGGTAGCCGAACGCGCCGGCGACCGAGCCGGGCAGCAGCCCGATGCCGTTGGACACGTTGGCCACCACGGGCGGGTAGCCGATGGCGAGCAGGACCGGGAACGTGACGAGCGTGCCGGAGCCGACCGCGGCGTTCATGGTGCCGGCGACCATGCCGGACGCGGCGACGGCCAGCCCCTCCAGCGGCGTCACCGGGGCGCGAAGACGCAGAACTCGTTGCCCTCGGGGTCGGCGAGCAGGTCCCAGTCGGTGTCCTCGCCGCGGGCGCGCACGAGCGTGGCGCCGAGCCCGACGAGCTCGTCGGCGTCCCCGAAGACGTCGATGTGCATGCGGTTCTTGACGGTCTTGCGCTCGGGCACCGGCTGGACCCAGATCAGCGGACCGGCACCCTCGGGGTCGACGATCGGCACGGGCCAGTCGTGCGGGCGCAGCCAGCCGTCCGCCGCCGGCGCCAGCTCGTCGCTGCGCACGTAGCCCATCGCGGCACACCACCAGTCGGCGAGCTTGTGGTGGTCTCCGGCGTCGAGGACCAGATCCTTGAACCGTGCAGCCATGCCGGCATCGTCGCACGTGATCGGCCCTGCGCCGGGGCCTGCCGCGGTGGCAAGGATCACGCGCGGCGGGCGCTCGCGATCGGCGCTCAGGCCAGCTCGGCCAACCGCCGGCGCGCGTAGTCCGGTTCCAGCCGCCACCCGGCCGCCGCTTCCCACGCGGCCACGGCCGCCCGCGCGACCGGGTCCCGAGACCCGGGCAGCGGCAGGTCCGCGAGGTCCAGGTCCGGATGGTCGACCCGCGCCTCGTCCCAGTCCAGCAGCCCGATCCCGGCGGCGCTCACCCGCACGTTCGCCGCGCCCGGATCCCCGTGCACCACCGCCGGCTCGCCCGGTCGCGCGGCCAGCGCGGTCCCACGCCCGCCGGCACGCCGTCACGGCCGCCACCGGCATCGTGGTCAGGTCCACGTCCCCGCCGCGGTCGGTCGCCAGCAGCTCGGCCGTCGACCGGAAGCCCGGCCGCTGCGCCCACCCGGCCGTCACCGCGTGCAGCCGCCGCAGCTCCGCCGCCACCGCGGGCCAGTCCGGCGCCGCCGGCTCCCGCCCGGGCAGCCAACGCTGCACCACGACCCCGGCCACGTGCCGCCGACCGTCCAGCGCCGGCACCACCGCCGGGACCAGAAACCCCTCGCCCGCGAGGAAGGCCAGCAGGTCCAGCTCCCAGTCCAGCGCCGCCGCGGACCGCCGCGACCGCCGGGCCACCAGCGGCGAACCGGCCCGCCGCAGCTCGAGGACCTCGTTGCGGTGCCCACCGCCCAGCGGGCCGACGACCGACACCGGGCCCCAGGCCGACAGGTTCACCCGAAGAACGCGCGGATCAGCTCGATCACCCGGTCCACATCGGCGTCCGCCAGGTCCGGGAACAGCGGCAGCGACAGCTCCGCGGCGTAGAACTCCTCCGCCCCCGGGCACAGCCCCCGCCGGTACCCGAGGTCGGCGAACACCGGGTGCCAGTACGCCGGGATGTAGTTGACCTGCACCCCGACCCCGTTCTTCCGCAGGTGCTCGTACAGCTCGCGCCGGCGCCCGCCGAGCACGCGCAGCGGGTACAGGTGCCACGCCGGCGCCGCCCCGGGCAGCGTCACGGGCAGCGCCACGCCGTCCACATCGGACAGGCCGGCGTCGTACCGCGCGTGCAGCTCCGCCCGCCGCGTGACGAACCAGCCCAGCCGCCGCAGCTGGCTCGACCCCAGCGCGCACAGCACGTCCGGCAGCCGGTAGTTCAGCCCGAACTCGTGCACCTCCTGGTGCCAGCCGCCCTCGTCCGGCCACCGCTGCCGGTCGCGGTCGCGGACCAGCCCGTGGTTGCGGAACTCGCGCGCCCGGGCCAGCAGCTCCGGGGAGGCGCACGCCACCGCCCCGCCCTCGGCCGTGGTCAGGTTCTTCGTCGGGAAGAACGAGAACGTGGTCAGGTCCGCGAGCGAGCCGACCGGCCGCCCCTGCCACGTCCCGCCGATCGAGTGCGCCGCGTCCTCCAGCAGCAGCGCGCCCGCGTCGTGGGCCACAGTGGACAGCGCGTCGACGTCGGCGGGGTGGCCGGCGAAGTCGACGGCGGTGACGACCTTCGTCCGCGGCGTGACCGCGGCCGCCGCCGCCTCGGGCAGCAGGTTCCCGGTCACCGGCGAGACGTCGGCGAACACCACGGATGCCCCGAGCTGCGCCGCGGTGGCGGCGGTCGACACGAACGTCATCGGCGCGCACACGACCTCGTCGCCCGGCCCGACGCCGGCCGCCGCGTACGCGACGTGCAGCGCCGCCGTCCCCGAGGTCACCGCCACGGCCGGCACCCCGCCGGTGACCGCGGCGAGGTCGGACTCGAACGCCGTGACCGCGGGCCCGGTGGTCAGCCAGTCGCCGCGCAGCACCGCGCTCACCGCCGCGATGTCGTCCTCCACAATGGACTGACGACCGTAGGGCAGCAGCTCACCCATACTGCTCGACCAGGGCAGCAAGGTCCTCGTCGGTGAGCCAGAGGTCGTTGGTGTCCGAGCGGTACGCCCAGCCCTCCGGCACCGGCGTCCCGTCCTCCGGCGGCTCGTAGCCCCAGCCCGCGATGTGCGGCATCACGACGTACCGGTCGCTCAGCAGCAGCGTCCGGCGCGCGTCGTCGGCGGCGATCATCTCCTCGTGCAGCTTCTCGCCGGGCCGCACGCCGACCTCCTTCATCGGGCTGTTCGGCGCGATCACCCGGGCCAGGTCGACCAGCCGCATGCTGGGGATCCGCGGCACGTACAGCTCGCCGCCGTGCATCAGGTCGAAGGAGCGGATCACGAACTCCACCGCCTGCGGCAGGGTGATCCAGAACCGCGTCATCCGCAGGTCCGTGATCGGCAGGGCCTCGCCACGCTCCGCGAGCGTGCGGAAGAACGGGATGACGCTGCCGCGGGAGCCCATGACGTTGCCGTAGCGCACCACGGAGAACCGGGTCGGGTGCCCGGCGGCGTAGTGGTTGCCGCTGATGAAGAGCCGGTCCGCGCACAGCTTCGTCGCGCCGTACAGGTTGATCGGGCTCGACGCCTTGTCCGTGGACAGCGCGACGACCTTCTGCACGCCGCAGTCGATGGCCGCCTCGATCACGTTCTGCGACCCCGTGACGTTCGTCTGGACGAACTCGAACGGGTTGTACTCGGCGGTGTCGACCTGCTTGAGCGCGGCCGCGTGCACCACGAAGTCCACGTCGTGCATGGCGCGCTCGAGCCGCCGGCGGTCGCGGACGTCGCCGATGAACCAGCGCAGCCGCGGGTCGTCGCCGAACAGCTGGCGCGCTTCGTACTGCTTGAGCTCGTCCCGTGACAGCACGACCAGCCGCCGCGGGTTCAGGTGCTCGAGCGCGTACGCGATGAACGCCTTGCCGAACGACCCGGTCCCGCCGGTGAGCAGGATGCTGGCCCCATCCAGCAAAGCCATCGTTACCTCCGAGAGATCTGGGCGCGCCAGTGCGCCATCATGGCACCCGTGCGAGTCAACGCGGTCATCCAGGCACGGCACTCGTCGACCCGGCTGCCCGGCAAGGTGCTCCGGCCGCTCGGCGGGCGCAGCGTGCTGAGCTGGGTCATCCGGGCCGCCGCCCAGGCCGCGAACGTCGGCACCGTGATCGTCGCGACGTCCTCTGCCGCCGACGACGACCCGGTCGCGCAGGAGGCGGCCCGCTGCGGCGCGGCGGTGGTCCGCGGCCCGCTCGACGACGTGCTCGATCGTTACGAGCTGGCCGCCCGAAGCCACCCCTGCGACGCGCTGGTCCGCCTGACCGCCGACTGCCCGCTGCACGACCCGGCACAGATCGCCCAGGTCGTGGGCGTGTGGCTGGCCGATCCCGAGCTGCAGTACGTGAGCAACGTCCTCGTGCGCACGCTGCCGCGCGGCTTCGACGTGGAGCTGGTGCGCCGCGACGTGCTGGCCGAGCAGCACGAGACCGCGACCGGCACCCATCGCGAACACGTCACGTCGGCGATCTACACCCAGCCGGCGCGCTACCGGTGCGCGGGCGTGGTGGCCGGCGAGGACCACTCCGACCTGCGGGTCACGCTCGACACCCCGCAGGACGCGGCGCTGCTCGACGGTGTGGTCGAGGCGCTCGGCGACGGCGTGCCGCGGTGGCGGGACGTCGTCGCGCTGCTGCGGGCGCGCCCGGACCTGGTGGCGCGCAACGCCGAGGTCGTGCAGAAGCCCCAGCCCACCGCATGACCACGCTGCTGCTGCGCGCCGACGCGGGCCCGTCGATCGGCGTCGGCCACCTGTCGCGCTGCGTGGCGCTGGCGGAGGCCGCGGTCGCGCGCGGCTGGGACGTGACGCTCTCGGGCGAGGTGACCGGGGCGGAGTGGCTGCTCGCTCGCCTGTCCACGCTGGACGTTCCGGTCGTGCCGGCCGGTGTGGACCGGGCCGCGGACATCGTCCTCGTCGACCACTACGGGCTGAACGAGCTGCCGGACGTGCGCGCGGCGGCGCGGCTGGTGTCCATGGAGGACGGCCCGTTCGGCCGCCGCGCCGCCGACGTCGTGGTGGACGCGAACCTCGCCGCGTCGGAGCGCCCGGCGGACGGTTCGCCGGTGGTGCTGGCCGGCCCGCGCTTCGCCCCGCTGCGGTCCGAGGTGGTGGCCACCCGCGCGACCCGGCCTGCCGGCGGCGGGCTCGAGGTCGTGGTCGTGATGGGCGGCGGCGGGTCCGGCGAGGCGGTGGCCGCGGCGCTGACGGCGCTGCGCGACACCGGCGTCCCCCTCACCGCCCGCGCGATCTCGGCGTCCCCGGTGGCGGTCGGCGCCGGCCCGGGCCAGCGGTTCGTCGTCGTGCCGCCGACCCCCGCCCTGCCCGCGCTGCTGGCCGGCGCGGACCTGGTGATCAGCGCGGCCGGCGTGACGCTGCTGGAGCTGTGCTGCCTCGGCGTGCCGGCGGCGCTGGTCCAGCTGGCGGACAACCAGGCGGGGGGCTACCGGGCGGCCGTGGACCGGGGTCTGGCGGCCGGCCTGGGCACGGTCGCGGACCTCCCGGCCGCGTCGGCGACGCTCGCCGCGCTGCTGCGCGACCCCGGCCGGCGCGCGACCCTGAGCCGGACCGGCCGGACCCTGGTGGACGGCCGCGGCGCGGCACGGATCCTGGACGCCGCCGAGCTCACCATCCGCCCCGCCACCGAGGCGGATGCCGGGCTGCTCCTGGCGTGGCGCAACGACCCGGAGACCCTGCGGTGGTCGCGGAGCAGCCGGCCGGTGGCGGAGCCGGCGCACCGGACGTGGCTGCACGAGTCGCTCCGTGACCGGGACCGCCTGCTGTTCGTCGTCGAGTCCGACCATCCCCTGGGCACGGTTCGCTTCGACCGCGCGGCGCCGGACACGTGGGAGGTGAGCATCACGGTGGCCCCGCCCGACCGCGGCAAGGGCCTGTCCGCCCGGCTGCTCACCCTCGGCGAGGGCGCGCTGCAAGCCCGCCACGGCGCGGCGACGATCCGGGCCAGCATCCACCGTGACAACGCCGCGTCCCTGCACCTGTTCCGCGAGGCCGGCTACGCGGACGCCCGCCCTACCGAGGGCCCGTTCCAGTCGCTGACGAAGTCGCCGGGTCCCCACTAGGACCGGCGTTCCCTTCGCGGCCGCGATGCGGAAACGGCGGCCCAGCACGATGTCCAACGCCGCCAACGCCAGCCCGGCTACACCGCAGCCGCCTGCCCTGCCGACGGTCCGATCCACCAGCCGACGAAAGCCGCCGGGCCCCCACTAGGACCGGGGTTCCCTTCGCAGCCGCGATGCGGAAACGGCGGCCCAGCACGGTGTCCGGCTCCGCCAGCGCGCGCGGCCACACCGCAACCGCCCACCCCGCCGACCGCCCATTCGACCAGTCGACGAAGACGCCGGGGCCCCACCAGGACCGGTCAGATCAGGTCCCAGGTCAGAGGGGTTCCCTTCGCGGCCGCGACGCGGAAGTGGCGGCCCAGCACGGTGTTCAGCTCCGCCGGTGCGAGCCCGCCCGACGGGCGGATCGACCGGACGTTGTCGGGCGTCACCTCGTCGCCCGCGGCCACGTCCGCCACCACGTACAGGGATCGGCGCAGGCGGCGGACCTCTCGCTCGCTCTCGCGGGGGCCGATTCGGGGCGTGCCCAGTGCCTGCCACGCGCGCTCGGTCTCCGTCACCAGCGCGGCCAGCTCCCCCGGCTCCAGGGAGAAGTCGCTGTCCACGCCGCCGTCCGCGCGCGACAGGGTCACGTGCTTCTCGATCGCGCAGGCGCCGAGGGCCACCGCCGCCACCGGGACGCCGATGCCCATCGTGTGGTCGGAGAGGCCGGGGACCACGTCGAACAGCGAGGCGAGCAGCGGGATGCCGCGCAGGTTGCTGTCCTCGGGCGGCGCGGGGTAGGACGCCGTGCAGCCGAGCACGATCAGCTCGTCGTTGCCGGCCGCGCGCGCGGTGGCGACCGCGGCGTGGATCTCCGCCACGTTGGCCATGCCGGTCGAGATGACCAGGGGCTTGCCGGTCCGCGCGCACCGCTCGATCAGCGGCAGGTCGACGATCTCCGCGGAGGCGATCTTGTAGGCCGGGGCGTCCAGCGACTCCAGCAGCTCGATGGCCGTCGGGTCGAACGGGCTCGAGAACACCGTGAGCCCGAGCGAGTGCGCCCGCTCGAAGATCGGCGCGTGCCACTCCCACGGCGTGTGCGCCTTCTCGTAGAGGCGGTACAGGTTCTCCCCGCCCCACAGCGAATGGTCGGCCGAGATGCGGAACGCCGGCAGGTCCACGTCGATCGTGATGGTGTCCGCGCGGTAGGTCTGCAGCTTGAGGGCCTGCGCGCCGGACGCGGCGACCGCGTCCACGATCGCGAGTGCGCGGTCCAGGGAGCCGTTGTGGTTGCCGGACATCTCGGCGATGACGAACGGCCGGTGGCCGGGGCCGATCGTGTGCTTGCCGATCCTGACCTCACGCATGGAGGCCAACGTACCCGCTAGGAGGCCCGCCAGTTCGCCTCGCCGACGGTGTCCGCCAGCATGTCGCCGAAGATCAACAGGCAGGCGAGGCAGCGCTCGCCGACATCGGTGCAGGTGATCTTGGTGTTGGGGACGCTGTGCTCGCAGAGCGCCTCGCCGAAGTCACGCCCGGCCTCCTCGGCCCCGAAGGCGTGTACCCGATTGTCGTAACCGGACAACCACCACTGGACGTCCATCATGGCCCCGACCTCCTGCAACCTGTGTGTTGAGGGTGCAGCAGGCGCGCGGGACCTTGACTGTTGACCTGTGGAGTATTCCGGTCAACATTTAACAGTTGACGCAGCAACTGTGAATAATGGTGACACAGCGTTGTATACCGCTGGATTCAGTTACTCCCGGTGCGATCTTCGAGTTTGCGCAGCCGGTCCTCGTACTGCGCGACCGCCGTCAGCCGCACCCGGATCTGGCTGTGCTCGCGCCGGATCTCGTCGATCAGCTGCCGCGACTCGTCGATCTGCGGCTGGTCCGCCGACGGCACGGCCGCGAGCTTCTCGCGCAGCGCCTCCAGCTGCGACTCCTGCGCGGCGATCTGCGGGATGATCCGCTCGAGCTCGTTGGCCGACCAGTGCTGCGCCTTCTCGACCTCGCGGAACCGCCGCTCGAAGGCGAACAGCCGCTCCATCCGCTGCCGCTGCTCGTGGATCCAGCGCTCGTGGGCGTCCACGGTGCCGTACAGCTCGAAGAGACGGTTGCCTTCGACCGGATGGGTGATCCGCCAGTCGATCAACCGGCCGATCCGGTCGGACACCTGCTTGCGCAACTCGGCGAGACGGCCGTTAGACATCGTCACTTCGCATCCTCGAACTCAGCGGATCAGGGTGGTTCGGCTGGTCTGCAGCCACGTCTCGAGCAGCCGCGCCTCGGCGGCGATCTGGTGCTCCGGCCCCACGATGCAGGCGTCACCGGCGGCATGCATCCAGGATGTCTGGTTCGGGTCGTCGACGAAAGAGAACCCGCTGAGAACGAGGTCGGCCTCGGGGTAGCACGTGCGCGCGATCCAGCAGGCCATCGTGCCGGTCGTCGACCACGTCGCCTGCTCGCCGGTCGGCAGGCCCAGCGCCGCGGACAGCGGCAGCGTGACCTCGCGGTTGGACACCGGCACGAACCCCAGGTCCTCCGGCCACCAGCCGGGGATGAGATCCGGCTCCCAGTGCAGCCGGCCCGGCTCGACCATGAGGTACAGCCGCCGGCGGTAGTTCTCGAAGACCCACTTGGTCGCGCGCAGCGCCCGGTTGAAGACCACGACGTGGCACTTGCCGCCTACGGTCGGCGGCGCACCCGGGTCGTCGAGCTTGAACCCGTTCACCCTGATCACGAGGTCCGCCGAGTCGATGGCGGCGGCGCGTTCCTCGTCCGGCTCCAGCGGCTGGTTGCCCACCACGGCCACGCGGCGCGGTTCGGGCCGGTCGGCATAGACGTCCAGTAACGAGCGCAGCACGCTCTGCCCACCGGGGTTGTCGACCATGAGCGGAGAAGGTACCAGGACGAGGGACGTCCGATCGGGTGGCTACCCCAGGTGGGAGCGCCATTCCGGCCCGTGCGAGACCGCGATTGGCCGCCGGTAGTCTCGATACCCGTGCCAGCAACAGCGACGGCCGAGCAGGAGCCGCCACCGACCCACCGGGAGTCCCGAAGCTGGGGACGAGCGTGGGACGACATCCATCGAGGCGTGAAACAGCGCGAGCTGTGGGGGCATCTCGGGTGGCAGGACATCAAACAGCGCTACCGGCGGTCGGTCATCGGCCCGCTGTGGATCACGCTGTCGATGGCCATCACCGCCGCCGGCCTCGGCCTGCTCTACTCGCAGCTGTTCGGCTCGCCGATCGGCACGTTCCTGCCGTACATCACGGTCGGCTTCATCGTCTGGAACTTCATCCTCGGCTGCCTGACCGAGGGCACCGACACGTTCATCCGCAACGAAGGCCTGATCAAGCACCTGCCGGCGCCCCTCACGGTGTACGCGCTGCGGATGGTGTGGCGGCTGACGCTGATGTTCGCGCACAACATGCTGGTCTACTTCGTGGTCCTGGCCATCTTCTGGTCCTACCTGACCACGCCCGGCTATGAGATCAGCCCGGGCGGCATGCCGCAGCCGGGCCTGAGCTGGAACGTCGTGCTCGCGATCCCCGCGTTCGCCGTGCTCGCGTTCAACGGCGGCTGGGTGGCGATCCTCTTCGGCATCATCTCCACGCGCTACCGCGACATCCCGCAGGTCATCATCAGCCTCACGCAGCTGCTGTTCTTCATGACGCCGATCGTCTGGACCACCGACATCCTGACCCGGGTCGGGCCCGACGGCGGCGGCCAGTGGCGAGTCCTGGTGGCCGAGCTGAACCCGCTCTACCACTACATCGAGATCCTGCGGGCGCCGCTTCTCGGCAACACGCAGAGCTGGCATCACTGGGCCGTGGTCGGCGCGTTTACCGTGGTTGGGTGGGGCCTGGCCCTCCTGGCCATGCGCAACTACCGTGCCCGGATCTCCTACTGGGTCTGAGTGAGGCGACAAACGACATGGTGAGCATCGACGTCTGGAACGCCTCGGTCGACTTCCCGATCTTCGACGCGAAGACGCGGTCGCTGAAGAAGGCGGTCCTCGGCAAGGTGGGCGGCAAGATCGGCACCGAGCAGAAGGTGCCGATCATCGAGGCACTGCACGACATCTCGCTGTCCCTCGCGGAGGGCGACCGGGTCGGCCTGGTCGGGCACAACGGCGCCGGCAAGTCCACGCTGCTGCGGCTGCTGGCCGGGATCTACGAGCCAACGCGCGGCTCGTCGCGGATCGTCGGCAAGATCGCGCCCGTGTTCGACCTCGGCGTCGGCATGGACCCGGAGATCTCCGGGCTGGAGAACATCATGATCCGCGGGCTGTTCCTCGGCATGTCCCGCAAGCAGATGGAGAAGCGGGTCGACGACATCGCGGAGTTCACCGAGCTGGGCGATTACCTCCAGATGCCGCTGCGGACATACTCGACGGGCATGCGGGTCCGGCTCGCGCTCGGTGTGGTCACGTCCATCGACCCGGAGATCCTGTTGCTGGACGAGGGCATCGGCGCGGTCGACGCGGCGTTCCTGAACAAGGCACGCGCGCGCCTGGTCGACCTGGTCGAGCGGTCCGGCATGTTGGTGTTCGCCTCGCACCAGGACGACCTATTGTTCGAACTGTGCGACACGGCCATCTGGATGGACGAGGGTCACGTCAAGCAGCACGGCAAGCTGCGCGAGGTCCTGACCTCGTACAAGGGCAAGGACCCGTTCGCCCACCTGGACAAGTGACCGTGGCGCGCGCCGGCGAGTCCCCGATACTGAAGAGCGGCGAGGTCTGATGAGTTCCCCCGAGCAGCTGCCCACCCTGCCGGCCGGCGCCGTCGTGGCGGTGGTCGTCACCCGGCACCGGCGGGAGCTGCTCGCGGACTCACTGAAGATGATCGCGGCGCAGACCCGGCCGCCGGACCACCTGGTCGTGGTCGACAACGGGCCGGACGAACCGGCCGGCGACATCGTCGCCAACTGCGGCGTGGCGTCGACCTACCTGCCGTCGCGGCGCAACCTCGGCGGCGCGGGCGGGTTCGCGCTCGGCATGCTGCACGCGCTGCTGCTCGGCGCGGAGTGGGTGTGGTGCGCCGACGACGACGGCCGGCCCGCCGACGAGACCGTGCTCGCGACGCTGCTCGCGGAGGCGGAACGTCGTGGCCTGGCGGAGATCTCGCCGATGGTCACCAACATCGACACCCCCGAGCGGCTCGCCTTCCCGCTGCGCCGCGGGCTGACGTGGAAGCGCAGCGCGGACGAGCTCGGCACCGACTTCCTGCCCGGCATCGCGTCGCTGTTCAACGGCGCGCTGTTCCGTGCGTCCACTTTGGACGTCGTGGGGGTGCCGGACTACCGGCTGTTCTTCCGCGGCGACGAGGTGGAGATGCACCGGCGGCTGGTGCGTTCCGGGCTGCCGTTCGGCACCTGCCTCAAGGCGGCGTACCTGCACCCGGACGGCTCGGACGAGTTCAAGCCGATGCTGGGCGGGCGGCTGCACGCGCAGGACCCGGAGAACGAGGTGAAGCGGTACTACACCTACCGCAACCGCGGGTACCTGCTCGCCCAGCCGGGGCTGCGCAAGATCGGGCTGCTCGAGATCGTGCGGTTCGGGCTGTACTTCATCGGCACCAAGCGCGACCCGAAGGCGTTCCTGGCGTGGCTGAAGCTGTGCCGGCAGGGGCGGCGGGAGCGGTTCTTCCGCATGTGAGGCCGCTCAGGCCGCCACCTCGACCTCGATCGCGTACCGCTTGTCGTCGCTTGGCTCGGGGCAGCCGCGGAAGCAGTTGCGCAGCTCGATCGTCGCCGTGCCGGCCCGCAGCGCCTCGAACCGGAACTCGCGCGTGCCGCCGCCACCCGCGACGTCCTCCTCGGAGTCGGGCTCGTAGTGGTCCCCGCGTGCCTCGACCACGTCCGCGTCGGGCTGCCCGCTGACCGACCACATGTCGCCGACCGAGGCGTTGTCGTCGACCGCGATGACGAAGGCGTCCCCCGCCGCGACCCGGACGTGCGTGTCCTCGATCGTGAACCGCTGGGGGCGCCGCTCGCCGGACCGCGGCTCGCCGGACCGCGTGACCGAGCAGCTCGTCACCAGCAGCAAGAGGGCCACGAGCACCGCGAACCTGCGCACAGCCGCATCCTCCCCTCCGGACGGAGGCTACCGCTGTGCGCCTGCGAAGCATCCGGAACCGCCCCGGAACCCGGCCACTCTGACGCTGCATGACCGCCGACACCGGGTACCAGGTGGACACCACCGCCCTGCACACGCACGCCGGCACCGCGCAGGAACAGGCCGTCCGCGTGGCCGGCTACCCCAAGCAGCTGCGGATGCTGACCTGCCCGGGCGAGGACCTGCTCGGCGAGCACGCCGACATCGCCGCCGCGTACGGCGCGCTGCTCAACGCGTGGGTCGAGGAGTACGAGCTGACCGCGCAGGCGCTGGCGGAGACGAGCACCAAGCTCGACACGTCCGCCACCCAGTACGGCACCCAGGACCGGCTGCACGCGGGCGCGTTCGACCGCGTCGTCCGCTGATCGCGAGGAGACACACGTGGACCGCGGCGACCTCGAGAAGTGGCGCGCGATGGCCAGCGTCGGCGGGCTGCTGGGCCGGGTGGTGCTGCCCCGCGCGATCGACGCCTACCTCGGCGTGCCGGCGCCCAAGGGCAACCCAGCCGAGCTGCGCACGATGGCCGGCACGTACGGCGGGATCGCCACCGACGCCGACGGCGCGCAGGCCGACGTGGACACGCTGGCGAAGAGCGACCTGCCGCAGGTGTGGGTCGGCCAGGCGCAGGAGCGCGCGTCGGACGTGATCACCGCGGTCGCCTTCGAGCTGGCGCACTCGGTCACCGTGATGACCAAGGCGCGCACCGAGCTCGACCAGCTGGCCGACGGCATCGAGGCGGCGCAGGGCGCGCACGCGAGCGGTCAGGGCGCGTTGCACCAGGCCCGCAACGAGGGCGACTTCGACCGCAAGCAGAGCATCGCGATCTCGGGCATGGACCAGGTGATCGCCGGCTACGACCAGGCGAAGGCCACCCAGGAGGCGTCCGCGCGGGTCTTCACCGACCTGGCGGCCCAGGCCCGGGCGAGCCAGCTGGACTCCACGCACCTGGACGCCGCGGACCGGCTCGTGCTCGGCCAGAGCGCGGTGCCGGGCGGGCCGCACGACGTCAACGTCATCATGACCGCGGGCGACGCCGAGCGGGCGAGCCGGCGGCTGGACGAGCTGAGCGAGGCCGACCGCACGCGGTTCGACGGCCTGCTCGACGAGGCGAAGTCGCCGCAGGAGAAGGCGTACCTGATGCGCGCCCTGGCGGCCGGCCACTCGATCGACGAGATCGCGGAGTTCGGCGCGCAGATCCACCCGTACGGCGACGATCCCGAGTGGCTGCGCGACCACCTGCAGCCGATCTACAACACCACCGACGAGACCACGGGCGAGACGGTCCCGACGACCTACGCGGGCGCGCGCTGGGAGCAGACGGGCGGCACGTGCGTGGCCGCGTCGTCGGTGACCGCCCGCGCGATGGTCGACCCGTTGTACGCGTTCCAGCTGACGACCGGCGGGAAGCCGGGTGACCCGGCGTCGACGTCCGCGGACGCGTTCGAGGAGCGGTTCCTCGACGAGACCGAGCGGGTGTACGGCCAGCCGGCCACCGAGGGCAGCGGGATGAGCAAGGACGAGGGCGTGGACGCCGCGAACGAGGAGATCGCACCCGCCACCGGCGCCGAGTACGAGTTCCACGACCTCGACTCGCCCGAGGACCGCCGGGAGATCTTCAACGACGTGGCCGAGTCCGTCGACGAGGGCCGGCCGGTGCCCGTGCAGGTCGAGGGCTTCGACGACGAGGGCAACCGGTCCGGGCACCAGATGATGGTCATCGGGCACGAGGACGGCATGCTGCAGATCTACAACCCGTGGGGCCACACGGTGTGGGTGAGCGAGGACGACTTCGTGAACGGCCACATGGAAGGGGCGTCGGACGAGCGGCTGCCCACCGTCGACGGCGTGCACCTGCCGGAGTGAGGGTGACCAACGTGCATGGGAAGACCGATGCGGAGCTCGCGGCGCTGGACGTGCCCGAGCTGCTGCGCGCGGGGCTCGGCGAGTCCGCGCCCGGCCGCGGGGCGCTGTTCGGCGACGGCGCGGTGGCGGCCGCGATCGCCCTGGACGGGGTGGACGTGGTCGCGCGCTCGGTGACGTTCCTCGCGGAGATCGTGCGCAGCGGCGGCACGCGGTACGCGGCCGAGCTGCCCGAGCCGCTGCCGCGGCCGGCGCAGGCGGACGTGCTGCGGCCCTGGCTGGCGGTCGCCGCGGCGGTACCCGATGTTTCGGACGAGCAGGTGGCGCGCTGGCTGGAGGCCGTGGCCGCGGTGCTGGCACTGCGGGCCGGCTCGCGACCCGCGCCCTAGCGTCAGGCCCGGTAGACCAGCGAGTACCGGAAGTACAGGTGCCGGCGGATCCGCACGCCCGCGAGCAGCTCCCTCGCCTGGGCGCGGACCTCCCGCAGCGTCAGGTCCGCGTCCATGACCGGCGGCACCGGCGCGTCGTCGCGGCGCGGGCCGAGCGCGATGCGGATCCGGTTGGGCAGGAACGCGACCGCGCCGGGTGGCAGGTCGGCGAGCGTGGGGCGGGCGATGCCGAGCACGGCGAGGACGCCGCCGGGGCGCAGCGCCGCGCGCAGGCGGGTCAGCGTCTCGGCGAACGGCATGTGGTGCAGGCACGCGATCGCGGAGACGAAGTCGTAGGCGCCGAGCTCGCACTCGGCCGCGTCGGCCTGCACGAAGCGGACGTTCGGCGGCCCGGTGGCCGCGGCGATCATCTCGGCGGACCGGTCGAGCGCGTCGACCTCGGCGCAGCGCCGCGCGAGCAGGCGGGCGAAGGCACCGGTGCCGCAGCCGACGTCCAGCGCGCGCTCGCAGTGCGCGGGAACCTGGCGCAGCAGGAACGGGTGGTAGTGGTCGTTGTGGTTGAAGTGCCCCATCGGCGAGCCACCCTACGGCGAGATCGCTCAGAGCTGATCCGCTACGGGTGAACTGCGCTTGCGGCTGGCGGGCGACGGTGGTGACCTCGGGACATGGCTGATCCCAAACGCGCTCTCGTGCTGCACCTGTCCGGCGGCGGCGAACCCCTCGTCTTCGCGCTGTCCGAGGACGGCGTCAACGACCTCGAGGCCCGGCTGAACGACCTGCTCGCCGCCGGCGCGGTGTACTCCCCCACGCTCGCCGACGGGTCGACCGTCGCGGTCAACTTCGCGCAGGTGGTGACCGCGCACCTCGACGAGCTGCCGCCGCTCGCCCGCGTCTACGGCAGCGGGCAGCCGAAGCGGCACGGGTTCGCCACGTGAACATTCTCTGACTAAAGTCAGAGAATGGATGCCATCGCCCAGGTGCGGCGCTTCAACCGCGTCGTCACGCAGCGGGTCGGCGCGCTCGACGACCACTTCCTCGCGCGCGACCGGCCGCTCGGCGAGGCGCGGCTGTTGTGGGAGATCGGCCTGCGGGACGGCGGCGCGGACGTTCGCGAGCTCCGCGGCCGGCTCGACCTCGACTCCGGGTACCTGAGCCGGCTGCTGCGCTCGCTCGAGGCGGCCGGGCTGGTGACGGTCACGGCCAGCGCGGCCGACCGGCGGGTGCGGGTGGCCACGCTCACCCCGGCCGGGCGCCGGGAGCGGGCCGTACTCGACGAGCGGGCGGACGACGCCGCGGCGGCGTTGCTGGCGCCGCTGCCGGCCCGGCAACGCGACCGGCTGGTGGCCGCCATGCGGGAGGTCGACCGGCTGCTGACCGCGGGCCAGGTGCTGATCGAGGTGGTCGACCCCGACCACGAGCACGCCCGCTACTGCCGGGACGCCTACTACGCGGAGATCGACCGTCGCTTCGAGCACGGGTTCGACCTCGAGCAGAGCATCACCGCCGAGGGCGACCAGCTGCGCCCGCCGGCGGGGGTGCTGCTCGTCGCGTACCTGCACGGGGAGCCGGTCGGCTGCGGCGCGCTGCGCTGCCCGGCGGGCGGGCCGGGCACGCTCAAGCGCATGTGGGTCGCCGGCGCGGCCCGCGGTCTGGGCATCGGCCGGCGGCTGCTGGCGGAGCTGGAGTCACGGGCGGCGGCGCACGGTTGCGCCGCCGTCCGCCTGGAGACCAACCGCGCGCTGCGCGAGGCGATCGAGCTGTACCGGTCGGCCGGCTACGTCGAGGTGGCGCCGTTCAACGACGAGCCGCACGCGGACCACTGGTTCACGAAGGCGCTCGGAACACCACGGTCCGGAGCATGACGAAGTTGATCGTCGTGGCGGTGGCCTGGGCGATCACCCAGGCGAGCACGATCTCCCAGCGCGACGGCGGGAGCAGCGTCAGCAGCAGCGCGTTCGTGCCCACGTTGACGAAGAACGTGACCGTGTAGAGCAGCACGAAACCGCCGGCCTGGGCCACGCCGTCGCTGCGCCCGGCGGCGAACGTGTAGCGGCGGTTGAGGAAGTAGGCCGTCGTCGTGCCGGCGACGAAGCTGATCGCCTTCGCCAGGTGCACCCACAGGCCCAGGTGCAGCAGCAGCTGGTACACCCCGAAGTCGACCAGCGCGCAGAAGCCGCCGATCAGCACGAAGCGGGCTAGCTGGCCGACCAGCCCGATCCTCGGCACATCCGCCTCCGTCGCCACCGTCGCAGCCATGGCGGGAGTCTAGGGACCCCGCGTCCGCCCGGTACCGGCCCCGTACCCTCGGTGCGGTGAAGCCAGGACATGACGAGCTGGCCAGGCTCACCGGCTGGGGCCGCACCGCGCCCACCTCCGCACACGTGGTCCGCACGACCGACATCGACGCGATCGCGACCGTGGTGGCCGAGGCCGGCGAGCGGGGTGTCATCGCGCGCGGGCTGGGCCGCAGCTACGGCGACCCGTCCCAGAACGCGGGCGGCGTCGTGGTCGACATGACCGCGCTGGACCGCGTCCACCGCGTGGACGCGGACGCGGGCACCGTCGAGGTCGACGCCGGCGTCTCGCTCGACACGCTCATGCGCACGCTGCTCCCGTTCGGGCTGTGGCTGCCCGTCCTGCCCGGCACCCGGCAGGTCACCGTCGGCGGCGCGATCGGCAGCGACATCCACGGCAAGGCCCACCACGTGGAGGGCAGCTTCGGCAACCACGTGCGGTCGATGGACCTGCTCACCGCGGACGGCACCGTCCACACGCTCACCCCGGACGGCCCGGAGGCGGAGCTGTTCTGGGCCACCACCGGCGGCATGGGGCTCACCGGCATCGTGCTGCGCGCGACGCTGCACCTCAACCGCGTGACCACCGCGTACTTCCTCGTCGACACCGACCAGGTCGGCGATCTCGACGAGCTGATGGCCAGGCAGACCGAGAACGACGAGTCCTATGTGGAGTCTGTGTCCTGGTTCGACGTCGTCACCACCGGCCGCCACCTCGGCCGCGGGCTGCTCACCCGGGCCAACCACGCCACGGTCGCGGACCTGCCGGAGAAGCTGCGCCGCCACCCGCTGCGGTTCGACGCGCCGCAGCTGCTGACCCTGCCGGACGTGTTCCCGCCCGGCATGCTGAACCGGCTGACGGGCAAGGTGTTCAGCGAGCTCTGGTACCGCAAGTCCCCGACGCGGCAGCGCCAGGTGCAGAACATCACCCAGTTCCTGCACCCGCTGGACATGTTCGGCGAGTGGAACCGGGGCTACGGCCCGCACGGGTTCCTGCAGTACCAGTTCGTCGTGCCCTTCGGCGCCGAGGACGTCATCCGCGAGACCGTGCGGCGCTGCGCGAAGGCCGGGCACGTGTCGGTGCTCAACGTGCTCAAGCGGTTCGGCGCGGCCAACCCCGCCCCGCTGTCGTTCCCGATGCCGGGCTGGACGCTGTGCCTGGACTTCCCGATCCGCCCCGGGCTGCACGAGCTGTGCGACGAGCTGGACGAGCTGGTGCTCGCCGCGGGCGGGCGGCACTACCTGGCCAAGGAGTCCCGCGCGCGGCCGGAGGCGATCGAGCGTGGCTACCCCAGACTCGACGAGTGGCGCAAGGTGCGTGCCGCCGTCGACCCACAAGGCGTATTCGCCTCCGACATGTCGAGAAGGTTGAGGCTTGCATGATTGACGCGGTCGGAAACCCCCAGTCGCTGCTGCTGCTCGGCGGCACCTCGGAGATCGGCCTCGCCATCGCCGAGCGGTACGCCCGCCGCCGGCCGCTGCGGGTGGTGCTCGCCGCCCGCCCGTCGCCGCGGCTCGACGCGGCCGCCGCGCAGCTGCGCGCGGCCGGCGCCACGGTGTCCACCGTGGAGTTCGAGGCGACGGACTTCGACGCGCACCCGGCGATGCTGGACAAGGCGTTCGCGGACGGCGACATCGACGTCACGGTCGTGGCGTTCGGGTTGCTGGGCGACGCGGAGCAGGCGTGGCAGGACCACGCGCGCGCGGTCGAGCTCGCGCAGGTCAACTACACCGCGCCGGTGTCGGTCGGCGTCGCGCTGGCCGAGCGGCTGCGCCGGCAGGGCCACGGGCGGATCGTGGCGCTGTCGTCGGTGGCCGGCGAGCGGGTGCGGCGCGCGAACTTCGTGTACGGCTCGACGAAGGCCGGCATGGACGGGTTCTACCTGGGCCTCGGCGAGGCGCTGCGGGGCGACGGGGTGTCGGTCACCGTGGTCCGGCCGGGCTTCGTGCACACGAAGATGACCGAGGGCATGAAGGCCGCGCCGCTGTCGGTGCGGGCCGACGACGTGGCCGCGGTCGTGGTCGACGCGGTGAGCAGGCGCAAGGAGCTGGTGTGGGCGCCGGCGCCGATGCGGGTGCTCATGTCGGTGCTGCGGCACATCCCCCGGGCGATCTTCCGCCGGCTGCCGGTCTGAGTCCCGTGGCCTCGCCGGACGAGCTGCTCGCGAACCTCACCGCGAAGCTCGACGAGATCCAGGCCCGCACGACCGCGCTCGAGCACGACCCGGACGCGCCGAGCACCACCGAGACGGCGGCGGACGGCACGCTCAGCGTCTCCGTGGCGCCGACCGGGGCGCTCACCGCGCTGCGCATCGAGGACGCGGCGTGGCGGGGTTCCGGCGCGGAGCTCGCGGAACGCATCCTCGGCCTCGCCGGCGCCGCCCGGCACGCCGCCGCGGTCGAGCTGGCCCGCACGCTCGGCGCGGATGCCGCGGCCGCCCGCCTGATCACCGGCGACGAGCCCGGCGCGCAAGCACCGGCGGAGACCGATGACGACGATTTCGCGCAGGACCGTATTTTCGGTGGCGAGAACGACAGGTAGCGCCTGCCGGGAATAGACTGAGTCGTCGAGGAGGAGGGCTGGGTGACCAATTCACGGGGTACTGGTGGCGGCTGGGCCCCGGCCGTGTGGCCCGCCGACGAGGCCGCTGCCAGCGAGCTGCGCGGCTGGCTCACCGGCGTCGGCGGCGCCGAGTTTCGCGCGCTGGACATGGACTTCTCCGGTGCGGACCTGTCCGGCGGCGATTTCTCGCAGGGCTGGTTCAGCCGCTCGCGGCTGCACCACGCGGTATTGCGGAACACGTCGTTCGCGCGCGCCCATTGTGAGAACGCGGATTTCTCCGAAGCGAATCTGTCGGGTGCCGATTTCACGAAGGCGCTCGGCCGGGAATCGCATTTCTGGAGGGCGCGGCTGCACGGCGCGAACTTCACCGCGGCCGAGTTCAACCGTGCGGATTTCACCGAGGCCGACCTCCGGGGCGCCAACCTCACCGACGTGCTGCTGACCCGCACGACCCTGGCCCACACCAACCTCACCGGCGTCACCGCGGAGCGGACGGTACTGCGCAACACGGTCCTCGACTCCGCCGACGTCAAGGGCTTCACCGGCTCGGTCATCGGCCCGATCTCGGTGATCTTCCGCGGCCGCCGCTCGCTGCTCGACGGCCCGGAGCTCGAGCAGTGGTTCGCCGGGCGGGGCGGCCGGGTGCGCCGCTTCTACCCGGGCAAGGACGCCAACCCCGGCTGAGCGCCGCCGGCCCGCGTCATGCTCGCACTAGCGAATACTTTCGGCTCCCGGAGCCCCCGCAGCTCGCTGACCAGCGGTGTCGTAAAGCACTGATGGCGCGGGCAAGTGAACCCTGAGCGGCTGGAACCCGTCGTTTCTTATGAGCGTCCAAAGATTTCCGAGCTGGCGAGACGGATCCGGAGTCGATAGTCCATGGTTCATGATGTGGGGCACGCGCCGTCGGGGCACGCACAGAAGGAGGCGTGATGAGTGCTGAGTTCGACCAGCTCGTCGCGGAGTTCGAGAACTTCCAGTCGCAGCTGACCAACATGGACGACCGGTTCGGCGACATCGCGGGGATGCAGAGCGACCTCGCCGGCCTGGAGGTGACCGTCGACTCTCCGGATCGGGCGGTGACCGTGGTCGCGGGCGTGGGTGGCTCGGTTCAGGACATCAGGTTCACCGAGGCCGCCATGCAGCTCGGCTCCCAGCGCCTCGGCGCCGTGGTCATGGCCACCGTGCGGGAGGCCGTCGCGGAGGCGGCCCGCCGCCAGGCGGCGATCGTGCAGGAGCACCTCGGCGATGACGTCCCGGTACTGGACCAGGTGCTGGAGACGCAGGCCGAGGTGACCGGCATCCCCACCGAAGAGCTACGCAAGAGGGTCGAACGGGAAACCGCGGCCGCCCGCCCGCCGGCACAGGTCGGCGACGAAGAGGAGTCGATCGTCTTCCGGGACACCCCGCCGCCGAAGCCCGCCCCCGGCGTGGACTCCGCGGCCGATTCCTTCCTGAAGAGTGTCTGGGACGAGGAGGACCGCTGATATGCCCGCTGGTGAGGGCTTCGAGGTGAACGTGGCCGGCGTGCGCGACTATTCGGGCGTGCTCGCCGACGACAAGGCGCTGGTCGACGAGGTCGACGGCCTGGTGTCCCAGGCGGATGTCGGCAACGAGTCGTGGGGCATCGTCGGGCTGTTCGTGCACGGCAAGTACACCGACATGCTGAACGACCTGCACGACCTGCTCGGGGACATGTCCGACGGCCTGCAGTCCGGCTCGGACAAGATGGCCGACAGCGCGGACGTGTACCAGACGGTCGAGGACACGATCGCCAAGATCTTCAACGATGCGTTGGCCGCGCTCGAGGCGTCCGACCAGGGAGGTAACTGAGCATGGCCGGCGAAGCCATCACGGGTGACCTGAGTGGCATCACCATCAACAAGGAGATGGGCTACGGGGAGAAGGTGGCCCGCGGCATCCCGCTCGCGGGCGGCCTCGTCTCCGCCGGCCTGGCGCTGGACGGCGGTGACGTGCGCGGCGCCGCGGTCGCCGGGGCGGGTTTCGTCCAGTCCTGCATGGACACCGTGACCGGCATCGCCAGCGACCCGCTCGCCTGGCTCATCGGGCAGGGCCTGAACTTCCTGATCACGGTCGTGCAGCCGCTGCAGGACCTGATCCACTTCGTGTCGGGCGACGGGCCCGCGCTGCTCAACGCGGCCGGCAACTTCCAGAAGATCGGCCAGGGCCTCGAGCAGTACGCGCAGAAGTTCCTGCAGACCGCCGAGCAGGCGCTCACGACGTGGGTCGGCGAGGCCAAGGACGCGGCCGCGGCCCGTCTCGAGCAGTTCGCCACCGGCATCCAGGGCACCGCCGGCCAGTCCGGCGACGTGGCGCAGATGCTGCAGATCTCCAGCATGATCATGATCGTCATCGAGGACTTCATCAAGGCGCTGCTCACCGAGCTGGTCGAGTGGCTGATCCTGATCTGGATCCCGGCGCTGGCCGCCGCCGCTCCGACGTTCGGCGGCTCGATCGCGGCCGCGTGGTCGGGCACCGCCGTGAAGGGCGCGACGACCACCGCGAAGGCGACCAAGCAGGTCAGCAAGTTGCAGAAGCTGCTCAACCTGCTCAAGGACCTGCTGGCGAAGCTGAAGACGGTCATGACCAGGACCCGCGCCTTCATGAAGGAGGCCACCCAGGCGGCGAAGGCCGGCGGCCAGACCACCGCGCTCAAGGCGAACCTGCGGGCCCGCAGCCAGGGCGGCGACTTCGTCGACGACTTCGGCCAGGTCCGGACGTTCGGCTCGCGCGTCCGGGAGGTCACCACCAACACCGCGAAGGGCCAGGCCACCGACTACGGCAAGGCCTCCCGCAACGTCAACAACGGCGTGAAGGCGGGCGAGTACGGGGCGACCGGCGAGGACCAGTCGGTGGAGCGGACGGAAGAGGATCTCTCGATCTGAGATGGATCTCCTGGCGACGTGGGACTGGCGGGCGTGGACGCTCGCCGTCCTGCTCGTCGGCTTCCTCGGCTGGCTCGCGTGGCGCCGCCTGTCCGCGGCGGTGTTCCGGCACTCGTCGCTCGGCGGCCTGGCGCGCCGGTACGGCTGGCGGGTGGACCTGCCGGGCGGTGACGGCGGCCGGGCGGCGTTCGACGAGCAGCAGCGGCAGCGGCGCGGTCAGGCCTGGGGCCTGCTGCGGCAGGGCCCGAGCGGCATCCGCGAGGGCTACCAGACGGGTGTGTTCGGCAAGACGCACGCCGGCGGGTGGCACCCGGAGATCACGATCACCGGGATGTACCGGGGCCGCGGCTTCGTCGCGTCGCAGGTCCGCCGTATGGAGATCAACAGCTCCGGCGGCCGCTCGGAGCGCAACGTGCGGCGGCGCGCGGTGCTGGAGCTGGCTGCACCGCTGCCGCGGTTCGAGGCGCGGACGGGGCGGCTGACCGGGAGCGTGCGGGGCGCGCCGCCCGGGCTCGAGACACTGCTGGGCTCGCGGCGCTTCCGGGTGCTGCGCTCGGACGGCGCAACGTTGTCGGTGGAGCTGGGCCCGCGCCTGCGGCGCGGCCAGTTGCTGGGTGGCCTCGACCACCTGAGCGCGATCGCCGACCAGCTGAGCCGGCGCTAGAGGCCGGCCCTAGAGGAACGCCGACAGCGCGACGCAGCCGACCCACGAGACGCCGAGCACCTGCAGGACGCGGTCGCGCAGGGCGATGTCCTCCGGCTCGCCCGCGTTGCCGCCGTCCACGTCGACCGCGTAGCGCAGCACGGCCACCACGAACGGGACGATCGAGATGACCGCCCACACCGAGTTCGTGCCGGTGCGCTGGCGGATCTCGAACGCCCACAACGAGTACGTCATGATCATGATCGCGGCGGACGTGGCCCACACGAACCGCAGGTAGCTCGCCGAGTACTTCGACAGCGAGGCGCGGATCGCCGCCCCCGTCCGCTCGTAGAGCACGATCTCCGCGTACCGCTTGCCGGCCACCATGAACAGCGACCCGAACGCCGTGACCAGCAGGAACCACTGCGACAGCGGCAGCTCGGCCGCCGCGCCACCGGCGATCGCGCGGAGCAGGAAGCCCGACGCGACGATGCACAGGTCGATCACCGGCTGGTGCTTGAGGCCCAGGCAGTAGCCGATCTGCACGGCCGCGTAGACGCCGACGACCACCAGCAGCCGCCAGCTCGACACCAGCGACACCGCGAACGACGCGAGGAACAGCACCACCGCCAGCGAGTACGCGAGCCGGACCGGCACCACGCCGGCCGCGATCGGCCGGTTGCGCTTGGTCGGGTGGGCGCGGTCGGCCTCGACGTCGATGGCGTCGTTGACCAGGTAGACGGCGGAGGCGACCAGGCAGAACGCGACGAACGCGATGCCCGCGTCGAGCACGACGTCCATGTGGAACACCGGGTCGGCCGCGTAGGCCGCGAACGGCGCCGCGAGGACCAGGACGTTCTTGACCCACTGCCGCGGCCGCACCGTGCGGAGAACGCCGCGCACCAGGCCCGTCGGCGCCGAGCCGTCTGCCGCGGGCGTCACCGGGGCCTCCCCCGGCGTGCTCTCCGCCGTGCTGCTCACCGTGCTCGTCTCCCTGCTCGTCTCGCGCGCCGCGACGGGCGGCCGCGCAGCCGGCGCCGGACCAGGCCACCGACGACCGCGCCGAGCGCCGAGCCGGCCAGCACGTCGCTCGGGTAGTGCACGCCCAGGACCAGGCGCGACACCAGCATCGGCGGGACCAGGACCGGCACGAGGTTGCGGCCGGTGAGCCCCGAGTAGACGACTGCGGCGGCCGTCGTCGAGGTGGCGTGCGAGGACGGGAACGACAGCGAGCTCGGCGTGGACACGAGCACCTCGACCGAGTCGTCGATCGGCCGCTGGCGGCGCACGACCCGCTTGACCGCGATCGACGCGGCGTGCGCGGCCACCACGCCCGTGGCGGCGGCGAGCCAGTCACGGCGGCGGCCGCGGTCGAGCACCGCACCGGCGAGCCCCAGCGCGAACCAGCCCGCGCTGTGCTCGCCGAACAGCGACAGCCCGCGCGCGGCCCGCACGACCCCCGGCTTGCCGATGGTCCGCTGGACCCGGGCGAGCGCCGCGATCTCGACGGAGCGCTCCGGCTCGGGCGGCGGGGTCCCGGCCTCGACGGCCCGCAGCCGCCGCGGCGCGTCGGTGGTGGTGGTCATCAGCCGTCCAGGGAGCCGTCGAGCGGCGCGCCGTCGGTCAGGTGCGGCGCGACCTTGTTGTCGAACACCGACAGCGCGGAGCCGATCGCCATGTGCATGTCGAGGTACTTGTACGTGCCCAGCCGGCCGCCGAAGATCACGTTGCGCTCCTTGGCCTCCTTCTTGGCCAGCTCGCGGTAGTGCTCCAGCTTCTCCCGGTTCTCCGGCGTGTTGATCGGGTAGTACGGCTCGTCGTCGTCCTTGGCGAAGCGGGAGAACTCGCGGAACACGACGGTCTTGTCCGCCGGGTAGTGCTTGCGCTCGGGATGGAAGTGCCGGAACTCGATGATCCGGGTGTAGGGCACTTCCTCGTCGTTGTAGTTGACCACCGAGGTGCCCTGGAAGTCGCCGGTCGCCACGACCTCGGACTCGAAGTCGACGGTGCGCCAGGTGAACTTGCCGGCCTCGTAGTCGAAGTACCGGTCGAGCGGGCCCGTGTAGACGGTCGGGGTGCCGGCCGGGATGTGCTCGCGCACGTCGAAGTAGTCGACGTTGAGCCGGACGTCGATGTTGTGGTGCGCGGCCATCTTCTCGAGCCACGCGGTGTAGCCGTCGACGGGCAGGCCCTCGTAGGTGTCGTTGAAGTACCTGTTGTCGAACGTGTAGCGGACCGGCAGGCGCGTGATGATGTTGGCGCCCAGCTCCTTGGGGTCGTTCTCCCACTGCTTGGCCGTGTACCCGCGGATGAACGCCTCGTAGAGCGGCCGGCCGACCAGCGAGATGGCCTTCTCCTCGAGGTTCTGCGCGTCCTCGGTCCGGAACTCCGACGCCTGCTTGGCGATGAGCTCGCGCGCCTCGTCCGGGGTGTGCGACTTGCCGAAGAACTGGTTGATCAGACCCAGGTTCATCGGGAAGGAGTAGACCTGGTCGGCGACCCTGGCGAACACGCGGTGCTGGTAGTTCGTGAAGGCGGTGAACTCGTTGCAGTAGTCCCAGACCCGCTTGTTCGACGTGTGGAACAGGTGCGCGCCGTACTTGTGCACCTCGATGCCGGTCTCCGGCTCGGGCTCGGAGTAGGCGTTCCCGCCGATGTGGTGCCGGCGGTCCAGCACCAGGACCCGCTTGTCGAGCTGGGTCGCGACCCGCTCCGCGATGGTCAGGCCGAAGAACCCGGACCCCACGATCACCAGGTCGTAGCCGGAATAGTTGCTTGCGTCGTCTGCCCGTGCGCTCACGGAGGGCCAGGTTACCTGCGGCACCGTGGACGGGCGGGCCCGGCCCGGACACGCGAGAACCCCCGTACTTCGCAGTACGGGGGTTCTGGCTTCTAGACCCCTTGTTCCCCTTGATCCCTACCGGCTTGACGCCTCACTGACACAGACGCCTGAGCACCCCGTCGCGTTCCATGCCGCGCAGGTCATTTGCTGCCGGGAAGGCGACCTAGCGCCCGAGAACCTCCGCCGCGACCTTCTCCAGCACCGACATCCGGCCCGCGTACACGCCGTCCGGCCGCGGCCAGTGCACGACCAGGTCGGTGAAGCCGGCCGCCTCGGCCCGCCCCAGCGCCTCGCGGAAGTACTCCAGGCTCGACAGCGAGTAGGCCGGCCCGGCGTCGACGGTCAGGTAGCGGCGCACGTCCGGATCGCCGTCCACCTGTTCGTCGAACCGCTTGGCCAGGTCGGTGACGCCGCGCCACCACGCCTCGCCGGTCTCGTCCGCGTGGTCCTCCCGGCGGCCGCTGGTCACCCAGCCCTGCCCGAACCGCGCGGCGAGCCGCATCGAGCGTGGGCCGTTGGCGGCCACGACGAACGGCAGCCGCGGATGCTGCGCGCAGCCGGGCGCGGAGCGGGCGTCGACCGAGGAGAAGTACTCGCCGCGGATCGTGGTGCGCTCGGCCGTGAGCAGGGAGTCCAGCTGGGTCAGGAACTCCGTGAACCGGTCGACCCGCGGCCCGGGCGCCAGGGCCTGCCCGCCGAGCACCTCGTTGTCGTAGCCCGCGATGCCGCCCGCGCCGACGCCCAGCGTGAACCGGCCGCCGGACAGGTCGTCGAGGGCGAGCAGGCTGCGCGCGAACGGCACCGGGTGGCGGAAGTTCGGCGAGGCGACCATCGTGCCCAGCCGGATCCGCCGGGTCACCATGGCGGCCGCCGCCAGCGTCGGGACGGCGTCGAACCACGGCCCGTCGACGAGCGAGCGCCAGCCGAGGTGGTCGTAGGTCCACGCGTGGTCGAAGCCGTACGTCTCGGCCGCCCGCCACTTCGGCTCGGCCAGCAGCCACCGCTGCTCCGGCAGGATGATGATGCCGACCCTCATCGGTACGGGTATCCCATCGGTGGCGGCGGCTGCTGGTACCCGGCGAGCCGGCGCTGGTAGCCACGCATCGCCCGGCCGGTGGCGGGCAGCAGCACCAGCACCGTCGCGGCCGCCCACACCAGGAACGACACGAGGATCATCGCGATGAACTCGCCGCCGCCGTCGGTGAGCAGCTTGATGATCGCGTAGACGTAGTAGACGGTGACCAGGCCGCCGACGAAGCCGAGGATCCAGCGGACGAAGTCCAGCCGGAAGAACAGCACGATCGCGAACGTCAGCGTCGAGCACGCGACGGTCATCGTGGCCGAGATCGCGAAGTCGATGTTGCCGGTGATGTCGTCGCTGAACGCGGCGCCGATCGTCGCCACGACCAGGTCGACGTTCTCCGCGCTGCCGTCCCAGCTCACGATCGCCGTGACCAGGGCGAGGATGCCGCAGACCAGGAACAGCACGGCGCACACGTAGGCGATGGCGGTGCCCGGCGGTCCGTAGGGTTGCGGCGGGCCGTACCCGGGGTAGCCGCCGTAGCCGGGCGGTCCGTACGGGGGCTGTTGCGGGTACCCCGGCTGTGGTCCGTAGCTCACGAAACGCACCGTAGTCGAAGTTACCGGCGCGCAGCAGGGAAGATGGAACCGTGGACAGACCCAGGCTGGTGGCCTCCGACGTCGACGGCACGCTGCTCGACCCGCTGGAGCAGGTGTCGCCGCGGACCGCCGCGGTGATCGCCGAGGTGCTCGCGTCGGGCACGCCGTTCGTGCTCGTCACCGGGCGCCCGCCGCGGTGGGTCACGCCGGTCGCGCGGGCCGCGGGGCTGACCGGCTACGCGGTCTGCACGAACGGCGCGGCGGTCTACGACCTGGCCGCCGGCCGGGTCGTCTCCGCGCAGGAGCTGGACCCGATGCACCTGCACGACGTCACGCACGCGCTGCGCGGGCTGTTACCCGACATCCGGGTCGCCGCGGAGCGGACGCCGTGGGGGCCGGGATCACCCGCGCCGTTCGCGACCGAGCCCGGCTTTCGCAACCCGTGGGGCAACCCCGCCGGCACCGAGAACGGCATGGACGGCGAGGACAACGTGGTGCCCACCGCCGAGGTGCTCGGCCATCCGGCGACGAAGCTGCTGATCCGCCATCGCGAGCTGCCCAGCGACGAGCTGGCCCGGGCCGCGACCACGGTGCTGAACGGCGCCGGCCTCGAGGTCACCTTCTCCACCAACCGCGGGCTGATCGAGCTGTCGGCCGCCGGCGTCACGAAGGCGACCGGGCTGGCCGAGGTGTGCGAGCTCCTGGACGTGCCGGCCGATCGGGTGGTCGCGTTCGGGGACATGCCGAACGACCTGGAGATGCTGCGGTGGTCCGGCCACGGGGTCGCGATGGCCAACGCGCATTCCGACGTGCTCGCCGTGGCGGACGAGGTGGCGGCGCCGAACTCCGAGGACGGGGTGGCACAGGTACTGGAACGGTGGTTCTGATGGACCGGACTCTCGTCGTCATCCGGCACGCCAAGTCCGACTGGGGGCAGCCGCTGCCCGACGAACAGCGACCGCTCAACGATCGCGGCCGGCGGGAGGCCCCCCTGATCGGCAGGTGGCTCGCGGAGCACGTCGAGGGCCTCGACCTCGTGGTCTGCTCGCCGGCGACCCGCGCGCGGCAGACCTGGCGGCTCGCGGCCGCGACGCTCGGGGCGGCGGTCCACGCCCGCTACGACGAGCGGATCTACGCCGCCGGTCCCGAGGAGCTCATGTCGGTGGTCGAGGACCTGGCGGACGAGGCCGCCACCGTCGCGCTGGTCGGCCACAACCCGGGGCTCGCCGAGCTCGTGGAGACGCTGTCCGGCGAGCGGGTGGAGCTGAAGACCTCGACCGTGGCGGTGCTGCGGTGGGACGGAACCTGGGCGGACGTGTGGGCCCGGCGCGCCGTGCTGGTCACCCACGCCACGCCCAGGGAATGACGGGTACTAGTCGTCCTTGACCGACCGCAGCGCGATGGGCGCGCCGGCCAGGTCCTCCTCGTTGCAGAGCAACTTGACGTCGTAGTACGGGGAGCCCTCGCTGTCGTCGTAGTCGAGGTGGATCGCGATCACATCGACGGGTTCGCCCAGCCATTCCTGTGTCCGGCGCAGCCACGCCGCCGAGCGCTCCAGGGCGGTGGGCAGGTCGTCGTCGCGGAACTCGACGGGGCGGTAGGGGACGCCGTAGACCTGATCTCCCTGGTGGGGAGGCCTGGGCAGGTCGACGGACACGCCGGCGTCGTCGAGGTCGAGCTCAATGGATCGGGACTTGTCACTGGCGATCTCGCTCACCGTACGAGCGTCTACCAGTGCGTGATCAGCCGCAACCCTTCCGGTGCGTCGACCGGCGTTCGTATGGTTCACTGTGCCCCGGTCGTTATTTTGGGTTCGTGGTCTGATCACGCTCGCGGAACGCGGCCAGAGTTGTCGCAACCGCGGCGGCTTTGCACTTTTGTTTTCAGGAGAACGTAGTGGCACAGGGAACTGTGAAGTGGTTCAACTCCGAGAAGGGCTTCGGCTTCATCGCCCCGGACGACGGCGGCGCTGACGTCTTCGTTCACTACTCGGAGATCCAGGGCTCGGGCTTCCGCAGCCTGGACGAGAACCAGCGCGTGGAGTTCGAGATCGGCCAGGGCCAGAAGGGTCCGCAGGCCACCGGGGTGCGCGCGGTCTGATCATCATCCCATCGCAACACCGAAGGCCATCCGGGTCGGCAGACTCGGGTGGCCTTCGGCGTTCTCGCTGACTTCGCGGGTCAGCTCTCGAAATACTTGCGCCAGGCCTCGACCGAGGTGAGCTCGGGCAGCGCGGCCTTGTACTGCTCCACGAGCCGCGGCCACTCGGCGGCGAGCTTGCGGTAGTTGTGCGCCGCGCGCGCGGACAGCTCGCGGAAGAGCTTCGGGTCGCGGCGGCGGAACGCCACGCCGGAGCCGTCCGCGTTGGACACCGTCGCGCTGTCGAGGTTGCCGAGCAGGAACCACCGTGCGCCGTGCGCGGGGATGTTGACCTGCGGGCGCTCCCCCGCCTCGGACGCCGGCGAGCGCAGGTTGTGCAGCACGGCCTTGCCCGCCCGCAGCGCGATCTTGCGGGTGCTGGTCGGCGGCGCCAGCAGCTGCTCGGCCCTGGCCATGTCGAACGTGGGCGGCGGGTAGTCGCCGGCCGACGGCTCGAACTGGGCGTCGGTGTACTGCTTGCGGATCCGCTGGACCTCCGGCAGCGCGGTCGCGAGCATGTCGAACAGCCGCTCGGGGCCGGCCATGAAGTCCTCGACCGCCTTCAGCTCCAGCGCGACCGTCGAGTACTCCATCGACAGCAGCCGCCGCGCGGTCGTGCGCGCGCCCTGGGCGAGCAGCATCTTGCGCATGTCGTGCGGGGCGTGCAGCGCGGCCATGATCAGCCGGTTGCGCAGGTGGAAGTAGACGGTCCAGTCCTTGGTGTCGCTCTTGTCCGTCCACGGCTCGTGCCAGACGCCGGAGCCGGGCAGCGTCACCGTCGGGATGCCCTTGGCGAGCGCGCGCAGCGAGTACTCCGCGTCGTCGCACTTGATGAACAGCGGCAGCGGCAGCCCGTTGCGCTCCACGACCTCGCGCGGGAACAGGCACATCCACCAGCCGTTGTAGGTGCCGTCGACGCGCCGGTGCAGGGCCGGGGTCTCGCGCAGCGAGTGCTTCGCGAAGTCGTGGTCCCACACCGCGCCGGGCGCGCGCCGCCAGACGAACGACGCGAGGTCGACGATCTCGCCGTTGGTGTGCAGCCGCGAGCGCGCCTGCAGGTTGAGCATCTGGCTGCCGACGATCACCGGCTTCTTCGCGGCGCGGGCGAACGCGTTGGAGCGCAGGACCGAGTCCGGCTCGAGCGCGATGTCGTCGTCCATCAGCAGGATCTGGTCGACGAAGCCGGGCTGGGTGTGGTCGATCGACTCGTACAGGGCACGGGTGAACCCGCCCGCACCGCCGAGGTTGGCCTGCTCGATGACCTCGAGCCGCCCGCCGAGCGCCTCCTGCGCCTCGCCGAACCGCTCGTGCTCGCGGATCTTGCGGTTGCCCTGGTCGGCGACGAACACCTTGCTGATCACGTCGAGGACGGCGGGGTCCTCGCCGAGCGTGATCAGCGACTTCACGCAGTCGTCCAGGCGGTTGAACGTGGTGATGCCGACGGCGACCTTCTGCTTGGGCAGCGCCTCGTCGGCCAGCCACACGGCGTCGGCGACCTCGAGCGACTCGTTCTCGGTGAACACGTCGAACCAGACCCAGCCGCCGTCCTCGAACGGCGCGAGGTTGACGCGGAACTCGAGCGTGCGCCAGGTTTTCCCGGAGTGGACCGGCTCACCGGTCACGTGCGCGATGTCCCCGTTGAGCTTGGACCGGTAGACCTCGACCCGGCCCCCGCCGCGCACCCGCAGGTGCAGCGTCACGTGCTGGACGCGGGTCCACCGCTTCCAGTAGCAGGCCGGAAAGGCGTTGAAGTACGACGCGAACGACACCCGCGCCGACGCCGGCACCACCACGTCGCGCCGCCCGGCCACGTGGCTGTGCGTGCCCTCGGGCTCGTCGACGTACAGCGGCCGCACGTCCAGCGGGTCGGTGTCGCGCGGCAGGATCATCCGCTGCAGCACCCGATCGGTGTCGTATCGCGGTTCGTCGCCCTCGGTCGAAGCACGGGAAGCCATGCTGGGCATGGTAGCTACCGGCGACTCGCCCGCCCGTCACCCCCGGTTTGCCGGCCGGGCGGGGCTACGCGGCGGGGCGGGCGTGGGGCATCCGCCAGCCGGCGGCCAGGCGGGACGGGCTCAGGTTCTCCGCATCGCCGAAGAACTCGCAGAACTTCATGATCAGCGGGTCCCACTTGAGCGGGTCCACGTAGTCCTTGCCCGGGATCAGCAGCTCCTCCGCCACGTGCGTGCGCGCCACCGACACCTGGAACGCGGTCAGCCCGTCGGCCAGCTCGTGGGCCGCGTCGAGCGTGGCCTCCAGCTGGATCGGGCACTCGAGCGCCCGCGGCGGGGACACGACGTGCGCGCGCTGCTCCGTGAGCCCGGCCGTCGCGAACTTCGAGCGGGAGTACGTGTAGCCGCGCGCCTGCTTGGGCGCCGGCACGTCCGGGCGGCCCGTCAGCAGCGCGATGCGGTCCACCGCGGCCACGAGCGCGGACGACGGCAGGTTCAGCACGCATTCCCGCTCGCGGTGCAGGTTCGCCGCCGTCTGGGACGACTCGGCCAGGCCCAGCACGCACGTCTGCCGCAGCCACCACGCCGACGACATCGGCGCGAGGTTGGCCGAGCCGTCCTCGTTGCGGGTGCTGATCAGCACGACGGGCGTGCCGAAGTACAGGACCTTGAGCGGCGTGACGCGGTGCATGACAGCCATGCTGCCGGCGCGAACGCGGCCGAGCTGGCGGCTATCAGCCGCGGCGTTCGTCCAGGCCGTCGTCCAGGCCGTACAGCCGGCGCCAGTTCTCCCGGCTGGTCAGCTCCGGCACCGCGGCGCGGTAGTCCTCGCGCAGCCGCGGCATCTCGCCGACCAGGGTGCGCAGTGCGCGCGCGGTCTGCTTCGCCAGCCGGACCGTCGTCTCCCGGTCCCGCTTGCGCAGCCGCACGCCCTCCTGCGAGCCGTCGGTCACGACGGCGGACGCGAACTTGGAGACGTGCCACCAGGTGGCGTCCTCCTTGGCCACCGCGCCGACCGGGTGCACGGTGCGGCCCATCGCCAGGTACGCCAGCCGCTTCACCATCACCAGCCGGTTGCGGGTCGGCTTCGGGCCGGCCTGGATCAGCGGGATCGAACCGGTGTTCAGGCCCGGCACCTCGGCCGCCTTGTGCATCACCGTGTCCGGGTACTCCTTGCGCAGCGCGAAGATCTCCTTGGCCGCCGCCGCGCCGCCGTCGTGCAGGAACTCCGGGCCGCGCATGAAGTCCTCGACCGCCTTGAGGATCGTGGCGGCGAGGCCGTACTGCATGGTCAGCAGGTACCGCGAGATCCGGGACACGATCACCCGCGCGGTGTGCTTCGGGTCGATCTCCGCGTGCAGCGCGCTCACGATGAGCGAGTTACGGACGGCGAAGTACTCGTTCCACTTGTCCGCGTCCTTCCAGTCGAAGTCCGCGTGCCACAGGCCGGCGCCGGGCAGGGTGACCGTCGCGAACCCGTTGGCCCGCGCGCGGTAGCCGTACTCGACGTCGTCCCACTGGAAGAACAGCGGCAGCGGCAGGCCGATCTTTGCCACGACCTCGGCGGGGATCAGGCAGGACCACCACGCGTTGTAGTCCGCGTCCACGCGCCGGTCGCCGCGGTTGATCTTGCCGGTCGGCAGGCCGTCCTCGTCGACCTCCTCGGCGAGCAGGTCCACGTCGTCGAGCGCGTTGAGGACCACCCTGCCGGGCTTGAGCTGCGCGAAGTCCGCGTACTCCGCACCGGCCAGCAGCACGGTCGGGTGCAGCAGCCGCAGCATCTGCCCGCCGATGATCGTCGGGTCCGGGGTGCGGTTGGCGAACGCGGTGAGCCGGATCGCGATCTCCGGCTCCATCAGCACGTCGTCGTCCATGACCAGCACGTTCGCGTGCTCGGCGTCCTTGTTGTCCCGGGCCGCCTCGGTCACCTCGTACATGCCGCGGCCGAACCCGCCGGCACCACCGAGGTTCGGCTGGCGGAGGTAGCGCAGCCGCCCGTCGAGGGACTTCTCGATGTCGCTGAACGCCGGGCGCGACTCGACGGTGTCGCTGCCCTGGTCCACGACGTAGATCGCGTCGAGCACGTCCAGGGCCTCGGGGTCGCCGCCCAGCGCCTGCAGCGTCTTCGTGCAGTCGTCGGCCCGGTTGAACGTGCAGATGACGACGGCGGTCGGGCGCAGCCGCAGCGGCGGCTCGACGGTCCAGCGCAGCTGCTCGACCACGAGGTCGTCCTCGCCGGTGGCGAACTCGACCCACAGGTAGCCGCCGTCGACGAACTTGTCGAGCAGCGCCGTCAGCGTGACGCGCTCGCTGCGCAGGTCGGTCACGTCCTGGGCGGCCACCGTGCGGGTCTCGCCCGCCACGTCGGAGGCGACGACCGAGATCCGGCCCGAGCCCGACGCGGTGATCTCGACGTCGGCCGAGCTCACCACCGTCCAGCGCTGCCAGTAGCTGGCCGGGAAGCGGCCGAAGTAGCTGTCCATGCTGACCTCGGAGCCGGCGTGCACCACGAGGCGCTGCCGCTCGCGGACCGCGCTGCCGTAGGACACCTGCGCGTACAGGTCGTCCGGGCACACCGGGTCCGGACCGCGGAACAGGCCGCGCTGGGCCACCAGCCGCCCGCTCGGCGCGTGCTCGACCAAGCGGTCGTCGCCTTCCCCGGTCGGCTGCTGCGCGGGCGCTGCGTCGCTGGTGATCGGGCTGCTAGCGGGCATTCGAGTTCAGTCCTCCAACGGGCGGAGTCCGGTGTGGCATCTGGCCGGGAGCCTACATTCGGCCTATTGACTGGTCACCGTTAGGTCACGACCAGTCCCCGTCAGTGCCGCGGCCGGCACCCGTCAGTACCGCCGGTCCACGATCCGGCCCGTGGTGCGGTTCCAGGTGATGTACCCGTGCTGGAAGTTCTCCCGGGTCCCGGTGGACGTGGAGAACTCGTCGCTCGACGGGAAGCCGAGGTAGGACCGCTCCGCGCCGAGCGCCCGCCACCGGGTGCGGATCCCGCCGGTCACGCTGTGCGCGCCGGTGGCCGAGGACCAGTAGATCGAGCCGCCCTCGAAGTGGTCGTAGTAGCCGCGGCCGTCACCCGTTCGCAGCATGTCGGCGGTGGGGAACTTCAGCCGCCCGCCGACGCCGCCGAGCGCGGTCCACTTGGCGAGGATCGCGCCGCTCAGGCTGAACGCGGGCCGGCCGTTCTTGATGTAGATCGCGCCGTTCTTGAACTTGTTGTAGTACCCGTTCGTGACCTTGCCCTGGTCGGTGGTCGGGTAGCCGAGCGAGGATCGGTCGGCGCCCAGCGCGCGGTAGCGGGTGTGGATGGCGCCGGCCACGTAGTGCGCGCCGGTCGCCGACGACCAGTAGAACCCGCGGCCGCCGGAGAGCAGGTTGTACCGGCCGCCGTTCGCGCCCGCGGTGTCGTCGGTGGTGGGCAGGCCGAGCGCCAGGTGGCCGTTCAGGCGCAGGTACGAGGTCAGGATCGCGCCGGTCATGGTGTGCGCGCCGGTCGCGGCCGACCAGTACATGCGGCCCTTGGCGTAGGCCCGCCAGCGGATCGACGAGGTGCCCTGCTCGACGTCGGTGGGCGCGCCGAGCGCGGTGCGCACGGCCGCGTCCGAGGCGTAGCGCAGGTCGATCGGCGTGCGGTAGGAGACGGCCAGCGTCTGGTCGGCGTCGGGCAGGGTGAGCTGGCGGACCCGGTCCGTGCTGCCGTCGCCCCACTTCTCGAACGTGGCCACGCCGTCGAGCGCCTGGGCCGGCGCGATGATCGCCAGCGGCGTGCCGACCGTGAACAGGCCCGAGGAGGTCTGCTCGTCGCCGATCGTGAAGCCGGCCTCCGCGTTGCTCTGGATCGTCACCTTGCGCTGCTTCGGCTTGACCACGAACGTCTTCGTCGTGGTGGCGCCCTTGCTGTCGGTGGCGATGGCGCTGACCTCGAGGCGGCTGTCGCCGGGGTGGCCCTCGAAGGTAAGGCTGAAGTGCGGGCCCTGCTGCTGCTCGCCGGGGTGCTCGTGGCAGTTGGCCGGGTCCGCGCAGTGCACGATGAGCGTCGCCCAGCGGACCTGCACGGCGCCGTCCTCCGGGTCGGTGGCGGTGGCGTCCGCGGCCACCACGTCGCCGACCGCGAACGTCCGCCCGGGATCGGGTGCGGTCAGCGACACCGCGGGCGCGTGGTTGCCCGGGTAGACCGTCTGCTGCGCGGTGCCGGTCCGGCCCTGCGGGTCGGTCGCGGTCAGCGTGACCGGGAAGCTCTCCCGGCCGGCGGCGTAGGCGTGGGTCACCCGGGCGCCGTCCGCGCCGCCGCCGTCGCCGAAGTCCCAGTGGTAGGTGAGCGCGTCGCCGTTGGGGTCGCTGCTCTGGTTCGCGTCCACGGTGACCGTGCGGGTGGCCGGGTCGGCGGTGGCGTTGATGACCGCGGTCGGCGGCTGGTTGCCCGGCGCGTAGACGAGCCGGTGCAGCACGCCGGCGCGGATGTCGGCGTACACGATGTCGCCGCCGGTCGGCGCGCTGGCGAACTTGACGGGGTAGCCGATCTCCGTGCCGAAGCCGCCCGCCTCCGGCGGCGTGGTCAGCGTGCCCTTCGCGTCGTAGGCCATCGACCAGATCGTGCGGTGGACGTAGTCGCCGAAGAAGTAGCGGCCGCGGTAGGCCTGCGGGTAGCTCGTGCCGGTGTAGATCACGCCGCCGGTGATGCTGCCGCCGCCGACGTGCGGGTAGGACCACAGCGGCGGCGCGGTGACCGTGCCGAGGCACTCGGGCATGTCCTTGAAGCCGTTGGACTTGACCGTGCCCTCCCAGCAGGGCCAGCCGTAGTTGTTGCCCGGCGCGATGAGGTCGACCTCCTCGGTGCGGCCGTTGCCCACGTCGCCGAGCACGGCCCGGCCGGTGCCGGGCTCGATGCTGAACCGGAACGGGCTGCGGAAGCCGCTCGCGTACACGAGGCTGCGGGGCGCTCGCGGCGCGCTCGCGGAGTAGTACGGGTTGCCCGGCACGCCCGAGCCGTCGGCCTTGAGGTGCAGCAGCTTGCCGTGCGGGTCGTCGAGGTTCTGCGCGCGCAGCGCGAGCCGGTCGACGGTGCGGTAGTCGGCGGAGTCGCCGAGGCTCGTCCACAGCGTGCCGTCGGCGGCGGCGAGCACGCCGGTGATGCCGTGCACGGTGGAGTTCGCCGGCGTCTCGAGGAGGGTCTGCTCGCCGGTCAGCCCGGCCGGCTGGCCGAGGCCGTCCAGCGTGACCGTCCACCTGCTCAGCCGCAGCACGCCGTTCTGACCGGAGCCGGGGCCGGTGGCGGACACGGTGCGCGCGGTGTAGACGGTGTGGCTGGTCGCGTAGTCGGGAGCGATCGCGAGACCGGTGAGGCCGAGGTCGCCGGTGCTGTTGGTCGGCAGGGTCGCGATCTGGCGCGGGGCGCCGGTGCGCGGCGCGTAGGTGACCTTCCCGAACTTGCCGACCGCGAGCAGGCTCTCGTCGGGCAGCCACGCGAAGTCGGTGAGCAGGTCGCCGGGGTCGGCGCCGTTCGAGGCGCGCATGCCGGTGGCGATGTCGCGCAGCACGAAGCCCGCCGGCAGCTTCCGCTCGGCGGCGACCGCCGTGTCCCGGCCGGTGGTGACCACCAGACCGAGCAACGTGACCAGCACGAACAGCAGCGCGACGCGACGGCGCGTGAACACATGAACCCCCAGCCATGACGGCGGTGACTTTCCGGAAGACCCTCTCCGTCTTCCTATCGCCCATTCGAGGAGAAGGTTTCGAAGTAGCGGGTCTGGGTTGCGAAATAGTTAGAAAGACACCCACTGAGAGTATGCCGCTCACACGTTCCGGTGCATGACTCTATGTGGCAGTCGAGGTCGGCCCGGACCGGTCGGGAACGGCTCCCTAGAATCGGCCGCGCCATGCGGGGCCGACGGCGGCGCACCCCGGCGCTGGAACCGGCCCACCGACGGATTTGAGGTAAGTCGCGCGATGAACTGGATCGACGCCGCGCCGGCCGCGCTCGTCACGGTCGCCTGGTTGCTGGTGCCGGGCCTGCTGATCAGCTACCTGCTGGGCCTGCGCGGGGTGGCCGCCTGGGGCCTCGCGCCGGTGACCGGCATCGCGCTGATCGCGTCCGAGGCCGTGCTCGCCGGGCTTCTCGGCATCGGCTGGTCGGCCGGGTTCGCCCTGGCCGTCTCCGCCGTGGCGGTCGTCGTGACCGGTGCGGTCACCTACCTGTTGCGGCGCCGGGCCTTCCTCGCGAGCGACCCCGACCCGCGGCTCACCACGGTGGCCGCCGGGCTCGGCCTGCTGCCCCCGGTCGTGCTCGGCCTGGTGACGATCGTGCAGGCCATGGGCGCGCCGGACATGCTGTCGCAGACCTACGACGCGGTGTTCCACTACAACGCGCTCGCCTACATCGCCGACTCGCACAACGCCTCGTCGCTGTCGCTGAGCGCGCTGGGCAACCCGCACGTGGCGAGCTTCTTCTACCCCGCCGCATGGCACGACCTCGCGTCGCTGGTGATGCTGTCCTCCGGCGCGAGCATCCCGCTCGCCGCGAACGCGGTGACCGCGGCGGCCACCGTCGTGCTGTGGCCGCTGTCCTGCCTGCTGCTCGTGCGCCAGGTGTTCGGCCGGCACACCGCGGCGCTGGCGATCACCGGCACGCTCTCCATCGGGTTCACCGCGTTCCCGTGGGACCTGCTCGGCTTCGGCGTGCTGTGGCCGAACCTGCTCGGCATGTCGATCGCGCCCGCGCTGCTCGCGATCGTGCTCACGCTGACCGGGTGGGCGCGCGAAGACGCCATCGGCCGGGGCCGCGCGTGGCTCGCGCTGCTGGTCGGGCTGGTCGCGGCCGGGTTCGCGCACCCGAACGTGCTGTTCTCGCTGGTGGTGCTCTCGATCTTCCCGGTGGCCGCGCGGGTGGCCTTCCGCTCGCGGCGGCTGCGCCGGGAGGGCCACGGGGTGCGTGGCCTGGTCGAGGCGCTCGCGTTCGTCGCGTTCTTCTCCGTGGCCTGGTGGTGGGCGGCCACCACGCCGAAGTTCGCGAGCACCCGCGACCAGTACTGGGCGCCGTTCGAGACGCCGGCCAACGCAGTCGGCGACGTCCTGCTCAACGCCACCCACCGGCACGAGGCGCTGTGGCTGCTGTCGATCGTGGTGATCGTCGGGATGTTCGCGGCCCGCCGCTGGCCCGTGCTGTGGCTGCTGGTCGGCGGGCACGTCGTGACGACGTTCCTCTACCTGCTGACCGCGTCGATCAACCGGATGGACACGCAGAAGTTCACCGGCTACTGGTACAACGACGCGCACCGGCTCGCCGCCATGCTGCCGATCACCGGCGTGCCGCTCGCGGTCGCCGGCGTCGTCTTCCTCGCGATCAAGATCCTCGAGGGGGTCCGGGGCGCCGCGCCGGCCCTGACCCGCAACCGGCGGCTCGCCTCGATCGGTGCGGTCGCGGTCGTGCTGACGCTGCTCCTCGCCGTCGTCACCCGCGGGCTCTACCCCGACGACCGCTACGCCCGGTTCGCGAGCACCTACGACCCCACGCGGCCCGGTTCGACCCTCATGACCAAGCAGATGGCCGAGTTCTACGACCGCATCGCCCGCGAGATCCCCGACGACGCGGTCGTGGCCGGCAACCCGTTCGAGGGCAGCTCGCTGCTGTGGGCGCTGGAGAACCGGAAGGTCCTCTTCCCGCACTTCCGCAACACCACGAGCGAGGAGCAGGATCTCATCGCCAAGCATCTCGACGACCTCATGGACGACCCCGCGGTGTGCAAGGCGGTCCAGGACTACAACGTGCGGTACCTGCTCATCGGTGGCGCCAAGTTCCGCACCGCGGACACCAAGTGGCGCTACTACGAGGGCCTCGCCGACCCGTTCGCGTCGCCGGGCTTCGAGCTCGTCGACTCGTCCGGGCCGAGCAAGCTGTACCGGATCACCGGCTGCGACGCCGGCCAGCCGGCCAGCTGACCTCGCCGGTCGGGCTCAGGCCCGGCCGGTGCCGAACGCGTGGCGGGCCAGGGCCCGGGCGCCCTCGCCCCGGCGCAGCGCGCGCGGCAGCTTCGTGAGGGCGAAGATCCGCGACGACAGGTGCCGGCGGGCGACCCGGGCGGCGCGCGGCCAGCCGTGCTCGGCGAGCCGCTGCGCGGTGTCGGCGAAGAACTCGCCGGCCTCGGTGAACCGGGAGCCGTCGACCGCGGTGGCCGACGACTCGCTCGCGCCGTGGCGGCGGTACTCGAAGCACACGGTGTCGTCGACGACGAGCCGCACGCCGCGCTGGACGAGCTCCATCAGCAGCGCGAGGTCCTGGATGACCCGCAGGTCCGTCCGGAAGCGGACGGACGTGAGCACGTCGGCGCGCCAGGAGAGCGAGGGGAAGTACAGCCAGTCGCCACGCAGCAGGCTGACCGCGAGCTCCTCGCCGGCGAGCGTGGCCCGGCCGCGTGGCGCGTAGATCCGCCGCTTGGCCTCGTCGACGAGGGTGCGCGCGGGGCGGCCGTCGCTGCCGATGACCCGCACGCCGGGCTGGACGATGCCGGCGCCGGGGTGGGCGGCGTGCGCGGCGCGGACCGTGCGGACGTAGCCGGGCAGCAGCCGGTCGTCGCAGCCCATGAGCACGGCGAGGTCGTGCTCGACGAGGTCGAGGCAGCGGTTGAAGTTGGCGGTCAGGCCGAGGTTCGCCGGGTTGCGCAGGTAGCGCACGCGCTCGTCGCCGAGCGTGGCGAACCACGGGGCGACGTCCTCCGGGCCACCGTCGTCGACCACCGTGAGCCGCCAGCCCGGGTCGTCCTGGGCGAGCACGCTGCGCACGGTCTCCCGCAGCAACGCGGCGTCGCCGTAGAACGGGACGAGGATGTCGACGGTCAATCCGCCTTCTCGTTCTCGCGCTCGCGCTTCAGCTCGGCCAGGTCGAGCCGCAGGATCGCCACGTCCTCGGCCAGCTTGCGGGTCTCGTTCTCCAGCCGGGAGGCCTCCCAGGACAGGTGGAGCACGACGCCGACGAGGAACAGGATCGCCACGAAGAACAGCAGGTTCGTCGGCACGGCCACGCCGAGCGCCGACGAGATGCGGGTGAGCAGCGCGGGGAAGGCGGTGAACACGACGAGCACGACGCCGACGATCAGCCACAGGACCGCGTACTTCTCCTTGAGCTGGCGGCGGCGCAGCAACTCCACGATGGCGGCGAGGATGAGCACGCTCCCCACCAGCGCGATCAGGTAGTTGTTGTCCGTCACCCCAGGCCGCCCTTGACCGGCCGCACCTGCGGGATCGCCGGCACGCCCGCCACGGCGGGCACGGTCGCCGGCGTCGCCGGCGAGATGTCCCAGCGGCGGATGAGCGCGAGCACCAGGGCCAGCGCGGCGCGGCCGAGGTAGATCGCCGACTTGACCGGCCGGTGGCTCGGCTCGCCGCCGCGGCGCGGCCGCATGCGGGTCGGCACCTGCGTCACCGCGCACCCGGCCCGCGCGGCGATGACCAGCGACTCGACGGTGTCGCCGAGGTACTCGTCGGGGTAGTGCTCGGCGAACAGCGGCAGCGCCTGGCCACCGGTGGCCTTGAAGCCGGAGGTCGCGTCGGTGAGCCGCGTCTTCGTGAGCCGGGACAGGACCTTGGACAGCGCCACCATCGCCCAGCGGCGCGGGCCGCGGACCCGGTAGCCGTCGCCGCGCTCGCAGAACCGTGCGCCGATGACCACCTCGGCCTCGCCGAGCTCGTCCAGCAGCGCCGGGACCTGCCGCGGGTCGTGCTGGCCGTCGGCGTCGACCTGGACCGCCACGTCGTAGCCGTTGCTGACGGCGTAGCGGAAGCCGGCGCGCATCGCGCCGCCGACGCCGAGCCGGAACGGCAGGTCCAGCACCCGGGCACCGGCGTGGCTGGCCATGTGAACCGTGCGGTCCGTGGAGCCGTCACTCACTACGAGGACCGGAATATCCGGGGTCGCCGCGCGGATCTCACGCACGGTCTCGCCCACCGCGAACTCCTCGTTCCACGCCGGAACGACGATCAGCGGACGCAGGACAGTGGCGGACACACATTTAGGTTAACTGGTTTCATCACTTTGTGGTCACCGTTCTATTACATTTTCATACCGCTGGCCGAATCGGATCCCACCGCCGACCGGCCGTTCTCCCACGTCCGGAGGGCCCGGTACAGCGACGTCAGCATGACCACGACGACGAGCGCGGACGCCGCGAGCTGGCCGGCCACCCCGGCCCGCAACGGGTCACCGGGCAGCGCGAGGAGCGCGACCAGCACCACGGTCCCGGCGCCCCAGGCGAGCGTGACGACCTTGTGCCGGCCGAGCGCGACCAGGCCGGGCTGCAGCACCTGCGCCACCATCAGCCCGACCGTGCTGACCCCGAGCAGCCCGACGACCTCGCCGGAGAGCCGGACGTCGGCGCCGAAGAGGACCTGCACGGCCCACGGACCGAGGGTGAACGACGCGAGCACGCCCGGGAGCCCGACCGCCGCGACCGCGAGCAGCATCGTCCGCAGCCGGGCACGCACGACGGCGAGCTCGCCGCGCGTGGCCGCCCGGGTCAGCGCCGGCAGCAGTACGGCCTGGACCGGGGCGAACAGGAACAGCGGGACGCGGGCGAGCACGAACGCCGACGCGAACGCCGCGGCGGTGGCGGCGTCGTCCGCGAGGCGCGGCGTCACCACGATCGGCGCCAGGTTCATCGCGAGCAGCATCAGCAACGTGCCGCCGGCGAGGTAGGACAGCGCCCGCGCCATGCGGCCGGCCGACCCCGCCGGACCGTCCACTGTGGTCACTTCGGCGGCGGGCCCGCGCAGCCACGGCAGGCCGGCGAGCGCGCCGAACGCCGACCCGGCCGCGAACGCGACCGCGTAGCCGACCGCGTCCGGCGCCCCGCTCATGGCAAGCACGACGCACGGCAGGATCCGCGCCACGCCCTCCGCCCCGAGCGTGGCCGCGTACCCGGTGAACCGCTGCCGCCCGCCGACCAGCCCGCGCACCACGTACACCGCGGCCGAGGTCGCGACCGACAGCAGCAGGGCGGCGAAGAGGCCCCAGTTCCCGGCGAGGGCCTTCCCGGTCAGCACCGGGGAGATCGCGAGCAGCACGGCGACGACGAGCACGAGCATGCCCGCGGCGAGCAGGCAGGCGGTGCGGGTGACGTGGCGGGGGTCGCGGCCGGCGGCGAGCTCGGCGCTGACCGAGCGGCTGGTCTCCTGCTCCAGCGCGGCGAACAGGCCGGGCCCGATGATGTTGACCAGCAGGTAGAAGCTGGCGGCCGCGGCGGCGTCGGCCGGGGGCAGCGTGTGGCCGGTGAGCGCGACGAACGCGTAGCCCGCCGCGCCGACGAGCGCGAGGCCGCCGCCGAGGTACAGCGCCGGGCCGAGCCGGTCTCGTCCGCGTGCCACCCGGCCACCGTAGTCAGCCGCCCTCGGGTATTAACCGTACGTAACGATCGAGCCGATCGGCGTCGACAGGCAGTAAGGTCTGCGCCCGTGCGACATGTTGCGGTGGTGGGTGGCGGGATCCTCGGGCTGGCCGTGGCGCGGGAGCTGACCGCGCGCGGCGACCACGTGACGTTGCTCGAGAAGGAGGACCACTGGGCCGGGCACCAGACCGGGCACAACTCCAACGTCGTGCACGCGGGCCTGTACTACCAGCCGGGCTCGTTCAAGGCCCGCATGTCGGTCGCCGGCAATCGGTCCATTGTGGACTTCGCGCGCGCGAACGGGGTACCGGTCGAGGTGTGCGGGAAGCTCGTGGTCGCCACGGACGAGGCCGAGTTGCCCCGCCTGCAAGCCCTGGCCGACCGCGCCGAGGCGAACGGGGTGCCGGCGAAGCTGATCTCCCCGGCGGAGGCGCACGCGTACGAGCCGGAGGTCGCGTGCGTGGGCGCGCTGCGCGTGGAGTCGACGGGCATCATCGACTTCCCCGCGATCTGCGCGGCCCTCGTGCGGTCGCTCGACCGTGCCGACCTGCGGCTGTCCACGCCCGCGCTCGGCATCCGCCCGGGACATCGCGGCGGCGTGGAGATCGCCACGGGGACGGACATCGTGCGCGCGGACGCGCTGGTCAACTGCGCGGGCCTGCACAGCGACCGGGTCGCGCGGCTGGCCGGCCTCACGCCGCGGGCGCGGATCGTCCCGTTCCGCGGCGAGTACTTCACGCTGCGGCCGGAGTCGGCGCACCTGGTGCGCGGCCTGATCTACCCGGTGCCGGACCCGTCGCTGCCGTTCCTGGGCGTGCACCTCACGCGCATGCTCGACGGCAGCGTCCACGCGGGCCCGAACGCGGTGCTGGCGCTGCGCCGCGAGGGCTACCGGTGGCGTGATCTCTCGTTCGCGGACCTGGCGGAGACGGTGCGCTTCCCCGGCCTGTGGCGGCTGGCCCGCCGCTACCCCCGCACCGCGATCGACGAGGTGGCGCGGTCGCTGTCGCGCCGCCGGTTCGCGCGCTCGCTGGCCCGCCTGGTCCCGGCGGTCGGCCGGGAGGACCTGGTGCGCGCGCACGCGGGCGTGCGCGCGCAGGCCCTGCTCCCGGACGGCACCCTGGTGCAGGACTTCCTGATCGAGACGGCCCCTAACCAGGTCCACGTGCTGAACGCCCCGTCGCCCGCGGCCACCTGCTGCCTGGAGATCGCCAGGTACGTGGCCGACCAGGTCGCCTGACCCGCCTCGTCAGTCCAGTTCGGACAGCCGGCGGCGCAGGTGCCCGGCCTGCGGCCCGTTCAGGTCCAGGGCCAGCGCCTGCTCGTACGCCGCCCGCGCCTGCGCCACGCGATCCAGCCGGCGCAGCAGCTCCGCGCGCGTCGCGTGCCACCACGGGTACCCGGCCAGCCCGTCGAGGGCGTCCACCAGCGGCAGCGCCGCCGCCGCACCGTCGCGTTCGGACACCGCCACCGCGCGGTTGAGCCGCGTGACCGGGGTGTCCTCCACGGTGAGCAGCACGTCGTACCACGACACGACCGCGGCCCAGTTCGTCTCCGCGTATCCCGGCGCGAGCGCGTGGCAGGCGGCGATCGCGGCCTGCACCACGTACGGGTCGGGCGCCTCCGGCGTCCGGCGCAGCGCCCGGCCGACCAGCGCCACGCCCTCCTTGATCGACGCCGCGTCCCACCGCGACCGGTCCTGGTCCGCGAGCAGCACCGGCCGGCCGGCACCGTCGAGGCGAGCTTCGCGGCGGGAGTCGTGCAGCAGCAACAACGCCAGCAGGCCGAGCACGGTCGGCTCGTCCGGCATCAGGCCGGCGAGCAGGCGCGCCAGGCGCACCGCCTCCGCGGTCAGCGCCACCCGCACGAGCGCGTCACCGGAACCGGCCGCGTAGCCCTCGTTGAAGATCAGGTACACGGTCGCCGCGACGCCGGCGAGCCGCGCCGGCAGCTCCTCGCCGGCCGGCACCCGGTACGGGATCCCCGCCTGCGCGATCTTCTGCTTCGCCCGCGTCAGGCGCTTCGCCATCGTCGCCTCACCCACCAGCAGCGCCCTCGCCACCTCGGCCGTCGACAGCCCGCCGAGCGTCCGCAGCGCCAGCGCCACCTGCGCCTCGACGGCCAGCGCCGGGTGGCAGCAGGTGAACACGAGCCGGAGCAGGTCGTCCCGCGCGGGCTCGGCGTCGTTGATCGGGTCCGTCATCGCCGCCGCCTCCTTGCCGGCGCGGCGCGCCTCCCGGCGGATGAGATCGATCGCCCGGCGCTTCGCGGTGACGAGCAGCCAGGCGCGCGGGTTGTCCGGCACGCCGTCCCCCGGCCACGTCCGCAGCGCGCGCTCGATCGCGTCCTGCGTGGCGTCCTCGGCGAGGTCGACGCTGCCGGTGACGCGGATCAGCGTGGCCAGGACCCGGGTGCCCTCGTCCCGGACCAGCCGCGCGACCGCGTCACCGGCGCCGGTCATCCGCCGAAGTCGATGATCGGGCGCACCTCGACCGCGCCGTTCCACGCGGCCGGGAGCCTCGCCGCGACCGCGATCGCCTCGTCGAGGTCGGCGCAGTCGAGCAGGTAGTAGCCGGTCAGCGCCTCCTTCGTCTCGGCGTACGGCCCGTCGGTGGCCAGGACGTCACCGCCCTTGCCGCCGTTGACGCGGACCGTCGTCGCCGTCGCGGTCGGGTAGAGCGCCTTGCCGCCCTGGACGACCGCCCCGGCGGCGGCCATGAACTCGCGGTACTCGGCGAGCTCGGCCGCCTGTTCCGGCTGCGACCAGTCGACGTCTGCGGTGTAGGTGAGGGCGAGGTAGCTGGGCATCGTCTGCTCCCGTGGGTCCGGCCGGCGCGATCCGCCGGCGTCCACGATAAGGACGAACGGCGGCCGCGCGGATGGACAAACCCCGCCGCTTGGCTCAGGCGACCGGGAGCACGTCGCGGCCCAGGAACGGCCGCAGCGCCTCGGGCACCCGGACCGAACCGTCGGGCTGCTGGTGGTTCTCGAGGATCGCGACGATCCAGCGGGTGGTCGCGAGCGTGCCGTTGAGCGTCGCGGCGACCTGTGGGCGGTTGTTCTCGTCGCGGTACCGGATCGCCAGGCGGCGGGCCTGGTACGTCGTGCAGTTGGAGGTCGAGGTCAGCTCGCGGTAGCGGCCCTGCGTCGGCACCCACGCCTCGCAGTCGAACTTGCGGGCCGCGCTGCTGCCGAGGTCGCCGCCGGCCACGTCGATCACGCGGTAGGGCACCTCGATCTTGGTGAGCATCTCCTCCTCCATGGCCAGCAGCTTCGCGTGCTCGTCCGCGGCGTCCTCGGGCTTGCAGAAGACGAACATCTCGACCTTGTCGAACTGGTGGACGCGGATGATGCCGCGGGTGTCCTTGCCGTACGAGCCGGCCTCGCGGCGGAAGCACGACGACCAGCCCGCGTAGCGGCGCGAGCCTTCGGACAGGTCGAGGATCTCGTCGGCGTGGTAGCCGGCGAGCGGCACCTCGGACGTGCCGACGAGGTACAGGTCGTCCTCCTCGAGGTGGTACACCTCGCTCGCGTGCGCGCCGAGGAAGCCCGTGCCGGCCATGACCTCCGGGCGGACCAGGACCGGCGGGATCATCAGCGTGTACCCGCGCGCGGTCGCCTGGGCGGCGGCGAGGTTCAGCAGGGCGAGCTGGAGCTGGGCGCCGACGCCGGTGAGGAAGTAGAACCGCGAGCCGGCGACCTTCGCGCCCCGCTCGGTGTCGAGCGCGCCGATCTTGGTGCCGAGGTCGAGGTGGTCGGCCGGCGAGAAGTCGAACTCCCTCGGCTTGCCCACCTCCCGGAGCACCACGTAGTCGTCCTCGCCGCCGGCCGGCACGTCCGGGTGCACGACGTTCGGGACCTGGGCGTGCAGCGCGGCGAGCGCCTCCTCGGCCTTCGCCTGCTCGGCCTCGGCCGCCCGCACCTGCCCGGCGAGCGCCTTGCCGCGCGCGAGCAGGGCGTCCCGTTCCTCGCCACGGGATCGGCCGACCTGCTTGCCGAGCTGCTTCTGCTCCGCGCGCAGGTTGTCGGCCAGGGCGACGGTCGCGCGGCGGTGCTCGTCGGCGGAGCGGAGCGCGTCGACGACCGCCTCGTCCTCGCCACGGGTGCGCTGGGATGTGCGCACCGCTTCCGGATCATCACGCAGCGTCTTCAAGTCGATCACAGCGTGAGCGTATCCGGCTTACCGGTCCAGGTATCAAGGCGATTCCACAACAACGCCGGGCGCGGACGCTGGCATCATGGACCCCGACATGAACACCAGGTCTGGACGAGTCGGGTGGATGGGCTCCCGAGGGAGCACCATGCGGACACGGTTGGTGATGGCAGGCGCCTTCTTGGGGGCGCTCGCCGTATTGAGCATGAGCGTGCTGTTCTCCTGGCCCGTGTCGGTCAGCGGCTCGGCGGACACCGCCGCCGACGAGGCGGCGAAGGCGTTCGACTCGCCGAGCGGGACGTGCCTCGACTGGCCGCACGACGCACCACAGAACATGCGGCGGGTGCCGTGCAAGCAGCCGCACACCTTCGAGGTCGCCTCGAACGTCGAGATCGGCGGCGACTACACCGCGGGCTCACCGCCGCCACCCGAGAACGACTGGCAGCAGATCGTCACCGACCGGTGCACGAAGGTCGGCGAGCAGTACCTCGGCCGGCCGCTGGACCCGTTCGGCAGGTACACGGTCGGCGCGCTCAAGCCCACCGCCGACCAGTGGCGCGACGGCGACCGCAAGCTGCGGTGCGGCCTGCAGCGGGTGTCCCCGTCCGGGAAGCGCCTGCTCTCCACGACCGGAGCCGCGGCCGACGAGGACCAGTCGAACGTGCACGAGCCCGGCACCTGCTTCGCTCTCGTGAAGGGCCAGGTCGGCGACCCCGTCGACTGCACCGGCGCGCATGCCTACGAGGTCGTCGGCATCGTCGATCTCAGCAAGACTTTCGACCCGAAGTCCTACCCCGCCGAGGCCACGCAGCTGAACAAGCTGGTCGACCTGTGCCCGCCGGTGGCCAAGCAGTACACCGGCAGCGCCGACCTCAAGAAGCTGCAGCTCTCGCTGTACCCGGACACCCTCAAGAAGGAGAGCTGGGCGGCCGGGTCGTACCTGGTGAACTGCAAGGTCGGCGCTCGCGAGCCGACCGGCGCACTGCGTGCGGTCCGCGGCAGCGTGAAGGCGGAGCCCGCGGGTGGCGCGTCCTCCTCGAAACCGACGTCGGCGCCCCCGAAGTCCGGCGGGTGACCGTTTGGCCGTGGAGATGGGTCGCCGGCGCTTCGAGGAACTGGTCGGCGACGCACTCGACCTGATCCCCGGCGAGTTCGCCGCGGCGATGGAGAACGTCGTGATCCTGGTCGAGGAGCGCGACCCCGAGCAGCCCGGCCTCCTTGGCCTCTACCACGGCGTGGCGCTGACCGAGCGCACCTCTCAGTACGGCGGCGTGCTCCCGGACCGCATCACGATCTACCGCGAGGCGATCCTCGACATCTGCCACGACGAGGACGATGTGGTGGAAGAGGTCGCGGTGACCGTCGTACACGAGATCGCGCACCACTTCGGCATCGACGACGAGCGGCTGCACGAACTGGGCTGGGGCTAGGTTTCATACTGCAATATTGACAGTGTCACCGAACACTGTCAATATTGCAGTATGAGCGACGAGCTGTGGACCATCGAGCAGCTCCCGGAACAGGTTGCGGCGCTGCTGGCGCACAACTACGAAGGCCAGAGCAACGGCCGGGTGCGGGAGCTGCCCAACGGGCGCACGATCCGCTGGTACACCACGATCGGCCTGGTCGACCGGCCGGCGGCGACGCGCGGCCGCACCGCCCTGTACGGGCGCCGCCACCTGCTGCAACTCGCCGCCGTGAAGAAGCTGCAGTCTGCGGGCCGCACGCTCGCGGAGATCCAGGAGTTGCTGGTCGGGGCCACCGACCGCCGGCTTGCCGACCTGGCCGGGCTGCCCCCGGTCGACGTCAACTGGCACCAGGCACCGGTCTCGTTGAGCAGGGACTTCTGGAGGACGACCGCGCACGGCCGGCCGACGGCCGCGCCGGACATCGTTGCCGACAGTGTCAGCGAACCCGCGCCGGACACTGTCACGAAGGTCGTACACGGCATCCGTCTCGGTGACAGTGTCACCGTCGTGCTGGACGCGGCCACCCGGGCGCCCGACGCCGATGAGCTCGCCGCCATCGAGTCCGCCGCCGCACCGCTGCTGGAGCTGCTCGGCCGGATGGGCCTGGCGCCGACCCGAGGAGAGGAAATCCGATGAGCATCAACGTCGACGTCATGGAGGCGCCCGGGGCGCCGAGCCGGCCCACCGAGGACGACGGGGTCGGCTGCCTGAGCACGAAGCGGGGCAACCTGCCGCTGGAGTCGATCGACGTCCAGGCCGCGATCACCGGTCTCGCGTCGAGCATCCAGGTCACCCAGGGCTTCCAGAACCCCTACGACGAACCGCTGGAGGCCACGTACATCTTCCCGCTGCCACCGCGCGCCGCGGTCACCGCGCTGCGCATGGAGGCCGACGGCCGCGTGGTCGAGGGCCTGCTCAAGGAGCGCGGGGAGGCGCGCGCGGACTACGACCAGGCGATCAGCTCCGGCAAGCGCGCGTCGATCGCCGAGGAGGAGCGGCCCGGCGTGTTCACCATGCGGGTGGGCAACATCATGCCGGGCGAGAACGTCAGCGTGCACCTGACGCTGGCCGGCGCGCTGTCCTATGAGGACGGTGAGGCGACGTTCCGGTTCCCGCTGGTGGTCGCGCCGCGCTACGTTCCGGGCGCGCCGCTGGCCGACGGCCAGGTCGGCGACGGCGTCGCGCCGGACACCGACCAGGTGCCGGACGCGTCGCGGATCAGCCCGCCGGTGCTGCTGCCCGGGTTCCCCAACCCGGTCCAGCTGTCGGTCGCGGTCGACATCGACCCGGGCACGCTGCCGCTCAACGGGATCTCGTCGAGCCTGCACGCCACGGCGACCGAGGACGCGCCGACGGGGCTGCGGGTCCGGCTGAACCCGGGCGAGCGGGCGGACCGGGACTTCCTGCTGCGCCTGCGATACGGCAGCGAGGCGATCAGCACCTCGCTGTCGGTGCTGCCCGACGACGAGGGCGGCACGTTCGCGCTGACCGTGCTGCCGCCCGCGCTCGAGACGCCGGCCCGCGGCCGGGACGTCGTGCTGGTGCTCGACCGGTCGGGCTCGATGGGCGGCTGGAAGATGGTCGCCGCGCGGCGGGCGGCCGGCCGGATCGTCGACACGCTCGGTGGCGCCGACCGGTTCGCGGTGCTGGCGTTCGACCACCAGGTCGACACGCCGTCGTCGCTACCGGCCGGGCTCGTGGCGGCCAACGACCGCAACAGGTTCCGGGCCGTCGAGTTCCTGTCCGGCTTGGACGCTCGCGGCGGGACGGAGATGATGGTGCCGCTGCGCCAGGCGGCCGGCCTGCTGGGTGAGGCATCCGACCGCGACCGCGTGGTGGTCCTGGTGACCGACGGCCAGATCGGCAACGAGGACGAGATCCTGCGCCAGCTGGCGCCCGGTCTCGCGGATGTCCGCGTCCACACGGTCGGCATCGACCGGGCCGTCAACGAGGCTTTCCTGCAGCGGCTGGCCGGCTCGACGGGCAGGTGTGAGCTCGTGGAGTCAGAGGACCGGCTGGACGAGGCGATGCAGCACATCCATCGCCGCATCGGCTCGCCCGTGGTCACGGGTCTGAAGGTGACGCCGGCCGGCCTGTCGGTCGACGCGGACACGACGACGCCGACGCCCCTGCCCGACCTCTTCACGGGCGCGCCCGTGGTGATCACCGGCCGCTTCACCGGTACCGCCGAGGGCGCGGTCACGGTCACCGGCGACAGCGCCGGCAGTGGCGACGGCGACGGCGACTGGCAGACCACGGTCGCCGCGACGCGGAGCGAGAACCCGAGCCTGGCGGCGTTGTGGTCCCGGGCTCGGATCCGCGACCTCGAGGACCGGTACGTGGTCGGCACCGGCGATCGCGCCGGCCTCGAGAAGCAGATCGTCGCCACCTCGCTGCGGTACGGCGTGCTGTCGCGCTTCACGGCGTTCGTGGCGGTCGACCAGCGGGTGGTCAACGAGGGCGGCGAGGTCCACAAGGTGACGCAACCGGTCGACCTGCCGAGCGGCTGGGAGCCTCCGGCGGCCCAGCCGGCGGGCGCCATCCCCGCCGGCGCACCGGTGATCGCGCAGAACAGGCAGGCGTTCGGTGCCGCACCCGGCGGCGGCTTCGCCCAGGCGGAGTCCCGCGTGCAGGGCTTCGCCGGCGACAGCCCACTGGGCGGTGGCGCTCCCATGCCGCCGCAGCCCCCGCTGGCCAAGCCGGCCCCGTCGCCGGATCTCCTCGACAGCGAGGCCTACGCCCTCGACGAGATGGCCCGGCCGCCGTCAGAGCGCAAGAAGCGCGTCCCGGACGCGATCACGCCTCCGGTGGCACCCCCACCGGCGACGCTGGCCACGTTCGTGACGGAGGAGCTCCAGCGCCTGCACTCGTCGGCCACAGCGGACGTCTGGACGCGCTCGGGCCTACTCAGCGCCCTGGCCGAACGCATCCGCCTCCACCTGACCCAGTGGGAGTCGAGGGGCGAACCCCAGAACCAGCGCCTGACCCTGACCCAACTCGCCGCGCAGCTGGCCGTCCCCACAGCCGACCCCACGGAGGTGGACCGCCGCTGGACCCACGCAACAACCACCCTGGCAACGATGACCACTTCCCAGGCCCAAGCCCAACGAACCCGCCGCACCTTCTGGAAGCGCTAACCACGCGACAACGTCCGGCCGGGTGAGCATCAACCGCTCACCCGGCCGGGCGGTGCTACGTGGTTGGCCGGTGGGGCGGTGGTGCCAGATCGCGGCGGTCAGGGCGAGGATGCGTTGAGCGATGCGGGCGGTGACGCCGTCGATGGTGCGGCGCCCTGGCGGTCGAGGTCGAGTTGGCTCTTGAGGGTCTGGTTGACCGATTAGATGAGTTGTCGGACAGGTTCGAGCAGGAGCTGGAGCAGCCCGGCCGGCGTGCCGATCAGGTGCAAAGCGCAGGCCCAGAAGCACCGGCTCGCTCGCGACGAACCGTTGCAGCAGCGGGCCTTTGCGAGCCTCGCAGTGATCGAGTGTCAGCACGTCCCGCGAGCGGATCGCCGCCGCGATGTCCCGGCGCTCACTGTTGCGCCACAGCCCGACTTTCCTCGGCGCCGTGCGTCGTGGCCGGGTGTGCCAATCAGGTGCAAGCGCAGGCCCACAAGCACTGGCTCTCTCGCGGCGAACCCGTTGCGGCACCGAGCCTTCGCGGGCTTCGCGGTGATCGAGTGGCTTGCGCCGTAGCCGCAGCCGTAGCCGGCATACCCGGCCTCGCTCGGTGCGGTGCGTCGTGGCCGAAGGTTGGCCGCTACCGGTCCGCAGGTGTGGCGGGGACGGTCGATCGCTCGAGCCGTCCGCGCCACAGGCCCGGCCGCGGTCGAGGAGCGGATCGCGCGACTGCAGCGGGCACACAAGATCGGGCCGCCGCGCAACGCCGCCCGGGCCCCGGTCGCCGCCTCGACCGCGCACCAGGTCCTGCGCCGCCATGGCCCTGTCGCCGCTGGCCGCGCCACCACGGAACCGATCCGCCTACGAACGCAACCGACCTCGCTGTCCATACCGCCGAGCACCTGGCCGCAGTCGCGGCGCGACTCAACCCCATGCGAGTACCCGAGCCGGGCAACGCCAGCCCGGCGCCTTGCGACGGTGATCACGCCAGCACGTTGACCAGAGTCGTGGCGACGATCCTTCGAGCTAACCCTTGACGCAGACCACTTGCTTCAGCTTGGTGACTACCTCCACGAGGTCGTCCTGGTTCCGGATGACCTCGTCGATGTCCTTGTACGCGCCCGGGATCTCGTCCACCACGCCGGCGTCCTTGCGGCACTCCACGCCCGCGGTCTGTTCCGCCAGGTCCGCCTCCGTGAAGCGCTTGCGGGCCTTGTTGCGCGACATCCGCCGGCCCGCGCCGTGCGAGGCGGACTCGAACGAGTCCGCGTTGCCCAGGCCGCGCACGATGTACGAACCGGTGCCCATCGAACCCGGGATGATGCCCAGCTCACCGCGGCCCGCACGGATCGCGCCCTTGCGGGTCACCAGCACCTCCTCGCCGAAGTGGGTCTCCTCGGCGACGTAGTTGTGGTGAGCGCTGATCGGCTCCTCGAACGCCGCCTGCGGGAACCGCCGGCGCAGCACGTCGCACACCAGGCGCAGCATGACCGTCCTGTTGCGACGGGCGTAGTCCTGCGCCCAGTACAGGTCGTGCCGGTACGCGGCCATCTGCGGCGTGTGCGCCAGGAACACCGCCAGGTCCGGGTCCGGCAGCGACTGGTTGTGCGCCAGCCCGTGCGCGACCCCGATGTGGTGCTGTGCGAGCAGGTTCCCGATGCCACGCGAACCCGAGTGCAGCATCACCCAGACCCGGCCCTCGGTGTCCAGGCAGATCTCGATGAAGTGGTTGCCGCCGCCGAGGGTGCCCATCTGGTGCAGCGCCTTCGCCGCGTTCGCCTTCACCGCCGGGGTCAGGTCCTCGAAGCGGCGCCAGAACGGGGCCCAGTCCCTCGCGTCGCGGTCGGTGAACGCCGTGGCCTTGTGCTGGGTGAACCCCACCGGCACCGCACGCTCCACATCGGACCGCAGGCGGCTCAGGTCGTCCGGCAGGTCCACGGCACGCAGCGAGGTACGGACGGCGGTCATGCCGCAGCCGATGTCCACCCCGACGGCGGCGGGCGAGACCGCGTCGCGCATGGCGATGACCGAGCCGACCGTGGCGCCCTTGCCGTAGTGCACGTCCGGCATCACCGCCACGTGCTTGAACGTCCACGGCAGCGCCGAGATGTTGTGGAGCTGCCGCATGGCCTCGGCCTCGACCGAGTCGGGGCGGGTCCACAGGCGGATGTCCACGTTCCGCCCGGGGATCGTCGTCGCAGCCATGATCTCCAGGCTAGGTGCCGCCGGCGCGGACGGCACTCGATTAGATCAGGTGCGCCTTTCGCCACAGGCGCTTCGACGGGCCGCCGATCATGCCGACCTCGTCTAGGAACTCGACGACCTTCTCGCCCATCCATCGCCGGGTCTCGTGGTGGTGCGGGTTCGCCCGCGCCACCTCGCGCGCCTGTTTCGGGTCGAGGCCGACCGCCCGGTACACGGCGGGGTGCACCATGACGTCGACGACCGTGTAGGCCACGACGGCCGTCACGAAGCGGTGCAGCTCGAGCATCGGCCGGCTCAACGACGCCATGCCTCGCACCAGCTCCTCACGCGCGTAGCGCACGTGCCGGGCCTCCTCGACCACGTGGATCCGGTTGATCATCCGGATGAACGGCTGGATGTCGTCGTCGTCCAGCATCGACCGCTGCAGCCGGTCGGTCGTCTCCTCGACCACGAGCACCGACGCGAACATCGCCGGCCCGCCGATGACCGCACCGAACACCTTCGACAGCGACCGCACGATGTTCGGCGGGCCGTACGCCGGCAGGCCGAGCCGGGCGAGCCCCTTGCCGAACATGATCGCGTGCCGGGTCTCGTCGCCGATCTCGGTCAGCGCGTAGTGCGTGTGCGGGCTGCGTGGGTCGAGGTCGGCCGCGTACCGGGCGAGCAGCTGCATGAGCAGGATCTCGGTCCACAGGCCGACGCTCGTGATGCTGCCGATCTCGTGCTTCGCGAGCTCCACCCGCTGCTCCGGGGACAGACCGTCCCACAGCGGCGTGCCGTACAGCGAGACCCGCTCCTCGGGCATGAAGCCCTTGCCCGCCACCAGCGGCGCGTCCCAGTCGATGTCGAGATCCGGCTGGTAGGAGTTGCGCACCGACGAGTCCAGCAGGCGCTCGGCAGTGACCTCCCGGTCCTTCGGTTGCAGCACGCGGGCCATCGTCGACCACTCTCCCCGGACTAGTGTTACCTCGCGTAACAGTTACCTTGAGTCAGAGGGTCCCCTGCGCCGCTCGCCGTGTCAAGCCGACCGCTCAGTCCGGCCGGACCAGGTCGCCGATGAGCTGCACGATGTCGCGGGTGACCGGTCGCAGCAGGCGCAGCCGGGACAGCCCGACGACCCGGTCGATGAGCGGCACCGTGCGGTCGACCAGCAGCCGCGTCTTGCGGCAGTTCGGCGAGCGGTCGTGCACCCAGAACAGCACGACGCCCATCTCGTACAGCCACAGCAGCTCGGGCAGCTCGGGCCGCAGCTCGGTGTCGACCTTGACGTTCGACCCGTCGAGGACCCGGCGGTGCAGCGCGATCTGCGCCTCGCGCGCCGGGCTCGAGTCCGCGGAGAACGGGCTCAGCGGGCTGTCCGGGTCGGCCGCGTTGACGAAGAACTGCTTGCCGAACTCGTGGTAGGGCGCCGCCACGTCGAGCCATCCGTGCATGACCGCGCGCAGCCGCGGGGCGAACTCGCGCTCGGTCGCCAGCACCTGCTCGCACGCCTGCGCGTGGAGCTCCGCGATCCGGTCGTAGAAGCCCTGGACCAGCTGTTCCTTGGAGGAGAAGTAGTAGTACGCGTTGCCGACCGAGACGCCGGCCTCCTTGGCGATCGCCCGCATCGTGGTCTTCGCGTAGCCGTTCTCCTGGAACAGGCGCAGCGCGGTCTCCACGATGAGGGTGCGCGTCGCCTCGCTCTTCGGCGTCCGCACGACCGTGCCAGGGGATTCGACCACGTTGTCACCGTATAGCCGCGTCGCCGGCCCGCCCGGCGATTCCGACCGATGGCGGCTGGTCCGCCGCGGCCACGGCATGCCAGGGTGACGGGCCGACCCTGGAGGTGGATCTTGAACCGACGACTGTGGCTGCTGCCCGCGCTGGCGCTGGCCGCCGGCGTGCTCACGATGCCGGCCGCCGAGGCCACCGGGGCCGGGCCCGGGCACGATCCGGTTCGCTTCGCGACCTTCAACGCCTCGCTCAACCGCGCCGCGGCGGGCCAGCTGGTGACCGACCTGTCCACACCGGACAACGCGCAGGCCCGCGAGGCCGCCGAGGTCATCCAGCGCAACCGGCCCGACGTGCTGCTGGTCAACGAGTTCGACTACGTCCCCGACCACGTGGCCGCCGACCTGTTCCGGGACAACTACCTGGAGCGCGGCCAGAACGGCGCCGAGCCCATCGACTACCCGTACGCGTTCGTCGCGCCGTCCAACACGGGCGTGCAGACCGGCTTCGACCTCAACCGCGACGGCACGGTCGGCACCGGCGACGACGCGCACGGGTTCGGCGCGTTCGAGGGCCAGTTCGGGATGCTCGTGCTGTCGAGGTTCCCGATCGACACCCGCGCGGTGCGCACGTTCCAGACGTTCCGCTGGGCCGACATGCCGAACGCGATGCTGCCCGACGACCCGGCCACGCCCGCGCCGGCCGACTGGTACTCCCCGGAGATCCTGGACGTGCTGCGGCTGTCGTCGAAGTCCCACTGGGACCTGCCCATCCGCGTCGGCCACTCGACCGTGCACTTCCTCGTCTCGCACCCCACGCCGCCCACCTTCGACGGCGCCGAGGACCGCAACGGCACCCGCAACCACGACGAGATCCGGCTCATGGCCGACTACGTGACCCCGGGCAAGGGCCGCTACATCTACGACGACAAGGGCCACCGCGGCGGGCTCGAGCGGGGCGCGCGGTTCGTGATCGCGGGCGACAACAACTCCGACCCGCTCGACGGCGACAGCGTGCCGGGCTCGATCCAGCAACTGCTCGAGGCGCCGCGGGTGATCGACCCGGGGCCGGGCAGCGTCGGCGCGGAGCGTGCCGCGCAGGAGCAGGGTGGCGCGAACCTCACGCACCGTAGCGACCCGTTCTTCGACACGGCGGACTTCAACGACCAGGCGCCCGGCAACCTCCGGGCCGACTACGTGCTCCCGTCGCGAGGGCTCGTCCCGCGCCACGGCGAGGTCTTCTGGCCCACCTCGGACTCGCCGCTCGCCCGCCTCAACGACGCGTCCGACCACCATCTCGTCCGGCAGGACATTTTCGTTCCCGGGCGCTGACGGTAACCGACGAAACACGTCCCGTTCAGCGCTTATGCCCGAAGGGGCGACAAGTTCGTTCCGGGGGGCCGCAACTTCGTCTCCGACGTATTTGCCGACCCCGATCGTGCTCTCTTGGTGTGACCACAACCGCGAGGTCACCCTCATGGAGGCGCGATGTTGTGCACTGCCGAGCCACACACCGGTCTAGCCGATTCGGTCCTCAGCGACCTCGAGGCCGAGCTGGCCAGCCAGCCGACTCCCGGGACGTGGTCACGGCCGGTAACCCGGAGCAACATCGACTCGGTGGCCCAGGCCGCGTCGACCGGCGACGCGGCGGCGACGCACGAGCTGCTGACCTACCTGCGACCGATCATGGTGCGCTACTGCCGAGGCCGGCTCGGCCGCGTCCGTCCGGTCAGCTCCCCGGACGACGTCGCCCAGGAGGTCTGCATCGCGGTCTACCGCGCGCTGCCGACCTACCGCCACCTGGGCCGCCCGTTCCTGTCCTTCGTGTTCGGCGTCGCCGCGCACAAGGTGGCCGACGTCCACCGCGCCGCCGCGCGTGATCGCTCGCTGCCGACCGCCGAGACGCCCGACATGCCCGATGTCGAGGACAACCCCGAACAGATCGCGTTGCGCCGCGAGCTCGTCGAGCACACCGGTGGCCTGCTGCGCACGCTCCTCCCCCGCCAGCGCGAGATCCTGATCATGCGGGTCGTGATGGGGATGTCCGCGCAGGAGACCGCGGAGGCCGTCGGCACCACGCCGGATGCCGTGCGGGTCGCGCAGCACCGAGCACTCAACCGCCTGCGCCGGGTAGTCACGCAATAGCAGCGCAACCAGCACCAAGACCGCACCCAAGGGGAACGGGACGCGACCCGGCCACCGGTACGCACCGAACCCGGACGGCACCAACCCACGGCGACCACAAGGGTTAATTCCGGGGAGGCGGCACAGTCCGCCGCGTGTTCCACCACGCGTCGACCTCCATGATGACCGGGCCGAGTGCCATCAACAGCAACACGACGACCGCCAGCACGGCCCCGCTCCACACCAGGATTGCCTGCAACATCTCCCACCTCCGGTGAACGTCCTGGTCACAGCGTGGCTTCGGTGAGGTGGCCGGCGGATCGGCCGGACGGGCACCACCGCCCGGCCGACCGGTCGGCTCGCACGGTGTGCGCACTGGCCGATTGGCCGACCCACACCCGCCAGCCGGCCGAGGCGGGCGGCGAGCCGGTCCAATACGTTCGTGCGCATGACACCGATCCCGGTGCCGCATCGCTGGCTCGCCGCCCTGTTCGGCGCCGCGCTCGTGGTCGACCTGACGCTGGCCGGCACCAGCGGGCTGCGCGCGGGGCTGCCGGCGCTGCCCGGCGCGCTCGCGCTCTGCCTGTGCGCGTACATCGCCCTGCGCCGCCCGGTGACCGGGGCGCTGACCGGCGCGGCCGTGCTCATCGGCTCCACCGCGATCATCCGCTACACCGACGCCGTCCCGGTGTCGCTCGGCATCCACGGCATCGTGCTCTCCGAGCTGCTCGCCGGTGCGACGCTCGTGGTGCTCGTGGTCTGGCGGTGCGCGCCGATCGTGGCGGCCGGGTGCGTGACGCTGCTCGTCTTCGCCTGCCTCGTGGCGATGACCGTGCGCGGCAACCCGTGCGACGGCGCGTTCTGCGCCGGGACCTACCAGCTGATCAGCGGCGCGGACGGCTTCCACTCGCTCCTGTTCGGCCTCTGCCTGCTGCTGCTGTCCGTCGGGATCGGGAGCTACCTGCGGCGGGTCAGCCACACGCGCGTGGTGACCGAGACCGACGAGCTGATCCGCAAGCAGTGGCCGCTCGCCGCGGCGCTTGCCGTGCTGCTCCTGCTCGAGGCGGGCCAGACCGGGTTCCCGGGCATCGGGTCGCTCATCGCGGGGGCGCTCGCCGGGGTCTGCGCGTTCTTCGCTCCGCGCGCGCCGTTGCGGTTCGCGCTGCTCGGCGCGGCCACGCTCACGGTGCTGCCCCTGGCGCTGGGCGGGGTCGGGGGGCCGGGCCTGCCGGTGTCGTTCACCGGGCTGGCCGCCAGCATGGCGATGATCGCCTACGCGGTGCGCTACCTGGCGGTGCGCAGGGCGGCCGCGGCGACCGCGGCGCTCGTGGGCGCCACCCTGTTCTACCTGGTGCTGGGGGGCGAGCTCGCCGCCGACCTCACGCTGCTGCTCGGCCTGCTGTTCGTCGTCGCGGCGGTCACCGGCTGGTACTTCCGGGGACGCGACCGGGAGCGGACGCAGACCGTGCGCGCGGCGGTGACCTCCGCGCAGCAGGGCGAGCGGATGGCGCTGGCGCGCGAGCTGCACGACGTGGTCGCCCACCACGTGACCGGGATCGTCGTGCAGGCGCAGGCGGCGTTGCTGGTGGCGGAGAAGAGCCCGGACGTGGCGGTGCCCGCGCTGGAGAAGATCGAGCGCAGTGGCACCGAGGCGCTGACCGCGATGCGCACGCTCGTCGGCAGCCTGCGCGACGGCACCGCGGCGTGGACCGCGGGCGACTCGGGCGCGACCGGGCAGGCGACCACGGACCTCGCGGCGGACATCCGCGCGCTCGTGGAGAACTTCATCGGGCCGCCGGTCGCGCTGGAGCTCGAGCTGCCCGAGCAGCTGCCGCACGAGGCCGGCCGGTCGGTGCTGCGGCTGGTGCAGGAGTCGCTGACCAACGTCGGCAAGCACGCGCCGGGCGCCACCGACGTGCGGGTGCGCGTCGCGAGCACCGACGACGAGCTGCACATCCGGGTCACCGACGACGGAGCGCAGCGGCCGGTCAACCCGGCCGGCGGGTCGGGCGGCTACGGTCTGGTCGGCATGCGCGAGCGGGTGGAGCTCCTGGGCGGCCGGTTCGAGGCGGGGCCGAGCGGCTACGTCGGCTGGTCGGTGGACGCGTGGCTGCCACTGCGGAAAGAGGGGGCATGATCCGGGTACTGATCGCGGACGACCAGGAGATGGTGCGCGCCGGGTTCCGGATGATCCTGGAGACGCAGGACGACATCGAGGTGGTCGCCGACGTCCCGGACGGGATCGCGGCGGTGGCGAGGGCGCGGGAGCTGCGGCCGGACGTGTGCCTGCTCGACATCCGCATGCCGGGCATGGACGGGCTCGAGGTGACCAAGGCCCTGGCCGGTCCGGGTGTGGCCGATCCGCTGAAGGTCGTGGTGGTCACGACGTTCGACCTCGACGAGTACGTCAACGCCGCGCTTTCCAACGGTGCCAACGGTTTCCTGCTCAAGGACGCCGGCCCGGCGCTGCTGCTGGAGGCCGTGCGCGCGGCCGACCGGGGCGACGCGCTGGTGTCGCCGCAGATCACCGTGCGGCTGCTGCGGCACTTCGCGCCGTCGACCCCGGGGCCCGCGGCGGCCGACGTGCCGGCCGAGCCGCTGACGGAGCGGGAGCGGGACGTGGTGCGGGCGGCGGCGCGCGGGCTGACCAACACCGAGATCGGCGCGGAGCTGTACCTGTCGCTGTCGACGGTCAAGACCCACCTCGCCGCAGTGCAGGCGAAGATCGGTGCCCGCAACCGCGTCGAGGTGGCCGCGTGGGCCTGGCGAACAGGCCTGATGTCCTAGCGGATCGTCTGCACGGTGAGCTGGTTGCCCGGCGGCTTGCCGGCGCAGCCGGTACCCGGCGCGGCGACGAACATCGAGTCGTACTCGTGCGGCGGGTACACGCGCAGGCCGCGCACCGAGGTCGGCTTGCAGGCGGACGCGTCGTAGTTGCCCACCTGGACCATGCCCACCGGGGCGATCACGGTCTTGCCCGGCGTCAGCTTGATCGCCGCGCCCTTCTTGCCGTCGCGGTAGGCGGCCGGACCCACCTGATGCCCGTCCTCACCGGCCACATAGGACACTCCGGGGAAGCCCTGGATCGTGCACGTGCGGCTGCCCTTGTTGGTGAACCGCAGCTCGCGGTACACGGTGCCGGCCGCGGCGTCCCCGCCGCCGAGGGTCAGCCCGAGGTCGGCGACCTTGCACTCGTTCGGGTCGGCGTTCGGCGCGGGCTTCTCCCCGCCCGGCTTGGGTGTGCCGTCGATCGGCGCCTGGCCATCCGGTGCCTTGCTCGCGGTGGGCGACGCCGGCGTGCCGGACGGCGGCGTGCCGGCCGCCTCGGAGATCGACGGCACGTTCGGGTCCTGCGCGCTGTCCGTCCCGCTCTGGCAGCCGGTCATCAGCAACGCGACCGCGACACCCCCGCACATCAGCGCGACGCGGCTCATCCTGTTTCGCAGCATGGTGTTCGCCTCCAGACCCTGGCCCCGAAACCTCTGGACGACTTCACTGACAAGACGTACGGCCCCCGCCAAGGGTTGCCCGCTAACGGGGACTACCCGCGACCAGGCAAGAACAAACGGTCACCGGCGCTTGCCGGTGACCGTTTGCCCGAGGTTCAGCCGATCGTGGCGTCGCGACCGCCCGTGGTGACGCGATAGGCGGACAGCAGCCGGACGATCTTGTTCCGCTTGCGCTTGGTGTCCAGGTACGACCTGGCCCGGAGGAAGAACACGCCGTCGTCGGCCAGCCGGACCCGCGACCAGACCTTCGCCGTGCAGCGGCCGGGCTTGCCCGGGTGGCCGGAGATCGCCACGTGGATGACGTTGCGCGCGAAGATGTGCCGGGTGTAGAGGCCGTTCTCGGTGAACTCGACCTGCCACATCACGCCGCGCGCGGCGCCGGCGGCCACGTCCACGGCCCGCTCGCGGGAGCAGGAAAGCTCGAGGGAGTAGTCCCGGTCGAGCTCACGGACGCGGTTTCTGCCGACTACGAACTTTGTGACGAAAACCAGGACGACGACGCCGATCGACAAGACAATCAATGGACCCATGATGCCCGCACCTCCTGACCGCTTCTCCGTGCCGCTCGCTGGCCGAGGACAGCAGAGGGCGCGGCCGCGACCCGGCAGCGCCGACGGGTCTTCAGGTCAATGCAGGCACCTTCTAATGATTTCCTCGACCGTTACGAAACTTTTCACCGGCCTACGGGGTTGCCGATGTATCTATTAGGGGTGGACGATAGAGATTCGTCAAGTCTTTCGGCGTAACTGTCCATCTGGAAGAAGGATTCCTGTTCCGGACGCCTGATCGTCGTCAATTCGATATCTCCAACGTGTCATCTGGAACAGTGCCGGGCCGCTGCTTGACCTAGACCTAGGTCGAGACGGCAGGCTGCGGTCATGGACGAGCAGACCGTGCGGCGCTACCTCGAGCGGATCGGCGCGCCGGCACCCGGGGAGCCGACGATCGAACTCCTGCGCGACCTGCACCTGCGGCACCTGCGCACGGTGCCGTTCGAGAACCTGAGCATCCACCTGGGCGAGCCGATCGTGCTCGACGAGTCCGCGCTGGCGACCAAGATCATCGACCGGCGGCGCGGCGGGTTCTGTTACGAGCTGAACGGGCTGTTCGGGCAACTGCTGGCGGCGCTCGGCTTTCGGGTGGCGCTGCTCTCGGCCAGGACCCGCGCGGCGGACGGCACACTCACGCATCCGTTCGACCACGCGCTGCTGCGGGTGGACCTCGACGAGCGGTACCTGGTCGACGTCGGGTTCGGCGCGCACTCGAGCTACCCGCTCCGGCTGGACTGGCCGGAGCCGCAGGCCGACCCGGGCGGCGAGTTCCTGATCGTGGACGGGCCGGACGGAGACGTAGACGTGCTGGTGGACGGCACGCCGCAGTACCGCGCCGAGGCCCGGGAGCGCGAGCTCGGCGACTTCGGGCCGACCTGCTGGTGGCAGCAGACGTCGCCGGACTCGCACTTCACCCGCTCGCTGACCTGCTCGCGGCTCACCCCCGAGGGCCGGGTGACGCTGTCCGGCAACCGCCTGATCACGACCGTCGCCGGCAAGGCGACCGAGACACTGCTCGACAGCGACGACGCCGTGCGCTCGGCATACCGGACGCACTTCGGGTTCGAGCTGGACCGGCTGCCCACCGCGCCACAGCCGGCAGCCGTGTCCCAGCCCTGACTCGAGCCGTTGCCGCCGCCGAGCTGCCGATCCCGAACAGCCGGCCGCCGGACACGTCGCAGGGCGGGCCGGGTCGGCGAGCGGTGCGCTCGGCATACCGGACGCACTTCGGGTTCGAACTGGACCGACTGCCCACCGCGCCGCAGCCAGCCGCCGTGTCCCGGCCCTGACTCGAGCCGTTGCCGCCGCCGAGCTGCCGATCCCGAACAGTCGGCTGCCGGACACGTCGCAGGGCGGCCGGGTCGGAAAGCGGACGCAGGGCGCCGCCCCGGGAACGCGGCGACCAGACCACCCGGCGCACCGCCAAAGACACCGGCGAAAGGCGCTCGCGGTGGACGACCACCGCGCCGATGACCTACCCGGACCGGACCTACTTGCTCGCCACCCGCCGGTACTTGGCGACCGAGAGCGGCACGAACACGACGATGATCGCGACCGACGTGAGCACCGCGTAGAGCAGGGCGTTCTCGCTCGGCCAGCCCGGTGGCGGCGCCATGCCGGGCGGCGCCTCGTTGCCGAACAGGTCGCGCACCGCCTGGATCACGGCGGTGAACGGGTTCCACTCGGCGATGGTCTTGAGCGGGCCGGGCATCGTGCCGGCGCCGACGAAGGCCGAGGAGATGAACGTGACCGGGAACAGCCACACGATCCCCGCGCTCTGCGCCACCTCGACGCTCGGCACCGACAACCCGATCAGCGCGCCGATCCACGACATCGCGAACCCGAACAGCAACAGCAGCAGGTAGGCGGCGACCGCGTCGAGGAAGCTGCCGCGGATGCGCCAGCCGACCAGGAGCCCGCACAGCGACATGATCAGCAGCGCCATCGCGCTGACCGCGAGGTCGGACGTCGTCCGGCCGAGCAGCACGGCGAGCCGCGACATGGGCAGCGAGCGGAAGCGGTCGATGATGCCCTTCTGCAGGTCGTTGCACAGGCCGATCACGGTGAACGCCGAGTTGAACGCCGTGGTCTGCACGAAGATGCCGGCGATCAGGAACTCGCGGTAGGCCTCCCCGCCGAGCGCGCCGCCGAAGACGTACGCGAACAGCAGCACGAACATGATCGGCTGGATGACCGCGGCGAACAGCCAGTCGGCGTTGCGCCGCACGTTGAGCAGGTTGCGCCACGCGACGATGCCGCCGTCGCGGAGGCCCTGGGTCAGGACGGTCATGCTTCCTCCTCCGCGGCGTGGCCGGTCAGCGACAGGAACACGTCGTCGAGGGTCGGGCGGTGCAGGCTCACGTCGAGCACCGCGATGCCGTCGCCGTCGAGCCGCCGCAACGCCTCGATCAGCGACTTCGGCCCCGCGTCGACGAGCACCTGGACCTCGCGGCTGTGCTTGTTGACGTCCGGCTCGCCGGAGCCGACCTCGGCGAGCACCCGGGCGGTGGCCTCGAGGTACTCCTGCTCGGCCACGACGATGTGCAGCACCTCGCCGCCGGCCTGCGCCTTGAGCTCGTCGGCCGTGCCGCTCGCGATGACCTTGCCGTGGTCGATGACGAGGATCGTGTCGGCCAGCCGGTCGGCCTCCTCCATGTACTGCGTGGTGAGCAGCACCGTCGCGCCGTCGGCGACGAGCTCGCCGATGACCTCCCACGTGTCGAGCCGGCCGCGCGGGTCGAGCCCGGTGGTCGGTTCGTCGAGGAGGACGACCGCGGGCTCGGCGACGAGCGCGCCGGCGAGGTCGAGGCGGCGGCGCATACCGCCGGAGTAGGTCTTCGACGGCCGGTCGGCGGCGTCGGTGAGCCGGAAGCGGCGGATCAGCTCGTGTGCGCGGGCCCGGGCGGTGGCCTTGTTCATGCCGTACAGGCGCCCGACCATGTAGAGGTTCTCGAACCCGGTGAGGTTCTCGTCGACGGCCGCGTACTGGCCGGACAGGCCGATCGAGCGGCGTACCGCGTCGGGCTCGGCGAGCACGTCGTGGCCCGCGACCCAGGCGCGGCCGGAGTCGGGGCGCAGCAGGGTGGTGAGGATGCGGACGGCGGTGGTCTTCCCGGCGCCGTTGGGCCCGAGCAGGCCGAGCACGGTGCCGGTGGCGATCTCCAGGTCGATCCCGTCGAGTGCGCGGGTGGACCCGAAGGTTTTGACCAGGGCCTCCGCACGTACGGCGGCGCCGGACGTGGACGGTGGCATGAGGACCCCCCAAAGGCTTGTTCGGTATGGCGTCGGCGACTCTAGACCTCGGCACCGACAAAACGGACCGAATTAGCCCCCGGCGAACATCCCGTCGGGTGAAGATCGTTCGACGGGTTCCGGTCAGCCGGTACTGCCGCCCAGCACGCCGGACAGCCACTGTGCGGCGGCCTGGTAGTCGGCGTCGGTGTGGCCGGGCCGCACCGTGCCGGGCACCGCGCTCGGCTCGGCCTTCGGGTAGGAGCCGAGGAAGCGCAGCTGCTGGCAGCGGCGGTGCAGCGCGGCGAGCGCGTCGCCGACCCGCTGCTCGGAGACGTGGCCGTCGAAGTCCAGGTAGAAGCGGTACTGGCCGAGCCGGCCCTTCTGCGGGCGGGACTCGATGCGGCTCAGGTTGATGTCGCGCAGGGCGAGCTCGGTGAGCATCTCGGCGAGCACGCCGGTCCGTTCGGCGGCGGCCACGGCCACGATCGAGGTGCGGTCCGAGCCGGTCGGGGCGGGGAGCTCGCCGGGGCGGCGGAGCAGCAGGAACCGGGTCACCGCGCCCTCGAGGTCGGCGACCCCGGTGGCCAGGATGTCGAGCGGGTAGTGCGTGGCCGCGACGGGCGCGGTCACGGCGGCGTCCCAGTCCCCCGCGGCGACGCCGACCGCGGCCGCGGCGGTGGAGCTCGCCGCGGCCTGGACGGCCTGGCCGAGGTTGTCCGCCAGCCAGCTCTGGACCTGGGCCAGCGCGTGCGGATGGCTCGCGACGGTGCGCACGTCGGCGGCGGCGAGCCCGGGGCGGACGAGCACGGAGAACCGCACGGGCAGGACGACCTCGGCGACGGCGACCAGCGGCTCGGCCACGGCGAGCGCGTCCATCGTGGCCGACACCGCGCCCTCGACGGAGTTCTCGACGGGCACGCAGGCGAGGTCGGTGTCCCCCGCGCGGACCGCGGCAAGCGCCAGCGGCACGGTACTGACCGGCACCAACGTGTCCGGCGGCCGCGCGTAGGTCAGCGCGGCCTGCTCGGTGAAGGTGCCCTCCGGTCCGAAGTAGGCAATGCTCGGCACGAGATCACCCTACGCAGCCTCCTTCTTCCGGTCCCGGCCGATCGGCCCAGCGGCGACGGCCGTTCGGCTTCCTGCCGCCAGATGAACGGAACGCGAAATCCTGCGGCACGACCCGGCGGGTGGCTGTGGACACCGGTATGCGAGCGGCGCCACGAGTCTCTTGTCCGGCAAGGAGGTTGGCCACGGACGCAACCAACCGGGTGATCGACAGTCATCCGGTCGAGGTCGCCGACGGAGTGGCTATCACCCGTATGCCATTACGCCCGGTGTGGCGAAAGTGCGATGCTGGACCCGTGACCGCCGATTCGGAGGCAGAGAGCTCGGAACTCGCGACCGGACGGATGGCGTTGGTGCTCTGCGCGGTGGAGGAGCCGCTCGCGCGGGCGTGGGCGGACGCCGTCGCGGAGCGCCGTGACGTGTGGGTGCACCGCGGCTCGGTGCTGGAGGTCGACGCGCAGGCCGTGGTGAGCCCGGCGAACTCGGGTGGCTGGATGCGGGGCGGCATCGACGCCGTGTACGCGCAGGCGTTTCCGTCGGTCGAGCAGCACGTGCGCAGCGCGGTGCTCGCCTACCACGGCGGCGAGCTGCCGGTCGGCCAGGCGCTGATCGTGCCGACCGACGCGCCGTCGCCCGCGTGGCTCATCAGCGCGCCGACGATGCGCGAGCCGGGCGAGGTGTTACCCCCGGACACGGTGCACCCGTATCTCGCGGCGCGCGCGGTCTTCCGGTTGTGGCACGACGGGCGGCTGGAGGACGGCCGCCCGGTGCGGCAGGTGGTGCGCACGATCGCGTTACCGGGCCTGGGCACCGGGACCGGGGGCGTGGCGCCGCAGACGTGCGCGAAACAGGTGATGGCCGCCTGGGACGAGGTCTTCGACCCCCCGCGGCCGTAGGCCTGCACGCGGTTATCGCGACAGCTCCATCTCCAGCTCGAGCTCGTCCCGGATGGGGATGCCGTCGTGGCCGAGCTCGGGGATCTGGGGCTTGGTCCGGCGGGACTGCGCCACCGCGCCCGGCCGCAGCGCGGTGAGCCGGAAGCCGGCCCGCTGGTAGAAGCGCAGCGCCCGGGTGTTGTCGTTGGTCGTGGTGACCCGCAGCCGCGCCGCCCCGCCGCGGACGTCCGCGGCGAGCTGCTCGATCAGCGCCGCGCCCACACCACCGCCGGCGAAGGCGTTGATCGTCACGATGTCCACCACGTCGCCGCTGGTCAGGTATGTCAGCAGGCCGACGACCGCGCCGTCGGACTCGGCGAGCCAGCCCGGCAGCGTGCTCGCGTCGACGACGCCACCGAGCGACAGTGCGACGACCTCGACAGCGCCCCATTCCCGCTCGAGCAGGGGAACCACGATGCCTCGATCGGTGGGTGAGAGACGCCGGAGCGTGTACGGAGTCACAGTGCCCAAAGTGTCACGACGCCTTACGTTTGGGGCATGCGGGCCACCCACGCGCGTTCGGGGCGCGACCTGAGCCCCTACGTCGAGCTGCGCCGCGAGCAGTGGCGCGAGCTGCGCAGATCGACCCCGCTGACGCTGAGCCTGGACGAGCTGGTCGCGTTGCGCGGGCTCGGGGATCCGGTCGACCTCGAGGAGGTCGTGGACGTCTACCTGCCGCTGTCGCGCCTGATCAGCCTGCAGGTGGCGGCCCGGCAGCGGCTGTACGAGGCCACCACGTCGTTCCTCGGCGAGGGCGACACGAAGGTGCCGTTCGTGATCGCCATCGCGGGCAGCGTGGCGGTCGGCAAGTCGACGACCGCGCGCCTGCTGAAGACGCTGCTGGCCCGCTGGCCCGATCACCCGCACGTGGACCTGGTGACCACGGACGGCTTCCTGCATTCCAAGGCGGAGCTGTTCCAGCGCGGCATCATGCACCGCAAGGGCTTCCCGGAGAGCTACGACCGGCGCGGGCTGCTCCGGTTCGTCTCCGACGTGAAGTCCGGTGCGCCGGAGGTGCGCGCACCGGTGTACTCGCACCTGGCCTACGACATCGTCCCGGACCGCATGCAGGTCGTGCGCCGGCCGGACATCCTGATCGTCGAGGGGCTCAACGTGCTGCTGCCGGGGCAGGGCCTGACGGTGGCGGACCTGTTCGACTTCTCGATCTACGTGGACGCGCACACCGAGGACATCGCCCGCTGGTACGTGGAGCGGTTCCTGGCGCTGCGCGACACCGCGTTCACGGACCCGACCTCGCATTTCCACCACTACGCCGCGCTGACCGACGGCGAGGCGGGCGCGGAGGCGACCCGGCTGTGGCAGGAGATCAACGAGCCGAACCTGGTGCACAACATCCTGCCGACCCGGCCGCGCGCGACGCTGGTGCTGCGCAAGGACGCCGACCACCGCATCAGCCGGGTGCGGCTTCGGAAACTCTGAAAAAACCGTCGGTGGGTCGTGGTTGGGTGTGCGACGTGGACGACGAGCGACACCTCACGTGCCTGGAGACCGACTACCGGCGGCTGCGCGGCGTGGTGGCCGGTGCCCTGGGTGAACGGGTGCCGACCTGCCCGGACTGGACCGGCGCCGACCTGACGTTTCACGTGGCCGCCGTGTACCTGAACAAGACGGAGACGCTGCGGCGCGGGGAGATCCCGCGGCCGTGGCAGCCGGACCTGGGCGCCGATCCGCTGGCCGCCCTGGACCGGGCCTACGGCGAGCTGACCGCCGAGTTCGCCGCCCGCCCGCCGGACGAGCCGGCGCCGACCTGGTACGAGCCCGTGCAGACGGTCGGCTGGTGGATCCGGCGGATGGCGCACGAGACGGTGATCCACCGGATCGACGCCGAGCTCGCGGCCGGGGTGGAGCCGTTACCGGTGCCGGCCGACCTGGCCGCGGACGGCATCGACGAGGTGCTGGTGTGCTTCCTCGCTTACCAGCCGCCCAGCGAGTCCGACCTGCGGGAGCACCTGGCGGGCTGCGACGGCGACACCGTGCGGCTCGACACGCCGTCGGGGAGCTGGCTCGTCCAGCTCGGCCCGGACGTGATCACGGTGGAGCGGGGGTCGGCCGACGCCGAGGCGGTGATCCGGGGGTCGGAGAGTGCGGTGCTGCGGTGGCTGTGGCGGCGGGCCGGCAACTCCGCGATCGAGCTGGACGGCAACCGGGCCGTGGTGGGCAAGCTGCACAACCTGCTGGGGGTGGCCACGCAATAGTCTGGACGCATGCCGGTGCGGGTGGCCCTCGTCGACGACCACGAGGTGGTGCGGCGCGGGCTGCGGGACCTGCTGGACGGTGAGCCGGGCATCGAGGTGGTGGCCGAGGCGGGCGGCGTCGAGGAGGCGCTGACCCGGATCGGGGCGACCGCGCCGGACGTGGTGGTGGTCGACATCCGGCTGCCGGACGGCGACGGGGTGGCGCTGTGCCGGACGCTGCGCGAGCGTGACCCGGCGCCGAAGTGCCTGGTGCTGACCGCGTTCGACGACGAGCGGGCGCTGGTCGAGGCGATCATGGCGGGCGCGTCGGGGTACCTGCTCAAGCAGGTGCGCGGGCAGGACCTGGTGGACGCGGTGCGCGAGGTGGCGGCCGGCCGGTCGCTGCTGGACCCGGTCACGACGGCCCGGGTGCTCGACCGCATGCGCCGGTCCGCGGCGACGGACGAGTTGGCGGCGCTGACCGAACGCGAGCGGCGGGTGCTCGAGCTGATGGGCGAGGGCCTGGCCAACCGGCAGATCGCGGAGCGGCTGTTCCTCGCGGAGAAGACCGTGAAGAACTACGTGACCTCGGTGCTGGCGAAGCTCGGCATGGAACGGCGGACGCAGGCGGTCGCGTGGATCGCGCGGCGCCCGCCGAGGGACTGACCGCGTGGGCGTGCCGGACGACCTGGCGGTCGCGCTCAACGAGGCGACGGTCGCGGGCCTGCGGATCGACGCGGACGGCGCGGTGTGGCTCCTGCTGCACGTGCTGGCGTTGCCCGCCGCCGGGCCGCCGGATCCGGACACGCGCCGGGCGCTGGTGTTCGCGCCGGTGTCGCGGGTGCGGGTGCTGCTGCGGCGCGACGAGCCGGGCGAGGTCGACTACGGGCCGGCCGTGCCGCTGGCGGACCTCGCGGCGGTCGGGGAGTTCTTCGCCTCGCTGACGCGGTCGGGCGACCTGTACGGCTGGGAGTTCGTGGACGCGCCGGACCTGGTGGCGGACTGGCCGCCGGAGGTGAGCCTGGACCTGCCCCTCGGCGAGCCGGCGCCGGGCACGCACTCGCTGTACTGGTTCAACGAGTGCGCGTCCGCGGCCGGCACGTTCTGCGTCGAGGGCGTCGTGGACTTCGCGGACGTGACGGCCCGCCGCGCGGACGGCACCCCGATGCCGATGGCGGACCTCATCGCGGACGGCCGCCGCTGGTGGGACGCCTTCCGCTCCGGCGACCCGCGGGTCTCCGCCGCCGCGCAACGAGCCCTGCCCCCGTCCCCGCCCTGGCAATGAAACGGCAGCAATGACACGGCCGGGGGCCGCGGGCGGAACCCGCGGCACCCCGGCCTCCCTGTGGTCACGCCGCTGCGACAGTGGCCTCCGCGGGGCGGGGGCGCAGCGTGACCCAGGTGGTCAGCAGGGTGGACAGCACGGTCAGCGCGGCGGCCGTGCCGATCACGGCCAGGTAGATCCACACCGGTCCGTGCGGGAGCAGCGAGCCGTCCGTGACGAGGGTGAACGGCACCAGGGTCGTGGTGGAGACGATCGTGCCGAGGAGGATGCCGACGACCGACACGAGGCCGGCCTCGACGAGCATCATGCGCAGCACCTGACCCCGGGTGGCGCCGGTCAGCCGCTGCAGGCCGAACTCCCGCCGCCGCGCGGAGGTGGCCATGACCTGGCTGTTCACCACGGAGATCGCGGTGTAGCCGACGATCATGGCGACCATCAGGTAGTTGATCCACGCGCCGATCTCCTGGTCCTTCGCGTACGCGGCGGTGAGCACGTCGCGGTCGGCGACGGCCACGCCGGGCCGGTCCGCGACGAGCCTCGTCAGCGTCGCGGACAGCGCGGCCACCGACTCATTCGGCCGCGCCCGCACCAGTACCTGCGACGGCAGGCCGGACGTGGTGTGGGCAGCCACCAGCTCGGCCGGCATCAGCACGGTCTCGAAGCCCTCGCGGCCCGGGTAGAGCCCGACGATCCGCACGTCGACCGCGGCGCCGTCGCCCATGCGCATCGTGATCGTGTCGCCGATGCCGCGGCCGAGGGTCCGGGCGTGCGCGGCCGGCAGCACCACGGTGTCGCCGCGCAGGTCGGCGAGCCGCCCGGCCGTCAGGCGCACCGCGGTCGTCTCCGCGGCACCGTCGGCGCTGACGCCCTGGACCAGCCAGCCGTCCTCGCTCTGGGACTCGTCGTAGGGCTTGGCGACGTAGCCGGTGGTGGTGGCGAACGCCGACGCGGCGGCGACGCCCGGCACCTGCCGGACCTCGTCGACGAGCGTGGGCGCGACGCCGCCGGCCGCCGAGCTCAGCACGAGGTCGGCGCGCAGGTTCTGCGCGTACGCCGCCTTCGCGACCTCGACCTGGGTGGTCTGCAGGTAGATGTTCGCCGTCGCGATACCGGTGGCCAGCATGATCGGCGTGACCACCGCGGCCATCCGCACGGTGCGGGTCCGCGCGTTGAGCGTCGCGAGGTAGCCGGCCGTGCCGGTCACCGCGCGCACCGGCCCGCGCAGCACGGCGAGCATCACGCGGGTGATGCCCGGCGCGATCAGCGCGAGCCCGATCGCCCACAGCAGCACCGACGGCCCCGCCGTGCTGGCCGCGATCGGCCCGGTCATCACCGCGATCGTCACGATGAACAACGCGATCCCGCCACCGAAGCACAGCACCGCGAGGATCAGCCGGATCGCGGACAGCCAGCGCCGCTGGATCGCGGCCTCGGCGAGCGCCTCGGTCGGCCGGGTGCGCGCCGCGCGCCGGGCGGCGACGAACGCGGCCGCGAGCGAGATCAGCAGCGACGAGCCCACCGCGACGATCATGGGGAGCCACCCCGCGTGGAACACCAGCCGCGCGGGCACGACGCCGTTCGCGGCGAGCCGCTCGAACAGCCACCGTCCGAACGGGACACCCAGCAGGCAGCCGAGCGCCGTGGCGAACACCGACATGACGACCGACTCGCCGAGCACCATGCGGCGCAGCTGCCCGGGCGTGGTGCCGATCGCGCGCAGCAGGGCGAGCTCACGCTGCCGCTGCTGGATCGACAGGCCGAGCGTCGTCGCGACCACGAACAGCGCCACGCTGATCGCGAGCCCGCCGAACACCGCGGCCAGCACGATCAGGTTCTCGCTCTGCTTCTCCGCCGTGAACACCTCGGCAAGGCCCCGGTCGGTGCCGGTCAGCAGCACGGCGGGCGCGCCGCGGACGGCGTTGCCGACGCCGTCGGCGACGCGGCCGAGGTCGGCGCCCGGCTCGGTGCGCACGCCGATCACGTCGACCCGGCCGGGGTGCCCGGCGAGCCGGGTGGCGTCGGCGTCGGCGAAGAACACGTCGGGCGAGGCGCTCAGGCCGGCGACGGTGAACGTCCGTGGCTGCGCGCGGGCGACGATCGTGACCCGCTCGCCGACCCGGTGGCCGGGCCCGAGCACGACCTCGCCGGGGCCGGGCGCGTGCCCCGCGGTCAGCCGGGTCGGGGTGAGCGCGGCGGAGGCCCAGCCGTGCCCGTCGGCGGTCGCCCCCTCGACGACCGCCGGGAAGGTCACGTCGCCCACGGCCGCCGCCACGCCCGGCACGGACTCGATCTTCGCCACGAGGCCGGCGTCGAGCCGCACGCGCTCGGGCAGCGAGCCGGACTCGGTGTCCTCCTCCGGGTCGTCCGGGTGCTGCTTGGGCAGCTCGTAGCTCTGGCCGCCGGTGACGACGAGCGGCGCCGCGGCCAGGCGCTGGGCCGGCAGCTCGGTGCGGACGCCGGTCTCCAGCAGCCCGCCGCACGCCAGCACGATCACGGCGCCGAACGTCATCGCGAGGAACGTGGCGACGAACGCGCCCTTGCGGAAGCGCAGCGTGCGCAAGGTGACGCGCAACATCAGTGCACTCCCGCCGGGGTGTGCTCGGCCCAGGCGCCGAGGTGGGTCATCCGCTCGGCGACGGCCGCCGCGGTCGGCTGCGTGAGCTCGCCGACGAGCCGGCCGTCGGCGAGGAACACGACGCGGTCGGCGTAGGACGCGGCGACCGGGTCGTGGGTGACCATGACGACGGTCTGGCCCGCCCGGTCGACGGCGCCGCGCAGCAGGCCGAGCACGTCGCGGGCGGTGCGGGTGTCGAGCGCGCCGGTCGGCTCGTCGGCGAAGATCACCGCGGGCCGGGTGACCAGCGCGCGGGCGATCGCGACGCGCTGCTGCTGGCCGCCGGAGAGCTCGCCGGGCAGGTGCTTGCGCCGGTCGGCCAGCCCGACCTGCTCGAGGATCGCCCGCACCTGCTCGGCCTTGGCACGCCGGCGAGCGAGCCGCAGCGGCAGGGTCACGTTGTCGGCCACGGTCAGCGCCGGCAGCAGGTTGAACGCCTGGAAGACGAACCCGACGCGCTCGCGGCGCAGCCGGGTCAGCTCCACTTCGGACAGTGCGGCGAGGTCCTGGTCCTCGACCACGACCGTGCCGCCGGTGGGCCGGTCGAGGCCGGCCGCGCAGTGCAGGAAGGTGCTCTTGCCGGAACCGGACGGGCCCATCACCGCGGTGAAGGTGGCCCGGCCGAAGCCGATGCTCACCCCGTCCAGCGCGGTGACGCGGTTGCCGCGCTTGCCGCCGTAGGTCTTGCGGACCTCGGTCAGGCGCACGACGTCCGCCCCCGGTTCGTTCATCTGTCGCATGCGCTCAAGCCTGCTGCGTACCGGGCGCCCGATCACTGGTGCTGACCAGGAGAACCGTGGTGGGGCTGGCCCTACCCCAGCGGCACGGTCCAGGTGATCGTGGTGCCGGTGCGCGACGAGGAGTCGATCCGGCAGCGCCCGCCGGCCGCCGCCGCGCGCTCGGCGAGGTGCTCGAGGCCGCGGTAGGCCACCCCCTCGGGGATGCCGCACCCGTCGTCGGCGACGGTCATGGCCAGCTCGCCGTCCAGTCCGATGTGGACGGACACGTGGTGCGCGCCGGAGTGCCGGACCACGTTCGACAACGTTTCGCGGAGCGCGGCGCGGGTGTGGTCGGCGATGGCGGCGGGGACGTCGCGCAGGTCGCCGTCGATGGCGAGCTCGGGCTCGAAGCCGAGCAGTTCGCCGGCGGTCGCGACCTCGCCGCGGACCGAGTCGGCGAGGTCGGCGGTGGCCGCGGCCGGGTCGGCGTTGCGCAGGGCGCGGACGACCTGGCGGACGTCGGCGATGGAGGCGTCGAGCTGGTCGATGGCCTCGGCGAGCCGGGTGGCGTCCTTGCGGGCGAGCTTGCGGGCGGGCCGGCGGGCGACGAGGTCGAGCTGCATGCCGGCGCCGTAGAGCCGCTGGACGATGACGTCGTGCAGGTCGCGGGCGATGCGCTCGCGTTCCTCGTAGAGCCCGACGCGGGCGCGGGCGGTGGCGCCCTCGGCGAGCAGGAGCACGAGCCCGGCCTGCGCGGCGAACGCGGTGAGCAGGTCGATCGCGGTGGGTTCGAAGGGCTGGGCACCGCGGTGGCGGTAGACGGTGAGCGCGCCGAGCCGGCGCTGCGCGGTGCCGAACGGCGCGGCGGCGAAGGGTCCGTACCGGCGCAGCTCGCGGGGCACGAAGGGCGCGGTGCGCGGGTCCGCCCACACGTCGTCGACGGCGACCGCGACACCGCTGCGCGCGACCCGGGCGGCGGCACTGCGCGCGGAGAGGACCAGCCCGACGGGCTCGGTGGACGGCACGGTCGGCGCCCCGTGCGCGGCCTCGACGGTCAGCGACCCGTCCTGCGCGCGCGCCATGACGAGCCCGAGGTCGGCGCCCGCGAGATCGGCGGCCCGGCGGACGACGAGCGCCAGCACCGCCTCCGGGTCGTCCCCGGACAACGCCGCCGTCGCGATCTCGGTGGCCGCCCCGAGCGCACGGGCGGCGAGGTCGGGCTCCATGGTCGTACTCACGCTAGCGCGGCCCGGCGCCCAGCGACCGGACCCTGTCGGCCCCCACCGGTAACGTCTTCACCGGGGGACCCCTGGGGGTGCGAATGGTCCTTTCGCACCGGGTTCACGCGACCGTGTGCGACTTCGACGATCAGGTCGGCTTTCTCGGCCTCCTCGGCACGGTGTGTCACGTGGATGACCGTGCCGGGCAGCTCGTCCACCGCTCGCAGCACCTGTTGGGCGGTCGGCCCGTCCAGGTGCGCGGTCGGCTCGTCGAGCAGGACGACGTCGGCGGTCGGGGCCGCGAGGAACGCCCGGGCGAGCGCGAGCCGCTGGGCCTCGCCACCGGAGGTGGACGCCGCGCCGCCGGCGAGCCGGGTCTCCAGCCGCCCGGCCCAGTCCGGCAAGCCGGCTCGCCGCAGCGCCGCCACGAGCTGCGCGTCGGTGGCGGACGGATCGCCGAGGCGCAGGTTCTCCCGCACGGTGGTCGAGACGAGCTGTGGCTCCTGCGGGCACCACGCAACCGTTTGCGGGATGCGGGCGGTGCCGCGGCCGGGCTCGAGAAATCCCAGCAGGAGCGCGAGAAGCGTCGACTTGCCGGCCCCGGACGGGCCCACGACCGCGACGTGCGTGCCCGGCGGAACGCGGAGATCGACGTCCCGCAGGACGGGTTCGGCGCCCGGCCACCGCACGTCCACGCCACGCAGCTCGATGCCACCCGGCTCCGCCGCCGGACCGGGAACGGCGGCCCGGCCGCCGCGCTCCGGGCCGGTGGGGAGCCGCCCGCGGAGTCCGCCGACGCCTCCAACCGGACCGACGCGCTCCCGAAGCGCACGCCCGACGCCACCGGACCACTCCCGCTCGGCAGCAGAACGCCCGGTGAGATCGGCGATGCGGGCCAACGCGCCGCGGAAGGCGCCGCGGACGCCGACCCCTCCAGTCCGACCGAAGCCCTTCCGAAACGCACGCCCGGCGCCACCGGGCCACTCCCGCTCGAGAGCGGAACGCCGGATGGGATCGGCAATGCGGCCCAACGCGCCGCGGAGGGCGCCGCGGTGCTGGGCTGCCGGTGGAACGAGGCCCTCCCGAAACGCACGCCCGGCGCCACCGCGCCACTCCGGCCCGGGAGCCGAGCGCCCGGTGAGGTCGGCCGTGCGGGCCAGCGCGTCGCGGAGGGCGCCGCGGTGCTGGGCGGCCGGTGGGATGAGGGCCAGCACCTCGGCCAGTGCCAACGGAAGCAGCGCGCACACCGGGGCCAGGGCCGGGTTCAGCGCGCCCGCCGCGGTGGCCGTGGCAGCCACCGCGGTGCCGGCTACCGCGGCGGCGCCGGTGGTGAGGGTGATGACCAGCGTGGCCGCGCCGGCGCCGAGGGCCTCGCGCTTGGCGGCGTGGGTCAGGGCCGCGTCGGTGGCGGCGAGGGTGGCGCGGTGGCGGCGGTCGGTGCCGTAGGCGACGAGGTCGGCGGCCGCGTCGAGCAGGGTCAGGGTGCCGGTGGCGATTCGCCGGCGGCCCTGCGCGAGCACGGTGCCAGCCCGCCGGTCGAGGGCGAGCGCGGCGGCCGGTGCACCCAGACCGGCCGCCGCGACCGCGATGGCGAGCGTGCCCGCCGCGGCCGGCAGGATCGCCAGCTGCACGAGCACGGCCACCACGCACACGAGCGCCGCCACCAGCGGCGGGGTGAGCACGCGGGGAGTCAGGTCGCGGACGGTGTCGATGTCCTCCACCAGGCGCGGCAGGTCATCCGCGCGGGCGGCCGCCGGGCCGCGGCGGGCGAGCGAGCGCCACAGGTCCGTCCGCCGGGTGCCGGCCGCGCGGAAGGCGGCGTCGTGCGTGACGAGCCGTTCCAGGTAGCGCAGCACCGCGCGGCCGAGGCCGAACGCACGCACGCCGACCACCGCCACGGACAGCGTCAGGATCGGCGGTTGCTGCGACGCCTTTGCGATGAGCCAGGCCGAGGTCACGGTGAGCGCGACACCCGCGATCAGCGCCGCGGCGCCGAGCCCGGCGCCGGCGAGCGAGCGGCGGTCGAGCAGCGTCCGCAACCGTGGCCGGGCCGGGCCACGACGATCCATGACCGGGGTGTGCGCGACGGCCACCGGTGTGTCCGATGTGGACTCGACGGTTCGGTGGGCGGCGAGGATCACCGCGGCGCCGCCGGCCGCCGCGGCCGCCACCGCCGACATGACGAGGCCCGCGCCGGCCGGATCGAGGTGCGCGGTCGGCTCGTCGAGCAGCAGCACGTCGGCGCCCTGCCGGACCCGGCCGAGCGCGCGGGCGACCGCCACCCGCTGACGCTCCCCTGTGGACAGTTCGGCCACGGGCCGGCCGAGCAGGTGCGCGATGCCCACCGAGGCGGCCGCTGCCGGGGTCACCTCGTCGGCGACCGTGCCGCCGGTGAACCTCGGGTGCTGCGGCACCCAGGCGATACGGCGGCGCCAGGCGGCCAGGTCCAGGTCGGCGAGGTCGGTCCCGCCGACCTGGACCCTCCCCCCGGCCGGCTCGGCGAAACCCAGGAGTACCGCGAACAGCGTCGACTTGCCGCTGCCGCTGGGTGAGTCGAGGCGGACGATCTCGCCGGGGCGGGCCGTCAGCGAGAGGCCGGCCGGCGCGTCGCGGTCCCGGCGGCGGACGGTCAGGCCGGTGACGACGAGGTCGCCGACCGGCGGCCGGGTACCGGTGTGCCGCGTGGTCCGGGGCAGGCCGGCGATGCGGCGAGCCGCCTCGAGGCCGTCCTCGCTCGCGTGGTGCGCGGCGCCCGCGGCCCGCAGCGGCAGGTAGCACTCCGGCGCGAGGATGAGCACGAACAGCCCGATCGCGAGCCCCAGGTCGCCGCCCACCAGGCGCAGGCCGATGGTGACGGCGACGAGCGCGACGGACAGCGTGGCGATCAGCTCGAGGACGAGCGCGGAGGCGAACGCGACCCGCAGGGTCGTCATCGTGGCGCGGCGGTGCGCGTCGCCGACCCGGCGGACGACGTCGGCCTGGGCGGTGGCGCGGCGGAAGGCGGTGAGGACCGGCAGCGCGCGGGCGAGCTCGAGCAGGTGCGCGGAGAGGCGGCCGGTGGCGTCGGCGGCCTCGGCCACGCGGTCGCGGGTGCGCAGGCCGACGAGGATCGCGAACAGCGGGACGAGCGGCAGCGTCGCCGCGATCACGAGGGCGGACGGCCAGTCGGCGAAGAGGATCACCCCGCCGATGCCGAGCGGGAGGACCGCGGCGTTGACCAGGGCGGGCAGGTAGGTGGCGAAGTAGCCGTCGAGGGAGTCGAGGCCACGGGTGGCGAGCGCGGTCAGCTCGGCGGGCCCGGCCTCGACTATCCACTCCGGACCCGCCGCGAGCGCCCGGTCGAGCAGGACGGCACGCAGCTCTGCCTTGGCCCCGGCCGCGGCCCGCGCGGCGACGACCTGGGTGGCCCAGCCGAGGACCGCGCGCGCGAGCACCGCGCCGGCGAGCACCCCCAGCAGCTCGCCGGCCGGCGCTCCCGCCCCCGCGACGATGCCGGCGAGCAGCGTGGCGAGCGCCCACGCCTGCCCGACCAGCGCCACCGCCCCGGCCGCGGCGAGCACGGCGACCCCGGCGAGCGCCCGGCGCGCCACCCGCGACAGGGCGAGGACCCCGGTCATGCCGGCCCCCGACCAAAACCGCCACTCGCTCGCCGAAGTTGTCCACAGGCTCGCGCCACCCCTTCCGACCAGCCCAAACTCCGATAGACTGGTCCTGAGGGGTGCCCCCGGAGAGGGTGGGGGCCGCCATCCAGAGGGTCTTCATCCGGAGGGCCGCCCGCGGGGGTGCGGGCGTGGGGGCCGCCATCCAGAAGGCCACCATCCGGAAGACCACCATCCAGAAGGTCGCCCGCGGGGGTGCGGGCGTGCCGGTCGCCATCCGGAGGGTCGCCCCGGGAGGTGCGCGCGTGCAGGCCGCCATCCACAGGGCCGCCGCCCAGTGGGCCGCCCGCGGGGGTCCGCGCGTAGGGGCCACCACCCATTGGGCCGGCTGCGGGGGTGCGCGCGTGGGGGCCGCGATCCATACGGGAGCCATCCATAGGGCCGCGCGTGGGTGTGTGTGCGTGGGTGGGGGTCATGGGGCGTGGACCTCCGGGATGTGGATCGTGGCGATGCGCTTGCGGAACACCCAGTACGTCCAGCCCTGGTAGACCAGCACCGCCGGGGTGCCGATCGCCGCGAGCCAGGTCAGTACGGTCAGCGGGTAGTGGCTCGACGCCGTCGCCGCGATGGTCAGGGAGTTCGCTGTGTCCACAGTGGACGGCAGGACGTCCGGGTACAGGGCGCCGAACAGGGTCACCACGGTCGCCGCGATCGTCATGCCCAGGGCCGCGAACGCCTGGCCCTCGCGGCCGGCCCGCAGCCGCAGCCACGACAGCACTGCCGCGACGAGCACGACGCCCAGCGCCACCCACGTCCACGGCGAGCCCTGGCGCAGCTGTACCACCGCCAGCATCGCCACCAGCGGCGCCAGCGCGACCGGCGCGAGCCGCAGGGCCAGCCGGCGCGCCCGGACACGGATCGGGCCGTCGGTCTTCAACGCGATGAACACCGCGCCGTGGGTCAGCGCGAAGCCCACCACGCCCAGCGCGCCGAGCAGCGTGTCCCAGCGCAGCGCGGCCAGCGGCCCGCCGACCCGGTTGCCGGCCGCGTCGATCGGCACGCCCAGCACGTTCCACGCCAGCAGCAGCCCGACGCCGAGCGGGGCGACCAGCGAACCACCCGTGAGCACGGCGTCCCATGCGCCGCGCCACCGAGCCGAGTCGACCTTGCCCCGGTACTCGATCGCCACGCCGCGGCCGATCAGGGCCACCAGCACCAGCAGCATCGGCAGGTACCCCGCGCTGAACAGGCCCGCGTACCAGCCCGGGAACGCCGCGAAGGTGGCGCCCGCCGCGACGATCAGCCACACCTCGTTGCCGTCCCACACCGGCCCGATCGTGTTGATCAGCACGCGCCGCGACACCTCGTCCCGGCCGAGCACCCGAAGCAGCATGCCGACGCCGAAGTCGAACCCCTCGAGGAACAGGTAGCCGAGCCAGAACAGGGCGATGATCGCGAACCAGATCGTCGGCAGCGTCATGACAGCCCCCGTCAGTAGGCGAACGACAGCACGTCGCCGCCGTCCCGATCGGACCGGCCGGGCCGGTCGGGCCGGTCGGGTGGCAGCACCGCGGCGATGCCACCGCGCACGAACCGGCGGATCAGGAACACCTCGACCACCGCGAGCGCGCCGTACACCACGGTCAGCGTGATCAGCGACGTGAGGACCTCGCCGACCGACATCCCCGACACCGCCCGCGCGGTGTACATCCACACACCGTCCACACCGGACGGGTTGGGCGCGACGACGAACGGCTGGCGGCCCATCTCGGTGAAGATCCAGCCGAAGCTGTTCGCCAGGAACGGCGCCGCGATGCCGGCCACGGCGAGTGCCGGGAACCAGGGCGTCCGCGGCACGGCGCCGCGCCGGGTCAGCCACAGCGCGGCCACGCCGACGAGCGCGCCGAGTGCGCCGAAGCCGATCATCAGCCGGAAGCCCCAGTACGTCACCGGCAGCTGGGGCACGTAGTCGATCGGCTTGCCCGACAGCTCGCCGAGCCGCGGGTCGACCGGGTAGTGCGAGCCGTACTCCTGCTCGTACCGCGTGATCAGGTCCCCGATGCCGGAGACCTTCGCGTGGAGGTCGCCCTCCGCGAGGAACGACAGGAGCGCGGGCAGGGTGATCGACTTGACGTTCTCGCAGTCCGGCTCGGCCACGTCGCCGACCGCGAAGACCGAGAACCCGGCCGGCCCTTCGGTGTGGCACAAGGCCTCCGCGGCCGCCATCTTCATCGGCTGCTGGTCGAACATCAGCTTGCCCTGCTGGTCCCCGCTGACCGCCAGCGCGGCGAACGCGACCACGCCGACCCACGCGCCGAGCTTCACCGACGCCCGCCACACGTCGCCGTCCGGCCTCGCGCGCCACAGCTGCCACGCCCCGATGCCGGCCAGGAACGCCCCGGCCACCGCGAACGCACCCGCGATCGCGTGCGGGTACGCCGCGAGCAGCGTCGAGTTGCCCAGCACCGCCCCGATCGACGTCAGCCGCGGCCGGCCGTCGACGAGCTCCACGCCGACCGGGTGCTGCATCCACGAGTTGGCCGCCAGGATGAAGTACGCGGAGAGCATGCTCGCCAGCGAGAACGCCCACGCCGTGGCCAGGTGCACGCCGCGCGGCAGCCGGTCCCAGCCGAAGATCCACAGCCCGAGGAACGTCGACTCGATGAAGAACGCGACGAGCCCCTCCATGGCCAGCGGCGCGCCGAACACGTCGCCGACGAACCGCGAGTACTCGTTCCAGGCCATGCCGAACTGGAACTCCTGCACGATGCCGGTGACCACGCCCATCGCGAAGTTGATCAGCAGCAGCTTTCCCCAGAACTTCGTCATCGCGAGGTAGCGCCGGTTGCCCGTGCGCACCCACGCGGTCTGCATGCCCGCGACCAGCAGCGACAGGCCGATGGTCAGCGGAACCATCAGGAAGTGGTAGACGGTCGTGATGCCGAACTGCCACCGAGCCAGGTCGAGTACGTCCACGCCGCCCACCGTGCTCCGCGCGGCGCCGCCGCGGCAGGTCCGTCGATCCCGTTCCGGCGGGACCTAGGTCCCGTGACCAGGACAACGTCGAGCCGCGCGGCTCGGGCAGGTAGAATGGATCTCGCCAGAGGGGAGTAGTTCCCGGGTGAGCGCGACTCGCCCGGCGAGGACATCGACATACTGACTCGTTCGCGAGTCCGGTGCCTCACCCGCCGCGGGCGGGCGAACGAGACCTCCGGCCGGCATGTTCACCATGCCCGGTCGGAGTCATGCGTCCTCTGACCGGGTCAGACCCGGAGGGGGCCGCCGTCCAGATGGGCCACTGGCTGCTCGCATTCGTCTCGGCTTACGTCGCCGTGTTCCTGCTCGAGCTCCCGGACAAGACGACCGCCCTGACCCTCGTGCTGTCGAGCCGGTTCCGGAGCCGTCCGGTGCTCGCCGGCGCCGCCGTCGCGTTCGCGTTGCAGGCGGTCATCGCGGTGGCGCTGGGCAGTGCCATCCGGCTGCTGCCCGAGCGGATCGTCGCCGGGGCGATCGCGATCCTGTTCGGGGTGGGCGCGATCCTGCTGCTGCGGGAGAGCCTGTCGACCGAGTCGGACGAGGCCGACGCGGCGGCGTCCACCCGGGCCGGCACGCCGTTCCTGCGGGCGGCGGCGATCTCCTTCGGCACGCTGTTCCTCACCGAGTGGGGCGACGCTTCGCAGGTCACGGCCATCGGCGTGGCGGCGCGGTACGCGGCCCCGGTGGCGGTGGGGCTCGGCGCGTTCCTCGCGCTGATGAGCGTCACGGTGATCGCGTTGCTGGTGGGACGAAAGCTGCGCGCCCGGGTGCCGGCACACTTCATCCAGCGCGGCGCGGCGGCGGTGTTCGGCGTGTTCGCGTTGCTGGCGGCGGGGACGGCCCTGTTCTAGCCGCGCTCGCGCGCGAGGGCGGCGGCCAGGTCGCCGGTGGTGTTGACCATGGCCACGAGGAAGTCCGCGAGGTGCGCGCGGGTCACGTCGACCTCGCCCCGCAGCCAGCCGGCGAAGACCTCCATCGTGCCGCTGACCAGGGTGAGCGCGCCGAGCTCGCGGTCGGCCGCCGCGGCGGCGCGGTCGCCGAGGATCTCGGTGGACTGGTCGGCGACGATGCGCGACAGCGTGGCGAGCATCTCGCGGCGGCGGCCGAGCAGGGCCGGGTGGGGATCGAACATCAGCCGGCCGCGGCGCGGGTCCACGCTGAAGAAGTCGATCACGGCGACCACGACCGCACGGATCCGCTCGTCCGGCTTCGTGCCCTCGATGGCCGCGCGGAGCGCGCGCAGGGCACCGGCGGCGACGTGGTCGCGGGTGGCGAGCAGGAGTGCGTCGCGGTCGGCGAAGCTCTCGTAGAAGTAGCGGTCGTTGAGCCGCGCGGCGGCGCACGCCGCGCGGACCGTGACGCGGTCCCACCCGCCGACGAGGTCCGAGCCGGCGACGAGGTCGAGGGCGGCCTCCATGAACGCTGCCCGCCGCCGTTCGCGGCGCTCGTCGCCGGTCTCGCCGGCATAGGTGCGTCGGGCCACGATGTCAGCTTATCCTGATCTGGTGACGGCCCTCACCAGATTGGAGTCGGGGATGCGACGGCCGATCGAGCCAGGAACCCGGTTGTGGGCGGACACCGGGTTGATCACGTTCTCGCTGACGACCGGGGCGGCGTTCGCGCTGCAGGTCATGCACCCGTCCGTCGGGGCGGTCGTCGGCGAGCACTCGGTGTTCCGCACGGACGCGATAGGGCGGGCCGAGCGCAGCATCGCGTCGGTGCTGACCTGGGTGTACGGCGGGCCGGAGGCGCTCGTGGAGGCGGACCGGCTGCGTGCGCTGCACGCGCCGCTGCGCACGACCGACGCGGCCGGCGTGACGCACAAGGCGCTGGCGTCCGGGCCGTGGGCGTGGATCATCCTGACCGCGCCGTACGCGTACAGCGCCGCCGCGCGGTACTTCTCGCGGCGGCCGCTCAGCCGGGCCGACGAGGAGTCGTTCTACGCGGAGATCCGCCAGCTGATGCGGAACCTGCACGTGGCGGAGAAGGAGATCCCGCCGACCTACGCGGACTACCTCGCACGCTTCGACGACGTCCTGTCCCACCAGCTCGTCGCGCACCCGACGGCGTTCGAGTTCCTGGCGGCGACCCGGCGCGTGCCGCCGCCACCCCGGCTGCCGGCGTGGCTGCGGCCCGGCTGGCGGGTGGCCACCGACGTGCCGGGCCGGGTGCAGCACTTCGTCACGGTCGGCACGTTGCCGCGGCGGGCGCGCGAGATCCTCGGCCTGTCGTGGACGGCCCGCGACGAGCGGCGGCTGCGGCTGCTCGGCCGGTTGATCGCGCTGACGATGGCGGTGCTGCCCGAGCGGCTGCGCTACTTCCCCATTGCCTACGAGGCGCGGCGGGCGGACCGGGCGCGGCGCGCGCTGGACCGCGTCCTCGCGCGGCGGCCGCGCTAACCTGCGGTCGACCGCCGAGCCGGAGGACGAGCCGATGTCAGACGTGGTCCGCGTCGCGGCGATGACGCGTGCGCACGGGGCCGCCGTGCTCGAGATCTACCAGGCCGGGCTCGACGCCGGGGACGCCAGCTTCGAGACCACCGTGCCCGGCTGGGACGCCTGGGACGCCGCCCACCTGCCGGACCACCGCTTCGTCGCGCTCGAAAACGACCGGGTGGTCGGCTGGGTCGCGGCGCTGCCGGTCTCGAGCCGCTGCGTGTACGCCGGCGTCGTCGAGCACAGCGTGTACGTGGCGCCCGGCGCGCACGGCCGCGGGGTCGGCGCCGCGCTGCTGGGCGCGCTGATCACGTCGACCGAGCAGGCCGGCATCTGGACCATCCAGAGCGGGATCTTCCCGGAGAACGCCGCGAGCCGCGCGCTGCACCGGCGGGCCGGCTTCCGGGAGATCGGCGTGCGCCGGCGGATCGGCCGCCACCACGGCCGCTGGCGCGACGTGGTGGCCGTGGAACGCCGCAGCTCCGTGGTCGGCTGAGCTCAGCGCAGGGCGTCGGCCACCGCGGCTGCCGCGGTCAGGACCTTCGGGCCCACCACGTCGCCGTCCAGCACGTGGAAGGTGATCACGCCGACACTCGCGCGCAGGCCGGGGACGCCGCGGACCGGGGCCGCGATGCCGGACGCACTGGGCTGCAGCTCCCCCGTGGTCGCGATCCAGCCCGGGGTCTCGTCGCGCAGGCCGATCGCCTTGCCCGCCGCGCCGCGACCCAGGGAGTGGCGCGTGCCCACGCGGTAGGCCACGTGATAGGTCGTCCACGACGGCTCGATGACCGCGACCGCCTGGGCCTCGTCGCCGTCGGCGACCGTCAGGTGGGCCGTCGCGCCGACCGACTCGGCCAGCTCGCGCAGCGCCGGCAGCGCGGCCAGGCGCAGCTGCGGGGTCACCTTCGCGGCCAGCCGCAGCAGGCCCAGGCCCAGCCGGACCTTCGACCCGTCGCGCCGCACGAGCCCGCGGGCCTGCAACGGCACCAGCAGCCGGTAGACCGCGGCGCGGCTCGCGCCGATCGCCGTCGCCAGGTCGCTGATCGTCGGCGCCTCGGAGTCCGCGTCGGCCACCGCCTGCAGCAACGCCAGCCCGCGGTCCAGGGTCAGCGAGCTCTCCCGGCCCGGCGCGGCACTCGTCTGCCGCGTGGCCGGGACGATCGGACGGATCGGCCGGGCGGCCATCTCAGCCCCCGGCCGCCCGGGAATCGGCCGGCAGGACCGTGCCCGCGACCTCGGCGATGCCGACCACGGAACCCTCCTCGCCGGGCGCGGTCGCGGTGATCACCACGGTGTCGCCGTCCTCGAGGAACGTCCGGGTCACGCCGTCGGCCAGGTTGATCTTCTCCTGGCCGCCCCACGACAGCTCCAGGAAGCAGCCGCGCTGCTCGACCTCGGGTCCGGAGACCGTGCCCGACGCGAACAGGTCACCCGGCCGCACGGTCGCGCCGTTGACCGTCATGTGCGCGAGCTGCTGGGCGCACGAGTAGGACATGTGGGAGAAGTCCGGTCGCGACACGACGGTCCCGTTCCACTCGACCTCGAGCCGCAGGTCCAGCCCCCACGGCGAGTCCTCGACGAGGTACTCGACCCGCGGATGGCCCGGGTCGGGCACCGCGACGCGCGCCGCCGCGAACGCGTCCAGCGGGGTCACCCACGCGGACACCGACGTGGCGAACGACTTGCCCAGGAACGGTCCGAGCGGCTGGTACTCCCAGCCCTGGATGTCGCGCGCGGACCAGTCGTTGACCAGCACCACGCCGAAGATGTGGTCCGCCGCGTTCGACGCCGGCACCCGGCGCGCCACCGGCCCGCCGCACACGAAGCCGACCTCCGCCTCGATGTCCAGCCGGCCGGACGGGCCGAAGTGCGGGCCGTCCGAGCCGCGGCGCTGGCCGTGCGGGCGCACCACGTCGGTGCCGGACACGACGACCGTGCCGGACCGGCCGTGGTAGCCGACCGGCAGGTGCGTCCAGTTCGGCAGCAGCGGCTCGGAGTCCGGCCGCATGATCCGGCCGACGTTCTCCGCGTGGAAGCGCGAGCTGTAGAAGTCGACGTAGTCGCCGACCGTGAACGGCAGCCGCACCCGCGCGTCCGCCAACGGCTCCAGCCGCGCGCCGTGCGGCGTGCCGGTGCCGCTCACCAGTTCGGTCAGCCGCGCTCGTAGCTCGCTCCACTCCGCGCGGGACGCCCCGAGCAACGGATCCAGCGACCAGCCGGACACCAGATGGCCGACGTCGTCGAGCTCGGCGGCGAGCGGGCGCAGCGGCAGCGCGTGGTCCCCCACCCGGACCGCGACCTGCGGCCCGTCGCCGAAGTCGACCACGCCGTAGGGCAGCGTCTGGGGGCCGAACGGCTGGTCGGCGGCGAAGGCGGGGTCGTCGATCCAGGTCACAGCAGGCCAAGCTCTTCGAGGTCCGCGATCGGGTCGGCGAGCGAGCACGAGCCGTAGGAGGAGAACACGCCGCGCACGGCCAGCGCCTCGTGCTCGGTCATGGCCTGCGCCTCCGCGGCCAGCGCCTTGCCGTCGGTCGACTCGAGCGCCTGGTGCACCGACTCGTCCGCCGCGCCGCTCCGGATCAGCCGGTGCGTGGCGACCAGCAGGTTCAGGAAGCCGTGGTGGTTGAAGCCGGTCTCGGCGTCGGTGTGCCGGACGGCGTTGTGCAGCCCCGCGGTGGCCTTGAACGACGAGTTGCCGGCGTTGATCACCGACAGGAACTCGGCGACCTCCTCGACGCTCGGGAAGTTCGACGTGGAGAGGCCGCCGCACCGGATCTTCGGCCAGCTCCCGTGCTCGATCACGCGCTGGATGCCGTCGAGCCAGCCGGCCCCGCCGCGCCGCGGCTCGATCACCCGGATCACGTCCTCGGGCACGAACTCCGACACCCGCTCGAGCCACACTTCGTCCACATCGGACGGTGCGGGCATCTCGACCATGCGCAGCGCCAGCAGCTCCGCCCGCGACTCGACGATCGACAGCGCCTTCGGTACCCCACCCAGTCCCGTGTCGATGACCAGCGACAACTCGACGGGTCTCGGCGGTTTGACCTTGATCAGATCCGTGATCAGCTCCGGCAGCCGGGAGGCCGGGCACAGGAACAGCCCGACCAGATCGGCGCGGGAGCTGGTCCGGCCATCCAGGTGCAAGCGGATGGCGTCGGGCATGGCGGCGTTACCCGGTGGGAACAGGGCGGCGTCGTCGACGAGCCGAGCCAGCAGCGGAGGGACATCAGGTGGACCGGACGCGGGAACGGGTGCGGCGCTTGACACGGCTGACACGCTAGTAGCGTATCGGCATCTGAACAAAGACGTTCGACATGCGGACACTCCGGAGGAGGCCATGCCTTACTACCGCCGCGTCGGGGAGATACCCCGAAAGAGGCACACGCAGTTCCGCTCGCCGGCGGGTGGGCTCTACGCCGAGGAGCTCATGGGCGTCGAGGGTTTCTCGTCCGACTCCGCCCTGCTGTACCACCGGTACCTGCCGACCGCGATCGTCGGCGCCGAGGTGGTCGAGGACCACCGCGGCGAGCTGACGCCGAACCAACCGCTGCTGCCACGCCATTTCCGCACCCAGGACCTCAAGTCGGAGAGCTCGCACGAGGTCGACGCGGTGACCGGCCGGCGCACGCTGTTCGGCAACAACGACGTGACGATCGCGTTCGCCATCGCCACCGCGCCGAGTCCCCTCTACCGCAACGCGACGGGCGACGAGCTGATCTACGTGCAGACCGGTTCGGCCCGCATCGAGACGATCTACGGCGCGCTGGACGTGACCGACGGCGACTACGTCGTGCTGCCGACCTCGACGACCTACCGCGTGCTGCCGCAGGGCGAGACCCGGCTCTACATCCTCGAGGCCTCCGGGCACGTCGGCCCGCCGAAGCGGTACCTCTCGCAGAAGGGCCAGTTCCTCGAGCACGCCCCGTACTGCGAGCGCGACCAGCGCGGGCCGGCCGAGCCGCTGCACGTCGAGGAGACCGACGTGCCGGTGCTCGTGCGCCACCGCGCGGGGCTGACCCGGTTCACCTACGCCAACCACCCCTTCGACGTGGTCGGCTGGGACGGCTGCCTCTACCCGTGGGTGTTCGACATCCGCGACTTCGAGCCGATCACCGGGCGCGTGCACCAGCCGCCGCCGGTGCACCAGACGTTCGAGGGACCCAACTTCGTGGTCTGCTCGTTCTGCCCGCGCAAGGTCGACTACCACCCGCTGTCGATCCCCGTGCCGTACAACCACGCGAACGTCGACTCCGACGAGCTGATGTTCTACGTCGGCGGCAACTACGAGGCGCGCAAGGGTTCGGGCATCGGGCTCGGCTCGCTGTCGCTGCACCCCTCGGGCGTCACGCACGGCCCGCAGCCGGGCGCGGCGGAGGCGTCGATCGGCGTGGACTACTTCGACGAGACCGCGGTCATGGTCGACACGTTCCGCCCGCTCGCGCTCGGCGAGGCGGCCGGAAATTGCGAAGACCCTGCGTACGCATGGTCATGGTCGGGGCGCGGACCCGGTCGCTGAATCGGGTGAAACGGTAACGGCGCGTGAGCCGACTCTCCTGGCAGCCGACTGCCAGGATTGGGGACCTCCGTGCGCTATCGCCCTGCTTCCGCACGCCCGAAAACCGCCCTCTCAGCCGTTCTGACGCTTGCCGCCGGCGTGCTCGTCTCGCTGACGACGGCGCCCACGGCGGCCGCCGCCGTGCCGTCCGGGTTCACCGACACGGTCGCGATCGGCGGCCTGACCAACCCGACCGTGGCCGCGTTCGCCCCGAACGGGCGCGTCTTCGTCGGCGAGAAGAGCGGCGTGGTCAAGACCTTCGACTCGCTCGCCGACACGACGGCGACGGTCACCACCGACCTGCGCACGGCCGTGCAGGACTTCTGGGACCGCGGGCTGCTCGGCCTGACCGTGGACCCGGCGTTCCCGGCGCGGCCGTACCTGTACGCGCTCTACACCTACGACGCGGTGCCGGGCGGCGGCGCGCCGCGCTGGGGTGACAACTGCCCGTCGCCGCCCGGCGCGACCGAGGACGGGTGCCTGGTCACCGGCCGGCTCTCGCGGCTGACGCTGGACGCGAACGGCGTGGCCACCGGGTCGGAGCAGGTGCTGCTGGACGGGTGGTGCCAGCAGTACCCGTCGCACTCGGTGGGCACCGTGACGTTCGGGCCGGACGGCGCGCTGTACGTCGGCGGCGGGGACGGCGCGAGCTTCAACTTCACCGACTACGGCCAGGTCAAGAACCCGTGCGCGGACCCGCCGAGCCCGGCCGGGACGAACCTGACGCCGCCGTCCGCGGAGGGTGGCGCCCTGCGCTCGCAGTCCGTGCGCCGCGCCGCGGGTGAGCCGGTGACGCTGAACGGCGCGATCCTGCGCGTCGACCCGGACACGGGTGCGGCCATGCCCGGCAACCCGTTCGCGTCGAGTCCCGACGCCAACGCGAAGCGGGTGATCGCGTACGGCATGCGCAACCAGTTCCGGTTCGGTTTCCGGCCGGACACGAGCGAGCTGTGGGTCGGCGACGTCGGCTGGAACACGTGGGAGGAGATCAACCGGATCCCGAACGCGTCGGACGCGGTGGCGGAGAACTTCGGCTGGCCGTGTTACGAGGGCGCGGCGCGGCAGTCCGGCTACGACGGCGCGAACGTCAACGTCTGCGAGTCGCTCTACTCCGGCGCCGGCCAGAACGCGCCGTACCACGCGTACAACCACAGCGCGAACGTCACGCCCGGCGACGGGTGCCCGACCGGCGGGTCGTCGATCAGCGGCATCGCGTTCGAGTCGACGAGCACCTACCCCGCGGCCTACGACGGCGCGCTGTTCTTCGCCGACAGCTCGCGTGGCTGCATCTGGGCGATGCGCAAGGGCGCGAACGGGCTGCCGGACCCGGCGCAGATCGTGCCGTTCGTGACCGGGGTGAACGTGCCCGTGTACCTGACGACGGGCCCGGGCGGGGACCTGTTCTATCTCGCGCTCGGCGCGGGCCAGCTGCGCCGGGTCAGCTACCCGACGACGAACCACCCGCCGGTGGCGGTGGCGTCGGCGAACCCGACGTCCGGGCCGGCACCGCTGGCCGTGCAGTTCACCGGCTCGGGCTCGTCGGACCCGGATCCGGGGACGGCGCTGACCTATGCGTGGGACCTGGACGGGGACGGGGCGTACGACGACTCGACGGCGGCGAATCCACAGTGGACGTACGTGGCACAGGCGGCGGTGACCGCGTCGCTGCGGGTGAGCGACCCGGGCGGGCTGTCGTCGACCGCGTCGGTGCCGATCTCGGTGGGCAACCCGGCGAGCCAGGATCCGGTGGTCACGATCGACAACCCGACGGCGGCGCTGCAGTGGGCGGTCGGCCAGCAGGTGCCGTTCGCGGGGCGGGCGGCGGACCCGCAGGACGGCACGCTGCCCGCGTCCGCGATGCGCTGGCAGCTGACGTTGCAGCACTGCACGACGTCGACGAACTGCCATGCGCACAACGTGCAGACGTTCGACGGGGTGGCGTCGGGCAGCTTCATCGCCCCGGACCACGAGTACCCGTCCTATTTGGACCTGACGCTGACCGCGACGGACTCGTCCGGCCGCCCGGCGTCGACGACGGTGCGGCTGAACCCGAAGACGGTGGCCCTGACGTTCACGTCGAACCCGTCGGGCGCCGCGCTGACGGTGGGCGGCACGACGCAGGCGACGCCGTTCACGCGGACGGTGATCGCCGGCTCGAACAACTCGGTGAGTGCCCCGAGCCCGCAGCGCCTGACGTTCGGCCTGCAGTTCCGCTTCACGAGCTGGTCGGACGGCGGCGCGCAGACCCACAACATCACGGCCCCGTCGGCGGCGGCGACCTACCGGGCGAACTACGGACTCTGCTGGCTCAACTGCTGAGCACCGGCCCGGCGCGGACGGTGCGGGTCCGCGCCGGGCCGATCCCACACGATCGGCCTACGGCCATCGGGTATCGCTGGAGGTGAACTTAGGTTAGCCTAACCAGCGTGAGCGACCGACCGCCGATTCCCGAACCGGGTGAGCGCGCCAGGACCATCGCCGCGCGTGGCCCGGCGACGTTGCTGCCGCCGCCACCCACCCTGCCGCCGGTGGCCGTGGAGCGCCAGTCGGACCGCGTCTCGCCGCTCCTGCACCACGTGCACGCCGACGGATCGGTGACCGTCCTGCTGCCCGACGACCAGGCGGCCGCGCAGCCGGCGACGACGATGGTCGAGGTGGTCGACCCCGCGCCCGTACCCCTGCGCGAACCCGTCCGCGGGCTGCTGTGGATCACCGGGAAGCTGGCGCCGGTCGAGCTCGACGAGGCCCGGGACGTGGCGCTCGACCTGGTCGAACGGCGGCCGGATCCGCGGCTGCTGGACCTCGGCCACGGCGCGACGATGCTGGTGCTGACACCTGTCTCGATGGTCGTCGCGGACGCCGACGGCACGCACCCGGTCACGCCGGAAGCGTTTGCGGCGGCCGCCGAGGACCCGTTCTGCCACCAGGAAGCCGGGTGGCTGCGCCACCTCGAGCTGTCGCACACCGACGTGATCCACACGCTGCGCCGGCACCTGCCCGACCGGTTGCTGGGCGGGCACGTGCGACCGCTCGGACTCGACCGGTACGGCCTGCGGCTGCGGGTCGAGGCGGTCGAGGGCGACCACGACGTGCGGCTGGCGTTCGAGCGGCCGATCGCCACGCTCGACGAGCTGTCCGGCGAGCTGCGGCGGCTGGTCGGCTGCCCGTTCCTCGCGCTACAAGCCGGCCGGTAGCGGGTCCTCGCACAGCGTCTCGACCGGGACGCCGATCGCGCGGGCGATCGCGACGACCGTGAAGAAGGCCGGCGTCGGCACCCGGCCGTGCTCGATCTTGCGGAGCGTCTCGACGGAGATGCCGGCCGCCTGCGCCACCGCCACGCTGGTGCGCTCGCCGCGCGCGGCACGCAGCCGCTCGCCGAGGCGGATGCCGCGTTCGCGGTCCTCTTTGCTCAACGGTGGTCGCACCATGACTCCAATACTAATACCGTGATATGAATACCGGGATAGTTATTGGAGGAAGAGATGGTCGAACTGAAGACCGGGGCCGAGCTCGCGGTGATGCGCGAGGCGGGCCGGGTGGTCGCGACCGCCCTCGCCGCGGCGCGCGAGGCGGCCGCGGTCGGGGTGTCGCTCCTCGACCTGGACGAGGTGGCCGCCGACGTGCTGCGCGCCGCCGGGGCGAAGTCGTCGTTCCAGCACTATCACCCGCACTTCGCGCCGACGCCGTTCCCGGCGGTGCTCTGCACGTCGGTGAACGACGTGATCGTGCACGGCATCCCGTCGGGCTACCGGCTGCGCGACGGCGACCTGGTGAGCATCGACTTCGGCGCGTGCGTGGACGGCTTCCACGGCGACGCGGCGACCAGCTTCACCGTGGGCACGCCGCGGCCGGCGGACGCGACGCTGATCGCCGACACGCGGGCCGCGCTCGACGCGGGCATCGCGGCGGCCGTCGCCGGCGGCCGGCTGGGCGACGTGTCCGCCGCGGTCGGGCGGATCGGGCGGGCCGCGGGCTACGGGATCCCGGCCAGCTTCGGCGGCCACGGGATCGGCCGCGCGATGCACGAGGACCCGTCCGTGCCCAACGAGGGCCGGCCCGGCCGGGGCCTGCCGCTGCGCCCGGGCCTGACGATCGCGATCGAGCCGATGTTCATGGCCGGCGGCCGCGACCGGTTCGTCACCGACCCGGACGGCTGGGCGCTGCGCACCGTGGACGGCAGCCGCGCGGCGCACATCGAGCACACGATCGCGGTCACCGACGACGGGCCGGTGGTGCTCACCTCCGTTTAGTCCCATGGCGACACGAGCACCCGGACCCGATAAGGTGGCGGCCCGCACAGCGTCGGGGGTGTGGCGGTGCCGCCGTGCTGTCTGCAATGGGTTGTTGGCTTGCCTGGAGGTCGGCGGTGACTCGTTCGGATGGCTTCTTCGTCGATCCCGACGCGCTCTCCGACGCCAACGATGGTGTCGGCCGCCTGCTCCGCGACATGGACGCCTTCGCCCCGCTGAGACCCGACCAGGCGGACTCCGTCTTCGGGCATGACGAGCTCGCGGAATCGGCCACGGAGTTCCACGACAAGTGGCAGGACGGCATCAAGGAGCTGTCCGAGGACACGGCGTCCATTCACCAGCGGCTCGGCGACACCATCGCGCACTACCGCCGCGTGGACGAGGAAGTCGCCGCGAGCTTCGACAAGCTCCACGACGGGCAGGGGGACGGCCTTGGGTGAACTCGGCACGACCGGCGATCCGCGGGCCCTGGTGCCCGGCGACCCGAACGCGATCTGGGAGATGGCCGGCTCGTACAAGCGCATCAGCGGCACGTTCGAGGACATCGGCCTGGGCTTCCGCACGATCGACGACGGCGGGTGGACCGGGCCGGCCGCCGAGGCGTTCCACGCGCACTGCGAGACCCGGCCGAAGCGCTTCCTCGTGGCGGCCGACGCGTTCGTCTCGGCGGCCGCGGCCCTGGACGACTACGCGTACACGCTGAGCTGGGCGCAACGCCAGGCCGCGCAGGCGATCGCGCTGGCCGCCGACGCCGAGTCGGCGACCGACGAGCCCGGGCCGCCCCGCTCGCGGCCGACGTTCGCGCAGGAGGTCCAGCGCACCGGCGTGGTGGCGGCCGAGCCCGGCCCGGCGAGCCCGGTCATGTCGCGCGCGGCGCTGCGGGCGACCGCGGTGGCCACGCTGAGCGGCGCCCGGGTCCAGCTCCAGCGGGTCGGCCGCGAGGCGGCGCGCAAGCTGCGCGCGGCGAGCAACCTGGCGCCCGCGCGGGTGGCGCCGCGGATCGTGCCGCCGGCCGAGCCGGCCCGCCGCGTCCCGGCCCCTCGCCAGGTCAAGCCGCTGGTCGTCCGGATTCCGGCGCCCCTGGACGTCACGGCGCACCATCCCGACGCCGTCCTCAAGGCCCGCTTGGACCACGCGCTGCTGCGCGACGCCCGGCACGCGTGGGAGGCCGGGGTCCCGGGACTGGGCAAGCGTTTGCGGCGGCTCGAGCTCGACCAGCTGTCCGGGCGCCTGCGGCAGCATCTCTTCGAGGGGCACTGCAAGCGGCGGCCGCGCGGCCCGGGCTACCGGGACCTGGGGTACCACCACCGCGAGGGCGGCGTCGACCGCGGGCCGATCCGGGTGCGCGAGGTCGTCGCGGGCCCGGACGACGCCGGCGTGTACCGGGCGGTGGTCGCGGGGCCGCGGACCGACGGCGGACCGGAGACGAAGACGAGCTCGTTCTTCCCGGACGCGTGGCCGCGCGCGGAGGTCGAGCGGGCGATCCGGCACGCGTTCGTCAACCGGACGTATTTCGACGGGCGCAGCAACCGCGTCCGCCGGAAATGGCGCGGGTCGTATCGAGACGTGCGGATCGAAGGCTACGTGGAGTGCCAGGTCATCGAGCCGGCGATCGACGCGCGGTCGGCTCGGCTGTACCACATCGTGACGGCTTACCCGGTGCTGCGGGGAGGTGGCAACAATGGGCAGGACGCCTGACTCCGTGCGGTTCGCCCGCGCGCGGGACGGCCACGTCTCCGTGTCGGCGCCCCTCGACCTGCAGCCGATCGAGGACTTCCTCGAGAGCGATATCGGCGACGACGTGCCGGGACTGGAACTGGTGATCGAGCACGCGCGCCACCCGGGTCCGGGCGCGTGGGGCTTCGCCGGCGACAGCTGCCACGTGTCGATCGGCCCGGACGACGTCCGCGTGGAGAACGACTTCACCGGCGAGTACGTGACCCTGCCCCGCCTCGACTTCCTGCACATCCTCGACGACTACGCGACCGCGATCCGCCCCTGACGCTCAGCCCGCCGTAGCGGCCGCCTTGTTCACCGTGGCCGCGGCCGCCTTCGCGGTCACCTCCTCGGGGGCCAGCGTCCGCCAGTCACGCCGGATGTTCGCCGCGAGCTTGCGGTGCTCCGCCGGCACCGACGACGCGCTCAGCGCTCGCGTCAGCACCGACGCCATCCGCTTGTCGGGGACGCGCTGCCCGAACTCCTGCGGGAAGCTGTCCCGCAGGGCCGCGAGCAGCACCCCGGCCGAGGACCGGACGCCCCGGTGCGGGTCCTTGCGCGCGCACTCCACGAGCACGAACGTCGGCCAGTACGGCAGCTCCCCCTCCTGCGACCACCAGTCCCGTCCGCGAGCCACGAGCATCTCTCCCATGGCATGCAGGACGTCGAGCTTCGCCTGCGGCGGCAGGTTGTTCTTGGTCCGCCACTGCCGCATGAAATGGCCGGCGAAGGAGTACTGCCCGGCCTTCTCGCGGGTAAGCCGGTTCGCGTGGCTCCGCAGCAGGACGGCCGCCTCGTGGACCGCGTCCACGTCGACCCGGTCGCCGTCGGCGGCGTCCCGCGAATGCCGGCCCGTGAGCACCTGCCCGAGCAGCCACGTCGCGGTGGCGTCGTCGACCATCCCGTCGTCCCAGGCCGGCTGGAGCACGCGGATGGCGAGACGCTCCTGGCCCAGCAGGACCATCGTCGACAGGACGCCCGCGAGCCGGGCCTTCTCCGCCTCCGCCGGCAGTGTCTCGAGGCTCTTGATGACCGTCTCGAGCCGCAGCCGCTGCCGCTCGCGCGCGTTGTGCGCGCGGGTCAGCAGCGCCGCGAACACGGTCGCCACGGTGGCCAGGCTGGTGCCGATGAACGTCAGGAACGCCCCGAGCTGAGGCCCGGTCGGCACGTCGGTCAGCCGGAACAACCCCGAACCCACCGCGACCGAGGTCGCCATCCACAACAGCGGCGCCAGGACCACGGCGAGCACGACGAAGGGCCAGCTGGTCCGCAGCGGCCGCCAGGCCCGGTCGAGCCAGGACGCCGCCGGCCTCATTCGCTCGGTCCCGGGTTCTGGCCGGGCCATCCCTGCGCGAGGCCGGCGTCGCGGGGCGCCGGCTCGCCGGCTCCCGCGTTGTGCCCGGTCCAGCCGCGCGCGATGCCGACCTCCGCGGTCGCGTACTCGCTGGGCTTCCCGTTGCCGCCGTGCTCCGGCACCGCGACCTCGAGGTCGTCCTCGTCCGCGGTCCGCGCGGCCTCCTCCTCGCTGAGGAAGGAGACGCAGCTCTTGTGGCGGCAGGCGTCCAGCACCTCGACCGCCTTGTCGTACGTGGCGCCGTCCATCGGCTCCACGTCCAGCCCGATCCGCTTCGCCTCGTGGAAGTCGATGGGGAACGGGTGATGGGTGTAGCCGTAGACGAGCTGGTAGGCGATGCGGTCCGCGCGGGCGTAGTCGCCGTCCTTGGTCTTGGCCCGCAACAGCTTGCTCGCGTACTTCTCGCCGATGCGCAGGCTGCGTCCCCAGCCGCCGAAGTCCAGCGCGGTGATCGTGCTCAGCACCGGCTGGATCGCGCCGATGGCGAACGTCGACGCGGCCGCGAGCAGGTCCGAGACCGGGATCCGCCGCTCGGTCGACTCGACGAGCTGTGGCAGCACCGACGTGATCGTGTTGAAGCCGAAGTCGCGGACGTAGTCGACGCTCTGGTAGCAGTCGAGCGCCGAGACGGTGTTCGCCGGGTTGCGCGGGTCCGGGATCTGCGTGTCGAGGGGACCCAGCTCGCCGAACGCCGACAGGTACACCTTGTCCGCGCCGATCGCGAGCAAGGTGCTCGCGCTCTTCGCGCGGCTCGGCACGTGCACGCGGAGATCCTTCGCGTACGCCGCAAGGTAAAGCGCCGCCGCGTATGCCGCGTCGAGGCTGCCGCCGGGCGAATTCAGGAGGACGTTGAGCGTGCGCGCGGGCCGGTTCGCGGCCGGATATCCGAACGCCTGTCGCAACCGCTCCTTGACCAGATTGTCGGTGCTCTTCTCGCCGCCCGACGAAAATCGCCCGTTGATCAGCAGCCAGGTGCCCCGGTCGCGGGCGAACTCGCCGCCGACCTGGCGCAACTGTGCCCGTTCGGCCGGCGTCATGGTGGTGTCGAGCGACGGACGGTTCTCCACGGCGTTCGCCGACGCGTCGACAAACAGACGCCCGGTGCCGTTGTACTCGCTCATCGAAAACTCCCCGTAGTGGGTCGTACAGATGTCCTCACCTAGGACATCACCCGCAGCTCGCCGGGCATTTCGGGGGAATTCTCAATTGTTACCTGGCCGAACCTGACAAACTCTCTGAAATATCCGGAAGTTGATATTGCCGGCGCCCCGGGCGATAGCATGCGGCCGTGGTCGAGCAGCGCGTTGCCCTCGTGACGGGAGCCAACAAGGGCATCGGGTTCGCCATCGCCCGTGGCCTTCTCGCACAGGGCGTCGCGGTGGTCTACCTGGGTGCTCGCGACGCCGCGCGTGGTGCCAGCGCCGCGGCGGCACTGGCCGGAGCCGGGTCGGGCGCCCGCTTCGTGCAGCTGGACGTGACCGACCCGGTGTCCATCGCCGCCGCCGCCGACCGGATCGAGCGCGCGGAGGGCGTGCTCGACATCCTGGTCAACAACGCGGGCATCGTCGGTCCGGTGCACCCGCCGAGCCAGACCTCGGTGCGCGACGTGCGGGAGACGTACGAGACCAATGTCTTCGGCGTAGTCGCCGTCACCAACGGAATGCTGCCCCTGCTGCGCAGGTCACCGGCCGGCCGGATCGTCAACCTCACCAGCGATCTGGGCTCACTGGCAACGGCCGCCGGCGACCCGGATTTCCCCCAGCTGCTGGCATACAACTCGTCGAAGGCGGCCCTGAACGCGGTCACCATCACCTACGCGAACGAGTTGCGCGCCCAGCAGATCCTGGTCAACGCCGTATCACCCGGCTCCGTCGCCACCGACCAGAACGGGCACCGCGGCGTCCTCACCCCTGACCAGGGCGCGACACTGCCGATCCGAATGGCGACGCTGCCTGCCGACGGTCCGACCGGCATCGCCGTCACGGCTGACACCGACCTGACGCAGCATCCGCTGCCCTGGTAGCGGCGGATGCCGGACGGCTACCCCAGCTCCGGCGGGAAGCCGCCCGTGGCGATCGGGCCCCAGCGGTCGATGCTGACGCGGATCAGGCACTTGCCCTGGCGTCGCATGGCCTCGCGGTACTCGTCCCAGTCGGGGTGTTCGCCGGAGATCACGCGGAAGTACTCGACCAGCGGCTCGACCGCGTCCGGCAGGTCGAGGACCTCCGCGGTGCCGTCGACCTGGACCCACGCGCCGTCGAAGTCGTCGGACAGGACGAGGACCGACGCGCGTGGGTCGCGGCGGGCGTTGACCGCCTTCGCGCGGGACGGGTACGTGGAGATCACGATGCGGTCCCCGGTGTCCAGGCCACAGGTCACCGGGGACAGCTGCGGGGTGCCGTCCGCCCTGGTCGTGACCAGGATCGCGTGGTGGCGGGGGCGGATGAAGTCGGCGAGCGCGGCCTTGTCGACCCGGTCCGATGTCGCGATTCGAGGCATGGCCAGACGGTAGCGTTCCGACGTGGAGTGGAGAGCCTGGCTGGCGCCGCAGCGGCGCACCGATCCGATCGAGGACCCTGGCGAGCGCCGCGCAATCATCGTCGAGCTGGTGATCGTCTTCACGATCACGCTGGGCATGTCCGGCCTGCGGAGCCTGCTGTCGCTCCTCGACGCGCTGCTGCAACCGGAACCGCTCGCCCAGCAGCAGGTCGCGATCAACGTCCCGCAGGCGACCGTCGGGCTCATCGACTTCCTCCGCCAGCTGCTCTCCGCCACGCAGCTCTTCGCCTGGGGCGCGCTCGGGCTCTACCTGCTCTGGCGCGCCGGCATCCGGCTGCGCGCGCTCGGCCTCGACCGCGACAAGCCGTGGCGCGACCTGCTCGGCGGCGCCGGGCTCGCCGCGCTGATCGGCCTTCCCGGGCTCGGGCTGTACTTCCTGGCCCGCGCGGCCGGCGCCAACCTCACCGTGCTGCCCTCCACCCTGGGCGACACGTGGTGGAGCCCGATCGCGCTCACGGTGGCGGCCGCGGCCAACGCCTGGGCCGAGGAGGTCCTCGTCGTCGGCTACTTCATCACCCGGCTGCGCCAGCTCGGCCTGCGGGAGAACCGCTCGCTCCTCGCGGCCGCCACGCTGCGCGGGTCGTACCACCTCTACCAGGGGTTCGGCGGGTTCGTCGGCAACTTCGTCATGGGCCTGGTCTTCGGCCGGGTCTGGCAGAAGACCAACCGGCTCTGGCCGCTCGTGATCGCCCACACGCTGCTCGACGTCGTCGCGTTCCTCGGCTACGCGCTGTTGCGCGACAAGGTGTCCTGGCTGCAATGAACGGCACAATGGACCGCGATGGGTGACCTGGAGGAGTACCGCAAGAAGCGCGACCCGGAACGCACCCCGGAGCCGGTGCCGGCGCAGGGCGCGCTGCCCGCCGGCAACAACGACACGTTCGTCATCCAGGAGCACCACGCGACGCGCCTGCACTGGGACGTCCGGCTCGAACGCGACGGCGTGCTCGTGTCGTGGGCCGTGCCGAAGGGCCTGCCGGACGTGCCGGGCGACATCCGGCTCGCCGTGCACACCGAGGATCACCCGATGGAGTACGCGACGTTCTCCGGCGAGATCCCCAAGGGCGAGTACGGCGGCGGCCGCATGTTCATCTGGGACCGCGGCCGCTACGAGACGCTGAAGTGGTCCGACCGCGAGGTCGCGGTCGTGTTCGACGGCGAGCGCGCGAAGGGGCGGTACACGTTCTTCCGCAGCGGCAAGGACTCGAAGGACTGGATGGTCCGCCGGTCCGAGCCGGCGCGGCAGGCCGGCTTCGCGCGGCTGCCCGAGCTCGTCGAGCCGATGCTGGCCTCCCCCGGCGGGCTGCCGCCCGAGGACCAGGACGACGAGTGGGCGTACGAGTTCAAGTGGGACGGCGTGCGCGCGATGGCCCGGGTCGAGGGCGGCCGGCTGCAGCTGTTCTCCCGGAAGGGCAACGACATCACCGTCACCTACCCCGAGCTGCGCAAGCTCGGCGAGGAGCTCGGCGCCACGCAGGTGTGGCTCGACGGCGAGGTCGTGGCGATGGAGGACGGGCGGCCCAGCTTCCCCGCACTGCAGCAGCGCATGCACGTGCAGAACGACCGGCAGGCGCGCAACCTCGCGAACGCCGTGCCGGTGACGTACCTGGTCTTCGACGTGCTCTACCTCGACGGCAGGTCGTGCACGGACCTGCCCTACTCGGAGCGGCGCGCGCTGCTCGACGGGCTGGAGCTGCGGGGGCCGAACTGGAACACGTCGCCGAGCTACGCCGCGGCGGGCGCGGCGATGGTCGAGACGGCGCGGGAGCAGGAGCTCGAGGGCATCATCGCGAAGCGGCTGACCTCGCGGTACTTCCCCGGCCGCCGGAGCGCGGACTGGATCAAGATCAAAGAGGTCACCACGATCGAGGTGCTGATCGGCGGCTGGCGGCCCGGCGAGGGGCGGCGCTCGGGCACGATCGGCTCGCTGATGCTGGGCGTGCCGACCGACGCGGGGCTGCGGTACGTCGGCCAGGTCGGCACGGGGTTCACCGACAAGGCGCTGGCGGCGCTCGCCGAGCGGCTGGCACCGCTGACGCGTTCGTCGCCGCCGTTCTTCGACGAGGTGCCGGCGTACCGGGCGAAGGGCGCGCACTGGATCGAGCCGACGCTGGTGGGTGAGGTCGAGTTCCGGAACTGGACGCCGGACGGGCGGTTGCGGGCGCCGTCGTGGCGCGGGCTGCGGTCGGACCTGGATCCGGCGGACCTCGAGCGCGAGGCCGTGCCGGACGCTCCGGTCCCGTCCCCGGTGGCGGCCGAGGAACCGGCCGAGTCTCCGGACGCGGCGACCGACGAGCCGGCCGAGCGAGCTGACGAGCCGGCTGACGAGCCGCAGCCGCAGAACGTGCTGGTGGAGGTCGAGGGCCGCCGGCTGCGGCTGTCGAACCTGGACAAGGTGCTGTACCCGGACACGGGGTTCACGAAGGGCCAGGTGATCAACTACTACAGCCGGGTGGCGCCGGTGCTGCTCGGTCACCTGGCCGCCCGGCCGGTGACGCTGCGGCGGTGGCCGGACGGGGTGATGGCGCAGCCGTTCTACGAGAAGAACGCCGCGCGCGGGGCGCCGGAGTGGGTCCGGACGGTGCGGGTGGAGACGCCGGGCAGCACGCGCGGGTACGAGACGCTGGACTTCGTGGTGCTGGACGACCTGCCGTCGCTCGTGTGGTCGGCGAACATGGCGGCGCTGGAGCTACACCTTCCACAGTGGACCGTGTCGTCGTCGGGCGAGCGGCAGACGCCGGACCTGCTGGTGTTCGACCTGGACCCGGGCCCGCCGGCAACGATCGTGGAGTGCTGCGAGGTGGCGCTGCTGGTGCGCGAGCTGCTGGCCTCGCGCGGCCTGTCCGCGTACGCGAAGACCAGCGGGTCGAAGGGGATGCAGCTCTACGCGCCGGTCCGGACGTCGGCGGCGGAGCAGACGTCGGCGTTCGCGAAGGCGGTCGCGGAGACGCTGGCGGCGTCGCGGCCGGACCTGGTCGTGGCGCGGATGGCGAAGAACCTGCGGCCACGGAAGGTGTTCATCGACTGGAGCCAGAACAACCGGTACAAGACGACGATCGCCCCGTACTCCCTGCGCGGCCGCCCCGCGCCGACGGTCTCGACCCCGATCACGTGGGACGAGGTGGCCGCCTGCCGCCACCCCAACGACCTGGTCTTCACGGCGGACGACGTCCTGGACCGGCTCGACGACCTCGGCGACCTGCTGGCGCCGCTGCTCGCCGAGTCCCGCCCGGCCCTCCCCGATCCCGGCTAGGTGGACAGCGGGGCCGAGCCGAACGCGACGTTGAACCGGTCGCACCAGATGACGGCGCTGCGCAGGCCGTCGAGATCGGCGCCGGCGGGGATGGCGTAGTTGTGGTTGCCGTCGGTCGCCTTGAGCTCGCCCAGGGGGACGTAGCGGCCGTCGTCGTAGGCGTGCCAGTCGGCGCCGGCCTTCGTCGTCGAGAGCCAGACGTGCACGTCCGGGCCGTCGGAGGTGGCGAAGCCTTCCAGGCGCAGGACTCGCTCGCCGCCCGGCAGTTCGAGGATCCGGGCGGTGCCGGACGTGTCGTGTTCCTGGCTCACGAACTCGCCCTGCGCCAGCACGACCGGCCGGGGCGGAGCGGCCGGGGCGGCCGGCCCGGAGGCGGACGGAGCGGAGCCGGCGGGAGCGGAGCCGGCCGGGGCGGCGGGCGCGGCGACGGGGGCGGGGACCGGCTCGTCGACGCGACTGTGGGTGAACACGCGCCATGGCTCGAACAGCGCCAGGCCCACGCCCAGGCCCGCCACGACGACGACCACCACGACCCACGTAACCGGCTTTCGGAGCAAACGTCCCATCTGCCCATCGTGGCGAGAGTCTCCGCGACAACCTAGTTACCGACTCATTACGCTCGCCGGGTGACCGCTCAACCAGCAGCTGACCTGGCCGTGCACGAGCAGCCGATGCCGAAGGTGGACAGCGAGGTCGGGCCGCTGCGTGCGGTCCTGCTCCACCGGCCGGGCGCCGAGCTGAAGCGGCTCACACCGCGCAACAACGACCAGCTCCTGTTCGACAGCATCCCGTGGGTGGACCGCGCGCAGGAGGAGCACGACGCCTTCGCCGAGACGCTCGGCACGCGCGACGTCGAGGTGATGCTGCTCGCCGACGCCCTCGTCACGGCGCTGTCCGACGAGCGCGCGCACGCCGCCGCCGCCGAGACGGCCGTCGACCGGCGCCGCGTCGGGCACGAGCTCGCCGACGCGCTCGGCTCGCACCTGTCCACGATGGACAACGCGGCGCTCGCGGACGTGCTGATGGCCGGCATGACGTTCGAGGAGCTGCCGGCCGCCGAGGGTGCGTCGCTGGTGCGGAAGATGCACCACCCGCACGACTTCGTCGTCGACCCGCTGCCGAACCTCCTGTTCACGCGTGACTCGTCGGTGTGGATCGGCGACCGGGTGGCGATCGCGTCGCTCGCGATGCCGGCGCGCAACCGGGAGACCGCCCTGCTCGACCTGATCTATGCCTACCACCCCCGCTTCCGCGCCGCCGGCCGCGCGTACGGCGCGCACTCCGCCCCGGTCGAGGGCGGCGACGTGCTGCTGCTCGCACCCGGCGTGCTGGCGATCGGCGTCGGCGAGCGGACCACGCCGGCGGGCGCGGAGTCCCTCGCGCGCTCGGCGTTCGCGGACGGGCTCGCACACACGGTGCTCGCGGTGCCGATCGTGCAGGACCGGGCCACCATGCACCTGGACACGGTCTGCACGATGGTCGCGCGGGACGCGGTGGTCATGTACCCCGCGGTGCGCGACACGCTCGTCGCGTACCCGCTGCTGCCCGGGGACGGCGGCGGCGTGCGCGTGTCCGGCCCGGTGCCGTTCCTGGAGGCCGCCGCCGAGGCGATGGGCATCGAGCGGCTGCGCGTGATCGACACGGGCCTCGACCCGGTGACCGCGGAGCGCGAGCAGTGGGACGACGGGAACAACACGCTCGCCGTGGCGCCCGGCGTGGTCGTCGCGTACGAGCGGAACGTGGAGACCAACGCGCGCCTGGAGGAGGCCGGCATCGAGGTGCTGCGCATCCGCGGCTCCGAGCTGGGCAGCGGCCGCGGCGGCCCGCGCTGCATGTCGTGCCCCATCGTCCGCGACCCGCTGTGACCCTGCTGTTCACGGCGGCAGGACGCAGGTAGCTGGGCGGCCTTCACAAGCCGCACGAACCCGGCGCGCCAATGGACCCGCCGTTCGACGGCCAGATCCCACACTGGGGTGCGCGACCACGAGCTACGCGGGCTCGGCATGCCGATCGCCGTGGTGGCGTTCGAGCCGGTGAACCGGACGCACCGGCGGCGGACCGTGGGCGCGATCGAGGAGCTCATCTGCGCGGTCGAGCCGCCGGGCGGTCCGGAGCCGCCGCGGCCCGGGTTTCAGCTGGCCGGCTTCGTCGACTCGATCGTCCAGTTCGGGTTGAGCCGGTGGTAGATCGCCATGTCGTCGAAGCCCTCCTCGCCGACGGTGAACGCCTCCGGCTCGGTGCCGACGTGCTCGTAGCCGGCCTGCTCGGCCGCGTGCCGGGACGCCTTGTTGCTCGTCGCCGTGGTCAGGCTCAGGCGGCGCTTGCCCAGCCCGCCCTCGGCGACCGGGCGGAACGCCCACTCCGTGACCGCCGCGATCGCCTCCCGCACCACGCCCCGGCCGCGGGAGTCCGGGTGGACGGAGTAGCCGAACTTGGCCTCCGAGTCGTCCAGGCCGTCCAGGTCGAACAGCTGGATGTGACCGATCATCACGTCGCCGTCCGGCTCGGTGATGGTCCAGTCGAACCGGTCGCCGGACGCCTGCGCGAGCAGGATGCGCCGGACGATCCCCGGGCCGTCGGTGATCGCGCGGACCGCCCGCACCCGGCCGCCGAAGTGCCTGCCGCGCTCGTCGCGGATCGACTCCTCGAACCGGTCCGCGTCCGACTCGCGCACCGGGCGCAGCCGCACCCGCTCGGCGGTCAGCACCGGCGCGACGTGCCACCGGTGCTTCGGCGACCGGTCGTCGCCCGCGCGCAGCGAGCCGACCCACGCGTCCCGCCGCTCGCCGCGGTGCGCGAGATACCCCGCGATCGTGCCGTCGAACGAGAACCCGTTCGCCCACGCCACCCGCCGCGACGCCCAGTTGCCCACGTGCGCGAACCACGTCACCAGCTCGAACCGGGTGAACCCCCAGTCCAGCAACAGCCGCACCGCGCGGCCGCACACCCCCCGCCCCCGGGCGTCCGGGTGCAGCCCGTACGCGAGCTCCGCGACGCCGACCTCGTCCTGGGTACGCAGGCTGACCGAGCCCGCGAACGGGAGGTCGGCCGTCTCGATCGCGAAGGCGAACTCGTGCTCCGAACGCCAGCCCTCGGCGAGCACCTCGAGGTAGCCGATCGCGTCCTCGCGCGTGTACGGAACGGGCACCCGCGTCCACCGGACGGACTCGGGATCCACGCTCTGCGCCACCATCGCGTCCACATCGGACGCCTGGTGCGCACGCAGGGTGACCACGCCGTCGGTCAGCGTGGGAACGTCGTCAGGGTGAGCGGCCATGGGCCCATGATCGACGGCGGGACCCTCCGTGGCAACGCGGTTTCGGAGCGCCAAACCGTTAGGAATGCCTTACCTGAATTGCGTTTCGGTAGGCTTACCTAATTACTCGAAAATTGTCGGCCGACATCACTCGCATGGCGCGAGAACGGCGACTCCGCGTATTATCGGTCGCATGGCGAAGACAGGCAACCTCTCGAAATTCCACCGTATGCTGCAGGAGCAGGTGCGGCACGAGTTCACCGCATCGCAGCAGTACACCGCGTTCGCGGTGTGGTTCGACGGCCAGGACCTGCCCCAGCTTGCGAAGCACTTCTACAAGCAGTCCCTCGAAGAGCGAAACCACGCGATGATGATCGTGCAATACCTGCTCGACAATGACGTCGCGATCGCGATTCCCGGAATCGACAACGTGAAGAACGATTTTTCCGAGGCCACGGATCTCGTTTCCCTGGCACTCCAGCAGGAGAAGGGCGTCACCGACGAGATCATCAGCCTCGCCAAGATCGCCCGCGACGAGGACGACTACCGCGGCGAGCAGTTCATGCAGTGGTTCCTCAAGGAGCAGGTCGAGGAGGTGGCGCAGATGACCACGTTGCTCAACGTGGTTCGCCGAGCCAACGGCAACCTCTTCGACGTGGAGAACTTCCTCGCCCGCGAGTCGGTCGGCGTCACCGACGACCCGCTGGCACCGCGCGCCGCCGGCGGCAAGGTGTAGCGGCACGACACGCGCCGGCCCGGTTCCCCGCGGGGAACCGGGCCGGCGTCGTTTCACAGCGCGAACGAGCAGTCGCTGTTGATTTCGATGTCGATCCGCACCACCGGGCTCGCCGCCGGCCACGGGTCGTAGGCCCCCTTCGAGCCGCCGATGACGAAGCCGAAGTTGCCCGCCTTCAGTCCCATGCGGAAGTCCCAGGCGTCCGGGTACGCGGCCCGGACGTCGGCGACCGTGCTGCCGAGGTGGATGCCTTCCGGCGAGGCGACCGGGCTCGTCACCCGCACCCCGACGAGTCCGTGCAACCTCGAGACCAGGACGCTCCCGCCGAACGTGCCCTCGTACCGGGAGCAGGAGCCGTCCTCGGCCACGAGCCCGCCCACCAGCCCGGTTGCCAGCGCGGCGTCCTCGGGCATGCCGAGGGTCAGCGCGCCGAAGCTGTTCGGGCCGATCACCGCGAAGTGCTGGTCGGGCGTCGAGGGCGGCGTGTCCTCGACCGTCCGGTCCGGGATCGAGGGCGGCGCCTCCTGCTTCGCCGCCGGCGGCCGGACCGTCGTGGTGGTCACCGGTGCCGGGGCGGCCGAGGTCGTCGGCACCGGATCGGTCGTCGAGACCGCCGGTGGCAGCGACTCCGGGCCGCCGGTACCCGCCAGCGCGATGCCGCTGCCGATCGCCACCACCGCCACGACCGCGCCCGCGGTCGCCGCCACGTAGCGGCGCCGCCGGATCCGCCTGGCCCCCGCCACGATCCGCTGCTCTGCCCCCGGCCGGATCGCGAGGTCCAGCCGCTCGTCGGTGCACAGCCGCCGCAGCTCGTCGTCGATGTTCATGCTCCATCACCCGCCATCGAGACCCCCAGCCTGCCCCGCAGGGTCGCCATCGCCTTGCTCGCCTGACTCTTGACCGTGCCGCGGCTGACCCCCAGAACAGTGGCGATCTCCAGCTCGGACAGGTCCTCGTAGTACCGCAGCACCACCACGGCCCGCTGCCGCGGCGGCAGCTCCCGCAGCAGCGTCCACAGTGGTTCGTTCTCGAACGGGTCCCGGTCGTGCACCCCACGCACGTCCGGGACCTCCGCGATCGGCTGCTCGCGCCGCGTGCGCCGCCACCGGCTGACATGGCTGTTCGCCATCGCCCGTCGCGTGTACGCCACCGGGTCCCCGGTGTGGCGCACGACCGACGACCAGCGCGAGCCGACCTTCTCCAGCACCGTCTGCACCAGGTCCGCCGCGTCGTGCGGGTTGCCCGTGAGCAGGTGCCCGTATCTCAGTAGTCCGGGAAGCGCCTCCCGGACGAACTCGCTGAATCCGTCCACCCCGTTTCGCCCTTTCCCCAGTCGCGCCCCGACGGATGAAGCACGCTCGGGAGGCGTGTGGGGTTGCCCCGCGGTTGCGCACGGGGGTGGGCGTGGGTCTGTTCGTTACCTGGCGGCGAGCTGGGCGGGAAGCTCGAAGCGGCCGTCCGCGCCGGGTGGGAAGTCGTGCACGGCGACCACGGCGGCGGCCGGGATCGGGCCGTAGACGTGCGGAAACCACGCGCCGTTCGGGTCCGGCGGCGCGCCGGGCTCCCAGTGCAGCGGCACGTCGAGCCGGGCCGGGTCGACCTCCAGCAGCACGAGGTCGGTGCGGCCCGCGAACAGACGGTTAGCGGGCAGGTGCACCGTGCCAGGGTCCGAGCAGTGCAGGAAGCCCTCGGTGTCGAGGGAGTCGGCGCGCACGGGCTCGCCGGGGCGGACGGCGTCGCGGGTGGTGATGTGCAGGATCACGTCAGCGGATCGTGACCTGCCGGCCCACGAGGCCGTCGCGGGCGCGGCGCTCGTCGCTGGTCAGCGGCTTGCCGGACAGCGAACCGAGTGCCTCGGTCAGCCGCGCGCCCAGCTCCTCGGCCGGCTTGGTCCACTCGCGGGCGTGCTGCTCGCGGTCGAGGTCCCACACCGGGACGAGCACGCCGTGCGCGCGGAAGCAGCCGGCGTAGCGGGAGCCCTCGCCGAGGCCGAGCTCGCCGCGGGCGGACAGCCGGGCCATCGCCAGCAGCAGGTCCTCCTCCGGTTCGGGGCGTACCCACCGCAGGTGGCAGCGGTCGCCGGCCTCGACCCAGTAGGCCGCCGGGCCGATCCGCTCGGTCGGCATGATCGCGGCGTTCGCGCGCTCCAGGGACAGGGCGACCTCGCCGGCCGGCTCCTCCCCTTCGGGCAGCCACCACGAGAAGTCCTCGTGCACCTCGGGCTCGACGACCTGGTCGGTGTCGACCAGGTCCTGGAAGCGCTCGCGGTCGGTCGACTCGTCGGTCTCGGGCCCGACGACGGGCAGCACGGCGCCCGGCTCGGCCTCCAGCGCCCAGCGCAGCGCCCGCGCCATGTCGCGGCTGACGTCGCTGGACCGCGTCTGCACCTGCATCCCGATCAGGGCCGCGCCGTCCGCGCGGACGAGCGCGGCGGCGGCCATCGGCAGCACGGTGGCCAGCGTGACCTCGCGCTCGGCCGGCTTGACGAGGGTCAGCGGGACCGTGGCGGAGGGGACGAACTCGCGCAGTGCGATCAGCTCGCACTCGCCGGCCAGGCCCTCCAGCGGGCGCGCGACCGGGACCTCGACGGGTCCACTCGAGCTGCCGTGGCACGCCTTGTAGCGCTTGCCCGACCCGCAGGGGCAGGGCTGGCGTGGGTTGACGCCCTCGCTGGCGGTCTTGCGCTTCACGGCGGATCGCTTGGCCATGGGCAGGACGCTACCGAACGCGGCCGGGCGCTATTCGGGGAGCCGGGGTGCCAGCAGGCGGGCGACGTCCAGGGCCCGGCTGACCGGCGACGGGTCACCCGGCGACCAGTCCTGCGCGGTCCACACGTCCGACAGCACCGCCTTCACGAATCCCCACGCCACGACCCGTTCGACGGGCAGCGCGAGCTCGTCGGCCAGCTGCTCGACGCGGGCGGGGACCAGCGCGGTCAGCGCCGGGTCCCGGTCGTCGGGCTCGGGGTTGAACAGCAGCGAGGCGGTCTCGTAGCCCGGGTCGCCGACGAGGCCGTGCGGGTCGATCGCGAGCCACGGCTCGCGGGTGGCGCGCAGGACGTTGTCGTGGTGCAGGTCGCCGTGCAGCACGACGCGCGCCGCGGCGCAGGCGCACAGCTCCCGCATCAGCCCGGCCGCCCGGGCCACGAGGTCGCCGGGCAGCGGGCCACCGTCACCGTGCCGGGCCAGGTACTCGTCGAACGCCCGTGCCTGGCCGGCCACGTCCGGCAGCGTGTCGCCGGGCTCCGCGGTGGCCAGCCGCTGCATGACCCCGGCGGCGATCGAGGTCGCCTCGGCGTCGCGGGCGGGCACGAGGTCACGCAGGCGCTCCCCCGGCTCGGCGCGTTCGAGCAGCAGCGCGCCCCGGTCGAGGTCCGCGCGCAGCGCCCGGACGGCACCGTGCCCGGCGAACGCGCGCAGCGCCGGCAGCTCCCCGCGCAGCGAGTCGCCGGTGGGCACGCCCAGCTTGAGGACCGCGGGCGTCCCGTCGGCGGCGGTCACGGCGACGACGTAGTGGTAGCTGAGGTCGAACGGCGCGCCGACGGTGAGCGCCCAGTCGCGCGCGACCTCGTCGAGGACGCGCGGGAGGTCGGCGAGCCAGGCGGCGCCGGCCGCGCCCCACGCGCCGAGGACGTTGCGCCGCAGGACCTCGGTGATCACCCGTTCAGTTTCGCCCGGGTGGCGGCCGGGGCGTTGGTGGCCAGGTAGCGGACGCCCAGGCGGCGGCACAGGTCGATGTCGGCCGGTTCGTCGACGGTCCAGGTGTAGGTCTCGTTGCCCAGGGCGGCCGCACGCGCGACGTAGCCGGGGTCCGCGCGCAGGAGGCGGATGCCCGGCCCGGTGAAGTCCGCCGAACGGGGCAGGCTGCCGTCCCAGCGGACCGGGGACAGGCTGCTCTGGAGCAGGACGGTCGGCAGGGTCGCGGAGTGCTGGCGGAAGCGGCGGACGGCCATCGTGGAGAAGGACATCATCACGATCTGGGAGTCCTCTTTGGACAGCGGGTTGGCGAGGCCGTAGTGGCTGAGCAGGGCGAGCAGCTTCAGCTCGACGAGGCCGCCGTAGCGGACCGGGTGCTTGGTCTCGATGAACAGCTTCGTGCGGGGCGAGTCGGCGACCAGGTCGAGGAGGGACTCGAGGGTCAGCACGCCGCGCTCGCCGCGCTCGGGGGCGCGGTCGAGGACCAGCTCGTCCGCGCTGTCGGGCATCGCGGGGTGCCAGCTCGCGTACTCCAGTTCGGACAGCCGCTCGAGGGTCAGCGTGCTGACCACGCCGCGGCCCGTCGAGGTGCGGTTGACCGTGCGGTCGTGGACGCATACGAGGTGGCCATCGCGGGTGAGGCGCACGTCGCACTCGAGTCCGTCGGCGCCCTGCTCGATGGCGAGGGCGTACGCGGCGACGGTGTGCTCGGCTCGGTGCGCGGAGGCTCCGCGATGCGCAACGACTGCGGGCTGCACGGCGGGGATCATCGCACAGGAGGGGTTAACGTCGCGGGGGTGTTCAACCCGAAGGATCCGGAGTTCCTCGCCGACCCCTATCCGGCGTTCGCGACGCTGCGCGCGGAGGGCGAGGTGCACCGGCATCCCGAGCTGGGGCTCGCGGTCGCGGTGTCGCACGCGGCGTGCTCGGCGGTGCTGCGCGAGCGGGCGGCCGGGCGGTTGTGGCGGGACAAGGAGCCGGCCGAGGCGTTCGCCGGGTTCAACCTGCTGCACCGGAACTCGCTGCTGGAGAACGAGCCGCCGCGGCACACCCGGCTGCGGCGGCTGATCTCCGCGGCGTTCGGGCGGGGGCACACCGAGCGGCTCCGCCCGTGGGTCGGCTCGGTCGCGTCGTCGATGGTGTCCGCGCTCGCGGACGCGATCGCGGCCGACGGGTCGGCCGACCTGCTGGCGCACCTGGCCGCGCCGCTGCCGGTCGAGGTGATCGCGGAGCTGCTCGGCGTGCCGGCCGGGGACCGCGCGCGGTTGCAGCCGTGGTCGAACGCGATCGTGAAGATGTACGAGTACGACCTCGCGCCGCCGCTGGCGGCCGCGGCCGAGGCCGCCGCCGCGGAGTTCACGGAGTACCTGCGCGCGCTGGCGGCACTGCGGTCCTCGTCGCCGGGGCCGGACCTGATCAGCGACCTGGTGGCGGTGCGCGACGGGTCGGACCGGCTGACGACTGACGAGCTCGTCGGCACGGCGGTGCTGCTGCTGATGGCCGGCCACGAGGCGACGGTGAACGTGATCGGCAACGGGGTACTCGCGCTGCTGCGCGACCGTGCCGAGTGGTCGCGGCTGGTGGCCGAGCCCGGCCTGGTGCCGGTCGCGGTGGAGGAGCTGATCCGCTACGACGCGCCGCTGCAGCTGTTCGAGCGGACGGCCACGGCACCGGTCACGGTGGCCGGCTACCGGCTGGAGCCCGGGGACCGGATCGCGGCGCTGCTCGGCGCGGCCGCGCGGGACCCCTTGGTGTTCGACCAGCCGGACCGGCTCGACGTGGGCCGCTCACCCAACCCGCACCTGGGGTTCGGGGCGGGGATCCACTACTGCGTTGGCGCCCCGCTCGCCCGGGTGGAGGTCGCGGCGGCACTGTCGGCCCTGGTCACGCGGTTGCCGGAGCTGCGGCTGGCGGCCGAGCCGCAGCGGCGTGGAGAGTTCGTGATCCGCGGGCTGCGGACGCTGCCCGTGACCGCGTGACGGCCTGATTCGGCGGCAGGTGCCTGTCATCCTCGCGGGGTGATGCCGGATCGAGCGGCTGATGGGAGGGTCCGGACGGCGCCGCGTACACGCCGAGGTGGGACTGCCATGACCAGCGAAACAAGCCCGAGCGATGCCAAGCCGGTCTCGGGTCATCCGCAGCTGCTCGCGATCCTGTTGTCGATGGCGATGTTCGTCCTCGTCGTCGACACGTCGTTGATGAACGTGTCGATCTCGGCCGTGGTCGAGGACCTCGGCACCACCGTCAGCAGCGTCCAGTCGGCGATCGCGCTCGAGGCGCTGGTGTCGGCGGCGTTCATCCTCATCGGCGGCAAGATCGGCGATCTCATCGGCCGCAAGCGGGCCTACGTGCTGGGCCTGCTCGGCTATGCGATCGGTGCCACGGCGATGGCGCTGTCGCAGAGCATGCTCGCGATAGTCATCTTCTGGGCGTTGCTGGGCGGCATCGGTGCGTCGCTGCTGCTGCCGGCCATGCAGTCGCTCATCCACGGCAACTTCGAGGGCGCGGCGCAGAAGAAGGTGTACGCCCTGGTCGGGGCCGCGGCCGCGATCGCCGCCGCGGTCGGGCCACTGCTCGGCGGCTTCATCACCACCTTCCTGTCGTGGCGCGTCGGGTTCGTCCTCGAGGTGGTCATCATCGCGGTCGTGCTGTCCGGTATCCGGCTCGTCCGCGACGTGCCCTACACCGGGGACCGAGGCGTCGACCGCGTCGGCGCGATCCTCTCCATCCTGGGCATGGGCGGCGTCGTGCTGGGCATCCTGGTGTGGCAGGAGGGCGGCGAGTCCGTGGCCGCGATCCTCGCGGTCGGTGCGATCGCGCTGGGGTCGCTGGTCTACTGGCTCGTCCGGCGCAAGCGTCAGCAGAAGCCGACCCTGCTGGACCCGGACCTGTTCAAGTCCAAGGTCTTCACCACGGGGATCTCCCAGCAGATGCTGCAGCAGATCGCCCTGGGCGGCACGATGATCGCGCTGCCGATCTACCTGCAGATGGTGCTCGAGTACAACGCGATGCAGGCCGGCCTGTCCCTCGCCCCGCTCTCGCTCACCATGTTCGGGGTGGCGCTGCTCGCCGAGCGGTTCGCCGGGCGCCGCCGCCCCGCCAGCCTCGTCCGGTTGGGGTTCGCGCTGCTGACCCTGGGCCTGGTGGTGCTGATCCCGATCGTGCCGCGGGCGGAGTTCGGCTGGGGCCTGCTGATCCCGCTGGTGATCGCGGGGACCGGACTGGGGCTGCTGGTGTCCCAGCTCAACAACTACACGCTGGCGCCGATCACGGAGGAGCGGGTCAGCGAGGCGGCCAGCGCGAACTCGGCGGCGGGGTCGTTCGGGCTGTCGTTCGGGCTGGCGTTCGCCGGCGCCATCCTGCTGGCGACGCTGTCCATCAGCTTCACCAGCCTGGCGCAGGACAGCACGGTCCTCTCGCCGGCCCAGCAGCAGCAGGTGGCGCAGGTGCTGGAGGACGACGCGGAGCTCATGAGCAACACCCAGCTCGACGAGCTGCTCGCCGAGGAGCCCGAGGAGATCCAGGACGAGATCCTCCGCATCAACACCGAAGCGAGACCCATCGCCCTGCAGGTGGCGCTGCTCATCCCGATCCTCGCCGGCCTCATCGGGCTGCTCAACTCGTTCCGCATGATGCGGCTACCCGATCCCACCCCGACGGGGCCCGGCGGCGGGACGGTCATCGGCTGACGACCCCGTTCACCGGGGTCACCCCGGTGAGGTGATGCGCGCCGGGGGCGCGAGCCGAATCGTGTCCGCATGTCCACGACATCGGCACGTCGGGGTGAGCCCGGCTTAGATGCGGGCGTCCACCCCACCCCGCCTGGTTCGCCGCACCGGCCGGTCCGTCGCGTGCACTATCACGATCCCGCCGCCCCCAGGGCGACAGTGGTGGCTCCATCGGTGTTCGTCGCGGTCCGGAACAGGCGCCGGCAGCTGCTGCTGGTCCGCCGGTTCGACAGCGGGGCATGGGAGCTGCCGGGCGGGCGGGTCGACGTCGGGGAGAGCGCCGTCGAGGCGGCGGTGCGCGAGACGTTCGAGGAGGCGGGCGTCCGGGTGCGGATCACCGGCCTGGTCGGGCTGTTCACCGATCCGGGCTACGTGGTGGAGTCCGCGGACCGGGCCGAGACCCGGCAGCAGTTCGTGGTCTGCTTCCACGCCTGGGTGGTGTCCGGTCGCCCGCGCGCCGACCTGCACGAGACGTCCGAAGTCGCCTGGTTCGACCCCGGGATGGTCCTGGCCCAGCGGCTGGAACCCGGCGCGCTGATGTGGATCCGGCACGCCTTGTCCGCGATGACCACGCCGCACTTCGAGTGACCCGCCCGGCCCTCCCGGCGTGTCCCGGCGTGTCCCGGCTGCTGTTGCGACCGATTGAACGGTCCATTCAATCGACCCCCGGGGCCCCCCGATTTCAACTCTAGTCGCGGGGGCTGACAGTTTTGGCTGGTCGTGCCGGGGGCTGTGGACAGGTGCGGCGGCTGTGGACGATCGCGGTCAGCGGCGGGAGTTGGCCGGGCGGGGGCGGAGCTCGGGGTCCGGGGCGTCCGTCACGCGCAGGACGCGGAGTTGGCGCAGGCGCTTGGGGTCCACCGGGGCCAGGAGCGTCGACAGGCGGCGGACGGTCAGCGCGGCGAGCACCGCGACGGTCGCCGCGGCGAGGTCGGTCAGCGCGCTCAGCAGGACGCCGTCCGCCTGGGCCTGGACGCCGTCGCGGTAGCGCCAGATGATCGTCAGCGTGAACAGCAGGCCGCTGACCACCCACGCCGACCACAGGATCAGCGTCGCGCGGGTGGGTTCCGGGCGGCGGTCCGGTTCGCGGTGCAGGACGTGGTGTTCCAGCTCCGCGAGGATCACGCCCGCCATCGCCAGGTTGAGGCCCGGCACCAGCAGGTACACCAGCACCTGCCAGTCCCCGCGGTGCGGCGTCCGGCCGGCTGCCTCCGCCGCCGCGTGGCGGGCCAGGCGCAGCCACCACACGACCACGGCCCCGCCGAGCCCCGCGAACGCCAGCGCCAGGATCGAGGGGATCGTCACCACCGCGTCCGACGTGGCGACCACGCCGTCCGACAGCGCGCCCCCGCGGCTGCGCACCAGCAGGACGTAGCGCCAGATCTCCCCCGCCGCGGCCAGCACCGACAGCGCCGCCACCGCCCACATCAACGCCACCGCGTGGCCGCCGACCGCGCGGACCCGCTCGACGGTGACCGGGACGGCCGTGCCCCGGTACGCGCCCGCGACGGTCGTCGGCCAGCGCCAGGCCAGTGGCGGGAAGCCCCAGCGCGGGGGCTCGGTGTAGGCGGGCGGCCCGAGATACGGCAGCCGGCGCCGCGGCTGCCGCCCGGTTCTGTGCGGGCTCGTGGCCACCCACCTGGTCATATGACCTGCGGCTCGCCCTGGTCGCAGGTGAGGTCGCGGCCGGCGGCCTGCCACTGCTGCATGCCGCCGTCGACGTTGTGGGCGTCCCAGCCGTTGGCGTTGAGGTACGCGGTGACGCGCGCCGAGCGGCCGCCGCTGCGGCAGATGACCAGGACCTCCTGGTCGGCCGGCAGCTCCGCCAGCCGCCCGGCGAGCTCGCTCATCGGGATGTGCTGAGCCTGCGGCGCGTGGCCGGCGTCCCACTCGTCCTGCTCGCGCACGTCCAGCAGGACGGTGCTCTGCGGCAGCTGCGCCGGGACGTCGGGCACGGTCACCGTGGGGACCTGCTGTGGCATCACATCGACGATGCTGCCACGCCGTCGCGTAGGACGCCCGTGAGCTGGGCCCACCCCGCGCCATTGGGGTCCGGCCCGCGGCGGCGACCGCATGCCACGCGCCGCCCAATGGGTCCACCGTGGATACGTCGAGCGCGCGCTCCGGGATCCCGTGGCTGGGATTTCCACGCTTCCGGGTCCGATGTTTGATCATTCGATCGGATGCTGGGGATCCTTACGGAGAAAGGAGATCCGGTGTACGGACGACTCTTCACCCTGGTCACCATCGACGACGACAGCAAGGTCTTCGCGTGGGGAATCGAGATCGACACCGAGGTGGCCGGTGTCAGGGACACCGAGGCCGTCATCTACCGCAAGGACCCCGCGAACGGCCGGACGCTGTTCGGCCTGCACGACTCGGCGCAGGCGGCGTCCGACCGGTGGAGCTCGATCGTGCCGGTCGAGGTCCACTGGGAGGAGAGCTACCTGCCGATCCCGGCGAGCAGCTCAGCCACCGACGCGAGCGCGGCGTCGTCGAGTGGCAGCCGGCCGCGGCCGTGGGGAACGGAGCCGTTCACCACGTCGGACTCGCCCCAGGCCTGCGTGGTGACGACGTAGTTGCGGCCGTCCGGCTCGTAGACGACGACGTCCTGCGTCGGCGTCGAGGGTGACCGGAAGTCGGCCGGGAAGAGCTGCAGGATCGTGCCGTCGCCCAGGGTCTTGCGCTGCAGCATCGAGCAGGGGCCGAACTGGGCGAAGTCGAGGTCCGCGGCCTTGCGCGGTGAGTTCGCGAACCGGCCGGCCTGGAGCACGACGCTGCCGGGACCGTCGCCCATGTCGATCTCGTACTCGCGGAACGTGCGCGGTGCGCCGGTGTTGACGTCGGCCCCGTGCCAGTCACCCAGGACCACCGTCGGGACGCTCTTCGCGTGGGCCGCGACCTCGTCCATGAACCGCGGCTCGACGACGTCCTGTGGCGGCGCGTCGAGCCCGTGCGCATCGCCGATGGTCGGCCGGCCGCCGCAGCCGTCCCCGTTGGTGCCGTTCGAGATGGGCTCCCAGCCCGGGAGCAGCGTGACGCGGAAGTCGTCGAACGGGTTGACCCCTGGCTCGCCGGACGGCGGCTGGGCCGGGGTGCTCCGCTCGACGGGCGCCGAGGACGGCGGCGGCGTGGTCGGCAAGGAGGTCGTGTCCGGCGGCGACAGCTGCCCGGCGGGCGGGACCTGCTGGCCCTCCGCCGCGCCCCGGAGCAGCACCCCGCCGACACCGATCGCGGCGACGAACCCGACCACGGCGGCGACGGCCGCGCCGCGCTGGACGAGGACGCGGCGGCGTCCCCTGGTGATGACCTGGTCGACGGTGGTCGCGGCGGGCGGTGCGGGTTCGTCGGCGACCGCGCGGAGTGCGGCGCGCATCCGGTCGTCGGGGTTCATGCGTTCCTCGCAAGGTTCGGGCCGTCCTGGTAGGCCTCGCGCAAGGTGGCGAGGCCGCGGGCGGTCTGGCTCTTGACGGTGCCGGCGGAGCAGCCGAGGGTCTCGGCGACCTGCTCGACGGACAGGTCGGCCACGAAACGCAGGACCAGCACGGCGCGCTGGCCCGGCGGCACGGCCATGAGGGCGGACTGCATGGCGATGCGTTCGTGCGAGCTGTGATCGGGCGGGACGGGTCGTTCGGGTAACTCGGCGACGGCGTGCTCGCGGGCGCGTCCCCGGCGGCGGCTGTCGAGGAAGACCCTGGTGAGGACCGTTCGCAGGTACGCGTCGACGGTGTCGATGCGGATCTTGGCCCAGCGCGCGTAGACGCGGACGAACGCGTTCTGCGCGATCTCCTCGGCGTCGCTCCAAGAACCGCACATGGCGTACGCGATCCGCCGCGCCCCGTCGAAGCGCGCCGAGAAGAAATCGGCGAACTCCTGGTCCCGTGCCCGCACCCCTGACCACCTCCGACCCCTTCTACGCCGAAGTGTCCACGCCGGTTGCACGAATGCGAGAAAGTGTCAGGGTGGAGTTGACCATTGACGCGCAACTCGCTGGGGCACTCGAACAGGCACCGGTCGTCCTTGCCCTCTACGACGGTGACACGACCGACGAACGGCCGATCCTCGCGGCACTGAAGAACCTGTGGCCGGAGCGGGACCTCTCGATCTTCGTCTCCGCCGGGCAGATGCTCCGGGAGATCCGGCGGCGGGCGGCGCTGGCGGGCAGTCCCAACGACCGCTGGGCCGGCGTCATCGAGCACCGCGATCCGGGACTGCCCACGCTGCGGGACGAGCTCGCCGACTGGAGCCACCGCGTGCTCCGGATCGACGCTCCCGAGCTGGCGGCGTCGTCGTCGGCGACATCTGCGGCGGAGCGGCACCTCGCCGGGTACGTCGCGGACACCGACGACGGCGTGGACCGCCTGGGGATCACGCCCGACGTGGAGATGATCTCCGACCTCGTGGCGTCCCGGTTGATCAGGCCGCCGCTGTCCATCGCGTTGTTCGGGAACTGGGGTTCGGGCAAGAGCTTCTTCATGCGGCAGATGCGCAAGCGGGTTCGGCGGCTCGCCGACGAGGCGGCCGCCGAGGAGAAGCGGCGCAAGGAGCACGGCAAGAACGTCTCGTCGTACTGCTCGTGCGTCCGGCAGATCACGTTCAACGCGTGGCACTACGCCGAGGCGAACCTGTGGGCCAGCATGGCCGCACACATCTTCGACAACCTGTCCTCCGGCGGCTCGGAGGACGACCTGGCGCGCCGCGCCGACCAGCTGGCCAAGCTGCGCGGCGAGGAGAAGTCGCTGCTCACCCAGCTCTCGGCCGCGCGGCTGGAACGGATGATGGTCGCCGCGCAGCACGAGCGCGAGCCGTTCACGCTCGACCTGACGCGCGACGACTTCCACTGGGTGGGCAAGGCGCTGGGCGTGCCCGAGGCGTCGATCGACCAGGTCCGGGAGTTCGCCAAGGGGGCACTCGGCTGGAAGGCGAAGGCGCGGCAGGTCGCCTCCCTGTTCCGGCACAGCAAGCTCGCGTGGATCGTGCTCGGCGTCGGGATCGTCGCGACCATCGGCACCGTCGTGCTGCTGAACAGTCCACTGTGGACGACGATCACCACCCTGGCCTCGACGCTGGTCGCGGCCGTGACGCCGTTCGCGCGCGAGGTGCACAAGGCGGCCGGCCGGATCCAGGAGGCCGCGGCCACGAAGAAGGCCTCGACCGGCAAGCGGCTCGCCGACCTGGACGAGGAGACCGAGCGGCTCGAACGGGCGGTCGCGGAGCTGGCGCCCGGCCACGACGCCACGGCGTTCGCGCAGTACCGGCAGGCCAGCGACGACTACCGCCAGCACCTGGGCGTGGTCTCGTTGCTGCGCCGGGACCTGGAGACGTTCGCCGTGATCCTCGACAAGGAGCGGGACTTCGACGGCGGGCTCGAACGGATCGTGCTGTACATCGACGACCTGGACCGGTGCGCGCCGGACGTCGTCGTCAAGGTGCTGGAGGCGATCCACCTGCTGGTCGCGCTGCCGGTGTTCGTGGTGGTCGTGGCCGTGGACGCGCGGTGGCTGCGGCAGGCGGTCGCTCAGCACTACGAGTCGATGCAGCTGTCGCCGGCGAACTACCTGGAGAAGATCTTCCAGGTGCCCTTCCAGCTGTCGGCCATGGACCGCAGGGGCTTCGGCGACCTGGTGGCGACGCTCGCCGGCACCGCCGCGACGCCGGCCGAGCGGCCGCCGGCTCCGGCCGAGCCGGTCGTGCCCGCACCGCGCGAACCCGTTGCCCAGGCGGAGAACCGGGAGCTGCGGCCACGCCAGCTGGACATCTCGGCGGCGGAGCTGGAGTTCCTGAGCCGGCTGGCGCCGCTGGTGCCGTCCCCGCGGGCGACGAAGCGGCTGATCAACCTGTACCGGCTGCTGCGGGCGCGGCTGTCGGGCGCAGAGCTGGACGACTTCGTCGGCGGGGAGGGCGCGGCGGCGGTGCTGGTGCTGCTGGCCGTGCACGCCGGGGAGGCGAAGGCGGCCGACGGCCTGTTCAACCGCATCGGCGCGGCGGGTTCGGGGCTGACGTCGTGGCAGGGCCTGCTGGACCGCTACCGCGAGGACGACGACGTCGAGGAGCTGTGCGGGCAGCTGGCCCGGATCGAGGGCATGCCGGACTCGCTGGCCGTGTACCGGGAGTGGCTGCCGCTGGTCCGCCGCTTCTCGTTCGGCTACTGACCCTCGGCCAGCGCCGCGCCGGGGCCGGCGAGCATGTCGACGTCACCGGCGTGCATCGGCTCGCCGCAGTGGGCGCAGCGCAGGTCGACGCTGCTGATCTCGCCGCACGCGTGGTGGCGGTAGAGCACCGGCGGCCCGGCCTCGCCCGCGAGCCACTTGTCGCCCCAGCCGACCATCACCAAGAGCAGGTCGACGAGCTCGGTGCCCTTCTCGGTCAGGACGTACTCGTAGCGCGGCCGGCGGTCGTACGGCACGCGGTCGAGCACGCCCTGGTCGACGAGGTGGTTCAGCCGCTCGGTCAGCACCTTCCGCGAGATGCCGAGGTCCGCCTGGAGCTGCTCGAACCGGCGGAGGCCGACGTTCACGTCGCGCAGGATCAGCGGTGACCAGGGCTCGCCGACGACGTCGAGCGTGCGCGCGATCGAGCACGCCATCTCGCTGAAGTTCGTGCGCTGCATGCGGCCAGTCTAGCAATTGGGGTTCCCTTAGAAAACTCCGAGTGCTACGGTCACGGAGTCTCTTGAAGGAACTTCAGGGAGGATCGGCGAGATGAGCAAGGTCTTCGCGGCCCACGCGGTGTCGGTCGACGGGTACATCACCGGACGTGACTCCGGCCCCGGGCTCGGGCTCGGGGACGCGCCGATGCTCTTCGACTGGTACGGCGACGGCGACACGCCCAGCAAGGAGTTCGACGGCTTCCGGCTGAGCGAGCCCAGTGCCCGGGTGTTCGACGCCGCCGCCGGGCGCGTGGGCGCGATCGTCGCGGGCCGCAAGACCTACGAGGACTCCGGCCACTTCGGCGGGGGCAGCCCCCATCCGACGGCCCGGCTGGTCCTGCTCAGCCACCGCTCGGCGCCGGAGCTGACCGAGCGGCAGACGCTCGTCACCACCGGGATCGAGGACGCGATCGCGGCGGCCCGCGCGGCCGCGGACGGCAAGGACGTCGGCCTCATGGGCGGCGGCGTGCTGACCGCGGCGCTGCGGGCGGGGCTCGTCGACGAGCTCGTCCTGCACCAGGTGCCGATCCTGCTCGGCGGCGGGCGGCCCTTCTTCCAGTCGCTCCCCGAGCACGTGCGCCTCCGCCTCGTCGAGGCCGTCCCGGCGCCCGGCGTCACCCACCTCCACTACGCGATCGAACGCTAGCCACACCCCAGGAGATGATCATGATGCTCGACCCCGACGTCCGCCAGGTGCTCGACGGGACCTCGATCGCCCACCTCGCCAGCGTCCTGCCCGACGGCGCACCGCACTCCGTGCCGGTCTGGGTCGGCGTGGAGGGCGACCGCATCGCGTTCCTGACCGGCCCGGGCACCCGCAAGGCCCGCAACCTGCGGCGCGATCCGCGGGTCGCGCTCTCCCTGGCGCCGGCCGGCAACCCGTTCCAGCCGGTCATCATCCGCGGCCGGGTCGTCGAGTGGCTCGCGGGCGACGCCGCGTGGGAGATCGTCGACCGGATCTCGACGAAGTACATCGGCGGCCCCTACCCGCGCGAGGAGGAGCGCGTGGTCGCGCTCATCGAGCCGGATCGGCAGAGCGCGGGCTGACACCTCGTCGAGGCGTTGGTTGACCTCGACATAGCTGGAGGTCGCACGATGGTGGGGTGAGCCAGGACGACGAGGCGGCGATCCGAGGGATCGTCGCGGATGTACAGACCGCGTTCAACACCAAGGACGCGGTGCTGATGAACGAGCACTTCGCCGCGGACGCGTCGGTGGTCACCGCGATGGGCAAGCGGATCACCGGCATCGACGCGCTTCGCGAGGCAGCCGAGCAGGGCATGGCGGGAACGTTGCAGGACCAGTACGTCCGGTACGACGTCACCGACATCCGGTTCATCCGGCCGGACGTGGCGCTCGCCTACAAGCAGGCGACGGCGACGGCCCGGGACGGGGAGCCGCTCGAGCTGGACCACTCGATGGTCGCGCTGTACGTGCTCGTCAAGGAGAACGGGCGGTGGCTCGTCGCGGCACGGCAGAACACGTTGGTGCCCCGGTGACGAGTGCGGCCCCCGGTCGGGGGACCGGGGGCCGCGACTCGACCAACTGTCGTCAGTGGACGACCGCCTTCTCGGCGCCGGCGCCGGTCAGGGCGCGGACCTCCATCTCGGCGTACTTGGCATCGTTGCGGTCCTTCGAGAGCACCGTGCCGAGGTAGCCGAGCAGGAACGCCACCGGGATCGAGACGATGCCCGGGTTGTCCAGCGGGAACCAGTGGAAGTCGACGTCCTGCAGCATCGACGGGCTCTTGCCGGTCGCCGGGTCGATCGGCTTGCCCGACACGGCCGGCGAGAACACGATCAACACCAGGCAGACGCTGAGACCGCCGTAGATGCTCCACAGGGCACCCTGGGTGTTGAACCGCTTCCAGAACAACGAGTACAGGATCGTCGGCAGGTTCGCCGACGCGGCGATCGCGAACGCCAGGGCGACCAGGAACGCGATGTTCTGGCCGTTGGCGACGATGCCGCCGACGATCGCGACCGCGCCGATCACCAGCGCGGTGATGCGGGCGACGCGGACCTCCTGGGCCTTGTTGTCGGCCGCGCCCTTCTTGATGACGTTGGCGTAGATGTCGTGGGCGAACGACGCCGACGCCGTGATCGTCAGGCCGGCCACCACGGCGAGGATCGTCGCGAACGCCACCGCCGCGATGATGCCCAGCAGGACCGTGCCGCCCAAGGCATACGCCAGCAGCGGTGCCGCCGAGTTCTGCCCGCCCGGCGCCGCCTTGATGGCGTCCGCGCCCACCAGCGCGCCCGCACCGTAGCCGAGCACCAGGGTGAACAGGTAGAAGATGCCGATCAGCCAGATCGCCCAGACGACCGACTTCCGCGCGTCCCGTGCCGTGGGCACCGTGTAGAACCGCATCAGGATGTGCGGCAGGCCCGCGGTGCCGAGCACCAGCGCGAGTGCCAGGGACACGAAGTCGAGCTGCGTGGTGCCGGTCTTGCCGTACTGGGCACCCGGGTTGAGCAGCTTCTCGCCGCCCTCACCGAACTTGGCGACCGCGTCGCCGAGCAGGCTCGACAGGTTGAAGCCGTACTTGCCGAGGACCCAGACCGTCATCGCGAAGGCACCGATGATCAGCAGCGTGGCCTTGATGATCTGCACCCACGTGGTGCCGCGCATGCCGCCGATGATCACGTACAGGATCATGATGACGCCGACGACCGCGATCACGAGCGCCTGGCCGGCCTTGGCCTCGATGCCGAGCAGCAGGGCGACCAGGCCACCGGCACCCGCCATCTGCGCCAGCAGGTAGAAGATCGACACGACGAGCGTGGAGATCGACGCCGCCGCGCGGACCGGACGCTGCCGCATCCGGAAGCTCAGCACGTCGCCCATCGTGAAGCGGCCGGTGTTGCGCAGGAGCTCCGCGACCAGCAGCAGCGCGATGAGCCAGGCGACGAGGAAGCCGATCGAGTAGAGGAAGCCGTCGTAGCCGCTGATCGCGATCGCGCCGGCGATCCCGAGGAACGACGCCGCCGACAGGTAGTCACCGGAGATCGCGACACCGTTCTGGGCGCCGGTGAACGAGTGGCCCGCGGCGTAGTAGTCGACGGCCGTCTTGTTGGAGCGGCTCGCGCGGAACACGATCACCAGGGTGATCACGACGAAGACGGCGAAGATGCTGATGTTGAGGGCGGGGTTGCTGCCCTCGACGCCCGCGGCCAGGTTCATCGGACACCTCCTTCTTCGGTGTCGCCGTCGGTGTCAGCCTTGGCGTCGGCCTTCGTGTCGGCCGTTCGTGTCGGTCGCGGCGTCGGCCGTCGTGTCGGTCGCGGCGTCGGCCTCGGCGGCCGGCTCGGCGTCCGGGGTGTGGCCCTCGATGTCACCGCGGATCTTCTCCGCGACCGGGTCGAGCTTGCGGTTGGCGTGCCGCACGTAGAGGCCGGTGATGACGAACGTGGACACGAACTGCAGCAGGCCGAAGATGAGGCCTACGTTGATGTTGCCGAACACCTTGGTGGACATGAAGTCGTGCGCGTAGTCGGACATCAGCACGTAGAGCAGGTACCAGGCGAGGAACGCGGCGGTCATGGGGAAGACCCAGCCGCGCAGGCGGCGCCGCAGTTCCGTGAACTCCGCGCTGTTCTGCACTTCCGTCCAATCGGTGCCCGGCGTCGGCGGCGGGCTCTGATCGGTGGTACTCACGATGCCTCCTGGATGGGTCCAAGAAGTGAAATTCGTTCCAAATGACCCTAGGAAGCAGGGTGTGCGTCGAAAATCGTCCGCAGTCAAACCGCGTCGAGGTGCGACGAACGGCTGACGAACGGTTCCGATGACGCGCCGAGTGGCCTACGTCACATTTTGATCTCGGAGCGCGCGGACCCGATCCGCCTCGTTCGTGTGCCGGTCCTCGTTGAGGTGCAGGCGAAGCATGGCCGTGCGCGACCAGCTCGACGGGCGGCCGCGGCTGGACACGACGATCATCGTGGCGAACGCGAGCGGGACCGACCACGGCGCGGGCTGGGCGACGAGGATCGCGAGCCACCCGTTGACCGGCAGTCCCCAGAGCGTGCCGGCGATCGCGCCGCTGGAGGCGAACAGCCCGACGAGGACGCCGGTCATCGCGCCGGCGACGGTCAGCCGCGACCACCAGATGCCGAGCACGAGCAGCGGGCAGAACGTGGACGCGGCGACCGTGAAGGCCCAGGTGACGAGCACGCCCGCGTCGAGGCGGATCGCCTGCAGGGCAAGCAGGACGACGATCGCGGACACGGCGACGACCGTGAAGCGCAGCCGGCCGAGGCCGCCGGGCAGCAGGTCGTAGGAGATCGCGCCGGAGACGACGAGCACGAGGCCGAGCGAGGTGGCGAGGAACGCGGCGAACGCGCCACCGGTGAGCAGCGCGGTGAACACGTCGGCCTGCCAGCCCTCGTCGACCTGTGCGGGGAGGGCGACGACGGCGATGTCGGTCTCGCCGGACAGGTAGAGCTGCGGGACGAGCACGCGGCCGAGCACGCCGTAGATGCCGGGGAACAGGTAGAAGACGCTGAGCAGCGCCACGGTGAAGGCGGCCGTGCGGCGGGCGGCGCGGCCGTCGGGGCTGGTGTGGAAGCGCATGATCACGTGCGGCAGGCCCATGGTGCCGAGCGCGAGCGCGACGACGATGGCCCAGGTGCCGAGCAGCGGGTGGCCGGCGTCGCGCAGGTCGAGCAGCGGGCGTTCCCAGCCGCTGCCGCCGGGGCGGGCCTCGCCGGTGACCTCGGGGACGCGGGCGCCTTCGGGGAAGGTGATCCGGGTGCCCTCCGGGACCGCCCAGTCGCCCTGCTTGCGCTGCTCGCTCCGTCCGATGTGGATGGTGGTGGGCTCGGCGAAGGTGAGCGTGGTGCCGACGCGGAAGTCGACCCGGGTGTCGTGCTCGAAGCGGGTGAACTCGACGGGGTGCACGGCCTCGTCGCGGACCTGCGGGCCGGCCTGGATGAGCAGCCAGACGGCCGGGACGATGAACAGGACGAGCTTGAGGACGAACTGGAAGGCCTGCACGTAGGTGGCGGCGCGCATGCCGCCGAGCGCGAGGGTGACGGCGACGCCGGTGCCGGCGATGACGACGCCGACCCAGTAGGGGCTGTCGCTGACCGCGCTGAGCACGAGGCCGGCGGTGCGGAACTGCGGGACGAGGTACAGGCCGCCGATCACGAGGATGACGACGGCCGTGGTCCGGCGCAGGGCCGGCGAGGCGAGCCGGGCCTCGGCGAAGTCCGGGACGGTGAGGGCGCCGGAGCGCCGCATGGGGGCGGCGACGAGGACGAGCATGGCGATGTAGCCGGCGGTGAAGCCGACGGGGTACCAGAGCGCGCCGATGCCGTCCTTGACCACGAGCCCGGCGACGCCGAGGAAGGAGGCGGCGGAGAGGTACTCGCCGGAGACGGCCGCGGAGTTGAGGAGCGGCGAGACCCGCCGGCTGGCGACGAGGAAGTCGGACGTGGTGCGCATGGCGGCCACGCCCCGAAGCCCGATGAGCAGGGTCACGATCACGACGGGCGCGACCGCGAAGGCGATGATCACCGCACGCCCCGGCTCACGCGCGTCCCCGGGTCGGGTCGTGGGCTGGGAGGCGGAGTGCGCTGAGGTCGCACGGGGCGGCTTTGATGCGGGCGGCTGGGTGGCCGCGGGCGTAGCGGGCCAGGGTGTGGACCCGCTGGCCGGCGCGACCGGTCGAACCGAATGCTGGGCGGACTCGCTCCCGGCCACGTGGACGGCGGCCCGGTCTGGTGGGTCCCGGTCTGGTGGGTCCCGGTCTGGTGGGTCCCGGTCTGGTGGATCCCGGTCTGGTGAGTCCCGGCCCGGCGAATCCAAGCCCCGTGAATCCAAGCCCCGTGGATGGCGGCCCCCACCCTCTCCGGGGGCACCCCTCGTGACGTCAGTTTATCGGGGTTGGGTGGGGGGTGGGGTGGTCGTCGGGGTTCTGTGGACAGGTGGGCGGGTTGTGGACAACTGGTCATGGGGTGTCGTCCTCGGCGTGTTCGGCTCGGCGGAGTTGCCAGCCGGCCAGGAGGGTCAGCGCCGGGTACGGGAGGACGGCCAGGGCCAGCCAGGAGACCGGGATGCCCAGCAGGCGCAGGTCGTCAAGGACGGGGAACACGTGGAAGACCAGGGGCAGGCCCAGCATGCCCGCGAACAGCAGGGCCAGCGGGGCGAACGCCAGGCGGCGCTGTGCCCGGTAGAGCTCCGCGGCTCGCTCGGCGCCCGCCGGGTCGAGCTTCGGGACCCGCCAGCGGCCGCGCAGGCGCCGGCGGGAGTGCGCCAGCCGGGTCTGCGGGCTCGTCACCGCGACCCGCTTGTGGCCCGGCATCAGACCCGCCGCTCGGAGCGGTCCAGGCGGCCGGCCCGGGCCGCGGCCAGGAGGCGTTCCCGCAGGTCCCGTGCGTGGCGGCGGCTCACCGGGACGTCGCCGAGGTCCGTGTGCGCGAGCAGGCCGCCGACCGAGTCGCTGCGCAGCTCGCGGACCGCGTCCAGCGCCACCAGGAACCCCCGGTGCACGCGCACGAAACCGGCCGGGCTCCAGTACTCCTCCAGCCGGGAGATCGGCATCCGCACGACGTGCACGCCCGACGTCGCGTGCAGGCGGACGTAGTCGCCGTGTGCCTCGACGAAGCTGACCTCGCCGCGGCGGACGTACCGGGTCCGGCCCGCGCTCTCCACCGGCAGCGCCGCCATCGCGTCCGGCAGCGCCTCCGGCACCGCGGCCGGGACCATGCGGTCGATCCTGGCCAGGGCGTCCGCCAGCCGCTCCGCGCGGATCGGCTTGAGCAGGTAGTCCACCGCGCCGATGCCGAACGCCGCCACCGCGTGCTGCTCGTAGGCCGTGACGAACACGATCGCCGGCGGGTCGGACAGCTTCTTCAGCAGCGACGCCAGCTCCAGGCCGTCCAGGCCCGGCATCGAGATGTCCAGGAACACCGCGTCGAACCGGCCGTGCTGGATCATCCGCAGCGCCGAGAGCGGGTCGCCCGCGCCGGCCACCTCCGACACGTCCGGCGACTCGCGCAACAGCCGGCACAGCTCGTCCAGCGCGGGTGGCACATCATCGACCGCAAGCACGGAAAGCTCGTTCACGACGGCACCTCGCAGGCTCGGTCCCGCCGCTCGCGGTCGCCCTGTGTCCGATGGTTCGCTCCGCAAGCTCCGCTCACCCTGGCATCACCCCCGGCTGGAACCGCGGGATGCGCACGACCACGCGGGTGCCCTCGGCCGGCGCGGTCTCCACCACCAGGCCGTACCACGCGCCGTAGACGTTGCGCAGCCGTCTGTCCACATTGGCCAGACCGACGCTGTCCGTGCCGCCCCGGCCGGCGAGGATCTCCTCGGCCAGCACCGGGTCCATGCCCAGGCCGTCGTCCTCCACGCTGATCACGCAGTCGTTGCCCTCGGCCTCGCCACGCACCGTGACGTGCCCGGTGCCCGCGCGCGGTTCGATGCCGTGCCGGATCGCGTTCTCCACCAGCGGCTGCAGCACCAGGTACGGCAGCGCCACGGCGAGCACCTCCGGCGCGACCCGGACCTGGACCGACAGCCGCTCGCCGAGCACCGCCCGCTGCAGCGCCAGGTAGGTCTCGATCGCGTGGAACTCGTCGGCGACCGTCGTGTACTCGCCGTGCCGGGCCAGGCTGTACCGGATGTAGTCGGCGAAGTCGATCATCAGCTCGCGCGAGCGGTCCGGCTCCGAGCTGACCAGCGCCGAGATCACGGTCAGCGCGTTGTAGACGAAGTGCGGCGAGATCTCCGCGCGCAGGGCCCGCAGCTCCGCCTGCGCGGCCTGCTCGGCGGAGGCCTCCAGCCGGCCCCGCTCGAGCGCCTCGACGATCCAGCCCGCGGCCTCGCGCACCGCCGAGCGCCGGACCGCGCCCGCCACGACCAGGACGCCGGCCAACTCGTGGTGGACGTGCAGCGGCAGCGCCAGGAGCGGTGGGCGGCCGCCCTTCGTCTCGGTGTGCAGGACCTCCTCGACGAGCTCGTTCGCGGCGTGCTCGTCGGCGGGTGGGGACGGGGCCCACACCGGCCGGCCGGACAGGTCCGCGAGGCCCACCCGGTCGGCCTCCAGTAACCGGCGCACCCCGCGCGCGGCGGCTCGCACGCCGGAGCCGGTGAGGCCGCCCGCCAGCTCGTCGGCGATGTGCCGGGCCGCGCTGAGCACCGCGACCGGGTCCGCCCGCGACCACGGGCGCAGCCGCGCGCGGGCCGGCGCCGGGTCGGGCGCCTGGTCGGCGGACACCGCCATCAGCGCTCCCATCGTCGACGATCGGGCTCGCGCTGAATCGTAATGGCCGCGACGCCCGCTACGACCTCGCGAGGAACGGCAGCAATGCCGACCGGAACCCTTCGGGGTCGTCCAGCCACGGCAGGTGACCGGCCTCGGGCAGCGTCACCCGGGTCACCTTCGGCAGCGCGGCGGCCAGCGAGTCCACGGCCGAGCGGGGCCGGATGTCCTTGGCGCCGTCGACGATCAGGACCGGGACGTCGAGCTCGCGGCACGCCGCGGTCAGCTCGTCCTCCCGCCAGGTCTCCCGGTCGGCCGCGTTGATGACCGCGTTGCACTCGTAGTTGATCTCGAGCCAGGGCGTGGCCATGCGCTCCGCGTGCCCGGCCGCGGTCGCCGGGTCGGCGAAGTCCGCCGACCACCGCAGCACGGTGAGCTCGCGGTCCTCCGCGACGGAGCGGTCACGGCCCCGCAGGTCCTCGACCTGGGCCATGCGCTCGCCGAGCCGGTCGGCCAGGTTCTTCTCGTACTCGTCGTGCCAGCCGAACCCGAGGCCGGTGCCGGCGACGTAGACGAGGTGGCTGACCCGGTCCGGGTGGTCGAGCGCGTACCGCAGGGCGAGCTGCGCGCCCCAGGAATGGCCGAGCACGGCCGCCTTCTCGAACCCGAAGTGCGCGCGCACCGCGTCGAGGTCGGCCGCCGCGCGGGCCATCGAGTACGGGCCCCGCCGCTCGGAGCGCCCGCAGCCGCGCTGGTCCCAGCGGACCATCCGCAGGTCGCCACGCAGCATCGCGGCGGCGTCGCCGAACATGTCCCACAGGCCGGGCCCGCCGTGGCAGACGATCAGCGGCTCCCCCGCGCCCACCGTCGTCGCCCACAACCGGCGCCCATCCTCCGCGACCACCGGTCGCATCTGCGCGGCCCTCACTTACCGTGCCTCACTTCCGTGCCTCACTTCCGATGCCTTCCGTCGGCCAGCCGCGCGCGCTCCTCCGCGGTGCCGAACCGGGCCACCGCGCGGTCGCGGATGAAACCGAGCCCGTCAGGAGCGTGCATGCGCAGCCGGATCTGCGCGACATCGGGGGGCAACCGGTTCTGCGTCGCCTTGCTCACGAGCACCACCGTAAGGAATGCGATCGGCACGGTGATCAGCGCGGGCTGCCCGACGACGCCGGGCGCCCAGTTCCCGGTGAAGCCGCTGACCGTGTTGAGCACCAGCGAGGTCAGCACCAGCCCGCCCCCGACGATCATGCCGGCGGCCGCGCCGACCCACGTCAGCCTGCGCCACCACACGCCGAGCAGCAGCACCGGGCAGAACGTGGACGCCGCGAGCGCGAAGGACATGCCGACCGACAGCGTGATGTCCTGGGGCCGCAGCACGATCGCGAGCGCGAGCGGCGCGCCGCCGGCGATCGCCGTGGCAAAGCGGAAGTCACGCACCCGGCCGCGCAGCACGTCGGTCGACAGCACGCCGGACACGCTCACCACCAGGCCGGACGAGGTGGACAGGAACGCGGCGAACGCGCCGGCCGCCGTGATCGCGCCGAGGATCTCGCCGAGCAGCCCGGGCGCGATCTTGCTCGGCAGCAGCAGCACGGCCGCGTCGGTCTTGCCGGTCACGAGCAGCTCGGGAACGTAGAGCCGCGACAGCGCGCCGACGAGGATCGGGAACAGGTAGAACAGCGAGAGCAGCAGCAGGACGTGCAGCGTCGTGCGGCGGGCCGCGCGGCCGTCCGGGTTGGTGTAGAAGCGGACCAGCACGTGGGGCAGGCCCATGGTGCCGAGGAAGAGCGCGAGCATCAGCGAGTACGTGGCGAACAGGTCGCCGGAGCCCGCGGCCGGGCGCAGCCAGCTCGAGTTGTCGACCGGCGCGCCGAGCACGACCGGCACCGAGGAGCCCTGCGAGAAGTGCAGCTCCGTGCCGGCGTCGACGGTGTGCTCGCCCTCGCGCCAGTAGACCGTGCCGGTGGCGGGGATGCCGTCGACCGTGCCCTCCGCGCTCAGCACCATCGCGTGGTCGACCCGGACCGTCACCGGTGTCTCGACGCGGACCGTCGTGGCGGCGGTGAAGGTGGGCGGCAGCTCCTCGGTGAGGCCGGTGATGTCGCTGCCCCGCGGACCGCCGTGGCCGATGAACAGCACGCACATGATGAACGTCGGCGCGGCGATCGCGAACAGCTTGAGCCAGTACTGGAACGCCTGCACCACGGTGATCGCGCGCATGCCGCCGCCGAACACGTTGGCGATCACCACGACCGTCACGAGCAGCGCGCCGACCCACGTGGGCACCGGCAGGACGCTGGCGAGCGAGAGGCCGGCCGCCTGCAGCTGCGGGACCACGTACAGGATCCCGATGAACACGACGAACGCGGCCGCGAGGCCCCGCAGCGCGCGGGAGCCGAGCCGTGCCTCGCAGAAGTCGGGCAGCGTGTAGGCGCCGGAGCGGCGCAGCGGGGCGGCGACGAAGAGCATCAGCGCGAGGTAGCCGGCGGTGAAGCCGACCGGGTACCAGAGCGCGTCGGCGCCGTCCTTGAGCACGAGGCCGGCGACGCCCAGGAACGACGCTGCCGAGAGGTACTCGCCGGACACGGCGGCCGCGTTGCGGCGCGAGCGCACGGTGCGGCGGGCGACGAGGAAGTCCTGCGTGGTGTTGGCGGTACGCGAGGAGCGGTAACCGAGGTAGAACGTCGCGACGGTGACGAGCAGGATCCCGGCAAGCGCCCAAACCTTTGCGTCCACCGATGGGGTCCTAACGACAGCCGGCTACTTCTCCACCATCGCGACGAAGGCCTGTTCCTGTCGCTCGGCCACCCGGTTGTACCAGTAGCCGACGCCGAACAACAACGGGAAGGGCAGGATGCCGATGACCAGCCACGGCAGGCGAACCCCGGCGAAGTTGATCTCGGCGAGCTGGGGCAGGAGGAAGAACACGGCGGGGACGAGGGCGAGCGTGCCGACGGCTAGGGCCCACAGGCCCACCGACGTGCGGAGCTGGTGGCGGACGAACTGGCTCACGAGCTCCTCGCCGTAGCTGGTCTGCTCCTCGAGCTCGACCACCGTGCGCAGCACGGTCACCGGCGCGCGCGAGTCGGCCAGGACTACGCGCTTGCGGCGGGGCTTCGTCGGGGGGTCCTTGTACGGCTTGTCGGGGGGACCGGCGGCGTGTTTGCTCACTCGCTCATACGCCTCCGCGCCGGGTGATGCGGTCCTTCAGCTCACGCGTGTGCCGGCGGCTGACCGGGAGCTTGCGCTCCTCCTCGCCGATCACCACGTGGTAGCCGTTGCCGCCGAGCTGCAGCTCGGTGATCAGGTTGATGGGCACCAGGTACGAGCGGTGGATGCGCACGAAGCCGGCCTTCTCCCAGCGCTCCTCGAGCTGGGCCAGCGGGATGCGGACCAGGTGCGAGCCCTCGGCGGTGAACAGCCGCGCGTAGTCGCCCTGCGCCTCGACCCAGCGGACCGCGCTGCGCGGGATCAGCTTGGTCGTGCCGGCGAGCTCGACGGGGATGACCTCCTCGTCGCTCGGCTCGGGGCCGGGCGCGGCGCCGGTCTGCTCGCCGGTGATGCCGTCGCCGCGGAGCTTGGAGATCACGCGCTGCACGGCGCGGTCCATGCGGGGCTGGTCGCACGGCTTCGGGATGAAGTCGACGGCACCGAGCTCGAACGCCTCGACCGCGTCGTTGCCCTCGCCGTGGCCGGTGATGAAGACCAGGACCGGGGACGGCTTGAAGCCGGCCAGGACCTTGGCCATCTCCATGCCGGTCAGGCCGGGCATCTTGAGGTCGGAGAAGACCGCGTCGACGATCGGGCGGCCGGAGTTGCGTCTGGAGTTCAGCTCGGGATCGTCGCCGGCGAGCTGGCGCAGCGCCTCGGTGGCGTCGAACGCCGGGATGACCCGGCGCACGAACCGGTTCGCGTCGAGCCGTTCGAGCATGAGGTCCATGCCGTCCTTCTCGTCGTCAACGGCTAGAACGACGAGACCCGGGCTGTTGGTTGAGGAAGTCACGGTGAGGTGCATCTTGCCGATCGGGAGAACCTGTTGTCCATGGCCTACCCCCTGCTTACCCCGGCCGGGTGATCGTGCGGCCGATTGTGCGGGTCGAACACAACCCTGCGCACGACTCTCACATCCCGAACCGGGACCAGGCCGCGCGCACCTCGAGCGCCTCGAGCGCGCCCATGACCCGGTCGGCTCCGGACAGCCCCGCCGCCGCCCCGCCCAGGCCGAGCCGGGCGAGCAGCGGCCGCTTCGGCTCGGCGATGCTGATGTCGGCGTCCGGGTAGCGCTCGGCGATGACCTCACGCAGGTTGCCGACGCCGTCGACGAGCCCGAGCTCCACGGCCCGGGCGCCGGTCCAGACCTCGCCGGTGAACAGGTCGTCGTCGCTGGCGAGGCGGTCGCCGCGGCGTTGCTTGACCCAGCCGACGAACTGGTCGTGGAGCTGGGTCTGCAGGCCCTTGAGCCACTCGACGTCCTCGTCCTTCTCCGGGCGGAAGGGGTCGAGGCGGACCTTGTGGGCGCCGGCGGTGTAGACGCGACGCTCGACGCCGACCCGCTCGAGCAGGCCGTTGAGCCCGAAGCCGGCGCTGACGACGCCGATGGAGCCGACCAGCGAGGAGGAGTGGGCGTAGATCTCGTCGGCGGCGCAGGCGAGCCAGTACCCGCCGGAGGCGGCGACGTCCTCGCAGAACGCGAGCACGGGCACCCGCTTGCGGTCCGCGAGCTCGCGGACCCGCTCACCGACGAGGGCGGACTGGGTCGGCGCGCCACCGGGCGAGTTGATCGCGAGCGCCACCGCCTTGAGGCGCTCGTGGTCGAAGGCCCGGGTCAGCGCGGACTCGACGGTGTTGATGTTGATGGTGCCGCGCGCCAGCGGGGAGGGCGTCGGCGTGATCACGCCGTGCAGCTTGACGACGGCCACCACGGGACCGCCGGCGCCGCGGCCTCTCGGGAGCTTCGCTGCGAGCTTGTCGGTGACGCTCATGCACTCACCCTATGCGTGATCGGGTATCCGGCCGGTGAGCCGAGCGGGGCATTCGCGGCAGGCGCGCGACCGAGCCGGCGCTGACCCGGCCGGGCGCGTTCAGCGTGCCCGGCTGACCGCGCCCGGGGCGGTCGAATCGGTGGCCTCGGTTTCCTCGGTTCCGTATTTGGGCAGGTCGGGGCGTACGCCGGGGAAGAACTTCGGGACGCGGAGGATCACCTTCATGCCCGCGCCCGGGGCGGTCTCCGCCATCAGGGCGTACTCGTCGCCGAAGACCGAGCGCATGCGCTGGTTGATGTTGCCGATGCCGACGTGCGAGCCCGTCTTGTGGGCGTCGCGCAGGTCGGCGAACAGGCGGTCGGCGTCCATGCCGACGCCGTCGTCCTCCACGCTGATCAGGGCCTCGTTCCCGTTGTCCTGCGCCACCACGGTGACCGTGCCGCCGCCGGGTTTCGGGGAGATCCCGTGCTGCACGGCGTTCTCCACCAGGGGCTGCAGCACCAGGAACGGGACGACCACGTGCAGCACCTCGGGAGCGATCTTGATGCGCACGTTCAACCGGTCCGCGTAGCGCTGCGCCTGGATGGTCAGGTAGCGGTCGATGTTGCGCAGTTCCTCGGCGAGGGTCGTGAACTGGCCCGACGTCCGGAACGAGTACCTGGTGAAGTCGGCGAACTCCTGCAGCAGCTCGCGCGCGCGCTCGGGGTCGGTGCGGATGAGCGAGGAGATCGAGTTCAGCGCGTTGTAGAGGAAGTGCGGCGAGATCTGCGCGCGCAGCATCCGCACCTCGGCCTTCGCCAGGGCCTGCTTCGACTCGTCCAGCTTCGCCAGCTCCAGCTGGATCGAGACGAACTTCGCGACCTCGTCCGCAGCGCGGATCAGGCGCTTCGAGCTCACCCCGCCGACCACGATCAGCGTGCCCTCGACCTGGCCGTCCGGGATCAGCGGGACGATCACCGCGATGCGCATCGGGCAGCGGCCGCGCTGGTTGCACTTGAGGTTCGTGTGCGGGATGGCCGCGCGCTGCGCCTTGCGGATCGCGACGTCGATGGTGGGGATCAGGTGCCGGTAGTGCTCGTTGGCGCCGCCGTCCCAGGACAGCAGCCGCCCGTCCGCGTCGGTGATGCCGATCGCGACGCACTTGAGCATCTCGACCAGGTGCGAGACCGCCTGGTCCGCCGCCTCCTCGGTCAGCCCGCCGCGCATCGCCGGCGCGGCCTGGGACAGGCGCTGCACCGCGTCGAGCACGGCGTCGTCGACCGAACCCTCGGACTTGCGCCGCCGGATGATCAGCGCGAACAGGCCGCCGACCACGAGCATGGCAAGCGCGCCGACGAGCGCGCGCTCGTTGAAAATGTCGGACAGCAGGTCGGTCACCCGTCAATGCTCGACCGAGTTGCCGGTGCGAAGCAAGCGAGCCCTACTTGAGCAGGCGCGACATCCGCCGGTCCGCGAGCGGTTTGCCACCGGTCTGGCACGTCGGGCAGTACTGGAACGCCTTGTCCGCGAACGAGACCTCGCGCACCAGGTCGCCGCAGACCGGGCACGGCATGCCGGTCCGCGCGTGCACCCGCAGTCCCGACCGCTTCTCACCCTTGAGCAGCGCCGCGTGCTGGCCGACCGACCGGCCGACCGCGTCGTTGAGCACGGTGCGCAGCGCCGCGTACAGCTCGTCGACCTGCGCGCCGGTGAGCCGGCCCGCCGTCGCGTACGGCGAGAGCTTCGCGGTGTGCATGATCTCGTCGGAGTACGCGTTGCCGACGCCCGCGAGGATCTTCTGCGTGGTCAGCACCGTCTTCAGCCGCTCGGTGCGGCCGGCGAGCACGCCGGCGAACTCGTCGCGGGTCACCGCGAGCGCGTCCGGGCCCAGCGCGGCGATGCCCGGCACCTCCTTCGGGTCCGCGACGATCCACACCGCCAGGCCCTTCTTCGTGCCGGCCTCGGTCAGGTCGAAGCCCGGCCCCTGGCCGGGCGGGCCGAGGTGCACGCGGAAGGCGAGCGGGCCCTTGCCGCCCGGGCGCGGCGGTGCCGCGCCGAGCGTCTCCGCCCAGCGCAGCCAGCCCGCGCGGGCGAGGTGGACGATCAGGTGCAGGCCGTCGCAGTCCATATCGAGGAACTTGCCGTGCCGGCCCGTCGCGGTGACGGCCCGGCCGTGCAGCTCGGTCCACGGCGGGGTGACCGTCTTGAGCACGGACAGCGACGCGACGTCGACCCTGGCCACGCTGCGGCCGACGCCGTGCTCGCGGATGTGCTGGGCGAGCGCCTCCACCTCGGGAAGTTCAGGCACCCCGCCAGTCTTGCCGGATTCCGGCGATTACGCCACGGGTTGTAGCGGACCTTCGATCCCCGGCACCGAGTCGACGGCGATGCTCTTCGCCACGCGGTTGACCTGCTGCCGCACGGTGAACACGCCGCGCACGACGCCGACCCATCTCTCGACCGGCTCGTTCTCCCCGTTGTCGCCGGTCTCCGCGACCACGGTCCACGGCCGGCGCAGGGCCCACCGCGTCGGGAAGAACAGGATGAGCAGCAGGATGAGCAGCACGACCCACAGCGGCACCACGACGTCGTCGGGCGTCCACACGATCAGGATCGTGCCGAGGGTGAGCACGAGGATCAGCAGCATGATGGCCGCCGCGTTCCCCACGCTCACGTCGTGCTCGAAGTCGTCCGACGTGGCCGGCGAGCGCCATTCCAGCTGGCTACGCACGGTCCACTGTCGTCCATCAGCGCCGCGCACCACGCGCGTCATGTAAGGCCTCCCGGCTCCGGAGCTGGTCGGGATATCGCACTAATGATGACCTAACCCGCTGGCTCCGTGCACCTGTCAGGGCCCGTTCGGCGCAGCGGGGGACGCGGTAGGTTCGACCGTTCGGGCTGTCTGCGCTCCGCTGGACGGGGGTTGCGACGGCGATTGCTGCTGGGTGTAGCTGGTGGTCTCGGTCCGGGTCCGGGACTGGTTGCGCGAGTTGACCTCGTAGACCGTGGTCGTCTCGTAGACCACCACGTGGTCCTCGTAGGTCGTGGTGTGCCGCTCGACCGTGGTCTCCCGGTAGACGATCGGGGCGCTCTCGTCGAACGGCGCCTCCTCGCTCATCATCGGCTGGCCGGTCCGCGCGCCGCCGGCCGTGGGCCGCCGGGCGGGCGGGCGCGCCGACGTCGGCGTCACGGCCTCGGCCGGGTCGGCGGCTGGCTGCTCCGGGACGTTCGCCTCGGTGGTGAGCTCCCCCGTGGTGACGCGCAGCGAGGTGTGCGGCGGCGCCGGCCGCTGCTGGGTGACCTCGAGCTCGACGCCGCCCTTGCCGGCCAGGTCGAGCGGTGCGGAGTCGCCGCCACCGCTCCACGGCGCGACGACGAACCCCAGCAGCCCGACCGTGGCGGCCGAGCCGGCCGCGATGCCGATCTGGATCTTCGTGCTGGCGAGCAGGCCCTTGAGCATCGAGCCGAACCCGCCCGCGGCGGCCGCGCCCGCGAGTATCGCCGGGGCGGCGGACAGGCCGGCGTGCGCGCGGAGCCCGGAGCACACCTCGCGCAACTCGGCGTACATCGTGGTGCAGGACGCGCACGCGGCGAGGTGCGCGCGGATGCGGCGGCGCTCGATGCCGGACGTGCTGCCCGCGGTGTAGGCGCCCAGCTTCTCGAGCACCGAGCGGCAGCCGGTGGAGCTGCGGTCGGCGGCCAGGTGCGCCTGCAGGTAGGCGGCGCGCAGCCCCTGGCGGGCGCGGCGGGCGAGGGCGGCGGTGGCGTTGGGGCTGAGGCCGAAGTTGGTGGCGACCGCGGCCGGGCGCTCGCCCTCGACCTCCATCTTCCAGAGGACGTTGCGCCAGCGTTCCGGGAGGCTGGTGAACGCGCGGCGGATCAGGTTGCGCTCGGTGAACTGGCCGGAGGTGTCCGGGTCCGACGGCGTGCGGTGGGTCAGCTCCTCGTCGCTGACCGGGACGTCCTTGCGGCGCAGGCTCCACTCCCACGCCACCCGGCGGGCGACGATCAGCAGGTAGCCGCGGACGTTGTCGACCGGTCCGGAGCCGCGGCGAATGGCCTGCAGCACGCGGAAGAAGGCTTCGGCGGTGAGATCCTCGGCCTCCGCCCGGTCGGTCACGAGGCCGATCGCGAGCCGGAAGACGGCAGCGGAATGACGGGAGAACAGCTGGCCGAACGCCGCGTCCTCACCAGCCCGGAGGCGCTCGAGCAGTGCCCGATCCTCCGCGTCCCCTGTCTCCGCCCCGGACTCCAGCCTGTGTGCTCCGGATAATCTCGGAGCGTCGCCGGTCATGTAACCCGGCACCTCCTCCCGGCCGCCACGGGAATCTGGCTCAACATGCCACAGCGCGGTTCGTGTGTACGGCAAACGTTAAGAACGTGAAGGTGATACATACGAACGTATTGGTCCGAACGGCCCAACGTCCCGACGTCTGAATTCACACCAGCCTCCGGCGGATACCCCGCCTCCTCTTCCGCTAAACTCGCCGAGCACTGCATGCGGACGTAGCGCAGCTGGTAGCGCATCACCTTGCCAAGGTGAGGGTCGCGGGTTCGAGTCCCGTCGTCCGCTCGCGATGGGCGACGGGTGCCCGCGGAGAGCGCGGGCCTCGTCGCTCGCCTCTTGTTCTGGGGGCCGAGCCCCCAGACCCCCACGGTGCGGGCTCGGCCGGACCCAGCGAGGCCAGCCACGCACGAACCAGCGGACGTTCTGCGATATCGAATGGCCCCGCCTCGGGGAGGCGGGGCCATTCGCTTGGTCAGGACTCGTTGGTGGTCAGGCCGATCGGGCAGCTCACGCCGGTGCCGCCCAGGCCGCAGTAGCCGTTCGGGTTCTTGGCGTCGGACAGGTACTGCTGGTGGTAGCCCTCCGCGTAGTAGAACTCGCCGAGCGGGGCGACCTCCGTGCTGATCTCGCCGTGGCCGCCGCGGGTCAGGGCCGCCTGGTAGGACTTGCGGCTCTCCTCGACGGCCGCGCGCTGCGCCTCGTCGGTGTAGTACACCGACGACCGGTACTGCGTGCCCCGGTCGTTGCCCTGGCGCATGCCCTGCGTCGGGTCGTGGCCCTCCCAGAACACCTTCAGCAGCCCGTCGAAGGAGATCTGGTTCGGGTCGTAGACGACCAGGACCACCTCGGCGTGCCCGGTCTGGCCGCTGCACACCTCCTCGTACGTGGGGTTCGGCGTGTAGCCGCCCGCGTACCCCACGGCGGTCGTGTAGACGCCCGGCGTCTGCCAGAACAGCCGCTCGGCGCCCCAGAAGCAACCCAGGCCGAACACCGCGGTCGCCAGCCCTTCGGGGAACGGCGGGGCGATCGGCCGGTCGGTGAACACCGCGTGCGCGCCCGCCACCGGCATCCGGTCGGGCCGGCCCGGCAACGCCTGCGCCGCGTCGACCATCCGCACCTTCTCAAACCCGAACAATCCCATTCCTCCACTCTCTCCCTGCCTCGCACAAGCGTCAACGCACAGACGTGGTGACAACTTCCCCATGGCGTGGCAGGACGGCACCAGGAACCGCGACCACTAGGCCGCGCGTCGGTGGTGAACCCGGCTTTGACATGGTATTGGCGTGACGAGCACGGTCTTGAAGAAGGATCCGGAGGAGGATCCGCCGCGCGAACCGGACTCCGGGGACGGTGACGGCGCCAGCAGACTCGACGCGCGGGCCGGTGCCATCGCCGCCGGGTTGCGCCGCCGGCTGACCGATCCCGTGATCGCCCGGCTCGTCGAGCTCCTCGCGCTGGTCCCGCCGCTCGCGATCGTCCTCGAGGTGTCGCGGTCCGGGAAGCTGCAGTGGCTCGACTACTGGTACGTGCTGATCCGCATCACCAACCCGGACGGCTCGTTCCGCCTCGGCGGCATCTTCACGCCGCAGAACGAGCACCCGCTGATGATCCCGTCGCTGCTGTACTGGCTCGACGCGCGGCTCGCGGACGGCGACAACCGGGTGCTCGGCTACCTCGTGATCGTGATCGCGGCGGCGACCGTGCTGCTGATGCGGGCGGCGCTGCCGAAGACGCTGCCGCCGGTCGTGCGGGCCGGGCTGGTGGTCGGCGCGTCCGCGCTCGTGTTCAGCCTGCAGGGCCTGCACATGTACGTCCGCTCCATGAGCGGCTCCGCATGGCTCACCGCGAACCTGCTCGTCGTCGCCTCGCTCGTGCTCGCCGGCCGGCAGAAGTGGCGGGCCGCCTGGGTCGTCGGCGTCCTCGCGACCGCCTCCTACGGCACCGCGTTCGCGCTCTGGCCCGCCCTCGCCGTGCTCGCCGCGCTGTACAAGGAACGCTGGCGCACCCGGCTGATCCCGATCGGCGTCGGCGCCGTGCTGATCGGCGTCTGGTACATCCTCAAGCCCGCCACCTGGGTCGGCGGTGCGCCCACCAACGACATCGGCTCGCTGCTGTACACGTTCCTGACGATCGTCGGGAAGATGTGGACGGCCGACAACGCCGGCGTCGCGGTGATCGCCGGCATGCTGATCCTGATCGTGCTCGCCGTGCTGACGACCAACAGGACCGCCCGCGACCCGCGGCTGCGCTTCTGGTGGGCGCTCGCGGTCTACGGCGTGCTCGCCTGCGGCATGATCGCCACCGCGCGGGTCGACTTCGGCACCGACTTCGGGCTCACCAGCCGGTACTCCTCGCTCGCCGTCATGGTGTCGATCCCGCTGCTCGTGATCATGTCCGTGGTGCTCTACAAGGGCGTGCGGCGCAACGCGCAGAAGATCGCGATCACCGCGGTGGGGCTCGGCGTCGTCGGCTTCACGCTCGGCGTGCCGACCGCCGCGCTGCTGCACGCGCAGATCAAGGAGCACCCCATCGAGGGCGTCGCGATCGCCTCCGGGTTCGGCGACGTGCTGGGCCCGGTGCTGCCCAAGGAGGACCAGCTGCAGCCGAAGCTCGAGGCGCTGCACGCGTACCCGCTCAACGGGACGTTCTCGCTCGGCTGCGGCGGCCCGGAGCTGGGCTCGACGATCGACCTCGACAAGACGGCCGCGCTCCCCCAGCCCGGCCCGCGCAGCCCCGACCTCCCGTCCGGTCTCATCGAGACGGTCCAGCCGCGCGGGGAGGCCTCGCTGATCGTCGGCTGGGCCACCGGCGGCATGCGCCAGGACAGCGACCAGGTGCGGTGCACCCTGGTGGTGGACGGCGACGGCAAGGTCGTCGGCGGTGGCGTGAGCAGGCTCGTGCGCAGCGAGGTCACCGCGAAGTACTGGGGTCTACCGCCCGACGTAGGCTTCAGGGCCATCGGACCGGTCACCGACGAGACACGCATCGTGGTCGTCTATACAAGCGGCGCCATGCGGTGGCTTCCCGCCAAGGTCAGCGACACCGGAGACGAGTAGTGAGCATAGAAACCGTGCCAGATGTGCAGGTCAGCGTCCTGATCCCGGTCAAGGACGAAGAGGCGACGCTGGCCACCCTGGTGGCCGAGATCGACAAGGCGTTCGAGACGCTGCCCGAGGTCGAGTACGAAGTGATCTTCGTCGACGACGGCAGCGTGGACACGAGCTGGACCGTCATGCAGGAGCTCGCGGCCGCCGACGAGCGCGTGCGTGCCCTGCGGCTGCGGCGCAACTTCGGCAAGGCGGCGGCGCTGGCCGCGGCCGTCGACGAGGCGCGCGGCGAGCGGGTCGTGACGATGGACGCCGACCTGCAGGACGACCCGGCCGAGGTGCCGCGGCTGCTCGCCGAGCTCGACGACGGCGCCGACCTCGTGTCGGGCCACAAGGCCGATCGCAAGGACCCGCTGGGCAAGCGGATCCCGTCGAAGTTCTTCAACAAGATGACCGGCGTGATCACCGGCCTGAAGCTCAACGACCACAACTGCGGGCTCAAGGCCGCGCGGACCGAGGTGTACCGGCGGGTGCCGCTCTACGGCGAGCTGCATCGCTACATCCCCGCGCTCGCCCACCAGCACGGCTACCAGGTGCGCGAGCTCGCGGTCAACCACCGGGCGCGTGAGCACGGCAGCTCGAAGTACGGCCTCGAGCGCTACGTGCGCGGCGCGATCGACCTGCTGACGGTCATGACGATCACCAAGTACGGCCGGCGCCCGGCGCACCTGTTCGGCGGGCTCGGGCTCGCGTCGGGCCTGCTCGGGTTCGTCGTGCTGGCGTACCTGACGATCGCGAAGATCTTCGGCGGCGAGGCGATCGGCGACCGGCCGCTGCTGATGCTCGGCATCCTGCTCGTGATCCTGGGCGTGCAGATGATCTCGATCGGCCTGATCGCCGAGATCGTCCTGCACCGCACCGCGAACCGGCGCGAGGCGACCGACCTGATCGGCGAACGGACGAAGACGCTCGAACCCGCGGACGCGGTCGAGCCGGCACCCTCGGCGGTGGCGAAATGAGCGGCCTCAAGGGCGCCTACGTCTCGGGCGTGAAGACGATCCGCAAGGCGGCCGACAAGACCGGTCTGCTGGCGAAGCTGGAGCGCAGCGACTCGCCGAAGGCGCGGCACGCGCGGACGCTGTTCTCGATCTTCGACGCGCCCGACATGGCCCGGATGGACCTGGCCTGGTGGAGCTACCCCGCGATGGGCCGGGTCGAGGAGTTCCTCGCCGGCCGGCCGGACGCGCGCGTCTTCGAGTACGGCGCGGGCGCGAGCACGGCGTGGCTCGCCAAGCGGGCCGGGCAGGTGGACAGCGTCGAGCACGACACGCAGTGGGTCGAGTTCGTGCGCGAGCTGCTGGGTGACACCCCGGGCGTGAAGCTGCACGCGGTGCCGGCGACGCCCGCGACCGCGCAGACCGTCGTGCGCTCGGGCCGGGCGGGGCACACCGACCTCGACTTCGCCGAGTACGTGGCCACGATCGACCGGGTGGGCGGGCTCTTCGACGTGATCGTCGTGGACGGCCGCGCGCGGGTGGACGCGTTCCGCCGGGCACTGGACCACCTCGCCGACGGTGGCGTGGTCGTGTTCGACAACCTCAAGCGCAAGCGGTACTGGGAGGTCATCTCCGCGATGCCGGGCCTGCGCTTCGAGCTGCTCAAGGGCGCGACGCCGACGCTGCCGTACCCGACGACGACGGGACTGATCTGGCGTGAGTGACCCACGGCCACCGCGGACGAGCCGGCTGGCGGACCTGCTGGCGATCGGGTTCGTGGTGGTCGCCGTGGGGATCGCGGGCTGGGCGCTGCGCGGCGAGCTGCCGGAGGTCCTCGCGGCGGCCGGCCGGATCGCGTGGTGGCGCATGGTGCTGGCGCTGGTGTGCGTGGTCGCGGGGCTGCTGGCGACGGCCGAGGTGTGGAAGTACTGCCTGTCCGCGCTGGGTTCGTCGGTGTCGTCGAGCGCGGCGCGGCAGATCTTCTTCCCGGCGCAGGTGGGCAAGTACCTGCCGGGGTCGATCTGGCCGTTCCTCGCGCAGATGCGCTTCGCGCGCGAGCACGGCGTGCCCGGCGGGCTGGCGCTGCTCGCGGGTTCGGTGTTCCTCGTGGTGCACGCGGTGACCTCGGTGCTCGTCGGCGCGCTGCTGCTGATCAGCCAGCCGGCCCTGGTGAGCCGGTTCGGCTGGGCGGGCGCGTGCATCCCGCTGGCGTTCGTGCTGCTGCACCCGAAGGTGATCAACCTGCTGGCCCGCAAGCTCGCGGGCCGGTCGGGGGTCGAGCCGCCGGTGCTGCGGTGGCGGGACCTGGTGCGCCCGCTGGCGTGGATGCTGCCGGCGTGGGTCGCGTACGGGCTGGCGGGCTACCTGCTGGCGGCCCCGTTCACGGACTCGGTGGTGCAGCTGCTGGTCGTGTGCACGGGGGCGTTCGCGCTCGGCTGGATCGTGGGCCTGGTGGTGTTCATCGCACCGGCCGGCGTGGGCGCGCGCGAGGCGGTGCTGATCCTCGCGCTGACACCGCTGCTGGGCGTGGCCGCCGCGACGACGGTCAGCCTGATCCTGCGCGTGGTCCACACGCTCGCGGACATCCTGCTGGCCCTGCGGTACGGCCTCGTCCGCGCCCGCCGCGCCAGGCGCCAGCCGGCGGAGCAGCCCGCCGACACGCCCGCCGAGGCCTAGCCGAACACCTAGCTGATCGTCTCGGCGGTCAGCTCGGCGGCCTCGCCGGGCCCGCTCGCACAACCGGCCAGCAGGAGCAGCCCGGCGCCGACGCCGGCGAGCGCCCTCACTTGCGCCTCTTGAGGACGTTGCCGGAGTAGGGCTCGTCGTCGGCGCGGGGCGCGCTCGTCGCCACCGTGCGCCAGGTCATCGAGCCGTCCGCGAGCCCGGCGCCGATCTCCCGGGTCATCGGGTCCGGGCTCGTGCGCGCATCTCCTCGATCAGCTGCCGTTCGAGCTCCCGCTCGTCGCGGGCGATCGCCTCGTACCTGGTTCCCTCGGTCATGGCGAGCAGCTCGGCGAGGTCGGCCGGCTTGGGTGTGTCGTCGGATCGGCCACCTTGGCGAGCCAGTCGGACAGCGACCGGTACGCCTCCTGGTGGCCGGCGAGGCAGACGTTGAGCACTCCCTCGCCGCCCTCGAAGTGCGCCATCCTGCCGAGATAGGTCCTGGCCGCGGTCGTGTCGTCGCGAGCGCGGCCGTTCAGCACCGCCAGCTCGTCCACCGCCGCCGGCTATACGGCAAAGCCCATGTGCACATTCCCCAGTTTCGAAACGGCCAGGTCAGGGCACCTGCCAGAAGACGCCTGCCCAGTCGATCGTCCGCATCGGGGCGTCGATGGCGAGCGCGGCGCGGTAGTCGTCCACGGCCTGCTTGCAGCCGGGGACCGCGTGGTAGTCGTCGACGATCACGAAGCCGCCCGGGGAGACCTTCGGGGCCAGGGCGGTCAGCGCGTCCCAGGTCGACTCGTACATGTCGCCGTCCAGGCGCAGCACGGCCAGGCGCTCGATGGGCGCGGCGGGCAGCGTGTCCCGGAACCAGCCCGGCAGGAAGCGGACCTGGTCGTCGAGCAGGTCGTACTTCGCGAAGTTGGCGCGGACCTGCGCCAGCGGCACCGCGAGGAAGGGGACCTCGTGGTGCTGGTCACCCGCGTCGGCCGGGTAGTGCTCGGCGTCCGGCGGGGGCAGGCCCGCGAACGAGTCGGCGACCCACACCGTGCGCGTGGTGTCGCCGTGGGCGGCCAGCACGCCGCGCATCAGGATCGACGCGCCGCCGCGCCACACGCCGGTCTCCACGAGGTCGCCGGGCACGTCGTCGGCGAGCACCGCGCGGACGCATTCGTCCAGGTTGTCCAGCCGCTTGCGGCCGATCATCGTGTGCGCGGCGCGCGGCCAGTCCGCCCCCTCGCGGCGGGCCTGCGGGTCGAACCCGTCCGGTCCCCAGGAGGCCTCGTTGGGGTCCTCGTAGATCGTGTTCGTCAACGTCCGCTTGAGCAGCTCGAGATACCGGTCGCGGAGCTCGCCGTCGATCTTTTCGGCGCTCTTTTCGAGAGACATTGCGACTGCGATCAGTTCCTTCCGCGTCGTGCGGCATCCTGTTACGTCGAGGGCACCCGACACAGGAGTACGCACATGGATTGGCAGGACGAGCTGCGGAGGCTCGACAAGCAACTCTCCGAGGGCGAAATCTCCGCGCAAGAGTACCGGCGCATGCGCGACGAGCTACTCGCCGAGGCCTCCGCACCAGCGCAGGGCCGGGGCTCCCTGTGGTCCGCCGCCCGGCCCGAGGTCACGCCCGAACCAGCCCCGCCACCTCCTGCCATGTCCGCTCCCCCTGCCGCTCCGGCGCGCCCGCCCGCCGCGCCACCCGTGCCCGCCGCGCCCGTCTCCGTGCCGCTGCCCGCCCAGACCTCGCCGGACGCCGAGGACACCCAGGTCGTCGCCGACACCACGGTCGTCGTCGAGGAGAACGTCGCGCAGGGCAAGGCGTCGCCGGTCGGCCAGACCGGCAGCCAGAACGCCGCCCACAACGAGCCGACCATCGCGCCCGTCTCGCACGCCCTGGCGCCCTCGGACGACCCGGACCGGACCGCGACCGTCGAGGCCGACACGGTTCAGACCGCCGACTCGGCCCGCCAGGCGGCCCAGCAACAAGCGGCTCAGCAACAAGCGGCTCAACAGCAAGCGGCCCAGCAGCAGGCGGCCCAGCAACGCGCGGCCCAGCAGGCGGCCCAGCAGCAAGCGGCCCAGCAGCAGGCGGCCGGGCAAGCGGCGGCCCAGCAGCCGGCGGAGCGCACCGAGGACGCCCACGACGAGAAGGTCCCGACCTTCCCGCCGCGCCCGGCCGACCGCCCCATCCCGCAGGCGCCGCCGCTGCCCGCCCCGGCGCCGTGGACCGGCCAGGTCCTCGGCGAGGAGGTCTTCGCCGACGCCAAGCCGTACAGCAACACCCGGCGCGCCGCCACGATGGCGCTGTCGATCATCGTCGCGCTCGCGGTCGTCGGCGGGGTGGTCTGGTACCTGGCCTTCCGCAACGACGACGCCCCCGCCGCCCAGTCGTCGCAGGACCCGCCGGCCAGCCAGCAGCCGCAGAGCCAGCCGCCGTCGAGCCAGCCGCCGTCCCAGCCGCCGAGCGCGGACGTGCCGTCGAACCTCGGCGACGCGGTCGCGCCGCTGCCGGGCGTCGCGGACAAGAACAGCGGCACGATCACCGCGGCCCGCGCCGGCCAGCTCAAGCAGATCGCGCCCCTGGAGGTCAAGGCGGCCAACGACAACGGCGTCACCGACGTGATCTTCCGTGGTTCGACGCACGGCACGTTCGGCAACGCGCTGCTCGTGTTCACCACGCCGGACGCGAAGTCCGCGAGCAACCTGGCCGCGGCGGAGACCAAGTACCTCAAGGACACCGGGTTCACCGAGGGCGAGCAGCTGCGGGACGGCATCCCCGTGCTGGAGTGGACCGGCGGCGGCGCCACCGTGTACCGGGTCGTTTACACCACCGGCAAGTACACGGTCCGCTTCGGCGTGGCCCAGCGGGACGCGAACCCGGACGATCTCCGCAAGGAGCTCGAGGCCGTGGCCGACACGATCCTGGCGGTGCTGCCCGGCTAGCTCCGCGCGGATGCCGGGTGCGGGGCGCTGACGGGTGCCAGCTCCTCGGTCGGCGGTTCGGTGGCCGCGGCACCCGCGGCCCGCTCCGGGTCCGGGTGGGTTCGCGGCGGCGGATGAGCACGCGGCGCAGCTTCATCGCCTGCTTCTCCACGACGTGCCAGGAGACCAGCCCGCACGCGAGCGCGATCGGCACCGCGGTCAGGGCGACGAGCCACGGCGTGCGCAGGCCGAGGAACAGCAGCACCTGCAGGACGACGAAGCCGTAGAGGTACACGCCGTAGTTGGCGACGGTGAGCCAGTTCGGCAGCCAGATCCGGCGCGGCAGCAGGTGGCCGATCGCGATCACCAGGTACGGCAGGGTGAAGATCCGCACGATCTCCACCATCGCCGACGAGTAGAACGCGAAGTCCACGCCGACGCACAGCAGCACGCCGAACCACGACAGCCGCAGCCGGTCGCGGTAGAGGTAGATCGCCGCGCCCACCGCGTACATGCCGAGGTACTGCAGCAGCGGGAACGTCGGCACCAGCAGCAGCACCTGCGGCAGCCCGAGCTGACCGGTCACCATCCGCTGCAGCAGCGCGGCCATGGCCAGCGCGAAGACGACCATGACGAACCGGTAGCGGCTGAACGTGATCAGCAGGCCCAGCAGGGCGATCAGCGTGTAGCCGAGCACCTCGACCGGCAGGCTCCACAGCGAGCCGTTCACCGCGCCCGGGTACGGGTTGCCGGTGAACACGCCGGGCAGCACGTACTGCTGTGGGAACAGCAGCAGGTTGTCGCCGATGTAGCTCCAGGTCGCCGGGTGCCCGAGGTACTCCCGCTTGCCGAGCGTCGTGGTGAGCGTGCCGAGGACCAGGGCCGAGGCCGTCAGCACGACCAGCAGCCCGGGCATGATCCGCAGCAGCCGGCGCACCCAGAACCGCCACAGGTTCGGGTCCCGGTGCCAGCTGCGCATGATGAAGTAGCCGGACAGGCCCATGAAGGCGCCCACCGACACCGCGCCGAGGTCGATGCCGGACTTGACCGGCATGAAGCTGCTGCCGGTCCCGGTGAGCACCGGGGCGTGGTCGGCGACCACGATGAACGCGAAGACCAGGCGCAACGTGCCGTAGCCGTCGCCTCTGCGGCCCGCGTCGTTCCCCGAGTCTCGGGCGCCACTCTCGGTCGCCATGCGCCGTAGCATAAGCGGCCTTTTCACCCAGTAGGGCGAGAGTGCGTTACCTCGTCGGTGGACGCCCCGATACCTGTGGTGTTACTTGCCGGAACGCGGGCAGCTCGATCGTGGGAGCCTCGCTGAGCCGCAGCGCGGGGATCCTCTCGGTGGGCTGCTCCGGCCGCGGCGGGCTGTCGGTCAGCGCGGTCCGCAGCCGCAGGCCGTGCTTCTCCACCAGGTGCCAGGACGCCAGCCCCAGCAGCACCGCGATCGGCACGCCCGCGCCGATGACCTGCCACGGCTCGTCCGCGCCGAGCCAGGCGAGCGTCTGCTCCACCGGGAAGCCGTACAGGAAGACCCCGAAGCTCGCGACGGTCAGCCAGTTCGGCAGGCACAGCCACCGCGGCAGCTTCGTGCCGATGGTCAGCACCGCGTACGGCACGGTGATCGCGCGGGTGATGTCCGCGACCGGGCTCGGGTAGGCGAGGAACTCGATTGCGACGCCCGCGAGCACGCCCCACCAGGACAGCGGGATCCGGTCGCGGTAGAGCCAGGTCGCGATGCCCATCGCGTAGATCGCGAGGTACTGCAGCAGCGGGTCGGTGAGCAGCGACAGCATCGTGTCGGGCAGCCCGATCAGGCCGTTGACGTGCAGCACGAGCAGGGCCGCGAACGGGACCGCGATCAGGAAGACGAGGTAGCGCCTGCGGTTGATGCCGAGCAGGCCCACCACCGTCACGAGCGCGTAGCCGAGGACCTCGACCGGCAGGCACCACAGCGAGCCGTTGACCGCCACCGGGTAGGCGTTGTCGGCGAACACGCCGGGCAGGTCGTACTGCTGCGGAAAGAGCAACAGGTTGCGCCAGATGAACGACCACGTGCGCGAGTCACCGAAGTACTCGGCCGCGCTGCTCGTGGTCACGAGCGGCCCGAGGACGAAGACCGAGACGAGGATCACGGCGAGCAGCCCCGGCATGATCCGCAGCAGGCGCCGGGTCCAGTAGCGGACGAGGGCCGGGTCGCGCTCCCACGTCTTCATCACGAAGAAGCCGCTCATGGCCATGAACGCGGCGACGGTCAGCGTGCCGTAGTGGTACCAGTGCTGGCCCCACCCCCAGCCGTCATAGTCACCGGTTATGGGCATCGCGTGGAAGCCGATGACGCCGCAGGCAATGACTAGTCGCAGCGTGCCGAAGCCGTCCGGCGCCCGGCTGGGGGCGCTTCGAGCAGGGCTTTCGGGTTGGTGGCCGCCCCGACCGGCCATTCGCACCCCCTCCCGCCCTCCTTGCGGACGGTAGACGAAAAGTAGGATAGTCACCGGCGCTCGTGTCCGGGGGCAGGCGTTCGTCCGCCTTTGCTGACTCATTCGTATAGGAGGCTGTCAGGTGACCTGGCAGGAGGAGCTGAGCCAGCTAGACGGTGCGCTCGCATCTGGCCAGATCTCGGCGGACGACTACCGGCGGGAACGCGAGCGGATCCTTGCCGTGGCGACCGGGGGCGGCGGCCAGCCGAACCCGCCGACGCCCGCGGGCGGCGCACCGGTCCCCGCGGCGGGTGGACCGCCGCCGGGCGGCCCACCCAACCGCGGCTCGGACGCCTTCCCGCCGCCGTTCAAGTGGACGACCGAGCGGCCCGGCCAGAACCCACCGCCGCCGCAGCAGCAGGCCGGTGAGGATCGCACGCAGGCCGTGACGAACTCGGCCAAGGCGCCCAACGCCTCGAACGCGGAGAAGACGCAGATCGTGTCCAACGAGTCGGACAACACGCAGATCGTCGACATGAACGACACTGCGCGGAAGGGCCCCGGCCCGAGCTTCGGCGACCAGACCCAGTTCGTGCCGAAGGTGCCGGCCTCGCCGCCGCACGGCATGCCGCAGCAGCAGTGGCCGCAGCAGCCGGGCCCGCCGCCCCAGCAGCAGGGTGGCTGGGGCCCGCAGCAGAGCGGGCCGCCGTGGGAGGGCCAGGAGGAGCTGGTTCCGCCGTGGGCCGGCTACCAGGCGCAGGGCTCGGAGCTGTTCGAGAACGACAAGCCCAGCGGCCGCGGCAAGGTCTGGGCGATCGTCGGTGTGGTCGTGCTGCTGCTGATCGTGGCGGGCGGCGTGCTGTACCTGACCGTGCTGAAGAAGGACGACGGCACCGCGCAGGGCGGCCAGCAGCAGGAGCAGACCTCCAAGAAGCCGCCGCCCACCTCGGAGAAGCCCGAGCCGTTCGGCCCGCTGTACGTGCCGGAGGGCACCACGTCGGGCGGCAAGACCTACACGGCCGTGGACCTGGAGAAGTCCAAGGCGCTGCCCACCCCGGACCTCGTGCTGCTCAAGCAGGCCGGGTTGAAGGAGGCGCGCTCGGTCGTCGTGGTGAACGAGTCGACCGTGCTCAGCATGTGGTCCTTCGGCACCAACGACCCGCCCGCGCTCGCCAAGGACATCACGACCGACCAGGGCCGGTTCGGGTTCAAGAAGGTCCCGGCGCAGGCGCAGCAGGGCGTGGACGTCTACACCTCGACGCAGAAGAGCGCGAGCCGGACCGTGTTCGTCTACCGGGCGCACTACACCAACGGCGACAACGTGATCCGGGTCGAGGCCTTCGACCCGGACAAGGCCAAGGCGCGCAGCCAGTTCGAGGCCGCGCTCGAGGCCCAGCTCGAGCTCACGCCGCCCGAGTGAGCCAGGCTCGATGACAGGGACGGTGGCCGCGGTAGCCCCACGGTCGGTGGACAACGCGACGCCCACGTCGGTCCGGGTCGCGATCGTGCTGTACGAGAACGCGCTCGACGAGATGTGGCGCTGCCTGCGGTCGCTGGTGCGCGGTGTCGAGCGCGCCGGCGAGGAACCGGCGGTCGCGCCGAACGCGGTCACGATCAGCATCGGCGACTGCTCCGGCGGGCCGGTGATCAAGGACGCGGACCTGGCCGCGCTGCGCACGATGGCCGGGGACCGCGCGCAGGTCGACTACACGTTCTTCGGCCGCAACCTGGGCCACAGCGCGGGGTGCAACGCGCTCGCGCTGGACGCGCCCGAGGACGCGCTGCTGTTCCTCAACCCGGACTGCTACGTCTCGCCGCGGATGCTGGGCCGGCTGCTGTCGGCGCTGCGCGACCCGACGGTCGCGGCGGTCGACGCGCGGCAGATCCCGTGCGAGCACCCGAAGCACTTCGACCCGGTCACCGGCGAGCAGAGCTGGGCGAGCGGCGCGTGCCTGCTGGTGCGCACGCCGTGGTTCCGCGAGGCCGCGGGCTTCGACGCGGAGTCGTTCCCGTCGTACGTCAACGACGTGGACCTGAGCTGGCGGCTGCGGCTGGCCGGCGGGCGGATCATGCACCAGCCGAACGCGGTCCTGTTCCACGACAAGCGGCTGGTCGACTCGGCGACGGTGCGGCCCACGCAGATCGAGCTGTACCAGGGCCTGCTGGGCCGGCTGCTGCTCGCGACCCGGTACGGCCGCGACGACGTGGTCGAGGAGACGATCGAGCTGGTGACCGCGCACGGCTCGACCGAGCAGCGGCGCGCGGTCGCGGAGTTCGAGCGCCGGCGGCGCGAGGAGCAGCTGCCCGAGGCGCTGCCACTCGCGGACCGGGTGGCCGAGTTCATCGACGGCGAGTACGGCCGGCGGCGGTACTGATGGGCAACTACGAGTTCGAGTTCACCGAGCGCGGCCCGTACGGCGCCGCGGTGCGGCTGCTGCGGGACACGGACCTGCACGACAAGCTGGTGCTGGACCTCGGCTGCGGGTCGGCGGCGGTGGCCGCGCCGCTGCGGGCGCTGGGTGCGCGGTACGTCGGGCTGGACGTCGACGCGGACTCGGTCGCGAAGCTCGCGGACCAGGGGTTCGAGGCGCACCAGGTGGACCTGACCGCGCCGGGACTCGCGGACACCCTCACCGGGATCCTCGGCGACCGGCCCGTCGCGGCGGTCCTGTGCCTGGACGTGCTCGAGCACGTCGTGGAGCCCGGCCTGGTGCTGACCGCGCTGGCGGCGGTCACGGGCCCGCACCCGGGCGTCGAGCTCGTCGTGAGCATCCCGAACATCGCGCACCGCGACATCGCGCTGCGCCTGCTGACCGGCGAGTGGGAGACGACGGACTCGGGGCTGCTGGACCGCACGCACCTGCGGTTCTTCACCGACCGGACGCTGACCGAGCTCATGACCGGCACCGGCTGGTACGAGTCGGCGCGGCTGGACTTCCCCCTGCCCGAGTCGGACCAGCACCGCGCGGGCCACCCGGCGTTCGAGCCGGTGACGAACCTGGGCGGGTTCCTGGCGCAGCTGCGCGACGGGGCGGACGGGTACGGCGCGATCAACCAGTTCGTGCGCCGCTACCACCGGGGTTCGCCGCGCGCGGTGGCCGCCGACGCGACGACGGACGAGCCGTTCGTGAGCATCGTGCTGCGCACGCAGGGCCGGCGGCCGGAGACGCTCACGGACGTGTTGTGCTGCCTGGCCGCGCAGACGTGCCTCGACTTCGAGGTGGTGCTGGTCGTCCACGACTCGACGCGGGCCGGCGAGGTCCGGTCGCTCGTGGACGAGTTCGAGGGCAACATCGCGCAGCGCGTGCGGGTCGTGCCCTGCGACGGCGGCACCCGCGGCCGGCCGGCGAACGCCGGCCTGCGCGAGGCCCGCGGCGAGTACCTGGTCTTCCTGGACGACGACGACCTCGTGACGGCCGACTGGGTGGAGAACATCCGGACGGGCGCGCAGGCGCACCGGGGCATGGTCGTGCGGTGGTGGGCCGCGGAGCAGCGCCGCCGCCGCGGCAAGGACGACGAGCTCGCCGCGCACCAGGCGGTCGGCCCGCTCACGCCCACGTACGCCACGGAGTTCGACCTGGTGCGCCACATCCGGCAGAACGAGACCCCGTTCCACTGCTTCGCCTTCCCGCGATCGCTGGTCGACCTGGGCTTCGAGTTCGACGAGGCGCTGACCGTGTGCGAGGACTGGCAGTTCCTGGTGCGCGCGGCGTCGGCGTGCGGCGTGCACGACACCCGGCGGATGACGTGCATCTACAACAAGTGGACGGACAACACGTCGGCACAGGCCGCATCGGCGGAGGAGTGGTTCGCGATGCGGTCGGTGGCGCACATCGCGCTGGACGAGCGGCCGCTGTTGTTGCCACCCGGCTCGGTGCGCGCGCTGGACCGGACGCTGGAGACGGTCGAGACGCAGGAACGCTGGGTCGCGAAGCTGGAGGACGACCTGGCCACGACCCGCGCCGCGCTGGCCGCCACGCAAGAGGTCTCGGCGAACGCGCACCACGCACTGGACGAGCTGCGCGGCTCGACGTCGTGGAAGGTCAGCGCCCCGGTCCGCCTGCTGGGCAAGGTGGCCCGCAAGCTCCTGCGCCGAGGCTAGGGCCCGCCCGGAGCCTGCGCCGAGGCTGAACCCGGGCTTGCCTGCCGGGCGCTGGCCCCCGCACCCGCATCGGGCCGCGGGGGCCCCCCGATTTCCAGTCTATTCGCGACGGGCGACGGAAAGCGCCGGCGGCGAGCCGGCTGTGGACAAGTGTGTGGACTGTGGACAACCGCTGTCACCAGGTGACGGGCAGCTCGTGGGGGCCGAAGACCGACGCGTCGTGCTTGAAGGGCAGCTTGTCCGCCGGTGTGGCCAGGCGCAGGCCGGGGATGCGGCGGAACAGCGTCCCGAACACCACCTCCAGCTCCAGGCGGGCCAGGTGCAGGCCGAGGCACTGGTGCGGCCCGAAGCCGAACGCCAGGTGGTGGCGGGTGGCGCTGCCGATGTCGAACACGTCCGGGCTGGCGAACGCCGCCGGGTCCCGGTTCCCCGCGTGGCACAGGCCGATCACGCCCTCGCCGGCGCGGACGACGACGTCCGCGAGCGCGACGTCCTCGACCGCGATCCTGGCCGTGGCCACCTCGGCGACCGTCAGGTAGCGCAGCAGCTCCTCGACGGCGGCCGGCACCGCGCTGGGATCGTCCTGGATCACCGCCAGGTGCTCGGGATGCTCCAGCAGGAACAGGGTGCCGAGGGAGATCATGTTCGCGAGGGTCTCGTGGCCGGCCACCACGAGCAGCACCGCGAGGCTCACCAGCGCGTCGACGTCGACCGCCTCGCCTGCCTCGCGCTGCCCGCGCACCTGGCGGCTCAGCAGGTCGTCACCCGGGTCGGCGGCCTTGGCGTGGACCAGGTCGCGGAGGTAGCCCTGCAGCGCGTCGGCCGCCGCCTGCCGCCGTTCGCGGGTCGTGTCGCGGCACAGCAGCGCGCGGCCGTGGCGCTGGAAGAAGTCGTGGCCCGAGTAGGGCACGCCGAGCTGCTCGCAGATGACCCGCGTCGGCACGGCGAGGGCCAGGCCGCGCACCAGGTCGGCCGGTTTCGGGCCGGCCAGCAGCGCGTCGACGAGCTCGTCGACGATGTCCTGGATCCGGGGCCGCAGCCGGGCGACCCGGCGCGGCGTGTACTCGCCCGCGACCTGGCGGCGGACCCGGGTGTGCTCGGGCGGGTCCATGTTGACGACGGACGGCTTGAACGTCCGCGGCCCGGACAGCGGAGCCTTGACCAGGAAGGGGAATCCGGGGCGGAGGCGGTCGGAGCTGAACCGCCGGTCGGTGAGCACGGCCCGGATGTCGGCCATGCGGGTGAGCACCCACGCCGCCTGGCCCGACGGCAACCGGACCTTCGTGGCGCCGCCGCCCGCACGCATCGTCGCGTACGGCGCCGGCGGGTCGAACGGACACGTCCGCCGCATCGGGAACTCGGCGAGCTCCTCGGTGTGCTGCCCGGTCTCGACCATCGCCGCCCCATTCGCTCATCCCGAACGTAGGCAGCGGCCCGGTCGCGGAGCTACTCGCAGCGTGCTCGCGCGGCCGGGGTCAGCGGGGGTTGCGGCGCAGCTCGTCGCCGATCTTGTCGATGGTCTGCGGGTCCAGCAGCGGGTTGATGCCGCCCAGCAGGCTGCGCTCCGCCGCCTCGACGACGACCACGTCCTTGTCCTCGAACAGCGGCCCGATGGACGCCGGGTCCACGCCGACGGTGTCGCTGTGGATGGCCGTCAGGTCCGCGAACGTGCCCGCCAGGTACGGCGTCGCCAGCAGCGTGAAGGAGTCCGCGACCAGGCCGACCGACGGTCCCACCACGCCCTCGCCCTGCTCCTGGCCCAGCTCCAGCGGCTTGCGGAAGCCCTCCTCGATCTGGCGGCTGGTGATCGTCTGACCGTCGGGCGCCAGGTCGTAGCTCCGCATCGGGAACTCGGCCTGCTGGCCGAGCAGCGGCGGCAGGTCGCCGGCGCGCTCGATCGAGTCCGCCGGGGTGGCCTTCCAGCTCGCGGTCACGCCGGGCTCGACCTCCTCGGCGACCAGCCGGGTCATCGCGAGGCCGCCCTCGTAGTTCCAGTGCGTGTCCACCTTGGAGTAGACGGGGGCGCCGCGTGTCCTGGCCGCCTGCTCCAGGGCCGGGCGGATGTCCGTGGCGCCGGCGTCGTCCAGCACCCGCTGCCAGAACGCGTCCCGTGCCTCGCTCGCGCACTTCTGCCCGACGTAGTCGGTCGGCAGGTGGTTCGGCACCATCGTCGACTTGTCCGGCGCCACGACCAGCACGAACTGCCGCCCGGAGGACTCGACCGCGTCGCGCAGCCGGCGCAGCGAGCTGATCACGTCGTCGAGCGGCTTCTCCGGCAGGCAGGCGCCGAGCATGTCGTAGCCGAGGTACAGCCAGCCCTGGCTGCCCTCGATCACCCGGGGGAAACCGGCCTCGCGCACCCGCTCGCGGTCCGCGTCGCTCGGATCGGGCGGCGGCGCGACCGGGCCCGGGACCGGCCCCTCCTGCTGCTGGTCCGGCACCTGACCGAGCGGCGGCGGCTCGCCGAAGAGCCCGCGGCTGACCGCGTTCGCGACGTCCAGCGCCTGCGGACGCAGCGGCAGGTGGTCGGTCGCCCAGGGGTTCAGCCCGGTGAACAGGCCCCAGCCGGCACCCGGGGTCGGAAAGGCCGCCAGCTCGTGGTTCTCGATCGCCGGCGGCCGTACGCCCAGCACCAGCAGCAGCAGCGGCGTGCAGAAGAAGACCGCGGCCGACACGAGCGCGGTCCGCTGCCGCTCGCCGTGCCTGGGCCGGTAGAGCGCGTGCTCGGTCGGCAGCTCGGACTCGTGGACCGGCGGCAACGAACCCGACGACTCGGCTCTCATGTCGTCGGTCGAGGCACTCACCGGGCCAGCATAGCCACGGCCGCGCAGCGCAACCCGGCCTTGGCGAAAGCCGCACCGCTGGACCGAACGGACGAAGACGTTCGGCGTGTCCTGATGCTAATTCCTGCGGGCTCGACGAAACGCGACGACCATCTGACACGTCGCATGCACCGACCTATTCCCCCGGAGGCGCGCATGTGGGTCCAGATCGTGATCGTCGCAATCGTCGCGGTGGTGTTCCTCGTGCGGCTGGTCGCCGCGCTGTACGACCAGCCGACCAAGTCGCGGAACTGAGGTCTACGGCGCCAGCGGGATCGGCACGCCGGTCAGCTCCTCGGAGGTGTCCCACAGGCGCTTGCCCAGCTCGCGGTCCCGGGCGTCGTCGAGCGGCTCGACGAGCGTCGGGAAGCCCTTCGACTCGCCGCGCCCGTCCGGGCCGTAGAACTGCCCGCTCTCGACGTCCGCGCCCGTCGCCGCGTACAGCTGCGGCAGCGCGCCCATCTCCGCGTCCTGCGCGAACACCCGGTTGCCCGCCTTCATGAGGAGCTTGGCGACGCCGGTCGGGCCGGCCGACTGCAGGTTCGTCGCCGAGTAGCCGGGGTGCGCGAGCACGCTGCGGACCGGGATCCCGTTGGACCGCACCCGCCGGTTGAGCTCCAGCGCGAACACGACGTTGGCGAGCTTGGACTGCGCGTAGAACTTGCTCCGGCCGTAGTCGTGCTCGCCGTGCAGGTCGTCGAAGTGGATCCGGCCGCGCTTGTGCAGGTTGGACGACACCGTGACCACGCGCCCGTCCTGGCTGCGCGACAACCGGTCCAGCAGCAGGCCGGTGAGTGCGAAGTGGCCGAGGTGGTTCACGCCGAACTGCAGCTCGTAGCCCTGCTTGGTACGGCCGTGCGGCGGCATCATCACCCCCGCGTTGTTGATCAGCACGTCGAACTCGCCGATCGTGCCCGCGAACTGGCGCACGGAGTCGAGATCGGCCAGGTCGAGGGTGCGGAGCTCGATCCGCGCGTCAGGCCGCTCGGCCATCAGCTCGTCCAGCGCCCGCTCCCCCTTGCCACGGTCGCGGACCGTCATGATCACGTTCGCCTCGAGGCCGGTCAGGGCTCGCACGGTTGCCAACCCCAGTCCGCTGTTCGCCCCAGTGATCACGAAGGTCCTGCCGACCTGGCTGGAGATGTGGTCGGCGACCCAACTCGCCGCCGACGGTTTCTCAGCGTCAGGTGCACTGCTCATGGGCATAGCGTGCCTCACGCGCGCGCGAGACACATGGTGGCCCGGCCGAACACGCACGTGTCGTGTCCCATAGTGTCCGCAAGACGGCGAAGAGCAGCGAATACCCACCATTTGGTTGCTGGTTCACTGCCAGTCGGCTTAGTAGTTTGTTCCGGTGGAACTGCGTCACCTCGGAGAATCCGGTCTGGTCGTCAGCGTCGTCGGGCTCGGCTGCAACAACCTCGGCCGGCCGGGGACCGCGGCGGAGTCCCTCGCCGGCTCCCGCGCGCTGATCGGCGCGGCGATCGACGCGGGAGTCAACCTCTTCGACGTGGCCGACGTGTACGGCGCGCCCCGCGGGCGCAGCGAGGAGCTGCTGGGCCAGGCGCTGTCCGGCCGGCGCGACCACGCGGTGATCGCCACCAAGTTCGGCGTGGACATGCAGGGCGCGAACGGGCCGGACTTCGGCGCGCGGGGCTCGCGGCGTTACGTCAAGCGGGCCGTCGAGGCGTCGCTGCGGCGCCTCGGCACGGACTGGATCGACCTGTACCAGCTGCACCGGGCGGATCCGACCACGCCGATCGAGGAGACGCTGGGCGCGCTGGACGACCTCGTGCGCGAGGGGCTGATCCGCTATGCCGGGGTCTGCAACCTCGCGGGCTGGCAGGTGGCCGACGCGGTGTGGTTGTCCCGGACGCACAAGCTGCTCGCGCCGATCGCCGCGGAGAACCACTACTCGCTGCTCGAGCGCGAGGCCGAGCGCGACGTGCTGCCGGCATGCGAGCGATTCGGGCTCGGCGTGCTGCCGTACTTCCCGCTGGCCAACGGCTTACTGACCGGCAAGTACCAGCGCGACGTCGAGCCGCCGGCGAGCGCGCGGCTGGCCGGCCGGACCCGGCTGCTCGCCGACGCGCCGTGGGACCGGATCGAGAAGCTGCGCGCGTTCGCCGACGAGCGCGGCGTCGGCATGGCGACGGTCGCGATCGGCTGGCTGGCGGCGCAGAAGCCGGTCGGCTCGGTGATCGCCGGCGCGACCACGCCGGAGCAGGTGATCTCGAACGCCGGTGCCGCGCAGTGGCACCCGACCGGGGACGACCTGGCGGTACTGGACGAGATCTGCCCACCGGGCCGTCGCTGATCGTCACCCGACACTACCCGGAGTCACCGACGTCATCCCCCGGTCGGACCGCGGAGCGGCACCGATGGCGGACGCGCGCTGACCGGTCCGTTGGCCAAGGTGGAAGGCATGGAGCTGCTCGCCGCCGCCGGTCTGTTCGTCGTCCTCGCCCTGCTCGCGGCCGTGCCGCTGGTGCTGCTGCTGAATTTCGCTGGACGCCACCCCGACGGCGAGGGTTAGCGTTGGCGGGTGCTGAAAGGCGAGCTCGTCATTCTCGTACCCGTCACCGAGGCCCACGTCCCGGAGCTGCGGCGCATCCTGCGCACGCCGGAGGTCCACGCCCGCTGGGGTGACGCCGGCGACGAGCCGGGCTGGCCGCTCGGGGAGGACGGGGTGGTGTGCTTCGCGGTGCTCGTCGACGACGAGGTGCGCGGGATGGTCCAGTACGGCGAGGAGGACGACCCCGGGTACCGGCACGCGTCGATCGACATCTTCATCGACCCGGCGGTACACGGCCGCGGCGTCGGCGAGGACACGGTGCGCACGATGTCGAAGTACCTCATCGAGGAGCGCGGCCACCACCGCCTGGTCATCGACCCGGCGGCGGACAACGTGGCGGCCATCCGGTGCTACGAGAAGGTCGGCTTCCGTCCGGTCGGCCTCATGCGGCGCTACGAGCGCGACAACGACGGCCGGGGCTGGCACGACGGCCTGTTGATGGACCTGCTGGCGGAGGAACTGCTGTGACATGACTCGCTCGCCGGCTCGCCGAGGTGAGCACCCGTTAACCTCTCCCGCGGACGTGTCGAGGAAAGGGACGGGGCATGCAGATCAGCGAGACCGCGGCGATCGTGACGGGCGGCGCGTCCGGCCTGGGCGGTGCGACGGCAGGAGCCTTGGCGGCGGGCGGCGCGCGGGTCTTCGCGCTGGACCTGCAGCCGGCGATCGACAACGCGCCGGCGGTCCCGGGCCTGACCTACGTGGCCGCGGACGTGACGGACCCGGCGCAGGTCTCGGCCGCGGTGGAGACCGCGGCCGGCTCGGGTGTGCCGCTGCGCGTGGTGGTCAACTGCGCGGGCATCGGCCCGTCGGCCCGGATCCTGTCCCGCAAGGGCCCGCACGACCTCGACCTGTTTCGCAAGGTCGTCGAGATCAACCTGATCGGCACGTTCAACGTGCTGACCCTCGCGGCGGCGGCCATCGCCCAGACGGAGCCGGACGCGAACGGCCAGCGCGGCGTCGCCGTCAACACGGCGTCCATCGCCGGGTACGAGGGGCAGGTCGGGCAGGCGGCGTACGCGGCGTCCAAGGGCGGGGTGATCGGGTTGAACCTGCCCGCCGCCCGGGACCTGGCTTCGGCGGGGATCCGCGTCATGACCGTCGCGCCGGGCATCGTCGACACGCCCATGCTGGCCACGGTCAGTGACGAGATCCGGGCCGCGCTGGCGGACGGGATCCCGTTCCCGAAGCGGCTGGGGCGGCCGGAGGAGTTCGCCGACCTCGTCCTGACGATCATCGCGCACGACTACCTGAACGGCGAGGTGATCCGGATGGACGGGTCGCTGCGGATGGCTCCCCGCTGACCCGGCCCTGACGTTCCCGCTCAGAGATCCCCGACGTAGGGAATCGACCAGATCTCCGGTGACGTCATCCACGTCCGCAGCGTCAGCGTCGCGTGCACGTCGTCCTCGTTGTACTCCAGCAACCGGCGCCGCTGGGCGGCGTCCGGTGACTCGCCGTCCATGCCCACGGCGTCGCGGTACCAGCGCATCGAGTTCTCGCCGCTCGCCTCCGGGTCGCGCCACGAGAAGCCGGCCGCGGGGGCGATGGTCTTCAGGCCCTTGCCGCGCGAGCAGAGGAAGTGGTCCCGCACGCTGCCGAACAGGTCGAACCACGAGTCGGACGTGATGAAGGTCTGCACCTGGTCCGTCGTCGGGATGCCCGGCTTGCCGGCGAAGCGCTTGGCCGAGGCCAGCAGCCAGCGGTTCTCCGCCAGCTCGTTGTAGCAGTAGGCGCGGAAGCTCAGGCCGCGCGCCCGCGCCCGCAGGCGGACCATCATCAGCCACTGCCAGAACTCCGCGAAGCTGCGGGCCTCGTCGTCGGTCGGCAGTGGTTCCCACGTCGCGAACGCGCGGTAGCCCTGGCGCTCGCCCACGTCCGCGCCCGAGAGCCACACGCCCCACAGGTACGCGCCCGAGTCGCCGAAGCTCTCCATGTCGACGTCGACCTCGACCTCCGCCCGCGGTACGACGATCTCGGGGACCCGGCGAACCACCGTCAGGTCCGCCAGCCACGCCTTCGCCAGGCCGACCGCGTCCGTGAGCGGCATGCCCGTCGGCGGCAGGGACTCGTCGTTCGGGTCGAGGCGGGCCAGGTCGTCGACCGTGCGGACGCCGGCCGCGCGCAGGGTCGCCGCCTCCTCGCCGCGGACCACCAGGCTCACGTCGCGCGCGCCCTGCAGCTCCACCTGGCACACCGGCCACCACGGGCACGTCCGGCACTCCACGATCCGCGACGGCTGGGCCAGCGCCTCGCCACCCGAGGCGGCCGTGGTGGCGATGGCCTGCCGGTCGGCGAAGCGGGCGTCGTACTCGTCGAGGGCGCCGCGGCCGCCCGGCCAGGTCTGGGCGGCCAGGTCGTGCCACAGGACCACGTCGCCGTCGAGGCCGATGACGCCGCCCACCGCCTCCTCGTCGGCGCGGCCGCAGGCCTGCAGCAGGCGGTAGGCGTGCGCGAGCCGCAGCTGGTCACGCGGCTGCGGGCGGACGCGCCGGCTCTCGTCCGCCGACCGCGCGGAGGGCTGCGGGCGGTCCAGCGGCGAGGTCTGCGCGCCCGTGCCCGGGTCGCTCACCTTGTGCCGCACGACCAGTACCGGGACGTACCCGCCGGGGGTCGCCACCAGCAGGTCGATCGCGCCACGCCGGCCGCCGGGATGATCACGCGGCAGCTGCGCGGCCCAGATGAACCGCGCGCCGGCGGCCATCGCCTCGAGCGTGAGTCGCTCCCGTTCGGTCGCGCGATGGTCGGCGTCGCGCGGGATCTCCGTCCACCCCGGACCGACGAGGCCGGCGATCTCGTCCGCGATCGACCGCCGGTGCGCCGCCGCGTCGGCCTTGCGCTGCTCAGCGGTCGGATCGGGCGGCGCGGTGACCGTGCCCTGCATGGTCGGGTCGTGCTCCAGGTGTACCCGGCGCCGGCATCGGGTCACCACCCCAGCGTCGAGCAGCACCGAGTTCGTCACGGTTCGCAGTTTAGGCCGACCCACCGACAGAACACGGCGGCCAGCCCGCGTGCTCGCCACCCCGCTGCCCAGTAGGTTCATCGCATGGCACTCAGGAAGCGCAGGATCGACGGTGCGCCGGACGAGCCACGGATCACCCCGAAGAAGGCGAAGAACGCCCTCGCCGTGGCCAAGATCGTGGTGCCCGCGGTCATCCCGGTCGTCGCGCCCATCGCGCTGCGGGCGGCCGGCGAGGTGCGCGACCGGGTCGACCGGATGAAGGCGCGCCGCATGGGTGTCGACGTCACCGACCTGCACCGCTTCTCCGGCAAGGGCGGCGTGCTGCACGCCCGCATCAGCGGCGCCGCCGAGGCCATCGACGAGCTGCGGAACCGCCCCGACGCGACCGCCGAGGACCGCACGTTCGCCGACCGGTCCGAGACCACGTTGCGCCAGCTCGCCGCGGCCGTCCGCGCGGCCGAGCGGATGCCCTCCGCGCGCCGGCGGGCGGCGCACAAGGCCGCCGCGACCGAGCTGGACGAGCTCGAGCAGCGGCTGCTCAGCCGCCTCGGGCTGTAGGGCCTTACCGGATCCGAACACAACGCAGGCGGATCGCTCATCTCGCCCCGGCACCGTGACGGTCGTCAGGGAGTCCAGGAGAGGAGCGTCATGAACCGGATGTCGAGGATCGTCGTCGGGGGTGCGGTGGCCGGCTCGGTGCTGTTCGGCGGGGCCGCGGTCGCGTCGGCGCAGGAGGACCCGTCGGCCAGCGAGCCGGCGCCCAGCAGCGAGCCGGGGTCGGTGACGATCACGTTGAGCCCCGAGCAGGTCACGCGGCTGTGCGAGCACCGGCTGCCGAAGATCGAGAAGCGGACCAGCGGGCTGGTCGAGCGGATCCAGGGGGACGCCGACACCCGCGGCTCGGCCGCCTGGCTGCGGGCGCGCGCGAGCTCGGAGCGCGAAGCCGGCCGGGAGCAGACGGCGCAGCTGCTGGAGGAGCGCGCGGACCGTCGCGAGGGTTTCGTCGACGACCTCAACAAGATCAACAAGTGGGCCACCGACTTCAGCACCCAGCACTGTGGGGCGAAATGAGGCGGACCCGGATAATCGCGATCGTCGCGGTTCCCGTGCTGCTGCTCGGCGCCGGCTGCCGCGGTGGCGCCGGCGCCGGAGCCGGCGGTGGCGCCGATGAGCCGGCCGTCGACAGCCCGGTCACCGGTTCCGCCGACACCGGCGACACGGGTGGCGACCAGGGTGGTTCGGGTGGCGGCTCGGACGCGAGCGTCGAGGAGCAGTTCGACGACATCGAGTCCACGTTGGCCTCGATCGAGTCGGAGCTGGCGAGCAACGGCGACTGACGGAGGTGGTGCATGCCCGGCGAGCGCGGGTTGGTGCTGGTCGTCGAGGACGACGCGGCCATCGCCGACCTGATGGGCCGGTACCTGCGCCGCGACGGGTACGGCGTGCACCTCGTCACCGACGGGGAGGCCGCGCTCGCCGCGGTGCGCCGGCTGCGCCCGGTGGCCGTGGTGCTCGACGTCGGGCTGCCGAAGCTGGACGGCATCGAGGTGTGCCGCGCGATGCGGTCGGCGCAGGACTGGACGCCGGTCCTGTTCGTGACGGCGCGGGACGACGAGGTCGACCGGGTGCTCGGGCTGGAGCTCGGCGCGGACGACTACGTCACGAAGCCGTTCAGCCCGCGCGAGCTCGTGGCCCGGGTGCGCTCGGTGCTGCGCCGCTCGGGCGGCGGACCGGCGGGCGAGGTGCTCGAGATCGGCGCCACCCGGGTGGACGTCGGGCAACGTCGCGTGTGGACGGACGGCACCGAGGTGTCGCTGACGTCCACGGAGTTCGACCTGCTGGCGGCGCTGATGCGGCGGCCGCGGCAGGTGTTCGAGCGGGCGCAGCTGCTGTCGATGGTGTGGGGCTACGAGGCGGTGGCCGGCATGCGCACGGTGGACGTGCACATCGCGCAGCTGCGCGCCAAGCTCGGCCCGGGCAGTCCCATTAGGACGGTTCGGGGCGTCGGGTACTCCGCGGACCTGCCGGCATGAGGCGGCCGTCGTCGCTCGCGGTCCGCACCACCGCCCTGTGCCTGGCGGTCGCCGGCGTGATGGCCCTGGTCGCGGGCGGGGTGTCGGTGCGCCTGGTGGGTACGACGTCGCGGGAGATCAGCCAGCAGACGCTGGCGGCCGAGGCGGACGTGGTCGCCGCGCAGCTCGCGGAGTCACGGTTGGGCGCGCGGCGGTTGAACGAGATCCTCCAGGGGCAGGGCGTCGAGGTGGTCCGCCGCGGGGCGACCGGTGGCCTCGCCGGCGTCGACGAGACGGCGGTGGAGGCGGCGCGCCGGGCCGGCCTCGCGGAGGTGTCGGCGGAGGTGCCGCTGCACGGGACCGCGCGGGTCAACGGGTCGACGCTGCTGGTGGAGGGCCGGACGGTCGAGGGCGACATCGCGATCGCCCTGGTGGGCCGGGTGGCGACGGCCGAGGGCTCGGGCCGGCGGCTGCTCAACAACGTCGTGTTCGCGCTGGGCATCGGCCTGCTGGTGGCCGCCGGCGCCGGCTCGCTGCTGGCGCGGCGGCTGGCGGGCCCGCTGCGCCGCACGGCCGCGGTGGCGTCGGCGATGAGCCACGGGCGGCGGGACCTGCGGGTGCCGCCGGAGGGGCCGCGGGAACTGGTGGAGGTCGGCGAGTCGATCAACACGCTGGCGAACGCGCTGGCCTACAGCGAGGCGCGGCAGCGGGAGTTCCTGCTGTCGGTGTCCCACGAGCTGCGCACACCGCTGACCGCGGTCACCGGCTTCGCCGAGTCGCTGGCGGACGGCGTGGTGACGGGTGCGGAGGTGCCCGAGGTCGGCCGCGTGATCGGCCAGGAGGCGGAACGGCTGAACCGGCTGGTGTCGGACCTGCTGGACCTGGCCCGCCTGGGCGCGGACGACTTCCGGCTGGACATCGCGGACGTGGACCTGACGGCGCTGCTAGCGGAGTCCGCCCAGGTGTGGCACGCGAGGTGCGCGGCGGCGGGGGTGGCGTTCTCGCTGGTGGCGCCGCTCGCACCCGGTACCGGCCCGGGCCGACCCGCGGCGGCTGCGCCAGGTGGTGGACGGCCTGGCGGAGAACGCGCTGCGGGTGACGCCGGCGGGGTCGCCGATCGTGCTGGCCCTGCGACACGACCCGGACGCGGCGGTCATCGAGGTCCGCGACGGCGGCCCGGGCCTGGCGGTGGAGGACTACGCGCGGGCGTTCGAGCGGGGCGCGTTGCATTCGCGGTACGAGGGCGTCCGGCCGGTGGGGACAGGCCTCGGGCTGGCTCTCGTGCACGGGCTGGTGACCCGCATGGGCGGACGGATCGAGGCGGGACCGGCACCGGAGGGTGGCGCCCGATTCACGGTGTGGTTGCCGACGGCACCGCCGGTGGACGCGACCCAACCGTTGCGCGTCGACTAGCTCCGGGGACGCAAACCACCGACGGTCCGAAATTCGAGAAATACCTCCGTTCAGTCACAGGAGAGTCTCGATAGAGCCGATAGTGACGAACCACGGCCTTCGCGCGTCGTGAACAGCACTCCAATGCAGTAATAGGGATTGTCCTACAATCGCCTATCCTGAAAGTAGATCTCGCCCTGATCGCCAAATCATGGAGGTACGCACACCTGGCCACTCAGGAGGTGGAGTGATGTTCCGAAGCTTCATCGCGTGGCTCGACTCGTACATCACGCGAGAAGAACCATCCTCCATCTTGAAGGCCATGATCGGACTGATGACGTTTGCCGGACTGCTGGGCACCATATTCGGCAACCAGCCTATTCGGGTGGGTGCGTTCGTCGTAGTCGCGGTCTTCGTCGTTTCGGTAATCCTGCTCCTGCTCGCCGATCGCCGGGGTCTGCACCGCGAGCATGAAACAGACCGAGAACTCCTCGCCCGTTACTGCGACTTCGTCATAGACAACAGCTCGGATCCGCTCTTCGCCATCAAGGCGTGGACGCAGACCGTCTACGTGGACCGAAACGGCGACGTTCGAGAGGTTCTGACCATCACGGCGACGGCACTCAGGGAGCGGGTCTACTTCCTCCGGCTGACCGCGAAGAGCAAGTGGGACCAACCGGAGAAGTTCCGACGCAAAGTCAAGATCGTCGCGAGAGGCCTGACGGTGAATGGACAGTCAGGACCCCGATGGAACGTAACGACGACATGGAACTCCGTGCAGAAGATCACTTCGATCCTCCACCTGCACGAGCCGGTCAAGGGTGGCGAAGAGATCATCTTGGAGGTTGTGCGCACCTGGCCCGCGAAGTGTCGTCCGCTGATGCGCGAGCACGCGGCCGAGAATTTCTCCCTGCGGACTACCAGTCTGTTGCACGTAGAGCACGTGGAATATCGCGTCGTTCTCCCACGTGGGTTCGATGCCGTCTACGAAGCCATCGGACACACTGCCGCGGGCGTCGCTCTGTCAATCGAGCCACAACAGGACAAGGAAGGCAGGAATACGTTCCTTTGGCGCGCGAACTGCCTTCCCAGCTTCAATGAGGTCGGGATAAGACTGGAACTCGAGTGAGCCCGCACAACGCGAGCGGGCTTACTCGTGCCAAGTCACGTATCGCCGTCTTCGCCACCCACGATGGCTACTCTCCTCAAGTCAGGTCGCACGACACGACGCCACCGCGGGGGCGGGTACCGACGACAGCTCAACACATCAATACAACCGCCCGGCGGCATCATCGGAGCCGAACGCGCGAAACCCTAGCACCGAACTCATCTGCGACCTCGCCCTAGTGGCGCCGTGCCGTGAAGTTCACTCCGTTGGGATCGACCTAAGCGCCGTGTGGCGATCTCGGTCAGGTGGGGAGGCCCGCGGCCAGCACTTCGGCCAGGTGGACCGGGCGGCGGTCGGTGTTCTGGGTTATCTGGGTTCGGCAGCTGAAGCCGTCCGCCAGGACGAGCGTCTCGGGTGGTGCCTCGCGGACCGCGGGGAGGAGGGTGCCCTCCGCCAGGGCTTGGGAGACCTCGTAGTGGCCGCGCTCGAAGCCGAAGTTGCCGGCCAGGCCGCAGCAGCCGGCGGGCAGGCGTTCGGCCGCCACGCCCGCCTTCGTCAACAGGGCGGCGTCCGCGTCGAAGCCGAGGGTGGCGTGCTGGTGGCAGTGGACCTGGGTGATCGCCGTGCGGGGGATCGACGGTGGCGTCCAGGTCGGGGCGTGCTTCGCCAGGAAGCCGGCGAGGGTGTGGCTCTGGGCGGCCAGCTTCTCCGCGCGCGGGTCCGCGGTCAGGTCGGGGACGTCGCCGCGCAGTGCCGACACGCAGCTCGGCTCCAGGCCCACCACCGGCGTACCCGCCGCGATCTCGGGAGCCAGCACGCGCAGGCTGCGGCGCATGACCCGGCGCGCCATGCTCAGCTGGCCGGTCGACACCCACGTCAGGCCGCAGCACACCGCGCCACTCGGCAGCATGGGTTCGAAGCCGGCCGCGCGCAGCACGCGTACCGCGGCGCCGGCGATCTCCGGGGCGAAGTAGTTCGTGAACGTGTCGGGCCACAGCACCACGCGGCGGCCGGTTCCGGAACCCAGGGGCCGCCGGGTGAACGGGACGCGGGCGAGCGAGGGCAGCGTCCGCTCGGCGGCGATGCCGCCCAGGCGTTTGAGCACAGTGGACGAACCGGGGGCGGACATCACCGCGTTGGCCACGCGCGGTAGCCGGGACGCGAGGCGCAGCCACAACGGGAGCCAGCCCATCGAGTAGTGCGCCGCCGGCCGCAGGCGCCGTGCGTAGTGGTGGTGCAGGAACTCCGCCTTGTACGTCGCCATGTCCACATTGACCGGACAGTCGCTCGCACAACCCTTGCAGGACAGGCAGAGATCCAGCGCGTCGCGAACCTCCGTCGACCGCCAGCCGTCCGTGATCACCTCGCCGGCCAGCATCTCGTACAGCAGCCGGGCGCGGCCGCGCGTCGAGTGCCGCTCCTCGCCGGTGACCCGGAAGCTCGGGCACATGACCGCGCCGTCGCCGCCGTGGTTGCGGCACTTCGCGACCCCCACGCACCGCCGCATCGCCTGCGCGAAGTCGCCGCCGTCGTGCGGGTAGGCGAACTCCGTCGCGATCGGGAGCGGCTTGAGCGCGGCGAACCGCAGGTTCTCGTCGATGCCGTACGGGCGCACGATCATCCCCGGGTTCAGCCGGCCGTCCGGGTCCCAGATCGCCTTGAACCGCGCGAACAAGGCGATCATCTCCGGCGAGTACATCCGCGGCAGCATCTCCGCGCGCACCTGGCCGTCGCCGTGCTCGCCGGACAACGTGCCACCGTGCCGGGCGACGAGGTCGGCGCCCTCCTCGATGAACCGCCGGTACGCCGCCACACCGCCGGGTGACGTGAGGTCCCAGTCGATCCGGATGTGGATGCAGCCCTCGCCGAAGTGCCCGTAGGTCACCCCGCGCAACCCGTGCCGGTCCAGCAGCGCGCGGAACTCCCGCAGGTACGCGCCGAGCCGTTCCGGCGGAACCGCGGTGTCCTCCCAGCCGGGCCACGCCTCCGAGCCGTCCGCCATGCGCGTCGAGATGCCCGAGCCCTCCTCGCGCAGCCGCCACAGCGCGCGCTGCTCGGTGGGCACGGTGTACACCTCGTGCGGGACGGACAACTGCGCCGCGATCGTGGCGGCCGCTGCCGAGGTCGCCGCCGGGTCCGCGCCGCCGACCTCGACGAACAGCCAGGCGCCACCCACCGGCAGCGAGGGCCGCGAGTCGGCGCTGCGCGCGTCGCGCAGGGCGAGGATCCGCTCGTCCATGCTCTCCACGGTCAGCGGCCGGTGCGGCAGGATCGCCGGCACGGCGTCGGCCGCGGCGACGTCGTCGGGGAAGCCGAGCACGAGCAGCGCGCGGGTCGCGGGCACCGGCGCGAGCCGGACCGTCGCGCCGAGCACGACCGCGCACGTGCCCTCGGTGCCGACAAGGGCCTTCGCCACGTTGCGGCCGTGCTCGGGCAGCAGCTGGTGCAGCGGGTAGCCGGACACCTGGCGGCCGAGCCGGCCGAGCTCGGTGCGCAGCAGGGCGAGGTTGCCGTCGGCGAGGTCGCGCAGCGCGGCGGCTCGGGCGGGGTCGCCGTCGACGCGGTCGGGCCCCACGGTCAGCCGCGTGCCGTCGTAGAGCAGGACGTCCAGCTCCTCGACGTTCTCCAGCGTCGTCCCCCACGCGACGGAGTGCGCCCCGCACGAGTTGTTGCCGATCATGCCGCCGAGCGTGCAGCGGCTGTGCGTCGACGGGTCCGGCCCGAACGTCAGGCCGTGCCCGGCGGCCGCGGCGCGCAGGTCGTCGAGGATGACGCCGGGCTCGACGCGCGCGGTCCGGGCGACCGGGTCGATCGCGTGGATCCGGTTCAGCCTCGTCAGGTCGAGCACGAGCCCGCCGCCGGTCGCGTTGCCGGCGAGGCTCGTCCCGCCACCGCGCGGGACGAGCGGCACGCCGTACTCGCGCGCGGCGCGCACCGCGGCCACCGCGTCGTCCGCGTCCGCGGCGACCACCACGGCCACCGGGACCTGCCGGTAGTTGGAAGCGTCCATTGTGTACAGAGCCCGGGTGCCGGCGTCGAAGCGGACCTGACCGGACACCGTCGCGGTCAGCCGCTCTTCGAGCCCTGCCACGTCCACCAATCCGTCCACTGTGGACCTCCGGTTCGTCGCCCCGGGATCCACGTTAGCCACTGGCCGGGCACCTCGCCGAGCGGTGGCCGGCACGTCGAAAGCACGCAACGAGTGACCGGGCTTGCGCGCAGCGCATAAGCTAGGCCGCCATGGACCGCCGGAGGACCAGTCGAGCGCCGGACGCGCGCGGCTGGTTGCTGGCCGGCTGCTCGGCGGCGCTGGCCGTCGCCGCGCACGGCACCGCGGGCGGTGGGCTGGCCGACTCGGCCCTCACCGCCCTGCTCACGGCCGTCCTGGCCTGGGGCGGCATCGCGCTGGCCCGCCGCGGCGGGCTGCTGACCGTGGTCGCCGTGCTCGGCGCGACCCAGCTCGCGCAGCACGTGCTGCTCGCCGAGGTGGCGGGCGGCGCGCACGTCCACGAGCGGACCCCGCCGGCGGTCGACGGCTGGGTCATGTTCGCCGCCCACGCGATCGCCACGCTGCTCACCGCGGCGCTGCTGCTGCGCGCCGACCACGCCCTGGCCGCCACCCGCGCGGCCGTCGCGTGGCTGGTCGGCCGGCTGCGGGCGCTGTGCCCGGCACCGCCGGAGCGCGCCGCGACACACACCGTCGCCACGAGCGTCCCGGCCCGGCCGGGCGTCCTGCTCGAAGTGCTGTTGCGCCAGGTCAGCCAGCGTCGCGGCCCGCCCGTTCTCTCCTGACACCAACTCCCCAACCGACGCGCCCACCAAGGCGGCGCGTCGCCATCCTCATTCGTCAGGAGCGAGTACAGACATGTCCAACCACGGGTTCAGGCGCGCCGGCGCGGCCGCCGGCGTCGCTGTCGCCACCGGCGCGGTGATGCTGTTCGGCAGCGGCGTCGCATCGGCACACGTCACCGCCAAGGTCATCGGCGAGGAGGCCGCGCAGGGCGGCTACAGCAAGATCACCTTCCGGGTCCCCAACGAGGAGGAGACCGCCGGCACCGTCAAGCTCGAGGTGCAGTTCCCGGCGGACACGCCGCTGAGCGGGGCCCGCACGACGCCCATGCCCGGCTGGAAGGCCGCGGTCACCATGGCCAAGCTCGACAAGCCGGTCGAGGTCAACAACGCCGACGTCACCGAGGCGGTCAGCAAGGTCACCTGGACCGCGAACCCCGGCACCCGGATCAACCCCGGCGAGTTCCAGGAGTTCGAGCTCTCCGTGGGCCCGCTCCCGGAGACCGACCAGCTCGTCATGCCGGCCACCCAGACCTACGACAACAAGAAGGTCGTCGCCTGGGACACCCCGATGACCGAGGGCGGCGAGGAGCCGGAGCACCCGGCGCCGGCCATCGCGCTCATCCCGGCCGAGGAGAGCGGCGGCCACCACGGCGGCGCCGCGGCATCCGGCCATGACGAGGCCGCCGAAGAGGGCCACGACGTCGAGCACGTGGCCGCCGAGTCGGCCGACGACGACACCGCACGCTGGCTCGGCGGGGCCGGCCTGGTCGTCGGCGCGCTCGGCCTCGGCGTCGGCGTGGGCGCGACCTTGCGGGCGCGCAAGGCGGTGACCGCGAGCAAGTCCGGCGGCGAGTCGTGAGGAAGCTCGCCGTGGTCGTCGGGGTGGCCTGCCTGGCACTGCTGGGCCTGGCCACCCCGGCCTTCGCGCACAACGCGCTGGTCAGCAGCACGCCGGCGGCCGAAACCACCGTCGAGTCCACCCCGTCGACGGTCAAGCTGACCTTCGACCAGCCGGTGCAGAAGGGCGACGGGCTCAACACGATCTCCGTGCGTGGCCCGGGCAACACCAGCTGGCGGACCGGTGCGGTGGACGTCGAGAGCAACATCGTGAGCGCGTCGCTGGACGAGCTCGGCCCGGCCGGTGCCTACGAGGTCACCTACCGGATCGTGTCCGCCGACGGGCACCCGGTGTCCGGCGAGGTGCCGTTCACGCTGTCCAAGGCGGGCAACGGAACCGCGTCCGCCCAGGAGCAGGCCGAGACCGGCGGCGGCGGGCTGCCGCTGTGGGTGTGGATCGTGGGTGCCGTCGCCGTGCTCGGCGCGGGTCTCACGCTGGCCCTGCGCATCGGTGGCAAGCAGCCGCAATGACCCAGGCCCGGACCGCCGCGTCCGCCCGCTTCCCCCTGGTCGTCGCGCTGTTCGTGGCCGCGCTCGCCGGCATGTTCGCCGGTCTGGCGCTGACCACGGCACAGCCGGTGGCCGGGGTGGCGGAGCCGGTCGCGGCGGTCCGGTACGGGCTGCCCGTCGTGCGGGTGCTGCTCGACCTGTCGGCGGTGGCCACGGTCGGGCTCTCGCTGCTGCCGATCCTCGCCGGGTCCGGCCGGCGCAAGCACCTCGAACCGGTGCTCGCGGCGAGCCGGCGGGCGGCCGCCGTGGCGGCGCTGGCGTGGGCGCTCACCGCGCTGCTGGCGCTGGTGCTGCAGACCGCCGAGGTCCACGCGGGCGCGGCGGTCTCGCCGGGCGCGGTCGTGGCGTACGTGCGCGAGGTCGGCGCGGGCAAGGCGTTGCTGCTCGTCGCGGGGGTGGCGCTGCTGGCGTTCGTGCTGGGCATCGCCTCGGTGCGGTCCGGCGACGCGGTGCCGGCGGAGGTGTGCGCGGCGGTCGCGCTGTTCGGGTTGCTGCCGCTGCCGGTCACCGGGCACGCGACGAACCTGGAGTGGCGGGACTTCACGATGATCTCGCTGGAGCTGCACGTGCTCGGCGCGGTCGCGTGGACCGGCGGGCTCGGCGCGGTCGTGGTCCTGCTGGCGGCGAACCGGTCGTTGCTCGCCACCGCGCTGCCGCGGTTCTCGAGGCTCGCCACCGTGTGCCTCGCGGTGGTGGCGGCGACCGGGTTGTTCAACGCCTTCATGGAGCTGACCGCGAGCCACGCGCTGCTCGACGCGCTCTTCGGCACCGGCTACGGCGTGCTGGTGCTGCTCAAGCTGACCTGCCTGGTGGCGCTGGCCGCGCTGGGCGGCAACATCCGCTTCCGGTTGCTGCCGGCGATCCTGCGCCACCAGCGGACCGCGCTCGTCCGGTGGGCGGCGCTGGAGCTGTCGATCATGGGCGTGGCGTTCGGCTTCGCGGTCGTGCTGAGCCGTGCTCCGGTCGCGTAGAACGCCTCGCGCGGCGCAGCGGTTGCCCGATCTGCCGGGCCGAAACGGCGAGCGGCCACAGTGGACCGCTCGTCGTGTGCACGGGATTTCGCGATCGATCGCCCGGCCGCCCCGGCTCACCGGAACGGGTCAACGGTGAACGGTCAGTCCTGCTCGGTGAACTGCGCCGAGGACAGGCTCGACCGGCGGCGGATGACCGCGATGCGGGATACGTGCCCCTGCCCGCGACGCTCGAGTTCGTGGCGGGAGATCCAGCCGGCGGCGTGGTGGCGATAGGCCTGGGACAGCAGGACCATCTCGGCCAGGAAGTCGGCGACCCGCAGCCGGCTCGCCTCGGGGAGGCGGGCCATCAGGGGCAGGTGGTCGGCGACCATCTGGTCCAGCATCCGGGCCGAGGCGAGCGCGCGGCGCGCACGCCGGCTCGGCCTGGTCACCTGCCGTCGCCTAGCCACCAACATGAACCACCCCGTTCGAGGACGGAAGAGGGGTTAGCCCGACAGAGCGTAGCGTTTTCGTCGCGATCGTCCACTCCGGCCGGTCGTCCATTCGGGTGAACTTGTCGCTGACCAGGCCAGACGGTCTGGCGAGCATTGCTCGGTCAACTGGCTTGTCGGTCGGTCGCGACGCTGTGTTACTACACAGTGGACCTCAACTGGGCCGAACGGGTCAAGTGTAGCGGGCCCATCTGGCGGATACGTCGCCGCGGCGCACGTCGGTGAGCCTGCGGAAGAACTCCGGGCGCACCTCCGGCCGGCTCGACAGGATCGGCAGGACGCTCGTGATCAGCTTGAGCTCCCGCACTGCGCGAAGCACCGGGAAGCCCTTCCACCGCGTCACGTCGAAGCCGTAGGTGCGCACCAGCTCGCGGTAGCGCCCGGCCGGCTCGCCGAACCGGACCACGCCCACCGCGAGCGGCGTCAGGTCCCACTCCGGCGGCCCGACGCTCGCCGAGTCGAAGTCGCAGAGCACGGGGCCCGCCGGGCTCGGGATCAGGTTGCCCAGGTGCGCGTCGCCGTGCAGCAGCGACGTGGGCAGGGCGAACTCGAGCGCGTCGAGCCGGTCGGAGACCTCGTCGAGCCGGTCGCTCAGGAACGCCAGGTCGGCGGCGTCCAGGCCCTCCGCCTCGCCGATCCGCCGGCGCACGTCGTCCAGCGGCTCCCAGGCGGGCAGCACGAACGGCGGTTCGGGCAGCTCGTGCAACCGGCACAGGAGTTTGGCCAGGTCACGGCCGCGGGGCCGCTTGCCGCCGTGCGGCACGGTCTCCCACACGGTCGCGAGGTACGGGCCGGCCGCCACCGGCTGGCCGATGCCCGGCACCAGGCGCACCGCCGGCAGCTCGTGCACGGTGAGCCAGGTGGCCACCCGGATCACCTTGTCGACCCGGTGGTGCAGCGCGTTGGAGGCCACGATCCGGACCACCACGGGCGCCGTGGCCAGCTCGAACACCGCGTTGTTGGTGCAGCGCAACAGCACGGCGCCCGCGGGGTCGAGCCCGGCCTCGGCGCACACGGCGTTCAGCGCCTCGGCGAGGTTCTCCGGCGAGAACCGGCCGCCGGCCTCGCCGGTGGCGTCCGCACGCCGTCCTGGAGCCATGTCCGGGGCGGGCGTCGCGGTCATCGTGCTGCCTTGTCGACTCAGGACACGTCGGCGTCGTAGTACTTGGCGATGCTGTCGGACAGCTCCCGCGCGTCGCTGTAGTTGCGGCGCTTGTCCGCCTCGGCCTTGAGCGGCATGAGGCGGTCCCGGACCCGGCGTGACTTGAGGTGTTGTGCCAGGTCGACGGCCTGGTGGCCGATCTTGGCGCCGTGGTCGATGTCCCCGTCGAGCAGGTGGTTGGTGGCGAGGAAGCTCAGGTTGAACGCCTTGCTCCGCGCCATCTCGTCGCCGTAGGAGCCGATGGCCCGCTGCAGCGCGGGGATCGCGTACTTCGTGTGCTTGGGGTCGACCTGCTGGGCCAGCACGGTGTGCACCGTGCCGATCATGGCGTAGACGTCGTCCTCGTTGAAGAACTTGACCCAGTCCTCGGCGTCACCGCCGCCGCCCGCCCGCGCGAACTCGTCGCGGGTACGGCCGATGAGCTTCATCGTCTGGTCCTCGTGGCCCATCATCGCGTAGGCCCAGGCCTGGTTGGCGCAGATGACCGCGACGGCGAGCTCGGAGCCCGACTCCTGCGCGGCGATCTGGCCCAGCTGGAACATCTTCAGGGCGTCGTCCGGGGCCTCCTTGTGCAGGTAGACCCGACCCATGCGGTAGAGGATGTTCGCGACCAGCTGGTTGGAGTTGCCCGCCTTGGCGAGCTCGAGCGCACGGCCGAAGTGGTTGCGCGCGGAGTCGATCAGGCCGATGTCGAACGAGGTCCAGCCGGCCAGGTTGTGCAGGTCCGCGAGCGCGACGTGCAATCGTTGCTTGACCACATCCGACCCGGACGCGGACAGCATCTGCTGTCCCCAGGACAGTTGGGCGACCACGGCGTCCCGGCAGAATCCGCCGCCGTACTGGTAGTCCAGCGAGCGCAGCGCCCGGGTCGCCGCCTCGACCTGGCGGACATCGGTCATGCCGATCCGACCAGGAGCGGGGGTCAACACGGGGTTGGACACCCACGATCCCGAGTCCGCGCCGAGTACATGCGCACCGACCGCCACCGCGGCGGCATGCGCAAGAAACTTGCGACGCTTCACGTTCTCCGGCTCCTCAGCGTCCGGGGCTTCGCGCGTCTCGGCTACTCGTGCGGCCGTGACTTCGTCGTACGCGAGGCCCATGTATCCCCTCGGGACACCCAGGCCGTCGGCGATCCGCACAAGCACGTCGTAGGCCATGACCTGCCGACCCTTGAGGATCTCCGACACCTCGGACTGTGACTGACCGGTGTACGCCGCGATCTGGCGTTGTGAAACGCCCTTGCGTCGCAGCAGTTTGTAGATCGTGCTGACCTCCCGCGCCGCCAGCGCGTTTCGCATCTCTTGGTCTTCCCACACCTCCCGAGTAACGGAAGAGCTTTGAGATCCGATGGAGTTCATTCCGCCCCCTCACAGTCCGCTGGGCGTCAGACGCAATGTATGCGCACTTCACAAGCCGCGAGAAGTCCGGATCGGTGAACCTGATCGGTCCGACCGAAGTTCAGCGACCGCTCACCGTCAAACGACCGCCGATCGGCGCTGTGCCGCACCAATCTGTGTTCTCAGGCACCAATGTAGTTGCTTGTAAGCATACGAGCACGGAGGGAAGCCGCGACGGTGGAACTGGTGAAGACCGTCCCGACCGCAGCTCCCGCGACCCCGCGTACGCCTAGCGGGATCGTCGGTGAGAACCCGGCGGAACACCGCGCTGACCTGCACGGGTCCGCTCTCGGCCGCAAGGTCTGGCGGATCAACTGCGGCGACGTGGTCAACCGGGAGCGGTGCCTGACCGTGCTCGTGGAACGCAATCGGGTGGTCCTGGTGGGACCGCCGGGCGAAACAGCGGTACTGACAGCCGGCCAGCTCGGCCAGCTGCGGACCGCACTTCGTGAAGCCGCCGAGCAGGCCGAAAGGTGACGGTGACGTTTCCGTGGACGAGATACTCGGGCAGGTGCTGCGCAACGCGGTTTGGGAGCGGCTCGACATGCTCTCCGAGCTGGCCAACCGCGCGGACGCGCCGTCCCTGCTGTCCGTGGCCCGTTCCGAGCTGCCCAGGCTGACCGAGGGGTGGCGCGCCATGCTCGCCGCGCACGAGCCGGACGAGAAGGGCAACTGCCCGGCGTGCTCGTCCCGGTGGCGGCAGCAGAAGGCGCCCTGCTCGGTGTGGCAGGCCGCCTACGAGCACCTGGTGGCAGGTGGGCTCGCACCGGACCAGAACCACGCGCGGCACGCGGTCGCCGATCGTCGGCCGCAGCCCGCGTCACCGGGGCGGTTGGCGAGCGCCAGGTGAAAGCCGGCGACCTGGGCCCCCGTGACCCCGCACGATGTGTGGCCCACAGGTCGCCTGATGGACCGGCGGTTCGATATTTCGTCAGCACCCCCGAGCTCGACGAACACGCGGGCCGCCGGTTCCTCAACGTTCCACGCGACAACCAATCAGACTCCACGGACCGGTGCTGCTGTTAATCCCCTCCCCCGACCAGCATCGGTCCGTGGCTCCAAAGACCGGCGGCCCCCGTTCGCGCCAAGCGCGTCGCGGGGGCCGTTCCGCGTTATTCGAGGCACCTGCGCATCAGGGTCGATGTCACCTCTACGTGACCGCTGACCACTTTGGGGTTTCGTAGCCGGTGTTCGGTGGTGGCAGCGCGTCGTCGAGGGCAGGATGGGTGACAAGGCCCCCGAGTAGGAGAATGCGTGTCGACCTCTATTCCGTTGCGAAAGCAACCAGTGCAGCAGCGCAGTGCGAAGCGTGTGGAGCAGATGCTGGCGGCGTGCGCGTCGCTGATCGACGAACTCGGCTACGACGGGGTCACGACGACGCTGATCGCCGAGCGGGCGGGCGTCGCCGTGGGCTCGCTGTACCAGTTCTTCCCCGACAAGCGAGCCGTCGTGCAGGAGCTGACCAAGCGCAACCTCGACTACTTCACCGCCGAGATCGACCGGCGGCTGGACTGGGACACCCTCGAGCACTGGTGGCACGGGGTGGACGAGATCATCGACATCTACGTCGAGATGTACCGCACCCGTCCGGGGTTCGCGCGGGTGCGGTTCGGTGACGTCATCGACCTGCGGTTCATCGACGAGGACCGGGACAACAACACGGTCATCGCCGACCAGATCGCCGGGCTCGTCGCGGGCAAGGTCGACGTGCCGGTCCAGAGCATCTACCGGCAGATCACGATCGCGAGCGACCTCGGTGACGCGATCCTGGCGCTCGCCTTCCGCCGCAAGCTGTTCGGCGAGCAGGACATGATCGACGAGGCCAAGCGCGTGGTCCGCAGCTACCTCGCCGGCAGCCTCTGACCAGGCGAAACCGACTAGCCGAAACACTGCCCCTCGCCGCGGTAGGTCGGCACCGCGCGAGTCAGCTCGTCGCCCTCGAGCACGTGGTACTCGGTGAACCGCTCCGCGAGCTCGCCCGCCTTCGTGTGCCGCAGCCACACCCGGTCACCGACGTGCAGGTCGCGCGCCGCGTGCCCGGTCACCGGGGTCTGCACCTCGCCCGCGCCCTCCACGCCGATCAGCTTCAGCCCGGCCGGCAGGTACGGCGCGGGGAGCCGGTCCTTGCCGGCCGGGCCCGACGCGATGTAGCCGCCGCCGAACAACGTCGCGATGTCGCGCCGCGGCTTGCGCACCACCGGCAGCGCGAACAGCACGGCCGGGGCCGGCGAGAACCGCCGGTAGCTGTCGAACAGCGTGGGCCCGATCAGCCCCGAGCCGGCCGCGAACTCGGTGACCGACTCGTCGATACCGGTGGTCTCGATGCTGCCGGTGCCGCCGCCGTTGACGTACTCCAGGTCCGCGAAGCCCCGCACTGCGGCCACGACCTCGCTCCGCCGAGCGGCGAGTTCCTGCGCCGAACGGCCCTGCATCCATCGCAGGATCGCGCCCCGGACCGGTTTGCCGGCCGGCTTGTCCCCGAGGCCCGCGATCTGCCCCTCGTAGCCCATCAGACCGACGAGCCGGAAGCCCGGCCTGCCGTGCACCGCCTTCGCCAGCGAGGCCGCCTGCGACGCCGTGAACACCGGGGAACGGCGCGCCCCGACGTGCGCCACGTCGAGCCCCCACAGGGGCCGCCAGGAGACGTCCAGCTCGAGGCAGACGCGGACGTCCGCGTGCCCGTAGCCGAGGGCGGCCTCGACGAGGTCCAGCTGGGCCACCGAGTCGATCATGATCGAGATCCGCGCGCGGGCGTGCGGGTCGTCGGCGAGCAGCCGCAGCGCCGCGTGGTCGGTAGTCGGGTAGGCGACGAGGATGTCGACGTCCTCGAGGTCGGTCCCACGCCACCCGCGGGACAGCCAGCGGGCCTCCGGCAGCGAGTACGCCAGCACGCCCGCGAACCCCTCCCGGCGCAGCACGCGCTCCAGCAGGAACCGGCACCGGACCGACTTGCTCGCCACCCGGACCGGCCGGCCGGCGGCGCGGCGCACCAGGTCGTCCGCGTTGTGGTCGAATGCCTCCAGATCGACGACGGCGAGCGGCGGGTCCAGGTGCTTGGTCGCCGCGTCTAGCCTCATGCGGTGCGTTTCGTCGGGCACGATCCCACCGTACGACCTGGGAGGACCGCGTGGCAGCAACGACAGCCTGGCGTAACTGGGCGGGCACCGAGTCGGCCGTGGCGACCGACGTGGTCGCGCCGCGCGACCTCGACGAGCTCGCCGGCGCGGTGACCCGGGCCGCGCAGCAGGGCAAGACCGTGCGGGCGCGCGGGAGCGGCCATTCGTTCACCGCGGTCGCCGCCGCGCACGACGTCGCGCTGGACCTCGGTGGCTGGACCGGGATCACCGCCGCCGACATCGACACCGGGCTCGTCACCGTGCGCGCGGGCACCACGCTGCACACGCTCAACGCGGAGCTGGACCGGCTCGGGCTCGCCATGACGAACCTCGGCGACATCGACGCGCAGACGATCTCCGGCGCGATCTCCACCGGCACGCACGGTACGGGCGCGCGGTTCGGCGGCATCGCCACCCAGGTCGCCGGGCTCGAGCTCGTGCTCGCGGACGGGTCGGTGGTCGGGTGCTCGGCTTCCGAGCTGCCGGAGCTGTTCGCGGCCGGCCGGATCGGGCTCGGGGCGCTGGGCGTGATCGCGTCCGTGACGCTGCGGACGGAGCCGTCGTACGTGCTCGCCGCCGAGGAACGGCCGGAGCCGCTCGACGAGGTGCTCGAGGCGCTGGACGAGAACTGTGCCGGCAACGACCACTTCGAGTTCTACTGGTTCCCCTACGGCCCCAAGGCGCTGACGAAGCGCAACAACCGCCTGCCGGCCGGCACCGAACCCGAGCCGCTGTCCAAGGCGCGGCAGTTCGTCGAGTACGAGCTGATGGAGAACCGCGCGTTCGGGACGCTCTGCCGGATCGGCCGGCGGGTGCCGGGGCTGGTGCGGCCGCTGAACAAGCTGTCGTCCAACGTGCTGTCCGCACGGTCCTATCGGGACGTGTCGCACCGGGTGTTCGTGACCAACCGGAGCGTGCGGTTCGTGGAGTCGGAGTACGCGGTGCCGCGCGAGGCGCTGGGCGAGGTGCTCGCGGAGCTGCGCCGCACGGTCCCGGCGCTCGCCGACCCGGTGATGTTCCCGGTGGAGGTCCGCGTCGCGGCGGCCGACGACATCTGGCTTTCCACGGCGTACCAACGGGATTCGGCCTACATCGCCATCCACCAGTTCACCGGCATGCCGTACCGGGCGTACTTCGACCTGTTCGAGTCGATCGTGTCCGGGGTCGGTGGGCGGCCGCACTGGGGGAAGATGCACACCCTCGACGCGGCGGCCCTGCGCGAGCGGTACCCCCGGTTCGACGATTTCGTTGACCTGCGGACGAAACTCGATCCGACGGGACTGTTCACGAACCCGTACCTGGACCGCGTGCTGGGCGCGCGCTGAGGCGTCCCCGTCGGTGTCCTCTTCGGACTGATCAGGCGTGGCGGGTGATCGCCTGGTCGATCGCCTCGTCGCCGCCCACCAGTTCGAGGATCTTGCCCGCGGTGGTCGGCCGGTCGAGCAGGCCGACGAGCACGGTGGCGACGTCCTCCCGGGTGACCGCGCCGCGGGGCACGCGCTCCGCGAGGGTGACCGTGCCCACACCGGGGTCGTCGGTCAGCCGGCCCGGGCGCAGGATCGTCCACTCCAGCTCGCGGGCCATCAGGTCCTGGTCCGCGGCGTCCTTCGCACGCAGGTACGCGCCGAAGACCTCGTCCATGTCCGGGTCGTGGGCGCGGTCCAGGCCCATGGCGCTCACCTGGAGGTAGCGCCGCACGCCCGCGGCCTGTGCGGCGTCGGCCAGCAGCACGCTGGCGGCGCGGTCGACGGTGTCCTTGCGCCTGGCGCCACTGCCCGGGCCGGCGCCCGCGGCGAAGACGACCGCGTCGGCGCCGGCGATCGCCTCGGCGACGTGCTCGGTGGTCGCGTTCTCGAGGTCGATGACGACCGCGTCACCGCCGGCCGCGCGCACGTCCGCGACGTGGTCGGGGTTGCGCACGATGCCGATCACCGTGTCCCCGCGACCGGCCAGCAGTCCGGCCAGCCGCAGCGCGATCTTGCCGTGGCCGCCGGCGATCGCCACCCGCATCAGACGGTGTCGAGGATCTGCTCGTAGGCCAGCTCGTTGATCCAGCGGTGCGTGCCGTCGACGCCGGCCGGCGCCCGGTCACCGCGAACGGCGAGGTCGAGGGTGACGCCCGGGCCGGGCTCGGCGCTCAGCACGCCGACGCCGTACGCGCGGGCCCGCGGCAGGCAGTTCACGAGGTAGTCGTTGGTGATCACGACCGACATCGGCAGCACCATGGCGGCGTCGCAGTACCGCAGGAACGGCACGGCGTTGGCCAGGCCGGTGCGCCAGTGGCGGGCGACGGCGAGCGCACCCACGATGCGCACGGCGGGCTCGGGGACCCGGCCGGTGAACTCCGGCCACACCCAGGTGGAGACGGTGGCGCGGTCCACCTCGGGGCCCTGCCCAAGACAGATGCGCTCCGCGTGCGCGTCCGGCATCAGCTGCGCCACGAGGTTGATCCGGCGGCCGAGCAGCTTCATCTCCGGCAGCACCACCCCCTGCCATCCGAGCTCCCGCGCGGCCGCGGTGGCCAGCTCGTCGACCTCTGCTGGCAGCTCGACGGATGGGACAAGGGGAGACGGCACTGCCGTCAGGTTGTCCACTGCCGCCGTGCGCCCTGGAATGCCCGTCACGAACTCAGCCCTCTCCGCTAACGGTCGCGTCCTCAAGCCGTCCCCTGCCGGACGCGGCGTTTTTCGGTACCTGTCTGGCGTACCAGTTGGCCCTGCTCGGAACGCAGATAAGAACGTCCCTCCTGCGACCGGCGGCGCGCAGCGGTCGGTGACCGGTCGACGGGCGGCGTTGAGACTTCTGCCCGGCTGTGCGGCCGTCTGGGTGAGTCGTCGGCTGGATGGTTGAACGCACGGTGGTACGGGCCGTAACACCAGGCAATCCGCCGACAGCACCGCGAAGATCGATTACACCGCACCAAGATCCCGCGGCCACCAGCGAAATAGTCGTTACCCCCCAAGCATTTCGCGACCCACCAAACGGGCGACCCCACCGCACCGAACCGACCCCGAGCGAAGCCGAACCCCCAAAGCAAAGCCGCCCACCGCCCCGCTCACCCGCCTGGCCCACGACGAACGGATGCCCACCCCCCGCAACCAGCCGAACTCCACCGTCCCAGCAAAGAAATTCACGCACCCACCCCCAACCCCAAGCCGAAACACCGAGACCCCAGCCAAGGCAAAGCCACGAGGCGACGCCCAAAAGGCGAAGCCGAGGAGGCGAGGAGGCGAGGAGGCGAGGAGGCGAGGAGGCGAGGCGAGGCCCAAAGGCGAAGCCAAGGACGCGATGCGAAGGACGAAGTCCGAGGCAACCCCCGAAGGCGAAGCCGAGACGTGCCCCGAAGGCGAAGCCGAGGGGCACGAGAGGTGCCCAGATGCTGGTCAAAGCGGTGAATGCCCACGCCGGGTCGCAAGAAGCCCGCACCGTGGGGGTCTGGGGGGTCGCCCCCCAGAAAGGGGAAAGGAAAGGGGGAAGGTGGCGAAAACCACCAAACATGGTGGGCGAGGGGGGAGTTGAACCCCCACGTCCTTACGGACACACGGACCTGAACCGTGCGCGTCTGCCATTCCGCCACTCGCCCGAGTGGAACGCGGGAAGCCTACACGGTGAGCAAGCGGGTTTGCACATCGCACTGTCCTCGTGACCGGACACGGATACGATCGAACAAGGACAACGTGTGCGGAAGGAGGTACCCATGGGCATCGGGCAGCGGTTGAACCGCAAGCTGGAGAACCTCGTGGGCAACTCTTTCGCTCGTGTGTTCGGTGGCAACGTCGTGCCCCAGGAGGTGGCACAGGCGCTGCTTCGTGAAGGCGAGGTCAACGTCCGTGAGCTAGCCGGGGGTCGACAGCTGGCACCCAATCACTACATAGTGCAACTGGGTGCGGCCGACTTCGGCAACTTCTCAGGCGACGAAGAACGCACAACAGCGCTGCTCGCGGACTGTGTGAAGGAGTATCTCTCCGAGCACCAGTGGGATACCTATGGTGACGTCGTAGTCTCCCTGGAGCGCTCCGACGCGCTGCACACCGGACAGTTTCGAATACGCTCGGCCGTCGACCCGGACGTCAAGGCGGATGCCAAGGCGTCAGGACAGCGGTCAGCACCACCCCGCAACGCAGGAGACCGATCGATGAGCCAGCCTCCCGGCTACGGCCAGCCGCCCGAGGGCGATCCCTACGGACAGCAGTACGGCTACGGCCAGCAGCAAGGTTATGACCAGGGCTACGGCCAGCAGCAAGGCGGCTACGACCAGGGGTATGGCCAGCAGGGCTATGACCAGGGTTACGGCGGCCAGCAGCAGCAGGGCTACGGCCAACAGGGCTACGACCAGGGCTACGGCCAGCAGCAGCAGGGCTACGGCCAACAGGGCTACGACCAGGGGTACGGCGGCCAGCAGCAAGGCGGCTACGACCAGGGATACGGTCAGCAGCAGCAGGGCTACGGCCAGCAGGGCTACGACCAGGGGTACGGCCAGCAGCAGGGCTATGGCCAGCAGCAGGGCTACGGCCAGGGCGGCGGGGACCCGTACGCCCAGCAGGGCTACGCCCCGCCCGCGGTGCAGACGGGCCCGCGCCAGCTGAACGCGAGTCTGCAGCTGGACGACGGCTCGAACCGGACGTACTCGCTCAAGCAGGGCGGCAACGTCGTGGGCCGCGGCCAGGACGCCGACTTCCGGCTTCCGGACACGGGCGTCTCGCGCCGGCACCTGGAGATCACCTGGGACGGCCAGAGCGCGACCCTCGCGGATCTGGGCTCGACGAACGGCACCACGGTCAACGGCACCCCGGTGCAGACGTGGCAGCTGGCGGATGGCGACGTCATCCGCATCGGGCACTCTTCGTTGGTGTTCCGTACCCAGGGCTGACCGCAGGCCGCGCTGACCGACCCTCAATACTGAGCACAGGCACCGCTAGGGTGCCGGTGCAATTGACCCCTACCCGGCGGGAGCGTTCGCAGCAGGTGCCAGAGCTTGTTGTGCAGCTGACCAGAGCAGGGTTCCTCGCCCTGCTCTGGTTGTTCGTGCTGGCCGCGTTGCGGATCGTCCGATCGGACCTGTACGCCGCCGCCGGCCTCAAGGTGGCGGTGCCGGGTTTCCGTCGCAGCACGTCGAAGAAGGCCCGGGGCGGCAAGGCACCGCGCCAGCTCGTCGTGACGCACGGCGCGCTCGCGGGAACGCGGATCTCGCTGGACGGCCGGCCGATCATGATCGGGCGCGCGGACGACTCGACGCTCGTCCTCGACGACGACTACGCATCGACCCGGCACGCGCGGATCTCCTTGCGGGGCACCGACTGGTACGTCGAAGATCTGGGCTCGACGAACGGCACGTATCTGGACCGGGCTAAGGTCACGGCACCCCTCCGGGTGCCTCTTGGGGCCCCGATCCGAATCGGCAAGACGGTGATCGAGCTACGGTCATGACCCTCGTCCTTCGCTATGCGGCCCGCAGCGACCGGGGCCTGGTCCGTTCGAACAACCAGGACTCCGTGTACGCGGGTCCGCGCCTGCTCTCCCTCGCCGACGGCATGGGCGGCCACGCCGCGGGTGAAGTCGCCAGCAAGGTGGTCATCGCCGCGCTGGCGCCACTCGACGACGACGAGCCCAGTGAGGATCTGCTCGCCCAGCTCCGCGAGGCCACGAACGCCGGCAACGGCGCCATCGCCGAGCTGGTGGCCGGCGATCCCGAGCTCGACGGCATGGGCACCACGCTCACCGCGATCCTGTTCGCCGGCACCCGCATCGGGCTCGTGCACATCGGCGACTCCCGCGCCTACCTGCAGCGCAACGGTCAGTTCGCGCAGATCACCCACGACGACACGTTCGTCCAGTCGCTGATCGACGAAGGTCGCATCACCGAGGACGAGGCCGCCACCCACCCGCAGCGCTCGCTGTTGCTCAAGGCGCTGACCGGGCACGAGGTCGAGCCGAACCTGACGATCCGGGAGGCCCGCGCGGGCGACCGGTACCTGCTCTGCTCGGACGGCCTGTCCGGTGTCGTCTCGCACGAGACGCTCGCCGAGACGATCCAGATCGCGGACGCGCAGGAGTGCGCGGATCGCATGATCGAGCTGGCGCTCAAGGGCGGCGGGCCGGACAACGTCACGGTCATCGTGGCCGACGTGGTGGACATCGACTTCGGCGAGGACGCCCCCATCGTGGGCGGCGCGGCCGGCAACGGGCAGGACGACCTGCCGCCGCCGGACTCGCCCGCCTCGCGTGCGGTCGCGATCACCTCGCCGCGCATCGAGCCCGTCCGCGGCGAGCCGATCGAGCCGCCGCCGGACCCGAAAGCCAAGCGCCGCAAGCGAATCCGGCTCCTGGTTTTACTCGCGCTGGTCCTGGTGGTGCTCGCGGGCGGCGCGGTGGCGACCTGGGTCGTGGTGAACAAGCAGTACTTCGTCGGCGAGGCCGACGACGGCGAGATCGCGATCTTCCAGGGGGTTCGCGGGAGCATCTTCGGCATCTCGCTGAACCGCGAGGTGCAGGGCTCGTGCGACCCCGAGGGGTCGCAGTGCGACCGGTTCTACGTCGACGACCTGCGCCAGCTCGGGCGGGACGCGGTGCGCTCGGGCACGTCGAGCTTCGACAACGTCCCCGACGCGCGCCAGTTCATCACGGACCTGCGCACGAAGTACCCGCTGCCGACGTGTGAGTCGCTGGTCAAGCAGCAGGGGCAGGTGGGTTCGGGCGCTCCGCCGCCGAAGACGACGTCGAAGAAGCCGACGTCCGCGAAGCCGACCACGACGACGGCGTCACCGTCGTCGTCCTCGGAGCCGGTCGATCCGGATCCCGGGGTCAACTGCCGCCAGCCGCGCGGGGACGAGGGCGGCGGCTGATGGCAGAGCCGGGGCCAGTGTTGGCAGCACAACAGGGCAGCGAGACGCCAGGCAGATCGGCTCCGACCCGGCGCGGTACCGAACTGGCGATGCTGGGGTTCGCGGCCGGCCTGGTCACCGGTGCGCTCATGCTCGTCGAGGCGAACCAGGAGCAGACGCTCACGATCAGGCTCGTCTACTACGGCTTCGCCTACCTCGCGCTGTTCGGGATCGCGCACACGGCCGTGCGGAAGTGGGCGCCGTACGCGGATCCGCTGATCCTGCCGTGCGTGGCGCTGCTCAACGGCCTCGGCCTGGTCATGATCTACCGGCTCGACCTGGCCTACGCCGAACGGGCGACCCGGACCAACACCGACTTCGAGAACACCGTCCCGAAGCAGATCCTGTGGACCACGATCGCGCTGGTGCTGTTCCTGGTCGTGCTCTACATGATCAAGGACCACCGGACGCTGACCCGCTACGGCTACACGTTCGGCCTCGCCGGGCTGTTCCTGCTGGCGCTGCCGGCGGTGCTGCCCGGCGTGATCGCGCCGACGCTCAACGGCGCGAAGATCTGGCTGCGCGTCGGGCCGGTGTCGATCCAGCCCGGTGAGTTCGCCAAGATCCTGCTGCTGATCTTCTTCGCGGCGTTCCTGGTGTCCAAGCGCGACCTGTTCATGGCCGCCGGCCGCCGGGTGATGGGCATCGACCTGCCACGGGCGCGCGACCTCGGGCCGATCCTGTTCTGCTGGGCGGTCTCCGTGGTCGTCCTGGTCGCGGAGAAGGACCTGGGCACCTCGCTGCTGTTCTTCGGCACCGTCCTGGTGATGCTCTACGTGGCCACCGAGCGCGGCATCTGGGTCGGCGTGGGGCTCGCCCTGTTCGTCGGCGGCTGCATGCTCGCCTTCCAGCTCTTCGACCACGTGCAGGTCCGCGTGGCGAACTGGCTCGACCCGTTCGCCGACTACGACTCCGGCGGCTACCAGATCGCCCAGTCGCTGTTCGGCCTCGGCACCGGCGGGGTCGGCGGCACCGGCCTCGGCGCCGGCCGGCCGGACATGGTGCCGCTCGCGAACAGCGACTTCATCACCTCGGCGATCGGCGAGGAGCTGGGCTTCATCGGGCTCGCCGCGCTGCTGCTGGTCTACATGGTGCTGGCGATGCGCGGCATGCGGTCCGCGGTCGCGGTGCGCGACACGTTCGGCAAGCTGCTCGGTGGCGGCCTGTCCTTCGCGCTGGTCATGCAGGTCTTCGTGGTCGTCGGCGGGGTCACCAAGCTGATCCCGATGACCGGCATCACCGCGCCGTTCCTGTCCGCCGGCGGCTCGTCGCTGCTCGCGAACTACGTCCTGGTCGCCCTGCTGCTGCGTATCTCCGACGCCGCGCGGCGTCCACAGACCGGCGCGAAGCCCAAGCCGGTCCAGCAGGTTCCGATCGCAGAGGCAGGCACGGTGATGGTGGAGCGTCCGTCATGAACACTCCGCTGCGCCGCGTCGGCCTCGCCATGCTGGCCATGATCATCCTGCTGCTGGCGAACGCCACGTACATCCAGGTGGTCAAGGCGGACGACTACCGCACCGACCCGCGCAACCAGCGCGTGCTGCTCGAGGAGTACGCCCGCCAGCGCGGCCGGATCCTCACCTCCGACGAGGTGATCATCGCCAACGTCAAGGCCACCGACGACCGGCTGCGCTACCAGCGGACCTACGTCAACGGCCCGATGTACGCGCCGGTGACCGGGTTCTACTCGGTCCGCTACGGCGCGACCGGCCTGGAGCGCACCGAGGACGAGATCCTCAACGGCTCCGACGACCGGCTGTTCGTCCGCCGGCTCTCGGACCTGATCACCGGCCGCGACCCGCGCGGCGGCAACATCGTCACGACGATCGACTCCAAGACGCAGAAGGCCGCCTACCAGGCCATGAAGGCCAACAACTTCAAGGGCGCCGTGGTCGCGATCAAGCCGGACGACGGCCAGATCCTCGCCATGGTGTCCACGCCGTCGTTCGACCCGAACGCGCTCGCCGTGCACGACGGCAAGGCGCAGGCGAAGGCGTACGACCGCTACCGGGACGAGAACAACAAGAACAAGCCGATGCTGAACCGGGCGATCCAGGAGAACTACGCGCCCGGCTCGACGTTCAAGCTCGTCACCGCCTCCGCCGGGCTCGAGGACGGCAAGGACAGCAACTACCAGCTGACCGCGGCCCCGGGCATCGACGTGGCCACCGGCGACCCGTGCGACCCGAGCGACGGCAGCAGCCGCTGCCTGTCGAACTTCGCCGGCAACTCCTGCGGCTCGGGCCAGACGGCCACGATGGCGACCGCGATCCAGTTGTCCTGCAACACCGCCTTCGCGCAGCTGTCCGCCCAGGAGGGCGCCGACAAGATGAGCGGGCAGGCGGCGAAGTACGGCATCGGCCAGACCGACCAGACGATCCCGATGCCGGTGGTGGCCTCGTGCGTCGGGCCGCAGGGCGACGACTGCCTGAACATCACGGACCTCTACCAGACCGGCATCGGCCAGCGCGACGTCCGGCTGACCGCGCTGCAGAACGCCGTCATCGCCGGCACGATCGCCAACGGCGGCGAGCGGATGCGCCCGCAGCTCGTGCAGAAGGTGCTCGCCCCCGACCTGTCGATCATCGACGACTTCGACGCGGAGACCGAGGACGAGGCGATCTCGTCGGGCAGCGCCGATCAGCTCCGCGACATGATGCTGCTCTCCGAGGAGCACACCGGCGGCGACGGCAAGCGCGGCGACCTCGCGATCGCATCCAAGACCGGCACCGCGGAGACCGGCTCCGACCCGAAGAACACCCCGCCGTACGCCTGGTACGTGGCGTTCGCGCCGGCCGAGGACCCGAAGGTCGCGGTCGCCGTGATCGTCGAGAGCACCGACGTGGCGGCCACCGGTGGCAAGCTGTCCGCCGCCATCGGCCGGGCCACGATCGACGCCGCGCTGGCCGGGGGGAACTGACCCATGCTGACGTCAGGCCAGCTCCTCGCCGAGCGATACCGGCTCTCGCGCCGGATCGCCGTCGGCGGCATGGGCGAGGTCTGGGAGGCCGCGGACACCCGGCTGGACCGCCGCGTGGCCATCAAGGTGCTCAAGCCGGAGCTGTGCGGGGACGCGGAGTTCCTGCACCGCTTCCGCACCGAGGCCCGCACGACCGCGTCGCTGAACCACCCCGGCATCGCCGCGGTGCACGACTACGGCGAGACGGCCGCCATCGTCGACGGCCCCAAGGACACCGCGTACCTGGTGATGGAGCTCGTCGAGGGCGACCCGCTCGCGGCGATCCTGGCCAAGGAGCGGCGCATCGGCGCGGACCGGACGCTCGACATCCTCGAGCAGGCCGGCAACGCGCTGCAGGCCGCGCACGAGCGGGGCTACGTGCACCGGGACGTCAAGCCGGGCAACATCATGGTGACGCCGACGGCGGACGGCCGGGTTGTGGTGAAGCTCACCGACTTCGGCATCGCCAAGGCCGCCGACGCCGCGCCGGTGACCCGCTCGGGCATGGTCATGGGCACCGCCCACTACATCGCCCCGGAGCAGGCCCTCGGGCACGAGGCCGAGCCCTCGAGCGACGTCTACTCCCTCGCCGTGGTCGGCTACGAGTGCCTCGCGGGACACCGCCCGTTCCTGTCGGACAACGCCGTGACCGTCGCGATGATGCACATCCGCGACATGCCGCCGCCGCTGCCGCCGGACGTCCCGCCGAACGCGCGCGCCGTCGTCGAGGCGACGCTGGTGAAGGACCCCGCGCAGCGCTACGGCAGCGGCGGGGAGTTCGCCGCCGCGGTGGCCGCGGTGCGGGCCGGGCACCCGCTGCCCGCTCCGTCCGGCCGGGCGCTCACGCCCAACCGCGGTCCGACCGCGAGCAACCCGGCGATGCTGCCGGCCGGGCCGCCGAGCGCGCCCCTGCAGGCACCCGGCACCGGATCGTTCCCCCTCGGTCCCCCACCGCCCCCCCGACGCAACCGCACCGCGATGTGGGTTCTCGTCGTTGTACTCGCGGTGGTGGTGCTGGCGTTGGCGGGTTTCGGGCTCGCCATACTGGTGAGCGGGGGGGACCGCGATACGGGCGGCGAATCGAGACCGGAGTCGTCGAGCACGGTCGGCACCGGGGACAATGACGCCGGCTCGGGATCAGGGGCCCAACCGGGCAACACGCCGGGGCCGGGCCAGTTCGTAGAGGTAGATCGCAAGAAGTACATCGGCAAGCCGGCGTCCTACGCCGCGCAGAGCCTCGAGGACGAGGGTCTGCGTCCGGTAGTGGTGGCGCAGGGCGGCAGGGGGCCGGACGATCCGGACAACTGCACGGTCATCGAGATCGATGCGGACGGACCACTGCGGGTCGGAACGGAGGTTCCGATCTTTTGCAACGAAGAACAGGGGCCGTCCCGATGAATCGCCGTAGGCGGAGGCAATGGTCGGGCATGATTGGCGCACGCGCAGCACACCTGCAGACGAGGATCGAGACGACATACCGATGACCACTCCGAGACTGCTCTCCAATCGGTACGAGCTGGGCGAGGTGCTCGGCTACGGCGGCATGTCCGAGGTGCACAAGGGTCGCGACGTCCGCCTGGGCCGAGATGTCGCCGTCAAGGTGCTACGCGCAGACCTGGCCCGCGATCCGCAGTTCCAGGAGCGGTTCCGGCGCGAGGCGCAGAACGCCGCGGCGCTGAACCACCCGGCGATCGTCGCCGTCTACGACACGGGCGAGACCAGGACCGAGAACGGCCCGCTGCCCTACATCGTGATGGAGTACGTCGACGGGCGGACGCTGCGCGACATCGTGAAGTCCGAGGGCCCACTGCCCGGACAGCGCGCGATGGAGATCATGGCCGACGTGAGCGCCGCGCTGGACTTCTCGCACCGGCACGGCATCGTGCACCGCGACGTCAAGCCCGCCAACGTGATGATCACCCGGACCGGCGCGGTCAAGGTGATGGACTTCGGCATCGCCCGCGCGGTCGCCGACGGGCAGGCCGCCGTCACCCAGACCGCCGCGGTCATCGGCACCGCCCAGTACCTCTCGCCCGAGCAGGCCCGCGGCGAGGCCGTTGACGCGCGCAGTGACGTCTACGCCGCCGGCTGCGTGCTGTTCGAGCTGCTCACCGGCGAGCCGCCGTTCACCGGCGACTCCCCGGTCGCGGTCGCCTACCAGCACGTCCGCGAGGACCCGAAGCCGCCGTCGGCGCTCAACGGGCGGGTCCCGCCGGCGCTCGACGCGATCGTGCTGAAGGCCATGTCCAAGGGCCCGCCCAACCGGTACCAGTCGGCCGCGGAGATGCGCACGGACCTGGTCCGCGTGCTGTCCAACCAGCGGCCGCTCGCGCCGATGGTGATGACCGAGGACGACCGCACCACGATCATGTCGCAGGGCCGCTCGGCCGAGCCGACGCGTGGCCGGCACCGCCCGTCGGCGCTCGCCAACGACTACGACGACTACGACCCGTACGAGGACGAGGAGGAGGAGCGCCGGCGCCGCCGCAAGAAGGGCTGGATCATCGCCCTGGTCGCCGTGCTCGCGCTCGCCCTGATCGGCTTCATCGCGTGGCTGATGGGCACGGTGTTCGCGAGCGAGCCGACGTCCGACCAGGTCACCGTGCCGAACGTGGTGGGCCAGATCGCCGACGACGCGCAGCGCCAGCTCACCGACCAGGGCTTCGAGGTCGGCCTGCAGCCGGTGCCGTGCCAGCCCTCGGCCGACGGCAAGCCCGGCAAGTGCGGCCCGGACAGCATCGGGAAGGTCATCGACTCCACCCCGAAGCCGGGCGAGAAGATGAAGAAGTCCGACCGGCTGGTCCTGCTCGTCGGTGCGCCGGCCGAGAAGGTCAACGTCCCCGACGTCACCGGCCGCTCGCCGGACGAGGCTCGCAAGATCCTCAAGGACGCCGGCCTCGCCGTGGCTCCTCAGCAAGAGGAGAAGGACGTCAAGGACCCCAACGACATCGGCAAGGTCATCGACACCGACCCGACCGCCGGGCAGCCGGTCTCCAAGGGCAGCCAGGTCAAGCTGCTCGTCGGCAAGCAGCCGGACGAGGTCAACGTCCCGGACCTGACCGGCCAGAACGTCGACACGGCGCGGGCCAACCTCGAGAACCTCGGCTTCGAGGTCGACGTCAACGACGTCGACTCCGACCAGGACAAGGGCACGGTCGTCAACCAGGACCCGAAGAACACCGGCGCGGCGCCGGGTTCGACCGTCCGCCTCGACGTGTCGAAGGGCAAGGACGAGAACCAGGACCAGTTCACGATGCCGAACATCATCGGCGCCACGCCGCAGGAGGCGGAAGCTCAGCTCCGCCAGCTCGGCTGGACCGGGAACTTCGACATCCAGGACGGGCAGACGAACGACCCGAACGAGTTCGGCCGGATCATCGACTCCCAGTTCGGCCAGAACCAGCAGGTCGACAAGGACGAGACGATCGGCATCACGGTCGCCACCGAGCTCGGCAACGGCGGCGGCCGAGGCGGCGGTTGACCCTGCGGGTCGCGGTCGTCGGAGCCGGCGTGATCGGCCTGGCGACCGCGGACGCGCTGGCGCGGCGTGGCGCCGAGGTGGTGTGCCTCGAGGCGGACGTGCCGATGGCGGCGCGGTCGACCGGTAGCTCACGGATCTTCCGGCTGGCACACGCGGATCCCGCGCTCGTCGCGTACGCGGCGACCGCGCGGACGTTGTGGGCGGAGTGGTCGCGGCGTGCGGACACGCCGCTCGTCGGCACCGAGGGCGCGGTGCTCACCGGCCCGCCGGCGCGCGACTGGTCGGCCGCGATGGCCGCCGCACAGGCCGCCCACTCGCTCGTCGACGACGTCGCGTCGCTCGGCCTGCCCGCGGCCCAGGTCGCCGGACCGGCCCTGCTCGACCCGTCCGCCGGCGTGATCGACGTGCCCGCGACGGGCGCCTTCCTCCAGTCGGCCGTCGGCCCGGCGCTGCGGCCCGGCCACGTGCACCGCCTCGAGGTGACCGGCGACGGCGTCGCGGTGCACAGCTCGGCCGGCACCGTGCGGGTGGACCGCGTGGTGATCGCCGCCGGGCGCGGCACGTGGCAGCTGGCCGCGCAGGTGGGCATCTACGTGCCGACGGCGCTCGCCCACCACGTGCGGTTCACGTTCCGGCTGCGGGACCCGGCCGCGCGGCCGCCGTGCTGGCTGGACCGGACGCAGACCTGGCGGCCCGGGTTCACGACCTACCAGCAGTGCGCGGGCCCCGGCCGGTGGGCGGTCGGCGCGACGCTGCCGGCGCAGGACGCGGCGTGGGAACGCGGCCGGGCGGCGGTGACCGCGCGATCGCGGGACCTGGTGGCGGCCTACGCGCGCGAGGTCCTGGTCGGCGTCGAGGACGAGATGGTGGAAGAGGTCTACTGCGACTTCCCGCCCGGCCTTGGCGACGGCATCCACGTGGCCGGTGCGGGCCCGGTGACGGCCCTGTGGGGCGACAACCTGTTCAAGCACGCCCCCGCCATCGGCGCGTCGCTCGCGGCCGCCCTCGTGGCGGACACGGTCCCGGACATCCCGCCGGCGTAGCCCCGGCGGCGACTACGTGGTGGCGGCCGCGTCCGCGAGGGTGCGCATCTGGTTCGTCAGTTCCACGACGCGCGCCTCGGGTACCGGGTGCCCGCATCCCGCGAGCCAGTTGGCCAGCATGCGGTGGCCGCCGTCGGTGAGGACGGACTCCGGGTGGAACTGCACGCCCTCGACCGGGAGCTCGCGGTGGCGCATGGCCATCACGACGCCGGACTCGGTCACGCCGGTGACCTCGAAGTCGGCGGGGATCGTGTCCGGCAGGACGGTCAGCGAGTGGTAGCGGGTCGCGGTGAACGGGTCCGGCAGGCCGGCCAGCACGCCCACGCCCTTGTGGTGCACCCGGCTCGTCTTGCCGTGCAACAGCTCCGGCGCCCGGTCCACGACCGCGCCCCACGCCACGCCGATCGCCTGGTGGCCAAGGCACACGCCGAGCACCGGCAGCGCCGCGTCGGCGCACCGGCGGACCACGTCGATGCTCGCGCCCGCGCGTTCCGGGGTGCTCGGGCCGGGGCTGACGAGAACGCCGGCGAAGCCGTCCAGCGCGCCGGGCGCGGTCAGCTCGTCGTCGTCGTTGCGCCGCACCACGCACTCGGCCCCGAGCTGGGCCAGGTACTGCACGAGGTTGTAGACGAAGCTGTCGTAGTTGTCGACCACCAGCACCCGCATGGGGACAATCTACTTCGGGTCCCGGCGGCCGCTACTCCACGCCGACGTTGTTGAACGGCAGGAACGGCTCCAGCCACGGGAACACCACGAACATCAGCAACGCGACGAACCCCGCGGCGAGCACCAGCGCGAACATGGCCCGGATCGCGACCGGGCCCGGCAGATGTCGCCAGATCCAGCCGTACATCAGACGGTCTCCTCGAGCTCCGGCGGCCGCTCGTTGGGCTTCTTCGGGTCCTTCGCCCACTGCTTGGTGAGCACCGCGTGGACGATCAGCCGCTCCTTGTCGGAGAAGCGCGGGTGGCAGGTCGTCAGCGTCATCAGCGAGGCCATCTCGCCCTTGCTGGGCGCGGCGCCGTCGTTCGGCGGGACCGGCGCGATCACGCCGCCGTTGGTGGGCGGCACGATCTGCTGGCCGTCGAGCTTGGCGTAGGGACCGCCGAGCGGGGTGACGCCCTTGCACTTGGCGTCCTTGCCCTTGCTGTCCGCCCAGCCCTGCTTCTCCTCGACCTGCGGCAGCATCCGGTAGACGAACCAGCTGTACTGCGTCTCCACGACGATCGCGTCGCACGACTGGATCAGGTTGATGTCGTTGAACGGCGCGCCCTTGCCGACGCGGTGGCCGGCGACGGCGAAGTTGCCGGGCTGGCCCGGGTAGGCCGACTTCGTGTAGTGGCCGGGGCCGATCTCGAGGCTCTTCTCGGTGGTGCCCTCGACGATCGTGAAGTGGTAGTCGGCGCCGAAGGAGGGGATGTACATCTTCGCGAAGCCGTCACCCTCGCCGAGGCCCTGGAAGTGGTCCTGGCGCTCGGGGTCATCCCCCGTAGGAGCCCCCCACTGGCTGTCGAGCGCGGTCGTGGCGTCCTGCTGCTTGCCCGCGGAGACGAGGTCGGTCCAGTAGACCTCGTAGATCACGAACAGCAGGACGACCATGCCGAGGGTGATCAGCACCTCGCCCGCGTTGCGCACGATCGTGCGGGTGCGGTCCTGCCGCTGAAGCTGAGCTCGTGGATACGGAGTAGGCGCCATGTCGCCCAAATCCCCCGAAATCCGGCCCCGTCCGGGACCGAGGTGCTGCACCGTGCCCACGCGCGCTCCTTCCGGTCCCCGACCTGTCCGTTCGTCGCACTACTCAACTACGTTAACGTGTGAACTAGTGGACGTGTTCAACACGGATCCGGTTGCTTTCAAGCTACACGTCAGGTGAGGACGACATGCCCAAGTCCAAGGTTCGCAAGAAGGCGGTTTACACGCCACCCGCCGATCGACGCACTCCAGTCAAGGTGAAGGCCGCGGGACCGTCTCACCCGGTCTACGTCGCGGTCATGCTCGGCATGATGCTGCTCGGGCTGGCCTGGCTAGTTGTCAACTACATCGCTGGTGACAGCGTGCCCCTGATGAAGGACCTCGGCAACTGGAACTTCGCCGTGGGCTTCGCGCTGATGATCGGCGGGCTGCTCATGACCATGCGCTGGCGCTGAGGGCTCACCTCCCGCAGTTCGCGTTTCACTCGGATACACCCGTTCAGCGCAGTGTGACTGAACCACAAGGGTGTAAGTCATCCCCAGTGTGGATAACCGCTGTGGATAACTCGACTCCACGACATGGAGCGTGACCTCCGTTGGCCATTCCGACTGCCCGGAGCTGGGCACCGAAGGGCGAGCTGGCGGCTCTGGCGTGGTTGCTGGCGGCCGGTGCGGCCGCGTGGGCCGTGTTCGCCGATGACCCGCCCGGAAGGGTGCTGCTCGGCACCGTGGCGCTCGCGCTGGCGCTCGCCGGGCTGTACGGCACCGTGGTCCGCCCCCGGCTCCTCGCGGACGGCGAAGGCGTCACCGTGTGCGGGCTGACCGGCCGGCGCCGGTGGTCGTGGTCGGAGGTCAACGTCCGGCTGGTGCGCACGCGGCGGCTCGGCCGGGAGGTCGCCACCCTCGAGCTGGACGCGGAGCCGGACCTCGTCGTGCTCGGCCGGCTGGATCTCGGCGAGGACCCCGCCGACGTCGTGGACGCGCTGCTGGCGATGCGGACCTAGCCGGCGCAGAGGTAGTACAGCCGCCCGTCGACCTGGCAGTCCAGCGCGGCGCCCCTGATGAAGATCACGGCGAGCATGAGCACCAGCAACGCCAGGCACGCGCCCAGCTGCACCTGAGCCCGGCGCGCGGGCGGCGGGTAGACCATGGCCGCCGTCGAGAGCGCGCCGGCGATGAGACCGCCGACGTGGCCGAGCAGGGAGATCCCCGGCAGCGTGACGCTCAGCACGATGTTGATCGCGAGCAGCGTGAGCACCGGCGTCGGGTTCAGCTTCGCCTTGAACACGACCACCGCGATGCCGCCGAACAGGCCGTACACCGCGCCGGACGCGCCCGCGACGCCCGCGCCCGTGTCGCCGAGCAGCATCACCGCCGTCGACCCGCCGAGCAGCGAGAGCAGGTAGACCGTGAGGAACCGGGCGCGGCCGAGCACGAGCTCCAGGTCCCGGCCGATCACCCACAACGCGAACATGTTGAACAGCAGGTGCACCGGCCCGAAGCCGCCGTAGTTGCCGAAGTGCAGGAAGCCCGAGGTGAGCAGGCGCCACCACTCGCCGGCGGAGACGTAGGCCGGCACGAGCGCGCCGTCCTGGAACAGCGCCGAGCGGCTGTTGTCGACGATGCTGCCGGCCTGCAGCGCGGTCAACGCGAACGCGGCCACGTTGGTCACGATCAGCGCGGGCACCACGACGAGCCGGCGCGACGAGGATGTCTTCGCGCCGGCCGCCGTGCGTGCCGGGCGGACCGACTTCGAGCCCTCCCGCACGCAGTCGACGCACTGGTAGCCGACGGAGGCCTCCCGCAGGCAGTCGGGACAGGCCGGCCGGTCGCAGCGCACGCAGCGCAGCCCGGTCGGCCGGTCCGCGTGCCGAACGCAGGCCGGCAGGTTCTGCTGCCGGTTGACCGACACTCAGTCCTCGGAACGCTCGATGGTGACCCGCTCCACGACGATGTCCTCGACCGGCTTGTCGTTCGGCGGCGCGGTCGGGGTGTGCCCGATCGCGTCGACGACGTTGCGCGACTCCTGGTCGGCGACCTCACCGAAGATCGTGTGCTTGAAGTTCAGCCAGGTCGTCGGCGCGACGGTGATGAAGAACTGCGAGCCGTTGCTGTCCCGGACGCCCGGGTTGGCCATGCCCAGCAGGTACGGCTTGTTGAACTGCAGTTCCGGGTGGAACTCGTCGGCGAACTTGTAACCGGGACCACCGCGGCCGGTGCCGGTCGGGTCACCTGTCTGAACCATGAAGCCGTCGATGACCCGGTGGAAAATCATGCCGTCGTAGAACGGTCCGGTCTGCTCGCCCTTGGCATTTCGGTCGGTGTACTGCTTGGTGCCGTCGGCCAGGCCGACGAAGTTCGAGACGGTTTTCGGCGCATGATCAGGGAAGAGGTTGATCCTGATGTCACCCCGCGACGTGTGCAGGGTGGCCGAGACCTTCACTCCGACGAGGGATCCATTGCTGTCTGCCACATGGCCATCGTGCCATCCACAGCAGGATCGGTCGGGAAGGGGCAGGATGGTAACTGTCCGATAAAGCCACCCTGGAGCACACTATGGACGATGTGAAGGCCATGACCCGCGCCGGAGAGACGGTCGGCAAGGCCGTCGGCTCCGGCTGGGTCGCGGTCCGTCGGAGTGCCAAACGCGCAGGTCAAGCAGGTGCGGATGCCACGACGAAGGCCGCCCACGCCGCGGACCGGAAGCTGACGGAGCGCGGCGTCGCTCCCCAGCAGCTGGCTTCGGCACTGGCCGAGAGTGCCGAGGTCGCCCGCCAGGAGGTTGTGAAAACCACCCGCCGCGCGCGCAAGAAGCTGGCGCGCAAGGCCAAGCACACCCGCAAGGAGCTCGCCAAGGCGGCCAAGCAAGCCAAGAAGGACGCCAAGAAGAGCAAGACCGCCAAGCAGGTGTCGAAGTCGGCCAGGCAGGCCAAGAGGGACGCCAAGGAGCTGAGGGCGTCACTCAAGGCCGATATGGCCCGGTTGAAGACCCAGGCCAAGGAGCAGGCAGCCGCCATGAAGCTCGCCGACGCGCCCAAGAAGCGCCGCCGGTGGCCGAAGGTGATGCTGTTCGGCATCGTGGTGGCCGGGGTCGCGTACGTGGTGCGCAACAGGGCCGCGACGCCGGAACCGACCCCGGTTCCGGAGCCACGGCACCGCGCGAACGAGTCGTCCCCGGAGGACTCGTCCTCGGCGGCCGCGAACGGTCAGCGGCCGCAGAAGTCGCCCACCAAGCAAGGTTGATTCCAGAGCACCCGGCCCGCCGAGGTTCGCCTCGGCGGGCCGGGTGCTGTCTACAGACCCAGCGCGGAGATCGCCTGCTCGGCGACGACCTTCGCCTTGATCGTCTGCTCCTGGTTCGTCGTGACGACGACCGCCTTGCCGTTCTTGGCGACGGCGTACACGGCGCCGTCGTCGGTCGGCTGGGCGCCGCCGGCCCAGCCGCCGGTCAGCTCGGCGGGGTTGGACGTCTCGACGGGCGCGGCCTGGTCGACGATCGCCTTGGCGACCGCGGGCTTGCCCTTGAAGACGCGGACGGACATCTGGAGGCCGCCGTCGGACCGGTAGAAGAAGCAGGTGGGCGGCTTGCCGGCGGACACCTTGATCTCGCCGACCCGCTGGCCGTTGGTGTCCTCGACGAAGGTCTGGTCGAGGTACGGGCACGGCCCGGCCTCGGCCGGCTCGGGCTCCGGCGGCGGCTTCGCAGCCGGCTCCGCCGCGCTCGTCGCGGTCTCCTCCGGAGCAACGATGGTCGGATCGTCCGCCTGAGGCTCGGAGTTGCACGCGGCGAGCACGATCAGCAGGGGACCGAGTAACAGGGCGCGTTTCACGGGCAGACAGTCAATCACATGCGTTGCGGTTGTCGACACTCGACATAACCGACCGACTACACGCTGTGGGAGTCAGCGCGTCAGGAGGGACGGCCGAAGAAGAGCACGTAGCCGTCGTGGTCGGTCAACTCGAAGCCGCGCAGGCCGTCGTCGGTGTCGGCGAGTGGCGCGCTGAAGGTGACGCCGCGGTCGCGGAACTCGGCCGCCAGGGCGTCGGGATCGGGCACGTGGACGTAGGCGTCCCAGCGCGCATCGGGGTGGCGGGACCGGTTCGGCAGCGCGCCGACGTCCTCGGCGACCACCTTCAGCATCAGCTGCACCCCGTCGCGGGCGACGATGGCGAAGAACGGCTCGGGCGCCGGCGCCTGGTGGGTCACCTCGAAGCCGAGGCGCTCGCGGTAGAACGTGAGTGCCTGCTCGAGGTCACTCACGACGAACAGAGGCGAGATCGCGCTCAGGGCGGCGCGAATCCGAGGCTCGGTGCGCATCGCGGCTCCTGTGCTGCGGATTCCTTCGTGGAGACGAGGGGAATCGAACCCCTAACCCCTGCCTTGCAAAGGCAGTGCTCTGCCAATTGAGCTACGTCCCCATCACCGGTGCGGGCCCCGTCCCGCGCCGGTGGGGTGGCATGCGCCCGGTGTCAGGCCTTCTTGGCGTTGTTGGCGCCGGCGGCGGGAGCCGTTGCCTCGCGCCACAGGTCGTCCTGCGCCTTGGCGGACTTGTTGCGGCGGACTACGAACAGCACGCCGCCAGCCACGGCCACCAGAGCGAGAAGCTTCTTCACGTCCATTGCCTCCTTCGGCAAAACACCACATATCCACTGCTGCGGCCCCCTGCGGCGTCCCGCAGCATGGCCAGTCTGCCACAAGCGGCCGGCCGCCCGGCGGGGCTCGGTCTCTCACGAGTCAGGCCCCGTCCACGTCGTGGCGGGGCCTGATTCGGTGGGCCTAGGAGGACTTGAACCTCCGACTTCTTCGTTATCAGCGAAGCGCTCTAACCGCCTGAGCTATAGGCCCCAACAGCGCCTGAGACTATCGCACGGCCCGCAACGCGCCCAAACCGGTATAGCGCTACTCGCGCTCCGCCAGCGTCACCTCGAGGCCGCCCGCGAGGTCCGCGGAGACGTTGTAGATGAAGGCGCCCACGGTGGACAACGCGCTGAACAACACGATGTTCACCGCCCCGATGATGGCCGCCACGCCGAACATCCGGCCGGCGCTGATGAGCGGCTCCCCGCCGCCGTCGTCGGTCGGCTGGAGGATCTCGCTGGAGATGCCGTTCAGCTTGTCCCACACGCCCATGCCGTCCAGCACCGCGTACAGCACGCCGACCGCCACGAGCCACACGAAGAACAGCGCCACGCCCAGCACGAGCGACAGCTTCAGCACCGACCACGGGTCGAACCGCTTGATCTGCAGGTTCGCCCGTCGCGGGCCCCGGCCGGGGCGGCGCAGCGCGCTCGGGGTGGCGGCGGCCGAGTTGATGCGGACCGGGCCGGTGGACGGCCCGGAGCCCTCCAGGTGCACGGTCGTGCGGGACGGGATGGCGCCGGCGTGCGGCATGCCCGCGCCCGGCGCCGGCAGGGTGGCCGCGGTCGGCATGCTGGCGTCGGTGAACAGGCGGGCCGCGGCCGCGCCGGTCACCACCGGGCGTTCGATCGACACGGTCTTCTCGCCGACCGGCTCCGACCGCGCGGGCGGGGCCGCCGGGGCACCGCGCGGCGGCGTGACGGGCGGTGGCTCCGGAGGCGGCGGGGTCACGGGGGCCGGCGGGGTCACGGGGGCCGTGGTCGACGACGAGTTCGACGTGGCAGGCGCGGCAGGCGCGGCCGGCTTGGGCGACGCCGCCGACGCCGCGTTGTCGCTGGTCACGCGCTGCCAGGGCGGCGGCGTGCCGTGGCTGAGCTCCAGGTCGTCCGGCGTCGCCACGTGCGACGTCGGCTCGTCGTCCGGTGCCTTGCCGTTGCCCTCGTGGTTGCCACCGGCCCGCTCGACCGGCTTGGCCTGGCCGTCGGTGGCGACGCCGGACGACTGGTCCGGCTCGCGTTCCGTGTTCTGGCCGGTGCTTCCGGGCTTGTCAGCTGGTGTCACGAGGATCCCCTACGCGTCTGGCTTACTGCGGTGGCTCTTGCGGCTGCTGGCCGTCTTCAGTTGACGTCTCGGGTGCCGGCAGGGTTGTGCCGCCGTTCTCAACCGGCTCGTCCGCGCTGCGGGCGATGGCAACAAGGGTGGTGCCTGCACCCAGGTTCATCAACCGCACACCCTTCGTCTGCCGTCCGGCCTTGCGCACCTCCCGGGCGTTGGTCCTGATGACCCCGCCCGACGAGGTGATGGCGTACACCTCATCGTCCACATCGACGATGAGTGCCCCCACCAGCCTGCCACGCTTCGTGTCGTGCTGAATGGTGAGCACGCCCTTGCCGCCCCGGCCCTGGACGGGGTAGTCCCCGATCGCGGTGCGCTTGGCGTACCCGCCGTCGGTCGCGACCAGCAGGAACTGGCCCTCGTGGAGGACGCCGAGCGTGAGCAGCTCGTCCCCCGAGTTGAACCGCATGCCCAGCACGCCCGAGGTCGCCCGGCCCATCGGCCGCATCGCCTCGTCGGTCGCCGTGAACCTGATGGACTGGCCGCCGGCGGACACCAGGAGCAGGTCGTCCTCCGCTCCGCACAGCACGGCGCCGACGAGCTCGTCCTCCTCGCGGAGGTTGATGCCGATCAGCCCGCCCGAGCGGTTGGAGTCGAAGTCGGACAGCCTGCTCTTCTTGACCAGGCCGCTCTTCGTCGCGAGGACCAGGTACGGCGCGACCTCGTAGTCCTTGATCTGGATGACCTGCGCGATGTGCTCGTCCGGCTGGAACGCGAGCAGGTTCGCCACGTGCTGGCCGCGCGCGTTGCGGTTGGCCTCCGGCAGCTCGTACGCCTTCGCCCGGTAGACCCGGCCCTTGTTGGTGAAGAACAGGATCCAGTCGTGGGTCGAGCACACGAAGAAGTGCGCCACGATGTCGTCCTGCTTGAGGCCGGCGCCCTGCACGCCCTTGCCGCCGCGGCGCTGCGCGCGGTACAGGTCGGTCTTCGTGCGCTTCGCGTACCCGGTGCGGGTGATGGTGACGACCACGTCCTCGACCGCGATCAGGTCCTCGATGGACACGTCGCCGTCGTAGGGGATGATCTTCGTGCGCCGGTCGTCGCCGTGCTTGTCGACGATCTCCATGAGCTCGTCGCGCACGATGGTCCGCTGCCGCTCGGGGTTCGCGAGGATGTCCTGCAGGTCGGCGATGATCTCCTCGATCTCGGCCAGCTCGTCGATGATCTTCTGGCGTTCCAGGGCGGCCAGCCGGCGCAGCTGCATCTCGAGGATCGCGTTCGCCTGGATCTCGTCGACGTCCAGCAGCGCGATCAGGCCGGTCCGCGCCTCGTCGACGGTCGGCGAGCGGCGGATCAGGGCGATGACCTCGTCGAGGGCGTCCAGCGCCTTGACCAGACCGCGCAGGATGTGGGCCCGCTCCTCGGCCTTGCGCAACCGGTAGCGGGTGCGCCGGATGATGACCTCGACCTGGTGCTTGACGTAGTGGCGGATCATCTGGTCCAGCCGCAGCGTGCGCGGCACGCCGTCGACCAGGGCCAGCATGTTGACGCCGAAGTTGTGCTGCAGCTGGGTGTGCTTGTAGAGGTTGTTCAGCACGACCTTGGCGACCGCGTCCCGCCGCAGCGTGACCACGATCCGCATGCCCAGCCGCTTGTTGGACTCGTCGGCCACCTCGGAGATGCCGGTGACCTTGCCGTCGCGGACGAGCTGCGCGATGTTCTCGATCAGGTTGTCCGGGTTGACCTGGTAGGGCAGCTCGGTGACGACCAGGATCGTGCGCCCCTTGGCGTCCTCGTCGACCTCGACGACCGAGCGCATCCGGACCGAGCCGCGGCCGGTGCGGTAGGCGTCCTCGATGCCCTGGGTGCCGAGGATCTGGCCGTGTGTCGGGAAGTCCGGGCCCTTGATCCGCAGCATCATCGCCGCGAGGGTCTCGTCGTCGGACGCTTCCCAGTTCTCCAGGGCCCACACGACGCCGGACGCGACCTCGCGCAGGTTGTGCGGCGGGATGTTGGTGGCCATGCCGACCGCGATGCCGCCGCTGCCGTTGACGAGCAGGTTGGGGATCCGCGAGGGCAGGACGTCGGGTTCCTGCGTCTTGCCGTCGTAGTTGTCCGAGAAGTCGACGGTCTCCTCGTTGATGTCCTGCAGCATCGCCATGGCGAGCGGTGCCATGCGCGCTTCGGTGTAGCGCATGGCGGCCTGCGGGTCGTTGCCCGGTGAGCCGAAGTTGCCCTGCCCGTCGATGAGCGGGTACCGCAGCGACCACGGCTGGGCGAGGCGCACGAGCGCGTCGTAGATCGCCGAGTCGCCGTGCGGGTGGTAGTTGCCCATGACGTCGCCGACGATGCGCGAGCACTTGACGTGGCTGCGTTCCGGGCGCAGGCCGGTGTCGTACATCGAGTAGAGGACACGGCGGTGGACCGGTTTGAGACCGTCGCGGACGTCCGGCAGCGCGCGGCTCACGATCACGCTCATCGCGTAGTCGATGTAGGAGCGCTGCATCTCCTGCTGGATGTCGACCGGCTCGATCCGGTCACCCTCGGGCGGCAAGGTTTCGGTCACGTACGGGTTCCTTGTCTGGCGGGCCGTCCTGCGACTACACGTCGAGGAAGCGAACGTCCTTGGCGTTGCGGGTGATGAACGAGCGTCGTGCCTCGACGTCCTCGCCCATCAGCACGCTGAACAGCTCGTCCGCGGTGGCGGCGTCGTCGAGCGTCACCTGGAGCAGCAGCCGGTAGGCCGGGTCCATGGTGGTCTCCCACAGCTCGTCGGCGTTCATCTCGCCGAGACCCTTGTATCGCTGGATGCCGTCGTCGCGGTTGATCTTCTTACCGGACTCCAGGCCGGCCTTGATCAGGCCGTCGCGCTCGCGGTCGGAGTAGGCGAACTCCGGCTCGGCGCGCTGCCACTTGATCTTGTAGAGCGGTGGCTGCGCGAGGTACACGTGCCCGTGCTCGACGAGCCCGCGCATGAAGCGGAACAACAAGGTGAGCAACAAGGTCCGGATGTGCTGACCGTCCACATCGGCGTCCGCCATCAGCACGATCTTGTGGTACCGCAGCTTGGAGAGGTCGAAGTCCTCCTGGATCCCGGTACCCAGCGCGGTGATCAGGCTCTGCACCTCGGTGTTCTTGAGCACCCGGTCGATGCGTGCCTTCTCCACGTTGATGATCTTGCCGCGGATCGGGAGGATCGCCTGGAACAGCGACTCCCGGCCCTCCTTGGCCGAGCCGCCGGCGGAGTCGCCCTCGACGATGTAGAGCTCGCACTCCTCCGGGTTGGTCGACCGGCAGTCCTTGAGCTTGCCGGGCAGCCCGCCGATGTCGAGCGCGCCCTTGCGGCGCACCAGCTCCTTGGCCTTGCGCGCCGCGATCCGCGCCTGTGCCGAGGAGACCGACTTGGTCACGATCGTCTTCGCCTCGGACGGGTTGCGCTCGAACCAGTCGGCGAGCCGCTCGTTGCACGTGGTCTGGACGAACGTCTTCGCCTCGGTGTTGCCGAGCTTCTGCTTGGTCTGGCCCTCGAACTGCGGCTCGGTCAGCTTGATCGAGATGATCGCGGCGAGGCCCTCGCGGACGTCGTCACCGGTGAGGTTGACGTCCTTCTCCTTGAGCAGCTTCTTCTCGCGCGCGTACACGTTGACCACCCGGGTCAGCGCCGCGCGGAAGCCCTCCTCGTGGGTGCCGCCCTCGGCGGTGTTGATCGTGTTGGCGAACGTGTAGACCGACTCGCTGTAGCCGGTGTTCCACTGCATCGCGACCTCGACCTCGAGGCCGTCGCCCTTGGCCTCGAAGGAGATCACGCTGTTGTGGATCGCCTCGCGGGCGTGGTTGATGTGCTTGACGAAGTCCTCGAGCCCGCCCGGGTAGTGGTAGGTCCGCTCCTTGACGCGGGCGGCCTTGCCCTCGGCGTCCGCCTCACTGTCCTCATCGGACACCCGCTCGTCGCGCAGCACGATCGTGAGGCCCTTGTTGAGGAAGGCCATCTCCTGCAGCCGCCGCGCCACGGTCTCCGCGTTGTAGGTGGTCGTCTCGAAGATGTCCCCGTCGGCCCAGAAGGTGACCGTCGTGCCGGACTCCTCGGTGTCGCCGTGCTCGGTCAGCGGACCCGGCACGGAGTTCACGTAGTGCTGCCGCCAGATCTTGCCGCCGCGGCGCACCTCGACGTCGAGCTTGGTGGACAGCGCGTTCACCACGGACACGCCCACGCCGTGGAGGCCGCCGGACACCGCGTAGGAGTCGCTGTCGAACTTGCCGCCCGCGTGCAGCTGCGTCAGCACGATCTCGAGCGTTGGCTTGTTGTGCACCGGGTGCATCTCGACCGGGATGCCGCGGCCGTCGTCGACGACCCGGACCCCGCCGTCGGCCAGCAGCGTGGCCACGATCGTCGTGGCGTAGCCGGCCAGCGCCTCGTCGACCGCGTTGTCCACCACCTCGGTGAGCAGGTGGTGCAGCCCGCGCTCGCCGGTGGAGCCGATGTACATGCCGGGCCGCTTTCTCACGGCCTCGAGGCCCTCCAGGACAGTGATGGAGGACGCGTTGTATTCATGATTGTTCGGTGCGGCCACGGGCGTGGTGTCTCCCTCGTCAGGAACGGGCGCGAAACTCCCTAGCTCAATAGTACCGGTGCGGTTGCGCAGGAGTGGGGCAAGGACACCCCTAGCATCGCCACAGAAGCTCTCGCGGAAATGGCCGTGAGATAGGACGCCAGGGAGTATCCTCCACACCGGTTCTGACCGCTTTCCGGCCGCCGGTTCACCCGTAGGTGTCCCGGGGCCCCCTTCCGCGCACGTGCCGAGGCCCGTATCGCCAGCTCGGCGTCGATGGACCGTGCACCTTGAGCCGCTTCACCACCCCGTCGCCCACGCCGGCGGCGATCTTGACGAGTAGCTGGCGCTGGAGCAGCCGGAGCTGGGTGGCCCACGCGGTCGAGCGGGCCTGCACGGTCAGCTCGCCGTCCTTGAGCGAGACCGGCTGCGCGTGCTCGGCGACCTCCTCGCCGACGATCTCGTCCCACCTGGCGAACAACCGGCCGGTGGTGAGGCGTTCGGTCCACCCGCGCTGGGCCGCGAGCCGGGCGGTGAGCCGGCCGAGCGGCTGCGGGTCGCGGTCGTCCGCGCTCGGTCCCGACCATCGCCGGCGGCGCCGGGAGCCACCGGAAAAAGTGCGCTTGACCTGCTTGTTCTTGGTTGCCGATGGACCACCGGACGCCTCCTTGGCCGCCCGCAGCGCGGCCCGGGCCAGGTCCGAGCCCCGTAGCTGTGGATAGTCACTCTCCGTGCTCGCCGAACGGGGCTGATCGTCATCTGAACCCGTTCGAGGGGCCTTACCAGGCAGATTCGCCTGTTCGGGCACGGCAGATGCCCGCTCGGTGACAGCGTTATCCACACTATCCACAGGTTTGTCCCCAGATGTGCGACGCCGTCGATCACTGTTGGTAACGTGCGGGTGATCGCGAGGCGGATCACCGGGTCGATCACCGGGCGACTGGTCCGGCACGGGACACCTCCCCGTTCGACACGACGTAGCGGGCACCGGCGAGCTCGTCCGGGACATCCTCCTCCACCGCGGCCGTCACGAGCACTTGTTCGGCGTTCGCGGCCACGTCGGCGAGTCGCTGCCGGCGGTGCCGGTCGAGCTCGGCGAACACGTCGTCGAGGACGAGCACCGGTTCGTTGCCGTCGGCACGCAGCAGCTCGTAGGACCCGAGCCGCAGCGCGAGCGCGAACGACCAGGACTCGCCGTGGCTCGCGTAGCCCTTGGCCGCGAGGTCGGCGAGCGTCAGCTCCAGCTCGTCACGGTGCGGGCCGACCAGGCTCACCCCGCGCTCGAGCTCGTGGTCGCGGGCCGCGACCATCGCGGCGAGCAGCGCGTCGGTCAACACCTCTTTGTCCGCGCGCGCGGCCGGCGTGCCGTACTCCTCCGGGAACGACCCGGCGATGCCCGACCGGTAGCCGATCCACGCCGGCCGCGAGTCGGGCGCGACCCCCGCGTACGCCGCGGTGACGTGGCCGGCCAGGTCGGCGACGAGGTCCAGCCGGGCGGCGAGGAGCTCCGCGCCGTGCCGGGCGAGGTGGCCGTCCCACACGTCGAGGGTGCTGATGTCGCCCTTCGAGCCCGCCCGCCGCGCGTGACCTGACGACTTGAGCAGCGCGTTGCGCTGGCGCAGCACCCGGTCGTAGTCGGCGCGCACCCCGGCATAGCGGGGCGCGCGCAGTACTAATAGGTCGTCGAGGAACCGGCGCCGCTCGCTCGGGTCGCCGCGGACGAGCGCCAGGTCCTCCGGCGCGAACAGCACCGTGCGCAGGATCCCCAGCACGTCGCGCGTCTTCGACACCGGTGACCGGTTGACCCGCGCGCGGTTCGCCTTGCCCGCGGTGATCTCCAGCTCGACGGTCAGCTCCCGCCCGGCGTTCACGACCGCGGTCCGCACGATCGCGCGCGGGCAGCCGTGGCGGATCAGGGGAAGGTCCACCGCCACCCGGTGCGAGCCGAGCGTGGCGGTGTAGCCGACCGCCTCGATGAGGTTCGTCTTACCCTGCCCGTTCTGTCCGATGAGGACATTCGCGCCCGGCGCGAACTCCAGGTCCGCGTGCTCCCACGACCTGAAGTCGCTGACCTGTAGCTGCCGGACGTACAAGGGTCAGCCCTGGGTGCTGCCCGAGCCGGAGGTCGGCCCGGCCTGGTGCACGGCGTGCCCGCCGAACTGGTTGCGCAGCGAGGCGACCGCGCGCATCGCCGGCGAGTCGTCCTGCCGCGAGCGGAACCGCGCGAACAGCGCGGCCGCGATCACCGGCGCGGGCACCGCGAGGTTGATCGCCTCCTCGACCGTCCACCGGCCCTCGCCGGAGTCGTCGACGTAACCGCGGAGATCGTCGAGCTCCGGATCGGAGTCGAGCGCGCGCACCAGGAGGTCGAGCAGCCACGAGCGAACCACGGTGCCGCGCTGCCACGCCTTGATCACCGCCGGCACGTTCTCGATGAGGTCCGCCGCCTCGAGCATCTCGAAGCCCTCGGCGTAGGCCTGCATCAGCCCGTACTCGATGCCGTTGTGGATCATCTTCGCGTAGTGGCCGGCGCCGGCCGGGCCGGCGTGGGCGAACCCCTCCTCGCGCGGCCCTTCCGGGCGCAGCGCATCGAAGATCGGCATCGCCCGCTCGACCTGCCCGGCCTCGCCGCCGACCATCAGCCCGTAGCCGTTGTCCTTGCCCCACACCCCACCGGACACCCCGCAGTCGAGGTACGCGATCCCCGAGGCGTCGAGCAGTTCGGCGTTGCGCTGGTCGTCGGTGAAGCGCGAGTTGCCGCCGTCGATCACGAGGTCACCGGCGGAGAGCAGCTCCGCCAGCTCCTTGATCGTCTGCCGGGTCGGGTCGCCCGACGGCACCATGATCCACACGATCCGCGGCGCGGCCAGCCGGTCGACGAGGTCGGCCAGCGAGGTCGCGTCGCTGACGTCCGGGTTGCGGTCGTAGCCGACGACATCGTGACCGGCCGCGCGGATCCGGTCCCGCATGTTGAAGCCCATCTTGCCGATGCCGACGAGACCGAGCTGGATCTTGGTAGCCACTGCGATGTCCTCCGATCAGCGTGGATCAGCCGGGGAGGCGTACCGGCATCAGCAGATGCAGGTACCCCGGCACCACGGACCCATCCTCACCGACCGGCTTGATCAGCGCCGGGCGGCTGGGCGTGGTGAAGGACAGCTCCGCGCGCTCGGAGTGCAGCGCGCCGAGCCCCTCCTGGAGGAACGACGGGTTGAACGCGATCGTCACCGGGTCGCCGGTGTACTCCACGGCGATCTCCTCTTCGGCGCTGCCCTCGTCGTCGCCGCCGGCCGACAGGCGCAGGCCGGACTCGCCGAACTCCAGGCGCACCTGGGTGCCGCGCTCCGCGACGAGCGACACGCGCTTGATCGCCTCGACGAGCGGGGGCACCTCGATGATCGCGGTCGCGGTCTGCTCGCTGGGCAGCAGCTGGCGGTAGCGGGGGAACTCCGTGTCGAGCAGCCGGCTCGTCGTGCGGCGCCCGGAACCGGACAGGCCGATCAGCCCGTCGCCCGGGGCGAGGGACAGCTCGACGGTGGTGCCGGACGTGCCGAGCGCCTTGGCCGCGTCGGCCAGCGTGCGCGCGGGCACGAGCACCGCGACCTCGCCGGCGTTGCGCATGTTCTCGTCCGGGGTCCAGGTGAACTCGCGCATGGCGAGGCGGAACCGGTCGGTGGCGACGAGGGTCAGCTTCTCCCCGTCGATCTCGATGCGCACGCCGGTGAGCATCGGCAGCGTGTCGTCCTTGCCGGCCGCGACGGCGACCTGGCTCACGGCGAGCCCGAAGACCTCACCGGCGAGCTCGCCCGCGTGCGGCGGCATGGCCGGCAGCTGCGGGTAGTCCTCGACCGGCATCGTCGGCAGGCTGAACTTGGCGCTGCCGCACGAGATCGACACGCGCGCGCCGTCGACCATGATCTCGACCGGTTGCGCCGGCAGGGATCGCGTGATGTCGGCCAGCAACCGGCCGGACACGAGCGTGCGCCCGCCGTCAGCCACCGTGGCCGCGACGCCGACGGTCGCCGAGACCTCGTAGTCGAAGCCCGAGATCGTCAGCGCGTCGGAGTTGCTTGCATCCAACAGGATTCCGCCGAGTACCGGGACCGGCGGCCGGGACGGCAGGCTGCGCGCGACCCAGGCGACGGCGTCGGCGAGACCGTCGCGCTCGACGCGGATCTTCATGACTGTCCTTTCCAGACACAGCAACGAGCCACGAGTACGCGGGGTCGCCCCCGGGGAAGCTCACGACGTAGACCGCCACCGTACGGCGTGCCGGCCGGGTGCGGTACTCGGGGCTCGGTGGTTTCAGCCCTGCGTGTGCACCTCGTCGCTCGCTGACTCGCGTCCCCTGTCTTTTCTTTTTCGTCGAAGAGAAGAGAGATAAACAGCAGTAGTAGTAAGCCCTGTGGATTGTGTGGACAACGCTCGTCCGCGCACGTCGGCAGGAGCGTCGGCCTGTGCATGAACCTGGTGCCGGATCGGTGGACAACTCGGCGGACCGGTGGATGGTTCGCGGACGCACGAGAGTTGTCCACACGCGGACCACAGTTGCCCACAAGTCGGTCCCCAGATTCGGCCCGGTTCGTACCCAGGTCGTGCACAGGGGTGGGGATGGTCATGTATCCCCTCTCCGGGTGATGCCAGGGGGTCGTACGGGAACCCTTTGTCCCACAAGGAAGTTCGCGTCAGCCGCGGGCGCGTTGCTTGATACGACTGGTGAGTTCCTGCACCTGGTCGTAGATCCGCCGGCGTTCCGCCATCTCCTTGCGGATCTTCTTCTCGGCGTGCATGACCGTCGTGTGGTCGCGGCCGCCGAACGTCTGCCCGATCTTCGGCAGCGACAGGTCGGTCAGCTCCCGGCACAGATACATGGAGATCTGCCGCGCCTGCGCGAGCGCCTTCGTCTTGCCCGGCCCGCAAAGATCATCGAGCGACACGGAGAAGAACTCCGCCGTCACGGCCATGATCGTGGCGGCGCTGATCTCCGGCACCTGCGAGTCGGGGATCAGGTCCCGCAGCACGATCTCGGCGAGACCGACGTCGACGGGTTGCTGGTTCAGGGAGGCGAACGCCGTCACGCGGATCAGCGCGCCCTCGAGCTCCCGGATGTTGTGCTCGATGCGCGCGGCGATGAACTCCAGCACCTCGGCCGGCGCGGCGAGCCGGTCCTGCGCGGCCTTCTTGCGCAGGATGGCGATCCGCGTCTCGAGCTCGGGCGGCTGGATGTCGGTGATGAGGCCCCACTCGAACCGCGTGCGCAGCCGGTCCTCGAGGGTCTCCAACCGCTTCGGCGGCCGGTCGGACGACACGACGATCTGCTTGTTGGCGTTGTGCAGCGTGTTGAAGGTGTGGAAGAACTCCTCCTGGGTGCCTTCCTTGCCCTCCAGGAACTGGATGTCGTCCACGAGCAGGATGTCGATGTCGCGGTACCGCCGCTGGAACGCGACCTTGCGGTCGTCGCGCAGCGAGTTGATGAAGTCGTTGGTGAACTCCTCGGTCGACACGTACCGCACGCGCATGCCGGGGAAGAGCCGTTGCGCGTAGTGGCCGACCGCGTGGAGCAGGTGGGTCTTGCCGAGCCCGGACTCGCCCCAGATGAACAACGGGTTGTACGCGCGGGCCGGCGCCTCGGCGACCGCGACCGCCGCCGCGTGGGCGAAGCGGTTGGACGCACCGATCACGAACGTGTCGAACGTGTACTTCTCGTTCAACCGGGTCTTGGAGGTCTGCGGCTGCGCGGGCGCGGTGAACGGCTGACCGCTCAGCGGCGGCTGGCTGCCGGAGAACGTCGGCCAGATCTCGTGGACCGTGGCGAGTGCCTCGGTCTCCTCGTCCACCTCGTCGCCGTCGGAGTAGTCCGCGCCGGGATCGGCACCGTTCTCCGACTCCGTGTCGCTCTTGCCGACGGGCGGCAGGATCGGCGGTCGCGGCAGCGTCTCGCCCACCCGGCCACCGACGCTCGTGTCTCCATTGGACGGTGTGGCCGCCGGCAGCGGCGTGCCGGCCGGCGGCGTCATCGGGTCGACCTTCACCGCGAGCGAGACCGCGCGGCCGAGCCGGCGGGACAGCGCGTCGGTGATCGGTTCGCGGAGCGCGCGCTCGATCGCGTCCTTGGCGAAGTCACTCGGGGCGGCGAGCAGGGCGGTGCCGTCGAGAAGTCCGATGGGCCGGGTCACCCGCATCCACGCCCGCTGTTGGGGGGACAGCGTGCCCGCCGACAGCTCCCGCACGACTTGTTCCCAGACCACACCCAGGTTCATCTGCTCGGACACCTACGAGCTCCCCTCCCCTCGTCGGCCTTCGGACATGTCCAACCCTCCGACCCACCCCGAACCACTCGCCAATCCGGCAAGCGCGGTCGCGCCCCGACGAAACGGGGAAGCATCCACAGGGTTGTCCACAACTGTGCACGAAGGTACGACGAGCCGCAGCGGAACCCTCCGGTGGCTCGACATACTTGCGCGGCGCAGCAGGGCTCCCACTCCCCATCTGGCCAACCAAGAGCACGCACGCTAACAAGCGCCGCGCTATGCCACAAGATGTGTTCGCTAGCAAGCATCTGACCGTGTGCGGCGTGTCGCCGAGCGGGTTGTGGACGGACCCAGCAGGCACCCGGGTTGGACCGGCTGATCTCGGGTGCGTAGCCTTATAAGGTCTCCCGCGAGGTGTGGGTGGGTTCTGCGCGCCGTCCGTCGGAAGACCGGGCGTTGTGGCCGGGGCTCCGGGCGTCGACGGGGACACGACTTGGCGAGCCAGTTATCGGGAGATCCACCGTGAGCAAGCGTACTTTCCAGCCGAACAACCGTCGCCGGTCGCGGACCCACGGGTTCCGGCTGCGCATGCGCACCCGTGCGGGTCGCGCGATCCTCGCTGCGCGCCGCAGCAAGGGCCGCAAGCGCCTGTCCGCCTGACTTGCGTGCTCCCCGCGGCGGCACGACTGACCGTTGGCGATGACTTTCGGCTGGTGACCAGGAAGGGTCGGCGAGCAGGCCGGCCCCGGCTCGTCGTTCACGCGATCACGGCCGAGGAGATCGCCCGGCTCGGTGTGGCCACTTCCGGCAACACCCGGGTCGGGTTGGTCGTCAGCAAGTCCGTGGGGAATTCGGTCATACGCCACCGCGTCTCCCGTCGCCTGCGTCATCTCCTGCGCGACCGGCTCGGAACCGTCGAGCCCGGTTGCGCGTTGGTGGTTAGAGCGCTTCCGCCCGCTGCCGAGGCGGACAGTGCCGAGCTCGGCAAGGACATCGACTCCGCTCTGCGGAAGTTGCGGCTCGCGGTCGGCGATAACGGTGGTGCGATGTGAGTGTCACGCATGACACCGGGATCGTGCACGCGCCGGACACCGCACCCGCCCGCCGGCCCGGTCCGGTGGCCCGCGTACTGCTCGCCCCCGTCCACTTCTACCGGCGATGGATCTCGCCGGTGCTTCCGCCGACCTGCCGGTTCGAGCCGAGCTGCAGCGCGTACGCCGTCGAGGCGTTGACGACACACGGCGCGCTTCGCGGCACCTGGCTCACCGTCTGGCGGCTAGCCCGCTGCGCGCCCTGGGGCCGCGCCGGGTACGACCCGGTACCGCCGCGGCATGCCGCCGCCCCCTCAGCCGATGACCGCGACGAGCCGGGGGCACCGAGCCCGGCTCGCCACACCTTCGCCAAGGAGTAAGTCCGTGCTCGACTTCATCTACTACCCCGTGTCCTTCATCCTGTGGTGCTGGCATTGGGTGTTCGGGCACATCTTCGGCGACGCCAGCGGCATCTCGTGGGCGCTGGGCATCATGTTCCTGGTCTTCACCCTGCGCGCGATCATGTTCAAGCCGTTCGTGAAGCAGGTTCGCTCGATGCGCGCGATGCAGGAGTTCGCGCCCGAGATGAAGAAGATCCAGAAGAAGTACGCGAACGACCGGCAGCGCCAGGCGCAGGAGATGCAGAAGCTCCAGCGCGAGCACGGGTTCAGCCCGCTCGGCGGCTGCCTGCCGATGCTGCTGCAGATCCCGGTGTTCATCGGTCTGTACCACGTGCTGCGCTCGTTCCAGCCGGGCCACACCGAGAACTACTTCTTCGATGCGCAGGGCGTCGCGTCCTACATCGACGCGAACATCTTCGGCGCGCGGCTGTCGAACTTCATCACCCAGCCGCAGGCGGCGCTCGACGCGCTGGGCGCGAACCGCACCTCGGTGATCATCGTCTCGATCCCGCTCATGATCCTCGCGAGCGCGCTGACGCACCTGACCGCCCGGCACTCCGTGGAGCGGCAGAACCCCGAGTCGGCCACCTCGCAGACCGCGATCATGAACAAGCTGACGATGTACATCTTCCCGCTGGGTGTGCTGATCTTCGGTCTGTTCTTCCCGATCGGTCTGCTCCTCTACTGGCTCGCGAACAACACGTGGACGCTGATGCAGCAGCGGATCGTGTACCGGCGCATCGACGCCGAGGAGGCCGAGAAGAAGGCGGCCGCCATCGAGAAGCGGAGCAACCTCGCGCCGAAGCCCGGCCAGCGGCCGGCCCAGACGAAGAAGCGTCCGGCGGGCACGCAGGGCGCGGCCGCCAAGCCGGCGGACACCAGTGACACGGCAAAGACGAGCGACACGGCGAAGACGAGCGACGCGGCCAAGACCGGCACGGCCAAGCCGGGCACGACGAAGCCGGGCACGACGAAGCCGGGTACCGCCAAGCCGGGTACGACCAAGTCCGGCACCACGAAGCCGTCCGCTACGACGAAGCCGGGCACCACGAAGTCGGCGGGCAACTCCGCGAAGGCGTCCGGCAACGGCGCCGCGGACCAGTCCGACGGTTCCACTGTTTCCGGTCTGAGCGCAGACCGTTCCCGCAAGAAGAACACAGGCCGGAAGAACCGCTGAGGCGCGCAAGCCGGACCTGGAGAGGAGAAGTCGTGCCGGAGACGGTGCAGGAGTCGGGGGCCGATCAGGACGAGGCCAAGTCCGCTGGGGCGACTGAGGCGGCGTCGACCGAAGGGGCCGAGGCGAACGCCGAAGCCAACGGCGAGGTCGATGCCGAGGCAAACGCCGACGCGGTGGCCGAGTCGGAGGCCGATGACGAGTCGGACAGCGACGCGGACGATGACGCGGACGACGAGGACGACGAGTCGGACGACGATTCGGAGGACGGGCGCTCCGCGGGTTCCAGCGAGGATCTGCTCGTCCGCGAGGGCGACATCGCGGGCGACTACTTGGAGCGCCTGCTGGACCTCGTTGACTACGACGGCGACATCGACCTGGACGTGGAAGCCGGTCGTGCGGTGGTGAGCATCGACGGCGGTGACGATCTGGAGAAGCTCGTCGGCCCGCGCGGCAACGTGTTGGAGGCGATCCAGGAGCTGACCCGGCTCGCCGTGCAGCAGGAGACCGGCGCGCGAAGCCGGCTCATGCTGGACATCGCGGGTTGGCGGGCGGACCGTCGCCAGGAGCTCCGTGATCTCGGCCGGGCGACGGCCGAGCGCGTGCTCGCCGGCGACGACCGGATCCGGCTCCAGCCGATGACGCCGTTCGAGCGGAAGGTCGTCCACGACGCGGTCGCCGCGGTGGACGGGGTGCACAGCGAGAGCGAGGGTGAGGACCCGCGACGTCGCGTCGTGGTGTTCCGTCAGCAGTAACTCTCGCTCGTTTCACGTGAAACAAACGGACGAGACGAGGAGACAGCGAGGGTGGCAGATTCGCCATCAGCGCCCGCTCCCCCGGAGTCCGCTTCGACCATCTTTGGCGACGCTTTGCCGGCGGCGGTGCAGTTCGTGGAACTGCTCGCCGCCGTCGGCATTGAGCGAGGCTTGATCGGACCCCGTGAGGTCGATCGGCTGTGGGATCGCCATCTCCTGAACTCGGCCGTGGTCGGCGAGCGGATCCCGAACGGCATGCGGGTCATCGATATTGGATCGGGCGCCGGACTCCCGGGTGTGCCGCTGTGCTTGGCGAGACCGGATCTGGACGTCACACTGTTGGAGCCGATGGCTCGCCGAGTGGCGTGGCTCGAGGAAGTCGTCCAGACTCTGCGGCTATCGGCAACTGTGGTTCGTGGGCGTGCCGAGGAGCCGGGCATCAAGCAACAGTTAGCGGGTGCCGATGTCGTGGTTGCGCGCGCGGTGGCTCCGCTGGACAAGCTGTGGGGCTGGGCCGCTCCCCTGCTTCGCCCGGGTGGCCGGCTGGTCGCGCTCAAGGGTGAGAGCGCCGAGGTCGAGGTGGCGCGCGACGGCCCCGCGGTGCGGCGGGCCGGTGGCTCGCTCCCTGTCGTGACCCGATGCGGAGTGGACGTGCTGGAGACGCCAACCACGGTCATCGAGATCGAGCGCACCGCTGCGCGCGGACGTGAAGGGACCCGTGGTCGTCGTCCGGGACGCACAAGGAAGGATCGAACGCAGTGACGCGAGTCCTGCGGACCAACGATCGGAGCGATGGATGTTTCACGTGAAACCGAGGTGGGTCGAGAAGTGAGTGGACGACACGTGCAGCCGTCCGAGCAGGCAATGCACGAGACGGTCGAGGCCGCGCAGGCGGTGTCCGGATGGACGCCGATCGCCGAGGAGGCGGAGCGGGCAACCCGCTTGCTGCACCCGAAGGACATGCTGCCGAAGCCGGCCAGGCGCCGTGTCGTCACGGTGGCCAACCAGAAGGGCGGCGTCGGCAAGACGACCAGCGCGGTGAACATGGCGGCGGCGCTGGCCATGCACGGGCTGAAGATCCTCGTGATCGACCTCGACCCCCAGGGCAACGCGAGCACCGCGCTCGGCGTCGACCACCGGTCCGGCGTGCCGTCGATCTACGAGGTGCTCATCGGTGAGGTCTCCCTCGCGGACGCCGCCGCGGTCAGCGACCAGTCGGACAACCTCTACTGCGTGCCGGCCACGATCGACCTCGCCGGCGCGGAGATCGAGCTCGTGTCGATGGATGCCCGCGAGACCCGGCTCAAGGAGGCGCTGCCGACCGGCGCGCTCGACGAGCTGAACCCGGACTACGTCTTCATCGACTGCCCGCCGTCACTCGGCCTGCTGACCATCAACGCGATGGTCGCGGCCGAGGAGGTGCTCATCCCGATCCAGTGTGAGTACTACGCGCTGGAGGGTCTCTCCCAGCTGCTGCGCAACATCGAGCTGGTGCAGAACCACCTGAACCCGAACCTCCAGGTGTCGACCATCCTGCTCACCATGTACGACGGCCGCACCAAGCTCGCCGACCAGGTGACCGCCGAGGTTCGCAAACACTTCGGCGACACGGTCCTGCGTACTGTGATCCCCAGGAGCGTGAAGGTCTCGGAGGCGCCCGGCTTCGGGCAGACGGTGCTCGCGTACGACCCGGGCTCCCGAGGTGCGATGAGCTACCTCGACGCGGCGAGGGAGATGGCCGAACGCGGGTTCGGCGAGGAGAAGAAGTAGGCATGACTGAGCGCAAGGGTGGGCTGGGCCGAGGCCTCGCCGCACTGATCCCGCAGGGCCCGGCCGGGGCGACGGACGGCGCGGTGAAGCTGCCGAAGCCACCTGCCCGGCCGGCCACCGGTGACGGCACGCCGCCGGAGCCGAGCGGATCGGTGGCCGGTGCCGTGTACCGGGAGATCGCGACCGACTCGATCCAGGCGAACCCGAAGCAGCCGCGGCAGGTCTTCGACGAGGACGCGCTCGGCGAGCTCGAGCACTCGATCCGCGAGTTCGGCCTCATGCAGCCCATCGTCGTGCGCGAGCTCGGCGGTGACTCCTACGAGCTCGTCATGGGTGAGCGCCGGCTGCGTGCCGCCCAGCGGGCGGACATGGCCAAGATCCCGGCCATCGTCCGGCAGACCGCCGACGACGCGATGCTCCGCGACGCGCTCCTGGAGAACATCCACCGCGTGCAGCTGAACCCGCTCGAGGAGGCGGCGGCCTACCAGCAGCTGCTCGACGAGTTCGAGGTGACGCACGACGAGCTGGCCTCGCGCATCGGGCGCAGCCGGCCGGCCATCACCAACACGATCCGGCTCCTCAAGCTCCCCCTGCCCGTGCAGCGCCGGGTCGCCGCCGGCGTGCTGTCGTCCGGCCACGCCCGCGCACTGCTCGGCCTGGACGACGCCGGCTCGCAGGAGGAACTGGCCGCGCGGATCATCGCCGAGGGGCTGTCGGTCCGGGCGACCGAGGAAGCGGTCACCCTGCTCAAGAACGCGGCCCCGCCGAAGCCGAAGCAGGCACCCCGCAAGCCGATGCAGGCACCCGGTCTGCAGGACGTCGCGGAGCGGCTCTCCAACACCTTCGACACCCGCGTGAAGGTCGAACTCGGCCGCCGGAAGGGCAAGATCGTGGTGGAGTTCGGCTCCGTAGAGGATCTCGAACGTATTGTCGAAATGATGCAGAAAAATGGTGCAAATCGGACACGAGAGTCCGGCTAGGGATCACACCAGCCACTTACGTCACGGTGACGATGGCAGAATGCACCCGATCGGTTACCGTGTGCGCTCGACCGCACGCTCGACCAAGTCGGCGTAGATGTCGCCGAGCGAGCGGCCCGCGGCGTCGAGCGCCATCGGCAGGAGCGAGGTTTCGGTCAGCCCCGGCGAGGAGTTGACCTCCAGGAAATGGACGGTCCCGTCGGCGGCCACGATCGCGTCGGTCCGGGAGACGTCGCGCAGTCCGAGCAGCCGGTGCGCGGACACCGCGAGCTCGGCGACCGCGGCGCTCGCCCGGTCGTCGAGCCGGGCGGGCGTGTGGAAGTCGGTCAGGCCGGCGGTGTAGCGGGCGGTGTAGTCGTAGACGCCGTTCGCCGCGACGATCTCCACGGCGGGCATCGCCTCCGGTCCGGCCGGCCCGTCGAGCACCGTCACCGCCACCTCGACGCCGTCGACGAACCGCTCGGCGAGCACGGTCTCCGAGTACGCGAGGCAGCCGACCATCGCGGTCGGCAGGTCCGCCGCGTCGCGCACCACCTTCGCGCCCAGCGCCGAGCCGCCCTGTTCCGGCTTGAGCATCATCGGCAGCCCGAGGCGGTCGACCATCGCGGTCAGCACCGGCTGCGCCCCCAGCTCGCGGAACGTGGCGTGCGGCAGCACGACCCAGTCCGGGGTGGCGAGGCCGGCGCGGGCCAGCTCGGTCTTCGCGGTCGGCTTGTCCCACGCCCGGCGGCAGGCGTGCGAGTCCGCGCCCACGTACGGGATGTCGAGCATCTCCAGCACGGTCTGGATCGAGCCGCCCTCACCCTCGCCGCCGTGCAGCGCCACCACGACCGCGTCGGGCCGCTGGTCGCGCAGCCGGACCAGCAGCGACGAGTCCGCGTCCCACTCCTCCACGGTCACGCCGACCGAGCGCAGCGCCGCGGACAGCCGGCGCCCCGACCGCAGCGACACGTCCCGCTCGTGGGAGAGCCCGCCGGACAGCACCGCCACACACCGATCGGTCACGACACGCTCCTCGATCCTCCACAACGGACTGTCCATTGTGACCGTACGCAGTGCTCTCCGGCCGCGGTTGCCTTGCTGGCCAAGACGGTTACGCCGTGTCCGGCGTGGGCACCTGCGGGCCGGAGCCCGGCCGCTGGCTGGTCGGGCCGAACGTCGCGGCGAGCTCCAGCTCGTCGGACAGCACGGCCGCGAGCCGGCGCACGCCCTCGGTGATCCGCTCCGGGGTCGGGTAGCAGAACGACAACCGCATCTGGCGGCTGCCCAGGCCGTCAGCGTAGAACCCGGTGCCGGACACGTACGCGACGCGGGCGGTGACCGCGCGGGGCAGCATCGCCTTGGTGTCCACGCCCGGCGGCACGGTCAGCCACACGAAGAAGCCGCCGTCGGGCACCGTCCACGAGCAGCCCGCGGGCAGGTGCTGCTCCAGCGCGGAGATCATCGCGTCCCGGCGCTCGCGGTAGGCCTGCTGGAACGACTTGATCTGGCCGCGCCAGTCGTGGGTCGCGAGGTAGCGGGAGACGATCATCTGGTTCAGCGTGGGCGGGCACAGCGTGGCCGACTCGGCGGCCAGCATCAGCTTCTCCCGCACCGCGTGCGGCGCGAGCGCCCAGCCGACCCGCAACCCCGCGGCGAACGTCTTCGAGAACGAGCCGAGGTAGACCACGTTGTCCGGGTCCATCGAGCGCAGCGCCGGGTAGGTCTGGCCGTCGAAGCCCAGCAGCCCGTACGGGTTGTCCTCGATCACGAGGACCCCGTGCCGCGCGCAGATCTCGAGCACCTCGGCCCGCCGCGGCACGCTCAGCGTCACGCCGGCGGGGTTGTGGAAGTTCGGGATCGTGTACAGGAACTTGACCCGCTTGCCGGCCGCCGCGCAGGCCGCCAGCGCCTCGCGGAGCGCCTCGGGGACCAGGCCGTGCTCGTCCATCGCCACGTGGACCACGCCGGCCTGGTAGGCGTTGAACGTGCCGAGCGCGCCCACGTAGGAGGGCCCCTCGGCGAGCACGACGTCGCCGGGGTCGCAGAAGATCCGGGTCACCATGTCGAGCGCCATCTGCGAGCCGACGGTCACCACGACGTCGTCCGGGTGCCCCCGCACGCCCTCCAGCGCCATCACGTCGCAGATCTGGTCACGCAGCTCCGGCAGCCCGTGCGCGGACCCGTACTGCAGCGCGACCAGGCCGTCCGTGCTGATCAGGCTGGCCACCTCGGCCGACAGGGAGTCCAGCGGCAGCGCGGTGAGGTTGGGCATGCCGCCGGCGAGCGAGACCACCTCGGGCCGGCTCGCGACGGCGAAGAGAGCTCGTACCTCGGAGGCCGTCATGCCGGCCGCGCGGGCGGCGTACCTGCGCAGATGGGGATCGAGACTGCGGTTGCCCGATCTGTCGGGCGGTGGCCCCACCGAGGTCATGCGGGCTCCGTGTAGATCGATGCCGAGGGTCCGTGCAGGTAGATCGATCGAGTGTAACCGGGACGGTTATCCACATCGCATTCTTTCTCCGCACGTCCAAGTGGGCTTATCCTGGCTGTCGGTACGCGTTTGAAGCGCGCGTGGTTCGGGTCCGCGAGGCATGTACACCGTGGTGGGGAGGTACAGGGTGTCGCGACGCGTCATCGGCGTCACGCTGGACAACCTGGAGGATCTGCCCAAGCACAGCAGAAAGTGCGTGTATTGGGAGCTGGCCCCGCATCTGCGCGAGCAGGCCGAGGAGTTCGGCACCACAGATCTGGAGAAGGAGGCCTGGGTCTCCAGCGTGCTCCTGGAGTGGGGCTCCTGCGGGCGCATCGTCTACAGCGACAAGCTGCCGGTCGGGTTCGTGTTGTACGCGCCGCCGACCGCCGTGCCGCGGGCGTCGGCCTTCCCGACGTCCCCGCCCAGCCCGGACGCCGTGCTGCTGACCGGGTTCGACGTGCTCCCGGAGTTCCGCGGTGGTGGGCTCGGGCGGATGCTCGTGCAGGCGGTGGCCAAGGACCTCACCCGGCGTGGCGTGAAGGCGATCGAGGCCTTCGGGGACGCGCGGCCGGACGCGGACGAGCAGACCTGTGTCGTGCCGGCGGACTTCCTGCTGCGGGTCGGCTTCAAGACCGTCCGGCAGCACCCTCGCTGGCCCCGTCTGCGCCTGGAGCTGCGTAGCGCGATCTCGTGGAAGGAAGACGTCGAGGCGGCGCTGGAGCGGCTCCTGGGCACCGTGACGGTCACTACGGCGAGCCCCGTCCTGCAACGCTGAGCGCAGCAGGCAGTTGTCCACAGGTAACCCTGTGGACAACTGTCCGAGTTGTGGACAACCCTGTGAGTTACTCCGCCTTCGCGAGCTCGTGGCGGAGGACGTCGGCGAACGTGAACGTGCCCGTGGGCTGGTCGTTCTCGCCGAGCAGGTACAGGCGCTTGACGGCCACCAGGATGCCCTCGGCGACCACGTCCCGGAACGACGGGTCGGACAGCCGCCGGCGGTCCTCGTGGTTGGTCAGGTAGCCGATCTCGATGCGGACGGCGGGGCAGCGGGTCAGCCGCAGCGTGTCCCACGTCTTCGGGTGCGCGTGGCAGTCCCGCAGGCCGGTACGGACCGCCAGCTCGCGCTGCACGAAGCCGGCCAGCGTCTCCCCGATGGTCGACGTCGAGCCGCTCGCGGTGCCGAAGTGGAAGCTCGCCACGCCCTGGGCCAGCGGCGAGGAGTTGGCGTCCGAGTGCAGCGACAGGAACAGGTCCGCGCCGACGTCGTTGGCGAAGTTCGCACGGTCCGCCTCGGTCGGGCACTGGTCCCGGCCGCGGGAGAGCAGGGCCTGCATGCCGGTGGCCACCATGCGCCCTTCCAGGCGCCGGGCCAGGTCCCACACGAGGTCCGCCTCGCGCACGTCGCCGACCGTCACGCCGGTGTCGCCGCCGCCGTGCCCCGGGTCGATGACGATCCGCTTGCCACGCAGCCGCGGACCGGCCTTGCGCACCCGCTCCTGCTCGCGCAGCAGCACCGGCGAGCCGCCGCGGGCGCGCGGGGACAGCTGGCGCAGCGCGCGGAGGGTCTCCGGGCCGCAGATGCCGTCCACCTTGAGCCCGTAGTCGCGCTGGAAGTTGCGCAGCGCCGCCTCGGTCTGGGCGCCGAACACCCCGTTCGGGCGGCCGGCGTCGTAGCCGAGCTCGAGCAGGCGCTCCTGCAAGGTCAGCACGTCGTCGCCGGACACCGGCGACGACACCAGGTAGGCCAGTGGCCGGGCGCCCAGCTTGAAGGTGGCGTCGCGCAGCGCCCGGTAGGTCGCGGGGCCGACCACACCGTCGGTGATCAGACCCCGTTGCTGCTGAAAAGTGCGAACCGCGTGCTCGACGGCCTCGTCGAACAGATCCCCCGACGACCCATTGTTGGACGGCAACAGTCCTAGGGCGGTGAGCGTGGCACGGACCTCGGCTACGGCCGGCCCTCCCTCACCACGGCGGAGTACCCGCATGCACCCCTCGCTCGAGTCGGGCACCGACCGGATGTCGGTGCGAGCTGACGTCAACGCCAAGGCTTGGCGAACGCGAACAACTGCGAACCATTGTGCCTTGCCTGTGTGGGTCCTGCGCGGAGGGTCACTTGACGCGTCGGTCCGGTGACCCCCGACACTCGGTTCACGATGCTTGGACGTCACGAAGGGTGCAGTCGGTTGCCCCCGCGCCCCGGTTGTCAGCCCAGGTAGTCGGAGAGATCCGCGAGCAGCGCCGCCTTCGGCTTCGCGCCCACGATCTGCTTCACCGGCTCGCCGCCCTTGAACAGGATCAGCGTCGGGATCGACAGCACCTGGTAGTCGCGCGCGACCGTCGGGTTGGCGTCGACGTCGAGCTTCGCGATGGTGATCTTCTCGGCGTGCTCGCCGGCGATCTCCTCCAGCACGGGCGCGACCATCCGGCACGGCCCGCACCACGTCGCCCAGAAGTCCACCAGCACGGGCTTGTCGCTGTTCAGCACGTCTTCGGCGAACGAGGCATCGGTGACGGTGACGGTGTTTCCGGCCATCTTCTCTCCTTATGCGGGTAGGGCGCGTCAGTTCTGGGTGGTGGCGTAGCCGCCGCCGACGAGCTCGGGCGACACGTGGGCCGTGTCCGCCTCCTCGTGCTCGGCGAGCCAGCGCTCGGCGTCGATCGAGGCCGAGCAGCCGGAGCCGGCGGCGGTGACCGCCTGCCGGTAGGTGCGGTCGACCAGGTCGCCGGCGGCGAACACGCCGTCGATGTTCGTGTAGGTGGAGTGCGGCCTGGTCTGGACGTAGCCGTCCTCGTCGGTCTCGACCTGGCCCTTGACCAGGTCGCTGCGCGGGTCGTGGCCGATCGCCATGAACACGCCGGTCATGGGCAGGACGGTCTCCTCGCCGGTGCCCGTGTCGCGGACGCGCACGCCGGTCACCGAGGTCTCGCCGAGCACCTCGACGAGCTCGGAGTCCAGCTGCCAGCGGATCTTCTCGTTGGACCGGGCACGCTCGAGCATGATCCGCGAGGCACGGAACTCGCGGCGCCGGTGGATGATCGTCACCGAGCGCGCGAACCGGGTCAGGAACGTGGCCTCCTCCATCGCGGAGTCGCCACCGCCGACCACGGCGATGTCCTGGTCGCGGAAGAAGAAGCCGTCACAGGTGGCACACGCGGACACGCCGTGCCCGAGCAGCTGCTGCTCGCCGGGCACGCCGAGGTAGCGCGCGGCGGCGCCCATGGCGAGGATGATCGACTTGGCGCCGTAGCGGACGCCGTTCGCGGTGACGTACTTGACCGGGCCGCTCAGCTCGATCTTCTCGACGTCCTCGGCGCGCAGCTCGGCGCCGAACCGCTCGGCCTGGCCGCGCATCTGCTCCATCAGGTCCGGGCCCATGATCCCGTCGCGGAAGCCGGGGTAGTTCTCGACGTCCGTGGTGGTCATCAGCGCGCCGCCGAACTGGGTTCCCTCGAACACCAGCGGCTCGAGCTGCGCACGCCCGGAGTAGAGGGCGGCGGTGTACCCGGCCGGGCCGGAGCCCACGACGATCACGTTGCGGACCGGCTGGGTGCTGTCGGTGGGCATCTGACCTCCGGAGACAGGGCGCGACAACGTCATTCGCTACAACACGATGGTAGGTGGCGGTTGTTCCACGGCGTCAGGTGACAGGCGGCACTGCCGCGCACGAAGAAGGCCGCGGGCGTACCCGCGGCCTCTCGTTCGTCCGGATGATCAGGGCACCTCGGCGTTGGCGAGGACCTCGCCCGGCTGCTCGGCGCTGCACGTCGGTTCGACGACCACGAGCCGGAAGTGGCCCAGCGTGCCGGCACCCAGCAACGCGGCGACGCCGTCCTGGCCGTCGAGCTTGACCGGGCTGACGCCGAGCGGCTCGTCCGGCGCCGGCACGTCGTGCGCGGCCAGGCAGTCCTTCAGGCCCTGCTGGTCCTTCAGCTCGCCGTAGTCCTTCTTGCCGTTCAGCTGGCCGATCGCGGCGGCGAGGTTGTCGCTGCGCAGGTCCATGCGCGGGCTGGCGTCACCCGGCGCCTCGGTCTGGGTCGGCTCGCCGTCCTGGGCGCTCGGCGTGCCGCCGGTCTGCTGACCGGGCAGCGCCACGAACACGATCGCCGCGGCGGCCGCCGCCGCGGTCAGCACGCCGGCTCCCCAGCCGGCCATGCGGTTGCGGCGCTTGCGGGCGGCGGCGAGATCGACCACGGGTGCGGCGGGCGCCTGCTGCGGTGCGGGAGCCGTGGCCACCCGGCCGCTGGCCCGGACCTCGGCCTCGATCGCCGCGTCGAGCCGGGCGGCGTACTGCGCGGGCATCGGTTCGATCGGGGCGGTGGCGAGCTGACCGAGCCCCACCTTGACCTCGTCGAGCGCCGCGAGGACCGCCCGAGCTTCCGGGTCGGCGTTGACCTGCGGCCACAACCGGGCGGACTCCGCCGAGTCCAGGACACCGGCGTGCAGATCGGCGAGGACGTCGACAGACCACGGAGGCCCCGATGGGCCACCCGCCCCCTTCACGCTGTCTGTCATCGTCCCTCCCAGCCCCGCCTACCCGGCACACGTCGCCCGTCAACTGCGCCATCTGGGACGTTCGCATCTGCATCAGGGTTCCGGAGATGACCGAGAACTTTCGCCAGTTTGGCGCGACCGCGCGCACACCGGCTCTTCACCGTTCCCTCCGCGATGCCGAGCATTTTGGCGGTCTCCGCGACCGAATATCCCTCGACGTCCACGAGCACGATGGGGACCCGCTGGTCCTCCGAGAGCTGGGTCAGCGCGTTCTGCACGACGAGCCGGGTCTCGCGCTCGGACATGGAGTCCCGCGGCGCGGCCGGCTCACCCGGTCCGGTCTCCGGCAGCGGCACGGTGGGCCGGGCTTGCCGGCGGCGCACGCGGTCGAGGCAGGCGTTCACCACGATCCGGTGCAGCCAGGTCGTGACCTGCGACTCCGCGCGAAACGAGCCGGCCGCGCGGAACGCCGAGATGAACGCCTCCTGCAGCGCGTCGGATGCTTCCTCCGGGTCCCGCAGCGTGCGAAGCGCGACGGCCCACATCCGATCCCGGTGACGGCGAACCAGCTCAGCGAAGGCACGCGGGTCACCGGCGGCATGTGCCGCGATGAGGTCGGCGTCCGAGCTGGCGGCGGTGGTCACCGGGAGAGGATATCGGGCGGCTGGTCAGCGTTCCGAAGTGTGGCCCCGCACACTCACCTGGCGCGGATGAACGTCAGCTCGCCGATCGCGGACTTGTTGCCCTCGCCCAGCTTGCTGACCCACACGATGAGGTACTGGGTCGGCTCGGCGCTGGGCAGCTCGATGCGTGCCTTGCCGCCCTGCAGCTCGCCCTTCGCGATCACCTTCGTCTCCTCGAGCGTCGGCTGGGGCGAGGGGGCGGTACGGATCTCGATCGTCGTGCCGGGGCTCGGCGAGTCGATCTCCACGGCGGCGAAGCGAACCGAGTCGGCGAACGACGCCATGATCCCCACGCCCGGCTTGAGCGCGGGGAACTGCTGCTTGTAGGTGTCGGTCTCCCAGAGCGTGCCCGCGTCGTCGTCGGTGACGTTGCTGGCGTTGTTCTGGTCGTCCTCCTCGCCCACCGGGTTGTACTCCGACACGCTCGCGGGGTCGATCGGGCCGGCCGCCTGCGGTTTCGGCGGCGCGCTCTGGCCCTTCGACGGCGGCGGCTGGCTGATCGTGATCGGGGCGCTGGTGCCGCCGGTGTCGTCGCCGAAGAAGTCGATCAGCAGGATGCCGACCCAGGCCAGCACGCCGACCGTGGCGACGGCGAGCACGGTGACGCCGATCGCGAGCTTGCGCCGCTTCGTCTTGTCGCTGACCGGCGGGCGCGTCGTCCACACCGGACCGTCGTCGTCGCCGGCCTCCTGGTCGACCGGCCGCAGGTGCTCGGTCTGCGCGACGGAGTGCGCCGCTTCGTGGAGCACCGCGAGCAGCGTCGCGCTGTTGCGGATGCCGCCGATCGAGGTGTCCTCGAGGCTGCGCAGCGAGACCGCGGACAGCTCGTGCGGGACCGGGATCAGCGTCTCCGGTGCCACGACCGAGCCGTCCGCCTGCTGCGGCGCGGCCGGGATGGCCGCGGGGCCGCCGGGCAGCGGCCAGCGCCCGGTGAGCAGCAGGTACAGGATCGCGCCGAGACCCTTGACGTCGTCGCGTGGCACGGCATCGGGCAGCGCGCCGGGGAAGGCGAGGCGCAGCGTGCCGTCCGGCGTGACCCGGATCCGCTGCGGGTGGTCGACGCCGAGCACGAGGCCGGCGACGTGCGCGCGCTCCACGGCGGCGGCCAGCGGTTCGAGCAGCCGGGCGGCGGTCGCGGCCGGCAGCGGGTGCTCGGCGATCACGTCCACGAGGTCGGTCCCGGCGGACCAGTCCGCGACCACGATGCCGAGCAGTCCCTCGTCCGAGCCAACGCCGCTGCCCAGGCTCAGCACGTCCAGCACCCGGGCCATGCCGGGGTGGTTGAAGCGGGCGGCATGGGTGGCGCGCTCGATGGTGCGGCGGGCGTCCTGCGCCCGGTCGGCGTCGCCGGGCTCGCCGACCAGCACGGTCAGCGCCACGTCACGGCGCAGCTGGCCGTCGCGGGCGCGCCACAGGTGGGCGTTCACCCGCTCGTCGATGCCGAACTGGGCGAGCAGCCGGTAGCGGCCGTCGCCGATGACGGCGCCCGGCAGCAGGAAGTTCTCCCCGTCGCCTCCGTCGCCGGGGCTGAGCTCTCCCGCGGGGGAGTCCGTTCGCCTCGTGGTCACTAACTTCTCTCCCCGCCCTGCGCCCCGGTCAAGGCAAGATCGCGCGACGGACACTGCCGGTACTGCCGATCGGAACGAGCGTACGTGAGTTGCCGGGGTTCTTCCCGCTCTTCCTCGCTACCCACGACGCACCAGCCGGGTGATTCGTTGCAACGCAGGGTTGAGTTCGGGGACCTTGAACGCGGCGAGCAGGCCGAACGTCACCACGAGCGTGACCAGGCTCTCGACGATCACGAGCACCCAGGCGCTCAGGGTGTCCCCCGCTCCGTCGGGCAGCACGAGCCCGGTCAGCAGGCCGGCGCCGAACCCGAACAGGATGCCGACCGTCCCGGCGATCACGCTCTGCACGATCACCTTGACCACCCGCATGCTCTGCAGCCGGCCGAGCCGCACCCACAGCCACATCTGGCCGAGCACCGCGCCGACCACGAACGTGAGCGAGTTGACCAGCAGCACGCCGATGACCACGTGCTCGGGCTTGAGCTGGTCGCGGCACAGGTACAGCAACGGGATCTTGACCAGCGTCATCACGATCATGATCAGCGTCGGGGTGCGGGCGTCCTTCATCGCGTAGAACACCCGCAGCTGCAACATGACCAGCGCGTACGGCAGGATCCCGAACGCGGAGAAGGCCAGCGCGTCGCCGAGCCGCCGGGCGTCCAGGACGTCGGCGTTGCCGTAGTTGAACAGGGCCACGCCGATGGCCGAGCCGGCGACCGTGAGCACCGCGCTCAGCGGCACGAGCAGCACCGTCGAGAGCCGCCCGGCGAGTGAGAGGTCGTCGACGAGCTTGCCGGTGTCGCCGTCGGCCGCCGCCCGGCTCAGCCGCGGCATGATCGCGGTCAGCAGCGAGACCCCGATGACGCCGTACGGCAGCTGGAAGAGCAGCCACGCGTTCGCGTAGATGGCCGCGCCACCGGAGGCGCCCGCGGTCAGCACCCGCGTGGTGAACACGAGCCCGATCTGGCTGACCGCCACGTACCCGACGATCCACAACGCCAGCCCGCCGAACTCGCGCAGCCGCTCGTCGAAGCCCCAGTTCCACTTGAAGTGGAAGCCGATCCGGCGCAGCGCCGGCAGCAGCACGACCGCCTGCACCGCGATGCCGAGCGTGACGCCGATGCCGAGCACGAGCAGCTTCGCGTCGCCCATGCGAATCGGGTTGAGCGAGATCTCGCCCGGCACGAGCGCGTACACGCCGATGGTCAGCATGACGATCACGTTGTTGGCCACGGGCGCCCAGGCGGGCGGCCCGAACACCTGCTTCGCCTGCAGGATCGCCGAGAGCAGGGCGAACAGGCCGTAGAAGACGATCTCCGGCAGCAGCAGGTAGGCGAACGCCGTGGCCAGTGCCGGGTTGGCCTGGCCGGTCGAGCCGTCCATGTAGAGCCGGGTGAACAGCGGGGCCAGCGCGACCGCGACGACCGTGGCGCCGAGCAGCATCGTCATCGCGACGGTCAGCAACCGCTGGGTGTAGGCCGCGCCGCCGTCCGGGTCGTCCTGCGCGCGGACCAGCAGCGGCACCACGATGCTCGCGAGCACGCCGCCGAGCAGCAGCTCGTAGACGATGTTGGGCAGCGTGTTGGCCACCGTGAACGAGTCGTTGACCACGCCGAGGCTGGCCGCCCACGCGAGCATGACCTTCCACGCGAAACCCGTGATCCGGCTGACCAGCGTCGCGATGGCCATCGAACCGCTCGCCCGGGCGAGGGACGGCGGCGCGTTTCCGGTTCGCTTGCGCACGGTCATTGATTGTGTACTGCCGCTAGGCGTCAACGGGCACTCCGGTCTCGTCACTGTCCTTCGACCCGGCGGGTCCGGCCCGCGCCGTGCGCACCCGGCGGAAGAGCCGGAACGCCACGAGCACCACGAGCACGCCGCCCGCGACCCCGGTGATCGCGACCGTGATCACGCCGTACGAGGTCGAGGTCAGCTCGAGGCGCGCCGCGCTGCCGAGCGTGGTGCCGCCCTGCGTGGTCAGCGAGGCGTCGACGGTGAACCGGCCGGCCCGGATCACCTCCGCGGGGATGAGCGGGCTGCGCGAGCTCTGCGCGGGGATGCGGATGTCGGTGAAGCGGACCGGGCGCAGCCCGGCACTCGCGGTGAGCTCGATGCGGACGTCGATCGTCACGGGCAGGCCGTTGTAGACGTTGAGCGGGATCGGGCTGTCGCCGGAGGCGAGCGACAGCGGCCGCCCGGGGTTCTTCACCACGACCTCGCTGCACAGCTCCGTGACCTGGTCGTCGACGAACTCGACGGTCGCCGCGGCCCGGTCCGGATGACCCCGCCAGGCCGTGGACACGCCACGCAGCAGGCCGTACTGCATCGGCTCGAGCAGCTGGTTCGGGTCCACCTTGCTCGTGTTGTCGTCGTGCATGGCCTCGAGCAGGTCGCGCTTGGTGCGGTTGACGCGCACGACGTCCGTGGTCACCGAGCGCGGGATCTCCCGCACGCTGTCCTGCGGGGTGTAGGTCATGCCGCCCGCGCTGCCCCGGTTCGCGCCGGAGGTCACCTGCATCAGCGACTGCGGGTTGGCGTACGAGCCGCCCAGCAACTGCTGGACGAGGCCGAGGTAGACGCCGAGCTCGCCCTCCGACGCGGTCCACCGGCGCGGCGGCGCGACGATCACCTGGTCGCTCGCGCGGGGGTCGAACAGCGTGCGGAACGCGAGCGCGCCGAGCCCGTTCTGCAGCGCGCCGCTGCCCGCCGTCGGCGTGAGCGAGCGGGACACCAGCGCGTCGATCGCGAGCGCGCGTACCGGGTGGGTCGTCTGCAGGCCGGTGAGCTGGTAGGGCGCCTTGCCGGTGACGCGGCGCAGGTGGCCCGGGTCGGCGAGCACGGTGGCCGGGCCCAGCGTGGCGAGGTCCACGAGGGTGCGCTGGTCGAACGTGCCGCCGGCCGGCCAGTACATGCCCTTCGCCGGCCGCACCGGGTTGAGCAGGTTCGAGACGACCGAGCCCGCGAGGGACAGCTGCGAGAGGTCGAACGCGCCGGCGCGGGACAGCGCGACGAGGTCGGCGTCCGCGTAGGGCACGGCGAACACGCACTGCCCGCGGGTCAGCTCCCGGACGCGGTCGAGCCAGTCGCCGGCCACCACCTCTCCCGTGCCGGCCACGAGGCGGCCGCCCGAGGTGCGCACCTTGTACCCGTGGGTCATCGCGTCCACGGTCTGCAGCAGGTCCGGGTCGACCGCGAAGCACATCGAGCGCAGCAGCGTGCTGTTCGTGGCCGCGGCCGTGTGCACCGCGTTCACCAGGCCGAACAGCCGGCCGCCGGCGGTGAGTGACTCGGCGAGGGTGTCGTCGGTGAGCACGACCTGGCCGTCGGTGGTGGGCAGCCGGCGCGGCTGGGTGTCGAGGATCGGCCAGAGGAACGTCATGCCGGGCGCGGACGGCTTGCGCTTGGCCGCCGGTCCGCCGGGCACCGAGAGGACGGGCAGCGGCAGCGACAGCTCCGCGAGCCGGGCCTGGCCGCCGTACTCGGGCCGGCCGTTGACGTTGATCAGCACCGGGTAGACGCCCGGCTCGGACAGCGCGAGCGACTGCTCCTCGCCGCGCACCGCGACGGTCACCTCGAAGTTGGCCGAGTCGCCGCGGTCGAGCGTGCCGGCCACGTCGACGAAGGGCGAGCTGGCCGAGTCGGTGTCGAGCCCGGGCAGGTCGGCCAGCTGCTTGTCGGACTCGACCGGCTCGCCGCGCTGGACCTTGATCCGGACCTCGTCCACCCGCCGGTCGCCGGTGTTCGTGACCCGGCCGGCGAAGGTCAGCTTCGGGGTCGACGACGTGATCACCCGCGGGGTCATCGACTCGATCTCGAGCCGCAGGGCGGGCGTGCCGTCGCGCGGCTGGACCGCCGCGCCGGGCGCCGTGCCGGTCGTCAGGCCGGTCGTCGCTGTCGCCACGGCCGGGCCCGCCACGGGAGCGAGAACCAGGAGCGCCGTGATGAGGAAGCCGGCGCCCGCCCTCCACCTCGTCACGCGGCGTCAGCCCCCGTCCGCGTTGGCCGGTTGCCCGTCCCCGGCGCCCTGCCCGGTGTCCCGCCCGGGGTCACCGTCGGTGTCACCGGTGCGGGCCGGCCGCGCGTCCAGCAGGTCAAGCGCGCGGAGCACCAGCCGGCGCTCGTCGGCGTAGGCAAGCCGCTCCTCCAGCTCGTCGATGGGGACCCAGGCCACCTCGGTCACCTCGACGTCGTCGTCGGACAGTTCACCGCCGCGCTCGGTCATCAAGAAATGGTGCACCGTCTTGTGGATCCGGCGGCGGTCGGCGACGAACCAGTAGTCGATCGTGCCGAGTGGTCGGATTATGTCGCCCAGGATGCCGGTCTCCTCCGACACCTCCCGAACCGCGGTCTGCTCGGCCGTCTCGCCCTCCTCGATGTGGCCCTTCGGCAGCGACCAGAGCAGCCGGCCGCGTCGGTCCAGCCGGCCGATCAACGCGATCTTCGTCCGCTCGTTGTTGATCACCACGCCACCCGCCGACGTCTCGTCGACCGCGGCCATCCGGCGGCCACGCCGCCGTCCGTGGCGCCCCGAACGGGCACCCCGGGGCCGGCCGGACGACGAGGGCATGTTCGCGATCGTAGTGTGGTGCCAGCGGGCGGGTCGGCCCTTCGGGTCCCGGCCGGGGCCGGTCGCGTACCGGTGCGCCAGATACGCTCGGTCCCCGTGTCCAACCTGACCCAACCCGATGCAATGGTGGATCGCCTGCACTTCCCCGTGGCCGACGAGCTGGCGGAGCGGTTCGCCGCGGCCGGGCACCAGCTCTACCTCGTCGGCGGCAGCGTGCGCGACGCGATCCTGGGCCGGCTGGGCAACGACCTGGACTTCGCCACCGACGCGCGGCCGGAGCAGGTGCGCCGGCTCGTGACCGGGTGGGCCGACGCGGTCTGGGACACCGGCATAGCGTTCGGCACGATCGGCGCGCGGCGCCATGGCACGGAGTGCGAGATCACGACGTTCCGGGCCGACACGTACGACCGCAAGGGCCGCAAGCCCGAGGTTCACTTCGGCGACTCGATCGAGGACGACCTCGTCCGGCGCGACTTCACCGTCAATGCGATGGCCGTGGACCTGTCGACAAAGACGTTTATCGACCCCCACGACGGGCTCTCCGCCCTGGCCAGGCGCCGGCTGGACACCCCCGCGACCCCGCAGGAGTCGTTCGCGGACGACCCGTTGCGGATGATGCGCGGGGTCCGCTTCGTGAGCCAGCTCGGCTTCACGGTCGAGCCGCGGGTGCTCGACGCGATCCGCGACATGCGCGGCGAGCTCACCCGGATCACGGCCGAGCGGATCCAGGCCGAGCTGTCGAAGCTGCTGTGCGGCCGGTTCCCGCGGCGCGGCATCGAGCTCATGGTCGACACCGGACTCGCCGAGCACGTGCTGCCCGAGGTCCCCGCGATGCGGCTGGAGATCGACGAGCACCATCAGCACAAGGACGTCTACCAGCACTCGCTGGTCGTCCTCGACCAGGCGATCGCGCTCGAGGACCCGGACGACGCGCCGGACCTCGTGCTGCGCCTCGCCGCGCTGCTGCACGACATCGGCAAGCCCGCGACCCGGCGGTTCGTCCAGGGCGGCGGCGTGAGCTTCCACCACCACGAGGTCGTCGGCGCCAAGATGTCGCGCAAACGGTTGCGCGCCCTGCGGTACTCGAAGGAGGTCATCGAGGAGGTGGCCCAGCTCGTGTACCTGCACCTGCGGTTCCACGGGTACGGACGCGGCGAGTGGACCGACTCCGCGGTCCGCCGCTACGTCACCGACGCGGGCCCGCTGCTCACCCGGCTGCACAAGCTCGTCCGGGCCGACTGCACCACCCGCAACCGGCGCAAGGCGGCCGCGCTGCAGCGGACCTACGACGACCTCGAGGAGCGGATCGCCCGGATCGCCGCCGAGGAGGACCTCGCGCGCGTGCGCCCCGACCTCGACGGCAACGAGATCATGCGGTTGCTCGGCCTGCCGCCCGGCCCGCTCGTGGGCCAGGCGTGGCGCTACCTCAAGGACCTGCGGCTGGACCGGGGTCCGCTCGAGCACGACGATGCCGTGGCGGAGCTGCGGGACTGGGCCGCGCGCGAGGGCCTCACCCCGCCCGGGCCGCCCCGCGACGCGTGACGATCTCGAAGCCGGCCATGCCCAGCAGGTAGAGCACGGTCGCGACGACGATCAGCGTGGCCGACTCGCCGTTCGGCGGGATCACCGCGGCGGCGAGCGCGATGGCGATGACCTGCGTGATGTTGAACAGCATGTCGTAGAGCGCGAACACCCGGCCGCGGGTCTCGTCGCCGATGTCGCGCTGCACGGCGGCGTCGACGCAGAGCTTGATCACCTGGCCGGCGAAGGCGATGACGAATGCCGCGGCCAGTGCGGTCGGCATGATCATCGGCAGGCCGAGGCTGAGCTGCGCGACCGCCGCGAGGCCGAGCGCGCCCAGCACCGTCCGCTTGCGGCCGATCCCGGTGACCAGCCGCGCGGTGGTCAGCCCGGCGACGAAGATCCCGGCCGCGCCGCAGCCGAGCACGACGCCGAGCCCGGGCAGGCCCGCCTTGATGGGGCCGAAGTCCGTGAAGCTGAAGCGCATCAGCAGCACGGTGAGCAGCAGCGAGATCCCGAAGGACGCCCGGTGCGCGAGCAGCGCGCAGAACCCGGCGGCGACGCTGGGCACGCGGGCGGCGACCCGTACGCCGTCGAAGAGCCCGTGCGCGACGGCCACGATCGCGGTCGACGGCTCGTCGATCGCGTCCGGGCCGAGCGCGCCGCGGGCGAACCGCACGGCGAGCCAGCCGGCCAGCACGGCACCGAGCGCGGCGACCGCCGTCGTCCCGCCGGAGCCCACGTCGCCCTCGCCGAGGATCGCGCGCAGCAGCACCGCGAAGCCGGCCCCGATCACGGAGATCACCGCGCCGAGCGTCACCGACAGCGCGTTGGCCTCGACGAGGTTGGGTGTCGGCACGACGTGCGGCAGCGCGGCGGACAGGCCGGCGCCGATGAACCGGCTGATCCCGATCACGACGAGGGCCAGCATCAGCAGCGCGAGCCCGCCGACCCCGGCCGCGACGCAGCCGGCCGCGGCGAGGATCAGCACGCTCTGCAGGAGGTTCGCCACGACCAGCACCCGCCGGCGGTCCCAGCGGTCGAGCAGCGCGCCGGCGAACGGCCCGATGACCGAGTACGGGAGCAGTAGCACGAGGAACCCGGCGGCGATGGCGGTCGGCGAGACCTGCCGCTCGGGGTTGAAGACCACGGCTCCGGCGAGCCCGGTCTGGAACAGCCCGCTGCTCCACTGCGAGGCGAAGCGGCTGAGCAGCAGGCGCCGGAACCCACCGAACTCCAGCAGCCGCCGTGCACCGATCCGGAGGTGGTGCACGGGCTCGGAGTCACCCGTGCGGGTGGCTTCGTTGGCGTCCTGTGCCGAGGTACTCACGGGACGTCAGCCTACGGAAGGCCCGCGGACAGCCCGAAGGGCGTGCGCCTGGTGAGGCGCACGCCCTTCGGCGACGAAGCACCCGGTCGCCTCTCGGCGGTGTGGCACGGCGTGGCTCCAGCCGGACGGTATTCCACGACGGCGGTTCTGGTTGGGCCCGGGGGACTCAATAGCGCTCCGTCACCGACACAACGTGCCGGCTCCGGCCATTGTTCCCCATTAGCCATACGGCCGCTGGTTTCCCGGTTGCGGGGTGGGATCATGTTCGCGTGCCATCCGACGCCCCCGATGCAGCCGTGGAGCCGGGGACGCTGCTCGTCGCGGCGCCCAGCCTGACCGACTCCAACTTCCGCCGCACCGTGGTGTTCGTGATCGACCACCGTGGTGAGGGCACCCTCGGCGTGGTGCTGAACCGGCCGAGCGAGGTCCCGGTCGACGACGTGCTCCCCAGCTGGGGCCCGCACGTGACCAACCCGGGCTCGGTGTTCGTGGGCGGGCCGGTGGACCAGAAGACCGCCCTGTGCCTGGCCGCGCTGCGCACGGGCGAGGAGCCGAACGGGGTGAAGGGCCTGATCGGCGTGCGGGGCCCGGTGGCCCTCGTCGACCTGGACGCCGACCCGGAGCAGCTGGTGCCGAAGTTCCGGGGCCTGCGGGTGTTCGCGGGCTACGCGGGCTGGGACATCGGCCAGGTGGCGGGCGAGATCGAGCGCGGCGACTGGATCGTGGTGCCGGCCCTGCCCAACGACGTGCTGGCGCCGACCGACCAGGACCTGTGGGGCCGGGTGCTGCGCCGGCAGGGCATGCCGCTGGCGTTACTCGCCACGCACCCCGGCGACGTCCGCACCAACTGATCCCGGCTTGGTCGCCTGCTTGATCGCCGTCGCGATGTCGCAGCCGCCGCACTGGCAGCCGCGGCAACCCGCGGGCAGCTCCGGCGGGTCCTCGGGCAGCGCCTCGGCGGCCCGGTGCCCGACCACGCCACCCGCGATCGCGATCGCGACCATGCCGGCCGACCCGACGATCGGGACCACGAGCAGCCCCGTCGCCAGCCCGGCGAGCCCGCTGAGCGCCCCGACCGCTCCGGCCACCGCCAACGGCAGCCCGGCGACCTTGTTGGCGAGCCGGAAGGCGCGGTCGTCGCGCAGCGTGGCCGGGGTGCGCACGCCGACGAACCGGTTGCGCGGCAGCCGTTCCAGCCAGCCGAGCAACCCGGCGACGCCGATCCCCGACCCGACGACCAGCGGCACGAGCGACAGGAGAAGCACGCCACGATCGTAAGCGCTCGGCCGCACGGCACCCACCGGGCTCGTTCGAGCGCACGTTGCCGCTGGTCAGCGACGACGCCAGCGGCGCGAAGAACGGTGTTGGCGTGCGCGGTATCCTGGTGATATGCGCACCGGACGCCTGCTCCTTAGGTAGCCGCGCTGACCACAGGTCGGCGCGGCGAACCCCTCATGCCTATGGCAGAGGGGTTTTGTTGTGTCCAGGGCATGCTCGGGAGCAAGCACCAGGGAGGAACCCACGATGAGCCCCACGTCCGGCGGATCTGCCGAGTCGGTGCCGGCCCACCGCTACACCGCCGCGCTGGCCAACGCCATCGAGCCGCGCTGGCAGCAGTTCTGGGAGGAGGACGGCACCTTCCACGCACCCAACCCGGTCGGCCCGCTGGCCGGTGACGTGCCGAAGGACAAGCTGTTCGTCCAGGACATGTTCCCCTACCCGTCCGGCGCCGGGCTGCACGTCGGCCACCCGCTGGGGTTCATCGGCACCGACGTGTACGCGCGCTACCACCGCATGACCGGCCGCAACGTCCTGCACACCATGGGGTTCGACGCGTTCGGCCTGCCCGCCGAGCAGTACGCCGTGCAGACCGGCCAGCACCCGCGCAAGACGACCGAGGACAACATCCAGCGGTACCTGAGCCAGATCCGCCGGCTGGGCCTGGGCCACGACGAGCGGCGCCGCGTCGCGACGACCGACCTGTCCTACTACCGCTGGACGCAGTGGATCTTCCTGCAGATCTACAACGCCTGGTACGACGAGAAGGCGGGCAAGGCCCGCCCGATCGCCGAGCTGGAGGCGGAGTTCGCGCAGGACAAGCGGTCCACTCCGGACGGTCGCGGCTGGTGCGAGCTGACGCGCGCCGAGCAGCGGAAGATCATCGACTCCCACCGGCTGGTGTACCAGTCCGAGGCGCCGGTCAACTGGAGCCCGGGCCTGGGCACCGTCGTGGCCAACGAGGAGGTCACCGCCGACGGCCGCACCGACCGCGGCAACTTCCCGGTGTTCCGCAAGAACCTGCGCCAGTGGATGATGCGGATCACCGCCTACGCCGACCGCCTGATCGACGACCTGGACCTGCTGGACTGGCCGGAGAAGGTCAAGACCATGCAGCGCAACTGGATCGGCCGCTCGGCAGGCGCGCACATCCGGTTCCCGGTCGCGGACACGGCGATCGAGGTCTTCACCACGCGGCCCGACACCGTCTTCGGCGCGACCTACATGGTCCTGGCGCCGGAACACCCGCTGGTCGACGAGATCATGACCGGTGCCTGGCCCGAGGGCACGGACGAGCGGTGGACCGGCGGCGCGGCCACGCCGGCCGAGGCGGTCGCCGCCTACCGCCGGGCGGCCTCGCTGAAGTCCGAGCTGGACCGCCAGGAGAACAAGGACAAGACCGGTGTGTTCGTGGGCGTCTACGCCACGAACCCCGCCAACGACGCCGGGATCCCGGTGTTCATCGCCGACTACGTGCTGATGGGCTACGGCACCGGCGCGATCATGGCGGTGCCCGGTCAGGACCAGCGGGACTGGGACTTCGCCACGGCGTTCGGCCTGCCCATCATCCGTACCGTCGCGCCGAGCGAGGGCTTCGACGGCGAGGCCTTCACCGGCGAGGGCCCGGCGATCAACTCCGGCTTCCTGGACGGGCTGGACGTCGGCGAGGCCAAGAAGACGATCATCGGCTGGCTGGAGGAGCACCAGCACGGCGAGGGCCGGCTGCAGTACAAGCTGCGCGACTGGCTGTTCGCGCGGCAGCGCTACTGGGGCGAGCCGTTCCCGATCGTCTACGACGAGGACGACAACCCGGTGCCCCTGCCCGACAGCATGCTGCCGGTCGAGCTGCCGGAGGTCGAGGACTACTCCCCCCGCACGTACGACCCGGACGACGCCGACACCGAGCCGTCGCCGCCGCTGTCGCGCGCGAACGACTGGCTGTACGTCGAGCTGGACCTGGGCGAGGGCCGGAAGCGCTACCGCCGCGACGCGAACGTGATGCCCCAGTGGGCCGGCTCGTGCTGGTACCAGCTGCGCTACGTGGACCCGACCGACGACGAGCGGTTCTGCGAGCCGGAGAACGAGGCGTACTGGCTGGGCCCGCGACCGGCCGAGCACGGCGCGGACGACCCGGGCGGCGTTGACCTGTACATCGGCGGCATCGAGCACGCGGTGCTGCACCTGATGTACTCGCGCTTCTGGCAGAAGGTGCTGTTCGACCTGGGCCACGTCTCCGCCCCGGAGCCCTACCGCCGGCTGTTCAACCAGGGCTACATCCAGGCGTATGCCTACACCGACTCGCGCGGCGTGTACGTCCCGGCCGAGGAAGTGTCCGAAGTGGATGGCACGTTCTCCTGGCAGGGCGAACAGGTCCGCCAGGAGTACGGGAAGATGGGCAAGAGCCTGAAGAACGTCGTCACGCCGGACGAGATGTGCGAGCGGTACGGCGCGGACACGTTCCGGTTCTACGAGATGGCGATGGGCCCGATGGACGTCTCCCGTCCGTGGGCGACCAAGGACGTCATCGGCGCGCAACGGTTCCTGCAACGGCTGTGGCGCAACGTGGTCGACGAGGAGACCGGCGAGCCGCGGGTGTCCGATGCCGAGCCGGACGAGCCGACGCTGCGCGCCATGCACAAGGCGATCGACGGCGTGCACGCCGACTACGCGAACATGCGCTTCAACACGGCGGGCGCGAAGCTGATCGAGCTGAACAACCACGTGACGAAGTCGTACGCGAACAAGCCGGTGCCGCGCGCGGTGGTCGAGCCGATGGTGCAGATGCTGGCGCCGCTGTGCCCGCACATCGCGGAGGAGCTGTGGTCACGCCTGGGCCACGACGGCTCGCTGGCCCACGGCCCGTTCCCGCAGGCGGACGAGCGCTACCTGGTCGAGGACACGGTCGAGTATCCGATCCAGGTCAACGGCAAGGTCCGCGCCCGGGTCACGGTCCCGGCCACGGCGAACCAGGACGAGGTCAAGGCCGCCGCCCTGGCGGAGGAACGCATCGCCGCCCTGGTCAACGGCAACGAACCCCGCAAGGTCATCGTCGTCCCCGGCCGCCTGGTGAACGTCGTCCTGTAGCGGAGTTGTCCACAACACCCCAACCTGTCCACAGAACCCCACCAACCACCGCTCTTGTCACCCCCGACCAATAAAATGGAGCCATCAGGGGTGCCCCCGGAGAGGGCGGGGGCTGCGTACCGCACGCGCGCGTGCGCGCGGGGGTCGACCGCGCTCGACGGGTGTTCGTGGTGACGGATGGAGCCCGGTGCGGCGGGTGTTGCGGGCCGTGGATACCCCGGGCGCCCGGGGCATCCAGGCGCTATCGCCGCGTCGAGCGCGTCACGATGGCTTCGCGCCGCCGACGGTCGGGGTGGAGGCGGTCGCGGAGATGACAGTCGGTGCGCGGCAGCTTCGCGACCAGACTCCGGGACCCGACCCTGTGGTGCGGCGAGTGGGTGGCCCCGGCGCGGGCAGGTCGGCCCGGGGCGGGCGGCGTCAGTGGCGTAGGTGTTCCTGGGTGCCGACCCGGTAGGCCTCCGCCAGCCATGCGGTGAACTCCGGGTCGACGTCGGCCGGGGTGGTCAGGCGGAACGTGTGCAGCACGTTGCGCGGGGAGTACGTCTCCACCCGGCGGAAGCGGGTGCTCGGCACGTGCCGGGCCAGTACCAGGTGGCCGTTCAGCCAGTGCTTG
>CAVSMR010000006.1:87500-88660 GCA_963729115.1 uncultured Actinomycetota bacterium | reverse complement strand
CCTTCAGCGGTTATCCCTCCCGAACGTAGCCAACCAGCCGTGCCCCTGGCGGGACAACTGGCACACCAGAGGTTCGTCCGTCCCGGTCCTCTCGTACTAGGGACAGCCTTCCTCAAGTCTCCTGCGCGCGCGGCGGATAGGGACCGAACTGTCTCACGACGTTCTAAACCCAGCTCGCGTGCCGCTTTAATGGGCGAACAGCCCAACCCTTGGGACCTACTCCGGCCCCAGGATGCGACGAGCCGACATCGAGGTGCCAAACCATGCCGTCGATATGGACTCTTGGGCAAGATCAGCCTGTTATCCCCGGGGTACCTTTTGTCCGTTGAGCGACACCCCTTCCACCAGGTGGTGCCGGATCACTAGTCCCGACTTTCGTCCCTGCTCGACCCGTCGGTCTCACAGTCAAGCTCCCTTGTGCACTTGCACTCGACACCTGATTGCCAACCAGGCTGAGGGAACCTTTGGGCGCCTCCGTTACTCTTTGGGAGGCAACCGCCCCAGTTAAACTACCCACCAGGCACTGTCCCTGGACCGGATCACGGTCCGAAGTTAGACACTCAGTACGACCAGAGTGGTATTTCAACGTTGACTCCACAACCACTGGCGTGGCCACTTCACAGTCTCCCACCTATCCTACACAAGTCGAACCAAGCACCAATACCAAGCTATAGTAAAGGTCCCGGGGTCTTTCCGTCCTGCCGCGCGTAACGAGCATCTTTACTCGTAGTGCAATTTCGCCGGGCCTGTGGTTGAGACAGTCGAGAAGTCGTTACGCCATTCGTGCAGGTCGGAACTTACCCGACAAGGAATTTCGCTACCTTAGGATGGTTATAGTTACCACCGCCGTTTACTGGCGCTTAAATTCTCAGCTTCGCCACACAAGGTGACTAACCGGTCCTCTTAACGTTCCAGCACCGGGCAGGCGTCAGTCCGTATACATCGTCTTGCGACTTCGCACGGACCTGTGTTTTTAGTAAACAGTCGCTTCTCGCTGGTCTCTGCGGCCACCTGGCCCTAGCCCGCAAAGGGGCTTCAAGCCCTGTGGCCCCCCTTCTCCCGAAGTTACGGGGGCATTTTGCCGAGTTCCTTAACCACAGTTCACCCGATCGCCTTGGTATTCTCTACCTGACCACCTGTGTCGGTTTGGGGTACGGGCC
>CAVSMR010000006.1:0-82500 GCA_963729115.1 uncultured Actinomycetota bacterium | reverse complement strand
GGCGTGGCTGGCCTGGTCGAAGTACCCGCCGTTGTCCGCGGGCGTGGGCTCGCGGCCGTCCTCGGGCAGCTCGGAGAGCAGGAAGAACTCGATCTCGGGATGGACGTAGCAGGTGAACCCGGCCTCGTTGGCCTTCGCGAGCGTGCGGCGCAGGACGTGGCGCGGGTCGGCCCAGGACGGCGAGCCGTCGGGCATCGCGATGTCGCAGAACATCCGGGCCGCGTAGTGATGGCCCTCCGGGTTCTCCCACGGCAGCACCTGGAACGTCGCCGGGTCGGGGCGGGCGACCATGTCCGACTCGTAGACCCGCGCGAAGCCCTCGATCGCGGAGCCGTCGAAGCCGATCCCCTCCGCGAACGCGCCCTCCAGCTCCGCCGGCGCGACGGCCACCGACTTGAGAAAACCCAGCACGTCGGTGAACCAGAGCCGCACGAAGCGGATGTCCCGCTCCTCGAGGGTGCGGAGGACGAACTCCTGCTGACGATCCATGTCGGCAGCCTAGGTAGATCGTGTTAACGGCGTGTTTCGGCGCGGCTCGGATCCCGGATCGGGCGAATCGAGAGCGACAGCAGGGCCGCCGCGACGCACAGTCCGCCCGCGATGATCCACGCGAGGTCGTAGCTGCCGCGCACGTCGCGGACGGTGCCGGCGCCCACCGCGGCGAGCGCGGCGCCGACCTGGTGGGAGGCGAAGACCCAGCCGAACACGACCGGCCCGGCGTCGCCGAACCTGTTGCGGCACAAGGCAACCGTGGGCGGCACGGTGGCGATCCAGTCCAGGCCGTAGAAGATGATGAACACCCACATGCTCGGCTGCGTGCCCGGCGCGAACAGCGCGGGCAGGACCATCAGCGACAGCCCGCGCAGCGTGTAGTAACCGCCGAGCAGCAGCCGCGGGTCGACCCGGTCGGTGAGCCAGCCGGACAGGATCGTGCCGACCACGTCGAAGAGGCCGACCACCGCGAGCAGCGACGCGGCGGTCGTGTGCGGCATGCCGTGGTCGTGCGCGGCGGCGACGAAATGGGTGCCGACCAGGCCGTTCGTCGACGCACCGCAGATCGCGAAGCCGCCGGCGAGCAGCCAGAACGTCCGCGTCCGGGCGGCGTCGCGCAGGGTCCGCACGGCCCGCGCGGCGCTGCTGCCGGTGACCGCGAGTGGGGTGGCCGGCTCGGTCCCGCCGAGCGGCGTGGCGCCGAGTTCGCCCGGGTCCCGCAGGAACGCGAGCACCAGCGGGACGACCGCGAGCGCCGCGCCGGCCACGACCAGCGCCGGCAGCCGCCAGCCGTGCTCGGTGGCGAGCGCGGCGACCAGCGGCAGGAAGACGAGCTGGCCGGTGGCGCCCGCGGCGGTGAGCACGCCGCTGACCAGGCCGCGGTGGCGGACGAACCAGCGGCCGGTGACCGTGGCGACGAAGGCCATCGACATCGAGCCGGTGCCCACGCCGACCAGCACGCCCCAGCACAGCAGCAGCTGCCAGCTCGCGGTCATGAACACCGTGAGCCCGCTGCCGGCGGCGACCAGGACCAGCGCGCCGGCGACCACGCGGCGCATGCCGAGCCGGTCCATCAGCGCCGCGGCGAACGGGGACATCACGCCGAACAGCACGAGGTTGATCGAGACCGCGGCCGAGATCGTGGCCCGCGACCAGCCGAATTCCTCGTGCAGCGGGTCGATCAGCACGCTCGGGACCGCGCGGAAGCCGGCCGCGCCGATGAGCGTGATGAACGACACCACCGCGACGAGCCATGCCCAGTGCGGCCGCGTCCCGCGCGGCGTCCGAGGCTGCGCCACCTGTGTCACGCCAACCAGCGTCACCGACGGGCCACCGCGATGACGAGTGGCCAGATCGCCAATATGTGCAAGAATCTGGCCATGGCCAGACCGCACCGCGTCGCCGTGCTCGCACTCGACGTCGTCATCGGCTACGACATGGTGATTCCGCCCACTGTTTTCGGTGAGGCGACCGGCAGGGACGGCAACCCGCTGTACGACGTGCGCGTCTGCGGGCTCGACAAATCCCCCGTTCGCGTACTCGCGGGCTACACGATCGTGCCGGACCACGGCGCGGAGATCCTGGCCGAGGCGGACACCGTGATCATCCCCGGCACGCGGCTGTCCGGCGCCCGCCGCGAGGGCACGCTGCCGGACGAGGTCGCCGCCGCGCTGGCCACGGTCCCGCCGCACGCGCGGCTGATGTCGATCTGCACGGGCGCGTTCGTGCTCGGCGCCGCGGGCGTGCTCGACGGCCGGCCGGCCACCACGCACTGGGCGCACGCCGAGGAGTTCCGCCGGCTCTACCCCGCGGTCGAGCTGGACGAGGACGTGCTGTTCGTCGACGACGGCGACGTGCTGACCTCGGCCGGGCTCGGCGCGGGCGTGGACCTGTGCCTGCACGTGGTGCGCTCCGACCACGGCAGCGAGGTGGCCAACCGCGTCGCCCGCTACTGCGTGGTGCCGCCGTGGCGCGAGGGCGGCCAGTCGCAGTTCATCGACCGGCACGTGCCCGAGAGCGACGCGGACGGCACGGCGCCGGCCCGGGCCTGGGCGCTACGCCGGCTGCACGAACCGCTCGGCCTGGCCGAGCTCGCGGCGCAGGCGCGGATGAGCGTGCGCACGTTCTCCCGGCGGTTCCGGGCGGAGACGGGCCAGTCGCCGGGCAGCTGGCTGACCCAGCAGCGGATTCGCCATGCGATGCACCTGCTGGAGTCGACCGACCTCGCGGTGGACGCCGTCGCAGACCGGGCCGGGCTGGGCACCGGAGCCTCGTTGCGCCAGCACATGCGGGCCGCGCACGGTGTCTCACCACTGGCCTACCGGAAAACGTTCCGCGCGTCCTGACGTCGATTCGGACAAGGCGGGAGCGGCCCTGCGGCCGACGGTCCTACGATGCGCGGCATGGTCATGCGCCGTTACCTGATTGTCCTACTCGCGTCGCTCGCGACGATCCTCTCCGCCTGCTCGTCGGACGGCGGTGGCGAGGATGCCAGCTCGCTGCCGGACGCGGCCGGGTTGCTCGACGCCGCCGCGAAGTCGACGGCGGCAATCAAGAGCGCGCACTTCACGCTGACCGTCAACGGCAAGGTCCCGGGCCTGGACGTGCAGAGCGCCGAGGGCGACCTGACCCGCGAGGACGGCGGCGCCGGCGCGGCGCAGGGCACGGTCAAGATGACGTTGCTCGGCAGCCTGTTCGAGGGCGACTTCGTGATCGTCGACGACAAGGCCTACGTCAAGGGCCCGACCGGCGACTTCCAGGAGCTGCCCGCCGCGCTGATCGCGAACCTGTACGACCCGGCCGCGATCCTCGACCCGAGCCGCGGCATCGCGAACGTGCTGTCCAACGTGCAGGACCCGGTGACCGAGGCGGCCGAGGACATCGACGGCGTCGCGTGCTACCGCGTGAAGGGCAAGGCGGGCAAGGACGTCGTCGCGGGCCTCGTGCCGGGCGTGGACTCCGATGTGGACATCACGTTCTGGCTCAAGCGCGACGGTGACCACCAGCCGGTGAAGGCCAGCGTGGGCGTGCCGGCGGACGGCTCGCCGACCGTGGACGTCGCGCTGTCCGATGTGGACAAGCCGGTCGAGATCACCGCGCCGAAGTGACGGCCGCGCCGCACACCGAGGCGCCGGCGGGGCGCGGGCGGGCGATCGCCATCGGGGCCGGTGGGCTCGCGGTCCTGCTCGGTGCGCTGGACACCTACGTCGTCGTCAGCCTGCTGCGCCAGATCATCGACGACCTGCAGATCCCGGTGAACCGGCTGGAGCGGATCACGCCGGTCGTGACCGGGTACCTGCTCGGCTACGTCGCGGCGATGCCGTTGCTGGGGCAGGCGTCCGACCGGTTCGGCCGCAAGATCCTGCTGCAGGCGTGCCTCGCCGGGTTCCTGGCCGGCTCGGTCGTCACGGCGCTGTCCGGTGACCTGTTCGTGCTGGTGACCGGCCGGGTCGTGCAGGGCGTGGCGAGCGGCGCGCTGCTGCCGGTGACGATGGCGCTGGTCGCGGACCTGTGGGCGGAACACCGGCGCTCGGCCGTGCTCGGCGCGGTCGGCGCGGCGCAGGAGCTCGGCTCGGTGCTGGGGCCGCTGTACGGGATCGCGATCGCGGCGGTGGCCGGGTGGCGCGGCGTGTTCTGGGTGAATGTGCCGCTCGCGGTGCTGGCGATGGTGGCCGTGCAGTTCACGGTGCCGGCGCGGCGGGTGCCCCGCTCCCCCGTGGACGTCGTGGGCGCGGCGTTGCTGGCGGTGTGCCTGGGGCTCACGGTGGTCGGGCTGTACAACCCCTCGCCGCGGGAGACCGTGCTGCCGCCGTGGGGCCTGCCGCTGCTCGCTGGTGCCCTCGTCTTCCTCGTGGGCTTCGTGGCGTGGGAGTACCGGGCGCGGACGCGGCTGATCGACACGCGCGGGGTCGCGCTGCGGCCGTTGCTGGCGTGCCTGGGCGCTTCGCTCGCGGCGGGCGCGGCCCTGATGGTCACGCTGGTGAACGTCGACCTGTTCGCGCAGACGCTGCTGGGGCGCGACGACCAGGGCAGCGTGCTGCTGCTGGTGCGGTTCCTGGTGGCACTGCCGGTCGGGGCGCTGCTCGGCGGCTGGCTCGCGGCGCGGTTCGGCGACCGGTGGCCCGCCGTGGTCGGGTTGCTCGTGGCGGCGCTCGGGTTCCTGCTGATCTCGGGCTGGCCGGTGGACGTCTTGTCCGCCCGGCACTCGCTGGGCTTCGTCTCGCTGCCGCGGCTGGACGTGGACCTGGCGGTCACGGGCCTGGGGCTGGGCGTGGTGATCGCCCCGCTGTCGTCGGCCGCGCTGCGGGTGGTTCCGCCGGCGCAGCACGGCGTGGCGGCCGCGGGCGTGGTGGTCGCGCGGATGACGGGCATGCTGGTGGGCGTGGCGGCGCTGGCGGCGTGGGGCCTGCACCGGTTCCACACGCTGACCGCGTCGCTGAACACGCCGCTGCCGTTCGGCAAGTCCCCGGAGGAGGTGGCGCGGGAGATGGCGGCCTACCGGTCCGCGGTGAACTCGGCGCTGCTGACGCAGTACACGGAGATCTTCCTGATCACGTCGGTCGTCTGCGTGGCGGGCGCGGTGGTGGCGTTCTTCATCGGAGGCCGCCGGCGCGGCTGAGTCTGTCCCGTCTCCCGGTTGTCCACAGTGGCGCGAGCTGTCCACAGGCGAGCGCGCGGAACCGCTTTTCGTCGGTGCGAACCGATAGTCTGGCGTCAGAAGGGGTGCCCCCGGAGAGGGTGGGGGCTTGCGTTTCTGGCGTTCTGCACGCGCGTGTGTGCGCGCGGGAGGTTTCCCCCTTTCGGCAGGGTTCGGGGACCGGGCTCGGGGCGCGTCTCTGTCGGTGTGGGTCAGTGCACCGGGTCGGTCACGGGGTGCAGCGGGTGCCGTCCTTCGGGAGTTTCAGGTCGATCAGGTAGGTGGCGCCCGCGCTGTCCACGCAGCTGTTGCCCTGCAGGAACACCGTGTGCTGGGTGGCCTCGTAGGTCAGCAGCCCGCCCTTCAGCGACTTCGCCAGGTTCACGCCCGCCTCGTACGGGGTGGCCGGGTCGTTGGTCGTCGAGATGACCAGGACCGGGGGCAGGCCGTTGACGTTCGGCTCGTGGGGCTTGCTCGTCTCCGGCACCGGCCAGAACGCGCACGCGTCGCGGGCCGTGCTGGGCGGGTTGCCGTCGTCGAGGAACGGGGCCGCCTCCTTGTACCTCGTGTTCAGGTCCTTGATCTGGTTCGGGTCCGTGATGCGCGGGTCGTCGACGCAGTGGATCGCGGTGAAGGCGTCCTGGGTGGTCGTGTACTTGCCGTCCTGCCCGCGCTCCAGGTACAGGTCCGCGAGGAACATCAGCGTCCGGCCCTGCTGCTGGCGCAGCTCGTTCAGCCCCGTGTTCAGGTTCTCCCACAGCTGCTGGGAATACAGCGCCTGGATGACACCGGTGGTCGCGTCGTCGTAGGTCAGCGGGCGGCCGTCCACGTCGACCGGGCGCTCCTCGAGCGGGCGGATCAGGTCCTCGAAGTTGTCCTGCGCCGCGTTCTCGTCCTTGCCCAGCGCGCAGTCGTCGCGCTTCGCGCACCAGGCCAGGAAGTCGCCGAACGCCTTCTGGAAACCGGCTCCCTGCGCGACGGTCGAGTCGATCTGGTCCTGCGTCGGGTCGACGGCTCCGTCGAGCACGAGCGCGCGCACGTTGCGCGGGAACGCCTCCGCGTACGCGCTGCCGATCCGGGTCCCGTACGAGTACCCGACGTAGGTCAGCTTGTCGTCGCCGAGCGCGGAGCGCAGCACGTCCATGTCCTTGACGACGTCGCGCGTGCCGATGTTCTCGAGCATCTCCTTGCCGTGCTCGGTCCGCTCGGCGCACTTCGACGCGTAGTCCTTGGCCTGCCGCTCGTTTTTCGCGGTCCCCGCCGGCGAGGTGTCCAGCTCGCTGTCGTCGGCCCGCTCCGCGTCGGTCTCCTCGTCGGTCAGGCACTCGATCGTCGGCTCGCTCGAGCCCACGCCGCGGGGGTCGAAGCCGATGAAGTCGAACCGGGCGGCCAGGTCGTCGTTGGCCTTGGCCACGCTCACCGCGGTCGACAGGCCGGCGACGCCGGGGCCGCCGGGGTTGACCAGCAACGATCCGATGCGGTCCGACGTCGAGGTGGCCGGCTTGCGCAGCACGCCGATGCGGATCGTGTCGCCGGACGGGTCGGCGTAGTCGAGCGGGACCGTGAGGTGCGTGCACTGGACGGCCTTGTCGGACAGCGGCTCCGCGTCGTACTCGCCGGTCGCGTAGTCCTTGCAGTCTTCCCAGGTCAGCTTCTGGCCGTAGAACTCGTCCAGCCCCTTGGGCACCGCGCCGGAGGGGCCCTTGGTCTCCTCGAACGGCAGCCTCGGGCCGGACGCACCGTCGACGGTCGCCGTGCAGCCGGCCGCCAGGACGACGAGCATGAGGGCGGCCGCTAACGGGCGATTGGTGGTCACCGGCCGATCCTCCCATCGGGGTGTGAATAGGCTGTTGGGTCGGTTGGAACCAATCGGACCGGTTTCATCGTTACCGTGCAGAGCGAAACGAAAACATGGAGCGAGGAGGTGAGCGTCGGGTGGCGGCGTTCATGCGACGGATCAAGGGCCGGTTCAGCCGGTTCCTGGATCGTCCGGCCACCGTCGACATCTCCCACTACAAGGAGCTGCTGAAATCCGTCGACTGGCGCGAGGAGAAGGTCGGGAAGCTGACCGACGCCGAGCTCATCGAGGCGGCGGCGAAGCTGCGCGAAGTGGACTCCTTCGGTGAGAAGGAGCTGGCCGAGCTGTGTGCGCTCGGCCGGGAGGCCGCGCGGCGGGCGCTGGACGAGCGGCCCTACGACGTGCAGCTGCTCGGCGCGATGGAGCTGCTCGACGGGCACGTGGTGCAGATGGCCACCGGTGAGGGCAAGACGCTCGCGGGCGCGCTGGCCGCGGCCGGGTACGCCCTGCAGGGCCGGCCGGTGCACGTGATGTCGGTCAACGACTACCTGGCCCGCCGCGACGCGGAGTGGATGGGCCCGGTCTACGAGCTGCTCGGCGTATCGGTCGGCTGGGTCGACCAGACGTCCACGGCCGAACAGCGGCGCGCGGCGTACGCGAAGGACGTCACGTACGGCTCGGTCAGCGAGGTCGGCTTCGACGTGCTGCGGGACCGGCTGGCCACCGACGTCGCGGAGATGGTCGGCCGCGAGCCGGACGTGGTGCTCGTCGACGAGGCGGACTCGGTGCTCATCGACGAGGCGAAGGTGCCGCTGGTGCTCGCCGGGTCGTCCGACGACGCGGTCACCGACCCGGAGGTCGCCAAGATCGTCCGCACGCTGCGGCCCGGCGCGCACTACGAGCGCGACGAGGACGGCCGCAACGCCTGGCTCACCGCGCGCGGCGCGAAGATCGTCGAGAAGTCGCTCGGCGGGGTCGACCTGTACTCCGGCGAGCACAGCGACCGGCTCGCCGCGGTCAACGCCGCGCTGCACGCGCACGCGCTGCTCGAGCGCGACGTCGACTACATCGTCCGCGACGGCAAGGTCCACCTGATCAACTCCTCGCGCGGCCGGATCGCGCTGCGGCAGCGCTGGCCCGACGGGCTGCAGGCCGCGGTCGAGGCCAAGGAGCGGCTGCGGCCGACGGAGAGCGGCGAGGTGCTCGACTCGATCAGCGTGCAGGGCCTGATCAGCCAGTACCAGACGGTGTGCGGGATGACCGGCACGGCGTCGGCGGTCAGCGAGCAGCTGCGGGAGTTCTACCAGCTGCGGGTCGCGGTGATCCCGCCGAACAAGCCGTGCGTGCGCGAGGACGAGGCCGACCGGATCTACGACACGGTCGAGAACAAGGAGAAGGCGATCATCGCCGAGGTCGCGTCGACGCACGCGTCCGGCCGCCCGATCCTCATCGGCACCGGCGACGTGGCCGAGTCCGAGCGGCTCGCGAAGATGCTCGCCGAGGCCGACGTGCAGTGCGTGGTGCTGAACGCGAAGAACGACGCGCAGGAGGCGGCGATCGTCGCCGAGGCCGGCGCGTTCGGCGCGGCCACGGTGTCCACGCAGATGGCCGGGCGCGGCACCGACATCCGCCTGGGCGGCACGGACACGCCGGAGGACCACGACAAGGTCGCCGAGCTGGGCGGGCTGCTGGTGATCGGGACCGGGCGGTACCAGTCGTCGCGGCTGGACGACCAGCTGCGCGGGCGGTCGGGACGGCAGGGCGACCCGGGCGGGTCGGTCATGTTCGCCTCGCTCGCCGACGACCAGGTCGTGCAGTACGCGCCGGACGCCACCGCGGGCGACAAGCCGGACGACGACGGGCAGCTCGACGACCCGACGACGCAGCGGTTCGTGGACCACGCGCAGAAGGTCGCCGAGGGTGTGCAGCTGGAGATCCACCGCAACACGTGGCGGTACACGCGACTGATCGAGCACCAGCGGAAGGTGCTGCTGGAGTACCGCGACGAGGTGCTGCGGACCGATCTGGCGGCGACGGAGCTGGCGGCGGTGGCGTCGGAGCGGTGGGAGTCGCTCAAGGAGTCGCTCGACGACGAGGTGCTCGAGCGGGCGGCCCGGCAGATCCTGCTCTTCCACCTCGACGAGCGGTGGACCGAGCACCTGGCGTTCCTCGCGGACGTGCGCGAGTCGATCCACCTGCGCGCGCTCGCGAAGGAGACCCCGATCGACGAGTTCCACCGCACCGCGATCCCCGAGTTCCGCAAGATCTCCGACGAGATCGTGACGCGGGCCGCGAACACGCTGAAGACGGTGGAGATCACCGAGCAGGGTGCGAACCTGGATGCGGAGGGCCTGCGCCGCCCGTCGGCGACGTGGACGTACATGGTCCACGACAACCCCTTCGACACCGACGCGGAGCAGGCCCTGCAACGAGTACGCGCCATGATCAAGAACGTCCGCGGCGGCACCCGCCGCTAACCCCCGCGAGTCCCCCGCTCCAACCCCGCGTGTCCCCCGTTCCAACCCCGCGAGTCCCCCGCTCCAACCCCGCGAGTCCCCCGTTCAGGCACCCGAGTCCCCCGTTCCGGAACCCGCGAGTCCAACGCTCCCGACCCGCGAGTCCAACGCTCCGGAGCCGCGAGTCCAACGCTCCGGACTCCGGCACTCGCGCCTCGGAGACTCACCGGTCGCGAACGGGGTACTCGAGGACCGGAGCGGGGGACACGCGGTCGAGAACGGGGGACTCGCGGGTTCTGGGTGTTGGACTCGCGGGGGCCTGGTGTTGGGCTCGCGGGTTGGGGGTGCTTTTCGCTTGGGGGGCGAAAACTGTGCGAGGATGGCGGTATGGCTCAGCTTCGGATCGCGATGGCACAGGTCAACGCCACTGTCGGGGACCTGGACGGGAACGCGGCGCTGATCGGGGCGTGGACGCGGCGCGCGCACGACGCGGGTGCGCACGCGGTCGTCTTCCCGGAGATGGTGCTCACCGGCTACCCCGTCGAGGACCTGGCCCTGCGGGAGTCCTTCGCGCAGGGCTCCAAGCAGGCGCTGCGGACCCTCGCCGTCCAGCTGGACGAGGCCGGGTGCGGGGAGATCGCCGCCGTGGTGAGCTACCTCGACCGCGACGAGGTCGGGCCGCGCGACGCGGTGGCCGTGCTGCACCGCGGCAAGGTCGCCGCCACGCAGTTCAAGCACCACCTGCCCAACTACGGCGTCTTCGACGAGCGCCGCTACTTCAAGCCCGGCCAGACGCTCGACATCCTGCGCATCCACGGCCTCGAGGTCGGCCTCGTCATCTGCGAGGACATCTGGCAGGAAGGCGGCCCCATCGCCGCCCTCGGCGCGGCCGGCGTCGACCTCGTCCTCGCCCCCAACGCCTCGCCCTACGAGCGCGACAAGGACGACGTCCGCCTCCCGCTCGTGGCCCGCCGCGCGGCCGAGGCGAACGCCCCGCTGGTCTACGTCAACCTCGTCGGCGGCCAGGACGACCTCGTCTTCGACGGCGACTCGATGGCCGTCGCCGCGGACGGGTCGCTGCTCACCCGCGCGCCGCAGTTCGTCGAGCACCTCACGGTCCTCGACCTGGACCTGCCCGGCGGCGCGAGCCGCACGGCCGGCCAGGTCGGCGAGTTCACCGTCACCCGCACGACGCTGCACGACGATCCGCTGCCGGCCTACGACCCGCTCGACGTCCCGCGGCCCGCCGATCCCCTGCCCGAGCTCGCCGAGGTGTGGTCCGCGCTCGTCGTCGGCCTGCGCGACTACGTGCGCAAGAACGGTTTCCGTTCCGTGGTGCTCGGCCTGTCCGGCGGGATCGACTCCGCGGTCTGCGCCGCGCTCGCGGTCGACGCCCTGGGCGCGGACAACGTGCACGGCGTCTCGATGCCGTCGGTCTACTCCTCCGACCACTCCCGCTCCGACGCGCACGACCTCGCCGTGCGGACCGGTCTGCACTACCAGGTGCAGCCGATCGCCGACATGGTCGCCACGTTCACCACGCAGCTCGGGCTGACCGGCCTCGCCGAGGAGAACGTGCAGGCACGCTGCCGCGGCGTGACCCTCATGGGCCTGTCCAACCAGCACGGCCACCTCGTGCTCGCGCCCGGCAACAAGTCCGAGCTCGCCGTCGGCTACTCCACGATCTACGGCGACGCGGTCGGCGGGTTCGCCCCGATCAAGGACGTGCCGAAGACGCTGGTGTGGGAGCTCGCGCGGTGGCGCAACGAGCAGGCGGACGCGCCGATCCCGGAGAACTCGATCAGCAAGGAGCCGTCCGCGGAGCTGCGGCCCGGCCAGGTCGACACCGACTCGCTGCCGGACTACCCGCTCCTCGACCGCGTCCTGGACGACTACGTCGAGGGCGACCGCGGCTACGCGGACCTGCTCGCCGCGGGGTTCGCGCCCGAGCTGATCGACCGCGTGCTGCGGATGGTCGACGCCGCGGAGTACAAGCGGCGGCAGTACCCGCCCGGCACCAAGATCACCTTCAAGGCGTTCGGGCGGGACCGCCGGCTGCCGATCACCAACGCGTGGCGCGAGGGCAAGTGAGCGTCAGGAGATGCTGGTGGCCCACTGGTTCACCTGGATCTCCTCGCCGCACAGCGGCGGCATCGTGTCGGCGCCGTCGGCCGGCGCGACCTCGAGCTCCTGCGAGTCGCCCTCGATGACGAACCGCGCGAACGCCGGCGACGGGCAGTGCCCGGAAGCCGTGTCCGCGGGCGCGGACCCGTAGTGGATCCCCAGCTCGGCCCGCTCGCCGGGCGCGATGATCACGAGGTCGCCGTCCGGCCCGTCGTGCGCGTCCCGCTGCCCGCGGTCGATCGGCGCGCCGGTCTCGGCGTAGAACACCACGTTGCTCGTGCCCTCCAGGCGGCAGTCGGAGTCGCCGACTCCTGCTCGGCCGGCAGTTCGCCCGCGCCCACCTCCGGCTCGAGGATGTCCCCGGTGCACTTCACGAGGTCGCCGCCGGCCGGCTCTGCGTCGTGACCCGGGCTCCCCGGCGGGCTCGGCGCCGGCGGCCTCGGTCTCGGTCTCGGTGGTTACGGTCGGCCCGGTCGAGGCCGCAGGGCAAGGCAGGGCGATCACCGGCTGGCCGGCACGGTCAAACCGGTTGCTCAGCGACGAAAACCGCTAGCTGGGGATCCCGGGCGCGCCGCCGGACAGCCAGAACGTCACCGACACCGCGCCGCACACCGGCGGCAGGCCCCGGATCGGGTAGGGCGGCCACGCGTCGATGGTCTTGCTGTCGCCCGGCATGGTGACCTGCGCGAACGAGCCGCCTTCCAGGCATTCCGGGCGCGCCCCCGGCTTGGCGGTCGGGTAGGTGACCGACATCGACGCCTGCCCGCCGAGCTCGAGCACGGCCAGCTCGCCGGCGCCGTCGTCGCTGGTCACCTCCCGGATGCCCAGCGGCCGGCCGTCGCCCCTGGTGAAGAACTCGAGCTCGCTCGCGCCGTCGAGCCAGCAGGCGCCGGGGCCGCCCACGTTCGTCACGACGATCTCGGTGGTCCAGACGAACCGCGACCGCTCCCCCGGCGCGATCGCGGCGACGACGTGCGTGGCGTCGCACGGCAGCGGATCGGCGTCGGCCGCCGCTTCGCCGGCGGACGGCGGCACGGTCGAGGTGACGGTCTCGGTCACCGTGGTCGGCCCGCTCGGCTGCACGGCGACGGTGGGCCCCATCGCACAGGCAGTCAGCAGGCCGGCGGTGGCCACCAGCAGCGCCGTCATCTGTCGCCTCATGCCCCCGTTGACGACCGGGCACCCGGGTTTGTTGCGTGGTCACGCGCGCGATGCACGCCCGGTCAACTCACGTGCACGATCGAGCTCGGATCGCGCGGCCGTGTGAAGCTCGTCGCAGCGCGGTGTGTGTGCGGCGACTTGGTGCGACGCTTGGTTCGTAAGCCATCCACGAATACCCGGGGACCCGCGTACGCGGGCCTCGAGGGAAGGACGGTAGACAATGACGTCACCAGACACGCCTGCCGCCGGCCAGTCCGGCGAGGTGGCCGCCCCGTACGGGACCGGTCCGAGCGCGGCGCCCAAGCCCGCCAAGCGGGTTCGCATCCACCACCTGGCCGAGCTCAAGGAGCGCGGCGAGCCGTGGCCCATGCTCACCGCGTACGACATGTACACCGCCGAGCTGTTCGACGAGGCCGGGATCCCGGTGCTGCTGGTCGGGGACTCCGCGTCGAACAACGTCTACGGCTACGACACCTCGCTGCCGGTCACGGTGGACGAGATGGTGCCCCTGGTCCGCGCGGTGACCCGCTCGGTCAAGCGCGCGCTCGTGGTCGCCGACCTGCCGTTCGGCTCCTACCAGCTCTCGCCGGAGCAGGCGCTCGCGACGTCGGTCCGGATGATGAAGGAGGGCCGCGCGCACGCGGTGAAGCTGGAGGGCGGGCGGGCGTTCGCGCCGCACGTCAAGGCCATCACGACGGCCGGCGTGCCGGTCATGGGCCACATCGGGTTCACGCCGCAGAGCGAGCACAACCTCGGCGGCTACCGGGTGCAGGGCCGCGGCGACGCGGGCGACGACCTCGTCGCGGACGCGCGCGCGCTGCAGGAGGCCGGCGCGTTCTCGGTCGTCATGGAGATGGTGCCGGCCGAGGTGGCGAAGCGGATCACGCACGAGCTGCGGATCCCCACGATCGGCATCGGCGCCGGGCCGGACTGCGACGCGCAGGTGCTGGTCTGGCAGGACATGATGGGCCTGCGCCGGGGCCGGGCGCCGCGGTTCGTCAAGCGCTACGCCGACCTCGCGGGCGTGATGACGGGCGCGGTCGAGCAGTTCGCCGCCGAGGTCCGCGGCGGCCAGTTCCCCGCACCGGAGCACGTCTTCCACTGAGGCGAGCGCCAGCGGCAGGTCACGATCGGCCGCCCCGCTCGCGGGGCGGCCGATTTCTCCCTTGCGGTTTGTCGATCCGCTTTCGCGCCGTCCGACGCGTGGTCAGGAAACGATCCGACCGAACGGAGACGGTGAGATGAGCAAGATCGTGGTGGACACCTTCCTGACCCTCGACGGCGTGCTGCAGGCCCCCGGTGGGTCCACGGAGGACGTCGAGGGCGACTTCCCGCACGGCGGCTGGCAGAAGCCGCTCTTCGACGAGGAGTGCGGCGCGTACATCGGCGAGGGCTTCGCGCGGATCGAGGGGCTGCTGCTCGGCCGCAAGACCTACGAGATCTTCGCCTCGTTCTGGCCGCTCGTCACCGATGACCACGAGGACGCCGACGCGGCGCAGGCGCTCAACTCGCTGCCGAAGTACGTGGCGTCGCGCACGCTGACCTCGGTGCGGTGGCAGAACTCGACCCTGCTCGGCGACGACGTGCCGGGCGCGGTGGCGAAGCTGCGGGAGCAGCCCGGCGGCGAGATCCACGTGATGGGCAGCGGCGACCTCATCCAGACGCTGCTCGCGCACGACCTGGTCGACGAGCTCTCGCTGATGATCTTCCCGGTCGTGCTGGGCACCGGCAAGCGGCTGTTCGGCGAGGGCACGGTGCCCGCGGCGTTCCGGCTGGCCGAGTCGCGCACGACGTCGTCGGGTGTGGTGATCTGCCGGTACGAGCGGGCCGGCGAGGTCACCTACGACACCTACGAGCTCTAGCCCGGGGTCAGCCCCGGCCGTGCGGTTCGGACCATCCCGACGGGTCCGGGCCGCGCGGCACGATCCGCGTCGGGTTGATCGCGCCGTGGGTGGCGTAGTAGTGCCGCTTGATGTGGTCGAAGTCGACCGTCTCGCCGAAGCCGGGCGTCTGGAACAGGTCGCGCGCGTAGGCCCACAGCACCGGCATCTCGGTCAGCTTGTTCCGGTTGCACTTGAAGTGCCCGTGGTAGACGGCGTCGAAGCGGACCAGCGTGGTGAACAGGCGGATGTCCGCCTCGGTGAGCCGGTCGCCGAGCAGGTAGCGCCGGGACTCCAGCCGCGTCGAGAGCCGGTCGAGCTCGGCGAAGAGCGCGCCGTACGCCTCGTCGTAGGCCTCCTGGCTGGACGCGAACCCGGCGCGGTAGACCCCGTTGTTGACGTTGCGGTAGATCGGCTCGACGACCTCGTCGATCTCCGCGCGCAGCGCCTCGGGGTAGAGGTCGGGCGCGCCCGGGCGGTGGAACTCGCGCCACTGCGTCGACAGGTCCAGCGTGATCCGCGGGTAGTCGTTGGTGACGACCCGGCCGGACTCGGTGTCGACGATGGCCGGCACGGTGACCCGGCCCTGGTAGTCGGGGTCGGTGGCGAGGTAGGCCTCGGACAGGTACGCGATGCCCAGCACCGGGTCGCGGCCGCCCTCGTCGAGGGTGAACCGCCAGCCCTGCTCGTCGCGGATCGGATCCACGATCGCGAGGGAGATCGCGTCCTCGAGACCGAGCAGCCGCCGCACGATGATCGACCGGTGTGCCCACGGGCAGGCGAGGCTCACGACCAGCCGGTACCGGCCCGCCTCGGCACGATGGCCCGACGAGCCGTCGGCGGTGATCCGGTCGGTGAACCGGTTCGCCTGCCGGACGAACTCGCCGGACTGCACAGTCGGCATGTAGTCGAGAGTAGTGCGCGAGACTGTGCGCATGCGTTTTCTCCACCCGCCGGCCGAGCCGTACGACGAGGGTCTGCTCGACGTGGGCGACGGGCACCGGATCTACTGGGAGGTCAGCGGCAACCCGGACGGCAAGCCGGCGGTGTTCCTGCACGGCGGGCCCGGCAGCGGCAGCACGCCCCTGCAGCGGCGGCTGTTCGACCCCGAGGCCTACCGGATCGTGCTGTTCGACCAGCGCGGCTGCGGGCGCAGCACGCCGTCGGTGGTCGACCCGGCGGCGGACCTCTCGGCGAACACGACGTGGCACCTGGTGGCGGACATGGAGGTGCTGCGGGCGCACCTGGAGATCGACCGCTGGCAGCTGTTCGGCGGCTCGTGGGGCGCGACGCTCGCGATGGCGTACGCGCAGCGGTACCCGGAGCGGGTGAGCGAGATCGTGCTGCGCGGGGTGTTCCTGCTGCGGGAGCGCGAGCTGGACTGGATGTACCGGGGTGGGGCGGGCAACGTGTTCCCGGAGGCGTGGGCCGCGTTCGCGTCGCTCGTGCCCTCGGGGGACCCGCTGCTCGGCTACCACCGGCTGGTCAACGATCCGGACCCCGCGGTGCGTGCGGAGGCCGCGCAGGCGTGGAGCAACTGGGAGGGCGCGGCGGTGTCGTTGATCCCGAACCCGGGCCTGACGGCGACCTACGCGGACCCGGCGTTCGCGGTCCCGTTCGCGCGGATCGCGTTGCACTACTTCGTGCACGGCGGGTGGCTGGAGCCCGACCAGCTGGTGCGCGACGCGGGAAAGCTGGCCGGCATCCCGGGCCGGATCGTGCAGGGCCGGTACGACGCCGTGTGCCCGCCGGTCACCGCGTGGGAGCTGCACCGGGCGTGGCCGGACTCGACGCTGCTGATGCTCCCCCAGGCCGGCCACGCGGTCACGGACCGCGGCGTGCTGGACGCGCTCCTCGAGGCCACGGACGAGTTCCGGTAGCGGTGGCTAGGCGAGTGCTGCCGTCAGGGCGGCGTGCGCGTCCACGAGGGACGGGCCGCACCAGGTGAGGTGGCGGCCCGAGACCAGGACGCAGCGGGTGTCCGGGAAGGACTCCGGGCCGTCGCCAGTGGTGAACTCGTACGGTTCGTCCGGGAGGATCACCACGTCGAAGTCCTTGGCGCGCAACGCTGCCAGCTTCGGCCGGGGGTACCGTTCGGGATCCGCGCCGTAGGCGTTCGCCACGCCCATGCGGCGCAGCACGTCGCCCGCGAAGGTGTCCCGGCCCACGACCACCCACGGGCGGCGCCACACCGGGACGATCGCGGTCACGCGCACCGGGGGCACCGCGCGCCACAGCTCCTCCGCCGCCACCAGCCACGGGGGCTCCGGGATGTCCAGGCACTGCGTGAGCAGCCTGCGCACCGAGCCGAGCCCCTCCGGCACGGTGGCCGCCGCGGCGGTGACCCACACGGGAATGCCGTCCGCGCGGATGCGCTCCACGTCCTCCGGCCGGTTCTCCTCCACGTTCGCCACCACCAGGTCCGGGCGCAGCGCGAGCACGTCGTCCACGCGCGGGTACTTCGAGCCACCCACCCGGGGCACGTCGAGGTCCGGCGGGTGCGTGCAGTAGTCCGTGGCGCCCGCGACCAGGCCCGGCCGGCTCGTCTCGATGGCGTCGGTCAGGGACGGGACCAGGCTGACCACCGTGCGCGGCGGCGCGTCGAGCGGCACGGGCTCGCCGAGGTCGTCAGCGTGCACGGCCCGCCTCCCGCGCCAGCTCGGCGAGCACGTCCCCGTGGCACGGCTCCGGCGCGCACCAGCAGCCCAGCGCCCGGCTCGTGAGCTCCCCCGAACGCAGCCGGCCCATCAGGTCCGACCGGTCCGGCAGCCACTCGCGGTACCGGCGCACCATCGCCGGCCGGTCGCCACGCAGGCCGACGAACGGGTTGCCCCAGTCCGAGCCGGGCCACGCGTGCCGCCGGCCGGCGCGGCCGATGTAGGTGAGCAGGCCGGCCTCGGCGAGCCAGGGCACGAGGTGTCGGTGCGGCCCGCCCTTGCGCACGTTGACCACGATCGTCTCGCCGCCGAGGATGACCTCCGCGAGCTCGCGTTCCGCCTCGGTCCAGGTGTGCGCGCCCGGCGGGAGGGCCATCACACGTCCGTGACCCGGATGCCGGCGTGCGCCTTGTACCGGCGGTTGATCGCGATCAGGTTCGCGGTGAGCGCCTCCACCTGGTGCGCGTTGCGCAGCCGCCCGCCGTAGACGCCGCGCATGCCGGGGATCGCGTCGGCGAGCGCGCGCACGACGTCCGTCGCCTCGCGGTCCTCGCCCAGCACCAGCACGTCCGTGGCCATCTCGGCCATCGACAGGTCCGCCAGGTGCACCGCCGACACGTGGTGGAACGCCGCCGTCACGCGGGACTCAGGCAGCAGCTTCTCCGCCTGCTGCGCGGCGCTGCCCTCCGCCACGGGCAACGCGAACGGGCCCTGCTTGTCGAACCCCAGCGGGTTCACGCAGTCGATGACGATCTTGCCGACGAGCTGCTCGCGCACCGACTCCAGCAGCGCGGCGTGGCCCTCCCACGGCACCGCGACGAGCACGACGTCGGCGGCCGCCGCGGCGCCCTGGTTGTCCAGCCCGCGGCAGCGGGTGACGCCCGCCAGCTCGCGCAGCTCGGCGGCGGCGGCCTCGCCGCGATCGGCGCTGCGCGAGCCCAGCACCACGCTGATGCCCGCACGGGCCCAGCGCAGCGCCAGCCCCCGGCCCTGCGGGCCGGTGCCGCCGAACACGCCTACGGTCAGATCGGTCACGTCGGTCAAGAAACGCCTCCTCGACAGCGGTCAGGCGCGTTCGAAGGTCACCTTGCGCGCCTGCGCGTCCGCCCGGGCCAGACGCACCCGTACGGTCTCACCTTCCGCCAGATTCTCCCCGCTGCACTTGGCGATCACCGGCGGGTCTGTGAGGAACACCTCGGCCGGGCCGCCCTCCGAGCGCAGGACGATCGCGTCGAACTCGTGGCCCACGCGGTTGGCGAGCACCCACGCCTCGACCTGGTCCAGGCACGCCTTGTCGACCTTCGCCGCGAGCGCGTCCGAACCCGCCATCAGGTCGGGCAGCCGCGGTAACGCCGCGCGCACCCACTCCGGCACCGGGTCGTCCGCGCACAGCGCGAGGCAGATCTCCGTGGCGAACCGGTCGACGAGCCGCCGCAGCGGGGCGGTGACGTGCGCGTACGACGCGGCGAGGCCCGCGTGCGTGGCGAGCTCGGGCGGGGCGCCGTCGAACACCGTGTACGCGGCGCCACGTAACAGGCGGGTGGCATCCATGAACAGCGCCAGGGCCTCGGGCCGCGCCGGGTCGAGGCCGGCGAGCAGCTGGGCGGGGTCCGTGCCTTTCGGCCAGGCGATGCCCAGCGAGCGGGCCGAGCGGCGCAGCCACCGGATCGCGCCGTCGTCCGCGGCGGGCAGCGTCCGCAGCACGCCGATGCCACCGTCGAGCATGAGCCTCGCCGCCGCCATGCCGGTCAGCAGCGAGATCTCCGCGTTCCACGCGTCGACGTCCGTGTGCGGGCGCAGCACCAGGCGCCAGCCGCCCCGCCCGTCCGGCTCGACCTCCTGGTCGGGCAGCTGCAGCTCGACCGCGCCGCGGCGCAGTGCCCGCTCGCGGCGCAGGCGGCCGATCGCGGGCAGCTCGGCGAGCGACGGGTGCGCCCGGCCGGCGGTGATCGCGGCCTGGACGGTGTCGTAGTCGAAGCGGGCGACCGAGCGGACGAGCGCGCGCCGCACGCGGGCCGCGGTGAGCTCGCCGTCGGCGTCGCAGTCGAGGGTCCACAGCGCGGCCGGGCAGACCTGGCCGGGCAGCAGGCTCGCCGCGCCCTCGCTCAGCACGGGCGGGTGCAGCGGCACGTTTCCGTCGGGCAGGTACAGCGTCTGGCCGCGGCGGCGGACCTCGGCGTCGAGCGCGCCGCCGGGCGTGACGAAGGCGCCGAGGTCGGCGATCGCGTAGTGCACGCGGAACCCGCCGGCCCGCCGCGCCACGAGCATCGCCTGGTCGAGGTCCTTCGCGCCGGGTGGGTCGATCGTGACCAGCGGCAGGTCCGTGGCGTCCTCGTGGGCGGCCGGGAGCCGCCCGGCCAGCGCGCTCTGCGCCTCGGCCAGCACCGGTCCGGGAAACCGTGCGGGCAGGGCGAACTCGGTGCGGATGCCCGCGAAGTCGACTCCCGCGTATTGGGTCCTGACCACCATGGGTCGGCACCCTAACCTTGCGGACCGACAGTCCGGGACCGGACTCGCGACCGGAACCGAGCACGCGGCGACGCGTCGTACCCCGAGGAGGTGCGCGATGGACGTGTACGGGAACTGGCGCGCGCGAATGGCCGTGCGCGGCGGGTCGGTGAGCCACTCGCTCGCCCGGGCCGGATGGCTCGTGCTCGGCATACTCGGAACGGCCCTCATGGTGCTCGTCGCGTACCTGTACGCGTCGGACCCGGGGCCGGCCGGCGCGAACAACGGCTTCGCGGCGAACTTCGTCGCCGGGCTCATCGTGATGCTGCCGATCGGCGCGCTGCTCGGCGGGCTGCTGGGCCTGCCGGTCCAGTTCGCGACGCGCGCGTGGCTGCGCACGCCGACCAGGGCCGAGCGCCGCGCCGCCCGTGCGGTCGCGCCCGCCGAGCCGGCCTACGCGCCGCCGGCGCACACGTTGCGCAAGGGCGGGCGCTGGGCGCGGGCCTACGAGAACTGCGCGCGCTCGGTGGGGGCGTTCCACGCGGTGGTCGCGACGCTGCCCGAGGGTGCCGGCCGGGCCTGGTTCGACCAGATCGGCGCGACGCTCGACGGCGAGCTGGCCGAGGCGCTGCGGCTGGCCCGGCTCGGCGAGGGCCTCGCGCCCGACGGGCCCCCGACCGGGACGGCGCTGACCGTGACCGACATGCTCGGCGCGGCACAGAAGGCGTTCGCGGAGACGACGGAACGAGCCGCGACCATCGCCCTGGACATGCGCGACGAGTCAGATTTCGACCGGGTGCGCGCGCAGCTGGACATGCTGGCCGAGCAGGCGCCGCAGCTGCGCGGGACGGACGTGGGCTGACACCGGACCCCGGTGGCGACTGGAACCACCCGGCCGGTCACGCGTCGTAACCCATGGAGGTGCGCGATGGGGCAGTACGACGGCCGGCGCAAGCAGGCGGCCGCGCGCGCCGGGCCGGTGACGCAGGTGCTGGCGGAGGCCGGCTGGCTGGTCTGCGGCGTCCTCGGTCTGGTCGTGACGGTCCTGTTCGCGGCGCTCGTGGCGGGGTCGGCCGACGCCCTCCTGGTCCTGTTCGCCGTGCTCGCGCCGATCGGCGTCGTGGCCGGCACCGTCGGCGGCCGGGTGGCCCAGTCGGCGGCGCGGACCCGGCTGCTCGGCCCGGCCGCTCCGGCGGCCACCCCGGCGGCGACTCCGGTCTACGGCCTGCGTCGCCACGGGCGCTGGGAGCGGTTCTACGAGGCGTGCGCGCGGTCGGTCGCCACCTATCACGAGATCGTCACCACCGTCGCCGACGGCCCGGGACGGGACTGGCTCGCCAGCATCGGCACGACCCTGGACGCCGAGCTGGCCGAGGCGCTGCGGCTGGCGCGGCTCGGCGAGAGCCTGGAGCCGGACGCGCTGACCAGCCCCGGCGAGACCGTGTACCAGGTGCTGAACCGGCTGCGTGCGGCGAAGAAGTCGTTCGCCGAGACCACCGAGCGGGCGGCCGCGATCGCGCTCGAGCTGCGCGACGACTCCGATTTCGTGCTGGTCCGCGCGCAGCTCGACCTGCTCGCCGAGCAGGCCCCGCAGCTGCGGGGCCGCAGCGGCTAGGACCAGGGGCCCGGGCCGGCCTGCTGGGCCGGGAAGCCGCGGGGCGGGGTGTCCTCGTTGGCGTTGCTGTACTCGTTCGGGATCGGGTCCAAACAGGACACCAGGACCTCGGTCTCCGCCGGGTTCTCGATCCGCCGCCCGTTGCGCTCGCGGTAGACGAGCTCGCCGTCGACGTCCATCTCCACCAGGTAGCCCGCCTCGGCGAGCTGTTCCTCGTCGAGGTTCACCAACAGCTCGCGGCGGGAGGGCACGACCCGGTAGGCCGGCCAGTCGAGATGCCCGAACGTCTGGTGGAACTCCGTGAGGATCTGCACCATCGCCTGCTGCCACGGCAACGGCATCGCCTCCACGAGCCGGGCCGGCAGCACGACGTACCCGTCCGGCACCCCCGGATGCGGACTCGCGGCGAGATAGTCCTGCACCGGTGTGGCGGAGGCGGGTCTGCCGCCTTGCGGCGGGTACATGGTCATCGCGACCCCCAAGGTCTACACGCCCGGCCGTACGGCCTGGGGCACCAACTCGTTCTCCGTGAAGTTCACCGGCCGGATGTGCACGGGCACCCCGGTCTGCTGCGCCTCCACGATCTTGCCGTCCCCGAGATACATCGCAACGTGGTGAATGGTGGCCGGGTTGCTCGTGTCGTATGCCCAGAACAGCAGGTCACCGGGCTTCGCGTCCTTGACCGGCAGCATCGCGCCGGCCTGGAACTGCTGGCGGGAAACCCTCGGCAGAGTGACGCCGGCCTCGCGGTAGGACTGCAGCATCAGGCTCGAGCAGTCGTAGGAGTCCTTCTGGTTGGTCAGCGCGCCCCACTGGTAGGGCTTGCCCTGCTGGCCCAGCGCGAACTTGATCGCGTTGCCGGCCTGCTTGGTCGGCGCGGGCAGCAGCCGACCGGTGCCCTCGCCGCACCCGGTCGGGTCGGTGACCAGCCCGACCTTGCCGATCAGGTGGGCCGCCATCGGCTCCCACTTGTGGTACCGGTCGGGGAACGCGGAGCGCTCGACGTCCTGCGCGGACTCGCCCGGCCGCTGCTGCTTCCAGCCCGGCACCTCCTGGAGCACGTCGAAGAACTTGTTGATCGCGTACTCGGGGTCGGTGACCTCCTCGGGCGTGCCCCAGCCCATCGACGGGCGCATCTGGAAGATGCCGAGCGAGTCGCGGTCGCCGTAGTCGAGGCTGCGCAGGCCGGACTCGGTCATGCCGGCCTGGATGGCCACCTGCCAGGCACGCGCGGGCAGCTTGCGCTTCTTGCCGATCTCGATGATCTTCGCGACCGTGCCGCGTTGCTCGCCGGTGAGCTGGGCCGCGTCGGCGGCACCGCTGCCGGCCGGGCCGCTGGTGATCGGGCCCAGCATCGCGTTGCACGACTGGTTCGCCCGCCGCGCCTGGTCGGCGGCCTGGTCCTGGTTGACGACCGTGGTGACGGCGCTGACAGCGATGACGACGGTCGTCGCCACCACGACCAGGCTGCCGACCAGGAAACCCGCCTTCATCACGCCACCTGCTCGTAGAAGGCCACCCGCCAGCCCTGCGGGGTGTCGATCACGGTGATCGCGATGGTGCCGCCGTCGGTCGGCAGGTTCGCCGTCACCGAGCTCGTGTACGACTGCCTGGGCACGGGCGGGCCGGTGACCTTGGTGGCCGGGATGTTCGCTGGGTCCACAGTGGACATCTCGACGAGGTACTCCTCGGTGGTGTAGGGCCGCAGCCCGTCGAGCCACTTGTCGCTCGTGGTGCCCTCGGGGTGGGTGACCCACGCCTTGCCCCACGCTGTGGCCACCGCGAGGGCGTCGGCCGAGGGCGGTGCGGCGGTCGGCTTCTGCGTCGGGGAGGGCAGCCGGGTCGGCAGGTCGCTGGTGGCCTCACCGGTCGAGCCGGTCGACGAACCGCCGCCGCCCTCGCTCGTGCTGCCGTCCGGGCCGGACGTGGTGCTCGTGTCGCTGGTGGTCGCCGAGGCGGCGCCGGACCCGCTGTCGTCGCCGGAGCCGGTCAGCTGCGGGACGAGGATGCCGATCGTGAGCACGACCGCGGCCACCACGAGCAGGATGGCGACCAGGTGCGAGGGCGAGCGCATGGGCCAGCCCCAGAGTTTGCGGTATACCGCGGCGCGGCCGCGGTTGGTCCGGATGGGCATGTCACTTCACCACCGCATCCGTGTCACGCGGACCATCCCGCAGCGGCATCTGGCGCGGGGTGCGGCGTGGGGTCTGCTCGCGCACCTCGAGTCCACGCGACGGCCGGTACACCACGTGCACCGGGCGGCCGGCGACCATCTCCACGTCCGCCGGGCGGGGCCCGGCCGGGCGCGCCGCGGGGGCACTCTCGTACCGCCCGGCGGCCTCGCCCCGGCGGCCGGACACGCGCGACGGCACGACGACGGCGTCCTCGCCCCAGTCGGCGTTGCGGTCCCAGCCGCGGTCGGCGACCGGGACGGTGTCCACGACCCGGCTCGCGTGCCGGGGCAGCGCCTCGGCGGGGCTGCGCCGGCCGGGCACGCCGGGCAGCAGGGCGGGGCTCGCGTCCGTGCCGTCGAGCGTGCGGCGGCCACCGGGCAGGGTGCGCCGGGTGTCGAGCCGCTCGGCGGTCGCGGTGACCGGGCCGGTGGCCTCCGGGCGCGGGCGGCGCATGCGGCCGGACGTGGCCACGGTGTCGCCGGCGAGCTCGTCGTCGCGCAGCTGGTCCCAGAAGTCGTCCTGCGGGCCGCGCTGCGCGGGGGAACCCTTGCGGCGGCGGAAGCGGGAGAACAGCCCGCCCGCGGCCGGCACGCTGGCCCCGACCGCGCCCACGGACAGCTCCACCATCTGCCACATCCGCTTGAACGGCCGGCCGATCATCATGAACACCAGCGTCACGATCCCGGCCAGCAGCATCTGCGTGAGCATCGACAGCTGCACGTCCGGGCCGAAGATCATCTGCAGGAAGCGGAAGTGGATGCCGGCGAGCACGGCCAGGATCAGCACGTTCAGCACGACCGCGCCGATCGCGCGGCCGACCTTGCGCAGGATGTCGTGGTGGATCAGCGCCACGAGCCCGATGACCGGCGCGGCCAGCGTGAAGATCCGCAGCAGCAGCTGGGCGAGCAGCACCGCGAGCTTGGCGAGGAACTGGAACAGCGAGTACACGATCGCCTGGAACAGGCCCAGGAACCCGGCCCCGGTACGGCTGCCCTCGGTGCCGGTGAAGTAGCCCTGCGCGGCGCCGAGCTCGTTGTAGATCCGCTGGTAGTCGGCGCGCTTGTCCGACTCCAGCTGGTCGTTGGCGTCGCGGCCGGACACCAGGTCGTCGCGGGTCCAGGCCTGCGCGGCCAGCAGCGGGCGGCCGAACTCGAGCGCCTTGGGGTCGTCCGGCTTGCCGAACTCGCCGCGCAGCCAGTTCTCGTAGACCACCCGCGTGTGCAGCTCGTTGGGCAGCACGTGCTGCTCCACGTCGTCGCGGTCGGGGTCCTCGAAGCCGTTCTGGATGCCCGTCGTCGTCTCGACGATCAGGTTGTCGATCGTGTCGTAGTTGTTGACCAGCACCAGGGTCGAGGCGGCGAGCCACATCCCGGCGAACGCCCACAGCGTGCGCTTGCTGACCGAGGCGAGGTCGCCGCGCCAGATCTGCCGGAACATGCCGATGGCCAGGATCAGCATGAAGATGCTGAACAGCTGGACGAAGACGTTGTCGAACACCGCGGTCGCGGCCTTGCTGATCTGCTCGTTCAGCCCGCCGAGCACGCCCCCCTGGTAGAGCGTGTAGTGCAGCGAGTTGGTGGCCGCCACGATGTTCTTGCCGATGTTGAACAGCTCGTTGCCGGCCCACGTGTCGATCGTGACGCTCGGGTTGGACAGCGACAGCGGCTCGTTGCAGTTCGGGTCGAAGACGTGCCAGACCATGCCCGCGTAGCCGTGGTCGCGGTACGGGCTGTTCGGGAACTTGGCGTCGGTGTAGGGCACCCCGCTGCCCTCGCCGCCGCGCAGGCCGTTGCCCTGCGGCGGGTCGACGGCCCCGGCCATGCCGGCGCCGGGGCGCTCGGGGAACGGCGCGCAGCTGGTGTCCTCCTGCGGCTGCGCCATCGCGGGCGAGCCGAGCACGGTGCTCAGCCCGAGCAGGGCGGCCACGACCAGCAGCGCGCCCGGGCGACCGGTGCGGATCCGGGCGGTGGAATGTCTGCGCCGCCGCCGCGCCGTAATGATCAGCACGGCGGCCACCACCACCAGGACCGTGATCATGCCGCGTCCACTCGTCCCCGTTTGCCGGCCTGTGCCTTGCCGCCGTCCGGGCTGGTACCACCGCCCGAGCCGTTGCCCCGCTGGTCCACCGGGTGCTCGCTCTTCTTCTCCTGACCGTTGCCCTGTCCGTTGCCCTGTCCGTTGCCCTGCGCCGGCTCCACGTGATCGGCCGGGACCTCGTCGTCGGTGAGACCCAGCTCGAAGTCGGCGGCGATGTCGAACTCGTCGAGCTCGGTGTCCTCGCCGTCGGGCGAGTCGTACTCGTCCTCGACGCTGCCGTCGCGCGGCGGGGTGGGATCGTCGTCGTCGGGCAGCGACGGGGCGTGCTGGTCCGACGCGAGGATCGCCCCGGCCGTGGTGTCGCGCATCGCGTCCGGCGTGGTGTCCATGGCGGTCCGGACGTGGTCCAGGTGCGGGCCGGACAGGTCGATGCGGATGCGCTCCACACCGCCCGCGCCGTCGCCGAAGATGAACTGCCGCGGCGAGGTGTCGCGCTCGGTGTCGCGGTGCGCGCCGGGCCGGCGGCCCAGGCTCGCGATGACCTGCTCGTAGCCCGCGCCGATCGGGACCTTCAGCAGCCGCAACGCGTCCGCCTGCGCGGACTCGTCGTCCAGCCGGCCGACGAACACGGAGTCGAGCAGCGTCACGAAGCCCTGGATGCGCAGGAAGTCCGCGGGGATCTGCGAGCTCAGCAGCACCCGGACGTTCCACTTGCGGGAGTCACGCGCGAACCGGTTCATCAGCACGCGCCCGGTCGGCACCTCGGACAGGAAGAACGCCTCGTCGATCCAGACGCCCTTGCGCAGATCCTTCGGCCGCTCGTAGATGGAGCGCTGGGTGAGCCACGCGGCGAGGTTGAGCATCTCCACGCCCAGCGCCTCGGCGTCGGTCCAGTGCTCGCGGCCCACGCCGTCCTTGGGCAGCGTGAGGCCGGCCATCGTGAGCACGGTCAGCCGGTCGTCGCGGTCGTCGTGGTACGGGTCGGCGTCCTCCTCGGGGATGAGCAGCTGCATCCGCTCGCGCATCTCGTCGAGGAAGTCGGCGACCACGACGGCGTGCTCGTGGTGCTCGGAGGCGTCGCGGCGCAGCGCCTCGAACACCAGGCTGGGGTCCGCGTCCTGGCGGCCGCCGACCATCCGCACCGCACGCAGCAGCACGATCCGGGTCTGCGGCATGCGGGCCACGTCGTAGGGCAGCAGGCCGGAGAGCACGTCCAGCACGAGCCGGCGGCGGGTGGCCGCGGCGAGCGCCTTCTCCCGCCGCCACGCGCGCTCCGGGTCGTCCTCGTCGACGAAGTGCTCGTACAGCGGCTCGGCCACCACGCGGTAGGGGTTGAGGATGCCCGGCTGGGCGTTGAGCAGGTTGATCGGCCGCGCGTACGGGCGCAGCTCCGGCAGGTCGCACAGCTTGGACAGCGGACCGGACGGGTCGAGGATCGTCCAGTGCGCGCCCGAGCGCAGCGTCTTGTAGACGACGCCCCCACCGAGGAACGACTTGCCGCCACCGAGGCCGGCGACCATCGCGGTCAGGCCGGACCCGTCGCGGATCTCCTGGGCCATCCACGGGTCCCAGGCCACCGGCCGCCGCGTCGCCGTGCACGTCTCGCCGAGCAGGATGCCGCGCCGGTCGCCGACCTCCGCGGTCGCGGTCGGCACCGAGGCCGCCGCCCACACGACCGACCCGCGGCGCAGGTACGCCGAGTTGGCCAGCGACTCGCCCGGGATGAACTCGCGGGCCAGCGCGTACTGCGCCTCCGGGTGCTCGATGGCGATCTTCGGCTTGTACAGCTCCAGCAGCTGCTGGGCCAGCCGCAGCGCGTCGCGCTCGGTCGGGCCGGACACCGCGAGCCGCCACCACGAGCGCACCCGGGTGGCCAGCGCGGTGAAGCCCGAGGTCATCTCGTCGTCGATCTCCAGCACCCGCGAGGCCTGCCGGGCCAGCGACTGCGGCGGCTCCAGCTCGTGCTCGTCGGTGTAGTGGCGGACCTGCGAGCGGACCTTGTTCATCTGCCGGCCCAGCTCGCCGGAGACCTCCTCCGGGCGGCGCACGTAGATCCGCGCGGACCACTCCACGGACGCGGCGAGCCGGTCGGAGTGCTGCACCCACGGGTCGTCGATCTCCGGGATCTGCAGGCCGTGCATCTGGCCGACGGTCAGCACCGCGACGTGGCGGGTCATGCCGGCGTTCGAGCCGGTCCGCCCGCGCACGGTGACCGTCGGGGCGTAGGGCTCCTGGTGGAAGTCGGCGGCGTCGGTGAACGACGCGAGGTCCTCGGGTTCCCACGCGGCTCCGGGCACGGCCGGCAGGTTGCGCGGCGCGGGCAGGCCCAGCGAGCACGAGCGGTGCATCAGCCAGGAAATCTCCTCGGCCGTGACCGGCCGGCCCTCCAGCCCCGCGGACCCGATGACCTGGTCGAGGTGCTCGACCTCGGAGTCGATGGCGAGCAGCTCGGCGTCCACAGCCGTCGGGAAGACCCTGCGCAGCAACGGGGCGGCGCGCTCCACCGCGCGGTCGACCATGTTGCGGGTCTGCACCTGAACGCCGAGGTAGACCTCCTTCTCCGCCATCGAGCGGCCCAGCAGCTGCTGCTGCTCGCCGATCAGGTAGTCGTCGAAGGACATCGCGCCGGCCGCGTCGGGCAGCCGGTTGACCGCGTTGTGCACGTGGGCCTCCGCCCACATGCGGATCGGGTAGGGCCGGGTCGTCACGCGCAGGTGCAGCCAGCGGCCGGCGAGCTCGGCGTACTGGCCGGCGATGGCGGCGATCAGGTCCTGGCGCTGCGAGTCGGACCGGAACGACCAGCGCTGCGGTGCCAGCCGGTACCAGGCGAACACGTCGGATCCGTTGCGCAGCAGGTGGCCATCGATGCTCCGGGCGGCGATGGTCGGCGTGTACGTGGGAATGGACTGCTCCCCTGGCAGACGTCGGTTGCGCTTTCCTGTCGGGCTGATTCCGCGGCCGGGTGCGGCCGCGGGCCGGTACTGGGCCGGGTAGGCGCCATCCCGAGTGTTGATCTTGGCGGGTGGTGCCGGCGGCGGCGCGGGCGGGTCCTGCGGAGCCGAATGCCGGGGGCGGTAGCCAGGGCGTCCCTGCGGTAACGGTCCGGGCGGGGGTGGCAGCTGCTGGGCGGCGGCCCGCTCAGGCCCGCGCTTGTTACGACGTCCGAACACGGCGGACCTCCTTCCTCCGGGCCGATTTCCTCGTGGTCTTGGCTGCTGACCTGCCGGTATTTCTGCCTGCGGTCCGGCGCTTGCTCAGGTGCCGGGCCTTCTCGGCCGAACGGGGCCGGGTGGCGCGGTCCGACTTCTTGACACCCTTCTTGGCGCCGCGCTTGACCCGTGGCACGGGGCGCGGCCGCTCGGTCTGGACGCGGACCCGGGTCGCGCTCACCGCGCCACCGTCGCCCGCAGTCACCTCGCGCGGCGCGGTGAGCTCGCGGACCCACATCGCCGTCACCGACGTCAGCGGCCGTTCGTGGCTGATCCGGGAACAGATGAGCCGGGTGATCCCGATCGTCATCACGATGCCCCAGGCCACCGACCAGAACAGGGACACGCCCAGCCGGCGCTCGACGGTGAGCACCACCAGGAAGACGACGACGCCCACGCCCCACGCCACGTACCGGGCACGCCAGGGCATCGTGGCCCGGGGCGGACCCAGCCATACCGCATCGACGCGGTACACCTCGTCGTCAGTACGAATGCGCACGCGAAGTCCCTACTCGTGACTCGGTTGCCTGCGGGGGCTCAGCCGGTGAACAGGCCGGCGATCCAGGTGCCGATGTTCTGCCCGGCATCCGTGGTCACCGCCAGCCCGATGATCGCGAGCGCGACGATGACGCCACCGAGGCGGCGCATCACACCGGCGTTGTCACCCTTGCCGCCGCCCAGCCAGAGCAGGAGCAGCGCGACGACGAGCAGCAAGAGCGGGATGATGTTGTTGAGGATCCAGTCGCGGACCCCTCCGGTCCCCAAGCTGCCGTCCTGGGCTAGCTGAAGAGTGGTCATGGCGATCATGTCTGACTCCCAAGTGCTCGGAGCGGGTTCGGTCGAGGGCATCCCGCGGCCGGTCTTCTACAGTTCGGCTGTTCGTTCAACAATCAGTAGAGCACACGATGTGTAGTGGCAAGAACCCTCTACGTAGTTCACATCGCGTAACGGCGCCTCCTCGACGGCTGACCGGGTGCCATCAGACCACACACCATCATGAAGAGAACAAAGGCAATCCCGAGCCGTTTTGCTCGATGGCCTGGTACTTTCACTCGGATGCGGGCCGTCCATCACCGTAGGTGCGGCCTGTCGTAAGTCAAGACGTGCCCAATCGCACTCTTTCGGCCGACGTGCACGGAACGTGGCTGGTTCGTGACACCGCCGTGAAGACTCCTCGACCGGACGCCGCCGCGATGCGCCCAGACGTCGCAATTCGTACCCCGAACGGCCGAGCCGAGGCCACCAACGAGCGGCGCTCCGGCCGCCGTAACCGGAGCGTAACCTTGCCAGACCGAAGCACGTCCACCCGATCTGCGTAACGCCGAGAGACCGATTACACGTTCGCAATGCGGTCTCTCGGCGAACTGGCGGGCGGACGAGCCGGCATGTAAGCCGGATTCTGTCTCCGGCGCCAATGGCGCCGGTGAGCGGCCATCCATCTCGACCTGCCGTCGCCGGCAGGCTCTAGCGGCCTACCCGCAGGCTCGGGCGGGCAGCCCTCGAACGCCTGCGCAGGAAATCCGGAGATTTCCCTTCTTGGCCTTGCTCCGGGTGGGGTTTACCGAGCCACCCCGGTCACCCGGGGTGCTGGTGGTCTCTTACACCACCGTTTCACCCTTACCCGGCGACTCGCGCCGCCGGGCGGTCTGTTCTCTGTGGCACTGTCCCGCGGGTCGCCCCGGGTTGCCGTTAGCAACCACCCTGCCCATGTGGAGTCCGGACTTTCCTCGACGGGATTCCTCCCGCCGCGACCGCCCTGCCGGCTCGTCCGCACGTACAGGATCTCATGCCTGATGCGCGGTGTCGTTCACCAGGCGGACCGTCGCGTACCCGTCCGGGAAGAACTCGACGATCGACAGCGACGCCAGGTCGAGGTGCAGCCGGAAGAGCAGCGACGGGCCCACGTCCAGCGCCATCCGCAGCAGCGCCTTGATCGGGGTCACGTGGCTGACCACGACCACGGTCCCGGCGCCGACGCGGGTGACCAGGTCGTCGCGCACGCGGCGCACCCGGTGGTGCACCTCGTCGAAGCTCTCGCCGTCCGGCGCGGGCACCGACGGGTCGGACAGCCAGCGGCCGTGCAGCGCCGGGTCGCGGGCCGCCGCCTGCTCGAACGTCAGCCCCTCCCACGCGCCGAAGTCGGTCTCCACCAGCCCGCCGGCCACCTCGACCGGGCTGGCGATGGCCGCCGCGATCGCGGCCGCGGTCTGCCGGGCGCGGCCCAGCGGGGAGGACACGACCGGCGTGCCCGGCTCGACGAGGCCCGCGACCCGGGTGGCCACCGCCTTCGCCTGCTGCTCGCCCACCGCCGACAGCGGGGCCTCGCCGTGCCCGGAGTAGCGGCGCTGCACCGACAGCTCGGTCTGCCCGTGCCGGACGAGCAGCAGCCGGGTCGGCGTGCCGCTCGCACCGGTCCACCGGGTCGCGGGCGCCTGCGCCCGCTCAGCTTTTCCCGGTGACTTCCCCTGGGCCTTCCCCTGGGACTTCCCCGGGGACTTCCCCGCCTGGGCGTCCATTGCCTCGTTGGCAAGCCGGTCGGCGTGGGTGTTGCGGGCGCGGGGGATCCACTCGTACCGAATCGTTGTGAACCGCCGGGCGATCTCGTCGGCCGTACCCGCGAGCGCCTGCAGCGACTCCTGCTTGATCTTCCACCGGCCGGACATCTGCTCGACCACGAGCTTGGAGTCCATCCGCACGGTGACCTCGTCGGCGCCCAGGTCGGCCGCGGCACGCAACCCCGCGACGAGCCCCGAGTACTCGGCCACGTTGTTGGTCGCGACGCCCAGCCCCTCGGCGCGCTCGGCGAGCACGTCACCGGTCCCCGCGTCCCGCACGACCGCGCCGTAGCCGGCCGGTCCCGGGTTGCCGCGCGCCCCGCCGTCGGCCTCGACGACAACCTTCATGCGACGACCTTCACGCGGTCACCGTCACAGGCCCGACTCCGGCGTGCGCACCATGATCGCGCCGCACTCCTCGCAGGTGACGACCTCGTCCGCGGCCGTGCCCGAGATCCGCGAGATCGCGCTGCGGTCCAGCTCGATCCGGCACGCCCCGCACCGCCGCGCACGCAGCAACGCCGCGCCGATGCTCTTGTTGGCGCGGACCCGCTCGTACAGGCCGAGCAGCGCCTCCGGGAACTGCGGCACCAGCTTCTCCCGCTCGGCGTCGCGCCGCGCCTGGGTCGTGTCGAGGTCGGCCAGCACCTGGTCCCGGCGCCGGCTCGCCTCGGCCAGCTCCTCCTCCGCCTTCGCGAGCTCGACACCGGCGTGCTTGCCGTCCAGCTCGACCGCCTCGCGCCGCTCCATCAGCTCGAGCAGGTCGTCCTCGAGCGTGCCCTGCCTGCGCAGCAACGTGGCGAGCTCGTGCTCGAGGTCGGTCATCTGCTTGGCCGACACCGTCCCGCCGGCGAGCAGCCCGCGATCGCGGTCCTCGCGGGCGCGCACCGCGTCGACCTCCTTCTCCTGCCGTTTCACCTCACGGTCGAGGTCACCGAGGGCGGTGTCGGCGGCGACCTGCGCATCCCGCCGGGCCTGCACCGCCTGCTCCGCCTCGGCGACGGCGGTGAGCTCGGGCAGCGTGGCGCGGCGGTGCCCGACGCGGGACAGCTCGGCGTCCACGTCGGCCAGCTCGAGCAAGCGGCGCTGCACAGCGGGATCGGCTTTCACCCTGAGAACCTCCACGGGTCGGTGCGTCGGGTGGACACAGTGACGTTGACGTTACCGCCGAGCATGTCCCGCAGGATGGCCGCTACCTGCTCGCACCACGGCCACTCGCTCGCCCAGTGCGAGACGTCCACGAGCGCGGGCGAGCCGGCCGCGGCCAGGTGCTCGCTCGCGGGATGGTGGCGCAGGTCGGCGGTGACGAACGCGTCCACGCCGGCCCGGGTGGCGGTGTCGAGGTACCCGTCCCCGGCGCCGCCCGATACCGCGACCGTCTTGATAGGACGGTCCAGGTCGCCGGCCGCGCGCACGCCGCCGGCCGTCCGCGGCAGCGCCGCGGCCACCCGCGCGACGAACTTCTCGAACGGCTCGGCGGCGGGCAACTCCGCGATCCGCCCGATGCCCGTGCGCCCGTCCGGGTTGACCTGGAGCGGGCCGGTGACCGTGAGCCCCAGCGCCTCGGCGAGCGCGTCGGACACGCCGGGGTCGGCGGCGTCGGCGTTGGTGTGCGCGCAGAACAGCGCGGCGCCGCCACGCACGAGCCGGTGCACGAGGCTGCCCTTCGGGTTGCTCGCCGGCACGCCGTGCACGCCACGCAGCAGCAGCGGGTGGTGCGCCACGATCAGCTCGGCGTCCATCTCGAGCGCCTCGTCCACAGTGGACTCGACAGGGTCGACGCAGACCAGGATGCGGCTGACCTGCTCGGCCGGGTCCCCGCACACGAGCCCGACCGCGTCCCACGACTCGGCCAGCTCGGGCGGGTAGGCGGTGTCGAGCACCTCGACCACCTCTGCGACGGTGCTCATGGCACCACCTCCGTACTCAACGTGGCCCGCAGCGCGTCGACGAGCAGCGCCGCGCGGGCGGGCTCGCGGACGGCCACCCGGAGGTGGTCGCCGGACAGGCCCGGGAACGTGTCGCCGCGGCGGACGGCGATGCCGCGGTCGCGCAGGCCCGCCCGGACCGACTCGCCGTCGCGCACCCGCAGCAGCAGGAACGGTCCCGCCGCCGGCTCGTGCACCACCACACCGGGCAGCCCGGCGAGCGCCTCGGCGAGGTGCGCCCGGTGCCGGGCGGTCTCGCTCGCGGCCAGGTCGGCCGCGGCCACCGCGATCGGCGACGCGCACGCCTCGACGGCGGCGAGCTGGAGCGTCCCGACCGGCCAATGTGGACGGTGCGCGGCGAGCCGGCGGAGCAGGTCCGGATGGCCGAGGGCGTAGCCGGCGCGCAGGCCGGGCAGCGCCCAGGTCTTGGTGAGGCTGCGCAGCACGAGCAGCCCGGGCAGGTCGGCACCGGCGAGCGTCTCGGGCTCGCCGGGCACGGCATCCATGAACGCCTCGTCGACCACGAGCGTGCGGCCTTCCCGCGCGAGCGCGCGGATCGTGTCGGCGGGGTGCAGCACCGAGGTCGGGTTCGTCGGGTTGCCGAGCACCACGAGGTCGGCGTCGCCGGGGACCCGCTCGGGGCGCAACGCGTAACCGTCGGCCGCGTCGAGCAGGACGCGGTGGACCGGCACTGCCCGCCTGCCGCAGCGCCACCTCTGGCTCGGTGAACGAGGGGTGCACCAGCGCCGCCCTGGCCGGGGCGAGCGCGGGCAGCAGCGCGAACCCCTCGGCGGCGCCGGCCAGCACGAGAACCTCGTCGGGCGAGCGCCCGTGCCGCGCGGCAACCGCCCGGCGCGCCGCCCGGTCGTCCTCTGTGGACGGATAGCTGCCGATGCGGTCGAGCGCGCCGACCAGGTGCTCGCGCAGCCACGCCGGCGGCGCGCTGCCGCGGACGTTCACCGCGAAGTCCTCGAGGCCCGGGCGGGCCTCGAGGTCGCCGTGGTGGCGCAGGTCGGTCATCCGCCGGATCCTACGTACCGGGCCGGGCCGACGCCGAGAAGGCGCGTGAAGTGTCGCGTCAGGTGAGCCTGGTCGTAGAAGCCGGCGCGGGTGGCCGCCTCGGCCGGCGGGTGGCCGTCGAGCAGGTAGCCGCGGGCGAGCTCGAGGCGGCGGCCGGTGAGGTAGCGGTGCGGCGGGATGCCGAACTCGCGGCTGAACGCGCGCACGAGCGAGGCCGGGTGCATGCCGAGCGCGGCCGCGGCCTCGTCGAGCCGGACCGCTTCGGGGAGCCGGGCGTCGAGCAGGTCGCGCAGCGCGTGTGCCGCACCGCGCCGGGGCTCCTCGCGGCGCGCGGGCCGCAGGTGGGTGCCGAGCCGTTCGGCCACGAACGCCAGCCGGCCGGCGCCCTCGAAGTCCTCGGTGCGCGCGGTCAGCACCTGGTGGAGCTGGTGGACCCGGGTGCGCAGCAGGGGGTCGGCGAGCGCCGGGTGGTCGACGGCGGCGCCGACGAGGTCGTCGCCGAGGACCGTGCGGTCGAGGTAGAGGACGCGCTTGCGGAACGGCCGCCCGGAGCGCCCGTCGTGCGGGACACCGGGTGGCAGCAGCGTCACGGCGTCGCTCGTCGCGCCGTGGTCGTGGCGGTCGAGGTCGTAGCGGACGACGCCGTCGTCGACGATCAGCAGCGTCCAGTTGTCATGCGTGTGCGAGGGGTAGGCGTGGGTGGTGAAGCGGGCGTGGAACACCTCCTGGATGCCCGCGACCGAGGGGTGCCACGCGGTGATGTCCGGACGGGTGCCGGTCATGCAAGGAACGTACAAGACGGTTCCGGTTCGCGGCGCCATCCTCGATCGGGTGCGATTCGAGACGAAGATCGCCGTGGTGATCCGGGACGGCCTGGCGGGCTGGCAGCGGCTGAACGTGTGCGCCTTCCTGGTGAGCGGGGTCGCCGCGGCCGTGCCCGAGCTGATCGGCGAGCCGTACGAGGACGCCGACGGCACCAAGTACCTGTCGATGTTCCGCCAGCCGGTGCTGGTGTTCGAGGCGCCGGCGGCGGTGCTGACCGCCGCTCACGCCCGGGCGCTCTCGCGCGGGCTGCCCATGTCGATCTTCACGGCGGACCTGTTCACGACGGGCCACGACGAGGCCAACCGCGCCGCGGTCCGCGCCGTGCCCGGTGACGCCCTGGACCTGGCGGGCCTCGCGGTACACGGCCCGCGCAACGCGGTCGACAAGATCGTCAAGGGCGCGCGCCTGCACCCCTAGACTCGGCCGGGTGCACGTCTGCTTCGTCTGCTCCGGCAACATCTGCCGCTCCCCCATGGCCGCCGTCGTGTTCACCGAGCACCTGCGCCGCGCCGGGCTAGCCGAGACGGTCCGCGTGACCAGCGCCGGCATCGGCGGCTGGCACGTCGGCGAACCGGCCGACTCGCGCGCGGCGGGCACGCTCGCCAGCGCCGGCTACCCGACCGGCCACGTCGCCGCGCAGGTCGGACCCGAGCATCTCGGCGCAGACCTGCTCGTGGCCATGGACGCCGGGCACCACGAGGCGCTCGTGGACCTCGTCGGCGAGGAGCGGGTGCGCATGTTCCGCTCGTTCGACCCCGCCGCGGCCGGCGACCTCGACGTGCCCGACCCGTACTACGGCAACGGCGACGGCTTCACCGAGGTGCTCGCGATGATCGAGGCGGCCACGCCCGGCCTGCTCGACTGGGTTCGCGAGCGGCAGTGAACATCGAGGCGCTGACCGGCTCCCCGGCGACGGCCACCACGCCGCTGGGCGGCACCGCCCGCCGCATCGAGCTCGCCGACGGGCGGACCGTCGTCGCCAAGCGGCACGACCACGCGGGCGCCGTGCGCGCCGAGGTCGCCGGGCTGCGCTGGCTCGCGGAGCCGGCGGTCGTGCCGCTGCCGGAGGTCCACGGCTACGACGACGAGTGGCTCGTCATGGAGCTCGTCGAGCCGGGCACCCCGTCGGCCGCCGCGGCGGACGGGCTCGGCCGCGGGCTCGCCGGACTGCACGCGGCGGGCGCGGCCGCGTTCGGCGCGGCCCCGCCGGACGGCCCGGCGCAGGCGTGGATCGGGCTCGCCCCGATGCGCAACGAGACCGGGCCGGACTGGCCGGACTGGTACGCCGCGCACCGCGTCGAGCCCTACCTGCGCACGGCCGCCGACCAGGGTGCGCTGGCGGGCGCCGACGTGCGCGCGGTCGAGTCCGTGTGCGAGCGGATCTCGTCGCTGGCCGGGCCCGCCGAGCCGCCCGCACGGCTGCACGGCGACCTGTGGAGCGGCAACGTCCGGTGGGGCGCGGACGGCCGCGGGTGGCTGATCGACCCGGCCGCGCACGGCGGGCACCGGGAGACCGACCTCGCGATGCTGCACCTGTTCGGCTGCGCGCAGCTGGACCGGATCGTCGCCGCGTACGACGAGGTCGCGCCGCTCGCGGACGGCTGGCGCGGGCGGATCGGGCTGCACCAGCTCTTCCCGCTGCTGGTGCACACGGTGCTGTTCGGTGGCGGGTACGCCGGCCAGGCCGCGGCGGCCGCCCGGTCGGCACTGCGGGGATGAGCCTGGCCTACCGTTGACGGGTGCGGTTGCGGTTCCTGCTCCGCCCCGGGTGGCTGGGGCTGACGCTGGCGGTGGTGGTGTTCGCCGTCGCCTGCTTCGCCGTGCTCGCGCCGTGGCAGTTCAACCGGCACGCCGAGCGCGCGGCGACCAACGACGCGATCACGCGGTCGTTCACCGCGGATCCCGTGCCGCTCGCCGACCTGTCACCGCGCGGCAACGAGTGGCGGACGGTCACGCTGACCGGCAGCTACCTCACCGGCGACGAGGTCGTGGCGCGGCTGCGGACGGTCCAGGGCGAGGCGGCGTTCGAGGTGCTCACCCCGTTCCGCCTGACCGACGGCACGGTGGCCCTAGTCGACCGCGGGTACGTCCGGCCGGTGCAGGGCCGCCAGGAGCTGACGCTGCCGTCGTACGCGGCGCCACCGGCGGGGACGCGCGAGCTGACCGCGCGGGTGCGCGCCGACGAGCGGGACCCGCGCTCGCGGGCCGCGCTGGCGGGCTCGCCGCCGCAGGTGTACGCGGTCGACTCGCGCGCCGTCGCGGCGCAGACGGGGCTGGCCATCCGGCCCGGGTACGTGCAGCTGGCGGACGGGAGCCCGGGGGTGCTCGGGGCGTTGCCGCTGCCGGAGCTGGAGGCGGGCCCGTTCCTGTCGTACGCGTTCCAGTGGATCACGTTCGGCGTGATGGCCTTGCTGGGTTGGCTGTACTTCACGTGGCGCGAGGTGCGGCCTGGTGGCGTGCTGGCCACTCCGCGCGGTGCCGCCGGTTCGCCGGCTGCGCCACCGGACCGGCCAGTCGACCGGCCGCGGCGCCAGTCGGTCGCGCAGCAGGTCGCCGAGGACGAGGCGCGGGAGCGGGCGGACAGCGGGCTCGGCTGAGTCGCTCGCCGGACATGCCCTACCGGCGAGACCGGAACAGCGCGGCGACCACCCGGTGAGGCCACCCGAGACAGCTCCACCGCCCGAGTCACATAGCCGACTCGGGCACACGGCCGCCGCCCACGACGAAGCGCGCGAGCTGGCTCGCCGGAAACGCCCTACCGGCGGGAACGGAACAAGGCAAGCAGCGCCGCGACCACCGCAGTAAGGCCACCCACCACCCGGGACAACTCCACCCCCGGGGTCATTTGGCCGGCGTCAGGCACGCAGCCGTCACCCACGACGAGGCGCACGAGCAGGCTCGCCGGAAACGCCCTACCGCCGGGAGCGGAACAGGGCAAAGCGCCGCGACTACTGCGGTGAGGCCGCCCGGGACAGTTCCACCGCCCAGGTCAAGTGACCGGCATCGGGCATGCGGCCGTCACCCATGACCGGGCCCGCGAGGGCTCGGCTGAGCCGCTCGCCGGAGATGCCTTACCGGCGGGAGCGGAACAGGGCGAGCAACGCCGCGACCACCGCGGTGAGGCCACCCACCACCCGGGACAGCTCCACCGCCCGGGTCACGTGGCCGGCGTCGGGCATGCGGCCGTCGCCCATGACGGGGCGTTCCTCGATGCCGTGGTCGTAGACCGTGCGGCCGCCCAGGCGGATCTCCAGGGCGCCGGCGAACGCGGCTTCCACGCGGCCCGCGTTCGGGCTCGGATGGGCGGCGGCGTCGTGGTGCCAGGTCTGCCACGCCCCCCGCCAGGAGCCGCCGACCACCGGGGCGCCGGCGACCGTCAGCATCGCGGCGAGGCGGGCCGGCAACAGGTTGGCGAGGTCGTCGAGGCGGGCGGCGGCCCAGCCGAAGCGGCGGTAGCGCGGCGACCGGTAGCCGACCATCGCGTCGAGGGTGTTGATCGCGCGGTAGCCCAGCAGCCCCGGCACGCCGGCGACCGCGCCCCACACCAGCGGCGCGACGACCGCGTCGGAGGTGTTCTCCGCGACCGACTCGACCGCGGCGCGCGCGAGGCCGTCGGCGTCGAGCTTCGCCGGGGCGCGCCCGCACAGGTGCGGCAGGCGTTCGCGGGCGGCGTCGAGCTGGCCCGCGTCGAGCTCCCGGCCGATCGAGGCGCCCTCGACGGCGAGCGACCGTCCACCGAGGACGATCCAGGTGGCCGCCGCGGTGCCGAGGATCTGCCGCACGGGCCGCCCGCGCCCGGCCCGCTCGACGAGCACGCCGATCCCGGCCGCGCCGCCGGCGAGCACCGCGGCGTGCACGACGCCGGACAGCTTGTGGTCCCGGTACAGCACTCGCTCGACCCGCTCCGCGGCCTTGCCGAAGCCCGCCACCGGATGCCGCCGCCGCGGATCGCCGAACGCCCCGTCCGCGGCGACGCCGAGCAGCAACCCGACCGCACGCGCCACGCCCACCACGTCGTTCACCCCCGCCACCCGGCCGGTTGCCGGATACGGCCCGCAACGGTAGCCGATGCGCCGGCCGCGTCCATCGGTGTGGCCGGTCACTCCGCCGCGGCCCCGCCAGCCAGCATCATCCGGGCGATGGACGTCGGGCCGGGGAGCCGCAGGCCCTCGACCTCGCCGCCGCCAGGGCCTTGCGCGAGACCCAGCGGACCTCCTCGACCTCGCAGGCCGCCGGGCACAACGGCGCGCCCGCGGCCGATACGCCAGCGGCGTCCTTCGGTATGGCCGGTCAGTCCGCCGCGGCCCAGCCGACCAGCATCATGCGGGCAATGGACGTCGGACCCGGGCAGCCGCAGGCCCTCGACCTCGCCACCCGCCGCCAGAGCGGCGCGAGACCCAACGGGCCTCCTCGACCTCGTCGCCGGCCGGGCGCAGCGGCCCGCCGCAGCCGATACGCCGGGGGCGTCCTTCGGTGTGACCGGTCAGTCCGCCGCGCGCAGGTCCGCGTGAGAGACCCAGCGGGCCTCCTCGATCTCGCCGGCCGCCGGGCACAACGGCGCGCCCGCAGCCGACGCGCCAGCCGCGTCCTTCGGTGTGACCGGTCAGTCCGCCGCGGCCCAGCCGGCCAGCATCATGCGGGCAATGGACGTCGGGCCGGGGAGCCGCAGGCCCTCGACCTCGCCGCCCGCGGCCAGAGCCGCGCGCAGGTCCGCGCGCGAGACCCAGCGGGCCTCCTCGATCTCGCCGTCTGCCGGGTGCAGGGGCGCGCCCGCCGGGGCCACCGCCGCGAAGCCGACCATGACGCTGCGCGGGAAGGGCCACGGCTGGCTGCCCAGGTAGCGCACGCCGGACACCGTCACCCCGACCTCCTCGGCGATCTCGCGCACGACGCACGCCTCGAGGGACTCGCCCGCCTCGACGAAGCCGGCCAGTACCGAGTACCGCTCGGGCGGCCAGATCGGCTGGCGGGCCAGCACCACCCGGGCACCGTTGACCCCGTCGTCGTCGTGGACCAGGCAGATCACCGCGGGGTCGGTGCGCGGGTACTCCTCCCGACCGCAGCCCGTGCAGTGCGTCGCCCAGCCCGCGTTGACCCGGGTCGTCGGCGCGCCGCACTTCGCGCAGAAGCCCGCGCGCGCGTGCCAGCTCGCCAGGCCGACGGCGGTCGTGTACAGGCCCGCCGACGTGTCGTCCAGCAGCGCGCCGACCGTACGCAGGTCGTGCCACTCCTCGCCGTCCGCGGAGGCCGCACCCGTCCACAGGCCCCACGCGCTGTCCGGCGACGCGACGCCCTCGCGCAGCCGCTCCGCCCGCCGCACGGCCCAGTACCCGACGCCGTCGTGCTCGCCGAGCAGCAACGCGTCCGCCGGCCGTTCGGCGACGACCCGCACCGCCGGCCGGGTAGCCAGCGACGTGGCGCCGTTGGCGACCGGGGTGCGGCCCTTCTCGTCCAGCAGGATGACCCGGCCCGTCTCCCACAGCTTCGTGAGCCGCGCCGGGTCCGTCCGCACCATCTCGTTGCGGTCCACTGTGGACCGTGACAGGGTCGGTAAGGCGGGGAGCCGGAACGGTTCGGTCATGCGGTGATGACGCCACCCAGCGACCGCAGTAACGGCAGCTGCGCGGCGTCGCCGACCACCACGCCCGTGTACCGCGTCGGCGAGAAGTAGTCCAGTGCCGCCTCCGCGATCTGCTCCGCCGTGACCTCCGCCAGCCGCACCGGATGCGCCACCAGCCAGTCGACGCTCAGCCCCAGCGACACCAGCGCGGCCAGCTGCGACGCCAGCCCCGTCTGCGACGCCGTGGAGATCAGCAGCGAGCCGATCGCGTACTGCCGCACGGACTCCACCTCGGACTCCGACGGCGGCACGACAGCGAGGCGGGCCAGCTCGTAGCGCATCTCCAGCAGCGCCGGCGCGGTCACCTCGCTCGCCGTGTCCGACTCCACGAGCAGCGTGGCGCCGCTCGGCGTGAACTCCAGGGAGGATCGTGCGTGGTAGGTGTATCCCTTGTCCTCGCGGATGTTCTCCACCAGCCGCGAGGAGAAGTAGCCACCGAACGCCAGGTTCGCGAGCTGCAGCGCCGGGTAGCGGGGATCGGTCCGCGAGATCGCCTGCGCGGTCAGCCGCAGCTGCGACTGCACCGTCCCGGTCCGCGGCACGAACAGCACGTCGCCGCCCGCGATGTCCGGCAGGTCCGGCAGCACGGAGGCCGACCGCTCGTCCGACCACACCGACAGGGCCGCCGCGATCCGCGCCACCGCGTCCGCCGGCTCGACGTCGCCGACCAGGACCAGGATCGAGCCGCGCGGCAGCACGCCGTCGGCGTGCAGCTGGCGCACCTCGTCGACGCCGACCGTCGCGACGTCGGCCGCCTCGGGCATCTCGCGGGTGTACGGGTGGTCGCCGTACCGGTGCTTCTGCAGCGCCTCGCGCGCGATCACGCTCGGCTGCGAACGCGCCATCGCGATCCGCTCCTCGAGCCGCGCGCGTTCCCGGCCGACCTCGTCGTCGGCGTACACCGCGCCGGTCAGCACGTCGGCCAGCACGTCGAGCAGCGTGTCGAAACCGCTCGCGAGCGCGTTGCCGCTGAACGACAGCCGCTCGGGGTCGACGCCCGCGTCGAGCTCGCCACCGACCAGCGCCAGGTCCGTGTCGATGGCGACGCGGTCGCGCTTGCGGGTACCCGTGAGGATCGTGGCCGCGAGCACCTCGGCGCGCGCGGCGTGCAGCGGATCGCTGCCGGCGAACGGGATGCGCAGCCGCAGCTCCACCATCGGCACGGTCGGCGCGTGCACGGCGACGACCCGCAACCCGTTGTCCAGCACGGTGTCCTCGGAGGACAGACCGGTGGCGGCGCGCTGCTCGGCGAGCGGCGGCAGCGGGCGCGGGCCGAGCTCGGTACGGGCGATCTCCGCTGCGGTGCGGAACGTGGTCACTGGTCTCCTCCTGCCGGGGTCACGGTCAGCACCGCGCGCGCGTCGGGCCGCAGGGCCTTGGCCGCGGCGGCGACGGCGTCCGGCGTCACCGCGGAGATCCGGCCCGGCAGCGCGTGCACGAGGCCCGGGTCGCCGTAGAGCAGCTCGAGCGAGCCGTACGCGAGGATGCGCGCGATCAGCCGGTCGTTCTCCTGGTGCAGCCCGGCCACCCAGCGCGCCTTGACCTTCGCGAGCTCCTGCTCGTTCGGCGGCGCGGCGGCGAGCTTGTCGAGCTCGTCGTCGACGGCCGCGAGCACGCGGTCCGCGCTGACGTCGGGCGAGTGGACCGCGGTCACGATGAACGTGTCCGGGTCGCGTGCCTCGAAGGGGCCGAACAGCCCACACGCGGCGTTGATGTCGGTGACCAGCGGCTCGCGGTGGACCAGCCGCTGCTGCAGCCGCGAGCCGTCGCCCTCCGCGAGGACGGCGGCGAGCACGAGGTTCGCGAGGTACCCGTCGAGCTCGTTGACCGGGTCGGGCATCCGGTAGCCGAGCGCGAGCGCGGGCAGCGGCGCGTGCGGGTCGGGGTGCTCGCCGCGCAGCTCACCGGCCGGCGGCGGCTCGGCGAACGACGGCCGCTGCGGCGCGGGGCGGGCCGGGACGTCGCCGAAGTGCTTGTCGATCAGCTCGCGGGTGCGCTCGATGTCGATGTCGCCCCCGACCGTGAGCACCGCGTTGGCCGGCGCGTAGTAGGTGTCGAAGAACTGCGCGCAGTCGTTCAGGTCGGCCTGCTCGAGCTCGGTGAAGTCGCCGTACCCGTTGTGCGCGTTGGGAAAGGTCCGGTACAGCACCGGCGGCAGCAGGATCCAGGGGAACCCGCCGTAGGGCCGGTTGAGCACGTTGAGGCGGATCTCCTCCTTCACCACGTCGATCTGGTTGCGCAGGTTCTCCTCGGTGATCTTGGGCGCACGCATGCGGTCGGCCTCGAGGAACAGCGCGCGCTCGAGCCCCGCGGAGGGCAGCACCATGAAGTAGTCGGTGTAGTCCGGGTGGGTCGACCCGTTGAAGGTGCCGCCCGAGGACTGCACGTGCCGGAAGTGGGCGAGCTTCTCCAGGCTCTCGCTGCCCTGGAACATCAGGTGCTCGAAGAGGTGGGCGAAGCCGGTGCGCCCCTCGGGCTCGGACCGGAAGCCCACGTCGTAGTGCACGCTCACGCCGACGACGGGCGCGGTCGGATCCGGCGCTAGGACCACCCGCAGCCCGTTGGGCAACGTGAACCTGTTCAGCTCGGTTGCTGGCATGTCCGCAGCCTACGTGGCGGCACCGACAATCGGCCGCCAGCCCGCCGAGTCAGCGAAGCCCGCTCGACGCGGTCAGCACCGCGTCCAGCTCGCGCAGGAAATCCGGGAAGTCGCGGGTGAGGTTCTCCCCGTCGTACCAGTAGATGCCGGCCGTGCCGTCGGCCGCGGTGTCCAGGTCGGCGAAGCGGGCGAGCCAGCCGTGCGTCTCGCCGAGCACGACCGCGTAGGGCAGCGAGCGGGACAGCACCATCTCGCGGTCCGCGGCCGGCACGTTCGACGCGTCGCTGCCGCGCAGGTAGCCGAGCAGGCCGCGGACCTGCTGCACCAGCACGCTGCCGCGCCGGGTCCGCGCCGGCATGGAGCGGGCGCCGAGCGCGAGGCCGAGCCCGCCGATCACCACGGCGAGACCGAGCAACGCGTGCCCGATCGTCAGCGCCAGCACCACGGTCGCCGCCACGCCGACGGCCGCGAGCACCACACCGGCGAGCAACCACCGGGTGCGCTCGTGGTCGGGCCGGCGGGCGAACCAGGCGTGGCGGACGACGCCGGCGTAGAGCTCCTCGCGGGCCGCGGACAGGTCCAGCCGCCGCGCGCGCAGCGCCGAGAGCGCCACCTCGTCCGCGTCCCCGAGCAGCGCCTGCCACACCGCGCGCTCGTACCCGGTGAGCGCCGCGTCCGGCGGGTTCCGGCGCAGCAGCAACCAGTCCTCGCCCGCGCGGCGGACCGCGAGGTAGTTGCGGACGGCGAGGTCGACGACGGTCGCGGTCACGTCGGCGACGTCCACGCGCTCGTCGACCACCGTGCCGACCTCGCCGGGCAGCACGCCGTCCGGCGAGGCGAACGCGACCCGGCCGGCCTCGGTGACCAGCAGCTCCACCGGCCCCACGTCGGCGGCCAGGGCGTGGGCGTCGCGGCCGCGGGCCAGCCACAGCAGCACGAAGCCGCCGAGGAGCACGACGGCGAGCACGCCGAGTCCGATGCCGCTGACCGGGGTGAAGGCGAACGCGCTCGTCGAGGTGCCGGCGAACTCGGCGTCGCCGGCGCCGCCGACCGTGCCCGCCGGGAGCGTCACGGACAGGTCGACGCGGTCGCCGGCAGCGAGGTCCTTCTGCACGACGCGCAGCACCTGGCCGTGGTCGGTGATCGCGGACGAGCACGGCTCCTGCGACCCGCGCCGGCCGGCCAGGCACTCGACCTTGCTGGGCACCTCGGGGGCGACGAACGAGGCGCGCACCAGCCGGACGTTCACGTCCCAGCCGCCGGCCACCTGCCAGCGCACCTCCTGGTGGCCGCCGGAGTTCGTGACCGCGCCGTCGACGGTGTAGGCGACCGTGGTGACGCCCTCGCCGAGCCGCATGACGAACTCGTCGCCGGTGACGTCGGCGGTGCTGTCCTTGCCCTTCACCTCGACGTTCTCGACGGTGAACACGCGGTCGGTGTCGTCGCCCGCGCGGATGCGCAGCGGCTGGTGGCGGGTCATCGTCTTGCGGGCCTGGACGAACACCTGCTCGCGGACCGAGAGCTTGCCGTCGCGCTCGACCTTCAGCGCGATGTTGACGCTCTGCGGGAGCAGCGGGACCGGGCCGGTGCCGGGCGGCAGCGGCGTGCTCGGCCTGGTGGGGTTGATCGAGGGGACGCCGCCGCCGGTCGGCAACGGGAGGTCCAGGGTGGGCGCATCGGGTGGCGGCGAGGGCAGGCCGGGTGGACCGGACGGCTGGGTCAGGCCGAAGAGCACGCCGCCGGACAGCGTCGCCGCGGCGACCGCGGCCCCCCACTTCGCGAACACGCCGCGGAGGATAGTGCAGTGCCCATATGCTCACCGCCAGTCCGGCGGGATCTGGCCGGACTCGAGTGAGCGTTGGGGGAACACGGGGAGATGACACAGCCACCGCTGGGGCCGTGGCGCCCGACCGGGCCGCTGCCGCCACCGCACGCGCGCCCGCTGCCGCCACCCGGCTACCGGCCGACCGCGCCGTACCGGGTGCCGCCCCCGCCTCCCGGGTTTCCCCCGGTCCGCCTCCTGGTCCGCCTCCTGGTCCGCCGGGTGCCTACGGGCCGCCACCCGGCTGGGCCGGGCCGGCGCCTTACCCGCCTGGCCGGCCGCCGTACCAGCCACCCGCACAGTCCGCGCCGCCGTGGCTGCAGGGCTATCCCGGCCACCCGGGCATGCACCGGCCGCGGCCGAAGTCGAACACCGGCCCGCTGGTGGCGACGATCGTCGTGGCGGTGCTGGTGGTGAGCGCCGGGCTCGTCGGGTTCCTGGCGGTGCAGGACCGCGGCAACCACGTGGCCGACACCGGCTACGACGAGCCCGCCACGACGAGCGAGACCACCACGGTGGACACCGCGACCACGGTGGACACCACGACCACGACGACTACCACCGACGCGCCGGTCACCACCACCCAGGACACCCCGACGGAGACGACCCCCGCGGGCCCGCAGCCGGTGTACGAGCTGGGCGACAACCCGCTGTTCGCCGGCGACCTCGGGACGCCGGCGGTGAGCTGCACCCTCAAGCGGTGGCAGACGTCGCCGGCCGGGGCGGAGGCGTTCTTCCGGAGCACGCTGCCGTGCCTGAACGCGGCCTGGGAGCCGGTGCTGGCGCAGGCGGGCCTACCGTTCTCGCCGCCCTCGATCGAGTTCCCGGAGGGCACGAACTGGTCGAGCCCGTGCGGTTCGGTGGCCGGCGGTGGTGCGGTCGCGGCGTTCTACTGCGGGGAGAACAACACCCTGTACATGCCGTTCGCCGGGCTGCAGACCGAGCAGTACGGGGCGCACCCCGGCGTCTACCTGGCGCTGATCGCGCACGAGTACGGCCACCACGTGCAGGCGATGAGCGGCGTGCTGGACGCGTACTCGCAGGCCCGGTACGACGCCGGCGTCGACACGGAGCCGGGGCTGCTGCTGTCCAGGCGGCTCGAGCTGCAGGCCCAGTGCTTCTCGGGCATGTTCCTGGCGGCGACCCACGGCCGCGGCTCGGTGGACGCCAACATCCTGGACGAGGCCCGCACGACCCAGGACCGCGGCGACCACACGGCCGGGCTGCCGAGGGACCACGGCACCGACGCGCACACGTCGGCGTGGTGGGAGCAGGGCGCGCAGAAGAACCGGACGTTCGAGTGCAACACGTGGAAGAGCCCGCCCAAGGACGTGGCCTGAAGGCGCGATTTCCGGCCCGCGCAGGGCTGTGGACAGCTACGCCAGCAGCCGCAACGGCCGCGGCAGTGCCTTCTGCTTGGGGCCGCGCCGCACGAGGAACGCGTAACCCGCGCCGGCGATCCCGCTGGTCACCAGCAGCACCGACGCGAGTCCCTCGCCCGCCACGCCGCCACCGACCGCCGTGCCGGCCGCCTGGACGACGGTCGAGTCCGTGATCGGGCCGGCCGGCAGGAGGATCTCCACCGGCTCGCCCTTCGCGTGGCCGCAGCCGTCGAAACGGGCCTGCCGGTCGTCGCCGCGGTAGCGGAACGTGACGGTCTCGGCGGCGTTGGGCTGGCTGCACGGCGCGCCCGTGGCCACCTTCGCCGGGACGCTGGTGCCCGCGTCCGCCGTCGACACGGTGGCGCCGAACAGGCCCGCAAGGCCCACGATCGCGGCGATGGCCACGCTCAGCAGCAGAATCCCCAAACCCACGGCTGCCCAACGAAGGTAGCCGGGTGGTATCTGCCGACCCGAGATCCGCACCCGACGATGGTGGCAGATCTTTCCGCGCCGGAGTACCTCAGTCAGCACCGCTCGCCGGAGTGACCTTCTTTACATAGAGCAACCGGTCGCCCGGCTCGATCGCGTCGGCCTCGGGGTGGTCCACGCGGAACAGCTTCCCGTCGCGCACCACGCCCAGCACGATGTCCGACAGGTGCCGTGGCGAGCCGCCGATCTCGCCCAGCTCGACGTCGCGCTCGGCGATGGCCAGGCCGGACGCCGGCGTGATCAGGTCCTCGACCATGTCGACGACCGTCGGCGTGTGCGTCGCCATGCCCAGCAGCCGCCCGGCCGTCTCGCTCGAGACCACGACCTGGTTGGCCCCGGACTGGCGCAGCAGGTGGACGTTCTCCGCCTCCCGCACGGCCGCCACGATCTGGGCCTTCGGCGCGAGCTCGCGCGCGGTCAGCGTGACCAGCACCGCGGAGTCGTCCCGGTTCGCGGCCACGACCACCGCCCGCGCCCGCGGCACGCCGGCCACGCGCAGCACGTCCGAGCGGGTGCCCGAGCCGTGCACGGTGACCAGCCCCAGCGCGGAGGCCGCGTCGAGCATGGACTGGTCGGAGTCCACGACGACGATGCTCCCGGGCTCGACGCCGTCGGAGAGCACCGAGTTGACCGCCGACCGGCCCTTGGTGCCGTAACCGACGACCACCACGTGATCGCGCACCTTCGACCTCCATCGTTGCAGCTTGAACGCCTGACGGGAGCGCTCGGTGAGCACCGCGAGCGTCGTGCCGACCAGGACGATGAGGAAGAGCACCCGCAGCGGGGTGATGACCAGGATGTTGACCAGCCGCGCGGACTGGCTCACCGGCGTGATGTCGCCGTAGCCGGTGGTGGACAGCGACACCGTCGCGTAGTACACGCAGTCGAGGAACGACAGGCCGTTGCCGTCGGAGTCGCGGTAGCCGTCGCGGTCGAGGTAGACGAGCAGCACGGCGGCGAACAACGCGAGGAGGGCCCAGATCACCCGGCGCACGATCGAGGCGATCGGGCTTACCGCGCCTTCCGGCATCCGGATCACACCGACCAGGGAGTGGTCGGGCCGGTCGGTGAGCCCGCCGGCACTCAGCCGTCTGCGCAGCTTGCGCGACAGGCCGGGCCCGGGCTCGTCGGGGCTGGTCACGGCGGCAGGTTAACCGTGGGGGCCACCGTTGCGCCGGTGACCCCCACGGTCGTTGCGATGTTGTTCAGTAGTACGTGTTCAGTAGTACGTGATGTCCCAGTGGTTGCCCTCGTCGAAATAGACGTTGCCGGCCGAGGAGCGCCACTTGCCGCCGCCGATGGAGCTGAAGTTGCGCTTGATGTAGTTGGTGGCGCAGGTCGTCTTCGCGATGTCGACCTTGTAGCCGTTCCAGTGGCTGTAGGTGCCCGACGCGTGGCCGGTCTCGGTGCCGCCGGTGATGGTGATCTTGCACTTGCTGGACTTCTTGAACGTGATGATGCCGCTGACGGTCCCCGACTTGATGCCGCTGAACGACGTGCAGTGCGGGTTGTTGCGACTGCTGCAGTGGCCGCTGGACGTCCAGCCGATGTTGGCCTTGCGCAGCTTCGCGGCGGCGGCGCTCTGGCTGAGCTCCTTGCCGCTGGCGTCCGCGTCCCCGCTGGGCAGGAACGCCACCAGCCCGACGGCCACCGCCGCGGCGGCCGCGAGCCCGATCAGCACCTTGCGCATCCCCATGTCGTCCTCCTCGCTTCAGGTTGCCTTCAGGCAAGGTGACACCCCGCGCGTCGCGGGCCGAGGGGATGTGCACGCCGGGCAACCGCGAGTGCACGCTGCGACAAGACGATCGGACCGCTCAGGCGGTCGGGACGGCGCGGAGCAGGGCGCGCAGGCCATCGGCGTCCAGCAGGTCGGCGGCGCGGACCGTGCGGTTCTGGCGCACGTAGTGGAACGCCGCGCGGACCTCGTCGACCGGGGCGCCGGTCAGGCCGGCCCACGCCAGGCGGTACGCGGCCAGCTGCACGGTCAGCGCGGGCAGGTCCTCCTCCCGCGGCAGCGCGCCGGTCTTCCAGTCGATCACCGTCCAGCCGCCGGCCGGGTCCGCGAACACCGCGTCCATCCGGCCACGCAGGGAGATCCCCGCGACGTCGCAGGTGAACGGGACCTCCACCTCGTGCGGCACCCGCTCCGCCCACGCCGACGCGAGGAACGCGTCCTTCAGCTCGTCGAGGTCCCCCTCCGGCGCCGCTCCGGAGTCGGCGGAGCCGGGCAGCTCGTCCAGGTCCAGCAGCGCCCGCGAGCCGAACCGCTTCTCCAGCCACGCGTGGAACGCCGTGCCCCGCCGCGCGGTCGGGTTCGGCGGGAACGGCAGCGGCCGGCGCAGCCGCCGGGCCAGCGCGTTCGGGTCCGCCGCGAGCTCGACCAGCTGGCTCACCGACATCGACGGCGGCAGCGTCACCTGCTCGCGCCGGGCGGCGGCCGCGGCGCGTTCCGCGAGCAGCACGTCGGTGTCCGCCTCCCAGCCCTCCGGGTCCTCCTCGAGCATCAGCTGGCCCGCACCCGACCGCAGCTCGGCCAGCGTCTCGCGCACCATCGCCGCGCCCTCGCGCACGTCGGTGCGGCCCAGCGCGATCGGATCGGCCGGCCACAGCGCGGTGCGCTCGGCGGTCGCGAGCGGGTTCTCCTCGTCCTCGGGCGGCGGGGGCGCGGCGTGCTCGGGCGCCACCAGCGCGGCGACCTCGGTGAAGAACGGTGACGGGCCCTTCGGCTTCGAGCCGGTGCGGCCCCACCAGTGCGCCGAGACGAGCAGCACGCGCTCGGCACGGGTCAGCGCCACGTAGCACAGCCGCCGCTCCTCGACGAGGTCCCGCTCGGCGAACTCCTCGGCGTGGCGGGTCAGCTCCAGCTCGACCTCCTTGCGGTCGGCCGCGCCGTCGAGGTTCAGCACCGGCAGGTCGGCCGTGTCACCACGCAGCGCCGCCGGCAGCTCGGTCACCGCGCGCAGCCAGCAGGAGGTCCGCTTGCGGCTGGGGAACACGTCGCCGACCAGGTGCGGCACCGCGACGATCTCCCACTCGAGGCCCTTCGCCGCGTGCACGGTCAGGATCTGCACCCGGTCCTCCGCGACCTCGACCTCACCGGGCTCGAGCCCGTCCTCCGCCGCCTCCGCCGCGGCGAGGTAGTCCAGCAGCGCGGGCAGGCTCGCGGACGGGCTGGTGCGCGCGTAGTCGGACACCACGTCGGCGAACTTGTTCAGGTGCGCCCGCCCCGCGCCGCCCGGCCGGGCCTTCGCCTCGACGTCGAGCAGCATCGCCCGCTCCACCTCGGCCACCAGCTCCGGCAACGGCTGGTCCAGCCGGCGACGCAACGCGCGCAGCTCCGCGCCGAGCGTGCGGAGCCGCCGGTAGCCCTCCGCCGAGTACGCCGCCGCCTCGCCCGGGTCGTCGATCGCGTCGACCAGGCCGGCCTGCTCGGCGCCCTCCCCCGGCACCGTGTCGACGAGCCGGCCCGCGCCCTCGCCCGCCTCGTAGGCCTTGCCGAGCTCGGCCGCGCGCCGCCACAGCGCCGCCAGGTCCGCCGCGCCCAGCCGCCACCGCGCGCCGGTCAGCACCCGCGCCGCCGCCGTGCCGGCCAGCGGGTCGATCAGCACGCGCAGCGCGGACACCAGGTCCCGCACCTCCGGCTCGTCGAGCAGCCCGCCGATGCCGACGACCTCCACCGGCAGCCCGCGCTCGCGCAGCGCCGCGGCGAGGTCGGTCATGTCCGCGCGGCGGCGCACCAGCACGGCCGCGGTCGGCGGGCGGCCCAGCTCGGCCACCGACGCGCGCCAGCGGGCGGCGATCGCGTCGGCCAGCCAGCCGACCTCCACCTCGGCGTCCGCGAACAGTCCACATCGGACATCGGCGGGCCCGGTGCCGGCCGGGGCCCGCAGCTCGCCGACGTCGGTGCGCAGCGGGCCGGAGATCGCGTTGGCGAGGGCGAGGACCTCGGGCGGGTTGCGGAAGCTCGTCAGCAGGCCGTAGCGGGTGGCCGGCTTGCGGCGCGGGGCCGGGAAGTCGGTCGTGAACCGCGGCAGGTTCGCGGCACTCGCGCCGCGCCAGCCGTAGATGGCCTGCACCGGGTCGCCGACCGCGGTCACCGGCATCGGCTCGCCGTCCGGGCCGCCGAACAGCGACCGCAGCAGGATCCGTTGCGCGTGCCCGGTGTCCTGGTACTCGTCGAGCAGCGCCACGCCGTAGCGCTCCCGCTCGCCGTGCACGACCTCCGGGTGCGTGCTCGCCAGCTGCGCGGCCAGCGCCATCTGCTCGGCGAAGTCCAGCGCGCCCTCGCGGCGCTTGCGCTCGCCGTAGGCGTGCACGAGCGGCAGCAGGGCGAGCCGGAACCGTTGCGTGGCCACGACCTCACGCAGGTTCTGCGACAGCTCGTCGCGCTGACGCGGCCCGCGCGGCGCGCTCTCGATGGCGGTGGCGACGCGCTCGGAGTAGTCGGCGAGCTGGTCCTCGTCGACCAGGTGCTCGGCGAGCTCGCCGGCCAGCTCCAGCAGGTAGCGGGTCACGGTGACCGGCACGCGGTCGGTGTCCAGGTCCTGGGTCCACGTGGCCACCACGCGGTGGGCGAGCTGCCAGCACGCGGTCTCGGTGAGCAGCCGCGCGCCCGGCTCGACCGGCAGCCGCAGCCCGTGCTCGGCGACGAGCCGGCCGGCGTAGGCGTGGTAGGTCAGCACGGTCGGCTCGCCCGCGTACACGGCGGCCAGCCGCTCGCCGCCCGGGTCGATGCGGGCCAGCAGCCCGGAGCCGGCGAGGCGGCGCAGCCGGGCGCGGACCCGGTCGGCGAGCTGGCGCGCGGCCTTGCGGGTGAACGTCAGGCCCAGCACGCGGTCGGGCGTGACCAGGCCGTTCGCCACGAGCCAGACCACGCGGGCGGCCATCGTCTCGGTCTTGCCCGCACCGGCGCCGGCCACGACGAGCGCTGGCTCGGCGGGCGCGGCGATGACCGCCACCTGCTCCTCGGTCGGCGCCGGCAGCCCCAGCTCGGCGGCGAGCAACCGCGGGCTGATCAAGTCACTCACGCGGGCTCACCCGCCACCCCTCGCGAGTCCAACGCTCCGGTCGGGCGAGTCCAACACTCCGGTCGGCGAACGCAACGGGGAACTCGCAGGCCGGAACGGGGGACTCGCGAGCCAGAACGGGGGACATGCGGGCCAGAACGGGGGACTCGCGGGTCAGAACGGGGGACTCGCGGGGTGGGGGTCATTCGGTCACCTGGCGGCCGCTCGGGTTGACGGGGCAGCTGAAGCGGACCGGGCAGCGGGAGCAGTCCGGGTTCTGGCGCGCCACGTACTCGGGGCCCGTGCTGGCCGCGGCCGCGTCGGCGACCACGCCGGTCCAGTGCTTGAGGCCCTCCTCGTCCAGGGCGTCCTGGTTGCGCTCGGTCGCCGCCTTCTTCCGGTTCGCCTTGGACACGTACAGCAGCCGCGCGCCGCCGGGCTCGCTGTCCAGGCCCAGCCGGCGGAACGCGCCGTACGCGGCGGCGAGCTGGTACACGGCGAGCTGCGGGTGCTCCTTCGCGTCGTTCTCGGTGACCGGCTGGCGGCCGGTCTTCACGTCGACGACCACCGGGTGCCCGTCGGCGTCGGCCTCGAGGCGGTCGACCCGGCCGCGCACGCGCACGGGCGTCTCCGGCACGTCGACCGTGAACGCATGCTCGATGGCGACCTGGGTCAGCTCGCCGCGGGTGGCGCGCAGCCAGCCGAGGAACGTGTCCATCATCGCGTGTACGCGGGCCCGCTCGCGGCGGGAGAACCACGGCGCGCCGGCGTCCACGGCGTCCCACGCGCGGTCCAGCTCGGCCCGCAGCTCGACCTCGTCCGCGCCGTCCGCGGCGGCCTGCGCGAGCGCGTGCACCAGCACGCCGGTGATCGACGCCAGCTCGGCCGGGTCCGCCCCGCCGTGCCGCTCCACCATCCAGCGCAGCGGGCAGCGGGCCAGAACCTCCACTGTGGACGGTGAGACGACGATCCGCTCGTCGGCCACCCGCAGCGGTTCGCTGCTGGACAGCGGCGGCAGGCCGTACCAGACGTCCGGGTCCGCGCCGGGCACGCCGGCCTCCGCGAGCCGGGCGAGCTGGCGGGCCGCGCGCCGGCGGCGCTCGACCGGCGCGGTGCCGTCGCAGACCGCGCGGCGCAGCTCCCCCACCAGGTCGGCGAGCACCAGCGCGCGGTTGGGGCCACCCAGCCGCAGCGGCCCGGCGGCCTCCTCGACGTCCCCGCCGGTGATCTCCGACAGGAACCGCGACGGCTGCTCGTCCTCGCCGCGGATCGCGGACAGCAGCAGCGTGTGGCGCGCCCGGCTGGCCGCGACCAGCAGCAGCCGGCGCTCCTCGGCGAGCAGCGGCGCCGTCGCCGACAGCGCCGCACCGTCCACTCCGGACAGCCGATCGGTGAGCCGCTCCACGCCCAGCAGCGAGCCACGCAGCCGCAGGTCCGGCCAGGTGCCCTCCTGCACGCCGAGCACGGCCACCACCGTCCACTCGCGACCGACGGCGCCGTGCGCGGTGAGGATCGACACGGCCTCGCCGCGCTGCGCGGACGGCGCGAGCGTGTCGCCCACGATCCGTTGCGCGGCAAGGTATTCGGCGAACCCGGTGACGCCGGCACCGGGCAGCCGGTCGGCGTAGCGGCCGGCCGCGTGGAAGAGCCCGACGATCGCGTCGAGGTCCCGGTCGGCCTGCGCGCCGAGCGTCCCGCCGCGCCGGGACTGGGCGACCCAGCGCTCCTCGAGCCCGCTCTGCTGCCAGACCAGCCAGAGCACCTGCTCGATGCCGGCGTTGTCCGCGATCGCCCGGCGCGCGGTGCGCAGCAGCCCGCCGGCCCGGTGCACGCTCGCGGCCTCGCCCTCGTCGAGCGCGGTGAGCACGTCGTCGGTCAGGACGACCGAGCGCAGCACGTCCACGAGCAGCTCGTCGCTGGGCCGGTCCCGGCCGGACGCGAGCTCGAGGCGGCGCAGGGCCCGGCGCAGGCGGCGCAACGCGAGCGGGTCGGCGCCGCCGAACTGCGAGGACAGCAGCATCTCCGCGCGGGCGGGGTCGAGCAGGTGGGGGCTCGCGGCCACCCGCAGCAGCTCGAGGAACGGGCGCACGGCGGGCTGGCGGGCCAGCGGCAGCTCGTCGGCGTCGGTGGTGACCGGGACGCCGGCCGAGGCGAGCGCGCGCTGCAGGATCGGCGCGGAGCGCTCGGCGGAGCGGATCAGCACGGCCATCTCCGACCAGGGCACGCCGTCCATGAGGTGGGCGCGGCGCAGCTGGTCCGCGGCCCACGCGGCCTCGGCGGCGTCGGTCGCGTGCAGGCGGACGGTGACGCGGCCGTCGGTGGCGGGCGGCTCCTCGGTGCCGAGCGCGGGGCGCTGGGGGCCGACGCCGGGCAGCCGGGCGGCGAGGCGGGCGACGGCCTGGCGGATCGCGGGTGCCATGCGGTGGGTCTCGGTGAGCACGACGGTGCCGCCGTCGGGCTGAGTGTCGGCCAGCAGCCGGGGATCCGCGCCGCGGAAGGAGAAGACGGCCTGGTCGGGGTCGCCGGCCAGGACGAACTCCTTGGCGGCGAAGCCGAGCCGGGCGAGCAGGCGGTACTGCAGCGGGTCGAGGTGCTGGGCGTCGTCGACGAGCAGGTAGCGGACCCGGCCGCGCTCGCCGGCGAGCAGGTCGGTGTCGGTCTCGAAGGCGAGCAGCGCGCTCGCGACGAGCTCGGCGGCGTCCAGGGCGGGCGCGGACTCCTGGGCGGCGCCGTCCGCGCCGGCCAGCAGCGTGACCTGCTCGTACTGCCGGGCGAACCGGCCGGCGGCGACCCACTCGTCGCGCTTGGCGTCCCGGCCGACCTTGATCAGGTCCTCGGGCCCGAGCCCGCGCTCGGCGGCGCGCAGCATCAGGTCGCGCAGCTCCTCGGCGAAGCCCGGCACGGCGAGCGCCGGCCAGAGCCGGTCGGGCCAGTAGTGCGCCCCGTCCTCGACGTCCCCGGCGAGCAGCTCGCGGACGACGGCGTCCTGCTCGGGGCCGGACAGCAAGCGCGGGCCGGGCACGTCGCGCATGGCGGCGTGCAGGCGCAGCACGGCGAAGGCGTAGGAGTGCACGGTGCGCACGAGCGGTTCGCGGACGGTGCGCAGGTCCTCGTCGCCGGCGGTCAGCAGGCCGCTGATGGTCCCGCGGAGGTCCGCCGCGGCCCTGCGGTTGGCCGCGATGACGAGCAGCTGGTCGGGATCGACGCCGCCGCGGCGGATCCGGTCGGCCGCGACCTCGGCGAGCAGCGTGGTCTTGCCGGTGCCGGGGCCGCCCAGGACGCGGACGAAGCCCTCGGCGCCGTCGAGCACGCGCTGGGCCGCGGCATCCCACCGGGAGGGCCGCCGGGGTGCCACCGGCCGGCGCACGAGCCGGGGAGCCGGCTGCCTCGCGGTGGTGACCACGCCGTCGATGAAAACACGGCGCACCGACCTTCCTCGCATCGGCACGCCGTCATAATTGGCGCCGTGGACGAGGCCCTGCACGAACGCGTGCGCGAGCTGATCGCGTCGATCCCCGCCGGGCGGGTGTCCACCTACGGCGACATCGCGGCCATGGCCGGCGCGTCCACGCCGCGGCTGGTGGGCCGGATCCTGAACGAGGACGGGCACGACCTGCCCTGGCACCGGGTGCTGCGGGCCAACGGGACCCCCGCGCCGCACCTGGTCCACCACCAGCTCGAGCTGCTGCGAGCCGAGGGCGTGCTCGCCGACGGCCAGAAGGTCAGCATGCGCGACTACCGCTGGCACCCCTGACCCGCGAGTCCCCCGTTCCAGCCCGCGAGTCCCCCGCTCCCGACCCGCGAGTTCCCCGTTCAGGACCCGCGAGTCCCCCGTTCAGAGGCTCTCGTCGGCCGCCGTGCGGTGGGCGAGGTGTTCCGCGGGGATCTGCCCCAGCCGGCCCGCCTGGAAGTCCTCGAAGGCCTCGACGATCTCCTGCCTCGTGTTCATCACGAACGGGCCGTAGCGGGCCACCGGCTCGTTGATCGGCAGGCCGCCCAGCACCAGGATCTCCCAACCGGTCGGGCTGTTCGACGGCTGCGTGTCCGCCGCCTGCATCGTCAGCGCCTCGCCGTGGGTGAACATCGCGAGCCGGCCCTCCTCGATCGGGCGGCGCTCCGGGCCGACCGTGCCGCGCCCGGACAGCACGTACACCAGCGCGTTGTAGTCCGCCGGCCACGGCATCGCCAGCCGCGCGCCCGCGGCGACCGTCGCGTGCAGGTAGGTGATCGGCGTGTGCGTGACGCCCGGACCGTCGTGCCCCGCCAGGGAACCCGCGATCACGCGGACCAGCGCGCCACCGTCGTCGCCGGCGAGCAGGGTCGCGTCGCGGGCCTGGATGTCCTGGTAGCGCGGGGTCGTCATCTTCTCGGCCCGCGGCAGGTTCACCCACAGCTGCACGCCGTGGAACAGCCCGCCCTTCGCGACCATGTCCTGCGGCGGCACCTCCTTGTGCAGGATGCCGGCCCCGGCGGTCATCCACTGGGTGGCGCCGTCGGTGATCAGCCCACCGCCGCCGATGGAGTCGGTGTGCTCGAAGGCGCCGTCGATCATGTACGTCACGGTCTCGAACCCGCGGTGCGGGTGCCACGGCGTGCCCTTCGCCTCACCGGGCCCGTACTCGACGGCGCCCATGTGGTCCAGCAGCAGGAACGGGTCGGCCAGCGGGAGCTCTTCGCTCGGGAACGGGCGGCGGACCTGGAACCCCTCGCCCTCGAGGAACTTCTGCGCGGTGAGGATCCGGCCCACGCCGCGCCACTTCGTGTCGGCCCCGGGCAGTTCGGGCAACCGGGGCAGGGTCAGCGTGTCCGCGGTGATGGCCGGCATGACGCCCTCCTCTGGGTCTGGTCAGGAGCCTATGCCCAGGAGAAGGTAGTTGCAGTCTCAATTATTCCGGGGTCGGCCTCACAGGTCCGTGACCTGGTGCGCCGCGCGCTCGAGACCGCGCATCGACTGGTCTGTCGAGTGCGGGTGCAGCGCGTGCACGGCGAGCCGGAACAGCAGCGCGTGCAGCAGCACCTGCGGCCACTCGGGCAGGTGCGACCAGCGGCGCAGGATGCCGTCGTCCGCCCCGCCCCAGGCGAGCGCGTCGACGACGACCACCGCGGCGGCCCACTCGGCCGGGCGGTGGTAGGCGGTGAAGTCGTTGATGCCGGGCGCGCCGTCCGCGGCGAAGAGGACGTTGCCGAACAGGTCCCCGTGCACGACCTGCGATCGCAGCGACAACAGCTTGCGCGAGCCGGACAGCACGTCGAAGAGCCGGCCGCCGAGCAGCGGGTCGAGCGGCGCCTCGCCGTTGCCGAAGGCGACCCGGTCGGCCAGGGCGAACACGTCCGAGCGGGCCCGCAGGAATCGCGGCACCGGCAGGTCCGCGGTGGCCTTGTGCAGCCGCAGCGACGCGGCGACGACCTCGTCGTAGCGCGGTTCCGGACGGCCCTCGATGTGGTGGAACGCCGCCCAGCCACCGACGACCCAGCGCCCGTCGCTGGCGCGCACCGGCCGGCCGATGCGCAGCTCCGGCACCTCCAGCTCACCGAGCGTCTGGGCCACCCACGACGCCTCGGCGGGATTGGTCACCGGCCGCAGCGCCAGCTCGCCACACCGCCACTGCGGCCCGGCCTCGAGCAGCTCCGGCTCGATCTCCTTGACACCGAAGGCCGCGCGCACGTGCAGGGGAGGCGGGGACGGACTCACGATCCCGCACGCTACATGCTCACCGTCCGCGGACCGTAGACCCGCGAGTCGTCAGTCGTCAGTCGTCGGTGGAGTACTCGATCACGCGAACGGGGAAGTGCCGGCCTCGCCGGCACTTCCCCGTTCGCGAGGCTCGTCGTCAGTACGTCGGCAGGCTCGGGTCGACGTCGCGGGCCCAGCCGAGCACGCCGCCGCCCACGTGCACCGCGTCGCGGAAGCCCGCCTTGTGCAGTGCGGCGAGGGCCTCGGCGGACCGGCCGCCCGACTTGCAGTGCAGCACGATCGGCTTGTCCTGCGGCAGCTCCGCGAGCGCCTCGCCCGACAGGATGCGGTCCTTCGGGATCAGCACCGCGCCCGGGATGTTCACGATCTCCCACTCGTGCGGCTCGCGGACGTCGATCAGGGCGAAGTCGTCGCCGCGGTCGAACCGCTCCTTGAGCTCGCGCGGGGTGATCGTGTGCCCGGCCGCGGCCTGCTGCGCGTCGTCGGACACCACGCCGCAGAAGGCGTCGTAGTCGATCAGGCCCTCGATCGGCTTGGTCTCGGGGTCCTTGCGGATCCGGATGGTCCGGTACGACATCTCGAGGGCGTCGTAGACCATCAGCCGGCCCAGCAGCGGCTCGCCGATGCCGGTGAGCAGCTTGATCGCCTCGGTCACCATGACCGAGCCGATCGACGCGCACAGCACGCCCAGCACGCCGCCCTCGGCGCACGACGGGACCATGCCCGGCGGCGGCGGCTCGGGGTAGAGGTCGCGGTAGTTCAGGCCCTGGCCGTTCGGCGCGTCCTCCCAGAACACGCTGACCTGGCCCTCGAACCGGAAGATCGAGCCCCACACGTACGGCTTGCCGAGCAGCACCGCCGCGTCGTTGACCAGGTAGCGGGTGGCGAAGTTGTCCGTCCCGTCCAGGATCAGGTCGTAGTCGCGGAAGATGTCGAGCGCGTTGTCCGAGGTGAGCTGCTCCTGGTGGAGGTTCACCGTGACGAACGGGTTGATCTCGGCCACCGACTCCTTGGCCGACACCGCCTTGGGCTTGCCGATGTCGGACTGCCCGTGGATCACCTGGCGCTGCAGGTTGGACTCGTCCACCACGTCGAAGTCGACGACGCCGAGCGTGCCGACCCCGGCGGCCGCCAGGTAGAGCAGCGCCGGGCTGCCGAGCCCGCCGGCACCGACCACGAGCACCTTGGCGTTCTTCAACCGTTTCTGCCCGACCACCCCGACGTCCGGGATGATCAGGTGCCGGCTGTAGCGGGCGACCTCGTCCTTGCTCAGTTCCCCGGCCGGCTCGACCAGCGGCGGCAAACTGCCTGCCATGGTTCCTCCTCGACGCGCATTGCCTTGCACCCAGGTACAACGCAATCGTCCCAGCAGGGCTTCCGCCCTTCCCACATCGCGGGACGGCCACATCGCGGGACGGGCTCAGCGCGCCTGCGGATTCGGCCAGGGGTTGTACTTGCACGTCTTGCCGTCGGCGGTGACCGGGTCGTCGTAGCCGGCCTTGTTGTTGAGCTTGGCGACGTAGTCGTTGGACACGCCGAACGACTGCTGCATCATCACCGGCGCCAGCCCACCGTTCTTCGCACAACCCGCGTGGCCCTTGCCGAAGGCGTGACCGATCTCATGGTTGATCGCGTAGATCCGGTAGTTGCCGATGTCGCCGCCGAACACGATCCCACCGCGCACCCAGCGCGCCAGGTTGATCATCAGCCGGCTCTGGTCGCGCCGCCAGCACGACGACTCGTACTTGATCGAGTAGCCGCAGTACTCCGTCTTGTGCACGGTGTTCGGTGTGGACAGGCTGATCCGGATGTCCGGGTTCGCTTCGCCGTCCACCCGCTGCAGCGAGACCTGGCCGGTGCCCGCCCAGCTGCGCGGGTCGGCGAGCGTGGTGTCGACCAGCGAGGCGAACGAGTCGTTGCCGCCGTAGGGCGCGAGGTCGATGCCCTGCTCGACCTCGATCGAGTACGTGAAGAGGTCGCCGCCCTTGCCGATCTTCTTGCCGGCGCCGGACAACACCGACCACTTGCCCTTGCCGCCCGCCGCGAACGGCGCGCCCTTGGGCAGCTCGGCGGTCGGGATGTTCAGGTCCGGCGGCACGGCGGGCTGTTCGGACACGTTGGGCGCGACGTCCCCGTCGCCGGCCGGCTGCTTGCCCGCCTGGCCCTGGACGGCGGCCTGGCCGGTGCCGGTGGCCGTGTCCTCGCCGCCGTAGGTCTGGACGAAGACCAGCACGGTGACCGCGACCAGGATCGGGATCGCGTAGATCCGCCAGCCGTAGGTCCTCATGACGCCCCGCAGACCACGCTCGCGCGGCCGGCGCCGGTGACCCGCGCCCCGCCCCGGCTGGTCGGCGGGATTCCAGGATGCCGCGAGGGGCTCCGCCGGTTGCCGGCGTCCGCCCGACCGGTACCTCTCCTGAGTCGCCCGCTTGGTCACGGCAACCAGGGTGCCATAGTTCGCACACGCCTTTCGGTTGAAGGTGACCACTCACCAACGTCCGGCGTCCGCACGCTCCCACATGCCGAGCACCGCGCGGGCCACCGTGGCCGGCCGTTCCATCTGTGCGACGTGCCCGGTGTTGGGCAGCACGAGCAGCCGGCCGTGCTGGAGCAGCTGGGCGGTCCGCGGCGCCTTGCGCACCGTGACCAGCCGGTCCTTCGCACCCCACACGACGAGCGAGGGCGCGGAGATCGCCGGCGCCAGGCGCCACAGCGAGCGCGACCGCGGCGCGATCCAGGTACGGAACAGCCCGACGGTGCTGCGCGCGAGCGCGGGGTTCGACCACACCAGCCGCTCCCGCTCCGCGAACTCGTCGGCGGCCTCGCGGCGGCGGGACTCGGGAATCCGGTCGGGCTCGGCGAAGCACAGGCGCAGCAGCCGCATGACGCGGCGGTCGACGTCCTCGCGGGCCATCCGCCTGCGTACCCGCGGGCCGATGACCGGGAGGTAGGCGACGGTGAGCCGCGGGTCGGACATGCGCGACAGGTACGGGCGCAGGTCGGGCACCGCCGGCGAGACGAGCGTCAGCGTGCGGACCAGCTCGGGATGGCGCGCGGCGAGGAGCATGCAGATCGCGCCACCCATGGAGTTGCCGAACAGGTGCACGGGTCCCGCGTCCAGGCCGGCGACGAAGCGGGCGACGGTGTCGGCGTGCGCGGGTATCGAGTAGTCGAAATGCCGTGGCGGCTCGGAGCGGCCGAACCCCGGCAGGTCGATGGAGACGCCGGGCACGCGGGTGGACAGCTGCGCGGCGAGGTCGGTCCAGTTGGTCGCCGAGCCGCCGAGTCCGTGCACGTAGACGGCGGTGGCGTCGGCGTCCGCCGGGCCGGGCGTGCGCCGCACGTGCAGGGTCACGCCGCCGCGGGTCTCGTTGTCCCCGGGCCACGGTGGGATCGACATGTCGACCGGCGGGAGCACGGCGTCGGACAGGGGAACGTCGGTGATCGCGGGCGTGACGGCGAAGCTCGAACTCATCCTCTTAGTATCCGCGAGCGCACGGACCATCGCGGAACGGCGTTACCCGCGAGTAAGGTCACAGCTACCCGCACGAGCCGGTGATCCCGGCACGGAAGGATGGACGCGCGTGGGAGGCGGCATGTCGGAGACGGCGACACACACAGGGCAACACGGGGGCCTGACCGGCCCGCCCCCGGCGAATCGGGCGGCCCGGCTGCCCCGCAACGCACGGCGGGCACAGCTGCTCGACGCGGCGCAGGACGTGTTCGCGGCCAACGGCTACCACGCGGCGGCCATGGACGAGATCGCCGAGCGCGCGGGCGTGTCGAAGCCGGTGCTGTACCAGCACTTTCCCGGCAAGCTCGAGCTCTACATGGCGTTGCTGGAGATGCACGTCGACGAGCTGATCGAGCGGGTCAACGACGCGATGGAGTCGACGACCGACAACAAGCTGCGGGTGCAGAACGCGGTCAGCGCGTACTTCGACTTCGTGGACGGCGACAGCCAGGCGTACCGGCTGGTGTTCGAGTCCGACCTGCGCGGCGAGCCGGCGGTGCAGGCCGCGATCGACCGCGGCACGGACGCCTGCGTGCGCGCCATCACGGCGACGATCACCGCGGACGCCGGCCTGGACGAGCACCGGGCGTCCCTGCTGGCCGTCGGCCTGGTGGGCATCAGCCAGGTGGCGGCCCGCTCGTGGCTGCACAACAACCGTTCGATGGCCAAGAACGAGGCCGTCACGCTCATCTCGAACCTGGCCTGGAAGGGCATCGGCGGCGGCTTCCCGCTCCAGAACCCGTAGCCGCCGGTGGGCCGGCTGTCCCCTGGCACGCCGCGCCGAACCCGCTGCTCCCACTGGTCGTCCTGGCCGCCGCTGCCTTGGGCCGACAGGAGTAGCGTTCCCAGGATGTCCGGCCCTATGAACACAGACCACTCGGGGGACGCCAGACGCGACCGCTGGCGCTCCCACCGCGCGGCGCGGCGCGCGGAGTTCGTCGAGGCGGCGATGCGGGCGCTCGCCGAGCACGGACCCGACGTCGGCATGGACCACATCGCGGCCGAGGCCGGGGTCACCAAGCCCGTGCTGTACCGCCACTTCACCGACAAGGCCGACCTCTTCGTCGCCCTCGGGCAGCGGGGCACCGAGATCCTCTTCGACCGGCTCATCCCCGCGATGAACAACGAGGAGGCGCCGGTCCCGCGCATCCGCAAGAGCCTCGACGCGTTCTTCTCGACCGTCGAGGAGCACCCGAACCTCTACCGCGTCCTCGTCCGCCGCTCGTTCGCCAAGGCGACCGTCGAGCAGGACATCGTGGCCGAGGACAAGGAGCTCATCGCCAACGCGCTCGCCGCGCTGCTCGGCGACTACCTGCGCACGCTCGGCATCGACTCGGGCGGCGCCGAGCCCTGGGGGCACGGGATCGTCGGCATGGTGCAGAACGTCAGCGAGTGGTGGCTGGAGCGCCGCACGATGAGCCGCGACGCGGTCGTCGAGTACCTCACGCAGATCATCTGGTCGGCGATCGACGGCTTCACCCGGGCGAACGGCATCGTGCTCGACCCGAACAAGCCGCTGGACGTGAACAAGGTCGTCAAGCTGCGCGCCGACAGTCCCGACGCGACCGCGGGCTGACGGCGCCCGCCACGACCACCCCGGCTACGTCGCGAAGCCCACGCGGCGGCTGTCGGCCGACCCGATCTCCACGTACGCGACCCGCGCGGACGGCACCACGAACCGGCGGCCCTTGTCGTCGACCAGGCTGAGCGTGCCGGCGGAGTCCTTCAGCGCGGCCGCGACGAGGGACTCGATCTCGTCCGGTGACTGCGTGCTGTTGAGCACGATCTCCCGCGCGGTGTCCGCGACTCCGACCTTGACCTCCACGAAGACCTCCGCCTCACTGCATCCGTTGTCCGCACAAGGCTAGCCGAGTCCCAGTGTGGTCATCCGCCTGCCATGTGCCTGCTGCAACCGCCGGAACAGCGCCGCGATTCCCGCCAGGTCGCCCGTTCCGGCGACGATCAGCTCCGCGAGCCCGTCCCGTTCGGCGACGACGTACTGGGCCTGGGTCAGCGCCTCGCCGAGCAGCCGCCGGCCCCACAGCGTGAGCCGGTCGCGCACGGTCCGGTCCCGTTCGATGGCCGCCAGCACCTCCCGCTCGGCGAACGCGGAGTGCCCCGTGTCGGCCAGCACCTCGCGCACGAGCGCGCCGGTGTCCTCGTCCACCCAGTTGGCGATCTCGCGGTAGAGATCCGCCGCCAGCCCGTCCCCCACGTACGCCTTGACCAGCGACTCCAGCCACGAACGTGGCGCGGTCGACGCGTGCCAGGTGTCGAAGTGCCCGATGAACGGGCGCATGGCCTCCTGCAGGTCCACGTCCCGCTCGGCGAGGAAGCGCTCGATCCGCGTGTAGTGGCCGATCTCCGCCGCGGCCATCGCGGACAGCGCGGCGCGCCCGGACAACGTGGGCGCCGTCCGCGCGTCCTCGGAGAGCCGGTCGAACGCGGAGAGCTCGCCGTAGGCCAGCACGCCGAGCAGGTCGACGATCCCCGGGTCGATCGCCCCGCTACTTGCGCTCACCTCACCCGCACCACCCTGTGACGTTGGTTCGCTCGCAGCCTTGCTCACGAGCCCAGACACTATCCGGACCTACGGCCGGGTAGACTGACCAGGACGTGAGCTTTCCGAAGCCGCGTGCAGAGGGTGTGCGCGCCTCGCCGGCCGCTCCCGCGCGAACCGCGCGGTCGAGCGGCCCGTCCAGGGCGGAGCGCGCTGGACCAAAGGGAGAGAAGCTCATCAACAACACATCCGAAGCGGACCCGGTAGAGCTGGAACACAGCGAAGCCGGAGTCCCTGAAACCGACACATCTCATCCGCTCCAGGCCGGCGCCCCGGTGCGCGACGACTCCCCCACGTTCGCCGAGTTCGGCGTCCGTCCCGAGATCGTCAAGGCCCTGTCCGAGGCGGGCATCGAGCGAACCTTCGCGATCCAGGAGCTGACGCTCCCGCTGGCACTGGCCGGCGAGGACGTCATCGGCCAGGCGCGCACCGGCACCGGCAAGACTCTGGGCTTCGGCGTGCCCCTGCTGGAGCGCATCACCACGCCCGGCGACGGCACGCCACAGGTACTCGTCGTGGTGCCGACCCGCGAGCTGTGCCTGCAGGTCACGCGCGACATGGCCGACGCCGGCAAGTACCTCGGCACGCGGGTGCTGTCGATCTACGGCGGCCGCCCGTACGAGCCGCAGATCGAGGCGCTGCGCAAGGGCGTCGACGTGGTGGTCGGCACGCCGGGCCGGCTGCTGGACCTCGCCGAGCAGCGCCACCTGGTGCTGGGCAAGGTCGCCGGGCTGGTGCTCGACGAGGCCGACCGCATGCTCGACCTGGGCTTCCTGCCCGACATCGAGCGGATCCTGCGGATGGTGCCCGCGAAGCGGCACACGATGCTGTTCTCGGCCACCATGCCGGGCCCGATCATCACCCTGGCCCGCACGTTCCTGAACCAGCCGACACACATCCGCGCCGAGGAGACCGACGCCGGCGCGATCCACGAGCGCACCCGCCAGTTCGTCTACCGGGCGCACGCGCTGGACAAGATCGAGATCGTGGCGCGCGCGCTGCAGGCCGAGGGCCGCGGCCTGACGATGATCTTCAGCCGGACCAAGCGGACCGCCCAGAAGGTCGCCGACGACCTCGGTGAGCGCGGCTTCGCGGTCGCCGCCGTGCACGGTGACCTGGGCCAGGGCGCGCGCGAGCAGGCGCTGCGCGCGTTCCGGGCCGGCAAGGTCGACGTCCTGATCGCCACCGACGTGGCCGGGCGCGGCATCGACATCGAGGGCGTCACGCACGTCATCAACTTCCAGTGCCCCGAGGACGACGGCACCTACGTGCACCGCATCGGCCGCACCGGCCGGGCCGGCCGCGAGGGCGTCGCGATCACGCTCGTCGACTGGGACGAGGAGCCGCGCTGGAAGCTGATCAGCGACACGCTCGGCCTCGGCATCCCGGACCCGGTGGAGACCTACTCGACCTCCGAGCACCTGTTCGCCGACCTCGGCATCCCGGCGGGTTCGACCGGCCGGCTGCCGCTGGCCAAGCGGACCCGGGCCGGGCTCGCCGCCGAGCCGGAGGAGGACCTGGGCGGCCGGGGCGGTGCCCGGAGCCGCGACCGGCGCCGGCGCGGTGGGGCCAAGGGTGAGGGCGAGCGGTCACGCACGAACTCGGCCCCGGCCGAGAGCGAGGGCGAGGCCCGCCAGCGGCGCCGGCGGCGGCGCAGCAGGGGCGGCGAGAACCAGCAGGCCGAGCCCGCGGCGGACCCGTCGGGCACCTCGCCGGCCAGCCGCTCCGACCGGCCGGCCCGCCAGCAGCAGCGACGCCGGCGGCGCAGCCGCGGTGGCGTCGAGGCCGGTCCCGAGACGCCGAACGCGAGCGAAACAGCGCCTTCGGCAGACTGACCCTTCGTGACCCACCAGATCGGCGACGAGGACGTGCTCGACGGGGGCGGGGATCCCGACCGGCCGGAGCCGGTCGAGCGCTCCCGCTTCACGCGCAAGCGGGACGTCCTCGTCGCCGCGCTCATCGTGGTCGTGGCGCTCGTCGTCGGGCTCGTCGTGTGGCAGGCCAGCGACATCCGCGCCACGTCGTCGCGGAGCTACACCGGTCCGGCGCCCTCGCCGGCCCCGCCGACGGAGTTCCCACCCTCGCTCGGCGAGGCGTGGCGGGCGGAGAGCCCGGCGACGCCCGAACCCGTGACGGTCGGCCCGGCGGTGGTCACCGGCGCGGGCGGCGACGTGGTCGGCCGCGACCCGTTCAGCGGCAAGGAGCGCTGGCGCTACAGCCGTGACCTGCCGCTGTGCACGCTGACCGCCGCGTTCGGGATGGCCATCTCGGTGTTCGAGAAGTCGTCGAACCTCCTGCCGGCGAACGACCCGCGCAAGGCCGGCGGCTGCAGCGAGGTCACCGCGCTCGACCCGGCGACGGGCAGGCGCGGCAAGCAGCCGAAGCCCGGCGAGGAGCGCGAGAAGCCCGACGGCGGGCAGCGCAACTCCGACGCCGAGTCCGGCACCCGGCTGCTCTACGACGGTACCTACGTGACGACCACCGGCAGCCGGCTGCTGACCACGTGGCGCTCGGACCTGGTGCAGACCATGGAGTACGGCCAGGTGCCGGCCGTGGTGAACCCGGAGAAGCAGCCGCGGACCCACTGCGAGTACCGCACGGTCGCGGTCGTGCAGGCACGGATCGCGGTCATCGAAGACTGCCCGCAGGACGACGGCGACCGGCTCACCGTCTACCGGGCGACCGGCAACAACGACTCGGAGAAGCCCGAGGTCGTGGCCAGCGTCGGGGTGACGAACGGCGCCCGCGTCGTCGCCATGACCGACCAGTGCCGGCTCGACCCGGACGACGAGGAGGACGTGCAGCAGTGCACCGCCGTCGTCGAGCCGGACCCGGCACGCCTGCTCGTGCTGAACGAGAAGGGCGAGCAGGTCGCCGACTACCCGCTGTCGCTGGGACCGGGTGACCTCGCCGAACAGCCGGCAGACCACGTCGAGCCGACGACGAACACGCCGGTCGCGATCTACTGGTTCACCGGATCCCGCACGATCGCGCTGTCCGCGGCCGACCTGAGTCCGTTGTGGACGGTCGACGGCACGCGCGGGTCCGGCACGATGTTCGCCGGGCAGATGCTGGTCCCGGTCACCGACGGGCTGCGGGTGCTCAAGCCCGCGACCGGACGGCCGGTCGGCACGCTGCCGGTGGACCGCGGCGGCTACACCGGGCCGGTCACGATGACGACGCTCGGTCCGATGGTGTACGAGCAGCGTGGCGACACGGTGGTTGCGCTGCGCTGAACGTCACGCAGTGTCACAGTTCACCCGCTCTGTACAGCGGTTCGAGTCCCGGTGCGGCACACTCGTTGGTGTGAGCATCCCGCCGTCGCAGATCAGCCCACACCGGGGTAGCCGGGTCGATCTGCCCGGCCGGTACGGCCCCATCGCCGCGCTGCACGCCCGCACGCCGGGCTCTGGCCATCCGCCGCCCACGATCCTGCTGGTGCCCGGGTACACAGGGTCCAAGGAGGACTTCGCGCCGCTGCTGGACCCGATCACCGAGGCGGGCCTGGACGCGATCGCGATCGACATGCCGGGCCAGTACGAGTCCGGCGGGCCCGACGACGAGGACGCCTACCTGCCGGCGGCGCTGGGCATGGTGATCGCCGAGCTGGTGGGCAAGCTGGCGGCCGAGGGCAACCAGGTGGTGCTGCTGGGCCATTCCTACGGCGGGCTCGTGGCCCGCGGCGCGGTGCTCGCGGGTGCGCCGGTCGCCGGCCTGACGCTAATGGGGTCGGGTCCCGGCGAGCTGCCCGAGGGGTTCCGCAGGCAGGCCCTGGACTTCGGCGAGCCGGCGATGCGCGAGCACGGCATCGAGGCGGCGCAGAAGCTGCGGGAGCAGCTGGACGAGATGAACCCGCAGCCGGCGGCCGCGCCGGAGTTACGCGCGCTGTTACGCGAGCGGTTCGTGCGCTCGCAGCCCGCCGCGCTGCTGGGCAAGGCGCGCGCCCTGCGCTCGGAGCCGGACCTGGTGTCCTCGCTGGCGCGCGCGCTGCAGGCGGGTGGCATCCCCTGCCTGGTCGCCTGCGGTGCGAGCGACGACGCGTGGTCGGTGGCCTCGCAACGCGACATGGCCGACCGGCTGGACGCGGACTTCGCCGTGATCCCCGGCGCGGGTCACTCCCCCAACACGGACAACCCCGCGGAACTGCTCGCCACGCTCGTGCCGACGTGGCGCTCCTGGCTGACCGCCTGAGCTCAGAACCACCACAGGAGCCACATCGTGACTCCGGTGATCGCCACGACGGCCAGCGCCGCCAGGACCGACAGCACGCCGCTGCTCTTGTCCGCCACCCGCTGCACCAGCACCGCCAGCACGGCCGCGCCCAGGTGACCGCCCACCATCGTCGCGCCCGGGCCGGGCATGCCGCGAACCCAGGCCAGCACCTGGAACACCAGCACCACGATCGCCAGCACCGACAGGCCCACGGCCAGCGCGCCCGCCAGCTCCCGGGCGAAGCCGCCGCGGCGGCGCCGCGTCGCGGCGCCGGGTGACCCGACGGCGAGCGCGACCGTCGTATCGCCCGAGGTCGACAGGGGCACCGTGGGCGAGTTCTCAGACACGGCTCATCCCTTCAACTCGTCGGCGCGAGCGAGCAAAGCCCATGGCTCGGCCTGCGGGCCGGCGGCCTGTCCCTCGGGACAGCTGCGCCGGAAGTCACACCAGGAGCACTGCCTGCCCACGTGGGGCGGGAACAGCACATCCGGGTCGCCACCGGCGTTGAGGGTATCCGTCGCCAGGTTGAACTCGTCGGCCGACTCCTCCACCCGCGTCCGGTGCCTGGTCAGCGACTCCTCGGTGTGCTCCCACGACGCGACCGTCCCGCTCGGCAGGTGGTGCAGCTCCACCCGCCGGCACGGCCGGCGCAACGTCCGCCGCGCGGCCAGCGCGTACAGCGCGAGCGCCTGCGAGGACCGGGCGTCGTCGGTGGTCAGCGCGGTGCGGCCGGTCTTGTAGTCGACGATCACCAGCTCCCCGTCGCGCTCGTCGATGCGGTCGACCCGGCCCTCCGCGACGATCGTGCCGATCGGGGCGGACACCCAGCGCTCCAGGCCGATCGGGTCGTCCGACACGTCGATCTCCGCCACGTAGTCCGCCACCCACCCCGCGGCGACGTCGCGGTAGCTCGCCGCCTGGATCGGCCCGGCGAAGCCCTCGTCGGTCCAAAGGGTGCCGACGAGCGCGGCGGCGGCCTCGGGCGTGCGGCGGCGCACCGGCAGTTCGAAGAACGCCCGCAGCGCGTTGTGCACCACCGCGCCCAGCGTGCTGTGGGCGAAGGCGCCCCCGCGTGGCGGCGTCGGCCGGTCGAGGTAGGCCATGCGGAACCGGCGCGGGCAGTCCATCCAGGTCGACAGCCGGGCCGGGGTGACCTTGATCAGCTTGCGCGGCATGGCGTCGAACCCGAGTTGCACGCCGCCAACCGTAGAGCAGCCCACCGACACTCACCCGCCCGCCACGAACCCCCGCACGGAGTCGGCGATCAGCTGCACCGCGATCGCCGCGAGCAGCAGGCCCGCGATCTTGGCCAGCAGGGTGATCCCGCTGTCCTTGATCAACCGGATCAGCTCCCCGGAGTACCGCAGGCACACCCACAGCACGAGGTGCACCGCGACGATCGCGAGCGCGAGGGCGACGTAGGAACCGGCCCTGCCGTCCGCCTGCCGCACGAACACGATCGTCGCGGCGATCGCGCCCGGGCCGGCGAGCAGCGGCGTGCCGAGCGGCACGAGCGCCACGTTGACGTCGTCGACGGCCTGCGGCTGCGTTGCGTCCCGGCCGGTCAGCAGGTCCAGCGCGATCAGCAGCAGGAGCAGCCCGCCCGCGCCCTGCAGCGCCGGGACGCCGATGTGCAGGTAGCGCAGGATCGCCTCGCCGCCGATCGCGAACAGGCTGATCACGCCCAGCGACACCAGCACCGCCTGGCGTGCGGCGCGCAGCCGGGCGGCCCGCGGCCGGCGGCCGACGAGGCTCAGGAACACCGGCACGGTGCCCGGCGGGTCCATGATCACGACGAGCGTGATCGCCGCCGAGGTGAACAGCCGAGCGTCGAAGAACCCCTGTGTCACGCTCACGAACCCACGACGATCTCGGCGCCGGTGGCCCGCTCGGCGATCGCGTCGAGCATCCGCGGTGACGTGGTCTCCTGGCCGAGCCGCAGGACCTTGTTCGTGCCGTGGTAGTCGCTCGAGCCGGTCATGATCAGCCCGAGGTCCCCGGCCAGGCCGCGCAGCCGCGCCCGGGCCCGCTCGTCGTGGTCGGGGTGGTCCACCTCCACGCCGGCCAGGCCCGCGCCGGCCAGCTCCTTGATCACCTCGGCGGTGACCGTCGTGCCGCGGTGGTGGGCGAAGGCGTGCGCGAGCACGGTCACGCCGCCCGCCCTGGTGATCGTCTCGATCGACGCCTCGACCGGCGTGCGCGAGCTCGGCACGTAGTACCGCCCGCGGTCGTTGAGGAACCGCTCGAACGCCTCGTCCACAGTGGACACAAGGCCGGCGCGCACGAGAGCCATCGCGATGTGCGGGCGGCCCGCGGTGGAGCCCTCCGGCAGCGCGGCGAGCAGCTCGTCCGCGTCCACGGGAAACCCGTCCGCGGCCATCCGCCCCGCCATCGTGGCGAGCCGCCGGCGCCGCTCGGCCCGGGCCCGCTCGCCCTCGGCCACGACGGCCTCGGCAGCCGGGTCGAACAGGTACGCCAGCAGGTGCACCGTGCAGTACCCGCCCCGGCCGTCGGCGCTGCGGCACGACAGCTCGGCGCCGCGGACCAGGCGCAGCCCGGCCGGCAGCGCGGCACACGCCTGCGCCCAGCCCGAGGTGGTGTCGTGGTCGGTGAGCGCCACGACGTCGAGCCCGGCGGCGGCCGCGTTGGCCACGAGCTCGGCCGGGCTGTCGGTGCCGTCCGACGCCGTCGAGTGCGTGTGCAGGTCGATCCTCACGTACCCATTGAACGTGAGTGGTCCGCTCAGCCCGCCACCGGCTTGCGCTTGGCCAGCCGCTGCGCCTTGATCATCGAGAAGCGGGCCTGCTGCGCTTCCTTGTCTCCGAAGACGAGCTCGGAGATCGCGTCGTAGACCTGTTCCGCCTTGGGCAGGTAGTTGAGCCGGTTCAGCGCCTGGATCTGACCCGCCGACTCGACGATCATCGTGCCGTAGCCCAGGAGCCGGCCCATGAAGGGCCGCTCGTAGGTCAGGTCGGTGACCTTCTGGATCGGCATCATCAGCACCTTGGTGGTGATGATGCCGGTGGTCATCATCATCCGTTTGTCGGTGACCACGATCCGTTCGACCCACCAGATGAGCACCTTGTAGGTGAACTGCAGCACGACGAACAGCGCGGCGTACCACAGGATGTTCTGCAGCAGCCACATCGACGTCGGCAGCAGGTAGGAGATCATCACACAGACAGCGAGCAGCGCGACTGCCTCGAACACGTCCCAGGCGAGGCACGCCCAGTGCAGGCGCACCCGGATGACCCGGCGCTCGGAGTCCAGCAGGTACTCGTCGGGATCGCGTGGCGCGAACATGGTTCGACGGTACTCGATCAGGTCTGGAAGACCGAGCGAACGAACGTGATCACCGCTTCGGCGGCGTCCTTGAGGGTGTTGAGGATGGACGTCACGAGCGCCGCGGACTGGACTGGTTGGGTCACCAGGAAGAACACAACCAACGCCGCGCCGGAAATTATCAGAACCTTCTTGACATTCACCGCGAGCTACTCCGTGTCCCACGCGTTCCGTGATCGTAGGTTGTTGAACGAAAACCCTGAAACACTTGTACCGCACCGCGCTCCAGAACGGGAGGGGAGTCCCGCTCTTGGGTCAAGGCGGCGGTGTGGTACGGCAGATTGGCTACGCTACGTGTTCATGACCAGTGCTCACGTTCCGATGATCAGGTGTGTCGGCGGGATCGTGCATGACGCAGCGGGGCGGTTGCTGCTGATCAAGAGGGGGCGCGAACCCGGCGCCGGCCGCTGGTCGCTCCCCGGCGGCCGCGTTGAACCGGGCGAAACGGACGCGCAGGCCGTGATCCGGGAGCTGTTCGAGGAGACCGGCCTGTCCGTACGACCGGGCCGGCTGGTCGGCCGGGTCGAGCGAGCGGCCCCGGCCGGGGTGTACGAGATCTTCGACTACGCGGCCGAGGCGCTCGGCGGCACCCTCACGGCCGGCGACGACGCGGCCGGCGCGGCGTGGGTCGGCCGCGCGGAGTTCGACTCGATGCGGGAGCGGGGGCAGCTGGTCGCACAGCTGGCGGAGACGCTGCGCGAGTGGGACGCGCTGCCGCGGACCTAGACGAGCCACTCCATGCGCTCGCCGTGGAAGGCGGTCCTGGCCAGCGCACTCGCCACCGGCTTGCCATCGGACCAGCGAACCAGGCCGAGGACGCCAAACGCTTGCTCGTCCTCGCCCGCGCGCAGGTCGTCACGGCCCGGGAGGAGCGGCTCCAGCGCCTCCCGGTAGCCCTCATGGCTCACCCACCACAGCGGGCGGGTGGCGGCCAGCGCGTCCAGCGCGGCCCGGAACTCCGCGCGGCGCTGCTCGCTGAACAGCCAGAGCACGTTGCTCGTCATGACCACCAGGGGCACCTGGGCCGGGATGCGGGCGGCCACCGCGGGGAGGTCCTCCACCGCGTCGCCGGCCACCAGCTCCGGCGGCGCCTTGCGCTGCGCGGCCGCCGCGGCACCGAACAGGCGCAGGCGCTCCGGCTGGTCGGGCCAGATGCAGGCCTCCAGCCACGCGTACTGCTCCTCGTCGGTCAGGTCGATCGGACGGCTGTCCATGCCGATCTTGGCCACCGTGGCGAGCCGCTTCGGGATGGGCGGCAGCGTCGCGCCGGGAGCCACCGCGAGCGCGCAGTGCAGCCCGACCGTGGCGCGGGCCGGGCCGGCGGCCAGCTGGCCGGCCTGCTGGGTCTGGTAGCGGTAGGAGTAGGTGTCGATGCCGAGCAGCAGGCCCGCGCTCGCGCCGACCTCCAGCAGGCCCACGGGCTTGGCCGCCTGCTTGGCGGCGAGCGTGACCGCGGGGTAGAGCAGGGCGGTCCGGCGCACCTCGTTGGTCTGCGTGACGTTGGTGGCGATCAGCCCGCGGACCCGGTCGGCGCGGTCGAGGACGAAGGTGCGGAACAGCGGCCACGTGCCGCCGTCCGGGCCGTAGGTGCCGCCGAGGGACGGGTAGTAGTTCGTCAGCTCGTGGAACGGCTCGGACTGCAGCACCCGGTGTACCGCCGCGAACAGCAGCGTCGCGTTGGCGGCCGTCGAGTCGGCGGCGCCGAGCAGCCCCGCGATCTCGTCGTCGTCCGCCGCGTGGCCGGCGAGATGGCTGTACAGCGGGGAGATCTGCGCCGCGTGCTGGTCCGCGAACCACCGCAGCCGTCGGCGGATCTCCTCCAGCGTCGCGGTGGGCATGCTGCCTAGTCTGCCGCAGGCTCCGGCCGGCCGGGCTGTTCGCCACCCCGGGCGTCACCGTAGGCGCGCTTGGGCACCAGCACCTTGCGCCGGAAGACGCAGACCACGGTGCCGTCCTGCTTGTAGCCGCGGGTCTCCACGTACACGACGCCGCGGTCGTCCTTGGACCTCGACGGCGTCTTCTCGAGCACCTCGGTCTCGCCGTAGACGGTGTCGCCGTGGAACGTCGGCTTCACGTGGCGCAGCGACTCGATCTCGAGGTTCGCGATGGCCTTGCCGGACACGTCGGGCACCGACATGCCGAGCAGCAGCGAGTAGATGTAGTTGCCCACCACCACGTTCTTGCCGAAGTCCGTGGTGTTCCCGGCGTAGTTGGCGTCCAGGTGCAGCGGATGGTGGTTCATCGTGAGCAGGCAGAACAGGTGGTCGTCGTACTCGGTGACCGTCTTGCCGGGCCAGTGCTTGTAGACCGCGCCGACCTCGAACTCCTCGTAGTACCGACCGAACTGCACGTCTCGCCCTCCGCACCTGCGCAAACCGTCCGAACTCAGCGCAGTCTGCCAGGTGGAGTATTGTCGACAACCGGTGTGTGAGTGACCCCGCACCCTTGGCCCGAGGAGGTGAGGACGCGTGAGCGACCCGCATAACGCCGGCGACGCAACTGGCAACAGTACGACCCGCGTCCTCGCCGAGAGGGCTAGCCACCGGTAGGCAGGCCCGCGGTTCCGGCCGGACGCTGCGGCGCCGGAGAGCTCTGGCGCGTCGTGACCCGACGTCTCCCGCTGGAGGACCACATGCCTGCCATCCCCTCGCTGGGCGGCCTCAGAGGGCGGTCCAACCGCCGTCCGGTGGCCGTCCCGCACTCGGCACCGGCCGCGCACGTCATCGACTGCGCGGTGTACGTCGACGGTGCGCGGCTGCCCGGCACCTGGTCGCACGCCGAGGCCGTCGCCGAGGTGCGCAGGCGCCACGACGGGTTCGTCTGGATCGGCCTGTTCGAACCGGACGAGGAGCAGATCCAGGGCGTGGCCGAGGCGTTCGGGCTGCACGAGCTGGCCGTCGAGGACGCGGTGACCGCGCACCAGCGCCCCAAGCTGGACCGGTACGAGGAGACCCTGTTCATGGTCCTCAAGACGGTCCGCTACATCGAGCACGAGACGCCCACCACGGCCAACGAGATCGTCGAGACCGGCGAGATCATGGCGTTCCTGGGCCGGAACTTCATCGTCACCGTCCGGCACGGCAAGCACTCCGAGCTCACCAAGCTGCGCCACGAGCTGGAGGCCGAACCGGACCGGCTGCGCATCGGGCCCGCCGCGGTGCTGCACGGCATCGCCGACCGCGTCGTGGACTCCTACCTCGGCGTCAGCGAGGCCTTCGAGAACGACATCGACGTGATCGAAGCGGCCGTGTTCGCGCCGCGCAGCCCGATCGGCGCCGAGCAGATGTACCTGATGAAGCGGGAGATCCTCGAGCTGCGCCGGGCCGTGATGCCGCTGGCCACCCCGCTGCGCCGCCTCGCCGAGGGCTACACGCCACTCGTGCCCGAGCAGGTGCGCTCCTACTTCCGCGACGTCGACGACCACCTGACGACCGTGTCCGAGCGCGTCGCCAGCTTCGACGAGCTGCTGACCACCCTGGTCGACGCGACGCTCGCCAAGATCTCGCTGCAGCAGAACACCGACATGCGCAAGATCACCGCGTGGGCCGCGATCATCGCGGTGCCGACGATGGTGGTCGGCGTCGAGGGGATGAACTTCGCCTACATGCCCGAGCTGCACTGGCGGTTCGGGTACCCGCTCGTGATGGTCGTGATCGTCGCGGCCTGCCTGATCCTGTACCGGATATTCCGCCGGAACCGATGGCTGTAGCTGGGCAGTCCGACGCAGCGACTGTCCGGCGCACCACCTCGCGGTAACCCCTGCCAATGCCCTGTTGAGGGAGGTTCCATCGTGACCCGGCTCGTCACCAACCCACGTTTCTGGGTGCTCGCCTTCGTGCTCACCTGGCTCGTCCTGATCACCGTGCTGATCGCGCTGGACCCGGCGGCGCCGGCCGGCGGCACCGGCGCGGCCAACTGACGGCAGCGGCGGCGCACGTTCCGTGCGCCGCCGCCGAGTTCCGTTCGGCAACCTCGTTGCCGGGACCGGTCAGTAGTCGTCGTCGCCGATCACCGGGGCCGACGCCTTCTCCGGCTTGCCGAAGACGTCCTGCGGGTCGCTCACCAGCCGCGTGCGGGACTTGTGGTCGCCGCCCCCCTGGCCCATACCCATGCCCATCATCGGGGCCATCGGCATCATGCCGCCGCCCATCCCGCGGGTCGGCGCCTTGCTGTCCGTGGCGGCCGCCGCGGCGGCCGTCGTCTCCCGCGGGACCGGTGCCTGCTCGGTCGCGACCGCGGACCCGCCCGGGCCCATGTTCGCCCCGCCGAGACCGCTCGCGGCGCTGCCACCACCGCCACCACCGAAGCCGCCCGCGCCGCCACCGCCACCGCTGAGACCGGCCAGCTCGGACCGGCCCGCGCCGGACTTCGGGTCGGCGGGGGACTTCGTGTCCGGCGCCTGCGCCGTCCCGGCCGACCAGTTCTCCTCCGGGAAGGTGTGCGCCATCTTGATCTGCTGGAACGCCGACGAGCCGTCGATGCCCTCGCACATCTGCACGAACGACTCGAGCACCTGGCGCACGGCCTCGAAGAGCTCCTTCGTCGGCCGGCGCATCGCGTCCAGGTAGGACCGCGTGCGCTCGTCGCCCTGCACCGGCACGACCATCGCCTGCGAGGCCGTCTCCGCGGTCTCCACCAGCACGCCGCCCATCTGCTGGACGATCTCCCGGATGCCCTCCGCGGTCACGTCGAGCACGTCGGCGAGCGCGAGCATCGCGTCGGAGAGGTCCTGCCCGGCCAGGCCGATCTTCTGCATGTAGCCGATGAACGACGTCGCCGCCTCGCCGTCCCAGGCCGCGTCCAGCTGGCCCAGTGGCTTGTTCAGCGACTCGGTGACGGTGACCGTCCCGTCGCCGACCCGGCGCCAGCGATCGGCCTCCGCCTCCATGTCGCTCCACCGGCCCACGACCGGCGCGAAGTACTCCTGCACGGGGTCCGGCACGCCCAGGTCCCGGGCCAGCCGCGACAGGTAGTCGAAGTGGCCCGCGAGCCGGCCCGCGACCTCGCTGCCGTCCGTGCCCCCGGTGCCCCCGGGCTGGCCGCTCTGGCCCGCCGGCGCGGGCAGCGTCACCGGCTTCTCGTCGACGTACACGACGGCCTCCTCAGCTCTGCCGGTGGATGGTGGACGCGGTCAGGTCGTCGGCGTCGACGTACTTCGCGGTCACCTGCTCGAGGCCGGTCGACGCGGACTGCAGCGCCTCCACCGCCCTGGTCAGCTGGTCGTGCAACGTCCCGGCGACCGACGCGTACGCGTCGGTCACCCCCAGGGTGGCGCCCAGCTCGCCGAACGACTCGTCGGTCAGCGGCGCGGTGGCCATGATCTCCACGCCCTCACCGAGCTCGTCGGCACTCTGGGCGGTCAGCTCCGCATAGCCGCCGACCCACTCGGGGTCGAACTTGATCCCGTCCACGGGCACACCTCTCGGCTGACGGCAGGGACGTCGGTGTTCCGACGATAGACAAGGCGATCACGTTCCCGTACCGCCATAAGTCGGGCCTACCCGCCGCCCTGCGCGTTGGGGTCGTCGGAGTTCGTCGGATACTCGCCGCCGCCGATCGGGACCGTGTCGTAGCTCTGCTCGACGTCACGTGGATCCAGCGAGGCGCCGTCCGGCAACAGGTTCAGGATCTCCAGCGGCGCCGGCAGCCAGCCGCTCAGGCCGAGCACCGCCATGGTCTCCTCGTCCGGCACGCCGTACTTCACGCCGCGATCGGAGACCAGGATGATCGGCCCGGAGTCGAAGTCGTTGCTCGAGGTGGCCTGCCGGACCACCGCACCCCGCCCGGGCGGCATGTAGAAGTGGTCGACCCGGACCTCGGCCGAGCCCGGGCTGGAGATGTTGACCCACCGCGGGTTGCCGACCTCGTTCGTCGGGATGCCGGGCACCTCCTGGCCCACGTGCACGGACGTGCGCTCTTCCTGGTTGGCGCCCGAGCCGGTCAGCTCCCAGCCCAGGCAGGCCACCGGGAACTTCGTCGGCAGCAGCACCTCGGGGCGCACGTTCGGGAAGGTCGAGTCGTCGATCGGCGACTTGGACTTGGGGCTGTCGGTGACGACCTGGGGCGACAGCGTCTGGAAGTCGCCGGCGGTGATGTCCTGCTTGTAGCGGATCAGGTCGCCCGTGGTCCGCTTGATCTCGTCGATGCCGTCGTTCTTCACCACGTAGAACGCCGGCGCCCGGCCCGTCGGCTGCACGCTGAACACCGAACCGACCTTCAGGTCCGCCAGGTCCGGCGACATGTCGGGCACGTCCGGATCCGACCCGATGTCCGGGATGTCCGGTGCCGTCAGCGCGGTCGTCTCCGGTATGGCGTTGAGCAGACCGGTGGTGATGTCGCGGACCTTGGTCTCGTCGATGTCCAGCGCGGTCTGGATGTACCCCTTGCTCAGATCGACCTCGGCACGCACGGTGCTCGCGGTCGGCTCGTTGGCCGACGACGGCGTCCGGTAGACGAGATACACCTCGTCGCTGGGAGCGCGCACGAGCAGCGCGTTGTCCTCCCTGAGCTCGTCGCCCAGGTCCTTGACGCCCGCGATGACGGTGGTCTCGACCTCGCCGGACTGCGCCTCGTCGTTGAGGTTCGGGTCGATCTTGTTCTGGTCGCACACGGTCCAGCGGGACTCGATGCGCTGGTCCTTGCTCGGCAGCAGGTCCGGGCCGTCCGCGATGCCGACCTTGCGGTCGCGCGGGATCTGGTCGCGCAGCTCGTTGTCGTCGACGACCGTGGGCGTCTTGACCTCGGTCGTGCCGCCGCTGCCCGGCCCGCCAGACCCGTTGACCTGCTTGTTCGGGTCGTCCTCGAGCCCCTGCGCGTAGAGCAGCAGCCGCGCGGAGGCGAGGTTGAACACCGGGATGAGCCGCTTCGTCGGCTTGGTCAACAGCACGTAGACCTGGCCGGACGGCTTACCGATGACGATGCCGTCCTTGCTCGGCACGGTCGGCTTAGGCGACAGGATTCCCCAGATGAGGAACCCCAGCAGGCCTAAGGCCGCCAGGCACACGCCAACGATCGTGGCGCGGCTGTGCGTGCGCATTGGGTCGTGCAGCATCACCGCGTCCTTGCGGACCAGCGCTGACTGCATCCGGCGCAGCACGAAGCGATACGCCTGAACCTGGGACTTGGTTGTCGGTGTCGATGGCATTCTCGCCTCTACAGCTCCCCGCTCGCGGTACCGTTCCGCAGGATAGACCCACGGGCATCGGTTGCATGTTGGTTCTCCACAACCGGCACAATCGAACTGCCGGGAGCACAGCAGCGAGGGGACGATCGAACGGATGTCGGTGACCAACCCACCACGGCAGGGCAGGACGCCACCGCCGGGTCAGCCGCCGGGACCACCGGGCCGTGGTGGCCCTGGTGGACCGGGCGGTAGCGGCCCGCGCCAGGGCCCACCCGGGCCTGGTGGGCCCGGCGGTCCAGGCGGTCCGGGTGGCCCCGGCGGGCCGAGCGGTCCCGCGACGCCGCCGGGCGGCCAGGAGCGACCGCAGCAGCCGCCACGCATGCCGGTGTCCGCCCGCCGCCGCACGAACGGGGCGAGCCTGGGCGCGCTCCCGGTGGCGAACATCATCGTGCTCGAGATCGCGTTCGCGATCGGCCTGGTGCTGCTCACCATCCAGAACACGATGATCACGCTCTACATCGCGGCCGGCATCCTGTTCGTCGGCCTGCTGGTGGCCGCGATCCGCTGGCGCGGCCGCTGGTTCACCCAGTGGATCAAGCTGACGCTCAAGTACGCGTTCCGCCAGCACACCCGGGTCAGCAGGCAGACCACGCCGGTGACCATCGACAGCATCGCCGACAACGAGGGCACGCAGGTCACCGGCCCGGACGACCCGCGAGTGAGCCTGCTGCGCCTCGCCGTGCCCGACCTCGTCGTCGCGCACGGCAGCGACCACGAGCGGCGCCCGCTGGGCCTGGCCTGGCACGAGAGCACCTGGACCGCGGTGCTGCTGGTCGACCCGGCCCCGGCGCTGGTGAGCCAGGTCGGCACCTCACCCAACCTGCCGCTCGGCGCGCTCGCCCCGTGCCTGGAGGACCGCGGCGTGGTGCTCGACGCCATCCAGGTCATCTGGCACTGCTACCCGGGCAGCGCCGCGCTGCCCGCGAACTCCCCCGCGCTCGCCTCCTACATGGAGGTGCTCGGCCCGCTGCCGGCCGCCGCGCGGCGCACCACCTGGGTCGCGGTCCGGCTGGACCCGCGCCGCTGCCCGGCCGCCGTGCGCGAGCGTGGCGGCGGCGTGCTCGGTGCGCACCGGGCGCTGATCGGCGCGCTGTCCCGGGTGCGCAACGCGCTCGAGTCCCGTGGCGTGGCCACCCGCCCGCTCGACCCGGACGAGCTGCTCAAGGCCGGCATCTCGGCCGCCGAGCTCACCGCGGTCGCCGGCTCCAACCAGCGGGTCGGGCTGCGCGAGCGGTGGAGCGGGGTGACCGCGGCCGGCGTCGGGCACGCGAGCTACGCGATCACCGGCTGGTCGCGGGGCAAGACCGCGCAGAGCCTGAACGCGCTCACCGGCGTGCGCGCGCTGTCCTCGACCGTCGCCGTGTCCATCTCACCGGGCAGCGACGACAACCAGGTCGGCATGCGCGGCCTGGTCCGCGTCAGCGCCCGCACCCCGGGCGAGCTCGAGTACGCCGACGGCCGGCTGTCGACGATCTCCGACCGGCTGGGCATCACGCTGACCCCGTTGCGGGGCCTGCAGATCGCCGGTCTCGCCGCGACGCTGCCCCTGGGAGGCCGGGCATGAGTTCGACTCGGTTGATGGACGCCCAGACCGGGACGGGTCTGAGCCAGGAGTTCCTGGTGCCGCCCGCGATGCTCGACGCGGTCAGCCCGAGCGGCGACCGCGGCGGCATGATGCTCGGCTCGGGCCTGCAGGGTGAGCCGCTGACCATCTCCGCGCTGCGCCCGGCGCCGACCCGGATCGTGCTCGTCGGCGGCCTCTACATGGCGCGCCAGGTGGCGCTGCGGGCGATGGCCGTCGGCGCGTGGGTCGTCGTCGCGACCGGCCGCCCCGACGCGTGGCACGTGCTCCAGAAGGCCGCCGGCAACGGGCCCGACGGCCGCCCGGCGCCGCTGGTGCAGATCCGCCGGCTGACCCCGGTGGAGCTGCCCCGGCCGTCCGAGGACGGGCCGCTCATGGTCGTGCACGACGGCGGGCCGACCCCGCAGGAGCTGTTCCCGCCGCGCTCGCCGTGGCAGACCACCGTCTACGTGCTGCCCTACATGCACCCGCAGGCCGGCGCGACCGCGAACGCGGCCGACCTGGTGCTGCTGCAGCGGTTGCCGGTGGGCCAGGCGCAGCTGGCCGCACGCATCTGGCGGCTGCCCCCGCCGATGGTGCACCAGCTGACCAACCTCGCCGACGAGCAGGTCGTGGCGCTCGGCCGCAACCTGTGGAAGCCGCTGCGGCTGGTCACCACGCAGAAGGAGCAAGCCATCCTCGGCCCAGTCCGCCGCGGCGACTAGGGCTCCCGGGACACGGAGATCCACAACCCTGACGTAGAGGGCCGGGCTCCCGTTTCGGGACGTGGCGATCGCGAATTTCTCCTCAGCTGGGCAACTTGTTCCCACCAGCGAATATGTGGCCGGTTCCCGACTTTCGTCGGGTGCCTGCCCGTCTCAGGTGGACGATCGTTGGCCCTGCTCGCACTGCGGGCAGAAATTTTCCCAGCACATCCGGTGGCTTCGAGGGCTGCCACCGGCGGTGTCCCTGCATGAGGAGAACCATGGAACAGTCACGTCGCCGGGCGGTCACCCGCCTGGTCGTGCTCGGCACCGCCGCGGCCGCGGCGGTCGGTATCGGGGTGATCGCGACGGCGCCGGCGGGCGCCGCCGAGGGCAACATCCTCGGTGCGAACTCGGCGACCGCGGTCGAGGGCAGCTACATCGTCAAGTTCAAGAGCGGCGCCACCGCGAAGGCGTCGACCATGGCCGCCGAGTACGGCGGCGCCGTGTCGCGGACGTTCTCCGCGGCCATGCACGGGTTCTCGGCGAAGATGGACCAGGACGAGGCCAAGCGGCTCGCCGCGGACCCGGCCGTCGAGTTCGTGCAGCAGAACCAGACGCTGAAGATGGTCGCCGACCAGCCGAACCCGCCGTCGTGGGGCCAGGACCGCGTCGACCAGCGTGACCTGCCGCTGGACAACAACTACTCGTACGCGACGACCGCCAGCAACGTGCACGCGTACATCATCGACACCGGCGTCGAGACCACCCACTCCGAGTTCGGCGGGCGGGCCACGTCCGGCTTCGACGCCGTGGACAACGACAACGACGCCACCGACTGCAACGGCCACGGCACGCACGTGGCCGGCACCATCGGCGGCTCGACCTACGGTCTGGCCAAGGAGGTGCAGATCGTCGCGGTGCGAGTGCTGGACTGCGGCGGCTCCGGCACCACCGAGGGCGTCGTCGCCGGCATCGACTGGGTCACCCAGAACGCCGTGAAGCCGGCCGTGGCCAACATGAGCCTCGGTGGCGGCGCCGACGCGGCCCTCGACGCGGCCGTGCAGAACTCGATCGCGTCCGGCGTGACGTACGGGATCGCGTCCGGCAACTCCAGCGCCGACGCGTGCGGCTTCTCCCCGGCCCGGGTGCCCGAGGCCATCACGGTCAACGCGTCGGACATCAACGACGCGCAGGCATCCTTCTCCAACTTCGGCACCTGCACCGACATCTACGCCCCGGGCGTGGACATCACGTCGAGCTGGCTGAACGGCGGCACGAACACCATCAGCGGCACCTCGATGGCCACCCCGCACGTGGTGGGCGCCTCGGCGCTGTACGTGGCCGACCACCCCGACGCGGCACCGGCCGACGTGGCCACCGCGCTGACCGGCAACGCCACGCCGGACAAGGTCACCGGTGCGGGCGCCGGCTCGCCGAACCTGCTGCTGTTCACCGGCACCGGCGGCACCCCGCCGCCCCCGCCGCCGTCGGGCTGCGACGCGATCGCGAACACCGCGCGCGTGGCCATCCCGGACGCCGGCGCGGCGGTGAGCAGCGCGACCGACATCAGTGGCTGCGACGGCAACGCCGCGGCGGCGAGCAAGGTCACCGTCGACATCACCCACACCTACCGCGGTGACCTGGTGATCGACCTGGTCTCGCCGACCGGCAAGTCCTACCGGCTGAAGGACGCCAGCGGGGACAGCGCCGACAACGTCAACGAGACGTTCACGGTGGACCTGTCCGGTGAGGCCGCCAACGGCACGTGGACCCTGAGCGTGCAGGACGTGTTC
>CAVSMR010000005.1:0-20974 GCA_963729115.1 uncultured Actinomycetota bacterium | reverse complement strand
GACGCAAGGGCGTCATTGTTGCCGCCGCGGCCACCCTCATGCTGGCCGCAGGTTGTAGCGGGACCGGACAGCCGGCCGCTCAGTCCGATGCAGGCGGTGGCGAGGGCAGCTACGGCTACAAGTTCGCCGTCGTCACCCACGGCGGCGGCCGGCGACGCGTTCTGGGGCGTGGTCAAGAAGGGCGCCGAGAAGGCCGGCGAGGACCTGGGCGTCACGTCGACCTACCAGAGCGACGGCGACCCGCAGAAGCAGGCCCAGCTCATCGACGCAGCGGTGAACCAGAAGGTCGACGGCCTCGTCGTCTCGATGGCCAACCCGGACGCGCTCAAGGCGTCGATCGAGAAAGCCGTCGACGCCGGCATCCCGGTGATCACCATCAACTCCGGCGGCACCAGTCCAAGGAGTTCGGCGCGATGGCCCACGTCGGCCAGGACGAGACGGTCGCCGGGAAGGCCGTCGGCGAGCAGCTCAAGGCCGCCGGGGTGAAGAACGCGATGTGCGTCATCCAGGAGGCCGGCAACGTCGGGCTGGAGCAGCGCTGCGCCGGCGTGAAGGAAAGCGCTGGGCGGCACCGTCGACGAACCTTCAGGTGCGACATCAACGACCTGCCGGCGCGCAGCCGACGATCAAGTCGAAGCTCCAGACCGACACCGTCGATCGACGGCGTCCTCACGCTGGGCCCGGCCGGCGCGGTGGCCATCAGGCCGCTGGCCGAGGCCGGCTCGACGGCCAAGCTGGCGACCTTCGACCTCAACGCGGACGTCGCCGAGGCGATCCAGACGGCAAGGTGCTCTTCGCCGTCGACCAGCAGCCGTACCTGCAGGGCTACCTGCCGATCGTCATGCTGACCCTGTACAAGTCCAACCTGAACACCCTCGGCGGCGGCCAGCCGGTGCTGACCGGCCCGGGCTACGTCACCAAGGACAACGCCGCCCAGATCGCGGACCTCGCCGAGGCCGGCACCCGCTAGCTACCGTGCGGGGGGGGAGGGCGCGACCGCCCTGCCCGCCGGCTACCTCACTGATGGCTGGAGGTACCCAATGGACTGCTACTCGCCGCCGCCCTGGCAAGACCGACGAACGGGTCGCCAGGATCGGGCTATTGCGGCGGCTACTGGTCAAGCCCGAGTTGGCTCGCTGATCGGCGCCCTGTCCCGTCCTCACATTCTTCTCCCTGTCATCCGACGTCTTCCGGTCCGCCAACCGGAGTCGCGAACTGGCTGGACCCCGCCTCGACCACGGGCATCATGGCGGTAGCCGTCGCCCTGCTGATGATCGGCGGGCACTTCGACCTCTCCGCCGGGGTCCTGGCCGGCACCGCGGGTCTCACGACTGCCATCCTGACCACCCAGTACAACCTCGTTCCTGTGGGTGGCCATGGCGGTGTCGCTGGCCGTCTGCCTGGGCATTGGGTTCGTCAACGGCTATGACCAAGCTGCAGGACCTGGTCAAGGCGAACGGGTTCATCAAGGGCTTCTCCTCGATCACCGCCGACTCCAACGCCGACCAGGCACTGCTGTACAACGGCAACGCCGCGATGATGCTGCACGGCTCGTGGTCCTACGGCATCCAGAAGACCGATGGCGGCGACTTCGTGTCGAGCGGCGCGCTCGGCTACATGAACTTCCCGCCGGTCGAGGGTGGCAAGGGCGACCCGAGCGACACCGTCGGCAACCCGGGTCAGTACCTGGCCATCTCCTCGAAGGCCAGCGCCGAGCAGAAGGAGGTCGCCAAGAAGTTCTTCACCACCGGTGTGCTCGACGACCAGGAGGTGAAGGACTGGATCGGCTCCGGCGGGGTCCCGATCCTGAAGGGCACGCAGAAGGAACTGGCCGGACAGAACGCCGACTTCGTCACCTTCATCTACGACACCGCCAGCAAGGCCAAGGTCTTCGCCCAGTCCTGGGACCAGGCGCTCAGCCCACCGCGGCCGAGACCCTGCTGGACAACATCGCCAAGCTGTTCCAGCTGTCCATCTCGCCGCAGCAGTTCGCCGACAACCTCAACGCGGTCATCGGGCAGTGAGTGCCCACGGGCAATCCGGCGCGGCGCGGCCGGCGCGGCATCCTGCCGTGGTTGGCCGCGCCGGCTCTGGTGTTCTTCGTCGGCTTCGCCGTCATGCCGCTCGTCGGCGTGCTCGCGCTGAGCTTCACGACATGGGACGGGATCGGCGAGATCCGGCCGACCGGGCTCACCAGCTGGCGTGCCGTACTCGCCGACCCCGGGCTGCCGCATGCCGTCTGGGTGACGTTCCTCGTGATCGTCGCGTCCTGGGCGGTCCAGACTCCGTTGAGCATCCTGCTCGGCACGTTCCTGGCCGGCCACCAGCGCTACCGCGGGGTCCTGGCCGTCGCCTACTTCATCCCGCTGCTGCTCAGCTCCGCGGCGATCGCGATCGCCTACAAGGCGTTGCTGGACCCGAACTTCGGGCTCGGCGCCGGGTTGGGCATCGAGTTCCTCAGCCAGGACTGGCTGGGCAAGCCGGGGCTCGCGTTCGGCCTCGTCGTCTTCGTCGTCTCCTGGCAGTTCATCCCGTTCCACTCCCTGATCTACCAGGGTGGCGTGCGGCAGATCCCGCGGTCCATGTACGAGGCCGCGCAGCTCGACGGTGCCGGGCGGGTCCGCCAGTTCTTCAGCATCACCCTGCCCCAGCTGAAGTACACGATCATCACGTCGTCGACGCTCATGGTGGTCGGGTCGCTGGTCTTCTTCGACCTCATCTTCGTGCTCACCGAGGGCGGCCCGGGAGACGCGACCCGGGTGCTCGCGCTGGACATGTACAAGCGCGGCTTCCAGGCCGGCCTGATGGGACCCGCCAGCGTCATCGCGGTCATCCTCGTCCTCGTGGGCCTCGTCCTCGCCCTCCTGTTGCGCCGGCTCGGTGGTCGCGACCCCGGCCAGAGCCAGATCGAGGGCGCCTGACATGAGCGCGACTCTGACCAAGCCACCACGGCCGGTAACCCGGCCGCGCGAGCGCCAGCACCGCGCCGCGGCGCAACGGCGCAACTGGTTCGGCGGGCTGGCCGGGTGGCTGTGGCTCGCGATCGTCGTCATACCCATCTACTGGGTTGTCATCACCAGCTTCAAGCTCCAGAGCACCTACTACGCCTCCAACCCGCTGGTGCCGCCGAGCGACCCCACGCTGGAGAACTACCGGCTGGTCATCGAGTCGGACTTCGTCAGCTACTTCGTCAACAGCGCCGTGGTCACCGCGGGCGCGGTGATACCGGCGGTGACGTTCTCGTTCATGGCCGCGTATGCCATCGTGCGCGGCTGGCATTTCCGGTTCCTCCGCGCGGTGAACGGGCTCTTCCTCATGGGCCTCGCCATCCCCCTGCAGGCGACGGTCATCCCGATCTACCTGATCATCATCCGGCTGCAGCTGTACGACAGCCTGCTGGCGCTGATCCTCCCGTCGATCGCGTTCGCCATCCCGCTGTCCGTGCTGGTGCTGGCCAACTTCATCCGCGACGTGCCCCAGGAGCTGTTCGAGTCGATGCGAGTCGACGGCGCCTCGGAGTGGACGACGCTGTGGCGGCTGGCGGCACCGCTCACCAGGCCGGCCATCGTGACCGTCACGATCTACAACGCGCTCACCATCTGGAACGGGTTCCTGCTGCCGCTGATCCTCACCCAGAGCCCCGATCGGCGGGTCCTGCCGCTGGCCCTGTGGAACTTCCAGGGCCAGTACAGCGTCAACGTGCCGGCCGTCGTCGCCGCCGTCGTCCTCACCACCCTGCCCATCCTGGTCCTGTACGCGTTCGGCCGCCGCCAGCTGCTCAGCGGCCTGGCCGCCGGCTTCACCAAGTAGTTCCGCCCCTTCGCCGGGCCGGCCATTGCTACCCGTTCGGGTGTCACCGCGGCCTGCGCGAGGTCGATATGGTTCAGCCGGGCGACTCCAGGGGGAGACATGAAGAGTCTGCGACTCGTAGTGGCGGCGTCGTTGCTGCCAACGCTCGTGATCCTGGCACCGGAAGCCGCCGCGCAGCCGCGGGCTTGCGAGGCGAGCCGGCTGTCCGTGCCGGGGGCCGAGGTGGTGTCGGTGACCGCGGCGGAGCAGCCGGGCGGGGAAGTGCCGTCGTGGCCGGGATTTCCGCCGGTCACGGACGTGCCCCCGTACTGTGAGGTGACGGCGATCCTCACCCACCCCGGCGTGGACGACCGGGTCACGGTGACCGTGTGGCTGCCGGTCGAGGGCTGGACCGGCCGGTTCCAGGGTGTCGGTGGTGGCGGGTACGCGATGGGCCAGGGCGCCTTCGCGCTCGCCGAGGCGATCAAGCTCGGTTACGCGGCCGCGGCGACCGACGGCGGAGTCGGCACCGACGTCGAGACTCCCGCCGGCTGGGCCCTGGGGCCCGACGGGCACGTGAACCGGGAGTTGCTGGCGAACTTCGCGTCCCGGTCGTTGCACGACATGGCGGTGGCCGGCAAGGCGGTGACCGCGGAGCACTACGGCCGGCCGGCGGACCACGCGTACTGGAACGGGTGCTCGACCGGTGGCCGTCAGGGCCTGATGAACGCGCAGCGCTACCCGGACGACTACGACGGCATCAATGCCATGGCGCCCGCGGTCAACTGGGACCGCTTCATCCCCGCCAACCTGTGGCCGCAGGTCGTCATGCGCCAGGAGCGGAACTTCCCGACGCAGTGCGAGTTCGCCGCGTTCCAGCAGGCCGCCGTCGCCGCGTGCGACGGGCTCGACGGCGTGCCCGACGGCGTGGTCGACCTGCCGAGGCGCTGCCGCTTCGACCCCTACCGGCTGGTCGGCACCACGATCGTCTGCGCGGGCACGGAGATCACCATCTCCCGGGCGGACGCCGCTGTCGTTCGCAAGATCTGGGACGGCACGCCGTTGTGGTACGGGCTCAACCGGGGCACGTCGTTCGCCGGGCTGGCGAACACGGTCCCCGGTCCGGACGGGCAGCCGGTCGGGGCGCCGTTCGGGATATCGGCGACCTGGGTGCAGTACTTCCTCGAGGAGAACCCGGACTTCGACGTCAGCACCATCGACTATCGCAACTTCGAACGGCTCTTCGCGCTGTCGCAACGCAAGTACAACCGGATCATCGGCACCGACGACCCGGACCTGTCGGACTTCCGCGCCACCGGCGGCAAGATGATCACCTGGCACGGCACCGACGACTCGCTCATCCCGTACCAGGGCACGGTCGACTACCGCGACCGGGTGGCGCGGGTCATGGGCGGGACCGCCACAGTGGACAGGTTCTACCGGGTGTTCCTCGCGCCGGGTGTGGACCACTGTTTCGGTGGTCCGGGGCCGTTCCCGGTCGACCCGCTGGGCGCGCTGGTGGACTGGGTGGAGAAGGGCAAGGCGCCGGACACGTTGCGCGCGGTCACCCAGGACGGCACCGCGACCCGCAACCTCTGCCGCTATCCGCTGACCGCCAGGTACGACGGGCACGGTGACCCGGACTCCGCGGCCAGCTACACCTGCCGGCGCGCCTGACCGGGCTTTCCTTGCTACCGAAGGGATGCCGTCGTCGCGAGGTAGATGGTGGCGGTGGCGTCCCGTTGCTGCAGCGGGTTGTCGAACCGGACGACGTCGGCTCGCACACCGGCGAAGACCTCCGCGAGCGCGGCGGTGAACTCCTCGTCCGGCGGGTCGTTCGACCACAGCGCGAACACCCCGCCCTGATGCAGGCGGCCGGCGAGGCGCCGCAGCCCCGCCGGCTGGTACAGGTCGGCGTGGCCGGGATGCAGATGATGCCGCGGCGAGTGATCGATGTCGACGACGATGGCGTGCCAGCGCGTCTCCGGCTCCTCGGCCGGATCGAACCCCGCGCCGGTGCGCACCATCGCGAAGAAGTCACCGTGGACCAGCGTGCACCGCGGATCGGCCGTCAGCTCCGCGCCGGCGGGGAGCAACCCCCGCTCGTGCCACTCGATCACCTCGCCGAGCGCGTCCACCACGACCAGGCGGCGCACGTCCGGGTTCGCCAGCACCGACTGCGCCGTGCAGCCGAGCCCGAGCCCGCCCACCACCACGTCCAGCGGCCCGGGCGCCCGGTCCGCGAGCGCCAGGCGCCCCAACTCCACCTCGGCGACCGTGAACAGGCTGGACATCAGGAACTCGTCGTTCAGCTTGATCTCATGGACTTCCCGGTCGAAGACCGGATCCCACCGGCGCCGCAGGACGAGCTCACCCATCGGCGTCGCCCGCCAGTCCAGCTCCTGGAACCGCGCACTCACCAGTTCACCATCGTCCTACCGTAGTCGCACAGTCCATCCAATCAGGACACCCGGGGAGTCCGGGGCAGGCGCTGCGCCGGGCCCGCCCCCTCCACGGGCCCGGCGCAGCGCCGGTCAGGGGATGAGCTCGGCCAGCGACCCGTGGTGGATGGTGCGGACCTGGTAGTCGGCGTCGGCGTACTTGCGGGCGCCGGACTCGTAGACCACGTAGAGCTCGCCGCCGACCGTGGCGAGATCCTCGGACATGTTGGGGGCGACGACCTCCCGGGTGATCGCGCCGTCGCGCGGGTCGACGGTCAGCCGGCTGTCGTTGTTGCGGCCCTGGGAGCGGCTCCACACGAAATGCGTCGGGGTGATGGCCATGCCCTGGACCTGCGGCGGCACGGTGAACGAGTGGTCGTCGTCGACCGGTTCCTCGGCGGCGTCGAGCGTGTAGCGGTAGGCGGTGCCGGTCGTGTCGGTGTGGAAGCTGCCGACGTACATGCGGTTGCCGGTGATCTCGACGAACGAGTGGGCCTTGAGCACGTAGTCGGCGTCCTCGGGCAGCGTCGCGCCGTCCGCGGTCAGCGCGACGTCGGTCAGCGCGTAGCGGACCATCCTGCCGGTGGTGGCGAGCCAGAGGTAGTTGGCGCTGACCGCGAGTGCCTGCACGTGGCCGGTGTCGCCGAGGACCAGGGTCTTGAGGTGGCGGCTGGTCGTGCGGTCGACGATCGCGAGCCGGGCATTGCCGCCGGTCTCGTGGTAGTAGGACACGATCATCGCGTCGCGCTGTGCCCAGTAGGCCAGGCCCTGCGGCACGTACGGTGTCGTGTCCAGGTACGGGATGTGCTGTTCCCCGCGGGTGAAGATCGAGTAGTACGTCGCGTAGCGGGGCGGGTCATCGGCCCGGGCACTCCCCTGCGGCAGCAGGATCAGCGTGGCCAGCGCCGCTGCCGCGGCGGCGAGCGTGCGTCGCATTCGGTGTCCCTCCACGTACGGCGTGCTGTCGTAGGCTTGTGTACCAATCGGCACGGTTGTCCGGAGTTGGTCGGAGGCCGGTCAATCAACCGCCGATCAACGTCGCTCGAACCGGACATCTGGGGGTGTCATGCCGCGACCTGAACGCGCGCTGGATACGACGGCCGGACCGTTGCCGCGCTTTGCGGCGGAGCTGCGGGAACTTCGCACCGCGGCGGGGGGACTGCCCTACCGGCAGATGGCGCGCACCGCGAACTACTCCGCGACGGTGCTGTCCGAGGCCGCGGCCGGGCGCCGGCTGCCGACCCTCGCGGTCACCCTGGCCTACGTGGCGGCCTGCGGTGGCGACGAGGACGAGTGGCGGGCCCGCTGGCACGCGACGGCCGCCGAGACCGGCACCGGCCCGTCCGCCAACGGCGCCGGAACCGCCGACGACGACGCGCAGCCCCGCCCGGACGCCGGGCGTCGCCGGCGGCCGCGCCTGGTCGCCGGGCTGTCCGCCGCCGTGGTCGTGCTCCTCGCCGCCGTCGTCGTCCTGTTGCTCAACCCCGTTCGGGAGCCGGCCACCAACCCGGTCGCACCCGGCGGCGCGATGCCCGAGCACCTGGTGCCGTTCAACGCGAAGGCCACCGAGGGCGCGGCGGCGCACGGGGCGCCGGCACCCGGCCTGCCCTGCTCCAAGCCGACCGCGGCCATCGCGTGCCTCGACGTCACGGCCGGCCTGGTCTGGGTGCGGGACATCCCGCCCGGGGACAAGCACCACGCGGCGGGCTACTGGGCCACCACCGACGGGAGGGCGCACGGCGAGTGCCACAACTACTCGACCAGTGAGGGCCCGTGGGCGACCTGCCGCCTCACCGGTCTGCCCGGCGACGGCTGGGTCGGAGTCCGCGCCGCGGTCGTCGAGGAGAAGACCGTGCTGACCTGGGGACCCTATGCCGTCGTGGCCACCGGCAGCTGAGTGCCCGCGGCGGACCAGGGTCCACCGCGGGCACCTTGCCTGACGTCAGGCCACGACCCGGTGGGCGCCGTAGCTCGAGTTGTTCAGGTACGAGCTGGCGTCGATCACCATCACGCCCTGGGCGACGCGGTAGATGCCGTCCTGCTCGAGGATCTGCTTCGGGCTGGCCTCGAGCGCCCACGGCACCCCGTCGGCGACGCCGAGGTACATCGCCACGTGGCTGCCCGGCTTGACCAGCAGGTCACCGCGCTGGATCTGCGACTTGTCGACCGCCGGCAACGCCGCCATCGCCGCGGACGACGTGTACGGGAAGTCGACCCCGGCGGCCTCGAACATCTTGAAGATCAGGCCGGAGCAGTCGAATCCCTTCCACCCGGGCCGCAGCACGTAGATGTAGCTCTGCCCGCAGCCCCGGCCGTCGAAGTGCATCTCCTCGCTCGGCATCCCACCCATCCGGTAGGCGCCGGCCGAGCAGCCCGTGTAGAGCGAGTTGCCGACCTGTTCCTGCCCGAACGAGATCGCTGCCTCGATCGCCTCGGATGACACGTCGACGGAACCGCTTTCCGGCGCCGAGCCGGCCGTCGCGGTGGCTGGTACCACCACGGCCAGCAGCACGACGGCCAACGCGCACAGCGCATGAATCGCGCGGAATCGTTTCACCTGTGGTCTCTCCTCCCGACTGGTCGAACCCATCGCGCGCTTCCGGACGGCGAGTCCCCCTCGTGCCGGGCACGCGCGCGGTGCGGCCGAGTGCACCAGATGGCCAGGCCAGGCGGGCCGGATGTGGAAACATCTGGACGAACCTGGACGGTCGCGCGGGAGGAGTCGGGATGGCCGCTGACGCCCCCGGCCCGGACGCCACCCGCGTGCACACCGTCACCGACCTCGCCAAGGAGCTGGGCCTGCTGCGCGCCCGGGCGGCGGGCGGCACGCACAAGACCCGCGTCTCCCTGGCCGAGCTGGCCCGCAGGGTGGCCGAACCGCGCTCGACCGTGCACGCCTACGTGACCGGCAAGCACCTGCCCGCGGCGGACGTCCTGGACCGGATCGTCATCGCGCTGGGCGCGGGCCCGGCCGAGCAGCGGGACTGGAGCGCGGCGTGGTTTCGCGTCGCCGCCAGCCAGGACTCCGCCGGGCGCCCCGAGCCCGCCGCCGCGGCCCCGGCTCGCGGCTGGACCGGGCCGGTGCCGCGCCAGCTGCCGCCGGACATCCCGGGGTTCCGCGGCCGGCGCGGCGAGCTCGACCGGCTCGACGAGCTGCGCGCGACCGGCCCCGCGGTGGTGATCGCCGCGCTCTCCGGCGGGGGCGGGGTCGGCAAGTCCGCGCTCGCGGTGCACTGGGCGCACCGGGTCGCCGGCGACTTCCCGGACGGGCAGCTGTGGGTCGACCTGCGCGGGTTCGACCCGGACGCGCCGCTGGCGCCGGACGTCGCGCTGGGCGGCTTCCTGCGCGCGCTCGGCGTACCCGGCGCCGACATCTCCGCCGACCTGGCCGAGCGGGCCGCGCTGTACCGGTCGCTGCTCGCCGGCCGGCGCATGCTCGTGCTGCTCGACAACGCGGGCGACGCCGAACAGGTCCGCCCGTTGCTGCCCGGCGAGCCGTCGTGCCTCGTCCTGGTGACCAGCCGGGACCTCCTGGCCGGGCTCGTGGCCCGGGACGGAGCGCAGCGGATCGACCTGGACGTGCTGCCCGAACCGGACGCGCTGGACCTGCTCCGCGCGCTGGTCGGCGAGGACCGGGTCGATGCCGATCCGGCAGCGGCGAGCGCGCTGGTGGACCGCTGCGCCCGGCTGCCGCTCGCCCTGCGGATCACCGCCGAGCGAGCCGTCGCGCAGCCCGCGGCGACGCTGCGCGACCTGTCCGCGGAGCTCGCCGACGAGCAGCGGCTGCTGGACCTGCTCGAGGCCGGCGGCGACCCGAGGACCGCGATCCGGGCGGTGTTCTCCTGGTCCATGCGCCACCTGAGCGAGCTGGCCCGCACCGCGTTCCGGGCGCTGGGGCTGCATCCCGGGCCCGGCTTCGACGCGGCCGCGCTCGCCGCGCTGCTCGACACCGGCACCGTGGCGGCGCGCGCGGCGCTGGCCGAGCTGGCCGCCGCGCACCTCGTCCAGCCCGCGGGGGCGGACCGCTACGGCATGCACGACCTCGTGCACGCCTGGGCCGCGGAACGGGCCGCGCAGCACGACCCGCCACTCGACCGTCCCGCCATGCTGGCCCGGCTGGCCGACCATCACCTGGGCGGTGCCGCGGCGGCGATGGACCTGCTCTACCCGCACGAGAAGGACCGCAGGCCCACCATCGCATCACGCACCGGCACCGGCACCGATCGCCGACGAGGCCGCGGCCCGAGCCTGGCTGGACGACGAGCTGGACGCCGTGCTCGCCGTCGCCGCGACGACCACCCCGCACGATCCGGACCGGACGATCGCGCTGGCCGCGACGCTGCGCCGGCACCTGGAGACCACCGGCCGGTACGCGCAAGCCCAGCGGCTGTACGAGCAGGCGCTGGCCGCCGCCCAGGGTGTCGGCGACCGGGCCGCGCAGGCCGGGGCCCTGATCAACCTGTCCGCGGTGCACGCCCGCACCGGCCGGTACGAGGTCGCCACCGAGCACGTCGAGCACGCGGTGCGGCTGTGCCGCGACCTCGGCGACGACGCCGAGCTGGCCCGGGCGCTGGACGACCTGGGCACCGTGCACGGCCGGACCGGCCGGTTTCCCGAGGCGGCGGGCAACTTCGCCGAGGCGCTGGCGCTGAGCCGGCGGATCGGCGACGGCGACGGCGAGGCGCGGGCACTGCACAACCTCGGCACCGTGCACGGCATCACCGGCGACTACGCGGCGGCGGAGTCGTGCTTCCGGGACGCGCTGGCCCTCTGCCGCGACCTCGGCGACCCGCTCGGCGAGGCGTACGCGGTCGACAACCTGGGCTCGGTGTACTGCCGGATGGCGCGCTACCCGGAGTCCGTGGACTGCCACCGGCAGGCGCTCGCTCTGCGGCGCGAGCACCGGGACCGGCTCGGCACCGCGCACGCGCTCGACAACCTGGGCACCGCGTACCGCGCGATGGGCGAACACCGGCAGGCCCTCGACTGCCACGAGCAGTCCCTCACGGTGCGCCGCGAGATCGGCGACCTCGGCGACGAGCCGCACGCGCTCAACAACCTGGGCGCCACCCTGCTCCTGCTCGGCGAGCCGGACCAGGCCAGGCACCACCACGAGCAAGCGCTGGCACGCTGCCGGCGCACCGGGAACCGGTACGAGCAGGGCCGCGCCCACGACGGCCTCGCCACCAGCCACCACGAGCTCGGCGACGCCGGTCAGGCCCGCGAGCACTGGCGGGACGCCCTCGCCATCTACGACGAGCTCGGCGTGCCGGAGGCCGGCGACGTCCGCACCCGTCTGTCCGAACTGGACTGACGGCCGCTTTCGTTCGAGTGACGCACGATCGGGTGAATTGTTGCCGATTTTCCGGTCGGTGCCCCGATTTTCGCCGGCGCGGTCGTAGCGTGCGCCCGACAAGTCCACTGCCACCCGCCATTTGGCGCGGGAAGAGTATTGGGAGAAACCGAGATTCTGTCGGATCCGCGGACCAAGCGGACCCGGCCGGCTCCCCGCGCCGTCTGGCTCACGTTGGGCATCACGGCATGTTCGTTCGGCGCGGCCGTAGCCGTCCGGGCGTGCTGGGCGACCCCGGTGGACCTGCAGGTCTACCGGGATGGCGGGCAGGCGGTACTCGACGCCGATCCCCTGTACGAGGGGCCGCTGACGCACGGCCTGCCGTTCACCTATCCACCGTGGGCAGCCATCCTCTTCACCCCGCTGGCATTCCTCACCCCGATGGCGGCACAGCTCGTGGTCGTCATCGGAAACTGCGCACTGGCCGTTTTCGCCGCGGCGAAGGCGTCGAGCGCATTCGTCGGATCGGCCGGCCGGAATTCCGTCGCGCTGATCCTGGTGGTCGTCAGCGTGGTCTTCGCGACGGAAGCCGCGCACACGACCATCGACATCGGCCAGGTAAACCTGCTGCTGCTCGCGGTCGTCCTGTGGGACCTGCTGCGCGCGGACGACCGATGGAGCAAGGGCATCGGCGTGGGCATCATGGCCGGCATCAAGCTCACCCCGCTGTTCTTCGTGCTGTACCTGCTGGCCACGAAGCGATTCCGCGCGGCGATCACGGCGACCGGCGCCTTCCTCGCGACCGTGGCCGCGGGATTCGCGCTGCTGCCGGCCGACTCGGCCCGGTTCTGGATCGCCGGGACGTTCCTCGACGCCGGCCGGGTCTACGCGGACGCCGCGGCACCGCAGAACCAGTCCCTGCACGGCCTCGTCCTCCGGCTGGGCGGCTCGGCAAGTCTGTGGCTGTTGCTCGCGGCCGCGGTGGCGGCCTGCACCATCGCCGTGGCCGCCTGGGCCAGCCGGCGGGGCGAGGAGCTGATCGCGCTGACGCTGTGCGGGCTGTGCGCCGCGACGGTCAGCCCGTGGACGTGGGGCCACCACTGGGTATGGCTCCTACCCCTCGCCGTGTACCTGACGATGCTGGTCTCGGAGAACACCACGCGAGCCCGCCACGCAGTGTGGCTACTGCCGGCCGGGCTGATGTTGCTGAGCTTCCGGCCAGTGCTCGCCCTCGCCGTGCCACCACCGGGCGACCCGCCCACGCTCGACGCCGGCCTGGTCGCCTTCGTCCTGGGCAACGTCTACGTGCTCGTCTTCGCCACCACCCTCTTCGCCGGCATCGTCCACCTGTCACACGGCAGACCCGCGCCGGCGGCCGCCGCCGATCGCGGGTGGCACCGAAGAGGTGTTGAAGACCATGCTGGCCGAGCGGGTACTGGGTCTGCCACGGGAGGGCTGAGGTGTTCTCGACGATCACGCTGGAGGTGGCCGGGCACGTCGCCACGGTCACGCTCAACCGGCCGGCGAAGCTGAACGCGTTCCAGACGGTGATGCGCGACGAGCTGGTGGCCGCGTTCGACCGCACGGACGCCGACGACGCGGTGCGCGCGGTCGTGGTGACCGGCGCGGGCCGGGCGTTCTGCGCCGGCGCGGACCTGTCGGCGGGCGGCTTCGAGTCGGCCCGGGTCGCGACGGACACGCTGCCCCGCGACACCGGCGGCGTGGTCACGATGCGGATCTTCGCGTCCCACAAGCCGGTGATCGCGGCCGTGAACGGCCCGGCGGTGGGCATCGGCGCGACCATGACGCTGCCGATGGACATCCGCCTGGCGTCGACCGCCGCGCGGATGGCGTTCCCGTTCACCCGCCGCGGCATCGTCCCGGACGGCGCGGCGAGCTGGTTCCTGCCCCGCGTGGCGGGCATCAGCAGGGCGGCGGAATGGGTCTACACGGGACGGATGATCGAGGCACCGGAGCTGGTGTCCTCGGGCCTGGTCCGCGAGGTCGTCGAACCGGCGGACCTGCTGCCGGCCGCCCGCGCGCTCGCGGCGGAGATCGCCTCGCACGCGGCGCCGGTGTCGGTGGCGACGAGCCGGCGGCTGCTGTGGCAGATGCTCGGCGCGGCCCACCCCATGGACGCGCACGTGGCGGAGTCCCGGGCCCTGTACGAGCGAACCCGCAGCGCGGACGCGGCGGAGGGGGTGGCGGCGTTCCTGGAGAAGCGAGCCGCCGAGTTCCCCATGCTCGTCTCGGAGCACCCACCGGCCGTGACCGACCCGGAGTTCCCGGCCGAACCGGTGTGAGCGCGCCGGCGTAGCGCTACTCGGCCGCGCCCGCCTGGGTCAGCATGTCCCGGTACCAGGGCGCGTCGGGCGTGTTGGTGGCCGGATAGCTGGCGAGCGGGTCGGTCGCCAGGCCGGCGGAGTCGAAGTCCCACCCGCGAACGAGGTGGCCGGTGGCGCGCGCGGAGCGGATGAAGTCCTTCGCGGTCGCGGGTGCGCCGTAGAACAGGGCGCCCTGCGCAGTTCGGCGCTGTCGCCCTGCTGGTACTCGTCGAAAGCCGTTTGCTGGTAACGGATCAGCCCGCCGGCGACCTGGTCGGTGGTGTAGCGCAGCGTGTCCGCGGGAGTCGGACCGTCGGCGGCGGTGTGGACGTGGACCGACCTCGTGCCGCTGACCGAGGTGGACTGGTCGTGGCGGGGGCTGGACGTGGTGGCGTTGCCGCTCCAGGCGACCGTTCGCGCGCCGGTGTCCAGCACGCCGTTCCAGGTCCAGTTCTGGTCGTTCGACTGGCTGCGATGGATCTCCTGCACGGTGTCGCCGGTGGGGCTGGTGAACCGCACCGTGGGCAGGACGCCGTTGTCGTACTGGTGGCTGCCCGACCAGCTGATCTCGCCGTCCGCGTCGAGGTGCCCGACGCGGTGCCAGAGCGTGGTCGCGGTGTCCGACTGGTGCACCTCGACGAGCCAGCCGTTGTCGTTGAGGGTGACCGCCGGGGTGGTGCCGGTGTCGTAGTAGCCGTGCCGCAGCCAGGTGACGGTGCCGTCGGCGCCGTAGGTTCCGGTCCAGTACCAGAGCGTGCCGTGGCCGGAGTCGTGCACCTCGACGATCTGGCCGTTCCCGTTGATGGCGACCGCGGGGTGGGCACCCAGGTCGCGGCGGTACTCGAGCCGGGTGGTCCGGTCGCCGGACAGCAGCGTGAGCACCTTGCCGCGCAGTCCGTCCACTGTGGACCCGGGCTGGTAGTCGGTCGCCGGCAGCAGCCGCGATCCGAAGGCGGTCCGCAGCTCCCGGTTGAGCGCGGTCAGGTTCCCGTCGGCGTCGGTGTGGTTGTCGGTGAGGTCGTCCTTGAGGTCGAGCATGACCACCAGCGGCGCGTGGGTGGGGTGGGCCGACGACCAGGACGCGACGACGTCGAGCCAGTCCGCCAGCTGGTTCGACGCGGGGTTGCCGGCGTGGTCGACCTGGTCACCGGGCGCGTCGTGCCCGATCGAGTAGTCGTGGTTGGCGGCGTAGCCGTTGTCGTGCACGTCCAGCTCGAGGAACCGGACGCCGTGGTCGAGCTGGTAGGTGAGCGAGCCCTTCGCGCCGTCCACGTCGCCGGAGTAGCTGTTGTGCGTGGCCCGGAAGACGGCCGAGGTGAAGGGCTGGTCGGCGGACTCGCCGGCACCGATGGCCTGCGCCACCCCCAGCCCACCCACGGCCAGGACGACGGCCGCGCACGACGCGACCACGAGACGGAGACGACGACGGGGCATGGCGAGTCCCTCGGCTGGCTGGTGACGCGGGGTCCCGACCATCGTGCCCGGCCCGGGCTCCGGCCGTCCCCGGAATCGACGCGACAGCGGGCGCTCGTTCGTCACAGTTGCCATTCGGCGGTGAGGCGGGTGAGGTCCGCCGAGGTGAGGGGGACGTTCGCGGCCGCGACGTTCTCCTCCAGGTGTGCGCGCGAGGAGGTGCCGGGGATCGGCACGATGACCGGGGAGCGGTGCAGCAGCCACGCGAGGGCGACCTGGGTGCGGGTGGCGCCGAGCCGGCCGGCCACCGCGGTGATCGGATCGGCGGCGTCCCCCGTCCTGACGCGGGCGATCGGAAGCCATGGCACGAAAGCGATTCCGCGCCGCTCGCAGTACGCCAGCACGTCCTCGTACCGCCGGTCGGTGATGTTGTAGCGGTTCTGCACGCTCGCGATGGGCGTGATCCGCTCGGCTTCGACGAGCTGGTCGACGGTGACCTCGGAGAGGCCGACGTGCCGGACCTTGCCCTCGTCCTGCAGGCGTCGCAGCGCGCCGATCTGGTCCGCGAGCGGCACCGCCGGGTCGATCCGGTGCAGCTGGTAGAGGTCGATCCGGTCCAGCCGCAGCCGGCGCAGGCTCAGCTCGGCCTGCTGGCGCAGGTACTCCGGGCGGCCGAGCGGGATCCACTCGCTGCCGAGGTTGACGTGCCCGCCCTTGGTCGCGATCACCACGTCCGCCGGGTACGGGTGCAGCGCCTCGGCGAGCAGTTCCTCGTTCTCGCCGAAGTCGTAGGAGTCGGCGGTGTCGATGAACGTGACGCCGAGCTCGACGGCACGCCGGGCGATCGCGACCGCGGTGGGCCGGTCCAGTTGGGCGGGCGGCCCGGTCAGCCGCATGGCGCCGAACCCGAGCCGGTGGACCGGCAGGTCGCCGCCGATGGTCATGGTGGTGGTGTCGTCCAGAGTGCGCACAGTGCTCCTAGCGGTTGGGGGCTGCCACCCACCTTGCGTCGAGCCACCGTTAAGGACAAGCAACACTTCGTGAACCGCATTGCGTAGCATTTCTACGATGTTGAACCTGGAGCGGCTGCGCGTGCTGCACGCGGTGTCCACGGCTGGATCCGTGGTCGGCGCCGCCGGTGTCCTGCACGTCACGACCTCGGCCGTCTCGCAGCAGCTGGCGAGGCTGGAGCGGGAGGTCGGCCAGCGACTGGTCGAGCGGCAGGGCCGGGGCATCCGGCTGACCGAGGCGGGCACCCTGCTTGCCCGCGACGCCGGCGACCTGCTGGCCCAGGTCGAACGGGTCGAGGCCACCCTGGCCGAACGCAGCGGCACCGTCGCCGGAGCCGTGACGGTCGCCGCGTTCGCCACCGCCGCACGCGGACTCCTGCCCGGCGCGCTGCGGGACCTGCGGGCGCGCCACCCGGACCTGTCGGTGTCGACGGTCGAGCGGGAGCCGCACGAGGCCATCCCCGCGCTGAGCCGCGGCGATCTCGACCTCGCCGTCGTCCAGGACTGGGCCGAGGACCCGTTGACCGTGCCGGCCGGCCTGTCGCGGCAGGACCTGCTGGACGACCCGTTCGACGTGGCGCTGCCCGCCGACCACCCGCATGCCGGCCGGGCCGCCGTCGCCATCGCCGAGCTCGCCGACGAGGACTGGATCAGCTGGAGCACGGGCCAGATCTGCCACGACTGGCTCGTCCGCACCCTCACGGCGCAGGGCACCCGCCCGCACGTCAGGCACACGGCCTCGGAGCACTCGACCCAGCTGGCGTTCGTCGCCGCGGGGCTGGGTGCCGCCCTGATCCCCCGCCTCGGCCGCGAGCCCGGGCCACCCTCGGTCCGGTTCGTACCGATCGACCCAGCGCCGACCCGCCGCGTCTTCGTCCTCTGGCGAACGAGCGCGGCCGCACGCCCGGCGATCGGTGCCACGGTCGACGCGCTCCGGCGCGGCTGCCCGACCGCCTGACCTGCGGCGCGGCGGCCGCCACTCACCGTGACCGTCGCAACCGAATTCCATCGTCCGGCGAAACGCGGCGGGCAGGTGCGGCGATGCGAGGGTCAACAGAAATGCTGGCAGGCGACGTTCATTGACTACGGGCCAAGCCCATTCGGAAAGAAGGCTGGCATGAGCCTCGTCAGTGAACGGCGCTTCGCCATTGTCGCCGGCACGATTGCCACCCTGCTCATCGCGACCGGATGTGGGTCGGGAACGTCGGGAACGCCCGCCGCCGGTGGTGGCGATGCCTTTTCGCCAACCACGACCACGGTCGCGACCACGACGGAAACCGTCGACGAGCCACCTTCCGCCGGCCCGCTCGAGGATCTCGACGAAACCGTCCCGAGGGCTCCCAGCGGCGCGTTCCAGGACAGTCAGGTCGACAGTGGACTCACGCCCGAGTACGTGACGAACTACCTGAACGCGGTCGTCCAGGATGCCGACCGGGTGTGGGTCGACTACTTCGCTTCCATACCGGGCCTGACCGAACCATTCGTGTCGTACTACGTCGTTCCGGCGGGACAGCAATACACCAGCAGCTGCGGCATGACGATTACCACCGATCATCCCAATGCCTACTATTGCCCGACGGACGTGGACGGCGATTTCACCGGCGCCATCTGGTTGCCACTCGAGACCTTCATGAAGATGTGGAATGGTGACATCTTCGGCCGGCAGGCGATACAGACGGGCGACTTCGCCGCGGCTGCCGTGATCGCCCACGAGTTCGGCCACCACATCCAGGATGAGCTGGAGACCCAGCTGAAGCTCCCGCCGATCAAGGCCGCTGACGGCAGCAAGATCGCCGAGCGGGAGCTCATCGCCGACTGCTTCTCCGGCGTCTGGGCCTACTCCGCCTACGAGAGCGGCTACCTGGAGGGCACCGACGTGGAGGAGGCCGTGGCCGGCCTCAACGCGATCGGTGACGCGCAACCGGGTGGGAGCGACCCGCATGGCACGCCGGCCCAACGGTCGGACGCGTTCCTGGTCGGCTACAACTACGGAGCGCCCGCCAACTGCATCAACTCCTACTGGCCTGGAGTGACCGCCTAGCTCGCGTGACCGGACGGGTCAGCGCGGATCGCGCGCGGGTGACGCCTGCGCCAGGTCCTGGGTGGCGGCCCAGCTGGCGAGCATCTTGAGCCCGTCCGCGGCCGCGGACTCCGCGGCGGCGGTGTAGACGTTCAACGTCAGGCCGGGCTCGGAGGGCAGCTCCATCGACTCGAAGCTCAGGTCCAGCTGCCCGACGACCGGGTGCCGCAACCGCTTGCGGCCGCTGCGGTGGAACTGCACGTCATGCGATGCCCACCGGGCGCGGAAGACCTCGCTCCGGGTGGAGAGCTCGCCGACCAGCTCGATCAGCTTCCGGTCGTGCGGGTTGCGGCCGGCCTCGAGGCGCAGCATCGCGGCGGCGTCGTTGGCGATGCGGTCCCAGTCCACGAAGAACTCGCGCGCGGCCGGGTCGAGGTAGACGAACCGGGTCGTGTTCGCCGGCCGGCGCGGGTCGGCCAGCACCGGCGCGTACAGGGCGCGGCCGAGCCGGTTCGTGGCAAGGATGTCGTGGCGGGCGTTGCGCACCCACGCCGGCGCGTCGGTGATGGCGTCGAGGACCTGCTGAACTGCCGGGCGCACCGTCGCCGGTGACGATGCCCGGTGGCGGGACCCGGGCTCCGCCGCCCTCGCGAGCGCGAACAGGTGGTCGCGCTCGGCCTCGTCCAGCTGCAGCGCGCGGGCCAGCGCGTCCAGGACGCTCTCGGAGGCACCGGACAGGTTCCCCCGCTCCATGCGGACGTAGTAGTCGACGGAGACGCCGGCGAGCAGGGCGACCTCCTCACGGCGCAGGCCCTTCACCCGCCGGTTGCCGCCGTAGGCGGGCAGCCCCGCCTGCTCCGGGGTGATGCGCGCCCGCCGCGAGCTGAGGAACTCACGGACCTCGGCCCGGTGGTCGGTCTGGCCCATGAACCAACAGTAGGCGCGGCCCCGGCCGCGAGGGAGGTAACGCCAGTACCCCGACCCAGTGGTCCTCCCTCGCGCGCGCAGGTTGCCGTTGACTGGTGGCATGGCACCCCCGGCACGGCGTTCCCCGGCCCCCGGTAGGACCGTGAACCGGCGTGGGTTCGTCCGTGGCGGCGTCGCGGCGGCCATCGGAGTCATGGGAGGTGCCTGGCTGGTGGGCTGCTCGGACCCGGAGCCGGCCGGGGAGGACCAGGCCCCGGCGACACGACGCGCCGTGCCGCCGCGCGCGCGGGTCCTGATCGCCTACTTCTCCCGCGCCGGCGAGAACTACCACTACGGCGGCCGCAGGTTTCTCGAGGTGGGCAACACCGAGGTCCTCGTCGGCATGATCAGCGACCGCATCGCCTGCGACGTCCACCGCATCGAGGCGGCGGAGCCCTACTCCGACGACTACGACGACACCGTGGCCCGCAACGTCCGGGAACAGGACGCCGACGCACGGCCCGCGATCGCGGACCGGCTCCCGGACATCGGCGGCTATGACGTCGTGATGCTGGGCAGCGGCCTCTGGAACGTCCGCCCACCCATGATCATGCGGACCTTCACCGCGGGCCTCGACTTCACCGGGAAGACCGTCCTCCCGGTCGTCACCTACGCCGTGAGCGGGCTGGGCGGCGCACCCGACGAGTACACCGACGCCTGCCCCGGCGCGACCGTCGGCGACGGCCTGGCCGTGCGGGGCGAGGAAGTCCGCCAGGCGAACGACGCGGTCACGTCGTGGCTGCGGCGCGTCGAACTGACGTGACGGCCGCAGCCGGGCCGCGCGGTCAGGCCTCGGGGATCTCCCGCCCGAACGACTCGAGCGTGATCGAGGCCGGCTCCGGGCCGCCCCGCACGCCACGGTCGAGGCCATCGATCGCGGCCAGCTCGGCGTCGGTGAGCTCGAAGTCGAACACGTCGAAGTTCTCGGCGATCCGGTGCGGTTTGGTCGACTTCGGGATGGCCGACCGTCCCCGCTGCAGGTGCCAGCGCAACATCACCTGCGCGGCGGTCCTGCCGTGTGCCTCGGCGATGCCGGCGATCGTCGCGTCGTCGAGCGTGCTGCCGGGCCCGCCCTCCCGGTAGAACGTGATGCCGCCGATCGGCGACCACGCCTGGGACAGGATGCCGTGCGCGGCGTTGGCCGCGAGCACGTCCGGCTGGGTGAAGTACGGGTGCACCTCGAGCTGGTTCACCGCGGGCACGACGCTCGTGTTCTTCAGCAGGTCGTCGAGGTGATCGGGCATGAAGTTGCTGACCCCGATCGCCCGCACCCGACCGTCGGCGAGCAGCTTCTCCAGCGCCCGGTACGCGTCCAGCGTCAGGTCGAACCGGCTGGGCAGGGCCTGGTGCAGGATCAGCAGGTCGAGCTGGTCCACGCCGAGCTTGCCCGCGCTCTTGTCGAAGGCGTGCAGGGTCTCCTCGTAGCCGTAGTCGCTGATCCAGACCTTGGTCTCGACGAAGACCTCGGGCCGGTCGAGACCGGCTCGGCGGATGCCCTCGCCCACCTCGCGTTCGTTGCCGTACGCGGCGGCGGTGTCGATGTGCCGTTATCCCGTGCGTAGCGCGGCCGCGACCGCGTTGACGGTCTCCGCCGGGGGTTCTGGAAGACGCCGAAGCCGAGCGCCGGCATCTCGACCCCGTTGTTCAAGGTCACGTTCATGCTCATACCTTCACGCTAGGAGCGCCCGTCCGCATGTGGGAGGGACCGCCGTTACCCC
>CAVSMR010000004.1:117500-119256 GCA_963729115.1 uncultured Actinomycetota bacterium | reverse complement strand
GGTCTCTGCGGCCACCTCGCCCTAGCCCGCAATGGGGCTTCAAGCGCTGTGGCCCCCCTTCTCCCGAAGTTACGGGGGCATTTTGCCGAGTTCCTTAACCACAGTTCACCCGATCGCCTTAGTATTCTCTACCTGACCACCTGTGTCGGTTTGGGGTACGGGCCGCATGGACACTCACTAGAGGCTTTTCTCGGCAGCATGGGATCACTCTACTTCGCCTCATTCGGCTATGCATCACGTCTCAACCTGTATGCAGCACGGATTTGCCTATGCTGCGGCCTACACGCTTACACCAGTCACCATCAGCTGGCGGAGCTACCCTCCTGCGTCACCCCATCGTTTGGCTACTACCGGCTCAGGTCCCACGCTCCCCCACAAACCATCCGAAGACGGTAAGCAGGTTCGGGTGGTTAGTATCACCGACCTCGCCAGGGACGCATCCACACGGGTACGGGAATATCAACCCGTTGTCCATCGACTACGCCTGTCGGCCTCGCCTTAGGTCCCGACTTACCCTGGGCGGATTAACCTGGCCCAGGAACCCTTGGTCATCCGGCGGCAGAGTTTCTCACTCTGCTTTCGCTACTCATGCCTGCATTCTCACTCCCACACCCTCCACGGCTCGTTCACACGGCCGCTTCCCTGGATGCAGGACGCTCCCCTACCCATCCACACCACTGCACCCAACCCCCCGAAAGGAGCCGAGCGGATGTATATGTGTGAATGACACAGCTTCGGCGGTGCGCTTAAGCCCCGCTACATTGTCGGCGCAGGACCACTTGACCAGTGAGCTATTACGCACTCTTTCAAGGGTGGCTGCTTCTAAGCCAACCTCCTGGTTGTCTGGGCGACCCCACATCCTTTCCCACTTAGCGCACACTTAGGGGCCTTAGCTGGCGTTCTGGGCTGTTTCCCTCTCGACCACGAACCTTATCGCCCGCAGTCTCACTGCCACACTCTCACACGCCGGTATTCGGAGTTTGGTTGATTTCGGTAAGCTTGTAGGCCCCCTAGACCATCCAGTGCTCTACCCCCGACGTGAAACATGTGACGCTGCACCTAAATGCATTTCGGGGAGAACCAGCTATCACGGAGTTTGATTGGCCTTTCACCCCTACCCACAGCTCATCCCCCAGGTTTTCAACCCTGGTGGGTTCGGGCCTCCACGACGTCTTACCGTCGCTTCACCCTGGCCATGGGTAGATCACCCCGCTTCGGGTCTAGAGCACGCGACTACATCGCCCTATTCAGACTCGCTTTCGCTACGGCTACCCCACACGGGTTAACCTCGCCACGCACCACTAACTCGCAGGCTCATTCTTCAAAAGGCACGCCATCACAGTTGCTAAGACTGCTCTGACGGCTTGTAGGCACACGGTTTCAGGTACTCTTTCACTCCCCTCCCGGGGTACTTTTCATCTTTCCCTCACGGTACTAGTCCGCTATCGGTCATCAGGGAGTATTTAGGCTTAGCGGGTGGTCCCGCCAGATTCACAGCAAATTCCACGAGCTCGCTGCTACTCGGGAACACCATCAAGGGAGGTGTCGCGTTTTCGCCTACCCGACTCTCACGGTCTACGGTCCAGTTTCCCAAACTGATTCGGCTAACAACAACACTTTCTCACTCCCCACCCACATGGCAGCATGGGTCAGATAGGTCCCACTACCCCGCATACGCAACCCCTGCCAGGTATCACACGTACACGGTTTAGCCTCTTCCGCTTTCGCTCGCCACTACTCACGGAATCACAATTGT
>CAVSMR010000004.1:0-115000 GCA_963729115.1 uncultured Actinomycetota bacterium | reverse complement strand
GAAGTCAAATCGGCTGGTCAGCGGCCTGCGGGCTACAACAGCGGAAGCAATGTCCGCAGCTCGTAGGGGGTCACCGACCGCCGGTACGCGTCCCACTCGTTGCGCTTGTTCCGAAGAAAAAAATCAAAGACGTGTTCGCCGAGGGTCTCGGCCAGAAGCTCGGACCCCTCCATCTCGGCAAGGGCCTCCCCCAGGTTCTGGGGCAGGTGCGCGTAACCGGCCGCGCGACGCTCCGAGTCGGTCAGCGACCACACGTCGTCCTCGGCCGCCGGCGGCAGCTCGTAGCCCTCCTCGACGCCCTTCAGCCCCGCGGCCAGGATGACCGCGTACGCCAGGTACGGGTTGCACGCCGAGTCGAGGCTGCGGATCTCCACGCGCCGGGACGACGCCTTGCCCGGCGAGTACATCGGCACTCTGACCAGGGCGGACCGGTTCGCATGACCCCAGCAGACGGCGGTCGGCGCCTCGCCGCCCACGATCAGGCGCTTGTAGGAGTTGACCCACTGGTTCGTGACCGCGGAGATCTCGCGGGCGTGCTTGAGCAGCCCGGCGACGAACGCCTTGCCCGTCGCCGAGAGCTCGTACGGGTCCTCGCTGTCGTAGAAGGCGTTCTGGTCGCCCTCGAACAGGCTCACGTGCGTGTGCATGCCCGAGCCCGGCTGGTCGGTGAACGGCTTGGGCATGAACGACGCGCGCACGCCCTGCGTGAGCGCGACCTCCTTCACCACGTACCGGAACGTCATCACGTTGTCGGCCATCGTCAGCGCGTCCGCATACCGCAGGTCGATCTCCTGCTGACCAGGGGCTCCCTCGTGGTGGGAGAACTCGACTGATATGCCCATCGCCTCGAGCGTCTCGATCGCGTGCCGCCGGAAGTGCGTCGCGGTCGCGTGGCTCGCCTGGTCGAAGTACCCGCCGTTGTCCGCGGGCGTCGGCTCGCGGCCGTCCTCCGGGACGTCGCTGAGCAGCAGGAAGAACTCGATCTCCGGATGGACGTAGCAGGTGAACCCCGCCTCGCTGGCCTTGGCCAGCGTCCTGCGCAGCACGTGCCGGGGGTCGGCCCACGACGGCGAGCTGTCCGGCATGGCGATGTCGCAGAACATCCGCGCCGCGTAGTGGTGGCCCTGCGGGTCCTCCCACGGCAGCACCTGGAACGTCGCGGGGTCGGGGCGCGCGATCATGTCCGACTCGTACACCCTGGCGAAGCCCTCGATCGCCGAGCCGTCGAAGCCGATGCCCTCCGCGAACGCGCCTTCCAGCTCGGCCGGCGCGACCGCGACGGACTTCAGGAAGCCCAGCACGTCGGTGAACCACAGGCGCACGAACCGGATGTCGCGTTCCTCGAGTGTGCGCAGGACGAACTCTTGCTGACGATCCATGCCGCGCAGCCTAGGTAGATCGTGTTAACTGCGTGTTTCGGGCCGCGCGGGTTCCCGGATCGGGCGAATGGCGGCGAATGGCGATGGACAGCAGCGCGGCGATGACACACAGGCCACCCGCGAAGTACCAGGCCAGGTCGTAGCCGCCCTGTGTGTCGCGGATCGCGCCGGCGGCGACCGCGGCGAGCGCCGCGCCGATCTGGTGGGACGCGAAGACCCAGCCGAACACGACCGGTCCCGCGTCCCCGAAGCGGTTGCGGCACAGGGCGACGGTCGGCGGCACGGTCGCGATCCAGTCCAGGCCGTAGAAGACGATGAACACCCACATCGACGGCTCGGTGCCCGGCGCGAACAGCGACGGCAGGATCAGCAGCGACAGCCCGCGCAGCGTGTAGTAGCCGCCGAGGAGTAGCCGCGGATCCACCCGATCGGTGAGCCAACCGGAGAAGATCGTGCCGGCGACGTCGAAGATGCCGATCAGCGCGAGCAGCGACGCCGCGGTCGTGTGCGGCATGCCGTGATCGTGCGCCGCCGACACGAAATGGGTGCCGACCAGGCCGTTCGTGGAGGCGCCGCAGATCGCGAAGCCGGCGGCGAGCAGCCAGAAGGTCCTCGTGCGCGCGGCCGCGACGAGTGAGCGGACCGCGCGCAGCGCGCTGCTCCCGGTGACCGGGCCCGTCGGCTTCGCCACCTCTTCGGGTGAAGCTCCGTACGCCGTGGTGCCGACGTCGCTCGGGTGGTCCCGCAGCAGGAGCAGCACCAGCGGGACGACCGCGACCGCGGCCGCCGCGACCACCAGTGCCGGCGTGCGCCAGCCGTGGTCGGTGGCGAGCGCGGCGACCAGCGGCAGGAACACCAGCTGGCCGGTGGCGCCCGCGGCCGTCAGCACGCCGCTGACCAGGCCCCGGTGCTTCACGAACCAGCGACCGGTGACCGTCGCGACGAACGCCATCGACATCGAGCCGGTGCCGACGCCGACCAGCACGCCCCAGCACAGCAGCAGCTGCCAGCTCGCGGTCATGAACACCGTGAGCCCGCTGCCGGCGGCGACCAGCACGAGCGCGCCGGCGACCACGCGGCGCATGCCGAGCCGGTCCATGAGCGCGGCCGCGAACGGCGAGATCACCCCGAACAGCACCAGGTTGACCGACACGGCGGCCGAGATCGTGGCCCGTGACCAGCCGAACTCCTCGTGCAGCGGGTCGATCAGCACGCTGGGCACCGCGCGGAAGCCCGCCGCGCCGATGAGCGTCACGAACGCGGCGACGGCAACCAGCCACGCCCAGTGGAACCGGGTCCGAACAGGCCGCGTCAGCGGCTCGAGCTGAGTCACGAACAGAGCGTGCGACATCTTTTCGCCGAGAACGAGTGGCCAGATCGCCAATATCTGGAAGAATCTGGCCATGACCCATCGGATCGCGGTGCTCGCGCTCGGCGCGGTGATCGGCTACGACATGTCGATCCCACCGCAGATCTTCGCCGAGGCCACCGACCGGGACGGCGAACGGCTGTACGACATCCGTATCTGTGGGCTGGACCGGTCACCGATCCGGGTGATGTCGGGCTACACGATGGTGCCCGACCATGACGCTTCGATACTGGCCGAGGCGGACACGGTGATCATCCCGGGCACCCGCGTCGCCGGGCCGCGCCGGCACGGCACGATCCCGGCCGAGATCGCGGCGGCCCTGGCCACGATCCCTTCACAGGCCAGGATCATGTCGATCTGCACGGGCGCGTTCGTGCTCGGCGCGGCCGGCCTCCTCGACGGCCGGCCCGCGACCACGCACTGGGCGCACGCCGACGAGTTCCGCGAGTTGTACCCGAAAGTGTTGGTCAACGAGAACGTTCTCTTCGTCGACGACGGCGACGTGCTGACGTCGGCCGGCCTCGGCGCGGGCGTCGACCTGTGTCTGCACGTCATCCGCCGCGACCACGGCAGCGAGGTGGCCAACCGGGCCGCGCGGTACTGCGTGGTGCCGCCGTGGCGCGAGGGCGGCCAGTCGCAGTACATCGACCGGCAGGTGCCCGACCCCGGCACGGAGGGCACGGCGCCGACCAGGGCGTGGGCGCTGAGCAGGCTGGACGCCGCGCTCGACCTCGCCGCGCTCGCGGCGCACGCGCGGATGAGCGTGCGCACGTTCTCCCGGCGGTTCCGCGCGGAGACCGGGATGTCGCCGGGCACGTGGCTCACCCAGCAGCGGATCGAGCACGCGCGACACCTGCTGGAGACCACCGACCTCGCCGTCGACACGGTCGCGGCGCGGGCGGGGCTCGGCACCGGCGCGTCGCTGCGGCAGCACATGCGGGCCTCGATCGGTGTCTCGCCGCTGGCGTACCGGAAAACGTTCCGCGCCGGCTGAACCGTTCTCAGCGGCACAGCCCTACGATTCCCGCATGATGCGCCGGATTCTGCTCGCCACGCTCGCGCTCACCGCCGCGGTCGCCACGGCCTGCTCCTCGGACGACCCGCCCGCGGACAACGGCTCGCAGCCCGACGGCGCCGCGCTGCTCAAGGACGCCGCCGCGGCGACCGCGGACATCACGAGCGCCCACTTCACCCTCAAGGTCAACGGTGAGGTGCCCGGTCTTTCCGTGCGGGAGGCCGACGGCGACCTGACCCGCGAGGGCGGGCCGGCCGGCGCCGCCAAGGGCACGGTGTCGATGGAGCTGATGGGCGACCTGTTCGAGGGCGAGTTCGTGCTGGTCGACGACTCCCTCTACGTGAAGGGCCCGACCGGCGACTACCAGCAGCTGCCCGCGTCGCTGGTGCGCAACCTGTACGACCCGGCCGCGATCCTCGACCCGGACCGCGGCATCGCGAAGGTGCTGGCCAGCGTGCAGAACCCGAAGACGGAGGGCACCGAGGACATCGAGGGCACGGCGACCTACAAGGTCACCGGCCGCGTCACGAAGGACGTGGTGTCGAGCCTCGTGCCGGGCATCGACTCCGACGTCGACATCACCTTCTGGCTGCGGCAGGACGGCGAGCACCAGCCGGTGAAGGCGAGTGTGCGAGTGCCCGGCGAAGGCGACCCGACGGTCGACGTCACGCTGTCGGACATCGACAAGCAGGTCACGATCACGGCGCCGCAGTGACGTTGGTCGAGACGCGGGGCCGCAGTCGCGCGGTCGCGATCGGCGCCGGCGGCCTGGCCGTGCTGCTCGGCGCGCTCGACACGTACGTCGTGGTCAGCGTGCTGCGGCAGATCATCGACGACCTGCAGATACCGCTGAACCGGCTCGAGCGTGTCACCCCGGTGGTGACGGGTTACCTGCTGGGCTACGTGGCCGCGATGCCGCTGCTCGGGCAGGCGTCGGACCGGTTCGGCCGCAAGCTGCTGCTGCAGGCGTGCCTGCTCGGGTTCCTCGTCGGGTCGGTGGTCACGGCGATCGCCGGCGACCTCGGCACGCTCGTCACCGGTCGGGTGATCCAGGGCGTGGCGAGCGGCGCGCTGCTGCCGGTGACGATGGCGCTGGCCGCGGACCTGTGGGCGGCCGCGCGGCGGACGGCAGTGCTCGGCGCGGTCGGCGCCGCACAGGAGCTGGGCAGTGTGCTCGGGCCGCTGTACGGGATCGCGATCGCGGCGGTGGCCGGCTGGCGCGGGGTGTTCTGGGTGAACGTGCCGCTCGCGGTGATCGCGATGGTGGCCGTGCAGTTCACCGTGCCGGCTCGCCGTGACCCGACCGGGGAACGCCCGAAGGTGGACATCGTCGGCGCGACGTTGCTCGCGGTGATGCTCGGGTTGCTGGTGATCGGGCTGTACAACCCGGACCCGCGCAACCAGGTGCTGCCGAGCTGGGGCGTGCCGCTGCTGATCGGCGCCGCGGTGGCGCTCGCCGCGTTCCTCGCGTGGGAGTTCCGGGCGAAGACGCGGCTGATCGACACGCGCGGGGTGCGGCTCGGGCCGTTCCTCGCGGCGTTGGGCGCGAGTCTCGCGGCCGGCGCCGCGCTGATGGTGACGCTGGTCAACGTGGATCTCTTCGCCCAGACACTGCTCGGGCGGGACGACAACGGGAGCGTGCTGCTGCTGGTCCGGTTCCTCGTGGCGCTGCCGGTCGGCGCGCTCGTCGGGGGCTGGCTCGCCGGGCGGCTCGGGGACCGGTGGCCGGCGTTCGCCGGGCTGCTCGTGGCGGCGTTCGGGTTCCTGTTGATCTCGGGGTGGCCGGTGGAGGTGCTGTCCGCGCGGCACTCGCTCGGGTTCGTGTCGCTGCCTCGGCTCGACACCGATCTGGTGATCACCGGATTGGGTCTGGGGCTGGTGATCGCGCCGCTGTCGGCGGCCGCGCTGCGGATGGTGCCGGCCGTGCAGCACGGGGTGGCCGCCGCGGGTGTGGTGGTGGCGCGGATGACCGGGATGCTGGTCGGGGTCGCGGCGCTGGCCGCGTTCGGGCTGCACCGTTTCCACGAGCTGACCGCGTCGCTGGACACGCCGCTGCCGTTCGGGAAGTCGGAGGCGCAGGTCGCGCAGGAGATGGCCGTGTACCGGCGGGCCGTGAACGAGGCGCTGCTGACGCAGTACAGCGAGATCTTCGCGATCACGGCGGTGGTGTGTGTGGTGGGCGCGTTGTTCGCGCTGTGCATCGGTGGGCGGCGACGCGCGGTGGCCGCCGAGGTGTGAGGCGCCGCGGCGGCGGCGTTGGCGGGGTTGGCCTCCGGCCCCCGGGTTCGACGTTACGGCAGGGCACCGACAGGTTCGGTGTGCGATGAAATGGGCTGTGGACAACTCCGGCCGTCGGTTCGCACCGTGACGGTGGGTCGGTGGGTCGGTGGCGCGGTGGGTCGACCCTCAGGCGGCCTTCTTCAGCAGTCGTGCCGGCAGGTGGGCCAGCACCGGCGCCAGCAGCCGCCACCACGGCGGCGAGTACGCGCGCCTCGGCTCCCGTTCGATGGACGTCACCATCGCGCGCACCGCCGGGACCGTGTCGGCGATCAGCGGGCCCGGCTTCGGGTTCATCTCCGACCGGATGTAGCCCGGCAGGATCGTCGTCACCCTGATCGGGGTGTCGACCACGTCGACGCGGATCCCCTCCGCCAGCAGGGCCACCGCCGACTTCGTCGCCGCATACGTGGTCCCGTTGCCCGGCAGGCCACGCAGCGCGGCCATCGACGAGATCACCACCAGGTGCCCGGCGTTCTGCTCGCGGAACACCGCCATCGCCGCCTCGCACTGCGCCAGCGCGCCGAGAAAGTTGGTCTCGGCGGTCTGGCGGTTCACGTGGAAGCCGCCGGAGCCGATCGGCTCACCCTTGGCGATCCCCGCGTTCACGATCACCCGATCGAGCGAACCCAGCTCGTCGGCGAACTCCCGGAACACCGTGAACACGGCGTCGTGGTCCGTCACGTCCAGCGGCTTGACCAGGATCTTCGCGTCGGGCAGCGAGTCACGCAGCTCCTCGAGCGAGGACTGCCGGCGCGCGCACAGTGCCAGCGTCCGGCCCTTCGCCGCGTACTGCCGCGCCAGCTCGGCGCCGATGCCCGCGCTCGCTCCCGTGATGAGGATGTTCTGTCGCGTCACGGCTTGCACCGCGTGCCCTCGGCCGGCAGCTTCAGGTCCGTCAGGTACTCCGCACCCGCGGTGTCCACGCACTCGTTGCCCTGCAGGAACACCGTGTGCTGGGTCGCCTCGTAGGTCAGCAGGCCGCCGCCGAGCGCCTTCGCCAGCGCGACGCCCGCGTCGTACGGGGTCGCCGGGTCACCGGTCGTCGAGACCACCAGGACCTTCGGCAGCCCCTGCACGGACGGCAGGTGCGGCTCGCCCGTGTTCGGCGCCGGCCAGAACGCGCACGGGTCGAGCACCGGCGCCGGCGGGTTGCCGTCGTCGAGGAACGGCGCCGCCGCCTTGTACTCGCGGCTCAGCGCGAGCGCCTGGTTCGGGTCGGTCACCCGGGGGTCGTCGACACAGCGGACCGCGACGAACGCGTCCTGCGTGGTCGAGTACCTCCCGTCCGGGTCCCGCTCCAGGTAGATGTCGGCCAGCGACATCAGCGTCGCGCCCTCGTTCTGCTTCAGCTCGTTCAGTCCCGAGTTCATGTGCTGCCACAGCTGCTCGGAGTACAGCGCCTGCACCACGGCGGTGGTCGCGTCCTCGTACGACAGCCGCCTGCCGTCGCCGACCTCGACCGGGTTCTCGCCGAGCGGACGCACCAGGTCCTGGAAGTTCTTCAGCGCCGCGTTCGGGTCCTTCCCGAGCGCGCAGTCGTCCCGCTTCACGCACCACGCCACGAAGTCGTCGAACGCCTTCTGGAAGCCCTTGCCCTGGTCGACGACCTCGTCGACCGCGCTCTTCGACGGGTCGAGCGCGCCGTCGAGCACCAGCGCGCGCACGTTGTCGGGGAACGTCTCCGCGTACGTGCTGCCGATCCGCGTGCCGTAGGAGTAGCCGAGGTAGCTGAGCTTCTCGTCGCCGAGCGCGGACCGCAGGACGTCCATGTCCTTCACGACGTCCCTGGTGCCGATGTTCGCGAGCATCTCCGCGCCGTGCTCGGTGCGTTCCGCGCAGGTCGCGGCGAACTCCTTCGCCTCGGCGTCCAGCTTGGCCACGCCGGCCGCCGACACGTCGAGCTCGTCGTCGTCGGCGCGCTCGGCGTCCATCTCCTCGTCGGTCAGGCACTCCACGTTCGGCTCGCTGGACCCGATGCCGCGCGGGTCGAAGCCGACGAAGTCGAAGCGGTCGGCGAGGGTGTCGTTGGCGTCCGCGAGCGACGCCGCCGTCGAGAGGCCCGCCACGCCGGGCCCGCCCGGGTTGACGACCAGCGCGCCGACCCGGTCCGTCCGCGACTTCGCCGGTCTGCGCGCCACCCCGATCCGGATGGTCTCGCCGTCCGGTTTCGCGTAGTCCAGGGGCACGGTCAGGTGCGTGCACTGCAGGCCGTCCGCGTCGAGGGCCTCGCGGTCGAAGTCGGTCTTCCCGTAGTCCGCGCAGCTCTCCCAGGTGAGCTCCTGGGTGTAGAACCGGTCCAGTCCCTGCGGCACCGGACCCACCGGATCGTGGCTCTCCTTGAACGGGAGCTTCGGTCCCGGCGTCCCCACCACGGAGGTCGTGCACCCCGCCGCGACGAGAGCGAGCAGGATAGAGGCAGTCACGATGGCGTGCCGGCGTCTGGTCACGTCCGTGATCCTGCCATTCACGGTTTCACCGGTCGGAACTCACCGACCCCGGTTCACCGTTACCGTGCAGGGCAGGCGAACACGTCAAGCGAGTGCGAGCGAGGAGGTGAGCGTCGGTGGCGGCGTTCATGCGGCGCGTGAAGGCCGGCTTCAGCCGGTTCCTGGATCGGCCGGCCACCGTCGACATCTCCCGGTACGAGGGGCTGCTGACCTCGATCGAGTGGCGGGAGAAGAAGGTCGGCGAGCTCTCCGACGAGGAGCTGACCGAGGCGGCCGGCAAGCTGCGGCGCGACGGCGACGAGCCCGGCTTCCGTGACTTCTCTGAGAAGGAACTCATCGAGCTGTGCGCGCTCGGCCGCGAGGCCGCCAGCAGGGCGCTCGACGAACGGCCGTTCGACGTGCAGCTGCTCGGCGCGATGGAGCTGCTCGACGGCCACATCGTCCAGATGGCGACCGGTGAGGGCAAGACGCTCGCCGGCGCGCTCGCGGCCGCCGGGTACGCGCTGCAGGGCAAGCCGGTGCACGTCATGTCGGTCAACGACTACCTCGCGCGCCGCGACGCCAACTGGATGGGGCCGGTCTACAAGCTGCTCGGCGTGAGCGTCGGCTGGGTCGACCAGACGTCCTCGCAGGAGGAGCGGCGTGCGGCGTACGCGGCCGACGTCACCTACGGGTCGGTCAGCGAGATCGGCTTCGACGTCCTGCGCGACCGGCTGTGCACGTCGGTCGACGACATGGTCGGCCGCGAGCCGGGCGTGGTGCTCGTCGACGAGGCCGACTCCGTGCTGATCGACGAGGCCAAGGTGCCGCTGGTGCTGGCCGGCTCGTCGGACGACTCGCAGAGCGACCCCGAGGTCGCCAAGATCGTCCGGACGCTCAAGCCCGGCCAGCACTTCGAGAAGGACGAGGACGGCCGCAACGCGTGGCTGACCACGCGCGGCGCCAAGCACGTGGAGAAGGCGCTCGGCGGCGTGGACCTCTACTCCGGCGAGCACAGCGACCGGCTCGCGGCCGTCAACGCCGCGCTGCACGCGCACGCGCTGCTCGAGCGGGACGTCGACTACATCGTGCGCGACGGCAAGGTGCACCTGATCAACAGCTCCCGCGGCCGGATCGCGCTGCGGCAGCGCTGGCCCGACGGGCTGCAGGCTGCGGTCGAGGCCAAGGAGCGGCTGCGGCCGACCGAGAGCGGCGAGGTCCTCGACTCGATCAGCGTCCAGGGCCTGATCGGCCGCTACCACACGGTGTGCGGCATGACCGGCACCGCGGTCGCGGTGTCCGAGCAGCTGCGGGAGTTCTACGAGCTGCGGGTCGCCGTGATCCCGCCGAACACGCCGTGCGTGCGCAAGGACGAGGACGACCGGCTGTACGACACGGTCGAGGCCAAGGAGACGGCGATCGTCGCCGAGATCGCCGCGACGCACGCCACCGGCCGACCCATCCTCATCGGCACGCGCGACGTGGCGGAGTCCGAGCGGCTCGCGAAGCTGCTGGCCGAGGCCGACGTGCCGTGTGTGGTGCTGAACGCGAAGAACGACGCCCAGGAGGCCGCGATCGTGGCCGAGGCCGGCGCGTACGACGCGGTCACCGTGTCGACGCAGATGGCCGGCCGCGGCACCGACATCCGCCTCGGCGGCACCGAGAGCGGCGACGCCGACAAGCACGACAAGGTCGCCGACCTCGGCGGACTGCTGGTGATCGGCACCGGGCACTACCCGTCGAGCAGGCTCGACGGCCAGCTGCGCGGCCGCTCCGGCCGGCAGGGCGACCCCGGCGGCTCGATCATGTTCGCGAGCCTCGGCGACGAGCAGGTCGTGCAGTACGCGCCGGACGCCACCGCGGGCGCCGAGCCGGACGACGACGAGGACCCCGGGCGTCTGCTCGACCCGACGACGCGGCGGTTCGTCGACCACGCGCAGAAGGTGTCCGAGGGCGTCCAGCTGGAGATCCACCGCAACACCTGGCGCTACACGCGGCTGATCGAGCATCAGCGCAAGGCGCTGCTCGAGTACCGCGACGAGCTGCTGACCACCGATCTCGCGGCGACCTCGCTCGCGGCCGTGCGCTCGGAGCGGTGGGAGGAGCTGTCCGACGAGCTCGACGAGAAGGTGCTCGAGGACGCGGCGCGGCAGATCATGCTGTACCACCTCGACCAGCGGTGGACCGAGCACCTCGCGTTCCTCACGGACGTGCGGGAGACGATCCACCTGCGCGCGCTCGCCAAGGAGACGCCGATCGACGAGTTCCACCGCACCGCGATCCCCGAGTTCCGGAAGATGCCGGACGAGATCTCGGAGCGGGCGGCGGAGACGTTCGAGACCATCTCGATCACCGAGGACGGCGTCGACCTCGCGGCGGACGGGCTGCGGCGGCCGACGTCGACGTGGACGTACATGGTCCACGACAACCCGTTCGACACCGACGCCGAGCAGGCGCTCCAGCGGGTCCGCGCGATGATCAAGAAGGTGCGAGGCGGGTCACGCCGCTGACTTTTCGCCTCTGAGGCAAAAACGATGGTCGCTCCGCAAGCTGCGCTCCGACACGTGTGAGGATGGTGCCATGCCACAACTTCGCATCGCCCTCGCGCAGGTGAACGCCACCGTCGGCGACCTGGACGGCAACGCGTCGCTGGTCGCGTCGTGGACCGCTCGGGCCGCGGAGAAGGGTTCGCATCTCGTGGTGTTCCCCGAGATGGTGCTGACCGGGTACCCGGTGGAGGACCTGGCGCTGCGGGAGTCGTTCGCGGCCGCGTCCCGCCAGGCGCTGTCGACGCTGGCGGCCCGGCTGTCCGAAGCGGGCCACGGTTCGGTCGCGGCGGTCGTGAGCTACCTGGACCGGGACGCGGTCGGGCCGCGCGACGCGGTGGCGGTCCTGTACGAGGGGCGCGTGGTGGCGACGCAGTTCAAGCACCACCTGCCGAACTACGGGGTGTTCGACGAGCGGCGGTACTTCAAGGCGGGCGACACGCTGGACATCGTGCGGCTGCACGGCGTCGAGGTCGGTCTGGTGATCTGCGAGGACATCTGGCAGGAGGGCGGGCCGATCGCCGCGCTCGGCGCCGCGGGCGTCGACCTGGTGGTGTCGCCGAACGCGTCGCCGTACGAGCGGGACAAGGACGACGTGCGGCTGCCGCTCGTGGCACGGCGGGCCGCAGAGGCGAACGCGCCGCTGGTGTACGTCAACATGGTCGGCGGCCAGGACGACCTCGTCTTCGACGGCGACTCGATGGTGGTGTCGTCCTCCGGCGAGCTCCTGACGCGCCTGCCGCAGTTCGTCGAGCACCTCACCGTGATGGACCTGGACGTCCCGGGTGACGCCGAGACCCGGACGGGTGACATCGAAGGCTTCTCGGTGCGGCGCGTGACGTTGTCGGACGTGGCGCTGCCGGCCTATCCCCCGGTGGACCTGCCCGCTGCCTTCGAGCCGCTGTCCGAGCTGGAAGAGATGTGGCGGGCGCTGTCGCTCGGGTTGCGCGACTACGTTCGGAAGAACGGTTTCTCGTCGGTCGTGCTCGGTTTGTCCGGCGGGATCGACTCGGCGGTGTGCGCCGCGCTGGCGGTGGACGCGCTCGGGGCCGAGCAGGTGCACGGGGTCTCGATGCCGTCGGTGTACTCGTCGACGCATTCGCGTTCCGACGCGGCGGACCTGGCCGAGCGGACCGGGTTGCACTACCAGGAGCAGCCGATCGCGGACATGGTCGCGGCGTTCGTCGAGCAGCTCGGGCTGACCGGGCTCGCCGAGGAGAACGTGCAGGCCAGGTGTCGCGGCGTGACGCTCATGGGGCTGTCGAACCAGCACGGCCATCTGGTGCTGGCGACCGGCAACAAGACCGAGCTGGCCGTCGGCTACTCCACGATCTATGGCGACGCGGTCGGCGGTTTCGCGCCGATCAAGGACGTGCCGAAGACGCTCGTGTGGGAGCTGGCGCGCTGGCGCAACGAGCAGGGCGGCACGGCGCCGATTCCGCCCAACTCGATCGAGAAGCCGCCGTCGGCGGAGCTGCGGCCGGGCCAGATGGACTCCGACTCGCTGCCGGACTACGAGCTGCTGGACCGTGTCCTGGACGACTACATCGAGGGCGACCGCGGCTACGACGACCTGCTCGCGGCCGGCTTCGCGCCGGAGCTCATCGACCGGGTGCTGCGGATGGTCGACCGCGCCGAGTACAAGCGGCGGCAGTACCCGCCGGGCACCAAGATCTCCTTCAAGGCCTTCGGCAGGGATCGTCGCCTGCCGATGACCAACGCCTGGCGAGAGGGCAAGTAGGGCGGCTGGCCGCTGGCCCCCTCGAACCACGCTACGGCACGAGACCGACAGTTTCGGGCCTTGGGCTGCGGGCTGTGGACAACCGCCGCACCTGTGGACAACTCGGCCTGGGATGGTGCTCTGCGGCCGCGACTGTCGGCCCTCTGCACCAGACTGGATACCGGGGGCCGGAGGCGTCGCCGCTGAGGCGCGAGCCGAGTCGGGACCTGGCCGCGGCGCCGCGGTCCGGATCGCGGCGCCGCGGAACTGTCGGGGTGCGACGTTAGTTCGGCTCGACGCCCGGCGCGCCGCCGAAGGACCACGGTGTCACGGCCACCGCGCCGCACACCGGTGGTAGCCACCCTTCCGCCGACGCCGGGTCGAGGTCACCCGGAAGCATGATCTGCACTCGCGCGGCACCGACCAGACAGTCCGGTGGGGCGCTGTCCTCCGGCGCGGTCGGATAGGTCACGGTCATCGCCGCCTGGTCCTCCACGCCGAGCACGACCAGGTCCGCCGGCACGCCGTCGTCCGAGGTGACCTGCTGGATCTCGAGCGGCCGGCCGTCACCGCCGGTGAAGAACTCCAGCTCGCTCACGCCGTCGAGCGTGCACACGTCGGGACCCAGGTTCGTCACCACGACCGCGGTCAGCCACACGTCCGGCCCCGGCCCCTCCCCCGGCGCGACCGCGGCCTCGACGTGCACCGAGTCACACGGCTGCGGATCGACGTCCGAACCGGCGTCCGAACCGGCGGTCGAGTCAGGGGTCGACCCGGCATCCTGCGTCTCGGTGACCGTCGCCGTGACGGTGGGCGCGCCGGTCGTCATGTCGTTCGTGCACGCGGTCAGCATGAGGGCGCCCGCGAGCAGCGCCAGCACCGGAATCGTTCTCGTCATGCCTGGTCGGACGCACCGCGACGACGCGGGTGGCACGTGCTGCACAGCTGGTCAACGGCGCTGCACGGAAAGTTTGGTTGCGCCATGCTCGCACCGCCGTCGCGCGGCCGTGTGAAGCTCGTCGCACGCCGCTGTGCCAGCGCCGAGTTGGTGCGACGCTGAGCTGGTAAGCCATCCACGAATACCCGGGGACCCGCGCACGTGGGCCTCGAGGGAAGGACGGTCGACAATGACGTCAGCATCGAATCCTGAGGTGGCCGCGCCGTACGGCACGGGACCCAGCACCCCCGCCAAGCCGGCGAAGCGCGTGCGGATCCACCACCTGCGTGAGCTCAAGGAGCGCGGCGAGCCGTGGCCGATGCTCACCGCGTACGACATGTACACCGCCGAGCTGTTCGACGAGGCCGGGATCCCGGTGCTGCTGGTCGGCGACTCCGCGTCGAACAACGTCTACGGCTACGAGTCGTCGCTGCCGGTCACGGTCGATGAGATGTTGCCACTCGTACGGGCGGTCACCCGTTCGGTGAAGCGGGCACTGGTCGTCGCGGACCTGCCGTTCGGCTCGTACCAGCTGTCGCCGGAGCAGGCGCTCGCCACGTCGGTGCGGATGATGAAGGAAGGCCGCGCGCACGCGGTGAAGCTGGAGGGCGGGCGGGCGTTCGCGCCGCACGTCAAGGCGATCACCACCGCAGGTGTGCCGGTCATGGGTCACATCGGGTTCACGCCGCAGAGCGAGCACAACCTCGGCGGCTACCGGGTGCAAGGCCGGGGCGACGCGGCGGCCGACCTCGTCGAGGACGCCGTCGCGCTGCAGGAGGCCGGCGCGTTCTCGGTCGTCATGGAGATGGTGCCGGCCGAAGCCGCGAAGCGGGTGACCCACGAGCTGGCGATCCCCACGATCGGCATCGGCGCCGGCCCGGACTGCGACGCGCAGGTGCTGGTGTGGCAGGACATGATGGGGCTGCGGCAGGGCAAGGCGCCGCGGTTCGTCAAGCGGTACGCCGACATGGCCGGTGTCATGAAGGGCGCCGTGGAGCAGTTCGCGAACGAGGTCCGCGGGCGTGAGTTCCCCGCGCCGGAGCACGTCTTCCACTGAGTGCCGAGAGATCCGCCCGCGGCCCGCACCGGCCGCGGGCGGATCTGTCGTTCCGTGGGGCGGCGCGTAGTCCTACTCATTTCGGGTGGCAGTTGGCTCCATCCGCCCCCGCGCGTCGTCACAGCTTCCGACACGCAGGGAGATGTGATGACTACGTCCGGCTATGACCTGGTCGCCCGCGCCCGAGTCGGCGACCGCGATGCCTGGCGCGAGCTGGTCGCCCGGCACGCGGCGCTCGTGTGGGCGGTGACGAGGGCGCACCGCCTCGCGGGCGCCGACGCCGACGACGCGTCGCAGAACACGTGGATCGCGCTGGCCGAACACCTGCCGCGACTGCGCGACCCGGACCGGCTGGCCGGGTGGCTGGCGACGACCGCCCGGCGCGAATGTCTGCGCATCCTGCTGCAGGGGCGGCGCGAGGTGCCGCTGTGCGACATCGACCCGTCGCGCGCCGGGCCCGAGCCCGCGCTGTTGCGCACCGCCCGCGACCGGCTGCTGTGGCAGGCGTTCGGCGAGCTGCCGAACCGGTGCCGGCAGCTGCTGGGACTGCTGGCGCACGCGCCGGAGCTGACGTACGTGCAGCTCAGCCGCGCGCTCGGCATCCAGGTCAGCAGCATCGGCCGTACCCGTCGCCGCTGCCTCGACGAGCTGCGACGCAGATTGACCAACCTTGGCGGAGGACCGGAATGATCCACACCCCTGCGGAGCGTCAGGTGCTGTCGGCGTTGGCTGTGTTGCTGCGTCGGCGGGACCCGGTGCCGGCGAACGTGCTCGCGGACGCGGAGGCGGCCGGACTGCGGTTGGCTACCGCCGCTCGCGAGCCGCGGCTCGCCGCACGGCACCTCGACCTGGCTTGGTTGCTGCCGGGGTAGGCCTCCGGCCCCCGGATTCCAGCCTACGGACTGGGACCGACAGTTCTGGCGGCGTCGGGGCGGGTTGTCCACAGGCTGGGGTGCCTGCGCGGCCGTTGGCCTCCGGCCCCCGTTGTCCAGCCTACGGGCAACGGGTGACAGTTCTTGGCGACGTCGGGGTGGCGGGCGGGCAGCTGTCCACAGGCGGACGGTTGTCCACAGGTTCGGCGTTCGCGGAGGTTGGAGGCAGGTTTGTGTCGGGGGTGTGCCGTAGCTTGGTTCGAGGGGGCCAGCGGCCACGCCGCCACCCGCGGCTCCGCGCTCAGCCCCGCTCGTGCGGCGTCTCCCACGCCGTCAGATCCGGGCCCTTCGGCACGATGCGCGTCGGGTTGATGGCTTCGTGCGTGGCGTAGTAGTGCCGCTTGATGTGGTCGAAGTCGACGGTCTCGCCGAACCCGGGAGTCTGGAACAGGTCTCTGGCATACGCCCACAGCACGGGCATCTCCGCCAGCTTGTTCCGGTTGCACTTGAAGTGCCCGTGGTAGACGGCGTCGAAGCGGACGAGCGTCGTGAACAGGCGGATGTCGGCCTCGGTGATCCGGTCCCCCACCAGGTACCGCTGCGTGGACAGACGCTCGGACAACCGGTCCAGCTCGGCGAACAGTGAGTCGTACGCGTCCTCGTACGCCTCCTGGCTGTTCGCGAAACCGCAGCGGTAGACCCCGTTGTTGACGTGCCGAAAAATCGGCTCGATGACGGCGTCGATCTCCTCGCGCAGCGCCTCGGGGTACAGGTCGGGCGCGTCGGAACGATGGAACTCGCGCCACTGCGTCGACAGGTCCAGCGTGATCCGCGGGTAGTCGTTGGTGACCACGCGCCCGGACGCCACGTCGACGATCGACGGCACCGTGAACCGGCCCGCGAACGACGGGTCCGTCGCCAGGTACGCCTCCGACAGGTACTCGATGCCGAGCACCGGGTCCCGACCACCCTCGTCGAGCGTGAACCGCCAGCCACGGTCGTCGCGGATCGGGTCGACCACCGCCAGCGAGATGGCGTCCTCCAGCCCCAGCAGACCGCGGACGATCACCGCGCGGTGCGCCCACGGGCAGGCGAGGCTCACGACCAGCCGGTACCGGCCCGGCTCGGCCCGCCACCCCGTCGACCCGTCCGCCGTGATCCGGTCCGTGAAGCGGTTCGCCTGCCGCACGAACTCGCCCCGCTTCGAGGTCTCCTCGCCGAACTGCACGGTTGCCATACCTCGAACCTAGGCGTCGGCAACACTTGGCGCATGCGCTTCTTCTACCCGGCGATCGACTCGCACGCGGACGGCATGCTCGATGTCGGGGACGGGCACAAGATCTACTGGGAGGTCAGCGGCAACCCGGACGGCAAGCCCGTGGTGTTCCTGCACGGCGGCCCCGGCGGCGGCACGACCCCGTTGCAGCGCAGGTTCTTCGACCCCGCCGCCTACCGGATCGTCCTGGTCGACCAGCGTGGCTGCGGCCGCAGCGTCCCGCACGTCGCCACGGTGGACCCGGACGAGCACAACACCACCTGGCATCTCGTCGGCGACCTCGAGCTCCTGCGCGAGCACCTGAACGTCGACCGCTGGCAGGTGTTCGGCGGCTCGTGGGGCGCGACGCTCGCGCTGGCGTACGCGCAACGGCACCCCGAGCGCGTCACCGAGCTCATCCTGCGTGGCGTGTTCCTGTTGCGCCGCACCGAGTTGGACTGGCTCTACCGCGGCGGCGCCGGCGCGCTGTTCCCCGAGGAGTGGGCGGCGTTCTCGTCGCTGGTGCCCGAGGGCGACATGCTCGACGGCTACCGGCGCCTGGTCAACGACCCGGCCACCGCCGCGACCGCCGCCGCCGCGTGGAGCAACTGGGAAGGCTCGATCGTGTCGCTCACGCCGAACCCGGGCCTGGTCGCGACCTACGCCGACCCGAGGTTCGCGGTGGCGTTCGCGAAGCTCGCGCTGCACTACTTCGGCAACGCGGGCTGGCTCGACGAAGACCAGCTGCTCCGCGACGCCGGCAAGCTCGCCGGCATTCCGGGACGCATCGTGCAGGGCCGCTACGACGTGGTGTGCCCGCCCGTCTCGGCGTGGGAGCTGCAGCGGGCCTGGCCGGACGCCGAGCTGATCCTGCTGCCGAGGGCCGGACACGCGATCAGCGACTTCGGCATGCTCCCCGCACTGCTCGACGCGACCGACGAGTTCCGGCCGTGACGGGGAATGACAAAGGCGACCCCCCGGTCAGCAGGGGGTCCCGGGAGGCCGCCTCACGCATCATTGTGCCGTACATCACCCCACTGGTCTAGACCAAGTTGAGTGCCGCCGTCAGCGTCGGGTGCGCCGCCGCGAGCGACGGGCCGCACCACGTCAGCTCGCGGCCGTTGACCAGCGCGTACCGCAGGCCGGGAAACGCCTCCGGGCCGTCGGACGCGGTGAACTCGTACGGCTCGTCCGGCAGCACCACCAGATCGGCGCCCGCAGCGTTCAGCTCGGCGAGCGGCGGCCGCGGGTAGCGCTCGCCGGCGTCGGCGTACACGTTCGCCACGCCGAGCCGCCACAGCACGTCCCCCGCGAAGGTGTCCCTGCCGAGCACCACCCACGGCCGGCGCCAGACCGGGACGACCGCCCGCGCCCACACCGGCACGGGCGACCGCCACACGTCCTCCGCCTCGACGAGCCAGTCCGGCTCCTCGAGGTCGAGGCCCTGGGTGAGCAGCCGCCGCACCGAGCCGAGACCGTCCGGCACGGTCGCCGCCGCGGCCGTCACCCACACCGGGATGCCGTCCGCGCGGATCCGGGCCACGTCCTCCGGCCGGTTCTCCTCCACGTTCGCCACCACCAGGTCCGGCCGCAGCGCCAGCACCGCGTCGACCGTCGGGTACTTCGAGCCGCCGACCCGCGGCACGTCGAGCGAGCCGGGATGGGTGCAGTAGTCGGTCGCGCCGACCACCGTGCCGGGCCTGCTCGTCTCGATGGCGTCGGTGAGCGACGGCACCAGGCTCACCACTCGCGCCGGCACCCCGGACAGGGGCACGGGCTCACCCAGGTCGTCGATCAGCATTCCGCGACTCCTCGGCGAGCACGTCCGCGTGGCACGACTCCGGCGCGCACCAGCACCCGAGCGCCCGGTGCGCGAGCTCCTCCGGGATCCGGCGCAGCAGCGCCGGCCGGCCGTGCAGCCACTCCCGGTACCTGGCGACCATCGTCTCGCGGTCGACGTCGCGCAGCCCGACGAACGGGTTGGCGAAGTCCGACTCCGGCCACGCGTGCCGGGCGCCGGCGTGGCCGACATAGGTGAGCAGGCCGGCCTCGACGAGCCACGGCACGAGCCGCCGGTGCGGACCGGACCTGCGCACGTTGACCACGACCGTCTCGCCGGACAGCACCGCGGCGGCCAGTTCCTGCTCCGCCGCGGTCCACCGCTCCGCGCCGGGTGGCAGCGCGATCATCACACGTCCGTGATCCGGATCCCGGCGTGTGCCTTGTACCGCCGGTTGATCGCGATCAGGTTCGCGGTGAGCGCCTCGACCTGGTGCGCGTTGCGGAGCCGGCCGCCGAACACGCCACGCATGCCGGGCACCGCGTCGGCGAGCGCCCGCACCAGGTCTGTCGCGTCGCGGTCGTCGCCGAGCACGAGCACGTCGGTGTCCAGCTCGGCGATCGACAGGTCCACGAGGTGCACGGCCGACACGTGGTGGAAGGCCGCGGTGACCCGTGACTCCGGCAGCAGCTTCTCCGCCTGCTGCGCGGCGCTGCCCTCCTCGACGGCGAGCGCGAACGGGCCCTGCTTGTCGAACCCGAGCGGGTTCACGCAGTCGATCACGATCTTGCCGACGAGCTGGTCGCGCAGCGACTCCAGCAGGTCGCCGTGGCCCTCCCACGGCACCGCCACCAACACGACGTCCGCGGTGGCCGCGCACTCGGCGTTGTCGCCGCCGGTCACCAGGTCGGTGCCGGACTGCTCGGCGAGCTCGGCGGCGGCCGCCGCGGCGCGCTCGGCGCTGCGGGAGCCGATGACCACCCGGATGCCCGCCTTGGCCCAGCGCAGCGCGAGCCCCTTGCCCTGCGGTCCGGTGCCACCGAGCACACCCACCGTCAGCTCTGTCACGTCGGTCAACGATCCTCCTCGGGAACTGCTGGCTCGAAGACGACCTTGCGAGCCTCGGCGTCCGCATGGGTCAAACGCACGCGCACCGTCTCACCTTCCGGCAGCGCGGCGCCGACACACTTGGAGATCACCGGAGGATCGGTCACGAACACCTCCGCGGACGTGCCGTCGGCACGCAGGACGATCGCGTCGAACTCCTGCCCGATACGGTTGCCGAGGACCCAGGCCTCCACCTGGTCGAGGCATGCCTTGTCGACCTTGCCGGCGAGCGCGTCGGAGCCGGCCATCAGCCCGGGCAGCTCCGGCAGCGCGGCGCGCACCCAGTCGGGCACCGGTTCGCCGGCCGACAGCGCGAGGCACACCTCGGTGGCGAAGCGGTCGACGAGGCGGCGCAGCGGGGCGGTGACGTGCGCGTAGGGCGCGGCGATGCCGGCGTGCGTGGCCAGCTCCGGGGCCTGCCCGTCGAACACCGTGTAGCCGGCGCCGCGCAACAGCCTGGTCGCGTCCATGAACAGCGCCAGCGCCTCCGGCCGGTCCGGGTCGAGGCCGGCGAGCAGCTCCGCCGCGTCCATCGACCTCGGCCAGGCGATGCCGAGCGACCGCGCGGAGCGGCGCAGCCACTTCACCGCGCCGTTCTCCGGGTCCGGCAGCGTGCGCAGCACCCCGACGCCGGCGCCGAGCATCAGGTTCGCCGCGGCCATGCCGGTGAGCAGGGAGATCTCGGCGTTCCACGCGTCGACGTCGGTGCGCGGCCGCAGCACGAGCCGCCACCCGTGGCCGTCCGGCTCGACCTCCTGGTCGGGCAGCTGCAGCTCGACGGCGCCGCGGGCGATGGCACGCTCGCGCCGCAGCCGGCCGAGCGCGGGCAGCGCCTCGAGGGCCGGGTGTGCGGTGCCGGCGGTGAACGCGGCCTGGACGGTGTCGTAGTCGAAGCGGGCCCGCGACCGGACCAGCGCGCGGCGGACCAGCGCGGACTCGAGCTCGCCGTCGGCGTCGCAGTCGAGGGTCCACAGCGCGGCGGGGCAGACCTGGTCGGGCAGCAGGCTCGCGGCGCCCTCGCTCAGGACCGTGGGGTGCAGCGGGACGTTGCCGTCCGGGAGGTACAGCGTCTGCCCGCGTCGGCGGACCTCCTGGTCGAGCGCGCCGCCGGGCGTGATGAACGCGCCGAGGTCGGCGATGGCGTAGTGCACGCGGAAGCCGTTGTTGCCTCTGCGCTCGACGGCCATGGCCTGGTCGAGGTCTTTCGCGCCCGGCGGGTCGATCGTGACCAGCGGGAGGTCGGTGGCGTCGACGCGGCCGGTCAGCGGCGTGTCGACCGCTGCCGCCGCCTCGGCGAGCACGGCGTCCGGGAAGTCGGTGGGCAGGGCGAACTCGTCCCGGATCCGCGCGAAGCTGGCTCCGGAGCCTTCTGTCCGTACGACCGTCGAGCCCACGCGCGCACCCTACCGGCCGCCAGACAGACGGGTGGCTCAGTCGTCGTTCCAGTCGCGTTCGGCCTTGTCCCACGCGGCCGTGCGCTCCTTGGCGATCTCGAGCGCGCGGGAGGCGGTCTCACGGTCCGGGTAGGGCCCGAGCCGGTCCGCCGCCTTGCAGATGTCACCGTGCTCGACCGTGGCGTGCTTGGTGCAGTAGTACCAACCTGGGTCCGGGTTGTTGTCGGCCATGATCAGAGCGTGGCACGCGCGGACCCGCATGTCACCCCGCGAGTCCCCCGTCCGCGCACAGTGAGTCGCCGTTTCAGACACCACACGAACCGGCGACACGATGTGCCCGAACCGGGGACTCGGTGTGTTTGAACGGGGGACTCGCGGCTCAGGACCAGGGGGCTACCTGTTGTGCGGGGAAGCCGCGGGGCGGGGTGTCCTGGTTGGCGTTGGTGTACTGGGACGGGATGGGGTCGAGCACCGAGACGAGCACCTCGGTGTCCTCCGGGTTCTCGATCCGTCTGCCGGTGCGTTCGCGGTAGACGAGCTCGCCGTCCACGTCGATCTCCACCAGGTAGCCGACCTCGGCCAGCTGGTCCTCGTCGAGGTTGACCAGCATCTCCCTGCGAGACGGGACGACCCGGTACTCCGGCCAGTCGAGATGGCCGAAGGTCTGGTGGAACTCCGCCAGGATCTGGACCATCGCCTGCTGCCACGGCAGCGGCATCGCCTCCACCAGCGCCTGCGGCAGCACCACGTAACCCGCCGGCACGCCGGGGTGCGGCATGCCGAGGTAGTCGTGCAGCGGAGAGCTCGAGGCGGGCGGCCCCATGCGCGGCTGCAGCGGTTCTGGCGTGTACCTGGTCATCGTGGCCCCCTGCTTCTCACACGCCCGGCCGAACGGCCTGGGCCATCAACTCGCCCTCGCCCCAGCGGACCGGGCGGATGTGCACCGGCACCCCGGTCTGCTGGGCTTCCACGATCTTGCCGTCCCCGAGGTACATCGCAACGTGGTGGATGGTGTTCGGATCGCTGGTGTTGTAGGCCCAGAACAGCAGGTCACCGGGCTGTGCCTGCTCGACGGGCAGCATCGCGCCGGCCCGATACTGCTGGCGAGAAACCCTCGGGAGAGTGATTCCGACGGCCCGGTACGCCTGCAGCATCAGGCTGGAGCAGTCGAACGAGTTCTGGTGCGAGGTCAGCGCGCCCCACTGGTAGGGCTTGCCCTGCTGGGACAGCGCCCACGTGATCGCGTCGCCCGCCTGCTTGGTCGGCGCCGGCACCAGCAGGCCGGTGCCCTGACCGCAGCCGGTCGGGTCCGGCACCAGGCCGACGTTGCCGATCAGGTGGGCCGCCATCGGCTCCCACTTGTGGTAGCGGTCCGGGAAACCGGAGCGCTCGACGTCCTGCGCGGACTCGCCGGGACGCTGCTTCTCCCAGTCCGGCACCCCCTCGAGGACGTCGTAGAACTTGTTGATCGCGTAGTCGGGGTCGGTGACCTCCGACGGCGAGCCCCAGCCCATCGACGGGCGCATCTGGAAGATGCCGAGCGAGTCCCGGTCGCCGTAGTTGAGGCTGCGCAGCCCCGACTCCGTCATGCCGGCCTGGATCGCGACCTGCCACGCCAGCGGCGGCAGCTGCCGCTTCTTGCCGATCGCGATGATCATCGCCACGTTGCCGCGCTGCTCGTCGGTCAGCTTCGACGCGTCCATCGCGCCGCTGCCCGCCGGGCCCGCCGTGATCGGGCCGAGCGTCGCGTTGCACGACATGCTCATGGCCCGTGCCTGGTCCGCCTGCTGGTTCTGGGTGACGACCGTGGTGACCGCGCTCGCGCCGACCACCACGACTGTCACCACGGCGACGAGTCCGCCAACCACCACCGCGCTCTTCATCAGCCCACCTGCTCGTAGAAGGCCACCCGCCAGCCGTCGGGGGTGTCGATCACCGTGATGAGAAGGTCGCCGTCGTCGGTCGGGAGGGTGACCTCGACGGAGCTCGTGAAGGACTTGGTGGCCACCGGCGGACCGGTGATCTTGGTGGAGGTGATGTTCCCCGGTTCGACGGAGCCCATCTCGGTGAGGCACTCCTCGGTGGTGAACGGGCGCAGGTCGGCGAGCCAGTCCTCGTTGCTGACACCTTCGGGGTGGGTCACCCAGGCCTTGCCCCACGACTCCGCGACGTCCAGCGCGGCCGGGGCCGGCGGCGCCGACGTCGGGTTCTCCGGCGGGGAGGTGATCCTCGTCGGGAGCTGGCTCGCGGAGCCCGTCACGCCCGGGGTGTTCGTGGTCCCCGGCGTGCTCGGCGCGGTCGTGGCGGTACTGGTGGTCGTCTCGGCCGCGGCGCCGCCGCGCGGGTTGTCCGCGGACCCGGTCAGCTGGGGGACGATGACGCCGATCGCGATGACGAGCACGGCGACCACGCACGCGACGACCGCCAGGTGGCGGGGCGAGCGCATGGGCCAGCCCCACAGGCGTCGGTAGACCGCGGCGCGCCCGCGGTTGGTACGGATCGGCATGTCATCTCACCACCGCGTCGGTCTCGCGGGGTCCGTCCCGCAGTGGCATGCGGCGCGGGGTCTGCTCCCGCACCTCGAGTCCGCGCGAGGGCCGGTACACCACGTGCACCGGCCGGCCGGCGATCATCTCGACGTCGGCCGCGCGGGGCGCCGACCTCGGCGCGGCGACCGGTGTCGGCTCGTAGCGGCCGGTCGACTCGACGCGCCGCGACGGCACCTGTGACGGCACGATCATCGCGTCCTCGCCCCAGTCGCCCCAGCCGCGGTCGGCCACCGGCGCGGTGTCCACCACCCGGCTTGGCGCGCGATCCATCAGCGCGCCGGCCGGGCCGCTGCGGCCACCTGGTCCGGACGGCACCATCGCCGGGTCCAGCTCGCCGGCCGGACCGCGGCCGCCGGCCGACAGCGCGAACGTCCCGCCGCCGGCGATCGGCCGGCGGGTGTCGAGCCGCTCCGCGGTCGCCATGACCGGGCCCGTCGCCTCCGGCCGGGGGCGGCGGCCGCCCCTGGTCGTGGTGGCCACGGTGTCGCCGGCCAGCTCCTCGTCGCGCAGCTGGTCCCAGAACTCGTCCTGCGGGCCACGCTGCGCCTGCGCGCCCCGGCCCCTGCGGAACCGGGAGAACACTCCCCCGCCGCCGCTCGGCACGCTGGCGCCGACCGCGCCGACGGACAGCTCGACCATCTGCCACATGCGTTTCATGGGCCGGCCGACCAGCAGGAACACCAGCGTGACGATGCCGGCCAGCAGCATCTGGGTGAGCATCGACAGCTGCACGTCCGGGCCGAAGATCAGCTGCAGGAACTTGAAGTGGATGCCGGCGAGCATCGCGAGGATCAGCACGTTGAGCACGACCGCGCCGACCGCCCGGCCGACCTTGCGCAGGATGTCGTGGTGCACGAGCGCGACGAGGCCGATCACCGGCGCGGCCAGCGTGAAGATGCGCAGCAGGAGCTGGGCCAGCAGCACCGCGAGCTTCGCCAGGAACTGGAACAGCGAGTACACGATCGACTGGAAGAAGCCGAGGAACCCGGCGCCGGTGCGGCTGCCCTCGGTGCCGGCGAAGTAGCCCTGCGCCGCGCCGAGGTCGTTGTAGATCTTGTCGTACTCGGCGCGTTTCGCGGCCTCGGCCTGGTCGTTCGCGTCGTTGCCCGAGACCAGGTCGTCGCGGGTCCAGGCCTGCGCCTGCAACAACGGCCGGCCGTACTGCACCGCCTTGGGATCGTCCGGGTTGCCGAACTCACCGCGCAGCCAGTTCTCGTACACCACTCGTGTGTGCAGCTCGTTCGGCAACACGTGCTGTTGGACGTCGTCGCGGTTGGGGTCCTCGAAGCCGTTCTGGATCCCGGTCGTCGTGTCGACAATCAGCCGGTCGATCGCGTCGTAGTTGTTGACCAGGACCAGCGTCGACGCGGCGAGCCACATGCCACCAAGGGCGTACAGGGTCCGCTTGCTCACCGCGGCCAGATCGCCGCGCCAGATCTGACGGAACATCAACACGGCCAGGACCAGCATGAACACGCTGAAAAGCTGCATGTAGATGTTGTCGAAGATGGCGTTCGCGGCCGCGCCGATCTGCGTGTTCAGCCCGCCGAGCACGCCGCCGTTGTAGAGCGTGTAGTGCAGCGAGTTGGTGGCGCCGACGATGTTCTTGCCGATGTTGAACAGCTCGTTGCCGGCCCAGGTGTCGATCGTGACGCTCGGGTTCGTGATCGACAGCGGCTGCTTGCAGTTCGGGTCGTAGACGTGCCACACCATGCCGGCGTAGCCGTGGTCGCGGTACGGGCTGTTGGGGAACTTCGCGTCGGTGTACGGGACACCCTGCCCTCGCCACCACGCAGACCGTTGCCCTGCGGCGGGTCGATGGCGCCGACCATGCCGGCGCCGGGCCGCTCCGGGAAGGGCGCGCAGCTGGTGTCGGTCTGCTGGGCCATCGCGGGCGAACCGAAGATCGACTGCATGCCGACGATCGCGGTGACGACGACGAACGAAGCCACCCGGCCCCTTCGCCGGGTGGCGACGGCGCCAAGATTCGCGCCTCGTCTTTTCCGCCGCCACGCCGTATAGAACAGCACGGCGGCGACCACCAGGATCGTGATCATGCTGTGCCGACCTGCCTCGCTGCGCTCGGCGTGCGGGGCATTCGCGTGGTCACCCTGCCCAGGTGGTTGCGAGTGCTCATGCCGCGCCTACCCGTCCCCGTTTACCAGCCGTACCCTTCTTGCCATCTCCGTTGCCGTTACCGGGCCCGCCGGAGCCGCCCGGACCGTCTGGCGGCTCGACCGGGTCCACGTCCGTGTTCGGGTCGTCGTCGGTGAGACCCAGCTCGAAGTCCGCCGCGAGGTCGAACTCGTCGTCGTCCTGCGTGTACCGGTTCTCGTCGTCGACGGAGCCGTCGCGCGGCGGCTCGCTCTCCTCGTCGTCGGGCATCTCCGGGGCGTGCGCGCCGGAGCCGAGCACCGCGCCGGCCGCCGCCTCGCGCAGCGCGTCCGGGGTGGTGTCCATGACCGACCGCAGGTGGTCCAGGTGCGGCCCGGACAGGTCGATCCGGATGCGCTCCACCCCGCCGGCGCCGTCGCCGAAGATGAACTGACGCGGCGCCGTGTCGCGCACGGTGTCCCGGTTTCCGCCCGGCCGGCGGCCGAGGCTCGCCACCACCTGCTCGTAACCGGCGCCGATCGGCACCTTCAGCAGCCGCAGCGCGTCCTCCTGCGCCTGGTCGTCGTCCAGCCGGCCGACGAACACGGAGTCGAGCAGCGTGACGAAGCCCTGGATCCGCAGGAAGTCGGCAGGGATCTGGGACGACAGCAGCACGCGCACATTCCATTTACGAGAGTCACGGGCGAACCGGTTCATGAGCACCCGGCCCGTCGGCACCTCGGACAGGAAGAACGCCTCGTCGATCCAGACGCCCTTGCGGGTGTCCTTCGGCCGCTCGTAGATCGACCGCTGCGTCAGCCAGGCCGCCAGGTTCAGCATCTCGACACCCAGCGACTCCGCGTCGGTCCAGTGCTCGCGGCCGACGCCGTCCTTCGGCAGCGCCAGCCCGGCCATGGTCATCACGGTCAGCCGGTCGTCGCGCTGCTCGGTGTAGGGGTCGGCGTCCTTCTCCGGGATGAGCAGCTGCATCCGCTCACGCATCTCGTCGAGGAAGTCGGCGACCACGACCGCGTGCTCGTGGTGCTCGCTCGCGTCGCGGCGCAGCGCCTCGAACACCAGGCTCGGGTCGGCGTCCTCGCGACCGCCGACCATCCGGACCGCGCGCAGCAGCACGATCCTGGTCTGCGGCATGCGGGCGATGTCGTACGGCAGCAGCCCGGTCAGCACGTCCAGCGCGAGCCGGCGCCGGGTGGCCGCGGCGAGCGCCTTCTCGCGGCGCCACGCGCGCTCCGGGTCCTCCTCCTCGACGAAGTGCTCGTACTGCGGCTCGGCGACCACGCGGTACGGGTTGAGGATGCCCGGCTGCGCGTTGAGCAGGTTGATCGGCCGCGCGTAGGGCCGCAGCTCCGGCAGGTCGCACAGCTTCGTGAGCGGACCGGACGGGTCGAGGATCGTCCAGTGCGCACCGGCCCGCAGCGTCTTGTAGACGATGCCGCCGCCGAGGAAGGACTTGCCGCCACCGAGCCCGGCCACCATCGCGGTCAGGCCGGAGCCGTCCCGGATCTCCTGCGCCATCCACGGGTCCCACGCCACCGGCCGCCGCGTCGCCGTGCAGGTCTCGCCGAGCAGGATGCCGCGCCGGTCGCCGACCTCGGCGGTCGCGGTCGGCACCGCGGCCGCCGCCCACACGACCGAGCCGCGGCGCAGGTACGCCGAGGACGCCAGCGGCTCGCCCGGGATGAACTCGCGGGCCAGCGAGTACTGCGCCTCCGGGTGCTCGATCGCGACCTTCGGCTTGTACAGCTCCAGCAGCTGCTGCGCCAGCCGCAGCGCGTCGCGCTCGGTCGGCCCGGACACCGCGAGCCGCCACCACGAGCGGACCCGGGTGGCGAGCGCGGTGAAGCCCGACGTCATCTCGTCGTCGATCTCCAGCACCCGCGACGCCTGGCGGGCCAGCGACTGCGGCGGCTCCAGCTCGTGCTCGTCGGTGTAGTGGCGAACCTGCGAGCGGACCTTGTTCATCTGCCGCGCCAGCTCGCCGGACACCTCCTCGGGCCTCCGCACGTAGATCCGCGCGGACCACTCCACCGACGCCGCGAGGCGGTCGGAGTGCTGCACCCACGGGTCGTCGATCTCGGGGATCTGCAGCCCGTGCATCTGGCCGACGGTCAGCACCGCGACGTGCCGGGTCATGCCGGCGTTGGAGCCGGTTCGACCACGCACGGTGACGGTCGGCGAGTACGGCTCCTGGTGGAAGTCGGCCGCGTCGGTGAACGACGCCAGGTCCTCCGGCTCCCACGCCGCGCCGGGCACGGCCGGCAGGTTGCGTGGCGCCGGCAGCCCCAGCGAGCACGACCGGTGCATCAGCCAGGACATCTCCTCGGCGGTGACCGGACGCCCCTCGAGGCCGGCGGAGCCGATCACCTGGTCGAGGTGCTCGACCTCGGAGTCGATCGCGAGCAGCTCGGCGTCCACGGCCGCCGGGAAGATCTTGCGCAGCAGCGGCGCGGCCCGCTCGACGGCCCGGTCGACCATGTTGCGGGTCTGGACCTGGACGCCGAGGTAGACCTCTTTCTCCGCCATCGACCGGCCGAGCAGCTGCTGCTGCTCGCCGATCAGGTAGTCGTCGAAGGACAGCGCGCCCTGCGAGTCCGGCAGCCGGTTGACCGCGTTGTGCACGTGCGCCTCTGCCCACATGCGGATCGGGTACGGCCGGGTCGTGACGCGCAGGTGCAGCCAGCGGCCGTGCAGCTCGGCGTACTGGCCGGCGATGGCCGCGACGAGGTCCTGGCGCTGCGAGTCGGAGCGGAACGACCAGCGCTGCGGCGCGAGCCGGTACCACGCGAACACGTCGTGGCCGTTGCGCAGGAGATGTCCGTCGATGCTCCGAGCGGCGATCGACGGGGTGTACGTGGGAATGGACTGCTCCCCTGGGAGACGTCGGTTGCGCTTGTTGTCCGCCGCCGGCCGGTACTGCGCCGGCTGCTGCCGGGGCGGCGGTTGCTTGCTCGCCGGCTGCCGCACCGGTCTCGGCGCGGGCGGCGCGGGTAAGTCGTGCTCGGGCGCGGCATGCCGGCCACGGTTGACCTGGGGCGGTTGCGGAACGCCGCGGCCCCCGGCGGGCGGTTGTGCCGCCGGGAACGGAGCGTGCGACTCAGGCGCGCGCTTGCTTCGGCGTGCGAACAACGCCACCCTCCCTGCGTTTCGTCCGTGGTTGTGTCTGCTGCTTCGGCTGCTTCTGGCGCTTCCGCTGCTTCGGTCGGCGCTTGGGCGGCGCGGTGCTCACGCGGAGCCGGGCGGCGCTGACGGCGCCGCCCTCGCCCGCGGTGGTCTCGCGGGGCGCGGTCAGCTCACGCATCCACATCGAGGCCACGGCGCTCAGCGGGCGCTCGTGGCTGATCTTCGACGTGATGATCCTGGTGATCAGGATGGTGGCGACGAGGCCCCACGCGATGGCCCAGAACAGCGAGATCCCGATCCGGCGCTCGACCGTGAGCACCAGGAGGAACACGACGACGCCGACGCCCCACGCCACATAGCGGGCCCGCCACGGCATGGTCGCCCTCGGCGGACCCAGCCAGACCGCATCGACGCGGTACACCTCGTCGTCAGTACGAATGCGCACGCGATGTCCCTCTGGTGCTCAGCCCGTGAAGAGGCCGGCGATCCACGTCCCGATGTTCTTGCCCGCGTCCGTGGTCACCGCCAACCCGATGATGGCCAGTGCGACGATCACGCCACCGAGGCGACGCATCACGCCCGCGTTGTCGCCCTTGCCGCCACCGAGCCAGAGGAGCAGGAGGGCGACCACGAGCAGCAGCAGCGGGATCAGGTTGTTGAGGATCCAGTCCCGTACGTTGGTCGTGCCCAAACCACCGGTTTCCTGGGCGAGCTCGAAGGTGGCCATGGCGATCATGTCGTACTCCCGTGTGCGCGGAGCGGCCCGCTGTTATCTGGCGTTCGTAGACGAGTAGAGCACGTTGGCATCACGATGTGTAGTGGACGGGCATCGCTCCGTAGATCCACATCTGCCGCACTTCGATTCTCCTAGGTGCTCTCCGAGTTGCCATCTGACCACACACATCATGCGGCGAGAAGGCCTGGTAAGTCGTCATGACCACCCGTTTCGACCAATGTCCGATCAGGTTCACCCGCATGCGAAGGCTCTCCTAACTGTAGGTGCGGGAGAGCTGAGGTCCAACCGACGCCGACCTGCCTGCGGTAACCCGTTCGGTCGACGAAGATCTGCCGTGCCGTATTCGTCATAACGCCAGGTGGACTACTCCGAACGGCGTAACCTGTGGCATTCATGCACAATCGGCCATCTTTTCGACACGTCTCGATCTCGGTTGAGCGACGAGGCGGCCGAGACGAGGCCTCGATTACGCAACGCCACGCGACGAGGCGGGCGGATCGGCTCCGGTTCGATCCTCGATCACCCCGCGGCGTCGCACCGCCAGGCCGAGTGCGGACACCGCCGCGCTCAGCGCCACGGCGCCGGCCGGGTTGACGAAGACGAACGCGAGGCCGACCACGACGAGCAGAACGACGGCACGGAATGTCGTCGGCCAGTCCCGAAGGACGTCGCGGAACAGCTCGACGGCGGGGCTCGCCGGAGCGGATCGACGCTCGCCCTGTTTCGTCGCCATGGCTGGCCCTCCTGGCATGTGCGGTATGCGAGGAGTAGAGCACGAGGGAAATACCGCTTCCATGTCGTCGCAATCGGACGAAACGTACTAACGCGCACATAGTTCGCGACGGGTGCGTCGCCGATCAGTCGGCATCGGATCCGATCCAGTCCAGGTCACGTCTCGACACGGGTTGCGGTGGGCGGACGAGTCGGCATGTAAGCCGGATCCTGTCCACGGTGCTCGCGCACCGATGGGCGGTCATCCATCTGGGCCTGCCGTCGCCGGCAGGCTCTAGCGGCCTACCCGCAGGCTCGGACGGGCCGCCCTCGAACGCCTGCGCAGGCACCTCGCGGCGCCCTCTTGGCCTTGCTCCGGGTGGGGTTTACCGAGCCACCCCGGTCACCCGGGGTGCTGGTGGTCTCTTACACCACCGTTTCACCCTTACCTGATGGGTCACACCAGGCGGTCTGTTTTCTGTGGCACTGTCCCGCGGGTCGCCCCGGGTTGCCGTTAGCAACCACCCTGCCCTTCGGAGTCCGGACTTTCCTCGGCGGGTTGTGCCCGCCGCGACCGCCCTGCCGACTCGTCCGCGGCACCAGGGTAGCCCGGCCACCGGAAGACGATCATCACCACCGGGGCGGGCGTGGCCAGCGAGCCCCGCGAGTCCGACGTTCGGGACCGGTGAGTCCGACGTTCGGGACCGGTGAGATGCCGATTCGGGCGGGGCCAATGGTCCTGAAAGCGGAACTCAGCGGTCTCCAACGTTGGACTCGCGGGTCCCTGGCGTTGGACTCGCGCCTTGTGACGTCAGGACAGGTGCGAGGTGTCGTTCGCCAGGCGGACCGACGCGTTGCCGTCCGGGTAGAACTCCACGATCGACAGCGACGCGAGGTCCAGGTGCAGCCGGAACAGCAGCGAGGGACCGGTGTCGAGGCCCATGCGCAGCAGCGACTTGATCGGCGTGACGTGGCTGACGACGACGATCGTCTCGCCGGCGTGCGCGGCGACCAGCTCGTCGCGGGCCGTGCGGACCCTGCGGTGGACCTTGTCGAAGCTCTCGCCGTTCGGCGGGGCCACCGTGGGGTCACCGATCCAGCGGCGGTGCAGCTCCGGGTCGCGGGCGGCGGCCTCCTGGAACGTCAGGCGTTCCCAGTCGCCGAAGTCCGTCTCGATCAGGCCCTCGTGGACGGTCACCGCGCGGCCCGACGCGGCCGCGACAGCCGTCGCGGTCTCGCGGGCCCTGCCGAGCGGGGACGACACGATCGCCGTGAAGTCCATGGCCGCCAACCGCTGGCCGGCCGCCTTCGCCTGTCGCTCACCGACCGGGGTCAGCGGCACGTCGCCGAGCCCGGAGTACCTGCGCTCCCCCGACAGCTCGGTCTGCCCGTGCCGCAGCAGCAGGAACCTGACGGGCGTGCCGGTGGCGCCGGACCAGCGAGGTGGCGCGGGTGGTTCTGCCTTCGCGGCCGCGTCCATCGCCTCGTTGGCCAGCCGGTCGGCGTGTGCGTTCCGCGCACGCGGGATCCACTCGTACGTCACCCGCTCGAACGGCGTCACCAGCGCGCGGGCCTCCGCCGCGAGCGCCTTCAGCGCCTCGTGCTTGATCTGCCACCGGCCGGACATCTGCTCGACGACCAGCTTCGAGTCCATGCGGACCGCGACCTCGGTGGCGCCGACCGACGCCGCCGCCTCCAGGCCCGCGATCAGGCCCCGGTACTCGGCGACGTTGTTGGTCGCGACGCCGAGACCGGCGGACCGCTCCGCGAGGACCGCGCCGGACTCGGAGAACACCACCGCGCCGTAGCCGGCCGGCCCCGGGTTGCCCCGCGACCCGCCGTCGGCCTCGACAACGACCCTCACCACAGTCTCAACTCACAGGCCCGATTCCGGCGTGCGGACCATGATCGCACCGCACTCCTCACACGTGACGACCTCGTCGGCCGCCATACCGGAGATGCGCGAGATCATGCTGCGGTCCAGCTCGATGCGACACGCGCCGCAGCGCCGCGCACGCAGCAGCGACGCGCCGATCCCCTTGATGCTCCGCACCCGCTCGTACAGCGCGAGCAGCGGCTCCGGAAAGCTCGGGATCAGCTTCGCCCGCTCCGCGTCCCTGCGGACCTGCACGGTCTCCAGGTCGGCGAGCGCCTGGTCGCGCCGGCCCGCCGCGTCGGCCATCGCCTCCTCGGCCTTCGCCAGCTCGACGCCGGCGTGCTGGCCGTCCAGCTCGACGGCCTCGCGGCGCTCCATCAGCTCGAGCAGCTCGTCCTCGAGCGTGGCCTGCCGGCGCTCCAACGTGTGCAGCTCGTGCTCGAGGTCGGTCATCTGCTTCGCGTTGACCGTGCCGCCGGCCAGCAGCCCGCGGTCGCGGTCCTCGCGGGCGCGGACCGCGTCGATCTCCTTCTCCTGTCGCTTCACCTCGCGGTCGAGATCGCCGAGGGCGGTCTCGTTCGCGATCTTCGCGTCCCGCTTGGCCTGCACCGACTTCTCCGCCTCCGCGATCTCCGCGAGCTCCGGCAGAGTTCTGCGCTGATGGTCGACGCGCGACAGCTCCGCGTCGACGTCGGCGAGTTCGAGCAGTCGACGCTGCACTGCGGGTTCGGCTTTCACCCTGGGAACCTCCCGGTTCTGCCTGGCACCGCCGGCGACACGGCCGCGACGGTCCAGGGATCGGTGCAACGGGTTGACACGGTGATGCTGACGTTACCGTCGAACACCTCCCGCAGGATCGCCGCCGCCTGCTCGCACCACGGCCACTCGCTCGCCCAGTGCGCGACGTCCACGAGCGCCGGTCCGTGCCCCGCCGCCAGGTGCTCGCTCGCGGGATGGTGGCGCAGGTCGGCGGTGACGTAGGCGTCGACGCCGAGCGCCGCCGCGACCCCGAGGTAGGAGTCGCCGGCGCCGCCGGACACCGCGACTGTCCTAATCGGACGGTCCGGGTCGCCGGCGCCGCGCACGCCGGCCGCGGTCGCGGGCAGCGCGGCGGCCACCCGTTCGACGAAAGCGCCGAACGGCTCGGCTTCCGGCAGTTCGCCGAGCCGCCCGATGCCGGTACGGCCGTCGTCGTTGGGGTTGAGCGGCCCGACCACGGTCAGCCCGATCGCGGCGGCCAGCGCGTCGGACACGCCGGGGTCGGCCGCGTCGGCGTTGGTGTGCGCGCAGAACAACGCGGCGCCCGCGCGGACCAGCCGGTGCACGAGGCTGCCCTTCGGCGTGCTGGCCGGCACCCCGTGCACGCCGCGCAGCAGCAGCGGGTGGTGCGCGACGACCAGCTGCGCGCCGGCCGCCAGCGCTTCGTCCACTGTGGACTCGACGGGGTCGACGCACACCAGTACGCGGGTCACCGGCTCGGCCGGGTCGCCGCAGACGAGCCCGACCGCGTCCCAGGACTCGGCGAGCGCGGGCGGGTAGGCCGCCTCGAGCACCTCGACGACGTCGCCGATGGTCGTCACGTGAGTACCTCCGTGGTGAGCTCGGCGAGCGCGGTCAGCAGCGCGGCGCACCGGGCCGGCTCGCGCACCGCCACCCGCAGATGATCAGTGGTCAACCCGGGGAAGGTATCGCCCCTGCGGACGGCGATCCCACGCCGGCGCAGCTCCGCGCGCACCCGCTCGCCGTCCCGCACCCGCAGCAGCAGGAACGGCGCCGCGGCCGGCCGGTACACGTGCACGCCGGGCAGCTCGACGAGTCGGGCCGTCAGCCACTCCCGCTGCCGCGCCAGCTCGACCGCCGCGTCGGCCGCCTCGGCGACGGCCCGCGGTGACGCGCACGCGGTCACGGCCTCGAGCACCAGCGTGCCGACCGGCCAGTGCGGGCGGTGGCGGGCGAGCCGGGCGAGCAGGTCGGGCGAGCCGAGCGCGTAGCCGGCGCGCAGGCCGGGCAGCGCCCACGTCTTCGTGAGGCTGCGCAGCACGAGCAGGCCGGGCAGGTCCGCGCCGGCCAGGGACTCGGGTTCGCCCGGCACGGCGTCCATGAACGCCTCGTCGACCACCAGCACCCGCCCCGGCACGGCGTGTGCGCGGACGGTGGCCGCCGCGTGCAGCGCCGACGTCGGGTTCGTCGGGTTGCCGAGCACGACGAGGTCGGCGTCGGCCGGCACCGGGTCGCCGTCGAACACGCGGACCACCGGTACGTCGGCGTCGCGCAGCGCGACCTCCGGCTCGGTGAACGAGGGGTGCAGGACCGCCGCGAGTCGCGGCCGCAGCACCGGCAGCAACGCGAAGCCCTCCGCCGCGCCGTTCAGTACCAGCACGTCGTCGGGCGACCGGCCGTGCCGCGCGGCGACCGCCTCCCGCGCACGGAGGTCGTCGGCGGCCGACGGGTACGTGCCGAGCCGGTCCAACGCCGCGACGAGCCGGTCGCGCAACCACGCCGGCGGCGCCGAGCCGCGGACGTTCACGGCGAAGTCCGCGAGGTCGGGCGCGGCGTCCACGTCACCGTGATGCCTGATGTCGATCATCGGCCGACTCCGTACCTGGCCGGCCCGATGCCGAGCAGCCTGGTGAAATGCCTGGTCAGGTGTGCTTGGTCGTAGAAGCCGGCGAGGGTGGCCGCTTCGGCCGCCGGGTGCCCGGCGAGCAGGTGCCGCCGTGCCAGTTCGAGCCTGCGGCCGGTGACGTAGCGGTGCGGTGGAATGCCGAACTCACGCCCGAACGCCCGCACCAGCGACGCGGGGTGCGCGCCGAGCACGGCGGCGGCCTCGTCGAGCGACGGCGTGTCCGGCAGGCGCGCGTCGAGCAGCTCCCGCAGCCTCCGCGCGACCGTGGCCCTCGCCGGTGGGGCCGCGGCGAAGTCGTGCAGGTGCCACCGCAGGCGCTCGCGGATCAACGCGAACCGGCTCTGCGCCTCCAGGTCCTCCGTGCGGGCGCCGAGCGCCTCGTGCAGCTGGTGGATCCGGTCGCGCAGCAGCGGGTCGGCGAGCGAGGGGTGGTCGACGGCCGCGCCGACCAGGTCACCGGCGAGCGCGTCGTTCGCCAGGTACAGCACCCGTTTGCGGAAGCCCTCCGGCCGCGCCGACCGGCCGTCGTGCGGGACGCCCGGCGGCAGGAGCGTGACCTGGGTGCGCAGCGCGCCGTGCTCGTGGCGGTCCAGGTCGTAGCGCACGACGCCGTCGTCGACGATCAGCAGCGTCCACGCGTCGTGCGTGTGCGACGGGTACGCGTGCGTGGTGAACCGGGCGTGGAACACCTCGTGGATGCCGGTCACGTGCGGGCGCCACGCCGTGATCTCGGGGCGCATGGTGAGGAACGTACAAGACCGGGGCCGTGTCGTGCGTCGATGGTGACGCGATGAGCTACCCGACGAAGATCGCCGTGCTCGTCCGCGCCGACCTGCCCGTGTGGCAGCGGCTGAACGTGTGCGCGTTCCTGGTCAGCGGCGTCGCCGCGGCCGTACCGGAGCTGATCGGCGAGCCGTACACCGACGCCGACGGCACCGGCTACCTCGCCATGTTCGGCCAGCCCGTGCTCGTGTTCGAGGCGTCCGCCGAGGTGCTGACCGCGGCGCACGGCCGCGCGCTCGGCCGCGGGATGCCGATGTCGATCTTCACGGCCGACCTGTTCGCCACCGGCGGCGACGAGGACAACCGGGCGGCCGTGCGGGCCGTCCCGCGCGACTCGCTCGACCTCGTGGGACTGGCCGTGCACGGACCGCGCAACGCAGTGGACAAGGTCGTCAAGGGCGCCCGGATGCATCCCTAGAACCGATCGGCGTCCCGGCCACGCCGCCCGGGTGTGATCCGGCAGACTCTCCGCGTGCATGTGTGCTTCGTGTGTTCCGGGAACATCTGCCGCTCCCCCATGGCGGCCATGGTCTTCGTCGAGCAGCTGCGGCGGGCCGGGCTCGACGGACGGGTCCGGGTGACCAGCGCGGGCATCGGCGGCTGGCACGTCGGGGACCCGGCCGACCCGCGCACCGTGCGGGTCCTCGCCGAGCACGACTACCCGACGAACCACGCGGCCGCGCAGATCAACGACGACCACCTGTCCGCCGACCTGCTGCTCGCGATGGACAACTACCACGACGTGGCACTGCGCGACCTGCTCACGCAACGCGGCGAGTCCGACGACCGGCTGCGGATGTTCCGCTCCTTCGACCCCGCCGCCACCGGCCTGCTCGACGTGCCCGACCCCTACTTCGGCGACTACGACGGCTTCGTCGAGGTCCTCGGCCTCGTCGAGGCCGCCATGCCGGGCCTGCTCGAGTGGGTCCGCGCCAACCTCGAATGAACGCCGACGCCGCGACGGCCGCGCTCACCGGCCGCCCGACGCGCGACTCGACCCCGCTCGGTGGCACGGTGCACCGGGTGACGCTGGCCGACGGCACGGCGGTCGTCGCCAAGCGGCACGCCGCCGCGAGCGTGGTCAGTGCCGAGGTCGCCGGGCTGCGGTGGCTCGCCGGGCCGGTCCCGGTCCCCCGACGTCCTCGGCCACGACGACTCCTGGCTCGTCATGACCGCCGTCGAGCCCGGAGGGGCGACGGCGGCCGCCGCCGAGGCGTTCGGGCGTGCGCTGGCCGGGCGGCGCGCCGACGCATGGATCGGCATGGCGCCGATGCGCAACGCGACCGGCGCGGACTGGCCGGCGTGGTACGCCGAGCACCGGGTGCGGCCCTACCTGCGCGCCGCCGTCGACCAGGGCGTGCTCGCCCCCGGCGACGCGGCGGCGGTCACCGAGGTGTGCGAGCGGATCGACGACCTCGCCGGCCCGGCCGAGCCCCGGCGCGACTGCACGGCGACCTGTGGCGCGGCAACGTCCTGTGGGCGGCGGACGGCCGCGTCTGGCTGATCGACCCGGCCGCGCACGGCGGCCACCGCGAGACCGACCTCGCGATGCTGCACCTGTTCGGCTGCCCGCACCTCGACCGTGTCGTCGCAGCGTACGACGAGGCCGCGCCGCTCGCCGCCGGCTGGCGCGAGCGGGTCGCGCTGCACCAGCTGTTCCCGCTGCTGGTGCACACCGTGCTGTTCGGCGGCGGGTACGGCGGCCAGGCCGCGGCGGCGGCCCGCCGGTCTCTAGCATGAGTGTGTGCGGTTGCGGTTGTTGCTTCGCCCGGGATGGTTGGCGCTGACGGCGTTGGTGCTGATCTTCGCCGGCGTCTGCTTCACGCTGCTCGCGCCGTGGCAGTTCGGGCGGCACGCCGAGCGGTCCGCGACCAACGACGCCATCACGCGCTCCGCGAGCGCCGCGCCGGCGCCCGTCGACGAGCTGCTGCCCGACGGCACGCGGCCCGGGCCGGACACCGAATGGCGGACCGTCCTCGCCACCGGCACCTACCTCGCCGACGACGAGGTCGTCGCGCGGCTGCGGACCGTGCTCGGCCAGCCGGCGGCCGAGGTGCTCACGCCGTTCCGGCTCACCGACGGCACGGTCGTGCTCGTCGACCGCGGGTTCGTCCGGCCGGTGCAGGGCGACCAGGCCGTCAAGATTCCCGACTTCGCCGCCCCGCCGCGTGGCGAGGTCACGCTCACCGCACGCGTCCGCGCCGACGAGCGCGACCCCCGCGACCGCGCCGAGTCCCGTGGTGAGGACGGGCGTCGCCAGGTCTACGCCGTCGGCTCCGGTGTCGTCGCGCGGGCCACCGGGCTCGACGTCCGGCCCGGGTACCTGCAGCTCGAGGACCGTGCGCCGGGTGTGCTCGGACCGCTGCCGCTGCCGGAGCTCGACGCGGGGCCGTTCCTGTCCTACGCGCTGCAGTGGATCACGTTCGGCGTGATGGCCCTGCTGGCGTGGCTCTACTTCACGTGGCGGGAGATCCGGCCGGGTGGCGTACTCGCCGCGCCGAGGGAACGGCGCGTGTCGGTCGCGCAGCAGATCGCCGCGGAGGAAGCCCGCGAGAACGCCCTCAGCTGAGCACCGTCAGCGGCGGCCGCCGCGCAGCAGTGCCAGCAGGACCGTGACCGCCGTGGTCAGGCTGCCCACCACCCTCGACAGCTCCACCGCGCGGGTCACGTGCCCCGAGTCCGGGGTGCGGCCCTCGCCGAGGATGGGACGCTCCTCCACCCCGTGCGCGTACACCGTGCGGCCGCCGAGCCGGATCTCCAGCGCGCCGGCGAACGCCGCCTCCACGCGGCCGGCGTTCGGGCTCGGGTGCGCCGCGGCGTCGCGGCGCCATGCCTGCCACGCCCCGCGCCACGAGCCGCCGACCACGGGCGCGCCGGCGACCGTCAGCGCGGCGGCGAGCCGGGCCGGGGCGAGGTTCAGCAGGTCGTCGAGGCGGGCCGAGGCCCAGCCGAACCGGCGGTAGCGCGGCGAGCGGTAGCCGACCATGGCGTCGAGGGTGTTGACGGCGCGGTAGCCGAGCAGGCCGGGCACCCCGGCGATGGCGCCCCACAGCAGCGGGGCGACCACGGCGTCGGACGTGTTCTCCGCGACCGACTCGACGGCGGCCCGCGCGAGGGCGTCCGCGTCGAGGGTGCTCGGGTCACGGCCGCACAGGTGCGGGAGGCGTGCGCGGGCGGCGGTCAGCTCACCCCCGTCCAGCTCCCGGCCGATGGCGGCGCCCTGCACGGCGAGGGAGCGGCCGCCGAGGACCACCCAGGTGGCCGCGGCGGTCGTCAGCGTCTGGAGCACCGGGCCGCGGCGGCCGACGCGTTCGACCAGCACCCCCAGCACGACCGCGCCGCCGCCCAGCACCGCGGCGTGCGCGACGCCGGCGAGCCGGTCGTCGCGGTAGAGCACCTTCTCGACCCGCTTCGCGACCTGGCCGAACCCCGCGACGGGGTGCCGTCTGCGCGGGTCGCCGAGCGCCCCGTCGGCCGCCACCCCCAGCAGCAGTCCGACCGCGCGTGCCACGCTGACCAAACGTCCTCACCCCGTTTCGTGCGGACGACACGGTAGCGCAGCCGCGCTGGTTGAATACTGGGCATGTTGCGGGCGAGCCGGCAGGGCATGTTCAAGCGGACCTACGACGTCACCGACGACGGGCGGCCGCTCACCGAGCTGTCCCGCTACCGGCGGGAGAGCTGCCAGTTCGCCGTCGACGGGGTGACCTACAGCGTCTCGCGGGACGGACGGAAGCGCTTCGTGCTGGCCGGCCCGAACGGCCGCGTCGCCGACGCCGGCAGGGAGACCGGCCGGTTGTGGTCCTTCACGGCGGCGGTGGGCCGGATCGAGCTGATCAAGCCGTCGATGTGGCGGGGGTGGGAGGTGCGACACCACGGCGCCGCCGGACCGGTCCGGGCCGGGGGCCTGTTCGCCAAGTACTACACGGTGGACGTGCCGGCGGGCATCCCGCTGCCGGTGCAGGTGTTCGTGCTGTACGTCGCCCTCGTGATCTTCGAACGCCAGCAGGCGGCCGCGGCCGGCGCCGGCGCGGCCGCGGCGAGCGCGGGCAGCTGACGCCGTGCTCGTGATGGCGCAGCAGGGCTACCTCAACTACGTGATCTCCGAGGACGGCCGGCCCGTCACGGAGTTCGCGCGGATGACCGGGACGCCGTGCGTCATCGAGGGCGCCGAGTACCGGATGACGCGCGACCCCCGGCAGCGGTTCACCATGCACTCGCCGGCACAGCTGGTCGCCGTGGCCGACCGGGTCAGCGGCACACACGCCTCGATCTCCGGACCGTCCGACCAGTTCGACCTGCACCGCTTCAGCCGGTGGCGCAACCGGTGGGAGCTGCACCACCAGGGTCAGCGGATCGGCTCGTGCAGGCTGGGCATGCTGTCCGCGAGCGCCGACCTGCCGACCGCGATCCCCTTGCCGCTGCGCGTGTTCGTGCTCTACACCGTCGTCATGTTCGACAAGGGCATCATCATGGGCACCTCAGTGCGCCACCGCCCAGCCCTTGATCATCTGGTACGCGATCGACGTCGGGCCGGGGAGTTTCAGGCCTTCGGTCTCGCCGCCGTTGTCGAACGCCGCGCGCAGTGTCGCGCGCGAGACCCAGCGGGCCTCCTCGATCTCGCCGTCCGCCGGCACCAGGTCGGCCGACCGGTCGACGGCGCGGGCCGCGAAGCCCACCATGATCGACCGGGGGAACGGCCACGGCTGGCTGCCGAGGTAGCGGATGTCGGCGACCTCGATGCCGACCTCCTCGCGGATCTCCCGCGCGACACACGCCTCCAGCGACTCGCCCGCCTCGACGAAACCGGCCAGCACCGAGTACCGCTGCGGCGGCCAGATCGGTTGGCGCGCAAGGAGAACCTGCTGGCCGTTCGGGCCGTCGCCGTCGTGCACCAGGCAGATCACGGCCGGGTCGGTACGCGGGTACTCCTCACGGCCGCAGCCGGTGCAGTGCGTCGCCCAGCCCGCGTTGACCCGTTCGACCGGCGACCCGCACCGGCCGCAGAACCCGGCCCGCGTGTGCCAGCTCGTCAGCGCGACGGCCGTCGTGAACAGTCCGGCCGACGTGTCGGACAGCAGCGCGCCGATGGTGCGCAGGTCGTGCCACTCCTCGCCGTCCTCGGACGCGGCGCCCGTCCACAGGCCCCACGCGCTGTCCGGCGACGGCACGCCCTCGCGCAGCTCCTGGTCGGTGTAGCAGCGCCCAGTAGCCGACGCCGTCCAGCTCACCGAGCAACAGCGCGTCGGCCGGCAGCTCCCCCGCGGTCGGCCGGGTGGCCAGCTCGGTCGCGCCGGCGCGGACCGGGGTGCGGCCCTTGTCGTCGACCACGATCACCCGGCCCGTCGCCCACAGCTTCGCCAGCTGGGCCGCGTCGGTGCGCACCGACTCGTTCCGGTCCACAGTGGACCGGGAGAGCCGGGGCACCCCCGCGAGCTGGAACCGACTCACTCGACGACGCCGCCCAGCGCGGAGAGCGTCTTGAGCTGCGCCACGTCGCCGACGATGACACCCGTGAACCTGGTCGGCGCGAAGAACTCCAGTGCCGCGTCGGCGATCTGCTCCGCCGTGACCTCCGCGAGCCGCGCCGGGTGCTCGACCAGCCACTCGGCGCTGAGGCCGAGCGGGGCCAGCGCGGCGAGCTGCGACGCGAGCCCGGTCTGGGACGCGGTCGCGATCAGCAGCGTCCCGATGGCGTACTGCCGCACGGTCTCCACCTCGGTCGCCGTCGGCGGCACGACGCCGAGCCTGCCGAGCTCGTAGCGCGTCTCGAGCAGCGCGGGCGCGGTCACGTCGCTCGCCGTGTCCGCGTCGATCAGCAGCGTCGCGCCGCTCGGCGTGAACTCCAGTGCCGACCGCGCGTGGTAGGTGTAACCCTTGTCCTCGCGGATGTTCTCCACGAGCCGCGACGAGAAGAACCCGCCGAACACCAGGTTCGCGAGCTGCAGTGCCGGGTAGCGCGGGTCGGTGCGCGTGATCGCCTGTGCGGACAGCCGCAGCTGCGACTGCACGGCGCCGGGCCGTGGCACGAACAGCAGGTCGCCGCCGACCACGTCCGGCAGGTCCGGCAGCTCGACCGCACTCTTCTCGGAGGTCCAGCCGGCCAGGCCGGCCGCGATCTTGGCGACCGCCTTGTCCGGCTCGACGTCGCCGACGAACACCAGCACGGAACCGCGCGGCAGCACCGAGTCGCGGTGCATGGCACGCACCTCGTCGACGGTGACCGTCTCGACGTCGGCGGCCTGCGGGGTCTCGCGGGTGAACGGGTGGTCGCCGTAGCGGTGCCGCTGCAGCGCCTCCCGCGCGATCATGCTGGGCTGGGCGCGGGCCATGGCGATGCGCTCGACGAGCCGGGCGCGTTCGCCGGACACCTCCTCGTCGCGGTAGGCGGCGCCGGTCAGCGCGTCGGCCAGCACGTCGAGGATCGTGTCGAAGCCGCTCGCGAGGGCGTTGCCGCCGAGCGAGAGCCGCTCCGGGTCGACGCCCGCGCCGAGGTCGCCGCCGACCAGCGCCATGTCGGTGTCCATGGCGACGCGGTCCCGGCGCTCCGTGCCGGTGAGGATCGTCGCGGCCAGCACCTCGGCGATCGCCGCGTGGCGGGGATCGGTGCCGGCGAACGGGATCCGCAGCCGCAGCTCGACCATCGGCACGGTCGGCGAGTGCACCGCGATGACCCGCAACCCGTTGTCCAGCACGGTGTCCACAGAGGACAGTCCGGCGGCGGAGCGCAGGGTGCCGAGGTCGGGCAGCGGCCGGGGGCCGAGCTCGGTTTTGCCGATCTCGGCCGCGGTACGGAACGTGGTCACTGGTTTCCTCCTGCTGGCGACACGGTCAGCACCGCGCGCGAGTCGGGGCGCAACGCCTTGGCCGCGGCCGACACGGTCGCCGGCGTGACGGCGGACAGCCGGTCGGTCAGCTGGTAGACGAGCGACGGGTCGCCGTAGAGCAGCTCGAACGAGCCGAGCGCGAGCGTGCGGGAGATGATCCGGTCGTGCTCGCGGTGCAGGCCCGCGACCCAGCGCGCGGTCACCTTGGCCATCTCCTGGTCGGACGGCGGGGTCGCGGCGAGCTTGTCCAGCTCCTCGTCGACCGCCTTGAGCACGCGGTCGCCGGGGACGTCCGGCGAGTACACGGCGGTGATCGTGAACGTGTCCGGGTCGCGGGCCTCGAACGGGCCGAACAGCCCGCACGCGGCGTTGACGTCGGTGACGATCGGCTCGCGCAGGACGAGGCGCTGCTGCAGCCGGGACCCGTCGCCCTCGGCGAGGATGCTGGCGAGCACGAGGCTCGCGAGGTAGCCGTCCAGCTCGGCGATCGGGTCGGGCATCCGGTAGCCGATGGCGAGCGCGGGCAGCGGCGCGTGCGGGTCGATGTGCTCGGACTCCAGCTGCCCCGCGGGCGGCGGCTCGCCGAACGAGGGCAGGTCGGGCGCCGAACGGGCCGGGACGTCGCCGAAGTGCTTCTCGATCAGGTCGCGGGCGCGGGTCAGCTCGAGGTCGCCGGTGACCGTGAGCACCGCGTTGGCCGGCGCGTAGTAGGTGTCGAAGAACTGCGCGCAGTCGTCGAGGTTCGCCTGCTCCAGCTCGGTGAAGTCGCCGTAGCCGTTGTGGGCGTTGGGAAAGGTCTGGTAGAGCACCGGCGGCAGGAGGATCCAGGGGAACCCGCCGTACGGCCGGTTCAGCACGTTGAGGCGGATCTCCTCCTTGACCACGTCGACCTGGTTGCGCAGGTTCTCCTCGGTGATCTTGGGCGCCCGCATGCGGTCGGCCTCGAGGAACAGCGCGCGCTCGAGGCCCGCGGACGGGAGCACCTCGTAGTAGTCGGTGTAGTCCGGGTGCGTCGAGCCGTTGAAGGTGCCGCCCGCGGACTGGATGTGCCGGAAGTGCGCCAGCTTCTCGAGGCTCTCGCTGCCCTGGAACATGAGGTGCTCGAAGAGGTGCGCGAAGCCGGTGCGTCCCTCCGGCTCGGAACGGAACCCCACGTCGTAGTGCACGCTCACACCGACGACCGGCGATGTCGGGTCCGGGGCGAGCACCACCCGGAGTCCGTTGGCAAGCGTGAACCTCGTCAGCTCAGATTCGGGCATGTCCGCAGCCTACGTGGACCCGCGTGTCCAACGCTCAGGACCGGTGAGTTCGACATTCGCGTGCGACGACGACGTACGCGAATGTCGAACTCACCGGCTGCGAACGTTGGACACGCGGTCAGTCGGCGGCGCCGGTCAGCGCGGTCTGGCCCGCTTCGTCGGTCTGCACACGGGCCCACGAGCCGTCCGTGAAGTGGACCTGCAGCCAGCGCGGGCCGCCACGGAACTGCGGCACCAGCGGCTGCTTCCACCGCTCCACCCCGGCGAGGGCCTGACGCGGGACCTCGAACACCGGCTCCAGCACCGCGTCGGCCGGGCGCTCGGCGAGCGGCGGCCTGCGTACGCTCTTCGCGAACTCCGACGCCGACGCCTTCACGAACTTGCCGAGCCCCCGCAGCGCACCGCCGAGCGACTTCTCCTCCTTGGCCCGCTCGAGCGCCTCGTCGGACTCGGTGCCGCGCGCCAGGTCCCGCAGCCGCAGCACGGCGAGCCGGTGCGACGTGAGCACCAGCCACGTGTGCTCGCCCTCCAGCACCCGGTACAGGCCGACCGCCGCGCAGTCCGGCCGGTCGCCCCGGACCGCGACGTACTCGCCGGCGGACTCGGCGGCGAACAGCGCGCCGAAAGCCCGCTCCCCGGCGCCGGTCGGATGCCCGTTCTCGTCGAGGCCGCGCACCCGGTAGACCTCGCGGTCCAGCTCGGCGGCCGCGACGAGCGCGTGGATGACGTCGCCGCGCAGCCACTCGGCCGTGGCGCGCTCGCCGACCAGCCGCGCCTCGGCCGCGAGCGGTGACTCAGCTGAACCCACGGTCCATCGCTTCCTCGTTGTTCGCGTTGCGCTGGTTCTCGCCGGTGGCTTCCTCGCCGGCCTCCTGCAGGCCGGTGTCCGTGGCGAGCTCGGTGCCGCTGTCGATCGCCGTCGTGGTCGGCCTGGTGCCGGTCAGCCCGGTGACGCCCTTGACGACGAGCGCCATCGGGTCGAGGAACCTGAGGGCCCGGTTCACCCCGACCACCTTGAGGCCCGCCCGCACCATCAGGCCCTGCGCCTTGATCAGGTCCTGGATGGCCGTCTTGATCCGCTTCAGGTACTGCAGCGCCCTGACCAGCCACCTCAGCGCCTTGCTGATCTGCATCAGGATCCGCGACAGCGTCACGCTGAACCGGGCGACGGTCACCGACCACGCGGCCGCGACCGACGAGCCGAACGAGATCGCCGACGTCGCGAGCGCCGCCAGCCACGTGATCAGCAGGCTCTCGACGGTCTCGCGCACGATGTCGACGAGGATGTCCCACAGGCCCTCGAAGAAGTCCGCGACCTGGTTCAGGTGCTCCTTGAGCTGCATGCAGCAGTCGCCGAGCGAGCGCAGCCCGGCCTGGAACTCCTGCTTCTGCTTGTCCTGGGCGTTGGCGGCGTCGCCCTCCCAGAACGTCAGCAACCCGGCCTGCTCGGCGGCGTCGGCGTCGGCGAGCTGGTTGACGAAGCCGGCCATCTTCTCCCAGCCGGCGCCGGTCGCCCGCATCTGGTCCGGGTCGCCGGTGACCTGCTCGAACAGCGGCCGCAGCGGGTACATGCACCACTCGACGAGGAAGCCGAGCCCGTTGTCCCAGAAGCTCTGCATCGGGTGCGCGAGCAGGTCGTCGACCTCCCGCTTGACGCCGACGCCCGCGACGAAGACCTCCGGCAGCGACGACGCGTCCTGGAAGTCGCCGACCGCCTCGACGGCCTTCTTGCCCGAGTCGACGGAGTCCACCCCCGGGGTGGCCGCGGTGCCCGGGCTCACCGTGGTGAACGTGTCGTCCGACATGGCGGAGGAGGCCTGGCTGAACGTGTCCGCCCAGCCCTGGTCGACGTAGGAGTACTCCTCGGCCGACGCCGTGAGCCGGTCCGCGGAGCTGCGCAGGTACTCGGCGGCCTTGCCGACGTTCTCCTCGACGTTGGTGACCATGTCGTCGTAGCCGGTCGCGAAGCCGGCGTTCATGCCGATCAGCCCGAAGCAGTCCTCGGTGGCCCGTGCCTTGTTGATCTGCTGCTGGAGGCCGTCGATGACGCCGGCGCGCTGCTCGTCGTAGCCGGCCTTGGCCACGAGCGCGCCCGGGTTGACGGTGAAGACGTCGGCGGTCATCGGCGGTCACCGTCGCCGAAGAGGTTGTCCGCGCTCAGGTCGTCGTCGTCCGGCGCGGGACCGGCGGCCACCCGCCGGGTCAGCTCCGGCAGCTCCGGCATCTCCGACTGCGCCGCGGCCATCGCGTCGTCGTAGCGGTCGCCCACGATCGGCCGGACCGCGGCCTCCAGCTGGGCCGCCGCGTTCGCGCTGGCCCGGTGGATGGTGTCCACGATGGACTGTTGCAGCGACAACGCCGTGCCGCTCATGACCTGGTCGTCCAGGTCGAGCGACACCAGCGCGCCGCCCGGCGCCACGACGACGGACACCAGCCCGTCGGCGCTGCGCGCGGAGCCCCTCGTGGTGGCGACGACCGTGCGCAGGTCGGCGGCCTCCTCGAGCGCCCGCTCACTCTCTTCCTCTGCGTCTCGCAGCCATTCGTCCGCGCTCGACACCGTTCCCCCTCCACGTACCGATCCGATGTTGGTTCACTCCCAACGCCCAGTCAGGCGCACCGACGCGCCGTCCCGTTCCGATGGCGTTGCTATTGCGACGCCGATCCGGCGAAGGTCATCGCAGGTGACCGGACGCGGCGAACGCGCCGTCGACCGCCAGCAGGAACGCCGGGAACCGAGTGGCGAACTCGTCCGGCGCGTCGGTCTCGTACCAGTAGATGCCCGGCGTGCCGTCGGCCGAGGTGTCCAGCTCGGCGAACCGCCGCACCCAGCCGTCGGTCTCGCCGAGGACCACCGCGTAGGGCAGCGACCGGGACAGCACCATCTCGCGGTCGGCCGCCGGGATGCTGCCGGCCTCGGTGGTGCGCAGGTAGTTCAGCAGCCCGCGGACCTGTTGCACGAGCACGCTGCCGCGCTTGGTCCGCGCCGGCATCAGCCGGGCGCCGAGCGCGAGCCCGAGCCCACCGACGACCAGTGCGAGACCGAGCAGCGCGTGCCCGACGGTCAGCACGAGCACCACGGTCGCGGCGACGCCGAGCACCGCGAGGACCGCGCCGACGATCGACCACAGCGACCGGTCGTGGTCGGGCCTGCGGGCGAACCACTCACGGGACACGACGTCGGCGTACATGGCGTCGCGGACCGGGGTCAGGTCGAGCCCCCGGGCCTTGAGCGCGGAGACCGAGACGGACTCGGCGTCGCCGAGCAGTCCGGTGTAGACGGCCCGCTCGTACGCCGTCAGCGACGCGTCCGCCGGGTTGCGCCGCACGAGCAGCCAGTCCCGGCCGCCCTCGGTCTCCCGGATCGACACGTAGTTGCGCACCGCGAGGTCCACGACGGTCGCCGTGACGTCCGCGACGTCGACGTGCTCGTCGACGACCGTGCCGACCTCGCCGGGCAGCACGCCGTCCGGCGACGCGAACGCGACCCGACCGCCGTCCGCGGACATCAGCAGCTCGACCGGGCCGACGTCGGCGGCGAGCGCGCGGGCGTCGCGGCCGCGGGCGAGCCACAGCAGCGCGAACCCGCCGAGCAGCAGGAGCACGAGCGCGCCGAGGCCGAGGCCGCTCGCGGTGGTGAGCGCGAACGCGTTGGCGGTGCCGATGTCGTCGAACCGGGCGTTCGCGCCGACCGTGCCCTCCGGCAGGTTCACCGTGAGGTCGATCCGCTCGCCGACCGGCAGGCCCTCCTGCACGACCCGCAGGATCTGGCCGCTGTCGGTCAGCGCCGACCGGCACTTCGAGTCGGTGCCGAAGGCGCCGGCGAGGCACACGATCGACTCCGGCTGGTTCGGCGCCACGAACGAGGCGCGCAGGAACCGGACCTTGGTGTCCCAGCCGCTCGCGAGCTGCCAGCGGACCTCCTGGTGGCCGGCGATGTCGGTGACCGCGCCGTCGACCGTGTAGGTGATGGTCGTGGCACCCTCGCCGAGCTTCATGACGAACTCGTCGTCGGTCTGCTCGACGGTGCCGTTGCCCTCGACCCGCACGTCCCGCACGGTGAACACGCGGTCCCGGTCGTCGCCGGCCTGGATGCGCAGCGGCGCTCGGCGGGTCATGGACTTGCGGGCCTGGACGAAGACCGTCTCGGCGACCGTGAGGCTGCCGTTCTTCTCCAGCTTGAGCGCGATGTTGATGCTCTCCGGCAGCAGCGGCTTCGGCGCGGGGCCGTCCTTGCTCGGTGGGGTGCTCGGTTTCGTCGGGTTGAGCTGGCTCGTCCCACCGCTCGGTTTCGGCTTGCCCGGCACCTCCAGCGACGGCACGCCCGATGGCGGCGTCGGCACCGACGGACCAGAAGGAAGGGTCGGTTGTTCCTGCGCCCCGGCCGGTAGGGCCAGGCCGACGAGCGCGCACGCGGCAAGCGCCGCCGCGGGAATCCCCCACTTCACCAACACGCCTGCGGAGGATAGTCCAGTGCCCATATGCTCACCCGCTGTCTGACGTAACTAGGGGGAGAACGGGATGACGCAGCCGCCGCAGGGTCCGTGGCGACCAAGTGGTCCACTGCCACCGCCGCAGGCCAGGCCGCTGCCGCCCCGTCCGATGCCGGGCTACGGCCCGCCCCCGCCCGGGCAGCATCTGCGGCGTCCGACCCAGCCCTACGGGCCCCCGCCGCGCCAGTACCCGCCGACCGCGCAGTACCCCCAGCAGCAGCCACCGCAGTACCCACAGCAGCAGTACCCCGGCCGGCCCCCGATGCCCGGCCAGCCGCCGATGCCGCCGCCGGGCTACGGCTACCCGCGCCCGCCGGGGACGCACGCGCCGCCGTGGCTGCAGTACCCCGGCCACCAGCACCTGCTGGCGCCGCGGCCGAAGTCGAACAGCGGCGCGCTGGTCGCGACGATCGTCGTCGCCGTGCTCGTCGGCGCGGTCGGGCTGGTCGGACTGCTCGCGCTGAACGACAAGGGCGACGCCGTCGCGGACACCGGCTACGACTCGTCGACCAGCACCACCGAGACCACCTCGTCGGAGCCGGAACCGACGACCACGTACGAGACGTCGACGACGACCGAGGACACGACCACCGACGAGGAGACGACGGACGACACCCCGACGGAGACCACGCGGGAGGGGCCGGAGCCGGTCTACGCGCTGGCGGACAACCCGCTGTTCTCCGGGGACGTCGGCACGCCCGCGGTGACCTGTTCGCTCGCCCGCTGGGACACGAGCCCGGCCGGCGCGGCGGCGTTCTTCCAGAGCGCGCTGCCCTGCCTCGACGCGGCGTGGCAGCCGATCATGGAGTACCAGGGCCTGCCGTTCTTCACGCCCGGCATCGCGTTCCCCGAGGGCACCGAGTGGTCGAGCCCGTGCGGCACGACGTCGGGCGGCGGCGGCGCGGTGGCGGCGTTCTACTGCAGCGCGGACAACACGCTGTACATGCCGTTCGCCGGGCTGCAGACCGAGATGTACGGCGCGCACCCCGGCGTGTACCTCGCGGTGCTCGCGCACGAGTACGGCCACCACGTGCAGGCGATGAGCGGCGTGCTCGACACCTACGGCGACGCGCGCTACAACGCGGGTGTGGACACCGAGGCCGGGCTGGAGCTGTCCCGCCGGCTCGAGCTGCAGGCGCAGTGCTTCTCCGGCATGTTCCTCGCGGCGCACCTACGGCCGGGGCTCGGTGGACGACAACCTCCTCAACGAGGCGCGGACCACGCAGGACCGCGGCGACCACAACGCGGGCCTGCCCCGCGACCACGGCACCGACGAGCACGCCATCGGGTGGTGGGAACAGGGCGCGCAGCTCAACCGCACGTACCAGTGCAACACCTGGCTGTCGCCGCCCGCCGACGTGGCCTGACGCTCAGGCCAGGCGCAGCGCCCTCGGCAGCCGGTTGGCGCGCGGGCCCCTGCGGACGAGGAACGCGTACCCCGCGCCCGCGATGCCGCTCACCACGATCAGCAGCAGCCCGAGCCCCTCGCCGTCCTCGCTGTCGCCCACGGCCGCCTCCGCCGCGTGGACGACGAGGTCCGCCGGCAGTGGCGCGGCCGGCACCGTGACCTCGACCGGCTCGCCCTTCGTGTGGCCGCAGCCGTCGAAGCGGGCCTTGTGGTCCTTGCCGGCGGCGCGGAACGACACCGTCTCCGTGGCGCCCGACCGGTCGCACGGCGTGCCCGTGACGACCGTCGCCTTCGTGGTCGTGCCGTGGTCCTGCTCGGCCGTGCCGAAGAGTCCGAGCACGCTCACCAGCACGGCGATCAGCACGCCGAGCACCACGACCCCGGTGCCCGCGGCCGCCCACCGGAGGTAGCCGGTCGGGACGAGCACACCCGAGATCCGCACCCGGTGATCGTCGCAGATCCGGGCACGCAGGTGTAGCTCAGTCTTCGTGCGCGGGCGTTACCTTCTTGACGTACAGCAGGCGATCGCCGACCTCGATGGCGTCGGCCTCCGGGTGGTCGACCCGGAACAGCTTCCCGGACCGGACGACACCGAGCACGATGTCCGGCAGGTGCCTCGGCGAGCCGCCGATCTCGCCCGGCTCGACGTCCCGCTCGGCGATCGCGAGGCCGGACTCCGGGGTGATCAGGTCCTCGACCATGTCCACGACGGTCGGCGTGTGCGTCGCCATGCCGAGCAGCCGGCCCGCGGTCTCGCTGGACACCACGACCTGGTTCGCGCCGGACTGGCGCAGCAGGTGCACGTTCTCGGCCTCCCGCACGGCCGCGACGATCTGCGCCTTCGGGCGCGAGCTCGCGGGCGGTCAGCGTGACCAGCACCGCGGAGTCGTCCCGGTTGGCGGCGACCACGATCGCCCGCGCGCGCGGCACGCCGGCGACCCGCAGCACGTCGGAGCGGGTGCCGGAGCCGTGCACGGTGACGAGGCCGAGCGCGGACGCGGCCTCGAGCATCGCGTGGTCGGTGTCGACCACGACGATCTGCTCCGGCTCGACCCCGTCGGACAGCACGGACCGCACGGCCGACCGGCCCTTCGTGCCGTACCCGACGACCACGACGTGATCGCGCACCTTGTGCCTCCAACGTTGCAGCTTGAATGCCTGGCGGGACCGCTCGGTGAGCACGGCGAGGGTCGTGCCGACCAGGACGATCAGGAAGAGGATCCGCAGCGGCGTGATGACCAGGACGTTGACCAGCCGCGCGGTGGGGCTGACCGGCGTGATGTCGCCGTAGCCGGTGGTCGACAGCGACACGGTCGCGTAGTACACGGAGTCCAGGAAGGACAGGCCGTCGCCGTTGGCGTCGCGGTAGCCGTCGCGGTCCAGGTAGACGATCATCACCGCGAGGAACAGGGCCAGCAGCGCGCCGATGATGCGGCGCACGATCGAGGTGATCGGGCTGACCGTGCCCTCCGGCATGCGGATGATGCCGACCAGTGAGTGGTCCGGCCGGTCGGTGAGCCGGTCTTCGCCGAGCCTCGGCCTGCGGAGTCGCGGCCGCGGCGGCTCGGTCTCGTCGGGGCTGGTCACGGGCGCGAGACTAACCGTGGGGGTCGCGCGGTGCTTGGCGACCCCCACGGTTGGCTCAGTAGTACGTGATGTCCCAGTGGTTGCCCTCGTAGTAGTAGACGTTGCCGGAGCCCGACCGCCACTTGTTGCCGCCGATGGAGCTGAAGTTGCGCTTGATGTAGTTGGTCACGCAGGACGTGACCGCGACGTCGACCTTGTAGCCGTTCCAGTGGCTGTAGGTGCCCGACGCGTGGCCGGTCTCGGTGCCGCCGGTGATGGTCACCTTGCACTTGCTGGACTTCTTGAAGGTGACGACGCCGCTGATCGTCCCGGACTTGATGCCGCTGAACGACGTGCAGTTGGGCCGGTTGCGGTCGCTGCAGCCGCCGCTGGACACCCAGGTGATCTTGGCGGCCTTGAGCTTCTTGGCGGCCGCGGCGTGGCTGAGCTCCTTGCCGCTGGCCGCGGCGTCCGGCGTCGGCACGGCGAACGCCACGCCGAGCGCGACGACCGCGGCCCCGAGCGCGATCAGACCCTTGCGAATCCCCATCTGTGGACCTCCTCGGTGTTCGGTTTGCTGCCCTCGGCAGGCAACCTCGCACCGGATCGGCCCCGCGGCGGGCACGAGTGCACGCGTGGCAACCGTCGCTGCACACACGGCACACACACGAAACGCCAACTCAGGGTGTCTGAACGGTGGACTCGCGGGGTTACCTGGTGGGGACACCGCGCAGGAGGGTGCGCAGCGCGGGGGCGTCCATCAGGTCGGCCGGGCGCAGCGTGGTGTCGCTCCGGACGTAGTGGAAGGCCGCGCGCACGCGGTCGACGGGCACGCCGGACAGGCTCGCCCACGCGAGCCGGTACGCCGCGAGCTGCACGGTCAGCGCCGGCAGCTCGTCCTCCTGCGGCACCATGCCGGTCTTCCAGTCGACGACCGTCCAGCCGCCGTCCGCGTCGGCGAACACCGCGTCGAGGCGGCCGCGCAATGTCATGCCGTCCACGTCGCAGGTGAACGACACCTCGACCTCCGACGGCGACCGCCCCGCCCAGTCCGAGGCCAGGAACGCCTCCTGCAGCGCCTCGAGGTCGGTGTCCGACGCGGCGTCGGCGTCCGCGGAGCCGGGCAGCTCGTCGAGGTCCAGCAGGGCCCGCGAGCCGAACCGCTTCTCCAGCCACGCGTGGAACGCCGTGCCGCGGCGGGCCACCGGGTTCGGCGGGAACGGCAGCGGGCGGCGCAGCCTGCGGGCCAGCGCCGTCGGGTCGCGGGCCAGCTCGACCAGCTGGCTCACCGAGATCGACTCCGGCAGCACGACGTCCTCGCGCCGGTTGGCGTGCGCGGCGCGTTCGGCGAGCAGCACGTCGGTGTCCGCGACCCAGCCTTCCGACGTCCGCCTCCAGCGCGAGCTGCTCGCCGGAGCGCACCGACGTCAGCTCGGCGCGGACGAGCGCGGCCGCGTCCTCGACGTCACCGCGGCCGAGCGAGAGCGGGTCGGCCGGCCACAGCGCGGTGCGCTCCGCGGTGGCAAGGGGGTTCTCCTCGTCCTCGGCCGGCGGCTGCGCCCAGTGCGCGACCGAGGCGACCCGTTCGTCCATTGTGGACACCGTGGTGGCGACCTCGGTGAAGAAGTCCGACGGGCCCTTGGGCCGCGAACCCGTTCTGCCCCACCAGTGCGCGGACACCAGCAGCGTGCGCTCGGACCGGGTCAGCGCCACGTAGCAGAGCCGCCGCTCCTCGACGAGGTCGCGCTCGGCGAACGCCTCGGCGTGGCCGGTCAGCTCGACCTCGACCTCCTTCCGGTTCGTGGCCCCGGAAAGGTCGAGCACGGGCAGGTCGGCCGAGTCGCCGCGCAGCGCGGCGGGCAGCTCGGTCACCGCGCGCAGCCAGCACGATGTCCGCTTGCGGCTGGGAAAGACGTCGGTCACCAGGTGCGGCACGGCGACGATCTCCCACTCGAGGCCCTTGGCGCTGTGCACGGTGAGGATCTGCACGCGGTCCTCCGCGACCTCGACCTCGCCCGGTTCGAGGCCGTCCTCCGCGCTCTCCGCGGCGGCCAGGTAGTCCAGCAGCGCGGACAGGCTGGCCGACGGGCTCGCCTGCGCGTAGTCGGAGACCACGTCGGCGAACTTGTTGCAGGTGCGCGCGCCGCGCACCGCCGACCCGGGCGGTGGCCTCGATGTCCAGCAGCATCGCGCGTTCCACGTCCGCGACCAGCTCCGGCAGCGGCTGGTCGAGGCGGCGGCGCAGCATCCGCAGCTCGCCGCCCAGCGTGCGGATCCGCCGGTAGCCCTCGTGCGAGTACTGGTCCGCGGCGCCGGGGTCGTCGATGGCGTCGACCAGCCCGGCCTGTTCCGCGCCCTCCCCCGGCACCGTGTCGACGAGTCGGCCTTCGCCCTCCGGCTGGTAGGCCTGCCCCAGCTCGGCGGCCCGCTTCCACAGCGCGGCGAGATCGGCGGCGCCGAGCCGCCAGCGCGCGCCGGTCAGCAGACGGGCGGCGGCCGCGCCGGCGAGCGGGTCGATCAGCACCCGCAGCGCGGACACCAGGTCCCGCACCTCCGGCTCGTCGAGCAGCCCGCCGAGACCGACGACCTCGACCGGCAGCCCCCGCGCCCGCAACGCGGCCGCGAGGTCGGTCATGTCGGCGCGCCGCCGCACGAGCACCGCGGCGGTCGGCGGCTGGTCCCGTTCGTCAGCTGATGAACCGCCACCGCTGCGCCAGCTCGTCGGCCAGCCACTCGACCTCCGCCGCCGCGTCCGGCAGCAACGCGACGCGCACGTCCGCGGGCCCGCTGCCCGCCGGCGCCCGCAGCTCGTCCACGTCGAGGCCCGCACCGCGCAGCGGACCGGAGATCGCGTTCGCGAGCGCCAGCACCTCCGGCGGGTTGCGGAAGCTCGTCAGCAGGCCGTAGCGGATGGCCGGCACGAGCTTCTTGTCGTCCAGCATGGGAAAGTCGGTCGCGAACCGGGGCAGGTTCGCCGCACTCGCGCCACGCCAGCCGTAGATCGCCTGCACCGGGTCGCCCACCGCCGTGACCGGCATCGGTTGCCGGCCACCGAACAGCGACCGCAGCAGGACTCGTTGCGCGTGGCCGGTGTCCTGGTACTCGTCGAGCAGCGCGGTGCCGTAGCGTTCCCGTTCCCCCGCCGCCACCTCGGGCTGCGTGCTCGCGAGCCGCGCGGCCAGCGCCATCTGGTCGGCGAAGTCCAGCGCCCCCTCCTTGCGCTTCGCCTCGCCGTACGCACGCACGAGCGGCAGCAGCGCCAGCCGGAACCGTTGCGTGGCGACGACTTCCTTCAGATCCTGGGACAGCTCGGCACGCTGTCTCGGCCCGCGCGGCGCGGTCTCGACCGTCGTCGCCACATCCTCGCCGTACTCGCGCAGCCGGTCCTCGTCGACGAGGTGCTCGGACAGCTCGCCCGCGAGGTCCAGCAGGTACTTGGTCACGGTGACCGGCACCCGCTCGGTCTCCAGGTCCTGGGTCCACGTCGACACCACCCGGTGCGCGAGCTGCCAGCACGCGGTCTCGGTCAGCAGGCGCGCCCCGGGCTCGACCGGCAGCCGCAACCCGTGCTCGGCGACCAGCCGGCCCGCGTACGCGTGGTAGGTCAGCACGGTCGGCTCCCCCGCGTACAGGTCGGCGAGCAGACCGCCGCTGGGGTCGAGCCGGTACGGCAGCCGCGAACCGGCCAGCCTGCGCAGGCGGGAGCGGACGCGGTCGGCGAGCTGGCGGGCGGCCTTGCGGGTGAACGTGAGGCCCAGCACGCGGTCCGGGGTGACGATGCCGTTCGCGACCAGCCACACCACACGCGCGGCCATGGTCTCGGTCTTGCCCGCACCCGCGCCCGCGACGACCAGCGCGGGGTCGGTGGGTGCGGCGATCACCTCGGCCTGTTCGTCGGTCGGCGGCGGCAGACCCAGCTCCCGCGCGAGTGAGCGGGGGCTGATCACTCGGTTACCTGCCGGCCGCTCGCGTGCATCGGGCAGCGACCCGGACCGGGCAGCGCGGGCAGTCCGGGTTCTGCCGCGCGACGTACTCGGGGCCGGTGCTCGCGGCGGCGGCGTCGGCGACCACGCCGGTCCAGTGCTTCACGCCGTCCTCGCCGACCGCCTCCTGGTTGCGCTCGGTCGCGCCCTTCTTGCGGTTGGCCTTGGAGACGTACAGCAGGCGCGCGCCGCCCGGCTCGGTGTCGAGGCCGAGGTCGACGAACGCGCCGTACGCCGCCGCCAGCTGGTAGACGGCGAGCTGCGGATGCTCGCGCGCGTCGGCCTCGGTGACCGGCTGCCGGCCGGTCTTCACGTCCACGACCACGGGGTGCCCGTCCGCGTCGGACTCGAGCCGGTCGACGCGGCCGCGGATCCGCACCTGCGGGTCGGTCTCCGGCAGGTCGACCTCGAACGCCTCCTCGACCGCGACCTGCGTCAGCTCGCCGCGCGTGTTGCGCAGCCACTCGAGGAACGTGTCCAGCATCGCGTGCACCCGCTGGCGCTCCTTGCGGGAGAACCACGGCGCGCCGGCGTCGACCGCGTCCCACGCCCGGTCCAGCTCGGCACGCAGGTGCACCTCGTCGGCGCCGGACGCGGCGGCCTGCGCGAGCGCGTGCACCAGCACCCCGGTGATCGACGCAAGCTCCGCCGGGTCCGTGCCGCCGTGCCGCTCGACCACCCAGCGCAGGGGGCAGCGGGTCAGTGTCTCCACGTTCGACGGCGAGACGGACACCCGGTCGCCCTTGACCCGCAAGGGTTGCGTGGTCGACAGCTCGGACAGGCCGTACCAGGTGTCCGGGTTCGCACCGGGCACCCCGGCGTCGGCGAGCCTGGCGAGCTGGCGGGCCGCCCGCCGGCGGCGGTCCTCCGGCGCGGTGCCGTCGCACACCGCGCGGCGCAGGTCGCCGACGAGGTCCGCGAGCACCAGCGCCCGCCGCGTGCCGCCGAGCGACGTCGGACGCCCGGCGTCCTCGAGATCCTCGATGTCCACCCCGGTCAGCTCGGCGAGGAACCGGGACGGCTGCTCGTCCTCGCCGCGGATGGCCGAGACGAGCAGCTTGCGCCGCGCGCGGCTCAGCGCGACCAGCAGCAGCCTGCGTTCCTCCGCGAGCAGCGGCGCGGTGACCGACACCTTGGTCTCGTCGACGCCGGCGAGGAGGTCGACGAGCCGCTCGACGCCGAACAGCGTGCCGCGCATCCGCAGGTCCGGCCAGGTGCCCTCCTGCACGCCGAGCACGGCCACGACCGTCCACTCGCGACCGACGGCCGCGTGCGCGGTGAGCACCGCGACGGCATCGCCGCGCTGCGCGGACGGGGCGAGCGTGTCGCCCACGATCCGTTGCGCGGCAAGGAAGTCCGCGAAGCCGGTGACACCCGCGCCGGGCAGCCGGTCGGCGTAGCGGGCGGCCGCGTCGAACAGCCCGACGATCGCGTCGAGATCGCGGTCCGCCTGTGCGCCAATGGTTCCGCCGCGCGCGGACTGCGCCACCCAGCGGGACTCGAGCCCGCTCTGCTGCCACACCGACCAGAGCACCTGCTCGATGCCCGCGTTGTCCGCGATGGCCTGCCGCGCGGTGGCGAGCAGCGCCGAGACGCGGCGGACGCTCGCCGACTCGGAGTCCTCCAGCGCGACGAGGAGGTCGTCGGACCTGAGCACCTCGACGAGCAGGTCGTCGGAGGGCCGGTCGTTGCCGGCGGCCAGCTCCAGCCTGCGCAGCCCGCGCCGCAACCGCCGCAGCGCCAACGGGTCCGCGCCACCGAACTGGCAGGACAGCAGCAGCTCCGCGCGCCGCACGTCGAGCAGCCGCGGGGTAGGTCGCGCAGCGCAGCAGCTCGAGGAACGGGCGGACCGCGGGCTGGCGGGCGAGCGGCAGCTCCTCCGCGTCGGTCGCGAGCGGCACGCCCGCCGCGCTGAGCGCCCGGTGCAGCACCGGCGCGGAGTGGGTGACCGAGCGGACGAGGATCGTCATCTCCGACCACGGCACGCCGTCGATCAGGTGCGCGCGCCGCAGCTGGTCGGCGATCCACGCGGCCTCCGCGGCGTCGGTGGTGTGCAGCCGGACGTCGACGCTGCCGGCCGCACGCGAGTTCTCGACCTGTTCCTGCTCCGGCATGAGCCGCTGCGGCGCGGACCCCGGGCAGGCGGGCGGCGAGCCGGGCGACGGCCTGGCGGACCGCGGGCGCCATCCGGTGCGAGTCCCGCAGGACGACCGTGCCGCCGTCCGGTTCGGTGTCGCCGAGCAGGCGCGGGTCGGCGCCGCGGAAGGAGAACACGGCCTGGTCGGGGTCGCCGGCGAGGACGAACTCCTTGGCGGCGAAGCCGAGCCGGGCGAGCAGGCGGTACTGGAGCGGGTCGAGGTGCTGCGCGTCGTCGACCAGCAGGTAGCGGACCCGGTCCCGCTCGGCGGCGAGCAGCTCCGCGTCGGTCTCGAGGGCCAGCAGCGCGCTCGCGACCAGCTCCGCGGCGTCGAGCGCGGGCGCGCTCTCCTGGGCGACGGCGCTGTCCGCGGCGTTGGTGAGCAGCGTCACCTGCTCGTACTGGCGCGCGAACCGGCCGGCGGCCACCCACTCCGGACGCTTGGTGTCCCGGCCGAGCTTGATGAGGTCCTCGGGGCCCGAGCCCGCGCTCGGCGGCGCGGAGCATGAGGTCGCGCAGCTCCTCGGCGAACCCGGGCACCGCGAGCGCGGGCCACAGCCGGTCGGGCCAGTAGTGGGCCTCGTCCTCGATGTCGCCGGCGAGCAGCTCGCGGACGACGGCGTCCTGCTCCGGGCCGTTCAGCAGGCGCGGGCCGGGCACGTCGCGCATGAAGGCGTGCAGGCGCAGCACGGAGAAGGCGTAGGAGTGGACGGTGCGGACGAGCGGCTCCCGGACCGTGCGCGGGACGTCGTCGTGCTGGTCGTGCTCGGTGAGCAGCCGCGCGATGGCGGCCCGCACCTCGGTCGCCGCCCGCCGGTTGGCGGTGACGACCAGGAGCTGTTCCGGGTCGACGCCGCCACGCAGGATGCGGTCGGCCGCGACCTCGGTGAGCAGGGTGGTCTTGCCGGTGCCGGGGCCGCCGAGGACACGGACGAAGCCGTCCGCGCCGTCGAGGACGCGCTGCACGGCCGGTTCCCACCGGGACGGTGCGCGGGGTGCCACCGGCCGGCGCACGAGCCGGGGAGCCGGCATGTTCGTGGCGACCACGCGACGATGGAACCACGCCGCCGGTCCGATGCCCGCACCGGCACGCCGGCATACTGGCTCCCGTGGACGAGGAGCTGCACGAGCGGGTGCGGGAGCTGATCAAGTCGATCCCCCGTGGGCGGGTCGCGTCCTACGGCGACATCGCCGCGCTGGCCTCGGCCCCGACCCCGCGTCTGGTGGGCCGGATCCTGTCCGAGGACGGCCACGACCTGCCGTGGCACCGGGTCCTACGTGCGAACGGCACCCCCGCGCACGGCCTCGCCCGCCGTCAACTGGAGCTGCTGCGGGCAGAAGGCGTACTGGCCGACGGCGAGAAGGTCAGCATGCGCGAGTACCGCTGGCACCCGTAAACCGCGAGTCCCCCGTTCAGACACAGCGAGTCCCCCGTTCAAGCACACCGTGTCGACGGTTCATGCACATCGGAGCCGGCACGAACCGTCGACTCAGTGTGTCCGAAAGGGGGACTCGCGGGGTCAGTCGTCGGCCACTGCGCGGTGGGCCAGGTGTTCCGCCGGGATCTTGCCCAACCGGCCCGCCTGGAAGTCGTCGAAGGCGGTCACGATCTCCTCGCGGGTGTTCATCACGAACGGGCCGTAGCGGGCGACCGGCTCGTTGATGGGGAGGCCGCCGAGCACCAGGATCTCCCAGCCGGTCGGCGAGTTCGCCGGTTGTGTGTCCGCCGCCCGCACGGTGAGGGCGTCGCCGGGGCCGAAGAGTGCCAGCTGCCCTTCCAGCAGCGGCCTGCCCTCCGCGCCGCCGGTCCCCCGGCCGGACAGCACGTACACCAGCGCGTTGTAGTCCGCGGGCCACGGCATCGCGAGTCGGGCACCCGCGGACACGGTGGCGTGCAGGTACGTGATCGGCGAGTGTGTCGCGCCCGGACCGGAGAAGCCGGCGACCGAACCGGCGATCACGCGGACGAGCGCGCCGCCGTCGTCGCTGGACAGCAGCGTCGCGTCGGTGGCCCGGATGTCCTGGTAGCGCGGGGTGGTCATCTTCAGCGCCCGCGGCAGGTTGACCCACAGCTGCACGCCGTGGAACAGGCCGCCGCGCGCGACCATCTCCTGCGGCGGCACCTCGTTGTGCAGGATGCCGGCGCCGGCGGTCATCCACTGCGTCGCGCCGTCGGTGATGAGGCCGCCGCCACCGATGGAGTCGGTGTGCTGGAACGCGCCGTCGATCATGTACGTCACCGTCTCGAAGCCGCGGTGCGGGTGCCACGGCGCGCCCTTGGCCTCCCCGGGCCCGTACTCGACGGCGCCCATGTGGTCCAGCAGCAGGAACGGGTCGGCGAGCGCGAGGTCGGCGCCGGGGAACGGGCGCCGCACCTGGAAACCCTCGCCCTCCAGGAACTTCTGGGCCGTGACGACCTTGTGGACAGCGCGCCAGGACGGGTCGGCCGTGGCCGGCAGCCGGGGCAGGGTCAGCGTGTCGGCGGTGATCGCGGGCATGTCGCGCCTCCTATGACGGAACGGTACCCAGCACAAGGTAGTTGCGTGCTCAATTATTCCCCGGGACAGTAGGGTTCGCCGCCATGAGATGGCAGCTCGCCGGCACCTGGCTCATCGGCTCCGTCGTCACCGGCACCCTCGCGGTACTCGCCACGACCGGCCGAGGCGACCTGCCCTTCCGGCCGCTCGCCATGTACTCGGGCAGCGCGATGCTGACCCTGGTCGTCCTGGTCGGCGCGCTCTTCCTCGCACTGCTGGCGCTCGGCTGGCGCACCGAGGACGCCACCTGGCTCCCGAACCAGCCACGGGCCGCGATCCTCTGGACGATCCTCGTCGGCGGCGGCGGCCTCGCCGGCTGGGCCTTCGCGGCCGCGGTGACATTCGCGTCCGAGTACTCGCTGACCACGCAGCTGATCCTGGCCTACACCGGCGGCGGGCTGCCGTTCGCGCTCATCGCGGCCATGCTGGTGAGACCACCGAGGGTCAACCTCGCGGCGGCGGCGCTCACCGTCGTCGCGCTCGGGACGGGTTGGCTGCTCATGAGCGCCCCGGTCCAGACGCTCCTGTACTACCTCGAGCTGTTGTTCGGCCCGGTCCTCATAGCGCGGTGATCTGGCGCGCGGCCCGCTCGAGGCCGCGCAGCGACTCCGGCGTCGAGTGCGGGTGCAGCGCGTGCACCGCGAGCCGGAACAGCAGCGCGTGCAACAACGCCTGCGGCCACTCGGGCAGGTGCGACCACCGGCGCAACAGGCCGTCGTCCGCGCCGCCCCAGGCGAGCGCGTCGACCACGACGACCGCGGCCGCCCACTCGGCGGGCCGGTAGAACGCGGTGAAGTCGATGATGCCGGGCGCGGCGTCGCCGACGAACAGGACGTTGCCGAACAGGTCGCCGTGCACCACCTGCGCCCGCAGCCCGAGCGGCTTGCGGGAACCCGACAGCACGTCGAACAGCCGGCCGCCGAGCGCCGGGTCGAGCGGCGCCTCCTCCGTGCCGGCCGCGGCGCGGTCGGCCATCGCGAAGACGTCCGCGCGCGCAGAGAGAAAGCGGGGGGTGCGCAGGTCGGCGGTCGCCTTGTGCAGCCGCAGCGACGCGGACACGACGTCGTCGTAGCGCGGCTCCGGCCGGCCCTCGATGTGGCGGAACGCGACCCAGCCGCCGACCACCCAGCGACCGTCGCTCGACCGCAGCGGCCGGCCGATACGCAGGTCGGGAACGTGCAGCTCACCCAGGGTCTGGGCCACCCACGACGCCTCGGCGGGACTCGTCACCGGCCGCAGCGCGATCTCGTCGCACCGCCACAGCGGGCCGACGCCGACCAGCTCCGGCACGCTTTCCTTGGCACCGAAGGCCGCACGTACGTGCTGGGGCGGCGGAGCAGGTGGGGACGCACTCACGACCAGCCACGCTACCCCGCCGCATCGTAGATCAATACGTCGGCAGGCTCGGATCCACGTCCCGCGCCCAGCCGAGCACCCCGCCGCCGACGTGCACGGCATCCGAGAAACCGGCCTTGTGCAGGGCGGCGAGCGCCTCCGCGGACCGACCGCCGGACTTGCAGTGCAACACGATCGGCTTGTCCTGCGGGAGCTTCGCCAGCGCCGCGCCGGAGAGGATCTCGTCCTTGGGGATCAGCAGGGAGCCCGGGATCTTCACGATCTCGTACTCGTGCGGCTCGCGGACGTCGATCAGCGCGAAGTTGTCGCCCCGGTCGAACTTCTCCTTGAGCTCCTTCGGCGTGATCGTGTGCCCGGAGGCGGCCTGCTGCGCGTCGTCGGACACCACGCCGCAGAACGCGTCGTAGTCGATGAGCCCCTCGATCGGCTTCGTCTCCGGGTCCTTGCGGATGTTGATGGTCCGGTACGACATCTCCAGCGCGTCGTAGACCATCAGCCGGCCGAGCAGCGGCTCGCCGATGCCGGTCAGCAGCTTGATCGCCTCGGTGACCATGACCGACCCGATCGACGCGCACAGCACGCCGAGCACGCCGCCCTCCGCGCAGGAGGGGACCATGCCGGGCGGCGGCGGCTCCGGGTAGAGGTCGCGGTAGTTCAGCCCCTGCCCGTTCGGCGCGTCCTCCCAGAACACGCTGACCTGGCCCTCGAACCGGAAGATCGAACCCCACACGTACGGCTTGCCGAGCAGCACGGCGGCGTCGTTGACCAGGTAGCGGGTGGCGAAGTTGTCCGTGCCGTCCAGGATCAGGTCGTAGTCCCGGAAGATCTCCAGCGCGTTGTCCGAGGTCAGCTGCTCCTGGTGGAGGTTGACCGTGACGAACGGGTTGATCTCCGCGACCGACTCCTTGGCCGAGACGGCCTTGGGCTTGCCGATGTCGGACTGGCCGTGGATCACCTGGCGCTGCAGGTTCGACTCGTCGACGATGTCGAAGTCGACCACGCCCAGCGTGCCGACCCCGGCCGCGGCCAGGTACAGCAGCGCCGGGCTGCCGAGCCCGCCGGCGCCGACCACCAGGACCTTCGCGTTCTTCAGGCGTTTCTGCCCGTCGACCCCGACGTCCGGGATGATCAGGTGTCGGCTGTAGCGGGCGACCTCGTCCTTGGTCAGCTCCTCAGCCGGTTCCACCAGCGGCGGCAAACTGCCTGCCATGGGTTTCCCTCCTCGACACGTGACTCGTACCCCAAGTCTCGTCCCGTGCAACGCGTTCGTCCCACCCGGCCTTCCCCGGTTCCCACATCGCGGGACAGAAGGCAGGGTCCAGCCCTTGGATCTCTGTGTGAAAGTCCGTGCCGACGAACAGCTACCGCGGGGGAACGTGACGGCACCCAGCAACTAGCTCTGTGCCTGGGGGTTGGGCCACGGGTTGAAGCGGCACGTCTTGCCGTCGGCGGCCACCGGGTCGTCGTTGCCGGCCTGGTCGTTGAGCTGCGCGACGAAGTTGTTCGCGGTGCCGAACGACTGCTGCATCATCACCGGGGCGAGGCCGCCCTCCTCGGCGCAGCCGGTGTGGCCGCGGCCGAACGCGTGCCCGATCTCGTGGTTGATCGCGTAGATCCGGTAGGAGCCGATGTCGCCGCCGAACGCCAGCGCGCCGCGCACCCACCTGGCCAGGTTGATCATCACGCGCTTCTCGCTGCGCCGCCAGCAGGACGACTCGTACTTGATCGAGTACCCGCAGTACTCCGGCCGGTGCACGGTGTCCGGGGTGCTCAGGCTGATCCGGATGTCCGGGTCGGCGTCCCCGTCGACCCGCTGCACCGACACGTCACCGCTGGCCGCCCAGCCCCTCGGCTCGGCGAGCGTGGAGTCGATCAGCCGGCCGAACGAGTCGATGCCGCCGTAGGGCGCGAGGTCGATGCCGTCCTCGACCTCGACCGTGTAGGTGTAGAGCGTCCCGCCGGTGCCGACGCGGGCGGTCGTGCCGGGCACGACGGCCCAGTTGCCGCCGCCGGCCGGCGGGAAGTCCGCGCCGGCCGGCAGGTCGGCCGTGGGGATCTTGAGGTCGGGCGGCGCCGCGGGCGACTCGGTGACGTCGGGGGGCTGCTCCTCCTCGACGGGGGCCCCGCCCTGGGCGGCGTCCTTGCCGTCCGGCGTGCCGGAGCTGTCGCCGACCGTCTGGACCAGCACCAACGCCGTCACGGCCAACAGGATCGGGACCGCGTACAACCGCCAGCCGTAGGTCGAGATGACTTTGGCGACGCCGCGCTTCCTCGGCGGCGCCTTGCGTCTGCCGGAGCGCTCCGGGTCGTCGACGGGACGCCAGGACGCCGTCAGCGGCTCGGCCGACACGCGGCGCGCGCCTGAGCTGTACCGGTCCTGGACCCGCTTCGTCACGGCGACCAGGGTGCCACATGACAACGATTCGGCATCGACGCGCGGCGCGTCCGAGTGACAATGCGCACGGTCCCGGCCGGAACTGAACTCACCAGCGGCCGGCTTCGACCTGCTCCCACATGCCCAGCACCGCGCGGGCCACGGTGGCGGGCCGCTCCATCTGCGCGACGTGCCCGGTCCTCGGCAGCACCAGCAGCCGCCCGCGCGGGATCAGCCGCGCGGTCCTCGGCGCCTTGCGCACCGTGACCAGCTTGTCGTCGGTCCCCCACACGACCAGCGTCGGCGCCTTGATCCGGGGCGCGAGCGTCCACATCGACTTCGAGCGCGGCACCAGCCAGGACCGGAACAGGCCGACCGTACTGCGGGCGAGCGCGGGCGTCGCCCACACGAGCCGCTCCCGCTCGGCGAACTCCTCCGCCGCCTCCCGCCGACGGGTCTCCGAGACGCGGTCGACGTCGGCGAAACACAGCCTGAGCAGCCGCAGCACCCGCATGTCCATCGGCTCCGCCGCGAGTCTGCGGCGCACCGCGGCGCCGACCAGCGGCAGGTAGGCGATCGCGAGCCGGGGGTCTGACATCCGCGACGTGAACGGCCGCAGGTCGGGCACCGCGGGCGACACGAGCGTGAGCGTCCGCACCAGGTCGGGGTGGTCGGCGGCGACGTACATCGAGATCGCGCCGCCCATCGAGTTGCCGAACAGGTGCACCGGACCGACGTCGAGGCCGCGGATGAACTTCGCGACCGCGTCGGCGTGGGCCGGGATCGAGTAGTCGAACCGCCTCGGCGGCTCGGACCGGCCGAACCCCGGCAGGTCGAGCGAGATCCCCGGCGCGTACCCGGAGAGCTGGCCGGCGAGGTCGGTCCAGTTGGTGGCCGAACCGCCGAGTCCGTGCACGTAGACGGCGGTGCTCTCGGCCCCGTCGGGTCCCGGGGTGGACCGCACGTGCATGCGCACGCCACCCGAGGTCTGGTCCGCGCCGGGCCACGGCGGGATGGAGGTGTCGACCGCCGGCAGCACGGCGTCGGACAGCGGCACGAAGGTGACCGGCGGGCGGGCCTCGATGCTGGTGCTCATCCGTCCAGTGTCCATGACTCTCCCGACGGGCGTTACCGGCGAGTAAGGTCGAGGCACCCGCACGGGCTGGTGACCCCCGCTCGCGATGGACCCTGGAGGGCGTATGTCGGAAACGATTCAGCACGGCGGCGGTCTCGCCGGTCAGGCGAACCGCGCGGCCCGGTTGCCCCGCACCGCACGCAGGGCCCAGCTGCTCGACGCCGCGCAGGACGTCTTCGCCGCCAACGGCTACCACGCCGCCGCGATGGACGAGATCGCCGAGCGGGCCGGTGTGTCCAAGCCGGTCCTCTACCAGCACTTTCCCGGCAAGCTGGAGCTGTACCTCGCGCTGCTGGAGATCCACGTCGACGAGCTCATCATGCGGGTGACCGACGCGCTGGAGTCCACGACGGACAACAAGCTGCGCGTGCACAACGCGGTGAGCGCGTACTTCGACTTCGTGGCCGGCGAGAGCCAGGCCTACCGCCTCGTGTTCGAGTCCGACCTGCGTGGCGAGCCGGTGGTCCAGGCGGCCATCGACCGCGGCACGGACGCCTGCGTGCAGGCCATCACCAGGACGATCACGGCCGACGCCGGCCTCGAGGAGGAGCCGGCGCGGCTCCTCGCGGTCGGTCTGGTCGGCATCAGCCAGGTGGCCGCCCGCTCGTGGCTCGCCAACAAGAGCACCATGAGCAAGGAGGAGGCCGTCGGGTTCATCTCGACGCTGGCCTGGAAGGGCATCGGCGGCGGCTTCCCGCTCCAGCAGCACTCCTAGCCGACGAGAGTAGCGTTCCGCAGATGTCCGAAGGAACCGGCGACGCGCGCCGCGACCGGTGGCGCTCGCACCGAGCGGCACGTCGAGCGGAGTTCGTCGAGGCCGCCATGCGCGCGCTCGCCGAGCACGGCCCGGAAGTCGGCATGGACCACATCGCCGCCGAGGCCGGCGTGACGAAGCCCGTGCTGTACCGCCACTTCGCCGACAAGGCCGACCTGTTCGTCGCGCTCGGCCACCGCGGCACGGAGATCCTCTTCGACCGGCTCATCCCGGCGCTGAACAACGAGGAGGCGCCGGTACCGAGGATCCGCAGGAGCCTCGACGCGTTCTTCTCCACGGTCGAGGAGTACCCGCACCTGTACCGCCTGCTGGTGCGCCGCTCGCTGGCCAACCGCCCGGTCGAGCAGGACATCGTCGCCGAGGACAAGGAGCTGATCGCGCAGGCGCTGTCCGCGCTGCTCGGCGACTACCTGCGGGCCATGAACCTGGACTCCGGCGCGGCCGAGCCGTGGGCGCACGGCATCGTCGGCATGGTCCAGAACGTCAGCGAGTGGTGGCTCGAGCGCCGCACCATGAGCCGGGACGCGGTCGTCGAGTACCTCACCCAGATCATCTGGGCCGCCATCGACGGGTTCACCAGGGCCAACGGCGTCACCCTCGACCCGAACAAGCCGCTCGAGCTGAACAAGGTCGTGAAGCTCGCCGAGGTCCAACCGGACGCGAGCTAGTAGTCCGCCTCCCCGGACTTAAAAGTGTTGGCACGTCCCCAGCGGACGGTGCGGACCTCCGGTGGTTTGTGGCTGGGTGCCGTCACGTTCCCCTGAGGTACGTGCCGATCAGCGCAGACCTTCGCACAAAGATCCACGGGGGACAGGTCCTGATATGTAGCCCCTGGAAACGCTCAACGCCCTGAAGGAATGTCCTCCAGGGCGCTGACAACGCGTCGACAACCGGACCACCGGACCACCGGCAGCGCCGATCAGGTCGCGAAACCGACCTTGCGCGAGTCCGCCGACCCGATCTCCACGTACGCAACCCGCGCGGACGGCACGACATAGCGCCGCCCCTTGTCGTCCACGAGAGTCAACGACCCGGAGGTGTCCTTCAACGCGTCCGCGACCAACGACTCCACTTCCTCTGGAGTCTGGGAGCTGTTGATCGTCAGCTCCCGTGCCGTGTCCGCGACTCCGACCTTGACCTCCACGCCGACCTCCTACGAGACGAATTACCACGGCAAGGCTAGCCGAGACCGAGGGCGGCCATCCGCTTGCCATGCGCCTGCTGCAACCGACGGAACAGCGCGGCGATTCCCGCGAGGTCGCCGGTCCCGGCCACGATCAGCTCCGCGAGCCCGTCCCGCTCCGCGACGACGTACTGCGCCTGGGTCAGCGCCTCGCCGAGCAGCCGCCGGCCCCACAGCGTGAGCCGGTCCCGCACGGTCCGGTCCCGCTCGATCGCCTCCCGCACCGAACGCTCCGCGAACGCCGAGTGGCCGGTGTCCCCGAGTACCTCCGTGACCAGCGACGACGTCTCCGAGTCGAGCCACGCGGCGATCTCGCGGTACAGGTCGGCCGCGAGCCCGTCGCCGACGTACGCCTTCACCAGCGACTCCAGCCACGACCGCGGCGCGGTCGACGCGTGCCACGTGTCGAAGTGCGCGATGAACGGCCGCATCGCCTCCTGGACGTCGATGTCGTGGCCCGCGAGGAACCGCTCGATCCTCGAGTAGTGCCCCATCTCGGCGGCCGCCATGGCCGACAGCGCGGCGCGCCCGGACAGTGTCGGGGCCGTCCTCGCGTCCTCGGAGAGCCGGTCGAACGCCGACAGCTCCCCGTACGCGAGCACGCCGAGCAGGTCGACGACCCCGGGATCGATGGCTCCTTTGTCGACCCCAATACCAGCCTCGCTCATGGCCCTGAGCGTATCGGGAGGACATCGCAGGTAGACTGACCAGGACGCAGGCTTTCACAAGCCGCGTGCAGAGGGTGTGCGCGCCTCGCCGGCCCTCCCGCATCAACCATGGTGCGGTCGAGCGGCCCGTCCAGGGCGGAGCGCGCTGGACAAAAGGGAGAGGCCCATCACCGTCAAGACGGACAACCAGGACAGCAACTCAACCGAGGTGGACGCGGTCACGCTGGAACACAGCGAGGCAGGCGTTCCCGAGACAGACATCTCACATCCGCTCACGGCCGGCGCGCCGGTACGCGACGACTCCCCCACGTTCGCCGAGTTCGGCGTGCACAAGGAGATCGTCCGGGCGCTGGCGGAGGCCGGCATCGAGCGGACCTTCGCGATCCAGGAGCTCACGCTGCCGCTGGCACTCGCCGGCGAGGACGTCATCGGCCAGGCCCGCACGGGCACCGGCAAGACGCTCGGCTTCGGCGTGCCGCTGCTGAACCGGATCACCATGCCGGGCGACGGCACCCCGCAGGTGCTGATCGTGGTGCCGACCCGCGAGCTGTGCCTGCAGGTCACCCACGACCTCACCGACGCGGGCAAGCACCTGGGCATCCGGGTGCTGTCGATCTACGGCGGCCGCCCGTACGAGCCGCAGATCGAGGCGCTGCGCAAGGGCGTCGACGTCGTCGTCGGCACGCCGGGCCGGCTGCTCGACCTCGCGGAACAGCGCCACCTGGTGCTCGGCAAGGTCCAGGCGCTCGTGCTCGACGAGGCCGACCGCATGCTCGACCTGGGCTTCCTGCCCGACATCGAGCGGATCCTGCGGATGGTCCCGGACGACCGGCAGACCATGCTGTTCTCGGCCACCATGCCGGGCCCGATCATCACGCTGGCCCGCACGTTCCTGCGCCAGCCGACCCACATCCGCGCCGAGGAGAACGACGCCGGCGCGATCCACGAGCGCACCCGCCAGTTCGTCTACCGGGCGCACTCGCTCGACAAGATCGAGGTCGTCGCCAGGACGCTGCAGGCGGCGGGGCGCGGGCTGACGATGATCTTCAGCCGGACCAAGCGGACCGCGCAGAAGGTCGCCGACGACCTCGCGGAGCGCGGCTTCGCGGTCGCGGCCGTGCACGGTGACCTGGGGCAGGGCGCGCGCGAGCAGTCGCTGCGGGCGTTCCGTTCCGGCAAGGTCGACGTGCTGATCTCCACCGACGTGGCCGCGCGCGGCATCGACATCGACGACGTCACGCACGTCATCAACTTCCAGTGCCCCGAGGACGACGGCACCTACGTGCACCGGATCGGCCGCACCGGCCGCGCCGGCCGCGAGGGCGTCGCCATCACCCTCGTGGACTGGGACGACGAGCCGCGCTGGAAGCTGATCAGCGACACGCTCGGCCTGGACATGCCAGAGCCGGTGGAGACGTACTCCACCTCCGAGCACCTGTACTCCGACCTGGGCATCCCCGAGGGCTCCACCGGGCGGCTGCCGCTGTCCAAGCGGACCCGCGCGGGCCTGTCGGCCGAGCCGGAGGAGGACCTGGGCGGCAAGAAGACCCGGGGCCGCAGCCGGCGCCGGTCGGGTCGCGACGCGGGCCCGGCCGGCAGCAAGGCCGAGCCGGCGCGCAAGAGCGAGGACGAGTCCGGCGAGCCGCGGCAGCGTCGGCAGCGGCGCCGTCGCAGGGTCGGCGAGGGCGAGCAGCCGACGGAGGCCACCGAGCCGACGTCGACCACCTCGCCCGCCAGCCGCACCGACCGGCCGGCCCGCAGCAGGCGCCGCCGCAGCCGCGGTGGTGTGTCGGCCGGCGAGACACCGAACGCGGGCGAAACAGCGGGTTCGGCAGACTGACCCACCGTGAGTCGATCGATCGGTGACGAGGACGTGCTCGACGGGTACGAAGACGAGCCCGTCGAGCGCTGGGAGCGGACGAAGTTCCACCGCAAGCGCGACGTCCTCGCCACCACGGTCATCGCGGTGGCCGCGCTGGTCGGCGGGTTGCTGCTGTGGCAGTCGAGCGACACCCGTGGGACCGCTTCGCAGACCTACGCGGGCGCCGCGCCGTCACCGGCGCGGCCAACCGCGTTCCCGCCGTCGCTCGCCGAGGCGTGGCGCGCGAAGAGCCCGAGGACGCCGGAGCCGGTCACCGCCGGCCCGAGCGTGATCACCGGCGACGGCGGCGAGGTCGCCGGCCTCGACCCGCTCACCGGCGAGGTCCGCTGGCGCTACCACCGGGACCTGCCGCTGTGCACCATCGCCACGTCGTGGTCGATGGCGCTCGCCGTGTACCAGAAGTCCGACAACTTCCTGCGTGACGACGACCCGCGCAAGGACGGTGGCTGCAGCGAGGTCACCGCGCTGGACCCGGCCACCGGCAAGCGCGGCAAGCCCGCCAAGCCGGGCGAACAGCGTGACAAGCCCGACAGCGGGCAGCGCAACTCCGACGCCGAGCTGGGCACCCGGCTGCTGACCGACGGCAGCTACGTCACCACCACCGGCTCGAACCTGCTGACGACGTGGCGTTCCGACCTCGTGCAGACCATGGAGTACGGCAAGCTCCCCGCGATCGTGAACCCGGACAAGCAGCCGAGGACCGGGTGCACGTACGGCACGGTCGCGGTCGTGCCCGGCAAGATCGCGGTGGTCGAGCGTTGCCCGACCGACCCCGGCGACCGCCTGACGGTCTACAAGTCGACCGGCACCGACAACGACGCCGAGAAGCCGGTGGTCGTGTCCAGCGTCGTCATCGGCCGGGGCGCCCAGGTGCTCGGCATGAGCGAGCAGTGCCGCGTGAACGAGACCGCGCCGGACGAGCAGCAGCTGTGCACGGTCGTCGCGCTGCCGAACCCGAACCGCCTTGCCGTGTTCGACGAGAAGGGCACGGAGGTCAAGTCGTACCCGCTCGAACTGGCGGCCGGCGACCTGCGCACCGAGCCGAAGGACCACGTCGCGACGGTCAACCGGGCGACCGGTGCGCTCTACTGGTTCACCGGTTCGCGCACGATCGCCCTGTCGATGACCGACCTCCGACCGCTGTGGACCGTCGAGGACGCGATGGGCCCCGGCACCGCGTTCGCGGGCCGGATCCTGGTCCCGGTGCCCGACGGAATCGCGGTGCTGAACCCGGCCACCGGCGAGCAGATAGGCACGGCGCCCGTCGACCGCGACGGCTACCGGGGCCTCGTCACGATGGACGAGCTGGGTCCGATCGTCCTCGAGCAACGCGGCGACACGCTGGTGGCCCTGCGCTGACCTCGAGCACCCGTAGAGCTTTGGCGAAGCGCGACAAGACCGCACGCTCTCGACGTACTTTTGAGCACCCGTGGGGCACACTGAATGAGTGACCCCTCCTTCGCAGTTGACCCCGAACGGGGCGGACCGGGTGGACCTGCAGGCCCGGTACGGGCCCGTGGCCGCACTGCGCAGGCGCGCCGTCGCCGCGAACGAACCACGGCCGACCGCGCTCCTGGTGCCCGGCTACACCGGGTCGAAAGAAGACTTCGCGCCGATGCTCGACCCCATCGCCACGGCCGGGTTCGACGCGATCGCCATCGACCTGCCAGGGCAGTACGAGTCGGGTGGGCCGGACGACGAGGCGGCCTACCAGCCGGCTGCGCTCGGTGCGGTGGTCGCGGAGCTGGTCGGCAAGCTGGCGGCGGAGGGCGGCCCGGTCGTGCTGCTCGGCCACTCGTTCGGCGGGCTCGTGGTGCGTGCCGCGGTGCTGGCCGGCGCGCCGGTCGCCGGTCTGACGCTCATGGGCACCGGCCCGTCCGAGCTGCCGGAGGGGCTGCGCCGGCAGGCGCTGATGCTCGGCGAACCGGCCCTGCGGGAGCACGGCATCGAGGCGGCACAGAAGCTGCGCGAACAGCTCGACGCGATGGCGCCGCCGCGGCCGGGACAGACCGCCGCGCTCGCGGCGTTCCTGCGCGAGCGGTTCCTGCGGTCGCGGCCCGCCGCGCTGCTCGGCAAGGCCCTCGCGCTGCGCACCGAGCCCGACCTGGTCAGCTCGCTGGCCCGCACCCTGCACACGTCGGGCATCCCGAGCCTGGTGTGCTGCGGCGAGTACGACGACGCGTGGCCGGTATCCACGCAACGCGACATGGCCGACCGCCTCGACGCCGACTTCGCGGTCGTTCCCGCGGCCCGGCACTCACCGAACGTCGAGAACCCCGAGAACCTGCTCGCCACGCTGATCCCGACCTGGCGCTCCTGGCTGACCGCCCTGCCGTAGGCGGAGCGCCTCGGCGCCGACCACCCCTCGAATGGCCTTGCCGCCGGCCGCCGGACCTGTTCGGCCGCCGCACTGGCGGCCGGCGCGGACCTCAGATCACGGCTGACGTGCTGGTCAGGCCCACCAGAAGAACCACAGCGTGGCGCCCGTGACGGCCATGACGCCGAGGGTGGCGGCCGCCGCGGCCCAACCCGCGTAGCGGTCGGCGAAGCGTTGGCCCACCACCGCGAGCACGGCCGCGCCGAGGTGGCCGAGCACCATCCACAGCCCGGGCCCCGGCATGTCGCGCACCCACGCCAGCACCTGGAACACGACGACGACCACGGCGAGCACGGACACACCGATCGCGAGCGCGCCGGACAGCTCGCGCCACAGCCCGCCGCGCCGGCGGGGGGTGCGCAGGTCCATGGTGGTCGCTCCCGGCGAGGTGGGGAGCTGCACCGTGTTCACGTCGTCCCCTCGCGGGCTCCGGGACGCCGCTCGCGGTCGCCCCGTGACATTTCGTTCGCTCGCAAGCTCGCTCACGTCCGACGAGTCCACTCAAGCCTCCACACGTCCGGGCGACTGTAGCTCACGGCACGAGCATCGCCCAGGGCTCCGCGGCCGGTCCGGCGGCCTGGCCCTCCGGGCAGCTGCGCCGGAAGTCGCACCACGAGCACTGCCGGCCCACCTGCGGCGGGAACAACACGTCCGCGTCGCCGCCGGCGTTGAGGGTATCCGTCGCCAGGTGGTATTCCTCCGCCGCCTCCTCGGCCCGCCTGCGGTGCCGGTCGAGCGACTCCTCCGTGTGCTCCCACGCTGCGACCGTGCCGGTCGGCAGGTGGTGCAGCTCGACACGGGTGCACGGCCGGCGCAGCGTCCTGCGCGCGGCCAGCACGTACAGGGCCAGCGCCTGCGACCCCCGCGCGTCGTCGGTCGTGAGCGCGGCGCGGCCGGTCTTGTAGTCGATGATCACGACCTCGCCGTCGCGCTCGTCGATGCGGTCGACCCGGCCCTCGGCGACGATCGTGCCCACCGGCGCGGACACCCAGCGCTCCAGGCCGACCGGGTCCATCGTCACGTCGTTCTCCGCGACGTAGTCCGCCACCCAGCCCTTGGCGCGGTCGCGGTACATCGCGCCCTGCAACGAGGTCGCGAACCCCTCGTCGCTCCAGTGCTGGCCGACGAGCGCGGCCGCGGCCGCCGGTGTGCGGCGCGCCACCGGCAGGTCGAAGAACGCCCGCAACGCGTTGTGCACCACCGCTCCCATGGTGCTGTGGGCCCACGCGCCGCCGCGTGGCGGCGTCGGCCGGTCGAGGTACGCCATCCGGAAACGGCGCGGGCAGTCCACCCACGTCGCGAGCCGAGACGGCGTGACCTTGATGAGCTTGCGTGGCATGGCGTCGAACCCGAGTTGCACGGAATCAACCGTAGAGCAGGGGTCCGACAGTTCTGTGCCGAGTGCCGCTACCCCCCGGCCACGAACCCGCGCACCGAGTCCGCCACCAGCTGCACCGCGATGGCCGCGAGCAGCAGACCGGCGATCTTCGCGAGCAGCGTGATGCCGCTGTCCTTGAACAGCCGGATCAGCAGCCCGGAGAACCGCAGGCACAGCCACAGCACCACGTGCACGGCCACGATCGCGAGCCCGAGCGCCAGGTACGACCCGACCTCGCCGTCCGCGTGCCGGACGAACACGATCGTCGCGGCGATCGCGCCGGGGCCCGCGAGCAGCGGGGTGCCCAGCGGCACGAGCGCGACGTTGACGTCCTCGACCGCCTCCGGCTGGGCCGCGTTCTTGCCGGTCAGCAGGTCCAGCGCGATCAGCAGCAACAGCAGGCCGCCCGCGCCCTGGACCGCGGGGATGCCGATGCCGAGGTAGGACAGGATCGCCTCGCCGCCGAGCGCGAACAGGCTGATCACACCGAGTGACACCAGCACCGCCTGGCGGGCGGCGCGCACCCGCGCGGGCCGGGGGCGGCGGCCGACCAGGCTGAGGAACACCGGGACCGTGCCGGGTGGGTCCATGATCACGACGAGGGTGATGGTGGCCTCGGCGAACAGCCGCCAGTCGAAGAGCACCGCGTCAGCCTGCCACGATCCCGACACCGGTCGCGCGGCGTGCGATCTCGTCGAGCATCTCCGGCGCGGTGGTCTCCTGACCGAGCCGGATCACCTTGTTGGTGCCGTGGTAGTCACTCGATCCGGTCATCAACAGGCCCAGGTCGCCGGCCAGCCTGCGCAGCCGGTCCCGCGCGTCGTCGTCGTGGTCCGGATGGTCGACCTCCACCCCGGTGAGCCCGACCCCGGCGAGCTCCTTGATCACGTCGGCGGTGACCGTCGGGCCGCGGTGCGTCGCGAACGCGTGCGCCAGCACGGTCACCCCGCCGGCCCGGTCGATCATCTCGATCGAGTCCTCGATCGGGGTGCGCGAGCTCGGCAGGTAGTAGCGGCCGCGGTCGTTGAGGAACTTCGCGAACGCCTCGTCGACCGACGACACGACCCCGGCGCGCATCAGCGCCATCGCGAGGTGCGGCCGGCCGGCGGTCGCCTCCTCCGGCACCGCGGCGAGCAGTGACTCCGCGTCGATGGGGAACCCGTCGGCGGCCATCAGGTCGGCGATCTTCGCGAGCCGGCCCCTGCGCTCGGCGCGCGCCCTGGCGTACTCCCGGACGACGGCGTCGGAGTCCGGGTCGAACAGGTACGCGAGCAGGTGCACGGTGCAGTGCCCACCGCGGCCGTCGGCGCTCACACAGGACAGCTCCGCGCCGCGGACCAGCCGCAGCCCCGGCGGCAGGGCGGCCCGGGCCTGCGCCCAGCCCGCCGTCGTGTCGTGGTCGGTGATCGCGAGCGCGTCGAGTCCGGCGGCGGCCGCGTTGGCGACCAGCTCGGCAGGCGAGTCGGTGCCGTCCGACGCGGTCGAGTGGGTGTGCAGATCGATCCTCACGTGGTCTATTGAACGTGAGGGGTCCGACGGTCAGGTGACCGCCCGCTTGCCGCCGCGGGCCAGGCGCTGCGCCTTGATCATCGAGAAGCGCGCCTCCTGGGCCTTCTTGTCGCCGAACACCAGCTCCGAGATGGCGTCGTAGACCTGCTCGGCCTTGGGGAGGTACTCGAGCCGGTTCAGTGCCTGGATCTGGCCGGCCGACTCGACGATCATCGTGCCGTAGCCCAGGATGCGGCCCATGAGCGGTCGCTCGTAGGTGAGGTCGGTGACCTTGGTGATCGGCATCATCAACACTTTCGTGGTGATGATGCCGGTCGTCATCATCATGCGTTTGTCGGTCACCACGATCCGCTCCACCCACCAGGACAACACCTTGTAGGCGAAATGGAGCACCACGAACAGGGCCGCGTACCAGAGGACGTTCTGCAGCAGCCACATCGCGGCCGGCAACAGGTAGGACACCATGACGGCGACGGCGAGCAGCGCCACCGTCTCGAAGATGTCCCAGGCGAGGCAGGCCCAATGCAGGCGTACCCGGATGACCCGGCGTTCCGAGTCAAGCAGGTACTCGTCTGAATCCCGTGGGGCGAACATGGTTCGACGGTACTCGGATCAGGTCTGGAATACCGAGCGCACGAACGTGATCACCGCTTCCGCGGCTTCCTTCAACGTGTCCAGGATGGAGGTCACGAGCGCGGCGGACTGGACGGGTTGGGTCACGAGGAAGAACACCAACAACGCCGCGCCAGACAGAATCAGGACCTTCTTGGCTTTCACCGGGGGCTACTCCGTGTCCATGGGTGATGGGCTGCTGACTTGTTCCTGAAAACCGTTGTACCGCATCACGAGGCTCGGCGGGAGCCTAGTACCGCTCTTGGGGCAGAGCGGGGGGACATCCCACCACAACGGCTACGCTGTGTGTTCATGACCGGCTCCGACGTTCCGATGATCAGGTGTGTCGGAGCGGTGGTGCATGACGCTGCGGGACGGTTGTTGCTGGTCCGCAGGCGTAACGAGCCTGGCCGTGGGCAGTGGTCGCTGCCTGGTGGCCGGGTGGAGCCCGGTGAGGCGGACGATTCTGCCGTCGCCCGAGAGCTCCTGGAGGAAACCGGACTCGAGGTACGGGTCGGTTCCTTGATCGGGAGCGTACAGCGCCCGGCTCCGGCGGGTGTCTTCGTGATCTTCGACTACGCCGCCGAGGTGACCGGCGGGCGGCTGCGCGCCGGCGACGACGCCTCTGACGTGGCGTGGGTCGACCTGGCGGAGTTCACGAACCTCGAGCGCCAGGACCGACTCGTGGCCGAGCTGACAAGCACACTGACCACCTGGCAGTCCCTCCCCCGCGCCTGACCCCCGCGAGTCCAACGCTCAGAACCCGCGTGTCCAACGCTCGCGACCGGTGAGTTGAACATTCGCGGCTACCGCCGATAGAGGCGAGCGTCCACTCACGATCCGGACAAGGGACTCGCGCGTCGCGAGTGTCGAACTCACCTGTCCTGGGCGTTGGACACGCGGGGCGTGGGCGTTGGACACGCGGGTTTACAGCCAGTGCATGCGTTCGCCGTGCCACGAGGTCTGCGCCAGCGCGGTCGTCACGCGGCTGCCGCCGACCCACTTGGTGCACGCGAGGATCGCCTGCCCGGTCGCCAGGTCCGGCCGGTCCGGGAACAGACCCGCCTCGTGCGACTCCAGGCTCACCCACCACACCGGACGCCGGGCGGCCACGGCGTCCAGCGCCGCGAGGAAGTCCGGCACCCGGTCGAACCCGCGCAGCGCGTCGCTCGTGATCACCACGACCGGCAGGTCCTCGGCGATCCGCCCGGCGGCGTCGGCGAGACCGGTCACCGGGTCGCCCGTCACCAGAACGGGTGGCTTCTTCTTACGCGCCGTCGCGGCCGCCCCGAACTGGCGCAGCCGGTCGGGCTGGTCCGGCCAGACGCAGGCCTCCAGCCACGCGTACTCGTCCTCGTCCTCGAGGTCCACCGGCGCCGGGTCCAGCCCGACGCGGGCCGAGATCGACAGCCGCTTGGGGATCGTGGGGCCCTTCTGCCCGGCCTCCAGCCGCAGCGCGCAGTGCAGGCCGAGCACGGCCCGCCCCGGCCCGGCGGCGATCTGGCCGGCCAGCTCGGTCTGGTAGCGGTAGGAGTAGGTGTCCATGCCCAGCAGCAGCCCGGCACACGCGTTGACCTCCAGCAGCCCGACCGGCCCGCCCGCCTGCCGCGCGGCGAGCGCGACCGCCGGGTAGAACAGCGCGGCGCGGCCGACCTCGTTGGTCCTCGGCACCCGCGTGGCGACCAGCGACCGGACCCGGTCGGCCCGCTCCAGCGCGAACGTGCGGAACAGCGGCCACGTGCCGCCGTCCGGCCCGTAGCTGCCGCCGAGCGCCGGGTAGTAGTTGGTGAGCTCGTGGAACGGCTCGGCCTGGAGCACCCGCTGCACGGCGGCGAGCAGCAGCGGCGCGTCGGCGTGCTCCGGCGGCGCCGCGGTGAGCAGCGCGGCGATCTCGTCGTCCGCCGCCGCCTCGCCGGCGAGGTGGCCGTAGAGCGGGGAGGACGCCGCGGCGTCGTCCGCGAACCGGCGCAACCGTTGCCTGATCTCGTCGAGCGCGGCACTCATGGCGTCAGTCTGCCCGAGGCTCCGGCCGGCCGGGCTGCTCGCCTCCGCGCGCCTCGCCGTAGGAACGCTTCGGCACCATCACCTTGCGGCGGAACACGCACACGACCGTGCCGTCCTGCTTGTAGCCGCGCGTCTCGACGTGCACCACGCCCCGGTCGTCCTTGGACTTCGACGGGGTCGTCCCGAGCACCTCGGTCTCGCCGTAGATGGTGTCGCCGTGGAAGGTCGGCTTCACGTGCTTGAGTGACTCCACCTCCAGGTTCGCTATGGCCTTGCCGGAGACGTCGGGCACGGACATGCCGAGCAGGAGCGAGTAGACGTAGTTGCCGACCACGACGTTCTTGCCGAAGTCGGTGGTCTCCTCCGCGTAGTGGGCGTCCAGGTGCAGCGGGTGGTGGTTCATGGTGAGCAGGCAGAACAGGTGGTCGTCGTACTCGGTGACCGTCTTGCCCGGCCAGTGCTTGTAGACCGCGCCGACCTCGAACTCCTCGTAGTACCGCCCGAACTGCACCGCGACCTCCCTAGCCTCCCCGTCAAGACCGAATTCGGGCAGTCTGCCAGGTGGAGTACCCTCGACAACTGGTGTGTGAGTGAGCCCGCACCACATCGACCCGAGGAGGTGAGGACGCATGAGCGACCCGCATAACCATGCCGGCGCGACTGGTGGCAGTAGCACCCGCGTCCTCGCTGGAAGGGTCACCCGCTAGCCAAGGGGCCCGTAGGTTCCGGCCGGACGCTCCGGCGCCGGAGGCATCCGGCGCGTCGAGATCAGACGTCCCTGGCTGGAGGACCACAATGCCCGCAATCCCCTCCCTCGGCGGTCTCAGAGGCCGTTCGAACCGCCGGCAGCAGCATGTGGTGCCGGCGGAGGAGCTGGCACACGTCGTCGACTGCGCGGTCTACGTGGACGGCGAGCGGCTGCCGGGCCAGTGGTCGCACCTCGACGCGATCACCGAGGTCCGCAGGCGCCGCGAGGGCTTCGTGTGGATCGGCCTCTACGAGCCGGGCGAGGACCAGCTGCAGGGCATCGCGGACACGTTCGGCCTGCACGAGCTGGCCGTCGAGGACGCGGTCACCGCGCATCAGCGGCCCAAGCTGGACCGCTACGACGAGACGCTGTTCATGGTGCTCAAGACGGTCCGCTACATCGAGCACGAGTCCCCGACGACCGCGAACGAGATCGTCGAGACCGGCGAGCTCATGGCGTTCCTCGGCAAGCAGTTCATCGTGACCGTGCGGCACGGCAAGCATTCCGGGCTGCAGTCGCTGCGCGAGGAGCTCGAGGCGGCGCCGGAGCGGCTGCGGATCGGGCCCGCCGCGGTGCTGCACGGCATCGCCGACCGCGTCGTCGACAGCTATCTGGTGGTCAGCGAGTCGTTCGAGAACGACATCGACGTCATCGAGGCGAGCGTGTTCGCGCCCCGCAGCCCGATCGGCGCGGAGCAGATGTACCTGATGAAGCGGGAGATCCTGGAGCTGCGCAGGGCGGTCCTGCCGCTCGCCGTGCCGCTGCGCCGCCTCGCGGAGGGGTACACGCCGCTCGTGCCGGAGCAGGTCCGGTCCTACTTCCGCGACGTCGACGACCACCTCACGACGGTGTCCGAGCGGGTGGCGAGCTTCGACGAGCTGCTGACCACGCTGGTGGACGCCACGCTCGCGAAGATCTCGCTGCAGCAGAACACCGACATGCGCAAGATCACCTCATGGGCGGCGATCATCGCGGTGCCGACCATGGGCGTCGGCGTCTACGGCATGAACTTCGACTACATGCCGGAGCTGCACTGGCAGTTCGGCTACCCGCTCGTGATGGGCGTGATCGGGTGCGGCTGTCTGATCCTGTACCGCATCTTCCGCAAGAACCGATGGCTGTAGCTGGTCGCCCCACCCCGGGCCGGCCAGCGTTCCACACGTCACCCGTTCGTCCTTGTTGAGGGAGGTTCCCCCATGACCAGGCTGCTCGCCAACCCGCGCTTCTGGATGCTCGCGTTCGTCCTCACCTGGCTCGCCATGATCACCGTGCTGATCGCCATGGGTCCGGACATGACCTCCGGCGCCGCACACGGCCGCTGACGCCCGCCGGCTGACAACTTCCCGGGTGGGACGCGGTACGGCTACCGCGTCCCGCCTTCCGGGGTCCGCGGTGCCGTCGCGGTTCCGCTAGTCGTCATCGTCGCCGATGACGGGAGCGCTCGCCTTGTCCGGCTTGCCGAAGATCTCTGCGGGGTCCCCGACCAGGCGGCTGCGGGACTTGTGGTCCTCGTCGCCGCCACCGCCCTGGCCCATCGGCATCATCGGCATCATCGGCATGCCCATGCCGGTCCTGCCTCCTGCACCGCCGGACACCGCCGCCGCGGCGGCGCCGGTACCCGCGGGCGCCACCGGCCTCGGCACCTGCTCGCCGGCCACCGTGTTGCCGGCACCGAGCGGGGCCGCCGGGGCGGCGCCGACTCCGCCGCCACCACCACCGGCTCCGCCACCACCACCGCCACCGAGGCCCGCGCCACCGCCACCCGGCGCGCCGGCCAAGTCGGTCTTGTCGTCCACGGGCACGCCGGGCGCGGGCTGCGTCGGCGCGGTGTAGCTCCAGTTGTCGCCGGGGAACGTGTGCGCCATCTTGACCTGCTCGAAGGCCTGCTCGCCGTCGACGCCCTCGCAGAGCTGCACGAACGCCTCGAGGATCTGCCGGACCGCCTCGAAGAGCTCCTTCGAGGGCCGGCGCATCAGGTCGAGGTACTCGCGGGTGCGGTCGTCACCCTGCACGGGCAGCGTCATCGCCTCCGACGCGGTCTCCGCGGTCTCCGCGAGGACGGTCGCCAGCTGGACGACGATCTCCCGGATGCCGTCGGCCGTCTTGTCGAGCACGTCGGCCATCGCGATCATCGCGTCGGACAGGTCGTTGCCGGCGAGGCCGACCTGCTGCATGTAGGCGATGAACGAGTCCGCCGCCGCGCCGTCCCACGCGGCGTCGAGCTTGCCGAGCGGCTTGCCGAGCGCCTCGGTGACCTCCCCGGCGCCCTCCCCCACCACGCGCCAGCGTTCCGCCTCGGCGTGCAGGTCGCTCCACCGGCCGACGGTCGGCGCGAAGTACTCCTCGACCGGGTCGGCGATGCCGAGGTGGTTGGCCAGCTTGGACAGGTAGTCCAGGTGGCCGATGAACTCGTTCTCGACGTCCTTGCCGTCCTTGCCGACCTTCGCGTCGGCCGGCTGCCGCGGTGTCGGCACCTCGGTCGTCATACCTGGTCGCCCCGCTTCATCGTCTGCGTGCCGAGATCCTCGGTGTCGACGTACTGCGCGGTGACCCGTTCGAGGCCGTCCGACGCGGCGGAGAGCGCCTCGACGGCGCGGGCCAGCTGGTCGCGCAGCATCTGCGCGGCCTTGCCGTAGGCCTGCGTCGTGTGCACCGTCCGCCCGAGCGACCCGAAGGACTCCTGGTCGAGCGGCGCGACCTCCATGGTCTTCACACCCTCGGCCAGCGCCTCGGCACTGTTGCCGGCGAGCTTCGCGTACCCACCGACCCACGATGGGTCGAACTTGATCCCGGTCACGGACGCACCTCTCGACTGGCGGCAGACGTCAGTGATCCGACCATAGGTGAGCGGAACCCGTTCCCGTAGCGACAGAAGTCTGCGCTTTTGCAACGGGTTCCCGCTGCGTGTCCTAGCCGCCGCCCTCGGCGTTCGGGGTGGTCGACGGATACTCGCCGGCCGCGAACGGGGTCGAGTCGTAGCTCTGCCGCACGTCCTGCACGCTCAGCGACGCGCCGTCCGGCAGCAGCTGGACGATGTTGCGCGGCGCCGGTTTCTGGTCGTCCAGCCCGAGTCCCTGCGCGGTCGCCAGGTCCGGCACGCCGTACTTCACGCCGCGGTCGGAGATCAGCGTGATCTGACCCTTCGTGAAGTCCTGCTTCGACGTGGCCTGGCGGACGACCGCGGCGCGGCCCGGCGGCATGTAGAAGTGGTCGATCCGGGTGCCGTCGGCGCTCGGCGTGGAGATCGCCACCGAGTTGGGCTTGCCGTCGGAGTTCTGGCCGACGCCGGGCAGCTTCTTGCCGATGTGCACCGACGTGTGCTCCTCGGCGTTGCTGCCCTCGCCGGAGTAGCTCCAGCCGAGGCAGGACACGGGGAAGTTCTTCGGGTCCAACACCTCGGTGGCGCTCTCCGGGTACGTCGAGTCGTCGATCGTCTCCGGTTGCGGCTTGCCGGTCACCACGTCCGGGTTGACCGGCTTGATCGTCGGCGCGCCCGGGTTGTCGAAGTACCGGATCAGGTCGGCCGTCGTCTCCTTGATCCGCTGGATGCCGTCCTTCAGCACCACGTAGTACTGGGTGACGTCGCCGGCGCGCTCGACCTTGAACACCGAGCCGACCTTGCGGAGGTCGTTGTCGTCGAGATCCATGGTCGAGTTGGAGCCGCGGCCGGCGATGCCGGGGCTGGCGAGCGGCGCCTTCTCCGGGATGGCGTTGAGCATGCCGGTGGTGATGTTTCTCGGCTCGAGGTCGGTCAGCTGGAGCGCCGCGCGCACCTCGGGCCGGTCCAGGTCGACCTTCGCGCGCACCGCGCTGGTGTTCGGCAGGTTCGCCGTGCCGGGTGTTCGGTACACGAGGTAGGTGACCCCGTCCGGCGCGCGCACGAGCAGCGACTCGTTGGGTTTCAACTCCGCGCCGAGGTCGCTGACGCCGGCGATGACCGTCGTCTCGACCTTGTCGTCCTTCGCCGGGTCGGGCAGGCCGGGGTCGAGGATGTACTGGTCGCAGACCGTCCATCTCGGCTCGATGCGCTGGTCCGCGCTCGGCAGCAGGTCCGGCCCGTCCGCGATGCCGACCTTGCGACCCTTGGGGATGTCCCGCAGCTCGTTGTCGTCGATCACGGTCGGCGCGACGACCGTCACGTTGCCGGCGGCCGCCTTGGCGGCGTTGTCCCCACCCTCAGCCTTGTCCTGCTGCTGCGCCATGAGCAGCAACCGGGCGGAGGCCAGGTTGAACACCGGCATCAGCTTCTTGTCCGGCTTCGCGATCAACACGTAGACCTGGCCGGACGGCTTGCCGATGACGATGCCGTCCTTGTCCGGAGCCTTCGGCTTGGGTGAGAGGATCCCCCAGATCAGGAACCCGAGCAGCCCGAGCGCGGCGAGGCACACTCCGACGATCGTGGCACGGCTGTGCGTGCGCATCGGATCGTGCAGCATCACCGCGTCCTTGCGGACCAACGCGGACTGCATCCGGCGCAGCACGAAGCGATACGCCTGAACCTGGGACTTGGTTGTCGGTGTAGATGGCATTTCCGCCTCTGCAGCTCCCCACTCGCGGTACGGTTCCGCAGGATAGCCCTACCGGCGTCGGCCGCATGTTGGTTCTGACCCAACTGCGGAATGATTGCCTGGCGGGAGCACACGGGACGAGGGGAAAGATCGAGCGGATGTCGGTGAGCACTCCTCCACGGCATGGCGGCGGCGACGCCAACGGCAGGACTCCACCGCCTGGCCAGCCGCCGAGACCGCAGGGGCCCGGGGAGCCCGGCGGTCGGCACGGGGCCCCCGCCGGACCTGCGTCCGGACGACCCGGCGTGCCCGGTTCCGGCGGCGTGAGCGGCACGGGCCGGCACAGCGGTGGTCCCAGCGGGCCCGGTAGTCCAAACGGTCCCGGCGTCCCCGCCAAACTTCCCGGCGGCCCACCGGCCCCCGGTGGTCCCGGCGTCCCCGCCGGCCTTCCCGGCGGCCCCGGCGCGCCTGGTAAACCCGGTGTGCCGAGCAGGCCCAGCCTGCCCGGCGGACCGGCCGGTCCCGGCGTTCCGAAGGGTCCAGCCGGACCCGCTGGCCCTGGTGGACCTGCTGGTCCTGGCGGTCGCGGCAGTGGCCCGGCGGTTCCCGGCGGGCCCGCGGGACGCGGCAGCCCCGGTGGGCCGGGCGGACCCGGCGGTCCTTCCGGGCCGAGTGGGCCCGGCGGTGGCTCCGGCGGCTCCGGCGGCCCGAACGGTGGCGGCCCAGGTGGTCCGGGCGGCCCACCACCCGGCGGCTCCGGCGGGGCGCGCCCCGCCGGCCCGCCACTCCCGCCCATGTCCTTCCGGCGCCGCACGCGGGGCGCGAGCCTCGGCGCGCTGCCGGTGATCAACGTGATCGTCCTCGAGCTGGCCGTCGCGATCGGGCTCGTGCTGATCGCGATCGACGTCGACCTGATCTACGTCGCCATCGGGATCACGCTCGTCGGGCTGCTCGTCGCGCTCATCCGGTGGCGCGGGCGCTGGTTCACGCAGTGGATCGGCCTCACCTTCCGCTACGCGTTCCGCGCCCACGCACGCCAGTCGAAGCCCACCGCGCCGGTCAGCATGGAGAGCATCGCCGAGGCGGACGTCACCCCGGTCACCGGACCGGACGACCCGCGCGTGAGCCTGCTGCGCCTGGCCGTGCCGGACCTCGTGGTCGCGCACGGCGTCGACCACGAACGGCGTCCGCTCGGCCTCGCCTGGCACGAGGGCACCTGGACCGCGGTGCTGCTGGTCGACCCGGCGCCCGCGCTCGTCACCCAGGTCGGCGGCGCACCGAACCTGCCGCTCGGCGCGCTCGCGCCGTGCCTCGAGGACCGGGGCGTGGTGCTCGACGCCATCCAGGTCATCTGGCACTGCTACCCGGGCAGCGCCGCGCTGCCCGCGAGCTCGCCCGCGCTCGCGTCGTACATGGAGGTGCTCGGCCCGCTGCCGGCCGCCGCGCGCCGCACCACGTGGGTGGCCGTGCGGCTGGACCCGCGCCGGTGCCCGGCCGCGGTCCGCGAGCGGGGCGGCGGCGTGCTCGGCGCGCACCGCGCGCTGATCGGCGCGCTGTCCCGGGTGCGCAACGCGCTCGAGTCGCGCGGCGTGCCGACCCGTCCGCTCGACCCGGACGAGCTGCTCAAGGCCGGCCTGTCCGCCGCGGAGCTGACCGGCGTCGCCGGCTCGAACCAGCGGGTGCGCCTGACCGAGCGCTGGACCGGCGTGACCGCCGCCGGCGTCGGCCACGCGAGCTACGCGATCACCGGCTGGTCCCGCGGCAAGCCCGCGACCAGCCTCAACGCGCTCACCGGCGTGCGGGCGCTCTCGTCGACGGTCGCCGTGTCGATCTCGCCGGGCGCCGAGGACAACCAGGTCGGCATGCGCGGGCTGGTGCGGGTGAGCGCCAGGACGCCGGACGAGCTGGGGTACGCGGACGAGCGCCTCAACACGATCTCGGACCGGCTCGGCATCACGCTGACCCCGCTGCGCGGGCTGCAGGTGTCCGGGCTCGCGGCGACGCTGCCACTGGGGGGTAGGGCATGAGCGAGCTTGCGAGCGAGTCGATGTCACAGGGTGCTCGCGAGCGGCTCCCCGGAGCCTGCGAGGGGGAGACATGAGTGGATCGTCACGGCTGCTCGACACACAGAACGGCAACGGGCTCAGCCAGGAGTTCCTGATGTCGCCCGCGATGCTCGACGCGGTCAGCCCCACCGGCGACCGCGGCGGCATGATGCTGGGCTCCGGCATGCAGGGCGAGCCGCTGACGATCTCCGCGCTGCGGCCGACGCCGACCCGTCTCGTGCTGGTCGGTGGGCTGTACATGGCCCGGCAGGTCGCGTTGCGGGCGATGGCCGTCGGCGCGTGGGTGGTCATCGCCACCGGACGGCCGGCCGCGTGGCAGGTGCTGCAGAAGGCCGCCGGCAACGGCCCGGACGGGCGGCCGGCGCCGCTCGTGCAGATCCGCAGGCTCAGCCCGGTCGAGCTGCCCCGGCCGTCGGAGGACGCGCCGCTGCTCGTCGTGCACGACGGCGGCCCGACGCCGCAGGAGCTGTTCCCGCCGCGGTCGCCGTGGCAGACGACCGTCTACGTGCTCCCGTACATGCACCCGCAGGCCGGCGCCACCGCCAACGCGGCGGATCTCGTGCTGCTGCAGCGGTTGCCGGTCGGGCAGGCGCAGCTCGCCGCGCGGGTGTGGCGGCTGCCGCCGCCGATGGTGCACGAGCTGACCACGCTCGCCGACGACCAGGTCGTCGCGCTCGGGCGGATGCTGTGGAAGCCGCTGCGGCTCGTCACCACCGCCAAGGAGCAGGCGATTCTCGGCCCGGTACGCCGCGGCGACTGATTCGGAACCATCGGCGTGGCCTCGCCGGGGGCCCGGGACGCGGCATCCGGCGTAATCACTGCTGCCGACCGGTGGAACTTGTTCCCACGGAGTGGGCAAGTGTTCATAAGTAGCAGAGCGAACGCGGTCGCTTCTCTTGCGTCACCGACCATTCGCGACAAATGTTGAGTTCGTTCGCTTGCGAACGAAGTGTCATCTCCCCACCACGCATCCCGACCTCATCGAGGGCTGAGGTCGCGATGCGCCCTGCACCAAGGAGAGCAAGTATGGGAAGGTCTCGTACCGTCTCGATGAGACGGTTCGCTGCGGTTGGTTTTGCCACGGCGGCGGCTGTTGGCTTGGCCGTCGTGGCCACCGCGCCGGCTTCGGCCGCGCCGGAGGGTCGCATTCTCGGCGCCGAGTCGGCGACCGCCGTCGACGGCAGCTACATCGTCGTCTACAAGGACAGTGCGAAGACGGAGGCGAAGAGCACGGCGGCAGCGCTGGGCGCCAAGGTCACGCAGCAGTACACGGCCGCGCTGACCGGTTTCGCCGCCTCGATGAGCGAGCAGCAGGCCAAGGAGCTCGCGGCCGACCCCGACGTGTCGTTCGTGCAGCAGAACCAGGTGCTGTCGCTCACCGCGGACCAGCCGAACCCGCCGTCGTGGGGCCTGGACCGCATCGACCAGCGTGACCTGCCGCTGAACAGCAACTACTCGTACTCGACGACCGCGAGCAACGTGCACGCGTACATCATCGACACGGGCATGGACATCGATCATCCCGACTACGGCGGTCGCGCCTCCTCCGGCTTCGACGCCATCGACGGCGGCGCCGCGGATGACTGCCACGGCCACGGCTCGCACGTCGGCGGCACCGTCGGCGGCAACTCCTACGGTGTGGCCAAGGGCGTGTCCCTGGTCGCGGTCCGCGTGCTGAACTGCTCCGGCTCCGGCACCACCGCGCAGGTCGTCGCCGGCATCGACTGGGTCACCGCGAACGCCGTCAAGCCGGCGAGCGCCAACATGAGCCTCGGCGGCGGCGTCGACACCGTGCTCGACGCGGCGGTCTCGCGCTCCATCGCCTCCGGTGTGACGTACGCGATCGCGTCCGGCAACTCGAACACGAACGCGTGCAACTTCTCGCCGGCCCGCGTGCCGGAAGCCATCACCGTGAACGCGTCCACGCGCTCCGACTCGCGTGCGTCGTTCTCGAACTACGGCACCTGCACCGACATCTTCGCCCCGGGTGAGGGCATCACCTCGGCGTGGCTGAACGGCGGCAGCAACACCATCAGCGGCACCTCGATGGCCACCCCGCACGTGGCGGGCGCGGCGGCGCTGTACCTGGCCAACAACCCGGGTGCCACGCCGCAGCAGGTCCGCGACGCACTGGTCGCCGCCGGCACCCCCGGCAAGATCACCAACCCGGGCACCGGCTCGCCGAACGTCCTGCTGTACACCGGGGCGGGCGGCTCCAACCCGCCGACCGGTTGCGCCGCGGCCACCAACGCGGCCAACTTCAACATCAATGACAACGCCACCGTCAACAGCCCGATCACCATCTCCGGCTGCACCGGCAACGGCGGCGCGGCGGCCACCGTCGCCGTGACGATCGTCCACACCTACATCGGCGACCTGGTCGTCGACCTCGTGGCGCCGGACGGCACCGTGTACAACCTGCACAACCGCTCGGGCGGCAGTGCGAACAACATCAACCAGACCTACTCGCGCAACCTGACGAGTGAGGTCGCGAACGGCACGTGGAACCTGCGGGTCCGCGACGCCGCGTCCGCGGACGTCGGCTACATCGACAGCTGGACGCTCGACCTCTGAGTCAGCTGTTCTGAATTCTGAACGCGCTCCCCGGACCTCGGTCCGGGGAGCGCTTTTCTCATGTGCGCTGGCCTCCGGCCCCCGATTTCCAGCCTACGGGCCAGGTCCGACAGTCACGGCGGCCAGCGCGACAGTTGTCCACAGCCCGACCCACGCACGTGCCCCAACGGGTGAACTCGCCGGTCCCCAACCGCCAACTCAGTGGGTCTGAACGGTGGACTCGCGGTGTCTGAACGGTGGACTCGCGGGGTGGCGGCCAGGCCGGGGGGGTGTTTTACCTGGTGCGGAGGTTGCGGGTTTGTTCTGCTCTTGCCGCCAGTTGGTCCGCGGCCGGGTAGTCGACGCCTCGCAGCGTCAGGCCGTGTGCCGGGGCCACCGTGATCGTGCTCGGGCGTTCGGTCGCCTTCAGCAGCCCCGCCGGCCACTCCGGCGGCTTGCGGCCCTCCCCGACCGCCAGCAGCGCGCCGACCAGGCTGCGCACCATCGAGTGGCAGAACGCGTCCGCCGACACCGCCGCCGTCACCACCCCGTCCGCGTCGCGTGTCCACGACAGACGCTGCAGGTCGCGGATCGTGGTGGCGCCTTCGCGACGCCGGCAGAACGCCACGAAGTCGTTCAGGCCCAGCAGCAGCGCGGACGCCTCGTTCAGCGCCTCGACGTCGAGGGGGCGCGGCCACGTCACCGTGTCGTGACGGCGCAGGGGGTCGGCCGCCCACTGCTGGTCGCACACGCGGTACGCGTAGTGCCGGCGCACCGCAGAGAAGCGCGCGTCGAACCCGGGGGGCGCCGGGCGGATGGCCGTGACCCGGACATCGGCCGGCAGTGCCCGCGCCAGGCGGTTGAGCTCCGGCGCCGCCGGGAGGTCGGTGTGCGCCACCTGGCCGGACGCGTGCACGCCGGCGTCGGTGCGGCCGGCGACGGTCAACCGGGCGTCGAAACGCAGGACCATCGACAGGGTGTCTTCCAGCACGGCGCACACGGTCCGGCGGTCGGGCTGCCGCGCCCAACCCGAGAAGTCCGTGCCGTCGTAGGCGATGTCCAGCATGAACCGGACGAGCCCGCCGCCCTGAGGGGCGACGGGCTCGTTCGGTGTCGAAACGCGAGTCAGGACTCGTCCTCCTGGGACGGCGGCAGGCTGAAGCCGGCGGCCTCCGCGTCCTCGGCGGTGGCGAACCACACCTCGGCCACGGTCCGGTCGTAGTACGAGCTTTCCGGCACGTGGTACAGCATCGAGTCGGCGTTGCCCTTGACCGGGAAGCCCTCCGGCTGGGAGCCGTCCTCCGGCGCGGCATGGCTGCCGGGACCGTAGGGGTGCTCCTCGTCCGACGCGCTCTCCTCGACCTCGACGTCCTCGGCGGGCGCCTCGACGACAGCTGCCTCGTCGGCGGCCGGCTCGGCAGCCGGCTTCTCGTCCTTGGCGAACTTCGTCTTGCGCGCCGCCTCGGCCTCGGCCGTGACGGTCTTCTCCTGCACCAGCTCGATGATCGCCATGGGGGCGTTGTCGCCCTTGCGCGGGATCGTCTTCAGGATGCGGGTGTAGCCGCCGTTGCGGTCGGAGAAGAACGGACCGATCTCCGTGCAGAGGCGGTGCACGACCTCCTTGTCGCGGATCACCTTCATGATCATGCGGCGGTTGTGGAGGTCACCCACCTTCGCCTTGGTGATCAGGCGCTCGGCGTAGGGCCGCAGCTTCTTGGCCTTGGCCTGGGTGGTGGTGATCCGGCCGTGCTGGAACAGCGATGTGGCAAGGTTTGCCAGCATCAGCCGCTCGTGGGCCGGCGAGCCGCCCAGGCGGGCGCCCTTGGTTGGCGTGGGCATTACAGCTGCTCCGTCTCCGCGTAGTCCTGGCCATCGTCACTGCCGGCATCGCCAACACCGTCGGACCAGCCCTCGTTCGCGTAGTCCGAGGCGGCGGTCGTCGGGTCGAACCCTGGCGGGCTGTCCTTCAGCGCGAGACCGAGGCCGACGAGCTTCATCTTGACCTCGTCGATCGACTTGGCACCGAAGTTGCGGATGTCCAGCAGGTCGGCCTCGCTGCGCGAGACGAGCTCACCCACGGTGTGGATGCCCTCGCGCTTGAGGCAGTTGTACGAACGCACGGTGAGGTCGAGGTCCTCGATCGGCATCGCGTAGGCGGCGATGGTGTCCGCCTCCTGCGGCGACGGACCGATCTCGATCCCCTCGGCGTCCACGTTGAGCTCGCGGGCGAGACCGAACAGCTCGACCAGCGTCTTGCCGGCCGACGCGACGGCGTCCCGCGGGGTGATCGACGGCTTCGTCTCGACGTCGAGGATCAGCCGGTCGAAGTCGGTGCGCTGCTCGACACGCGTCGCCTCGACCTTGTAGGTGACCCGCAGCACCGGCGAGTAGATCGAGTCGACCGGGATGCGGCCGATCTCGGCGCCGGCCTGCTTGTTCTGCACGGCCGGGACGTAGCCGCGGCCGCGCTCGACGACGAGCTCGATCTCCAGCTTGCCCTTGCCGTTCAGGGTGGCGATGTGCAGGTCCGGGTTGTGCACGGTGACGCCGGCCGGCGGCACGATGTCGCCCGCGGTGACCTCACCGGGGCCCTGCTTGCGCAGGTACATGGTGACCGGCTCGTCCTCCTCGGAGCTGACCACGAGCTCCTTGAGGTTCAGGATGATGTCGGTGACGTCTTCCTTCACGCCGGGCACGGTGGTGAACTCGTGCAGCACGCCGTCGATGCGGATGCTCGTGACCGAGGCGCCCGGGATGGACGACAGGAGCGTCCGGCGCAGCGAGTTGCCGAGCGTGTAGCCGAAGCCGGGCTCCAGCGGCTCGATGGTGAACCGGGAGCGCGTCTCGTTGACCGGCTCCTCGCCGAGCGAGGGCCGCTGAGAAATCAGCACTTTCTTTGTTTCCTTTACCTAGGGACGCCCGCTATTTGACGTCCGCCGGGATGGGACCGGGAGGCGGTCGCGAGACCGCCTCCCGGCGTCGATCACTTCGAGTAGAACTCGACGATCAGCTGTTCCTGCACGGGCACGTCGATCTGCGCGCGCTCGGGCAGCTGGTGCACGAGGATGCGCAGGTTGTTCTGCACGACCTGCAGCCAACCCGGGATCGGCCGGTCGCCGAAGGACTCCTTGGCCGCGACGAACGGCAGGGTGCCCAGCGACTTCGGCTTCACGTCGATGATGTCGAACTTCGAGACCTGGAAGCTCGGCACGTTGACCTTGCGGCCGTTGACGATGAAGTGGCCGTGGCTGACCAGCTGGCGGGCCTGCCGGCGGGTGCGCGCGAGACCCGCGCGGTACACCACGTTGTCCAGCCGGGCCTCGAGCAGCTGCAGCAACGCCTCACCGGTCTTGCCCTTGGTGCGCGAAGCCGCCTCGTAGTAGCGGCGGAACTGCCGCTCCAGGATGCCGTAGGTGAAGCGCGCCTTCTGCTTCTCCTGCAGCTGGAGCAGGTACTCGCTCTCCTTGATGCGACCGCGGCCGTGCTGGCCGGGCGGGTAGGGACGGCGCTCGAACGCGCGGTCACCACCGACGAGGTCGACCTTGAGCCGGCGTGACTTGCGAGTCACCGGTCCGGTGTAACGAGCCATGGTTGTCTACCTCCCCGTCCCTTAGACCCGGCGCCGCTTCGGCGGGCGGCAGCCGTTGTGTGGTTGTGGTGTCACGTCCTGGATGGTGCCGACCTCGAGACCGGCCGCCTGCAGCGACCGGATGGCGGTCTCCCGGCCGGAGCCGGGGCCCTTCACGAAGACGTCGACCTTGCGCATGCCGTGCTCGGCAGCCTTGCGGGCCGCGTTCTCGGCGGCCATCTGCGCGGCGAACGGCGTGGACTTGCGAGAGCCCTTGAAGCCGACGTGGCCCGAGGACGCCCATGCGATCACGTTGCCGGTCGGGTCGGTGATCGACACGATCGTGTTGTTGAACGTGCTCTTGATGTGGGCGTGCCCGTGGGAGATGTTCTTCTTTTCCTTGCGCCGGACTTTCTTGACGCCGGCGCCCGTACGAGACTTGGGTGGCATGTCTGTGGGTTTCTCCTGCTGCTAACGCGAAGCCTGGGCGGTGGCGGACTCTTCGTCCGCGTTGCGGATGACCGTGCCGTAGTCCCGGTACAGGTCGCGAAGTGCCTGCGGGCGTGCCTTGGGGGCCACCTGCAGAGCCTGGAACTGGCGGTTGCGTCGCCGCTGTGGGACGACCGATACGACCGAGCTCACTTCTTCCCAGCCTTCTTCTTGCCGGCGACCGTCTTCTTGGGGCCCTTGCGGGTGCGGGCGTTGGTCTTGGTCCGCTGACCGCGGACTGGCAGACCGCGGCGCCACCGCAGGCCCTCGTAGCAGCCGATCTCGATCTTCCGGCGGATGTCCGCGTTAACCTCGCGGCGGAGGTCACCCTCGACCTTGTAGTTGGTCTCGATGTGCTCGCGGAGTCGGGCCACGTCCTCGTCGGACAGGTCCTTCGCCCGCAGGTCCGGGCTGATCCCGGTCGCCGTGAGCAACTCCTTGGAGCGGGTCCGGCCAATGCCGAATATGTAGGTCAGCGCGATCTCCATCCGCTTCTCGCGGGGGAGGTCGACGCCAGCAACGCGTGCCATATCTCCTCTTGAGTGTCACTTCCAGGTCTGCTCCCCATCCGTCCCGGGTGAACGGGCCCCGGCCTGGTCCGGGGGTGAACCGAGCCCGTGTGGCTCGGCAGGTATGGGGAGGGCATCTTCTCTTGTGCGTCGTGCTGCTCGTGCGTGGTGCTGGTCAGCCCTGGCGCTGCTTGTGGCGCAGGTTCTCGCAGATCACCATGACCCGGCCGTGGCGGCGGATCACCTTGCACTTGTCGCAGATCTTCTTGACGCTCGGCTGGACCTTCACGTCCCTGATTTCTCCTGAACTTGTGCGGCCTTACTTGTAGCGGTAGACGATTCGGCCGCGGGACAGATCGTAGGGCGACAGCTCCACGACCACTCGGTCCTCCGGCAGGATGCGGATGTAGTGCTGCCGCATCTTGCCGCTGATGTGTGCGAGGACCTTGTGTCCGTTCTCCAACTCGACACGGAACATCGCGTTGGGGAGCGGCTCCACCACACGGCCTTCGACCTCGATGGCCCCGTCCTTCTTGCCCATGTCCTCCGCGTTTCGTTTCTTGGCGTACGCAGACCGCCGTGCATCTACCCATCGGGCGACACGCATGACGGAGAGGGCGCAACGAGTGCGCCACCGATCTAGTGTACGCACTCCCCCGCGGCAAGGAAATTCAGCCCCCCGGACGGGTGGCGACCGCTGGTCAGGAGTGGCCTCCGGCCCCCGGTCAGCCAGTTTGCCCGCGGCCACCGACAGCGCCGTCCGCCCGCGCGCGGGTTGTCCACAGGGCCGGTCCGGGCAGACTGCGGGCCGAACCGCCACACGGGAGACGCCAACGTATGAGCACGCCACCATCGCCACGGATCGGTGCCCTCGTTCCGCTGACCCGGCCCGGCTGGGTCGAGGCGGGTCGACACCTGCTCGCCGGACTCGAGCTGGCCGTTGGCGAGGTCAACGACGCCGACGGGATCGGCGGAATACCGCTCGAGCTGGTGGTCCGGGACACCGCGGCCGATCCCCAGCGCGCCGCGGCGGCCGTGGACGAACTGGCTCACCTGGGCGTGGCCGCCTTGGCCGGGGAGTACCACAGCGTCGTCGCTCGCGCCGCCGCCGCCAGGGCCGACGCCCTCGGCCTGCCGTTCCTCTGCTCGTCGGCGGTTCTCGACGCGCTCACCGAACAGCCGACGGATTGGGTCGCGCGCCTCGCCCCGGCGCAGTCCCACGGCTGGCAGATCTACGCGGACTTCCTCCTCGGCGCGGGCCACCGTCGAATCGCCGTGGCTGCCGAGCCGAGTGTCTACTGGGCGGCCGGGGCCCGCATTCTGCGGGAGTACCTCGCGCCACGCGGCGGCACCGTCATCGAGCTCGACATGCGCGCGCTCGTGTGCGACGAGCTCGTCGACAGCCGCGCGACGGCCCTCCTGCTTCTGGTCGGCCACCCGGAGCCGGCAGTGTCGATCGTCAGGACCGTTCGCCGCGACCAGCGCCTCGCCGAGATCATGATCGGTGCGCCGGCCGGGCAACCGGAGTTCTCCGAATGGGCGACGTCCCTCGGCGCTGCCATCCCGTTCTTGCGCTACCTGCCCGAACGCCTCAGCCCACTCGGCGCGCGAGTCGAGACGGCCCTCCGCTCGCGGCTGGCCGGAGCGCCCTCGTTCGTCGCCTTCGAGGGCTACGACACGGTCGTCGTCCTCGCCGAGATGCTGCGTGCGCCCGGCGCGGACCGGGCACGTGCGGCCTGGCCGCGCGTCGCGGTCGAAGGCACCCGCGGGCAGATCCAGTTCTCTCGCACGCCAGGCATCAGCGTGTGGCAGTGGACTTGGCCGCCGATCCAGGTCGTCGATCGAGACCCGGCGGCACCCGATCGCTTTCGGATCCTCCACACCGGCTGAGAGAGCACGGCCTGGGCCACCGCCCCGCGGCGACCGAAGCCGCGTGGCCTCCGGCCCCCCGGAATCCACGCTACCGCCGGGCACCGACACTTTCGGTTGCGCCGCAACGAGTTGTCCACAACGCGTGAGTTGTCCACAGGAGACACTCGGTGCGGCCGGTGTTGTCGGTGCCTTCGGGTAGCGTGGTTCGAGGGGGCCGGAGGCCACGGCGGGGCCCGGCGCGACACTCGACTACGGGGCTGTCAGCACCCAGGGGCCGTCTTCGGTGATCGCCACCGTGTGTTCCCAGTGCGCGGCGCGGGAGCCGTCGGCCGTGACCACTGTCCAGCCGTCTTCCAGCTCCTCCGTGCGGGCGCTGCCCAGCGTGAGCATCGGCTCGATCGCGATTGCCATGCCCACCCGCAGGCGGGGGCCCTTGCCGGGCTTGCCGAAGTTGGGCAGGAACGGCTCCATGTGCATGGCCCGCCCGATGCCGTGGCCGCCGTACTCGCGGACGATGCCGTACGTGGTGTCCGTCTCGGCCTCGACGCGGTGGATGGCCGACTCGATGGCGTAGGAGATGTCGGTCAGGCGACCGTCGACGGCGACCGCCTTGATGCCGGCCTCCATCGCGACGCGGGTGGCGTCGGACAGTGCGAGGTCCACGGCCGACGCGGTGCCGACCGGGACCGTGACGGCGGAGTCACCGTGCCAGCCCTCGAGGATCGCGCCGCAGTCGACCGAGATCAGGTCGCCGTCGGCGAGCACCTGGGAGCGGGACGGGATGCCGTGCACGATCTGCTCGTTCACGGACGCGCAGATGGTGGCCGGGAAGTCGTGGTAGCCGAGGAACGACGGCACCGCGCCGGCGTCCCGGATGGTCTGCTCGGCGAGCTCGTCGAGCTCACCGGTGCTGACGCCGGGACGGATCGCGGCGGTCACGTTCGCCAGCGCCTTCGCGACGACCAGGCCCGCGGCGCGCATCGCCTCGAGCTCGGTCGGAGTCTTCAGCTCGATCATCCGGCCACGCCAGTGCCGCAGTGTGCCGACCAGCCCACCACTGGTCACGTCCGGTCGCGTAGCGCGCCAAGCACCCGGTCGGTGACCTCGCCGACGCCACCGACCCCGTCGACCGCGACGAGCACGTCCCGGTAGTAGTCGAGCAGCGGCGCCGTCTCCGACCGGTACACGTGCTGCCGGTGCCGGATGACGTCCTCGGTGTCGTCGGCGCGGCCACGCGACAGCAGCCGCTTGACCACGACGTCCTCGTCGACCACGAGCTGCACTACCGCGTCCAGCTTCTGGTCGGAGTCGGCGAGCTCCTTCGCGAGCACGTCGGCCTGGCCGACGTTGCGCGGGAACCCGTCGAGGAGGAAGCCGTTCGCCGTGTCCGCCTCCTCGAGCCGCTCGACCACCATCTGGTTGGTGATCTCGTCCGGCACCAGCTTGCCGTCGGCAAGGTAGTGCTTTACCTGCATGCCCAGCTCGGTCTCGTCCGCGATGTGCGCGCGGAACAGGTCACCGGTGGAGATGTGCGGAACGCCCAGCTTCTCGCTCAGCGCGGCCGCCTGGGTGCCCTTGCCCGCACCTGGCGGACCCACGAGAACGAGTCGTGTCACTTGAGGAACCCTTCGTAGTTACGCTGCATGAGCTGGCTTTCGATCTGCTTGACGGTGTCTAGACCAACGCCAACCATGATCAGCACAGCGGTGCCGCCGAAGGGGAAGTTCTGGTTCTGACCGCTACCCGTGAGGTCGAGGAAGAAGTTGGGCAGCACAGCGATGACGCCGAGGTAGATCGACCCGGGCAGGGTGATCCGGCTCAGCACGAACTGCAGATACTCGGCGGTCGGCCGGCCCGGGCGGATGCCCGGGATGAAACCGCCGTACTTCTTCATGTCATCGGCACGCTCGTTCGGGTTGAACTGGATGCTGATGTAGAAGTACGTGAAGAAGATGATCATCGCGAAGTACACCGCGATGTGCACCCAGCTCGACTGCTTCGTCAGGTGGTCCGCGACGAACCTGGTCCACCAGTTGTTGTTGTTGCCCGCGAGCCTCGTGATCAGGTCGGGCAGGTACAGCAGCGACGACGCGAAGATGATCGGGATGACGCCGGCCTGGTTGACCTTCATCGGCAGGTACGTCGACGTGCCGCCGTACATCCGGCGGCCGACCATGCGTTTCGCGTACTGGACCGGGATCCGGCGCTGCCCCTGCTCGAGGAACACGACGCCGACGATGATCGCGAGACCGAACAGGCAGACGATCGCGAAGACCAGCGGCCCGTTGTTCTCGAGGATGTTGCCGCCCTCGGCCGGGATCCGCGCCGCGATGTTGACGAACATCAGCAGCGACATGCCGTTGCCGATGCCGCGCTCGGTGATGAGCTCACCGAACCACATGATCACCGCGGTGCCCGCGGTCATCGTGAGCACGATGATCGCCAGGTTGAACGTGGAGTTCTGCGGGATGATCGGGTCGTCGCAGTCGCCGAACAGGCCGCCCCGGTTGGCCATGGCGATGATGCCGGTGGCCTGCAGCACCGCGAGACCGATGGTCAGGTAGCGGGTGTACTGCGTGAGCTTGCCCTGGCCGGACTGGCCTTCCTTCTTCAGCTGCTCGAACCGCGGGATGACCACGGTCAGCAGCTGGACGATGATGCTCGCGGTGATGTACGGCATGATGCCGAGCGCGAAGACCGACAGCTGCAGGAGCGCGCCACCGCTGAACAGGTTCAGCAGCTGGTAGATGCTCTGGTTGTCGACGTCCGCCATGCACTTCTGCACGTTGGGGTACGAGACGCCCGGGGACGGCAGCAAGGCACCGACTCGGTAGATCGCGATGATTCCGAGGGTGAAAAGGATCTTGCGGCGCAGGTCCGGCGTCGCGAGAGCCGAGCGGAAAGCGCTGAGCACGCAAGGACCTCCTCGGCGTCGCCGGCTCTCGCGCCGACGATCGGCTTTGCCGGTTGGTTACCGGCCGGAACACACGACCTGGCCGCCAGGGAGCTGGCAAGCCAGGAACGCTTCGGGGGGCACTCCACCCGAAGCGTGGTTCCGACTTTAACAGCACGGCTGGGGGCTCCTGCACCCCCTTGCCCACTGAGTGTGCGGCAGGTCCGAACGGCCTACGCCGAACGGCCTGTGGACTCCGGGTTGGCCGTGCGGTGGGATGCACGCATGCGCAAACCCCTTGCCACGGCGCTGGCCGTCGCCACCGTCGCCGGCTTCGCGGCGGCCACCCCCGCCACCGCGGCCGGCAACGACGTGCGGATCACCGTCATGGAGACGTCCGACCTGCACGGCAACGCCCTGAACTGGGACTACTTCAAGAACGCCGAGTTCGACGACAGTGCGCACAACGACGTCGGTCTCGCCAAGGTGTCGTCGCTGGTGAACCAGATCCGCGCCGACCGCGGCCGCGAGAAGACCATGCTGCTCGACTCCGGCGACACCATCCAGGGCACGCCACTGGACTACTACTACGCGAAGGTCGAGCCGGTGACGCAGACCGGCGAGACCCATCCGATGGCCCGGGCCATGAACGCCATGGGGTACGACGCGGTGACGCTCGGGAACCACGAGTTCAACTACGGGCTGCCGATGCTCGCCACGTGGATCGACCAGATGAAGGCGCCGGTGCTCGGTGCCAACGCGGTGCACGCCAAGTCCGGGCTGCCCGCCTACCTGCCGTTCACCATGAAGTCGATGCCGGTGCAGGGCAAGCGGCCGGTGCGCGTCGGCGTGCTCGGGCTCACCAACCCGGGCATCGCGATCTGGGACAAGGCCAACGTCGAGGGCAAGCTGCGGTTCACCGACCTGGTCAGGTCGGCGCGGTTCTGGGTGCCGGTGATGCGGGCGCTCGGCGCGGACGTGGTGCTGGTGACCGCGCACGCCGGCGACAGCGGGATGTCGTCCTACCAGGGCGACATCCCGGTGGAGAACGCGTCGGCGATGGTGGCCGAGGAGGTGCCCGGCATCGACGCCGTCCTCTTCGGACACGCGCACAACGAGGTGCCGCAACGGTTCGTCACCAACAAGGCGACCGGCAAGCAGGTGCTGCTGACCGAGCCGAGCAAGTGGGGCCAGCGACTGTCCGTTGTGGACTTCTCGCTGTCGTGGACGCGCGGGCGCTGGCAGGTCGCCACGAAGTCGTCGCAGACGCTGAACACCAACACCGTGCCGGAGGATCCGAAGATCGTCTCGCTGATGGCACCGCAGCACGACAAGACCGTGTCGTACGTGAACCAGCCGGTGGCACAGTCGGTGTCGGAGCTGTCGGCGGCGACGTCGCGCTACCAGGACACGGCGATCCTGGACTACATCCAGGCGGTGCAGACGTCGGTCGTGTCGGCCGCGGTCGGCACCGAGCTGCCGGTGCTGTCGATCGCGGCGCCGTTCTCGCGGACCGCGGTGTTCCCGTCCGGGCAGGTGACGATCCGTGACATCGCCGGGCTGTACATCTACGACAACACGCTCGAGGCGGTGACACTGACCGGCGCCCAGGTGAAGGACTATCTCGAGTACTCGGCAAAGTACTTCAACCAGACTCCGGTCGGCGCGCCGGTCGACCCGGAGACGCTCACCAACGCCGGCGGCGAGCCGGACTACAACTACGACGTGCTGTCGGGTGTCACGTACGACCTGGACATCTCCAAGCCGGTCGGGTCCCGCGTCGTCGGGCTGTCCTACGAGGGCGTGCCGGTCGACCCGGCGCAGGAGTTCGTCGTGGCGGTGAACAACTACCGGCGCTCCGGCGGCGGCGGCTTCCCGCACGTGTCGACGGCGCCGGTCGTCTACAACGCGCAGGTGGAGATCCGGCAGGCGCTGATCGACTACGCGGCGGCGGCGGGCACCATCGACGAGACGACGTTCTTCGTGCCGAACTGGCGGTTGGTGCGCGAGGGCACGCCGGTCTTCTAGGTTCTGGGGCCCGGCTCGGCCAGCGGGTCCTCGACGGGCGGTACCGCCGGTCTCGGGGATGACTCCGGGACCGGCGGGTTGGGGTGACCCGTGCCCGGGGCCGGGCCGACATCTGGAGCCGGCGCGGGGCGGGACGATGGGATGAGCGGCGCTGGGTTGGGATGGCCCACCGGGAGACCGGTGTTCGGGTTCACCGGGGCGGGATCGGCTGGGAGACCGGTCAACGGGTCCAGCGGTGGCGTGCCTGGCACCGGTTCAAGGGGGCCCACCGGCACGCTCACAGTGGGAGCCAGTGGCGCGGGACCGGGCGTTGGGATGAGCGGGGCCGGGTTGGGATGACCCATCGGGAGGCCCGTGTTCGGGTCCACCGGCTGACCGCCCGGGACCGGATCTAGCGCGCCCACCGGCGCGAGACCGGGCGACGGGATCAGCGGCGCCGGGTTCGGGTGCCCCACCGGCAAACCGGTGTTCGGGTTCACCGGGGCGGGATCGGCTGGCAGACCGGTCAACGGGTCCAGCGGAGGCGTGCCCGGGATCGAGTCGAGTGGGCCTACCGGCACGCTCACGGTCGGAGCCAACGGCGCGGGACCGGGCGACGGAATGAGCGGCGCCGGGTTGGGATGACCCATCGGGAGGCCCGTGTTCGGATCCACCGGGGCGGGGTCAGCAGGCAGACCGGTCAGCGGGTCCACCGGCTGACCGCCCAGGAGCGGATCCAGCGCGGGACCGGATGACGAGATCGGCGGGGCAGGGTTGGAGTGACCCAGCGGTAGACCAGTGTTCGGATCCATTGGGGCTGGGTCAGTTGGGAGAAGTGTCAGCGGGTCCACCGGCCGCGTGCCCAGGACCTGATCTACCGCACCCGCCGGCACGACCGCACTCGGACCTGCTGGTGCGGGACCGGACGACGGCACCAGCGGCGCCGGGTTGGGGTGGCCCATCGGCAGGCCCGTGTTCGGGTCCACGGGGGCTGGGTCAGCTGGGAGACCCGTCAACGAGCCCACCGGCTGACCGCCCAGCAACGGATCGACCACCGGCGGGTCCACGGTCTGCGCGCCCGGGTTCGGGTCGTACGGGGGCATGGGCAGGCCGGTCAGTGGGTCCATCGACGCCGCCGGGCCCTCGGGCTGTCCCGTCAGCGGGTCGACCGTTGTCGGGAGTGCGTACGCCACCGGGGCGCCCGTGGTGGGCATCGCGAAGCCGTATGGCGGGGTCGCCTCGTCCGCGGTCGGGTCCGGCTGGCGGGGTGGGAGCAGCGCCAGCACCGCCGCGATTACGGCCAGGGCAGCAGCACAGAGCAGGAGCCAGTGGCCGGCCTCGTACGACGCCGACGACTCTATGCCCAGCTCGGTCTCGCCGAGGGGCCCGAAGGAGTCCACCCAGTTCACGGCCTGCAGTGCCACCGACCAGACGGTGCCGAGCAGGAAGGCAGCACCGACCGCGGCGGTCACGCCGGCGATCCGGTGCGTGCCGGGGCTCGCGGCGGGCTGGGCGGCGAACGCGGCGACCGTGGCCGCGCACAGCAACGCTATCCCCGCGAACACCAGCGGGTAGCCGAACTTCGGCATGCCGGCGAGCCCGGGATCCCCCGCCGCGAACGGGCCGCCGCCGGTGACGCCGACGCCCCACGCCGTGAAGGTCATGTCGATGGATTCGCCGCTGAAGCCCAGCTGCCCGGAGAACAGCGGCACGAAGGAGCCCGCGATCGCCACGACCGCCGCCGCGAACAGCACCGCCGCGGCCGTGACCTTGTTCTGGTGCCAGCGGGCCGGACCGGTGACCGGCTGCGCCAGCATCGACATCGGCGCCGGGTAGCCCGGCGGCCCGGGTCTCTCCCCCATGTTCATGGGTGGAGCTTCGCCCATGAACACAGCACCGCCACAGCACGGATTCGTCACGATCTCGCGCACAAGAAAGCGGCCGGCAGGATTACCCTGCCGGCCGCCCGCTAACGAAGGAAGAACTACTTACAGCGTCGTCGCGCTGCCGCCGCCCGAGGACAGCTTCTCCTCGGCGCTCTTGGAGAACTTGTGCGCGGTGACGTCGAGCTTGACACCGTCCAGCTCGCCGTTGCCGAGCACCTTCACCAGCTCGTTCTTGCGGACCAGGCCGTTCGCCACGAGCTCCTCGACGCCGACCGAGCCGCCCTTCGGGAAGAGGCGGGCGATGTCGCCCACGTTCACCGGCTGGTACTCGGTACGGAAGCGGTTCTTGAAGCCACGCAGCTTCGGCAGCCGCATGTGAATCGGCATCTGGCCGCCCTCGAAGCCCGCCGGCACGTTCTTCCGTGCCTTCGTGCCCTTGGTACCGCGACCGGCGGTCTTGCCGCGCTTGCCACCCTCACCGCGACCGACGCGGATCTTCTCGGTCTTCGCGCCCGGGGCCGGACGCAGGTGGTGGATCTTGATAGCCATCAGTCGTCGACCTCCTCGACGGTCACCAGGTGCCGGACCGCGTGGATCAGGCCGCGGACCTCCGGGGTGTCATCGCGCACGGTGGACTGGCGGATCTTCCGCAGTCCGAGCGTGCGCAGCGACTCCCGGTGGTTGCGCTTGGTGCCGATGGTGCTGCGCACCTGGGTCACCTTGAGCTGCGCCATGTCAGGTCACCTGCCCCGCACGCGCCCGCAGCATGCCGGCCGGGGCCACGTCCTCCAGCGGCAGGCCGCGACGAGCCGCGACCTCCTCCGGACGCTGCAGACCCTTCAGCGCGGCAACGGTCGCGTGCACGATGTTGATCGCGTTGTCGCTGCCGAGCGACTTCGACAGCACGTCGTGGATGCCGGCGCACTCCAGCACGGCACGCACCGGGCCACCGGCGATGACGCCGGTACCGGCGCTGGCCGGACGAAGGAGCACGACACCGGCGGCACGCTCACCCTGGATCGGGTGCGGGATGGTGCCGGCGATCCTCGGGACCTTGAAGAAGCTCTTCTTCGCCTCCTCGACACCCTTGGCGATCGCGGCCGGCACCTCCTTCGCCTTGCCGTAGCCGACACCGACCATGCCGTCACCGTCCCCCACCACGACCAGCGCGGTGAAGCTGAAGCGACGACCACCCTTCACGACCTTGGCGACCCGGTTGATGGCCACCACGCGCTCGAGGTGCGGAGTCTTGTCCTGGGCCGCTCCGCCACGGCCACCATCGCGACGGTCCCGACGGTCCCGGCGGTCACCGCGTTCACCACCGCGGTTGTCACCGCCCTGGCCGCCACCTTGCTGGCCGCCGCCGAATTGCCGCGTACGTCCCGGCATCAGGCGATCCTTCCATTGCTGTACATGTTCATGATCAGAACTCCAGCCCGGCTTCCCGGGCCGCGTCGGCGAGGGCTGCGATCCGGCCGTGGTAGTCGTTGCCACCCCGGTCGAACACGATCTTCGTGACGCCCGCGCTCTTGGCCCGGTCCGCGACGAGCTGGCCGACCTTGGCCGCCCGCGCCTTCTTGTCGCCGTCCATCGCCCGCACGTCCGCCTCGAGGGTGGACGCCGAGACCAGCGTGTGCCCGGCCAGGTCGTCGATCAGCTGGACCACGATGTGCCGCGAGGACTTCGTGACCGACAGACGGGGCCGCTCTGCGGTGCCGCTGACCTTCCGGCGAACCCGGAAGTGCCGGCGCGCCTTGGAAACCCGGCGGCGCGTCGAGATGTCGCGGCCGACCGGCTTCCGCCGTGAGACCTGCTTGTCAGGGTCGAGCTGTTTGCGTGCAACAGTCGCTTCGCTCATGATCACTTACCCGTCTTTCCGACCTTGCGGCGGATCTTCTCGCCCGCGTACCGCACACCCTTGCCCTTGTACGGGTCGGGCTTGCGGAGCTTGCGGATGTTGGCGGCGACTTCGCCGACCCGCTGCTTGTCGATCCCCTGGACGGAGAACCTGGTCTGGTTCTCGACCACGAAGGTGATGCCCTCCGGCGGGGTGACCTTGACCGGGTGGCTGAAGCCAAGCGAGAACTCCAGGTCCGAGCCCTTGAGCAGCACGCGGTAACCAACGCCGTGGATCTCGAGCTTCTTCTCGTAGCCGTCGGTGACGCCGACCACCAGGTTGTTCACCAGGGACCGGGTCAGGCCGTGGAGGGCACGGTTGCGCCGCTCGTCGTCAGGACGCTTGACGGCCAGCGTGCCGTCCTCGTCGCGCTCGACGACGATCGGCTCCGCGATCGTGTGCGCGAGCGTCCCCTTGGGACCCTTCACGCTGATCTGCTGGCCATCGATGCTGACGTCCACTCCGGACGGAACGGGAATCGGCAGCTTTCCGATGCGAGACATCTACTACTCCCTTTCCCGCTACCAGACGTAGGCGAGGACTTCCCCGCCCATCCGCTGCTTGCCTGCCTGCCGGTCCGTCAGCAGACCAGCGGACGTGGAGATGATCGCCACGCCGAGGCCACCGAGCACCTTGGGCAAACCGGTCGACTTCGCGTACACCCGAAGGCCGGGCTTGGACACCCGGCGGAGACCAGCGATGCTGCGCTCCCGGTTCGGGCCGTACTTGAGCTCGACGACGAGGTTCTTGCCCTTCTCGCCGTCCTCGTCGCGGTAGCCCGCGATGTAGCCCTCGCGCTTGAGGATCTCCGCGATGTTGGCCTTCAACTTCGAGTGGGGCAGCACGACCTCGTCGTGGTACGCCGAGTTGGCGTTACGCAGACGGGTCAAGAAGTCTGCGATCGGGTCGGTCATCGTCATGGTGACCTGTCAACCTTTCTCGCCATGGTTCCCATGCCCTTCAGCAGAGCGGGCCTGTGGCGGGATCTTCCTGGTGGATTACCAGCTGGACTTGGAGACGCCGGGCAGTTCGCCGCGGTGGGCCATCTCCCGCAGGCAGATGCGGCAGAGACCGAACTTGCGGAACACCGCGCGCGGCCGGCCGCAGCGCTGGCAGCGGGTGTAGCCGCGAACCTTGAACTTCGGCTTCTGCGCAGCCTTGTGGACCAGAGCTTTCTTGGCCATTGACTCAGTTCTCCCTGAACGGGAAGCCCAGACGCCGCAGCAGCGCCCGCCCCTCCACGTCGTTGATCGCGGTGGTGACGATGGTGATGTCCATCCCCCGCGGGCGGTCGATGGCATCCGGGTTGATCTCGTGGAACATCGACTGCTCGTTGAGACCGAACGTGTAGTTGCCGTTGCCGTCGAACTGCTTCGGCGAAAGGCCACGGAAGTCCCGGATACGCGGCAGCGCGATCGTCAGCAGCCGGTCGAGGAACTCCCACATGCGGTCGTTGCGCAGGGTCGACTTCGCGCCGATCGGCATGCCCTCACGCAGCTTGAACTGCGCGATGGACTTGGTCGCCTTGCGCACCTGCGGCTTCTGGCCGGTGATCAGCGACAGGTCGCGGAGGGCACCCTCGATGAGCTTGCCGTCCCGCGCCGCGTCGCCGACGCCCATGTTGACCACGACCTTGACGACGCGGGGGACCTGCATGGCGTTCTCGTAGGAGAACTCCTCGCGCAGGCCGGCCACGATCTCCTCGCGGTACCGGGTCTTGAGCCGAGGGGCGAGCTTCTCTCCCGAAGACCCGCTTGCGGGGTCGAGAGTCGTCTCAGTGGTCATCAGATCTCCTTCCCGGTCCGGCGCGAGATCCTGACCTTGCGACCGTCGTCGTTGACCTGGTAGCCGACGCGGGTCGGCTTGCCGTCGTCGCCGACGATCATCACGTTGCTCACGTCGATCGCCGCCTCCTGGGTGACGATCCCGCCGGACTGCGCGCCACGCTGGGTCTGAGTGATCCGCGTGTGCTTCTTGATCCGGTTCACACCCTCGACGAGGACCTTGTTCCGCGTCGGGTAGGCCTGGATGACCTTGCCCTTCGCGCCCTTGTCCTTGCCGGCGATGACGACGACCGTGTCGCCCTTCTTGATCTTCATCGCCCCTCCTCGCTGACGCTCGTCGGCACAACGAAGATCAATTGATCACTGTGCTTGTTCATGAGTCAGAGCACCTCCGGAGCCAGCGAGATGATCTTCATGAACTTCTTGTCGCGCAGCTCGCGACCGACCGGTCCGAAGATGCGCGTCCCGCGCGGCTCGTTGTCCGGCTTGATCAGCACGGCGGCGTTCTCGTCGAACCGGATGTACGAGCCATCCGGGCGACGACGCTCCTTGGACGTGCGAACGATGACCGCCTTGACGACGTCACCCTTCTTCACGCCGGCGCCGGGCATCGCGTCCTTGACCGTGGCGACGATGATGTCGCCGATTCCCGCGTAGCGCCGACCCGAGCCGCCGAGCACCCGGATGCAGAGGATCTCCTTCGCACCCGTGTTGTCGGCGACGCGAAGTCGCGACTCCTGCTGGATCACTTTGCCTTCTCCAAGATCTCCACGAGCCGCCAGCGCTTGGTCGCCGACAGCGGGCGGGTCTCCATCAGCAGCACGCGGTCGCCGGGGCCGGCGGTGTTCTCCTCGTCGTGCGCCTTCACCTTCGTGGTGGACCGCAGCACCTTGCTGTAACGCCGGTGCTTCTTGCGATCCTCGAGGGCGACCACGATCGTCTTGTCCATCTTGTCGGACACGACCAAGCCCTCGCGAACCTTGCGCCGGTTGCGCGCCTGCTGTGCCTTGTCAGTCTCAGTCTCACTCATGCTGTAACACCTGCCTCGCTCCGCTCGGCGTGCAGCGCATTCGCACGAAGCAAAGTAGTCGCGTCAATCTGTCGGCTCATGCGGCACCCTCATCACTGGAACCCTCGTCCGGGGAAACCGAGAGGCCCAGCTCGCGCTCTCGCATCACCGTGTAGATCCGGGCGATCTCGTGCCGGACCGTGCGGAGCCGGCGGTTGTTGTCCATCTGCCCGGTCGCCATCTGGAACCGAAGGTTGAACAGCTCTTCCTTCGACTCACGCAGGCGCAGGACGAGCTCCTCGTCGTTCAGCTCGCGCATCTCGGACGCCGTGGTACCAGCGGCCATCAGAAGTCACCACCCTCACGCGTGACGATGCGGCACTTCATCGGGAGCTTGTGAATCGCCCTCGTGAGTGCCTCGCGAGCGACCGTCTCGTTGGGGAAGCTCAGCTCGAACATGACCCGACCCGGCTTGACGTTCGCGATCCAGTACTCCGGCGAGCCCTTTCCGGAACCCATGCGGGTCTCGGCGGGCTTCTTCGTCAGCGGCCGGTCCGGGAAGATGTTGATCCACACCTTGCCGCCACGACGGATGTGCCGGTTGATGGCGATACGAGCGGACTCGATCTGCCGGTTGGTCACGTAGGCCGGCTGGAGCGCCTGGATACCGAACTCACCGAAGGTGACTTTGGTGCCGCCCTTGGCAGCGCCGCCCCGCTTGGGGTGGTGCTGCTTGCGGTGCCTGACCTTGCGTGGGATGAGCACTGCTCAGCCCTCCCCGTTTCCTGCGTTGGACACTGGGGCCTCGCCGTTCCCGTTCACCGACGGGGTCTGCGGCGCAGCCGTTTCTGCTGGTGCCGCGGCGGCCGCTGCACCAGCCTCGGCGGCCGCGCGGCCTGCCTCGGTGCTGGTGGCGGTGGTGCCGGTGGCGCCGGACCGGCGGGCCCTGGTGGGCCGCTCCCGGCGCGGTGCGCGCTCCTGTGGCGCCTGCGAGCGGGCGTCGGACTCGCGGCGGCCGCCGACGACGTCACCCTTGTAGATCCACACCTTCACGCCGATCCGGCCGAACGTGGTGCGGGCCTCGAAGAAGCCGTAGTCGATGTCGGCGCGCAGCGTGTGCAGCGGCACCCGGCCCTCGCGGTAGTGCTCGGAGCGGGACATCTCGGCGCCGCCGAGACGGCCGCCGCACTGCACGCGGATGCCCTTGACCTGCGGGCTGCGCATGGCCGACTGGATGGCCTTGCGCATCGCGCGGCGGAAGGACACGCGGTTGGACAGCTGCTCCGCGGTCACCTGGGCGACAAGCTGGGCGTCTGCCTCGGGGTTCTTGACCTCGAGGATGTTCAGCTGCACCTGCTTGCCGGAGAGCTTCTCGAGCTCGCCCCGGATGCGGTCGGCCTCCGCGCCGCGACGGCCGATCACGATGCCCGGCCGCGCGGTGTGGATGTCGACGCGGACCCGGTCGCGGGTGCGCTCGATCTCCACCTTCGAGATGCCGGCGCGCTCCATGCCCTTGGACAGCAGACGACGGATCTTCACGTCCTCTGCCACGTACTCCGCGTACTGCTTGTCGGCATACCAGCGGGACTTCCAGTCAGTGGTGATCCCGAGCCGGAAGCCGTGCGGGTTGATCTTCTGACCCACTAGCTGGCACTCCTCTTCGCACTGGACTTACGGCTCTTGGCGGCCGCCTTCTTCACCGGCTCCGGCTTCGGCCGCGACTCCACCTCGACGGTGATGTGGCTGGTCCGCTTGCGGATCCGGTACGCACGACCCTGTGCCCGCGGCCGGAACCGCTTCAGGGTCGGGCCCTCGTCCACGTACGCCTGGCTGACCCAGAGGGTCTCCGGGTCGAGGTCGAGGTTGTTCTCGGCGTTGGCCACGGCGCTCGCGAGCACCTTCGCCACCGGCTCGGTCGCCGCCTGCGGCGCGAACCGGAGCACGGCGAGCGCGTCCTCGGCGCTGCGGCCCTTGATGAGCTCGACAACGCGGCGCACCTTCATCGGCGTGGCGCGGACGTAGCGAGCCCGAGCAAAGGCGCGCGGGAGCTCTTCCTGCGCGGTGGCGTCATTACGGCATTCATCGCTTACTCCCCTATCTCTAGCGCCTGCGCGCCTTGCGGTCGTCCTTCACGTGGCCCTTGAAGGTGCGGGTGGGGGCGAACTCGCCCAGCTTGTGCCCGACCATCGACTCCGAGACGAAGACCGGCACGTGCTTGCGGCCGTCGTGCACCGCGATCGTGTGGCCCAGCATGTCCGGGATGATCGTCGACCGGCGGGACCAGGTCTTGATCACCGTCTTCTTGCCGGACTCGTTGAGCGCGTCCACCTTCTTGAGCAGGTGGTCGTCGACGAACGGGCCCTTCTTCAAACTCCTAGGCATCTGTCACTCCCTCCTGCTCTTAGCGCTTCTTGCCGGTCCGGCGACGACGGACGATCATCCGGTCGCTCGGCTTGCCCTTGTGGCGGGTGCGGCCCTCCGGCTTGCCGGCCGGGTTCACCGGGTGGCGACCACCGGAGGTCTTGCCCTCACCACCACCGTGCGGGTGGTCGACCGGGTTCATCGCGACACCGCGGACGGTCGGGCGCTTGCCCTTCCACCGCATGCGGCCGGCCTTGCCCCAGTTGATGTTGGCGTGCTCGGAGTTGCCGACCTCGCCGACCGTCGCGCGGCAGCGCACGTCCACGTTGCGGATCTCGCCGGAGGGCATGCGCAGCTGCGCGTAGGCGGCCCTCCTTGGCGACCAGCTGCACCTTCGCGCCGGCGGAGCGGGCGATCTTCGCCCCGCCACCGGGCCGCAGCTCGATCGCGTGGATCACGGTGCCGACCGGGATGTTGCGCATCGGCAGGGCGTTGCCCGGCTTGATGTCCGCGCTCGGCCCGTTCTCGATCCGGTCACCCTGCCGCAGCTTCTCCGGCGCGATGATGTAGCGCTTCTCGCCGTCCGCGTAGTGCAGCAGCGCGATGCGCGCGGTCCGGTTGGGGTCGTACTCGATGTGCGCGACCTTGGCCGGCACGCCGTCCTTGTCGTGCCGGCGGAAGTCGATCAGCCGGTACGCCCGCTTGTGCCCGCCACCCTTGTGCCGGGTGGTGATCTTGCCGTGCACGTTGCGGCCGCCCTTGCCCGTGCAGCGGGCGGATCAGCGACTTCTCCGGCGTCGATCGGGTGATCTCGGCGAAGTCGGAGACGCTCGAGCCACGACGCCCCGGCGTCGTCGGCTTGTACTTGCGAATGCCCATCTCTACGCAGTCCCTTGGGTCTCTACTCGCCGGCTCAGGCCGGGCCGCCGAAGATCTCGATCGGCTTGCTCTCCGCGGAGAGCGTCACGATCGCTCGCTTGGTGTCCTTGCGCTTGCCGTACCCGGTGCGGGTGCGCTTGCGCTTGCCGTTGCCGGTTCAGCGTGTTCACGCTGACGACCTTCACGCCGAACACCTTCTCGACCGCGATCTTGATCTGGGTCTTGTTGGCGTGCGGTGCGACGACGAACGTGTACTTGTTCTCCTCGAGCAGCCCGTAGGACTTCTCGGAGATCACCGGCGCGAGCAGCACGTCGCGGTGGTCGGGGATCACTTGTCGTCCTCCTTCCGCTGCGACGGCGGCAGCTGGAAGCCGGCCTTCTCGGCGTCCTCGGCGCTGGCGAACCAGACCTCGGCCTCCGTGCGGTTGTAGAACGAGGTGCCCGGCAGGTGGTACAGCTTCGAGCTCTCGTTGCCCTTCACCGGGAAGCCCGCGGGCTCGGCGCCGTCCGCGAGCGCGCCGTGGCTGCCGGCGCCGTACGGCGCGTCACCAGCGGCGCCATCGGCACTGACCTCGCTGCCGCGGGCACTCGCCTTGACGGCCTTGGCGGGGCCGGCGAGGAACGCGTCGACGCGGCCTTGGTGAACACCACGTCGTCGTTGACCAGCACGTCGTAGGTGTTCAGCTGGTCGGCGCGCGATCACGTGCACGTTCGGCAGGTTGCGCACCGAGCGCCAGCTGATCTCGTCGTCGCGGGTCAGCACGACCAGCACGTGGACGCGCCTCGCTGACCGCCTCGAGCACCTTGCGGGCGGTCCTTGGTGGACGGCGTGTCGCCGTCGACCAGGCCGCTCACCACGTGCACCTGGCCGGCGCGGGCCCGGTCGGAGAGGGCGCCACGCAGGGCGGCGGCCTTCATCTTCTTCGGGGTCCGCTGCGCGTAGTCGCGCGGCTGGGGGCCGTGCACGACGCCACCGCCGGCGAACTGCGGCGCGCGGGTCGAGCCCTGACGGGCGCGGCCGGTGCCCTTCTGCCGGTACGGCTTCTTGCCACCGCCGCGGACGTCGCCGCGGGTCTTGGTGGAGTGCGTGCCCTGGCGCGCCGCGGCCTGCTGGGCGACGACGACCTGGTGCATCAGCGCGATGTTGGCCTGCACGTCGAAGATCTCGGCGGGCAGCTCGACCTTGCCGTCGGTCTTGCCGGCCGGGGTCTTCACCTCAACGCTGGTCACTGCGCATCACCCTTCGCGGCGGTCTTGAGGAACACCACGCCGCCCTTGGGGCCGGGCACCGCGCCCTTGACCAGGATCAGACCCGTCCTCGGCGTCCACGCTGGTGGACGGTGAGGTTCTGGGTGGTGACCCGGACGTGGCCCATGCGGCCCGCCATGCGCAGGCCCTTGAACACGCGACCCGGGGTGGCGCAGCCACCGATCGAGCCGGGCGAGCGGTGCTTGCGCTGCGTGCCGTGGCGAGGCGCCGAGGCCCTTGAAGCCGTGGCGCTTCATGACACCCGCGGTGCCCTTGCCCTTGCTCGTGCCGGTCGCGTCGACCACGGTGCCGGCCTCGAACACCTCAGCGGTGATCTCCTGGCCCAGCTCGTAGCTGTCGGCGTCGGTCGTGCGGAGCTCGGCGAGGTAGCGGCGCGGGGTCACGCCGGCCTTCTCGAAGTGGCCCGGTGCGCGGCTTGTTCACCTTGCGCGGGTCGATGGCGCCGAACGCCAGCTGCACCGCGACGTAGCCGTCGGTGTCCTGGGTACGGATCTGGGTGACCACGTTCGGGCCGGCCTTCACGACGGTCACCGGGACGATCCGGTTGTTCTCGTCGAAGACCTGGGTCATCCCGAGCTTCGTGCCCAGGATCCCTTTCATCTGCCGGTCAGACATTGGTACTCAGGCCTCACTGGATGTTGACGTCGACGCTGGCCGGGAGATCGATGCGCATCGAGGCGTCGACCGTCTTCGGCGTCGGGTCGAGGATGTCGATCAGACGCTTGTGCGTGCGCATCTCGAAGTGCTCGCGCGAGTCCTTGTACTTGTGCGGCGAGCGGATGACGCAGTACACGTTCTTCTCGGTGGGCAGCGGCACCGGCCCGACGACCCGAGCGCCCGTGCGGGTAACCGTCTCCACGATCTTGCGCGCGGACGCGTCGATCGCCTCGTGGTCGTAGGCCTTGAGCCGGATGCGGATCTTCTGTCCCGCCATGGTGGCTTGCCGTCCTTATCGTTAAGACTCTTGTGCCGCTCCGGTCCACGCGGTCGGGTGTGTCGCGCCCTTCGCACAGACCGGCCCCTTGGACTCGTGTCCTTCGGGAGTGGTCATGATGGCCCGCCGGAACGGACCCGCCCGTACGCGCGCAGTCAAACGACTGCCCACGACGAGCAACCTGTCAAGGATGCCACACGCCTGCGTGGCACCCAGAACCGGGGCCCCAGGTGGTACCTGGGGCCCCGGACGGGAACTACTTGATGATGTTGGTGACCCGGCCGGCGCCGACGGTCCGGCCACCCTCGCGGATGGCGAACCGCAGACCCTCGTCCATGGCGATCGGCTGGATCAGGTTGACCGTCATGCCGTGTTGTCACCGGGCATGACCATCTCGGTGCCCTCGGGGAGGGTCACCACGCCGGTCACGTCGGTGGTACGGAAGTAGAACTGCGGGCGGTAGTTGTTGAAGAACGGCGTGTGCCGTCCGCCCTCGTCCTTGCTCAGGATGACGACCTGGGCCTCGAACTCGGTGTGCGGCGTGGTGGTGCCGGGCTGCACGACGACCTGGCCGCGCTCGACGTCCTCACGCTTGGTGCCGCGCAGGAGCAGACCCACGTTCTCACCGGCGCGCGCGTCGTCGAGCACCTTGCGGAACATCTCGACGCTCGTGACGGTGGTCTTCTGGGCCTTCTCCCGGATGCCGACGATCTCGACCTCGCTCCATCGGCTTGAGGACGCCGCGCTCGACGCGACCGGTGACCACGGTGCCGCGGCCGGAGATGGTGAACACGTCCTCGACCGGCATCAGGAACGGCTTGTCGATCTCGCGCTCCGGCTCGGGGATGTTCTCGTCCACCGCGTCGAGCAGCTCGATGACCTTGTTGCCCCACTCGGCGTCGCCCTCCAGCGCCTTCAGCGCGGAGACGCGGACGACCGGCAGGTCGTCACCGGGGAACTCGTACTCGGTCAGCAGCTCGCGGACCTCGAGCTCGACCAGCTCCAGGATCTCCTCGTCGTCCACCATGTCGGCCTTGTTCAGGGCCACCACGATGTACGGCACACCGACCTGGCGGGCCAGCAGCACGTGCTCCTTGGTCTGCGGCATCGGACCATCGGTCGCGGCGACCACGAGGATCGCGCCGTCCATCTGGGCGGCACCGGTGATCATGTTCTTGATGTAGTCCGCGTGACCCGGGCAGTCCACGTGCGCGTAGTGCCGCTTCTCGGTCTCGTACTCGATGTGCGCGATCGAGATCGTGATACCGCGCTGCTTCTCCTCCGGCGCCTTGTCGATCTCGTCGAACGGCGTGAAGGGGTTCAGGTCCGGGTACTTGTCGTGCAGAACCTTGGAGATGGCCGCGGTCAGCGTGGTCTTCCCATGGTCGATGTGACCGATGGTCCCGATGTTGACGTGCGGCTTGGTCCGCTCGAACTTCGCCTTCGCCACTTCTCTCGTCCTCCTGGACTTGTATTTCTCCGCCGTCTTCGTTTGGGACGACAGCTAATGGGGTTCAGTTGTGCGGAACCATAGAGGGCGCTCCCACTTCAGGCCGCACCGGATGCAGTTACTCGCCGGTTGCCTTGGCGATGATCTCCTTCGCGACGTTCTGCGGAACCTCCGCGTAGGAGTCGAACTGCATGGAGTAGTTCGCCCGGCCCTGGGTCTTCGACCGCAGGTCGCCGACGTAGCCGAACATCTCCGACAGCGGCACCAGCGCCTTGACGACGCGGGAGCCACTCCGCTCCTCCATGGCCTGAATGTGGCCACGGCGGGAGTTCAGGTCACCGATGACATCGCCCATGTACGTCTCGGGCGTGGTCACCTCGACCGCCATCATCGGCTCGAGGAGCACCGGGCTCGCCTGCCGTGCGGCCTCCTTGAGCGCCATGGAGCCGGCGACCTTGAAGGCCATCTCCGACGAGTCGACCTCGTGGTAGGCACCGTCGATCAGGGTCAGCTTGATCCCCACGAGCGGGTAGCCCGCCAGCACGCCGTACTGCATGGCGTCCTGGGCGCCGGCGTCCACCGACGGGATGTACTCCCGCGGGATGCGGCCACCGGTGACCTTGTTGTCGAACTCGTACAGCGCGCCGTCCGTGGTGGCCAGCGGCTCGAGCTTGATGATCACCTTGGCGAACTGGCCCGACCCACCGGTCTGCTTCTTGTGGACGAAGGTGTGCTTGTCCACCGTCTTGCGGATCGTCTCGCGGTAGGCCACCTGCGGCTTGCCGATGTTGGCCTCGACCTTGAACTCGCGGCGCATGCGGTCCACCAGGATGTCCAGGTGGAGCTCGCCCATGCCGGAGATGATCGTCTGACCGGTCTCGTCGTCTGAGCTGGACCCGGAACGTCGGGTCCTCCTCGGCGAGCTTCTGGATCGCGGTCGACAGCTTCTCCTGGTCGGCCTTGGTCTTCGGCTCGATGGCCACCTCGATGACCGGCTCCGGGAACGTCATCGACTCGAGCACGATCGGGTTCTGCGGGTCGGACAAGGTCTCACCGGTGGTGGTGTCCTTGAGGCCGATGACCGCGTAGATGTGGCCGGCGAGCGCCTCCGGTGACCGGGTTCTCCTTGTTGGAGTGCATCTGGAAGATCTTCCCGATGCGCTCCTTGCGGTCCTTGGTCGAGTTGATGACCTGGGCGCCGCTCGCGACCTTGCCGGAGTAGACCCGGATGTAGGTGAGCTTGCCGAAGAACGGGTGCACGGCGATCTTGAACGCCAGCGCCGAGAACGGCTCGTCGGTGTTCGGCTTGCGGAAGGCCGGCGTCTCGCCGTCCTGCAGCGTGCCCTCGACCGGCGGGAGGTCCGTCGGCGCGGGCAGGTAGTCGATCACCGCGTCGAGCATGGGCTGCACGCCCTTGTTCTTGAACGCGGAGCCACACAGCACCGGGTAGGCGGAGCCGTCAGCCACGATCGTGCGGATGCCCTGGCTTGATCTGCGTCGACCGTGCAGCTCCTCGCCGCCGAGGTAGAGCTCCATGAGCTCGTCGTCGGTCTCGGCGACGGCCTCGAGCAGCTGCTCGCGGTACTCGTTGGCCTTCTCGACGAGGTCGGCCGGGATCTCCTCGACCGTGTAGTCCTCGCCCTTCTTGACCTCACCGCGCCAGGTCAGCGCGCGCATGTTCACCAGGTCGACGACGCCGATGAACTCGCTCTCGGCGCCGATCGGCAGCTGGATCGGCAGGGGCTTCGCGCCGAGACGTTCGGAGATGGTGCGGAGGGTGAAGTAGAAGTCCGCGCCCAGCTTGTCCATCTTGTTGACGAAGCAGATACGCGGGACGTCGTACTTGGTGGCCTGCCGCCAGACCTGCTCGGACTGCGGCTCGACCCCCTCCTTGCCGTCGAACACGGCGACCGCGCCGTCGAGCACCCGAAGGTTGCGCTCCACCTCGACGGTGAAGTCGACGTGGCCCGGGGTGTCGATGAGGTTGATCTGGTGGTCCTTCCAGAAGCACGTCGTCGCGGCGGACGTGATCGTGATGCCGCGCTCCTGCTCCTGCTCCATCCAGTCCATGACGGCGGCGCCGTCGTGCACCTCGCCGATCTTGTAGCTGATCCCGGTGTAGAACAGGATCCGCTCGGTCGTCGTGGTCTTGCCCGCGTCGATGTGGGCCATGATCCCGATGTTGCGGACCTTGGCCAGGTCGGTGAGCACGTCGAGTGCCACGGGTCTCTTCCCCTGTCTCAATCAGCGCGTGTGCGGCCGGAGCCTGTTTGGCCGCCAGCCGTTCACCAGCGGTAGTGAGCGAACGCCTTGTTCGACTCCGCCATCTTGTGCGTGTCCTCGCGGCGCTTCACGCTCGCCCCGAGGCCGTTGCTCGCGTCGAGCAGCTCGTTCATCAGCCGCTCGGTCATGGTCTTCTCGCGGCGAGCCCGGGAGAAGGTGACCAGCCAGCGCAGCGCCAGCGTGGTGGACCGGCCCGGCTTGACCTCGATCGGCACCTGGTAGGTGGCGCCACCGACGCGGCGGCTCTTCACCTCGATGGTGGGCTTCACGTTGTCCAGCGCACGCTTGAGCGTGACCACCGGGTCGGTGCCGGTCTTCTCGCGGGCGCCCTCGAGCGCCTGGTACACGATCTTCTCGGCGACAGAGCGCTTTCCGTCCCGCAGCACCTTGTTCACCAGCTGGGTGACCAGCGGGGAGCTGTAGACCGGGTCGGAGATCAGCGGCCGCTTGGCGGCAGGTCCCTTGCGGGGCATCAGCTCTTCTCCTTCTTCGCGCCGTAGCGGCTGCGAGCCTGCTTGCGGTTCTTCACGCCCTGGGTGTCCAGCGAGCCGCGGATGATCTTGTAGCGCACACCGGGCAGGTCCTTCACCCGGCCGCCGCGCACCAGGACCATCGAGTGCTCCTGCAGGTTGTGGCCCTCACCCGGGATGTAGGCCGTGACCTCGATGCCGCTGGTCAGCTTGACGCGAGCGACCTTGCGGAGAGCGGAGTTCGGCTTCTTCGGGGTGGTGGTGTACACGCGGGTGCACACGCCACGCCGCTGCGGGCTCCCCTTGAGGGCCGCAGTCTTCTGCTTGGCGACCTTGTCCTGGCGGCCCTTACGGACCAGCTGCTGGATCGTGGGCATGGACCGGCTTTCTCCTGGTGTACTGCTTACTGCTTAGGTCTGTGGTGCGTTCCGCCCCGTATCACGAGGTCGGGC
>CAVSMR010000003.1:0-1420808 GCA_963729115.1 uncultured Actinomycetota bacterium | reverse complement strand
GCGTGCCGTCGGAGAACGTCACGCTGGCCGGCCCGTCCCACGGCTCCATCAGCCCGGAGTGGAACCGGTAGAAGGCCCGCTGCTTCGGGTCCATCGTGGCGTTGTTCTCCCAGGCCTCCGGGATCATCATCAACACCGCGTGCGGCAGCATCCGGCCGCCGAGGTGCAGCAGCTCCAGCACCTCGTCGAAGGACGCCGAGTCCGACCCGTCGGGGTCGATGATCGGGTAGAGCCGGGTGAGGTCGCCGGGGATCAGGTCGCTCGCGAGCAGCGCCTCGCGGGCGCGCATGCGGTTGCGGTTGCCGCGGATCGTGTTGATCTCGCCGTTGTGCGCCACGAACCGGAACGGGTGCGCGAGCGGCCAGGACGGGAACGTGTTGGTGGAGAACCGGCTGTGCACCAACGCGATCGCGCTCGTCAGCCGCTCGTCGGTGAGGTCGGCGAAGAACGCCGGCAGCTGCGCGGTGGTGAGCATTCCCTTGTACACCAACGTGCGCGCGGACAGCGACGGGAAGTACACGCCGCAGCCGGCGGCCACGCTCTCGTGCTCGGCGCGCTTGCGCAGGCAGAACGTCAGCCGGTCCAGGTCGATGCCGGCCACGCGGTTGCCCTCGGCATCCGGTGTGGCGGCGAGGAACGGCATCGCGAAGTGCGGCATCACCGACAACGCGGTGGGGCCGACGCCGGCCGACTCGGGCGCGATCGGCACGTCGCGCCAGCCGAGGAGCTCGAGCCCCTCCTCCTCGGCGATACGGCCGATGAGCGAGACGGCTTTGGCTCGCTGCTCGGCGTCCGTGGGCAGGAAGGCGATGCCGGTGGCGTAGGCCTGCGCGCCGTCCGCGGCAGGCTCGGGCAGGTCGAAGTCGGCGACCACGCGCAGCAGCTCATCGGGGAGCTGCAACAGGATTCCGGCGCCGTCGCCGCTCGTCGGCTCCGCGCCGGCGGCGCCGCGGTGCTCGAGGTTGGCCAGCGCCACGAGGGCGTCGGTGATGATCTCGTGGGAGCGCCGCCCCTGGATGTCGGCGACCATGGCCACGCCACACGCGTCACGCTCGGCTGCCGGGTCGTACAGACCCTGCGCAGGGGGGATGGCAGAAAAAATCACGCGGTGACCTCCCTCGTCGTCCTCGCGCTCAGTTGATAGCTGGGCGCGGGACGGCGGTGGCCCGCGTGTTGACGTGAGCTTAACAGTCCCGAAACCCAGGAGCCACGACTCGAACGCAGATTTGTCCGGATCGGTGTAACGATCGACGTGATCCACGCGATATGGCGCCGCACACCCGGGTAAGGGCGGCGGTGCGCCGACTCTGGCCTACTCCAGGGTAGCCGAGGGGCTCGGAAAAGGAACTACGCCGGTCAGTCAGCACCTGTTGACAATCTGTTGTGAGAGCGCTTCCATGGAGCGCGGCAATATCTGCGGCCTGTCTGACAGGCACTCGGAACCCCTGCCCGAGCGTGACGAGGAGGTCACCGCCCATGCCCACTTCCCCATCCCCGCATTCCCCCGTCCGGCGCCGACGGCGCCTCGCGTTGGGCGCCGCTGCCGCGGCCATCGCGATCACGATTCCCCTTACGCAGCACGCCGAAGCATCCATCCCGCCACCGGAATCCGGCTGGACACAGGTGTGGGGCGACGACTTCGACGGGCCGGCGGGCGCGCTCCCGTCGTCGTCGAACTGGATCTTCGACATCGGCCACGGCTACCCCGGCGGCCCCGGCAACTGGGGCACCGGCGAGATCGCCGCGCACACCAACAACCCCGCCAACGTCAGCGTCGACGGCTCGGGCAACCTGCGGATCACGCCGCTGCGTGACGGCGCCGGCAACTGGACGTCGGCGCGCATCGAGACCCAGCGCACCGACTTCAAGCCGCCGGCCGGGGGCGTGCTGCGCATCGAGGGCCGCATCCAGATGCCCAACGTGACGGGCAACGCGGCACTCGGGTACTGGCCGGCGTTCTGGGCGCTCGGCTCACCCTTCCGCGGCAACTACTGGAACTGGCCGGGTATCGGCGAGTACGACATCATGGAGAACGTCAACGGGATCAACTCCGTGTGGGGCGTGCTCCATTGTGGAGTGAACCCGGGCGGCCCGTGCAACGAGACCACCGGCATCGGCGCCAACCGCGCCTGCCCCGGCTCGACGTGCCAGTCCGCCTTCCACACCTACCGGTTCGAGTGGGACCAGAGCGTCTCGCCCAACCAGCTGCGCTGGTACGTCGACGGGCAGCAGTGGCACAGCATCAGCCAGGGACAGCTGCCGGCCGACACGTGGAACCAGATGACGAGCCACGCGGGCTACTTCATCATCCTCAACGTCGCGATCGGCGGCGCCTTCCCGAACGCGCTGGCCGGCTTCGACACCCCCGTGGCCGAGACCACGCCGGGCCGGCCGATGGTCGTCGACTACGTGGCGGTGTCGACCCGCGGCAGCGGCGGGCCGACCGATCCCCCGCCCGACGGCGGCAGCGCCTACGACCAGATCCAGGCCGAGAACTTCGGCCAGCAGGGCGGGCTCACCGTCGACGGCACGACCGACGCCGGTGGCGGCAGCTACGTCGGTTCGGCCGGCAACGGCGACTGGGCGCGCTACAGCGGCGTCGACTTCGGCTCGACACCGGCCACCCAGTTCGTCGCGCGCGTGGCGTCGGGCGCCGCGGGCGGGGTGAGCGGGCTGGTCGAGGTACGGCTGGACAGCCGGACGAGCCCACCGGTCGGGAGCTTCGCGGTCGGCAACACCGGCGGCTGGCAGAGCTGGCGGACGATCCCGGCGAACATCAGCGGCACCACCGGGGTGCACGACGTGTACCTGACGTTCTCGAGCGGCCAGCCGGCCGACTTCGTGAACGTCAACTGGTTCACGTTCGGCCACTGACATGGCGCGTCGGATGTCGCTGCGACGGCAGGTCGTGCGGTCGCTGGCGAGGTCGGCGACCGCGGCCGCGGTCCTGCTGGCGGCTGCGTCGCTGGCATCGGTGCCGGGTTCGCCCGGCACCGGTGCCACCGGGCACGCCGCGCACGGGTACCTGCCCGACGCCGCACAGCGCGCGGCGATCGTGGCGCAGCAACGGGCCCCGGTGCGGGGCTCGGAGTTCCGCGCCGAGTGCCGGTCGAGCCACCGCGCCGGCGACGACCCGATCGTCGCGCCGGGCCGGCCCGGTGCCTCGCACACGCACGAGTTCTACGGCAACCACACGACGAACGCGGACTCGACGCTGCAGTCCCTGCGGCTGGGCAGCACCAACTGCGACCCGGCCGTGGACCTGTCCGCGTACTGGACACCGACGCTGTACCAGCACGGGCAGCCGGTACCGCCCGAGCGGGTCACCGTCTACTACCAGGGCATCACCGACCACACGCACGCCGTCGCTCCCCCGCAGGGGCTGCGGTACGTGGTCGGCAACGCGCTGGCGACGGACCCCGCCCAGAACCCCGCCGCACGCTGGTCGTGCGTCGGGCTTCCGGAGGCGTACCAGGACTTCCCGAGCTGCCCGGCGGGCACGAAGCTCGAGAACTACCTCGACTTCCCCACCTGCTGGGACGGTCAGCGGCTGGACAGCCCGAACCATCGCGATCACATGACGTTCGCGGCGGGGCCGGCCTGTCCGGCGAGCCACCCGGTCGTCGTGCCACGCGTGGAGCTGCTGATCACCTACCCGGTCAACGGTGGCGGCCTCTCGCTCGCCGGCACCCGGGACGGCGTCAACGTGACGACGGCGCCCGGGTACACCTTCCACGGCGACTTCATGAACGCCTGGGATGCCGGTGAGCTGCAACGACGGGTGAGCGGTTGCATCAACGCAGGATTCATCTGCGGCACGGACGGCGATCCGATCGACCAGTAACAGGCCACGTGGAGCTCGGATCGCTCCGCCGGTTTCCCCGCGCACCCCGTCCCAGGTGCGCGGGGGAACCGGCTCCTTTCGGCAACCCCGGCGCCCACGGGTCTTGACAGCACCAGACCGGAACGAGATCCTGCGGGAAGTCGTGAGAGCGCTCTCACGAAGGGTGAGCGGACCATTGAACAGTGGGCGTCCGTGACCGGGCGCCCCGGAGCCTGCGAGGGGCGTCATGAACCGGCTCGAGTTCCCGGACGACTTCGTGTGGGGTGCGGCAACGGCGGCGTACCAGATCGAGGGCTCCCCTGGCGCCGACGGGCGCGGACCGTCCATCTGGGACACGTTCGCCCACGCGCCGGGCCGGATCGAGAACGGCGACACCGGGGACGTGGCGGCCGACCACTACCGGCGGTTCCGGTCCGACGTCGAGCTGATGGCCGCGCTCGGGCTGCCGGCCTACCGGTTCTCCGTGGCGTGGCCGCGGATCCAGCCGACCGGCAAGGGGCCCGCGAACGCGGCCGGGCTGGACCACTACGAGCGCCTGGTGGACGAGCTCGCCGGGCACGGCATCACGCCGATGCTCACGCTGTACCACTGGGACCTGCCCCAGGAGCTGGAGGACTCCGGCGGCTGGGGGGTGCGCGACACCGCGGCCCGGTTCGCGGAGTACGCGGAGCTGGTCGCCGACCGGCTCGGTGACCGGGTCCGGCTGTGGACCACGCTGAACGAGCCGTGGTGTGCCGCCTTCCTCGGGTACGCGGCGGGCGTGCACGCGCCGGGCCGCACCGACCCCGCGCTGTCGCTGCGCGCGGCGCACCACCTGCTGCTGGCGCACGGGCTCGGCGTCGACGCGCTGCGCTCGACCCTGCCGGCGGACGCGCAGGTGTCGATCACGCTGAACCTGTCCGCGGTGATGCCGGGCGCCACCTCGCCGGAGGCGACCGCGGCGGTACGGCGCATCGACGGGCTGGGCAACCGGCTGTTCCTCGACCCGCTGTTCCGCGGCCACTACCCCGCCGACGTGCTGCGGGACACCGAGGCGCTGACCGACTGGTCGTTCGTGTCCGACGAGGACCTCGCGGTGATCGCCACGCCCATCGACCTGCTGGGCATCAACTACTACACGCCGACGCTCGTGGACGCGGGCCCGGTCGAGGCCGGCCCGACGGCCTGGCCGGGCTGCGCGGACGTCCGGTTCGTCCAGCCACCCGGCCCCGCGACCGCGATGGGCTGGGCGATCGACGCGCAGGGGCTGCGCGCGGTGGTGCACCGGGTGCACGAGGAGTACGCGCCGATGCCGTTGATGATCACCGAGAACGGCGCCGCGTTCGACGACGAGCCGGGTGCCGACGGTGGGGTGCGCGACCACGAGCGGATCGCCTACCTGCGGGACCACCTCGCCGTCGTGCACCAGGCGATCGAGGCCGGGGTCGACCTTCGTGGATACTTCGTGTGGTCGCTGCTGGACAACTTCGAGTGGGCCTACGGGTACGAGAAGCGGTTCGGCATCGTCCACGTGGACTATCCGAGCCAGGCGCGGACCTGGAAGGACAGTGCGCACTGGTACCGGAGAGTGATGGCGACGAACGGCATAGACATTGGGTGAGGTCTCGGTCCGGCGGCAGAAGCCGACCCTGGACACGGTGGCCGCGGCGGCGGGGGTTTCCCGGGCGACCGTGTCGCGGGTGATCAACGGCTCGCCGCGGGTGTCCGCGGAGGTCAAGGACGCGGTGGAGACCGCGATCGGGCGGCTCGGCTACGTGCCCAACCGGGCCGCGCGCTCGCTCGCGATGCGCCGGACGGACTCGGTGGCGCTGGTGATGCGCGAGCCGGACGCGACCGTGCTGTCCGACCCGTACCTGGGCAACATCATCATCGCGACGTCGCAGGCGCTGCTCGGCACGGGCGTGCAGCTGGTGCTGGTGAACGCGCAGAACAATGCCGAGCACTCCCGCCTCGCCGACTACGTCCGAAGTGGACACGTGGACGGCGTGCTGCTGGCGTCGATGCACGACGACGACCCGCTCCCCCGGATCCTGCTGGAGGCCGGCATCCCGACGGTGGTCGGCGGCCGGCCGCCGCGGCACCTGCCCGGTCTGTCCTATGTGGACGTCGACAACGTCGGCGGCGCGCAGCTCGCCGCCGAGCGCCTGGTGACCGCCGGCCGCCGCCGCATCGCGACGATCGCCGGCCCGCGCGACATGACGGCCGGCAGCGACCGGCTGAACGGCTACCGGCGCGCGCTGGCCGCGGCGGGCCGGAAGGCCGATCGCGTGGTCTACGGCGAGTTCACCCGCGAGTCCGGCCAGCAGGCGATGGTCGAGCTGCTGTCCCGCGACCCGGGCATCGACGGCGTCTTCGCGGCGAACGACCTGATGGCGATCGGGGCGCTGCGCTCGCTGCGCGCGGCCGGCCGCCGGGTGCCCGAGGACGTGTCGGTCGTGGGCTACGACGACATCGAGATGGCCAAGCACACCGAGCCCCCGCTGACGACCGTCCACCAGCCGGTGGTGGACCAGGCCCGCACGATGACGGAGCTCCTGCTGACCCAGATAGGCGGCGACCCGGTAGGCGACCCAGTAGTCCTCCCCACAGAACTAGTAGAACGCGACTCCGTCTAACCCCACCCCGCGAGTCCCCCACTCCGACCCCGCGAGTCCCCCGCTCCGACCCCGCGAGTCCCCCACTCCCGCCAGCGTCCCCGTCTCGCGAGTCCCCGTTCCGGCCCCGCGAGTCCCCCGCTCCCGCCAACGTGTCCCCGTTGCCGTCGGCCTGTCCCTCGTTCCGCGATCCGCGAGTCCAACGCTCCCGACCCGCGAGTCCAACCGTCCCGACCCGCGAGCCCCTGTCCCTGCCCGTTAACCCGGAACTGGGGACACGCGGTTCAGAACGGGGGACACGCGGGCCAGAACGGGGGACTCGCGAGGTTTGAGCGTTGGACTCGCCGGACCGGGGCGTTGGACTCGCGGGGTGGGGGCGTTGGGCTTATGGGGGTGGGTGTTGGGCTCGCGGGAGGTGGGGCGGGGGGTGGGTGGTAACGTCGGTCTGCTGGTCAGATCCTTGATCGGTGACGCGAACAGTCGCGGCCCGGCCGCGGCAGGTGGTAGCGAAGTCCGGTGTGAACCCGGCGCTGTCCCGCAACTGTGGTGGCCCGCCCCGTGCGTGCCCGAGCCAGGTCGCCTACCGCTCCCCGCGTCGACGCCAACCGCCCCCGGTGCAGGGATGCGGCGTCGCGACCGCCACGTCGCCCGCTGCCCGGGCCGACGACCGAGGTGGTCCCCATGTCTGAAACCATCCGCCGGCGCGCGCGACGCCTTGCGGCCATCGCCCTCGCCGCCGGGCTCGTGACCGCCGGCTGCGCCCAGCGCGCCGAGGAGCCCGCCGCGCCGAAGACCTCCGAGAAGCAGTTCCCGGTCACGGTCACGCCGCCGTCCGGCGAGCCGCTCACGATCGACAAGCGACCCGAGCGCATCGTCTCGCTGTCGGCCAGCAACACCGAGACGCTGTTCGCGGTCGGCGCGGGCAAGCAGGTCGTCGCCGTGGACGACCAGTCCAACTATCCCGCCGAGGCACCCAAGACCGACCTCTCCGGGCTCAACCCCAACGTCGAGGCGATCGCCGGCTACGACCCCGACCTCGTCGTCATCTCCGACGACGCGGACAACCTCGTCGCCTCGCTCGAGCAGCTCGACCGCCAGGTCCTCGTCGTCCCCGCGGCCGCCACGCTCGACGACGTCTACTCCGGCATCGAGCTCATCGGGAAGGCCACCGGGCACGCCGACGAGGGCAAGGACCTCGCCGACCGCACCGAGAACGACCTCGAGAAGCTCGCCGCGGACGCGCCCAAGCTCAAGAAGCCGCTGACCTACTACCACGAGCTCGACACGACGCTGTACAGCGTGACCTCGAAGACGTTCATCGGCCAGCTCTACGGCCTGTTCGGGCTCAGCAACATCGCGGACCCGGCCGACAAGGACAAGGGCGGCTACCCGCAGCTGTCCAACGAGTACATCCTCTCCGCCAACCCGGACGTGGTCTTCCTCGCCGACACGAAGTGCTGCGGCCAGAGCGCCAAGACCGTCGGGGCGCGACCCGGCTGGGGCAACCTCAAGGCGGTCAAGGACGGCAACGTCGCCGCGCTCGACGACGACCTCGCCTCCCGCTGGGGGCCGCGCGTGGTCGACCTCGCCGAGTCCATCTCCGACGCGGTGAACAAGGCGAGCCAGGGCTGATGCGCACGGCGGCGAGCCGCGACACCGCGCGGCCGGGCGTCGCGCCGACGCGGCTGCGACCGGCGGTGCTGGTCGTGTCGGTGCTCGCGCTCGTCGTCGTGATCTCCGTGTCCACGCTGCTGGGCGCGGCGGACCTCGGCTGGACCAGGGTGGTGGCCGAGGTCTGGGCGCAGCTGACCGGCGGCGTGTCCCCGCTGTCGGCCATCGACGCCGGGATCGTGTGGGAGGTCCGGCTGCCGCGGGTGATCCTCGCCGGGCTGGTCGGCGCGGCGCTGGCGATGGCCGGGGCGGCGTTCCAGGGCGTGTTCCGCAACCCGCTCGCCGACCCGTTCCTGCTCGGCGCGGCCGCCGGCGCCGGGATGGCGGCGACGATCGTGGTGGTGGCGGCGCCGTCGGTGACCGGCTGGATCATCGGCCCGCTGCCGCTGGCGGCGTTCGCCGGTGCGATCGGCGGCGTGACGCTGACGTGGCTGCTCGGGCGCTCGGCGGGCAACGGCACGGCGGTGCTGCTGCTCGCGGGCGTCGCCGTCGCGTCGTTCCTGACCGCGATCCAGACGTTCGTGCAGCAGCTGAACACGGACACGATCAAGCAGGTCTACAGCTGGATGCTCGGCGGGCTGAACACGACGGGCTGGCGCGAGGTGCTGGTGACGCTGCCCTACATCGGGCTCGCCAGCATCGTGCTGTGCGTGTGCGCGCGGCTGCTGGACGTCCTGGCGGTCGGCGACGACGAGGCCGCGTCGCTGGGCATCCATCCCGGCCGGGTGCGGTTGGTCGTGCTGCTCGCCGCGTCGCTCGCCACCGCGGCGGCGGTCGCGGTGAGCGGGCTGATCGGGTTCGTCGGCATCGTGGTGCCCCACATCGTGCGGCTCGTCGCCGGCGCGAGCTACCGGGTCGTGGTGCCGCTGTCGCTGATCGTCGGCGCGATGTTCCTGATCGTGGCCGACCACTTCGCGCGCACCGTGCTGGCGCCGGCCGAGCTGCCGATCGGCGTGGTCACCGCGTTCACGGGCGCGCCGTTCTTCCTGCTGGTGCTGCGAATGAACCGCGGGCAGATCCGGTGAGCGCGCTGACCCTGCGCGGGGTGACCGTGCGGTACGGCACGAAGGTCGTCGCGTCCGATGTGGACGCCGAGGTGCCGGCCGGCAGCTGGCTCGCGATCATCGGGCCGAACGGGGCCGGCAAGTCCTCGCTGCTCAAGTCGATCGTGGGCGTGGCCGACCACACGGGCGAGATCCTGCTGGACGGCACGCCGGCCGCCGCGCTCGGCAGCCGCGCTCGGGCGCGGGCGATCGCGTACTCGCCGCAGACCCCGCAGCTGCCCGACCGGCTCACGGTGACCGACTACGTCCTGCTCGGCCGCACGCCGCACCTGGCGCCGCTGGCCCGCGAGCGGCGGGCGGACCTGGAGATCGTCGAGCAGGTGCTGGCGCGGCTCGACCTGGCCGCGCTGGCCGGGCGGGCGCTGCACACGCTGTCGGGCGGCGAGCGCCAGCGGGCCGTGCTCGGGCGGGTGCTCGCCCAGCAGGCCGGGCTGCTGCTGCTCGACGAGCCGACCACGGGCCTGGACATCGGGCACGCGCAGGCGCTGCTGGAACTCGTCGACCGGCTGCGGACCGAGGAGGGCGCGACCGTGGTCAGCACGCTGCACGACCTCACGCTGTCGGCCCAGTACGCGGACCGCCTGCTGCTGCTCGACGGCGGCGAGGTCGTCGCCACGGGCACGCCGGAACAGGTTCTCACCCGGCCCATCATCGAGCGCCACTACGCGGCCGCGGTCGAGGTCCTCACCACGGACAACGGCAACCTCGTGGTCACCCCGACCCGCACGGCGCGGCGTCCGTAGCCGTCCTTGGCCTTGACCTTGCCCGAGGGTGAAGGCCGACATTGTGCAGTGCAACCAGGTCGGCGAACGACATGTAGGGGTGCGGCACGCAGGCGAGTGGTTGGGGTTGGGGCGTGGGATTCCGTGGGACGAACCGTGTTCGGCGGGCGTGGCGGGAGCCGTTTGTCGTCCTGCCACCGGCCGGCCACTCCGTCGCTACGCGTTCATCACGCTGGTCGACTCTGTCGGCAGCGGCCTGTTCATCACGATTTCGGTGCTGTTCTTCACGCGGGTCATCGAGTTCTCGATCGCGCTCGGCGTGCTGTTCCTCGGTTTGGCGTTCGCGCTCGCCAAGGCGAGCACCTGGGCGCAGTCCCGGCTCACCGCCTCGTCCGCCACCGAGGCCGAGGTGCCCTGACACCTCGGTGCGGCCGGGTAGCGTTGAAACCGGAGCCGGAGGCCGACGCCGCGAAGTAGAACGTGTTACATTTCTGCGCGTGATCCTGGACCGGTTCCTGCTCACCGACCACGTCGCAGTGGTGACCGGGGCCGGCCGAGGGATCGGGGCGGCGACCGCTGCGGCGCTCGCGCAGGCCGGCGCTGATGTGGTGATCTCCGCGCGCACCGAGGCCGACCTCGACGAGGTCGCCGAGGTGATCACCAGTGCCGGCCGCCGGGCGCTGCCGGTCGCCGCCGACTTGTCCGATGTGGACGCGGCGGCCGCCCTGGCGGCGGCCGCACGCGACGAGTTCGGGCGGCTCGACGTGGTCGTCAACAACCTCGGCGGCACCTACCCGCGGCCGTTCCTGGAGACGTCGACCGACTTCCTGACCGAGGCGTTCCGCTTCAACGTCGCCACCGCGCACGCGCTCACGAGGGCCGCCGCGCCGGTGATGCTCGACGGGGGCGGCGGCGCGGTCGTCAACGTCTCGTCGATCATGGGCCGGGTCAGCGGGCGCGGCTTCCTCGCCTACGGCACGGCGAAGGCGGCGCTCGCGCACCTGACCGAGCTCACCGCCTACGACCTGGCGCCGCGCATCCGCGTCAACGCGGTCGCCGTCGGCTCGGTGGCCACCTCCGCGCTGGACATCGTGCTGACCAACGACGAGCTGCGCACCCGGATGGAGCAGGCCACTCCCCTGCGCCGGATCGGCACGGCCGAGGAGGTCGCGGCTACCATCCTGTTCCTGGCCTCGCCGGCCGGCGGCTACCTCACGGGCAAGGTGCTCGAGGTGGACGGCGGCCTGCAGGCACCGAACCTCGACTTGGGGCTGCCGGATCCATGACGCTTCGGGTGGTGCAGTGGAGCACCGGGAACGTGGGCCGGCACGCGATCGCCGGGATCGCGGCGCGGCCCGACCTCGAGCTGGCCGGGGTGTGGGTGTCCACTCCGGACAAGGACGGCCGGGACGCGGGTGAGCTCGCGGGTCTCGGGCCGCTCGGTGTCACCGCCACCACGGACGCCGACGCGCTGCTGGCGCTCGAGCCGGACTGCGTCGTCTACACGGCGATGGCCGACGACCGGATCACCGAGGCGCTCGCGGACCTCGAACGGATCCTGCGCGCGGGCATCAACGTCGTGTCCAGCTCGCCGGTGTTCCTGCAGTACCCCACGGGAGTCGTGCCCGACGAGATGGTCGACCCGATCCGCCGGGCGGCCGCGGCCGGTGGCGCGTCGCTGTGGGTGAACGGCATCGACCCGGGCTTCGCGAACGACTGGCTGCCGCTGGTGCTCACGTCGGTGTGCGAGCGGATCGACGAGGTGCGCTGCCTGGAGATCCTCGACTACTCCACCTACGACAACGCCAAGGTGCTGTTCGACATCATGGGCTTCGGCCGGCCACTGTCGGACACGCCGATGCTGCTGCTGCCGGGGGTCCTGTCGCTCGCGTGGGGCAGCGTCGTGCGCCAGCTCGCGGCCGGGCTGGGCGTCGAGCTGGACGGCCTCGAGGAGGCGGTCGACCGGCTGCCGGCGCCGGAGACGTTCGAGATCGCGTCCGGCACGATCGAGGCCGGCACGGCCGCGGCGCTGCGGTTCGAGGTGCGCGGGATGCGCGGCGGCCGGGCGGTGTGCGTGCTGGAGCACGTGACGCGGCTGCGCGGCGACCTCGGACCCGACTGGCCGCAGCCGGCCGGGCAGGGCGGCTACCGCGTCGAGGTCACCGGGGAACCGAACTACACGCTGGACCTGCGGCTCGTGGCCACCGACGGCGACCACAACACGGCCGGGCTCAAGGCCACCGCGATGCGGCTGGTGAACGCGATCCCGGCGGTCGTGGCGGCCGAGCCCGGGCTGCTGACCGCGCTCGACCTACCGCTGGTGACCGGCCGGGGGCTCGTGTCCTAGGGCTCCGACCGGCTCGGCGCCTTGTCCGCGTCGGCGTCCTCGGCCTTCGCGGCGTCGGTCGACTCGGCGTCAGCCTTCCCGGCGTCGGTCGTCTCCGCGTCGGCCTTCGCGGCGTCGGCCTTCGCAGGCTCGGCTGCTTCGGCCTTGCCGGCCGTTTCGTCGCCGGCCTTCTCGTCAGCGGCCGCGGTGTCGTCAGCCGTCTCGTCGGTGGCCTTGGCCGGCGGCTCGACACGATCGGGCTCGCCGGTCTTCTCGGCGTCCGCATCGGCCTTCTCGTCGGCCGCGCCGTCCGGCGCGTCGGCCTTCTCGGCGGCGTCACCGTCGCCCACGGCCTCGGCCGGCTCGGCGTCGGGCGGGACGTTGCCCTGGATGGCGGCGAGATCCTCGCGTGGACCGCGCTTCTTGGCCAGGACGAGGTAGATGATGGCGCCGATGAACACCGCCACCGAGACCCAGACGTTGACGCGCTGACCCCACACGAGGGTCGCCTCGTCGGTGCGCATGAGCTCGATCCAGGTGCGGCCCGCGGTGTAGGCGGCGACGTAGACGGCGAACGCGCGGCCGTGGCCGAGGCGGAAGCGCCGGTCGGCCCAGACGACGAGCGCGGCCACGGCGAGGTTCCACACCAGCTCGTACAGGAAGGTCGGATGCACGACCTGGACGGGGATGTGGTTGACGGCGATGCCGTTGAGGTTGTCCTCGGCACCGGACTCGTTGATGCGCCGGTAGATCTCCAGGCCCCAGGGCAGGTCGGTGGGACCGCCGTAGAGCTCCTGGTTGAAGTAGTTGCCGAGGCGCCCGATGGCCTGCGCGACGACGATGCCGGGGGCGATCACGTCGGCGAAGACGGGCAGCGGCACCTTCTTGACGCGGCAGCCGATCCAGGCACCGACGGCGCCGAGGGCGATGGCTCCCCAGATGCCGAGCCCGCCGTCCCAGATCTTGAGCGCGTCGAGGGGGTTGCGGCCCTCGCCGAAGTACCGCGCGTTGTCGGTGATGACGTGGTAGAGCCGGCCACCGACCAACCCGAAGGGCACCGCGAACACGGCGATGTCGATGACGGTGCCGGGGGTGCCACCACGTGCCGCCCAGCGTCGCTCGCCCCACCAGATGGCGACGATGATGCCGGCGATGATGCACAGCGCGTAGGCACGGATCGGGATGGGGCCGAGCTCCCATACACCGCGGTCCGGGCTCGGAATGTTCGCCAGGAAGACGCTGGTCGCCACAGTCACGGGCGTCACCGTAACGGGCGACAAACCGGCCGTGCACACAGGGTCGCTTGTTAGCCCGTCTGCGAACCGATTTTCTTCGCTAGCGGGTCACCAGCGGGCGCCGCACACCCTCCGCCAGCTCGGCGGCGAGCTCCCGGACCGCCGCCTCGTCCCCCGCCCGCGACACGAACGCCGAACCGACGACGACGCCGTCGGCGAACCCGGCGACCTCCGCGGCCTGGTCCCCCGACCGCACTCCGAGCCCCACCGCGATCGGCAGGTCGCCGGCGTGCTCGCGAGCCCGCGCCACCAGGCCGGCCGCCGAGCCGCCGACCTTGTCCCGCGCCCCCGTCACGCCCATCACCGCGGTCGCGTACAGGAACCCGGTCGTCGCGGACGCGGTCAGGGCCAGCCGCTCGGGCGTGGAGGACGGGGCCACCAGGAAGATCCGGTCCAGGTCGTGTGCCGCCGCTGCCGCCAGCCAGTCCGGCGCCTCGTCCGGGACCAGGTCCGGCGTGATCATGCCCAGCCCGCCGGCGGCCGCCAGGTCGCGGGCGAAGCGGTCGACGCCGTACGCGTGGACCGGGTTCCAGTACGTCATGACCACGGCCTGCCCGCCCGCCGACGCCACCGACTCCACCACGCCGAACAGGTCCCGCAGCCGGAAGCCGCCCTTCAGCGCCTGCTCGGCCGCGGACTGGATGGTCGGCCCGTCCATCACCGGATCCGAGTACGGCACGCCGATCTCGACGATGTCGCAGCCGGACTCGACCATGGCCGACAGCAACGACGCCGAGCCGGCCACGGTCGGGTAGCCGGCCGGCAGGTAGCCGACGAGCGCCGCCCGGCCCTCGGCGCGCGTGCGGGCGAACACCTGGTCCAGCCGTGCCATCAGTTCTCCACGAAGCCGAAGTAGTCCGCCGCGGTGCCCATGTCCTTGTCACCGCGCCCGGACAGGTTCACCAGGATCAGCGCGTCGGGCCCGAGCTCGCGCCCGAGCCTGAGCGCGCCGGCCAGCGCGTGCGCCGACTCGATCGCCGGGATGATGCCCTCGGTCCGCGACAGGAGCTGGAACGCGTCCATCGCCTCGGCGTCGGTCACCGACCGGTACTCCGCGCGCCCGGTGTCCTTGAGCCAGGAGTGCTCCGGCCCCACCCCGGGGTAGTCCAGCCCGGCCGAGATCGAGTACGCCTCGATGGTCTGGCCGTCCTCGTCCTGCAGCAGGTAGGACAGCGCGCCGTGCAGCATGCCCGGCGTGCCCTCGCTCAGCGTCGCGCCGTGCTCCCCCGACTCGATGCCCTTGCCGCCGGGCTCGAAGCCGACCAGCCGCACGCCGGGGTCGTCGATGAAGCCGTGGAAGATGCCGATCGCGTTCGACCCGCCGCCGACGCACGCGGCGACCACGTCCGGCAGCCGGCCCGCCTTGTCCAGGATCTGCTCGCGCGCCTCGGCGCCGATGACCTTGTGGAAGTTGCGCACCATCACCGGGAACGGGTGGCCGCCGGCCGCCGTGCCCAGCAGGTAGTGGGTCGTGTCCACGTTGGCGACCCAGTCGCGCAGGGCCTCGTTGATCGCGTCCTTCAGCGTCCGCGAGCCGGTCTTCACCGCGATCACCTCGGCGCCGAGCAGCCGCATCCGCGCCACGTTCAGCGCCTGGCGCTGGGTGTCCACCTCGCCCATGTACACCACGCAGTCGAGGCCCATCAGCGCGCACGCGGTCGCCGTCGCGACGCCGTGCTGGCCGGCGCCGGTCTCCGCGATGACCCGCTTCTTGCCCATCCGCTTGGTGAGCAACGCCTGGCCCAGCACGTTGTTGATCTTGTGCGACCCGGTGTGGTTGAGGTCCTCGCGCTTGAGAAAGATCCGCGCGCCGCCCGCGTGCTCGGCGAACCGCGGCGCCTCGGTGAGCAGCGAGGGCCGGCCGGCGTAGTCACGCAACAACCGGTTCAGCTCGTCGACGAACTCCGGATCGACCCGCGCCTTGTCGTACTCGGCGGACAGCTCGTCCATCGCCGCGATCAGCGCCTCGGGCAGGAACCGCCCGCCGTACGGGCCGAAATGGCCGCGCCCATCCGGGTCGTGCGCAGTCGGGTCGTGCGCAGTCGCGTCATGCACAGTCGGATCGTGCTGGCCGGGCTCGTGCTCGGTGGTCTCGCGGGGGTCCTGCTCGGTCACCGACTCGGCCTCGGGCAGGCCGGGTGCGAGCCGGCCGTCACCAGCTGCACCACCGCGGCCTTGGGGTCGGGGCTCGCGACGAGGCTCTCGCCGACGAGCACGGCGTCCGCTCCCGCGCCGGCGTGGGTCATCAGGTCGCCGGGGCCGCGCACACCGGACTCGGCGATCTTGATGACGTCCATCGGCATGCCGGGGGCGATCCGGCCGAACACGTCCCGGTCGACCTCGAGGGTGTGCAGGTTGCGGGCGTTGATGCCGACCACCGTCGCGCCCGCCTCGAGCGCGCGGTCGGCCTCCTCCGCCGTGTGCACCTCGACGAGCGCGGTCATGCCGAGCGACTCCACCCGGTCCAGCAGCGAGACCAGGGCGTTCTGCTCCAGCGCGGCGACGATGAGCAGCACCAGGTCCGCGCCGTGCGCGCGGGCCTCGTGCACCTGGTAGGGGCCGACCACGAAGTCCTTGCGCAGCAACGGGATGTCGACCGCGGCACGCACCGCGTCCAGGTCCGCGAGCGAGCCGCCGAAGCGCCGTTGCTCGGTGAGCACGCTGATCACCCGCGCGCCCGCGTCGGCGTAGTCCTTCGCCAGCGCAGCCGGGTCCGCGATCGGCGCCAGGTCGCCCTTCGACGGGCTGCGCCGCTTCACCTCCGCGATCACGCCGATGCCCGAGCCGCGCAGCGCGGCCATGACGTCCTTCGGCGCCGGTGCCTTCGCGGCGAGCTCCTTCACGGCCTCGAACGACAGCGCCGCCTCACGCACCGCCAGATCCTCGCGGACGCCTTCGATGATCGACTCGAGAACACTCACCACAAGCCCTCGCAGGCTCGGTAGTGCCTCTCGCGGTCGCAGGTGCTATCCGTCACCAGCTCTGCCCCTTCCCGCCAAAGGGATGCTAACCCCGCATGGTGCGGTGACTCGTTACCGGGTCCACGCTCAGCGTTCATCCTCGACGTTGCTCACGGTTGGATCTTCACCGTGGGACAGACCGTCCCACATGTCCTTGTCCCTATCCCCCGAACCGCGTCGCGCGTTAGCCGACCGATACCTGGTGCCGAGCGTGGGCAGCCGGGCGGCGAGGCGGATCACCACCACCCCCGCCACGACCAGCAGACCGGCGCCCAGCAGGGCGATCCAGCGCCCGGCCCCGCCACCACCCGCGGCGAGCGCGGCCCACCCGGCGAGCACCCCGGTGAGCACGACCACTCCGCCGACCACTCGTTTGGCCCAGCCGCCGACCGCGACCGCCCCGGCGAACCCGGCCAGCGCGACCAGCGCGACGCCCGCACCGAACCGCGGTGTCGTCGCCGTACCCCAGCTCAGCCGGGAGGATCCCCACAGCGCGGCGGCCGCGCCCGCGAGGAGCAGCGCGACTATCCACAGTGGAGTGCGGCGGGCGGTCATCCGGTCAGTGGGCCGGCGGGCGCATGGTCTGCGCGGTCGCGATCGCGGCGAGCACCGCGCGCGCCTTGTGCACGCACTCGGCGTCCTCGGCGACCGGGTCGGAGTCGGCCACGATTCCCGCGCCGGCCTGCACGTAGGCGGTGCCGTCGCGCATCAGCGCGGTGCGGATGGCGATCGCGGTGTCGGCGTCGCCCGCGAAGTCCAGGTAGCCGACGACCCCGCCGTAGAGCCCGCGCCGCGTGGGTTCGAGCTCCTCGATCAGCTCCATCGCGCGCGGCTTGGGCGCCCCGGACAGCGTGCCGGCCGGGAAGCACGCGGCGACCGCGTCGAACGCGGTCTTCCCCTCGTCGAGCCGGCCGGTCACGGTCGACACGATGTGCATGACGTGGCTGTACCGCTCGACCCGGAAGAAGTCGACGACGTGCACGGAGCCGGGCCGGCAGACCCGGCCGAGGTCGTTGCGCCCGAGGTCGACGAGCATGACGTGCTCGGCGCGCTCCTTCTCGTCGCCGAGCATGTCCTTCTCCAGCAGCGCGTCCTCGTCGGGGTCGGCGCCACGCCACCGGGTGCCCGCGATCGGGTGCGTGGTGGCCAGGCCGTCGCGGACGGTGACCAGCGACTCCGGGCTGGAGCCGACGATGTCGAAGCCGTCCAGCCGCAGCAGGTACATGTACGGGCTCGGGTTGGTGGTGCGCAGGACCCGGTAGACGTCGAGCGGGTCGGCGTCGGTGGTCATCTCGAAGCGCTGCGAGAGCACGACCTGGAAGCACTCGCCGGCGCGGATGGCCTCCTTGGCCGTGCGCACGACGTCGGTGTAGTCCTCCTGGCTGCGCCGCCGCAGGTAGCGGGGCTGCGGCCGGTCGAACACCGCGACGGTGGAGTCGGCCGGGGTGTGCAGGTCGGCGGCCATCCTGGCCAGCCGCGCGACCGCGCCGTCGTAGGCCTCGTCGACCCGCTCGTCGCTGTCGTCCCAGTTCACCGCGTTGGCGATGAGCGTGATCGTGCCCTCGTGGTGGTCGAGCGCGGCGAGATCGGTGGCGAAGAGCATCGCCAGCTCGGGCAGCTGCAGGTCGTCGTCGGTGAGCTCGGGCAGCCGTTCCAGGCGGCGCACGGCGTCGTAGCCGAGGTAGCCGACCATGCCGCCGGTGAGCGGGGGCAGGCCGGGGAGCGGGTCGGTGTGCAGCCGCTCGACGGTCTCGCGGAGCACGTCCAGCGGGTCGCCCTCGGCCGGCAGGCCGACCGGGCGGGTACCGGTCCAGTGCGCCCCGCCGTCGCGCTCGGTGAGCACGGCGGGGCTGCGCACGCCGACGAACGACCAGCGCGACCAGGAGTGGCCGTTCACCGCGGACTCGAGCAGGAACGTGTTGGGCCGGCCCTGGGCGAGCTTGCGGTAGACGCTGACCGGCGTCTCGGCGTCGGCGAGCACCCGTCGCACGACCGGAATGACGCGCCGCTCGGCCGCCAGGTGGCGGAACTCCTCGCGGGACGGGCTGATCACGCCCAACCCGGACGCGGCGGCCGCCGTGTCGATCACACTGACCATGCGACCCATTGTCCAACGAGCACGTTCGCCGCCCGGGCACGGGCCCGGCATCAATTCAAGGCATGTTGAAAGACGCCCCGGTCTGACGCATGATGATGGGATGAGGAAGACCGCGACGCAAGGGCCGGCCCGCCGCCGGGGACGGCGCCCCGGTGGCACGGACACCCGTGCGGCCCTGGTCGAGGCGGCCCGCGAGGTGTTCATCGAGCAGGGCTACGACGGTGCCACCGTCCGCGCCATCGCCGCCCGGGCCGACGTCGACGCGGCGATGGTCAACCACTGGTTCGGCGGCAAGGAGGGCCTGTTCGCCGAGGCGGTCCTCAAGCTGCCGTTCAACCCGCAGGATGTGGTGGAGCGCCTGCTGGTGGGCGAGGCCGACGACCTCGGGGCGCGCATCGTGCGCACGTTCCTCACCACCTGGGACACCACCGGGGGCGGCGTGTTCACCGCCCTGATCCGCAGCGTCACCAGCCACGAGCAGGCCGCGCACGTGCTGCAGGACTTCCTCGTCAACCACGTCGTCGGGCGGGTGCTGAGCTCGGTCGGGTGCGACCAGCAGGATTTCCGCGCGACGCTCATCGCCGCCCAGCTGGTCGGCCTGGGCATGATCCGCTACGTCGCGCAGTTCGAGCCGCTCGCGTCCGCCGACATCGAGGTGATGGTGGCCGCCGTGGCGCCGAACATCCAGCGCTACGCCACCGGGGACATCACCGGGGACCTCAGCTGAGCAGGACGTCCTCGTCGAAGCACGTCGCCGCGCCCGTGTGGCAGGCCGGGCCCTCCTGGTCGACGACGAGCAGCACCGTGTCGCCGTCGCAGTCGAGCCGGACCTCGTGCACGTGCTGGGTGTGCCCCGAGGTCTCCCCCTTCTCCCACAACTGGTTGCGGCTGCGGGAGAAGTACGTCGCGCGCCGGGTGGCCAGCGTGCGCCGCAGGGCCTCGTCGTCCATCCACGCGACCATGAGCACCTCGCCGCTGCCCTTGCGCTGGGCGACCGCGCAGACGAGCCCGTCGGCGTTGCGTTTGAGCCGCGCGGCGATCGCGGGGTCCAGGGTTCCCCCGGGTTGCGGCTGCGTGGGTCCGGGCTCGGTCATCGGACCTCGACCCCGGCCCGGCGCAGCGCGTCCTTGACCTCGCCGATGCGCAGCTGTCCGAAGTGGAACACGCTGGCGGCGAGCACCGCGTCCGCCCCGGCCCGCACGGCGGGCGCGAAGTGGTCCACCGCGCCGGCGCCGCCGCTCGCGATCAGCGGCACGTCCACCACGGCGCGCACCAGCTCGATGAGCTCGATGTCGAAGCCGGCCTTGGTGCCGTCGGCATCCATCGAGTTCAGCAGGATCTCCCCCACGCCGAGCTCCTGGCCCCGCGCGGCCCACTCGACCGCGTCGATGCCGGTGCCCGTGCGACCGCCGTGCGTGGTGACCTCGAAGCCGGACGGCGTGTCCGCGCGGCGGGCGTCCACGGACAGCACGACGCACTGCGCGCCGAACCGCCGCGAGCACTCGCGCAGCAGCTCCGGGCGCAGGATGGCGGCGGTGTTGATGCTGACCTTGTCCGCGCCGGCCCGCAGCAGCCGGTCCACATCGGACGCCGCACGCACGCCGCCGCCCACGGTCAGCGGGATGAACACCTGCTCGGCCGTGCGCCGGACCACGTCGAAGGTGGTCTCGCGGTCCGAAGAGGACGCCGTGACGTCCAGGAAGGTCAGCTCGTCGGCGCCCTCGGCGTCGTACGCGGCCGCGAGCTCGACGGGATCGCCGGCGTCGACGAGGTTGGTGAAGTTGACGCCTTTCACCACCCGGCCGGCGTCGACGTCCAGACAGGGAATCACCCGGACCGCGACTGACATGCCGTCGAGGATACTGGCGGTAGGACGAGAGGAGCCGAGGTGGCGCGTACCGGTCGGCGGCCGGGGCAGACCCAGACCAGGGACGACATCCTGGCCGCGGCCCGCAGGCAGTTCGCGGCGCACGGGTACGGGGGCGCCACGATCCGCGGCATCGCGGCCGAGGCGGGCGTCAACCCCGCGCTGGTGCACCATTTCTTCGGCTCGAAGGACCAGGTCTTCGTCGTCGCGCTGAACCTGCCGTTCAACCCGTCGATGCTCGTGGACACCCTGCTGGAGGGGCCGCGCGAGCAGATCGGCGAGCGGATCCTGCGGCTGTTCCTCGGGCTGTGGCAGGACCCGGACTCGCAGCTGCCGTTCTTCGCGCTCGTGCGCTCGGTGACCACGAGCCCCGAGGTCGCCGACCAGCTGCGCCAGTTCCTCGAGACGGCCGTGCTGGCCAAGGTCGCGGCGGCGCTGGACCTGCCGGCCCTGCGGCTCACGGGCGCGGCGGCACAGATGATCGGCCTGGCGATCGTCCGCTACGTCATCCGCGCCGAGCCGATGGCCTCGGCCACGCCGGACGAGGTCGTCGAGCTGGTCGCGCCCGTGATCCAGCACTACTTCGACGACTGACCCGCGCGGCCCGGCCACGTCCGGGTGAATTCCGTCTTGACGTCGTAACTCAACGGGCGCAGAATTAAACGCATGACTAATTACGCCGTGGTGGCCGAGGGGCTGCGGGTCCGCCGCGGCGCCCGTGAGGTCCTGCACGACATCAGCTTCGCCGTCGAGCGCGGCTCCGTGACCGGCCTGCTCGGCCCGAGCGGGTGCGGCAAGACCACCCTCATGCGCGCCGTGGTCGGCGTGCAGATCGTCGCCGGGGGCACGGTCACCGTGCTCGGCGAGCCGGCCGGCACCGCGCCGCTGCGCAACAAGATCGGCTACGCGACCCAGAACCCGTCCGTCTACGCCGACCTCACCGTCAGCGAGAGTCTTCGTTACTTCGCCGCGATCCTTCGCGCACCGGAGGGCGACGTGTCGCGTGTCATCGAAGAGGTCGGGCTCGGCACCCACGCCGACCACGTCATCGGCGAGCTCTCCGGCGGTCAGCTCAACCGGGCAAGCCTTGCCGTGGCGCTGCTCGGGCGCCCTGAGCTGCTGGTCCTCGACGAGCCCACGGTGGGTCTGGACCCGCTGCTGCGTGAGGAGTTGTGGACGCTGTTCCGCGGCCTCGCCGACAAGGGCGTCACGCTGCTGGTGTCCAGCCACGTGATGGACGAGGCGGCCCGGTGCGAGCGGCTGATCCTGATGCGCGACGGCTACATCCTGGCCGACGACACCCCGGCCGCGTTGCGCACGAAGACCGAGACCGCCGATCTCGAGCAGGCGTTCCTGCAGCTGGTCCGCGAGCAGGAGGCGCTGGCATGAACGCGACCCTGACCGTGGCGACCGCGCGGCGGATCCTGACCCAGCTGCGCCACGACCGCCGCACCGTCGCGCTGATGGTGCTCGTCCCGTCGGTGTTGCTGATCCTGCTGCGCTACGTGTTCAACGACGAGCAGCAGTTCAGCGCGGCCGCGCCGGCCCTGCTGGCGGTGTTCCCGTTCGCGATCATGTTCATCGTCACCTCGATCACCACCCTGCGCGAGCGCACGACGGCGACGCTCGAACGCCTGATGACCCTGCCGATCGCCAAGCTCGACCTGCTGTTCGGCTACGCGATCGCGTTCGGTCTGGTCGCGGTGCTGCAGGTGCTCGTGGCCGCCGGGATCTCGCTGACCTGGCTCGGCCTGGAGATCGACGGCTCGGTGGGGCTGCTGCTGCTGATCGCGGCGCTCGACGCGCTGCTCGGCACGGCGCTCGGCCTGCTCGCGAGCGCGTTCGCGCGCACGGAGTTCCAGGCGGTGCAGTTCATGCCGGCGATCGTGATGCCGCAGATCCTGCTGTGCGGCCTGTTCGCGCCGCGCGACCAGATGGCGCCGGTGCTGGAGTGGCTGTCGAACATCATGCCGCTGTCCTACGCGGTGGACGCGCTCACGCAGGTCACCCATTCGTCCGATGTGGACGCCACGCTGGTCCGCAACCTCCTGATCGTGGCCGGCTGCGGGCTGCTGGCCCTGATCCTGGGCGCCGCGACGCTGCGCCGCCGCACGCCGTGACCGGCTGAGGACACTCACAGCAGCCACTCGCTACGGTCGTCGTATGACCGAAGTGGAACGCCTGAGCGAGGGCAGCTACGTGCTCGTGACGACCTTCCGCCGGGACGGCACTCCGGTGCCGACCCCGGTGTGGGTCGGCCGCGATGGCGACGACGTACTGGTGTGGACGCGGTCCGACGCGGGCAAGGTCAAACGGATCCGCAACAACCCGGTGGTCGAGCTGGCCTCGTGCGACGCGCGGGGCAGGCCACGCGGGGCGAGCGTCACCGGGACCGCGCGCCTGCTCGACGCCGACGGCTCCGCGCAGGGACGCACGCTGCTCAAGCGCAAGTACGGCATCACCGGCCGGATCGTGATCGGCTTCAGCGAGCGCTTCCGCGGCCGCACGGCGTCGTTGTGCGTGGCGATCAGCGTCGACGGGTGAGCGCGAGCGCCTCGGGCAGCGTGAACGCCCGGGTGTAGAGCGCCTTGCCGATGATCGTGCCCTCCACGCCGACGTCGGCGAGGCCGGCCAGCGCCTCGATGTCGCCGAGGCTCGACACGCCCCCGGACGCGACGACGGGGGCCTTGGACCGCGCGCAGACATCCTCGAGCAGCGCGAGGTTGGGGCCCTTGAGCGTGCCGTCCTTGGTGACGTCGGTGACCACGTAGCGGGAGCACCCGTCCCGCTCGAGCCGCTCCAGCACGTCCCAGAGCCGGCCGCCGTCCTGAGTCCACCCACGCGCGGCGAGCCGGTGCTCGCCGTCCCCGTCGATCCGCACGTCGAGCCCGACGGCGACGCGGTCACCGAACTCGCCGATCACCTTGGCGCACCACTCGGGGTGCTCGAGCGCCGCCGTGCCGAGGTTGACCCGGGCGCACCCGGTGGCCAGCGCCGCGGCGAGGGAGTCGTCGTCCCGGATACCCCCGGAGAGCTCCACCTTGACGTCCAGCCGCCCGACGATGTCCGCCAGCCGGTCCCGGTTGTCCCCGGTCCCGAACGCGGCATCGAGATCGACGAGATGGATCCACTCGGCCCCGTCGTCCTGCCAGGCAAGGGCGGCATCCCGGGGGTCGCCGTACCCGGTCTCGGTCCCCGAGCGTCCCTGGAGCAGGCGCACGGCCTTACCCCCACGAACATCGACAGCAGGAAGGAGCGTGAACGTCACGCCGCAAGCCTAACGACCACCCCAGGCCGGATCTCAGGCCAGGGATTTGAGCCAGTTGGTCAGCAGGTGCGCGCCCGCGTCACCGGACTTCTCCGGGTGGAACTGGGTGGCGCAGAGCGGGCCGTTCTCCGCGCCGGCAACGAAGTCGTCGCCGTGGGTGGCCCAGGTGACCAGGGGCTCGGGCATGGGGTGCTCCGGTTTCAGCTCCCACTCGCGGGCGGCGTAGGAGTGCACGAAGTAGAACCTCGTGTCCGCGTCCAGGCCGGCGAACAGGGCCGACCCGGCCGGCGCGCGGACGGTGTTCCAGCCCATGTGCGGCACCACGTCCGCCTCGAGGCGCGACACGGTGCCGGGCCACTGGCCGCAGCCGGTCGCCTCGACGCCGTGTTCGATGCCCCGCTCGAACAGGATCTGCATGCCCACGCACACCCCGAGCACCGGCCGCGCGCCGGCCAGCCGGAGGTCGATGATCTCCTCGCCGCGGACCTCCCGCAGGCCCGCCATGCACGCCGCGAACGCGCCGACGCCGGGCACGACCAGGCCGTCGCAGTCGAGCGCTGCCCGCCGGTCCGACGTCACCTCGACGTCCGCGCCCACCCGCCGCAGCGCGCGCTCGGCGGACCTCAGGTTGCCGGACCCGTAGTCCAGCACGACGACACGTGCCACTCCCCCAGGCTACGAGATCGCCCGCCGGACGGTGTCGGCGATGCCCGCGGCGTCCAGGCCGTGCACGGCGTCGTGCTCGGGTGCGGTGCCGTAGGCGCGCACCTCGATGTCGCGGCGCACGCCGAGCGACCGCAGCCGGTGTGGCACGTCGGCGAGCGCGGTGGCCACCTCGTGCGCGGACGTCCCGGCGAGGTACGGCTCCACGAGCACGATGTTCGGCGCGGCGGCGGCGACCGCGGCGCGCAGGCCGGCGTGGTCGAACGGGCGCACCGTGTTGGCGTACAACACCGTCACGTCCAGAGTGGACGTCGCCTCGAGCACCGGGTCCAGGGCCGGGCCGACCGCGAGCACGACCGCCTGGCGGCCGGTACGCACCACCGACATGCCGGCCGGGTACGCGCCGGCGTTCTCGCGCGACGACAGCCGCAGGTACACGCGACCGGAGCCGGCGAGCGCGTCGCGCAGCAGCGACTCCACCTCGTCGGGGTGGCCGGGCACGTGAATGGTCCAGCCGGGCAGCGTGTCGAGCAGCGCGACGTCGCCCGGGCCCTGGTGGGTCCGGCCCACCGCGGGACTGTCGTAGGACGCGCCGATGCTCACCAGCACGGCGCCGACGTCCTGGTGCCCGAGGTCGAGCTTGATCTGCTCGAACGGCCGCTCGACGAGGAACGACGTGTAGCTGTGCACGACCGGGCGCATGCCGGTGAGCGCGAGCCCGCCGGCCACCCCGATCAGCGCCTGCTCGCGGATGCCGAGGTTGAGCACCCGGTCCGGGTGCCGGGCCCGGGCCTCGTCGAACGCTGTCGCGGAGATGTCGGCGGTGACCACGGCGAGCGTGGGGTCGGCGTCGAGCGCGCTGGTCACGGTGTCGGCGAAGACGGTACGCATGAGCTTGACGGTGCTGGTCATGTCAGTGTCTGCTCCCCGATCGTCGCCACCACGGCGGCGGGCCGGCCGGGGTGTGCGGTGGTGAATGCCTCGTACAGGGCGTCGTGGTCGCGGCCGTCGACCGTCGTGGCCGCCCAGCCCTCGATCTCGAACCGCGCGGCGATGCCGCCGGGCCAGCCGTGGCTCGACGAGCCGTTGTCGATGACGACGGCGGTCAGCCGGTCGAGGCCGAACCGTCCGGCCAGCGCGATGGCCTCGTGGTTGCTGCCCTCGTCGAGCTCGCCGTCGCCGACCAGCACCACCGTGCGCGCGGTGCGGCCCTGCGCCCGCAGCCCGAGCGCGGTGCCGACGCCGAGCCCGAGGCCGTGGCCGAGCGAGCCGGCGCTGATCTCGACACCCGGGACGAGCATGCGGTCGGGATGCTGCCCGAACGGCGAGCCGAACGTGGTCCACTCGTCGAGCGCCTCCGGCGGGAAGAAGCCCTTGGCGGCGAGCACGGCGTAGTAGGCCATGGGGCCGTGGCCCTTGGACAACAGGAACCGGTCGCGGTCCGGCGATCCGGCGGTCGCCGGGCCGACGTCGAGCACCCGGTCGTAGAGGACCCACAGAACGTCCAATGTGGACGCCGCGGCCCATTCGTGCTTCTCGTCGCCGGTCATCCGCTCGAACAGCCCGGCGAGGTCGAGAGTCGGCTGTGTCATGACCCCAGCGTGCAACTTCGAGTCCGGTGGAGGTCAAGTACCCGGATCTCGACCTAGGTCGAGGAATCGGCGGTAGGCTCGGCGAGGTGCCGAAACTGCCGGATGTGCTGACGATCGGTGAGGTGGCCGGGCGCAGCGGCGTCCCGCACACCGCGCTGCGCTTCTACGAGGAGCGCGGTCTCATCCACGCCGAGCGAACCGCCGGCAACCAGCGGAAATACGCCCGCGCCGTGCTGCGGCGGCTCGCCTTCATCCGCACGGCACAGCGGGTCGGGCTGTCCCTGGAGGAGATCAGCGACGCGCTCGCCACGCTGCCGGAGGGCCGCACGCCGACCAAGGCCGACTGGGCCCGCCTGTCGAACGTGTGGCGCGGCGAGCTCGACGCCCGCATCGACGCGATGCAGCGCTTGCGCGACCGCCTGACGGCGTGCATCGGCTGCGGTTGCCTGTCCCTTAAGGCCTGCCACCTCATGAACCACGACGACGTCCTCGCCGAGGCCGGCCCGGGCGCCCCGCGGCTCAAGGCCGTGTCGGAGGGCGGGGTCAACTAGCGCGGCGCGCGCGCCACTGCGCCACCACGGACTCGACGTCCACCGGGCGGACCAGCAGCGGTGGCCCCTCTCGCGGGACGAGGATCTCCCGCTTGATCCGCTTGTTCAGGTCCGTCACGATCTCGCGGACCGTGGCCTCCGACCGAACGGACGCCAGCTGCACCGGCAGGTCCGCCAGCTCCTTGCGCAGCGCGAGCGACGGCGGCAACAGGGCCCCCGTGTCGGCGTTCTCCGCGCGGAGCTTCTCGGCCACCCATTCCATGACGTCGCCGGTCCGCTTCGGGAGCGGCTTGCCGGCGCCCGGCAGGTTGTCGAACTCGCCACGCTCCTGCGCGGCCAGGATCTGCCGATCCACCCAGGTCCCGATCGGCATGCCGGTCGGCTTGCGCTCGGTCATGCCTTCATGGTCGCACGCCCAGATCGCGTTATGACATCAGCCACACGACGGCACCGCCGGCCGCGACGGCGGCCGCGATGGCCAGCACGATCGCCAGGAACCGGGCCGTCTTCCACGTGGAGTACACGCCACCGAGCAGAAAGCCGGCCACCGCGATCAGGCCGATGACGACGAGCTCCTTGGACATGGCGCCGAAGCCTAGAGCACGCCCTTCGTGCTCGGGATGCCGGACAACCGCGGGTCGTCCTCGGCCGCGGCGCGCAGCGCGCGTGCCACCGCCTTGTACTGCGCCTCGGTGATGTGGTGGGGGTCCCGGCCGTGCAGCACCCGCAGGTGCAGCGCGATCCGCGCGTGGAAGGCCAGCGACTCGAACACGTGCCGGTTCAGCACCGTCGGGTAGTTGCCGCCGACGGTGAAGCCGGCCATCGCCTCCGGCTCGCCCAGGTGGACGCAGTACGGCCGGCCGGACACGTCGACCGCCGCGTGCGCGAGCGTCTCGTCCATCGGGATCCACGCGTCGCCGAAGCGGCGGATGCCGTGCTTGTCGCCCAGCGCCTTGCCGATCGCCTCGCCGAGCACGATCGCCACGTCCTCGACCGTGTGGTGCGCGTCGATCTCGACGTCGCCGGTCGCCTGCACGGTCAGGTCGAACGCGCCGTGCACGCCGAACGAGGTGAGCATGTGGTCGTAGAAGGGCACGCCGGTGGACACGTCGGCGTTGCCGGTGCCGTCGAGGTCGATCTCGACGACGACCTTCGACTCCTTCGTGGCCCGTTCGATCCGGCCGATTCGGTTCACCTGACGATCTCCTTGCTGGCGGCCAGGAACGCGTCGTTCTCGGCCGGTGTGCCGATGGTAACCCGCAGGTGGGCGGGGATGCCGACGTCGCGGATCAGCACGCCCTGCGCCAGGTAGGACTCCCAGGTCGCGTGGGCGTCGGCGAACTGTCCGAACAGGACGAAGTTGGCGTCGCTCGGCACCGGCGCGAAACCCTGGCCGGCCAGCGCCGCCACGACCCGCTCGCGTTCGGCGGCGAGCGCGTGCACCGAGCGCAGCGTGTCCGCGGCGTGGCGCAGGGCCGCCCGCGCGGCGGCCTGGGTGAGCGCGGACAGGTGGTAGGGCAGCCGCACGAGCTGCAGCGCGTCCACCACCGCCGGCGCGGCGGCGAGGTAGCCCAGCCGCCCGCCGGCGAAGGCGAACGCCTTGCTCATCGTGCGGGAGACGATCAGCTTCGCGGGGAAGTCCGCGAGCAGGCGCACCGCGCTCGGCTGCGCCGAGAACTCCGCGTAGGCCTCGTCGACCACGACCAGTCCCGGCGCCGCGGCGATCAGCTCGCGCAGGTCCTCGAGCGGGACCGAGCCGCCGGTCGGGTTGTTCGGGCTGGTCACGAACGCGATGTCGGGCGCCCGCTCGGCGAGCAGCGCGGCCGCGGCCGACGTGTCGAGCGTGAAGTCGGGCCGGCGCGGGGCCGGCACCCATTCCGTGCGCGTGCCGGCCGCGATGATCGGGTGCATCGAGTACGACGGCTCGAACCCCAGCGCGGTGCGCCCCGGCCCGCCGAACGCCTGCATGATCTGCTGGAGCACCTCGTTGGACCCGTTCGCCGCCCACAGGTTCGCCACCGACAGCGCGACACCGGTCGACGCGGTCAGGTAGCTCGCGAGGTCGGCGCGCAGCGCCACCGCGTCGCGGTCCGGGTAGCGGTGCAGCGACCCGGCCGCCTCGGCGACCGCGGCGGCCAGGTCCGCGACGAGCGCGGGTGGCGGCGGGTACGGGTTCTCGTTGGTGTTGAGCCGGATCCGGACGTCCAGCTGCGGCGCGCCGTACGGGGTGCGGCCGCGCAGATCCTCCCGCAGCGGCAGGTCGTCTATCCCGATCCCGTCGCCGAGGGTCATGCCCCGCTCCCGAACCTCGCGGTTACGGCCTGGCCGTGTGCGGGCAGGTCCTCGGCGTCGGCCAGCGCGACGACCTGCGGCGCGACGGCGGCCAGCGCCTCCCGCGAGTAGTCGATCACGTGGATGCCGCGCAGGAACGTCTGCACGGACAGGCCCGACGAGTGCCGCGCGCAGCCACCGGTCGGCAGCACGTGGTTGGAGCCCGCGCAGTAGTCGCCGAGCGACACCGGGCTGTGCGGGCCGACGAAGATCGCCCCCGCGGCGCGCACCCGGGCGGCGACCGCGGCGGCGCCCGCGGTCTGGATCTCCAGGTGCTCGGCGGCGTAGGCGTCCACCACCGCGAGCCCATCGTCCACGGTGGACACCAGCACGCAGCCGGACTGCCTGCCTCGCAGGGCGGTCGCGATGCGCTCGGTGTGCTTCGTGGCGGTGACCTGCCGGGCGAGCTCGGCGTCCACGGCGTCGGCCAGGTCGGCGGAGTCGGTGACGAGCACGCTCGCGGCCAGCGTGTCGTGCTCGGCCTGGCTGATCAGGTCGGCGGCCACGTGCACCGGGTCGGCCGTGGCGTCGGCGAGGATCGCGATCTCGGTCGGGCCGGCCTCGGAGTCGATGCCGATCAGCCCGCGCAGCAGCCGCTTCGCGGCGGTCAGGTAGATGTTGCCGGGCCCGGTGACCATGTCGACCGGTTCGAGCGCGGTGCCGTCGGTGTCGGTGCCGCCGTACGCGGCCAGCGCCACGGCCTGCGCCCCGCCGACCGCCCAGACCTCGGTCACGCCGAGCAGCGCGGCCGCGGCGAGGACCGTGGGGTGCGGCCGGCCGCCGAACGCGGCCTGCGGCGGCGAGCAGACGACGAGCGACTCGACACCGGCGGTCTGCGCGGGCACGACGTTCATCACGACGCTCGACGGGTACACCGCGAGCCCGCCGGGCGCGTACAGCCCGACGCGGCGCACCGGCACCCACCGTTCGGTCACGGTCCCGCCCGGCACGACCTGCGTGGTCACGTCCTGGCGGCGCTGGTCGGCGTGCACGGCGCGCGCCCGCCTGATGGACTCCTCGAGGGCGGCCCGCACGGCCGGGTCGAGGCTGTCCAGCGCCTCCTTCAGGGCCTCCTCCGGCACCCGCACGGACGCCGGCGCCACCTCGTCGAAGCGCCGCGTGTACTCCAGCACCGCGTCGACCCCGCGCGTGCGCACGTCGTCGACGATCGGGCGGACTCGATGCAGCACCGAGTCGACGTCCATCTCGGCGCGCGGGAGCAGGTCGCGCAGCTCGGCCGGGGACGGGACACGACCACGCAGGTCGGTGCGGCTCAGCATCGGGTTCCTCTGCTCGTTCGGCTGGTACACCCAGGGTAAGCGGTGCGGCCGCGCGGCCGAACGGCCCACTACGTTCGTCTGGGGATCCTCCGCCCCGCGGGACTGCCCGACCAATGACGGGTTGTCGTCGGTCGAACACGCCGAGCAGGCTCGAACGATCACTCTCGCACCTTGTTCGGAGGGGAAATGTTCACCAAACGTCGCGCGGTAGGCCTGTTAGCGGCCACCGCGGCCGCTGCCCTGCTGGTGGGTACGGCCTGGACGGCCGGCGCGCAGGAGCCCACCGCCGCCCCGGCCGCCCCGGACCGGGGCCTCTACACGCTGACTGGCGCGGACGACATCAAGACGCGCACCCAGGTCATCAACTCGGGCGTGGACGTGCTCCAGGAGGGCCACCAGGGCGGCCCGATGGAGCTCATCGCCAGCCCGGAGCAGGCCAAGCAGCTGACCGCGCAGGGCTACTCGCTCAAGCTCACCGGCGACGTCGACAAGCTGCTCGAGAAGCGCAGCGGCGGACCGTCCACGAAGGACGCGTCGGTCGCCGAGTTCCCGTCGGGTGACGAGGGCTTCCACACCTACGACGAGATGACCGCCGAGGTGACGCAGGCGTCGACCGACCACGCCGCGATCACGCAGCTGGGCAGCATCGGCCAGTCGTTCGAGGGCCGGGACATCCCGATGCTCAAGATCAGCGACAACGCGGCGACGGACGAGGACGAGCCCGAGGTCCTGTTCACCTGCAACATGCACGCCCGCGAGCACCTGACCACGGAGATGTGCCTGCACATCATCCAGCGGTTCACCGACGGCTACGGCACCGACCAGAACGTCACGAACATGGTCGACAACAAAGAGATCTTCGTGGTGCCGAGCCAGAACCCGGACGGCTCGGAGTTCGACATCTCCGGCGGCGAGTACCAGGGCTGGCGCAAGAACCGGCAGCCGAACGACGACGGTTCCGTCGGCACCGACATCAACCGGAACTTCTCGTACAAGTGGGGCTGCTGCGGCGGTTCGGACGACAACCCGTCCGGCGAGACCTACCGCGGCACGGCGCCGGCGTCGGCGCCCGAGGTGGCCCAGATGCAGGCGTTCATCGACGGGCGCCAGTTCAAGGCGCACATCGACTTCCACACGTTCTCCGAGCTCGTGCTGTGGCCGTTCGGGCACACGAACGACACGGTGACCGAGGGGATGACCCAGGAGGAGTACGACCACTTCCAGGACGTCGGCGAGCAGATGGCCGCGACGAACCAGTACACGCCGGAGCAGTCGAGCGGCCTGTACATCACCGATGGTGACATCAACGACTGGGCGTGGGGTCAGCACAAGATCCTGAGCTACTGCTTCGAGATGTACCCGTCCGACGGTGGCATCGACGGCTTCTACCCGCCCGACGAGGACATCGCCCCGCAGACGACCCGCAACGACGCGGCCGTCGACATCCTGCTCAACAACGCCGCCTGATCCCGCGGCACGACACGAACGGCGCCTTCACGTGCGGGTGGAGGCGCCGTTCGCCTGTCCAGGACCGGTCCACGACCGCAACGCCGCCACCGCTTCGTCGAGCTGGGTCTCGGTGACGAAGTAGTGCGGGGACGCGCGGACCACCTCCGGCAGCGCGCGGCGCGTCATGTCGTACTGGGTGGACGTCACGCCCGTGGTCGAGACCGTCACGCCGTGCGTGGCCAGCTGGGCCTGGACCGCCGCCGGCGACCGGCCGTCCACCGTGAAGCTCACGATGCCGCAGCGTTCCGGGCCCAGGTCGTGCACCCGCACGCCCGGCACCGAGGACAACCCGGCCCGCAGGTACTCCGCCCGCGCACGCACCGCGGCGGCGATCTCGGCGATGCCCAGCGACAGCGCGTACCGCACGGCCGCCAGCAGGCCCAGCCGGTCCGCCACGCTCGACTCCCACAGCTCGAACACCCGCGCGTCCGGCCGCAGCTCGAACTCCTCCGGCGAGGACCAGGTGCCCGACCGCAGGTCCACCTGACGCGGCCGCAACCGGGGCAGCACCGCGCGGCGCACCACCAGCAACCCGCTCCCCCGCGGTCCGCGCAGCCACTTGCGCCCGGTGCCGGACACGATGTCGACCCCGAGCGCCGCCACGTCGATCGGCACCTGGCCGACCGACTGGCACGCGTCCAGCAGCACCAGCGCGCCCACCTCGTGCGCCGCCTCGACGACCGGTGCCACGGGGTTCACCAGGCCGCTGTTCGTCGGCACGTGGACGAGCGACACCAGCCGCACGCGCTCGTCCAGCATCGCGCGCAACGCGGCCACGTCGACCGCGCCCGACGGCGTGGACGGGATCGGCGAGACGGTCACGCCGGCCTCGGTCGCCCGGCGCAGGATCGGGATCGCGTTGCCCGCGTACTCCACCTCGGTCACCAGCACGCGGTCACCCGCCGCCAGCGGTACCGCGTCGAACGCCGCCAGCCAGGAGCGCGTCGCGCTGTCGGTGAACGCCACCTCGTCCGGCTCGCACCCGAGCAGAGACGCCACCAGGCCGTAGCCCGCCTCGAGGTCGGCCAGCCGCTCGTCGAACGCCCGGTAGCCGCCGACCTCCGCCTCGCGGCGCAGGTGGCCGATCACCTCGTCGAGCACCTGCACGGGTGGCAGCGACGAGCCCGCGCTGTCGAGGAACACGCCGCGGTGGCAGCCGGGCGTGTCCGCGCGCACCGCGGCCAGGTCGATCACCGCGGCGTCCACTTCTCGAGGTTCCACCACGCGCCCCAGCTCATGCTCGGCCCGGTCGCGTCGACCACCGGCTCGTAGCCGTCCCAGCTCTCCCGCATGACGTAGGTGTGGTTCGGTTCGGCGAGCACCACCAGGCCCGGCGCGCTGACGAACGCCCGCTGCAGCCGGTAGTACGCGGTCGTCCGCTGCGCGGGGTCGGTCGCCGAGCGGCCGTCGTCGAGCGCCGCGTCGACCGTGTCGTTGACGTAGCCGCCGAGCGCGCCCTTGCCCGACCGCAGCAGCGGGTACAGCGCGAGGTCCGGGTCGAACGGGTCGCCGAAGCCGACGACCGCTGCCCCGGTCAGCGCGCCGGCGGACACCGGCTCCAGGTCGACCTGGACGCCGACCGAGCGCGCGTCGGTCGCGAACGCCTCCGCCAGACCGGCGGAGAGCGTGTCGGCGGCCGGGTAGCGCAAGGTGAACCGGGCGGCGGTCTTGCCCTTCGCCCGGATGCCGTCCGCACCGGTGGCCCAGCCGCTCGTGTCGAGCTGGTCGAGCGCGCGGGTGATGTCGTAGTCGAAGGCCGCGTCCGGCTCGACGAACTCCGCGAGGACCTCCGGCATCGGCGTGTAGGCCACCGAGCCCTGGCCCGCCAGCACGTCGGTGACCATCTGCTCGCGGTTCATCGCGTGGTTGAGCGCGACCCGCACGGCCGGGTCGCCGGTCACCGGGCTGTCGGCGGGCAGCACGACCGCGCGCACGTCGGCGGCGCTGTGCGAGACCACGCGCAGCCCGTCGGCGTTGTCGAACTTCGCGGCCTGCGCGGGCGGCAGCGCGACGCCGTCGAGCTTGCCCTCGCGCAGCCGCGCCGCGCGGGTGTCGTCGTCCGGGATGAACTCGACCGTGACCTTCTTGATCGCCGGCGCGCCGTCCCAGTAGTCCTTGTTCGCCGCGAGCTCCATCCGCGTGCCGTGCCGCCAGTCCGCAAGCCGGTAGGGACCGGTGCCGACCGGCTCGGGCTCACCGGTGCCGGCCAGCGACTCGCTCGGCAGGATGCCCAGCACGAGCAGGTCGGGGAACGGCGCGTACGGCGCGGTGAGCGTGAACTCGACCGTCGCCTGGTCGACCGCGGCGACGGCCTTGAGCATCGAGAACCGTTGGCGCACGGGCGATCGCCGGGCGGGACTGAGCATCGCCCGGTAGGTGGCGACGACGTCCGCGGCCTCGAACGGCGTGCCGTCGGTGAACGTGACGCCCGGGCGGAGCTTGACCGTCCACGTGCGACCGTCGGGCGAGGGCTGCGGCAGCTCGGCGGCGAGCGCGGGGCGCAGCGAGGCGTCCGCGTCGTGCTCGACCAGTCCCTCGTAGATCTTCGCCGCGCCGTTCGGCGCGTAGCCGGCGAGCGGGTTCAGCTCGGCCGGCTCCTCGGCGACCGCGATCACGAGCGAGGTGCCGTCCGGGTCACCGGACGCCGGGGGTACCGGGTCACCGGTGCATCCGCCCACCAGCATGGCGGCGAGCAGCACCGGCACGAGGTGGCGGCGACACGTGGTGGGCACGAGGCCCGACCCTAGCCGGGCGACATATCCTCGCGTAGGTGGATCAGTGATTAGCCGGGCAGGGAGGCCGCCGTGCGGGTTGGGCTGTGCCAGATCACGTCGACGGCCGTGCCGTCCGACAACCTCGCGCTGGTGCGCGACGCGGTGGCGCGGGCGGCCGCCGGGGGCGCGTCGGTCACCGTGTTCCCGGAGGCGACGATGGCGTGCTTCGGCACGTCGCTGTCGCCGCTCGCCGAACCGGTCGACGGCCCCTGGGCGACCGCCGTCGCGGCGATCGCGGCCGAGTACGGCGTGCTCGTGGTGGCCGGGATGTTCACGCCGGCAGCGGACGGGCGGGTGTTCAACACGCTGCTGGCCACCGGCAAGGGGCAGCACCTGGGCTACGACAAGATCCACCTGTTCGACGCGTTCGGGTTCGCCGAGTCCAAGACCGTGGCGCCCGGGTCGGACCTCGCGCTGGTATCCGTCGACGACGTCACGCTGGGGCTCGCGACCTGCTACGACGTGCGGTTCCCGGAGCTGTTCACCCGGCTCGCGGACCGCGGCGCGACGGTGATGCTGATGGGCGCGTCGTGGGGCGCGGGGCCGGGCAAGCGGGCGCAGTGGGAGCTGCTGGTGCGCGCGCGGGCGCTGGACTCGACGTCGTGGCTGGTGGCCTGCGGGCAGGCGGACCCGGCCGCGTCGGGCATCGAGGCACACCCGAAGGCGCCGACGGGCATCGGCTACAGCACGGTGGCGTCCCCGTCCGGTGCGGTGGTGGCGCAGCTGGGCGCGGGCCCGGACGTGCTCGTGGTGGAGCTGGACGTGGCCGAGGTGGACAAGACCCGCGAGTCGATTCCGGTGCTGGCCAACCGCCGCCTCTAGCGCGGGGTCGCGATGACGCGGCCGCCGCGGGCGGGGGTCAGGGTGATGTTGCGGGGCTTGGGGAACTCCGGCTTCGCGCGGTCCGGGCGCAGGTCGTAGCGGGTCAGGACCGCGCGCAGGACCGCGGCCGCCTCCTGCAGGGAGAAGCCCGCGCCGATGCAGCGCCGCACCCCGCCGCCGAAGGGGATCCACGTGCCGGCCTCGGGTTGCTTGCCCACGAACCGGTCCGGGCGGAAGTCCTGCGGGTCGTCGTGCAGCCGGGCGTCGCTGTGCACCAGCGAGATGCTCGGGCCGACGATCGTGCCGGCCGGCAGGCGGTACCCCGCGATCGCCGTCGGTTCGGTCAGCATGCGGGCCACGTTCTGGATCACCGGGCGCTTGCGCATGGCCTCCTTCGCCACCGCCTGCAGGTAGTCCTCGTCGCCGTCGTCGGCGGCCTGCTGGGCGCGACGCTGGATGTCCGGGCGCCGGGCGAGCTCGTGGAACGACCAGGCCAGCGCGGTCGCCGTCGTCTCGTGGCCGGCCAGCAGCAGCGTGATCATCTGGTCGCGCAGCTCCTGGTCGGACAGCTCGCCGCCGCCCGCGGTCAGGAGCCGGGACAGCACGTCGTCGCGGTCGGCGAGGTCGCCGGCCTGCTTGCGGTCCGCGATCTCGGCGTACAGCAGCTCGTTGATCCGGTGCAGGTTCTCGAAGTTCGCCTTCCACCGGCCGACCCGCCGCAGGTTCGGGTAGCTCCAGCCGAGCACGGTCAGCGGGCCGATGTCGGAGATCCGGCGCAGCCGCGGGCGCAGCTCGGCCAGCCGCGGGCCCTCGCCCATGCCGAACACGACGCGCAGGATGATCTCCAGCGTGACCGCGTTCATCCGCGGATGCGTGGGGAACGCCCGCCCGGTCGGCCAGCGCGTGGCGTCGGCGGTGGCGAGCGAGGCCATCAGGTCGCCGTAGCCGCGCAGCGCCGCGCCGTTGAAGACCGGCATGAGGAGCTTGCGGGCACGCAGGTGCTCGTCCTCGTCGGTGATCAGCAGCGAGTGCTCGCCCATCACCGGCCGCAGGATCGCGTTGCCCTCGCCGGCGTGGAAGATCGTCGGGGAGCCGGCGAACACCTCGCGGATGTGCTCGGGCCGGGTCAGCGTGACGACGAGCCGGTCGCCCGCGATGCGCGTGGAGAACGTCTCGCCGTAGCGGTTGCGCAGGTGCCGGTGCAGCTGGCGGCGCGCGACGAGGAACAGGACCGTCTGCACGAGCGGTGGCAGCCTCGGGCCCGGCGGGAACGTCGACGCGCTGGCCGCGAGGGTCGCCATGCCCCGTTTATACGCGCGTATAGATGCCCGCACAAGGTAACGTCGGCGCGTGAGCCATCGCGAACAGTTGCTCGCCGCGGCGCGGCAGTTGTTGGAGGACAAGGGTTACGCGCACATCACCACGCGCGACCTGGTCGCCGCCTCGGGCACGAACCTCGCGTCGATCGGCTACCACTTCGGCTCGAAGGCGGGCCTGCTCAACGCCGCGCTCGGGGTGGTGTTCGAGGAGTGGACCACCCAGCTGACGACCGCGGCGATGGCCGACCCGGACGCGTCACCGATCGAGCGGGCCCACCTGGCGTGGGCGGCGCTGCTCGACTCGCTGACCGGCCGCCGCGCGCTGCTGGTGTCGTTCGTGGAGGCCCTCGCCCAGGCCGACCGCGACCCGCAGCTGCGGGAGCAGCTGGCCGGCATGTACCGGAGCACGCGCGCGCGGGTGGCCGGGCTGGTGGCCGCCGCGCTGGACACCTCCGCGACCGACCCGCGCTGCACGGCGGTCGCCAGCTGGGTGATGGCCGTGTGCGACGGGTTGTCGATGCAGTGGCTGCTCGACCCCGCGTCCACCCCGGCCGGCGAGCACCTGCTCACCGGCCTGGCCGACCTGCGCGCGATCTCCGAGTGAGCGCCGCTCAGCGCAGGTCCATGCCCAGGTCCAACGCCGGCGCGGAGTGGGTCAGCGCGCCGACCGCGAGGTAGTGCACGCCGGTCTCCGCGTACGCGCGGGCGTCGGCGAGCCGCAGGCCGCCGGAGACCTCCAGCCGGGCCGGTGTGCCGGACGCGCGACGCACCGCCTCGGCGCACCCGGCCGGGGTGAAGTTGTCCAGCAGCACCAGCTCCGCGCCCTCCGCGAGCGCCTCGTCGAGCTGGTCGAGCGTGTCGACCTCGACCTCGCACGGCAGGTCCGGCGCGTGCGCGCGGGCGGCCCGCAGCGCGGCGGTGACCGAGCCGGCGGCGTGCACGTGGTTGTCCTTGATCAGCACGGCGTCCCCCAGGCCGAGGCGGTGGTTCTCCCCGCCCCCGCAGCGGACGGCGTACTTCTCGAGCAGCCGCAGGCCGGGCAGCGTCTTGCGGGAGTCGCGCACCACCGCACCCGTGCCCGCGATCGCGTCGACCCACGCGGACGTCGCGGTCGCCACGCCGGACAGGTGGCACAGCAGGTTCAGCGCGGTCCGCTCGGCGGTCAGCAGCCCGCGGACCCCGCCGCGCAGCACCAGCGCGGGCTCTCCCGGCGCCAGCCGCTCGCCGTCCTTGCGCTCGGCGAGCACCTCGTACGAGTCGAGCACCGAGCCGAACACCCGCAGCGCCACGGGCACGCCGGCGAGCGTGCCGGGCGCGCGCGGTGTCAGCTCGGCCACCGCGACGGCGTCGGCGGGCACCGTGGCCGCGGTGGTGGCGTCCGGGCCGTAGCGCAGGTCCTCCGCGAGCGCGGTCTCGACGACCCGCCGCACGTCGGCCGGATCCAGGTCGTCGCTCATGCTGCTCCTCGGACGAGGTCGGCCGGCCGTTCGAGCATTGGTTGGCCGGACGGGGTGAGGCGGACGGTCTGCGAACGCGCCCAGTCCGGCGCCACGGCGGGGAACTCGTCGCGCACGTGGCAGCCGCGCGACTCCTCGCGGGCGGCCGCGGCGGCGAGCAGCGCGCGGGCGGTCAGGGTCAGGGCGGCGTCCTCGGCCCGCTCCCGGGTGTCAAGTGGACGGTCCACTGCGGACACGTCGAGCACGGAGCCCACCACGGCGAGCCCCTCGGCGTCGCGGCCGATCGCGGCGTAGCGGCTCATCACCCGCTGCAGCGTGTCCCGGTCCGCGGCCGGCGCGATCGGCACCGGCTCGCACGCCGCGAGCCGCGGTGGCACCAGCACGCCCAGCGCGAGGTCCGACGCCACGGCCTCGGCCGCGCGGGTGCCGACCACGAGCCCCTCGAGCAGGCTGTTGGAGGCCAGGCGGTTGGCGCCGTGCAGACCGGTCCGCGCGACCTCGCCCGCCGCGTACAGCCCGGCCACCGCGGTCCGCCCGTCCACCGTGCTCACCACGCCGCCGCAGGAGAAGTGCGCCGCGGGCGACACCGGGATCGGCGCGACCGACGGGTCGACGCCGATCGCACGGCACGCCGCGAGCACCGTCGGGAACCGGCGGCGGAACTCGGCGGCGGACAGGTGGGTCGCGTCGAGGAACACGTGGTCCTCGCCCAGGGCGGCGAGCCGCCGCGTGATCGCCGCCGACACGACGTCGCGTGGTGCGAGGTCGCCCTGCGGGTGCACGCCCGCCATGACCCGGTCGCCGGCCGAGTCGACCAGGACCGCGCCCTCGCCACGCACCGCCTCGGTGACGAGCGGGCAGCGGCCGCGCGCGCCCTCCCCGGTGTAGAGGACGGTCGGGTGGAACTGCACGAACTCCAGGTCGGCCACCGGCGCCCCGGCCCGCAGCGCGATCGCCACGCCGTCCGCGGTCGCCACCGCGGGGTTCGTCGTGGCCTGGTACAGCTGCCCCAGCCCGCCGGTGGCGAGCAGCACGGCCGGTGCGCACAGCACGCCCGGCACGCCGTCGCCGTCGAGCACGAGCAGGCCCGCGACCTCGCCGGCCGGCGTGCGCAGCGTGTCGACCGCGACATGATGTTCGAGCATCGGCACGCGCCCGTCCCGCGACGCCGCGAGCAGCGCCCGCTCGACCTCGGCGCCGGTCGCGTCGCCCCCGGCGTGCACCACCCGGAACGCCGTGTGCCCGCCCTCCCGGGTGCGCGCCAGGCGCCCGCCCTCGGCGTCGAAGACCGCGCCGCGGGCCCGCAGCCGCGCCACGGCGGCCGGCCCGTCGCCGACGATCCGCTCGGTGGTGACCGGGTCGCACAGGCCCACCCCGGCGACGAGCGTGTCCTCGACGTGCCGGCCGAGCGAGTCGCCGAGTTCGTCGCCGAGCACGACCGCGACGCCGCCCTGCGCCCAGCGGGTATTGCCGCCGTCGGCCGCCTCCTTGGTCACCACGAGCACCCGCAGCCCGAGCTCACGCGCGCGCAGGGCGGCGGTCAGGCCCGCGACCCCGGTGCCGACCACGACGAGATCGGCGGCCGCCTCCCAGGCCGGGGTCACTCGCCACCACCCGGCTTCCCGATCTCGATCATGCGGCGCACCGCGCCCCGCGCCCGCTCGGCGACCAGCGGGTCCACGTGCACCTCGTCGACGCCGTCGCGCAGCGAGCGCAGCAGCGCGGCCGGGGTGATCATCTTCATGTAGCGGCACGAAGCGCGGTCGTTGACCGCGCGGAAGTCGATCTCGGGCGCGGCGCGGCGCAGCTGGTGGAGCATGCCGACCTCGGTCGCGACGAGCACCGTGCGGGCCGAGGTGGCGCGTGCCTCGGTCACCATGTCGCCCGTGGAAAGGATCTTGACCTGCGCGGACGGCACGATGCCCTCCCCTGCCAGGTACAGCGCCGACGTCGCGCAGCCGCACTCCGGGTGCACGAACAGGTCGGCCTCGGGCTCGGCAGCCGCCCGCGCGGCGAGCTCCGGACCGTTGATGCCGGCGTGCACGTGGCACTCGCCGGCCCACACGTACAGGTTCTCCCGGCCGGTCTCCCGCTTGACGTGCGCGCCGAGGAACTGGTCGGGCAGGAACAGCACGTCGCGCTCGGCCGGGATGGACCGGACGACCTCCACCGCGTTCGACGACGTGCAGCAGATGTCCGTCTCCGCCTTCACCTCGGCCGTGGTGTTCACATAGGACACGACGACCGCGTCCGGGTGCTCGGCCTTCCACTCCCGCAGCTGGGCGGCGTCGATCGAGTCCGCGAGCGAGCAGCCGGCCCGCGCGTCCGGGATCAGCACGGTCTTGTGCGGGCTGAGGATCTTCGCCGTCTCGGCCATGAAGTGCACGCCGCAGAACACGATCGTCGACGCCTCGCTCGCGGCCGCCAGCCGGGAAAGCGCCAGCGAGTCGCCGGTGTGGTCGGCGATGTCCTGGATCTCCGGTAGCTGGTAGTTGTGCGCGAGCAGCACCGCGTCGCGCTGTTTCGCCAGGCGGCGGACCTCGTCGCGCCACGCCGCGTCCGGGTCGACACCACCGTAGGGCGTCAGCTCGCCGGTGAGCTCGACGGTTGCTGGCATGATCGTCCTCCTCAGGTCAGGCCATACGCCGATCTCCATCGGCCGATTTCCCATCCCGAGGTTTTCGCCTTAGGATCGAAAACATGGCCGATGCTACCACCGTGCCGGTGCCGATTGCCCACGAAGTCCTGGCCGCGGTGCTCCAGGTGCGAGCAGGCTCACTCCAGGTCCTGCTCTGGGAGCGCGCTCGGGAACCGCACGCGCACCGCTGGTCACTGCCCAGCGGACGGCTCGGCGCGGGCGAGGACGTGGAGTCCTCGATCAAGCGTCAGCTCGCGGAGAAGGTCGACGTGCGGCAGTTGTCGCATGTCGAGCAGCTGGCGGTGTTCAGCGCGCCCCGGCGGGTGCCGGACGAGCGGGTGGTGGCGACGGCGTTCCTGGGGCTGGTTCCGTCCGATGTGGACCCGGACGTGCCGGCCGACACCCGGTGGCATCCGCTGGACGCGCTGCCGGAGACCGCGTTCGACCACGAGTCCATCGTCCTGCGAGCGCGGGACCGGCTGCGCGCCAAGCTGTCGTACACGAACATCGGCTTCGCGCTCGCCCCGCCGGAGTTCACGGTGTCCGCGCTGCGCGAGCTGTACGCCGCCGCGCTGGGCCACCGGGTGTCCGCGACGAACCTGCAGCGGGTGCTGGCGCGGCGCGAGCTGCTCGAGCCGACCGGCGAGACCGCGCCGCCCGGCAAGGCCGGCGGGCGGCCCGCGGCGTTGTTCCGGTTCACCGATCCGAGCATGGCCGTGACCGACCCGTTCGCGGTGCTCCGGCCGCCGAACCGAGCGAGGTCGGGCGGGGCGTCGTAGGTTAGAACCGTGCCCGAGACCTTGCCGCTCTTCCCGCTGCAGACGGTGTTGCTGCCGGGCACTCCCTTGCCGCTGCACATCTTCGAGCCGCGCTACCGGCAGCTCACGGTCGACCTGATGACCGGAACGGTGCCGGACAAGCGGTTCGGGGTGATCGCGCTCGCGCCGAGCGAGGAGGTCGAGGTGACCTCGACCGACCAGCTGCAGCCGTTCGGCTGCGCGGCGCTGCTGCGGCAGGCCGAGCGCCTGCCCGACGGGCGGTTCGAGATCGTCAGCATGGGTGAGCAGCGCTTCCGGCTGCTCGCGGTGGACGCGTCGAGCGCGCCGTACCTGCTGGGCGCGATCGAGTGGGTGCCCGACACGCCGGCGGTGATCCCGGGCCAGCGCGACGCGAGCGAGACGATCGACTCGCTCGCCAAGGCCGCGCGAGCCGCGTACCGCCGGTACTGCCAGGCCGCGTGGCAGCAGGGCGACTGGACCGAGCCGGAGGACGACATCGAGGTGGCCGAGCTGGCGCACCAGCTGGCCGGCGACTGCCTCCTGCCGCTGGAGGACCGGCAGCGATTACTGGAGGAGACGCGCCCACTGCACCGCCTGCGGCTGGTGGGCCGGATGCTCAACCGGGAGGCCGGCATCCTCGCCGCGCTGCGTGCGGTACCCGCACCACCGACCGAGCTGCACCGCCCGACCAGCATGAACTAGCCCGCCTCCCCGGAATCAAGAGTGTGGGTTGCGTTCCGGCGGAAGTCACGACTCGCGGTTGACTGTGGCTGGTCGCCGTCACGGTCCCCTGAGGTCTCGCTGGTCGGCGCCAGACTTCGTACAACGAGCCGCGGAACAGGCGGACCAACTAACCGAGTCGGCGGCCCAGGTCGTCCATGCTGTTCCATGCCGCGAGCACGCCGTAGAGCAGCGCGGTGGTCATCGGCCAGGCGAGCAGGCCCCAGACGGACTCCAGCTGCGGCGCCTTCAACACGACGTCGAGCACCTTCACCTCGCCGGCGACCGGGAAGCGGCCCTCCGCCCACGCGAGGCCCACCCGCATGGCGAGCCAGCCGCCCAGGACCGAGCCGGCAGTGGCGGCGATCATGATCACCGGCCCGCGCCGCTCGCGCAGGTACCACGCGGCGACGCCGGTGACGAAACCCGCGGCGAGGCCGAGCAGGACGAACAGCACGAGGTCGTCGAAGCGGTGGAAGCTCTCGGCGGGCAGCGGCGCCGGCGTGCCGTCCTGGGTGATCACCATGCGCTGCGGCGGCGCGAGGCGCGACCACAGCCAGCCGACCGCGAGTCCGAGCACCGACACGGTGGAGAACACGCTCAGTGCCGCCAGCAGGTCGGCCTTGACCACGACCCGCGGCCGCGGCGGCTCCCACGGCATCGGGTAGTACGCCGGGTACTGGCTGGGCGGCACGGGACCGGGTGCGGTCTGCCCGTTGCCGGCGGCGTGCCCCTCCCGGGATGGGGCGGCGTCCTGCGCCCCGACCGGTTGCTCCGCCACGCCTGCCTCCGTCCCGTATGAGCCGTCCGTGACGAAGACTAGTCGGTCGGTGTCGCCGCGTCGTACGACGTGTGGTCTCCGTGGCGGCTGCAGCGTGCGGACCACCCGGACGGAGTCACCTGGACGACCATCCGGCGGGCACACTGGGGGCAGAAGCGAGGCGGCTCGATCGCCCCGCGGGCGCCCTCGCACCGGCTGTGGTCGCCTGCCGCCCCGGGCTTGCCGCAATGCACGCAGAACATCTAGAGGGTGTCGCTCAGCGCCTTGATCGGCATGTTCAGCTCCGTGAGCATGTCGAGGTCCTGCTGGGCGGGACGGCCGAGGTTGGTCAGGTAGTTGCCGACGATGATCGCGTTGATGCCGCCGAGCATGCCCTGCTCCGCCCCGAGGTCGCCCAGCGTCAGCTCGCGCCCGCCGGCGAAGCGCAGGATCGTGCGCGGCAGCGCGAGCCGGAACGCCGCGACCGTGCGCAGCGCGTCCTTGCCGTCGACCACCTCGTAGTCCTCGTACGGCGTGCCGGGCTGCGGGATGAGGAAGTTCATCGGCACCTCGTGCGGGTCGAGCTCGGCGAGCTGGACCGCGAACTCGGCGCGCTGCTCGACGGTCTCCCCCATGCCGATGATGCCGCCGCAACACACCTCCATGCCTGCCGCGTGCACCATCCGCAGCGTGTCCCAGCGCTCCGCCCACGAATGCGTGGTGACGACGTTCGGGAAGTGCGAGCGGGCGGTCTCGAGGTTGTGGTTGTAGCGGTGCACGCCCATCTCGACGAGCTCGTCGACCTGCGCCTGGGTCAGCATGCCGAGCGAGCAGGCGATCTGGATGTCGTTGCCGTCCGCGCGGATCGCCCGGATGCCGTCGCGGACCTGGGACATCAGCCGCTTGTCCGGGCCGCGGACGGCGGCGACGATGCAGAACTCGCTCGCGCCGGTCGCGGCGGTCTCGCGAGCCGCCCTGACCAGGCCGGGGATGTCCAGCCACGCCGACCGCACGGGCGAGGTGAACTGGCCGGACTGCGAGCAGAAGTGGCAGTCCTCCGGGCAGCCGCCGGTCTTCACGCTGACGATGCCCTCGACCTCGACCTCCGGACCGCACCAGCGCATCCGCACCTCGTGGGCGAGCGCGAGCAGCTCGGGTATCCGGTCCTCGGACAGCCGGAGGACCTCGAGGACCTGCGCCTCGGTCAGGCCGGTGCCGCGTTCGGCCACCTGCTGGCGGGCCACCTCGAGCACGTCAGCCCTGGTCCTCTCGTCGGCCGCAGCGGTCACGGATGCCTCCTCGGTGGATCTTGGGGCCATTCCGGGCCAGTCTGCCGCACGGGCGCGCGTGCCGGGCGCGATGTACGTCACGCGGCGACCGCGGCCCGACCGGGCTGACCTGGGGCGTTACGCCGCGTACTCGGCGGCGAACCCGTTCGCGTCGAACTCGCCGCCCAGCGAGGGCGCCAGCGAGCGGCGCGCGACGGCCAGGAAGTCGGCGCGCGCCAGCCCGGCCGCGTTCGCCGGCATGGCGCCGACCAGTGGGGCGTCGGCGACCAGTGGCAGGTCGTCGAGGTTGCTACGGGCGGCCAGGTCCGGCTCGGCGGGCCAGGAGCCGACGACCACGCCCGCGCACGCGATCCCGCGGCGGCGCAGGGCTTCCGCGGTGAGCGCGGTGGCGTTGAGGGTGCCGAGACCGGCGTTGGCCACGATGAGGACCGGGGCGCCGATGGACCAGGCGACGTCGGCCAGCGTGCCGCCCTCGTCGTCGAAGCGCACGAGCAGCCCGCCGGCCCCCTCGACGAGGACCTGGTCGTGCCCGCGGGAGAGCTCGACCGCCGCGGCGGCGGCCTGCGAGGGCGTGACGGGCGGCAGCCCGCAGCGGCGCGCGGCGGCGTTCGGCGCGAGCGGATCGGGAAAGCGGCCCAGCTCCCAGGTCGTGACGGACTCGCCGGCCAGCCGGCCGACCTCCGCCACGTCGCCCGGTTCGTCGGGACCGATCCCGGTCTGCGCCGGCTTGAGCACCGCGACGCTGCGCGTGCGGTCGAGCGCGAGGGCCGCGACCGCCGCGGTCACCACGGTCTTGCCGACTCCGGTTCCGGTGCCCGTGAGCACCATGACACTCACGGAGCGTCAGGCTAGTACCACCCGTTCGCCCCAACCGCACCAGCCCCACGTGGCCGGGTCCGTCCCGTCCTCTGTAGACGGCGTGGTGCTAGCCCGCGCGGGCGGCGGCCAGGATCGCGGTGGTGATCCGTTCGATGTCGGCGCTGTCGCAGAGGTACGGCGGCATCGTGTAGATCAGGTCGCGGAACGGGCGCAGCCACACGCCGGCCTCGACCGCGGCCCGGGTGGCGGCGGCCAGGTCCACGTCGTGGTCGAGCTGGACCACGCCGATCGCGCCGAGGACCCGGGTGTCGAGCACGCCCGGGATGTCCGCGGCCGGGGCGAGGCCCGCGGTCAGCTCGCTCTCGATGCGCTTGACGGTGCCCCGCCAGTCCTGGCCGAGCAGCAGCCCGATCGACGCGTTCGCGACGGCGGACGACAGCGGGTTGCCCATGAACGTCGGCCCGTGGGCGAGGACGGGGACGGCACCGCGGGAGATGCCGTCGGCGACGCGGCTCGTGCACAGCGTGGCGGCCGCGGTGAGGTAGCCGCCGGTGAGCGCCTTGCCGACGCACATGACGTCCGGGCTCACCTGCGCGTGGTCGGCGGCGAAGAGCTCGCCGGTGCGGCCGAACCCGGTGGCGATCTCGTCGAAGATCAGCAGGACGTCGTGGGCCAGCGTCAGCTCCCGCAGCACGTGCAGGTAGCGGGGATCGTGGAAGCGCATGCCGCCCGCGCCCTGCACGACCGGCTCGACGATGACCGCGGCCAGCTCGCCGGCGTGCGCCTCGATCAGGTCGGCGAGGTGCTGGACGTAGTCGTGGTCGGTGTGCGCCGGCGGGGCGTCGGCGAAGACCTGGTCGGGCAGGACGCCACGCCAGAGGCTGTGCATGCCGCCGTCGGGGTCGCAGACACTCATCGGGTGGAAGGTGTCGCCGTGGTAGCCGCCGCGCCAGGTGAGCAGGCGGCGCTTCTCCGGGTGGCCCGCGGAGCGGTGGTACTGCAGGCACATCTTCACGGCGACCTCGACGGACACCGAGCCGGAGTCGCAGAGGAACACGTGCCGCAGCGGTTCGGGCGTGATCTCGACGAGCGTGGCGGCGAGCCGGACGGCGGGCTCGTGGGTGAGCCCGCCGAACATGACGTGGCTCATCCGCCCGGCCTGCTCGGCGAGCGCGGCGTCGAGGACGGGGTGGCGGTAGCCGTGGATGGCCGCCCACCACGAGGACATCCCGTCGACCAGCCGCCGCCCGTCGGCGAGCGTGAGCCGCACGCCTTGCGCCTCGGTGACCACCAGCGGGTCCGTGGTGCCCGGCATGGGCCCGTACGGGTGCCACACGTGCTCCCGGTCGAGGGCGATCAGCTCGTCGTGGTCCACGCCTCGCAGGCTAGCCGCGCGCTACGGCAGGACGAGGACGGCGTCGCCGACCGGCCGCTCCCCCGTGGCGTCGGACGGGTGGTTGATCACGGCGCCGTGCACGACCATCGTGGTCGAGCCGCCGCCGTCGAGGTTGACGGCCTCGACCATGCCGAGCGCGTCCGCGACCGCGGCGCTCTCCGCGATGGACAGCCCGAGGCTGTCCACGGCGCGGCCGTCGATGGTCACCAGCAGGATCCGGCCACGCGCGTCCACCCCGGCGATCGTGCGCGGGTTCCGCTTGGCGGCCCAGCCGTAGTAGAAGCTGGGGTCGCCGGGCCGGACCATCCCGTCGGCCTGCGGTGTCGCATGTGGACGGCCGGCACGCACCAGCTCGGGTCCGCCGTTGACGGCCATCGCCGGCGTGCGCACGGCGTGTCCGCGGTCGTCGGTGAGCCGGCCGGTGAACTCGAGCCGGGCGCCGGGACGGGCCAGCGCCCGCAACGCGTCCACCTGGGTGCCCGTGGCCTGGACCGACCGCTGGCCCGCGGCCAGCGCCCCGCCCCGGGGCTCCCGCACGGCGGTGACCTTCCCGTGCCGGTCGAGCACGACCTCCACACCGGGCCCGGCCGGCGTGGCGGCGCCGTACCGCGAGGTGAACGCGACGACCTCGTCGGCGTCGGTGCAGGTGGTGTCGTGCAAGGGGTTGCTGGTGGGTGCGTCGTCGCGGGTGCCGCCGCAGTTGCGGATCAGCCCGGGGACGCGGTCGATCCCGTCGAGCGCGAGCGTGCCGTGGCCGCTGCGGACCTGGCCCGCCCAGCGGTACCGGTCGACACCCGCGTGCGCGCCGTCCTCGGCGAACGCGAACACGGGCCGCCCGTTGGTGGCCTCGCTCAGCAGCTGTCCGTCGTAGACGCCCAGCCCGGCGGGGTCGCCGGGCGCGCCGGCGGCGGGGTCGAGCACGAAGAACCCGGCGTTGACAGCCGCGGTCGCGCCCCGGGCCTGGGCGAGCGCGCTGGTGGTCTCACGTTGTTCGAGGTCAGGCCCGAAGTCGCCGCGAACGTCGCCGCGGAAGGTCCTGGGGTCGATGGTGAGCACCTGCACCCGCCAGGGCCCGCGATCGGTGGCGGCGCCGTCCCAGCCGGTGTAGACGGTCGAGGCGGTGAACCCGGCGCCCCGGACCTGGGCGAGCACAGCGTCGGCGGCAGCCTTGTCGGCGTCGAACCCGACCCGCACCCGGTAGCCGAGCGCGCCGCCGGCGAAGTCGGCGACCCGAGGCGTGGTGACCTCCTCGACGCGAGGGCTGAACCCCTTGCCGCGCAAGGCATCCGAGAGCACCGTCGCATGCTCCGCATCGGCGATGGCGGTGGGCGGCGCGTCCGGATCGGGATCGTCGGCCCCCCGGGGAACGGCGACCTCGACAGTCCACCCCAGGGCCGGGTCCACCTCGCCACGAACGATCGTCGTCAAGGTGACGCCGGGCTGGAGCGGCTGTGTGGATCGAGTCTCGGCAAGATCAGCAGGCCCGAGCGGCAACCCACGCCCCTGATCGGCGACTGCGGCACCCCCACCGACCCCGGAGACGACGAGCGCAACCCCGGCCAACGCAGCTGGAAAACGGCCCCGCATGAGACACCCCGATCAACGAGCGGTGAAGGCGCCCTCACCTAACCACAAAGGTCTGAACCAAGGGATACCGAACCCAGACGGCGCCGACAAGCCAGGACGGCCAGACAAACGGCGACACGACCGACAACCAGACCAACCGCCGCCAACAACCCCAAACAGCCCGACCACAACGCAAGCCCAGCCGCCCACCAAACGAACCAACAAGTCCAACCGAGGCGCCCCACGTTCCCCCGGCCCCACCCCGGCCCCCCACCCCCCGGACCCGGACCTCCCCGGCCAGCCCAAGACAGACGAGGTCAGGCGTCGACGGCCACTCCGGGGATCGCCTTGATCTCGCCCAGGAACGCCGGTGTCACCTTGATCGGGTAGTCGTCCAGGGCCAGCGTGACGCCGTTGTCCTTGTGGGCGAACTTGAGGTGCACCGGTGTGTCACCGCGGTGTGCGGCGAGGGTGTTCTTCAACTCCCCCACGACGTCGTCGTTCAGCTTGACCGGGTTGCACAGCAGCACGAACGGCGCCGCCTCGCCCGGTGCCGTCAGGTCGGCATCGGTGATGTCCAGCGGGATCAGGCCCGAGCCGAACACCGACATCTTGTCCTCGCGCCAGTTGACCCGGCCCTTGACGGCGACCGCGGCGTCCTCGATCAGGTCCTGGGACAGCACGGAGTAGGACTTCGCGAAGAACAGCACCTCGATCGACGCGTCCAGGTCTTCGATGGTGCAGATGGCCCACGGCTCGCCCTGCTTGTTGACCCGGCGCTCCAGCGCGGAGATCATGCCGGACAGCACGATCTCGCCCTCCTTCGGCGCGTCGCTGATGATCTCGGCGATCGGCTTCGGGGCGTTCTTGCGCAGCAGCCGCTCGGCGCCGTCCAGCGGGTGCGCCGACACGTACAGGCCGAGCATCTCCCGTTCGTAGCCCAGCAGCTGCTTGCGCGGCCACTCCTCGGCGTTGAACCGCAGGTGCGCCAGCGGGGACGAGTCGCTCGGCGCCGGGCTCGTGTCGTCGCCGCCGAACAGGTCGAACTGGCCCATCGCCTCCTGGCGCTTGAGGCCGACGACCGCCTCGACCGCCTCCTCGTGCACCTGCACGAGCGACAGCCGGGTGTGTCCGAGCGAGTCGAACGCGCCGGACTTGATCAGCGACTCGACCACGCGCTTGTTACAGCAGACCAGCTCCGCCTTGTCCAGGAAATCGGTGAACGACGTGTACGCGCTCTTGCCCTCGCGGGTCCGGATGATCGACTCGACGACGTGGGCGCCGACGTTGCGCACCGCGCCCAGGCCGAAGCGGATGTCGGTGCCGACCGCGGCGAAGCGCAGGCCCGACTCGTTGACGTCCGGCGGCAGCACCTTGATCCCCGACCGGCGGCACTCGGACAGGTACACCGCCGACTTGTCCTTGTTGTCCGCCACCGAGGTGAGCAGCGCCGCCATGTACTCGGCCGGGTAGTTCGCCTTGAGGTGGGCGGTCCAGTACGACACCAGCCCGTAGGCGGCCGCGTGCGACTTGTTGAACGCGTACCCGGCGAACGGGAGGATCGTGTCCCACAGGGCCTTGATCGCCGCCGGCGAGAAGCCGCCCGGCCGCAGCTCGCTCGACCGCATGCCGGCCTCGAAGCGCTCGAACTCGGCGTCGAGCACCTCCTGCTTCTTCTTGCCCATCGCCTTGCGGAGCACGTCGGCCTGGCCCATGGAGTAGCCGGCGACCTTCTGGGCGATGAACATGATCTGCTCTTGGTAGACGATCAGGCCGTACGTCTCCGCGAGGATCTCCTTGAGCGGTTCCTCGAGCTCGGGGTGGATCGGCTTGATCTTCTGCCGGTTGTTCTTGCGGTCGGCGTAGTCGTTGTGGGCGTTCATGCCCATCGGACCGGGCCGGTACAGCGCGCCGACCGCGACGATGTCCTCGAACCCGGTCGGCTGCATGCGGCGCAGCAGGTCGCGCATCGGCCCGCCGTCGAGCTGGAACACGCCGAGCGTGTCGCCGCGGGAGAGCAGCTTGTAGGTGTTCGCGTCCTCGAGGCCGAGCGTGTCGAGGTCGATGTCCTCGCCGCGGTTGGCCTTGATGTTGTCGATCGCGTCGCCGATGACCGTGAGGTTGCGCAGGCCGAGGAAGTCCATCTTCAGCAGGCCGATGGCCTCGCACGACGGGTAGTCCCAGCCGGTGATGATCGAGCCGTCGTCGCGCTGCCACAACGGGACCGACTCCATCAGCGGCGTCGACGAGAGGATCACCGCGCACGCGTGCACGCCGGCGTTGCGGATCAGCCCTTCGAGGCCGCGCGCCGTGTCGAAGATCTTCGACACCTCGGTGTCGGTCTCGATCAGCGTGCGGACCTCGGCGGCCTCGGCGTAGCGCTCGTGCTTGGGGTCGACGATGCCCGACAGCGGGATGTCCTTGGCCATGATCGGCGGCGGCAGGGCCTTGGAGATCCGGTCGGCGATCGCGAAGCCGGGCTGGCCGTGCAGGACGCGGGCGGAGTCCTTGAGCGCGGCCTTGGTCTTGATCGTGCCGAACGTGATGACCTGGGCGACCTTGTCCGAGCCGTACTTGTCCGTGGCGTAGGCGATCATCTCGCCGCGGCGGCGGTCGTCGAAGTCGATGTCGATGTCGGGCATGGCGGTGCGTTCGGGGTTGAGGAACCGCTCGAACAGCAGGCCGTGCGGGATCGGGTCGAGGTTCGTGATGCCCAGCGCGTAGGCCACGAGCGAGCCCGCCGCCGAGCCGCGGCCGGGGCCGACCCGGATGCCCACCCGGCGCGCGTAGCTCACCAGGTCGGCGACCACGAGGAAGTAGGCGGGGAAGCCCTTCTGGGTGATCACGCCGAGCTCGAACTCGGCTCGGTCGGTGTACCCATCGGGGATGCCGTCCGGGAAACGCCAGCTCAGGCCGCGCATGACCTCCTTGTGCAGCCAGCTGTCCTGGCTCTCGCCGGCCGGCACGCCGAACACGGGCATCCGGTCGACGAATGCCCAGACCTCCTCGTAGGACTCGACGCGCTCGGCGATCAGCAGCGTCGAGTCGGCGGCGCCGGGGACCTCCTTGTCCCAGAACGCGCGCATCTCGTCGGCCGACTTGAGGTAGTAGCCGTTGCCGTCGAACTTGAAGCGGTTGGGGTCGGACAGCGTCTTGCCGGACTGCACGCACAGCAGGGCCGAGTGCGCGTCGGCCTGGTCCTGCGTGACGTAGTGCGAGTCGTTGGTGGCGAGTGGCGGCAGGTCGAGCTTGCGCGCGATGTCCAGCATGCCCTCGCGGACCGATCGCTCGATGGGGATGCCGTGGTCCATCAGCTCGAGGAAGAAGTTGCCCTTGCCGAAGATGTCCCGGTAGTCGGACGCGGCCTGCAGGGCCTCGGCGGCCTGGCCGAGGCGGAGCCTTGTCTGCACCTCGCCGCCCGGGCAGCCGGTCGTGGCGATGATCCCCTCGGCGTGCTCGGAGATCAGCTCGCGGTCCATGCGCGGCTTGCGGTAGTAGCCCTGCATGCTCGCGAGCGTGGATAGCGTGAAGAGGTTGCGCAGCCCGGTGGCGTTGCCCGCGAGCATGGTCATGTGCGTGTACGCGCCGGCGCCGGAGACGTCGCCGCCCTCGCCCATCTCGTCCGTGCTGCGCTGGCGGGCGTCGCCCCAGAAGACCGGCTTCTTGTGGTAGCGGCTGTTCGGCGCGACGTAGGCCTCGATGCCGATGATCGGCTTGATCCCGACCTTCTTGGCGGTCTGGTAGAACTCGTCGGCGCCGTACATGTTGCCGTGGTCGGTCATGCCCACCGCCGGCATCCCGAGCCGCGCGGCCTCCTGGATCAGGGGCGCGACCTTGGCGGCGCCGTCGAGCATCGAGTACTCGGTGTGCACATGAAGATGAACGAAGGATTCTGCCGCCACGAGGCATCACCCTACGACGAGAACATGATCATCAGCGGGTACCCCGGGCGGTGTGTTGTGGGGCATTGCGTGCATGGCCGATTTCTACCGCGCAGCACCGACAATTTCGGCGCAGGAGCATGATCGGAACCATGAGATTCCGGCCCGTGACGCTCGATCTGCTGGTCGAGGAGCTGGCCGGCGTGCTCGCCGGCCGGCCGGTCGCGGCGTGGACGCGGGTGGCCGTCGACGGCGCGCCGCCGAGCCACCCCGGAGCGTTCGCCGACCGGCTCGCCGACGGCCTGCGGCTGCGCGGCCGGCCGGTCCTGCGCGTGTCGGCACGCGACTACCTGCGGCCGGCCTCGCTCCGGTTCGAACGCGGCCGGGACGACCCCGACGCGCGCTACGACGACTGGCTCGACGCCGGCGCGCTGACCCGCGAGGTGCTGGATCCGCTCGGCCCGGGCGGCACCGGCCGGGTGCTGCCGTCGCTGTGGGACGCGGCAACCGACCGGGCCACCCGGGCGGACTACGTCGAGCTCTCCCCCGGCGGCGTGCTCGTGGTCGACGGCGAGCTGCTGCTCGGCCGCGGGCTCGCCTTCGAGCACACCGTGCACCTCTGGCTCTCCGCGCCCGCGCTGGCCCGGCGGTTCGCCGACACCTGGGCGCTGCCCGCGTTCGGGCGCTACGACGCGGAGGTTCGGCCGCTGCACGTCGCCGACACGGGCGTCCGGGTCGACGACCCGGACCATCCCGCGCTGCTCGACGACTCCCCTGTCTGACCTCACTCCACCATCGTATCGAACGCATGTTCGGTCGAGTCGAGCAGGTCGCACAGCTCGTCGACGATCTCCGGCCAGAGCCGCGGCGGAACGAGGTGCCCGACACCGGGCAGGATCCGCAGCCGGGCACCGGGGATCGCGGCGGCGGTGGCGCGGCCCGCGCGCACCGACTGCAGCGGATCCCCATCGCCGTGGACGACGAGCGTCGGCACCCGCACGCGCGCGAGCTCCGCCCGCCGGTCCCCGCTCGCCTTGATGGCCGCCTGCTGGCGCATGCCCGCCGCCGGGTCGTTGGCGATGTCGTAGGCGCGCTCCGTGGCCTCCCGCGCCCACCGCTCGTCGAGCGGGTACTCAGGGGTGCTCATCAGCCGGAACACCCGGAGGGTCTGCTCGACCGACGCCTCCTTGCCCTCGGCCTTCCTGCGCACGGCGGCGACGATCTTGAGCACGGTCCGCCAGCGTGGGTGGCTGATGCGCACGCCCCAGGCGGGCGCGGACGAGATCGACGTCAGGCTACGCACCCGATCCGGGTGGTGCACGGCCATGACCTGCCCGATCATCCCGCCCAGCGACGGCCCCAGCACGTGCGCCGACGACCAGCCGAGCGCGTCCAGGACGGCCACCGCGTCGTCGGCCATGTCCCGCAGCGTGTAGCGCGGCCGGTCCGCGCAGTGCGTCGACCGCCCGGAGTCCCGGTTGTCGAACTGCGCGACCCGGAAGCCGCGCGCCGCGAGCCCGTCCAGCAGCTGGTCCGGCGTGTGGACCAGCTGCGTGAACATCCCGCCCAGCAGCAGGATCGGCCGTCCCGGCACGTCGCGGCTCAGTTCGTAGGCGAGCTCGATGTCGCCGTTGCGAGCGATCCCCATGCCCCTCCCCCTTGTTTCCATACGTTGTACTGTAACCGGCACGAACGGCGTAAGCAATACGCTGTATTGGATGGAGGATGCGTGCCGAAGAAGGTCGACCACCGGGAGCGGCGCGGCCGGATCTCCGAGGCGCTGTGGACGGTCGCGGAGCGCGACGGGATCGCGGCGGCGACCGTGCGGCACGTCGCCGCCGAGGCGGGCGTGTCGGTCGGCATGGTGCAGCACTACTTCTCCACCAAGGACGAGATGCTGCTGTTCGCGCTGCAGTGGGTCGGCGAGGAGTTCGGCGGGCGGATCACCGCGAAGGTCGGTGCGCTGCCCGAACCTCGCGACCCGTACGAGGTGATCTGGATCGTGCTGTCCGAGCGGCTGCCGCGCACGCCACGCGACCGGGCCTACGTGCTGGCGCTCGTCGCCTGGCTCGGCCGCGTCATCGCCAACCCCGAGCTCGCGCGCTACATGGCCGACGGCACCCGCCTGCTGCGTGATCATCTGTCCGGCCGGCTGCGCGAGGCGCAGGACGCCGGGCACGTCGCGGCTGAGCTCGACCCCGGGCACGCGGCGGACGCGCTGCTCGCGCTCACCGACGGCCTGTCCTCGCACCTGCTCCAGGGCCTGCACACGCCCGACGAGACGCTGGCCGTCCTGCGTGACCACCTGAACCACCTGTTCGGGCGGACCGGCGAGCCGCTCGCGACCTGATCACACCAGGGCGCGTGGCGGGCCGGATTGGGGCAGACTCGGCAGCCGTCCATCAGTGTCTGCGCAGGAGGATTCATGGCCACCACCCGCACCGCCAACGCCCACTGGGAGGGCGCGCTGCTCGACGGCTCCGGCACCGTGTCGCTCGACTCGTCGGGCATCGGCACCTACCCGGTGTCGTGGGCCTCGCGCGCCGAGGCGGCGAACGGCAAGACCAGCCCCGAGGAGCTGATCGCCGCCGCGCACTCGACGTGCTACTCGATGGCGCTCTCGCACGGCCTCGCCGGCGCCGGCACCCCGCCCACGTCCGTGGACACCAAGGCCGACGTCACCTTCCAGCCGGGTGAGGGCATCACGGGCATCCACCTGACCGTGCGGGCCAGCATCCCCGGCATCAGCGCGGCGGACTTCGCCGCGGCCGCGGAGGACGCCAAGAAGAACTGCCCGGTGTCCCAGGCGCTCACCGGCACGACGATCACGCTCGACGCCGCCCTGGTGTAAATCGGCGCGCCCCGGTCGGCCGGCCCGGTTACGGTGCCGGCATGACCGAGGTGTTGGTGCTGCGGCCGGTACTCGAGCCCGACCTCGACCGGCTCGACAAGATGTTCACCGATCCGGACGAGATCGGCGTGTTCAACTGGGGCGGGTTCACCGACAGCACGAGGTGGCGCCGCCAGTTCGCCGAGAACGGGCTGCTCGGCGACGAGAAGAGCGTGCTGATGGTCTACCTCGACGGCACGGACATCGGGTTCGTCTCCTGGGGCATGGTGCGGACCGGGCAGATCTCGCACGTGTTCGAGTTCGGCATCAGCCTGTGGCAGGAGTACCGCGGCAAGGGTTACGGCACGACGGCGCAGCGGCTGCTGGCGCGGTACCTGTTCGCGCACAGCCCGGTGAACCGGATCCAGGCGCGGACCGAGCTCGGCAACGTCGCCGAGCAGCGCGCGCTGGAGAAGGCCGGCTTCGTGCGGGAGGCGGTCCTGCGCGAGTACTACTTCCGCGACGGCGCCTGGCGCGACGAGGTGGTCTACCGGATGCTGCGGGCCGAGCTACCGGTCGACGACGAGCCGGATGGCAAGGCCGCCGAAGATCGCGGCTGACACCCGGTCGAGCCACCGCCGCACCGCGGGCCGCCGGCGCAGGAGCTGCGACAGCGTGCCCGCGGCGAGCCCGACGCTCGCGTCCACGGCGAGGCCGACGATGATCAGGATCGCGCCCATGAGCAGGAACTGCAGGGACGTCGGCCACCCGCCCGCGGTGATGAACTGCGGGAAGAACGCGATGTAGAAGAAGATCACCTTCGGGTTCGCGAGGTTGGTCAGGGTCGCCATCGCGTAGGTGCGCCGCAGCGAGTGGCCCCCGAACCGGGCGGGCGCGGTCTCGGTGACCTGGCGCGCGGAGCGCAGTGCGCTGATCGCGAGCCAGCAGAGGAACACGGCCCCGACGATCCGCACGGCTTCGAGCACCATCGGCGCGGCTTGCAGCAGCGCCCCGAGCCCGAGCGCCGCGGCGACCGTGTGCACGGCCATGCCGGTGGACATGCCGACCGCGGCGACCACGCCGGCCGCCCTCCCCCGGGCCACCCCGTTGGCGATGATGAACATCATGTCGGGCCCGGGCACGATGCTGATCACGGCACTGGCCGCGACGAACGCGATGAGGATCGAGACGTCCATGGGCCGATCGAAGCAGCAACCCCCGACGGAATCGCGCGCGTTTCACATGCTGGACGGCTCAGGACGCCGCGACCGCCGCCTCGCCCAGCAACTCGTCCGTCTCGCCGGAGTACAGCAGCAGCCGGCCCGGGTCGGGGACGGCGGTCACCGTCGAGCCCACCGCCGGCTCCGACTGCTCGGCGACCGTCACGCCGACCAGCACCTCACCCGGGCACTCGAGCGTCACCAGCGAGGTCACGCCCAGGTTCTCCACGATGGACACCGTCCCGGTCATCCCCTCCGCGGTGGCCGCCGGGGAGGTGCGCAGGTACTCCGGCCGGATCCCCACCGTCACCGGTGTCCCCTCGGCGAGGTCCAGCCCGGCCGGCGGTTTCAACCGCGCGCCGGCCGCCACCACCAGACCACCGGAGACCGTGCCGGGCAGCAGGTTCATCGGCGTCGAGCCGATGAAGTTGGCCACGAACGTGTCCCGCGGACGCTGGAAGACCTCCTTCGGGCTGCCCAGCTGGCGGATCCGCCCATCGGCCATCACCGCGATCCGGTCGGCCAGCGCCAGCGCCTCGGCCTGGTCGTGCGTCACGAACACCGTCGTCAGGCCGAGCTCGCGCTGCAGGCGCTTGAGGAACGTCCGCGCCTCCAGCCGCAACCGGGCGTCCAGGTTGGACAGCGGCTCGTCCAGGAGGAGCACGTCCGCCTCCATCGCGATCGCCCGGGCCAGCGCCACCCGCTGCTGCTGACCGCCGGACAGCTGGTTCGGCCGGCGGTCCAGCAGGTCGGCCAGGCCCAGCCCGTCCGAGGTCCGGGCGGCCGCCTCCCGCTGGGCGGCCTTCGACGCCCGGCGCACGCGCAGCGGGTACGCGATGTTCTGCGCCACCGTCATGTGCGGGAACAGCGCGTAGTCCTGGAAGACCATCGCCGCCCGCCGGCGGCCCGGCTCGACCCTCGTCACGTCCGCCTCGCCGATCGACACCGAACCCGACGAGGCCTGCTCCAGGCCCGCGATCGTGCGCAGCAGTGTCGTCTTGCCGCAGCCGGACGGGCCGAGCAGCGCGAAGAACTCGCCGTCCGCGACGGACAGCGACAGGTGGTCCACCGCCCGCACCCCGTTCGGGTACACAGTGGACAGGTCGGTCAGCTCGATGCCCGCCATCAGGCCTTGATCCCTCCGTGGAAGCGGAACCCGTACCGCTTGCTGACGAACAGGTACAGCGCCACCACGGGCACCGCGTACAGCAGCGAGAACACCGGGATCACCGTCAGGTTCGCGCTCCCGCCCTCGTCCCGGAGCGTGGTCAGCAGCACCGCCGCCGGCTGCGCGTCGATGTCGCGCAGCAGCAGGAACGGCAGCAGGAAGTTGCCCCACGCCTGCACGAACGCCCACACCAGGATCGTCGCGATGCCCGGCCGGGCCACCGGCAGCACGACGTGCAGCAGCACCTGCGTCGGCGACGCGCCGAACACCCGGGCCGACTCCTCGTAGGAGCGGGGCACCGAGTCGATGAAGTCCTTCAGGATGAAGATCGCCGCGGGCAGCATGCCGCCCGCGATCACCAGGCCGGTCGCGTACTGCGAGTTGATCAGGCCCAGCTGGAACATCATCACGAAGATCGGCACCATGGCCGCGGTCCCGGTGACGACGCTGGAGAGCAGCAACAGCAGGTACAGCAACGCGTCCCGGCCCGGGATCCGCACCCGGGACAGCGCGTAGGCCGCGAGCGTCGCCAGCACGGTCGTCACCGCGGTCGCCACCACGCACAGCACGATGGAGTTCACCAGCGAGCCCAGCGCGTACGGGTGGGCGAAGGTGGCCTCCCAGTTGGCGAGGGTCCAGTCCGGCCACTGCAGCCCGAGCCCGGGGTCGGAGTCGAACGGCGCGGACGCGAGCCACAGCATCGGCACCGCGAAGAACGCCAGCACCGCCGCCATGAACGCGACGTACCCGGTGCGCCGCAGCACCTGCCCGGCCGTCACGAGCGCTTCCGCAGCAGCAGCAGGTACACCAGCGCCACGACCAGGTTCACGAGCAGCAGCAGGAACGAGATCGCCGCCGCGTAGCCCAGCCGACCCGACGAGATCGCCTGCTGGTAGATGAACACCGGCAGCGTCTCCGACTCGTGGTTCGGCCCGCCGGCGGTGAGCAGGAACGGCGTGAAGTCGTTGGCCGTCCACAGGGAGATGAGCAGCGTGTTCGTCAGCACGTGCCCGCGGATGTGCGGGAACACCACGTCGCGCACGCTCTGCCAGCCGCTCGCGCCCATTGTGCGCGCGGTCTCCAGCTGCGACGGTGGCACCGCGGCCAGCGCCGAGCCGTACAGCATCATCGAGAACGCCGTGCCCCGCCAGGTGTTGAACACGATCAGCGACGCCATCGGGTACTCGACGAGCCACGCCGTGCCCGGCGAGCCGAGCAGCGCGCCGAGCGTGCCGCCGTCCCGGTCCAGCAGCGCGATCCACAGGTACGCGACGACGACGCCCGGCAGGATCCACGACAGCAGCACGAGCGCCTCGACCGTGCGGCGCAGCCACGGGCGGGCCCCGCGCAGGACCCACGCCAGCGCGAAGCCGAGGAGGTTCTGCCCGATCACGGCCGAGCCGATGACGAACACCAGCGTCAGCCACAACGCGTTGCCGAACAGCGCGTCGTCCAGCGCCTCGGCGAAGTTGTCCAGCCCGACGAACGCGGGCGCGATCGAGGTGGTGCCGGTGAGCGTGTAGTTGGTCAGCCCGATGTAGATCGTCCAGAGCGCCGGGAAGATCAGGAACAGCCCGATCAGCAGCAGCCCCGGCGCGACGAACCCGATCGCGCGGCCGACGCCGAGCCCGGCGGAGTCCCGGTCGCCCGGGGCCCGCCGGCGCCGCGTCGCCGTCTCGGCCGGTGCCGGCGGCGCGCTAACCACCGGCGACCGCGTCCTCGCCGACGGCCTTCACGAGCGCCTCCCGGTAGGCGGCCGCCGCATCGTCGGCGCTCTTGCCGGCGACCACGTCCGCGGTGGCCTGCTGCAAGGCGGTCGACACCTTCGGGTACTCCGCGATGCCCGGCCGGAAGCGGGTGATCGGCAGGACCTCCTCGGCGATGAAGCTCAGCATCGGGTCGCCGGAGAGGACCTCGGAGTTCACGTCCTCGCGCTGGGTGATCTGCGCCGAGCCGTCGAGGTAGGCCTTGGTCGCCTCGGCCGAGTTCATGAACTGCAGCAGCTCCCACGCCTGCTGCGGGTACTCGGTCTTCGGGTTGATCACCCGCAGCCCGCCGCCGGACATGCTGACGAAGTCCTGACCGTCCACACCGGACCCGGGGGTCATCGCGGGGATCTTCGCCCAGCCCACCGCGGTGTCCCGGTCGGCCATCTTCGCCACGCCGTTGTCCGGGTCGACCACCGAGCGCCAGAAGTAGTCGCTCTCCAGCAGGATGCCGATCTTGTTCTGCGCGAACTCCTCGAAGGAGCGGTCCCGGCCCTTGGCCTCCTGCGCCAGCAGCGGGTCGGCGAGCTTGCCGCCGTAGACCTGCTGGTAGAAGTCCAGCACGGACTTGACACCCTTGGTGTCGCCCTGCCACTTGCCGTCGGCGTTGATCTCCTCGCCGGTGCCGGCGAGCAGCGGCAGCACGCCCTGCATGGTCGTCGCCTCGGTCATCGCGGTGCCGGCGTTGAGCTGCATCGGCGTGACGCCGGGCAGCGACTTGAGCGACACGGCGGCCGCGGTGATCTCGTCCCAGCTCGTCGGCTGCCAGTCGTCGGGCAGGCCCACCTTGGCGAACAGCTTCTTGTTGAAGAACAGCACGCGCCCGTCGGTGCCCTGCGGGATGCCGTACCGCTTGCCCTCGTACGTGCTGACCTGCTGCACCGCATCCGGGATCTGGCCCCAGCCGTCCCAGGCGTCGACCTTGTCCTTGCCGACGATGTCCTCGAGCGGGCGGATCTGGCCGCCCTGGGCGAACTCGCCGAGCCAGATGCCGTCGAGCTCGACGATGTCGCCGCCGATGTCGGTACCGAAGTCCAGCGCCACCTTGGCCTTGTACTCGTCGTCGTCCACCCCGACGCCGTCGAACTTGACCTTGACGTTGACGCCCTTGTCCTTCTGCTGCTTGGTGAACTCGGGGATCACCCATTCCTCGATCCACTTGGCACCGGCGTCGTTCTTGCCGCCCTTGACCGAGTTCGACGTGATCGACAGCTCGACGTCCTTGGCGTCGGCGTTGCGGCCGGTGTCGGACTCCTGCTGCTGGCCGACGCAGCCGGACAGCACCAGGGTGGTGGACATGGCGGCCGCCAGCAGCACTGTGCGTCGCATTTCGGCACCTCTCTCGTCCTCGAGCGTTGGTGTGGGGAGAACTCACCAACCGCGGTCCGAATGTGTCGAAATCCTGCATCACCGGCGGCCCGGTATCAAGCTCGGCGGAGCGTCACCGTGGCTCGCCGGCCAGGGAGAGCACCCGGCCGTCGTGGTCGCACAGCACCTGACCTCCGGTCCCGGCCGGGGAGATCGTGTCCCGATCGGAATGAACCGCGTGCCGCGAACCGTCCCCCACCACGAGCGCGCCGGGCGCGCCGAGGGCGACCAGCTCGCCGTCCACGGGCAGCAGGACGGGCGCGTCCCGCCCGGCCGACACCGCGGTGCGGCCCGCGCGCAGGCCGGCCAGCACCGCGTCGGCGAGGTCCGGGCCGGCCGCGTCGGCGGCGACCGCGACCCACGTCGTCGGCACGCCGAGGCGGGTGCCGTCGTCGCGGTGCCAGTCGCTGCCGCCGATGGGGGTCGTGGCCATTCCCCACGCCTGCCACCACGACAGCGGCCCGCCCCACGCCGGTGCGAGCCAGGAGCTGTGCCACACCTCTGCCAGCGGCGGGCGGACCGGCAGCGGGTGCCGCCACGCGCAGTCGCCGGCCAGCGGGTGGTTGACCGACAGCAACCCGCCGCGCGCGGCGACCGCGGCCACCCAGCTCGCCGCCGGCTCGCGGAAGTCGACCCAGCCGATGTCGCCGAACGCGTTGGCGTGCCCGTGGTCCGTGGTGACCTCCTGCCCCGGGATCAACGCGATGCCGTACCGGCGGCCGACGTCGGCCAGCTCCGCGTGGTGGGCCACCGTGTTGTGATCGGTGACCGCCAGCGCGTCGAGCCCGGCCGCGACCGCCTGCGCGGCGAGCTCCGGGACGGTGAGCACGCCGTCGGAATGCAGCGTGTGCGCGTGGAAGTCGGCCGCCACCCAGCGCAGGCCGGGCGCCGCGGGCAGCTCCCGGCGCGGCGGCCGCGCCGGCACGGGTGGTGCCGGCCGGTTCGGTTCGACGGCCGGGTCGCCGCCGGTGCGGACGGTGACCGTGTAGTCCACTCCGGACTCCGGCACCCGGTGCAGGCCGATGATCACGTGCCAGGTCCCCGCTTCCGGCTCGCCGGGCAGGTACCCGGGTGTCGCGGCGGCGGGGGTGATCGCGTACCGGCGGCGGGCACCTCCGGACCAGCCGCGCCAGCCCGCCGCGCCCTCGCAGCCGAGGTCCAGCACGGCGTCCGGGTCGGCGACGGCGAGCTCGACCTCGAGGGCCGGGGTACCCGGCGGCACCTCGAACGGCAGCCGCGGCCACATGCCTTCCGCGCGGTCCGCGCGCGTCCAATGTCCCTGATGAACGATCTGCACGGCGGCGATACTGCCAGTGATTGCCGAACATGGGCGCGGCTGCGCCGCGATGATCGTGGCGACCGGGTAGCGTGCGATCCGTGGTCGCGACGGATCCGGTGGACGCTCGCCTGCTCGGCGTTGTCGCCGAGATGGGCAGAGCAGCTGTGCACGAGGTCGCCGCGCGGCTGGGGATGGACCCCCGCGAGGTGGCCTCTCGCCTCGTCGCGCTGTCCGCGACCGGGTTGCCGCTGCTCGTCGGCGTCGAGTGCGACCAGGCCCGGCTCCGGGCCGCCACGGCGCAGGTCGCCTACCAGGGCGCGCAGCCCTACGGTTACCCACCGCAGCAGTACCAGCCACCGTCCGGCCCCGTGCAGATGCCGTTCCACGGTTCGGCGCCCGGCCCGCAAGGTCCGTCCGGTCCGCATGTCGTGCCGCAGGGCCCGTCCGGTCCGCACTCGGTGCCTTCCGGCCCGCATTCGGTGCCGTCCGGCCCGGTGCCCGCGGGGTATCCGGCGCGGTCGGGCCCGCCGAGCGCGCCCTTCCCCGCGCAGACCGGTCCGCCGAGCGCGCCGTTCCCGTCGCCACGACCGGATGTGCCGATGGCCATGTGGGGGCCGCCGCAGACGTCGACGTGGGCACGGGGTGACCAGCCGCCGCAGGACGTCACGCAGCCGACCGTGCGCACGGAGAGCGATGCGCGGCAGGGCAAGGTCGGGACGGTGCTGCACACCGAGGGCCTGGAGGGCGAGAAGCTCGCGATCCAGCTCGTGGAGGTCGTGGACCCGGCGGACTACCTGTTCACCGCGGCCGGCTACCGGTTGCAGGAGGGCGAGCGGTCGGTCGTCGTGCACACCGAGCTCACCAACCGCGGGACGGCGGCGTTCCAGTCGCTGCCGGACCTGTACCTGGTACTCGTGACCCCGGACGGGAAGACCATCTCGAAGGCGCCGGTGTCGCTGTCGTCCCGGCCGCCGCACCGCATCGGCGTGCCCCCGGGCGAGACGGCGGGCGGCCACACGGTGTACGTGGTCCCCGAGCAGACGGAGATCACCTCGGTGCGCTGGAGCCCACGTCCGGACGAGGAGACCCGCACCCTGAACTGGACCATCGAGGACTGAGCCGGGCTCGCTACTCGCGGGGGCCGAACATGCGGCCCAGCCAGCCCTTTCGCTGTCCGGGCGGCAGCTGCTGCTCGTGCGGCAGGCCGGTCACCCGGGCCTGCGCGTGCAGGGCGGGGATCGGCGTGGTCGGCGGCTCGCGGCGGGTTCCCGGCCGGAAGTCCTCCCGCTGGGCGCCGCGCCCGAGCTCCTCGTAGCCCTCGTCGGCCGGCGGCTCGGGGCCGTCCTCGCCACCGATCACCGACGGCGCCACACCGTCGACGAGGAAGCCGTCCGATAAGTGATCGTCTCGCTCCGTCATGGCATCACCTCGTTCGTTGCCGACAAGGTACGCGAAATTCCCCCGCGAACGGCGCCATACACGCGCGGCACTCCGTCATTTCAGCCGCTGCCGGTCAGGTTCCTTACCATTCGCTCGGCGATGGTCACCGCCAGCGCACACGACTTCTCGTCGTGGTCATTGGCCAGGATCTCGACTCCCTTGCGCGGCGCCAGCGCGACGTCCACCCGGCAGGAAAGGGATGGATCAGTACTGACCGCCACGGCCGGCTGGCCCTCGATGTCCAGGGGGTGAACTTCGCCCGCGTCGTCCCCGCGCCGATACGTTCCGCCGAGTAGGTCATAGTCGAGCCAGAGGTTGTAGTCCACCTTCCGGTCGGCGAGCGCGTGGTGCCGGGTGCACGACTGGAAACTGTCGTAGCTGTCCGGGTCGCCGGGACTCGGCAGCCCGAGCTCGATGGCCTGGGCATCGGTGAGCAGATCGCACACCGTCCCCTCGGTGGCGTAACGGCTCGGATCCAGTGACCGGGTCATCGGCGGCGGCGCGGTGGGCAGCGGCGTCGAGGAAGTCGTGGTGTGGTGGTCGTGCCGGACGTCGATGGCTTGCTGGACGGCCGCGCCTCAGGCTCGTCGGGCGTGCACCCGGCCACCACGCCGAGCAGGACCAACCAACGACACGATCCGAACGATCAACGGTCACGCCCCTCGGCCGCCGGTTGATCTCGGTCTCGTGCTCGCTCGGCCACGTCAGCCACCGCCGGTCAGATTCCCGACCATCCGCTCGGCGATGGTCACCGCAAGCGCACAAGCCTTCTCGTCATTGTCATGAGCCAGGATCTCGATTGCCTTCCGTTCTGCCAGGCCGAGATCGACCTGGCAGAACCCGGTGGGATCAGCACCGATCAGCACGGCCGGCTGCCCCGCGATGTCCCGGATGTGGAGTTTCTCGGGCTCGACCCGGCCGAACGAGCTGCCCAGCACGTCGTAGCCGATCCAGAGGTTGTACTCCACCTTCCGGTCGGCGAGCGTGTGATGCCGGGTGCAGGCGTGGAGCATTTCGTCGACGTTGTCCGGGTCGCCGGGGCTCGGCAGCCCGAGCTCGATGGCCTGCGCGTCAGGAAGCAGATCGCACACCGTCCCCTCGGTGGCGTAACGGCTCGGATCCAGCCTCCGGGTCAGCGGCGGCGGCGCGGTCGGCGGCGGCGTCGACGAAGTCGACGTAGTGGTCGTCGTGCTCGGCGCCGACGGCTTGCTGGACGGCCGCGCCTCAGGCTCGCTCGGGCGTGCACCCGGCCACCACACCGAGCAGGACAACCAACGACACGATCCGAACGATCACCGGTCATGCCCCTCGAGCCGCCGGTTGATCTCGGTCTCGCGTTCCTCTTGCTCCTGGGCATACCGCTCCCGCTCGACCTCCACCTGATCGGCGAACGGCCCACCGGGCGGATACTCCTCGGTGCTGAACGCCTTGTAGCTGAAGTCCGGGCTGCCCACGTCGGCGACGGACTCCATGGGTTCCATCACCTCGAGGCTTCGCTTCACCGTTCACCTGGGTGGTCCACTCGTCCTGCAGCCGGGTCGACAGCTGGTTGAGGTTGCTCTCGAAGGTCTCCCGGAGCCCGATACTCCGATCTCGATAGGCGTCGATCACCGCGTCGGCGCCCGTCCCCTCGATCGAGGCGTCCCCGAGCGCCGCCGCCGCTTCCACGAAGAAGGCGAGGCCGGCCCCGACCGCCGTAGCCGGGTTCATCGCCATGACCGCGAGCACCAGCTCCTTGCCGATCGCCAGCTTGAGCTTGTTCTCCCGGGTCTGCTGCTGGTCGATCTCGTGGTTGGCGCAGCTGCGCACCACGACGGCGAGGTCGTAGTAGTTCTGTCGCATTTGGTATGCCAGCGCGAACAGCGCGCCGAGCTGTTGCAGGCCGGACAGCACGCCTTGGTACTGACTGTCGTGATGAACCGCTCGATGCGATCGAGCTGGGAGCGGAACTCGTCGGCGGCGGCGCCATGCCAGCCACGGAGCAGGTCCTTCGCCTGGCGCACGCTGACGACGGACTCGGCGTCCTCGCCGATCTGGAAGGCGGACTGGCGCAGCCGGTCGAACTCGTCGGCGATCTTCTTCGGATCGAGTGAGAGCGCGACGTTCAGGTCGTCCTCCACGAGGCGGTCGATCTCCCCGCCCCGGCCGCTGCTCACGTCCGTCGCCTCGAGCATCGCGTTCAGGGCGTCGCGCATGTCCGCGATCGCGTGCCCCACCTGGTCATCGGACTTGCCGAGATCAGTCACCGTCAGCCCTGCCCGTCCACGCGCCGGTACACGTTGACGATGTCCTTCAGCGCCTCGGCGGTCTCGTCGACCACCCGGGCGATCTCGCGCTGGCGGCGTCCGAGCCCCTCCTTGTACAGGCCGAACGCGTTCGTCGCCCGGTCCGAGGCGCTGTACACGTTCGGCCCCTCGAAGTCCACGAGCGCGACCAGATTCGAGACAGAGTCCCGCAGCAGGGAAGCGGCGGCGGGCAGCGACTTGCTCGCCGCCTGGTCCGCTTCGTTGAGGTTGACCGTGAAGCCGGCATCCGGCGTCGGGTCAGGCATATCGACTACCCCCAGTTGATATTCGTAGCCCGCGACGCCGCCCACAGTAATCGGCCGGCGCGTCCACCGTCAGCGAAATTGTCAGCTTTCCGCGATCAGGCGGTCCAAAGCGGAGCGCAGGTCGTCGGGGTACTCGCTGGTGAACTCCACCCAGCGGCCGTCAGCCGGGTGTTCGAAGGCCAGGCGGCGGGCGTGCAGCCACTGCCGTGACAGGCCGAGGCGCTTTGCGAGCACCGGGTCCGCGCCGTAGGTCAGGTCGCCGACGCACGGGTGGCGCAGCGCCGCGAAGTGCACGCGGATCTGGTGCGTGCGCCCGGTCTCCAACCGGACGTCGACGAGCGTCGCCGCGCGGAAGGCTTCCAGCGTCTCGTAGTGGGTGACGCTCGGGCGGCCGGACGCGACCACGGCGAACTTGTAGTCGTGCTTGGGATGCCGGTCGATCGGCGCGTCGATGGTGCCGTCGGTCGGGTCCGGGTGGCCCTGCACGAGCGCGTGGTATCCCTTGTCGACCGTGCGCTCCTTGAACGCGCGCTTGAGCACCGTGTACGCGTGCTCGCTCTTCGCCACGGCCATCACGCCCGTGGTGCCGACGTCCAGCCGGTGCACCACGCCCTGCCGCTCGGCCGCCCCGGACGTCGACACCCGCACACCGGCCGCGGCGAGCCCGCCCACGACCGTCGGGCCGGTCCAGCCGGGGCTGGGGTGCGCGGCCACGCCGACGGGCTTGTCGACCACGATGATGTCGTCGTCCTCGTGCACGATCCGCATGCCCGGCACGGGTTCGGCCCGCACCGGCGCCGGGTTCTGCGGCTCCGGCAGCGTGATCTCGAGCCACGCGCCCGCCACGAGCCGGTCGGACTTGCCCGCGGGCCGGCCGTCGAGCGTCACGTCGCCGGACTCGGCGAGGGCGGCGACCGCGGTGCGGGACAGGCCGAGCAGCTTCGCGAGCCCCGCGTCGACGCGCATGCCGTCCAGTCCGTCGGGGACCGGGAGCGTGCGTGCGGTCACGGCTTCTTGTCCCGCGTGGACCTGCCGTCGTAGTCGCGGCCGAGCAGCGCCATCAGCACGATGAGCGCACCGCCGCAGACGATCGACGAGTCCGCGACGTTGAACACCGGGAAGACGTCGCCGTTGGGCGCGAACGGCGACAGGAAGTCGACGACGTGCCCGCGCAGCGGGCCGGGCTCGCGCAGGAAGCGGTCGATCAGGTTGCCGAGCGCGCCGGCCAGCACCAGCGCGAGCCCGATGGCCCAGCCGATCGAGCGCAGCTTCGGCATGATCCAGATGATCGCGACGACGACGGCGAGCGCGACGACCGTGAGCAGCCAGGTCATCCCGGTGGCCATGCCGAACGCGGCTCCCGGGTTGCGGACGAGCTGCAGGTAGAACAGCCCGCCGAGCACGCGCCTCGGCGCCTCGCCCTCCAGGGCGTTGACGGCGACCATCTTCGTGACGATGTCGGCGATCAGCACGAGCGGTGCCACGATCGCGAACAGCCAGCCGCGGCGGGGCGGCAGGGGCGGTTCGGCGGGCGGCGGCTCCGTGTCCGTGCCGCCGGGCAGTGCTTCCTCGGGGCTGGTGTCGGACTCCGTCTCCGAGCCGGCCTTCGCGCCGGTGTCCGTGCTGGTCTCGTCGCTCACGCGGCCATTGTCCACGGTCGGGCGAAGGGCTCAGGCGGCGGACAGGAACGGCGGCAGCGGGCGCGGGTCGGGCACCGGCGTCCAGCGGCCGTCGACCTGGGCGTAGTCCGCGGCCGGACCGTCGCTGACCAGCGTGTGCAGCGCGGCGACGAGCCGGTCGACCTGCTCGGTGGTGCTGGCCAGGCCAAGGCTCGCGCGCAGCGCCCGGGTGCCGCCGGCGCCGGCCGCGGCGAGCAGGCGGCGGGTCGCGATGTGCGCGCAGAACGCCCCGTCCCGCACGCCGATCCCGTACTCGGCCGACAACGCCGCCGCGAGCAGCCCCGGGTCCCGGCCGTCGACCGCGAAGCTGACCACGCCCACCCGGTCGCCGCCGAGCAGCGACAGCTCCCGCAGCCCGCGCACGCCGGCCAGCCCGCCGCGCAGCCGGGTCACCAGCGCCTGCTCGTGCGCGAGCACGGCGTCCCACTGCCGGCCGAGCGTCTCGCACGCGACCGCGAGCGCGTGCGCGCCGACCACGTTCGGCGTGCCGGCCTCGTGCCGCTCCGGACCCGTGGACCACGACACCGCGAGCTGCGGGCCGCGGTCGGCGACGAGCGTGGTCGCTCCCCCGCCGGCCAGGTACGGGTCGGCAGCGCGCAGCCAGTCCGCGCGCCCGACGAGCGCGCCGGCGCCGAACGGGGCGTAGAGCTTGTGGCCGGACAGCGCGACGTAGTCCACGTCGAGCGCGCGGATGTCGACCGGCCGGTGCGGGGCCAGCTGTGCCGCGTCGAGCACGATGCGGGCGCCGTGGCCGCGGGCGATCGCGGCGACGTCGGCCACCGGCCAGACCTCGCCGGTCACGTTGGACGCGCCGGTCACGACGACCAGCCGCGGCCCGGTCGGGCACCCGCGCAGCGCCGCGTCCAGCTCGCCGACCGAGGAGATGCGGCGCACCCGCGGGCCGCGCCACGGCAGCAGCGCCGCGTGGTGGTCGCTGTCGAAGTGGACCACCGAGGTGTGCCGCGGCAGCGCGCGGGCCAGCAGGTTCAGCGCGTCGGTGGTGTTGCGGGTGAACACCACGGTGTCGGTCCGCCGCGCCCCGACGAACCGGCGCACGACCTCGCGCGCCCGCTCGTAGACCTTTGTGGACACCTGGGAGGCGAACCCCGCGCCGCGGTGCACGCTCGCGTACCACGGCAACAGCTCGTCGACCGCGTCGCGGACCGCCACGAGGCACGGCGCGCTGGCCGCGTGGTCGAGGTTCGCGTACGGCACGCGCCGGCCGTCCACCAGCGGCACGGTCAGCGCCGCGCCGGTGACCGGCGGCAACGCGGGGGAAACGGGTCGGGCATGCGGGATCGCGAGCGTCATCAGTGCGCCTCCGAGGTCGGGGCCCACCCCGGGCCCGCGCTTGCCCGTCCGCGCCTCGCGGAGGGCCAGGTCCTCACCCGGGGCACCCCACCGCGGTAGGAGGGTTGCCGGCCAGCAAGCCGGGGCTTGACGCTGGCGCTCGTGACCTTCGGCACCGACGGTAGCCGATCCGCCGTTCGGCTGTCCAACCACGTTCGTGCTTGAAAGACTTCACCCATGAGTGAGCTTGTGAGCGAGTCATCGGCCCGGCGTGACTACGACGTGCTGGTGCTGGGATCCGGCCCGGGCGGGCAGAAGGCGGCGATCGCGGCCGCCAAGCTCGGCGCGCGGGTCGGCCTGGTCGAGCGGCGCAACATGATCGGCGGGGTGTGCATCAACACCGGCACCATCCCGTCCAAGACGTTACGCGAGGCGGTGCTCTACCTCACCGGCATGACGCAGCGTGAGCTGTACGGGCAGAGCTACCGGGTCAAGGAGGACATCACCATCGGTGACCTGACCGCCCGGACCAGCCACGTCGTGGGCCGCGAGGTCGACGTTATCCGCAGCCAGCTCTCCCGCAACGGCGTCGACATCATGCCCGGGCTCGGCCGGTTCACCGACCCGCACACGGTCCAGGTCTCCGACGGCAGCGGGCAGGAGCGCTCGGTGACCGCGGACAAGATCGTGCTCGCCACCGGCACCACCCCGGCCCGTCCGTCCAGTGTGGACTTCGACGCGCAGACGATCATCGACTCCGACGGGATCCTCGGCCTGGAGCGGATTCCGCGCACGATGATCGTGGTCGGCGCGGGCGTCATCGGCATCGAGTACGCCTCGATGTTCGCCGCGCTCGGCACCAAGGTCACGGTCATCGAGCAGCGCATGCGGATGCTGGAGTTCTGCGACACCGAGGTCGTCGAGGCGCTCAAGTACCACCTGCGCGACCTCGCCGTGACGTTCCGGTTCGGTGAGACGGTCGCCGCCGTGGAGCGGCACAAGAACGGCACGGTCACGATCCTCGAGAGCGGCAAGAAGATCCCCGCCGACATGGTGATGTACTCCGCGGGCCGGCAGGGCATGACCGAGCACCTCGACCTGCCCGCCGCCGGGCTGTCGGCGGACAAGCGCGGCCGGATCAAGGTCGACAGCTCGTTCCGCACCGAGGTCGACCACATCTACGCGGTCGGCGACGTGATCGGCTTCCCCGCGCTCGCCGCGACGTCGATGGAGCAGGGCCGCCTCGCCGCGCACCACGCCTGCGGCGAGCCCGTGCGCGAGATGCACCAGCTGCAGCCGATCGGCATCTACACGATCCCGGAGATCAGCTACATCGGCCGGACCGAGGACGAGCTGACCGAGCAGCGGGTGCCGTTCGAGGTCGGCGTGTCCCGCTACCGCGAGCTCGCCCGCGGCCAGATCATCGGCGACTCGTACGGCGTGCTGAAGCTGCTGGTGTCCCCGGACGACCGGTCGCTGCTCGGCGTGCACGTGTTCGGCACCGGCGCCACCGAGCTCGTCCACATCGGACAGGCGGTGATGGGCTGCGGCGGCACGGTGGACTACCTCGTGGACACGGTGTTCAACTACCCGACGCTCGCGGAGTCCTACAAGGTGGCCGCCCTGGACGCGACGAACAAGATGCGCCAGATCAGCATGCTGGACTAGCTGGGGGCTCAGCCGTACAGAAAGGTGCCGGGGAAGGGCACCACCCAGCCGTCGCTCTGGCGGACCGTGTGGCCGGAGTACTGGCCGGCGCCCTCGAAGAACTGCCAGCCGCCGAACACCTTGCCGTTGATCGGTTCGCCGAGCACGGCGGCCACGTCCGACGAAAGCGTCTCGTAGGACACGCCGTCCCAGTCGCCGGCCACGGCCGGGTTCGCGGCCTGCTCGGCGGGCGAGGCGGTGAGCGCCCACAGCGTGAAGTGCACGTGTGCGCCGCTGCTCGAGCCGCCGCAGGGCAGCGCGTTGCCGATCGTGCCGAGCACGGTGCCCGGCGCGACCTGCTGGCCGTCGCCGACCTGGATGTTCTCCATGTGGTAGTAGCCGGTGCGCCAGCCCTCCACGTGGTCGACCGTCACCCAGGGGCCGCCCGCACACTGCCAGACGTGGACGGTGCCGCCGAGCGCGGCGCGCACGACGCCGTCGTTCGGCACGAGGTCGATGGCGTTCCGCGGACCGGTGGCGCCGTCGTCGGAGTGGATGCCGGCGGAGTACGCCGCCTGACCCGGCGCGTAGGGCAGCCCGAAGGCGGGGAAGAACGGCGCGCGCTCGTCGGCCGCCTCCGCACCCGGCGCCGCCACGAACAGGCCGACGAGGAGTCCGGCGGAACCCAGTGCCGCGATGAGGCGGCTCCGGACCGACCGCCCGGTTGACAACCTGACCGTCACTGTCCGCGTCCTCCTCGTTCCGCACAGCCCCCGTGCGAGCGAAGTTATTCACGCGATCCGGGCACAGGCACCGTCGAAGGAAGGTGACGTTTGCCAGATTTCGGTCGGTTAGCGATCCTGGCCGGTTTCGCCCATCCAGCGGGCGTAGCGGCCCGCGCGGTCGACCGCGCGGATCCGGTGCTCGGTCTCGCTGCGGGCCCGCTCGGTGGCGACGACCAGCAGCTGGTCGTGCTCCTGCAACCGGGTGCCGGGTGCGGGCGTGTGGCCGACGCCGTCGCGGACGAGCAGGCTCACCATGGCGCCGACGGGCAGGCGCAGCTCGCGCAGGTAGACCCCGTGCATCCGGGAGCCCTTGGGGATGCGGACCTGCAGCAGCACGGCGTCCAACTCGTCGAGCGGAGCCGCGTCCACGTCGATCTCTCGGGACACCGCGCCCGTGCCGAGCCCGAGTATCGAGGCGGCCAGCCGCAGCGTGCTGCCCTGCACCAGCGTGAGCACGATGACGAGCACGAACACGCCGTCGACGAGGTGGCGCGCGCTGGGCAGCCCCTCGGTGATCGGGATCATCGCGAGCACGATCGGTACCGCGCCGCGCAGGCCGGCCCACGACAGGAACGTCTGCTCGCGCCACGGCATCCGGAACGGCAGCATCGCCACGACCACCGACAGCGGCCGGGCGAGCAGTATCACGACGGCGCCGGCGACGAGGCCCGGCACCACCGCGTCCAGCAGCCGGCCGGGCGACATGAACAGGCCCAGCAGCACGAACAGGCCGATCTGGGAGAGCAGGCCGAGCCCCTCGGCGAAGGAGAGCGTGTCGGCGCGGTGCGGCAGCCTGGAGTTGCCGAGCACAAGGGAGGCGACGTACGCGGCGAGGAGCCCGGAGGCGTGGATCGCCGAGCCCGCGGAGAACGCGAGCACCGACACCGCGACCGTCGCAAGTGGATAGAGACCGGTGGTCGGCAGCGCGGCTCGGCGCAGCGCCGCCGCGCCGAGCCAGCCCAGCCCCAGCCCCAGCACCGCGCCGGTGACGAGCTCGTAGAGCACGCTGAGCGGCAACGTCCAGGTGAGGCTGCCGCCGGAGGCCAGCAGCACCACGGCGATGTACGCGGCGGCGTCGTTCATGCCGGACTCGAGCTCGAGCGTGCCAGCGAGGCGGCGGCTCACGGCGACGTTGCGCAGCACGCTGAACACCGCGGCGGCGTCGGTCGAGGAGAGCACCGCGCCCCACAGCAACGCGAGCCGCCAGTCGAAGCCGAGGATGAGGTGCAGCGCCGCACCCGTCACGGCGATGCTCACCGCGACGGACACAGTGGACAGCATGATTCCCGGCCACAGCGCGGTTCTGACGTTCGACCAGCGCGTGGTCAGGCCACCCTCGGTGAGGATGAGGACGAGCGCGGCGAGCCCCAGGGACTCCGTGAGCGAGGCGTTCTCGAACTGGATGCCGATGCCCGCCTCGCCCAGCACCACGCCGATCGCGAGGTACATCAGCAGGGACGGGAACCCGAGCCGGACCGAGATCCGCACCGCCAGCACCGCGACCAGCAGGACGGCAGCGACGGCCCCCAGCACGACGGACAGCTCGGGGCCCACTCCCACCTCCGACGATTGCGGCAAACTCCCGACGAATGAACCTAGCGTGCGAAACGGACCGTTGACACGGTGAGAGAGATCGGCAACCCACCGGAGGGAACCATCATGAGGTTGCGTCTCGCCCTGGTCATGGTCGGCACCGTGGCCCTCACCGGCACGCTCGCGTACGGCACGGCGACCGGTGCCCAGGCCCCGGCCCTTTCGCCGCAGCAGGCCCAGGTCGCGGCCGCCCCGGACATCCCGGTCGCGGACGTGCAGGCGCATCTGGCTCAGTTACAGCAGATCGCCGACGCCAACGGCGGCAACCGCGCGCACGGCGAGCCGGGTTTCCGCGCTGGCCTGGACTACATCAAGGGAGCGCTGGACGCCGCCGGGTTCACCACCCAGCTGCAGGAGTTCTCCGCGGGTGGCACCGGCTGGAACCTGATCGCCGACTGGCCCGGCGGTGACGAGAGCCAGACGATGATGTTCGGCGGGCACGCGGACAGCGTGTCGGCCGGGCCGGGCATCAACGACAACGGCTCGGGCTCGGCCGGCCTGCTCGAGGTCGCGCTGACCGTGGCCGAGCAGAACCTGCAGCCGGCCAAGCACCTGCGGTTCGCCTGGTGGGGTGCCGAGGAGCTGGGTCTGGTCGGGTCGTCGAACTACGTGTCGAGCCTGCCGCAGGCCGAGATCGACAAGATCGCCGGCTACGTGAACTTCGACATGATCGGCTCGCCGAACCCGGGCTACTTCGTGTACTCGTCGGCCGACCAGCCCTCCGGCTCGGAGGCCATCGAGAAGACGCTGACCGACCACTTCGCGGCGGCGGGCATCCAGACCGAGCCGACGGTCGTCGGCGGCCGCTCGGACCACGCGGCGTTCGCGGACGCCGGCATCCCGACGGGCGGCACGTTCACCGGCGCGGAGGAGTCGAAGAGCGCGGACCAGGCCGCGAAGTGGGGCGGCACGGCAGGCGAGGCGTTCGACGAGTGCTACCACTCCTCGTGCGACACGGTGGACAACATCGACGCGACGGCCCTGGACGCCAACAGCGACGCCATCGCCGACGCCGTCTGGACCCTCACGGCCTGACCCGGGGACTCGCCGGACCTGACCCGGGGACTCGCCGGGCCGGAACGGGGGACTCGCGGGGTCAGCCGGCCAGGAGTTCGGTCAGGCGGGCCGGGGTCGCGCCGGCGATCTCGACCACCTTGTCCCGGCCGCGCTCGCCCGTGACGATCGCCACGTCCTGGCGGCGGACGCCGAACGCCGCCGCCAGGACCTTGCGTACGGCCTCGTTGGCCTTGCCCTCCACCGCCGGGGCGGCCACCGCGACCACGAGCGCGTCGCCGGGCGGGGCGGGCCAGCGGCCGCCGACGGCGTCGCGGCGGGCGCCGGGCTTGACGCGCACCGCGAACCGCAACGCGGTCACCGGGTAGCCGAGGCCCGAGGCCGGCGGCGCGGCCCGCCGAACACGGGGCCCGGCCGGACCGGCGCGCACCGCCGCGACCCGTCCACATAGGACCGTGGCGGGACCGCCCCTGTCACACCTTCGCCACCCCGACCGTGACCGGCACGCCGTCGCCGACCGTGCCGGTGAAGCCGGCCGCCGGCGCGTAGGACACCGACGCCGCCAGGGTCTCCCCCGCCACGAACGCCTCGTGCGCGCGCACCGCGGCCACGACCTCGTCCGGCGCCTGCACGGTCAACGCGATCCGGTCCGCGACGTCCAGGCCCGCGTCGCGCCGCGCCTGCTGCACCACCCGTACCAGGTCGCGCGCCACACCCTCCGCCTCGAGCTCCGGCGTGGTCGTGGTGTCCAGCACGACCAGACCCGACGAGCCGGGCAGCTCCGCCGTCGCGCCGGTGTCGGTCGCCACGAGCCGGCGCTGGTACTCGCCCGGCAGCAGCTCGATGCCGGCCGCCACGACGGTCTCGCCGGCGGTGGTCCACTCCCCCGCCTTCACCGCGCGGATGACCTTCTGCGTGTCCGCACCCAGCCGCGGCCCGCACGCGCGCGCGTTGACCACGAGCTCGAAGTGGCCGTGCGCGGCCACGTCGGTCGTCAGGTCCACGCGCTTGACGTTGACCTCGTCGCCGACCAGGTCGGTGAACGGGGCCAGCGTCTCCGCGTCCGGCGCGGCGACCACCAGCGAGGCCAGCGGCAGCCGCACCCGCAGCTTGTTCGACTTGCGCAGTGCCAGCGCGGCCGAGCACACCTGCCGTACCCGGTCCATCGCCGTCACCAGGGCGTCGTCGGCGGGCAGCAGGTCGTCGGCCGGCCAGTCGGCCAGGTGCACCGAGCGCTCGCCGGTCAGCCCGCGCCACACCGCCTCCGCGGTGAGCGGCAGCAGCGGCGCGACCACCCGCGAGACGACCTCCAAAACCGTGTGCAGCGTGTCGATCGCGTCCCGGTCGCCGGCCCAGAAGCGGTCCCGCGAGCGGCGGACGTACCAGTTGGTCAGCGCCTCCAGGTACTCCCGCACGCCCGCGCACGCGCCGGACAGGTCGTAGACGTCCTGCGCCTCGCGGGTGGACACGACCAGGTCGCGTGTCTTGGCGAGCACGTAGCGGTCGAGCACGTGCGGCGAGTCGGTCCGCCAGGTGCCCTCGGTCGACTCGGCGTTCGCGTACAGGGCCAGGAAGTACCACGTGTTCCACAGCGGCAGCACGGCCTGGCGGACCGCGTCGCGGATGCCGCGCTCGGTGACCACGAGGTCGCCGCCGCGCAGGATCGGCGACGCCATCAGGAACCAGCGCATCGCGTCCGAGCCGTCGCGCGCGAACACCTCGTTGACGTCCGGGTAGTTCTTGCGGGACTTGGACATCTTCTGCCCGTCGTCGCCGAGCACGATGCCGTGCGCCATGCAGTTGCGGAACGCCGGCCGGTCGAACAACGCGGTCGCCAGCACGTGCATGGTGTAGAACCAGCCGCGGGTCTGGCCGTTGTACTCGACGATGAAGTCGCCCGGGTAGTGGTGCTCGAACCAGTCCGCGTTCTCGAACGGGTAGTGCACCTGGGCGTAGGGCATCGAGCCCGACTCGAACCAGCAGTCCAGCACCTCGGGGGTGCGGCGCATCGTCGATTTGCCGGTCGGGTCGTCGGGGTTGGGCCGGGTGAGCTCGTCGACGAACGGGCGGTGCAGGTCGTCCGGCCGCACGCCGAAGTCGCGCTCCAGCTCGTCGAGCGAGCCGTAGACGTCCGTGCGGGGATACTCCGGGTTGTCCGAGACCCACACCGGGATCGGCGAGCCCCAGAACCGGTTGCGGGAGATCGACCAGTCGCGGGCGTTCTCCAGCCACTTGCCGAACTGGCCGTCCCGGACGTGGCCCGGCACCCAGTTGATCTCCTGGTTGAGCTCGACCATCCGGTCGCGGAACTTGGTCACCGCGACGAACCACGACGTCACCGCACGCTGGATCAGCGGGTTGCCGCAGCGCCAGCAGTGCGGGTACGGGTGGTCGTAGGTCTCGTGCCGCAGCAGCTTCCCGGCGGTCCTGAGGTCGCGGATGATCTGGCCGTTGGCGTCGAAGACGTGCATGCCCTCGTACGGCGGGACCTGGGCGTCGAAGCGGCCGTGCGCGTCCACGGGAGTCACCGGCGTGATGCCGGCCGCGTCGGTGACGACCTTGTCCTCCTCACCGTAGGCGGGCGCGATGTGCACGATGCCGGTGCCGTCCTCGGTGGTCACGTAGTCCGCGGCGAGGACCTGGTGGGCGTTCTCCGTGCCGGCGAAGAAGTCGAACGGCGGCGTGTAGCGCCGGCCGAGCAGGTCGGCGCCCTTGAACCGGGCGACGACGGGCGGGTCCTCGCCCAGCTCGCGGGCGTAGGCCGGGACGCGCGCCTCCGCGAGCAGGTACCGCTCGCCCTCGTGTTCGACCGTCACGTAGTCGACGTCGGGGTGCACGGCCATCGCGAGGTTCGACGGCAGCGTCCACGGCGTGGTCGTCCAGACCAGGGCCAGCTCGCCGGTCTCGAGGCGCAGGCCGACCGTCACGGCCGGGTCCTGCCGGTCGAGGTAGACGTCGTCCATGCGGGTCTCGGTGTTGGACAGCGGCGTCTCGCAGCGCCAGCAGTACCACAGGACCCGGTAGCCCTCGTAGATCAAGCCCTTGTCCCACAAGGACTTGAACGCCCACATGACGCTCTCCATGAAGTCGAGGTCGAGCGTCTTGTAGTCGTTGTCGAAGTCGACCCAGCGGGCCTGGCGGGTGACGTAGTCGCGCCACTGGTCGGTGTAGCGGAGCACCGAGGTCCGGCAGGCGTCGTTGAACTCGGCGACGCCCATCTCCTCGATCTCGGCCTTGGTCTTGATGCCCAGCTGCTGCTCGGCCTCGAACTCGGCGGGCAGGCCGTGGCAGTCCCAGCCGAACCGGCGCTCGACGTGGCGCCCGCGCATGGTCTGGTAGCGCGGCACGACGTCCTTGACGTACCCGGTCAGCAGGTGGCCGTAGTGCGGCAGCCCGTTGGCGAAGGGCGGGCCGTCGTAGAACACGAACTCGTTGCCGCCGTTCTCCCCGGCCGGCCGCGCGTCGATGGTGGCCTGGAAGGTGCGGTCGGTGGCCCAGTAGCCGAGCACGGCCTGCTCGAGGTCGGGGAAGGACGGCTGGGACGCGACGGTCTGGTCCGGTCCGAGCTGCGCCTTGGGGTATGCCATCGGGTTCCTCGCGGTCGTTCTGTCGTGTGATCGTGTGCCTCGTGCTCACACGGGGACGACTGACGCCGCGGTACCACCCCGCTTGCCGGCGCGCTGGGCGCCGGCCGCTCGTTGATCGGCTGTGACGGGCCGCCCGTCCGGTTCTACTGGGGCTCGCGCCCGTTCTTCCGGAAGCTCCCCGGTGATGGCCGGATCAACGCCTGTGCGTCCAGGATAGCCAGGTGCGGCAACCGGGTTAGCGCGTGGCCCGGTGCCGCGCGGCGAGGGTGGCGTCCGGGCCGCACCGCACGCAGGGCGTGAAGCCGAGCTGGCGTGCCTCGGACACGGGCAGCGGGATCGTCGGCTTGTCGTGCAGGTAGCGGCACGTGGCCAGGTGGTAGCGCGGCCGCTCGTCGACGACGCGGACCTCGTAGCCCAGGTCGGCGACCGCGAGCAGGTCCGACGCGTCGGTCTGCTCCTCGCCCGGCTCGCCCTCGTCCGCGACCGGCTCCTCCCGGGGCTGCCGCCCGGCCAGCCGCGCGTAGCGGCCGTCGGCCGGCTCCCGGTCGGGCTCGCCGACCGGTTCGCGGACGGGCTCGACGACGGGCTCGACGACGGGCTCGCGGGCGGGCTCGCCGTTGTGGACCGGTTCGGCCGGCGCGGCCGGCGTGTCCGGTGTGGCGGGCTCGTCGGCGAGCAGCGCCGCGGCCGGCTCGGTGTGTGCCCGCTCGACCCGTTCGCGGGCCGGCGCGCGGCCGGCGGGCGCGGTACGGCCCGGCCCGGCGCGCTCGGGCTCCCGGGCCGGCTCCTCGCGAGCCTCCTGGACCGTTTCGGTGAGCGGCCGTGACTCGTCGCCCAACGGCCGCTCCAGGCGCGCCGAATGGTCGTCGTCCGCCGCGTCCTCGGCGTCCCACTTCCGGCGCCGACCGGCCAGCCAGTCGAACACCAAGACCCCGGCCGCGAGCACGCTGACCACCACGGACAGCCACGCGAAGAGCGTGTTCGCCGTGGTCAACGCCGTGATCAGCAGCCCGAAGGCGGCCAGTACCAGGCCAAGTACGAGATACAGCACGCGATCCGTCCGTCCCGCCGCCGCGGGTAGGACTACCTCAGCCGGCCTCGGCGGCCCGCGGGCCGAAGGCGTAGCCCTGCTGGCCCGAGGACCTGCTGCCCTCCGCCGAGCCGGAGCCGGTGGACGGAGCGGCCGAACCGCGGTCACCCAGCTCGCGCAGGCTCGACTCGAGGAACGTCTTCAGCCGGGTCCGGTACTCGCGTTCGAACGTGCGCAGCTCGTCGATCTTCTTCTCCAGCGCGGAGCGCTCCGCCTGCACCTGACCGAGGACCTCGGAGTGCTGCCGCTGGGCATCCCGCTCCAGCGTGGTGGCCTTGTCGCGGGACTGACGCTCGAGCGTCTCGGCACGCGTGCGCGCGTCGTTGAGCATCGTCTCGGCACGCGTGCGCGCGTCGTTGACCATGGTGTCCGACTTGGCCCGCGCCTCGGACAGCAGCTGCTCGGACTTGGTCCGGGCCTCCGCGAGCATGCCGTCGGACTCGGCCTTCGCCTCGCCGGTCAGCCGGTCGGCCATCTCCTGGGCCAGCCCCAGCACCTTGGCGGCCTGCACGTGGTGGTCACCACCGGCACCGCCCGGGGACGTCTGCTCCATCGCGCTCGGCGGGGGGACCGGCGTCAGCCGACGCGGCTCGTCCATCCGCTGCGCTGCCTGTGGCACCGAGTGGCTCGCGCTCTCGATGTCGGCACGGGCCGACTCGAGCTGTGCATCGAGCTGCTCGACCTGCGCACGCAGGTCGTTGTTCTCCTCGATGAGCCGGGACAGCTCAACCTCGACCAGGTCAAGGAAGGCGTCCACCTCGTCCTCGTTGTAGCCCCGCTTGCCAATGGGAGGCTTGCTGAACGCGACGTTATGTACGTCAGCGGGGGTCAACGACATCTGATCACCTCACGCACTCATGGCTGCGGCCCAACCCGGAGGTCCCCGTCACCCGGGATAGGCCAGTCGCATCAGTATGAACACGACCAACAGCAGCACCATAATCGATAGGTCCAGCCCTACACCGCCGATCCTGACCATCGGGATGAGCCGACGGACGAGACGGACCGGAGGATCGGTCACTGTGTAGATGGTCTCCAGCGTTACCGCAACCCCACCGGCCGGGCGCCACTCCCGGGCGAACGCTCGGACGAGCTCGACCACGACGCGTGCGGTCAGGAACAGCCAGAAGACGAACAGTATCCAATACAAGACAAGCCGGAGGGGGTCCACATGTCAACTCTGCCATCAATCAGGTTCGGTTGAGCAACCCACCCTCCGCAATCCGTCGCTTGTCCTCGGCGGTCGGGTCCTGGTTCGGCGGTGAGATCAAGAACACCTTGTTGGTGACCTTGTCCATCGAGCCCCGCATGGCGAAGGCCAGCCCCGCGGCGAAGTCCACCAGCCGGCGTGCGTCCGCATCGTCCAGCTCGGTAAGGTTCATGATCACCGGGGTGCCGTCCCGGTAGTGCTCGCCGATGGTCCTGGCCTCGGCGAAGCTCGTCGGGTGCAGCGTCACGATGCGGCCCATCGGGTAGCCCGTCGGGGTCGCCGCGGGCTCGGCGGCACGCGGCCGCGCGACCGGCTCCCGGCGCGTCTCCACGGCCAGCGCGCCCTGCACCGGTGCGGTCGTGGACCAGGACTGACCCGCGCGGGAGCGGGCGGCTGGACGCTGCAGCGGCTCGGCGCGGGCGGAGAGCTCGGTCTCGCGCTCGTCGTACCGGTCGTAGTCGTCGCCGGAGAGCTCCTCGCGGTACGTGCGGCGCCCGCCGGGACCACGGCGGGGGCCCTGCTCCGGGTACGGGTCGTAGTCGCCGTCGTCCGCGAGGTACTCGGGCCGCCGGTAGCCGGAGCGGTAGTCCAGGTCGGATTCGTCGAGGTCATCGAGGTCGTAGCCGTCGTACTCGTCGGCAGGGACCATCCCGAAGTAGGCCTTCAGCTTCTGCAGCGTGCCCATTCCTCTGCCCTCGTTACCTGCGGCGCCGGACATGTGTATTACGGCGAGGCTAGCTCCCGGGTGCCGAGCAGCGCGGTTCCGACACGCACGCAGGTAGAACCGTGCGTGATCGCGATCTCAAGATCGTTGGTCATCCCGGCGGACAGCTCGGTCGCGGCCGGGTGGTCACGGCGGAGCCGATCGGCTGCTCGGGCGAGCGAAGTGAACGCCTCCGCCGGGTCGGCGCCGAGCGGCGCGACGGCCATCAGCCCGCGGAGACGTAATTCACCCGATCCGGCTACCTCATCCGCGAGCTCGCCGAGCGCGTCGAGGGGGCAGCCCCCGCGCGCGGGGTCGCCGTCGATGCTCGCCTGGAGGAGTACGTCGAGCGGGCCGGCGCGCTCCCCCGCCGCGCGCGCGTTGCCGGCCGCGTGGTCGAGCGCGCGGGCCAGCCGGACCGAGTCGACGGACTGGATCTCGGCCGCCCAGCGCGCCACCGAGCGCGCCTTGTTGCGCTGCAGCCGGCCGACCATGTGCCAGCGGACGGCCGCGTCCGGGCGCAGTTCCCGCAGGTCGGCCACCTTGGCGGCGGCTTCCTGCTCGCGGTTCTCGGCGAGGTCGAGCATGCCGAGGTCGGTCAGCAGCGCGGCGTCGCCGGCCGGGAAGGTCTTCGTGACCGCGACGAGCCGGACCTCCTCGGCGCCGCGGCCGGCCCGCTCGCACGCGGTGGCGATCCGCGCGCGCACCGCGGCGAGGGCCGCGGCGAGCTGTTCGCGCCGCGCGGTGTCGGGCTCGGTCATCCGGCCGGGTCCGGCTCGAGCCAGGTGAGAGCGGCCAATCGCCCAGTGGTGCCTTCTCTGCGGTGACTGAACAACGTGGTGTCCTCGATCGTGCACCGAGGGTCAACGCCGATCTTGGCCACCCCCGCGTCGGCGAGCTGTTGCCAGAGCCCCGCGCGGATGTCGAGGCCGGGCGTCCCCTTGCGCGTCTTGCTCGCGCTGCCTGGCAGGTGCTGCTCGACGTCGGCCTGCATCGCGGCGGGCACCTCGTAGCACTCGCCGCACGCCGCCGGGCCGAGCAGCACCTCGATCCGGTCGATCGACGCGCCCGCCTCGCGCATGGCGTCCAGCGCCGCGGGCAGCACGCCGACCCGGGCGCCGACCCGGCCGGCGTGCACGGCACCGACGACACCCGCTTCGGGGTCGGCGAGCAGGACGGGCACGCAGTCGGCACACAGGGCGATGAGCGCGAGCCCCGGCTCGGCCGTCACGAGCGCGTCGGTGGCCTCGACCGCGCCCGCGCGGGGCCCGTCGACCACCTCGGCGTTGCGGCCGTGGACCTGTTCCATCCAGACCAGCCGGTCGCGCGGCAGGCCGAGCTCGTCGGCCAGACGGTTGCGATTGGCGGCCACCGCGGCCGGATCGTCGCCGACGCCGGCGCCGAGGTTGAAGGACTCGTAGGGCGGCCGGGACCGGCCACCGGCACGGGTCGTCACGACCCGCCGTGTCCGCACAGGTCCCGCCTCCCGGAATCAAGAGTGTTGGTCGCGTCCCAGGGCCCCTGGGGTTCCGGATGCTACCTGCGCATGAAAGGGGGGACGTCCACCTCGTCGTCGGGGTCGTCGGTGACCGGCACGGCGCGGCCGGGCAGGCTGCCGCTTCCCGCGGCCGGCCGGCGCGCGGCACCCGCCGACGGGGGCGCGCCGCCGCCCACCGGGTTGCCGTACCCGCTCGCGGCCTGGCGTGGCGCGGGTGCGGACGGCGGCCGGCTCGTGGCCGGGGGCGGCGAGGCCGGCTTCGACTCTTCGAGCTCGGGGCGCGGCGGTGGGGCCTCGACGGCGGGCGGCGGCGCCGCGGGCCGGGAGCTCACCTGGCCGGCCGCGCCGGGAGCCATGGAGCCACGCGAGCCGATCGCGGTCGCGTCGAGCTTCTTGTGCGTCGGCGTGCCGCCGTCGAACCCGGCGGCGATCACGGTCACCCGAACCTCGTCACCGAGCGAGTCGTCGATCACCGTGCCGAAGATGATGTTCGCCTCGGGGTGCGCGGACTCCTGCACCAGCGAGGCGGACTCGTTGATCTCGAACAGGCCGAGGTCCGAGCCGCCGGCGATGGCCAGCAGCACGCCGTGCGCCCCGTCCATCGAGGCCTCGAGCAGCGGCGAGTTGATCGCCTTCTGCGCGGCCTGCACGGCTCTGCCCTCGCCGCGCGCCGAGCCGATGCCCATCAGCGCGCTGCCCGCGCCGGACATCACGCTCTTCACGTCGGCGAAGTCGAGGTTGATCAGACCGGGCGTGGTGATCAGGTCCGTGATGCCCTGGACACCGGAGAGCAGCACCTCGTCCGCCGAGCGGAACGCGTCCATCAGCGAGACACCGATGTCGCCGAGCTGCAGCAGCCGGTCGTTCGGGATGACGATCAGCGTGTCGCACTCGTTGCGCAGCTCGGTGATGCCGTCCTCGGCCTGCTTCGCGCGCCGCTTGCCCTCGAAGGCGAACGGTCGCGTCACGACACCGATGGTCAGCGCGCCGAGCTTGCGGGCGATCGACGCGACGACCGGCGCGCCGCCGGTGCCGGTGCCGCCGCCCTCGCCCGCGGTCACGAACACCATGTCGGCGCCCTTGATGACCTCTTCGATCTCCTCGCGGTGGTCCTCCGCCGCCCTGGTTCCCACCTCGGGGTTGGCGCCGGCGCCGAGGCCACGGGTGAGCTCGCGGCCGATGTCCAGCTTGACGTCGGCGTCGGACATCAGCAGTGCCTGCGCGTCGGTGTTCACCGCGATGAACTCGACGCCTTTGAGCCCGACCTCGATCATGCGGTTGACGGCGTTGACACCTCCGCCGCCGATGCCGACGACTTTGATCACCGCCAGGTAGTTGTGCGGGGGCGTCATCGGACCGCCTTCCTTGGTCACGCTCGTGTTGCCTTCATCCCAGACGCGAGCCAAGAACCCTAAACCTCAACCAGAGACTCAGAGTTATGTCAAGCCCGGACGTCGAATACAGGACGGTAGGCACCCGCGGAGCCCGATTCCAGCCGCCACGCCGAGCGGCCGCGGTCTTGTGCGATGGATCGCCGAGTGCTATTCCCCCGTCGCACCGTCGACGTTCTCGCGCAGCAGGTCCAGGTGACCGGCGTGGCGTGCCGTCTCCTCGACCATGTGCACCAGTACCCAGCGCAGGTTCACCGGCTCGCCGCGGTGGTCTCCCGTCGCGTCCAGGTCGAGCCGCGCGGCGATCTCCCGGCTCGCCGCGCACTCCGCCTCGTAGTCGGCGATGAGCCGGGACAACGGCAGGTCCAGGCCGACGCGGAAGTCGATGTCCCGGTCGGCCTTCATCTCCTCGGCCCAGACGTCCTGCTGGCCGTTCAGCACGATGCCGAACCAGTAGTTCTCCACCCAGCGCAGGTGGGACAGCAGTGGCCCGATCGCGGTGAGCCGCGAGGCGACGAGCGGGCGGCGCGCCTGCTCGTCGGTGAGGCCGGCGGCCTTCACGACCACCGTGCCGCGCAGGAAGTCCAGGAAGCCGTTCAGCTGTTCGCGCTCGCCGCCCACCAGCGGCGCCTCGGTCCGGGTATCCGGGGAAGTCGTCATGGCGTGCAGTGTGGACCCACCCACGGACAATTTTGCGCCGGCGCTCAGGAAACGGCTCTCAGGAACCAGCGCTCAGGACACCGTCGGGAAGTCCGGCGTGGCCACGTCGTAGGTCCGGCCCGGGCGGGTCAGCAGCGGCGCGAGCACGGCGGACTTGCGCTCGTTGTCCTCCGCGTCGCCCCACTTGATCACCTTGCCGTTGCGCAGCTTGAGCCGCACGTCGCCGGGCGAGCGCGCGGAGATCTCCACGACCCGCTCGCGCAGCTGGTCCGGGATCGCGCCGAGCACGGTGACCGCGGCACGGGTCGGCGGGTCGTCGGGGGCGACCTTGATGACCCTCAGCACCGGCAGCCCGCCCGGGCGGGCCTTGACCGTGGCGTAGTCGAGGCCGGTGCGGTCGACGAGGTGCGTGCCCTCGGTGCCGGACACGACCGCGACCGGGGTCCGCTCGGTCACGCGGATCTCGACGGTGGTCGGGAACGAGCGCGACACGGTCACCTCGGCCACCCGCCGCAGCGCGGCCACCCGCTGCGCCACCTCGTCGGTGTCCAGCGCCACCATGGGCGTGCCGGGCTCGATCGCGGCCGCCTCGCGCACGGCGTCCGGCGGGATCTCGTGCGTGCCGACCACCTCGACGCCGCGCACGCCGATCAGCGAGGTGAACATGATCAGGTAGGTCAGGCCGAGGACGGCGAGGACGAGCAGCAGCGCCGCCCAGCGCCGGGCGAGGTAGCGGCGCCGGGTCGGGCCGGGCCGTTCCTCGACGGGCTCGCCGGCATGGCGCCGTCCGGCCGGACGGCGTCGCCGCGTCCTCGTCCTGGCCGTGCTCGTCATGCCGGCGCGACCCGCCGGTCCAGCTCCGCGATCAGCTCCGGGCCGAGCATCGTGACGTCGCCCGCGCCCATGGTCACCACGAGGTCGCCGGCCCGCACGAGCGAGGCCACCAGCGGCGGCACCTTCTCGAACGACGGCTCGTAGTGCACGTGCCGCTCCGGCAGCGAGACCGCGCCGGCGACCAGGGCACCGGTCACGCCCGGCTCCGGCTGCTCGCGCGCGCCGTACACGTCGAGCACGACGACCTCGTCCGCGAGCCCGAGCGCCGCGCCGAACTCGGCGGCGAAGAGCCGGGTCCGCGAGTACAGGTGCGGCTGGAACACGACCACCACGCGCCCGCCCTGCGCCGCCGGGCGCACGGCCCGCAGCTGCGCGGCGACCTCCGTCGGGTGGTGGGCGTAGTCGTCGTAGATCCGCACGTCGGCCGCCCGGCCCTTGAACTCGAACCGCCGCCGCACGCCGCCGAAGGAGGCGATGCCGTCGAGCAGCCCGGGCAGCGGCGCGCCCAGCTCGAGACCGGCCAGCAGCGCGGCGATCGCGTTGCTCGCCATGTGCTCGCCCGGCACCGCGACGCGCAGCTCGATCTCCGCACCGTCCAGCCTGATCCGCGCCGTGCCGCCGCCGTCCGGCTCCGGCTGGTGGTCGAGCAGCGTCACGTCCCGGTCGGAACCCGACGCGGCGCGGCCGTAGCGGCGCACCCGCACGCCCTTGGCCGCCGCGTACTCGGCGAGCGCGACCGCGCCGGGGTCGTCGGCGCAGGCGACCAGCAGCCCGCCGGGCTCGATGAGGTCCACAAAGGACTCGAAGGTCGCCGTGTAGGCCTCGACCGTGCCGTGGTGGTCGAGGTGGTCGGCCTCCACGTTGGTGACCACGGCGACCGACGGCGAGAACGCGAGGAACGAGCCGTCGCTCTCGTCGGCCTCCGCGACGAAGATGCCGCCGTGGCCGTGGTGGGCGTTGGCGCCGGAGTCGTTGAGGTCGCCGCCGATCGCGAACGACGGGTCGAGCCTGCAGCGCTGCAACGCCACCGTCAGCATCGAGGTGGTCGAGGTCTTGCCGTGGGTGCCGGCCACGCACGCGACGCGGTGGCCGGCCATCAGCGCCGCGAGCGCCTCCGAGCGGTGCAACACCGTCAGCCCGCGAGCCTTGGCGGCGACGAGCTCGGGGTTGTCCGGCTTGATCGCGGTGGACACCACGACCGCCGTCGGGCCGCGGTCGCCGAACAGGTCGAGGTTGGTCGCCGCCTGCCCGATCGCCACCCGGGCGCCCTGCGCGCGCAGCGTGAGCAGGCCTGGCGACTCCTTCGCGTCCGAGCCGGACACCTCGAGCCCGCGGTCGAGCAGGATGCGGGCGATGCCGCTCATCCCCGCACCCCCGATTCCGACGAGGTGCGCGCGCTCGAGCGGGCCGAGGGAGCTCACTTACGAATCACCTCGAGCACCATGCGAGCCAGCACGTCCGCCGCCTCCCGGTGGCCGGTGTTGCGGGCGGCCGCGCTCATGGCGGCGAGCCGCTTGGGGTCGGTCAGCATCGGCACCACGAGCTCGGCCACCCGGTCCGGGGACAGCTGCTCGTCCATCACCATGACGCCGCCACCGGCGTCCACCACCGGCCTCGCGTTCAGCGCCTGCTCGCCGTTGCCGATCGGCAGCGGGACGAACACCGCGGGCAGGCCCACCGCCGAGACCTCGGCCACGGTCATCGCACCGCTGCGGCACAGCACCGCGTCGGCCGCCGCGTAGGCCAGGTCCATGCGCTCCAGGTACGGCACGGCGACGTAGCGCGGCGCACCCTCGACCGCTTGCACCGCAAGGGAGTGCTTCGGCCCGTGCGCGTGCAGCACGCCGATCCCGGCGTCGGCGAAGCGGCGGGCGCACGCGGACACCGCGTTGTTGATCGAGCGGGCACCCTGCGAGCCGCCGAACACCAGCAGCGTGGGCGCGTCGGGGTCCAGGCCGAAGTGCTCGCGGGCCTGCGCACGCAGCGCCGCCCGGTCCAGCGTGATGATCGACTCGCGCAGCGGGATGCCGATGACCTCGGCCCTGGGCAGGCCCGAGTCCGGCACGGCGACCGCGACCCGCTCGGCGAAGCGCGCGCCGACCTTGTTCGCGAGGCCCACCCGGGCGTTGGAGTCGTGCACCACGATCGGCACCCGGCCGCGCGCGGCGAGGTAGGCGGGCAGCGCGACGTAGCCGCCGAAGCCGACCACCACGTCCGCGCCGACCCGATCCAGCACCTCGCGGGTCGTCTTCACCGCCGAGCGCACCTTCATCGGCAGCTTCAGCAGGTCCACGTTCGGCTTCCGCGGCATCGGCACCGGCGGGATCATCTCGAGCTGGTACCCCCGGGCCGGGATGATCGACTTCTCGAGGCCGCGCTCGGTGCCCAGGGCGACGACGCGGGCGTCCGGCCGGATCCGGCGGATGGCGTCGGCGAGCGCGAGCGCCGGCTCGATGTGCCCGGCGGTGCCACCGCCGGCGATCACGACACAGGGCCCACGGTTGGTGGGGTCGGTCAAGAGGTTCCTCCTCGGGAACTACGCGGGTACCGGCGGCGGGTTCGATCCGTGACGCCGTGGCCTCGCGACGGGGCGGGGGCCCGGGCCGGTCTGCGCTTGGCCGGCGGCTGGTACGGCTCCGGTGCGGGAAGCCGCATCAGCCGGCCGAACCGGCCGGGTCCCTGAGAGCGTAGTGCGGCCACCGCTTCGGGCTCATGGCGCGCACAGTTCGCGAGGATCCCGAAGACCAGCAGCGTGATCACCACGGACGTGCCACCCGAGGAGATGAGGGGCAACGTGATGCCGGTGACCGGCAGCAGGTTGACGACGTAGCCGATGTTGATGGCCGCCTGGGCGACCAGCCAGACCGTGAGCGTGGCGGCGACCAGGCGGATCCACGGGTCGATGTTGCGGGTGGCGACCCGCATGCCGACCACCGCGAGCATGCCGAACAGGCCGAGCACGAGCGCGCAGCCGACGAACCCGAGCTCCTCGCCGATGAGCGCGAAGATGAAGTCGTTGTGCACGTTGGGCAGGTACTGCCACTTCGACGGCCCCTGCCCCAGACCGCGGCCGAACAGCCCGCCGTCGGCGAGCGCGTACAGCGCCTGGTTCGCCTGGTACGCCGCGCCGCTCGGGTCGTCCTCCGGGCTCAGGAACGACAGCACGCGGGAGAGCCGGTAGTCGGTGCCGATCGCGAGCACCACGACGCCGGCCAGCCCGCCGAGCGCGAGCGCGCCGAATAACCGCAGCTGCGCGCCGGCGAACCACAGCAGGGCGATCAGCACCACGCCGAGCGTCACCGTGCCGCCGAGGTCGGGCTGCAGCATGACGAGCGCGAACATCACCAGCGCGGCCGGCACCACGGGGACGAGCAGGTGCCGGTACTGGTGCAGCAGCCCGCGCTTGACCACGAGGATGTGCGCGCCCCACAGCGCGAGCGCGAGCTTGGCGACCTCGACCGGCTGGAAGCCGACCGGGCCGATCGTGAACCAGCTGCGCGTGCCGTTGATCTGCGAGCCGAGTCCTGGGATCAGCACGAGCACCAGCATCAGCACGCTGATCCACAGCACGACCGGGCTCGCCGCGCGGATCTTGTTGAGCGGCACCCGCAGGCCGACCCAGAACAGCAGCAGCCCGGCGAGCACGAAGATGAGCTGCTTGCCGAACACCGTGTAGGCCGACGCGTCCTGGTTGAGCGAGATGACCGACGACGCGGACAGCACCATCACCAGGCCGAGCACGACCAGCAGCGCGCAGATCGCGAGCACCAGGTGGAACGAGGCCAGCGGGCGGCCGAGCCACGCGGTGAGCGCGGTGCGGGTCGCCGCGATGCGACCGCGCTTGCGGGTCTTGCTCGTGGCCGGCTGGTCGGGCTCGCGGTCGGTCTCGGCGGGCTCCAGGGCCGTCATCCGCGCGGCCCGGGCTCGGCACCGGGCGCGACCGCGCGCAGCTGCGCGTGCACCGCCTCGGTGAACGCCGTGCCGCGGTGGGTGTAGCTGGTGAACTGGTCGTGGGACTTGGCCGCGGGCGCCAGCAGCACCACGTCGCCACGCTCTGCCATCGCACCCGCCGCACGCACCGCGGAGATCATGGGCTCATCGTCTCCCGAAGACACCCGATGGACCGGCAAATCGGGCGCGTGTCGCGCGAGCGCCGCCAGGAACGGCTCCTGCTCGGTGCCCAGCAGGACGACCCCGCGCAGCCGCGGCGCGACGTCGGCGACCAGCGCGTCGACCGGCGCGCCGTGCAGCAGCCCGCCGGCGATCCACACGACGTGGTCGAACGCGCCGAGCGAGCCGAGCGCGGCGTGGGTGTTGGTGGCCTTCGAGTCGTTGACGTAGCGCACGCCGCCCGCCTCGGCGATCAGCTCCACGCGGTGCGCGGGCGGCCGGTAGGCGTCCAGCCCGGCGCGCACGGCCTCGGGCGGGACGCCGGCGGCGCGGGCGAGCGCGGCGGCGGCGAGCGCGTTGGCGACGTTGTGCGGCCCGGGCGGGCGGACCTCCGCGGCCGGCAGGAGGCGCAGGTCGCCGTGCACGAGCCAGCCGCCGGTGACGCCGTACTGGCCGGGCCCGGGCGTGGCGAGGGTGAAGCCGACCCGCTCGGGCACGCCGGCCGCGAGCCGCTCGGACTCCGCGTCGTCGGCGTTGTACACGGCCAGGCCGGTGCCGGTGTAGACGCGCGCCTTGGCCTCGACGTAGGCGGCCATCGAGCCGTGCCACTCGAGGTGGTCCTCGGCGATGTTGAGCACGGTGGCGGCCCGCGCGCGCATGGAGGACTGCCAGTACAGCTGGTAGCTCGACAGCTCCACGGCGAGCACCCGGTGCGTGCGAACCGCATCGATCACCGGCAGCCCCACGTTCCCGCAGGCCACCGCGTCCAGCCCGGCGGCCGCCAGGATCGCCGCCAGCATGCCGACCGTGGTGGTCTTGCCGTCGGTGCCGGTGACCGCGAGCCAGACCGGCGGCTCGGGCCGGGCGGCGCCGACCCGCCAGGCCAGCTCGACCTCGCCGATCACCTCGATGCCGGCGCCCGCGGCGGCCACGAGCAGCGGATTCGCCGGCGGGATGCCGGGGCTGGTGACGACGAGGTCGGTGCCCGCGGGTGGTTCGGTGAGCCCGGCGACCGTGGCCGCACCGTCGGGCAGCCCGGTCAGCCGGTCCGCGGCGGCGTCGGTGACCGTGACCCGCGCGCCCATGGCCAGCAGCGCCTCGGCCACCGAGCGTCCGGTGACCCCGGCGCCCGCGACGAGGACGTTGCGGCCGGTGTACACGGCTAGCTCCCGTAGGCCGTGAGCCACTCGCTGTAGAACAGGCCCAGGCCGAACATCGCGCAGATCCCGGCCAGCAGCCAGAATCTGATGATCACCGTGGTTTCCGCCCACCCGGCCAGCTCGAAGTGGTGATGGAACGGCGCCATCCGGAACAGCCGTCGTCTCGACGTGCGGAACACGGCGATCTGCATGACCACCGAGAGCATCTCGACGACGAACAGCCCGCCGACGATGACCATCAGCAGCTCGGTGCGGGTGGTGATCGACAGGCCGGCGACGAGGCCGCCGAGCGCGAGCGAGCCGGTGTCGCCCATGAAGATCTTCGCGGGTGCCGCGTTCCACCACAGGAAGCCGATGCAGGCACCCATCGCCGCGGCCGCCACGACCGCGAGGTCGAGCGGGTCTCGCACGTCGTAGCAGCCGACGGTGGGGTCGTCGGCGCCGCAGTTGTAGCGGAACTGCCAGAACGTGATGACCACGTACGTGCCGAACACCATGGCCGACGCGCCGCCCGCGAGGCCGTCGAGGCCGTCGGTGAAGTTCACCGCGTTCGACCATCCGGACACCGCGATGTAGCAGAAGACGACGAACCCGATCGTGCCGAACGAGATGATCGCGAGGTCGCGGACGAACGACATCTGGATGGACGCGGGCGTGAACCCGTACTCGTCGGCGAAGTTGATCGCGAGCACGCCGAACACCACGGCGACGACGAGCTGGCCGACCATCTTGGCGGTCTTGTTCAGGCCCAGGTTCCGCTGCTTGCGGATCTTGATGAAGTCGTCCAGGAAGCCGACGACGCCCAGACCTGTGCCGAGGAACAGGACCAGCAGCCCGGAGGCGGTCGGCGCCTCGCCCGGCGGGTCGGACATCGCGTTGAACAGGTGCGCGACCAGGTAGCCGGCCCACATGGCCACGAGGATCGCCACGCCGCCCATGGTCGGGGTGCCGCGCTTGGACTTGTGGCCCTCCGGCCCTTCCTCGCGGATCTCCTGACCGAAGCCCTGCCGCGAGAACACGCGGATGAGGTACGGGGTGAACAGGATGGAGACGATGAGTGCGATCGCCGCCGCGATCAGGATCCCGATCACGTGCCGGCCCCCAGGAGCGCGTCCGCGACCCGCCAGAGGGCGGCCACCTTGGAGGCCTTCACCAGGACCACGTCACCCGGCCGCAGCTCCGCGTTCAGCAACGCGATGGCGGCTTCGACATCCGGCACCAGCACCGGCTCCTCTCCCTTGAACCCCTCGAGGCGGGCACCGTGGGAGATGCCGCCCGCCTGCTCGTCCACCGCGACCAGCCGGTCGATGTCCAGGCGCATCGCTAGCCGGCCGATCTGCTCGTGCGCGACGTCGCCAGTGTCGCCGAGCTCCCCCATCACACCGAGCACCGCCCAGGTGCGGCGCTTGCCACGGCCGGCACCACCGTCGGACATGCGGGCCAGCGTGCGCAGCGCCGCGCCGACCGACTCGGGGTTGGCGTTGTACGAGTCGTTCACGACGGTCACGTCGTCGCCGCGGGTGCTGACCTCCATGCGCCGGGCGGAGAGCCGCCGCGCCTGCCCGAGCCGCTGCGCGACCTCCGCCGGCGTCGCGCCGAGCTCGAGCCCGACGGCCGCGGCGGACAGCGCGTTGCCGACGTGGTGCCCGCCGTGCAGCCCGAGCGTCACCCGTTGCCGGCCCTGCGGGGTGACGAGCGTGAAGGTGGCGCGGGCGCGCTCGTCGAGCTCGATGTCGACGGCCCGGACCTGGGCCTGCGGGCTCTCGCCCACGAGGACGACGTTCGCCTTGGTCCGGCTCGCCATCGCGCGCACGAGCGGGTCGTCGGCGTTGAGGACCGCGAGACCGTCCTCGGGCAGGGCCTCGGCGAGCTCGCCCTTGGTCTGCGCGATGCCTTCCCGGGAGCCGAACTCGCCGAGGTGCGCGGTCCCGACGTTGAGCACGACCCCGATGCGGGGCGGGGCGGTCTCGCAGAGGTCCTTGATGTGGCCGGGGCCGCGCGCGGAGAGCTCCAGGACGAGGTGGCGGGTCTCCTCGTCGGCCCGCAGCACGGTCCACGGGTGGCCGAGCTCGTTGTTGAAGGAGCCGGGCGGGGCGACCGTGGCGCCCATCGGCCCGAGTACCTGGGCGATGAGGTCCTTCGTGGACGTCTTGCCGGAGGATCCGGTGACGCCGACGACCGTGAGCCCGCGCGGTGCGAGCCGGTCGACGACGGTGCGGGCGAGCTCGCCGAGGGCGGCGAGGACGGCGGCGCCGGACCCGTCGGTGTCCCCGGTGAGCGCGACGGAGCGGAAGTGGGCGTCGGTCACGGGCGGCACGACGACCGCGGGCGCCGGGACGGGACGGGCGGCGAGCACCCCGACGGCGCCCCGCGCGACCGCTTCCGCCGCGAAGTCGTGCCCGTCGACGTGGTCGCCGGGCAGGGCCACGAACAGGCCGCCGGGACTCACCTCGCGGGAGTCGAACTCGACGGTGCCCGAGACGAGCGTGGTGGCGTCCGCGTTGTGCAGCCGGCCGCCGGTCGCGTCGGCGATCTCGCCGAGGGTCAGGGGAATCATCCGGCCCCCTTCTCGAGGCGGGCCCAGATCGCGGCGCGGAGCTCGTCGCGGTCGGAGAACGGGTGCACCACGCCGTTGATCTCCTGGCCGGTCTCGTGGCCCTTGCCGGCGATCACGACGACGTCGCCGGGGCGGGCCTGCGCGACCGCGGTCTCGATGGCGGCCCGGCGGTCGCCCACCTCGACCACCTCCCCGCGCTCGCCGGCCGGGACGGTCCGGGCGCCGCCGAGCATCGCCGCGCGGATGGCGGCCGGGTCCTCGGTGCGCGGGTTGTCGTCGGTGGCGATGAGCACGTCCGCGCGCCGGGCGGCGGCCTCGCCCATCATCGGGCGCTTCGCCTGGTCGCGGTCGCCGCCGCAGCCGAGCACCACGATCAGCCGGCCGTCCGTGCGGCCGCGCATCGCGTCCAGCGCCAGCGCCACCGCCGCCGGTTTGTGCGCGTAGTCCACGACCGCGGTGAAGTCCTGGCCGAGCGCGACCCGCTCCATCCGGCCCGGAACCTCCACGTTGGACAGCCCGGTCGCGATGTCCGCGGGCGACACCCCGGCGCCGTGCAGGCACCCCGCGGCGAGCAGCGCGTTCGCCACGTTGAAGCTGCCCGGGATCGGCAGCGTGACCGCCAGGTCCAGGCCCGCCGGACCGTGCATGGTGAACGACTGCTCGCCCGACCGCGAGGTCCGGATGCCGGTGGCCGTCCAGTCGGCCTCGCCGTCGGTCGCGACGGTGATCGTGTGCGGGGTGACCAGGCGCTTGCCCCACTCCCCGTCCACGCACACGACCTCGGCCGTGGACCGGCCGTCGAACAGCAGCGCCTTCGCCTGGAAGTAGTCCTCCATGTCCCGGTGGAAGTCCAGGTGGTCCTGCGAGAGGTTCGTGAACGCGCCCACCGCGAACCGGGTTCCGTTCGCCCGGCCGAGCGCAAGCGCGTGGCTGGAGACCTCCATCGGCACGTGCGTGACCCCGCGCTCGACCATCACGGCGAACAGCGCCTGCAGGTCCGGTGCCTCCGGCGTGGTGAACGCGCTCGCGAGCCGCTCGCCGGCGATCCGGGTCTCGACGGTGCCGACCAGGCCCGTGCGCAGCCCGGCCGCGCGCAGCCCCGAGTCGATCATGTACGTCGTGGTCGTCTTGCCCGAGGTGCCGGTGACGCCGAGGACGGCCAGGTGCAGGGACGGCTCGCCGTAGATCCACGCGGCGACCGCGCCGAGCACGCCCCGAGGGTCGTCGTGCACCAGGACCGGGATGCCCGAGTCGCGGATCGCCGGCCGGGCGGCGCCGGCCTCGTCGGTGAGCACCGCGACCGCGCCCGCGCTGATGGCCGCGTCGGCGAAGTCCGCGCCGTGCACGCGGGCACCGGGCAGGGCCGCGAAGAGGTCACCGGGAAGCACGTGTTGTGCACGCAGCGTAGCGCCGGTGGTCATGACGTCGGACAGGTTCTCGGGCGCGCCGACGAGACGCGCGTCCGCCCGCGCCACCAACGTGGTGAGCGGGACGGGTTCGATCCTGGTGGGGCGAGGCGGTGCCGTGACGGCCTTGCCAACGAGCTTGGCGGGCACGTCGCGGAAGGTTACCTGCGCACGGAGGGCGATCAAGGCCCGCCCGCCCAGTCCGCCTCCCCGAACTTTTATGTGTTAGTCGCGTACCAGCGGAGGATGCGGATATCCGAGTTGATCGTGGCTGGGTGCCGTCACGGTCCCCTGAGGTTCCGTCCCCTGAGGTTCTGTTGGCTGGTTCGCTGGGTGGCTAGTTGGTTGGGGGCAGGGTTGGTAGGGGGTTCGTGTCTGTTGGTTTGGTCTTCGGGCGCGGCTGGCGTAGCAGGACTGCCGCCAGCATGCCGCCGACCAGTCCGGACAGGTGGCCCTGCCACGAGATGTTCGTGACGCCGAAGCCGATCGAGCTCCACATCGGGTACGCGTAGGCGAGCGCGATACCGATCGAGACCACGACGTCCACCGGCCGGCGGTCCACGAAGCCGCGCAGGAGCAGGTAGCCGAAGTAGCCGAACACCACGCCGCTGGCACCGATCGACACGGTGTTCGACGGCGAGAACAACCAGACGCCGAGCCCGCCGACGACGACCACGATCAGGGTCATCAGCAGGAACCTCTTGATGCTCGGCACCGCCGCGATGAAGCCGAGGCTGAACAGCGCCACCGCGTTACCGGCCAGGTGCGCGACGTTCCCGTGCAGGAACGGCGCCGTGACGATGTCGGTCAGGCTGCCGACGTCCCGCGGTCGGATGCCACCCCATTGCGCCAGGTCGCGCCCGGTGGCCGCGTTGACCAGCTCGACGATCCACAGCACCGCCAGGATCGCGACCATCAGCGAGGCGGCGCGGCCCAGCGGGCTCGCGAGCGATCCGTCGTCGTCGTGCTGCGGCGCGGGCGGGAACTGGCCGGTCGGCTGGATGCTCACCATGGCAAGTATGCCCGCGATCACAGGCCGCGGCGGTCCAGCTCGGCCAGCAGGGTGGGGCGGCGCTGGTACCGCTCGCGCAGCCAGGTAACCAACGCGCCGAACGCCGCCTCCTCGCCGCAGCGGGTGGACAGGGCGCGCAGCTCCTCCAGGAGCACGGCCACCTCCCGGGACGCGTCGCGGCCCGTGCGGGCCAGGCAGCGGTGGACCGCCTCGCGGAAGCCGGGCAGGACGTCCGCGGGGTGGTCCGCGCCGTGGACGCGAGCCACCTCCAGCCACGCGCGCTCCCCGCAGCCGTGCTTCTCCGCCGCCAGCCACGCCTCGTGCGGCTCGCCGTCGTCGAGCAGCGCCCCGGCCAGATCGTCGGCGCCGGACTCCTCCGCGGCCGCCCGCAGCAGGTCCAGCGCCGCCTCCCGGACTCCGGGCCAGCGGCCGGCCAGGGTCGCGGTGGCCCGCAGGTTCGCGTACGCGTGCCGGGTGGTCGCCGCGCGCAGCGCCGACTCGCGCAGGGCGACCGCCGCCGCCGGCCGGTCGTCCTCCACATAGGACTGAACGAGCACGTCCGCCAGCCGCGGGTCGCCGGTCTCCTCCGCGCCGCGCTCGGCCCACCGGATCGCGCCGGCGAGCTCACCCGCCTCGCGCAGCACCGCCACGATGTCCAGGAACGCCTTCGGGTTCGGCACGTTCTCGGCGAGGATGTCGACCCGCGCGTCCAGGTCACCGTCCACAATGGCCAGCTGTTCGCGCATGGCCCGCAGCAGCACGACCTGGTCCGCCGCCGGCGCCGCGCACGCCTCGCGCAGCAGCGTCCGGTACACCGACAGGCCCGCCTCCCCCAGCGTCTCGGCGAAGTCGGCCAGCTCGACCACCGGCCAGCCCGGACCGGCCAGCCGCTGGCGGAACAGCCACTCGGCGAGCCGCGCCGGGTTGGGCCGGGCCGTGGCGCACGCCCGGGCGTACAGCCACAGCGCGCGCCGGTAGAGGCCGGTCACCGCGCCGGCCGCGTCGTCCACGGTGGGCATCGCCGCGGTGATGCCCTCGACCGCCGAGCGGGCCAGCGGGCGCGCCTCGGACGCGTGCCCGGTCGTGATCAGCTCGTCGATCGTGTCCAGCACCTCGCGGGCCCGCCGGGCGTAGTCGCGGGTCGCCCGGTCGTCGAGGTAACCGCGGACGCGCAGCGCCTCGTCCAGCTGCCGGCGCAGCACCGCCACCTGCGGCGCCCCGGTCGAACCGGCCCGCAGGGAGAGCCGCCGGTACAGCGCCGGGTCGCGGCCGGCCTGCTCCAGCACCAGCTCGACGAGCTCCCGCGGGTCGAGCGTGCGCAGGTAGCCGGCGAGGTCGACCTCGGGCGCGGCCGGCCCCGGACCCTCGGCGAGGAGCACGAGCCCCACCGCCACGCAGTGCTTGCAGAAGTTGCCGTCCGCGCCGAACGGGCAGCTGCACTCCCCCACCACCCGCTCGCCGTCGCGGCCGAGCCATACCTGGTAGGTGTCCAGCCCCCGGACCGCGGCCCGCACGCCGAGCGCGGTCGGCGCCACGTCGGCCACCACGCCCACGTAGTCGCGCCCGCGCTGGAACGACTGACCGCCCGCGGCCTCGTGCAGGTCGTCCTCGGTGAACCAGGCGGTCGTCATGGCGCTCAGGGTAGGAGGACCCACCGACAGTTACTGGTCCAGCACCAGCGGCACGACCGGGCTCTGCTTCTTCGACAGCGGGATGTTGTAGCGCTGCGCGAGGTAGGAGGCGATGTCGTGGAACAGCGGTGCGGCCGAGCGGGACTCCTGCGGCCCACCGGAGTAGTTCGGCCGGTCGAGCACGATCCCCACGACGAACCGCGGGTTGTCCGCCGGCAGGATGCCGGCGAACGTGATCCAGTACTCCTCCTGCGAGTAGCGCTTGGTCACCGGGTCGATCTGCTGGGCCGTGCCGGTCTTGCCGGAGACCTGGTAGCCGGTCAGCGCGGCCGCCGGTCCCGTGCCGTTGTCCAACCCGTCGCCGTCCTGCACGACCGCGCGCAGCATGTTCCGCACGGTGCGCGCGGTGTCCGTGCCGACCACTCGCACCGGCTTCGGCTTCGGCTCGGCGATGCGCGTGCCGTCCGGGGCGATCCTCGCCCGGACGATCCGCGGCGGCACGCGGACGCCGTCGTTGGCGATCGTCTGGTACATCGCGGCCATCTGCAGCACGGTCATCGACAGGCCCTGCCCGATCGGCAGGTTGCCGAACGTCGAGCCGGACCACTGGCCGCGCGGCGGGACCCGCCCGGGACTCTCGCCGGGGAGGCCGACACCCGTGCGCTTGCCGAGGCCGAGATCGCGCAGCAGCTTGGAGAACCGGTCCGGGCCGCACTGCCGGGCGAGCTGCAGCGTGCCCACGTTGGACGACTTGGCGAAGATGCCCGTCGTGGTGAACCGCATCGTCGGGTGGCTCCACGCGTCGTGCACGGTGCGATCGGCGACGCTGATCCAGTCGGGGACCGTGTGCGCGTCGGCGGGGCCGGAGATGTGCTCCTGGATCGTGCACAGCGCGGTGACCATCTTGTTCACCGAACCCGGCTCGTAGGGCGTGGACACCGCCGCGTTGCCCATGGTCTTGAGGTCGAGGCCGTTCACCGCGGTCGGGTCGAAGCTCTTGTCGTTGGCCATCGCGTACACCTCGCCGGTGTGCGCGTCGAGCACGACCGCGCTCGCGTTCTTGGCCTGGCTCTTCCCGATGTAGCCGGCCAGCGACTGCTGCAGGTGGTACTGCAGGTCGGCGTCGATGGTCAGCTCGACGTCCGAGCCGTCGGTGGCCGGCACGAGGTCGCGCTCGGTGCCGGGGATGACGACGCTCCGGCTGCCCTCCTCGGTGTCCACCACCTGGCGGCCGGGCGTGCCGGCGAGCTCGTTGTCGCGCTGGTTCTCCAGACCCGACAGGCCGTGCAGGCTCTGCTTCTCGGGGTCCGGGTCGTCGGTGCGCCAGTTGGCGACGCCGACGAGGTTGGACGCGAGCGAGCCGCCGGGGTACTCGCGGGTGGCGCGGTACTCGGTGATGAGCTCGGGGAACAGGGCCTGGAGGTCGCGCGCGACGGCCGGCTCGACCTTGTCCACGAGGTAGACGAACGAGTCCGGACGGCGCAGCTTCGCCTGCAGGTCCGCCTCGGGCGCACGGTCGCCGATCCGCCGGTGGATCGTGCGGGCGATCTCCGCGGTGCGCTCGTCGAAGTCGAGCTTCGCGTCGGGGTGAGCGCTGTTGTAGTCGGCGATGTCCGCGCGGACCGCGCGGGGCTGGAACGCGAGCATGCGCGACTCGACGCTGAACGCGAGCTGCACCCCGTTCCGGTCCACAATGGACCCACGGGTGGCCGGGATGTCGATCTCGGTCGTGCGCTGCTGCTCGGCCTTCGCGGCGAGGGCCTCCGCTTCGAAGCCCTGGACCTGGATGAGCTTCATCCCCGCGGCCACGAGCGCGGCGATGAGCAGGAACCGCACGGAGACGACGCGGACGTGGTGGTTGCCGCCGGGCTTGCGGACGAGGCTGCGCGGCCCGGTCGAGGCACGGCGCTTCGCGACCGGGGGGTGCTGGGTCGGGCGGGAGCTGCGGTGCGAGCTGGCCGCGTTGCTGCGCCCGCCGGCACCCCGCGGTACCGGGCGACGCGGTTCGGGCCGCTCGCTCGCCAGCCAGGGTGGGGGCTCGCGGTCGGTGGCCTTGCGGCGCAGGGCTTCCCGCCACGGCGGCAGCTCCGGCGCGTTCCTGGGGGCGGCCTTTCGGGCCGGCGCCGGCGGCTTCCGGTCCGAGGCCGGCGGCTTCCGGTCCGGGTCGCCGCTGGCCCCGAACCGGGAGCGGCCGCCACGCGGGATGCCACCGGGGTCGCGCGGGGTGCCACCGTGCGGGGCACGGGCGTCGCCCGAGTCGAACACGCCCCCGGGCCCGAACAGGCTGGGCCGCCCGCGCCGCTTCGCGGGCTGGCCGCCCCGCGACTTCGCCGATCGGTCACCATCCCCGGCACGCGGCGCGCCGGCCCGGCCGCCATCCGTGCCGCGTGATTTCGCGGCCCGGTCGCCTCGCGCCTTCGCCGACCGGTCACCGTCCCCGGCACCCGGCGCGCCAGCCCGGCCGCCATCCGTGCCACCGCGTGGTTTCGCGGCCTGGCCGCCCCGCGCCTTCGCCGATCGATCACCCTCCCCCGCACGCGACGCGCCGTCCGTGCCGCGGGGTTTCGCGGCCCGGTCGGCGTTGGTCCGCGGACCCCCGGCTCGCGGGGAGCCGGGGGTCGCGCGGCGTCCGGGTACGGCCGGCCACCCGCGGGCCCGGCCGGAGTCGTCCGGTTCGCGGGGTGGCCGCCCGGAGGGTGGTGCCATCAGCCGGCACCCGGGCCGTTCGCCGGCTGGTGTGGTGCGTCCTGTCCGGCGGGCGCCTGGCCCCGCGGCGCCTGGGCCCGCCGGTCGGCGGGCTTCTCGGTGGCCGGCGGCGCCGGTGGCGCCGGCTTCTCCGCCCGCGTCGGCTCGCCCACGACGACCACCCGGCCGTTCGGCTTGACCACGAGCCGGGCCGGGTCGCCGGCCGGGACCATGCCCATCGCCTTCGCGCGCTCGGCCAGCGCGGACGCCGACTCCGCCTTCGTCACGTCGCGCTGCAGCTGGTCGGCCCGCTCGGCGAGCTGGTCGGCCTGCTGCTTCGCGTCCTCCAGCCGGTACGAGTCCGCGATCGCCTGCGTGGACAGCCACAGCGTCGCCGCCACGCCGACCACCAGCAGCGTGATGATCAGGATGACGAACGACACCCGCCCGGCCGAACTGTCCTCATCGGACACCGCCCGCGCGGCGCGCTCGACGGGACGGCCCTCCCGCTGCGCCCGCCGCGCGTAGGCACGCTGCGCCGCCGCCGAGCGGCCGCGCGTCTGGCGGGCCGGGGACGGCTCGTGCTTCTCGGGCGCCGGCGCGGTGACCGTGCCCGCGGCGAGCCGGGCCGTCCGGCGCCGTTCCAGGGCGGTGTCGGACCGCCGTCGTTCCAGGGTGGAGTCGGAGCGCCCGCGCGCGGCGCGGGTCGGCTTGGTCCGAGTCGGTGCCGTCATGCTGCCGCCTCCAGAATCCGCTCTGCCGCGCGCAGCCGTACCGAGGCCGCCCGCGGGTTGTGCTCCTTCTCCTGCTCGTCCGCCATCTCCGCGCCCCGCGTGAGCAGGCGCAGCTGCGGACCGTGTCCCGGCAGCTCGACCGGAACCCCCGGCGGCGTCCGCGACTTCGCGAGCTCCGCCATCGCGCGCTTGACCAGCCGGTCCTCGAGCGACTGGTAGGCCTCGACGACGATCCGCCCGCCCACCCGCAGCGCCGCGAGCGCCGCCGGCACCGCCCGGCCCAGCACGTCCAGCTCGCCGTTGACCTCGATGCGCAGCGCCTGGAACGTCCGCTTGGCCGGGTGCCCGCCGGTGCGCCGGCTGGCCGCGGGCACCGCGTCGTAGAGCAGCTCGACCAGCCGCCCGCTGCTGGCGAACGGCTCCTTCGCCCGCGCGGCGACGATCGCGCCGGCGATCCGCCGGGCGAACCGCTCCTCGCCGTACTCGCGCAGGATCCGCGCGAGCTCCGCGGCCGGGTAGGTGTTCAGCACCTCGGCCGCGGTCAGCTCCGCGGTCGGGTCCATCCGCATGTCCAGCGGCGAGTCCCGCGAGTAGGCGAAGCCGCGGTCGGCCTCGTCGAGCTGCATCGAGGACACCCCGAGGTCCATCAGCACGCCGTCGACCGAACCGGTCGCGCGGTAGCCGAGCCGGACCAGCACGTCGGGCAGTTCGTCGTAGACGGCGTGCACCAGGTGCACCCGGTCGCCGTGGCGGGCCAGCCGCGCACCGGAGCGTGCGAGCGCCTCGGGATCGCGGTCCAGGCCGACCAGGGTCAGCGCGGGATGGGCGGACAGCAGCGCGTCGGCGTGCCCGCCGAGGCCGACGGTCGCGTCGACGAGCACCGCGGAGTCGCCGGGCAGCGCCGGCTCGAACAGGTCCAGCACACGCTCCAGCAACACCGGAACATGGGCAGCCATGGTCCACCCCCTCTCCCGCGAACGAGCTCCCGACGACACGACGACAACAAGGCCGGCCTCCCGAAGAGCCGACCCACGCGGATGCCGACAGGTCCCCGCCCGCTCGTCGGCCCTGGCACCGGGGAAGGTGCACCAGGACCGAAAGCGAGCGGACCGAGGCCTCACGGCATCCGCGTCCACCCGGGACGTCCGGGGTCAGAACACCCCGGGGAGGACTTCCTCAGCAGCCTGGGAGTAGCTGTCCTCGTGTTCGTCCAAATAGACCTGCCACGCTTGCGCGTCCCAGATCTCCAGGCGGGTGATCGCACCGATGACCACGCACTCCTTGGTGAGCCCGGCATAGCGCCGGAGCTCCGGTGCGATCGCGATCCGCCCCTGCCCGTCGGGTCGCTGTTCGTCAGTGCCGGCGAACAGGTACCGCTGGTAGGCGCGAACCGCCTCGTTCGTCAGGGGCGCCGCGGCCACCTTGCGTGCCATCTCCTCGAACTCCGCGCGTGGGAACACATATAGACAGTGGTCCTGGCCCTTGGTGACCATCAGCCCGCCCGCGAGCGCGTCTCGGAACTTGGCAGGCAGCGTGAGCCGCCCCTTGTCGTCCAACTTCGGGGTGTGCGTGCCGAGGAACATCGGCGACTCACCTCCCCACCGGTCCCGGAGGACCGCCATGAGGCCCCCTTCTGCCCCACTTGCGGCCACCGTACCCCACTTTTCTCCACAGTCAACGACGAAATCACCGTGTTGATCGGGTCGCAACCAACGTTTCCGCTGGTGGCAGCCGGGGGTTGAAGGTGGGGGATTGTGGCGGACCCCGCCGACCGGGTGGCCCGGGGACACCGCCGCATGGCACTGACCAACCTCGGACGGCCCCATGCGTCTTGCGAACATGGCTCGCGAGGGGGCACCGGGGGGCGTTGTGGGGACGCCGGGGGGTGTCGTGGGACGGCCGGTGGGGGGACGTGGGGGACGCTGTGCGAGCCGTGTGCGGCCGGCGACCGATTTCCGAAGATCCGCAACACGAACTGCGGGGAAGGCGTAGACAATGGAGGGCGCACAGACTTCTCAGCGGTTTGACACACTCCAGAGAAGGCTTGCGCTCCAGATTGAGCTCCAGGAGGTCGCGTGACGTCCAGTACGCCGCCATCGGCGCTGCCCGGAAACCCCTACGCAGCGTCTGGCGGAGACCAATACTCGGGGCATTCGGCCGAGGCCGCAGGCAACAACCACTACCGGCCCGCCTCCCCCCTCGACGAGCTCAACGCGACCGCCCAGCGGATCGCGGCGAACGTCGAGCGAGTGCTGGTGGGCAAGCCGGAGGTGGTGCGCATCGCGCTCGTCACGCTCCTCGCCGAAGGACACCTGCTGGTCGAGGACGTGCCGGGGGTCGGCAAGACGTCGCTCGCCAAGGCGCTCGCCCGCTCGATCGACTGCACGGTCAGCCGCATCCAGTTCACGCCCGACCTGTTGCCCAGCGACGTGACGGGTGTGTCGATCTTCAACCGGCAGACCAACGAGTTCGAGTTCCGGCCCGGCCCCGTGTTCGCCAACATCGTGGTCGGCGACGAGATCAACCGCGCCTCGCCCAAGACGCAGTCGGCGCTGCTCGAGTGCATGGAGGAGGAGCAGGTCACCGTCGACACCAACACCTACCAGCTCGAGGCGCCGTTCATGGTCATCGCGACCCAGAACCCCATCGAGATGGAGGGCACCTACGCGCTGCCCGAGGCCCAGCGCGACCGGTTCACCGCCCGGGTGTCGATCGGCTACCCCGACCCGGCCGCCGAGCTCGCGATGGTCGACGAGCACGCCGCGCACAACCCGCTCGCGGACCTGCAGCCCGTGTCGCGCGCCGACCAGGTGCGCAAGCTGATCGAGACGGTCCGCTCGGTCAAGCTCTCCCCCGACATCCGGCGCTACGCCGTCGAGCTCGTGTCGACCACCCGGCGGCTGCCCGAGATCCGCATCGGCGCCTCGCCCCGGTCCACGCTGCACCTCGTCCGCGCGGCCCGCGCGCAGGCGGCCCTGTCCGGGCGTGACTTCGTGGTTCCCGACGACATCCACGCGGTGGCCGTGCCGGTCCTCGCGCACCGGCTCGTGCTGACCCCCGAGGCGCAGGCGAGCCGCCGCTCGAGCGCCGAGCTGATCCGCTCGCTCGTGCAGCGGGTGCCGGTGCCCCAGGCGGCACCGGACCCGAACGCCCACTGGGCCAGGAACCGCTGACCGTGGCGCGGCCGGTGCGCGGTGCGCTGTCCGGGCTGACCACGCGCGGCCGGTGCCTGCTGGCCGCCGGGCTCGCCGCCGCGCTCTGCTCGTTCATCCTCAACGAGCGGGACCTGCTGCGGGTGTCGGTGTTCGTGGTGGCGCTGCCCCTGCTCGTCTGCTTCCTCACCGCGGTGGCGCGGGTCGGGCTGCACGCGCAGCGCCAGATCGTGCCGATCCGGGTGCCGGTCGGCGGGCGCGCCGAGGTGTCCCTGCACATCCGCAGCACAGGCCGGCTGCCGACGGGTGGCCTGCTGGTCGCCGACGGTGTGCCGTACTCGCTGGGCGGCAAGCCCCGCTTCCTGATCGAGCACCTGCCCCGGCACACCGGCACCCGGCTGCGGTACGCGGTGCAGCCGATGCTGCGCGGCATCCAGCAGCTCGGCCCGCTCAAGGCGACGATCACCGACCCGTTCGGCCTCGCCGAGTTCGAGCGGGAGCTCGCGCACACCTCGCGGCTGATCGTCGTGCCCCGCATCGTGAAGCTGGCCGGCGTGCCCGGCGGGTCCGGGCTCGGCTCCGGCGACGACGGGTCGGTGCGGCTGGCCGCCGGGCAGGGCGAGGACGACGCGATCGTGCGCCCGTACCGGCAGGGCGACGACCTGCGCAAGGTCCACTGGCGCTCCACCGCCAAGCGCGACGAGATGATGGTGCGCGTCGAGGAGCGGCCGTGGCGCGGCGGCACCACCGTGCTGCTCGACCACCGCGCGGGTGCGCACCGCGGCACCGGCACGACCTCGTCGATGGAGTGGGCGGTGTCGTTCGCCGCGAGCATCTGCCTGCACCTGCACCGCTACGGCCAGCGGATCCGGCTGGTGACCGAGAGCGGGCGGCTGATCGTCAGCGACACCGGCGACGGTTCGCACAACGACAACGCGGTCCTCGACGCGCTCGCCGCGCTGCAGGCCACCCCCCAGCACGAGATCGGCGCGCTCAACGACGCCGGGCACGGCCAGGAGCTGATCGCGATCCTGGGTGCCTCCACGCCGGACTCGCTCAGCCAGCTCGTGGGCCAGCGCTCCCGGGGCAGCCGCAGCCTCGCGGTCCTGCTCGACACCGCGGCCTGGGGCGGCTCCGGGGCGGACACCGAGAGCGAGGCCACCGACATCGACGGAGCCACCGCGCTGCTGCGCGGCGCGGGCTGGGGCGTCACGGTCGCCCGCCCGAACCTGCCGATGACCGCCGTCTGGGCCACCCTCTGCCGAACCCACGGCTCCCGGGCGGGCGCCATGATCTCCGGAGCGGGCCAGTGACCGCACCCATGCCAACGCGGAACCGGCCCACCATGGACGGTCCGCCACCCGCGCCGACCACCGGGAACGAGCTCACCTCCCAGCAGTGGTCGATGACCGTGACGCCGGTCGTCGCCGCGGTCACCACGTTGTGCGCCTCGCTCGCGCTCGCGGGCGTGATCGACGGGCTGCGGTGGTGGGGCTACGCCGGCGTGGCGGTCACCGTGATCACCGCGGTCGGCCTGGGCCTGCGTGCGGTGCGCACGCCGATCCTCGTGGTCGGCTTCGCGCAGATGTTCGCGTTGCTGTGCCTGCTCGTCGCGCTGTTCACCGACAGCGCCGTGTTCGGCCTGTTCCCGGGCCCGACGGCGCTGGGTGATCTGGGCGAGGTGCTGCGCACGTCCATCGAGGTCGTGCGGACGGGTGTGCCACCGGTCGAACCCACCCAGGCCGTGCTGTGCCTGGTCGTGGTCGCGATCGGGCTGGTGGCCGTGCTGGTCGACACCCTCGCGGTCTCCGCGGGCACGCCGGCCGCGTGCGGGCTGGTGCTGCTGTGCGTGTACGCGGTCCCGGCCTCGCTCGCCGACGAGATGCTGCCGTGGTGGGCGTTCGTGCTCGGCGCGGTCTCCTTCGCGGCGCTGCTCGCCGTGGACGGCGCGCACCGGCACCAGCAGTGGCGCAACCGCCCGATCGTGCAGGGCACCGGCGGCGGCGTCGGATCGCCGGCCTCGCTCGTGTCCGGCGCGGTGGCGATCGCGTTGTTCGCGGGCGCCACGGTCACGTTCATCGGGACCGTCGGCCAGCTGCCGGGCGGCCAGGGCGGCGCCGGCCAGGGCGGCCTGGGCCTCAACCCGTTCACGCAGCTGCGCGGCATGCTCGACCAGGACGGCAACGTCGAGCTGTTCCGCGTGCGCGGGCTCGGCGAGGACGGCCGCTACCTGCGCGCGCTCACGCTCGCCGACTTCGACAGCAACGGGGGCTGGGGCGGCGCGAACCAGCTGCCGCGGGGCGTGTCCATCGGCGGTGAGCTGCCGCTGCCGACCGGGCAGGAGAGCGCCGGCCCGTCGGCGGACACCGTCGACATCGAGATCGAGCCGGTCAACTCCACGGACAAGTGGGCGCCGGTGTTCGGCACCCCGCGGCGGATGCACGACCTGCCCGACAGCGTCCGCTACGACCCGTCCAGCGGCATGCTCTACGCCGCGAGCGAGCTGACGCTGCCCAAGTACACCGAGGAGACCGACCTCAGCCTGCCCAGCGGGGAGCAGCTGCGCCGGGCGCGCCCGCCGATCACGGGCGAGATCGACCCGCGCTACCTCGCCGCGGACAACATCCAGCCGCGCGTGCAGCAGCTGGCCGACCGGCTGACCGCGGGCCGCGGCTCCATGTTCGACAAGGTGCGGGCGATCCAGGCCTACTTCGCCACCAGCAACGGGTTCTCCTACGAGACGCAGACCGCGGCCGGCAGCGACGAGGACGCGCTCGTCGACTTCCTCTTCCGCAGCAAGACCGGATTCTGCGAGCAGTACGCGTCGTCGATGGCGATCCTGCTGCGCGCGGCGGGCATCCCCTCGCGGGTGGCCATGGGCTACACGGCCGGGTTCAAGTCCGGCGACTACCGCTCGATCACCACGCAGAACGCGCACGCGTGGGTCGAGGTGTTCTTCCCGCCCATCGGCTGGATGCAGTTCGACCCCACGCCCCTGACCGACGGCACGACCTACACGCCGCCGTACGTGTCGGAGAGCGGCCCGGCGGGCCCCGAGGACGACCCGAACCGCGCCGAGCAGAGCTCGCGGGCCCCGGCGCCGTCGTCCGGCGCGGAGGCGAACAAGGAGGACCAGCAGAACCAGCAGGCCGGCGCCGACGGTGCCGACGACCAGCAGGACAACTCGCCGAGCTGGCCGTGGCTGACCGTCCTCGCGCTGGCCGTGGTGTCGGGCGTGCTGACCGCACTCGCGGCGACGGGCCGCCGGCGGAAGCTGACGCTCCCGCTCGCGGCCGGTGGCTGGATCCTGACGCTCGTGCTCGCCGCGGCGCTCGTCTCGTTCTGGCTGGCGCTGCTCGTCGTGGTGCTGCTGCTCGCGGGCGCGCCCGGGCTGGTGCGCGAACGCCAGCGGCTGCGCCGCCGCCACGAGGTGCACCACAACGGCCCGGCCGCGGCGACGTCCGCGTGGACGGAGCTGCTCGCCGAGTCGGCCGACCGGGGCGCGGAGGTCAACACGACGGAGACGGTGCGGATCACCGCGCGGCGCCTGGCCACCGAACACGGCCTGGACGACCACGGGCGGGTGGCCCTGCGCACGGTCGTCAGCGAGGTCGAGCGCTCCTGGTACGGCGGGAGCACCGCATCGGACCCGAAGCTGGGCGAGGCCTTCGACACCGTCGTCGCGGGCATGCGGAGCACGGATCCGCTGGACTGGAAGGGCCGGCTCCTCCCCCGCTCGGTCGTCCGGCGCCGCAAGGACTAGCGCCGGCTCACATCACACCGCGACTCACACGGCGGGGTAGCGGTTGTAGTCCGGGAAGTTCCCGTACAGCAGCTCGTCCGCCGGGCCCTGGGTGACCGCGTGCACCAGGTGCACGCCGCCGACGAAGGCGCCCTTCCACGAGCCGCCGCGGCCGCCGAACGGCTCCTCGCGGTCGCCCCGGGAGCGCGGCTTGTTCACGCCGACCTTGAACGCCTGCACGTGCTGGGCGAGCCCGTCGGCGAGCTCCGGGTCGTCGCAGGCGATGCTCGCGACGAGCGCGCCGTTGGACGCGTTCATCTGCGCGAGCAGCTCGGCCTTCGTGTCCACCACGACGATCGTGTCCACCGGGCCGAACGGCTCCTCGTGCATGAGCCGGCTCGCCCCGGGCGGCGCCAGCAGCGTGGTCGGCGCGACGTAGGCCGAGGTGTCCTGGCCCGGCATGAACCGGCCCTGGTCGAGCGAGCCGCGGTAGAGCGGCACGGCGCCGTGGTGCAGCGCCTCGTCGACCCGCTTGCGCAGGTCGGTCGCCTTGGTCGCGGAGATCATCGGGCCGAAGTCCAGCACCGGCAGCTCGGCCTTCTTGCCGTCGGACTCGACCGCGAGCGGGTGGCCGAACCGGATCGACTGGACCACGGGCAGGTAGGTGGCGAGGAAGGCGTCGACCAGGCCGCGCTGGACCACGAACCGCGGGTAGGCCGTGCAGCGCTGCTTGGCGTACTCGAAGCCCTTCTTCAGGTGCGCCGACAGGCCCGCCCAGTCGGAGAACTCCCAGATGCCCCAGCAGTTCAGGCCCTCCTGCTCGAGCATGTGCCGCTTGCCGGTGTCGACGAGCTGGGCCGCGACCTTGCCGCCGTTGTCCCGGCCGCCCACGAACGCGAGGGCGCCGAGCTCCATCGAGCGCACGAGCGCGCCGGAGAGCTTCGAGCCGTCACCGGAGACCAGGGTGACCGGCAGGCCGGCGTCGTTCATCAGCGCGTGCGCGACGGTCAGGCAGACCGCGCCGCCCTGCGTCGGCGTCTTGGCCAGCACCGCGTTGCCGGCCAGCAGCTGCACCAGCTCGGCGTGCACCAGCACCGACATCGGGTAGTTCCAGCTCGCGATGTTGCTGACGGGGCCGGACAGCGGGGTCCGCTCGAAGGGCCGGCCCTGCGCGTCGGTGGCGAGCATCTCGTCGATGTGCTCGAGGTACCAGCGCACGCCGTCGAGGGCACGGTCCACGTCGGCGCACGCGAGCTTCCACGGCTTGCCGATCTCCCACGCGAGCAGCAGGGCCAGGTCGTCGCGGACGCCGGTCATCGCCTCGACCGCGGCGCTCACCCGCGCCTTGCGGTCCGCCAGCGGCACCTTCGCCCACGCCCGGTGCTGCTGCTGGGCCGCGGCGACCGCCTTCAGCGCGGTCGGTTCGTCCACTTTGGACAGCTGGCCGAGGCCCGTCTGGTCGACCGGGGTGATCATCGGGGAGCGCTCGCCCGCGTCCTGCCAGCGTCCGTCGTACAGGTTGCGCAGCCGGTCGCCGGCGAATCCGGCGGGGGCCACCTTGGCGACCCGTTCGGCCAGGCGCGTCCACTGTGCGTGTTCGGGGATCCGCAGAGCCACGGCAAACCTCCATCAATCGTTGGGGGTGCCGTTCCGATGTTGCCTCACGCGGCCTTGGAAAACACTCGCGATGCGGTCGATGTCACGCACAAGTGATCGCCGGGTGCCAAGCGTGGCCCCCGGCGATCCGATCACGAAGCGTGGCTATGGCCCCTCGTCGAACCGCTTGCGGAAGCGGTCCTCCATCCGCTGGGAGAAGGAGCTGCGGCGTGCTTTGGGGGACCCCGACCCGCCCCCACCGGACTCCCCGGCGCCCTCCTCGCCCTCGCCGCCGCCGTTTCGCAAGGCGGACAGCGTGAGCAGCGCACCCAGGAACATGACCAGGAAGCCGAGCAAACTGACCACCGGGACGCCGCCAGGCTTCAGCGGCAGGATCACTCCCAGCACCAGAAGAGCGACACCCAGGACGAACAGCGCGATGCCCTGAAGGCGGCGGCGCCGTGATGGGCGGCGCAGGCGCGCACCGCGAACCGTGGATGCGAACTTGGGATCCTCGGCGTAAAGCGCACGCTCAATCTGGTCGAGCAGTCGCTGCTCGTGCTCGGAGAGTGGCATTCGTTCCTCCTCCGGCACAGCTGTCACGGGCGCCGGGCTCTCACGGTCAGTCCGCCGGACCCGGCGGGCGCCCCACTCCGGGGACGTCACCCCCCAGGATACGAGCCGTAAGGCTCCGCGACTACCCGATCCGGAATCATGGTCGTATGCGTAGCCAAAACCCGGCCACCCACGAGTCTGCCACTAGCCCGCTCGAGCGCGAACAGGTGGGCTGAATGGATCCCGACCGCGCGCTTCGCCAGATCGCGTTCCTGCTCGAACGCGCTGGTGAGCCCACCCACAAGGTGCAGGCGTTCCGGCGTGCCGCGGGCGTCGTGAGCGGGCTGACCGACGTGGAGCTGGCCGACCGGCTGCGGGCCGGCACGCTGACCGACCTGCCGGGCATCGGGCGGTCCACGGCCGGCGTCATCACCGAGGCCGCACGCGGCGACACCCCCTCGTACCTGGCACGCATGCTCGAACGGGGCATCGAGCCGGTCGCCGGCGGCGAGGCGCTGCGGGCGGAGCTGCGCGGGGACTGTCACACCCATTCGGAGTGGTCCGACGGGGGCAGTCCCATCCGCGAGATGGCGGAGACGGCAAGACTCCTGGGCCACGACTGGATGGTGCTGACCGACCACTCCCCCCGGCTGACCGTGGCGAACGGACTGTCGGCCGAGCGGTTGGCGCGCCAGCTCGACGTGGTCGAGGAGCTCAACCGCGAGCTCGCGCCGTTCCGGATCCTGACCGGCATCGAGGTCGACATCCTCGACGCCGGCGGCCTGGACCAGACCCCGGAGCTCCTCGCCCGGCTCGACGTGGTGGTCGCGAGCGTCCACTCGAAGCTGCGGATGGCCAAGCCGGAGATGACCAAGCGGATGCTGGCGGCGATCGAGAACCCGCACACGGACATCCTCGGCCACTGCACCGGCCGCCGGGTCAAGGGCCGCCCCCGCCCGGAGTCGGAGTTCGAGGCGGCCGAGGTGTTCGCCGCGTGCCGGGACAACAACGTCGCCGTGGAGATCAACTCGAGGCCGGACCGGCTGGACCCGCCGCGCTGGCTACTGGCGCTCGCGCTGGAGGCCGGCTGCGTCTTCTCCGTCGACAGCGACGCGCACGCGCCGGGCCAGCTGGACTGGCTGCCCTACGGCTGCGAGCGGGCGGAGGAGTGCGGCGTGCCGGCCGAGCGGGTGATCAACACCAAGACCGCGGACGAGCTGCTCGAGTGGGTCGGATGAGGACCGCGGACTCGATCGCGGACGCGGCCGCCGCCGTCGCGGCGGCGTCGCGGATCGCCGTGCTGTCCGGCGCCGGCATCTCCACGGAGTCCGGCATCCCCGACTTCCGCGGGCCGGACGGGTTGTGGACCAAGGATCCGGCTGCCGAGCGGATGTCGAGCCTGCCGGCCTACCGCGACGATCCCGAGGTGCGGCTGCGGTCGTGGCAGGCGCGCCGCGCGCACCCCGTGTGGGACGCGCCGCCCAACGCAGCGCACCGCGCGCTGGTGACGCTCGAGGAGGCCGGGCGGCTGCACGCGATCCTGACGCAGAACATCGACCGGCTGCACCAGCGGGCGGGCTCGGACCCCGGCCTCGTGGTGGAGCTGCACGGGTCCATGTTCGACACGGCCTGCCTGTCCTGCGGGGACCGGCGGCCGATGCGCGCGGCGCTGGACCGGGTCGAGGCCGGCGAGGCGGACCCGCCGTGCCTGGTGTGCGGCGGGATCCTCAAGTCGGCGACGATCTCGTTCGGTCAGTCGCTCGACGTCGACGTGCTCGCCCGGGCACGCGAGGCGGCGGTGACGTGCGACCTGATGCTCGCGGTCGGCAGCTCGCTCGCGGTGCAGCCGGCCGCCGGGCTGGTCGGGCTGGCGGCCCGGGCCGGCGCGACGGTCGTGATCTGCAACGGCTCGGAGACGCCGTACGACCGGCTCGCCGCGTTCGTGCTGCGCGACCGGCTGGGCACGGTGCTGCCGGAGCTCGTCAGGGGATCGTGAGACCGGCGTCGCGCAGGGCCTCCTCGACGCGCAGGCGCTCCATGTTCCGCTCCATGCCCTCGGGCAGCGCGTCGAGCTCGTGGCTGACGTCGACGGCCGTGCAGGCCTGGCGCAGCAGCTCGTCGTAGGCGTCGCGGGTGGCCACGCGGCGGACCATGGGCGTGCCGTCCGGGCACTGCACGAGCAGCCGGTGCACGCGGCGCAGGTCCGCAGCGAGCTGCTCGATCGGCAGGCCCTTCGGCACCACCCGGCGCCGGCGGATCCGCTCGCCGATGGCGTCGACGAGACGTGGCATGCGGACGATGCCCCAGAACGCGAGGGTCGGCGCGAGCACGGCGATCGCGAACAACACCACGTTCGCCATCGGAGTGTCCGCCATGCTTCCGGATTCTAGGCCGGGCCAGGGCGAATGAGCATCTGTGAATACCCCACGCAGTACGGTTACCTTCGCGGTGGATGTTCACCATAATGTGCTGCCATGGTCACCCTGCGCCGAACTCTCCTCGCGCTCACCGCCGCCGCCGTGCTGGCCGCGTCCATCCTGCTGGCCTGGCCGGCCAACGCCTTTCCCGCGGCGTTCTATCCCACGCAGAACACGGGCAACCGGGGTGCGGACGTCCTCGCCCTCCAGCACCTGCTGGCACACCACGGCATCGCGGCGCCGACCGACGGTGTGTTCGCCGCGTCGACGGACACGGCGGTGCGCTCGTTCCAGTCCGCGAACGGGCTGGGCGTCGACGGCATCGTGGGCCCGGCGACGTGGGCGAAGCTGGTGCCCCAGCTTGCGCAGGGCGCGGCGGGGCCCGCGGTCCGCGCGCTGCAGGTGGAGCTGAACGCGAAGCGCCGGCTGGCGCTGCCGGTGAACGGCACCTTCGACGGTTCGGTGACCGAGGCGGTGCGGACGTTCCAGCAGCACGCGGGGATCGGCGTGGACGGCGTCGTCGGGCCGGTGACGTGGCAGAACCTGTTGTGGCACTACGACTATCCGGACTTCGCCGCGAACATGTGCGATCAGGACCCGGACGGCAACGGCACGGCGGCGAACTGGGCGTCGGCCGCGGCGGTCGCGCAGCTGGAGGCGGCGGCACGGTCGTTCACCGGGCACGGCAAGGTCCCGCTCGGGGACGCCGGCTTCGAGCACGGCGGCGACATTCCCGGCCACGGGAGCCACGACATGGGCATGGACATCGACATCTGGCCGGCCCGGACGGACAGCGCCCAGTGCACGGCGGGGCGCATCACGTGGCAGTCACCGGAGTACGACCAGGCCGCCACCCGCGCACTGGCCCAGGCCGTCCGCGCGGCCGCGCCCGGCCACGTGAAGCTGATCTTCTTCAACGACCCGGTCCTGATCGCGGAGGGCCTGACCACCCAGTACCCCAACCACGACAACCACCTGCACGTCCGCTACTGCGAGCGAGTCCACCCCAGCAGCACTTACGACTGCTGATCCGCCTCCCCGGAATTCAAAGTGTTGGTTGCGTCCCGGCGAACGGCGCGGATGGTCCGGTTGATTGTGGCTGGGGGCCGTCACGGTCCCCTGAGGTCACGTTGGTCGGCACTGACCTCACACGATGATCCACACCTAGTCGGTGGGCGGGACGTCGCGGCTGAGCAGGGTGGCCGGGCGGACGGCGGCGCCGCCGAAGCGGGCCCGGGCCTGGTCGGCGGCCTGGTCGGCGTCGCGCCAGCCACGGTCGGGGGCGTCGAGGAAGAGCTGCTCGCTGCCCTGCTCGCCCAGCTGTTCCATGCGCACGCCGATGAGCCGGATCGCGCCCGGCGGGGTCTGCTCGTCGAGCAGGCGGCACGCGGTCCGGTAGATCTCCTGCGTGACGTCGGTCGCCACCGGGAGCGTGCGGGACCGGGTGATCGTGGTGAAGTCGCCGAAGCGCACCTTGATCGACACGGTGCGCCCGCGCAACCCGCGCCGCCGCAGGGCCGCGGCCGTCTTCTCCGACAGCCGCAGCAGCTCCTGGCGGAGCACGCCGCGGTCGGTGTGGTCGACCTCGAAGGTCTCCTCCGCGCCGACCGACTTCTCCGCCGACTCCGGCTCCACCGGGCGCTCGTCGTGCCCGTTGGCGAGCGCGTGCAAGTGCTCGGCGACCGCGTTGCCCAGCGTGCGCCGCAGCCTCGGCAGCGGCGTGGCCGCCACGTCGCCGACCCGGTTCAGCCCCACGCCAGCCAGCCGCTCCGCGGTCTTGCGGCCCACGCCCCACAACGCGGACACCGGCAGCGGATGCAGGAACGCGATGATCTCGTCGCGCGGGACGACCATCATGCCGTCCGGCTTGCACAGCCCGGACGCGAGCTTCGCGACGAACTTGGTGGACGAGATGCCGACCGAGCAGGTGATCCCGTGCTCGGCCGCGACCCGCGCCCGGACCTGCTCCGCGATCTCCCCCGGCGTCCGGCGCAACCGCCGCAGCGCGCCGGCGACGTCGAGGAACGCCTCGTCCAGGCTCAGCGGCTCCACGAGCGGCGTGACGTCGCGGAAGATCGCCATCACCCCGGCCGAGACCTCCTGGTACAGCGGGAAGGTGGGCGGCAGGAACACCGCCGTCGGGCACAGCCGGCGCGCGTGCGCGGTGGGCATGGCCGAGCGGACGCCGTGGGTGCGGGCGATGTAGTTGGCCGAGCTGACCACGCCGCGCCCGCCCGTGCCGCCGACGACCACCGGCCGCTCCGCCAGCTCGGGGCGTTCGCGGATCTCCACCGACGCGTAGAAGGCGTCCATGTCGACGTGGAGCATCGCGCAGCCGGTGTCGTCCGGCCACGCGCCGTCCCGTGCCTTGTAGCGGTCGACGAGACCGCGCGGCAGGTCCCCACTGCGCCCCATGACCGGAAGCCTCTCAGAGTGGTCCGACAATCAGGGCGCTGGCCGGATCGCTCCCGCTCACCCCGCGCGGCGTGCCACCGCGTGCAGCCGGCTCGCGATGTCCCGCAGCGGGGACACGCCCGCCACCCGCCGCTCGAGCTCGCCGAGCGACTGCTCCGCGCCGGGATCCTGCTCCAGGACCGCGCCCGGCACCAGGTCCGGCAGCACGCCCTGGCCCTGCAGGAGCTCGACCGTCAGGCCGGCGTCGGTCAGCAGCCGGGTCAGCCCGGCGGTGTCGAAGCGACGCAGCAGCAGCTCGCCCGGCAGCCGGCCGGCCGGGTCGTCGGCGAGCGCGCGGGCCTCGGCGAGCCGGCCGGCGATCGCGTGGTGCAGCAACGCGGCGGTGCGGTTCGCGACGACCACGGAGACCGCGCCACCCTCGGCCAGCGCGCCGACCATGGCGGCGACCGTGTTCTTCGGATCGTCGACGACCTCGAGCAGGCCGTGCGCCACGACGAGGTCCGCGCTGCCCGCGGCGACCACCTGGCCGAGCGCGTCGCTGTCGGCCTGCAGCGCGGTGATCCGCGCCGCGACGCCCGCGTCCTCCGCCCGGCGCGACAGCGTCGCGAGCGCGTTCGGGTTCGGCTCGACGACCGTCACGACGCAGCCCGCGGCGGCCAGCGGCACGGCGAGAACGCCGCTACCACCGCCGACGTCGAGCACCCGGGGTGCCTCGCCGCCCCGTCTCCCGCGCGCGGCGGCCAGCTCGGCGTCGAGCGCGAGGCGAACTGCATCCGGTCGCATGGACGGGAACTGTAGTGCCGACGCACGGGCACCGTAGGGTGCACGGCGTGCAGACGGTGGCAGTGCTCAGCCTCAAGGGTGGTGTCGGGAAGACCACCATCGTGCTCGGCCTTGCCTCGGCCGCACAGCGCAGAGGTGCGCGCACGTTGGTGGTCGACCTGGACCCGCAGTGCAACGCCACGACCACCCTCGACCCGGACGACACCCACGCCACGCTCGCCGACGTGCTCGAGACGCCCCACCCCACGGTGCTCCGGGCCGCGATCGCCCGCAGCGGCTGGGGCGAGGAGGTCGACGTTCTCGTCGGCTCGGAGAGCCTCGAGCTGCTCAACGACCAGGACCCCGACCCGCGCCGGCTGGAGAAGCTCAGCCGCGCGCTGCTGGAGCTCGGCCCGCTGCTCGACGACGGGGAGCTCCCCTACCAGCTCGTGCTGCTCGACTGCCCGCCCTCGCTCGGCCGGCTCACCCGCTCGGCGCTGATGGCCGCGCACGGCGCGCTGCTCGTCACCGAGCCGACGCTGTTCGCGGTGTCCGGCGCGCAGCGGGCGTTCGAGGCGGTGGAGAAGGCGCGCGAGGACAATAACCCGGACCTGTCGCCGCTGGGCGTGGTGGTCAACCGCGTGCGGCCGCAGTCCTACGAGCACCAGTACCGGATCGCCGAGCTGCGCGAGCACTTCGGCCGGCTCGTGATGCCGGTGGCGCTGCCGGACCGGCTCGCGGTGCAGCAGGCGCAGGGCGCGTGCGTGCCGATCCACCAGTGGGGCACGCCGGGGGCGCGCGAGGTGTCGCTGGCGCTGAACCTGTTGCTGGCGCGGGTATTGCGGACCAGCGGGCGCGGCCGGCACCGGACGGAGAACTGGCCGGAGGCCGACGCGGACGCCCAGCCCGGCTACCACTCGGGTTACGCCACCGGAGTGGACGAGAGCGACGGCGACACCGATCTGAACGTCGTCGCGGACAACTAGCCGACGCAGATCAGCGACGTGCAGCGCGTCGTCGTGGTGGCCGGCGGTGGTGGCGGCTGTTCCTCGGTCGGCGGAGGTGGCGGCTGTTCCTCGGTCGGTGGCGGGTCGGCCGGGCCGTCATCCGCGGGGTCGCGCTCGGTCGTGGTCGTCGTCGTGGTGGTTGTCGTCGTCGTGGTGGTGGACGTCGGCGTCGACGGGCTCGACGGATCGGTCGTGGCCGGGGCGTCCGTTGGCCGGGGCTGGCCGGGGGGCACCGGCTCGACCGCGGCCCGGTCGTGCGGCGACGGCCGCTGGCTCCCCTCGCTGAGCACGCCTACCGCGAACATCGCGGCGGTCACGGCACCGATGACGGCGCCGACTGCCACGCGTCCGTGCGCGGTGCGTAGGGGGGACCCCATCGTGTGGCCCTTCGCGTTGGTCCGACGACAGGTTGTAGTTGAACGGCGAGATTATCATCCTCCGTTTGGGCGAGGTGCCTCGACAGGCTGACGTATGGCGTGTCCGCCCACGCGCTGGAACGCGGCAAAAATTCTTTGTCGACCGGCCGCCGTCCACGTAATCTCGCGGTACACGAGAAAGGAGGTGGTCCAACAGTGTATTCACGACGGACTCGTGAGGTGGCTGTCCGCTAAGGACCACCCGTAACCGGACGTTGGTTAGGCCGGCTGCGCAACACGGCTGACATCGGCTCTGCCGGTGCCGTAGACGCGCGGTGTGGTCGGCGAATACCAGGCAGTCACCCGGCCCCCGGCGCTCTCAGGGACCAGTCCGACCCTGAGCCCGTGATCACAGATCACGGGAGCAGCCCGGGGGTCGCATTTATTTGCCACCCAGCTCCTCGAGCGCCCGCTCCGCCTGCTGCACCAGCCGCCACGCCTGGCTCGCCCGGCGCTCGGCGTCCTTCACCGACCGGCTGGCCGAGCCGACCCGCCGCCGCGCGTCCTTCTCCCGCGTCTCCGCCGCGTCGAGGTCCTCGTAGATCCGCCGGATCTCCTCGGTGGCCTCGTCCGCGATCCGCTGCGCGTCGGCGAGGCTGCGCTCCTCCGCCGCGCGGTCGGCCTCCGCCTCCTTGACCGCCGAGCGCGCGGCCTCCAGCTCCTCGCGGGCCTTCGCGAGCTTGCGATCCTGCTCGGCCTTCTCCCTACCGGTGAGATCGGGCTTGCGCTTCGGCTTCGCGGGGCGCGCCACGGGTGCGCGGTCGCCGGACACCTCCGGCCACGCGGCGACCGTCGCGGCCAGCTCCTTGGCCGAGGTCAGCCGGCCGGCGAGCAGCACGCGCGCGACGTCACCGTCGGCGACGGCGGTCGTGAAGATCTCCTCGAGCTCGCGGGTCACCGACTCGGTGAGGGCGGCTCCGTTGAGCCGGCCCGCCTGCTTGACGAGCGTGTTCACGAGCTTGGTCCGCTGCTGGGACAGGGACTTCAGGTCGGCGCCGGCCAGGTTGGCGTGCGCCTCCCGCAGCGCGTCGCCGAGTTCGGCGACCTGGTCGACGTCGGCGTCGGGGTCACGGGCGAGCCGGTTGGCGAGCCAGGCGGACGTGGTCGGCTTGGCGAGCTTGTCGATGGCGGCGGCGAGCTTCGGGTCGCCGGCCGCCTTCGCGGCCTTGGCGAGCTCCTTGCGTCGGGGCGTGAAGTCCTCCCGCGTGCCGGCGTAGAGCTCCTCGGCGGCGGAATCCAGATCGACGGTGTCGGGCACACCTACATCTTGACGCCTCGGCGGCGATGAAACGATGGCCGGGTGGTCTACCAGCACGTTCTGCGCCCCGCCCTGTTCCGGATCGGCGGCGGCGACCCGGAGGTCGCCCACGAGCGCACCATCCGGTCGCTGTCCCGGCTCGGGCGCGTCCGGCCGGTCGTGGCGGCGCTGCGCCGGTTCCACGGCGGGTCGTCGCCGCGCACGGTGTTCGGCGTCCGGTTCCCCGGGCCGGTCGGGCTGGCGGCGGGCATGGACAAGGACGGCGTCGCGGTGCGCGGCTGGCCGGCGTTCGGGTTCGGCTTCGTGGAGGTCGGCACGGTGACCTGGCATCCGCAGCCGGGCAACCCGAGGCCGCGGCTGTACCGGCTGCCGGCGAGCGAGGCCGTGATCAACCGGATGGGGTTCAACAACCACGGCGCCGCCGCGCTGGCCGAGCGGCTGCGGCTGCTGGGGCCGGCGCCGGTTCCGGTGGGGATCAGCGTCGGGAAGTCCAAGTCGGCGACCGATGCCGAGGCCGACTACGTCGCGTCGGTCGAGGTGCTGTGGCCCTACGCCGACTACTTCGCGGTCAACGTCAGCTCACCCAACACGCCCGGGCTGCGGGGCTTGCAGGACCGGGCCGCATTGGACGCGTTGCTCGCCGCCGTCGTGCCGGCGGCCCAGGGGCGACCGGTGCTGGTGAAGATCGCCCCAGACCTGTCGTTCCCGGCCATCGAGGACGTGCTGGCCGTGTGCCACTCGCGTGGCGTCGCCGGGGTGATCGCGACCAACACGACCCTGGCGCGTACCGGGCTGTCTGATGTGGACAGTTCGGCGGCGGAGCAGGCGGGCGGGCTGTCGGGGCGGCCGCTCACGACCCGGGCGCTGGAGGTCGTGTCGTTCGTCGTGGCCGAGACCTCGCTGCCGGTGGTCGGCGTGGGTGGCATCCACTCCGCCGCGGACGCCGCGCGGATGTTCGACGCGGGGGCGTCCCTGGTGCAGCTCTACACCGGGTTCATCTACCACGGCCCGGGACTGGTCCGGCGCATCAACCGCCGCACCCGCTGACTCGCGGGGGTCAGCCGGCTGCGTCGGAGAGTTCGCGCAGGGCCACAGCCAGCCCGGCCAGGTGGTCCGTGGCCTCGGTCAGCTCCTGCTTCGGGCCCGCGGCCGAGCTCGCGGCCACCACCCGGCCCGCGGCGGCCACCAGGCGGCGGTAGCCCACCAGGCCCTCGTCCAGCTGCTCGCGCAGGCTGGACACGCCTTCCACCAGCGGGCCACGTTCCAGGTGCGGCGCGTGGTCCCTGGCCAGCTCCACCGCCACCAGCTGGGACGCGACCGACCGCAGGGCCGTGGCCGCCTCCGCGCTCGTGGTGGCGGCCTGCTGCACCGACTCGGGCGGGACCGACGACGGGGGCGCGGCCAGCTGGGCCAGTACCTGCGCCAGCGCCTTCTCCGCCTCCGCCAGCTGCCGCATCGGCTCGCGGGCGGCCGAGCCCTTCGGGGGCATGGCCGTGAGCACGGGCCGGGCCACCGCGGGCATGCCGGGCTGCGGGTGCGTCGCGTCGAACTCGCGCTGGGCGTTCTTCACCATCGCCAGCCGCAGCGCCGAACGGACCGTGATCACGCCCGTCACCAGGGTGGCCGCGATGGCGCCGAACAACGCGTCCAGCTCGCCCTCGGCCACGGCGCCGGTGACCACGCCGACGATCAGCAACCCGCACAGCATGGTGATCACGAGCCACGTCGCGACCCACCGCGACGCCCACACCCGCTTGCGGGCCAGGCGCCGCCGCTGGCGCGCGATCTTCACCTGCTCGTCGCCGCGGCGGGTCCAGGCCTCCGTGACCTGCTGGACGACCTGGCCGTTGAGGTACCGGTTGGCCAGCTGGGTCAGCTGGTAGAGCTCTCGCCCACGCATCGCACCGGCACCTCCCCGCCGCCTACGGAACCGCTCAGTTGGTCTGGCCGTTCGCCTTCTGCTCCTGGGCGACCCGCTGCGCGATCTCGGACTCGATGTTCGCCGTGGGTGCCGACGAGTTGGTGCTCGAACCGCTCGTGACCTGCGGGGTGACCGAGCCACCGGACATCGACGCCCGGATCTGCTCCAGCCGCGACTGGCCGGCCATCTCCGAGGTCGACGCCTGGACCTCCATCATGCGCCCCTGCACCGAGTTCGACGCCAGCTCCGCGGAACCGAGCGCGGTGGTGTACCGCTTCTCGATCTTGTCGCGGACCTCCTCCAGCGACGGCGTGTTGCCGGGCGCGGCGAGCTCGCTCATCTGGTTCAGGCTCTTGGAGACCTGCTCCTGCATCTTCGCCTGCTCGAGCTGGCTCAGCAGCTTCGTGCGCTCGGCGAGCTTGTTCTGCAGCATCATCGCGTTGCGCTCGACCGCCTGCTTGGCCTGCGTGGCCGCCTGCAGCGCCTGGTCGTGCAGCGTCTTGAGGTCCTCGATGTCCTGCTCGGCCGTGACGAGCTGGGTCGCGAACGACTGGGCGGCCTGCTCGAACTGCGTCGCCTTGGCCTCGTCCCCCTTCGACCGCGCCTCGTCGGCGAGGACCAGCGCCTGGCGGGCGGAGGACTGCAGCTTCTCCACGTTGCCGAGCTGGCGGTTGAGCTTCATCTCCAGCTGCCGCTGGTTGCCGATCACGGCGGCCGCCTGCTGGGACAGCGCCTGGTGCGCGCGCTGGGCCTCCTCGATGGCCTGCTGGATCTGTACCTTCGGGTCGGCGTGCTCGTCGATCTTCGACGAGAAGGCCGCCATGAGGTACTTCCAGAACTTCACGAACGGGTTGGCCATCTCCTCCGCCTGCCTTCTCCGTGCTGGTCCGCTACTGGCTGCCACTCCTGGCCGCATCCGCGGTCGGTATGGCAACGCCCCGTCATCGCTGTGGGTTCCATCGTGTCAGGTCCGTGGTCGTCCCCACCACCGGACCCGGCCGAAATCAGGTGCCGATTCAGGGTTCGCCCTGACCGCCCGGTCCGATCTCAGGGTTGCTCGCCGCACGGACCTCCACCAAGCCCTCCCTCAGGGCATCGAGCCTACCCGTGAGCTGGGCGGTGGCGGTGTCGGTGAAGCTCTCGCCGGCGGCCACCGCCGTGCCGGCGAGCAGTTCGGCCAGCTCGTCGCGGGCCTGTTCGAGTTCGGTGACCGTCGCCTGCATCTTCGCCACCAACGCGTCCCGCTGATCGCGCTGACGCTCCGCGGCCGCGAGCCGGGCGGACACCGCGTCGTGCGAGCGGGCCAGGTCGGCGGCCGCCGGCCGGCCCTGCGCCTCGGCCAGCGCGGTGGCCAGTGCGCGGCGCTCCTCCTCCAGCGCCGGCACCGGGATGCGGGCGAGTGCGTGGTCGAGCTCGGCGACCTGGCTCGCGGTCAGCCGCAGCTCGGCGACGACACCGGCGGCGTCCGCGGAGATCCCGTGCAGCGCGGCGTGCTCCCCCAGCGTGGTGCCGAGCTCGCGCAGCACCCGCTCGCCGCGCGACACCCACACCTGCGCGGGGCTGCCCATGATCGGCTTGCGCGCACCGGCCGGGGCGTCCTCGGTCAGCTGCCGGCGGGTGCTGCGGATCATCAGCGGCACGCTCACGACAGCCGCGATGCCGATCACGACGAGGACGACGATGAGCACGGTGGTGAGCAGCACGACCTCCGGTTCCCGAGCAGGAACCGAAGTCTAGGCAGCCCGCCGACACCGCGCGAACGTCTCACCCCGACCAACAGCTACCTCAGGGGACCGTGACGCCGCCCAGCCACAATCAACCGCGAAGTCCGTACCACTCACTGGAACGCAACCGACACTTTGAATTCCGGGGAGGCGGAACAGCTCAGGCGGCGAACACCGCACCCACGCGGTGGCTCCCGATAGAGGCCTCCATGCGGTGGCTCAGCACGGGCTGGATGTGCAGGTCGGCCAGGTTGTCGCCGACCACGGCGGGCACCAGGCGACCACCCTCGACGTCCTTGACCGCGGCGCGCGGACCGTCCGCGGCGGGGTCCATCGCCTCGCTGCGCTCCGGGCGCTCGACCGGGTCGGGCACCGAGTGCTCCACCGAGTCCATCGCGCCCATGTCGCTCGCCACGTGGTGCATCAGCTGCGAGAGCGGCAGCTCCAGCGCGTCGCAGATCGCGGCCAGCAGCTCGCTCGACGCTTCCTTGCGCCCGCGCTCGACCTCGGAGAGGTACCCCAGGCTCACCCGCGCGGAGCGGGAGACCTCGCGGAGCGTGCGCCGCTGGTTGGTGCGGGCATGACGGAGCCGATCACCGATCGCCTCACGCAACAGCACTGCCATCGCGCGCCTCCCTCCCAAGATCAACCGCCGGAACGGCGGGTCCGGCACGGTGTCCACGTTACCGAGACCGCACGATCATCGGCAGCGACAACGCGAAGCGTCCGCCACAAGCGAACGACCGAGCGCATCCCGGTGTTCCCGAACAGTAGTTCGCCACCCTGGAGTCCCGCTCGACCTCACGGCCCGTCCGGCTCTGCGAACTGGGCGCTGAGCAGGTCGAACGCCGCTCGCACCGCTCCCGCGCGGACCTGGTGGCGGTTGCCGTCGACCTCGATCGTGCGCACCGCCGTGCCGTCGGGCCCCGACACCGCCAGATGGACCAGCCCGGGCTCCACCCCGTCCTGCGGATCGGGCCCGGCGACCCCGGTGAGCCCGATCCCCCAGCTCGACCGGCACGCGATCCGCGCGCCGTTCGCGAGCTGCTCGGCGATCAACGGGTGCACCGGCCCGTGCTCGGCGAGCGCGGCCGCGTCGACGCCGGCGAGGTCGGTCTTGAGCGGCGTCGCGTAGACGACCACGCCGCCGCGCACCACCGCGCTCGACCCGGGCACGCTGGTCAGCGCCGCGGTCACGAGCCCGCCGGTGAGCGACTCCGCGGTGGCCACGGTCTCGCCGCGGTCGCGCAGGGTCGCGACGAGCGTGGCCAGCGAGTCCGGGTCGACGCCGAGCGCGTCGGCCAGCGGGTTCCTAGCCACGCGCGCGCAGGCGGATCGCGCGGACCACGTAGTCGATGCCGGTCGCGATCGTCAGGAACAGCGCGATGCCCATGGCCGTCCACTCGACGGCGGCGAGCCAGGCCGGCAGCGGCAGCAGGAACAGCTCGATCGCGATGATCTGCGCGAGCGTCTTGGCCTTGCCGCCGTAGCTCGCCGCGATCACGCCGTAGCGGATGACCCAGAACCGCAGCAGCGTCACGCCGACCTCGCGGACCGCGATCGTGATCGTGATCCACCACGGCAGCTCGCCCAGGATCGACAGGCCGAACAGCGCCGCGCCGGTGAGCGCCTTGTCGGCGATCGGGTCGATGACCTTGCCGAAGTCGGTGACGAGGCCGAACTTGCGTGCCAGCTGGCCGTCCACGTGGTCGGTGATCGACGCGACGGCGAACACGAGCGCGGAGGTGAGCCGCCAGCCGGTGGACTCCTCGGCCCAGAACAACGTCAGCAGGAAGACCGGCACCAGCGCCAGCCGGGTCACGGTCAGGATGTTCGCGATGTTGACCAGCGGTACGCGGACCGCGGCCACGCCGACCTCGGGCGAGGTCCCGTCGGCCGGCGTAGCACTCATGGCGCGGCCTCGACTGTCTCGACCGGGGCCACGACGAGGTCGACGCCCTCCGAACCGATCACCTTGCCCCGAACCAGGTCGCCGACCATCAGCTCCCCCTCACCGGTGAGCAGGCACTCGCCGTCCACCTCAGGTCCCTGGTGCGCGGCCCGGCCTGCGCACTCGCCATCCGCCATCCGCTCGACGAGGACCAGTACCTCGTCGCCGACGCGGTCCTCCGCGCGCTGCGCGGTGAGCTGCTCGACCAGGTCCGACACCCGCGCGACGCGCTCGGCGACGACCTCCGGATCGTGCTGGCCACCGAGCTTCGCCGCCTCGGTGCCGTCCTCGTCGGAGTAACCGAACACGCCGACCACGTCCAGCCGCGCCCCGGTCAGGAAGTGCTCCAGCTCGGCCACGTCCGCCTCGGTCTCGCCCGGGAAGCCGACGATCACGTTGCTGCGGATGCCCGCACCCGGCGCCAGCGCACGGATCTGTTCGACGAGCGCGAGGAACGGCTCGGTGCCGCCGAAGCGGCGCATCCGGCGCAGCACGGTGGAGCTCGCGTGCTGGAAGGACATGTCGAAGTAGTCGGCGACGCCGTCGGTGCCCGCGATCGCGCGCAGCAGCCCCGGCCGGGTCTCCGCGGGCTGCAGGTAGGACACCCGCACCCGCTCGATGCCGGCCAGCGCGGCCAGCCGCGGGAGCAGCCGCTCGAGCGCGTCGGGGCCGCCGTGCTCGCGGCCGAGGTCCTTGCCGTAGGAGGTGGAGTTCTCGCTGACCAGGAACAGCTCGCGCACGCCCTCACCGGCGAGCCACGCGGCCTCGGCCACGATCTCGTCCGGCGGGCGGGAGACGAACGCGCCGCGGAAGGACGGGATCGCGCAGAACGAGCAGCGCCGGTCGCAGCCGGACGCGATCTTGAGCGCGGCCACCGGCGCGTCGTCGAGGCGCTTGCGCAGCACCCGCGGACCCCAGCCGTGGCCCGGCACGGAGACGTCCGCGACGTCCGCCGCCGACGGCCGCTGCACGGGGGTGATCGGCAGCAGCGTGCGGCGGTCGGCCGGCGTGTGCGAGGCGACGGTTCGCCCGGCGACGACGTCGTCGAGGCGCTCGCCCAGGTTCGGGTACTGGTCGAAGCCGAGGACGGCGGCCGCCTCGGGCAGGCTCTCCGCGAGCTCCGCGCCGTACCGCTCGGCCATGCAGCCGACCGCGACCACCTTCGCGCCCGTCTCCGCCGCCTCCAGCAGCGTGTCGACGGAGTCCTTCTTGGCGGACTCGACGAAGCCGCACGTGTTCACGACGATCACGTCGGCGGGTCCGTCGGCACCGCCGGCGTCGGTCAGCTCCCAGCCGCCGTCCGCGAGCCGGCCGGCGAGTTCCTCGGAGTCGACCTCGTTGCGGGCGCAGCCGAGGGTGAGCAGGGCGGCACGACGGGACGGTGGTGGTACGGGCACGGGTCTCAGGGTAACTGCCGCCGCCTGAGTTAACGCCGGTTACTCCAGGTCCTTGTCTACCTGGCCGGATCGCGGGCGAGCACGATGTCGAACCGTGCCGTGTGGAAGGGCACGCCGACGTCCCGGCCGTCCGGTGCGCGGCCGGGCTCGTGCCGGTCGAAGTCCACGATCAGCGACTCCTTCACCCCGAACACCGCGTCGTCGTCGAGGTTCGCGCTGCCGGCCGCGAACACGTGCGTCACCAGCGTGCGGAATCCCGGCGCGGACACCATGAAGTGCACGTGTGCCGGGCGCATCGAGTCGCGGCCGCCCGCCGCGAGCATCTCCCCCACCGGGCCGTCGTCGGGGACCGGGTACGCCCGCGGGTGCACGGACCAGAACGCGTACCGGCCCGCGTCGTCCGCGCGCAGCCGGCCGCGGCCGCGCGCGCCGTCGAGGTCGGCGTACTGGACGTCGTAGTTGCCGTCGTCGTCGGACTGCCAGATCTCCAGCACCGCACCGGGAACCGGTTCGCCGTCGGTGTCGCGGACGGCGCCGGACAGGAAGCACGGCGTGCCGGGCGCGCCACCGGAGATGTCGTCGCCGAGCGCGAACTCCGGGGCGCCCTCGACGAAGAACGGGCCGAGCACCGTCGACTCGGTGGCGCCACCGCCGGTGGGATGGTTGATGTCGATCACCGCCATCGACGCGCCCAGCACGTCGGACAGCAGGATGAACTCCTGGCGCCGCTCGTCGGACTTGTGCCCGGTGCGCGTGAGGAAGTCGATCGCGGCGGCCCACTCCTCCTCGGTCAGCCGCACGTCGGCGAGGAACCCGTGCAGGTGCCGCACGAGGCTCGTCATGATCTCGCGGTACCGCTCGTCCTCGGCACCGTCGAAGGACCTCGCCACCCGGTCCGCCAGGCTCATGCCGGCCACCTCCCTTGGTAGGCCGCCGCCAGCACCTCGGCGTCCGCCGGCAGCCGCTCGATCGCGTCGGCCAGATCGTCGTCGCTCAGGCCGATCGCGCGCAGGCTCGTGGGCGCGCCGATCTGCTCGGCCAGCTCGCGCAGACCGTCCATCACCCCGGCCGCAGTGTAGGGCAGCAACACCGCGTGAGTCGGCGCGTGCGGCAGGCCGTAGGCGCCACCGAGCACGTGGCACAGCTTGTGGTGCGGCCCGGACCCGGCCACGGCGAACGCCGACGCCGCGAGGTAGGCGCCGTACAGCGCCTCGACGCGGTCCTGCCCGGCGACCGCCTCGGGCAGCCCCGCCTTGAGCACGCGCACCGCCTCGCGACCGACGAGCGCGGTGACCGGGTCGGCCGCGAGCGCCCGCACGGCGTGCGCGAGCGCGTTCATCCCGCTCGCCGCGGTGATCGCGGGCGGCAGGCCGGCGGTGAGCTCCGGGTCGTAGACCACCAGGCGCGGCACCACGTCCGGCGAGCGGCCCGTGCGCTTGACGCCGTTCTCGGTCCGGCCCCACACGGGCGTCATCTCCGAGCCCGCGTACGTGGTCGGCACCGCGACGATCGGCACGCGCATCGACAGCGCCACGGCCTTCGCGGTGCCCACCGACGACCCGCCGCCGACCGACAGCAGGCAGTCCACGTGCTCGCGGGTGGCCGCGTCCAGGGCGGCGCAGGCGACCTCGGCCGGCACGTGCTCGCGTACCCCGGTGAACACCTCGGCGACGGGCAGGTCCGCGGTGAGCTCGCGGGCCAGCGGCTCGGCGCGCTCGGTGGTCAGCAGCAGCACCTTCGACACCCGCAGCGCCGCGACCTCGCCGGCCAGCGCGGTCCGCGCGGTGCCCGGCCCGAAGACCACGTGCCCGCCGAACGACGTCCTCGTGAACGGCTCCATCAGATCGCCTTCTCCGTGGGGTGGTACGCGGCGCCGAGCGCCTCGCTGATCTCGTTCGCGGCGGCCACGAGGGCCGGCACGACGTCGTGGTGCGCCGGCGCCGCCGGCACCGACATGCCCAGCGCGGCGACGACGCGGCCCACGCTGTCCCGGATCGGCGCGGCGAACGAGCGCACGCCCTCCTCGTACTCCTGGTCCACGATCGCCCAGCCCTGCGCGCGCACCTCGTCGACGATCGCCGCGAGCCGCGCCGGGTCGGTCACGGTCGCCGGCGTCAGCCGGGCGAAGGGACCGGCCGGCGGCGCGGACCGGCCGGCGAGCAGCACGCGGCCGGCGGCCGTGGCGTACGCGGGCATCCGGGTGCCCGGCAGCAGCGTGTGCGGGGTGCCCCGGCGCGGCGGCACGCGGTACAGGAACACCGCGTCCTCGCCGTCGAGCGCGAGCAGCGAGCACGTGTGGCCGGTGGCCTCGGTGGCCGCCGCCATCGGGCGCTGCGCCACCTCGGTCAGGCTCAGCGACGAGGTGAACGCGTGGCCGAGCGCCAGCACGTGCGGGGTCAGTGCGTACGCCCGGCCCTCGGCACGCAGGTAGCCCAGCCGCGCGAGGGTCAGCACCAGCCGGCGCACGGTGGGCCGGGACAGGTTCGTCAGCCCGGCCAGCTGCGCGACGGTGAGCAAGGGGCGGTGCCCCGCGAACGCGAGGATCACCGACAGCCCGCGCTCGAGGGACTGCACGTAATCCTTGTCCTCCGGGTCCTTCATGGCGCTCCCGTACGCAATGCGTACCGATCACTCGCTATCCGGCACCCCCACCGTCCGCCTCGCGGCCGGCGGGTGTCAACGTCCGCACCGATTCAGCACCGGGTTAGGTTGGCCTCGTGAGCGATGCCGTCGTGGTCCGCCGCGCCCGGATCGGCGACGTGCGGGCGATCAAGTCGATCATCGACACGTACGTCGGCAAGGTGTTGCTGGCCAAGGAGCTCGTCACCCTCTACGAGGACGTCCAGGAGTTCTGGGTGGCCGAGCGGGACGGCGGCCTGGTCGGCTGCGGCGCGCTGCACGTGCTGTGGGAGGACATCGCCGAGATCCGCTCGATCGCCGTGCTCCCCCACGCGTCGCGCCTGGGTGCCGGGCGCGTGCTCGTGGCGCGGCTGATCGAGCTCGCCCGCGAGCTCGGGCTCGCCCGGCTGTTCGTGCTGACGTTCGAGACGGAGTTCTTCGCCCGGTTCGGGTTCGTGGAGATCGACGGCACGCCGGTGAGCAACGAGGTGTACGAACAGATGCGGCGCTCGGCCGACGAGGGCGTGGCGGAGTTCCTGGATCTCCCCTACGTCAAGCCGAACACCCTCGGCAACGCGCGCATGCTGCTCGAGCTGACGCAACCCTGACAAATTCTTTCGACAACCAGCTTTGGACCGTTAGTTGGTTTCGAGATCGGGTCTCTTCCTGGCCTAATGGTGTGGCCCTGCACACATTCCCCCGAGGGAGACCACCCCGTGGCCACGAAAACCCTGCGTCGCGCCGCCCGGGCAACCGCCGCCGCCATCGGCGTGAGTGCCGCCCTGGTCGCCGGCACCGTCGTCGCGGACGTCGCATTCGCCGACGACATCGAGCAGATCACCGACCAGTACCTGTTCAGCGCGAGCCTCACGGACTTCCAGCAGCTGCGCGCCGACCAGCCCAACGGCGACCAGCTCGACTGGAGCTCGGACGGGTGCTCGAACTCGCCCGACAACCCGTTCGGCTTCAACCTCGTCAAGGCGTGCTACCGGCACGACTTCGGCTACCGCAACTACAAGGGGCAGGGCCGGTTCACGGAGTCCAACCGGCTCGCGATCGACAACAACTTCAAGGACGACATGTACGAGGTGTGCAACGGGAACTGGGCGTGCAACCGGTTCGCCGACACCTACTACCTGGCGGTGCGCCAGTTCGGCGGCTGACCGAGGTGCGCGGAAGGCGGGGCGCGCCGAGCGCGCCCCGCCCCTGTCACTGCCGCTGAGTCACTACCGCGGCGGGTACTGCTGGCCGGGCTGCTGCGGGTAGCCCTGCTGCTGCGGCGGGTACTGCTGGCCCGGCTGCTGGGGATAGCCCTGCTGGGGCGGGTACTGCTGCCCCGGCTGCTGCGGATACCCCTGCTGGGGCGGGTACTGCTGCCCCGGCTGCTGCGAGTACCCCTGCTGCGGCGGGTACTGCTGGTGCGGCGACTGGTAGCCGGGTGCGTTCGGGTAGCCGGGCTCGGCGTGGCCGCCCGGGCCGTAGCCGTTGAAGCTCGGGTCCGCGACCGGACCCACGTACCTCGCCTGACCGAAGGCGAGGATCGGGATCCCGATGTACGGCAAGAAGATCAGCAGGACCGCGAACCCGCCGCCCTTGCCGAACGCCTTCGCCAGGTCGACCATCAGTATGATCGCGATGACGAAGTTCACCAGCGGGATGAAGAACAAGATCAGCCACCAGCCCGGGCGGCCGACGATCTTCAACATCACGTAGATGTTGTAGAACGGCACGATCGCGGCCCAGCCGGGCTGGCCGGCCTTGGTGTTCAGCTTCCAGTAGGCCACGATCAACAAGATCCCGACCACGAGCCCGAACACGCCGAACACGATGATCACCGGCCCGCCGGCCGAAACGTCCGTCTGGTACGTGGTACCCGGCTGAGTCACCACGGCGCTCCCCTCCTCGACGAAATGTCCGCGAAGGGTACCGCTAGTCCTCGGGAGACCTCAGTCGTACGCCGTTCAGCCCATGTCGTCCTCGTCGGCATCCGGCGGGGAGCCGCCGCGGATCAGGTACAGCACGGAGTCCAGCTCGTCCGGTTTGATCAGCACGTCGCGGGCCTTCGAGCCCTCCGACGGGCCCACCACGCCGCGGCTCTCCAGCAGGTCCATCAGCCGGCCCGCCTTCGCGAAGCCGACGCGGAGCTTGCGCTGCAGCATGGACGTCGAGCCGAACTGCGAGGTGACCACGAGCTCCGCGGCGGCCAGCAGCACGTCGAGGTCGTCGCCGATGTCCTCGTCGATCTCGCGCTTCTCGCTCGCCTTCGCCGCCGTGACGCCCTCGGTGTACTCGGGCTGCGCCTGGTCCTTGACGAACGAGACCATGGCGTTGATCTCCTCGTCGGTGATGAACGCGCCCTGGACGCGCACCGGCTTCGACGCGCCCATCGGCAGGTACAGCCCGTCGCCCATGCCGATCAGCTTCTCCGCGCCCGGCTGGTCGAGGATGACCCGCGAGTCGGTGAGCGACGACGTCGCGAACGCCAGCCGCGACGGCACGTTCGTCTTGATCAGGCCGGTCACGACGTCCACCGACGGCCGCTGCGTCGCGAGCACCAGGTGGATGCCGGCGGCGCGGGCCTTCTGCGTGATCCGCACGATCGCGTCCTCGACGTCGCGCGGCGCGGTCATCATCAGGTCGGCCAGCTCGTCGACGATCGCCAGGATGTACGGGTAGGGCCGGTACTCGCGCTCGGACCCGGGCGGCGCGGTGATCTCGCCCGAGCGCACCTTCTTGTTGAAGTCGTCGATGTGGCGGACCCGGTTGACCTGCATGTCCTGGTAACGCTGCTCCATCTCCTCGACCAGCCAGGTCAGCGCCGCCGCCGCCTTCTTCGGCTGCGTGATGATCGGCGTGATCAGGTGCGGGATGCCCTCGTACGGGGTCAGCTCCACCATCTTCGGGTCGATGAGGATCATCCGGACCTCGTCCGGCGTCGCGCGCGCGAGCAGCGACACGAGCATGGAGTTGACGAAGCTCGACTTGCCGGAACCGGTGGAGCCCGCGCACAGCAGGTGCGGCATCTTCGCCAGGTTCGCGGTGACCATGTGGCCCTCGATGTCCTTGCCGAGGCCGATCACCATCGGGTGGGTGTCCTTGACCGCGGTGCTCGAGCGCAGCACGTCGCCCAGCCGGACCATCTCGCGGTCGGCGTTGGGCACCTCGATGCCGACCGCGGACTTGCCCGGGATCGGTGCGAGTAACCGGACGTTGTCGGTCGCGACCGCGTAGGCGATGTTCTTGGTCAGCGCGGTGATCTTCTCGACCTTGACGCCCGGACCGAGCTCGACCTCGTAACGGGTGACCGTCGGACCGCGGGTGAAGCCGGTGACCTGCGCGTCGACCGAGAACTGGTCGAGCACACCGGTGATCGCCTCGATCATCGCGTCGTTGGCGCGGCTGCGGGACTTCGGCGGGTCGCCGCCGGCGAGCAGGTTCGGGTCGGGCAGCGTGTAGTCGCCGTCGACGACGCGGGTGAGCGTGAGCTGGCCGGACTCCTTGGGCGGCGCGGTCTCCTTGACCTGCTCGGGTTTCGGCCGCTTGCGGGGTGGCGGGGCGGGCGGCTCGGGCGGCGACGGCACGTCCTCGGCGCCGGTCTCGAGTGCGGGCTCGTCGGCCATCGTCGCCTGGCGCCGGCGCGAGGGACGGCGCAGCTTCGTCTCGGCGGCGGGGATCTCCTCCTCGCCGGGGAGCTCGAGGCCCTCCTCGTAGTCCTCGTCCTCGGGCTCCATGCCGAGCTCGCGCAGCCGGGTCGGGATGTCGCGGAAGCGGGTGCCGGTGAACACGAGCACGCCGAAGCCGAGCAGGAGCACCAGCACCGGGATCGCGACCCACACGGTGACGCCCTTGGCGAGCATGCCGCCGGAGACGTAGCCGAGCGCGCCGCCGGCGTACATCCGGCCCTCGTTGTCCTCGGGCAGGTCGGCGAACAGGTGCAGGATGCCCAGGAACGCCATGGCGAACAGCAGCGAGCCGATCACCAGCCGGGGCCGCTTCTCCGGCTGCGGGTCCGAGCGCATGAGCGTTATGCCGATCACCAGCACGACCATCGGCAGCGCCATCGCGGCCGCGCCGACCGCGGATCGGGCGCCGACCTCCAGCCAGTGCCCGACCGGGCCGGCCGCGTGCCACCAGATGCCCGCGCCGGCGATCACGCCGACCGCGATCAGCCCGAAAGCGAGCCCGTCGCGGCGGTGTGCGGGGTCGAGCTCCTTGGTACGGCCGACGGTCCGGGCAAGCCCGCCGACGCCCTTGGCCAGCAGGGTCCAGCCGCCACGCAGCCCACGCCCGACCGCCCGGCTGAGGCCGCCCTGGCGCCGTGCCGCCGGCCGTCGTGCCGTGGACCGGGAAGAGGAACGGGTGGACGAACGCGAGGACGAACGGGAAGCGGGCCGCGCTGACGAGCGGGAACGGCTCGATGACGAGGTCGACCGGGAGCCACCACGGCTGCTACCGCCCTTGGTGGTCTTCGAGGCTGCTGTCCGGTTCGCCATACTCCACACGGTAGTCGGCCTTCACCACATGAGTCACTTCTGCCACACGGGCATCTTCCGTGACACCAGCCCGCTTGATCGACGTTCCTCCGGTCCGTGCGATGCTCCGCACATGGTCGCGTTGTTCCGCCGCACATCCGAGCCGACACGCCGAAGCGACGGCCCCGAACGCGTTTCCCTGGCCTGGCGGGCGATGACCCTCGTCGACCGCGGCTTCGTCCGGCTGGTCGGCAAGGTCGAGATCACCGGCAGCTTCCCGAGCGAGCTGCGCAACCGCCCGGGCCTGATCGCGGCCAACCACATCGGCGTGTTCGACCCGTTCGTGCTGACCGCCGCGCTGCGCAAGAGCGGGGTGAACCCGCGGTTCATGCTGGCCGGCGGGCTGCTGGACGCGCCGGTGGTCGGCTGGGGACTCAAGCAAGGCGGCAGCATCCGCGTGGATCGCGGCAAGAGCAACGTGATCGAGGCGTTCGACCGGGCCAGCACGGCGTTGCGGTCGGCGTCCGGGCCCGTGCTGGTCTACCCGGAGGGCCGGGTCAGCCGCGAGCCGGGGCTGTGGCCCGAACGCGGCAAGACCGGCGTCGCGCGGATGGCGCTCGCGGCGAAGGTGCCGGTGATGACGATCAGCCAGTGGGGCGCGCACGAGGCGGTGTACTGGGGCACCGAGCGGGTCGACAGCTGGCGGGACCTGATGCCGGGCCTCGCCTCATGGCTGCGCGCGATACGCGACCGGCCGGTCTTCAAGGTCCACTTCGGACCGGTCGTCGACCTGTCGGACCTGACCGCGGGCAAGCCCGGCGACGCGATGCGGGCGCACAAACGGATCATGGAGGCGATCACCGACCGACTGGTCCCGTTGCGTCCCGACGAGCCGGACACGCCTCGCTTCCACGACCCGACCCGCCCCAGAGACAGCCATTCCCCCTGGCGCCCCAAGCCACCGGAGTGATGCCAGGTGATGCCAGCTGATGCCATTGCCCGGACCGGCGCGGAGCTATTCGATCGCGGCTGCCGGGTCATTGCCGTAGCGTCGAATGCGTGACCAGTGAAGCCGTGACGAAGGTTACGTCCGACGCGCCCGCCCACGCGTCGCGGGGCACCGTCCTCATCGTGCTCGCGTCGATCGCCTTCAGCACGTCCGGGCCGCTCGCCAAGCCGGTGATGGACGCGGGGCTGAGCCCGCAGGAGGTCGCGAGCGTACGGATCGGGCTGGCCGCGATCGTGCTGCTGGCCGGCATCGCGGTGTGGCGGCCGGCGCTGCTGCGGGTGCGCCGGTCGGACTGGCGGCTGCTCGCCGGTTACGGGCTCGTCGGCGTCGCGGCGGTCCAGATGTGCTACTTCGCCGCGGTGAATCGGATCCCGATCGGCATCGCGATGCTGCTGGAGTTCACCTCGCCGATCCTCGTGGCCCTGTGGGTGCGCTTCGTGCGGCGCACGGTGCTCGCGCCGCGGATGTGGGCCGGCACGGTGCTCGCGATGATCGGGCTCGCGATGGTGGCGCAGTTCTGGGAGGGAATGCGGCTGGACGCGCTGGGGCTGCTGGCCGGCGTCGGCGCGGCGTTCTGCTCGGCGACCTACTTCCTGCTCGGCGAGCGCGGGACCCAGACCGTCGAGCCGCTGGGCCTGGTCACGTGGGGCATGGTCGTCGGCGCGGTCGCGATCTTCGTGCTGGCCCCGCCGTGGTCGCTGCCGTTCGAGCGGTTCGGCGTCGCCGCGGACTTCGGCGCGTGGCAGGTGCCGGTGTGGGTGCTGCTGGTCGCGTGCGCGGTCGTGTCCACGGCGCTCGCATACCTGCTGTCGATCTTCGCGCTGCGCGACCTGCCGGTGAATGTGGTGAGCGTGCTGGCGGTGCTGGAGCCGGTCGTGGCGACGGCGCTCGCGTGGCTGCTGCTGGGCCAGGCGCTGAACGCGGTGCAGGTGACGGGCGCGGTGGTCCTGCTCGCCGGGGCGACGGTGGTGCAGCTGGCGTCCCGCACGCCGGTGGTCGCGGACCTCCCCCTGCCGACCGCGGCGGGTACGGACCCGGACTGAGGCGGTGACGGGCGTCACAGCGGCGGGCCGAGTGGCGATACAGCTACCAGCCCCGAGCTCGTGAGTAGGTGACCGGCCATGCACCCCACCCGACGCCAACAGCGCAAGGCCCGACGCGCGCTGCTACGCCAGGTTCTCTCCGTCGGCGCCGCCCTGGTCGTCGCCGCCCTCTCGTCCCGCGCCTGAGCCTCAGAGCGGGATGACCGTCGGCACGATCATCGGGCGGCGCCGGTAGGTGTCGGCGACCCAGCGGCCGACCACGCGGCGCACGGACTGCGCGATGCGGTGGGTGTCGAGGATGCCCTCGGCCTCCGTGCGGGACAGCTCGTTCTCCACCAGCGCGACGACCTCGTCGAGCGCCTTCGGGTCGTCGGAGAAGCCACGGCCGGACACGGTCGGCGGACCGAGCGCCCGGCCCGTGTTGGAGTCGATGGCCACCGTGATCGCGATGAAGCCGCCCTCGCCGAGGATCAGCCGGTCCGACAGCGTCGACTCGCCGACGTCACCGACCGACAGGCCGTCCACGTACACGTGCCCGACCTCGACCCGGCCGCTGATCCGCGCCCGCCCGTCGACGAGGTCGACGACCACGCCGTCCTCGGCCAGCACCACGTTGGCCGCCGGCACCCCGGTGGAGATCGCCAGCGCCGCGTTGGCCCGCAGGTGGCGCCACTCGCCGTGCACCGGCATGACGTTGCTCGGCCGCACGGCGTTGTAGAGGTACAGCAGCTCCCCCGCCGACGCGTGACCGGATACGTGCACCTTCGCGTTGCCCTGGTGCACCACGTTCGCGCCGAGCCGGGACAAGCCGTTCACGACACCGAACACCGCGGTCTCGTTGCCCGGGATGAGCGAGCTCGCGAGCACCACCGTGTCCCCCGGCCGCACCCGGATCTGCCGGTGCTCGCCGCGCGCCATCCGCGACAGCGCCGAGAGCGGTTCGCCCTGCGAGCCCGTCGACACGAACAGCACCTTGCGCTCGGGCATCTCCATGGCCTCGTCGATGTCGACCAGGAGGCCGTCGGGCACTCGCAGCAGCCCGAGGTCCGCGGCGATGCCCATGTTGCGCACCATCGACCGGCCGACCAGCGCGACCCGCCTGCCGCGCCGGACCGCCACGTCGAGCACCTGCTGCACGCGGTGCACGTGGCTCGCGAAGCAGGCGACGATCACGCGCTGCTCCGCCTGCGCGATCACGTTGTCGAGGACCGGACCGATCTCGCGCTCGGCCATCACGAAACCGGGCACCTCGGCGTTGGTCGAGTCGACCAGGAACAGGTCCACGCCCTCGTCGCCGAGCCGGGTGAAGCCACCCAGGTCGGTGAGCCGCCCGTCCAGCGGCAGCTGGTCGAGCTTGATGTCACCGGTGTGCAGGACGAGCCCGGCCGGCGTGCGGATCGCGACCGCGAGCGCGTCCGGGATCGAGTGGTTGACCGCGAAGAACTCGCACTCGAACTCCCCGAACGTGCGCCGGCCGCCCTCGGCCACCTCGATCAGCGTCGGGTTGAGCCGGTGTTCGCGGCTCTTCGCGGCGACGAGTGCGAGCGTGAACCGCGAGCCGACGACCGGCAGGTCCGGCCGCTGGCGCAACAGGAACGGCACCGCGCCGATGTGGTCCTCGTGCCCGTGGGTCAGCACGATCGCGTCGATCTCGTCCAGCCGCGGCTCGATGGCCCGGAAGTCCGGCAGGATCAGGTCCACGCCCGGCTGCTGGTCCTCGGGAAACAGCACCCCGCAGTCGACGATCAGCAGCCGGCCGCCGTACTCGAAGACGGTCATGTTCCGGCCGACCTCGCCGATCCCGCCGAGGGCGACCACCCGCAGCCCGCCGTCGGCGAGGTCGCCGGGGGGCTTGTTCTGTCCGTATGTCACCGATGAACCTGCCCGGCGCTGGTGTGGGTGGTGGTCGCGACGTACGCCGCCGCGGCGTCCGCCTGGGCCACTCGCGCGGCGGCCACGTTGGACGGTGGCGCGTCGGCCAGCGGCACGCCCGCGTCGCCGAGGTCGGCCGCGATCGCGGCGACCTGCTCGGCGGTCGCGGCCGGCAGCGGCAGCCGCGGGTCGCCCGTGTCCTGGCCGCGCATGCGCAGCGCGGCCTTCACGAAGATCACGCCGCCGACCCGGCCCATCGCCCGGCACACCGGCAGCAGTCCACGGTGGACGGTGCGGGCCGAGCCCACGTCGCCGGCCTCGTAGGTCTCCAGCAGCCGCCGCAGCCGGCCGGCCACGACGTGCCCGATCACGCTGACGAAGCCGACGCCGCCGACCGAGAGCCACGGCAGGTTCAGCGCGTCGTCGCCGGAGTAGTAGGCGAGGTCGGTGCTCGAGATGACCTCGCTGCCGGCGAACAGGTCGCCCTTGGCGTCCTTGACCGCCTGGATGCGCGGGTGCTCGGCGAGCCGGCGCAGCGTGTCGACCTCGATGGGCACGACCGAGCGCGGCGGGATGTCGTAGAGCATGTTCGGCAGCCCGCTGGCGTCCGCGACCGCAGTGAAGTGGGCGAGCAGCCCGGCCTGCGGGGGGCGCGAGTAGTACGGGGTGACCACGAGTAGCCCGTGCGCGCCGGCCTGCTCGGCCTCGCGGGCGAGGTGCACGGAGTGCGCGGTGTCGTAGGTGCCGACCGACGCGACCACGCTCGCCCGGTCCCCGACCGCGTCGACGACCGCACGGACGAGCTCGCCCTTCTCCGCGTCGGAGGTGGTCGGCGACTCGCCGGTGGTGCCGTTGATGACCAGGCCGTCGTTGCCGAGGTCCACCAGGTGCGCCGCGAGTCGCTGGGCCGCGTCCAGGTCCAGCTTGCCGCTCGCGTCGAACGGGCTCACCATCGCGGTGAGCACCTGGCCGAACGGTCTACCTGGCTTCGCGGTCGGACACGAGTTCATGGCCAAGAAACTACTCCGTGCCGTTCGGGCGCACGCAGCCTCACGCGACGTAGGTCTGCGTCAGCTGCTTGCCGTCCTTGTCGTAGAGCACGCAGATCACCGCGCGATCGCCGTCCCACTGGTCCCTGGTCGGGATCACCGCGCGGTAGCGCAGGTTCGTCTTGCCGCCCTTGAGCCAGTTCGAGTTGAACACCAGCGTGCAGAGCTGCTCGGTGTAGGCGGTCAGCCGGGCGGTGTCCGGGTAGCCCGGGTTCGGGAACTCCTCGTAGTCCTGGGGCGCCTGCAGCTGCGTCTCCGAGTGGTAGAACTGCAGCTCGTGCGGCACGTCGCACTCGACCTGCGCGCTGGCGGTGATGCGCTGCCCCTGGGTCAGCCGGCCGTTGAGGCACGCGCCCTCGGGGTAGCCGTTCCAGGTCAGCTCCGGGAGCAGGCCGCCCGGGCCGTAGGTGATCGCGGCGTCCATGTTGGCCGGCCGGTCGCCCCCGGACCCACCGGCCTGCCCGGTCCGGCCGGTGAAGAAGCCGCCGGCGAACACCCCGGCCGTCAGCGCCACGGCCGCCACCACGACGAGCACGGTCCGGGTGGCCGAACGCGGGCGCCGGCCCGCCGGGTTGGTCGGCGGGTACGCGTGGAAGCTCGTCCGCGGCGCGGGCGCCACCTGGGTCGCGGTGAACCCGGCGGGCGGCGTGCGGGTGACCTGGGCGAGCAGGCCGCGCACCTGGGTCACGGACAGCCGGGCCTGCGGCGTGCTGTTGAGCAGGCCCATGATCACCGAGGCGAGCGGGCCCTGGCAGCGGGTCAGGTACGGGACCTCGTTGACGATCGCGTGCATGGTGGCCGCCGTCGACGAGCGCTCGAACGGCGAGTAGCCCTCCACGGCGTAGAACAGCACGGCCGCGAGCGCCCACAGGTCCGAGCTCGCGTCCGCCTCCGCGCCCTTGATCCGCTCGGGGGCGATGTAGGTCGGTGAGCCGACGAGGACGCCGCTGGTGGTCAGCCGCGGATCGTCGATGGACTGCGCGATGCCGAAGTCGGTCAGCTTCACCCGACCGTTCGCCAGCACCATGATGTTGCTGGGCTTGACGTCCCGGTGCACCACCCCCGCCGCATGGGCGGCCTCCAGCGCCGAGAGCAGCTGCTCGGCCAGCCGCGCCACCGCCTCCTGCGGCAGCGCGCCCTGCTCGCGGACGATCGCCGACAGCGTGGGCGCCTGGATCAGCTCCATCACGATGTAGGTGCCGCCGGCCTCCTGGACCACGTCGTACACCGTGACCACGCCCGGGTCGTTGAGCCGGCCCGCGGCCCGCGCCTCGCGCAGCACCCGCTCCTCGAGGACCTTCCGCTCGTCGTCGGGCACGCCCGCCGGCGGCTGCAGCTCCTTGATCGCGACGCGCCGCCCGATCATGCGGTCCTCGGCGAGCCAGACGACGCCCATGCCGCCGCGGCCGATCTCCTCCAGCACCTCGTAGCGGCCCGCGAGCACGCGCCGGCCGGGCACGTTCGCCGGCACCGTGCGCTGCTGTGTCGGATCCTGAGTCACCTCGGCCTCCCTCGGTCCGGTACGTGTCCGACCGGCCAGAAGGATGTCAGGTTCCGCCGCGCCGCAGAACAGCAGGTCACAGACTCCGGGTCAGGCCCTTCACCCGTGCGATCGCGGTCTGCTCGCCCTCGAACTCGACGCGCACCGCGTCCCGGCCGAACGCGAACAGCAGCAGCTCCCCCGGCTCGCCGGTGATGATCACCGTGTTCGGCCCGCGCCGGGGCACGGTCTCCTTGCCGTCGGGGCGGCGCAGGACCACCCCGACCGGGCTGCGCCGCAACGTCATCCGCCCCGCGCGGGAGACGCCCGCCCAGGTCACGGCGTCGCGCTCGGGGTCGGGGTCGCGCGGCTGCCAGCCCGGCTGCGCGCGCCGCACGTCCTCGTGGTGGACGAACAGCTCGACGCTGTTGACGAGGCGGTCCACCGCGGGGATCCGGGTCGGGGACAACGCCGGCGGGCCCGAGCGGACCAGGTCGACGAGCTCGGCCCACGGCTTGCGCGCGTAGCCGTCCTGCACGCGCTGCGTGTGGCCGGCGAACGGGCTCAGCAGGATGCCGACCGCCGCGTCGGGCCGCCGCTCGCGCACGACGAGGTGGGCGGCGAGGTCGCGCGTCAGCCAGCCCCCGCACAGCGTCGGTTCATCCGGCCCCAGCTCGGTGAACAAGTCGCACAACGCGGCGCGCTCGTCGGTGGAAACAGCCATGCCGCCGACATTACGCGCGCGCACCTCAGCTCTGGCTCAGCTGTGGCCCCTGCAACTGCTGGTTCGGGTCGCGGCTGGTGATCAGGCAGAAGACCGAGCGGTCGCCCCCGCTGCTGCTGCTGGTGTTCTCGGCCTGCTCGTCCCACCACTGCTCGGTCGGGTAGAGCGTGGCGTAGGACAGCTTGTCGCGGTCGGACTCCCCGAGGATGTTGGTGCGGAACAGCATGGCGCACAACGACTCGGCGTAGGTCTTGAGCTGGTCGGCCTGGTAGTCGAGGTCCGAGGCATCCAGGTCGTCGGAGTCGTAGACCTCGAACTCGTGCGGGTCGTCGCAGGCGGAGTTGCCGTCGGACGGGTAGCTCCCGCCGGCGCGCAGCTGAGCGGTCGGGCACGCGCCGTTGCTCACCGCGAACTCGGGGATGTCGCCGCCCTTGCCGTAGGTCATCGTCGCACCCTTGGCGTCGTCGACCGGCTGCTCCGCGGCGAGCAGCGCCCGGCCACCGAACCAGCCGCCGGCCAGCCCCGCGACGAGCATGACGGCGAGCGCCACGGCGAGCCACCGCGTGCGGCGCGGCGGGGCCGCGGGGTTCGGCCCGGTGGCGAGCTGCGTCGCATTGGGACCGGGCAGCATCGCGGTACCGCCGGGGTAGCCGGCGCCGTTGAACATCGCCGTCCGCGTGCCGCTCGGCGGCGTGTTCGTCGCCTGCGCGATCAGGCCGCGCACCTGGGTGGCGGACAGCCGGGCCTGCGGCGTGCTGTTGAGCAGGCCCATGATCGCCGAGGCGAGCGGGCCCTGGCTGCGCGTGAGGTAGGGGACCTCGTTCAGGATGGCGTGCATGGTGGCCGCGGTGGAGGAGCGCTCGAACGGCGAGTGGCCCTCCACGGCGTAGAACAGCACGGCGGCGAGAGCCCACAGGTCCGACCCGGCGTCCGCCTCGGCGCCACGCAGCCGCTCCGGCGCGATGTAGCTGGGTGAGCCGACCAGCACGCCGCTGGTGGTCAGCCGCGGATCGTCGGTGGACTGCGCGATGCCGAAGTCGGTCAGCTTCACCCGACCGTTCGCCAGCACCATGATGTTGCTGGGCTTCACATCCCGGTGCACCACCCCCGCCGCGTGCGCGGCCTCCAGCGCGGAGAGCAGCTGCTCGGCCAGCCGGGCGACCTGCTCCTGCGGCATGGGCCCCTGGCGGCCCACGATCGCCGACAGGGTCGGGGCCTGGATCAGCTCCATGACGATGTAGGTGTTGCCGGTCTCCTGGACCACGTCGTACACCGTGACCACGCCCGGGTCGTTGAGCCGGCCCGCGGTGCGGGCCTCGCGCAGCACCCGCTCCTCGAGGATCTTGCGCTCGTCGTCGGGCACGCCGGCGGGCAGGTGCAGCTCCTTGATCGCGACGCGTCTGCCGATCGTGCGGTCCTCGGCGAGCCAGACGATGCCCATGCCGCCGCGCCCGATCTCCTCGAGCACGACGTAGCGCCCGGCGATCGTCCGGGGCGGGGAGCCGGTCTGCCGGGTCGTGTGCTGGGTCGTCTGGTCGTGTTCCGGCTGGGTCACGCGCGGAATGCTAACGCGCGCCACACTGTCGTCATGGCGGCTTGGCTACTCCACGTCGACCTCGACCAGTTCATCGCCGCGGTCGAGGTACTGCGGCGCCCCGAACTCGCCGGCCGGCCCGTGGTCGTCGGCGGCTCGGGCGATCCCACGCAGCGGTCGGTCGTGGCCACGGCGTCGTACGAGGCACGCGAGTTCGGCGTGCACTCCGGGATGCCGATGCGGCTGGCCGCCCGCAAGTGCCCGGACGCGGTGTTCCTGGCCACCGACGCACCCGCGTACGAGGCGGCGTCGGTGGTCGTGATGGACACCCTGCGCTCGCTGGACGCCGAGGTCGAGGTGCTGGGCTGGGACGAGGCGTTCCTCGGGGCGGCCACGGCGGATCCGTGGGCGCTGGCGCGGGAGATCCAGCGGGCCGTGCTCGCGCGGACGCGGCTGTCCTGTTCGGTCGGGATCGGCGACAACAAGCTGCGCGCGAAGCTCGCGACCGGGTTCGCGAAGCCAGCCGGGGTGTTCGAGCTGACGCGGGAGAACTGGGTCGAGGTGATGGCCGACCGGCCGACCGACGCGCTGTGGGGCATCGGCCGCAAGACCGCGCGCAAGCTCGCCGAGCTCGGGTACACGACGGTCGCGGAGCTGGCGCGGGCCGACCCGGCCGTGCTCGCCGGGCGGCTCGGCCCGACGACCGGGCCGTGGTTGCGGACGCTCGCGCTGGGCGCCGGGAGCACGACCGTGCGGAGCACGCCGTACGTGGCGCGCTCGCGCAGCCGGGAGACGACGTTCCAGGCGGACCTCACCTCGCCGTCGGACATCGCGGCGGAGGTGGCGGTGCTGGCGCGGCGGGTGGCCGAGGACGTCGTGGCGGAAGGCCGGCCGGCGGCCCGGGTCGCGGTGAAGGTGCGGTTCGCGCCGTTCTTCACCCACACCCGGAGCATGACGCTGCCCGCGCCCACGAGCTCGGCCGCGGCCATCGAGGAGGCGGCTCTCGAGGTGCTGGACCGCTTCGCCGACGACCGGCCGGTCCGGCTCCTGGGCGTGCGGGCGGAGTTCCCCGCTCCCGGCTAGAGCGGACCGACCTCGTGACCGGCCTCGCGCAGGGCACGCACGGCCCGCTCGAGGTCGTCGGACTGCACGAGCACGTGGTCGGTGTCGTAGGTCGAGACGGCGAACAGGCTCACCCCGGCCGCGGCGAGCTCGCCGGAGAGGGCGGCCATGATCCCGGTGAGCGCGAACTCCAGCGGGCCGCGGACCGACAGCAGGCGCCAGCCGTCCTCGCGGACCTCGGACGCGGGCGCGACGCGGGTCGGGCAGACGACGGTGACGCCGTCCGGCCCGCTGATCACGGACACGACCGTCACGCCGCCGACGCGGAACAGGGCGGGGTCGGGCGCGGTGCCCGGCGGCAGGCGCAGCACCGAGTAGTCGCCGCCGCGGACGTCGACGACAAGCCTCTTCACGATGTCAGCCCTCGGTCACGAACGGGCTGGAGGCGACCTCGGTGCCGTCCGGGAGCGTGGAGATCACGAAGTCGTCGAACACGTTCGTGGCCGCCTTGTGCAGCTGCCGCAGGCATTCCACGGCGAGCTCGCGGATCTCGACGTCGGCGTGCTCGCTCGCGCGCATCGCGATGAAGTGGCGCCATGCGCGGTAGTTGCCGGTGACGACGATGCGAGTCTCGGTCGCGTTGGGCAGGACCGCGCGGGCGGCCTGGCGGGCCTGCTTGCGGCGCAGCGTCGCGTTGGGGACGTCGGCGAAACGCTCCTCGAGCCCCTGCAGCAGGTCGGTGTAGGCGGCGACGCTCGCCTCGGCGGCCTTGAGGAACTTCTCGTGCAGCACCGGGTCGCCGGCGATGACCTCGGGCTCGACCATCATCGCGTTCTTCTCCGGCACGTACCGCTGGGAGAGCTGGCTGTAGGAGAAGTGCCGGTGCCGGATCAGCTCGTGCGTGAGGCTGCGCGAGATGCCGGTGATGTAGAAGCTGACGGTGCCGTGTTCGAGGACCGACAGGTGGCCGACCTCGAGGATGTGCCGCAGGTACCCGGCGTTCGTGGCGGTCGCCGGGTTGGGCTTCTTCCACGACTGGTAGCAGGCTCGGCCGGCGAACTCGGCGAGCGCCTCGCCCCCGTCCGCGTCGGTGGACCAGGGCACCTCGGCGGGCGGGAAGAACTCCGTCTTGGCGACGAGCTGCACCTTCGGGGACACGGTCTCCGTCATGCCCCGAACTCTAACCGGCGCGAGGTCGGCGGCAGGCCAGCGCAACGCGCGTATTCTCGGTGACATCACGGTGACGCCATTCGTCCTTGCATGATGTCAGACGTGGTGTCATAGTGACATCATGGATCTCACACCGTACGTCGCCGCCATGCGGGAGGACCTCACCACGGCAGCCTCCGCCGGCGACGAGAACACCCGGCGCGCGGCCGCGGTGCTGGCCGCCGCGCTGGACCCAGCCGCCCGGCTGGCGATCATGAACGCACTGTCCGACCTGGCCGCCGAGGTCACCGCCTCGCTGGACGACCACGTCGTGGACGTCCGGCTCGACGGGCGGGACGTCCAGGTGGTCGTCACCGGCACCGGGCCGGCCCACGAGCCGCCGCGCGACGAGCAGCTGCCGCCGCCGGACGAGGGCGGCGACATGAGCCGCATGACGCTGCGGCTGTTCGAGCAGCTGAAGAGCAAGGCCGAGCAGGCCGCCTCGGCACAGGGCGTCTCGCTGAACACCTTCGTGCAGCAGGCGGTTCAGGGCGCGCTGCACGGGAAGGGCAAGCGCGGCAAGGACTGGGGCCGGTACGGCTGGCAGGAGTGGGCGCAGGAGCACAAGGGCGGGAGCGGCTCGTCGTCCCGCGTGCACGGTTGGTACGAGGGGTGAGGCAGATGACCGAGGAAGCCGAGGACGTCGTCCGGCGGCAGAGCTTCGACGCGGAGGGGCCGGTCGAGCTCGACGTGTCGACCGGGCCGGGGCGTATCGATGTGCGGCTCGTGGACGAGCCCGGCGTGCACGTCGAGGTGCGGCACGACCCGTCCGGCGCGAGCCCGTTCGCGATGGGCGTGTCGAACCTGATGAGCTGGATCAACACGCAGTTCGGCCAGGGGGCCGAGGAGGCGCCGGTCAGCCTGGCGGCGGAGGCCGTGCGCCAGACGCGGATCGACTTCACCGGTGGCCGGCTGGTGGTGCGCACGTCGAAGGACATGCAGCTGCGCAACGTGGCGGTCGCGGTGTCGGTGCAGGCGCCGCTGGACAGCCATGTCACGGCGAAGTCCGGCTCCGGGGATCTCGACGTCACCGGTGCGGCCGGCCGCCTGGAGCTCGCGACCGGCTCCGGCCGGGTGAGCGCCGACCAGGCCGCGGGGAGCGCGAAGGTCGACACGGGTTCCGGCGTGGTGCGCCTGGGCCCGATGGCGGCGGGCGTGCGGGCCAAGACGGGCAGCGGCGACGTCGAGGTCACGTCGGTCGGCGGCGTGAGCACGGTGGTCACCGGCAGCGGCGACGTGTGGCTGGGCGCCGTGACGTCGGACGTGCTGGCCCGCACGGGCAGCGGCAACGTCACGATCGCCGACGCCGCGGCCGGCCAGGTGGAGCTGCACACCGGCTCGGGCGCGATCCGGGTCGGCGTCCGCGCGGGCAGCCCGGCGGAGATCGACCTGTCGTCGGGTTCCGGCGAGGCCCAGAGCGACCTGGACCTGTCGTCGACGCCACCGTCGTCGGCGCCGGCGCTGCACGTGCGGGGCCGGACGGGCTCGGGCTCGGCCCTGGTCACCACCGCGGTGGACTGAGTTCGAGGTCGGTTGGGGGACCGATCTCGGGATATGAAGGGGGATAGAGGAGGCCGGGTGGCACGCGGAGTCGCGCACCACCCGGCCTCTTCTTGCTTGCGCCAGCCACCGCTGCCTCCGCCCACCCGCGCCAACGCCAGCCACCCCCGGCCCCGATACGCCACCGACGCGAGGCTCAGGAACCGCGCGACGACGATCGAGGCGCCGAGCAACAGCAACGACGCGAGCCGGGAACGCCCCGCCAGCACGACCCCGCCCTAGCAAAGAACGGCACGCAAAGCCCGCGCCAGCGACCCGCGATCGTCGACCACCCCGGCCCCGATACACCACCGGCACCACCGCCGACTCGATACTCAGGAACCGCGCGAGCCCGAACGCCCCGCCGGCGCGGCCCCGGGTCGGCCACCCCTAGCGAAGGACAGCCCGCAAGGCGAGCGCCAGCGACCCGCGATCGTCGGCCACCCCGCCCGATACGCCACCGGCACCACCGCCGGCTCGATGGTCAGGAACGGCGCGAGCCGGAACGCCTCGCCGGGTCGACCGCCGCCCTAACGAAGGACGGCACGCAAGGCCCGCGCCAGCGAACCGCGATCGTCGGCGACGACCTTGTCCAGGCCGAGCCACTCGGCCATCACCTGGAGCTCCGCGGCCAGCTCCGCGGCCACCCGCGGCGCGTGCGCGGTCGGCTCCGCGAACGCGCCGCGCACCCGGAGCACTCCGGCCTGCCGGTCCGTCTTCAGGTCGACCCGGGCCACGAGCTCGCCGTCGAGCAGGAACGGGAACACGTAGTAGCCGTACACGCGCTTGGGCTCCGGCACGTAGATCTCGATGCGGTAGTGGAAGCCGAAGACGCGTTCGGTCCGCGCGCGTTCCCAGATCAGCGGGTCGAACGGGCACAGTAAGGCCCGGCCGTGCACGCGGCGCGGGCGGCGGGCGTCGACGTGCACGTACGCCGGGTGCGGCCAGCCGGTCACCGTGACCTCCTCGAGCGCACCCTCCTCCACCAGCTCGGCCACCGCCTGCCTGCTCAGCTCCGGCGGCCTGATGCGGTAGTAGTCGCGCAGGTCCGGCTCCGTGGCGATGCCGTGCGCGGTCGCGGCGCGGCGGGTCAGCTCGCGGATCGCGTCCTGCGTGGACAGTTCCGGGGCGGCGTGCACCTGCGGAGGCAGCACCCGCTCCGGCAGGTCGTACAGGCGCTGGAAGCCCCGCCGCGCACCCGTCGTCAGCTCCCCCACCGCGAACAGGTACTCGCACGCGTGCTTGACCGACGACCGGTTCCACCAGCCACCCCCGGCCCGCCGGCCGGCCAGGCCGAGCTCCGCCTCGAGTGGGCCGGCGCCGACCGGGCCCAGGTCCTTCACCGCCGCGAGCACGTCGTCGAACAGGCCCGGGGAGTCCTTCAGCAGCTTCCCGTACCGCTCCCCCAGCCGCTGCTCGTAGCTACGCATCCGCCACCGGAACAACCGCCAGTCGTCCACGGGCAGCAGGCTCGCCTCGTGCGCCCAGTACTCCACCAGCAACCGCGGCCGCCGCGCGCGGTGCGTCCACGCCGCGTCATCGACCAGCGCCGCCGGGTACGGCCCGAGCCGGCTGAACAGCGGCATGTAGTGCGCGCGCACCGCCACGTTCACCGAGTCCAGCTGGATCAGCCGGACGCGGTCGAGCACCCGGCCCAGATGCCGGCGGGTGATCTCGCCGGCGGGCCGGGCGTCCGCGAAACCCTGTGCCGCCAGGGCGATCCGGCGGGCCGCGTCGGGGCCGATGGTGGAGGTCATCGAGGAGTTCCTTCCGGGACAACGGTTTTACGGGATGCCCGGTTCTCCGCCCGGACCACGAGCACGACGGCGCACACCACGACCAGGCCGCCCGCGAGCTGCGCCGGGCCGAACCGCTCGCCGGCCAGCAGGATGCCCAGCAGCACGGCGATCACCGGGTTGACGTACGCGTAGGTGGCCACCGTCGACACCGGTAGCCGGCGCAGCGCGAACACGTACGCGCTGAACGCGAACGCGCCGAACAGCACGAGGTAGCCCCAGGCGAGCCAGGAGCTCCGGCTCACCGCGGCCAGGTCGACCGGCTCACCCGTGACGAACCCGCCCGCCGTCAGCGCGGCGCCGCCCACGAGCATGCCGACCGCGGAGAACGTCAGCGGGTTCGGCGGCGTCGGCAACCGCGAGCCGGCGACGGTGCCGGTGGCCCACCCGAGCGCCGCGAGCACCACCAGCCACGGCCCCCACCACGCCGACCCGTGCGCGCCCGGGACCGGGCCGGCGAGCAGCAGGACCGCGAGGCCGACCACCCCGATCAGCACGCCCACGAGCGTCACCGCCGGCGGCCGTTCGCCGATGAGCCGGCGCAGCACCACCACGTACAGCGGGATGGACGCGACCAGCAGCGCCGCGAGGCCGGAGGCCACGTGCTGCTCGGCGATGACGACCAGGCCGTTGCCCCACGCGGGCAGCAGCAGGCCGACCAGCGTCGCGGTGCCGAACTGCGCCCTGGTCATGCGGAAGCCACGCGGGCCCGCGAACGCGAGCACGGCCACGCATAACAGGATCCCGGACGCGAGGAAGCGCGCGCCGGCCGACAGCATCGGCGGCATGGTCTCCACGCTGAACCGGATGGCGAGGTACGTGGAGCCCCACACCACGTACACGACGCCGAGTGCGGCCCACGCGAGCCAGTCGGCGCCGGTGCTGGTCACGGGTCTGTCGATAGCGGTCCTGCCCACGTCGCACACGATTGCACGAACCACCGACAAAAAATCGCTGGTTACTCAGTGCGGTCGGAATGCCGATCCGGTGACGCCCTCGATCCCCGTGAGCGTGGCGACGCAGCGGTAGATGTCACGGCCCGTCGCGAGGTCGTCCGGCGTCGGCGGCAGGATGTCGATCGACCACTTGTCCGCGCCGTACTTGCGCGCGTCGCCGAACCGCGTGGCCAGCATGGTCTGCACCGAGCAGACCGCCTGCACGGACGCGTCCGCGGCCAGCTGGTCCTGGTACGGGTCGACGACCGCCGCCGGCATGGCCGCGATCGCGAACGTCTCGTAGACGTGCTCCGCGCCGCAGTCCAGCTCGCGGATGCTGCCGACCTGGCCCTGGATCAGCACGATCCCGCTCCAGCACTGCGCGCGCTTCGTGCACCGCGCGCCGGCACCGGGAACGGCCGCGGCGGGGCAGTCCTCGGTCACGGTCGGCACGCCGAACCGCTGCGTGTCGCCGTCGCCGTCGCCGTCGCCATCCCTCGCGACCGCGGTCGCACCGCCGCCGGAGCCGGTCGCCGCCCGGTCGTCACCCGACTCGGCGCCGATGTCGCGGAGGGCGAAGAACCACACGCCGGCCAGCACGAGGAGCGCGGCCACGAGCGCGGCGCCCGCCACGACCAGGGCACGGTGCCGCGGCCGGGGCGGCGGACCGGTCGGCGCGTGCAGCGGCACCGGTCCGGAGGGCGGGTACTGCGCGGACGGGGCCGACGGGTGCGGCGGACGCCCGTGGGGCGGCGGCGCGGATCGCGGCGCGCCGTAGGGCGGCGACGGCGGTCCCGACGGCCCGCGGGGCGGCCCGGACCGCGGCGGTCCCGGCGGCGGGGACTGCGGCACCCCGACCGGCGGGGACAGCGGCGGGACCGACGGACGCGGCGCGGCCACCGTCGTCACGGCCTGGGTGACCGCGTGGCGCGGCCCGCTCTGCTCACCGAACGAGAGCCGGCTCAGGTCGGCGGCCAGCGCGGCGGCCTCCGGATAGCGGTGCGCCGGGTCCTTCGCCAGGCCGCGGCGCAGGATCGCCATCAGCTCCGGCGCGATGCCGGGGATGTCGTCGACCGGCGTGTCGTGGCGGCGGACGATCTCGGGCACGCTCAGGTCGCCCTCGGCCGGGAAGCGCGGCGGCACGCCGGTCAGCAGCGTGTAAAGAGTGGCGGTCAGCGCGTAGACGTCCGACTGCACGGTCGGCGGGTGCAGGTGGAACGCCTCGGGCGCGGCGTAGGCCGGAGTCAGCGCGGCGAGCGTCACCGACGAGTCCCGGCCCGCCTCGACGACGGCGGCGAGGCCGAAGTCGGCGAGCGCGACCGTGCCGTACCGCTTGACGAGGATGTTGCCCGGCTTGATGTCGCGATGCAGCACGCCGAGGTCGTGCGCGGCGCCGAGCGCGTCGCAGATCTTGCGCCCGATGTCGACGACCTCGCGCTCCGGCAACCGCTCGCGATCGGCGAGCGAGCCGCCCGGGCACAGCTCCATCACCAGGTAGGGCCGCGCGTCGGGCAGCACACCGGCGTCGTAGAGCTCCACCACGTGCGGGTGGCCGGACAGCCGCCCGGCGGCGCGCACCTCGCGGAGGAACCGCCGCTGGTCGCGGTCGTCGAGGATGACCCGGGTGTCGACCTTGATGGCGACCTCGCGGTCGATCGTGACCTGCCGGGCGCGGTAGACGACGCCGAAACCGCCCCGCCCCAGCGGGTCGAGGATCTCGTAGCCGGGGACGGAGACTGCGGTCACGAGCAGAGAGGGTACGTCCCGGCCTCGCGGCCGCGCACGCGGTTGCACCGGTAGGTTGCGGGCATGGCCGATGCCACCGTCCGCCCCGCCGAGCCGAGCGACGCCGCGGAGATCACCAGGATCCAGCTGGACACCTGGCGCGCCGCGTATGCCGACCTGCTGCCGGCGGAGATCCTGGCCGGTCTGGACGCCGAGGAGGCGGAGCTGACCTGGCGGCAGACCATCGAGCAGGGCCCGGCGCAGGTGCTGGTGGCCGTCGAGGGTGACTGGATCGTGGGCTTCTGCGCGGCCGGGTTGGCGCCGGAGGACGAGACCGCGGGCGCGGACGGGTCGCCGGCGAAGGACTCGGCCACGGTCGCGCTGGTCAGCACCGTGCTGGTGGAGCCGAGGTGGGGCCGGCGCGGGCACGGCGGACGGCTGCTCGCACGCGCCGGCGAGGCGATGCGTGCGGCCGGCTCGACACGCGGCATTGCGTGGGTGCCCGAACCGGACAAGGCGACCCTCGGGTTTTACGACCGGGCCGGCTGGGTAGCCGACGGCACGGTCCGCACGCTGGACGCGGGCGGGCGACCGCTGCGCGAAGTCCGGCTCACCGGGACGCTACGCATTGAACTGGTATGACCGACGACACGTATTCCTAACACGTACGCTGTCGGCGCCGTCGGGCGTCGTCGAAGGCTTGGAGCTATCTGGTGTTTGCGTGGCTGTGCGTCACCCTCGGTGTCGCCTTCGGCTCCGCGCTCCTGCCGCTCCTCAGCATCGAGATCTTCCTGGTCGGCCTCGCCGTGCAGAAGCCGCACATCCCGTGGCTCGCGCTCGGGGCCGTGGTCGCGGTCGGGCAGGTCGGCGGCAAGCTCGTGTACTACTACGCGGCCAAGGGCCAGCTGCACCTCCCGCACTGGATGCACCGGCGGCGCGAGCCCGGCGTGCCCAGCGCGCGCCGGCTGCGCTGGCAGCTGCGGACCAAGCGGGTCCGCGGCTGGGTGGAGACGCTGCGCGAGAAGTGCCGCCGGCACCCGCGCTGGATGGTCGGCACGTACGGCGTGAGCTCGGTGCTCGGCCTCCCGCCGTTCATGGCGACGTCGGTGCTGGCCGGCATGGTCCGGATGAGCCTGTCGGCGTTCCTGAGCGCCGGCCTGTTGGGCCGGTTCATCCGGTTCAGCGCGGTCGCCGCCTCACCCGCGTTGTTCGCCGGCTGGATGCTCTGACCGCCGGCGCCCCGGCGGAGCTGCGCACCCCGCGGCTGTCGCTGCGCCGCCCGCGACCCGACGACATCGACGCGATCCTCGCCGTGCACAGCGAGCCCCGCGCCTGCGCGCACAACCCCTCGGACGCACTCGCCACGCGGGCCGAGGCGGCCGGGCTCTTCGAGTACTGGGACGAGCACTGGCGCCGCCACGGGTTCGGCTACTACGTCGTGCGCCGCCAGGCCGGGCCGCTGGGGTTCTGCGGGGTCAAGTTCATGACGTTCCGCGACCGGCGGATCCTCAACCTCTTCTACCGGCTCGACCCCGCGGCCTGGGGCGACGGCGTCGCCGGGGAGGCGGCGACGGCCGTCGTCGAGTGGGCCACCGGGCACCTGCCCGAGTACCCCGTCGTGGCCCGCGTGCGACCGGAGAACGTCGCCTCGCGACGGGTCGCGGCGCGGGCCGGGCTGGTCCGCGCCGAGGCCCTGGACGGACGCGGGCTCGACGGGTTCGACCTGATCTACCTCACGAGCTGGTGAGTGCCTCCGCCGACTCGGGGACGAGCGCCACGCGGACGTCGTCCGGCCGGTAGTCCCGCAGCGGGACGGCGAAGACCGCGGTCGCCGGGCCGTCCTCGGTGCGGGCGGCGTAGGCCAGGATCCGCCAGCCGTCCTCCTCCCAGGAGTCCAGCAGGTCCGACCGCAGCTGGTCGGCCACCGACCGGTACGCGTCGCTCTTGAGCAGCTGCTGCACGCTCGACTCGAGCGGGATCACGGCCGGCCCACCCGCCAGCGGATGCGCCAGCCGGACCCGCCAGCGGCGCAGCGGCAGCAGCCAGCGGTGGTCCAGCTCGGGCGACAGCACGACCACGAGCGCCACCTCGGCGGCCAGCAACCCGACCGTCGCGAATGGATGGTCGGCGACCGCGGCGGGCCACCATGCCGTGCCGTACGCCGCGAGCACGCCGGCCACGACGAGCATGCCGGCCCGCAGGAAGCCGCGCGCCTGGACCGGGGTTTCCTTGTCCCCCAGGCAACCGCAGCTCGACTCGGGTGCGACGACCTTCGCGTACGTCAGGTACCCGAGCATGCCCACGCTCAGCCCGACGGCCACGTATGCCTCCAGCGCGACGGCCGGCGGCGCCACGAGCAGCGCCCCGACCACGAGCTCGACGCCGGCCACCGCGCGGTACGCGGTCAGCACGTGCCGCTCCCCCACGATCCGCTTGAGCGCCGACCGGCGCGCGGCCTCGGGCTTGCGCAGCTTCACGACCGACGCCCACAGCAGCACGCCGCCGAGCAGGGCCTGCTGGACGCTCGCCAGCGGCGCGAACACTGATTCGATCACCGGTGTGTCCTCCAGTCCGGGGTCCGGCCGTACCACCCCCGCCGCGCGACTGGCGGGGGTGGCCGGCCGGGGTTGGGTCAGGCCGCCGCGTAGACGGTGGCCAGGTCGACCTCGTTGGTGTCCGGGCGCCAGGCGCCGATCACCTGTGCGTGCTTGCCCACCTGCAGCAGCGACAGGTCGCTGACCGCGGGCGTGCTGTTGTAGACCGCCGCGGTGGTGCCCGCGATGACGTGCCCGACGATGCGGTCGCCGTGGTGGTCGAGGTGCATCATGTCCCGGCCGATGGACGTGATGTGCACGGTCAGGTTGACGATGTTCAGCCAGACGGCGTCGGCCGCGAGCGTGCCGTCCGCCATGCGCACGCCGCGGGCGTACAGACCGTCGCCGACCTTGGCGGCGTCCGAGGTCGTCGGGCGCAGCTTCCACACGCTGGTGGCTCCGGTCAGGTGGATCTGGTGCATGCTCTTGTCCGCGCTCGTGACGAGCAGCATGCCCGGCTTGGCGCTGACGATCCGGCCTTCGACGAAGTTCGGATCCACGTCGCCCGCGCCCGCCGAGTGCCGCGCCGCGGCCGCCGCCTCCGGGGCGAACGAGCCGAGCGAGCTGGCCCCGACGACGGTCGCGGTGCCGAGTACCGCGCTACTGAGGAACTTCCTGCGCCCCAACGCATCCATGTCGTCCCCCTCCTCAGCTGTGGACCGTGATCGGCATGATGCCGCTGGACAGGTTGCCGATCGCGCTGTACGCCGCGGGCGTCAGGTCGAGCAGCCGGTCGGTGGCGCAGTTGCCCGAGCAGCACGAGCGCTCGCCGCACCACAGGTCCGTCTGCGGGCCGCAGTCCGCGATCTTCACGGAGATCTCCGTGGAGCCGCACAGGCCCTTCACGAAGAACGTGTGCCCGCAGGTCTGGCGCAGCAGGTTGTCGCCGCAGGTGTCGGGGCGGGTGATGGCGAAGCAGGCGTCGGAGGTGTTCGGCCAGGCGCAGTGCATGCTGCCGGACTTGCAGTTGCCACACGCGCCACCGCCGGCGGAGCCGCACGGGCCCCAGGCGGCACCGCAGCAGAACCACGACGTCTCGGCCGACGTGGGTGCCCTCGGATCGGGTTGTGCCATGGGTGATTCCCTTCGGATGTCCCCATCGCAGCCGCGATCCACGCTTGTTTCAGGCACAGCGAGCTGGGGCGAGCCCGCGCGCGAGCTCACCCGGTCCCCTCGCCCGGCCCTCATCGCGCGCGGGTCCCGGTGACGATGGCAGGGTGGGACTTTCGCACGAACAGACGGGAGTTGGTTAGCTACTGACAGCCTTCGACGCTAGCGCGTGATTTTCCCTGGCACACCTGCCGACTGGCGTAGCAGGGCAAAGCAAACGGCGCAACTTGCACGATGCCAGACGGCACGAACCCGAAGCCACCACCCGCTCCCGGGCCGCCAGGGGCGCTGATCAGCGGCGCCTATAGAGCCATCAGGTGATGCAGGCCCACCGTCAGGCCGGGGCGGTGCTGGATCGCTCGCACGGCCATCAGCACGCCTGGCATGAAGCTCGTTCGGTCCATGGAGTCGTGGCGGATCGTCAACGTCTCGCCCACGCCGCCGAACAGGACCTCTTGATGAGCGACCAGGCCCAGGGCCCGGACCGAGTGGACGTGGACGTCGTCCACCGTTGCGCCTCGGGCGCGGTCGAGGCCCTGTTCGGTGGCGTCCGGGGGCTTGCCCAGGCCTGCTGCCTTGCGGGACTCCGCGATGAGCCGTGCCGTATGGGCCGCGGTGCCCGACGGGGCGTCGAGCTTGCCCGCGTGGTGCAGCTCGATGATCTCCGCCGACGGGTAGAACCTCGCCGCCACCTCCGCGAAGTGCATCGAGAGCACCGCGCCCAGCGCGAAGTTCGGCGCGATCAGCACACCCACGTCCGGCTTCGACGCCAGCCATTGCCGCACGGTGTCCAGCTTCGCCTGGTCGAAGCCGGACGTGCCGACCACGCAGTGGATGCCGTGCTCGACGCAGAAGCGGATGTTGTCCAGCACCACGTCGGGGCGGGTGAAGTCGACCACCACGTGGGTGCCCTTGCCCGGCAGGTCGGACATCTCGTCGCCACGGTCGCCCGGCTCGGGGTCGAACAGCGTGGGGTCGACCCGCGCGACCACCGTCATGTCCGCGGCGTCGCCGACCGCGCGGACGACCTCCGCGCCCATCCGGCCACTGGCGCCCAGGACGCCCACGCGAATCTCACCCACGACGCTCACCTCACCACTTCGGCCGGCACGTCCTCGGGGTGGGCGTAGGGACCCACGAGCGCGGTCGCGACCGGACGGGCCAGCAGCTGCCCGGCGAGCGCGGCGACCTCCTCGGCCGTCACGGCCTCGATGCGCGCCAGCGTCTGCTCCACGGTCAGGTACTCGCCGTAGGCCAGCTCGCCCTTGCCGATCCGTGACATCCGCGAGCTCGTGTCCTCGAGACCGAGCACGAGGCTGCCGCGCAGCTGCCCCTTCGCTCGCGCCACCTCGTCGTCGGCCAGGCCGTCGCGGGCCACGTCACCGAGTACCTCGTGCACGACGCCGGCCACCGAGCCCAGCCGGTCGGGCTGGCAACCCGCGTAGACCGACAGGTGGCCGGTGTCCGCATAGGACGCGACCGACGAGTACACCTGGTACGCGAGGCCGCGCCGTTCCCGGACCTCCTGGAACAGCCGCGAGCTCATCCCGCCGCCCAGCGCGGCGTTCAGCACGCCCAGCACCCAGCGGCGCTCGTCGTGGCGGGCCAGCGCGCGGACGCCGAGCATCAGGTGCGCCTGCTCGGTGTCGTCGGTGTGCAGCACGAGCTTCTGCGGCGCGGCCACCCGCGCCCGCCCGGCCCGCGGGCCGCCCGGCGGGCGGTCGCCGACGAGCCGGTCGCGCAGCAGCCGGCGGGTGTGCCGCAGCACCTCGCCGTGCGTGATGTTGCCCGCCGCCGCGAGCACCATGCGGGGCATCGCGTAGCGGCGCCGGTAGAACCCGTGCAGCGACGTCCGGCTCATCGAGCTGATCGACTGCTCGGTACCGAGCACCGGCCGGCCGAGCGGGTGGCCGGCCAGCAACGCCTCGACGAACGCGTCGTGCAGCAGGTCCTCGGGATCGTCGTCGCGCATGGCGATCTCTTCGAGGACCACGCTGCGCTCGGTCTCCATGTCCTTCTCCGCCAGCAGGGCGTCGAAGACCACATCGGACACGAGGTCCATCGCGAGCGGCAGGTCGGTGTCGAGCACGTGCGCGTAGTAGCAGGTGTGCTCCTTGGCGGTGAACGCGTTGAGCTCACCGCCGACCGCGTCGATCTCCTCGGCGATCCGCACCGCCGAGCGCCGCGTGGTTCCCTTGAACAGCAGGTGTTCCAGGTAGTGCGCGGCACCCGCGACGGACTGCTGCTCGTCGCGGGAGCCGACACCTACCCAGATGCCGACCGAGGCCGACCGGACACCCGGGACCTGCTCGGTGATGACGCGCAGGCCACCGGGCAGCACGGTGCGCTTGACCACGCACCCACCGCCGGCCCGCTCCAGGACCCGGGTGCTTCCGTTGCTCACAACGAAACTAGGCCTTCGCGGGCTCGTCGGCCTGCTGGTCGGACGGGGCGTCGGCCTTGTCGGCGTCCTCGTTGACCAGCACCAGGCTGATCTTGCCGCGCTGGTCGATGTCGGCGATCTCCACGCGGAGCTTGTCGCCCACCTTGACGACGTCCTCGACCTTGCCGATGCGCTTTCCGTTGCCCAGCTTGGAGATGTGCACCAGGCCGTCCTTGCCCGGCAGCAGCGACACGAACGCACCGAACGCGGCGGTCTTGACCACCGTGCCGAGGAACCGCTCGCCGATCTTCGGCAGCTGCGGGTTGGCGATGGCGTTGATCATGTCGATCGCCGCGTCCGCGGACGGACCGTCCGACGCGCCGACGTAGATCGTGCCGTCGTCCTCGATCGAGATGTCCGCGCCGGTCTGCTCGGTGATCGAGTTGATCATCTTGCCCTTGGGTCCGATCACCTCGCCGATCTTGTCGACCGGGATCTTCACGCTGGTGACGCGCGGCGAGTACGGGCTCATCTCGTCCGGCTTGTCGATCGCCTCGGCCATCACCTCGAGGATCGTCAGCCGGGCGTCGCGGGCCTGGGACAGCGCGCTGCCGAGGACCTCGGACGGGATGCCGTCCAGCTTGGTGTCCAGCTGCAGCGCGGTGACGATCTCCTTCGTGCCGGCGACCTTGAAGTCCATGTCGCCGAACGCGTCCTCGGCGCCGAGGATGTCGGTGATCGCCACGTACCGGGTCTCGCCGTCGACCTCGTCGGACACGAGGCCCATGGCGATGCCGGAGACCGGGGCCTTCAGCGGCACACCGGCGTTGAGCAGCGACATCGTGGACGCGCAGACCGAGCCCATCGAGGTCGATCCGTTGGAGCTCAGCGCCTCGGAGACCTGGCGGATCGCGTAGGGGAACTCGTCGCGCTTGGGCAGCACCGGCACCAGCGCCCGCTCGGCGAGCGCGCCGTGGCCGATCTCGCGCCGCTTGGGCGAGCCGACCCGGCCGGTCTCACCGGTGGAGAACGGCGGGAAGTTGTAGTGGTGCAGGTAGCGCTTGTGCGTCTCCGGGGACAGCGAGTCGATCTGCTGCTCCATGCGCAGCATGTTCAGCGTGGTGACACCCAGGATCTGGGTCTCGCCGCGCTCGAACAGCGCCGAGCCGTGCGCCCGCGGGATCAGCGCGACCTCGGCCGAGAGCTGGCGGATGTCGGTGATGCCGCGGCCGTCGATGCGGATCTTGTCGCGCAGGATCCGCTGGCGGACCAGCTTCTTGTTCAGCGCCCGGAACGCGGCGCCGACCTCCTTCTCGCGGCCCTCGAACGCGCCGCCCTCGACCGCGCCGACCTTCTCCAGGGTCGCGGCCTTGATCTCGTCCAGCCGGGACTCGCGCTCCTGCTTGCCGGCGATGGTCAGCGCCTGCGCCAGCTCGTCGCTGACGGCGGCGGTGACCGCCTCCAGCGCGTCGGGCTGGTAGGCCGGGTAGGTCGGGTACTCGCGGGTCTCCTTGGCGGCGACCTCGGCGAGCCGGGCCTGGGCCTCGCACAGGACCTTGATGAACGGCTTCGAGGCCTCCAGGCCCTGCGCCACGACCTCCTCGGTCGGCGCCACCGCCCCGTCGGCGACCAGGTCCAGCACGTTGCCGGTGGCCTCGGCCTCGACCATCATGATCGCGACGTCGCCCGAGGCGACCACGCGGCCGGCGACGACCATGTCGAAGGCGGCCTTCTCGAGCTGCTCGTAGGTCGGGAACGCGACCCACTGCTCACCGATCAGGGCCACCCGGACACCGCCGACCGGGCCGGAGAACGGCAGGCCGGAGAGCTGGGTGGACGCGGACGCGGCGTTGATCGCGACGACGTCGTAGGGGTCCTGCGGGTTGAGGCTCTGCACGGTGATGACGACCTGGATCTCGTTGCGCAGGCCGTCCACGAAGGACGGGCGCAGCGGGCGGTCGATCAGCCGGCAGGTGAGGACCGCGTCGGTCGACGGGCGGCCCTCGCGGCGGAAGAACGAGCCGGGGATGCGGCCCGCGGCGTACATCCGCTCCTCGACGTCCACGGTCAGCGGGAAGAAGTCGAAGTGCTCCTTCGGGTGCTTCGACGCCGTGGTCGCGGACAGCAGCATGGTCTCCTCGTCGAGGTAGGCCACGACGCTGCCGGCGGCCTGGCGGGCCAGCCGGCCGGTCTCGAAGCGGATCGTGCGCTTGCCATAGGTGCCGTTGTCGATCACGGCAGTGGTCTCGTGAACTCCAGCTTCGCTGAAGTCGGTCATCTGGTTACTCCTCGTTATCACGGGCGCGCACACCCCATCCGGGGCTGGGCACGGGATCCTCGCGAGGCCGGTCTTCGATCGAAGCGCCCGGGGCTTGGTCGGGTGAACCGCCAGCTGAGCCCGGGAGCCACTACCGAGGACCGGCGAACTGATCCCCGTACGCGGTGCGCATTTGCCCTTGGTTTTCTGTTGACAGACGTCGGGGGAGCGACCTTGGCGGCCACTCCCCCGATGGGGTCTATCGGCGCAGGCCGAGTCGCTGGATCAGCGACCGGTAGCGTTCGATGTCCACCTTCGTCAGGTAGTTGAGCAGTCGGCGTCGACGGCCGACCAGCAGCAACAGGCCCCGGCGGGAGTGGTGGTCGTGCTTGTGCACCTTCAGGTGCTCGGTCAGGTCGCTGATGCGCTTGGTCAGCATCGCGACCTGGGCCTCGGGCGAGCCGGTGTCGGAGTCGTGCACCCCGTACTCGGCGAGGATGGTCTTCTTCTGGTCGGTGGACAGCGCCACTCTGTGTTCTCCTCGGATTTGAGATGTGCCGTGCGGTCCCGCAACTCGGGATTGCAGGTACCGGCCGCCACGGACCGCAGCCGGACCCAAACATCGAGGTTAGCAGGTGGTTTGTCAGCCCCGCCGACTGGCCAGCGGGACCCGGGCCAGCGGGGTGTACACCGGCCCTGCCCCGCCCTTCTGGCCGGTCGCCGGGTCGCTGCGGAACAGCACCACCTCGCCCGCGTGCCACCAGCTGCCGCGGAAATCGCCCAGCACCCGCACCGCCTGGCTCGCGCCGCGGGTACCGGCCGCCCCGCGCCGCCACCGGGCCACGGTGACGTGCGCGGTCAACTCGTACCGGTCCGCGTTCCGGTCCGCGTTCCAGTCCGCGTTCAGCGCCCCGGCCAGCGTGTCCAGCGCGGCCGCGTCCCGGCTCTCCATCGGGTCGACCCCGATCCACAGCACCCCGGGGAACCGGCCCGCGCCGCGCAGCCGCAGCCGCGACGCCGCGAGCCCGGCGGCCTGGCGGCGAAACCACGCGCCGCGCCGGTCGACGTGCTCGCGGTCGCCGTAGAAGCCCAGCGTGATGTGCCAGCGCTCGGCCGGGACCCAGCTCAGCTCGCCATCCTGCGCACGGAGCTCGCGCACGCGTTCGGCGAGCTCGGCACGTACGGGGTCGGGCAGTTCGAGAGCCGAGAAGAGGCGGACCATCTACTGGGGTTGGCCCGCCCGTCGCAGCAGGTCGGCCAGCTCGGGGAACTTGCCGTTGAGCAGGCCCGCGGCGGCGGTGAGGTCACCGGCCTCGGCCACGCGGCGCAGCGCGGCGACCGCGACCCGGTCGTTGCGGCCGATGTCCACCGGCAGGTTGTCCCTGGTCACCGAGGGTCGCGAGGCGCGTACCTCCTCCAGGGCGCGCATCATCGCTTCCTTCTTGCCGGCCGCCACGTCCGGCACGAGGATCTTGCGCTCGAGCATGATGAGCCGGGCCAGCACCGCCGGGTTGCCGATCTTGGCCCGCCGGCCGCTCATGACCTGGCTGAGCATCGGCGCGCTGATGCCGAGGACGTCGGCGAGGAACGCCTGCGAGATGTCGAACGCGACCACCAGCCGGCGGACCCGGTCCCCAAGGGGCTCGCCGTACCACTCGCGCTGGAGCGCGAGGTTTCTCTGGACGATCTTGTGGTCCTCCACGTTCGCCTCTCCCCTGGTTCCCGCTCACCGACCCCGCAGAGCAGAGTCCGTGAGCATCTTGCCAGGCGTGTGCGAATTGCGAGGTGAATCCCGACACCTGTTCGCATCTGCACGTGTTCGGGCGACCCCGAAGGGGTGACAGAGCGTCAGCTCAGCAGCTCACGGGTCTGCGCGACGTCCCGGTGCATCTGTTCGAGGAGGGCCTCGGTGGAGTCGTATCGCTCCATGTCGCGCAGGCGGGTGACGAAGTCGACGGCGACCCGCTGGCCGTAGAAGTCCTCGTCCACGTCGAGCACGAACGCCTCGACACGGCGTTCGCGGCCGGAGAACGTCGGGTTCGTGCCCACCGACATAGCGGCCATGAGGGGTTCGCGGCCGGGGGCGTTGAGCAGGGAGAAGCGCCCCGCGTAGACCCCGTCGGCGGGTATCGCGGCGAACCGCGGCGTGGACAGGTTGGCGGTCGGGAAGCCCAGCTCGTGCCCGCGGCGGTCGCCGCGCACGACGATGCCCTCCAGCCGGTGCGGCCGGCCCAGGGCGGCCGCGGCGGCGGTGACGTCGCCGGCGTTGATGCAGGCGCGGATGTAGGTCGAGGAGAACGTGATCTCGTCGGCCGGCGTCGAGTTGGGCACGGTGACGAGCTTGGCGCCCTCGACCGCGAAGCCGAACCGGTGCCCGAGCCGGGTCAGCAGCTCGACGTTGCCGGTCGCCTTGTGCCCGAACGTGAAGTTCTCCCCCACCACGACCGCCGCCGCGTGCAGCTGCTCCACGAGCACCTCGTGCACGAACACGTCGGCCGGGACCTTGGACAGCTCGAGGGTGAACGGCAGCACGCAGAAGACGTCCACGCCCAGCTCCTCGACGAGCTCCGCCTTGCGCCGCAGCGTGGTGAGCTGCGCGGGGTGGCTGCCCGGTCGCACGACCTCGGCCGGATGCGGATCGAACGTGACGAGCAGGCTCGGCACCCCGCGCTCACCGGCCAGCGAGACCGCGCGCCGGATCAGCTCCTGATGTCCCAGGTGCACTCCGTCGAACACCCCGATGGTGGCCACGCAGCGTCCCCAGCTACCCGGGATGAACTCCAATCCGCGCCACCGTTGCACGCCCTCAACCCTACGCAGGCGCCACCCGGTGCGGCGTGTGACACGGGCAACCCGCGGCGACCGGCAGATCCGCCGGCGTGCTGGCGGCCACCCGCTCGACCTCGGCGAGGATCGCCAGCCGCTCGTCTTGCCCGAGGTAGCGGCCGCGCACGACCACGCCAGACAGGCGGGTCGTGTGCGCTATGTCGCGCAGCGGGTCGGCGTCGAGCACGACGAGGTCGGCGGCGTGCCCGGGGGCGATCCGGCCGGTGCGGGCACCGAGGAAGCGAGCGGGCGCCGCGGTTGCCGCGTGCAGGGCGGCCATGGGCGACAGGCCGGCTTCGACCAGCAGCGCGAGCTCGTCGTGCACGGAGAAGCCCGGGTAGACCGCGACCGTGCCGGTGTCGGTGCCGGTCATGATCGGCACGTCGTGCGCGTGCAGGTCCGCCACGGTCGCCAGCCGGTGGGCGAACATCGCGGCCCACTCGCCGTCGGTCGCCGGCGGCCGGTCGGCGAGGTAGAGCTCCTCGCGGGCGAACACCATCGAGTCGACGGCCGAGGCGGGCAGGTACTTGTTGCGCGGGTCGGCCTCGATGTCCAGCGCGCGGGCGAAGTCGAGGCCGCGGTGCATGGCGAGGGTCGGCACCGCAGCGGTACGGCGGCGGGCGAGCTTGGCGTAGAGCCGGCGCGCCTTGGCCGGGCTGTAGGAGCCTGCCGCGGCCATCTCGAGCGGGTGGATCGCGGCGAACCAGCCGCTGTAGTCGCCGAGCTCGAGGCGCATGCGGGCGATCTCCGCGCGGATGGCGGCCTCCCGGCGTGACGTGTCGAACGGCGTCCAGAACAGGTGCTCGACGCTGGCCTGTCCGAGGTCCGCGGCCTCCTCCAGCGGCACCTCGTCGGGGCAGTGGCCGGCGAACGGGATGCCGCGCCGGTGCGCCTCGGCCGCGAGCGCGCGGTAGGCCGGGCGGGACACCCGCGAGTAGACCTTCACGAAGTCCGCGCCGGCGGCCTGCTGGTCACGGACGGCCTGGCGGGCCTGCGTGGCGTCGGCGACCTGGATGACGTCGAGCCAGGCGGGGTCCCACACGGACGGCGCGCCGTCGATGATCTTCGAGCCGAGCGTGTAGCGCGGGCCGAGCAGCGTGCCGGCCTCGACGCGGTCCCGCCAGTCGCGGGCGAGCGGCGAGCCGGCCATGTCGCGGACCGTGGTGACGCCGTTGGCGATGTTCAGCGCCGGGTCGATGCCCTCGGCCTGGGCGTGCGAGTGCATGTCGGCCAGGCCCGGGATCAGGTAGCGGCCGCGCAGGTCGACGACCCGCGCGCCGTGCGGGGCGGGCCCGGGGCGTACCTCGGTGATCAGGTCGCCACGGAGCACGACGGTCACGTCCGGCGCCACCCGCCCGCTCGCGGGGTCGATGACGGTGACGTGGGTGAGCGCGGTGCCGCCGTCGCGGGGCCGGGCCATGGCCGCCGCGGGCCGGGCGAGCAGCCCCGCCACCCCAGCGGCGGCTCCGGCGGCCAGGACGGTTCGACGGGAGATCCTCGTTGTCATGCAACAGATCCTGGCCGCCGCGGCGGCCCCGGACCATGCGGCGCACCCCCGTTTCGAGGTGGGGCCAGCCCCACCCCGACGCGTGGGTTCAGGCGGGGGTGAGGACGACCAGCGAGCGGGCCGCCGGGCCCTCGTCCACGGCGAGCGCGACCGCGTGGCCCGCCGGGTCGAACACGCCGTACGTGCCCGCGATGCCCGCGGCCGGCAGCTTCTGCCCGCGCAGCAGAGCGCTCGCGGACCGGGCGTCGACGTCACGGCGCGGGAACGCCTTGGCCACGGCGTCGTCCATGGTCAGCGACAGGCCCGGCGCGTCGGCCAGGTTGTCCAAAGTGGTCACCACGCGCAGGTCGAACGGGCCGACCCTGGTGCGCCGCAAGGCACCCAGGTGCCCGCCGACGCCGAGGTCCGCGCCGAGGTCACGGGCGAGCGCGCGGACGTAGGTGCCCGACGAGCACTCGACCATCACGTCCAGCTCCACGACCCCGCCCTCGCGGCGGCTCGCCAGCAGGTCGAAGCGGGACACCTCGACCGGTCGCGCGGCGAGCGTGACCTCCTCCCCCGCGCGCACCCGGGCGTAGGCCCGCTTGCCGTCCACCTTGACGGCGCTGACCGCGCTCGGCACCTGCTCGATGTGCCCGGTCAGCTTGCCGATCCCGGCCGCGATCGCCTCGTCCGCCACGCCGGACGCGTCCACTGTGGACAGCACGTCGCCCTCCGCGTCGTCGGTCGTCGTGGCGGTGCCGAGGCAGATCGTGGCGAGGTAGGCCTTCGTGTCCAGCGCGAGGTGGCCGAGCAGCTTCGTGGCCCGCTCGATGCCGAGCACGAGCACGCCGGTGGCCATCGGGTCGAGCGTGCCGGCGTGGCCGACCTTGCGGGTGCCGAGGATCCGCCGTACCCGCGCGACGACGTCGTGGGAGGTCAGCCCGGCGGGCTTGTCGACGACGACGAGGCCGGGCGGGACGGTGACACGCTGCTTGGTCGCTGCGGGGGGCACGAGGAGACATCCTCGCAGAACCGCGGACCTCAGGCGGGCGCCAGGTCCCAGGCCCGCCGCCGGATGCGCACCGGCACCTGCTCGCCGCGCGCGGCCGCGTCGAACACCGCTGCCCGGGCCCGGCGCCACCACACGGAGGTGCGCCACAGGCCGAGCAGCAGCACGGCGACGACCGCGAGCAGGGCGAGCCGGAACGCCGTGGCCGCGCCGAGTGGCTCGAACAGCGACAGCAGCACGCCGACCGCAAGCGCCGAGACGGTGATCGCCACGAACCCGCCGACGTTCACCACCCCGGTGGCCGTACCCACGCGGTGCAGCGGGTTGTAGTCCCGGGCGAGCGCGAACGCGATCGAGGACGCCGGCCCGCCGATCGAGAGCACCGCGAACCCCGCGACGAGCACCCCGCCCGGCAGGTGCCCGCCCGGCCAGCCGAGCAGCACGGCCCAGACCGCGAGCGCGGCCAGCAGGTAGGAGACGACGAGCGGGGTGCGGCACGCCGGCCGCCGGCTGATGACCCCGCCGATCACGGGCCCGCCGACGATCGCGCCGGCCACCAGCACGCCGAGCATCGCGCTCGCGTCCGACCGGTCGAGGCCCTGCGCCTGCACCAGGTACGGAAAGCCCCACAGCAGGCCGAGCATCGCGGGGGCGAACATCGTGGCGAAGTGTGCCCAGAAGCCGAGGCGGGTACCGGGCGTGCGCCAGGCGTGCCGGACCTGGCGCAGGACCACGCCCAGCGACTCGGGCTCCCGCCGCGTCCCGGTGTCGTCGACCGTGCCGGCCGCGCTGTCCCGCACGCGCAGCGCGAGGACGAGGGCGTACAGGGCCGTGGCGGCGCCGGCCGCGGCGAACGTCGCGGTCCAGCCGGCGCTCTCGAGCAGCACGGCGAGCGGCAGCGTCGCGATCAGGTTGCCCAGCGCGCCGAGCGCGGCGGTGATCGCGGCGAGGGCGGCATAGCGGCGGGCCGGGAAGTGGGCGGCGACCAGGCGCAGCACGCTGACGAACGTCATCGCGTCACCGACGCCCAGCACCGCGCGGGCGAGCAGCCCCAGCGGGTAGGACGTGGCGACCGCGAAGAGCAGCTGGCCCAGGCCCATCAGCAGGGCGGCCACGGTCAGCACGCGGCGCGGGCCGTATCGGTCGACGAGCAGGCCGGTCGGGATCTGCATGAGCGCGTACACGCCGACCTGCAGCACCGTGAACGTGCCGAGCGCGGCCGGCCCGAGCCCGAAGCGCGCGCTCGCCTCGATGCTCGCGACGCCGAGGGATGTTCGGTGGAACACCGCCGCCAGGTAGACGAGGACCGCGATGGCCCAGATCGTCAGTGCCCGTCGGGTCTGGCGGCTGTCCTGCACAACGCTCCTGTCCGGTGTCGATTGCCTCCTCTCGTGACAGCGACATCGGACGGCAAATCGTTAGCCAAGCTAAGCGTGGGCTCGATCACGCGCGGACGGCGCCGAGCACGGCCCAGCGCCCGGAGCGCAGCCGCCAGACGACCGCGACGAGCCGCGCGAGGACGAACGCGGTGAGTCCCGCCCAGATCCCGACGAGCCCCCAGTCGAAGGCGAACGACGCCCAGATCGCCGGCAGGAACGCCAGCGCCGCGGTGCCGATCGTCGCGTTGCGCAGGAACGCCGCGTCGCCGGCGCCGAGCAGCACGCCGTCGAGCGCGAACACCACGCCCGCGGCCGGCTGCATGGCGACGAAGAACCACCACGCGTGCGGGATCTCCGCGAGCACCGAGCTGTCCGATGTGAACACTCCCGGCAGGACGGGCGCGAGCGCGGCGAACAGCAGGCCGAGAGCGCTGCCGAAGACCAGCCCGTAGCCGGTGATCTGGCGGGCGAGGCCTTTCGCGCGGCGTTCCTCCCCCGCGCCCAGCGCCGCACCGACGAGCGACTGGGCGGCGATCGCGAGAGAGTCGAGCACGAGGGCGAGGAAGCTCCACAGCTGCAGCACGATCTGGTGCGCGCCGACCGCGGCGGTCGAGGTGTGCGCGGCGACCGCGGTGGCGGAGACGAAGCAGGCCTGGAACGCGAGGCTGCGCACCACGAGATCGCGGCCGAGAGCGAGCTGCGCGCGCATCAGCTTCGGGTGCGGGCGCAGGTCGACCCGTTCCACGACGAGCGCCCGGACGAACAGCGAGGCGGCGATGAGCTGTGCGGCGACGTTGGCCACCGCGGAGCCTTCGAGCCCCCAGCCCGCGCCGTACACGAGGAGCGGGCACAGCACGGCGGAGATCCCGTTGCCGGCGAGCACGTAGCGCAGCGGGCGGCGGGTGTCCTGCACGCCGCGCATCCAGCCGTTGCCGGCCATCGTGATGAGGACGAACGGGACGCCGAGCAGCGCGATCCGCAGCCACGAGACCGCGGCGTCGGCGACCGGCCCGGGCCCGGCGAGCAGCCGCGCGATCGGCCCGGCGAGCGCCTGCCCCGCCACGATCAGCGCGATGCCGACGGCCACGCCCAGCCAGGTGGCCTGCACGCCCTCGGCGACCGCGTCCGCGCGCCGGCCCGCGCCGTGCAGCCGGGCGGCGCGCGCGGTCGTGCCGTAGCTCAGGAAGGTCAGCTGCGTGGAGACCTGGGCGAGCACGATCGCGCCGACGCTGAGCGCCCCGAGTTGCACGGCGCCGAGGTGGCCGACGACCGCCGTGTCGACGAGCAGGTAGAGCGGTTCGGCCGCGAGCACGCCGAGGGCCGGCACGGCGAGGCCGAGGACCTGCGACAACGGCGCTCGCTTGGCCACGACGTCTCCCGGTAAGGTACGGATGCGGACTTCGCACCTGACACTACGGTAAGGACCGCTCGTGGACAACGCCGATTACGTGGACGTGGCGCTCAGGCTGGCGAACGCGACCCTGGACGACGTCTCCGCGCTGCGGGCCGCCCTCGAGGACGAGCCGTGGTGGTCCGACCGGGCCACCGCCGCCGACCTGGCCGCGCTGACCCCGGTGGCGCGGGGCCTGCGCCGAGTGCTGACCCGCGCCGTCGAGGCGGACGAGGCCGGCGTGCTCGACGAGGTCAACGCGTTGCTGGCCGCACACCCGCTGCGCCCACGCCTCTCGGCCGGCCACGGCGTGACAGCGGCGTGGCACATCCACGTCGCCGACGCCGACGCTCCCCCGGCCACGGAGGTCGCCGCCGCGGCCGCGTGGGGCATCGCGCACGGCATCGTCCACTACGGACTCTCCCGCTGGGGCCGCTGCGGCGCCGCGGACTGCGCGAACTTTTTTCTGGACACGTCTACCAACCAGGCAAAACGCTTCTGCTCGGCCCGCTGCGCGAACCGCGTCCACGTGGCCGCGTTCCGCTCCCGCAAGCGCGTCTGACCTCGGGCGCGCGCGTCGGACCGGTCCAGCATGTGGCGGCGACGGCCGAATCCACCCCATGGAGCAAAGTTTGCGGCCATGCAAACTAATACTGTGCGTACGTGGCCGAACCGGCGCTTCCCCTTATTCGCAACAAAAGAACGACGTGGGTTGACCCCGCTCCTAGCCACTCGGCAGGATTAGGGAGTTTGCCATTGCCTGAAACGGCTGGGGGCTCGACGTGTGCGACAGTGATCACACATCGACTCGCGATCGTCATACTCGGGCACCTCTCCCCCTCCCCTCGTCCGCACCGGTTCTACGCGGAGCCGATGGAACGAGGAGGAGCAGAAGCTGATGGACATCGCCCACGACGACGTTTCGGGTCGCGTCATCACCCGAGCCCTGGGCGAGGAGCTCCGTCGGGTCAGGGAGAGTGTCGGGTGGTCTCAAGCGGAGTTGGCCCAGCGGATGCCCACCGAGCTACACGTCAAGACACTCGCCACCTACGAGCAGGGCGCACGGCAATGCACAGTGCCGCGCCTGGTGGAAATCTGCCGGACGCTGGGCGTGACCGCGCCCGACGTACTAGGGAGAGCCTTACTGCACGCAGAGGTCGACCTGCACACGGTCGGAATGCAGGTCGACCTCCAAGCGTTGTGTCGCGATACGCGCACAGAGCTTCGGCCGCTGCGCCGGTGGGCCAGAAACCGACTCTCCATCAATCCGGCCTGCGAGGTGGCGCTGCTGGACAGAGGTGCCATTCAGGAAATGGCCGCGATCTTCGGCCAGACCCTCTCAAGCCTGGTACACCATCTCGAAATGTTCAGTCCACAAATGGCGCCGAGGCGTGAGAGGGGGTGAATCAGAGTCAGCTGGGGATACTGTGCGTATCGAACATCTGTTCACCACAGTCCACGCTCGACCCCGCCTGCTGCCCGGCGGCTGCGCCTTCGTCAGCACCCGACGGCGCCGCTTGAGCAACTCCCGGCGCCAGGATGCCCACGGCCACGATGCCGAGGGCGACTACCATCGCTCGCTTCACTCAAACCCCTTTGCTGGCGTCAAAAAACACGTCCAGACCGGCGTCACGTGCCAGCCTGGACACGTAGATCATTCCGGCGTGCCAGGCCCGAGTCAAGACCAGCGATGTCAACACAGACAGCTGGTTGGAGCGAATAAGCAGCCATACCTCTCCGTCCCAGCGAAGGGGCCTGGCTCGGTGCAGGTCAGGAGCCTTCTGCTGACTTAGTTGTCCATAGTGGACAGAATGTATCGACCGTCGCCGGAGTACCGAGGATGGTGCTACCGGTCCAATTTCGCTCGGATGGACGCGACCCGCGCGGCGCTGCCGATCCGTTCGTGGAGCTCGACCGCCGCCAACCACGCTCCGCGGGCACCGGCCTGGTCACCGGTCTCCCGCAAGAGGTCTCCGTGCGCCTCGTGCGCGCGGGCCTCGAGCGCCAGGTTCCCTGACCGCCGACACAACGCGATCGCCCGGCGGCCATAGGAGAACGCCGCATCGCTGTCCCGGCCGGACTCGATCTCCGCGAGTGCCACGCACACCTGCGCGACCACGACGAGATCGGGAATGGCTTCCGCGATGCGGAGCGCCTCCTCGCAGTACGCGGCGGCTGCCTGCAGGTCACCGTGCTCGTGATGGAGCGTGCCGAGCTCGGCCAGGCTGCTCGCCTGAGCAGACCGGTCGCCGATCCGGGTCGCCAGCCACCTCGCGTCGTGCAGCTTCATCACTGCAGCTTCCCGTTGCCCGAGGACACGGAGCACTTCACCCATCCGCCGAGATGTCCATGCCATGTCCCGTTCGTCGCCGATGCGCTGGGCGATCTCGAGGCTGCGCTGGAAGAGACGGAGCGCGGCGGCCGCGTCACCGCTCTCCATCTCCAGGCGACCGAGCATGGTGAGGACCGCCGCCTGGCCGATCTCGTGGTCGAGATCCTCGACGATGCGCAGCGCCGCGCCGAGGCAACCGCGGGCTCCCTCGTGGTTCCCCAGATCCAGCAGGACCTTGCCGAGGTTGTTCAGCGAAGACGCCTCTCCCACGCGATCACCCGCGATGTGGGCCGACGTCACCGCGATCTCCCGCACGACCCTTCCATCCTCGTGGTAGCCGTGCCGGTCCAGGAAGCCGCCCAGCAGGTCCGCCAACCGCCAACTGTGGTCGTGGTGGCCGTTCTCCGCCGCCATGCGCACGGCTGCCACCAGGCATTTGCGCTCACGATCGAACCATGCCTCCGCCTGCGCGGGCTCGGCCAGCTGGACCGCCTCGACATCGTCCGCGAGGTCGGTTGGCGACATCCGGCTCGGGTAGAGCAGGTGATTGGCACGCGCGGCGGTCAACAGATAGAAGCTCACCATGCGCCGCACCGCGCTCAGTCGTTCCGCCTCGGGCTCGTCGGTCTCGGCGCAGCGTGCGGCGAACACGCGAATGAGGTCGTGCAAGCGATACCGGTCCAGCGCGACGGGCTGCTCGAGCAGATGTGCCCCGACCAGCCCGCGCAGGCTCTGCAGCGTCTCGGCCCTGGTGCGGCCGTCGCACGCGCACGCCGCGTCCACGCTGATGTCCTCGCCCGCGTGCAGGCCCAGCAAGCGAAAGAGGCGCCGCCCGGGCTCGGTCTGCGCGTCGTAGGACCACGCGAAGAACGTCCGCCCGATCGCCTGGCCGTCGCCGTCCTCGCCGAGGTCGTGGATGAGCTGATCGCGGTCGAGCTGGTCCGCGAACTCCGAGACTTGTCCAGCTGGGCGGGACGCGACGTGCTCGGCGAGCAGGTTCAGCATCAGCGGCAGGCCCGCACACGTGGTCGCCAGACGGGCACGGGCCACCGCGGACATGTGCCTGCGGGCACCTACCCGAACCGACAACAGCTCCTCCGCCTCCGGCGCGGACATCGGCTCGACCCGAACCCGGCGCGCTCCCGTGACGCGCCGCAGCATGCTGAGGCTTTGCCGGCTCGTCACCAAAACGAGCGCACCGGGGAGCAAGGACACGAGGTGCCGGACATGCTCGGTGTCCCTCGCGTTGTCCAGCAGCACCAACGTGCCTCGTTCGGACAGCAGCCTCGTCAGCGTGAGTTCGCGCGCCCGCGCGTTGAGCTTGTCGTCCGGCGGGTGCTCGAGCGCGATGAGGAAGTCGTCGACCACCGCGGACGGCGCGACGAGCGAGTTGTCCGAGTAGCCCTGCAGATCGACGTACAGGTCGCCGCCGGGGAAGCGGGACCGCGCCCGGTGCGCCCAGTGCAACGCGAGCGCCGTCTTCCCCACACCGGGCATTCCGTCGAGCACGACCACTCCGTTGACCGGTCCGCCGGAGCGCGCGGTGGTCGCGGCGTCGAGCTCGGTCAGCAAGCCTTCCCGGCCGACGAAGTCGGCGATGTCGTGCGGGAGCTGACGCGGCGGGCCGGCGGGCTGGGGGCGAGCGACCGGGTCGGCCCGTGGCGAGCTCGCGAGCAGTCGTTCGTGATGCCGGTACAGATGCTCCGCCGCCGCGTCGTCACCGTCGTGCCGCAGCCGGCGCCGGCTGGTGAGGTAGTAGACGACCTCCTCGGAATGGCGCCCGAGCCCCTGCAGCGCCGAGAGTCGCCGCATCATCAGCGTGACGTCGTCGGGACGATCGGTCTGGAGATCGCCGAGGTGGTGCAGGACGTCGTCGAAGCGCTCGAGCTGGAGCAGGGCGTCGAGGAGCGTCGTGTTGGCGGTCAACCACTCGTCCTCGACCCGGGTGCGCCACGACTCCGCCAGCTCCCCGCTGAGGTCGTCGAGCGGACGCGCCCGCCACAGGTCGAGCGCGCGCGTGACCGAGTCGGCGGCCGCGCGCGGAGTGCCGCGCCGGAGCTGCGTACTCGCCTCGGCGAGCAGGGCAGCGAACCGGTGGTGGTCGATGAGCGATCTGTCGACGTCGAGGCGATAGCCGCCCTTGCTGGGATGCAGGGTCGCGGGAACCGGCAGTCGTTCCAGGGTTCTGCGGATCTTGGCCGCGTAGTGGTGGAATGTCGGGCCGCGGTTGCGGGGCAGCGCCGTCTCCTCGGGCCATGCCCAGTCGATGATCGTGTCGATCGACACCCAGCGGCCGGCGTGCACGAGGAGCGCGCCGAGCACGGCGCGCTCCTTGGGGCGCCCCCAGTCCTCGCGCAGCATTCCGTCCACCAGCAGGGCAGTCCTGCCGAGGATCCCGAACACGGTGTCCACCTTGCGCCACCCCCGGATCGGATCGCCGGGCCACGCACGGTGGCCCTCGCGGAGCGGCTCCAACCTTGCGAATACTACTCAACGCGGCGATCCAGTGACAGTGTGTAGCTGATCAGAACGAGACGCCACCCTGGATGTCACGGGCCTGCACGACCTTGCCGCGCACGGCTCCGGCGATCTGGTTCGTGACTCCGCCGCGGTCCGCGTGTTGCACCACGGACTCCGACTGCCACCGCGCCCGCAGCTCGCTGTCGAATTCCGGATCGGATTTCGCGGCGGCTGCCAGGGCTTCGCTCAGCGCCCGGACTTCGGCGGAATCCGGTGCCGCGCCGTCCGCCGCCTCGAGCGCCGCGGTTGCCTCGCGCGCACCGGAGAACTTCCGCTTCACCAACTCGTACACAGAGATGGCGGCCTTGCCGGCGAGCGCGGCGGCGATTGATACCAGCACCGGGTCTGACACGTCGACCTCCCCAGGTTTCGTTCTCACGTTAGCAACCAACGTCCCAACAATCCCACCTACGGAGGGCTCGAATGCGGGATCTGATGTGCGACAGTTATTCAGGGCAGCGGGGAGGCGCAGCGTGGCTAGATCATTGCCGGAAAGCACGACCAATATCATGTCCGGTACGGTTGCCGGCTCGGTCGTTCAGGCCAGGGTGATCGAGGGTGGCGTCCATGTACACCGAGCGGCCCCGGCCTACGTCACTCCTCGTCAGCTGCCTCCGGAGCCCGCGCACTTTACCGCCCGGCAACAGGAGACGGAATTACTGGACAGCTTCGTGACCGAGGGCCAATCCTGCCAACGTCCGAACGTCGTTGCGCTTACCGGACCAGGCGGGGCTGGCAAAACGGCTACGGCATTGCACTGGTTGCACCGGAATCTGGGCCGTTTTCCCGACGGACAACTCTACGCGGACCTTGGCGCATTCGGCCCGAACGGCCCGAACGCCCCCTCAACCGTGTTAAGTGGATTTCTCCGCGCGCTCGGCGTCCCGGCTGAGGACGTGCCGCTCGAATTGGCCGAGCAGGCCGCGTTGTACCGATCGATGATCGCGGACAAAGCGATAGTGGTCTTCGCCGACGACGCGGAATCGGTGGCCCAGGTGCGTCCGCTGCTGCCGGCCGCTCCGCATAGCGCGCTGGTGACCACGAGCCGCCGGCGGCTCGGTGCGCTCTCGATGGACGGTGCGCGGTTCGTGCCGGTCGACGCGCTCGACGAACCGGCCGCAGTCGAGCTGATCCGCCATGTCATCGGCGGCCCGAAAGCGGACGCGGAGGCGGAGCCGACACGCGCGCTCGTCCGGCTGTGCGGTGGCCTGCCGATCGCGTTACGGATCGCCGCCGCGCGCCTGTTGTCGCGGCCGAGCTGGTCGATCGCGCGGGTGGTCACGATGCTGGCCGACGAACGACGCCGGCTGTCCCTTGCCGTGCCCGGGCAGGCCTCGGTGCGGGCGAGCCTCGATCTCTCCTACGCCGAGCTCCACCCCGAGGCGGCCAGGTTGTACCGGTACCTCGGGTTGCACCCGGGTCCGGAGTTCGACCTGCGGGCGGCCGCCGCGGTCGCCGACCTCCACGCCGGCGACGCCGACGACCTGGTCGAGGAGCTGGTCGAGGAGCTGGTCGATGTCAGCCTCGTCGACGAGGTCGCCGATCACCGGTTCCGGTTGCACGATCTCGTGCGGCTGCATGCCGGGCAGCGTGCCGAGCAGGACGACGAGCGCGGTGCGCTGGCGGCGGCTGAGGAACGCGTCATCGGCTGGTACCTGGACCGCGCGGTCGCCGCCGATCTCGTGGTCCTGCCCCACCGCACGCGAGTCGGCAACCGGTACGACGCCGCGCGCCACGCGCCGCCCGAGTTCTCGAGCCCGGCGGCCGCGCTCGGCTGGCTGGAGGCGGAGCTGCCCAACCTCCTCGGCGCCCAGCGACGCGCGGCCGACCGAGGGTGGTGGCCGCTCGCCTGGCAGCTGTGCGAGGCCATGTGGGGGCTCTTCCTGTACCGCAAGCACTTCGAGCACTGGATCCCGGCGCACGAGCTCGGCGTGGAAGCCGCCCGCCGGTGCGCGGACCCGGCCGCCCACGCCCGGCTGTCGGTCCAGCTGGGCTTCGCCTACCTGAACCTCCACCACCACGACGAGGCCCGCGGTCACTTCACCGACGCGCTCGCGGTGAGCCGCGCCGCCGCGGACGCGCACGGCGAGGCCACCGCGCTCGAACACCTGGGCCTGGCCGCACGCGGTTCGGGCCACCTGCAGGCCGCGATGGAACACTTCGTGCAGGCCATCGAGATCACCGAGAGGCTCGGCGCACACCGCGGCACCGCACTGCACCTGCGACGCATCGGCGAGACCCTGGCCGGCCTCGGCCGGGACGACGAGGCGGTCCACTACCTGCGGCGAGCCGTCGAGACCGCGACCGGGCTCGGCGACCGCGTTCTCACGGCACGAGCGCTGACCCGCCTCGGGGCGGCACTGGTCAGGCTCGGCCACGCCGACGAGGCACACGATCAGCTGGCCGAGGCCGTGCGGATCCTCGCGGAGTCCGGCTCGGGGCAGTACCACGGCGAGGCGCTCGAAGCACTGGCCGACCTGCATGTCGCCACCGGGGAACACGCGCTCGCGCGCGAGCAGCTCGGCCAGGCGCTGGACCTCTACCGGGCGTCCGGCCTGCCGCAGGCGGAGCAGGTGCGGGAACGACTGGCGAGCCTGGGCAGCCCGCGCCCGCCACGACCACGCGCCGCGGACAGCCGCGAGTAGCACCACACGGCGGTCACGGCCGCACACGTCCGCACGGGGAGCCGGCGCACGAACGCGCCGCGAACCACGACGCAGCAGGCGTCCGGCGCGGGCACGGCGACGACCAGGCACCCCGGCAGGCGAGCCGCCACGTCGAGTGCCCGGCCGCGGGCCTCGGTCCACGACGACCGCCGCGAGCACACCGCCACGTCCGCGAGCTCGAGCCAGCGGGAATCCGCGACGCCGACCCGCGCCACCACGCACCGCTCGCCGGCCCAGGTGGCCGTCACCACCCCTGGCGTGCCTGGTCGTGGGCACATGCTGATCACCATGGCCGCCCCCAGCCGCCGGTGGGCCGGTTGAGCAGCGTCGGCAGGGGCACCGGCGACACCGGCACCGCCCGGGCCGGCTCGGTCAGCCCCAGCAGCCGGTACATCGTCGTGCGAAGGACCGCGGCGGACCGGCCCGGGCACGACGTGAGCTGCCGCGCCAGTACCTCGCCGCGCTCCGCCGACCGGCCCGCCATGGCGTGCTGGAGCTGGCCTGCCAGCGACCTGTCCGGCTCGATGGTCGGGCACCGCTCGCGCAACACCGCCGCGATGCCGTCGTCGGGCACGTCGTCGGCCGAGGCGGCGGTGAGCAGCGTCGGTACCCCGATCGCGGCGCCGTAGGCGGTCACCGATCCGTGGTCGCCGATGACGGCGTCCGCGCCTGCCAGCGCCGCCCGCCAGCCGTCCTGCGGCGGCAGCACCCCCAGACCGGACGCCATCTGGTGGGTGAGCCACGCGAGCACCTGACGCCGTCCGTGGGTGGCCCACGTGTTCGGATGCAGGGCCGCGACCACGCGATACGCGTCGGCGGGAAGCTCGGTCATGACCCGGTCCCACACGTCGCGGTCGCCGCCGAACAGCGAGTACCTCGACCACGTCGAGCTGAGGACGACCAGCCGCTGGTCCGGCCGCACGCCCAGCGCGGCCCGGTACCGCTCGCGGTGGGGTGCGCTCGCCGTGATCCGGTCGTAGCACGGGTCACCGGCCACCACGATCCGATCGGCCGCCTCCGGGCATCCCGCGCGTAGCCGCCGCGCGTCCGACTCGTGTGCGACGGCGACGGCGGCCGGTACGACGCGGCCGTCCCGGACGAGCAGGTCCCGGGGCCGGACCCGGCCGGTCGCCCCGGCCTCGATCCACGGACTGCGACGGGACCGGCCGCCGCCCACGCCGTGCGGTACGACGAGCACGGGGGCGCAGATCCGGTCGATCTGGCTGAAGCTGGCCGCCAGGGCGAGATCGAACCTGGTGCGCAGCACCTGATGCCACGGGATCGTGACCCCGCCGGCGCTGTGGACGTACTCCTCGACGCCCGGCCACGCGTCGTCGACGGCCGGAACCGTGAACAGCACCTGGATCCGGTGATCGGCCTCCAGCAAGGGCAGCAGGTCACCGAGGCGGGTCCCGGCGGTCATGTGCGGCACGACGACCAGGACCCGCCGGCAGTCCCTGGTCAACCACTTGTCCGCCGCCGGGTTGCCCGGCGCTTTCACCCATCGGCCACCGTCCATGCCGCCACCTCCCAGGTCGTGCACATGTCGTGCAGGGCCGAGGATGCGGGGCAGCGCTGGGCAGACAGCTGTGCAGAGCACTGGACAACCACCTGTGAACAGGGCGGTGTTCACCCGTTCGGCGGCGGGCCCGAACTCCTCAGGGCAAGATGACCGAGCGGGTCAGGTTGCGCGGGTGGTCGGGGTCCAGGCCGCGAGCGAGCGCCAGCCGGTGCGCCAGCCGGTGGACGCGGACCAGGTCCGCGAGCGGGTCACCGGGCGACTGCTCCACGTGCGCGCCGGCGGCGCGGACGGCGTCGGCGAGGCCGTCCGGGGTGGGGCCGAAGATCCAGACCACCCGGCCCGGCGCGGCGATCGAGATCGGGCCGTGGCGGTACTCCATCGCGTAGTACGACTCCGTCCACGCCTGCGCCGCCTCGCGCAGCTTCAGCGCGGCCTCGCTCGCCAGGCCGATCGTCCAGCCGGTGCCGAGGAACGTGTACTGCGCCGCGTCCGGCGGCAGGCCGGCCTCGAGCGCGCCGGACGCGGCGCCGGGCAGGCCCGCGGTGTCCTCGCCGAGGTGGGTGCGCAGCAGCACCAGCGCCGACGTCGCGAAGCGGGTCTGCACGACCGACAGCTCGTCGGCGAAGTCCAGCGGGATGACCGTGCCCGCCGCGGCCGCCACCGGCGCGTCGGGCACACCCGTGATCGCCACCGTCGGCGTGTCCGCGAGGCGGGCGAGCGCGGCGAGGACCTCGGTCGTCGTGCCGGAGCGGGTCAGGGCGACCACGCGGTCGTAGCGCCGGCCGGCCGGCAGCTCCGACGCCGGCCACGCGTCGGTCTCGCCCTGCCCGGCCGACTCGCGCAGCGCCGCGTACGCCTGCGCCATGTACCACGAGGTGCCGCAGCCCAGGACCGCCACGCGCTCGCCCGGTGCGGGCAGCCCGGGCGAGCCGGCCAGCTCGCGCGCCCGCGCCCAGGTCGCCGGCTGGCTGGCCACCTCGTCGGACAGGAACGTCACGGCAACCCCCAAAAAGACGCCGCCGCCGGGCATCCGAGGACACCCGGCGGCGGTCGGTGAATCGAGGAGACTCAGTCGGGCAGGCGGTCGCCCGTGTCCGCGTCGAACAGGTGCACCGCACCCGTGTTCGGCACGAGGCCGACCTTCTCGCCGCGGGTGAACGCGGACATGCCCGGCGCGCGCACGGTGATCGTGTGCGCGTCGACCTCGCTGACCTCGCCGTCGGCGTTGGTCAGCTCGGTGGCGGTGGTCGAGCAGTACAGGAACTGGTCGCTGCCCAGCTCCTCCACGACCTCGACCATCGCGGTGATGCCCTCGCCGGCCGCCTTGAGGGTCCAGCCCTCCGGCCGGACGCCGACGACGACCTTGTTGCCGGTCAGCGCCGATTTCTGCGCGGTGGTCAGCTCGATCGGCTGGCCGCCGATGACCGCACCCTCGGAGCCGACGGTCGCCGGGATCAGGTTCATCGCCGGGGAGCCGATGAAGCCCGCGACGAACAGGTTCTTGGGCTTGCCGAACAGGCCGATCGGGGTGTCGCACTGCTGCAGCAGGCCGTCCTTGAGCACGGCCACCCGGTCACCCATCGTCATGGCCTCGACCTGGTCGTGGGTGACGTAGATCGTGGTGACACCGAGCCGGCGCTGCAGCGAGGCGATCTGGGTACGGGTCTGCACGCGCAGCTTGGCGTCCAGGTTGGACAGCGGCTCGTCCATGCAGAACACCTGCGGCCGCCGCACGATCGCGCGGCCCATGGCGACGCGCTGGCGCTGGCCACCGGAGAGCTTGGCCGGCTTGCGCTCCAGGTACGGCTCGAGGTCGAGCAGCTTCGCGGCCTCCTGGATCCGCTCGGCGCGCTCCACCTTCGGCATCTTCTTGATCTTGAGGTGGAAGCCGATGTTGTCGGCCACCGTCATGTGCGGGTACAGCGCGTAGTTCTGGAACACCATCGCGATGTCCCGGTCCTTCGGCGGCAGGTTCGTGACGTCGCGCTCGCCGATGCGCACGGCGCCCTCGTCGACGCCCTCCAGCCCGGCCAGCATGCGCAGGGTCGTGGACTTGCCGCAGCCGGACGGACCGACCAGTACCAGGAACTCGCCGTCGGCGACCTCGAGGTCCAGCTGGTCGACGGCTGGACGGTCGCTGCCCGAGTAGTAGCGGCTCGCTCCGTCGAAGGTCACAGTGGCCATGGCTTACCTTTCATCTCCGCCGGTCAGAGACCGCACCCCGTTGTCGGCCCGGCACACATAACCGGCGCGCGAGCACAATCTAGAGGAACTAACACGTGAACACCACGATTCAGAATCACGAATTCACTTCACTCCGCCGGCCGTGAGCCCTGAAACCAGGTGCTTCTCGATCAACGCGAAGAGTGCCACAACCGGCAGGATGCCGATGATCGACACCGCGAAAAGGTACTGCCAGGCCGACTCGTACTGACCGATGAACCGGGTCAGCGCCACTGTGAGCGGCTGGTTCGTGTCGGTCGGCAGCAGGATCAGGCTCGCCGCGAACTCGTTCCAGCACGCGATGAACGTGAAGATGACCGCGGTGACGATGCCGGGCCAGACGAGCGGCAGCATGATCCGGCGCAGCGACTGGCCGCGGCTGCAGCCGTCCAGCCAGGCCGCCTCCTCGATCTCCTTCGGCACGGTCGCGAAGAAGCTGTGCATGATCCAGACCGCGAACGACAGGTTGAACGCCGCGTTCACCAGGACCATCGCGAGCCGGGTGTCGTTGATCTCCAGCGTCACGAACTCGCGGAACAGGCCCGAGGCGAGCACGGTCGGCTGCAGCATCTGCGTGATGATCACCAGGAGCAGGAACGGCAGCTTGAGCCGGAAGGAGTGCCGCGCGGTGTAGTAGGCCGCCGGCAGCGCCGCGACCAGCGCGAGCGCCGTGCCGCCGAGCGAGATGACGACCGTGGAGAACAGGTTCCACGGCAGCGGGGTCTCCGGCGTGCCCCACATGTTGACGAAGTTCTCCGGCGCCCACTGCTGCGGCAGGTAGGTCGGCGGGACCTTGAGGATCTCCTGCCGGGTCTTGAACGCGCCGACCAGCATGATCAGGTACGGGAACAGGAACACGGCGGCGACGATGACGCCGACGATCGTGAGGCCCCAGCGCTTGCGCTCGCGCACCCGCGGGCGCGGGGCGTCCAGGGTGGACGCCGTGGCCGGGCGGTCGATGACGGCACTCACGAGGTCAGTCCTCCCGCATCGGGCGCACGGCCCGCAGGTAGATGCCGATCACCACGACCACGACGATGAAGTTGATGACCGACAGGGCGCTCGCCGTGTCGATCTGCCGGTCGTTCTGGATGATCTTGAACGTGAGGGTCGTCGTCGTGTCCGCGTCGTAGCCGGGGATCGCCCCGGTCATGGTCTTCAGGATCGGCAGGGAGTTGAACACGTTGATGACGTTGATGATCGTGGCGACGACGACCGCGCCGCGCAGCATCGGGAACACCACCCGCCAGTACGTCTGCACCCGGCTCGCGCCGTCGATCTGGGCCGCCTCGAGCACGTCGAGGGGCACGGTCTGCAGGCCGGCGAGGAACACGAACGTCGTGAACGGCACCGAGACGAACACCGCGACCGCCATCGCGGACAGGAAGCCCGGCAGCGGGTTCTTGAGGAACCCGAACGGCGTGTCGAGCAGGCCGATGTCGACGAGGAACTGGTTGATGATCCCGTAGAACGGGTCCAGGCCGTAGACGAACACCGTGGAGGTCATCACGACCGACGCGGCCCACGGCACGATGATGACCATGCGCAGGACCTTGCGACCCGGGAACCGTTTGTCGAGGAACTGGGCGAGCACGAGCCCCAACGCGATCGACAGCGCGACCACACCGACGACCCAGACGACCGTGTTGGTCATGACCCTCGGCAGGTGCTCCAGGCCGAACACGCGCTCGTAGTTCTCCAGGCCCGCCCAGCCGCGGTCCTTGCCGAACCGGGACAGGTCGCGGAAGGACGTGTAGATCATGTAGCCGACCGGGAACACGACCACGCCGAGGATCAGCACCAGCGCGGGAGCGAGCCACGGCAGCGCCTGCAACGTGGTCTGGCGCCGCGCCCGCCGCTTCAGCGCCTTGGTCCGCGGCTGCGGGTCAGCGATCGGTATTGCCACTCGTCGGTTCCTCCCGGGTGGTGCCGCGCTCCCGGCCCGCCGCGCGGTGCGGCGGGCCGGGAGGCGTGCGTCAGCTGCCCTCGTCGGCCTTCGCCTGGATCTGCTTGAGGACGTCGTCGACCGGCTTGGTCTGGATCTGCCCGACCAGCGACTTGAACGCACCGGACGTGGCGCCCCAGGCCGGGTTGGTGGCCGGGTAGAACTTCGCGTCCGGCAGCGAGTCGAGGAACGTCTTCAGCTCCGGCTTCGCGGCGGCCGCCTCGGCGCCCGACTTGGTGGCCGGGATGAAGCCCTCGTTGTCGTTGAACTTGACGTAGTTGTCCTTCTCGTAGAAGAAGTCGAGGAACTTCTTGATCGCGTCCTGCTTGTCCTCGCCGTTGTCGAAGCCGACGAAGTAGTCCGCGACGCCGAGCGTGGACGGCGAGCCGTCCGGGGTCGGCGACGGCGCGATGGCCCACTTCAGGTTCGGGTTCTTCTCGTTGATCTGACCGACCACCGGCGGCAGGCCCTGCATCATGCCGATCTTGCCCTGGATGAAGACGTCCAGCAGCGGGGTGCGGTCGGTCGCGCCCGGGTCCGGCTGGGTGACCTTCTGGTCGATCATCGACTTCATGAAGGTCAGGGCTTCCTTGGCCTCCGGCGTGTCGATGGTCATCTTGCCGTCCTTCTCCCAGGCGGCGCCGGCGCCGTAGGCGAAGATGGAGGTCTCGGCCTGCGCCTCCTCGCTGCCCAGCGGCATGCCGTAGCCGTAGACGCCGCCACCGAGCGCGGAGATCTTCTTCGCGTCGGCGAGCAGCTCGTCCCACGTCTTCGGCGGGGCGGCGATGCCGGCCTTGCTGAAGAGGTCCTTGTTGTAGAACAGCGCGCGGGTGGACGCGACGGTCGGCACCCCGTAGGCCTGCCCGTCGATCTTGGCGCTGTCGATGAAGGACGGCTCGATGTCGTTCATCGTCTCCGGCGAGACGATCTCGTCGGCCTTGTACAGCAGGTCCTCCGCGCCGTACGCGGGACCGGCGGCGTCCAGCTCCAGGATGTCCGGCGCCTTGTTGTTCTGGACCTTGGTGTTCATGACGGTGTAGATGTCGTCCCAGCTCTGGGTCTCGAGCGTGACCTTGATGTCCGAGTTCTCCTTCTCGAACGCCTTGACCAGCTCCTCCCAGTACGGCTTCGTCTTGTCGCCGTAGATGGGGACCAGCAGCTCCAGGTCGGTGCTGCCGCCGCTGTCGCCCGAGTCGCTTCCGCAGCCAGCGAGCCCGAGCGCCGCCACGGTCGCGACCGCGACTGCATTGATGACGCGCCTCAACTCATCCTCCGTTTCCGCCGGGCCGGTCCGCCAGGCTGATCGCTGGCCGGACCAGACGGCCCGTCGCAGCGATTGGTTTATACCACTTGTTCAGCGTGTCGCAGCCCCGCCGTTCTCAACCCGATGCGAGCAGCACCGGTTCGCGCAGCGCCTCGCGCAGCTTCGTGATGATCTCCTCGAGCTCGCCGTCAGCGCCGAACCCCGCGGCCAGGCGGTGCCCGCCGCCTCCGAACTGCTCGGCCACCACGCGCACGTCGACCTTGCCCACCGCACGCAGCGAACCCGTCCAGTGACCCGACGAAGTCTCCTTGAGCACGGCCGCGACCTCGGCCTCGGCCGTCGTGCGCACGATGTCGACCACCGACTCGACCTCCTCCAGGCGCACGCCGATGAGGTCGTCGAGGCGCACCGCGGTGTGCACGAGGCCGTGCCCGCCGGCCGCGTCGGGCTCGAGCACGGCCCGGTCGAGGACGCCCGCGAGCATCTGCAGGAAGGCGAACGGGTGGGTGTCCATCAGGTCGCGCGCCACCGCGGTCGGGTCGACGCCGGCCTCGATGAGGCGCGCGGCGAGGTGGTGGGTGTCCGGCCGGGCGCGGCGGAACGAGCTGGTGTCGGTGACCAGGCCGGCGTACACGCAGCGGGCGAGGTCGGGGTCGAGGTCCCAGCCGAGCTCGTCGAGCAGGCGCACCACGAGCACGGCGGTGGCCTCGGCGGTCTCGTCGACCAGGTGGTGGGTGCCGTAGAACGTGTTCGACGCGTGGTGGTCGATCACCAGCACCGAGCCGCCGGCCTCGACCGTGGCGTTGACCCGGTCGGCGAGCTGGCCGAGCCGCGACTTGCTGGCCGTGTCCACCGCGACGAGCAGGCCCGACGCCGCCGGGACCGCGGCCGCGGGCACCACGAGACCGTCGACGTCCAGCCCGCGCAGCGACTCCGGCACGTCGCCCGGCACGCCGAACGAGACGCGCGTGTCGACGCCGCGTCTGTGCAGGGCCAGGCCGAGCGCGAGCGCGCTGCCCAACGCGTCCGCGTCGGGGTTCACGTGCGCGAGCAGTGTCACGTCGGTCGCGGTGCGTAACAGGGTCGCGGCGGCACCAAGATCCGTGGTGGGCACCCGGACAGCCTCACGTAACCGGGCGGCCGCGTCCAGTACGCGGCCCGCAGATGGTTGCCGAGTTGAGATGTGCCGGCCCGCGTTCAGCCGAGGCGATCGCCCACGAACTTGAGCGCGTCCGGCAGCACCTTGCGCCAGAAGAGCGCGTCGTGGTCGCCCGGTTCGAAGTCGGCGACCGCGGGCTTGGCCTGGTCGACGAGCTGACGCGTCGCATCGATGAACGGGTCGGCCTCGCCGCACCACACCCCCATCGGCACGCCGGCGAGCGCGTCGATCTGGTGCAGCGGATCGGTGTCCGTCCACCGCTTCTCGCCGGCGAACACGTCGCGCGCCTTCGCCTCCGGCCAGCTGAGGAACAACGCCGGGCTGATCGCGGCGAGCGCGGGGTCGTTGAGGTTGGCCGCGTAGTTGAACGCGCCGTAGCCGCCCATCGAGATGCCGAGGACGGCGAACGGGTTCGTGGCGAGGCCACGCTGCTCCAGCCAGTCCGGCAGCTCGTCGGAGAGCATCGCCTGCGGGTCGTCCTCGTCGCGGCCGACCCAGTACGAGTCGCCGCCGTCGACCGCGACGACCGCGAAGGCCGGCGTGCCCTGGTAGTTGACCGCCGAGGACAGCATCTCCGGGACGCCGAGGTCGACGAACATGCCGGCCCCCTCGCCGCGGCCGTGCAGCGCGAGGCAGACGGGCAGGTTCGGCGCCGCGTCCTCGGGGCGGATGACGACGAGCTCCACCTCGGTGCGGCGGGACAGCGAGCGGAGGCGCTCGCGGGTGACCGGCCGGGGCACTCCGGTCGCCGGGGACAGCGCCCGGTCGTCGGCCTGGGCCTTGGCCGTTCGGACGGGAGCGTCCGATGGCCTCGGTGCGCAGCCGGCGGCGGAAAGACCTAGGCCGATCGCACCAAGCAGAACGTCTCGTCTGGAGAGGCGATTGTCGCCTGCAGCCACGTCTCACCCCAAGTAGGCGGGTTGTAGGTCGGGGGCACCGAGACTACCGAACCCTTGCGCACCATGGGACTGAGCGGCGAACTTTCCCAATTTTGACAGGGTCTTGTCGATCTGTCAGGGTGTCCCGCATGGTTGCGCTTACCAACCGTGGCCTGGAGTTTTCCGAGTTCTTGGTCGAAATTTTCCGGGTGAACGGACTACTCCTTGCGGCGGGTGACTCGTTAGCCCGTCCGGCCGGTCTCACCAGCACCCGTTGGCAGGTACTCGGCGCCGTGGATCACGGCCCGGTCACGATCGCGGGGGTGGCGCGGACGATCGGCCTGACCCGCCAGGCGGTCCGCGAGACCGTCACGTCGCTGGTGTCGCTGGGCATGATCCGGTACGAGGACAACCCGAGGGACCGCCGCGCGCGGCTGCTGCTACTGACCGCGCGGGGCCGCTCGGCACTGCGCACGGTCGAACGCCGGCAGGCCACGTGGGCGAACGAGGTGGCCGCCCGCACGTCGCCGACCGACCTCCACGCCGCCACGGCCATCCTGCGCGACCTGGGCGATCTGCTGGAGGGCTGAGCCGCCCCGGCGGCGCTACTCCTCGTCGTCCGCCCGTGGGGCGCGGTACGGGTCCGCCTCCCCGGCCGGCTTCGCGCCGTTCGCCAGGCGGGCGACCTCGGCGTCGGCGGCCTGGGCGCGGGCCAGCAGGTCGTCGATGTGCTTGGCGTCCTCCGGCACGGTGTCCGCGACGAACGCCAGCGTCGGGGTGAACTTGACCCCGGTCCCCTGCCCGACCAGCGAGCGCAGCACGCCCTTGGCGGACTCCAGCGCGGCGGCCACCCCTTGCCGGTCCGGCGCGGTGTCGAGGTTGTCGCCCAGCGCCGTGTAGTACACGGTCGCGTCGTGCAGGTCTCCGGTGACCTTGACGTCGGTGATCGTCACCCGGGCCAGGCGCGGGTCCTTCACCTCGTGCTCCAGCGCGGACGCGACGATCTGCCCGATGCGCTTGGCGAGCCTGCGGGCGCGCGGTGCGTCAGCCACGACCTTCCCTTCTCGAATCCTCAGTCATGCGGGCCGAGCCAGCGGCGTCGTGCCGCGACCAGCTCCAGCTCGGGGCGCCCGGCCACCAGCCGTTCGCACGCGTCGAGCACGTCCTGCACGTGGTCGGCCTCCGCCGCCACCGCGGCGACCCCGATCAGCGACCGGCGGTGCTTGTCCAGGTGCCCGGCCTCCGCCGCGGTCACCTCGAAGCGCCGGCGCAGCTCGGCGATCACCGGCCGCACGGCCGAGCGCTTCTCCTTCAACGAGCGGATGTCACCGAGCAGGACATCGAGCTCGAGGGCGCCCACATACAACTCAACCACTCCGGTGAGAGGGCTGCCGCGCCCGGGACCGGGCGCGGCAGCCGTCGTGCACTAGTCGCGCGGCTTCTCGCGCAGCTCGTAGGTCTCGATGAGGTCGTCGACCTTGATGTCGCCGTACGAACCGAGCGTGAGACCGCACTCGAAGCCCTCGCGGACCTCGACCGCGTCGTCCTTGAACCGCCGCAGCGAGCTGACCGGCAGGCTCTCCTGGATGACGACACCGTCGCGCATGAGCCGGGCCTTGGCGTTGCGGCGGATCTCGCCGGCCAGCACCATGCAACCCGCGATCGTGCCGACCTTGGAGGACTTGAACACCTCGCGCACCTCGGCGCGCCCGAGCTCGACCTCTTCGTAGATCGGCTTGAGCATGCCCTTGAGGGCCTGCTCGATCTCGTCGATCGCCTGGTAGATGACCGAGTAGTACCGGACGTCGATGCCCTCGCGGTTGGCCTGCTCGGTGACCTTGCCCTCGGCGCGGACGTTGAACCCGAGGATGATCGCGTCGGACGCGATCGCCAGGTCCACGTTGGCCTTGGTGATGCCACCGACACCGCGGTCGATGACCCGCAGCTCGACCTCGTCGCCGACGTCGATCTTCGTGAGCGCGTCCTCGAGTGCCTCGACGGTACCCGAGTTGTCGCCCTTGATGATCAGGTTGAGCTGGCTGGTCTCCTTGAGCGCGGAGTCCAGGTCCTCGAGGCTGATCCGCTTGCGCCGCTGGGCGTTGGCCGCGTTGCGCATGCGGGCCGCGCGCCGCTCGGCGATCTGCCGCGCGGTGCGGTCCTCCTCGACCACCAGGAACGTGTCGCCGGCGCCGGGCACCGACGTGAAGCCGATGACCTGCACCGGTCGCGACGGGGTCGCCTCGGTGATGTCCTCGTTGAACTCGTCGACCATGCGCCGCACGCGACCGTAGGCGTCGCCGGCGACGATCGAGTCACCGACGTGCAGCGTGCCGCGCTGGACCAGCACCGTGGCGACCGGGCCGCGACCGCGGTCCAGGTGCGCCTCGATGGCGACGCCCTGCGCCTCCATCTCCGGGTTGGCCCGCAGGTCGAGCGCCGCGTCCGCGGTCAGCACGACTGCCTCGAGCAGACCACCGATGTTGATGTTCTGCCGCGCGGAGATGTCGACGAACATCGTCTCGCCGCCGTACTCCTCGGCGACCAGCCCGTACTCGGTCAGCTGCTGGCGGACCTTCGCCGGGTTGGCGCCCTCCTTGTCGATCTTGTTGACCGCGACCACGATCGGCAGGTCGGCTGCCTGCGCGTGGTTGATGGCCTCCACCGTCTGCGGCATGACGCCGTCGTCGGCGGCGACCACGATCACCGCGATGTCCGTGGAGTTCGCGCCACGGGCACGCATGGCGGTGAACGCCTCGTGACCCGGGGTGTCGATGAAGGTGATCAGGCGCTCGTTGCCGTCCACCTCGACCGCGACCTGGTAGGCACCGATGTGCTGGGTGATGCCACCGGCCTCGCCCTCGTGCACGGTCGTCTTGCGGATGGTGTCCAGCAGGCGGGTCTTACCGTGGTCGACGTGACCCATGACGGTCACGACCGGCGGCCGCGCCTGCAGCTCCTCCTCGCCACCGGCGTCCTCGCCGAAGGAGATGTCGAAGGAGTCGAGCAGCTCGCGGTCCTCCTCCTCCGGGCTGACCACCTGCACCTTGTAGTTCATCTCGGTGCCGAGCAGCTCGAGCACGTCGTCGGAGACCGACTGGGTCGCCGTGACCATCTCGCCGAGGTGGAACAGCACCTGCACCAGCGAGGCCGGGTTGGCGTTGATCTTCTCGGCGAAGTCGGTCAGCGAGGCACCACGCGGCAGCCGGATGTTCTCGCCGTTGCCCTTGGGCAGGCGCACACCGCCGACGCTGGGCGCCTGCATGTTCTCCATGTACTCCTGGCGCTTCTGCCGCTTCGACTTGCGGCCACGCCGGGACGGCCCACCGGGCCGGCCGAACGCGCCCGCGGCGCCGCCGCGACCGCCACCGGAACCCGGACGGCCACCGCCACCGCGGAAGCCGCCACCGGCCGGGGCGCCACCGCCACCGCCACCGGGACCGCCGCGGTAGCCGCCGCCACCACCGCCGCCACCACCGGGACCGCCGCGGTAGCCACCGCCACCGCCGCCGCCACCACCGGGACCGCCGCGCGCGCCGCCACCGGGACCGCCACGCGCGCCGCCACCGGGGCCACCACGTGCGCCGCCACCAGGGCCACCGCGACCGCCGCCGGCCGGGCGGGCCGGACGCGGCGGCATCATGCCGGGGTTCGGGCGCGGGGGCATCTGCCCGGGCGAGGGCCGCTGACCGGAGGGCGCGTTGCCGCCACCCCGCGGACCGCCTGCCGGGCGACCCTCACCGGGACGCGCGGCGCGCTCGCCACCGGGGGCACCCCCGGGTCGCGGACCGGCCGGGCGCGGCGACGGAGCGCCGGCACCGACACCGAACGGGTTGTTGCCGACCCGCGGCGCGCGCGGACCGGGCTTGGGCGACTGCTTGCGCGGCGGCACGACCTGGCCGCCCGCCTGCCCGCCGCCCGTGGATTGTGGTTGCTGCGGCTGCTGCGGAGCCGCCGCGGCGGGCTGTGCCGCCGCCGGCTGGGGCGCCGCCTCGGGCTCGGCGACCTTCGCCGCCACGGGCTCCGGGGCCGGCGCGGCCGGCTGGGCCGGAGCGGGCTTCGCGGCCGCCGGCTTGGGTGCCGCCTTCGCGGCCTCCGGTGCCGGGGCCGGGGTCTGTGCCGGGGCCTGTGCCTGCACCGGGGCCGGGGTCTGCGCCGCCGGCGCCGGGGCGGCCGCCTGCGGGCGCGCGGCCGGCTTCGGGCGCGGCCCACTCCGGGTGCCGCCGCCGCTCTTCGCGCCGCCGTCCGCCGAGGGGTACGCGTCCCGCAACCTGCGGGCCACCGGGGCCTCCACAGTGGAGGACGCGGACTTCACGAACTCGCCCTGCTCCTTGAGCTTCGCGAGAACTTCCTTGCTGGTGACTCCGAGCTCCTTAGCGAGCTCGTGTACTCGGGCCTTGCCTGCCACTGCTCTCCTCGTCCGAGTGAGGCCGGCGGCATGGTCCCGCGCGACCTCGTCCTATTGTCTGACGTTCATGGCTTCAGCTTCACGGCTGACTCATGACGGGTCGACCTGCTTTCGTTCGTCAAGCCCGGCCCGGGAAGATCCCGGTCCGGTCACGCGGTGAACCAGCTGCTCCAGATCCCTCCGGAGCGGCGCGGTGTCGAGCGGGCCCGGCACACGCAGCGCTCTCGCGAACGCACGCCGCCGCTCGGCCTTGTCCAGGCAGCTCGGCCCGGGATGCAACCACGCCCCCCGACCGGCGGCTCGCCGCCGCAGATCGAAGGCCAGGGCGCCGTCCACGAGCACGACCCGGAGCAACTCACCGGTCTCCGCACTGACCCGGCAACCGACGCATGTACGTACCGGGCTTGTGCCCCGGGAACGTGCGGACGCCGGTCCAGAACGTTGAACCACTGATGAGTCTATCCCGTCGGTGTTACTCGGCCGAACCCGATGTCGGTGTGACGCTCGGCGCGCCGGCGGCCGGGACGCCCTCGGGCGTCTCCGGCGACGCCGCGGGGGCCGCCGCGTCGCTGCGGATGTCGATGCGCCACCCGGTCAACCTGGCCGCCAGCCTGGCGTTCTGGCCTTCCTTGCCGATCGCCAGCGACAGCTGGAAGTCCGGGACCACGACCCGGGCGGTCTTCGCCCGTTCGTCGACGACGCGAACCGAGATGACCTTGGCGGGCGAGAGGGCGTTGCCCACGAACGTCGCCGGGTCCTCCGAGTGGTCGATGATGTCGATCTTCTCCCCGAGCAGCTCGCTCATCACGTTGCGCACCCGTGCCCCCATCGGGCCGATGCACGCGCCCTTGGCGTTGACGCCCGGGATCGTGGAGCGGACCGCGATCTTCGACCGGTGTCCCGCCTCGCGGGCCACCGCGGGGATCTCGACGGTGCCGTCGGCGATCTCGGGGACCTCGAGCGCGAAGAGCCTCCTGACGAGGTTCGGGTGCGTGCGGGACAACGTGATCTGGGGGCCCCGTGTTCCCCGGCTAACCCCGAGCACGTAGCACTTGATCCGGGTGCCGTGCTCGTAGCGCTCGCCGGGCACCTGCTCGACGGCGGGCAGCACGCCCTCGGTGTCGCCGACCTGGACCACGACCATGCCCCGGGAGTTCGCGCGCGCGTCCCGCTGCACGACGCCGGCCACGATCTCGCCCTCCTTGGCGGAGAACTCGCCGAAGGTCTTCTCGTTCTCCGCGTCCCGCAACCGCTGCAGGATGACCTGCCGCGCGGTGGTCGCCGCGATCCGGCCGAAGCCCTCGGGCGTGTCGTCCCACTCCTCGACCGGCTCGCCTTCGGTGCCGAGCTCGTAGGCGATCACCCGCACGATGCCGGTGCGCCGATCGATGTCGATCTTGGCGTGCGGCTGGTGCCCGTCGGTGTGCTTGTAAGCGGTGAGCAGCGCCGTCTCGATCGCCTCGATCACCGTGTCGAAGGGGATGTCCTTGTCCCGCTCGATGGCGCGCAGCGCCGCGATGTCGACATTCACCTCGACCCCTCCTCCTGCTCGAGCACGGCGACCTCGGCGGCCGGGGGCTCGCGGAACTCGACCTCGACGACCGCGTGCTCGATGTCCTGGTATTTCACGTGCCTGATGTCCTTGTCGACCAGCAGTGCCACGCCCACCTCGTCGGCGTCGCCCACGCGAGCGGTGTAGCTGTCCTCCCCCTGCCGCACGGCGACCTTGCGCAGTCGGGCGCGGCGCCAGTGCCGCGGCTTGGTGAGCGGCCGGTCGATGCCGGGGCTGGTGACCTCGAGCGTGTAGGAGCCGCCGAGCACGTTGCCCGCGCTGTGGCTGTCCTCCAGCTCGTCCAGCGCGGCGGACACCAAGCGGCTGACCTCCGCGACCTGGTCCAGCCCGATGCCGCCCGCCGCGGTGTCGTCGTCCCGATCGACGACGACCTTCACCAGCTGCCGGCGGCCGGCCTGCTGGACGTGCAGCGTCTCGAGATCGTAACCGGCGCGCGCCACGGCGTCGGCGACGACCGGCTCCAGCGTCTCGCCGGCGCCGTTGATGCGTTGTCGCTGCCCTGGCACGTGGCCTCTCCCCTGCCTCGAATCTTTGTCTCGGATCGCGTCGCGACCGTGTCGCGCGTGCACTCACCGACCGTGGTTGCCAAGCGTATCTCGTCACGGGCGGCGAGTCGGCTTCGAGCAGGCACGGTGCGTTCGACCGGGTGGCACACCCGCCTGGCAGTATGACCGCCCGTGATGAACTTCGGGCGTAGAGACGTGCTCCGCGCCGGCGCGCTGCTGCTACCCCTCGCGGCGGCGGTCTCCTGCACGGAACCGGAGCAACCACCGCCACCGGACCCGCTGGCCGCCCTGGCGGCCCAGGCCCGCACCGACGCCGCCACGGCGTCGGCCGTGGCCGCGGCCGTGCCCGCGCTCGCCGCGCCGGCCAAGGCCGTCGCGACGGCTCGTGGCGAGCACGCGACCGCGCTGCAGAAGGAGGTGGACCGGGCCCGCCCGCCGGTGTCGTCCACCAAGGCCGCGCCGCCGTCGAAGACCCCGGCCCCGGGTGGCGCGGCGGCGGCCCGCAAGTCGCTGCTGGACGCGCTTACCTCCGCCGAGCAGGCCGCCGCGAAGGTGGTGCCGACCGTCGAGCGCTACCGGGCCGGGCTGGTCGGCTCGGTGGCCGCCGGCTGCGCGAGCCTGCGGGAGGTGGTGGCCTGATGCGGCAGCCGAGTTCCTCCGGCGGCGGGAAGCTGCCGGCCGACGCCGCCGAGGCGGTCCAGTCCGCGCTGGGCGCCGAGCACGCCGCGCTGTGGGTGTACGGCCTGGTCAGCGCGTTCCTGCCGGACGCCTACAACGCGGCGGTCGCCGAGGGCACCACCGCGCACCGCGCCCGCCGCGACGCCACCGAACGGCTGCTCGCCGACTCCGGCCAGACGCCGCAGCCGGCCGAGCCCGCCTACGTGCCGCCGCAGCCGGTCAAGGACCAGAAGTCGGCGATCGCCGTGCTGGTGGTCGCCGAGGCGGACACGACCGTCGGCTGGCGGGCAGTGCTGGAGCGGACCGACGACGCCAACCTGCGCCGCGCGGCGCTGGAGGCGCTGACCGCGGCCGCGGTGCGCGCGACCCGTTGGCGCCGTGCGGCGGGCCAGGCCCCGGCCGCACCCGCCTTCCCGGGCCAGCCGGACAAGTAGCCCCCGGGAAGTGGCTCAGGAAGTGGCTCAGCCGCCGCTCGCCGTGATGTCGTCGCCGAGGCGCAGCGCGTCCTTCGAGACGTCGTCGAGCTCCTCCTCCGTGCCGCCATCGGCCGACTGCGGGTCGTAGTCGGACTCGACGATCGTGATGCGGCCGCCCTGCACCTGGGACTCGTAGCCGCCGCGCGCGCTCAGGGTCTTCAACCCGTCGACCTTGATCACGCCCTCGCGGACGAGGTCGTTGACGTTGCCCGTCCCGTTCGACTCGGTGAGCTTCTGCAGGTCGACCGCGGTCTGTCCGTCGACGAAGTCCACGACGGACACCGAGCTGTAGACGGTGCGGCCGTTGACCGTGGTCGTGAACACGGAACGGGTGAGCTGCTCGCACGGATGTTCCGTCAAGAACTGCTGGGTGGCGTCGTAGGCGTGCTCGCCGCAGTTGCTGTCGACCTGCGGCGAGTCGAGCTTCGAGGTGAACTCGTACTTGCCCGCGCTCTGCTGCTGGGTCTCGCCGGTCGACCCGGTGGGGTCGCCACTGGAGCCCTCGTGCTGGATGTACGACCAGACGAAGCCCGAGAGCACCGCGACCGCGACCAGCCCGGCGATCCGCAGCGTCCACGCGAGCGCCTGGTTGCCCCGCGGCGCCTCGTTCCCATTCTGGAACTGGAGCGGCGGTGGCCGGTCCGGGCGTTGCGACTGGTTGTCGGGCCATGGCGATTGGCCCGGGCGATAGGGAGCCGACACGGCCGACACGGTAACGGCACGAACGGCGGTTAACCAGGCCGAGGGGCTCTTGCGCGGCGCTCAGGCCGTGCTAGCGAGCACGAGATCCACGTCGTCCGTGGTGTTGTACAGGTGGAACGACAGGCGGGTACGCCCCGCGCGGACGGCGCCGACCACCCCCGCACCGGTCAGCCGGCCGGCCTGCGCCGCGGTCAGGTCGACGGCGATCACGGCCGAGCCGCGCGGCGGCAGGCCAAGGCCCGCGAGGGTCGCGTCGGCGAGTCCCACGCAGTGGTCGCGCACGGCGTGGCGGTCGAGGCCGGCGAGCCACGGCAGCGTGGCCGCGGCGCCGAGCTGGGCGAACCAGGCGGGCGAGAGGTCGAGCCGGCGGGCGTCCTTCGCCAGGCGCAGCGGCAACCCGTAGATGCCGTCCCACGGGTCCTGCGCGGCGTACCAGTTCGCGGCGTGCGGCCGGACCCGCTCGAGCGCCTCGGGCCGCCCGCCCAGCCACGCCGCGCCACGCGGGGCCAGCAGCCACTTGTACCCGGTGCCGACGACCCAGTCCGCCCAGTCCAGCCGCAGCGGCAGCCAACCGGCGGCCTGCGTGACGTCGAGCAGCACCGGCTTGCCGGCCGCCGCCAGCCCGGCCAGGTCCACGATCGCGCCGTCGGCCGACTGCACCACGCTGACCGCAACCAGATCGTGATCGTCCACGTGGGACACGAGGTCGGCGAGCGGCACCTCGGTCACCGGCATGCCCTGCGCCGCGAAGGGAAACGTGACGCTGGTGAACTCGCCGCCCGTGGTCAGCACCCGCGTGGTGGGCGGCAGGCTCGCCGCGACGAGCCCGACGAGCTGCGAGACGCTCGCGCCGGTGGCCACGTCCGCCAGGTCCAGCCCGGTGAGCGCGGCCCACCCGGCGCGGGCGGTCGCCACGTGCTCGTCGTAGTCCGACGGCCGGGCCGCCCCGCGCCGCCACCGGTCCACGGCGCCGGCGAGCGCGTCGGCCGCCGAGGCGGGCGGCACGCCGATGCTCGCCGTGTTGAGGTAACCGGCCGGCACGTCGAACTGCTGTCCCCAGGCGCTTCGCACGCCTCCACTAATACCGTGTCCGGCATGCACACCACGGAGATCGAGGTGGAGACCGGCAACCGCGAGGTCGTCCACGACCTGACCGGCGCGTGCCAGCGGTTCCTCGCCGACACCGGGGCGAGCGACGGGCTGCTGCACGTGTGGGTGCCGCACGCGACGGCCGGTCTCGCCATCCTCGAGACCGGCGCCGGCAGCGACGACGACCTCCTGAAGGCCCTCCGCGAGCTCCTGCCCAAGGACGACCGCTGGCGACACCGGCACGGCTCGCCGGGCCACGGGCGGGACCACGTGCTCCCCGCACTGGTCCCGCCCTACGCGAGCATCCCGGTCGTCGCCGGCGAGCTGACCCTGGGTACCTGGCAGTCGGTCTGCCTGGTGGACACGAACGTCGACAACCCGGTCCGGCGGGTCCGCTTCAGCTTCCTGCCGGGCTAGGCGTCCGCGAGCGCTGGCTCGGGGGTGCTGGCCTCGGGTCGCGGTCCGGGCCGCGTCCGGACCGGCCACAGGACCACGATCAGGCCGGCCACGGCCATGGCGCCGAGCACGATGAGACCGTTCGTGACGTCGGGCGCGTCCGGGGTGCCGAGCAGGAGGCTGCGGATGCCCTCGGTGGAGAAGCGGAACGGCGTCCACGACCAGAGCAGCGCGCGGTAGGCCGGGTTGAGCATCTCCGGCACCTGGGCGGCCACCGCTGGCGCGATCAGGTACAGCGGGCCGAGGATCGCGACGGCGCCCACGTTCAGCAGGCGCAGCAGCGCGCCCTGCACGGCCGTGAACGCCACCGCCGTCAGGAACAGGTAGCCGAGCAGGTCCCAGGTCAGGGTCAGCGACGAGTCCCACAGCATGAAGAACCCGGCGACCACCGCGGTCGTGGCGACGCTGGCGCTGAGCATCAGCGTGACGCGCGAGAGCGGACCCCGGCGCAGGCCCCGGCGCCTGACCAGCAGCCCGTAGCCGAGGGTGGCGACGAGCCCGCCGAGCCACAGCAGCGCGCTCGCGGCCAGCGGGGCGGTGCGGCCGGCGACGCTCGCCGGGTCGACCGTCACCAGTCGCGGCGGCGAGACCTGGACGCCTTGCTGGGCGAGGGCACCGGCGAGCCCCTGCGCGGCGCCGGTCAGCACCTGCGTGGCGGCCTGCGTGCCCTGCGGGTTGACCGCGCCGGAGGTGACGACCGTGAGCTGCACGCCCTGCGCGCCGCCGCCGAGCTCCAGGATGCCGTAGACCTCCTTGTCCGCCAGCATCTCCCGGGCCCGGGCCGGGTCGGTGACGTGCCAGTCCACGGCGTCGCCGCCCTGCTGCGCGATGCGTTCGGCGCCCGCGCGCAGCTGGCCCGGCGGGCTCGCCACGGCCAGCGGGACGTCGTGCGGCGCGACGGTGGCCTGCGCGCCGAAGGTGAGAAAGCCCAGCACCGTGGCGACCACGGCACCGGCCACGCCCAGCAGCACGGCGAGCAGCGCCGGACGTTGGGTTGCGGTGGCGGGCATGGCGACCCCCTCCAAGAGTTCATCAAACGTTGAATTCAACGCCCAAAGTACGCCCGGCCGAACGCGCAAGTCAACCGATGTTGAAATGCGGGTCCCACCACCCGGGCGTGTCGGTGCCCCGTGTCACGATGGCGGGGTGGACACGCTGGTGCTGTGGGACATCGACCTGACCCTCGTCGACTTCACCGGGCTGGGGCGCAAGTGGTACGCCGAGGCCCTGACCAATGCCGTCGGCATGGAGCTGGCCCACCTGCCCACGTTCCCCGGCCGCACCGAGCGCTCGCTCGCGAAGGAGCTGCTCAAGGCGCACGGCGCGGCCCACGACGACGAGCACGTGGAGCGGATCTTCGCCGAGCTGGAGGCGATCGCGCTGGCCGCGCGCCCGGCGCTGCCCACGCTGGGCCGCGCGCTGGACGGTGCGCCGGAGATCCTGACCGCGCTCAACGAGCGGGGTGGCGTCGTGCAGTCGCTGGTGACCGGCAACCTGCCGTCGCTCGCGGACCACAAGCTGACCGCGTTCGACCTCGCCCGGCACGTCGACATGGAGATCGGCGGCTACGGCTCGCTGTCCGAGCACCGCCACGACCTCGTCGAGGCCGCGATGACCCAGGCGTCGGCCAAGCACGGCGTCCCGTTCGCCCCGTCAGCGGTGATCGTCATCGGCGACACGCCGCTGGACGTGGCCGCGGGCCGCCACCACGGCACCGTCACCGTCGGCGTGGCCACGGGCCGGCACACCGTCGACGACCTCGCGGACTCCGGAGCCGACGTGGTCCTCCCGAACCTCGCCGACACCTCCGCCGTCCTGGCCGCCCTCGTGCGCTAGCCGCGCTCGCGCAACGTCAGCAGCAGGTAGGCGGCCAGCGTCACCCCGTCGGTGATCACCCCGTCGGCGATCATCCGCTCCACCTCGGCCCAGGGCACTCAGCCACAGTCATCCCGACCAACCGCACCGTCGGCGGGACGCAACCACCGCATTGAATTCCGGGGAGGCGGAACCGCTCAACCGCGCACTAGCGCAGTCAGGTGCGTGACCGCCTCGGCCACCGGCACCTCGACGCGCTCGCCGGACGCGCGGTCCTTCACCTCGACCACGCCCTTCGCGAGCCCGCGGCCCACCACGACGATCGTCGGCACGCCGACCAGCTCCGCGTCGGCGAACTTCACGCCGGGGGTGGCCGTGCGGTCGTCCAGCAGCACCGACAGGCCGGCGTCGGACAGCTGCTCGGCCAGCTGCGAGCCGCCCTCGCGCACCGCGTCGTCCTTGCCGGCGAGCACCACGTGCAGGTCGTACGGGGCGACCTCGCGGGGCCACACCAGCCCCTGCTCGTCGTGGGACTGCTCGGCGATCACGGCGACGAGCCGGGAGACGCCGACGCCGTAGGAGCCCATCGTGATCCGGATCGGCTTGCTGTCCGCACCGAGCGCGTCGAGGGCGAACGCGTCGGCGTACTTGCGGCCCAGCTGGAAGATGTGGCCGATCTCGATGCCGCGCGCCGCGACCAGCGTGCCCTGCCCGTCCGGCGAGGGGTCACCCGCGCGGACCTCGGCGGCCTCGATCGTGCCGTCCGGCGTGAAGTCCCGCCCGCACACCAGGTCCACGACGTGGTGGTCGGGCTTGTCGGCACCGGTGACCCACGCCGTGCCGGGCACCACCCGGGGGTCGACGAGGTAGCGGACCCCGTTGTCCTGCAAGGCCTTCGGACCGATGTAGCCCTTCACGAGGAACGGGTTCGCGGCGAAGTCCGCCTCCTCGAGGATCGCCGCGGCTCGGGGCTCGAGGGCGGCCTCCAGGCGCTTCATGTCGACCTCGCGGTCGCCAGGCACGGCGACGGCGAGCAGCTCCCACTTGTCCTCGCCGGGCGCACGCGTCTTGAGCAGGACGTTCTTGAGCGTGTCCGCGGCGGTGAACGTCCGGCCGAGGTCCGCTGCGTTGAGGAAGTCGACGAGCGTCTCGATGGTCGGCGTGCCGGGCGTGTGGTGCACCTGCGCGGCCGGCTTGTCCTCGATGGACTGTGCGGGTGGCACGGGGGTGACCACGGCCTCGACGTTGGCCGCGAAGCCGGACTCCGTGCTGCGCACGAAGGTGTCCTCGCCGGTCTCGGCCTCGGCGAGGAACTCCTCGGACTTCGAACCGCCCATCGCGCCGGCCATCGCGGACACGATCACGTAGTCCAGCCCGAGCCGGTCGAAGATCCTGATGTAGGCGTCGCGGTGCTTCTGGTAGCTGTTCGCGAGCCCGTCGTCGTCGAGGTCGAAGGAGTACGAGTCCTTCATGAGGAACTCGCGACCGCGCAGGATGCCCGCGCGGGGGCGCGCCTCGTCCCGGTACTTCGTCTGGATCTGGTACAGGATGACCGGGTAGTCCTTGTACGAGCTGTACTCCCCCTTCACCGCGAGCGTGAACAGCTCCTCGTGCGTGGGGCCGAGCAGGTAGTCGGCGTTCTTGCGGTCCTTGAGGCGGAAGAGCAGGTCGCCGTACTCGGTCCAGCGGCCGGTCGCCTCGTAGGGCTCGCGGGGCAGCAGCGCGGGAAACTGGATCTCCTGCGCGCCCATCCCGTCCATCTCCTCGCGGACCACGCGCTCGACGTTGCGCAGCACCCGCAGGCCCAGCGGCAGCCAGGAGTAGCCGCCCGGGGCCACGCGGCGGACGTACCCGGCGCGAACCAGCAGCCTGTGGCTCGGCACCTCGGCGTCCGCCGGATCCTCACGCAGCGTGCGCAGGAACAGCGACGACATCCTGGTGATCACGGCAATTCTCCTTGTCAGGGGCTGCGGCAAGAGTAGTGACCCGGCCACGCGCGGTTCCAACGGGTTACGCGGGTCGCTCCCCCAGCGCGGGCCGCAGTACCCGCTCCTCGGTGACGATCACGGTCACCAGGTCGGCCGGCGTGACGTCGAACGCGTAGTTGAGCGTCGTCGTGCCGGGCAGCCCGCCGATCGCCAGCACCTCGTCGGCGTCGCGCACCTCGATCTCCACCTGGTCGCCGCTCGCGATGGCCGCGTCGATCGTCGACTCGGGCGCGGCGACGACGAACGGCCGGCCCGCCCGCTGCGCGGCCAGGGCCAGCGGGTACGTGCCGATCTTGTTGACCACGTCGCCGTTCGCGGTGATCCGGTCCGCGCCGACGACCACCGCGTCCGCGAGTCCGCGAGCGAGCACGGTCGCGGCCGCCGAGTCGACGATGACCGTGTGGTCGATGCCCAGCTCGGTGAGCTCCCACGAGGTGAGCCGGGAGCCCTGCAGCAGCGGGCGGGTCTCGTCGACGTAGACGTGGCCGAGCCGGTGCCGCTCGTGCAGGGACCGCACGACGCCGAGCGCGGTGCCCCACTCCACGCAGGCGAGCGCGCCCGCGTTGCAGTGCGTCTGCACGACGACCGGGCCCGGCACGTGCGCGGCGAGCCAGTCGGCGCCGCGCTCGCCGAGGGCGCGGTTGCGCACCACGTCGGCCTCGAGGAGTGCGAGCGCCTCGGTGAGCACGGCGTCCGGGCCGTCCGCGTGCCGGGCCATGGCCTGGTCCACGCCCCAGGCGAGGTTCACCGCGGTCGGCCGCGCGGCCCGCAGCGCGGCGACCTCGCGGTCGCGGCGGTCGGGCGCGTCGCGGGCCGCGATGGCCGCACCGAGCGCCCCGGCGGCCCCGAGCGCGGGAGCCCCGCGGATGGCGAGCCGCTTGATGGCCTCGACCAGGTCCTCGACGGTGTGGATCTCCATGACGACCAGCTCGGCGGGCAGCCTGGTCTGGTCGATCGCGACGATGTGGCCGTTCTGCCAGTCGATGGTGCGCATGTATCCATTTTGTCGGTGCCCGGACGTAGTCTCGCGAACATGAAGCTCAGCATGATCACGATCGACTGCGCGGAGCCGCGTGCGCTCGCGGAGTTCTGGACCAAGGCGCTCGGCATGGAGGTGGCGTTCGACGCGGAGGGCTGGTTCATCCAGCTGCGCCCGTCGGCCGACCCGGCCATGCCGTACCTGGGCCTGCAGAAGGTGCCGGAGGAGCGCGCGGGCAAGAACCGCGTGCACGTCGACTTCACCACCGAGAACCGGGACGCGGAGATCGAGCGGCTGGTCGCGCTCGGCGCCACGCGGGGCGAGGACCACTCGGTACCCGGCCTGACCTGGACCGTCTTACAGGATCCGGAGGGCAACGTCTTCTGCGTGGGTTCGCCGGATTAATTCGGTTGCGCGCGCGGTGGCAGGTGGCGCAACCTGCTGCAGTCAGATCGAAGGCGCCGGTGGTCGGCCGGCGGATGCGAGGAGGTGCCGTGTGACTAACAAGGTCGCCTGGACGCCGCTCGCCCGCGTCCGCTCGCCTCGCTGAGGTCGCCTGGTCGTTCGCCACGCGCCGGTGGGGCGCTCATTCACCCATGAGGAGAACCCACCGTGCGCCTGCACGACATCGATGACTATTCCGACGAAGAAGACGCATTCGACGCCCGCCGGGCGCGACCGCGCAAACCGAAGCGTTCCGAGCTCGCCCGTTCCGTCGAGGGCGAGTACGACCCCGGGTCGACCCGCGCGGGCCGGCTGACCGAGCACGAGCGCGCCCGCCTCGCCGCGGTGCGGGAGAGCGCGCTCGCGGCACCACCGCTGCCGCCGGGCGCCGACCGCTGGACCACCTGGGGGGACGGCGAGCAGGGCCCGCATCCGCGGCCCGGCTGGCTCGTGACGGACCTGTCCGCGGCCGACACCGAGCTCGGCGTGCTGAAGACCGGCAAGGAGGCCGACGTACACCTGATCCGGCGCGATGTGCCGGGCACCGGGCGCGGCAGCGTGCTCGCCGCGAAGCGGTACCGGAGCAACGAGCACCGGATGTTCCACCGCGACGCCGGCTATCTCGAGGGCAGGCGGTTGCGCCGCAGCCGCGAGATGCGGGCGATGGCCAACCGCACGGCGTTCGGGCGCAACCTGATCGCCGAGCAGTGGACCGTGGCCGAGTTCGCCGCGCTGTCGCGGCTGTGGTCGGTCGGCGCGCCGGTGCCGTACCCGGTGCAGCGCAGCGGGACCGAGCTGCTGATGGAGTTCCTCGGGGACTCCGACGGAAGCGCGGCACCGCGGCTGGCCGAGCTGCGGCCGGACGCCGACGAGCTGGTCGAGTTGTGGCGCCAGCTCGTGGCGGGGCTCGAGGTCCTGGCCAGCCTCGGCCTGACCCACGGCGACCTGTCCGCGTACAACCTGCTCGTCCACGACGGGCACGTGATGCTGATCGACCTGCCGCAGATCGTCGACGTGGTGGCCAACCCGCGCGGGCCGGAGTTCCTGGCCCGCGATGTGGCCAACGTCATGGGCTGGTTCCGGGCTCGGGGCCTGCCCACGTCGCTGGGCGATGCCGACGATCTGACGAACGACCTGCTCAGGGCGGCCGGCCTCGACTAGCACCCACGGTAGAAATCGCGACGCGCTGCCGGGCCAGGTGAGCCCATCGGGTAACCTGGCCCAGGCATCGCGAGCGGTCCGTGCCGCACCCTGTCTTCCGATGCCCTGATCAACACCACGGCGCCACCGACGGCGCCGGGCTCGTCCGCGCGAGATAGTTCGCCTGCTGCCAGCAGAGGCCTCCCGAGACGTGCCCCATTCGGAGAGGATCCTGTGCCGAACAGCACCGCGCGCCGTAACGCGCGCGCCAACCAGCCGCGCCACCAGAAGGCGCGCACCACCGACCACGCAGCGAGCTCGACCCGCCACGACACCTGGGCCGGCGACCGCCGGACGAACGCCCGCCAGGGCGAGCAGCGCCGTGACCCGCGCGCTGAGGACCGCCGCGACCGGCCCACGTGGCACGACCGCGACGAGCCGCGCGGACCCCGCACCGGCAACCGCCCGGACACCCGTGGCCGCGCCCCGTGGCACAACGACCGCGACGAGCGCTCCGGCAACGGCCGGACCGCCCGTGACCGCGGCAACACCTGGTCCGACGACCGCGGCGCAAACCGCGGCCGCCGGACCGGCACGTGGCGCAACGACGACGCCGGCGCCCGCACCGGCGCCCGCAACGACCGCGCCGCCACCCGCGAACGCACCGGCACGTGGCGCAACGACAGCACCGGCACCCGCACCGGCGGCCCGAACGACCGCGCCCGCACCAAGCCGTGGCGCGACGACCGCAACGGCAGCCGTCCTGGCTCGCGGGAGCGCACCGGCCCGTCCGCCCAGCGCAGCGCCGCCCCCGCCGTTCCCGAGCGCACCGCGTCGTGGAACGGCGAGATCGGCGAGGACCGCCCGGCCCGCAAGGTCGCCACGTTCGCCGAGCTCGGGCTGCCCACTCCCCTGCTGAACGCGCTCGCCGAGGCCGGCATCACCGATCCCTTCCCCATCCAGTCGGCCACGCTGCCCGATGCGCTCGCCGGCCGGGACGTGCTCGGGCGCGCGCAGACCGGGTCGGGCAAGACGCTCGCCTTCGGCCTGGCGCTGCTCACCCGCCTGCACAAGGGCTCGGTGCGCGCCCGCCGGCCGCGCGGCCTGGTCCTCGTGCCCACCCGCGAGCTCGCCGTGCAGGTCACCGAGGCGCTGATGCCGCTCGCGAAGTCGCTCGGCCTGTGGTGCCGCACCGTCGTCGGCGGGATGTCGTTCGGCCGCCAGGCCGAACAGCTCGAGCGCGGCATCGACCTGCTGATCGCCACCCCGGGCCGGCTCTCCGACCACGTCCGGCAGGGCACCTGCGTGCTCGACGAGGTCCGCTTCGTCGCGCTCGACGAGGCCGACCAGATGGCGGACATGGGCTTCCTGCCGCAGGTCCGCGCGATCCTCGACCTCGTGCCGGAGGGCCAGCGGATGCTGTTCTCCGCCACGCTGGACCGGGACGTGGCCGCGCTGGTCAACACGTACCTGACCGACCCGGTGACGCACTCGGTCTCCCCGGCGACCGCGTCGGTGTCCACAATGGACCACCACCTGCTGCTGGTGTCCCGTGAGGACAAGCCGGCGGTGGTCACGGAGATGGCCGCGCGCGACGGGCGCACGATCCTGTTCCTGCGCACCAAGCACCACGTCGACCGGCTCACCCGCCAGCTGCGCGAGGCCGGTGTCCGGGCGGGCGCGCTGCACGGCGGCAAGCCGCAGGGCGCGCGCAACCGAGTGCTCGGCGAGTTCAAGGACGGCCGGCTCCCGGTGCTGGTCGCCACCGACGTCGCGGCCCGCGGCATCCACGTGGACGGCGTGAGCCTCGTCGTGCACGTCGACCCGCCGGCGGACGCCAAGGGCTACCTGCACCGCGCCGGCCGCACCGCGCGCGCCGGGGAGGCGGGCACGGTCGTCACCATGGTCACGCATCAGGAGCGCCGCACGGTGTTCCGCATGACCGAGCAGGCGGGAGTCCGGGCCGAGCGCACGAACGTCGGGCCCGGCAACGCCGACCTGGTCCGCATCACCGGCGCGCGAGTGCCCTCGGGCGAACCGGTGATCGACGCCGAGCCGGCCCGCCGCCCCGGCGGCCGGACCGCCGGCCGGTTCAACCGGCCGGGTCGCCGACCCCGCCGCTGACAGTCAGGCGCCACCGACCTCCTCGGCGAGCGCCACAACCAACCCGATGACGATGACGTGGCGGCCGGATCCCTCCGGCCGCCAAGTCATCGGCCACCATGCCCACGCCGATGATCGACGTCGAGCCGGACCGCCGCCCGCGCCGCTGACGGTCAAGCACCACCGACCTCGTCGGCGAGTGCCGCGACCGGCCCGATGACGATGATCCCGGGCGGCCGGATCCCTTCGGCCGCCACGTCATCGGCCACCTTGTCCAAAGTGGAGCGCACGACGCGCTGGTCCCGCGTCGTGCCCTCCTGGACCACCATTGCCGCCGTGTCGGCGGGCCGCCCGCCGGCCACGAGCGCCGCGGCGAACTGCCCGATCCGCTCGACGGCCATGAGCAGCACGAGCGTGCCGCGCAGCCGGGCCAGCGCCGGCCAGTCCACGAGGGACGACGGGTCATCGGGCGCCACGTGTCCGGAGACCACGACGACCTCGTGCGCGACGCCGCGGTGCGTCACCGGCACCCCGGCCACCGCGGGCACGGCGAACGCCGAGGTCACGCCCGGCACGACGGTGACCGGCACCCCGGCCGCCGCGCACGCGAGCACCTCCTCGAACCCGCGCCCGAACACGAACGGGTCGCCGCCCTTGAGCCGCACGACGAAGCGGCCGGCGCGGGCGTGGGAGATCAGCAGCTCGTTGATCGCGTCCTGGCTGGCCGAGCGGCCGTAGGGGATCTTGGCGGCGTCGACCACCTCGGCCGTGGACGGCAGCTCCTCGAGGAGAGCCCCGGGCGCGAGCCGGTCGGCGACGACGACGTCGGCCTGGGCGAGCAGCCGCCGCCCGCGCACGGTGATCAGGTCCGGGTCCCCGGGCCCGCCGCCGACGAGCGCCACGCCGGCCGGCTTGGCCACGGCGTCCGGCGCGACGCCCGCGCGCAGGGCGGCGAGCAGGGTGTCGCGCACGGCGGCCGAGCGCCGGTGCTGCCCACCGGCGAGCACGCCGACGAGCAGCCCGTCGTGGTCGCCGGTAGCGGGCGTGACCGCGGTGCCGGCGGCTCCGTCGTCGGCGCGGACGCAGAAGACGCGCAGCCGCTCGGCCTCCGCGGACACGGCCGCGTTCACCTCGGGCGAGGAGGTGCAGCAGAGCACGTACCAGGCCTCGGCGAGATCGCCGGGCGCGAAGGGCCGCTCGTGCCAGACGATGGCGCCGGAGTCGGCCAGCGCCTGCACGCCCGGCGTCACCGCGGGCGACACGAGCTCGACCCGCGCCCCGGACCCCACCAGCCGCGGCAGCCGCCGCTGCGCCACCGTCCCCCCGCCGACGACGACCACCCGCCGCCCGCCCAGCTCGAGCCCGGCCAGATAGTGCTGCTCACCCGTCATGCGAACAGGCTGTCACGGCTGTTCGGTCCCCGGGGCGCGGGCCAGGAGCGGCCGGCCGGAGAAAAGACCGAGGGCCACCCCGCCGAAGCGGAGTGGCCCTCGGGCCCAACCAACCCACCGAACTAGCTGTCGATCTGCTCCTGAATCACGTCGGCCATCGCGGCGACCCGGCCGTACACGCCGTAGAACTTCGGCTCCGCACAACCCTGGCCCCACGACACGATGCCGATCACCTTGCGCGTGCCGTCCGCGGCCAGGCCCACCAGCGGACCACCGGAGTCACCCTGGCAGCTGTCCTTGCCACCCTCGGCAAGACCGGCGCACACCATGGTGTTCGGGTCGAACTGCTCGTTGTACGACGCCGTGCAGTCCGCGTCGGCGGTCACCGGCACGTCGACCTTCTTGAGGATGTCCGAGGTGCTGCCACTCTCGTCCGTGCCCCAGCCGAGGACGGTGCTGTTCGCACCGGCCGCGTACAGGTCGGCGTCAGCCGGCGTCGCGATCGAGAGACCCTCGGCCGTCAGGTCCTTGTCCAGCGTCAGCACCGACGAGTCGTTGACCATCGTGCCCTGGTCGAAGCTCGGGTTGACCCAGATGTTGGTCACGTTCGCCGACTCGCCCTCGTCCTGCGACAGCGACGTGCGGCCCGACACGACCACGATGTCCGCCGGCTGCGAGTCCACGGTGCAGTGCGCGGCCGTGAGGACCTTGTGCGGCCCGACGATCGTGCCACCGCAGAACTGGAACCCGTCCGGTGAGGTCAGCGCGACCATGAACGGGTTCTCTTCGATGGTCGTCTCTTCGCCACCGATGATCTTCGGCTGGACGACACCGGCTGACTGCTTCTCAGCCGACTGGTCCGCGTTCGCCATCGTCACCGACGCCGCGACGCCAACCGACGCGAGAACCGCTGCGGCAACCCCGGCCAGGCGGAGAAGGCGCCTTGCCTCAGCCATCTCTCTTCTCCCTTGTTCGGTCCCGCAAGCCAGTTGTCCTCGCGGGCTGACTCATAGCTACGCCCCAGTAACCAGCAGCCACAACGCCCATTGGTAGTGGTCCGAACGGGTGAATTTGGTCACGAATGAGCGCCTTAGCTGGGACAACGCGTGAACCGCGAGGACCCGACGAACGGATGGAATCCGCCTGAGCACGGAATTTTCGCCCCGGAACCGGCAACGCGCGAACCCAGGCACGGCGCGACGCCGGGCCGCGCCGAGGAACACGGATTCCGGCCGCGGCAGGCCCGCGAGCGAGTCCGGGATCGGACGGTCCGCAGCGCCGCAACCCCGGCAGCGCGCCGAGGTAGTCGGGGTCGCCGCCCACGAGCACGACGCGGGCTCGCCCGCCGCGACCGCCGCCGCGCGCGGTGGCCGGCACTCGGCGACCACCTCGACGGCCCGCGCCTCGCGGCCGGGGTCGGCGGCCACTCCCCCGGCAAGCGCAGTGCGGCAAGCGCAGCGCGGCAGCGCGGCAAGCGCAGCAGCGCGGCGGCCACCTCGATTGCCCGCGCCTCGCCGGCCGGGTCGGCGGCCACTCACGCAGCGAGCACGGCCGCGTGGCAAGCGCGGCAGCACCTCGATGGTCCGCGCCTCGCGGCCCGGGTCAGCGGCCACCCCCCGCAGCGAGCGCGTTGGCCGGCAACAAGGCGGCCACCTCGACAGCCGGCCGGGGTCGGCGGCCCCTCCCGACCGCGCGCAGCGCCGAGCGACCGCCGACCACCAGCCGCGCTCCGGCGACCACCTGAACGGTGCCCGCCAGGACATCGCCGTCAGGGCCGCCGCGTGGTCGAACCGAGACCACGCGGCGACTACCTGCCGGGTGAGACCTCTGTCAGAGATCCGCCTTCTTGAACTCGAACTCCTTCGCCGCGTCCGACTCGAGCAGGTACTTCACCTTGGCCAGCCCGAACGGCTTCGCCGGGTCGACCTTGAAGATCGTGCTCGCCCGTGGCGGGTTGCGGTCCGCGGCGGGGCCGTACTGGTAGTCGCCGGTCAGGCCGTCGAAGCTGACCGTGCCGATCTCGGTGGAGGCCTTGAGGATGCCTTCCCGGGACAGGTCGCCGTTCTCGACGGCCTTCTCCAGCACCGCGGTCATCGCGCGCGCCTGGTTGTAGCCGAACGCGAAGTAGTAGTCCGGCTTCTCGTCGGGCGCGTACTTCGCCTGGTCCGCGACCATCTGCTTCATGCCCGGCACGGACTCGTCGCCCCACTCGGTGCCCTCGGCCACGATCAGCACGGACTGCTGCATGTACGGCGCGACCGCCGACTGGGCGAGCGCCCCGGTGTAGCTCGGCGACTGGCCGAACCACTGTGGCGCGAACCGGGCCTGGGCGGCGGTGCCCCAGATCTTGGCCGCGTCCGACGGCGTGGCGACGAGGAACACCATCTGGCACTTGGCTCCCGCGAGGGCACCGATCTGGCCGGCGTAGTTCTCCGTGCCGACCTTGAACTTCTGCGTGTTGGCGACCTTGAAGCCGTACTTCTCCGCGGCGAAGTCGATGCCCTGCTGGCCCGCCTCGCCGTAGACGTCGTCCTGGATCATCGTGCAGATCGTGTCGTCCTTGGTGCCGCCGCCGTCGGTCAGGTAGTAGTCGACCGCGTTGATCGCCTGCACCTGGTACGGCCCGCCGACCGGGAGCAGGTTGTCCTCCCGGACCCACAACGCGTCCAGCGACGCCGGCGCGGCGAGGATCTTGTCGGTCTTCAGCTGCGGCAGCACGGCGAGCGTCGGCGCGGTGCCCAGGACCTGGGTGAACGCCACGACGTCACTCTTGATCTTGTTGTACTTCTGCACCGCGACGTCGGTCTTGTACTGCGTGTCCTCCTGGACGAGCTCGACCTTGTACTTGCCGCCGATACCGCCCTTCGCGTTGATCGCGTCGAACCAGACCTCGTTGCCCGCGGTCAGCGGCTGGCCGATGACGGCCACCGTGCCCGACAGCGGGGTCAGCACGCCCAGCTTGATCGTCTTGCCGTCGAAGCCGGCGGTGTTGCCGGGCGCGCCGGCCTCTCCGCCACCGGCGTCGTCGTCCTGACCGGCACCCCCGCAAGCCGAGAGCGCCAGCACCAGGCTCAGCGCTGCCGCGGCGAGCCCGGTGCCCTTGTACGTCCTCCGCATGTGATGCCTCCTTGCATCAATAGGAGAAGGGCCAGGCCTTGAAATAGGCCTTGACCCGGAACCAGATGCCCGCCAAGCCTCTGGGTTCGAACATGAGGAACAGCACTATCAGCAGGCCGAAGATGGCCTGGTTGAGCGCGAACACACTGATGAACCCGTCCCCGCCCGCCTCGGTGGCGACGCCGGGGATGGCGCTGGAGTACTCGTCGATCAACGCCGGCAGCGCCCCGACGAAGATCGCGCCGAGGATGGAGCCGAAGATCGTGCCCAGCCCGCCGACGATGATGATCGCGATGTACTGAATGGACAGCAGCAGCGTCCAGTCGTCCGGGCTGACGTGCTGCTGGTAGGAGCCGAACATCGCGCCGGCCATCGACGCGATCGCGCTCGAGATCATGAACGCGCCGATCTTGTACCGCCCGGCACGCACGCCGATGACCTCGGCCGCCTGGTCGTGGTCGCGGACCGCGCACAGGGCACGTCCGGGGCGGGTCCGCGCGAGGTTCTTGGCCAGCAACGCCACGATCGCGACCAGCCCCCACACGAGCCAGAAGTAGCCCTGGTTGCGCGAGTAGTTCTCGCCGGCGATCTCGAGCGCGCCGAGGTCGACGGGGCCGACCTTGGGCGCGGCGAGCACGGACGTGCCGTTGTTGCCGCCGGTGAGGCTGGTGAGGTTGCGCCACAGGTGCTCGCCGATGAAGACCAGGCCGAGGGTGACGATCGCGAGGTAGTGCCCGCGCAGCCGCAGCGTGAACGGGCCGATCAGCCCGCCCAGCACGGCGCCGATCGCCGCGGATGCCAGCAGCCACAACGGAAGCGGCAGGCCCAGGTCCCCGCCGACGAGTGCCGCGCAGTACGCGCCGGCGCCGATGAAGAACGCGTGCCCGAGCGAGATCTGTCCACAGTAGCCGGTCAGCAGGTTGAGCCCGATCGCGCCGATCGCGGTGACGCCGGAGTAGATCAGCACGGACAGCCAGAAGTCGTCCTGCACGATCGTCGGGAGCACCAGCAACAGGAGCAGCGTCGCGGCGAGCCCGGCGCGCTTCGCGGGCGAGCCGAACAGCCGCAGGTCCTGGGCATAGCTGCGGACGAGGTTGCGATGCGGCTTGGTGGTGGCCATCAGATCCGCCTCACGTCCTTCGTGCCGAGCAGTCCGTACGGCCGGACCAGCAGGATCAGGATCATCAGCACGTACGGCACGATCAGCGAGACGTTCGAGCCCGCCCACGAGAACAGCTGGTCCTGGTAGCCACGGGTGAGCGCCTCGGCGAGGCCGATGACCAGCCCGCCGAGCACCGCGCCGGCCGGCGAGTCCAGCCCGCCGAGGATCATCGCGGGGAACGCGGCCAGCGCGATGAAGCTGATCGACGGCGAGAGCCCCGCGGGCCCGGCGGCGAGCGTGATGCCGGCCAGCGTGGCGAGCGCCGCCGCGATCGCCCACGACACCGCGTACACCCGGCGCGCGCTGATCCCCTGCGCCAGCGCGGCTTCCGGGTCGAAGGCGGTCGCGCGCATCGCGAGGCCGAACGAGGTGTAGCGGAAGAACAGGAAGAACGCGACGACGACGGCCACGGTGAGCCCGATCGTCCACAGGTCGCGCACGCCGAGCACCAGGCCGCCGACATCGACCGTCTGGATGTTCCACGGGTTGGGGATCGGCAGGTTGTCGAACCCCCAGATCGCGGTGATCAGCGGCTCCAGCACGAACAGCAGCCCGATCGTGATCATGATCACCGCGAACGGTGGCTGGCCCACCATCCGGCGCAGCACCAGCCGTTCCACGCTCGCGCCGACCACCGCGGCGGCCGCGCACGCGAGCAGGATCGCCACCCCGAACGCGATCGCCAGGTTGCTGGCGAACGTGTAGCCCAGGTACGCGCCGAGCGAGAGCAGCCCGCCCTGTGCGAAGTTGATCACACCGGTGGACTTGTAGATGACGACGAAGCCCAACGCCACCAAGGCATACGTGGACCCGAGGGCCAGCCCGGCGAACACGTTGGTGAGAAAGGCGTTCACGAGTACATCGCCTCGATCTCGGCCGTGAAGCGCTCCGCCATGGCGCGGCGCTTGACCTTCTGCGTGGCGGTCAGCTCGCCGTCCTCGTGGTCGAGCTCCTTGCCGATCAGGGTGATCTTCTTGATCTGCTCCACCTGCGCGAGCTGCTCGTTGACCTCCCGCACCACGCCGTCGACCAGCTCGCGCACCTCCGGCTTCGCGGACAGGTCCGCGTAGGTCGTGTAGGCGAGGCCACGCCGGGAGGCCCAGTTGCCGACCGTGTCCAGCTCGATGCCGACCAGCGCGGTCAGGTACTTGCGCCGGTCGCCGACCACCACGGCCTCGCGCACGAACGGCGACACCTTCAGCATGTTCTCGATCTCCGAGGGCGAGATGTTCTTGCCGCCCGCGGTGATGATGATGTCCTTCTTGCGGTCGGTGATCCGCAGGAAGCCGTCCGCGTCGAGCTCGCCGACGTCGCCGGTGTGCAGCCAGCCGTCCGGGTCCACGGTCTGCGCGGTGGCCGCCGGGTCGTTCAGGTAGCCCTGGAACACCCCGGCCGAGCGGGTGAGGATCTCGCCGTCGTCGGCGATGCGCAGCTCGATCCCGGGCGAGGCGACGCCGACCGTGCCGAGCCGGATGTCGCCGACCGGGTTCAGCGTGCAGATCGCGGTGTTCTCGGTCTGCCCGTAGCCCTCGCGGACCGGGATCCCGATGGCCCACAACCATTCCAGCACCTGCGGGGCGATCGGCGCGGCGCCGCTGATCGGCGCGCGCACCCGGGACATGCCGAGCCGCTCGCGCAACGCCCGGAACACCAGCGCCGCGCACAGCGCGAGCACCACCCGGTCGGCGAACGTCGTGCGCCCGGTCATCCGGCGCGGCGCGATCCGCCGGCCCTGGCGCAGGCACGCCCGGTACAGCGCCCGCTTGAGCCGGGACGCGTCCGCCATGCGGATCTCCACGGTGGCGAGCATCTTCTCCCACACCCGCGGCACGCCGAGGAACACGGTCGGCTGGACGTCCCGCAGGTCGTTGGCGAACGACGGGCCGCCCTCGCCGAAGTTGACCACCAGCCCGGCCCAGATGCCGTCGATGACCGAGATGAGCCGCTCGGCGACGTGGCAGAGCGGCAGGTAGCTCAGCACCTCGTCGCCGCGCCGCGCGCCGAGCACCTCGACGAACGAGCGGCCGGCGGCGACCAGGTTGGCGTGCGAGATCATCGCGCCCTTCGGCGGGCCGGTCGTGCCGGAGGTATAGACGAGGACCGCGGTGGCGTCCGGGGCGAGCGCCTCGACCGACTCCGCGTACGCCTGCGTCGCGTCCGGCGTGTCGCCACGCTCCTCCAGCTCCGCGAACGTGAGCACGCCCGGCAGGTCGGCGAAGCGCAGCCCGCGCGGTTCCATCACGACCACGTGGCGCAGCAGCGGCAGCCGGTCGCGGACGGCGAGCGCCTTGTCGAGCTGCTCCTCGTCCTCGGCGATCAGCACCTCCGCCTCGGAGTGGCCCAGCAGGTACTCGACCTCGGCGGCCGGCGAGGTCGGGTAGATGCCGACCGTGCACGCGCCGAGCCCCTGCGCGGCGAGGTCGGCGATCACCCACTCCGGCCGGTTCTCCGCGTGCACCGCGACCCGCGAGCCCGGCCCGACACCGAGCGAGCGCAGCCCGGCGGCCACGTCCGCGACCCGTTTCGCGTAGCCGGCCCACGTCCACTCGCGCCACACCCCGCGGTGCTTCTCGCGGATGGCGACCTCACCGGCCCGGTCGCGTGCGTGCTCGAGCAGGCGGCTGGCCAGCGTTGCGGTGGCCTCGAGCGTTTGCGTCATGCGCCACCACCCAGGTAGGCCTCGATCACCTTGGGGTTCTGCTGGATCTCCGCCGGCGAGCCGGTGGCGAGCGGGACGCCGAAGTCGAGCGCCAGCACGCGGTCGGCCAGGTCCATCACGAGCCGCATGTCGTGCTCCACGAGGATCATCGCGAGGTCGAGCTCGCGGCGGACCTCCGTGATGTAGCGCGCCATGTCCTCGGTCTCCTCGACGTTCATGCCGGCCACCGGCTCGTCGAGCAGCAGCAGCGTCGGCGCCATCGCGAGCGCGCGCCCGAGCTCGGCGCGCTTGGCCACGCCGTACGGGAGCAGCCCGGCCGGGGTGGCGCGATAGGGCTCCAGCTCGAGCAGCTCGACGATCTCCTCCACGGCCGCGCGATGCGTGATCTCCTCGCGCTTGGCCCGGCCCCACCAGAACATCCCGGCGAGCATCCCCGTGCGCATGAGGTGATGGCGGCCCAGCATGAGGTTCTCGATGAGCGTGAGGTTCTCGAACAGGCCGAGGTTCTGGAAGGTGCGGGCCACCCCCAGCCCGGCGATCGACGCGGGCGAGCGACCGGTGATCCGCTTGCCACCGAGCGTGATCGTGCCCTGCTGCGGGCGGTAGACCCCGTTGAGGCAGTTGAAGATCGACGTCTTGCCCGCGCCGTTCGGGCCGATCACCGCGAACAGCTCGCCACGGCCCACGGTGAAGCTGACGCCGTTCAGCGCGGTCACGCCGCCGAACCGCAGCGTCAGGTCGCGTACCTCGAGCAGCGGCGCCGGCGACTCCCGCGGCAGGTCCGCCGCCGGTTGCGCGGCAGGCGTCTCCTGCTCGGTGGTCACGCGCTCCATCGCTTCTTCCTCCGGTAGCTCTTGACCTCGGCGAACGAGCGCCGCTCGGTGTCGACGGCCGAGCCCAGGTAGAACTCGCGGATGTCCTCGTCGGCGAGCAGTTCGTCGGCCGGGCCGTCGCGCACGACCTTGCCGACCTCCATCACGTAGCCGTAGCTCGCGATCGACAGCGCCATCACGGCGTTCTGCTCGACCAGCAGCACGCTGGTGCCCTGCTCGTTGATCTGCACGACGATCTCGCGGACCTGCTCGACCAGCTTCGGGGCGAGGCCGAGCGACGGCTCGTCGAGCAGCAGCAGGCGCGGCCGGGCCATGAGCGCGCGGCCGATCGCGAGCATCTGCTGCTCGCCGCCGGACAGGTAGCCCGCGGTCGAGCGCCGGCGCTCCGCGAGGATCGGGAAGAGGTCGAACACCCGGCCGACCGACTCGCGGTACTCGGCACGGCGGCGGGAGTGCGCGCCCGCCCTGAGGTTGTCCTCGACGGTCATCTCGGCGAAGATCCGCCGGCCCTCCATGACCTGCCCGACACCGTTGCGCACGACGTCGGCCGGGTCCGCTCCGGTCAGGTCCTTGCCCGCGACCCGGACGCTGCCCTTGGTGATCTTGCCGCGGTGGGCGACGAGCAGGCCCGTGACGGCACGCAGCAGCGTGGTCTTGCCGGCGCCGTTCGCGCCGAGCAGCGCCACGATCGAGCCGTCCGGCACCTCGAGCGACAGCCCGCGCAGGACCAGCACCACGTCGTCGTAGACGACCTCGAGGTTGTTCACCGACAGGACCGACATCGCCGCGCTCCACAGTGAGCCGTTGCAACCCCGAACACTTACGACGTGACCGCGATCACCTCAGAGCCGGACCGTATCGGCTCGTGGCGAGAGCGAGCAAGGACCCTGCCGAACCGTTACCACTCGGGCAAACCGGTCTGCCGCCACCCCGCCTCGGCCCGGCCCCGACCCGCCGGGTGTCAGACTCGACCGCGTGACCTCGGTTTTCGACTGGATCGACGCACGCGCCGACGAGCGGCGGCGGGCCGGGCTGGTGCGGCAGCTGCACCCGCGCCGCGCCGACCCGGGCCTGCTCGACCTGGCGGGCAACGACTACCTCGGCCTGGCGAGGGACAAGCGGGTGGCGGGCGCGGCCGCGGCGGCGGCGCTGCGGTGGGGCGCCGGCGCCACGGGCTCGCGGCTGGTGACCGGGACGCTCGAGGCGCACCTCGAGCTGGAGCAGGAGCTGGCCAGGTTCTGCGGAACGCAGGCGGCGCTGGTGTTCTCGTCGGGGTTCATGGCGAACCTCGGCGCGATCACGGCGTTGTCCGGTCAGGGCAGCGCGATCGTCACGGACAAGTACCTGCACGCCTCGCTGATCGACGGCTGCCGGCTGTCCCGCGCGGACGTGGCGGTGGTCGAGCACGCCGCGCCGGAGGCGGCGGCCAACGCGCTGCGGACGCGGCGCACGGAACGGGCCCTGGTGGTGACCGACTCGGTGTTCTCCGTCGAGGGGGACCTCGCGCCGCTGCCCGCGCTGTTCGAGGCGTGCCGCGCGCACGGGGCGGGCCTGCTCGTCGACGACGCGCACGGTTTCGGCGTGCTCGGCGAGGGCGGCCGCGGGGCGGTGGCGGACGCGGGCCTGAGCGGCGAGCCGGACGTGGTCACGACGGTGACGTTGTCGAAGGCGCTCGGCGCGCAGGGCGGGGCCGTGCTCGGGCCGCGGCGGGTGATCAAGCACCTGGTGGACTCGGCCCGCAGCTTCATCTTCGACACCGGCCTCTCACCGGCGAACACGGCGGCGGCCCTGTCCGCGCTGGGCGTCCTGCGGGGCGAGCCGGACCTGCCGGCCCGCGCACGCGCGGCCGCGACGACGCTCGCGGCCCGGCTCGGCGCGGCGGGGCTGCCCGTCACGACGCCGGACGCGGCGGTGGTGTCGGTGCCGGCGCCGTCCCCGGAGGCCGCCGTGCGCTGGGCGGAGGAATGCCGGGCGGGTGGCGTGTGGGTCGGGTGCTTCCGCCCGCCGTCGGTGCCGGACGGGGTGTCCCGGCTGCGGCTCACGGCCCGGGCCGACCTCACGGAAGCCGACCTGGACCGGGCCGTCGAGGTGATCACCCGATGCGCGCCCCGGCCCGCCGCATCGTGATGTGCTCGATGCCGTCCTCGTAGAAGGGCTCGCCCTCGGGCTCGAAGCCGAACCGCCGGTAGAACTCCTGCGCGTAGGTCTGCGCGTCCAGCACCGCGGCCGCGTCGCCGATCCGGTCCAGGGCGGCCGCCATCAGCCGGGCACCCCAGCCCTGGCCGCGCGCGGCCGGCGTCGTGCAGACCCGGCCGATCCGCCACCCGCCGCCGGGCTCGGCCAGCAGCCGCAGGCACGCCTGCGGCTCCCCGGTGGCCGGCCACCACAGGTGCCCGGTGTCCGGCCGCAGGTCCCGGCCGTCCAGCTCCGGGTAGGGGCAGACCTGCTCGACGACGAACACGTCGACCCGCAGCTTCAGCAGCCCGTACAGCTGCTCGGCGGTCAGCTCGTCGCCCGCCGCGTACGTCAGTTCCACCCTCGACTGGATATCAGATGTGGTCCGCCAGGTCGTGCGCGTAGGCGGCCACCCGCGTGTACACGCCCGGCCGGCCCGGGGCCGCGCAGCCCACGCCCCAGGACGTGATGCCGGCCAGCTCGCCGTGGATGATCAGCGGGCCGCCCGAGTCGCCCTGGCAGGTGTCCACGCCACCCTTCTCGACCCCGGCGCAGGTCATCGCCTCGGCCCGGAAGTCCCGGTACGCCCGCCGGCACGTCGTGTCCGCGACCAGCGGGACCTCCGCCTTGAGCAGGAACCGCGACGTGTCGCCTCGTTCCGAGGTGCGCCCCCAGCCGAGGATCGAGCCGACGGTGCCCGGCGCGTACGCGTCCTCGTCGTCCGTGATGTCGACCGTCCGGTACGGCACCGGCCGCGCGAGCGTCAGCACGGCGACGTCCGCGCCGATCCGCACGTCCCGGTAGTCCGGGTGCACCCAGATCCCGGTGACCGGAACGGTCCTGCCCGCGGTCGTCTTCTTGTCCTCGCGCCCCGCGACCACCACGACGTCCGCCGGCGCGCGGCCGACCGCGCAGTGCGCGGCGGTGACGACCTTGTCCTCGTCGACGAGCGTGCCGCCGCAGTACTGGAAGCCGTCGGCGGTGGTCAGGTACACCGCGTAGCCGTGGACGGCGATGCTCGCCCGGTTGCCGCCCACGATCTGCTCCCCGGCACTGGCCTGGCCGAGCCCGCTCGCGACGGCTCCCGCGGCGATCATGCCCGCGGCCACGAGCAGCCGCGTGACCCTGGAGGGTCCCCCCATGTCCTTCTCCTCACCCTGGTCGTTCTGGCCTCGGCCAGGCTTTCGCGGCGGCCGCGGCGCGGGCAACTTGACCATGTCGCTGAACCGGGTGAAATACGCCGTCGGGCATGCTGGCGGTGTGGGTTTGTCGCACGTCGTCCCGTTTGTGGTCGTGCTGGCCGTCGCGGCCTGTACGCCCGCTCCGGCACCGACGGCACCGACCGGGCCGCCCGCGCCGCCGGGCACCGCCACGACGGCATCGACGGCATCGACGGCATCGACGGCAACCTCGATCACGCCCACGCCACGGTCCGCCACCCCGCCGTGGGTGGTGGGCGCGCGCCCGCTGCCGCTGCGCCCGGACGGCTACGGCCAGGTGCTGCCCACGCCCCGGGCGCTGGTGAACCGCCGGCTGCCGACCGTCGACCACCTGCCGCCGCCACGCGGCGGTGGCTACGAGTCGACGATCAGCGCCGTGCCGGCCGGCGTGCTGGCGCGCAGCACGTGGCACCCGGGCTGCCCGGTGGCCATCGGCGAGCTGCGGTACCTCACGATGTCGTTCCACGGCTTCGACGGGCGGGCGCACACCGGCGAGATGATCGTCAGCCGGTCCGCGGCGGCGGCCGTGACGCGGGCGTTCCACGCTCTCCACGACGCGCGCTTCCCGATCGAGGAGATGCGCGTCGTGGCCCGGTCCGAACTGGACGCCCCGCCGACCGGCGACGGCGACAACACCACGGCGTTCGTCTGCCGCGCCGCGACCGGCCAGCGGCGCTGGTCGGCCCACGCGCTCGGCCTGGCGGTCGACGTCAACCCGTTCCACAACCCCTATACCCGGGGTGACCTCGTCCTGCCCGAGCTGGCGTCGTCCTATGTGGACCGCTCGTGGCGGCGCCCGGGCATGATCACACCGGGCGACGCGGTGGTGCGCGCGTTCGCCGCGATCGGCTGGTCCTGGGGCGGCGAGTGGTCGCAACCCGTGGACCTACAGCACTTCACGGCCACCGGGAACTAGCCGCGGTCCCCATTGGACTCGTCGCGGGTGGAGTCGTCACGCCCCGAGCCGCCGAACCGGTTGAACACCTTGCCCGCGGCGCCGGACACCGCCTCGCCGACGTCGCTCAGCACCTTGGCCAGCGGGTCGGTCGAGCTCGACCACGACTCCTTGTAGGAGCGCCCGGCCGAGCGGATGTCGTCCATCATCGACGACGACGGGGTGTCGTCGGCGCGACGGAGGTAGTCGCCGGCGAGGATCGCGCGGTACTCCTCCGACGCGGCCCACCGCTGCAGCTGCGCGGCGCGCACGACCGAGAACGGGTGGCTCATCCCCTCGACCGTCATGAGCTTGAGGATGCTGTCGCGGATGTCGTCGACTTCCTCGTACTCCTTGGCCTGCTGCATGAACTCGGGGATGTCGATGTCGGACATCGACGTGCCGCCCGCCATGTACACGTGCTGGCGCAGCGCCGCGGCCGGGTCCTGGCTGCACAGCAGGCCGGCCCGGTCCGCGGTCAGCTCGGCCTTGCGGAACCACTCCATCAGCGCGGCGATCACCGCGCGCAGCCCGATCGCGCCGATCGGCACCCACTGGACCGTGGCCTGCAGGCGCAGCAGCCGCATGAGCAGGGTGCGCAGCACGTTGTGGCCGGACAGCACGTGCCCGGTCTCGTGGCCGACCACGCAGCGCAGGCTGTCCAGGTCGAGTGCCTCGACGATGCCGGTGGTGAGCACGATGAACGGCTTGTCGATGCCGATCGCGTAGCCCTGGGCGCGGGGGTCGCGGGCGACGTAGAGCTCGGGAACCGTGTCGAGGTCGAGGGTCTCGGCGGCGTCGATGCGCAGCCGGTTGATCTTCGGGTACTGCTTCTCGCCGACCCGGATCGCGGAGCCGACGGCGTAGAGCCGCTCGGCCCGCTCGTTCCACATGCCCGCCACGGCCTTCAGCACCGACGCGATGCCCGGCACCGCGCGCAGCGTCGCCATCGCGCCCCGGTCGGCCGGATGCTCGTAGGCCCGCGGGCTGATACCCGGGAACCGGACCCGCGTCGAGCTGCGGTCCACCTCGTTGTCGGTCACCCCTGGCTCCCCTCAGTCATCGCACAGACTAGGCCCGCGCCGGGCCCGGCGGGGGTGCTCCCGCGAGACTAGGGTGGTTGGCGCCGAAACGATCACTCTTCCAGGAGATGACGATGAGCCTCGAGCGTCCCGTTGCGCCCGATCCGTACGAACTGCTGCCGGCCGTCGGCTCGTTCACGGTGACCTCGTCCGACGTCACCGGTGGCGAGCAGCTGCCGATGAGCGCCGTGCACGACAGCGCCGGCGGCGAGAACACCTCACCGCAGCTGTCGTGGTCCGGCGCCCCCGATGGGACCCGCAGCTACGTGGTCACCTGCTACGACCCGGACGCGCCCATCCCGGGCGGCTTCTGGCACTGGATCGCCGTGAACCTGCCCGCGTCGGCCACCGAGCTGCCCGCGGGTGCCGGCGCCGGCGACGCGAGCCTGCCCGGCGACGGTTTCCACGTGCGCAACGACTTCTCGGCCCGCGCGTTCGGCGGGGCCGCGCCGCCGCCCGGTGACCAGCCGCACCGCTACTACTTCGTGGTGCACGCGGTGGACGTGGACGCCCTCGAGGTCGACGAGAACGCCTCGGCCGCGGTCGTGAGCTTCAACCTCGCGTTCCACACCCTCGCCCGCGCGATCATCACGCCCACGTATCGGCACTGAGGGTCCCGGGGGAATCCACACCGGTGCCGGCGATGTTGGATGGACATGTGACGCACTTCGATCTGATCATCGTCGGCACCGGCTCCGGCAACTCCGTCCTCGACGAACGCTTCGCCGGCCTGAGGGTCGCGATCGTCGAGCGGGACACGTTCGGCGGCACGTGCCTCAACGTCGGCTGCATCCCCACCAAGATGTTCGTGTACAGCGCGGACCTGGCGGCGACCCCGGCGGCGTCGGCCAAGTTGGGCGTGGACGCCGAGCTGGTCGGGGTGCGGTGGACCGACGTCCGGGACCGGATCTTCGGCCGGATCGACCCCATCGCCGCCGGCGGGCGCGACTACCGGATGACCCACGCGGACAACGCCGGTGTCACGGTGTACGAGGGGACCGCGCGCTTCACCGGCCCGCGGCGGCTCGCGGTTAGCGGCTACGACGAGGAGATCACCGCGGACCGGATCGTGCTCGCGAACGGCAGCCGCCCGGTCACGCACCCGGCCCTCGCGGACATCGACTATCACACCAGCGACACGGTCATGCGCATCGACGAGCTGCCACGACGCATGGTGATCGTCGGGACCGGGTTCGTCGCCACGGAGTTCGCGCACGTGTTCTCCGCGTTCGGCGTGGACGTGACGATCATCGGCCGGTCGGGCGCGCTGCTGCGGCACGAGGACGAGGACATCAGCAAGCGGTTCACCGAGCTGGGTGGCCAGCGGTGGGACCTGCGGATGAACCGCACGGTGCGTGGGGCGTCCCGTGTGGACGGTGGGTTCCGCGTCGACCTGTCCGGCCCGGACGGTCCGGAGTCGGTGGAGACCGACCTGGTGCTGGTCGCCATCGGCCGCGTGCCGAACTCCGACACGCTCGACCTGCCGAAGGCGGGCATCGAGGTGGACCCGGACGGGCGGGTCGTGGTGGACGCCACGCAGCGCACGACGGCCGAGGGCGTGTGGGCGCTGGGTGACATCAGCTCGCCGTACGAGCTCAAGCACGTGGCGAACCACGAGGCGCGAGTGGTGCAGCACAACCTGCTGCACCCGGAGTCGCCGATCGAGTCGGACCACCGGTTCGTGCCGCACGCGGTGTTCAGCTCGCCGCAGGTCGCGTCCGTGGGCCTGACCGAGCAGGAGGCGCGCGATCTCGGCGTCGCGTACGTGAAGTCCACACAGGACTACGCCGGCATCGCGTACGGCTGGGCCATGGAGGACACCACGGGCTTCGCGAAGCTCCTCGCGGACCCGGCTTCCGGGCAGCTGCTGGGCGCGCACATCATCGGCCCGCAGGCGTCGACGCTCATCCAGCCGCTCATCCAGGCGATGAGCTTCGGCCTGGACGCCCGCAGCATGGCGAAGGGCCAGTACTGGATCCACCCCGCCATGCCGGAACTGGTCGAGAACGCCCTGCTGAACCTGCCGCTGGCATAGCCACCACGCCGCGCCCAGCGGCTTCCCGCTCCCGCCACGGTGGCTTCTGCCATCATCGCGGCATGGCCGCGTCCCCGATCACCGCCGTCCTGGCGCACAGCCCGTTCCTCGGGCCGGCGAGCATGCGCCCGCTCGCCGACGCGCTCGCCGCGCACGGGCACCCGGCGGTCCTTCTCGACCTGCGGCCGAGCGTCGTCTCCGCGCCGGTGCACCAGGTGCTCGTCGGCGCCTTCGCCGACGCGATGAGCGAGGAGGACCTCGCGGGGCCGGTCGTGCTCATCGGGCACAGCGGCGCCGGGCCGCTGCTGCCGGCGTTCGCGGACGCGCTCGAGGACACCGTGACCGGGCTGGTGTTCCTCGACGCCGGGCTGCCCACGCCGGGCCGCAGCTGGCGCGAGGAGGCGCCGGACCTGTACGCGCGGCTCAAGGCCGTGGCCCGCGAGGGCCGGCTGCCGCGCTGGCAGCGCTGGTTCGAGCCGGACCCGCTCGAGCTGGTCGCCGACGAGGAGCTGCGGGCCGAGATCGCGGACGAGGCACCCGAGGTGCCGGTGGCGTTCCTCAAGGAGCCACGGCCGGACGTCGAGTGGACGGGGCCGGCGGGCTACGTCGCGCTGTCGACGGCGTACGAGGCGGACGTCGCGCAGGCGACCGGGCTGGGCTGGCCGGTGCGCCGGCTCGGCAGCCACCACCTGGCGCCGGCCACCGATCCGGACCCGGTCGCGGTGGCCGTGCTGGAGGTGCTCGGGGAGCTGCTCAGGGCAGCGTGAGGATCTCCGCGCCGTCGTCGGTGACCACGAGGGTGTGCTCGAACTGGGCGGTCCAGCTCTTGTCCTTGGTGGTGACCGTCCAGCCGTCGTCCCAGATGTCGTAGTCGATGCCGCCGAGCGTGATCATCGGCTCGATCGTGAACGTCATGCCCTTCTCGATCAGCGTCTCGACGCTCGGCTCCTCGTAGTGCAGGATGACCAGCCCGCTGTGGAACGCCCGCCCGATGCCGTGCCCGGTGAAGTCGCGGACCACGCCGTAGTCGAACCGCTTGGCGTACGCCTCGATCACCCGGCCGATCACGTTCAGCTGCCGGCCGGGGCGCACGGCCCGGACGGCCCGCATGGTCGCCTCGTGCGTGCGCTCGACCAGCAGCCGGACCTCCTCGTCCACCTCGCCGGCGAGGAACGTGGCGTTGGTGTCGCCGTGGACGCCCCCGATGAAGGCGGTGACGTCGATGTTGACGATGTCGCCGTCCTGGATCTGCGTGGTGTCCGGGATGCCGTGGCAGATCACCTCGTTGAGCGAGGTGCAACACGACTTGGGGAAATGCCGGTAGCCGAGCGTGGACGGGTAGGCACCGTGGTCGAGGATGAACTCGTGCACGACGGCGTCGATGTCGTCGGTGTGGGCGCCGGGCTTGACGGCCTTGCCGCCCTCCTGGAGCGCCTGCGCCGCGATCCTGCCGGCGATCCGCATGGCCTCGATGGTCTCGTCGGTCTGCACCCACGGCTCGGTGTTGCGCAAGGGGGCCGGCTTGTCCACGTACTCGGGACGCGCGATGGACGACGGAACCTGCCGGCGCGGCGACTGGACGCCGGGCCTGAGTGGGGCACGTACGGGCATGGCACCACCCTACGATGCGCTTCCCGGGGCCCGGCCGGGAATCGGGCGACAGCGCCTGTCCACAGCCCTCAGGCTCTCGCGCCGATCTCGTCGGCCCGGCTCGTTAGGGTGGAAACGGGGGGCCCCGCGTGAGCCGAAGCTGCCCACAGGGGTTTCGTCGCGGCGCGGAATCGTCCGGGGCGGCCAGTAGGCTCGAAATCGGGGGCCCCGTGGCCGATTGAATGGACCGTTCAATCGGGCTGCTTGTCCACAGCCTCCCTGCACGGCCCGTTTTCGTCGGTCCCCGCGATTATCGTGGATTTCGGGGGGCCGGAGGCCGCCGTTGATCTTGACCGGTGAGCGGTACGCCTAGCGGAGGGCGGCGAGGAACCGGGTCAGCGCCGCGACCGCCTTGGTGGACTTGCCCGCGTCGGTGATCAGCACGGCGAACGCCAGGTCGCCGCGGAAGCCCACGTACCAGCCGTGCGCGTGCTTGCCGTCGCCGAACTGGGCGGTGCCCGTCTTGCCGCGGGTGTCGGCGTACGGGGCCATCGCGGGCGTCCTTGCCGTGACCTCCTGCATCATCGCGCGGATCGACGTCAGCACCGCGCCGTCGACCGGGTCCGGGTCGACGGTGTCGCTCTTCGTCTCGTCGCCGGTCAGCAGGGTCGGGGTCGGGAGCTTGCCCGACGCGACCGTCGACGCCACCAGCGCCATGCCGAACGGGCTCGCCAGGACCTTGCCCTGACCGAACCCGTCCTCGGCCCGCTCGACCACGTTGGACGCCGGCGGGACCGACCCCGTCACGGTCGTCGCGCCCGTCAGGACGTAGTCGGCACCCAGGCCCAGGCGCCGGGCGGTATCGGTGAGCGTCGACGGTTCCAGCTTCGTCGCCAGCTGGGCGAAGGTGGTGTTGCACGAGAACGCGAAGGCGCTGTGCAGCGGGATCACGCCCTTGTCGAACTCGTCGTTGTTCGGCACCACCCGGCCGTTGATCTTCGTGGTCCCGGGGCAGCCGACCTTCGCGTTCGCCTGGGTCTTGCCCGTCTCGATCCCCGCGATGGCTGTGATGATCTTGAACGTGGAGCCCGGCGGGTAGCGGCCGGTCAGCGCGACCGCACCCTGCTTGTCCGCGGCCGCGTTCTGGGCCACCGCCAGCAACTCCCCCGTCGACGCCTTCATCGCGACCAGCATCGACGGCGTCCGCTCCGCTGCGAGCGCCGCCTGCGCCGCGTTCTGCGTCCGCACGCTCAGCGTCACGTGCGCCGCCTCGGCCGGCTCGGCCGCCTTCGCGTACAGCTCCGACACCTCGGCGCCGGACGCGTCCGTGGTGATCACCCGCCAGCCCCGCTGGCCGATCAGCTCGTCCTCGACCACCTTGCGGATGCCGGGCAGCAGCGTCGGCGCGACCTTCTTGTCCGCCGGGAGCAGGCGCGGCGACGACGTGAACCGCACGCCCGGCAGGTCGTAGATCCGCGGCTTGACGCGCTGGTAGTCCGTCGACCGCAGGGTCACCACCTGGTACGCCTGACCGTCGGGCGCCTTGCTCGCGCCGGCCAGGATCGACTGCTGCGTGAGCGTCCGGTCGAACCCGACCAGCGAGTCCGCGAGCGAGCCGGCCACCGCCTTCGCGTCACCCGCCTTCGCCAGCTCGAACAGCACGGAGACGACAGCGTCCGGCGCCAGCAGCGGCACGCCGTCGCGGTCGAGCACCGGGGCCAGCTCCGGTTCGTCGTTCTGCACCGCGATCGACTGCTGCTCGGCCAGCTCCGGGTGCACGACCGTGGGGTCCCACCGCACCTGCCACGCGTCGTCCGCGCTGTGCAGCTCCAGCCGGCCGTCGTAGTCCCAGCGGCGCCCGCTCCCGAAGTCCCAGGTGACCTTGAACGACGCCGTCGCCGACGTCTCCCGCGTCTCCACCTTCCCCAGCTGCGCGGCCACCTTCTCCGGGTCGAGCTCGCCCCGCAGCTTGGCCAGCAGCGCCTTGGCCGAGTCCGGCGAGTCGGTCAGGTTCGCCGCCGCGCCGGCGTCGCCCCTCGCGAACGCGCCGAGGTAGTCCGACGCGACGTCCTCGGGGGTCGGCGAGCTGTCGCCGAACAGCCCGCACCCCGCGGCGGGAAACGCGAGCAGGACGACGGCGAGGACACCGGCCGCACGGCGGAGAGGTACACGCACGCCGGGAGTATGTCCGACACCACCGACGCTCAGAACAGCACCGTCGCGTACTGCCCGACCCGCGTGAACCCGATCCGGCGGTAGGCCGACTGCGCGGGCGCGTTGTACGCGTTGACGTACAGGCTCGCGGTGCGCCCGAGCCCGCGCACCAGCCGGTCGACGACGGCCGCGGTACCCGCCGAGCCCAGCCCGTTCCCGCGGCGGTCGGGGTGCACCCACACGCCCTGGATCTGGCCGACCGCGTTGGACAGCGCGCCGATCTCCGCCTTGAACACGACGTCGCCGCCCTCGAACCGGGCGAACGCGCGGCCGGCGGCGATCAGCTCCGCCACCCGCGCGCGGTAGCTCGCCCCGCCGTCACCGGCCCGCGGGTCGACGCCGACCTCCTCGATGAACATCGCGACCGCGGCCGGCAGGTAGCGGTCGAGCTCGTCCGGGCGCACGGGGCGGACCAGCGGGTCCGGCCGGATGCGCGACTCGCGCGAGGTCGACATCAGCGGCTGGTCGTCGCGGACCTCGCGCGCCGGTCCCCAGTCCAGCTCCAGCTCCGACCACAGGCCCAGCACCTGCTCGGCCGGGCCGACGACCGACGAGCACATGCGCCGCCTGCGCAGCGCCCGGTCGGCGAATGCGCGCAGCGCGGACCTGTTGCCCTGCAACGGGATCAGGTTCGAGCCCGCGAAGCACAGGGAGTCCAGCCGGCCGCTGCGGAACCCGCGGGGCTCGCAGCCCCACAGCTCGCCGCCCAGCCGCCACGGGTCCATGCCGAGGGTCTCGATCCGCGAGGCGACCATGCAGGACGCCACCGGATCCGCCGTGAGCATCGCGCGCACGCCCATCCGATCCCGCTCGTCGAGCAGCCGCGCTCCAGCAAGCCGCAACACGAGCACAAGCGTGCCAGATGACTGGCCGTCAGGACAGAACAGACCCGCCGACGACGGGCGTGCCGGGAAATTCGCCCGGTGGTGTCGATCCGGGCCCGGCTGCCCCGACGTGTCAGTGAGACCGAGCGGAAGGAGCCGGCCATGCGTTTCCTGCTGCTGACCACATCCGACGACCAGGACGGCGGCGTGCCACCCACGGCGGCCGCGCTGTGGCGGTACAACGAGGAGCTGGTCCGCGCTGGAGTGCTGGTCGCCGCGGACGGGCCGGCGTCGAGCGCGCGCGGCGCCCGGGTGCGGTTCGCCGGCGGGCAGGCCACGTTCGACGAGGGCGACGGCTCGGTGACCGGCTACTGGCTGCTCGACGTCACGTCCCGGCGGGAGGCGGCCGAGTGGGCCCGGCGCTGCCCGTGCGCCGGCGAGATCGAGATCCGGCGGATGCCCGAAGCGGCCGAGTTCGCCGCGCTGAGCCCCGAGCACGAGGATTACCTGCGGGCACAGATCGCGTACCGATGAGTTTCCCGCGCCGCGCCGGTCTGTACGCCCGAGACCGACTCACGGAAGGCAGGCGCCATGCGGAAACTGATCTACGGCATGAACGTGACCCTGGACGGCTATATCGCCGCACCCGGCGACGACATCAGCTGGGGCGGGCCGCCGAGCGACGAGCTGTTCGAGTTCTGGCTCGACCACGACCGCGCGAGCAGTGTGGCGCTGTACGGGCGCAAGCTGTGGGAGACGATGAGCTCCCACTGGCCGACCGGCGACGAGCAGCCCGGCGCGACCCCGGCGGAGATCGACTTCGCGCGGAACTGGCGGGACACCCCGAAGGTGGTGTTCTCCTCGACGATCGACAAGGTCGACTGGAACACCCGCGTGGTCACCGGCGACGCGGTGGCCGAGATCACCCGGCTCAAGGCCGAGGACGGCGGCCCGATGAGCATCGGCGGCGCGACGCTCGCCGGGGCTGCCATGCGGGCCGGACTGATCGACGAGTACCTCCTGGCCACCTACCCGGTGCTGGTGGGCGGCGGCACGCCGTTCTTCACGGCGCTCGACAGCTCGGTGAACCTGAACCTGGTCGAGACGCGAGCCTTCCCCGGCGGCACGATCATGACCCGTTACGAGACGCGGCGCTGACGGCCGGCCGGCTCAGGAGACGGTGACCACGGGCTCGCCCGAGGGGGCCTCGCCGCTCTCCTCGGCGATGCGCATGGCCTCCTCGATCAGCGTCTCCACGATCTGGCTCTCCGGCACGGTCTTGATGACCTTGCCCTTGACGAAGATCTGGCCCTTGCCGTTGCCCGACGCGACCCCGAGGTCGGCCTCGCGCGCCTCGCCGGGGCCGTTCACGACGCAGCCCATCACCGCGACGCGCAGCGGCACCTCCATGCCCTCCAGGCCCGCGGTGACCTCGTCGGCCAGCTTGTACACGTCGACCTGCGCCCGCCCGCAGGACGGGCAGGACACGATCTCGAGCTTGCGGGGGCGCAGGTTCAGCGACTGCAGGATCTGCGTGCCGACCTTGACCTCCTCGACCGGCGGCGCGGACAGCGACACCCGGATCGTGTCGCCGATGCCCTGCCGGAGCAGCGCGCCGAACGCGACGGCCGACTTGATCGTCCCCTGGAACGCCGGGCCCGCCTCGGTCACGCCGAGGTGCAGCGGGTAGTCGCACTGCTCGGCCAGGATCTCGTAGGCCCGCACCATGACCACGGGATCGTTGTGCTTCACCGAGATCTTGATGTCGTGGAAGTCGTGCTCGGCGAACAGGGACGCCTCCCACATGGCCGACTCCGCGAGCGCCTCCGGCGTGGCCTTGCCGTACTTCTTCAGCAGCCGCGGGTCCAGCGAGCCGGCGTTGACGCCGATGCGGATCGGCGTGCCGTGGTCGCGTGCGGCCGCCGCGATCTCCTTGATCTTGTCGTCGAACTTCTTGATGTTGCCGGGGTTCACCCGCACCGCCGCGCAGCCGGCCTCGATCGCGGCGAACACGTAGCGCGGCTGGAAGTGGATGTCGGCGATCACCGGGATCTGCGACTTCGCCGCGATCGCCGGCAGCGCCTCCGCGTCGTCCTGCGAGGGGCAGGCGACCCGCACGATGTCGCAACCGGACGCGGTGAGCTCCGCGATCTGCTGGAGCGTCGCGTTCACGTCGGCGGTCAAGGTGGTGGTCATCGACTGCACGGAGATCGGGTGGTCGCTGCCCACGCCGACCTTGCCGACCATCAGCTGTCGGGTCTTGCGCCGCTCCGCCAGTACGGGCGGCGGCGTCGCGGGCATGCCCAGCATGATGCCTTCGGTCATGATCCCAGCCTACTGAGGTATTCGGATCGGGTTCACGATGTCCGCTGTGACCGTCAACAACACCACCGCGCCGCCGAGGAGGACGAACACCATCGTGACGGCGGACAACTTGGAGTAGTCGACCGGACCACCCGCCGGCTTGCCGCGCAGCCTGCGTATCCAGTCCCGGATCTTCTCGTAGAACAGGACCGCGATGTGCCCGCCGTCCAGCGGCAGCAGCGGCAGCAGGTTGAACACGCCGACGAAGAAGTTCAGCGTGGCGAGCAGCAGCAGGAACATCTCCCACAGCCCGCGCTCGACCGCGTCCCCGCCGATGATGCTGGCGCCGACCACGCTGACCGGGGTGTCCTGGTCCCGCTCCCCGCCGCCGATCGCCTCGATGACCTTCGGGATCTTCTCCGGGAACGCGAGCAGGCCCTGCCACACGCCGACGAACATGTCACCGGTGAAGCTCGCCGCGCCGCCCAGACCGCCGGCCAAGCTGTAGGTGTTCATCGCGGGCGGCAGCGCCACCGAGACGCCGATCGCGCCGACCTTGCCCTCGCCGGTCGACACCTGCGCCACGTCGACGGTCAGCGTGAGCGTCTCGCTGCCCCGCCTGACCACGAACTCGGCCGGCCCGGACAGGTTCTCGACCTTGCCGACCATGTCCTTCCAGGTCGGCGTGGGCGTCCCGGCCACCGACTGGACGACGTCGCCCTCGCGCAGGCCGGCGTCCTTGGCGGGTGCCGCGGCGCCCGGCGAGCAGCCGGTCTGCGTGGTGTTCGTCTTGTCGACCACGCAGTCGTTGACGGTGCCGACCACGGGCTTCACGGTGTTGACGTCGAAGTTCAGGTTCGGCAGGCCCATCGTGATCGCCATCAGGTACAGGATCAGGAACCCGATGACGAAGTGGGTGAGCGAGCCCGCGACCATCACGACGAAGCGCTTCCACGTGGCGTAGCGCCACATCGCGCGCGGTGCCTCCGCCGGCGTGACCTCGTCGAGCGCGGTCATGCCGGCGATGTCGCAGAACCCGCCGGCCGGGATCGCCTTCAGGCCGTACTCGGTGTCGCCGCGACGGAACGACCAGATCGTCGGGCCGAAGCCGATGAAGTAGCGGCGCACCCGCATCCCGAACATCTTGGCCGCGCCCATGTGGCCGGCCTCGTGCAGTGCGACGGAGATGCATATCCCCAGCGCGAACAGGATGATCCCCAGGATCCACGCGAGCACGTCGTCAGTCCTCTCCCGGCCCGGTGGTGCCGAGCTCAGCCGTTGCACCCAGCCGCTGCCTGGCCCGTTCCCGGGCCCAGCGCTCCGCGGCGAGCACCTCATCGACGCCGGACGGTTCCGTGTGCCAGTCGTCCGCGTCGTCCAGTACCCGCTGCACAGTGTCCACAATGTCGGTGAAGGCCGTGTGTCCTCCGGCGAACGCGGTGACCGCCTCCTCGTTCGCCGCGTTGTACACCGCGGGCAGGCAGCCGCCCACCTCACCGGCCTCGCGGGCCAGGCGCACGGCCGGAAACGTGTCGTCGTCCAGCGGCTCGAACGTCCACGCCGACGCCGTCTCCCACGTGGCCGGACGGGCGGCGCCGGCCACCCGATCGGGCCACCCCAGCGCCAGCGAGATCGGCAGCCGCATGTCCGGCGGGCTGGCCTGGGCGAGCGTCGAGCCGTCCGCGAACGTCACCATCGAGTGAATCATCGACTGCGGGTGCACCACCACGTCGATGCGGTCGTAGGGGACGTCGAACAGCAGGTGCGCCTCGATCAGCTCGAGTCCCTTGTTCACCAGCGTGGCCGAGTTGATCGTGATCACCGGGCCCATGTCCCAGGTGGGATGGGCCATCGCGGCGGCGACCGTGACGTCGGCGAGGTCCGCCCGCCGGCGGCCGCGGAACGGCCCGCCGGACGCCGTGAGCACCAGCCGCTCGACCTCGGCCCGGCTGCCGCCCCGCAGGCACTGGGCGATGGCCGAGTGCTCGGAGTCGACCGGCACGATCTGGCCCGGCCCGGCCGCGCGGAGCACGAGCGGGCCACCGGCGATCAGCGACTCCTTGTTCGCGAGCGCGAGGGTCGCGCCGGTGGCGAGCGCGCGCAGGGTCGGCTCGAGGCCGCGCGAGCCGGTGATGGCGTTGAGCACGATGTCGGCCCGGGTCGAGTCGATCAGCTCGGCGACCGCGTCCGGGCCGGCGAGGATCCGGGGCATCGGGAAGCCGCCGCGCTCGTAGCCACGCCGCTTGGCCTCGGCGTACAGGGCGAGCTGGACATCTTCGGCCGCGGTCGAGCGGGACACGGCCACCGCGCGGGCACCGGTGGCCACGGCCTGGGCCGCGAGGGCCGCCGGGTCGGCGCCGCCGGCCGCCACGCCGGCCACCTCGAACCGGTCGGGGTTGGCCGCCACCACGTCCATGGCCTGGACTCCCACCGAGCCCGTGGAGCCGAGCACGAGGACGCTACGTCTAGTCATCGCCCCCATTCTCCAGTACCGCCTCTCCGGAATAAAAAGTGTTGGTCGTCTTGGGTTGGTGCCGTCTCGTTTGGTGCGTACCGGTGGCTGGGTTGCGTCCCGTTCCCCTTGGGTGCGGTTGGCGGCCCCTTGGGTCTGGTGGCTCCTTGGGTGCGGTTGGTCCTCGTGGGTCGTTCGGGGTCCTTTTGGGGGTGTGGGAGCATGTGCGGGACGGATCTAGAGGTGCCGGGAGGGTACGTGGCAGGCTCACAGCTGGAGAAGCGGCCGAGGAACGCGGTCGACCCGCATGAGGAGCCGTCCGCCGAGTGGGGCTGGCACGGCAGCTTCCCCCGGGGCCGCGAGATCGGCGGCTGGATCTCCGCGATCGCGTTGTTCCTCATGGCGTTCGTCGGCAACCACGTGGCCGAGACCGAGCGCCTGTGGCTGCTCGGTGGTGGCATCGCCCTGGTCGCGCTGCTGATCGGACACCGGGTCCGGCAGCGCACCTCCTGGCGGCGTTAGCGGTTTTCGGCCTTCACCGGGGACGCTGGAACAAACGTTCCGGCCGAGTTGCTGACCAACGTTGACGACGCTGTCAGCTCCTGCCCCCTTTTTCTTGGTGAAAGGCCGTTGATGGATCGCGCCACCCTGACCCCGGAACGCCTCGTCCCGGCGGCGCCGGTGTCGACCACCGGATTCGCGAGGGTCCGGCTCATCCTCGTGCTCGGCGCCCTGATCGCGCTGGGCCCGCTCACGATCGACATGTACCTGCCGGCGCTGCCGGCGATCGCGGACGACCTGCACACCTCGTCGTCGGCCGTCCAGCTCACGCTCACCGGCACGCTGCTCGGCCTCGGGCTCGGGCAGCTGGCCATCGGTCCGTTCTCCGACGCCGTCGGCCGCAAGCGGCCGCTCGTGCTCGGCACGGCCGTGCACGTTCTGGCGTCCCTGCTGATCATCGTGGCCCCGAACGTCGCCGTGCTCGGACTGCTGCGGGTGCTGCAGGGCGTCGGCGCGGCCGCGGCCATGGTCGTGGCGATGGCCGTCGTGCGGGACATGTTCTCCGGCCGGGCCGCCGCGACGGCGCTGTCCCGGCTGATGCTCGTGATGGGCGCGGCGCCGATCCTGGCCCCGACGCTCGGCGCGGCCGTGCTGCTGCACGGCTCGTGGCGCTGGGTGTTCGCCGTGCTGGCGGTGCTCGGCGTGGCGCTCATGCTCGTCGCGATCTTCCTGCTGAAGGAGACGCTGCCGCCGGCACGCCGCCGGACGGGCGCGTTCGGCCCGGTGCTGCGGACCTACCGCTCGCTGGTGACCGACCGGCAGTTCGTGGTGCTGACGCTGGTCGCGGCGCTCGGCATGTCGGCGCTGTTCTCGTACGTGTCGGGCTCGTCGTTCGTGCTGCAGGACGGGTACGGGCTCGACCAGCAGCAGTTCGGGCTCGTGTTCGGCATCGGCGCGGTCGCGATCATCGGGGCGTCGCAGTTCAACGTGGTGCTGCTGAACCGGTACTCGCCGGAGCGGATCGTGCTGTTCGCACTCGGCGGCGCGGTCGCGTCGGGCGTGGTGCTGACGGTGCTGACGCTGGCCGGCGGCGGGCTGCTCGGGTTCGTCGTGCCGCTGTTCTTCCTGCTGGGCACCATCGGTTTCGTGCTGCCGAACGCGCCCGCGCTCGCGCTGTCCCGCCACGGCGAGGCGGCCGGCACGGCCGCGGCCCTGCTCGGGGCCACGCAGTTCGCGCTGGGCGCGCTGATCGCGCCACTCGTCGGCGTGCTGGGCAACGACGGCCCGGCCATGGCGGTGACGATGACGGGTGGCGCCGCCATCGCCTGGCTCGCCCTCGGGGCCACGGTTCTGCGGAACCGGCGTGCCGCAGTGCCTGCCTAGCCACTCTCCAGCAGCGTTCCTTACGTCCAAGACGTAAGGAGCGCTGCCGCCTCGTGTAAGCTGTGCTGCATGGAGATGGTTCCCGCGCTCGAACTGCTCGGCGACTACACCGCCGGGCAGTGGGGCATGGTGACCACTCGCCAGGCGCAGTCCCTCGGCGTCGACGACGTCACCCTGCACCGTCTCCGGGCGGCGGGGTTGCTCGAGACCGTCCGGCACGGGGTCCACGCCACCACCTCGTCCGCCGCCTCCGGCGCCCGCCTGGAGCAGGCCGTCTGGCTGAGCCTGCGGCCTGGCACGCCGGCCTGGGAGCGCCCCAAGCTCGACCCGGACGGCGGCGTCGTGTCGCACCAGTCGGCCGCGCGGCTGCACGACCTCGGCGACCTGCCGGACGCGAGCGTCGAGCTGACCGTCCCCCGTAGACGGACGATGCGCGACCCGAACGTGAAGCTGTGCAAGGGAGAGCTGGCCGACGGCGACGTCACGCTGCTCGACGGGCTCCCGGTCACCACTGCCCTGCGCACGATCCGCGACCTGCTCGACCGGCGCACCGACGCGAGTCACGTCGCGACGATCATCCGGCAGGCGGTCGAGGCCGGGCAGGTGGCGGCCGATGAGCTGCCCGGCGCCATCGCGCCCTTCGCACGCCGCTACGGCGCCCCGGCACACGACGGGAGCGCACTGCTCGCCCACCTCCTCGCGCAGATCGGCGTCCCGCCGCAACCGCGGGACGAGCCGGTCACCTGGGGCCAGCTCGCGAACCCGTCCACCGAGCTCGTCCGGCTCCTCCGGCGGGCCGGCGAGCGATGACGAGGCCGCGCAGCCCCCAGGCGTTCGCGAACTCGCTGCGCGCGCGGGCCGCCAACACGTCGAAGGAGACCGGGATCCCGACCCGGGAGCTGCTCGAGCGCTACTTCCACCGCCGGCTGCTGGCCCGGGTGTTCCACGCGGACGGCGACGGCTGGATCCTCAAGGGCGGCCAGGCGCTGCTGGTGCGCTGGCCGAAGGCGCGCTACTCCACGGACGTCGACCTGTTCCGGACCGACGACACGACGATCGAGGAAGCGGTCACCGCGCTGATCGAGGTCGTCGCCACGAGCCTCGACGACCACCTGACCTTCGAGCACCACGACACGTCCCGCGAGTCCGCGGCGAACCGGCCGTCGCGCAAGGTTCGCTTCAAGGTCATGCACGGCCTGCGGCAGCTGTCGATGGTCAGCGTGGACGTGGTCGTCGGCGAGGTCGGCCCACGCGGCGACATCTTCGCCCAGCGGCTCGAGGCGCCGTTCACGATCGAGTCCACGCCGTGGCCGATGGTCCAGATGTGGCCGCTGGAGGACCACGTGGCGGACAAGATCGCCGCGATGTACGAGCGCCACGGCGAGTCACGCCGCCCGTCCACGCGGTTCAAGGACCTCGTCGACCTCGTGTACATCGCGCTGAACTCCGCCGTGCGGGGACCGGCCGCGCACGCGGCCCTGCACGCCGAGGTGCGCCGCCGCACGGAGTCGGGCACGCACCTCGTTCTCCCGGCGGCGTTCGAGGTCCCGGATCCGGCGTGGACCGCCGGCTACCGGGCGGAGGCCGCGAAGGCACGCGACCTGCCCGCCGGCTTCCGCACGCTGGCCGACGTCACCCCCCTGGCCGACGAGTTCGTCAGCCCGCTGCTGAGCGAGGACGGCCCGGCCGGCACGTGGGACAGCGACAGCAGGACCTGGGCCTAGCCCTCGGCGGCCAGCTGCCCGCACGCGGCGGCGATCTCCTGGCCACGCGTGTCGCGGACCGTGCAGGCCACGCCGCCCGCGTTGACGCGGCGGACGAACTCGCGTTCCACCGGCTTCGGCGCGGCGTCCCACTTCGAGCCCGGGGTCGGGTTCAGCGGGATCACGTTCACGTGCACCAGCTGGGCCAGGTGCTCGCGCAGGCGCTTCGCCAGCAGGTCGGCCCGCCACGGCTGGTCGTTCACGTCCCGGATGAGGGCGTACTCGATCGACACGCGGCGGCCCGTCGTGTCGGCGTAGTAGCGCGCGGCCCCGAGGACCTCGTCAACCGACCAGCGCGTGTTGACCGGCACCAGCGTGTCGCGCAGCTCGTCGTCGGGCGTGTGCAGCGAGACCGCGAGCCGGACCTGCATGTTCTCGTCGGCGAGCTTGCGGATCGCCGGGGCCAGGCCGACCGTCGACACCGTCACCGAGCGCTGCGAGATGCCCAGGCCGCCCGGCGCGGGGTCGCAGATGCGGTGCACGGCGTCGACCACCCGCCGGTAGTTCGCGAGCGGCTCGCCCATGCCCATGAACACGATGTTGGACAGCCGGCCCGGGGCACCGAGGTCGCCGTCGCGCATGGCGGCCGCCGCGGCGCGCACCTGGTCCACGATCTCCGCCGTCGACAGGTTGCGCTGCAGCCCGCCCTGGCCGGTCGCGCAGAACGGGCAGGCCATGCCGCAGCCGGCCTGGCTCGACACGCACAGGGTCACGCGGTCGGGGTAGCGCATCAGCACGCTCTCGAGCAGCGTGCCGTCGTGCGCGCGCCACAGCGTCTTGCGCGTGCTGCCGTCGTCGCAGCTCACGTGGCGTACGACCGACAGTAGCCGCGGCAGCAGCCCGTCGGCGAGCCGGTCCCGGCTGGCGGCCGGGATGTCGGTCATCAGCGCCGGATCGGCGGTCAGCCGGGCGAAGTAGTGGTGGGAGAGCTGGTTCGCGCGGAACGGCTTCTCCCCCAGCTCGGCCACCGCCGCGCGCCGCTCGTCGGCGGACATGTCGGCGAGGTGGCGAGGCGGGAGGCCGCGGCGGGGAGCGTCGAAGACGAGAGGAAGTGCGGTCATGGCTCCGTCATTGTCCCATGCGACCAGTCGAGGGAATTTCGTTGCATCGCGATACGTTCCGATATATCGTTAACCTATCGCGATACGACGCGATACGACAGGGAGGAAATGATCATGCGTCCGTCATTCGGACATCGAGAACACCATCACCGCGGGCGGCCGGCGTTCGGCGACCCGCACGAGGCCTTCGGGCCGGCGGGCCACTTCGGCCCGCCCGAGGCACACGGCGGCTTCCCGCCGCCACCACCGCCGCCGTTCGGCGGACCGTGGCCGGGCATGCCTGGCGTACCGGGCATGCCGGGCGCGCCAGGGTTCCCCGGCTTCACCGGCGCACGCGACACGCGTCGCGGCGGCGGCCGGCGCCGCGGCCACGGGGGTAGCCGGCGCAGCAGGCGCGGCGACGTGCGGGCGGCGATCCTCGCCCTGCTCGCGGAACGGTCGATGCACGGCTACGAGATGATCCAGGAGATCACCGAGCGCAGCGGCCAGTTCTGGCGCCCGAGCCCCGGCTCGGTGTACCCGACGCTGCAGCTGCTCGCCGACGAGGGGCTCATCACGAGCACCGAGGGCAGCGGCGGCAAGCGTCGCTACGAGCTCACCGACGAGGGGCGGGAGACGGCGCAGAAGCACGCCACCGCTCCCCCGTGGGAGGAGATCGCCCAGGACGTCGACCCCAACGACGTGAACCTGCGCAACGCCATCGGCCAGCTCATGGGTGCCACCATGCAGGTCGCCCACGCGGCCACGAGCAACCAGAAGCAGCGCGCCATCGAGGTGCTCAACGAGGCCCGGCGGGAGGTCTACGCGATCCTCGGGGAGGTCGAACCGCCCGCGGTGGCCGACGAGGACATCGCCGACGAGGACGACGAGTGAGTCGTCAGGGGGTGAGCAGCCCGGTCGGCTTGTCCCGGTGCAACACCCGGTAGCCGACCGGCACGCTCAGCCCGGTCACCTCGGCGAGCGCTCGATGCGCCACCTTCGCCGAGAACTCGATCCGCAGCACGGCCGCCAGGTCGTCGCGGCTCTCGAAGCGCCAGACGGTCTCGACCGCACGGCTCGTGAAGCCCTCGCACGCGAAGAACTCGTCGACCTCGGCCGAGTCGTAGCGAGGCAGGTCCACGCGCATCCAGTCGCCGTAGGGCCGTTGCCGCACGTCGAGGTCGACGATCACCAACGACCCGCCCGGCCGCAGCACGCGGTCCGCCTCCGCGAGCCCCGGCTCGCAGCCGGGCCCGAAGAAGTACGCGGTCCGCGCGTGCACCACGTCCGCGCTCGCGTCCGGGAGCGGCAGCCGCTGCGCCGAACCGGTCAGCACCTCGACGCCGTCGAGGCCGGCCACCCGGGCGCGGGCGCGGCGCACCAGCGGCGGATGCGGCTCGACACCGGTGACGTGCCGGGCGGTCGCGGCGAACCGGGGCAGGTGGAAGCCGTCCCCGCAGCCGACGTCCACGACGTCACGCCCGGACCAGTCGACGACCCCGCCGAGCACGCGCCAGATCTCACCGTCGACGTCCTGGGCGCGGTTCTCGATCTCGTAGACCTCGGGCCAGTGCCAGATGTTCGGGCTCGGCACCGTGTCGTACCCGCGCCGGACCGCGGCTAGCGCCCGGGCCACCATTCCCACGGCTCAGTTTGGCACGAACAGCCGCAGCAGCAGCCACGACACCACCGCGGCCGGCAGCAGCGAGTCGAGCCGGTCCATCAGCCCGCCGTGCCCGGGCAGCAGCTGCCCCATGTCCTTGATCTTGAGGTCGCGCTTGATCAGCGACTCGACCAGGTCCCCGACGGTCGCCGTGCACACCAGCGCGGCGCCGAACAGCGCGCCCTGCCACCACATTCCGTCGAGCATCAGGGTCACGGTGAGGATGCCCGCGACGATGCCCGCGATCATCGAACCGGCGAAGCCCTCCCAGGACTTCTTCGGGCTGATGACCTTCGCCATCGGGTGCTTGCCGAAGAACACGCCCGCGATGAAGCCGCCGGTGTCGGAGCAGACCACGAGGATCATGAACGTCAGCACCCGGGCCACGCCGTCCTCGGGCACCACGAGCATGGCCGCGAACGACGCGAGCAACGGCACGTACGCGGCCGTCAGCACCGACGCGCTCAGGTCACGCACGTAGCCGTCGATGCCGCCGGCGAAGCGCCACACCATGCACGCGAGGACGGTCAGCACGAACGCGGCGAGCAGGCCGGCGCGCTCGAACGGCCAGGACAACCACACCATCGCCTGGCCGCCGACGAGCACCGGCCAGAGCGTGACCCGGATGTCGGAGGCCCGCTTGAGCGCGCCCACGAGCTCGACCGTGCCGACCGCGACCGCCAGCGCCACCACGCCGACGAAGATCTGCCGCACGGTCAGCAGCGAGACCAGCACGGCCGCGCCGAGCACCAACGCCACCGCGATCGACATCGGCACGTTGCGCCCGGCCCGCGACGGACTCGCCGTGGGCGGCAGCTCCGTGGTGGGCCCGTCGGCGTGCGCCGCCGGCGTTTCGGCCGGTTCGGCTCGTTCTTCGGCGTCGTCGGCCGCTTCGCTGGTCATGTCACTGGTCACCGGAGCGGACGCTCAGACTTCGAGCAGCTCGGCTTCCTTGTGCTTGACGAGCTCGTCGACCTGCGTGACGTACTTGTCCGTGACGTGCTGGAGCTCCTTCTCCGCCCGGGCGACCTCGTCCTCGCCGGTCTCGCCGTCCTTCGCGATGCGGTGCAGCTCCTCGTTGGCCTTGCGCCGGACGCTGCGGATGGAGATCTTCGCGTCCTCGCCCTTGCTCTTGGCGACCTTGACCATCTCGCGGCGGCGCTCCTCGGAGAGCTGCGGGATGATGATCCGGATGATCGTGCCGTCGTTGCTCGGGTTGACGCCCAGGTCGGAGTCCCGGATCGCCCGCTCGATCGCGCCCAGCTGGCTCACGTCGTACGGCTTGACGACCGCCATCCGGGCCTCCGGGATCGAGATCCCGGCGAGCTGGTTCAGCGGCGTCGGCGAACCGTAGTAGTCGACGACGATGCGCGAGAACATGGCCGGGTTCGCGCGGCCCGTACGCACCGTGTTGAGCTCGTCCTTGGCCACCGACACGGCTTTTTCCATCTTCTCCTCGGCATCGAGGAGTGTCTCGTCGATCAAAGCTGCTCCTGTTGTTGTCTCCCCGGCCGCTGTCAGGGAGTGCTGACGACGGTGCCGATCCTCTCACCACGCACGGCGCGCGCGATGTTCCCCTCGACCAACAGGTTGAAGACGATGATCGGCATGTTGTTGTCCATGCACAGGCTGAACGCCGTCGCGTCGGCGACCGCGAGACCCTGCTCGAGCACCTCGCGGTGGGTGATGTGCTCGTACATCTTGGCGTCCGGCGATTTCTTCGGGTCCGCCGTGTAGACGCCGTCGACCGACTTGGCCATGAGCACGACCTCGCAGCCGATCTCCAGCGCGCGCTGGGCCGCGGCGGTGTCGGTGGAGAAGTACGGCATGCCGACGCCGCCTGCGAAGATCACGACCCGGCCCTTCTCCAGGTGCCGCTCGGCGCGGCGCGGGATGTAGGGCTCGGCCACCTGGCCCATGGTGATCGCGGTCTGCACGCGGGTGTCGATGCCGAGCTTCTCCAGGAAGTCCTGCAGCGCCAGGCAGTTCATGACCGTGCCGAGCATGGCCATGTAGTCCGCGCGGTCGCGGTCCATGCCACGCTGCGAGAGCTCGGCGCCGCGGAAGAAGTTGCCGCCGCCGATCACCACGGACATCTGCACGCCGTCGCGGACGACCTCGGCGATCTGGCGCGCGACGGCCTGCACCACGTTCGGGTCGACGCCCACCTCCCCGCCGCCGAACATCTCGCCGCCCAGCTTGAGCAGCACTCTTCGGAATCCGTGTCCGCGGCCTTCCATTCGCCGTCCTCCCTCGGGTCCGCCTCGTTCGTCCGCCTGGCCGGTCCGCCCGACGGCTGTCGTCCGGCTGGCTACAGGACTGTGCCCCGCCCTCGGCGAACGCGAGGGCGGGGCACTGCCTGAGGTCCGGGTGCTCCGATCAGGACTGGCCGATCTCGAAGCGGGCGAACCGGGTGACCGTCACACCGGCCGCCTCGAGCACGGCCTTGACGGTCTTCTTGGAGTCCTGCACGGAGGACTGCTCGGTCAGCACGGCGTCCTTGTAGAAGCCGTTGACGCGGCCCTCGACGATCTTGGGCAGCGCCTGCTCCGGCTTGCCCTCCTCGCGCGCGGTCTCCTCGGCGATGCGCCGCTCCGTGGCGATGACCTCTTCGGGGATCTCGTCCCGGGTCACGTAGCGCGGCTTCATCGCGGCGATCTGCATGGCCGCGCCACGCGCCGCCGCCGAGTCGTCGCCGGTGTACTCGACCAGCACACCGACCGACGGCGGCAGGTCGGGGTCGCGGCGGTGCAGGTAGGTCGCGACCGCGCCGTCGAACACGACGACCCGGCGCAGCTCCAGCTTCTCGCCGATCCTCGCGGACAGGTCCTGCACGGCGTCCCCGACCGTCATGCCGTCGAGGTCGGCCTTGGCCAGCGCCTCGGCGTCGGCCGGCTTGGCGCTCTTCGCGCCGTTGACGATCCGGTTGGCCAGGTCCTGGAACTCGGCGTTCTTGGCGACGAAGTCGGTCTCGCAGTTCAGCTCGACCATGACGCCGCCGTCCGCGGCGACGAGGCCGTTGGCCGTCGTGCGCTCGGCCCGCTTGCCGACATCCTTGGCGCCCTTGATGCGCAGGATCTCGACAGCCTTGTCGAAGTCGCCGTCGGCCTCGTCGAGGGCCTTCTTGCAGGCCATCATGCCGGCGCCGGTGAGCTCACGGATCCGCTTGACGTCGGCCGTGGTGTAGTTCGCCATCGTGGCTCTATCCATCCTTCTTTCGCTGTGTGAGCGTGCTGGCTCGCTCAGGACTCGGTCGGGGCCTCGGCCGGCTTGGCGTCGCCGCCGGCCGGCGCGTTCTGGCCCACGAGGAGCTCCTGCTCCCACTCGGGCAGCGGCTCGTCGGTGGCCACGGCCGGCTTGTCCTCGCCGTCCGGCACGCCGTTGCGGGTGCCCGCGCGAGCCATCAGACCAGCCGCCGCGGCCTCGGCGACGACCTTGGTCAGCAGCGCGGCCGAGCGGATCGCGTCGTCGTTGCCCGGGATCGGGTAGTCGACCTCGTCGGGGTCGCAGTTGGTGTCGAGGATCGCGACGACGGGGATGTTGAGCTTGCGCGCCTCGCCGACGGCGATGTGCTCCTTCTTGGTGTCGACGATCCACACCGCGGAGGGGACCTTCGCCATGTCCCGGATGCCGCCGAGCGTGCGCTCCAGCTTGTCCTTCTCACGGGTCAGCATCAGGATCTCTTTCTTGGTGAGACCCTGGAAGCCACCGGTCTGCTCCATCGACTCCAGTTCCTTGAGCCGCTGGAGGCGCTTGTGGACGGTGGTGAAGTTCGTGAGCATGCCGCCCAGCCAGCGCTGGTTGACGAACGGCATCCCGACACGAAGCGCCTCGTTGGCGATCGCCTCCTGGGCCTGCTTCTTGGTGCCCACGAAGAGAATCGACCCGCCGTGCGCGACGGTCTCCTTGATGAACTCGTACGCGCGCCCGATGTAGTTCAGGGTCTGCTCGAGGTCGATGATGTAGATGCCGTTGCGCTCGGTCAGGATGTAGCGCTTCATCTTGGGGTTCCAGCGCCGGGTCTGGTGCCCGAAATGCACGCCGGAATCCAGCAGCTGCTTCATGGTGACGACGGCCATGGCCTGGTTCGCACCTTCTCCTGTCTGCGCGCCGGGTGTCCGCCGCGGCGCGATGTCGGTTGTCGCGTCCTCTGCTCTGCGAGAGGTCGCCCTGGTGCCGGAGCCGGCAGCCGGACCCGCATCTCGATGTTGCGTCGTGATTCGGGACCGCCGGATGCCGTTTCGCTGGGGCTGATGCACCGGCACGCGAAGTCGATCCGTGTTCCCACGGACCGCAGGTAGCAGTCTACGCGGTCGCGCGGACGCCCTTCGACCAGGCCACCTCCGGTGTCGCGGGTTGTCCACAGCTGGTCCGGCTGTCCACAGATTCCCGTCGCCGGTGCCGGCCGGTCGTGCGCCTCCGGGAGTCTGGACGGCATGGCTGTGTCTCCCGCTCCCCGCCCGCCGATGCTGCTGCTCTGCCTGGTCACTGGCCTGGCCGCGGTCGTGTCTCCGGCCGTGGTCGGCGTGTCCGCCGCGCCGGTGCCGGTCATCCTGGCCGCGACATGCGTGGCATCGGCCGGGCTGGCTCGGCCAGGACCAGCTCGGCTAGGTCCAGCTCTGCCAGGGTTGGCTCAGTCAGGACCGGCTCACTACGGACCGGCTCAGTCAGGACCAGCTCGGCCGGGGTCGGCTCAATACGGGCCTCCTCAGTCAGGGCCGGCTACCCCAGGACAGGCTCGGGCGGGACCGACCCAGCCGGAACCAGCCCAATCGACCCGGTCGGGCGTGCCGGTCCGATCGACCCCGCCGTGCCGGTCGCCGCCGACAACTCGGTCGCCTTCGCCAGCCCGGTCGGCCCCGCCCGGTGGCGAACGTCCGGCTGCCGCCGCGGCCGGACCGGTGGTTCCGCCTGCCAGCCCCACTCCCCCGGCGCGGGCGGATCGGTTCGGTTGGCCCCTTGCGCCCCCGCATCCGGTGGTGCGGCCGTTCGACGCACCCCAGTCGCCCTACGGACCCGGCCACCGCGGCGTCGACCTCGGTGGAGCGGCCGGTGCCCCGGTGCTGTCGGCGGGTGCCGGTGTCGTGGTGTTCGCCGGCCTGCTGGTGGGCCGGGGCGTGGTGTCAGTCGATCATCCGAACGGCCTGCGCACCACCTACGAGCCACTCGCCCCCGCGGTGAGAGCCGGCCAGAAGGTGGCGGCCGGGGCGGTGCTCGGCCACCTGCGCGCGGGCCACGCCGGCTGTTCGGGCGCGTGCCTGCACTGGGGCGTGCGCCGCGGCAAGGAATACCTCGATCCCCTGGCGTTCATGGCCGCGGGACACGTCCGGCTCAAGCCATGGGAGGAGGTGCGCTAGCTAGACCTCGGACCTCTCGAGCAGCTTCGCGCGCAGCCGCAGCACCGCGCGGGTGTGCAGCTGGCAGACCCGCGACTCGGTGACCCCGAGGACCCGGCCGATCTCCGCGAGGGTCAGGTTCTCGAAGTAGTACAGGGTCACCACGACCCGGTCCCGCTCGGTCAGGTGCCGGATCGCCTCGGCCAGCTGGCGACGGTTGTCCTGGTCGACCAGCAGCGCAACGGGGTCGAGCGCACCGGGGTCCTCGAGGATGTCGGCGAGCGGTGTGGAGCCGCGGCCGGCCGCGGCCAGCTCGTCGAGGGCGACCACGCTGGTGAGCTGAAGCTGGGCGTACACGTCGCCGAGCTCGCCGACGCTGAGCCCGAGCTCCTCGGCCAGCTCGGCGTCGTTCGGCGTTCGTCTGAGTTGTGCGCCGAGGCGTTCCAGCGCGCGCTCGACCTCGCGGGCCCGGCCGCGCACGGACCTGGGCACCCAGTCCTGCGCGCGCAGGTCGTCGAGGATGGCGCCACGGATGCGCTGCATCGCGTACGTCTCGAACTTGAGGCCGCGCTCGGGCTCGAACTTCTCGATGGCGTCGACCAGGCCGAAGATGCCCGACTGGATCAGGTCGGCGACCTCGACGTGCGCGGGCAGACCGGTCCCGACCCGGCCGGCCACGTACTTGACCAGCGGCGCGTAGTGCAGCACCAGCCGGTCGCGCAACGGCTGCGCACGCCGCTTGCCGAACGCCCGCCACAGGGCGACGATGCCCGCCTCGACATCGTCGAACGTGCGCTGGTCGCCGGGCAGCACGCCCGCGCTCTCGCCGACCCCGAAACTCACGGCATGACCGTTTGTCCCCACCGGGACACCGACGGGCGGATACCCCACTGTCCCAGTTCCTTCCCCTGGATCAGCGGGAGCGGGGGTGGGCTTGGTCATGTATTGCCTTCAGCCGTTCGACGGTCACGTGTGTGTATAGCTGGGTGGTAGCAAGCGTAGCGTGACCAAGAAGCTCCTGGACGCTCCGAAGATCCGCACCACCTTCGAGCAAATGCGTCGCAGCAGAGTGACGCAGGCCGTGTGGCCCCATTTCAGGCGCGCCCGGAATTGCACCCAGCGCTTCGTGCACGATACGTCGAACACTTGCAGGTTGGAACCTGCGACCGCGAGCGCCGAGCAGAAGCGCAGGTGGAGACGTCGAGCGATTGAGCGCAGGTCTCCCGTACCCGAGCCAATCCCGCACCGCCCGCGCCGCCGGCTCGCCGAACGGCACGGTGCGCTCCTTGCCACCCTTCCCGAGAACCACGAGGACCCGCCGGTCCAGGTCGACGTCGGCCACGTCGAGGCCGCAGAGTTCGGACACGCGGATGCCCGTCGCGTACAGGACCTCGAGCAGGGCGTGGTCACGCAGCGCGATCGCATCTCGCTCGGCCGCGCCGGACGCGGATGCCTGCAGCAGGTCGCTCGCCTGGTCCTGCCGCAGCACGGAGGGCAGCGTCCGGTGCGGCCGCGGCGCGGCGAGCCGCGCGCCCGGGTCCGTCGCGAGGTGCTCGCGCCGGTGCGCCCACGCGGTGAACGTGCGCGCCGCCGCGGAGCGCCGGGCCAGGGTGGTCCGGCTCGCTCCGCCGCCCCGTAACGCGGCGAGCCACGCCCGGAGGGCTTGCAGGTCGAGCGCCTCGACGCCACGCCCCTTGCTCCGGTCGAGCCCGGGCCGAGCGTCCTCGCCCGGCTCGATCACGGCCATGCCGTGCAGAAAACCCAGGAGCGAGACCGCGTCCCCGACGTAGGCCCGCACGGTGTGCGCCGAGAGCCCGCGTTCGAGCGCGAGGTGCCGCTCGTAACCGTCGAGGACCTCGACCACGGCCGACGGCAACTCGGCGCGGACCCGGTGCAGGTCGACCCGCTTGCGGCGCGCGGGCGATGGTCGGGGCACGCTCCGACGCTGCGGCATGACCCGGACCGAGTCAAGCACCGGGGTGTGGCCGTGTCGTCAGTCAGGTGCCTGGCGCCATCCCTCCTCCCCTCGCTCGGCGAGCCCGGTGATCTCGAGTTCGGGCAGGAGCGCGCGGACCCGGTCGAGCGGCACACCGGACTCGACCGCCACCTGCGCGGTGCTGCGTGCGGTGCGCCGCCGGAGCGCCTCGTGCACGCGAAGGGCGTCGTCGCCGAGCCCGTCGGTCCGGCGTTGCGGGCCGTCGGGACGCTCGATGAGGTGCTCCCCCACCGGCCCGAGGGCCTCGAGGATCTCGGCGACGGACCCGGCCAGTGTCGCGGCTCCGGTGCGCAGCAGGTCGTGGCAGCCGACGGACTGAGCGGAGGTGATCGGCCCGGGCACGGCGAGCACGACCTTGCCGAGCGCGGCGGCGGTGGCCGCGGTGTTGCGGGCGCCGCTGCGCACGCCGGCCTCGACCACGACGGTGCCGCCGGAGAGCGCGGCGATGAGCCGGTTGCGGACGAGGAAGCGATGCTTGGCGGGCGGCGTGCCGGGCGGGTACTCGCTGATCACGAGCCCGGTGTCGGCGATCCGTTCGAGCAGGGCGGCGTGGCCCTGCGGGTAGTCCCTGTCGACGCCGCACGCGAGCACGGCCACAGTGCGGCCCTCGGCGTTGAGCGCGCCCCGGTGGGCCGCCCCGTCGATGCCGAACGCCGCCCCGGACACGACGGTCATGCCCGCGGACGCGAGCCCGAAGCCGACCTCGGCTGCGACCTGCTCGCCGTACGGGGTAGCCGACCGCGCCCCGACGACGGACACCGCCCGGTCGAACATGTCGGGCATCGGTGCGGTGCCGCGAACCCAGAGGCCGAGCGGCGCGCCGGACCACCGCTGCCCCCGATCGGCCGCGGCGGCGAGGCAGAGGAGTTGCCAGGCGGGCCACTCCGCGTCCTCGGGGACGATCAGCCGTGCCCCGACGCGCTCGGCGTCCTCGAGATCACCGGCGGCTTGGTCGAGGTGGCGGCGCGCGGACGTCTCGGCGAGGACTTGCGGCGGCACCTCCGCCGCCCGCACCCGAGCGGCCGCCGCCCGAGGCCCGACCGCGTCAACGAACGCGAGGAGCGCGGTGGCGGGCGGCTCGGCCACGCGCATGAGGTAGGCGCGTGCCAGTCGCAACTGCTCGTCCGTGGGCTGAGCAGTGGTGCCTTTGGGTTCGGTATCCGGTCTGCCGACGCTAGTGGCCGGGTCGTGGCGGGGTTCGGTTTCTTCGTCGGCTTCATCCACCTTCGAAGGGTCGACCGACCGCACGACGCCTGGCCGATCCGGCTCCGCACCGCCAGCCGCCTGCCCGGTGGCACGACGACGGGCGCGTATCTGGTGACCTGAACGCGCGGCGTCCGACCGACCTGGCTCCACACCGACCGGCGCGGCAGCGGCATCTGCTGCCGCACCGAGCACCGGCGTTCTCAGTCCCGAACGCACGGCGCCAGACGGACTCGTCTCGGCATCGCCTGCCGCACCGTCGGCACACGTGCCTTCCGGCAATGGACCCCGCAGCGGTGCCCCCAGCTCAGAACCTGGCTGATTCGGCTCGGTGGCGCTCATGGTCATCGCAGCATCGGCGCGAGGTTGGCTGCTGCCAGTCGGGAGGTGTCCGGTTGGGGCTCGGGCAGCTTGGTCTGTGTCGTCCGTCGCTGCGGGATTGCCGAGGTCGGCGTGGTTCGCAGCTTCCCTGGGGGCTCGGGCGGCTGGCCCCGGTTCGGGGCGGGGCGGTCGGTCGTGCGGCTCGTCGGGTGGGTGGTGGGCGGTCGGGTGGCCACCGGCCTGGGCGGGGTCGGCATCGTTCGCAGCCTCCGTCAGGACTCGGGCGGCTGGCTGCGGTTCGGGGCCGGGCGATCGGTCGTGCAGCTCTTCGCGCGGTGTGGATGAGTGGTGGACGGTCGGGTGACCACCGGCCGGGGCGGGGCCGGCATGCTTCGCGGCATCCCTGGGGACTTGGACGGCTGGCTGCTGCTGGGTTCGAGGCCGTCGGTTGCGCAGCTCGTCGGGTGGGTGGTGGGCGATCGGGTGGCCACCGGCCTGGGTGAGGTCGGCATCGTTCGCAGCATCCCTGGGGACTCCGGCGGCTGGCTGCGGTTGGGTGCCGGGCGGTCGGGGGTGCAGCCCTTCGCGCGGTGTGGGTGAGTGGTGGGCGGTCGGGTGGCCATCGGACGGGGTGGGGGTGGCATGGGTCGCAGCTTTCCTGGGGGCTCGGGCCGCTGGCTGCGGTTCGGGGCCGGGCGGTCGGGGGTGCGGCTCGTCGGGTGGTGTGGGTGGGTGGCCATTGGTTGGGGTGGGGGTGGGCGGGGTCATGCGGCTCTCCGGTCGCGGAATTCCAGGGCGGCGGCTACGTGGTCGGCTTCGGGGCGGTCGGCCTCGGCCAGGTCGCTCAGGGTCCAGGCGACTCGTAGGCATCGGTCGGCGCCTCGGGCGGTCACCGCGCCGGTGTCGAGGACTCGGTCCAGCAGTGCGGTGACCTTGCGGGGTAATGCGAACTCCCGGCGCAGGATCGGGCCGGGGGCTTGGGCGTTGGTGCGCCAGCCGTACTCGTGCCAGCGGTCGGTCGCTCTGGCCCGGGCCTTGTCGACCCGGGCGCGGACGGTGGCGGTCGACTCCGGGACAGCGACCTCGGCTGCCGACATCGCGGTGATCGGGCGCATGCGCACCCGCAGGTCCACGCGATCGAGCAGCGGGCCTGACAGGCGGCTCAGGTAGCGCCGCCGCTCGTGTGGCGAGCAGGTGCAGTCCAGTTCGCGCGGCGGCGCGCAGGGGCACGGGTTGGTCGCGAGCACCAGCTGGAAGTTCGCCGGGTATCGGGCGACGCCGTCTCGCCTCGCCAGGCGGACTTCGCCTTCCTCCAACGCGGTGCGGAGTGCTTCCAAGCGGTTGGGCCCGAACTCGCATGCCTCGTCCATGAAGAGGACCCCGTGGTGCGCCTGGCTGATCGCGCCCGGCTTGGCCAGGCCCGATCCGCCGCCGACGAGGCCGGGCACCGAGGTGGAGTGATGCGGCGCGACGAAGGGCGGCACGGCGATCAGCGGGGCATCCGGCGACAGCAGGCCCGCGATCGAATGGACGGCGGTGACCTCCAGCGCCTGGTCTTCGGACAGCATCGGCAGCAGGCCCGGCAGGCGACGGGCGAGCATGGTCTTGCCAGTCCCGGGCGGGCCTGTCAGGAGCAGGTGATGGCCGCCGGCCGCGGCCACCTCCAGTGCCCAGCGCGCTTCCGGCTGGCCGAGGACGTCGGCCAGGTCCGGCCCCTCATCGGGGCGGGGAGGACAGTGACGACGGGCCGGCCGGACGAGCGTGCTCTCCTCTCCGCGCAGCCAGCTCAGGACTTCGACCAGGGTGCTGGCCCCGCGGACGTCGAGATCGGTGACCAGCGCGGCCTCGGACAGCACGGAGGCGGGCACCACGGCTCTGCGGAGGCCCGCGCGGCGGGCGGCGAGCAGGCCCGGGAGCACGCCGCGGACCGCGCGGATCCGGCCGTCCAGCGCCAGTTCGCCGATGAGGGCGATGCCCGTGAGCAGCTCGCGGGGCACGCGATCGGCCGCGGCCAGGACGGCACATGCCAGGGCCAGGTCGTAGCCGGAGCCCCCTTTCGGCAGGGCGGCCGGGGACAGCGCCAGCGTCACGAGCTCGCCGGGCCACTCCTCCTGGCTGTTACGGATGGCCGCGCGGACGCGCTCCTTGGCCTCGTTGAGGGAGGCGTCGGGCAGGCCGACGATCTGGGTACGCGGGCGACCGCCGCCGATGTCGGCCTCGATCTCGACGGCCACGCCGTCCACGCCGAACAGGGCAACCGACCACGCCCGGGCGAGTGGCATCAGAACGCGCCCTCGAGATGCTGGACCCTCGGGGGTTCGCCCGGGGGCCAGATGATCGAGATGATGTCGAAGCGTTCTTCGCACCAGCCGACGTCGTGTACGGCACGCCATCGTCTGGACAGGCGGCGGATCCGGTTGGCCTTCGCGTCGGTGACCGCTTCCGCGGGATGGCCGAACGTGGTGCTCGACCTGGTCTTGACCTCGCAGATGATCAGGCGCCGGCGATCCGTGGCGATGAGGTCCAGCTCGCCCTCGCGGCAGCGCCAGTTCCGTCCCAGGACCACCAGGCCGCGGCTCTCCAGGTAGCGCGCGGCAAGGTCCTCTCCGCGGACGCCGGTGCGAAGGTGGGGGGCCGCTGGGCGGGTCGTGTCAGCCGTCATGACTCGACGTTCCCGCGCGGGGGCGCGGGGTGCCACCGGGTGGTCCGGAACTGTGGACAGGTCGGCGGGTTGTGGATAACCCGGCTCAGCTACCGAACGGTGGGCCCTCCTCCGGCAGCCGCAGGTCCGGCTTGTCCAGCTCCTCGACGTTGACGTCCTTGAAGGTGATCACGCGGACGTTCTTCACGAACCTGGCCGGCCGGTACATGTCCCAGACCCAGGCGTCCGACATCCGCACCTCGAAGTACACCTCGCCGTCGGAGTCGCGCACCTGCACGTCCACCCCGTTGGCCAGGTAGAACCGGCGCTCGGTCTCCACGACGTAGGAGAACTGGCCGACGACGTCGCGATACTCCCGATAGAGCTGCAGCTCCATCTCGGTCTCGTACTTCTCGAGATCCTCCGCACTCATGCGGTTACGCGCTCCTCGGAGTCGACGGGGGCGGACCCCCCATTCTGGACCACGGCGGCCGCCGCCACACTCAAGGACACCGGATGCGGGGCGCGCATTCCATGCGCCAGCCCCGCGGCGGCCACGTTGACGAACGACCACCGGTGCACGTGGCTCGGCCCGTGCTCCAGCAGCGCCTCGCCGTGCGGGCCGGTGCAGTAGCCCTTGTGCTCGTCGAACCCGTACCTCGGCAGCTCTTCGTGCAGCCGGGCCATGATCCGGTCGCGGGTGACCTTCGCGAGCACGGACGCCGCGGCCACGCAGGCCACCACCCGGTCGCCCTTGATCACGGGCATGCTCGGCGCGGTCAGGCCCGGTACCCGGAAGCCGTCGATCAGCACGTACCCGGGATGCGTCGTGAGCCGGGCGATCGCGCGCCGCATGCCCTCGATGTTCGACACGTGCACGCCGATGAGGTCGACCTCCTCGACCGGCACGACGACCACGGCGTAGTCCACGGCCCGCTTCAGGACGATGTCGTACATCCGCTCGCGCGCGGCGGCGGTCAGCAGCTTGGAGTCGGTGAGGCCCTCGAAGCGGGCGGCGTCTCCCGGCTTGAGCACGCACGATGCGATGACCAGCGGCCCCGCGCACGCGCCGCGGCCGGCCTCGTCGACGCCCGCCACCGGCCCCAGCCCACGCCGGTCGAGGGCCGACTGCAGCCCCCAGTTCCCGGCCTCACGCCGCAGCAGAACCCGCGGCGGGCGGGACTCCAACCAGTCCAGGTGGGCCAACGTCACGGTTCGTCTCCCGTGGAGCTCGCAGCGTTCCGGAGCGCGGTGCGCACCCGCCGGCCGAGCCAGAGCGTCGGCCACGCGACCAGGAAGCCGCCGCCGAGGGGAATGCCGTACCCCAGCGCGGCGGTGGTGCCGGTCGCCTGCGGGTTGTGGTCGCCGACGCCTTGCCAGCGCGACGGCGGCAGCACGATCCAGCGCACCTTGCCGATGACATTGTCCACCGGCACGAGGCCGTTGCGGCCACCGCCGCCCTGATACCGGGAGTCGCTGGAGTTGTTCCTGTTGTCGCCCAGCACGAACAGCATCCCCTCGGGGATGGTGAGCGGCGCGAACGAAGCCTGGCGCGGCTCGGCGGTGGGCGTCCAGTAGACGTAGGACTCGTCGAGGGGCTTGCCGTCGACCAGCACGCGGTTCTTGTCGTCGCAGCACTCCACGCGCTGGCCGCCGACCGCGATGATCCGCTTGACCACGTCGTCCTCGTCGGGCGCGGCCAGGCCGAACGCGGCGCCGACGTCCTGCAGCCACGACACGAACCCGTTGCTGGAGCGGTTGGACTGGAACTCCGCCTGGTTCCAGGTACCCGGCCGCTTGAAGACCACGACCTCGCCGGGCTCGGGGTCGCCGAAGTCGAAGACGAGCTTGTCGACCAGCACCCGGTCGCCGTAGCAGCCCGGGCAGCCGTGCAGGGTCTGTTCCATCGACTCGGACGGGATCACGAAGACCCGCGCGATGAAGGTCTGGATGAGCAGGGCCAGCAGGAGCGCGACGCCGATCAGGATCGGCAGCTCCTTCCAGAACGAGCGCGGTTTGCGGCCCTTTCGCCGGCGCTTCCGGCCGGCGGGCTCGGCACCATCCTCGGCGCCGTCCTCGGCATCGTCCTCGGCCGGTTCCCCGGTGGCGGCCTCGTCGGCGTCGCCGTCGCGGTGCTCCCGGTCGGTAGGGTCATCCCCCTCGTTCTCGTTGTCCCTGCTGTTTCCGGAAGGTGCGACGTCGACCACGCCGTGCAGACTACCGGTGCGCCACGAGCTACTCGTGCCCCCGCGCCCGCGTGGCGACCCGATCACCCGCCGGGCGCTACTCCTTCGACGGCGAGCCGTCGGGCGGTGGGTCTCCATCGGGTGGCGGGTCGTCGTCCGGCGGTGGGAGGACCACGTACCGGATCCGGCGGCCCGCCCACAGCACCGGCCATGCGAAGAGGAGGCCGAAACCGGCCGGGATGCCCTGCTGCCAGCTCGGCGCGCCCAGCGCGAACGGGATGCCGCCCTGCGGGTTGTGGTCGCCGACGCCCTGCCACCGCGACGGCGGCAGCACGATGTAGCGCGCCTTGCCGATCACCTTGTCGATGGGGACGACGCCGCGGATGCCGCCGCCGCCCTGGCAGCGGGAGTCGCAGGAGTCGCTGCGGTTGTCGCCCATGACCCAGATCGTGCCCTCGGGCACCAGCACCGGGTCGAAGCGCTGCTGTGCGTCCGGTTTGCCGTTCTGCCAGTAGACGTACGGCTCGTTGAGCGGGCGGCCGTCGACGAGCACGCGCATCTTCTCGTCGCAGCACTGGACGGTCTGGCCGCCGATCGCGATCACCCGCTTGACGAAGTCGCGCTCGTCCGGCGGCGCGAGGCCGACCAGGGCGCCGATCGACTGCAGGGCGTTGGTGACGGCATTGCCCGACGGAGGTGCCTGGACGTCGTTCTCGGTCCAGGTGTCCGGGCCCTCGAAGACGACGACGTCACCGGGGCCGGGTTCGGTGAACGCGTAGCTGAGCTTGTCGACCAGCACCCGGTCGCCCGTGCAGCCGGGACACCCGTGCAGCGTCTTCTCCATCGAGCCGGACGGGATCGAGTACACCCGGCCGAGGAAGTGCTGGATGAGGAAGGTCAGCAGGAGCGCGACCGCGAACAGCGTCAGCAACTCCTGCCACAGCGGCTTCTTCCGCAGCGGCCGCCGGTGCTTGCCCCGCTTCGACTTGGGGTCGCTGTCGGGGCGCTCGCGCTCCGGACGCACGTCGTCCGGAGCCAGACCGTTCGTATAGGCGCCGTCGACACGACCCGTCGCGGGCGGCCGCCAACCCTTCGTCTCGATGAGGAATTCGTCGATTCGAGGGATTAGGTCGGTGCGCTCCGCATCGTCCTCCGGCGACTGCGCGTGCACGGGGATGGCCACGGCACCAGGTTACGGTAAGTCTCCGCAGGAGGGTGTTAAGTCGCGGCTCAGGAGGAGTGCGCGGTCTCGCGCTTCTCCTTGATCTTGGCGGCCTTGCCGCGCAGCTCACGCAGGTAGTACAGCTTCGCGCGCCGCACGTCACCGCGCCGGTCGACCTCGATCTTCGCGATGTTCGGGGAGTGCACCGGGAAGGTGCGCTCCACGCCGACGCCGAAGGAGATCTTGCGCACCGTGAAGGTCTCGCGGATGCCACCGCCCTGCCGGCGGATGACGACGCCCTTGAAGACCTGGACCCGCTCGCGCGAGCCCTCGATGACGCGGACGTGGACCTTCAGCGTGTCGCCCGGGCGGAAGTCCGGGACGTCGGACCGCAGCGACTTGGCGTCCAGGGCATCCAGGGTGTTCATGGGTGTATCCGTCCTCGTGTCGTTTGTGCACCCAAGGCGTGGCTGTCTGATGAGCCCTTGGTCAACCTTGGGGAGTCAACGTGGATTGCGCCGAGGCGCCACCCGGCCGCAACAACTGAACAAGTATGTCATGCGAACTTCCCCCACCCGAACGGGGGGATCACTCGACGCCGCGCAGCCGCTCGAGCGCGGCCCGGTCGTGCTTGTCGAGCGCGTCCGGGGGCAGCGCCTCGATCAGGTCCGGACGCCGCTGATGGGTCCTGGCCAGTGCCTGGTCGCGGCGCCACCGCGCGATCGCGCCGTGGTTGCCCGACCGCAGCACCTCGGGCACCGGAAGGTCGCGCCACACCTCCGGCCGGGTGTAGCTGGGGCCTTCGAGCAGGCCGTCGGAGAAGGAGTCCTGCTCGGCCGACGCCGGGTTGCCGAGCACCCCGGGCAGCAGGCGCGCCACGGCCTCGACCATGACCATGACCGCTGCCTCGCCGCCGACCAGCACGTAGTCGCCGATCGAGACCTCGTCGACCGGCATCCGGCGGGCGGCGTCATCGAGCACCCGCTGGTCGATGCCCTCGTAGCGACCGCAGGCGAACAGCAGCCACTCCTGCTCCGCGTACTCGCGGGCGGTGGCCTGGGTGAACGGCCGGCCGGCTGGCGTCGGCACGACCAGCCGCGGCGTGCCCGCGGCGCACAGCTCGTCGAGCGCCTCGCCCCAGACCTGCGGCTTCATGACCATGCCCGGGCCGCCGCCGTACGGGCTGTCGTCGACCGCCTTGTGTACGTCGTGCGTCCACTTCCGCAGGTCGTGGACGTCGAGGGACAGCAGGCCGCGCTCGACCGCGCGCCCGAGAAGGGCCTGGCGCAAGGGGTCCAGGTACTCGGGGAAGATCGTGACGACGTCGATGCGCATCTAGCTCAGCAGGCCCTCGGGCGGGTCGAGCACGACGCGGCCGGCGGCCACGTCCACCTCGGGCACGATCTCGCGGACGAACGGCACGAGCGCCTCCGCGCCCTCGACCAGGTCGATGATGAGCAGCTCACCGCCCGGGCTGCGGGCGATCTCGCGGACGCGGCCGACCTCGGTGCCGTCGGCCAGCACGGCGGCGAGGCCCTCCAGCTCGTGGTCGTAGAACTCGTCCGGGTCCGCGGACGGCGGCAGGTCAGCCGCGTCGACCACCAGCTGCGCGCCCCGCACCGCCTCGGCGGCCGTGCGGTCCGGGATCTCCTCGAAGCGGACCAGCAGCCGGCCGGAGTGCGCCCGGACCGTGGACACGGTCAGCGTGCGCGCCGAACGGTCCCGGAGCCGCGCGTTGAGCACGGCCCCGGGCGCGAAGCGTTCGTCCGGTGCGTCGGTGTGCACGTCGACGGCCAGCTCGCCGCCGATGCCGTGCGCCTTCGCGATACGGCCCACCAGCAGGTCGGTCACTGGTCGGTGTCGACGACGTCCACTCGGATACCGCGACCGCCGATGCCGGCCATGACCGTGCGCAGCGAGGTCGCGGTACGGCCACCCCGGCCGATCACCTTGCCGAGGTCCTCCGGGTTGACGTGCAGCTCGAGCGTGCGACCGCGGCGCGTGGTCACCAGCTCGACGCGCACATCGTCCGGGTTGTCGACGATGCCGCGCACCAGGTGTTCGAGAGCGTCAGCCAGGAAGCTCACGACTCGTCCTTGGCACCCTCATCGGCCGGCTTCTCCGCCTTGTCGTCGGCCTTCTTGTCGTCGGCCTTCTTCGGGTCGGCCTTGCTCGCGTCGGCCTTCTTCGCGTCGGTCCGCTTGGCGCCACCCTTCTTCTTCGGGGTGGTGGCGTCGGTGGTCGGCTCCGAGCCGGCCTCCTTGAGGGCGGCCTCGAACAGCTCCTGCTTCGACGGCTTGGCCTCGGCGTGCTTGAGCGTGCCCTCGGTGCCCGGCAGGCCCTTGAACTTCTGCCAGTCGCCGGTGATCTCCAGGAGCCGCTGCACGGAGTCGGTCGGCTGCGCGCCGACGCCCAGCCAGTACTGGGTGCGCTCGGAGTCGACCTCGATGAGGCTCGGCTCCTCCTTGGGGTGGTACCGGCCGATGGTCTCGATGGCCTTGCCGCTACGGCGGGTACGGGCATCGGAGACGATGACTCGGTAGTACGGCGCCCGGATCTTTCCCAGACGCTGCAGCTTGATCTTGACGGCCACGGGTGGTGGTGCTCCTCTGATGACGGTTGCGGGCGCCGGTCATCCGTGTGGGGTACGGATGGCTGGAGCCCCAAGTTGTTGGCGCCATGGCACGGTGAGAGGGTCCGGCCACGACGGACAGCCGTACATTCTGCCAGACGGCCCGATCAGGCCGGCATCACCCCGACCGCGACCAGCAGCACGGCCAGTGCGGGCAGGAAGTTGTTGACCTGGTGGGTCACGATGCTGGCGCCCAGCCGGCCGGTGAACAGCCGGGCGAGGCCGATCGGGATACCGATCACGAGCAGCAGCGACGTGCGCAGCGGCTCGAGGTGGCTGACCGCGAAGATGACCGTGGTCAGCGTGAAGACCGCCCAGCGACCCCACTGCAGCCGCTCGAGCGCACCCCACAGCAGCCCTCGGTAGATGATCTCCTCGCAGACCGGCCCGACGAGCCAGACGAACAGGAAGAGCGCGACCGCCGCGGCCACGGGCATGCGCGTGTTGTCGACCAGGGCACCGACCGCGCTCGTCGCGTTCTCCGGGCCGACCAGGTTCGTCCACACGACCGCCGCGAGCGTGGTGCAGACCAGGCCCAGCAGGCCGAACTTGACACCCGCCCGGAAGTCGTCGGCGCGGAACGACAGCCGCAGGTCGACGCGCGGGCCGTTGCCACGCAGCCGGGTCACGAGCAGCGCGACACCGGCGGCGAGCACGGTGGGCACCATCGTGCCGACCAGGACGACCGTCGCGGAGTTGCCCGCGTGCGGGTCGATCGCGGACACGATCGCGCCGATGACGACGGCGGAGAGGACGAAGACGGCGAACACGAACAGGAACGCGCCGAACCCCCAGCGGTGTGTCCGGACCGGGGGCTCGGCGACGGAACTGGTGGTGTCCGTCGCTTCCCGTTCGGTGGTCACCAGGCCGAGACTAGTCCTTTCGCGCCGATCCAACCCGCGCACGCTGGGCCGACGCGCCCGGCATGCTTGGTCCGGTGTGCCGTGCGGTGGCTCGGTGGGGCGCTCGGGCGCTCGCGGCGGGTCATGCGGGCGAGCGCCCGGCACGCTTGGTCCGGTGGACGTGCGGTGGCTCGGTGGGGCCGCTCGGGCGCTCGCGGCGGGTCGTGCGGGGCGATCCGCTTCGAGGACCTCTCCCCGCGCGGCGATGGTCCCGGCCGCTGCTCGCGATGTTCGCTGCGTCGCGAGCGCGGGCCGATCATGTGCGGGACTGCCGGACGCGCCGCTGACAGTCGCGGAGGGCACGCAGGTCATGCCCGAGATCGCCGGGCCGCACGTGGTTTGGCGCGGGCGCGGCTGGCGTCCCGGGAGCTCTCGGACGGGACGGCGGGCGCGCGGGTCATGCGGCCGAGGCGCTGGCCGCGGGGGTGCAGGTCATGTGGCCGACGTTCCTGGCGGAGATGGTGCTTCGCCGCGGCGCTCGCGGCCGGACCGGTGGCGTCGACCGGCGCCGAGCGGCGGGCGTTCTTCGCTCGGCCGTGGGCGCGCGGCGGTGGTCGAGTTCGACGGCGGGGACCCGGCGTTGGCGACGGTTTCGCTGCCCGTCGCGGCATTTTCGGACGGGCCGCTGCTCGCGCACGTCAGTGGATGACGCGGCCGCGCAGGACTATTCGCTTGGGGGTGCGGAGGGTGTCGAGGTCGGCGCGCGGGTCGGCGTCGTAGGCGACGATGTCCGCGGCCGAGGACTCCCGGATGCCCGACCAGCCGAGCCAGCCACGAGCCGTCCAGGAGGCGGCGCCGAGTGCCTGCTCGGCGGTCATGCCGGTCTCGTGCAGGGCGATGATCTCGTCGACGATGCGGCCGTGCGCGATGCCGCCGCCCGCGTCGGTGCCGGCGTAGACGGGGATGCCGGCCTCGATCGCCTTGCCGACCGTCTCGCGGACGCGGCCGTGGAGGTCGAGCATCTGGGCGGCGTAGCGCGGGTACTTGACGGCGCCGGCGGCGATGTCGGGGAACGTCTCGATGTTGATCAGCGTCGGGACGAGTGCCGTGCCGTGCTCGACCATGGCGGCGATGGTGTCGTCGGTGAGGCCGGTGCCGTGCTCGATGCAGTCGATGCCGGACGCGATGAGGCCGGGCAGCGCGCTGGAACCGAAGACGTGGGCGGTGACGCGGGCCCCCGCCTCGTGGGCGACGCGGATGGCCTCGGCGAGCACGTCGTCGGGCCAGAGCGGGGCGAGCTCACCGAGGCCGCGGTCGATGTAGTCGCCGACGAGCTTGACCCAGCCGTCCCCGACCGCGGCCTGCTCGGCGACGGCGCGCGGGAGGTCGGTGGGCTCGACCTCGTCGGCGAGGTCGCGGATGTAGCGCTTGGGGCGGGCCAGGTGCCGGCCGGCGCGGATGATCCGCGGGAGCTCGAGGCGTGCCTGGAGCGGGGCGGTGTCGATGGGCGAGCCGCAGTCGCGGATGAGGAGGGCACCCGCGTCACGGTCGGTCCGGGCCTGCTGGGCGGCGTCGTCGAGGTCCGCGGCGGCGATCCCGACGTGACAGTGCGCGTCGACCAGGCCGGGCACGAGGAACCCACCGTCCACAATGGTCTCGGCACCTGGCACGGCCGCCGTCCTGATGCGACCGTTCACGATCCAGAGGTCGTGCTCCTCCCCTTCGGGAAGCACGACACCACGCATGTGCAACGCCGTCATGGCGCCCGATTCTGCCTCACCCGGGGATGGCGATCAGGTGGGGAGCGATTGAACGGTCCATTCAATCGGGTGGGGCGGGTGGCCGACGAACCGGGGACTCGCGCGACCAGAACCGGGGACTCGCGGTTGGGGCGGGGTTAGTTGTCTTCGGGGGAATCCTTGGGGAGCTTGAACTTCTTTGGGTCGAAGCCGGGGGGTAGCTGGTCCAGGCCTGCCAGGCCTGGGGGCAGCTCGTTCAGGCCCGGGGGCATCTTGGACAGGTCCGGCATGCCGCCCGGCATCATGCCCGGCAGGCCACCCGGCATGCCGCGCATCCGCGGCGGGGTCGGGCCCCGGCCCTTGCCCTTCTTCCCCTTCTTGCCCTTCCGGTTCTTGCTCCCGCGCCCCGCACCGGGCAGGCCGAACCGGCCGGCCATCTGCTGCATCATCTTCCGGGCCTCGTAGAACCGGTTCACCAGCTCGTTGACCTCGCGGACGGCAACGCCGGAACCGCGGGCGATGCGCTGGCGCCGGGAGGCGTTGATGATCTTCGGGTTGGTGCGCTCCGCCGGGGTCATGCCGCGGATGATGGCTTGCAGCCGGTCGAGGTGCTTGTCGTCCACCTGGGCCAGCTGGTCCTTCATCTGGCCCGCGCCGGGCAGCATGCCCAGCAGGTTCGCGATCGGGCCCATCTTGCGGACCGCCAGCATCTGCTCGAGGAAGTCCTCCAGCGTCAGCTCGCCGCTGCCGATCTTGGCCGCCGCCTGCTCGGCCTGGTCCTGGTCGAACGCCTGCTCGGCCTGCTCGATCAGCGTGAGCACGTCGCCCATGCCGAGGATCCGCGACGCCATCCGGTCGGGATGGAACGTGTCGAAGTCCTCGAGCTTCTCGCCGTTCGAGGCGAACATGATCGGCTGGCCGGTGACCTCGCGCACCGACAGCGCGGCACCACCGCGGGCGTCGCCGTCGAGCTTGGTCAGGACCACGCCGGTGAAACCCACGCCGTCGCGGAACGCCTCCGCCGTGGTCACCGCGTCCTGGCCGATCATCGCGTCGACCACGAACAGGGTCTCGTCCGGCCGCACGGCGTCGCGGATGTCCGCCGCCTGCTTCATCAGAACCTCGTCGACACCCAGCCGGCCGGCGGTGTCGACGATGACGACGTCGTGCTGGAGCCGCTTCGCCTCGTCGATCGAGCGGCGCGCGACGTCCACGGGGTCGCCCACGCCGTTGCCGGGTTCGGGCGCGAACGTCGGCACGCCCGCCCGCTCGCCGACCACCTGCAGCTGCGTCACCGCGTTCGGGCGCTGCAGGTCGGCGGCCACGAGCATCGGCGTGTGGCCCTGGCCGAGCAGGTGCTTCGCGAGCTTGCCGGCCAGCGTCGTCTTGCCGGAACCCTGCAGGCCGGCGAGCATGATCACGGTCGGCGGCGTCTTCGCGAGGCTGATGCGCCGGGTCTCGCCGCCGAGGATCGCGACGAGCTCCTCGTTGACGATCTTGACGACCTGTTGCGCCGGGTTCAGCGCCCCGGAGACCTCCGCGCCCTTCGCCCGTTCCTTGATGTTCGCGATGAACGTGCGCACCACGGGCAGCGCGACATCCGCCTCGAGCAGCGCGATCCGGATCTCGCGCGCGGTCGCGTCGATGTCGGCGTCGGACAGCCGGCCCCGGCCGCGCAGGTTCTGCAGGACCGAGGTGAGCCGATCGGAGAGAGTGTCGAACACGTAGTCGAGGGTAGTCGAGCGCCCGGGCCGCCTCTCAGCAGACGGCCAGCACGGCCCGCTCGATCTCCCGCCGCCACTGTGGCCCGTCGTAGCCCGGCGCGTCCGAGGCCAGGCTGAACGACGCGATCGCGGTCCCGCCCACCTGCATCGCCCGCGCCCACCGCACGTCCACGCCGTGCTGCTCCAGCGCCGCCGCCACGTCGTGCAGCAGGCCCAGCCGGTCCGCCGTCCGCAGCTCCAGCACCACGTCCCGCGACGCCGCGCCCCCGTCCGCCTCGTCGTCGAACCAGAGCACCCGCGGCCGCGGCGGATCGTCCGGCTCGTCGGCGTAGTCCCGCTCCTTGGCCGCCAGCTTGTCCGCGAGCGGCAGCGAACCCGACAGCGCGCGGGCGAACTGCTCCCGCAGCAGCGCCGTGTCGGGCAGCGAGCCGAACCGCGGCGACACGGCGAACGTGTCGACCGCGACGCCCGCGTGCGCGCGCAGCTCCGCGGCGTGCACCTTCAGCGAGTGCAGCGCGAGCACCCCGGCCGCGCGGGACAGCAGGCCGGGGTGGTCCGGCGCCACCACGGTGATCGTGGCGACCGGGCCGGCGGCCACCATGATGTCCGGCTTTCCCGACGCCGCAACGGATTCGGCCAGCGCGCGCTGCGCGTCGTCGAGCGGTTCGGGTCCCGCCGGCCGCCCGCCGGCCATCGCCTGCCGGCACCGGGCCACCAGGTCGGCGACGAGCGTGGCCTTCCACTCCGTCCACACGCCCGGTCCGGTCGCGAGCGAGTCCGCCTCGGCCAGCGCGTGCAGCAGCTCGAGCAGCGCCGGGTCGCCGCCGAGCGTGTCGACGACGCGGCGCACGGTTGCCTCGTCGGCGATGTTGCGGCGGGTCGCCGTGTGCGGGAGCAGCAGGTGGTGGCGCACCATCGCGGACAGCGTGGCCACGTCCTTGCCCGGCAGGCCCAGCCGCTCGCCGACCTGGGTGGCGAGCGCGGCACCGACGACCGAGTGGTCGGTCGAGTAGGCCGCGCCGCGGCCCTTGCCGATGTCGTGCAGCACGGTCCCGATCAGCAGCAGGTCCGGCCGGGCCACGCTGGTGACGAGCCGGGCGGCGTTCGCGGTCGCGGCCACGAGGTGCCGGTCCACGGTCCACACGTGCGCGGCGTCGCGCGGCGGCAGGTCGCGCACCGCGCCCCACTCCGGGAACAGCCGCGCCCACAGCCCGGTGCGGTCGAGCGACTCGACCACGTCGATCAGGCCCTCACCGGCTCCGAGCAGCGACACCAGCTCCTGGCGCACGTCCGCCGGCCACGGCGCGCGCGGCTCCGGGGCGGACTCGCCGAGCCGGGTCAGCGCGCCCGGCGCGATGGCCCGGCCGGTGCGCGCGGCCGCGGCGGCCACCCGCAGCAGCAGGCCCGGGTCGCGGGCCGGGTCCACGTCGCGGGCGAGGGTCACCTCGTCGCCGTTCAGCACCACGCCTTCGGCGAGCGGCCGGCGGACGGGCTGGCGGCGCAGCACGCCGAGCACCTTGCGGGGGCTGGACCGGCCGGAGCGCAGCGCCACGTCGAGCGCGTAGGCCACCGCGCGGCCGGCGCCGGACAGCGCCCGCGCGAGCGTGAACCGGTCACCGATGCCGAGCACGGCGGCGATCTCGTCGCCGTCCTGGGGCATCAGCACGTCGCGCGGCCGCCGGGCGATGCGGCGCAGCTCGGTGCGCGCGTCGAGGAGCAGCTTGCGGGCGGCCGCCACCTCGCCCGCCGGCCGGTCCACGAGCTGGGCCAGCGCGAGCGCGTCGAGCATCGCGAGGTCACGCAGCCCGCCGCGGCCGTGCTTGAGGTCCGGCTCGACCCAGTGCGCGACCTCGCCGCTGCGGTCCCACCGGGTGCGCGCGGACGTGATCAGCTCGTCGAACCGCCGGCGCACGCCGGTGCGCCACGCGTCGCGCGCCTGGTCGGCCAGCTGCTTGGTGAGCGTCTCGTCGCCGGCCACGTGCCGGGCGTCGAGCAGGCCGAGCGCGGTGCGCAGGTCCTTCGCGGCGACGTCGAGCGCCTCGCCGACGGTGCGCACCGAGTGGTCGAGGCCCACGCCGGAGTTCCACAGCGGGTACCAGATCTGCTCGGCGACCTTGTCGATCCCCTTCTGTCCATCGTGGACGAGAACGAGGTCGAGGTCGGAGTAGGGCACCAGCTCGCGGCGGCCGAGCCCGCCGACCGCGACCAGCGCCACCCCCTCCTGGTGCGCCGAGATGCCGGCCTGCGCCGCGTGCACGGTCAGCCAGAACTCGTGCAGGTCGGTGAGCGCCTCCCGCAACACCTCGGGCGCGAGCCGCCCCATCTGGTGCGCGCGCCCGTCACCGGATCCGGCGCCGCCGAGCAGGCGGTCGCGAGCGAGCACGAGGTCGGCGGCGGTCGGGGCGGCAGGCACGTCGCGGCCGGCCGCCCCTTCCCCCTGAACCGTCATCAGAGCGCGTCGGTGCCGCGCTCCCCGGTGCGCACCCTCACCACGGTGTCCACCGGCGTCACCCACACCTTGCCGTCGCCGATCTTGCCCGTGCGGGCGGCCTCGACCACGGCTTCCACGACCTTGTCCCCGAGCGTGTCGTCGACCAGGACCTCGACCCGCACCTTCGGCACGAAGTCGACCGAGTACTCCGCACCGCGGTAGACCTCGGTGTGGCCCTTCTGCCGGCCGTAGCCCTGGACCTCGCTGACCGTCATGCCGAGCACGCCGACCTGCTCCAGCGCCGCCTTCACGTCGTCGAGCGTGAACGGCTTGATGATCGCCGTCACCAGCTTCATGGTGTCAGCCTTCCTTGCTCGCGTTGGCCGGGACGCCCGGGACCTTGCCCGCGAGGGCGTCCGCGGCCCGGGTGATCGGCGACGTACCGCTGCGCAGCCCGCTGAGCTCGTAGGCGGCCTCCGCGTGCTCACTCTCGTCGATGCCCGTCACCTCCGCCTCCTGGGAGATCCGCCAGCCGATCGTGATCTTGATCAGGAACCCGATGACCAGCGCACCGACGAACGAGTACGCGAGCACCGCGCCGGCCGCGACCGCCTGCTTGCCGAGCTGGCTCAGCCCGCCGCCGTAGAACAGGCCGTCCGCGCCGCCGTCGTTCACGCTCACCGTGCCGAACAGGCCGATCAGCAGGGTGCCGAGCAGGCCGCCGATCAGGTGCACGGCGACCACGTCGAGCGAGTCGTCGTAGCCGAGCCGGTACTTGATGCTGACCGCGAGCGCACACCCGGCGCCGGCGACCACACCGATCGCGAGCGCGCCCCACGTGTCGACGAACGCACAGGCCGGGGTGATCGCGACGAGCCCGGCGACCACGCCGGACGCGGCACCGAGGCTGGTGGGCCGGCCGTCCCGGATCCGCTCGATCAGCAGCCACCCGAGCATCGCCGCGCAGGTGGCGGTGAAGGTGTTGATGAACGCGAGACCCGCGAGGTTGTTGGCGGCGAGCGCCGAGCCGGCGTTGAACCCGAACCAGCCGAACCACAGCAGGCCGGCGCCGAGCATCACGAGCGTCAGGTTGTGCGGCTTCATCGGCTCCCTGGGCCAGCCCATCCGCTTGCCGAGGAGCAGGGCCAGGGCGAGCGCGGCCGCACCGGCGTTGATGTGCACCGCGGTGCCACCGGCGAAGTCGAGCGCGCCGAGGTTGTTGGCGATCCAGCCGCCGACATGACCGTCGTCGTTGCTGAAGTCGAACACCCAGTGCGCCACCGGGAAGTAGACCAGCGTGGCCCACAGCGCGGCGAACACCAGCCACGCGGCGAACCGCGCCCGGTCCGCGATCGCGCCCGCGATGAGCGCCACGGTGATGATCGCGAACATCGCCTGGAAGGCGACGAAGCCGGTGCCGGTCAAGGCGTCGCCGCCCAGCAGGCCGCTCAGCCCGAAGTACTGCGTGACGTCGCCGAAGAGCCCACCCGTCACGTCGTCACCGAAGGCGATCGAGTATCCGAAGATCACCCAGATGACGCCGACGACGGCCATTGCCCCGAAACACATCATCAGCATGTTGAGGACGCTCTTGGTGCGCACCATGCCGCCGTAGAAGAACGCCAGGCCCGGCGTCATCAACAGCACCAGGGCGGCACTGGTGAGCAACCAGGCCGTATTCCCTTCCACGCTCACTCCTTCTCTCGCCTGCAACCTTGCCGAGAGCATCGAGAAGAGCTGTTTCGCAGGATCGCGCCGCACGTTTCACCACCGTGAACTGTGCGCGCCCTCGTGTTACGAGCACGTTTCGGGCCGTCCTGGTTCGCGGCTCAGCCGGGCGGGACGACGCGGTAGACGGCGAGCGCGCCGGGCAGGCTGCGGAACGTGAACCGGCGGCCGGGCGGGCCGACCTCGCCGTCGGTGGCGATGCGGCGGGCGCCGTCGCGGATCCGGATGTCGACCGACGCCACCTCGGAGTGCCGGTAGACGTGGGAGGTCTGCAGCGTGCCGGTGAGCGCGGCGGCGAGGAAGCGGGCGCGCGAGTACGGCAGGTCGGCCCGCAGGTAGCGGACGTCGAGCAGCCCGGACGCCAGCGTGGGGCGGCGGGCGGCGCCGAACCCCTTCGGCTCGTAGGCGCCGTTGCCGACGAACAGCATCCAGACGAGCTCGCGGCGGCCGTCGAGCACGATCGGCACCGGCTGGGCACGGCGCAGCACGCGGATCATGGCGAGCGCGGCGGCGAGCCACTTGGGCCGGTTCCCCTCGAGCTTCTCCCGCAGCCGCACCATCTCCGGGTAGCCGCCGAGGCTCGCGGTGTTGATGAACCGCACGGTCTCGGCCTCGCCCGCGCCGTTCTCGACGCGTACCTCCGCGACGTCGGCCCGGATCGCCGAGCCGACCTGGGTGGCGTCGCTGGTGTCCACGAGGCCGTCGACGCCGAGGTCGCGGGCGAAGTGGTCGAGGGTGCCGGCGGGGACGACGACCAGCGGCAGGCCGTGCCGGACGGCGACGTCGGCCACGCAGGTCACGGTGCCGTCGCCGCCCGCGGCGCCGACCGCGCGGTAGTCGCCGAGCCGCTCCTCCAGTACGGCGACCACGTCGACGCCGGGCTCGATGCGGATGACGTGGGCCTTGGGCCACATCGCGATGATCTCGTCGGTGGGATCGACCGAGTCCGAGCCGGAGTTCGGGTTCACCACCACGGCGAGTCCCTCGCCCTCGGCTAACTCCGGCGCGTCGACCGCCGGCTCGCGCTGCTCGGGCAGTCCCGCGCCGTGCGGCCACCAGTGCCGGGTCGCGTACGCGGCGCCAACGCCCATGGCCGTGCCCGCGACCACGTCGCTCGGCCAGTGCACGCCGGTGTGCACGCGGGAGTACCCGACGGCGGCCGCGAGCGGGAACACGACCGCGCCGGCGGCCTTGTGCTCCATGGTCACCGCGGTGGCGAACGCGAACGCGGACGCGGAGTGGCCGGACGGGAACGACGAGGACGTGGGCCGCCGGGTCATCCGCCGGTGCACCGGCAACAGCTCCGCGGCCGGCCGCCGGCGAGGGAACAGCCGCTTGCCGACGAAGCTCGCGGAGAAGCTGGCGCCGGCGATCGCGGCGAGCCCGCGCAGCCCGGCGCGGCGGGTGGCGCCCTTGCGCAGGGCGAGCAGCGCGGCGATGCCGATCCAGAGCTTGCTGTGGTCGGCCACCCGCCCCAGCCGCCGGAAGAACGTGTCGAGCGGGCTCGGCGGCAGCGCACCGGCGCGGCGCACGAGCGTGGCGTCGACCCGGCCCACGCGGTAGTACCACCGGCGAATGCGTCTGATCACGGGCCCGACGCTAATCGACCCACGCCTCGCCCACAGATCGACGCCGCGCCGGCCACGCGGCCGGAACGGGGGACTCGCGGTCGGGAACGGGGGACTCGCGGGGTAGGGGCGACCGGTTAGGCGCCGAGGGGTGGTGGGGAGGTGGCCGGGCGGGCTCGCGCGGTCGCCGCCGCGTCGGGCACCCCCGCGGCCGCCAGCACCGCGGCCGCCTGGCTCTCGGGCAGCAGGTTGAACCAGCGCAGCACGAACGCCGAGCGGCCCGCCTCGGTGAGCGCGCCGTGCAGGCGCAGCCGGGCCATGCCGCCGTCCGGGTAGACGTCCAGGCGCACCTCGCCGACCTCGCGATCGCCGGGCAGCACGAAGCGGTGGCGGGTGTCGGGCTGCAGGCGGACCCGGTCCAGCAGCGGCGCCCAGCCGTCGGTACCGCTGCCGCCACCGCTGCCGACGGGGCAGCCGGACAGCGCGGCCCAGCCCGGGGCGTTGCCCTTGAAGTGGCTCGTGTCCAGCTCCGCCAGGCGCACGACGCCCGGGCCCGCGAGGCGCACCGACACCCAGTCGTTGCCGTCGTCGCGCCGGCGCGCGGTCTCCCAGCCCTCCCCCATCACCGCGGCGAAACCGGGCGCGATGAGGTTCGCGGGCGACGAGTAGAACATGTTGCTGCAGCCGGAGATCGCCGCGCCGTTCTCGAGGGCGGCGAGGTCCAGCGACGTCAGGTCCACGAACCGCGGGTCCGCCACCGGCTCGCCGTGCACCCGCAGCCGCGCCACGCCGCCGTCCGGGTGGATGGTGAGCCGCACGTGGGTGAACCGCCGCGGATCGTCCACGGGGAACGGGTTCTTCGAGTCCCCGGCGAGCGGTGCGCGCGCCACCAGCTCCACCCAGTCGGCGTCCGCGAGCTCGGCCGGCGACGGGTAGCCCTCGACCGCGCACCCCTGCACCGAGGCGAACGGCGGGTAGTTGCCGGTGAAGAACGCCGTGTCCACCACGACCCCGCGCACGACGCCGGGCAGGCCGAGCCGCACCACGGCCTGGTCCACGCCGTCTTCGCGCCGCCGCCGGGTCTCCCAGCCGTCGTAGACCTGTCCCTTGTGGCCGAAGGTCGACGGCTGGAACACCGGCTCCCCCGGCCGGATCAGGTTCTCCCGCTCGGCGAACAGCTCGTCGTTCGCCCACACCACGCCGCCGCCCACCCGGCGTCCAGCCAGGTCCGGCAGCCTCGTCCAGTCCGTCACGTGCGCCCTCTCACCAGTAGCTGGCCGCGCGGCGCGGCCCCGTCCACCCGCTTCCCGCGCAGCCACGTCGACCGGACCACGCCCCGCAGCGAGCGGCCGTGGTACGCGGACACCGCGTTGCGGTGGTGCAGCGCGGCGGCGTCGACGAGGAACGGGGCATCCGGTGCGAACACCACGACGTCCGCGTCGTGCCCGGGTGCGAGGCGGCCCTTGCGCCGCAACCCCACCAGGTCCGCGGGCGCGGCCGCGAGCCAGCCGACCACGTCGGACAGTGCGACGCCGCGGTCGCGCGCGGCCGTCCACACCGCCGGCAACCCCAGCTGCAGGCCGGCGATCCCGCCCCACGCCGCGCCGAAGTCCCCGGTGTCGAAGCGCTTCAGCGCCGCCGGGCACGGCGAGTGGTCGCTCACCACGCAGTCGATCGTGCCGTCGGCGAGCCCCTGCCACAGCAGGTCCTGGTTCGCCCCCTCGCGGATCGGCGGGCAGCACTTGAACTGCGTCGCCCCGTCCGGGATGTCCTCGGCGCGCAGCGTGAGGTAGTGCGGGCAGGTCTCCGCGGTGACCTGGACCCCGTCGCGCCGCGCGGCCGCGACCATCGGCAGCGCGTCGGCGGAGGACAGGTGCAGCACGTGCACCCGGGCGTCCGCCTCGCGGGCCAGGCGCAGCACGGTCTCGATCGCGGCGCTCTCCGCCGCGCGCGGGCGGGAGGCGAGGAAGTCGGCGTAGCGGCGGCCGGCCGCCGCGGGCGCGTGCTCGATCACCGACGGGTCCTCGGCGTGCACGATCGTCAGCGCGCCGATGCCGTGCAGCAGGTGCAGGGCGTCGGCGAGCTCCGCCGGGCTCAGGTGGCCGAACTCGTCGACCCCGGAGTGGAGCAGGAAGCACTTGAAGCCGAACACGCCGGCCTCGTGCAGCGCGGCCAGCTCACCCAGGTTGCCCGGCACCGCGCCGCCCCAGAAGCCGACGTCCACGTGCACCCGGCCGCGCGCGGTCGCCCGCTTGAGCGCGAGCGCGGCCAGGTCGGTGGTCGGCGGGATGCTGTTGAGCGGCATGTCGATCAGCGTGGTCACGCCGCCCGCCGCAGCCGCCCGGGTCGCTGACGGGAAGTCCTCCCAGTCGCTGCGGCCGGGGTCGTTGACGTGCACGTGGGTGTCGACGAGACCGGGCAGCAGCACCTCGTCGGCCGCCAGCTCGACCACGTGCGGCGCGTCCAGCGAGTCGGCCACCTCGACGATCGAGCCGTCCTTGATGCCGACGCAACCGGGCCGCTCGCCCTCGGGCGTGATCATCCGGCGGGCCCGGAACACCAGGTCGAGCTCGGTCACGGGTGCTCCCGCCGGGTGAGCGCGGCGAGGTCCGCTTCGGACAGACCGGCCAGCCGCTCGACGTCCGCGGGTTCGAGCGCGCCGCAGTCCAGCGCGCGGCGCAACGACATCGCGAGCGCCTGCGCGGTCGCGGGCTCGTCGAGCACGCCGGCACTCGCCTTGTCCACATAGGCCCGCAGCCGCCGCGCGTCGGACTCCGCGTTGCGCAGGTAGTACACGAAGTTCGCCGCGTACCGGGTCACGAGCTGGCCGGGGTGCATGTCCCAGCCCTGGTGGAACCCGTGCGCGAGCGAGCGCAGCACCAGGCCGAAGTGCGTCCGCCACGCCTCGGGCACCGCGTCGCCCACCGGCAGCACGTTCGACGACCCGTCGGACAGCCGCACCCCGGTGCCGGCGGCGCTCACCTGCATCACGTGCCGGGCGAAGTCGCACGCCGCGTGCGCGAGGTGCTGCTCGGCGGCCGACAGCCCGCAGGCCGCCGTGTAGTCGTAGGTACCGAAGTGCAGCCCGCTCACCCGGCCGCCGCCGGCCGCGATGAACCGCGGGATCGCGAGCCGGCCCTCGGCGTCCACGATGGACTGTGTCGTCTCGATCTGGATCTCGAACCGCAGCGCGCCCGGGTCCAGCTCGAGCCGCTCCTCCAGCAGCGCCAGCAGCGCGGCCAGCTCGCTCACCTGCGCGACGTCGGTGACCTTGGGGAACGTGAGCACCGGTGCGCGGCGCAGCGCGGTGACGAACAGGTCCAGCGTGCGGACCCCGCGCTCCAGCAACGCCCTGGTGTCGAAGGACTTGAACCGGATGCCCACCCAGCGCGGCGGGTCCGGCCAGCCGGCGGCCAGCTCCGCGCAGCGCAGCGCGTCGGCGTCCTCCGCCTCGTCCGTGCGCAGGCCGTAGCCGTCCTCGAAGTCGATCCGCAGGTCCTCCACCGGCTCGCGGCGCAGCTTCGCGACCACCTTGGCGTGTACCGCCTCGGCGAGCTCACCCGGCAGGCCGAGCACCCCGGCGAAGTCGCCGGGCCGCGGCGCGTGCTCGTCCAGCGTGGCCAGCGCCGCGGCACCCCACTCCGCCGCGACGTCGCCGGTCACCCGGTCGGCCGGCACGTAGCAGGTGTGCACCGGCTGGCGGCCGCCCGCGTCGCCGGGGTACCGGGCCGCCCGCACGGCGTCCGCTTCGGACAGGCGGTTGGCCACGCCGGCGAGCACGGAGCCGTCCAGCGAGGTGTGCACGGCTAGATCCGCTCGTACGCGGGCAAGGTCAGGAAGTCGGGGAACTCGTCGGCCAGCGCCACCTGCTCGAACAGCTCGACGGCCGGCTCGAGGTACTCCGCGGGCAGCTGGTCGGCGAGCGCGGCGCGGGTCTGCGCGAGCACCCCGCGCACGAGCTCGGTGGTCACCTCGGCGCCGGTGTCGAGCACGACGCCGTTGCGCACCCACTGCCACACCTGCGAGCGGGAGATCTCCGCGGTCGCGGCGTCCTCCATCAGGTTGTGGATCGCGGCCGCGCCGTTGCCGCTCAGCCACGAGGCGAGGTACCGGACGCCGACGTCGACCGCCGCGCGCAGGCCGGCCTCGGTGGCCGCGCCCGGCGTGGCCTTGACGTCGAGCAGCTGCGCCGCGGTCACCGAGACGTCCTCGCGCAGCCGGTCGAGCTGGTTGGGCCGCTCGCCGAGCACGGCGGTGAACTCCTCGTCGCAGATCGGCACGAGGTCGGGGTGCGCGACCCACGAGCCGTCGAACCCGTCACCGGCCTCGCGGCGCTTGTCGTCGTGCACCTTGGCGAGCGCCTTCTCGGTGACCTCGGGGTCCCGGCGGTTCGGGATGAACGCGGCCATCCCGCCCATCGCGAACGCCCCGCGCTTGTGGCACGTGCGCACGAGCAGCTCGGTGTAGGCCCGCATGAACGGCGCGGTCATCGTGACGTCGTTGCGGTCCGGCAGCACGAAGTCGGGGCCGGCGTCCCGGAAGTACTTGATGAGGCTGAACAGGTAGTCCCAGCGGCCGGCGTTCAGGCCGGAGGCGTGGTCGCGCAGCTCGTAGAGGATCTCCTCCATCTCGAACGCGGCCGGGATCGTCTCGATGAGCACGGTCGCGCGGACGGTGCCGTGTGGGACGCCGAGCTCCTCCTGGGCGTGGGTGAAGACGTCGTTCCAGAGGCGCGCCTCGAGGTGGCTCTCGATCTTGGGGAGGTAGCAGTACGGGCCGCTGCCGCGCTCGAGGAGGGCCTGGGCGTTGTGGAAGAAGTAGAGGCCGAAGTCGACCAGCGCGCCGACCGCGCGGCGGCCGTCGAAGGTCAGGTGGCGCTCGTCGAGGTGCCAGCCGCGCGGCCGCATCACGATGACCGCGTGCTCGACGTCGTCACGCAGCGCGTACGACTTGCCCTCGGCCGAGGTGAACGCGATCGCCTTGCGGACCGCGTCGTACAGGTTGACCTGGCCGGACACCACGTTCGTCCAGTGTGGAGTGTTGGCGTCCTCGAGGTCGGCGAGCCAGATCTTGGCGCCGGAGTTGAGCGCGTTGATCGCCATCTTGCGCTCGGTCGGGCCGGTGATCTCCACCCGCCGGTCGGCGAGGTCCGCCGGCGCGCCGGCGACCTGCCAGGCGGACTCGCGCACCTCGCGGGTCTCGTCAAGGAAGTCCAGCTTGCCCGTGCGGGACGCCTCCGCCCGCCGCTTCGCCCGCGCGGCCACGAGCTCGTCCCGCCGGTCCGCGAACCGCGTGTGGAGGCCGGCGAGGAACGCCAGCGCCGCCGGGGTCAGGATCTCGTCGCTTCGCTCGACCTGCTCGCCGAGTACCTGGATGTCGACCATGGCCTACAGCCTAGGCGGCACTCATGACCAGCGCCCGGAGGGCGATTCGCCGACCAGACCCGGCGCGCGGCTCTACTGTCCATTGTGGAGACATCGGGGACGGGTTCGTGGTCGCGGTGAGCACCCGTTATCCGCCGGCCACCGGTACGTCTTCGGGCACGAGACCGGCTCTCCTCGCGTCGTGCCACAGCGCCGGTGGCACCGGATGGGACAGCCACCTCATGCTGTCGGCGATCTCCCGGGGTTCGCGGGCACCTACGACCGCCGCGTCGACGGCCCCGTGGGTGAACGGGAACTGCACGGCCGCGGCCCGCAGTGGCACGTCATGGCGCTCGCAGAGCCTGCGCCAGGCCAGGACGCGCGAGTCGATCGCGCCGTCCGGCGCGGTCAACCGGCCGCCCTGGTACACGCCGGCCGCGATGACCGACACCCCGCGTCGGCGGCACAACGGTAGGAGCTCGGCGAGTCCGGACTGGTCGAGCAGCGTGTACCGGCCGGCGAGCAGCACGCAGTCCGGCCCCGGTGCGGGGGCTTCGCGGAGGAACCGGACGGCGACATCGGCGTGGTTCACCCCGATCGACACCGCCCCGATGGTGCCCTCGGTCCGCAGCTCCGCCAGCGCCCGGTAGGCACCGGTGACCGCGGTGGCGAAGTCCTGCTCCGGGTCGTGCACGTGGAGCACGTCGACCCGGTCCATGCCGAGCCGCTCGAGGCTCTCCTCGACGGAGCGCCGGACGGCCGGGTAGGAGTAGTCCAGGCGGGGCCCGACGCCGGCCGGCGGGTCGGCCCAGATCTCCTGCGTGTCCGGGCCGCCGGGTTCGATCAGCCGGCCCACCTTGGTGCACAACACGAACTCGGCACGCGGGCGCGCGGCCAGCGACCGCCCGGCGTAGGTCTCCGAACGCCCGTACCCGTACACGGGCGCGGTGTCGTACAGCCGGACACCGAGCTCCCACGCGTGGTCGACGGTGGCGATCGCCTGCCTTTCGGGCACGGGCGCGAACAGCCCGCCGATCGACGCCAGCCCCAGCCCCAGCCTGCTGACCGTCACCCCGGTGCGGCCCAGCGGAACGAGATCATGTCCCTGCACGGCACCATTGTGCGGCCGACCCGGCGGTCCGCGGGCAGGTCACCACCGGCCGCGGTGCACTACCTCCTCGTACGCGCGGCGACCGCGCCGCCGGGGGGAGCCGGACTGCTCGGGTTCGGCGGAGTAGCCGATGGCCACGGCGCCGATCGGCTCGTGGTCGTCGGGCACGCCGTACAGGTCGCGGAACTTCCCGACGTCGTCGGGCATGATCCCGAAGTACAGCGCGCCCAGCCCCTCGTCGACGGCCGTCTGCAGGATGAGCAGGGTCGCCATGCCCGTGTCGATGTGCCAGAACGGGACCGGCCAGCGCGCCTCGTCCCGGTCCGTCCAGCCCTTGTCGGGCTCGGCGTAGCGGTCGAGGTACACCCGCTTGCACGACAGCGGCACGATCAGCAGCGGCGCGGTGCTCACGTCGTTGCCCTTCGGCCGCATCGCCCAGAACCTGGCCAGGTCCTCGCCCTCCAGCACCAGGAACGCCTGGCCCTGGGAGAAGCCGGCCGAGGGGCCGCGGGTGGCGTTGTGCAGGATCCGGTCGAGCACGTCGGCGGGCACCGGCCGGTCCGGGTCGAACTTCCGTACCATCCGCCGCTTGCGGACGACGTCGCGGAACTCCATCTCACACCCCCAGCAGCGCGTCGACGAACGCGCCCGGCTCGAACGGCGCCAGGTCGTCGGCGCCCTCGCCGAGCCCGACGAGCTTGACCGGCACGCCCAGCTCGCGCTGCACCTGGAACACGATGCCGCCCTTCGCGGTGCCGTCGAGCTTGGTGAGCACGATGCCGGTGATGTCCACGACCTCGGCGAACACCCGCGCCTGCGTGAGCCCGTTCTGCCCGGTCGTGGCGTCGAGCACCAGCAGCACCTCGTCGACCTTGGTCTGCTTCTCGACCACCCGCTTGACCTTGCCCAGCTCGTCCATCAGGCCGGTCTTCGTGTGCAGCCGGCCCGCCGTGTCGACGAGGACCGCGTCCACGCCCGTCTCGACGCCCCGCCGCACCGAGTCGAACGCCACCGCGGCCGGGTCGGCGCCGTCCTTGCCGCGCACGACCTCCGCGCCCACGCGCTGCGCCCAGGTGGCGAGCTGCTCGGTGGCGGCGGCGCGGAAGGTGTCCGCCGCGCCCAGCACGACCGTGCGACCGTCGGCGACGAGCACGCGGGCGAGCTTGCCGGTGGTGGTGGTCTTGCCGGTGCCGTTGACACCGGTGACCAGCACGACGCCGGGCAGCTTGGTTCCGTTGCTCTCGTGCGGGAGGGCGCGGACGGCCCGGTCCATCTCCGGGTGCAGGGCCTCGACGAGCACGTCGCGCAGCATCGTGCGGGCGTCCTCGGCGCTGCGCACGCCGCGCGCGACGAGCCCGGCCCGCAGCTTCCCGATGACCTCCTCGGTGGTGGCCGCGCCGAGGTCGGCCATCAGCAGCGTGTCCTCGATCTCGGTCCACGAGTCCTCGTCGAGGTCACCCGCGCCGAGCAGCCCCAGCAGGCCCTGGCCGAACGTCGAGCGCGACTTCGCCAGCCGCTCGCGCAGCCGCTCCAGCCGGCCGCTGGTCGGCTCGATCTCCTCGATCGGCTCGGGCGGCGCGGTGGGCGCGAGCTCGTCGACGAGCGCGGGTTCGGCCGGGACCACGGCGGCCGGGTCCTTCTCGGGCTCCTCCGCGACCGGCTCGGGCGCCTCGGCCTGCTCCGGGACGGCGGCGCCCGCGTCGGGCGGTGCCTCCTCGGCGGTCCGCCCGCCGGCCGCGAAGCTGATCCCCCCGCCGGCCTGGTAGCCGCCGCGCGGCTTGCCCTCGGCCTCCGCCGCGCGCTCCCGCTCGGTCAGGCTGATCCGCCGGCGCCGGCTCAGCGTGACGCCCGCGACCAGCGCGAGCGCGAGCAGAACCACGACGACGACGATGATCACGATCACGGTGCTCGACACGTCGCCATCCTCGCATCAAGCACCGGCGGCTACTTCAGCACGCCCGCCGTCAGACCCGCCTGCACCTGCTTCTGGAACAGCACGTACACGATCAGCACCGGCAGCAGCGCGATCACCAGGCCCGCGAACAACGCCGTCCAGTCGCCGCGATAGCCCTGGCTGATGGCGAGCGACGCGAGTCCCTGCGCCAGCACCCTCTTGTCCGACTGGTTCATCAGCACCACCGGCAGCACGTACTGGTTCCAGTGCCCCAGCACGTTGAACAGCCCGATGCTGATCAGGCCGGGCTTGGCCATCGGCAGCATGACCCGGAAGAACAGTCCGAAATGGGAGCAACCGTCCACGATCGCCGCCTCGGCGATCGAGTTCGGCAGCGTCCGGAAGAACGCGGTGAGGAAGAACACCGTGAACGGCATCGAGAACGCGACGTACACGAGCGAGAGCGACAGGTGGCTGTTGAGCCCGAGCACCTCGCCCAGCAGCGGGAAGTTCGCCGTGTTGCGCACGACGAAGAACAGCGGCACCAGCGCGAGGAACACCGGGAACATCAGGCCGGCGACGAAGCCGAAGTAGACGATCCGGTTGCCGGGGAAGTCGTAGCGGGCGAGGACGTAGGCGGCCATCGCGCCGAGCAGCATCGTGAGCGGCACCGAGACGACCACGACGATCACGCTGTTGACGAAGTACTGCCCGATGTTCGCGACCGTCCACGCGCGCCCGAAGTTCTCGATGTGCGCCGCGCCGGGCAGCGCCCACGGGTCGGACAGGAACTCCGTGTTCGTCTTGAACGACGACACGACCGCCCACAGCAGCGGCAGCGTGGTGACGAGCCCCCAGATGAGCAGGAACGTCCCGTTGAGCAGGTTCAGCGCACCCTGCCCGGCACCAACGCCCGGCGAGCGCCGCCGCGGCGGAGTCACCGAAACGGCGGGCGCCTCCTCGACAGTCGTCACTGGACCACTCCCGGTCATGAAAGTTCCACCCGCTCGCGTCGGGCCGCTCGCATGAACAGCACCGCGACCAGCAACGTCAACAGCAGCAGCACGACGCCGATCGCGGAGGCGTAGCCGAACCGGTACCGGTTGAACGCGGCCCGGTACAGCGCCACGCCCAGCACGTCCCCGGCCCGCGAGGGCCCGCCGCTGATACCCAGCATGATGTGCACGAGCGCGAAGGCGTCCATCGCCTGGATCGCCAGGTACACCCAGCCGACCTGCACCGTGTCCCACACCAGCGGCAGCGTCACGTGCCGGAACGTGGTGTAGCGGTTGGACCCGTCGAGCAGGGCCGCCTCGTAGATCTCCTTCGGGATCGACTGCATCGCCGCGGAGAACAGCACCACGTAGAACCCGACGAACGACCAGATCATCACGACCACGACGCACCAGAACGCGAACACCGGGTCGCCGAGCCACGGCCGGGCCAGCGAGTCGAGGCCGACCGCGTTCAGCAGGCCGTTGAAGATGCCGCCCGACTCCGAGGGCGCGAAGACGTACTTGAACAGCACGCCGACGATCGCGACCGAGAGCACCTGCGGGAAGAAGTAGACGATCTTGTACACGCCCGAACCGCGCACGCCCTCGATACCGGTCTTGCCGCGCCGGCCCACGTTGAGCATCGAGGCGAAGAACAGTCCGAGCAGGACCGTCACCGCGGGCACGACGAGCAGCAGGATCCCGTTGTTGCGCAACGCGACCCAGAACTGCTCGTCGTGGAAGAGGCGGACGTAGTTGTCGAACCCGATGAACTGCTGGTCGGCGGTGAGCCCGGTCCAGTCCGTCAGCGAGATGTAGATCGCCTGCGCGTAGGGCGAGACCACGAACAACGCGTAGAGCCCGACCGGCACCAGGAGGAAGGCCGCGACGAACGCGGCCTTCCCCTGCTGCAAGGCGGGCGCAGGCGTCGAGGTCACCCGGCGAGCCGACCGGCGCGGCGCGGTGTCACGGATGGATACGTCGGTCGACAACGAGCACTCCGGGGTGGATCAGCGGGTGTACTTCGTGACGGAGTCGTCGTCACGGACCTTCTTCGCCTCGGCCTCGCAGCCTTCGGCGAACTGGTCCACGTTCTTGCGACCGGAGAGCAGGTCCTGCATCTGCGAGTTGATGCCGGGGTTCCACATGTCGCCGTACCACGTGTTCCACATCCAGTTGAGCACGTTGTCGCCGGCGGCCTTGAGCGCCTCCTGCCCGGAGGTCAGGCCGGCCGGCAGCTTGACGCCGTCGGCGGCACCCTTGACCACGGTCAGGCTGGAGACCTGCTCGGTGAAGCCCTTCGCGCCCTCCTTGGAGAGCATGATCCGCATGTACTCCAGGCCGCCGCGCGGGTTCTTCGCGGCCGCCGGCACCACGTAGGGCTCGCCGGGCGTGGCGTAGATCGTCTCCCGCGGCATCTTCGAGTCGCTGGACAGCAGCGGGTCGGGCATCACGGCGAACTCGAAGCCGGCGGCCTTGGGCGCGTCCTTCTGCTCGTTCTCCAGCCACGAGCCACACGGCACGAACGCGGCCTTGCCCGCGCACCACTGGCCCTGGGCCTGGATGTGGTCCATGCCGTCGGTGCCGGGCAGGACGAAACCCTTCGTGCGCAGGCCCGCCAGCGCGTTGGCCGACTCCTTGACCGCCTCGTGCTGCCAGGCGCCTTCCTCGAGGTTGTCGATCGCCTTGACCACGTCCGGGCCACCGAGCTTGGCGGCCATCGACAGCAGCGGCCAGCTCATGTACCGGGCGTGCACGCCGGGGTAGGTCCACGGCGCGATGCCGGCCTTCTTGATCTCCGCGCAGAGCGTGAGCATGTCGTCCCACGTCTCGGGCGGCTCCCAGCCGTTCTTGTCGAAGAGCGCCTTGTTGTACCAGAGGCCGAAGACCGTCAGCGCCATGTTCATGACGTAGGGCTTGTCGCCGAACGTGCCCTGCTCGATCGCGCCCGGCACGAGCGTGTCGCGGACCTTCGTGTCCGGGTCGTCCCAGCTCGGCGCGTCGAACAGGTCGGTCAGGTCGTAGAGCTGCTTGTCGGAGACGAGCTGGCCCAGCGGGATCTGGCCGTCGCCGGAGTCGTTGACGAAGTCCGGCGGGTTGCCGCCGACGAAGCGCGACTGCAGGGCGGACGCGATGTCGACCTCGGCCTTGTGGTTGATCTTGGCCTTCGGGTACTTCTCGTGGTAGATCGGCTCGTGCACGTCGGTGGCGTACTTGTCGCCGAAGCCGCCGTTGAAGATGTAGACCTCGAGCGGGGAGTCGGTGGGGACGCCGAGCGGGTTCTGGTCCGTCTTCTCCCCCTCCGTCGACTCCTGGCCACCACCGGAGGTGGCACAGCCGACCAGAGCACTCGATCCCGGCAGCACTAGGGCACCGGTGGCAAGGGCGCCGCGCAGGAAGTTCCTCCTGCTCCAATCCGCCGAAAACTTGGTCATGCTCGCTCCTCGTGTCCTCGCGTTTCCAGTTGCATCGAACGGGCGGGCCGACCCCGCTCCCCGGCGCAGGCTGACACAGTATCTTGCTGGTCTATACCTCCTGCCGGGAATACTCAACAGCAAACGACATCGATTTGGTCAAGAAGTAACGCACCATCTTGCGCGGCACCGTCCCGACTGGATAGTCCAGATCCTGTGACTTCGTGCCGGGTGATCGGGTTGCTGTCCGGAACGTCCATGGACGGCATCGACGTGGCGGTGGCCGAGCTGACCGTGTCCGGCGGGACCATCGAGCTCGCCCCGCGCGGGCACGCCGAGATGCCCTATCCCGCCGCCCTCCGCAACTCCCTGCTGGCGGCCCTGCCGCCGCAGAACTGCACCGCCGGCGAGCTGTGCCGGCTCGACACCGAGGTCGGCCAGGCGTTCGCCGGCGCCGCGGCCGGGGCGCTCGCCGACCTCGCCGGCGGCGAGGCCGACCTGGTCGCCTCGCTCGGCCAGACCCTGTTCCACTGGGTGGACGACGCGGACGGACACGTGCGGGGCACGCTGCAGATCGGCGAACCGGCGTGGCTCGCGGAGGCCACCGGGCTGCCCGTGGTCGCCGGCCTGCGCGCCCGCGACGTGGCCGCCGGCGGGCACGGCGCACCCCTCGCGAGCGTGCTCGACCGGCTGTGGCTGCGCGAGCTCGCCGGCGACGGGACGGTCGCCGGGCTCAACATCGGCGGGATCGCCAACATCACCGTGGTCACCGCCGACTCCCCCGCGCTCGCCTACGACACCGGCCCGGGCAACGCGCTGCTCGACGCGGCCTCGCGGATGATCTCCAACGGCGCCTGGCAGCAGGACGTCGACGGCGACCTCGCCGCGCAGGGAAGCTGCCGCGAGGACCTGCTCAAGCTCCTGCTCGCGGACCCGTTCTACGCGGCCGGGCCGCCGAAGTCGACCGGCAAGGAGCGCTTCCACACCGAGTACCTGCGCGAGGCGCTGGACAAGGTGCCGCGGGTCAGCGGCCCGGACCTGCTCGCCACGCTGGTCGAGCTGACCGCGACCACGGTCGCCGAGGCGTGCCGCGCGCACGGCGTCACGAAGGTCGTCGCCTCCGGCGGCGGCGTGCGCAACCCGACGCTCATGGTCGCGCTCCGCCGCCTCCTCGACCCGGCCGAGCTCGTCGTCAGCGACGAGCTGGGCCTGCCCGGGGACGCGAAGGAGGCGTACCTGACGGCGTTGCTCGGCTTCCTGACCTGGACCGGCATCCCGGCGAACGTGCCGAGCGCGACCGGAGCCCGCGGGCCGCGCCTGCTCGGCAGCATCACGCCCGGCAGCGGCGCCCTGCGGCTGCCCGAACCCACCACGACCACCGTCACCCGGCTGCGGGTGGCCAGTCCGGCGATCAGCGGGAGGTAAACCGTGCGCGCGCTCGACGTCGCGATCATCCTGATCTTCCTGGTGGGGATGCCCCTGCTCGGCGTCCTCATCGGCGGCAGGCAGAAGTCGGCCACCGACTACTTCATCAGCGAGCGGAAGATCTCCTGGTGGGTGGTGTGCGTGTCCGTGGTGTCCGCGGAGACCTCGACGCTCACCGTGCTGTCCGTGCCGGTGGTGGCCTACCTCGCGCCACCGCAGGCGGGCGGCATGACGTACCTGACGCTCGCGCTCGGCTACATCGTCGGGCGGATCATCGTGGCGTTCGTCCTGCTGCCCCGCTACATCGGCGGCGACCTGGTGACCGCGTACGCGTTCCTGGGCCAGCGGTACGGCGACGGCATGCGGGCGACCGCGTCGGTGACCTTCCAGTTCACCCGCCTGCTGGCCGACGGCATCCGGCTGTTCGCGACGGCGATCCCGATCAAGGTGGTGCTCGCGTCCTACGGCGTCGACGCGTCCTACTGGGCGATCGTGGCCGTGCTCGGCGTCGCGATGGTGTTCTACACGTTCGTCGGCGGCGTGCGAGCGGTCGTGTGGGTCGACGCGATCCAGATGGTCTGGTACGTCCTGGGCGGCGTCATCGTGATGATCGCGCTCGCCGGCGCGCTGCCCGACGGCTGGTTCGGCGACGCGATGGACGCCTCGAAGTTCCAGCTGTTCGACTTCTCGTCAAACGCGCTGACCGGCGGCTTCCCGTTCGTGGCGGCGTTCTTCGGCGGCACGATGCTGGCCATGGCCTCGCACGGCGTGGACCAGCTGATCGTGCAGCGGCTGATGGCGACCCGGGAGGTGCGGGCGGCCCAGAAGGCGCTGATCGCGAGCGGCTTCGTGGTGTTCCTGCAGTTCGCGTTCTTCCTGTTCATCGGCGTGATGATGTGGGCCTTCTACCAGGCGGCCGTGCCGACCGATCCCGTGTCGGCGGGCGGGCTCGGGCTGGGCAACAAGGACGAGCTGTTCGCGAACTACATCGTCACCGAGCTGCCGTCGGGCCTGTCCGGCTTCGTGATCGCGGGCATCCTGGCCGCCGCGCTGTCGTCCTCGCTGGGCGCGCTGGCGTCGGCGACGGTGACCGACGTGTACGAGCGGGTCTCCCGGCGCACGCTGTCCGACGCGGACCGGCTGCGGCTCGGTCGGGTGTGGACGATCGTGTGGGCGGGCCTGCTGATCGTGTGCGCCGGCCTGTTCGCCACCGCCAACAAGACCGCCGCGGACCCGATCGTCGTGCAGGCGCTCGGCATCACCGGGTACACCTACGGCGCGCTGCTCGGCGCGTTCCTGCTCGGCCTGATGGTGAAGAAGGCCACCCAGACCGACGGGATCGTCGCGTTCGTCGTGACCGTCGCGGTGATGACGTTCGTGATCCTGGGCGTCAAGTTCGTCGGCCCGTCGGCGGCGGCGGACCCGGTGGCGAACGGCCACGGCGAGTGGGACTCGATCACGATCGACTTCTCGGCCGCCGTGCCGGCCGAGGGCGTGCGGAGCCTGGTGAGCTGGTGGTACACCCCGCTCGGGGTGGCGGTGACGCTGATCGTCGGCGGCCTGCTGGCGCTGCGCCACCGCACCCCCGAGCCCGAGGCGCAGGAGGAGGTCACGGCGAAGGCTGCGTGACCGCCGGGACGTAGTCGGTCTTCGAGTAGCTCACCAGCTCGAGGGTGAGCGCGAAGCCGAGCGCGGTGAACATCCGCTCGGAGGCGTCGTTGCCGAGCCGGATCAGGGCGGCCGCCTGGTGACGGGCGCCCGCCCGCCGCGCGAGCTCGGCCAGCAGGCGGCGCACGAGCAGCCGGCCGGCGCCGAGCGACCGGCACGCGGGGTCGACGCCGACGACGTCCACGTAGTACTCCTCGGCCTGCGGGTAGCCGCCGGCATAGCCGAGCACGCCGGCGTTGCCGAGCAGCACGACGACCGTGTGCTCGGCGTCGTCGGCGACGAGCCGCTGGCCCGGGGTCGGGGCGTGCGGGAAGCAGCGGTCGTGCAGCCGGGCGACCGCGTCGCGGATCGCCGGGTCGGCGGGCAGGGGGCAGATGCGGTCCTCGGCGGGCGGCGCGGCGTCGGCGGCCCGGACGAGCAGCGAGCGCAGGTCCGCGCCGGCGAGGGTGAACAGGCGGGTCGTGGTGCGGGCAGCCACGTCGTGGCGGGCGGCGAAGTCGGCGAGCAGCCGGTTCTGCCGGTGGCCGAACAGCTCGAGCCGGGTCACGCCGGCCATCCGGGGCAGCCGGGCGGCGAGGTCGAGCAGGGCATCCGCGGTGGCCTGCCAGAGCTGGCCGGCGGCGGGGTGGTTCGCGGGCACGTCGACGAACGGCCCGTACAGGTACGCGCGGTGCTGGTCGTCGTCGGCCTCCACGCTGAGCACGCCGCGTATCCGCTCGTTGCGGTCGATGGCCACCGCGGCGCCGGAGACCCAGTCGGGCCGCAGGCCGGCGAGCTCCTCGGCAACCTCGTCGGCGGAGTCGCCGTGGAAGGCGATGAGGTGTGCCGGGTCGGCCTGCAGCCGCGTGATCAAGGCGATCACGTCCGTCAGGTCGCCCGGCGTCGCTGGTCGAACGTCGTACATGGCGAAAGCTAATACTGCCGAGGGTGATCGGCGCGAACGATTTGTGCCCGTAGGGGCGGAGTCGGTCGATCAAGAGGGCAGTTCGATGCATTTCCGTGACTTACTCGATCGTCTTGTGCTCCATAATTCTCCTGCTCCTGGGGGGTACGTGCCTCCTATCCTGACCAGACCAAAGCAAGAGCGGAAAGGCCACTCGCATGGCGGAATTCGATGTCAAGCGCGTTACTACGCTGGAATGGGCGGGCATCGGTGCCGGTCTACTCGCATTCATTGTTAGTTTCTTTCCGTGGTACTCCGTCTCCTACGCCGGCTTCGGTGAGTCGATCAGTGCGTGGAACACGGGCATCGGCGCTTGGCTGCCCATCCTGATGCTGATGGCCGCCGCGGTGCTGATCGCGCTTCCGCACTTCGGCGTCCAGGTCGCGCGGGTCCCGTTGATCTGGCTCTCGCTCGCCGCGGCTGCCGTGGTGATCATCGTCCTGCGCTGGGTGACCCTGCCCGACGACGGCGGGCTCGGTACCGGCCTGCTCACCGACAGCGGCCTCGAGGCCGGCGCGGGCTTCGGCCTCTTCGTCGGCCTGGTCGTGGCGATCGCCTCCGGCGTCGCCGCGTTCCTGGCCTTCCGCGCCGCCCCGAACGCGGACACCACCCCGCAAGCTGGCCCCGCTTACGGCGCCTGACTAGCGACAACCGAGAGGCCCCCTTCGCCGGCGGCGAAGGGGGCCTCTCGCTGTGTGGTCAACACAGGAACCTAGGCGGGCGCCGGCTTCTCCTCGCGGCCGTGCAGCCGCTGGGAGATCACCTGCGTGATCCCGTCGCCGCGCATGCTGACGCCGTAGAGGGCGTCGGCGATGTCCATGGTCGGCTTCTGGTGGGTGATGATCAGCAGCTGGGAGGTCGCGCGCAGCTCCTCCAGCAGGCCGATGAGCCGGCGCATGTTGACGTCGTCCAGCGCCGCCTCCACCTCGTCCAGCACGTAGAACGGCGAGGGTCGCGCCCGGAAGATCGCCACCAGCATGGCGACCGCCACGAGCGACTTCTCGCCGCCGGACAGCAGCGACAGCCGCTTGATCTTCTTGCCCGGCGGCCGGGCCTCGACGTCCACGCCGGTGGTCAGCACGTCCTCGGGCTCGGTGAGGATCAGCCGGCCCTCGCCACCCGGGAACAGCGTCGAGAACACGATCTCGAACTCGCGGGCCACGTCCTCGTAGGCCGACGTGAACACCTCGAGGATCTTGTCGTCGACCTCCTTGACCACGGTCAGCAGGTCGCGCCGGGTCGCCTTGAGGTCCTCCAGCTGCGTGGACAGGAACTTGTACCGCTCCTCCAGCGCCGCGAACTCCTCCAGCGCCAGGGGGTTCACCTTGCCCAGCAACGTCAGGTCCCGCTCGGCTCGCTTCGCCCGCCGCTCCTGCGTGCCCCGGTCGTACGGGCTCGGCTGCGGCGCGACGACCGTCTCGCCACGCTCCTTGGCCGCCTCGTACTCGGCCATCTCGACCGGGCTCGGCGGCACCGGCACGGCCGGGCCGTACTCGGCCACCAGGTCCTCGAGCCCGATGCCGAAGCTCTCCGCGATCTTGACCTCGAGCTGCTCCAGGCGCAGCCGCTGCTCGGCCCGCAGCACCTCGTCGCGGTGCACGGCGTCGGTCAGCTTCTCCAGCTCGTTGGACAGCTCGCGCACCCGGTTGCGGACCTGCTGCAGCGCCTGCTCCCGGTCGTGGCGCTGCGCCTGCACGGTGTCCCGCTCGTCCGCGGCGGCCCGCAGCGACCCGGCGATCCGCTCGAGCGCGAGCTCACCGCCCCGCACGACCGCCCGGGCCACCTCCGCGCCGCGTGCGCGTGCGGCCAGCGCCCGCGCCGCCCGCTCGCGCGCCTCGCGCTCGGCCCGCGCCGCACGGCGCAGCTCCTCCGCCTTGCCGTACAGCGCGCGGTGGCGCTCCTCGGCGGTGCGCAGCGTCAGCCGCGCGTCCATCTCCTGCTGCCGGGACGCGGTCAGCGAGGCGGCCGCCTCGTCGCGCAGCGCGGTGTCCGGCTCGTCCTCCAGCGGCGCCTCCTCGGCGACGACCAGCCGCTCCTCCAGCTCCGCGAGCTTGGTCAGCGCCTCCTCGCGGGCGTGCTCGACGTTGGCCCGCTGGGACTGCACCCGCTCGGCCTCGGCCTGTGCCGCGCGCACGGCCTTGTGCAGCCGGCTCAGCCGCTCGGCCGAACGGGCGGCCCGCACCTTGGCGTCGTTGCGTGCCTCCCCGGCGGCGTGCGCGTCCGCGGCCCGCGCCTGCTGCTCGGCCCGCGCACCCTCGAGCGCGGCGGCCGCCCGCTCCGCGGCGACCTCGGCCGCGGCGAGCTTCTCGTTGGCCTCGTCGACCGCGGCCTGTACCTCGATCACGCTCCGCCCGCGCTCGGAGCCACCGGCCACCCAGTGCGCGCCGAACACGTCGCCCTCGGCGGTGACCGCGCGGACCTGGGGATGGCGGGCCACGAGGTCGCGGGCGGCGCGCAGCGAGTCCACGACCGCCACCTGCTCCAGCGCGGAGAGCACCGCGTGCCGCAGGGACTCCGGCGAGCGCACCAGGTCGGCCGCCCAGCGCGCCCCCGGCGGCAGCTGCGGCCAGCCCGATCGATCCACTGTGGACCAGCCGGCCACGAGCACCCCGGCCCGGCCCGAGTCGCCGGTGCGCAGCAGCTCCAGCGCGGTGACCGCGTCGTCCCCGGAGGCCACCGCGACCGCGTCCGCGACCGGGCCCAGCGCCGCGGCGAGGGCCGCCTCCGCGCCGGGCTCGACGGTCAGCAGCGCGGCCACCGAGCCGAGCAGGCCCGGCATCCGGTCGCCCGCGGCGAGCAGCGCGCCCGCGCCGTCCTTGCGCGACAGACCCATCGCCAGCGCGTCGACCCGCGCCTGCCACGACGCGATGTCCTTCTCCGCCGTGCGCTCGACGGCGACCAGCTCGTCCACGCGCGCCTGGGCGGCCCGCTGCGCCGCCGTGGCCTGCTCGAACCGGTCGGCGAGCCCGGCGTCGTCGGCGTCCTCGACGCCGGTCACGGCCTGCGCCTCGGCCAGCTCGACGGCGGCCGCCTCGGCCCGCTCGGTGGCCTCGGCGAGCGTGGTGGACAGCCGCTCGATCTCCTCGGCGGTCGCGCCCGTCTTGCTGCGCAGCGCGTCGACCTGCCCGGCGAGCCGGGCGAGGCCCTCGCGCCGGTCGGCCACGGCGCGCACGGCGGCCAGGTGGGCCTGCTCGGCGGCCTGCACGACCTGCTCCAGCTCGGCGCGCCGCTCGGCGGTCTCGCCCAGCGCGTGCCGGGCGACCTCCACGTGCTCGGCCAGCTCCGCCTCGCGGATCGCGATCTCCTCGGCCTCCGCCTCGAGCTCCTCGGGGTCCCGGCCGCCACGAGGTGCCTCCACCTCGGCGGACAGGTGCCGCTCGCGCTCGACGGCCAGCCGCACGGTGCCGCGCAGCCGCTCCTCCAGCGCGGAGAGCTTGTACCAGGTCTCCTGCGCGGACTGCAGGCGCGGCGCGTCGACCGCGAGCTGGTCCTCCACCGCGGTCTGCTTCGCGTCCGCGACCTCCAGGGCCTGCTCGACCTCGTGGCGGCGGGCGCGGGCGGCGGCCTCGTCGGCGGCGTCCTTGGCGAGGTCCGCGCGCTGGGTGACCAGGTCCTCGGCGTGCAGCCGCAGCCGGGAGTCGCGCAGCTCGGCCTGCACGGCCTGCGCCTTGCGGGCGATCTCGGCCTGCTTGCCCAGCGGCTTGAGCTGGCGGCGCAGCTCGCTGGTCAGGTCGGTGAGCCGGGTGAGGTTGGCCTGCATCGCGTCCAGCTTCCGCAGCGCCTTCTCCTTGCGCTTGCGGTGCTTGAGGACGCCGGCCGCCTCCTCGATGAACGCGCGGCGCTCCTCGGGCTTGGACTCGAGGATCTGCGCGAGCTGGCCCTGCCCGACGATCACGTGCATCTCGCGGCCGATGCCGGAGTCCGAGAGCAGCTCCTGGACGTCCATCAGCCGGCACGTGTTGCCGTTGATCTCGTACTCGCTGGCCCCGTCGCGGAACATCCGGCGGGTGATCGACACCTCGGTGTAGTCGATCGGCAGGGCGCCGTCGGAGTTGTCGATCGTGAGGCTGACCTCGGCACGGCCGAGCGGGGCGCGGCCGGCGGTGCCGGCGAAGATGACGTCCTCCATCTTGCCGCCGCGCAGGTCCTTCGCGCCCTGGGTGCCCATGACCCAGCGCAGCGCGTCCAGCACGTTGGACTTGCCCGACCCGTTGGGGCCGACGACGCAGGTGATCCCCGGTTCGAAGCGCAACGTGGTGGCCGACGCGAAGGACTTGAACCCCTTGAGCGTCAGGCTCTTCAAATGCACGAGACGCGTACCTCTCAGACAACCGTGAAGCGCGGTCTGTTCATCGAGGGTACCTGGGCGCCCCGGGGATCCGTGGGAGGCGGGCGTGCGGCGGGGCGGTGGACGCGTGCTAGCGGTGCTGTGCCGGGATGGTCAACGCGACCTTCCGGTCATCGAGCAGGAGCTCCAGTTTTGCGATCTTGCTGCGCTGGATCGAGGTGCTCGCCGGGATCTCCTCGGCGCTGTCGTGGTCGGTCCCCCACCAGCCCGCGATCTCGTGGTACCCGTTCCCGTCGTAGACGATCACGTAGCACTGCCGGCCAGGGGGCAGGCCGTGGATCCGCATCTGGATCTCGGTGCCCCACTCGTGGTCGATCAGCCGCGCGTCGGCCGTCGCGGAGCCGTCCGGCGTGCTCGCCGTCCAGGTGATGCCGGCCGCCTCGCGCTGGACCGGCTCAGGCTGCGTCGCGCGCCAGCCGAGCACCCCGCCGATGACGAAGACCAGCACGACCGCAGCCGCGGCCGCCACGCGCCAGTAGCGCCTGCGGCGGGCCGTGCGCGCCGGCGTGTCGGACGTGGCGGGCGTGTCGGGCCTGATCCGGCCGACGGGCGGGGGCGGCACCTCGCGCGCGGGCACCGGGCCGCGCGGGCTGGGCACGGGGCCGCCGAACTCGGGCGGGATCGGCTCGTCCGGGAAGCCGGCCTCGGCGCGGAAGAGCTCCGGGTGGGCCAGCTCGGGCAGGCTCGCGACCTCCGGTCGGCGCAGCTGCGTGGACAGCGGCAGGCCGGGGACGGGCGCGGTCGGGTGGGTGTCCTCGAGCGTGGTCGGGGGCAGGCCGTCGGAGAAGTCGTCCAGCGAGATCTGGTTGAGCATGCCCGGCAGCGGGGCGAGCCGGACCAGCTCGGCGCGGCAGGTGTCGCAGCTGCCGAGGTGGGCCTCGAAGTCGAAGCGTTCCCGCGGGTCGAGCGCGCCGAGCAGGTACGCGCCGAGCGTGACGGTGTTCGCGCAGGTCATGGCTCGGTCACCCCCCGCTCCTCGAGCGCGTCACGCAGGGCCCGCAGCGCATAGAACGAGCGGGACTTGACCGTGCCGGGCGGCACGCCCAGCGCGGCGGCGGCCTCGGCGATCGTGCGGCGGCGGTAGAACAGCTCGCCGATGACGGCCCGGTGGTCCTTCGACAGCAGGCGCATCGCCTCGGCGATCTGCCAGCCCTGCAGGACCCGGTCGAAGTCGTCGGTCTGCCGGGCCCAGTCGCGTTCCATGATCGGCACCTCGTCGACACGGGCGCCCTGCTTGCGAAATCCGGAGACGACGAGGTTGTGGGCGACCGTGTACAGCCACGGGCCCGCGGCGTCTGCGGTCAGGTTGCCGGAGTTGCGCCAGGCTCGCAGCAGGGTCTCCTGCACGATGTCCTCGGCGTACTGGTGATCGCCGCCGACCGCTCGGAGCACGTAGCCGAGCAGTGGCCGTCGGTAACGGCTGTAGAGCTCGCGGAGGAGCTCGTCCTCCTGGTCCGGGGTGTTCCCCACATTAATTTCATACGCCGAAGAGTTCGTTGCGGTTCAAACTTCTTCGCTCGTTCCCTCAAGTTGGGAAAAGATCAACGCTCCGTGAACCCCGTGAGATTGCCCTTCGGGTCTGACCAACGGTCCACGACGAGGTCCACCGAGCCCGGCGTTCGCCCGGAGCGCAGCAGGTCGAGCAGCCGCTCGCAGTCGGCGCGGGCACCCTCCGCAACCACCTCGACACGACCGTCGTTGAGGTTGCGTGCGTAGCCACGCAGGCCGAGCTCACACGCGCGGGCGCGCGTCCACCAGCGGAAGCCGACGCCCTGCACACGGCCGTGCACCCAGGCGGTCACCCGCACGTGTTGATCATCTAACATACCCACGGACGGTAGCTACCTCGATCCGATGTGTGCACATTCGGTGACGGTGATACGTTACTTAGTCGTAATACTCCGTCCGGAGTAACGGCGGGCGAGCCGAGGAGGTTGGACCCTGCAATGTCGGAGCCAGACGACGAGCTGACGCCCCTGCCGGACGAACCGGAGACGACGAAGTCCAAGCTCTCCCGCTCGCCGTACGTCTCCCTCGGCGTTGCGGCGCTCGTGGTCTCGACCGTGTTCGCCACCGTCGCCGCGCTGGCCAGCACCCGCGACGACTCTGCGGCGCCGGCTCCGCAGAGCGAGGATTCGTACCAGACCTCCACGCCGGACACGTATACCACCGACCCCGTCAGCACCTCCCTGCCCGGCACCTCGAGCAAGAAGCCGTCGAAGAAGAGCAGCGCGACCACCACCGACGGCACGACCGAGGACGAGACGACCGCCGACGAGGGCACCACGACCGGCGGCGGTTCGACCGGCGGCGGTGGCGGCGGCACGACCACCACCCGGCCCGGCCCGACCACGACCACCCCGGCCCCCAAGCCGCCGGTGGCCAAGGTCGGCAAGGACTGCCCGCAACCGGGCCTCGCATGCTCCTTCGACGGCGGCGGCTCGACGGACCCGGACGGCTCGATCGTCAAGTACGAGTGGAACTTCGGCGACGGCACGACGGACACCGGCGAGACCGCGAACCACACCTACTCGGCCGCGGGCACGTTCACGGTCAAGCTGACCGTGACCGACAACAAGGGCCTGAAGTCGACGACGCAGACCGACGTCACGGTCGAGACACCGCCTGCAACCCCGGGTAACTAGACCCGCCTTCATAAGATCACCCAGAAGTGGTACGTTGCCGAACCGTGACATCGGCACGCAGACGTAGACCAGTGCTTCCCGCGCTTACCGCGGCACTCATTGGTGCTGTGACGGCCGGTGCCGCGACCCTGGTCTCGAACTTCGACGGGCCGGACAAGTCCGACCAGGCCAACGTCGCGCTGTCGGCCGCCGACGCGGACGACGCCCAAGGTGGTCTCTCCCGCCCGGGCAAGCAGATGGGCACGAACGTCCCCGCCCCGTCCGACCAGGACCAGGGCGGTTCGGACGGCAAGGACGGGCAGGCGCCCACGTCCGAGGACGGCACCGGCACGTCGCGCTCGTCCGGCTCGGCCAAGCCGACCTCGTCCGAGGAGACCGTCCCGAGGACCGACGTGCCGCCGCAGGACGCCATCGAGGACGAGGTCGTGGACCTGGTCAACGGCGAGCGCGCCCAGTCCGGCTGCGACCCGCTGCGGATGGACCCCAAGCTCGCCCAGGCGGCCCAAGAGCACAGCAGCGATATGGCCGAGCGCGACTACTTCGATCACACCACGCCGGAAGGCCTGACTTTCGCCGACCGGATCGTGAACGCGGGCTACCCGACGCCGGGCGCGGAGAACATCGCCGTCGGCCAGCAGGACGCCCAGCAGGTCATGCAGGGCTGGATGGACTCCGACGGCCACCGCGCGAACATCCTCAACTGCGACCTCAACACCATCGGCGTCGGCCTCAACGAGGACGGCATGTACTGGACCCAGGACTTCGGTTATTAGGAGTGGGTTCTACCTAGCCCGCCTCGCGCACCACGCAGAACGGGTGCCCCGCCGGGTCCGCATAGATCCGCCAGCCACGCCGGCCGTCGCCGAGATCGAGGACCGTGGCGCCCGCCGCCAGCACCGCCTCGTGTGCCGCGCCGAGATCCCGGACCCCGATGTCGAGATGAGACTGCTGCGGGTGCGCCGGGTCCGGCCAGCGCGGCGGCCGGTGGTCGGCCACCTGCTGGAAGCACAGCACCGCGCCGTTCGCGGCGTGCAGGGTCGACCAGCCGCCGCCCACTCCCCACCGGCGGTCCGGGCGGTTCACCTCGCCGCCCAGTAGCGCCTGGTAGAAGCGGGCCAGCTCCAGATCGTCGGCGCAGTCCAGGACCACGCACTGCAGGTCGCCGATCATGAGCCCGCAGCCTAGGCCTCGAAGCGGTAGCCCATGCCCGCCTCCGTGAGCAGGTGCCGCGGCCGTGACGGCTGCGGTTCGAGCTTGCGGCGCAGCTGGGCCAGGTACACCCGCAGGTAGTTCGTCTCCGACGCGTACGCCGGGCCCCACACCTCCTGCAACAGCTGCTTCTGCCCGACGAGCTTGCCCTTGTTGCGCACGAGCAGCTCCAGCACGCCCCATTCGGTCGGTGTCAGGTGCACCTCGGCGCCGTCGCGCAGGACCTTCTTCGCGGCGAGGTCGACGGTGAACGCGTCGGTCTCCACCACGGCGTCCTCCCCGCTCGGCACGGTCGCCGACGCCCGGCGGACCGCGGCCCGCAGCCGGGCGAGCAGCTCGTCCATGCCGAACGGCTTGGTCACGTAGTCGTCGGCGCCGGCGTCGAGTGCGGCCACCTTGTCGGCGGAGTCGGCGCGCGCGGACAGCACGATGATCGGCACCGCGGTCCACCCGCGCAGGCCCTCGATCACCGTCGAGCCGTCGATGTCGGGCAGGCCCAGGTCGAGCACGACGACGTCCGGGCGCACGGCCGCGGCCACCCGCAGCGCCTCCCCGCCGTCGGCGGCCGTGGCCACGTCGTAGCCGCGCGCCGCGAGGTTGATCCGCAGGGTGCGAACGATCTGCGGCTCGTCGTCGACCACCAGCACCGTCGTCACGGCTGCCCCTGCGCGTCGGCCGGCAGCGAGATCACCACGGTGAGCCCGCCGCCCGGCGTGTCCTCGGTCCGGATCGTGCCATCCATCGCGTCGACGAAACCCTTCGCCACCGACATGCCCAGCCCCACGCCGCTGGAGGTGTCGCCCAACCGCTGGAACGGCGCGAACTCGCCCACCCGGCCCTTCGGCAGCCCGCGGCCGTGGTCGACGACCCGCAGCTCGACCCGGTCGGAGTACGCGCTCGCCCGCACCGCGATCGCCGGCTCGCCGGGGGCGACCGGCCGCTCTGGCCGGCCGTGCCGCAGCGCGTTGTCGACGACGTTCGCCACCACCCGCTCCAGCAGGCCCGGGTCGGCGCGCACCGCCGGCAGCGTCTCGTCCACGTCGACCGCGACGTCCGCCCGTCCGTCCACCCCGGACAGGGCGCGGGCGACGACCTCGTCGTAGGTAACCGCGCGCAGCATCGGGCGGACCGCGCCGGTGGCGAGCCGCGACGAGTCGAGCAGGTTGCCGACGAGCCCGGACAGCCGGTCGGTGGACTCCTCGATGGCCGCCAGCAGCTCCGCGGAGTCGTCTTCGGACAGCTGGAGGTCCGGCGCGCGCAGGCTGCCGGCCGCGGCCTTGATCGACGTGAGCGGCGTGCGCAGGTCGTGCCCGACGGCCGACAGCAGCGCGGTCCGCAGCTCCGTGGTCTCCGCGCGCCGCTTGGCCTCCGCCGCCTCGCGCCGCATCCGCTGATGGCGCAACGCGAGCAGCGCCTGCCCGGCCACGGTCTCCAGGACGCCCCGGGTCCCGGCCGGCAGCGCCCGCCCGCGCAACGCGAGGTGCACGTCCTCGGTGACCGGCACGTCCACGTCCGCATCCTCCGGCTGGTCGCAGGGCGAGGGCCCGGCGCACGCCACCCGCTCCCACGCGCCGTCCCGCTTCTCCAGCAGCGCCACCGACGTCAGGCCGAAGTTCTCCCGCACCTTCTCCAGCAGCCGCTCCACGGGATGCGGGTCGACGAGCACGGTCCGCGCGTACGAGGACAGCAGCGAGGCCTCCGTGCGGGCCGCGGCCGCCTGTGCCGAGCGGCGCGCGGCCCGGTCGACCACGAGGGCCACGAGCACGCCGACCACCACCATCACCACGAGCGTGGCCAGGTTCTCCGTCTCGGCGATGGTGAGGGTGTGGAGGGGCGGGACGAAGAAGAAGTTGAGCCCGAAGGCCGACAGCAGCGCCGCCACCACCGCCGGCGCGATCCCGCCGAGGAGCGCGGCGACGACGATGGCGAGGAAGTAGGCGACCACGTCGGTGGACAGGCTGAGCTGGTCGCGCAGCAGCACGCCCCCGAGGGTCGTGAGCACCGGGGCTAGGACGGCGAAGGCGAAGCCGGCGAGCCGGCGGGAGGGCGCGAGCGGGCTGCGGGCCAGGCGCGGCAGGCGGCTGCGTCCCGCCTCGGAGTGGGTGACCATGTGCACGTCGATCGAGCCGGACCGCTGCACGACGGTGGCCCCGATGCCGGCGTCGAAGACCCGGGCGAGCCGGGAGCGCCGCGACGTGCCGAGGACGAGCTGGGTGGCGTTGGCGCCGCGGGCGAAGTCCAGCAGGGCGGCCGGCACGTCGTCGCCGATCACGGTGTGGAACGAGGCGCCGAGGTTCTCCGCGAGCCGGCGCATCTCGGTCACCGCGCGCGGGCTCACCCCGGTCAGCCCGTCGCCGCGCAGGATGTGCAGCACGAGCAGCTCCGCACCCGCGCGCGCGGCGATGCGGCTCGCGCGGTGCACGAGCGTCTCGGTCTCCCGGCCGCCGGTCACGGCGACGACGACGCGCTCGCGGGCCTCCCAGGTGTCGGTGATCCGCTGCTCGCTGCGGTAGCGCCGCAACGCGACGTCGACCTGGTCGGCCACCCACAGCAGGGCGAGCTCGCGGAGCGCGATGAGGTTGCCCGGCCGGAAGTAGTTGCCCAGCGCGGCGTCGATGACCCGGGCCGGATACACGTTGCCGTGCGCGAGGCGGCGGCGCAGCGCCTCCGGCGTGATGTCGATCAGCTCCAGCTGCTCGGCGTCGCGGACCATCCCGTCGGGCACGGTCTCCTGCTGCCGCACGCCGGTGATCCCCTCGACGACCTCGACGAGGCTCTCCAGGTGCTGGACGTTGACCGTGGTGAGCACGGTGATGCCGGCGGCCAGCAGCTCCTCGATGTCCTGCCAGCGCTTGGCGTTGCGCGAGCCCGGCACGTTGGTGTGCGCGAGCTCGTCGACCAGCGCCACCTCCGGCTTGCGGGCGAGCACGGCGTCGACGTCCAGCTCGGTGAACTCGCGGCCGCGGTGGACCAGCGTGCGCCGCGGCACCACCTCGAGGCCGGCCACCAGCGCGTCGGTCTTGGCCCGCTCGTGGGTCTCCACGAACCCGGCGACCACGTCCGTGCCGCGCTCGGCCCGCCGGTGCGCCTCGCCGAGCATCGCGTACGTCTTGCCGACCCCGGGCGCGGCCCCGAAGTAGATGCGCAGCTCGCCGCGCCGGGGCTCGTCCCGCCGCGGCGCCTCCGCCACCGGTTCCGTGGTCAGCTCCACGAACCCAGTCTGCGCCATCGGCCGCGGCGCGCGCCGGTAGCCCGCCGGGGCCTTACGGGATCTTGACACCGCCGGGCGGCGCGGTCGGGCGCGGGAATTCATGCCCCTGGTGATCGGCCGACGCGGGCAGGTAACGTGTTTCGGCCGAGAGAATTTCGTCCGGACAGGCAACATGAAGGAACTCGACACACCACGGCCCAAACCCCGCCGACGCCGGGCGGATGCCCTTCGCAACCGGGAACAGATCCTGCGCGCCGCGACCGACCTCGTCATCGAGAAAGGCCCGGCAACGCCCATGGAATTGGTGGCGCGCCGGGCAGGGGTCGGGATCGCGACCCTTTACCGCCATTTTCCGGATCGTTCGGTCCTGCTGCGCGAGGTCGCGCTGTACACGCTGCGCACGTCCGCGGAGGAGGCACGCAGCGCGCTGGCCGAGGAGCCCGACGGGTTCACCGCGCTCGCCCGGTACATGCACGACTCGATAGACCTGCGCATCGGCGCGGTGATGCCGTTGCTCGCCGACCGCATCCCGATGGACGACGAGGTGATGGAGGCGCGCCGGCTCTGCCGCGAGGCGCACGGCGCGCTCGCCGTCGCCGCGCACGAGGAGGGCTCGCTGCGCCCGGACGTGACCGCGGGTGACATCGGCCTGCTGATCATCCGGTTCTCCGCGCCGGTGCCGGGCGCCGGCTCCGCCGAGGACGAATACCGGCTGAACCACCGCCACCTCGAGCTCATGCTGGACGGGCTGCTGCGGTTCCTGTCGCACGAACGATTACCGGGCCCGGCGATGTCGTTCGAGGAACTCATGGAGCACGGCCCGCTGCCCGGGCAGGATTACGCGCGGATCACCAACGAGATCCGGACTCGCGAACGCGCGCGGTGGTGGACCCGGGAATCCTGACACCTGCCGCCTGATGTCGCGGGGAATTCGGCTACGGAATCGGCGCTGCCGGAATTCGCGCGGCCCGGGGCCGCGGCTGGCAACGCGGGCACGAGTACGACGACCGGTTCATGAACGGCTCGCGGCGCACCGGGCGCCCGCACCGCGGGCACGGCAGCCCCTCCTGCCCGTAAACGGCGAGCGAGCGGTCGAAGTAGCCCGACTGCCCGTTGACGTTGACGTACAGCGCGTCGAACGACGTGCCGCCGGCCCCGAGCGCCTCGGCCATCACCTGGGTCGCCGCGGCCAGCACCTCGCCGGCACGCGCGGCGGAGAGCCGGTCGGTCGGCCGCGCCCAGTGCAGCTTCGCCCGCCACAGCGCCTCGTCGGCATAGATGTTGCCGATCCCCGACACCAGCGACTGGTCCAGCAGCGCCCGCTTGAGCTCCGTGCGCCGCCGGCGCAGCGCCGCCACGGTCGCGGGGAGCGAGAACCGCGGGTCCATCGGGTCGCGGGCGATGTGCGCGATCAGCGCGGGCACCCGGGTCCCGTCCACCTCGACCAGCTCGTCGAGCGTGAAGCCACCGAACGTGCGCTGGTCCACGAACCGCAGCTCGGCCCCGCCGTCGGCGAAGGAGAACCGGATCCGCAGGTGCTTCTCGTCCGGCGTGCCGGCCGGCTGGACCAGCAGCTGGCCGCTCATGCCCAGGTGCGCGAGCAGCGCCTCGTCCTCGTCGAGCGAGATCCACAGGTACTTGCCGCGCCGCGACACCGCCTCGACCGTGCGCCCGGCGAGGCGGCCGGTGAAGTCGCCCGCGCCGAGCACGTGGCGGCGGATCGCCCGCGGGTGCAGGACGTCGACCCGGCGCAGCCGCCGGCCCGTGACGTGCGCCGCGAGCCCCAGCCGAACGACCTCGACCTCAGGTAACTCAGGCAAGGGAAGGCCGCCTCCCCGGAATCGGTCCTAGTTCGTGGCGTCCTTGCCGGACTTGATCAGCTCGGAGAGGGTGCGCCAGGCGGCCTCGGCGGCCTTCTGCTCGGCTTCCTTCTTGGTCCGGCCACCGCCGCTGCCGCGGTCCTGCCCGGCCACGATGACCGTGGCCGTGAACTCCTTGCGGTGGTCGGGGCCCTCCTCCTGCACGCGGTACTCGGGCACCCCGAGGCTCGCCTGCGCGGTGAGCTCCTGCAGCGACGTCTTCCAGTCCAGGCCCGCGCCCAGCAGCGGCGCCTCGGTGAGCAGCGGATCGAACAGCCGGTGCACCAGCTCGCGGGCCGTCTCGACGCCGTGCGCGAGGTAGACCGCGCCGATCACGGCCTCCATGCCGTCGGCGAGGATGCTCGCCTTGTCCCGGCCGCCGGTGAGCTCCTCGCCCTTGCCCAGCAGCAGGTGCGCGCCGAGCCCGGACTCCCCCAGCTCGCGGGCGACACCGGCCAGCGCGTGCATGTTCACCACGCTGGCGCGCAGCTTCGCCAGGTGCCCCTCGGGCAGGTTCGGGTGCGCGCGGTACAGGTGGTCGGTGACCACCAGGCCCAGCACGGCGTCACCGAGGAACTCCAGCCGCTCGTTCGGCGGCAGCCCGCCGTTCTCGTAGGCATAGGAACGGTGCGTCATGGCGAGCGTCAGCAGCTCGGCGTCGAGTTCGACGCCGAGTGCCTCGGTCAGCTTCGCCGGATCGGCGGCCGGACCTCGTCCAGCCCTACCCCCCACTGACAGTTACCACCTTCGCATGGGATCAGGCGGGCTCGATGACCTGACGGTTGTCGTACTGACCGCAGTCCGGGCAGACGACGTGCGGCGGCTTCGGCTTCCGGCAGGCCCGGTTCGAGCACTCCACCAGCTGCGGGGCGCTGGTCTTCCACTGCGACCGGCGCGAGCGCGTGTTCGAACGCGACATCTTCCGCTTGGGGACGGCCACGACTCAATCTCCTTCGACAAAGCTCATGATGGGAGGGACTCTCAGTCGTCCCGATCCGTGCTGAACCGCTCGGTGAGCGCGGCCCACCGAGGGTCAATGGTCTCATGCCGGTGATCCGGTCCGAGATCGGCCCACTTGCCGCCGCATTCGGCGCACAGTCCGGCACAGTCGGGCGTGCACAGCGGCACGCTCGGCAGGGCCAGGACGGTCGCGTCACGGACGACCGGTTCGAGGTCCACCAGGTCGTTGACCAGGCGGGCGATCTCGTCCTCGTCGGTGGTCTGCTCGGTGGCGCTGTCCGGGTAGGCGAACAGCTCGGTGAACTCGACCTCGACCTCCCCGCCGGTGATCGGGTCGAGGCAGCGCGAGCACTCGCCCTCGAGCGGCGCGTACGCGGTGCCGCTCACCAGCACGCCCTCGACCACGGACTCGAGCAGGACGTCCAGCTCGACGCGCGCGTCCTTGGGCACGGCGATGACACCCTCGACCCCGAGCGGGTCCTGGGTGTGGACGACGCGGTGCACCTCGCGGGACAGGCCCGGCCGGCGACCGAGCTCACGGGTGTCGAGCACCCACGGGCTCTTGCGTTGTTCGGACATGACGAACTCGACGCTTTCCGATGCTTGATTGTTCCGGCGCGTGCGGCCCGCGCCGGTCCCCCAGCGTACTCAGGCCTGGTAGTCGAACGGCGCGGCACTGCCGTTGAGGGCGGTCCCGCGCAGGTGGGCGCGGCCCTTGTCGACCGTGCGCAGGGTGTGGGTGAGCAGGTCGCCGAACTCCGCGAGCCTGCTGTCGACGTACTCGTCGCACTCGCCGCGCTGGCGGGCGGCCTCGTCGGCGGTCGCGTCGAGGATGCGGGCGGACTCGGCGTGCGCGGCCTGCACGACGTCGGTCTGGGACACCAGCCGGGCCTGCTCGAGCCGGCCGTCCTCGACCTGGCGCTCGTAGGACTCGCGGCCGGCCTGGATCATCCGGTCCGCCTCGTCCTGGGAGCGGTTGACCAGGTCGTCGAACTTGGCCTGACCCGCCGCGACGGTCCGGTCCGCCTCCGCTTCGGCGTCGGCGACGAGCCGGTCGGCGTGCGCGCGGGCTTCGGCCACGATCCGCTCGGCCTCCGCGCGGGCCTCCTCGATCGCCTTCTGCGCCTCGAGGTTGCCCTTGCTGATCGTCTGCTCGGCCTCGTGCTCGGCCTTGCCGATGATCTCGTCCTTGCGGTCGAGGACGTCCTGCGCGTCGTCGACCTCCCCCGGGAGGGCGTCGCGCACCTCGTCGAGCAGTTCGAGGAGGTCACCGCGAGGCACCACGCAGCTGGACGTCATCGGCAGCCCCCTGGCCTCCTCCAGGATCGTGACGAGCTCGTCGAGCGCCTCGAACACCTTGTACACCCGTGCCTCCTCCGCCTCCCCGGCGCATGACTCCACGGCCCAGTCTGCCGTCTCGTGCGGGGTGGTCGGGGGAGGCCGGGCCTTTCTGGCGTGTCAGGCGTTGACGTCGACCTGCACGAACGAGGCGTAGTCGTCCGGGCTGTAGAAGAACTCGCCCGCGCCGCCGGTGACCAGCCGGCGCTCGCCGCGGTCGGGCGCGCCCGGGGTGGGCACCGTGTAGAGGTGGTAGTAGCCGGCGTCGCACGCGGGCAGCACGCCCTCGCGATTCTGGTACTCGGTGCCGTCCTGCGGGTACGGGTAGGGGCCGTCGGCCTGGACCAGCGCCACGGTGTCGGCCACCTCGGCGGGCAGGCTGGACATCGGCGCCGTCTCGAGCTCGGCGTTGCCGCAGGAGCTGCCGCCGCCCCCGTCGAGGTCGATCAGGGAGAACGTCTCGTAGTGGTCGCCGGTGTAGAAGTGCTCGCCGCCGCTACCGGTGACGATCCGGCGCGCGCCGCGGTCCGGGCTGCCGGGCGTCTTCACCGTGTACTCGTGGTAGTAGCCGCTGCCGCACCCGGGCAGGATGCCCTCGCGGTTGTCGAAGACGGTGCCGTCCTGCGGGTACGGGTACGGGCCACCCGCCGCGATCAGGTCCTCGGTGTCGCTCGCCTCGGGGGGCAGGTCGGCCAGCGCCACCACGTCGTAGCTCGACGTGTCGCCGCACGGCGGCGAGACGAGTGCCGTCGCGGTGGTGTCCGTGGCCGCGGTCGCCGCGAACGTGGCGGTCGACAGGCCGAACACGCCGAGGGCCGCGATCAGCAGCGTCAGGAGCGTCTTCACGCGTTTGGGCGCCACGTTGCTCATTCACCGACCGTAACTCCGCGATGCCGGAAGGCTGAATACGCCGATAGTCGGTTACCGGTCGGTTTGAATGAGGGCATGGATGATCTCGTGATCCGCCGCGCCACGGCAGGAGATGTTCCGGCGATCGTGGCCATGCTCGCCGATGACCCGCTCGGGGCCCGCCGCGAGTCCCCCGGCGACCCGGCCTACGCGGCGGCGTTCGCGGAGATCGACGCCGACCCGCGCCAGTACCTCGCGGTCGCGGTGGCGGGTGAGTCGGTGGTGGGCACGCTGCAGCTGACGTTCATCCCGGGCCTGTCCCGCCGCGGCGCGACCCGGGCCCTGATCGAGGCGGTGCGGGTGCGCTCGGACCAGCGCGGCAGCGGCCTCGGACGCCGCCTGGCGCAGTGGGCGATCGCGACCTCCCGCGAGCACGGCGCGGCCATGGTGCAGCTGACGACGGACGCGAGCCGGGTGGACGCCCACCGGTTCTACGAACGGCTGGGCTTCGTCGCCAGCCACGTGGGCATGAAGCTGGCCCTCTAGGGTCAGCTCTCCTCGGCGAGGCGTTTGCGCAGGCGGCGGTACACGTTCTCGGGCAGCAGGTGTGCCACGTCGCCGCCGTAGGTGGCCACCTCCTTGACCAGCGAGCTGGACAGGAAGCTGTTCAGCGGCTTCGTCGGCATGAACAGCGTCTCCACGCCCGCCAGCTGCTGGTTCATCTGCGCCATCTGCAGCTCGTAGTCGAAGTCGCTCACCGCGCGCAGGCCCTTGACGATCACGCTGACGTCGTTCTGCCGGCAGTAGTCCACCAGCAGGCCGTGCCACGAGTCGATCCGCACGTTGGGCAGGTGGGCAACCGTCTCGGCGAGCAGCTCCATGCGTTCCTCGACCGTGAACAGGCCGCGCTTGTTCTTGTTGATCAGCACCGCGACGACGACCTCGTCGAACACGGCGGCGGTCCGCTCGAGGATGTCGAGGTGACCGTTGGTCGGCGGGTCGTACGAACCAGGACACACCGCGCGCCTCATAGGGGCGGACTGTACCGCCTCCCCGGATTTCTTTGTGTTGGTTGCGTTTCCCCGGTTGGGTGCGGTTGATCACGTGCGCGGGGCTGGGTTGCGTCACGGTCCCCTTAGGTCACCGCTGGTCAGCCCTCGGCTCGTGCCCAGTGCAGTTCCGTGTCGCCGTAGCGGCGGGTCCTGCCGGATACCAGCCCGGCCGGCCACGTCGGTGGGCCGGAGCGGCGGGCCCGTTCGACCACCACCAGCGAGCCCGGGGCGACCCAGCCGTGCGACACGAGTGCCACCAGGTCGCCGGCCGGGTCCAGCGCGTACGGCGGGTCGGCGAGCACGAGGTCGAACGGCGCCGCGGGCGGCTCGGCGAGCACCGCCGCGACCTTGCCCGGCCGCGCCACCGCGCCGGGCAGCCCGACCGCGGCGATGTTCTTGCGCAGCACCGCCACCGCGCTCGCGTCCGACTCGACCAGCACCGCCGTGGCCGCGCCGCGCGACAACGCCTCCAGCCCGAGCGCGCCCGTCCCGGCGTACAGGTCCAGCACGCGGGCACCCTCGAGGTCCATGGCGGCCTCGACCGCGCTGAACAGCGCCTCGCGAACCCGGTCGGAAGTCGGCCGGGTTCCTCCCTTCGGCACGGCGAGCCGGCGCCCGCCCGCACTCCCGGCCACGATCCTGGTCACCGGGACATCGTCGCGCAGGGCCGCCACCAGGGTTCGCACCCCCCGGACGGCTGAATTCGCGTAGGCTCGCTCTTCCCACTCACCACCTGGAGCGGCTGGGTGTCGCACACCTCTGTCAGGCAGGCCGAGATCGCGGTCGAGCAAGCTCATATCGATGTCGTGTACGCACGGGTCGAGGAGATGCGCACCGAGGCGCGGGACATGCGCCGCCGCGGTGACCAGCTCGCGCACGGCGCCCGCAACGAGGCCATCTTCGAGCAGGCGTCCATGCTGTTCGAACGCGACGTGATGGTGCGCCACGCCAACCAGATCCTGCGCAGCCTCGACGCCGAGCACGAGGGTCTGGTGTTCGGCCGGCTGGACACCACCGACGGCGAGACCATGCACGTCGGCCGGCTCGGCGTGCGGGACCTGAACTTCGACAACCTGGTCACCGACTGGCGGGCGCCGGCCGCGGCCGCGTTCTACCAGGCCACCGCCGAGCAGCCGATGAACGTCATCCGCCGCCGCGTCATCCGCTCGACCGGCCAGTCCGTTGTGGACATCGACGACGACCTGCTCGCGCCGGACCGGCGGCCCGAGAGCATGGCCGTGGTCGGCGAGGGCGCGCTGATGGCCTCGCTCACCCGCGCCCGCGGCGACAAGATGCGCGACATCGTCGCCACGATCCAGAAGGAGCAGGACGAGGCGATCCGCGCGCCGTGGCGCGGGATCACCGAGATCACCGGCGGGCCGGGCACCGGCAAGACCGCGGTGGCGCTGCACCGGGTCGCCTACCTGCTCTACCGCGACCGGCGGCGGATGGGCGGCTCCGGCGTGCTCGTGATCGGCCCGTCGGCGGCGTTCACGTCCTACATCTCCCGCGTGCTGCCCTCGATGGGCGAGGACACGGTCGAGCTCCGCTCGCTGGGCGAGGTACTCGACGGGGCCGGGGCCGTGGCGCACGACACCCCCGACGTGGCGCGGGTCAAGGGGTCGCTGCGGATGCGGCGGGTGCTCAAGCGGGCGCTGCGGGAGGCGCCACCGGACGCGCCGGAGCAGCTGCGGATCACCTACCGCGGCGAGGTCCTCAAGCTCGACGCGAGCGAGCTCGCCCGGGTGCGCCGCGCCGTGCACGCGGCCGGGCGCCCGCCGAACCAGTCCCGGGTGGACGCCGCGGAAGCGCTGCTGGAGGCGTTGTGGCGGCAGGCGCACGACCGGCCGGGCATGGATCACGACACGCTGGTCACCGAGCTCGGCGAGCGCATCGACTTCCACCGGTTCGTGGTGGTGTGGTGGCCGATCCTGACCGCGCGCGAGGTGCTGGCCTGGTTCGCGGACCGGACGCGGCTGGCCGCGGCCGCCGGGCGGACGCTCTCGCCGCACGAGGTCGGCCTGCTCGCGGCGTCGTGGACGGGGTCGGCCGGACCGACGGTCGCGGACGTGGCGCTGCTGGACGAGCTGCGGGTGCTGCTGGGCAAGCCGCCGCGGCGGCACCGGCGGCGGGCCGCGCAGCAGGCGGCCGAGCTCGCGGCATGGGGCGAGGCGGTCCAGGGCTACCGGCGGGCCGAGCACTACGACGAGTACTCGCACATCGTCGTCGACGAGGCGCAGGACCTCTCCCCCATGCAGTGGCGCATGGTCGGCCGGCGCGGCAGGTACGCGAGCTGGACGATCGTCGGCGACCCGGTGCAGAGCTCGTGGCCGGACCCGGCGGAGGCGGCGTCGGCCCGGGCCGCGGCGCTGGGCGCCCGCGCGACGCTGCGGCGCTTCACGCTCGCCACGAACTACCGCAACTCCGCGGAGATCTTCGAGCTGGCCGCCAAGGTGGTCGGCGGCGTGGCCACGCCCGACCAGCTGCCCACGGCCGTGCGCTCGACCGGGGTGAAGCCCTCGGTCCGCACGCTGTCGGCCACCGAGCTCCCCGCCGCCGTGCGCACGGCGGCGGCCGAGCTGCTCGCCGACGTGGACGGCACGGTGGGCGTGATCACCGCGACCAGCCGGCTCGCCGCGGTGCGCACCGCGCTGTCCGAAGTGGACGATGAGCGCCTGTCCGTGGTCGACGGCCTGGACGCGAAGGGCCTGGAGTACGACGCGGTCGTCCTCGTGGAGCCCAACGAGCTGGTGACCGAGTCGACGACCGGCCCGCGCACCCTGTACGTGGCGCTGACCCGCGCCACCCAGCGCCTGACCGTCCTGACCACCGACCCTGCCTGGCCGCCGGACTGACTCAGCCCACCACCGCGTGCGCGAGCGCCGACACCTGGATCGGGGCCAGGCCGTCGCTGCGTTCCCACAGCACGGGGTCGACCCAGTCGCGCTGGCGGACCGAGCGCACCGCGCCGAACCCGTTGCGCTGCAACACGTCCGTGATGGCCGCGGCGGACAGCATGCTCCGCCACGGCTCGCCGACGCGCACCACCATGGGCTCGATCGCCTCGATGTACGCGTCACCGGCGGCGTCGCGATGCCCGGCGGGCAGCATGTGCTCCGCGACGAGCTCGCTGCCGGGCGCGAACGCGCCGACCACGGCCAAGAGCCGCTCGATGTCGGGCAGGTCGAGGTAGACCGACACGCCGAGCCAGCTGACGAACGCCGGGCGGGCCGGGTCGAAACCCGCGGCGGTCAGCCGATCCAGCAACCCGTCCGTCGCGAAGTCGACCGGCACGTAGGTCACCGGCCCGTCCGGCGCGACCGATCGCTTGTACTCCTGCGTTTCCGGGTGGTCCACCTCGAACACCCGCACCGCCCCGGCCAGCGGCGACCGGTGCGCGAACGAGTCGAGCCCGGCGCCCAGCAGCACGTACTGGTCCAGCCCGGCCGCCGCGAGCCGGTCCTCGGTGAACCGCGTGCGGGCCGTGACCTGTGCGCGGGCGGCCGTCACGACGGGATCGGCACCGGCCAGCCGGTGCCGATCGATCAGCTCGTCCGCCCGGTCCCCGAGCATGCGCTCGGCCACGGGATCGTCGAGCAGGTAGGGCGGCTGGTCCACGAGCAGGTGCGCGGCGCGGCCGGCGGCAGCCTTCAACGCGGTCTGCGAAGTCACACGGTCCACCATACGAAACGGCGGGCCGCACCAGGGAACGCGGCCCGCCGTCCCGCCGCGGTCAGCGGACCCGGATCAGGCCCCACAACCCTTCCGTGACCGCCCACCGCAGGACACCGGACCGGTAGGCGTAGTCACCCGCATCTCCCGCCGTGAACCGGAGCGTCCGAGCGCCGGCGACGCTCAAGGCCCCGATCGCCCCCACCCGCGGCGAGCTCAGGTGCTCCTCCATCGGCCAGGTATGGCCGTGCACCAGGAAACCGTGGTTGCGCGCACGGTCGGTGCCCAGCACGAGATGCAGCTTCACCCGGTCGCCCGGCGCGCAGTCGAGCACGGGCGTGCCCGGATCCGGATCGGCCAGCGACGGGCGCCGCGGCAGCAGGTGCGCGCTGCGGTAGTTCAGCGCCTTCTGCCCCGTGTCGTCCGGCTCGTCCTCCAGGTCGCGGACCGGCTGCGTCGCGTCGCCGTCGTGGTACATGCGCACCCCGTCCTGCAGCAGCAGCACCAGCTCCCGCTCGAGCGAGCCGCCGGGCCCGCGCAGGTCCGCGCGCGCCCCCACCCATTTCGTGGGCGTCACGTCCGCCGGCTCCACGACGAGCGCGCCGACGAGGCCGCGGTGGCGGTGCGTCCGCACGTCCGCCCGATCCTGCAGCAGCACCACGCCCTCGCGGTCGGCGTACCAGCGCTGCACGATCTCGTCACCCGGCTTGATGGTGGTGTCCGGGTTGCGGCCGACCCATGCGCCGTCCGCGGTCCGCACGTCCGTGCGCAGCAGGCTGCCGGCGTGCAGCGACACCCGCTCGGAGATCTCCCGCTCGGCGGGCTCGTCCTTCGCGGAGAACACCGGGTCGAACGGGGTCGGCTCGCCGGGTCCGGGCAGGTCGTTGTGCAGCCGGATCTCCACCCACTCGCCGACCCGGCAGCGCAGGATCAGCGGATCGCCCGGCGGCTGTCCGTCCACTGTGTACACCGTGCCGAACGGGTCGCTGCGCTGGTCGCTGTAGGCGATCTCGTGCGGCACCACCCGCACGTCGTAGCGCCGCACCCGGACCGGGTCGATCGGCGGCAGCCCCGCCCCCTCGAAGGCACCCGCGATGGCCGGCAGATCGTCCACAAGGGACTCGTGCAGCCGGATGAACCCCCACAGCCCGAGCCAGGTCTCGTCGGCAGTGGTGAAGCTCCACAGGTGATCGCCGGGCAGCGTGTCCCGGTCCAGGTGGAAGCTGAACGCCTCGGAGATGCCGATGGTCTGCTGGTCGCGCACCGGCGAGGCCGGGTCGTCGCGCCACGCGTGCCAGCGCATGCCGTGCACGGTGAAGCTGTGCTGCTCCTCGTGCGAGCCCTGGTAGAGGCGGATCCGGATGCTCTCCCCCGGGTACCCGCGCAGGATCGGCGTGCCCGGGTCGCCGTGCACCTCGCTCGCGAACCACTGCGCCGGGTCGCCGGGCCGCTCGTGCAGCGGCGCGCACCGGTAGTCCACGCCCATCACACCCTGGTCGTCCAGCGAGCCGGGGAACGCGGGCGGGTTGATCGGCACGCCGTCCGCACCGTCGCCGTGCTCGACGAGCGGCACGAAGTCCGCGACGCCCAGCACCTGCTCGCGGAACGCGGAGCCGTCCGGCAGCAGCACGACCGCCTGGTTGCCGTTGCGCACCTCGCGCGCGTGGTCGTGCGGGTCGACCCACACCGCGCCCGGCGGCTCGGCGATCATCGCGCCGAACAGGCCATGCCGCTGGCGCTCGTTGGCGAGCAGGTGGTCGTGGAAGAACACGACGCCGAACTCCTCGTCGCAGTACCACCGGTAGATCCAGCTGCGGTACCGCTCGTGGTCCTCGTCGCCCTGGTCGGCGGTCGTCGTGCCGGACAGGTAGTTCCAGCCGACGCTCGCGCCGTCGGAGGTCAGCGGGTCGAACTTGACCAGGTGCACGTGCAGCCCGCACTCCGGCTGGAACGGCAGCACCGCGTCGAACGCCGTCGCCGCCTGGCAGCCGGTGGGCAGCTCGTTGGTGAGCGTCAGCTCGAGCACCTCGCCCTTGCGGGCGCGGATGGCGATCGGCGCGACCTTGCGGGCGCCCTCCTCGAGCTGCCGCCGGAACTCCTCGACACCGCCGGCCTCCTCGATCTCCTCGGCCAGCACGAAGAACACCGCGCGGTGGTCGTGCCAGCTGTTCGCGTGGCCGCCCTCGCCGGCGGACTCGTAGTAGTCGACCGTCCCCTCGAGCACGACGAGGTGGTAGTGGCGCACCGGCGCGTCCGGGTCGAGCGTGGCCTTCGTGAACGCCTCGCCGGGCTGCGGGTCGGGACAGAACGCGTTGCGCTCCAGCTCGGTCGGCTCGCGGCCCATACCCTCGGGCATCAGCGGCGTGCGCGGCGGGCGGGGCGACTTCTGCGGGTACTCGCCGGCGATGAACGCCGGGAACCCGGGCCGCTGCGCGGTCGGCGCCACCGGCGGCTCGTGGCCGGGCAGCGGCTGCAGCGCCGCGATCGGCGTGCCGTCCGGGTAGCTGCCGGAGCCGTCCTGCAGCTTGTCGAACACCCGCCACATACCCCACATGCCGGAGTGGAAGTGCGGGTAGAGGTGGCAGTGCCAGATGATGTCGCCGGTCGCGCGCTGCACCGAGCCCGCGCCACCGATCGGCTCGATCGTGAACGCCTGCTGCGGCGTGATCGAGATCGAGTCGATGATCGGCGCCTCGTCGTGGCCCGGCACCGCGCGCCACTGGTGCAGGTGCAGGTGGAAGACGTGGGTCTCCTTGACGCCCGCGTGCACGAGCCGGATCTTCGCCCGGTCTCCCTGGTAGGCACGCAGGATCGGCGTCGCCGGGTCGCCGAACAGCCACGAGCTGTGGTGCTGCTCCTCGCCGACGATCGCGTCGCGCGCCGGGTCGATCCGCCCCTGCTCGAGCAGCCGCTCGTAGGCCAGCGCGCGCCAGCCCATCGGCTCGGTGCGGTAGCTCATGACCATCATCGAGTCCATGGCCTCGCCGGCGTGCCCGCCGTGCCCGTGCTCGTCGTCCCCGGTCAGGATCGTGGGCACGAGCCGCTCCTCGCCGCGGATGACCGAATGCCCGTGCGGGCGCGGCAGGTCGCACTCGTAGGTCGGGTGCGGCGGCTTGACCGGATTGTCGTTGGGCGCCTCGTCCTGCATGAAGACGACGTACTCGCGGAAGCTCGGCTGGCCCGGCACGTGGATGTCGGCGTAGAGCCCGTCGACCACCGGCCGGCCCGTCACCGGGTCCGTCCACTGTGCACCCGCGGGTTCGACGACCAGCGCGCCGAACAGGCCGTGGGCGTTGGAGCCGTCCTCCCCGCCCCGGATGTCGGCGAGGTCGTGGAAGAAGAACACGCCCTCGTCGGTGCACTCCCAGACATAGCTGCGCCGCCCGCCCGCGCGGGCCGCCGAGTCGGCGTTGCGGCCGACCTGGCCGCCGTCCATCGTGTCGACGTCGTAGCCGACGCCCTGCACGTGGATGCCCGCCGGCCGGTCGAGATGGTTACGGAACATGATGGCCACCCGGTCGCCCACGTTGGCCCGCAGCACCAGCGGGCGGACGAGCGGATCCGGTGCCGGCATCAGCTCCGGATGCTCGACCGGGTCCGGGAACGGATCGGGCCAGCCCGCCGCGATCTCGCGCAGCGCGTCGGCGTTCTCGCCGAGCGCGAAGATCATCCCCTGCCGGTCGTGGTCGCCGTGCGCGTCGAAGGCAATCGGTACCCGCAACGCGACGACGTCGTAAAAACGCATCGTCATCAGGAACCCCCAGATTCCCAGCCGATCGGTCCCCACCGATCGGACCGGCCCAAGGCCGGTGACACACCGTAACGTCAGCGGACCCAAGATCGCCAGATCCTCACGGAATCTGGCGCGAATGCGTGAACGCGCCTATCACTTCGAAGGCGCCGGCGCGTGCGCCGGGGCTCAGCCGGGCAGGACCGACTCGACGAACCGCAAGGCGCGCCCGACCAGGTCGTCGGCCGACGTGCACCACAGCTCGCCGCGGTGGTCGAGCTGGCCGTCGATCGCGAGCGATGCGAGGCCGTGCCCGAAGGCCCACAAGGAGACGGCCAGGCCGTCCGGATCCGACACCCCGCAGTCCGCGACCACGTCGGTCAGCACGGCGAAGGCGGCGTCGCCCGCGGCGCGCGCGTCCGGGTGCTTCTCCGGCTGCGAGAGCTCCGGGCGGAACATGAGCTGGAAGTACGCCTTGTGCCGGCGGGCGAAGTCCACATAGGCCACGAGCATCGCGAGGAGCACCTCGCGGAAGACCGAGGCCGTCTCGCGGGCCGCGCCCAGGTCGGTCGCGAGCTGTTCGAACCCCCGCACCGAGATCGCCGCGAGCAGCGCCGCGCGGTCCGGGAAGTGGTGGTACGGCGCGCCCGGGCTGACCCCGGCCTCGCGCGCGACCCGGCGCAGGCTCACCGCGCCGATGCCCTCCGCCTCGATCAGCCGCACGCATGCCTCGAGCAGCTCCTCGCGCAGCGCACCGTGGTGGTAGCTGCTGCGCTTGCGCTCCCCGTCCGGCATCGGACGAGCGTAGGTGACCCGCTTCTTGACGACCATGCTGCCGACGACTATACAGTGTTTAGATTCTAATCACTGCTTAGATTGGGAGTTCGAGATGAGCAAGGTGCTGGTCACCGGCGCGACCGGGTTCGTCGCCGGGCACTGCATCGCCGACCTGCTGGCGCACGGCCACTCGGTGCGCGGCACCGTGCGCTCGCTCGCGGACCCGGGCCGGGTCGCGCACCTGCGCGCGCTCGGCGGCGACCTGGAGTTCGTCGAAGCGGACCTGACCACGGACCGGGGCTGGGCGGCCGCGCTGACCGGTGTCGACGCCGTGCTGCACGTGGCCTCGCCGTTCCCGGCCACCCCGCCCCGCGACGAGGACGAGCTGGTCCGCCCGGCCGTGGAAGGGACGCTGCGCGTGCTGGCGGCGAGCGTGGCGGCCGGCGTGCGGCGGGTCGTGCTGACGTCGTCGGTGGCCGCGATCAACTCCGGGCACGCGCGTGGCGACCACCGGCCGCGCACCGAGGCCGACTGGTCCGTCGTGGACAACTGCTCGCCGTACCCGAAGAGCAAGACGCTGGCCGAGCAGGCCGCCTGGCGCTTCGCTGCGGAGCACCCGGAGCTGGAGCTCGTCGCGATCAACGCCGGCATGGTGCTCGGCCCGATCCAGCACGCCGCGGCGGGCACGTCGGTGTCGATCGTGAGCCGGCTGCTCAACCGCGAGATGCCGGCCGTGCCGAAGCTCGGCTTCGCGCCGGTCGACGTGCGCGACCTCGCGACCGCGCACCGGCTCGCGATGGAGAGCCCGCTGGCGGCCGGCAACCGCTACATCTGCGCCGGCGACAGCGTCTGGCTCACCGAGATGGCCGCGACCCTGGCCGACGAGTTCGGCCCGCGCGGCTACCGGGTGCCGACCGGCACGCTGCCGTACTGGCTCATGTGGACACTCGCGCGCTTCGACTACTCGCTGCGGATCGGCCTGGAGTTCGCCGGCCGCCCGGAGAACGTCAGCGCCGCCAGGGCGAAGGCCGAGCTCGACTGGGCGGCGCGGCCGTTGCGGGAGACCCTTGTGGACACCGCGGCGAGCCTGGTCGAGCACGGCCTGGTCGACGACCGCGCGGCGCAGGTCAGCTCAGGACGACGAGCAGGTCGCCACCCTCGACCTGTGCCACGGAGCTGATCGCCAGGCGGGCCACGGTGCCGGCCGTCGGGGCGGTGATCGAGGCCTCCATCTTCATCGCCTCGATGGTGGCCACCGTGTCGCCCGTCTCGACCTCGTCGCCCTCGCCCACCTGCAGCGTCACGACACCGGCGAACGGCGCGGCGACGTGCCCCGGGTTGGCCCGGTCGGCGCGCTCGGCGACCGGCAGGTCCGAGGCCACGGACCGGTCGCGGACCTGGATGGTCCGCAGCTGGCCGTTGAGGTTGGCCATCACGTTGCGGATGCCGCGCTCGTCGGCCTCGCCGATCGCCTCCAGCTCGATCAGCAGCCGGACGCCGCGCTCGAGGTCGACCGGGTACTCGATGCGCGACCGCAGCCCGTAGAAGAAGTCCTTGCTCGCCAGCACGCTCGTGTCGCCGAACTGCTCGCGGTGGGTCAGGAACTCCTTGGTGGGCTCGGGAAACAGCAGCCGGTTGAGCGTCGCGCGACGGTCCTGCGCCAGGCCGGTCAGGTCCTCCGCCGACAGCGCGGCGGCCGGTTTCGGCTCGGCACGACCGCGCAACGCCTTGCTGCGGAACGGCTCCGGCCAGCCGCCCGCCGGGTCGCCGAGGTCGCCGCGCAGGAAACCGATCACCGAGCCGGGCACGTCGTAGCGGCCCGGGTCGGCCTCGAAGTCCGCCGGGGACACCCCCGCGCCGACGAGGTGCAGCGCGAGATCACCGACCACTTTGGACGACGGGGTCACCTTGATCAGCCGGCCGAGCATCCGGTCGGCCGCCGCGTAGGTCGCCTCGATCTGCTCGAAGCGGTCCGCGAGACCGAGCGCGGTGGCCTGGGTGCGCAGGTTCGACAGCTGTCCACCCGGGATCTCGTGGGTGTACACGCGCCCGCTCGGCCCGGGCAGCCCCGCCTCGAACGGCGCGTAGACCTTGCGCACGATCTCCCAGTACGGCTCCAGGTCGCACACCGACTGCAGGTCCAGCCCGGTCTCCCGCTCGCCGTGGTCGGTGGCCGCGACGATCGCGGACAGCGACGGCTGCGAGGTGGTGCCGGCCATCGACGCGGCGGCGCCGTCGACCGCGTCCACCCCGGCCTGGATGGCGGCGAGGTAGGTGGCGAGCTGCCCGCCCGCGGTGTCGTGGGTGTGCAGGTGCACCGGCAGGTCGAACTCCTTGCGCAGCGCGGTGACCAGCCGGTGCGCGGCCGGCGGGCGCAGCAGCCCGGCCATGTCCTTGACGCACAGCACCTGCGCGCCCGCGCCGACGATCTGCTCGGCGAGCTTCAGGTAGTAGTCCAATGTGTACAGACGCTCGGCCGGGTCGGACAGGTCGGCCGTGTAGCAGAGCGCCACCTCGGCGACCGAGGTGCCGGTCTCGAGCACCGCGTCGATGGCCGGCCGCATCTGCTCGACGTCGTTCAGCGCGTCGAAGATCCGGAAGATGTCGATGCCGGTGGCGGCCGCCTCCTCGACGAACGCGGCGGTCACCTCGGTCGGGTAGGGCGTGTAGCCGACGGTGTTGCGCCCGCGCAGCAGCATCTGCAGGCACAGGTTGGGCAACGCCGTGCGCAGCGCCGCCAGCCGCTCCCACGGGTCCTCGGCCAGGAAGCGCAGCGCCACGTCGTAGGTCGCGCCGCCCCAGCACTCCACGGACAGCAGCTCGGGCATCAGCTGCGCGACGTACGGCGCGACCGTGACCAGGTCCTTCGTGCGCACCCGGGTGGCGAGCAGCGACTGGTGCGCGTCGCGGAACGTCGTGTCGGTGACGCCCACCGCCTTCGACTCCCGCAGCCAGCGCGCGAAGCCCTCCGGCCCCAGTTCGGTGAGCCGCTCCTTGGTGCCGGCGGGCGGCGTGGCCACGTCGACCGCGGGCAGTTTCTTCGCCGGGTCGATGATCTCGGGCCGCTCGCCGTGCGGCTTGTTGACCGTGACGTCGACGAGGTAGGTCAGCAGCCGGGTGCCGCGGTCGGCGGAGTGCCGCGCGGTCAGCAGGTGCGGCCGGTCCTCGATGAACGCCGTGGTGACCCGGCCCGCGAGGAAGTCCGGGTCGTCCAGCACGGCCTGCAGGAACGGGATGTTCGTGGCCACGCCGCGGATGCGGAACTCGGCGACCGCGCGCCGGGCCCGGGCCACCGCGGCCGGGAAGTCCCGCCCGCGGCAGGAGAGCTTGACCAGCATCGAGTCGAAGTGCGCGCTGATCTCCGTGCCGGAGAAGTCGGTGCCGCCGTCGAGCCGGATGCCCGCGCCACCCGGCGACCGGTAGGCGCTGATGATCCCGGTGTCCGGGCGGAACCCGTTGGCCGGGTCCTCGGTCGTGATGCGGCACTGCAGCGCGGCGCCGCGCGTGCGGATGTCCTCCTGCCGCAGCCCCAGGTCGTCGAGCGTCTCGCCCGCGGCGATGCGCAGCTGCGACTGCACGAGGTCGACGTCGGTGACCTCCTCGGTCACCGTGTGCTCGACCTGGATGCGCGGGTTCATCTCGATGAACACGTGCCGGCCGTCCTGCGCCAGCAGGAACTCGACGGTGCCGGCGTTGCGGTAGCCGATGTGCCGGGCGAAGCGGACCGCGTCGGCGCAGATCCGGTCCCGCAGCTCCGGGTCCAGGTTCGGCGCGGGCGCGATCTCGATGACCTTCTGGTGGCGCCGCTGCACCGAGCAGTCGCGCTCGAACAGGTGCAGCACGCCACCCACGCCGTCGGCCAGGATCTGCACCTCGATGTGGCGCGGGTGCACGACCGCCTGCTCGAGGAACACGGTCGGGTCGCCGAACGCGGACTCGGCCTCGCGCATGGCCGCCTCGATCGACTCGCGCAGCGCCCCGGCCTCGAGCACCCGCCGCATGCCGCGCCCGCCACCGCCGGCGACCGCCTTGACGAACAGCGGGAAGCCCAGCTCCTCCCCCGCCGCGAGCAGGGTGTCCAGGTCCGCCGACGGCTCCGACGAGCGCAGCACCGGCAGCCCGGCCTCCCGCGCGGCGGCGACGGCGCGCGCCTTGTTGCCGGTCAGCTCGAGGATCTCGGTCGACGGGCCGACGAACGTGATGCCGGCCGCCTCGCACGCGCGGGCGAGCTCGGGGTTCTCCGAGAGGAAGCCGTAGCCCGGGTAGACCGCGTCCGCCCCGGCCTTGCGGGCGGCCTTGACGATCTCCTCGACGGACAGGTACGCCCGCACCGGGTGCCCGGCCTCGCCGATCTCGTAGGCCTCGTCGGCCTTCATCCGGTGCAGCGAGTTGCGGTCCTCGTGGGGGAAGACGGCGACCGTGCCGGCGCCGAGCTCGTATCCGGCGCGGAACGCCCGGATGGCGATCTCCCCGCGGTTCGCCACGAGGACCTTGCGGAACATGCCGGATACCTCCACGTGCCGGTGACGAGTCCTCAGCACGTTACCCGGTGATTCCCGCGTATCGGGTGGTCAGTCCCACGTGACAGGCCCCTCAGCAAGCGGCGCCCGCCCCCTCGGCGGAGGGCGGGCGCCGCTGGTGAGGTGGGTCAGGGACCGACGTAGAGCAGGCTGTTCACGGTGTTCGGCTTGGCGTTGCACAGCACGCCCTGGGTCGCCGTCGACGTGATGTGCGCGGCCACGTCGGCTGCCGACGCGCCCGGGTTGTCGTGCAGGTACAACGCGGCGCCGCCGGCCACGTGCGGCGCGGAGACCGAACCGGACAGCGTGTTGGTCGCGGTGTCCGAGCCGATCCACGGGCCGGTGATGCTCACGCCGGGCGCGTAGATGTCGAGCACCGGGCCGAAGTTGGAGAAGGAGGCGACGCAGTCGTTCATGTCGGTGCCACCGACCGTGATCGCCTCGGCGACGCGGCCCGGCGAGAAGTTCCCGGCGTCGGACCCGGAGCCGCCGGCGACCACGGAGTAGGACACGCCGGAGGCGATCGAGCTGCGGACCGCGTCGTCGAGCGCGGCGTTCGCGCCGCCGCCCAGGCTCACGCTCACCACGGCCGGCTTGGCGGCGTTCGCGGTGATCCAGTCGATGCCGGCGAGGATGCCCTCGATCGTGCCGGAGCCGGAGCCGTCCAGGACCTTCACGGGCACCAGCGTGACGCCCTTGGCGACGCCGAACTGGGTGCCGCCGAGCACGCCGGCCATGAACGTGCCGTGCCCGTTCTCGTCGGTCCTGCCGTCGCCGCCGGCGAGGTCGAAGCCCGGCGCGACGCGGCCGCCGAAGTCGTGGTGCGTGGCCTGGATCCCGGTGTCGAGGACGTACGCGTGGACGTTCTCGGCCTCGTTCGGGTAGTTGTAGACGCCGTCGAGCGGCAGGTTGTGCTGGTCGATGCGGTCCAGCCCCCACGACGGCGGGTTGACCTGCTGGCCCTGCGTCTGCACCGGGGTGTCCGGCACGACGTAGGCCACGCCGCCCTCCTTGGCGAGCTCGCTCGCCTCACTCTTGGTGAGGCGCAAGGAGAAGCCGTGCAGCGCGGCGGTGTAGGTGTGCTCCACCGCGCTGCCGTAACGGTCGGCGACCGACGCCGCCCTGGCCTGGACCCCCGTGCTGTCGTCCAGGACGACGATGTAGCCGGCGGTCTCCTCCGCCGGCTGCGCGTTGGAGGGGATCGCCGCCACCACGGCGGCGACCGTGCCGATCAAGCACGCGACCCCGACCTTCGCCAGCCTCTTGCCACTGCGCAGATTCATATCTCAGGGGTTAGCCGACGAGCGGCGGCAGGAGCAAGGTTCACCAATTACCACGTACATATTGTTTGCCTTTGCCATGCCGGCCGGACGGCGTGGTGGGGCTGGCCCCACCCCAGGTTCGGGGGCGCGCACCCGTGTGCCGGACCACGCATCCCGAGACCATCTTTCCGTTGACACGTAACGGAAAGGACGATCGGGTGACCAAGCGAGCAGTGACGGTTCGCGTAGCTCGGTGGAGTGCGACCCACCCCTGGCGGGCCATCGGCCTGTGGGTCGTGTTCGTCGCCGTGTGCTTCGCGGCCGGATCGTGGGCGGGGACGAACACCGCCTCCGACAAGGACATGGCGCAGGGCGAGACCGCCCGCGCGACAGAGATCATCGACTCGGGGCAGTTCGACGACCCGGCCGAGGAGAACGTGCTGATCACGGCCCGCTCGGGGGAGCTGGACCGGACGGCCGCCGCGGCCGCGGCGGCCGACGTCGCGAAGCGGCTGGGGGCGCTTCGCGACGTCGACGAGGTCGGCGAGCCGGTGCCGTCGCACGACGGGCGCGCGCTGCTGGTCCCGATGACGATGACCGGCGACCCGGACACGGCACCGGACCGGGTGGCGACCCTGCTCGACGCGACCGCGGCGGTGCAGGCCGACCACCCCGACCTGCGCGTGGCGCAGGTCGGCGGGCCGTCGATCGAGAAGGGAGTCACCGACCAGGTCGCGAACGACCTGTCCAAGGCGGAGTTCATCAGCCTGCCGGTGACGCTGCTGATCATGCTGGTGGCGTTCGGCGCGATCATCGCGGCGGGCGTGCCGGTGCTGCTCGCGCTGTCCGCGGTGGCCTCGGCGTTCGGGCTGTCCGCGATCGTCTCGCACGCACTCCCGTCCGTGGACACGATCTCCAGCATCATCCTGCTGATGGGCATGGCGGTCGGCGTGGACTACTCGCTCTTCTACCTCAAGCGCGAGCGGGAGGAACGCGCCAACGGCAACTCGCACGTGCGGGCGGTGGAGATCGCGGCGGCCACGTCGGGGCACGCGGTGGTGGTGTCCGGGTTCGCGGTGATCGTGTCGATGGCCGGGCTCTACCTGGCCGGGGACGTCGTCTTCACCTCGCTCGCCACCGGTTCGATCATCGTGGTGGCGGTGGCCGTGCTCGGCTCCCTCACGGTGCTGCCGGCGTTGCTGGCCAAGCTCGGCCGGCGGGTGGACCGGCCGCGCGTGCCGCTGCTGTGGCGGCTGACTAACCGGTCCGGGCCGCCGCGGGTGTGGCCGGCGCTGCTGCGCCCCGCCCTGCGGTACCCGCTGGCCACGCTGCTGGTGGCGCTCGCCGCTCTGGGCGCGCTCGCCTGGCCCGCGCTGGACCTGAAGCTGAAGTCGTCGGGTGACGACGACCTGCCGCGGGCGATCCCGGTGATGCGCACCTACGACCGGCTGACCGAGTCCTTCCCGGGCGAGGGCGTGAACCACCTGGTCGCCGTGCGGGCCGCGCCGGACCAGGCGCAGCGGGTCCGCGCGCAGCTGACCGAGCTGTACGACCGGACGCGCCGGGACCCGCTGTACGCGAGCGTGGCGCCGCCGAAGATCGAGGTGTCCGCGGACCGCCGGGTCACGCTGCTCGACGTGCCGACGCGCCAGCAGCCGGGCACGGACGGGGCGGCCCGATCGCTGGAGAAGCTGCGCACCGAGCTCGTGCCGGCGACCGCCGGATCGGTGACCGGTGCCGAGGCGGCGGTGGGCGGCCCGATCGCGTGGGACATCGACTCCACCACGCACCTGTCCGACCGGATGCCGTGGGTGATCGGGTTCGTGCTGCTGCTGACGTTCGCCGTCATGCTGGCCACGTTCCGGTCGGTGGCCGTCGCGCTCAGCTCGTTGCTGCTCAACCTGCTGTCGGTGGGGGCGGCGTTCGGCACGCTCGTGCTGGTGTTCCAGCACACCTGGGCGGAGGGGATCCTCGACTTCCACTCGTCGGGCACGATCGTCACGTGGATCCCGCTGTTCCTCTTCGCCGTCCTGTTCGGACTGTCCATGGACTACCACGTCTTCGTGGTGAGCCGGATCCGCGAGGCGGCGCAACGCGGCATGCCGACCAAGCAGGCGGTCGGGTTCGGCATCAGCCGGTCGGCCGGGGTGGTCACGAGCGCGGCCATCGTGATGGTGTCGGTGTTCGCCATCTTCGCGACGCTGTCCATGAACGAGATGAAGCAGATGGGCGTCGGGCTGGCGGTCGCGGTGTTCCTCGACGCGATGGTGATCCGGGTGCTCGTGCTGCCGTCGCTGATGGCCTTGCTGGGCCGGGCGAACTGGTGGCCGGGTCGGATCGGCCGTCCAGCCGGGACACGAATTGATGATCACCCGACCGAGGAACTGTCAAGCATTCCGCAACCTGTGCGGTGACCAGTAGGACTGAAGGCCACCCTGCCGTTCGACGACGGCAGGGTGGCCTTCGTCGGCTGACAACAGTCCCGCCCGCGTCACCCCTTGCGGGGACCATCTAAAGTGTGGCAATGCCTGCTGGTGATTCCGAAGCAAACAGCCGTGTCCCCCGTTTCGACACCGTTCTCCGCGGCTACAACCAGCGCCAGGTCAACGAGCGCGTCACGCGCCTGACCTTCGACCTCGGGCACGTCCAGAAGAGCAGGGACGAGGCCGTCGCGAAGGTCGCCGAGCTGACCAAGGCGTTGGGTAGTGCCCAACAGCAGCTGATCGACGCCAAAGCACAGCTCAACCGCATTGCCTCGAACCCCACCAGCAACGAGGCGATGTCCGAGCGGCAGCGGCTGATGTGGCAGCTGGCCGAAGAGGAGATCGCGGAGTTCAAGCGCGACGCGGAGAACTACGACCGCACGACCCGGGCCGAGGCCGACGAGTACAGCCACTCGACGCGCGCCAAGGCCGATTCGCACGCCTCGTCCACGCGCGCCGAGGCTGACAAGTACGCGACGAAGACGCGCAAGGCGTCCGACGACCACGCGGGCGAGATCCGCGGGAACGCGGACCAGTACGTCATCACGACGAAGAGCGCGGCGGACGAGTACGCCTCCGGCGTGCGCGCCGAGGTGCAGAACTTCGCCAAGGAGCAGAAGGCCAGGCACGAGGCGGCCACCGCCGAGCTGGGCCAGCGCCGCAAGGCCCTCGAGGCCGAGTACGCGAAGAACCACGCCGCCCTCGAGTCCGAGTACGAGGGGCTGAAGGCGCGGCAGGTCGGCGAGCACGACCAGCTGATGGCCAACGCCCGCGCCGAGGTCGAGCGGGCCGCGAAGTCGAACGAGGACCGCATCGCGCAGCTCGACGCCGCCGCCCGGCAGCGTCGCGAGCAGCGGGACGCCGAGGCCGCCAAGCAGCGCGAGATCCTCGACATCAAGGCCGCCGACAAGCGGGCGTCCCTGGCCGAGGAGGCCGAGGGCGCCATGCAGGCCCAGCGCACGGAGCTGGAGCGCGAGCTGGCCGAGCGGTTCTCCCTCGCGAAGGACCGGGCCGGCAAGATCGTCGGCGACGCCGAGCGCGAGGCCGTCAAGATCCGCGAGACCGTCGGTGCGGAGCGGGCCGAGGCCGAGCAGGTCATCGCCCAGCGCGAGCAGGCCGTGCAGGCCCAGGCGTCGAAGATCGTCGACGACGCCAAGCGCCGGGCGGACGAGTCGGACAAGTCGCTCGGCGAGAAGCGCGAGACCGTCGAGAAGCACCTGGCCGAGCTGGAGCAGATCGCACAGCAGCAGGCCGACAAGACGGTCGCCGACGCCGACGCCCGCAGCCAGGCCAGCGACAAGGAGATCGCCGAGCGCCGCTCGAGGATCGAGAAGGAGCTGAACGAGCAGCAGGCGAACGCCAAGATCCGCGCCGCGAAGATCATCGAGGACGCGGAGCAGCGGCTCGCCGAGGCACAGGACCGCACCCGGCGCGCCGACGACTTCGAGCGCCGCGTGTCCGAGCAGGTCAGCGCGACGTACGCCATCCTCGGCGAGGCCCGGCGCCACTTCACGAAGGCCATGGGCGCCGACGGTGGTGGCGTCCGGCACCCGGAGCGGGACGCCTCGTCGCCGTCTCCCACGCCGCACCCGAGCCCGCACCCCAAGCCGCAGCCCGGCCACCAGGTGAAGGCCCCGGTCAACGGCAACAAGTAGCAACCAGGCGCGGCGGCGCCCCGGCCCACCAGGGCAGGGGCGCCGCTGCGCGTCCGGGCACCACGAGCCCGACGCGAATCGGCTGATGCGCAAACCGGGCATTACCAGCCGATATGCCGACCGGAATCCCGGTCATGCCGGATAAGCGCGGCCACCAGGCCGGCGGCGCGAATCCGCATTCAACTGGTCAGACTTTTTCCAAATACTCCGCTCGCGAATCATTAACCAAATTCGCCACCATTCGGCCAAGTCCTGGAAAATCCTCGAGCCCCGGCGCGTAGGCGATCAACGCCTGCGCCTCCGCCCGCGCCTCCGCGATCAGCTCCTCGTCCCGCAGCAGCGACAGCAGCTTGAGCGCCGACTGCCGCCCGGACTGCGAGGCCCCCAGGATGTCGCCCTCGCGGCGCATCTCCAGGTCCACCCGCGCCAGCTCGAATCCGTCCAAAGTAGACGCGACGGCGTCGAGCCGGTCCCGGGTCGCCGTGCCCGCGGGCATCTCCGTCACCAGCAGGCAGACACCGGCCGCCTTCCCGCGCCCGACCCGGCCGCGCAGCTGGTGGAGCTGGCTGACCCCGAACCGGTCCGCGTCCATGATCACCATGGCCGTGGCGTTCGGGACGTCCACGCCCACCTCGACCACCGTGGTGGCCACGACGACGTCCAGCTCCCCCGCCGCGAACGCCCGCATCACCGCGTCCTTCTCGTCGGTCGGCAGCCGGCCGTGCAGCACCGCCAGGCGCAGCCCGGACAGGGGCCCGGCGGCGAGCTCCTCGTGGACGTCCAGCACCGCGAGCGGCGCGCGCCGACCGTCCGAATCGGACTCCAGCGCCTCGTTCACGTCCTCGTCCGCGGACTGCTGCTCGCCGATGCGCGGGCACACCACGTACGCCTGGTGCCCGCCCGCGACCTCCTCGCGCACCCGCTGCCACGCCCGGTCCAGCCAGCCCGGCTTCTCCGCGACCGGGACGACCGACGTGCTGATCGGCGAGCGCCCGGCCGGCAGCTCACGCAGCGACGAGGTCTCCAGGTCGCCGTACACGGTCATCGCCACCGTGCGCGGAATCGGCGTCGCCGTCATCACCAGCACGTGCGGGCTGACGTTCTCCCCCGCCCGCGTGCGCAGCGCGTCCCGCTGCTCGACGCCGAACCGGTGCTGCTCGTCGACCACCACCAGGCCCAGGTCGGCGAACTCCACCTTGTCCTGGATCAGCGCGTGCGTGCCCACCACGATGCCGGCCGACCCGCTGACCACGTCGAGCATCGCCTGCTTGCGCTGCGCGGCCGACAGCGAACCCGTGAGCAGCGCGATCCGCGTCGCGTGCTCGGCACCGCCGAGCTGGCCGGCCTGCGCGAGGTCGCCCAGCATCGCCGCGAGGGAGCGCGCGTGCTGCGCGGCGAGCACCTCGGTGGGCGCGAGCAGCGCCGCCTGCCGCCCCGCGTCGACCACCTGCAGCATCGCCCGCAGCGCCACGATCGTCTTGCCGCTGCCGACCTCGCCCTGCAGCAGCCGGTTCATCGGGTGCTCCTTGGCCAGGTCGACCGCGACCTCCTCGCCGATCTCGCGCTGCCCCTCGGTGAGCGTGAACGGCAGCCGCTCGTCGAACTCCGCGCGGATGCCCTCGGGCCTGCGCTCGCAGACCGGGGCCGGGCGGGCTACCGCCGCGTGCCGCCGCTGGGCGAGCGCGAGCTGCACCGCGAGCGCCTCGCCCCACTTCAGCCGGTTGCGCGCGACCTGCACGCCGGCCCAGTCCTTGGCCAGGTGGATCGCGCGGATGGCCTCGTCGTAGCCGATGTAGTCGTGCCGCTTGCGCAGCTGTTCGGGCAGCGGGTCCTCGACCGGCTCGAGCATGTCGAGCGCCTGCCGCACGCACTTCGCGATCTGCCAGGACTGCACCTTGGCGGCCGCCGGGTAGACCGGGATGAGCCCGACGAAGTCGTCGATGGCCTCGTCGGCCTCCTGCTCCTCCTCGAGCGGCTGGTAGTCGGGGTTGGTGAGCTGCAGCTTGTTCCGGTAGACCGAGACCTTGCCGGCGAACAGCGCGCTCGCGCCCACCGGGACGCGGAACTGGAACTGCCGGAAGTTGAAGAACTTGCAGTCCAGGGTCCGGCTGCCGTCGGTGATCACGACCTCGAGGATCGTGCCGCGGCGCTGGCGCATGCGGCGTTCGTTGACCGACTTGACCCGGGCCATCACGGTGGCGTGCTCGCCGAGCTCCAGCCCCGCGATGTCGGTCAGCTCGCCGCGCTCGGCGTAGCGGCGCGGGTAGTAGTGCACGAGGTCACCGACGGTGTGCAGGTCCAGGGCTCCGGAGAGCGCCTTGGCCGTCTTGGCGCCGACCGCCGGCTCGAGCTTGTCGTCCATGGAGACCATCACCCGCGATTATGTCGCGCACCCATGACATTCCCGGCGCGGCCCCGCCGGTACCCGCCCGGAATTGTCAGACCCCGGTGACAGGCTGCGTGGCATGAGTCAGCCCCTGCCCGAATCCAACATCGCCATGAAGATCGAGAGCCCGCAGCGGCCCGACCCGCCGCTGGAGGCCGACGAGCGCACGATGCTCGATGCCTACCTGGACTTCCAGCGCGAGACGCTGGCGCTCAAGTGTGCCGGCCTGTCCGGCCGGAAGCACTCCGAGAAGCTCATTCCGCCCTCCGGACTGTCGCTGCACGGCCTGGTCAGGCACCTTGCGGGCGTCGAGCGCTGGTGGCTGCACCTGCAGTTCGCCGGCGACGACGTCGAACTGCTCCACTACTCCGACGACGACCCCGACCAGGACTTCGACTCCCTCGACGGTGACCTCGACGAGGCACTCGCCGTGTGGCGGCGCGAGTGCGACCGGTCGCGCGAGATCGTGGCCGCGGCACCGTCGCTGGACGCCACCGGCACGCGCCGCCAGACCGGCGACTCGTTCTCCCTGCGCTGGATGCTGCTGCGGCTCATCGCCGAGTACGCCCGCCACAACGGGCACGCGGACCTCTTACGCGAGCGGATCGACGGCGCGACCGGCTGGTAGGGGGTTCGCCGCGCTCACTCGACGCCGACGATCAGCACCGCGCCGGCCTGGCCGCCGTGGTACACGACCAGCTCCGTCTCCGGATGCTCGCGACGCACGTAGTCGGTGAGCTCGGTGGCGAGCTCGTCGGGCGCGTCCGCGCCGAGCAGGGCGGTGACCAGCTCGCCGCCCATCCCGAGCATGCGCTCGACCACGCCGCACGCGGCGCGGTCGAGGACGTCCACCCCCGGTGGCCCCGCCTCGATGAGCACCACCTCGCCGTCGGCGAAGCCGAGCACGTCGCCGGCCTCGCACGCGCCGATCCAGGTGATCGCGGCCTCGGCCGACACGACGACCTCGCCCCGGCGGGTTGCCGCCGCGGCCTCGGCCATGGCCACCACGTCGTCGCCCGCGCGCCGGCGCGGATCGTGTACGGCGACCGCGGCGAGCACCTGTACCGGCGACGCGCACGGCACCACGACGACGTCCTGGCCGGCGGCCACCGCGCGGATCGCGGCCTCGTCGCAGGCCTCGATCAGCGTGGCATCGCCGGGCAGGACGCTGACGTGTGCCGCGGCGGTGCCGGTGACGGCCTCGAGCAGGCGGTAGGCGATGTGGTCGTCGCCGTCGCCGTCCTCGACGTGGGCGACCGTGACGCCCTCGCGGATCAGCAGGTCGGCGAGCTCGGTGCTGCGCACCGGCACGACCACGGCCCGGTCCTTGACGAACCGGGACGCCTCGGCGGAGGGCGCGTCGGCGAAGCGCGCCACCCGGATCTGGCGCGGCGTGCCGGTCTCGACGCCGACCTCGATGGCCGCGCCGATGTCGTTGCAGTGCACGTGGACGGTCCACAGCCCGGCCCCGTCCCCGACGACCGAGACGCAGTCACCGAGCCCGACGAGCGAGTCCCGCAACCGGCCGATCGGGTCGCCGGCGCCGTCCACCCCTTCGAGGAGGTACATGACCTCATAGGCGAACGCGTCCGACCCCGACTCCCGCGCGGTGTACATCGACTGCACCGAAGGCGCGGCCACCTGCTCGATGCGGGCTCGCTGGGCCGCGGCAAGCGCCGCCGGCTGCTCGCTGACGACGGCCACGAGCGCATCGAGCAACACGACGACCCCCCGCCCACCGGCGTCGACCACACCGGCACTGGCCAGCACCGCGAGCTGCCGAGGCGTCTCATCGAGGGCCGCCGCGGCCCCCGCCGCGGCGGCGGCCACGACGTCACCCAGCTCGTCGGAGGTTTCAGCCGCAGCGGCCTCCGCGGCAGCCGAGAGCACGCTGATCATGGTCCCAGCCACAGGCTCAGCCACAGCGGCTAGCGCCCGCTCAGCCCCCCGGACGAACGCAGCCCGCACCCCAAACCCGGTGATGCCCGGCCCACCGGCCACACCCACCGAACCAGCAGCAACGAGGTCGACGACACCCGCGCCAGCGGCCAGACCAGCCCCGGCCGGACCGGCGGCAGGCCCCGCGCCCGGATCGGGGGCAGCGGTCGCCGCGTCGGCGGTCGCCGCGTCGGCGGCGCCGCGCAGCATCTGGGAGATGATCACGCCCGAGTTGCCGCGCGCGCCGGTCAGCGCGCCCTTCGCCAGGGCGGCCAGCGCCGCGCTCGCCTCCGTCCGGGCGGGTGCCGGGGCGCGGAGCAGCGCGTCCAGCGCGGCGCGCATGGTGTGCAGGAGGTTCGAGCCCGTGTCGCCGTCCGCGACCGGGAAGACGTTGATCCGGTCGATGGCCTCCCGGTGCGCGTCCAGCGACTGCACGCACGCCACCGCCCACCGGCGCACGTGTGCGGCGTTCAGCGCGCGCAGCATCCAACCCTCCCGAAGCCAGCCTTCCGGCCGCCCCCGAGCGACCTCGACATGCGGAGACTAGTGGGGTGGTGTGCGACCTGTCGGCGCGAGCCGATACCCTACGAGGGTCTGCGCGGCGCAAGCGCGCCGACAAGGCTTTCCGACCGCGTCCGGTCGGTATCCAATCAGAAGCGAAAGGAGTGCCTGACGTGGCTGCCGTCTGCGACGTCTGTGGCAAGGGGCCAGGCTTCGGCAAGTCGGTCTCGCACTCCCACCGGCGCACGAACCGCCGGTGGAACCCGAACATTCAGACCGTGCACGCGAAGATCGGCCAATCGCAGCGCAAGCGGCTGAACGTGTGCACCTCCTGCCTCAAGGCAGGCAAGGTCACCCGCGGCTGACCCGGGACACAGACGAAAACCCCGAAGGCCGGGCCCGTGCAGGGCCCGGCCTTCGCATGTCTCAGTAGTCCCGCCCACGCATGCCGTCCTGGCCGGGCTCGATGCCCCACGTGATGACGCGCCGCGGGTGGATGCGGATTCGCTGGCCGGAGAACCCGGGAAGCATCGGCTCCTGGCCGTCGAGCGCCTCGGCGTCGCCGCGGATCTCCATGCCGCGGACGACCCACGGCTGCCGGGACACCAGGTCGTCGACGACCAGCGACGCGCGGCTGCCCGCGGCCACGTTGCGGTACTTCGTGCTCGCCGCCAGGGCGTGGCCGCCGATGTCGATCACCCGCAGGTCCGGGTCGTACCGGAAGCCGACCGGCTTGACCTGGGGCGTTCCGTCCGGCGACACGGTCGCGAGCCGGCCCAGCGGTTGCGACTCCAGGTAGGCGATCTCCGCCTCTGTCAGTGCCATGCCGCGAGTATGCGACCTCGGCTTAGGTCGAGGTCAAACCGCCCAAACCTCAGGGCAGCTTCCAGTCGATGGCCGGCGCGCCCTGCTGCTCCAGCAGCTGGTTGGCCCGGCTGAACGGCTTCGACCCGAAGAAGCCCGACCGGGCCGACAGCGGGCTCGGGTGCGCCGACTCGATGCACGGCACGGGGTCGAGCAGCGGCCGCAGGTTGCGTGCGTTGCGGCCCCACAGGATCGCCACCAGCGGGCCACCACGGGCGGCCAGCGCGCGGATCGCCTGCTCGGTGACCTCCTCCCAGCCCTTGCCCTGGTGGGAGTTCGGCTTGCCCGGCTCGACGGTCAGCGCCCTGTTGAGCAGCAGCACGCCGTTCTCGGTCCACGGCGACAGGTCGCCGTTCGCGGGCGGTGGGTGGCCCAGGTCGTCGGTGTACTCGGTGTAGATGTTCACCAGGCTCTTCGGCAGCGGCCGCACGTCCGGCGCCACCGAGAAGCACAGGCCGATCGGGTGGCCGGGCGTCGGGTATGGGTCCTGCCCGACGATCAGCACGCGCACGTCGGCGAACGGCTGCTGGAACGCCCGCAGCACGTGGTTCCCGGCCGGCAGGTACTTGCGGCCCGCGGCGATCTCGGTACGGAGGAACTCCCCCATCGCGGCGATACGGTCGGCCACGGGAGCGAGTGCCTCCGCCCAGCCGGCCTCGACGATTTCGGGCAACGGTCGCGCGGTCACGGGACGGGACCCTAGCGCGTCGGTCAGTCGAGGCGGCGCAGGCCCGCCCGGTATTTCGCGATCCGGGCCACGTAGTTCTCCACGATCCTCGACACCATGTCCGCGGGCACGTCGGCGTCCTCCCGCACCCGCGCCGGCACGCCCAGCGCCATCCGTCCCGCCGGCAGGTGTCCGTTGTACGGCATCACCGCGCCCGCGCCGAGCACCGCGCCGTCCTCGACCACGGAACCGTTGAGCAGCACCGAACCCGAGGCGATCAGGCACCGCGTGCCGATGATCGCGCCCTCGATGTGCGCGTTGTGCCCGACCGCGGAGTCCGGGCCGATGCGTGTCGGGTGGACCCTGGTGCAGTGGATGATCGTGCCGTCCTGGACGTTCGTCCGCTCGCCGATCACGATCTCGCCGGTGTCGCCGCGCAGCACGGCCTGCGGCCACACCGACACGAACGCCGCCAGCGAGACGTTGCCGATGATCGTGGCGTCCGGATGCACCCAGGCGTCGGGGTGGATGTCCGGCTCGAGCTCGCCTAGCGCGTAGATGGGCACGCGGCCTCCTCGAGGATCGCCTTGCCCAGGTGCACCGCCTCGGGCTCGGCCGCGTAGAAGCCGAACTTCGGCACCTCCGCGTAGCCGGCCGACGTGTACAGCGCGATCGCCTCCGGCTGCCGGGTCCCCGTCTCCAGCACCATCCGCGAGTACCCGGCGGCGACGGCCGTGCGTTCCAGCTCCGCCAGCACCGCCCTGGCGACCCCGCGGCCGCGCGCCGCCGGGGCGACGTACATGCGCTTGAGCTCGGCCTCCGGGCCGTCCGGGCCCTCGTGCACCCGCCAGCCGCCGCACGCGACCGGGCGCCCGTCGAGGTAGCCGACGAGGAACAGGCCCCGCGGCGGCGCGAACTCGGCCGGGTCGACCGGGGTGAGGTCCACCTCTCCGTAGCGGACCACGTACTCCTGCTGGACCTCGTCGATCAGCGCCACGGAGTCGGGGTGGTCGTAGGCCAGGGCATCGATACGCACCCCGCGATTCTCACCCACGCCAGTGCTGCCAACCCGCGGCGCCCTCGTACGGCTTGCCGTCGACGGTCACCGCGCTCCCCCTGGTCACCGTGCCGATCGTGGTCCAGCCCTCGGGCACCGCGCCCGGACCGGGGAACGTCGCGAGGAGTGCGTGATCCTCCCCACCCGTGAGCACCCAGTGCCGCGGGTCGGCGCCGAGCGCGGAGGCCACGTCGACGAGCCGCTGCGGCACCTCCACGAGGTCGGTCCGCACGTCGATGGCCACTTTGGACTCCTCGACGAGGTGGCCGAGGTCGGCGAGCAGCCCGTCGGACACGTCGATCATCGAGGTCGCCTCGGCCAGGGCCGCCTGCGGGCCGGCCGCGTACGGCGGGTCGGGCGCGCGGTACGCGCCGACGACCGTCACCGGCGAGCGGAAACCGCGGCCCAGCACGGCGAGCCCGGCCGCCGCCCAGCCCAGCTTCCCGGCCACCGCCACCACGTCACCGGGCAGCGCGCCGCCGCGCGTAACGGGCGCCCGGCCCTGCAGATCCCCGAGTGCGGTGACGGAGATCACGATCTGGTCCGCGCTCACCACGTCGCCGCCGACGATCCCGGCGCCCGCGCGCACGGCCTCCTTCCACATCCCGGCCACGATCCCCTCGGCCACCGCGGCGTCCGTCGACTTGGGGCACGCGAGCCCGACGAGCAGCGCGGTGGGCACCGCGCCCATCGCCGCGATGTCGGCCATGTTGGCCGCGATCGCTTTCTGCCCAACGTGTTCCGGCGTCGACCAGTCCAGCCGGAAGTGCACGCCCTCGACGAGCACGTCGGTGCCGGCGACCACCCGGCCGTCCGCGGCCGCCACCACCGCGGCGTCGTCGCCGGGGCCCAGCAACGTGGTCGGCGGCTGCGTCCGGCCGGCCGTCACCCGCCGGATCAGGCCGAACTCACCGACGTCCGCCACGGTCTGCGGCGGGTCGTGCGCCGACGTGCCGCGCTTACCGTTCATGGCCACCTCCGACAGTCGGATCCCCAAACGATCGGGAACTGCGGTACCTTTTGCTGCTCACGTTCCTACCTCTTGAGGGCTGCTCGACACGAAGGGGCGCGCCGTGGTCCACGCATACATCCTGATCCAGACCGAGGTCGGCCAGGCGGCCGCGGTCGCCGCCAAGATCGCGGAGATCGCCGGCGTGACCACCGCCGAGGATGTCACGGGCCCCTACGACGTCATCGTCCGCGCCGAGGCCGACAACGTCGACCTGCTGGGCCAGCTCGTGGTCGCCCGCATCCAGAACGTCGACGGCATCACGCGAACCCTCACCTGCCCGGTGGTGCATCTCTGACCCGTGTTCTAGTGGGGGCGTGTCCGACGATCCGCTCTCCCCGACGGCGATCCGCGCCGCCGTGGTGCTCGTGGTGCTGCTCGTGGTCGGGGTCGCCGTCGCCGGCCTCGTCCTGACGTCCGCCGGCGAACCGGACACCGGTGCGGCACCCAGCACCACGACCGCCCCGGTCGCGCTGGTCGGCGTCGACGCACCCGACGCGCGGACGCCATCGTGTACGAACCTCGTGCGGGCCCTGCCGGACACCCTGCCCGACGGCGGAGCGACGCTGCGCCGGCTGGAGATCGCCGACCCCGCCCCGCCCGCGGTGGCCGCGTGGGGTGGCGGCCGCGGCGAACCGGTCGTGCTGCGCTGCGGGCTGCCCCGGCCGGACGAGCTGACCCCGACCGCGGGGCTGCGCGACATCTCCGGCGTCCAGTGGCTGCCCCTGGCGGGCGACGGCGCCACCACGTGGGTGGTCGTGGACCGGGCCGTCTACGTGGTACTCACCGTGCCGGCGGGCTCGGGAACCGGGCCGCTGCAGGAGGTCTCGGCCGCCGTCAGCGACACCCTCGCCACGAAACCCGTGCGCCCCAGGGGTTAGCGCAGACCGGTGCCCCGCGCGATCGCCGTGTCGACGAGGGTCGACAGCAGCGTCGGGTAGTCGACACCGGTGACCGCCCACATCTTCGGGTACGCCGAGGTGGGCGTGAAGCCCGGCATCGTGTTGAGCTCGTTGATGACGAGCGAGCCGTCCGCGCGCACGAAGAAGTCGACGCGGGCGAGGCCCTGGCAGTCCAGCGCGCGGAACGCCTCGACCGCCATCGCGCGCAGCCGCTCGGTGACCGCGTCGTCCAGCTTCGCCGGGATGTCCAGCTCGGCGACCTCGTCGAGGTACTTCGTCTCGAAGTCATACCAGTCCGGGCCGCCGGCGGCGATGCGGATCTCCGCCGGGAGCGAGGCCTCCACGCGCCCGTCCGGGAACTCCAGCACGCCGCACTCGACCTCGCGGCCCACGATCGCCGACTCGACGAGCACCTTGGGGTCGATCGCCCGCGCGGTGGCGACCGCACCGTCCAGTTCGGACCAGTCGGTGACCTTCGTGATACCGGTCGACGAGCCGGCGCGGGCCGGCTTGACGAACGCGGGAAGCCCGATGCGCTCGCGCTGGGCGGCGGAGAGCGTGGCCTGGCCGCGGTGCAGCACCTCGTACCGCCCGACCGGCAGGCCCTCGGCGGCGAGCAACTTCTTGGTGAACTCCTTGTCCATCACCACCGCGCTCGACAGCACGCCCGCGCCCGCATAGGGCAGGCCGACCATCTCGAGCAGCCCCTGGATCGTGCCGTCCTCGCCGTAGGCGCCGTGCAGCACGGGGAACACGACGTCCACCTTGGACAGCACCTCGCCCTCGCGGCCGCGCTCGAGCACGACGAGGTTCGCCGAGGTCGGGTCCGCGGGCAGGGTCAGCGCGGTGCCGGTGGTGATGCTCGGCATGGTGCGGCCCTCGATCGCCAGGCTCGCCGGGTCGGCCGGGCCGAGCACCCACGAGCCCTCGAGGGTGATGCCGACCGGCAGGACCTCGAAGCGCGTGGGATCGAGGTTCGCGAGCACGCTCGCCGCGGACACACAGGACACCGAGTGCTCGGTGCTCTGCCCGCCGAACACGACCGCCACGCGGATCCGCTCTTGGCTCGCCATGGCGCCCGACCATACCCGTGGCCGCGTTCCGGCCGTCAGGTTCCCGTGCGCACCAGCTCGACCAGCACCGGCAGCGCGTCACGCAGCTCCTCCCGGGAGCACGCGGCGTAGCCGAGGGCGATGCCGAACCACCGCGCGCGCCCGACGTGATGCCTGGCCAGGCCGTCGAGCAGCAACCCGCGACCCAGCGCGCGCCGGACGAGCTCACGCTCCGCGTCCGCCCCGGCTACCGGCACGACGACGTGCGCGCCGGCCTCGTCGCCGAGCACCCGCACGCCGCCGCGCACCAGGGCGTCCACCACGAGCGAGCGGCGCTCGGACAGCTCGCGGCGCAGCCGCCGCAGGTGCCGGCCCAGGTCGCCGCCCTGGGCGAACTCGACCACGACCAGCTGGCCGGCCGGCGCCGGGCCGCTGCCGGTGCGGTCGCGGTGGGCGAGGATCGCGGTGACGACCGCGGGCGGTGCGACCATCCAGCCCACCCCCAGGGTCGGCGTGAGGATCTTGCTCGTGGTGCCGAGGTGGACGACGACGTCCGGGGCGAGCGCGGCGAGCAGCGGCAGCGGGGCCACGTCGTAGCGCAGCTCGCCGTCGTAGTCGTCCTCGATCACGAGCCAGCCCCGCTCCCGGGCGCGCTCGACCAGCGCCACGCGGCGGCCCGCGGACATCCGGCCGCCGAGCGGGTACTGGTGGGCGGGCGAACAGTAGACGGCCTTCGCGCTCGCCGGCACCGAGTCGATCAGCAGGCCGTCGGCGTCGACCGGGGCCGGCACCACCCGCAGCCCGGCCGCGCGCAGCGCGCCGACCGCGCGCTGGTAGCCCGGCTCCTCGACGGCCACGACATCGCCGGGCGACAGCACGGCGTTCGCGAGCTCGGCGGCCGCGGTGGACGTCCCGGACGTGGCCAGCACGGCCTCATGACCGTCCTGTCCGGACAGCGTGCCGACCCGCAAACCCCGGTGCCGCAACAGATGCTCGGCCACCGTGGCGCGATAGCTGGGCAGCCCGGCGCGGTTCGGCCGGACCATCGGCGCGACGTGCGCGGCCGCGCGCCACGCCCGCCGCCACGCCGCGGTGTCGATGCCGCCCGCCCACGGCGAGCCCGGGGTGAGGTCGAGCGCGGTGTCCACGGCGGCGTCCCGGCGCACGGGCCGGGTGTCGGCGCGCAGCGACCCGGGCGGCTCGGTCGTCACGTAGGTGCCCGACCCGTGCCGCCCGGCGATCCAGCCCTCCGCGTGCAGCTGCTCGTACGCGGCCGCGGTGACCGTGCGGCTCACCTCCAGCTCGGCGGCCAGCGCGCGGGTGGAGGGCAGCCGGTCGCCGCTGCGCAGCCGCCCGTCCCCGGCCGCCGCGCGAAGCTGCTCGGCCAGCTGCACGGCGAGCGGGGTGGCCGCCGAGCGATCGAGGGTCACCGGCAGCGCGGGTGTCTCCGGCATGAAGTGGCCTTCCAGAATTGACAAGTCGTGGCCCTTCCAGGATGCCACTACCGCAGCCAACCTGGATGGGTGACCCAGCAAGCGCTCTCCCCCACCCCGCGCAGCACGATCCGCCGCGGTCGCGACCGCGCGATGGCCGACCGGTCCGAGCTGTACGCCGTGCTCGACGCGGGCCTGATGTGCCATCTCGCGTTCGCGGTCGACGGGGCACCGGTCGTGCTCCCCACCGGCTACGGGCGCGCCGGCGACACGCTCTACGTGCACGGCTCCACCGGTGCGGCGAGCCTGCGCGCCGCGGCCGCCGGCGCGCAGGTGTGCGTGAACGTGACGCTGCTCGACGGCATCGTCTACAGCCGCGCCGTGTTCCACCACTCGGTGAACTACCGGTCCGCCACGGTCCACGGCGCGGCCCGCCCGCTCACCGGCCGCGAGGAGAAGCTCGCGGCCCTGGCCGTGATCACCGACCACCTGGCACCCGGCTCCTGGGAGCACGCCCGGGAGCCGACGAAGCAGGAGCTCGCCAAGACCGCCGTGCTGGCGCTGGACCTCGCCGAGGCCGCGGTCAAGATCCGCACCGGCCCGCCCGGGGAGGACCCGGACGACCTCACGCCCGAGCGCAACGGCGCCGCGTGGGCCGGGGTGCTGCCGCTGCGCCAGACCTGGGGCGAGCCGCTGCCCTGCCCGGAGCTGCCGGCCGGCTCGGCGGTGCCGGCACACGTGACCGCGCGCCCGGCCCCGTTCGCTCAGGAGACCCGGGACAGCTCCTCGTAGGCGCGCATCGTCCGCACCGCGCGGTAGACGTGGATGCTGATCGCGGGGTCCGGGCCGGCGTTGCGCACCTCGTGCACGTAGCCGGGCCCGAACACGCGGGACTGGCCGACGCCGATCGCGTGCGTGCGGCCGCGGTGCAGGACGTGCTCGGTCAGCTCCCCGGAGACGATCGTGAACGCACCGCTGGCCGCGCCGTGGTCGTGCGGGCCGGTGCCCTGGCCGGGCAGCCAGCTCATCAGCCACACCTCCTGCCCGGGGGCTGCGGTCCACGAGCGCGGTGTACCGCACGTCGGGGTCGTAGCGCAGCAGGTGCGCCCAGCGGTCGCGGTGCCGCACGTATTCGCGGGCGATCAGCGCGGGGTGGACGGTCGGGGCGGTCGCGGCGGACGCGATGGTGTGCTCGGGCACGGCGAACATGAGGAAGGACCTTCGGGAGTGTCGGCGGAGTCGGCGGGCTCGGTCAGCCGGCGGGACAGAGCGCGCTGGCTACCCGGCCCAGGTACAGGTAGCCCCGGCGGGATCGGCGCACGGTGGTCGACACGATGCCAAGGGAAACATGCCGGCGAAGCGACGGCAAACGAGTTCACTTCGTGGGACGCTGACCCCAATCCCGGCGCACGGCCGCTCCGAATACCGTGCAACGCCGGACTAGAGCGGAGTGAGCATGGTCGAACGGGTTCGGCGGGCACGCGAGGAGGCGACGGCTGGGCCGGACACGGCCGAGCTCATGCGACGCGTGGCCCGCGGCGACGAGCAGGCCTTCGAGCGGGTGTACGACATCGTGATCGGCCCCGTGTACGGCGCCGTGCGGCGCATCGTCCGGGATCCGGCGCAGTCGGAGGAGGTGGCGCAGGAGGTGATGGTGGAGTTGTGGCGCTCGGCCGCGCGCTACGCCCCCGAGCGCGGCAGCGTGCTCACGTTCGTGATGACGCTCGCGCACCGGCGGGCCGTCGACCGGGTGCGTTCGGCACAGGCCGCGGCCGACCGCGAGGAGCACGTCGGCCGCCGCGAGGCCACCCGGCCGTTCGACGAGGTCGCCGAGCAGGTCGCCACGCGGTTCGAGCAGGAGCAGGTGCGCCGCTGCCTCGGCACGCTGACCGAGCTGCAGCGCGAGTCCGTGGTGCTCGCCTACTACGGCGGCCGGACCTACAAAGAGGTGGGCGAGCTGCTCGAGACCCCGCTCGGCACGATCAAGACACGGCTGCGGGACGGCTTGATCCGCCTGCGCGACTGCCTGGGGGTGGTCGGATGAACGCCGACGTGCACGCCCTGACCGGTGCCTACGCGCTGGACGCGGTGTCCCATGACGAGCGCGCGGTGTTCGAGCGGCACCTCGTGGACTGCGACGCCTGCCGGCAGGAGGTGGCCGAGCTGCGCGAGACCGCGACCCGGCTCGGCGCCGCCGTGGCCGCCAACCCGCCACCGCGGCTGAAGGGCGCGGTCATGGCCCAGATCCGCAACGTCCGCCAGCTGCCGCCGGAGGCGCCGGTCGTGCCGCTGCGCCGGCCGGGTTCGCCGTGGGCGCTGCGGTTGTCCGCCGCGGCCGCGGCGGTGCTGCTGGTGGTGTCCGGGGTGCTCGGCGTGCTGCTCGTCCGCGCGCAGCAGCCGGGTTCGGAGGTCGACGCCCAGGCCGTCGCGATCGCGGAGATCGTCCGCGCCGGTGACGCCCAGATCCTGCACCAGGGCGAGCCGGCGACGGGCCAGATGACGGCTGTGATGTCGGCGTCGGCGAACCGGATGCTGCTGCTGTCCGACGACCTGCCCGCCGCCCCGAGCGGCCACGACTACCAGGCGTGGACGATCGGCGAGAAGATCACGTCGGCGGGCCTGCTCGAGCCGCGGGACGGCGAGGCAACGCTCGACGTCCAGGGCATCGACGCGGCGGAGAAGGTCGGCATCACGATCGAGCCGGCGGGCGGTTCCAGCCAGCCGACCACCGACCCGATCATGACCTTCGACGTGACCTGACCCCTCAGCGCTCGGGCTTGGTCTTGCGGCCGATGAGCTCGCCCGCCATCTCGCGCGGGTCGAACCCGTCGTGGCACACCCGGTGCACGACCTCGGTGATCGGCATCTCGACGCCGTGCCGCAGGGCGAGCTCGCGGATCGCCGAGCAGGACTTGACGCCCTCGGCGACCTGGCCGTGCGCCGCGTTCTGGGCCTGCTGCACCGACTCGCCACGGCCCAGCCGCTCGCCGAACGTGCGGTTGCGGGACAGCGGCGAGGCACAGGTGGCCACCAGGTCGCCGAGCCCGGCGAGCCCGGCGAACGTCATCGGGTCGGCGCCCAGCGCCACGCCGAGCCGGGAGGTCTCGGCCAGCCCGCGGGTGATCAGCGTGGCGAGCGTGTTGTCGCCGAAGCCCAGGCCACCGGCCATCCCGCAGGACAGCGCGATGACGTTCTTGCAGGCCCCGCCGAGCTCGCAGCCGACGACGTCGGTGATCGTGTACGGCCGGAAGTAGCCGGTGGTGCACGCCTGCTGCACGGCCACCGCCCGGTCGTGGTCGGTGCACGCGATGACCGACGCGGTCGGCTGCCCGGCGGCGATCTCCTTGGCCAGGTTCGGCCCGGACACGACCGCGACCTGGCCCTCCGGCACGCCGAGCACCTCGACGACGACCTCGCTCATCCGCTTGAGCGAGCCCAGCTCCACGCCCTTCGCGAGGCTGATGAGCGTCGCGGCCGGGTCGATGAGCCGGCGCCACGCGGTGAGGTTGTGCCGCAGGCTCTGGCTCGGCACCGCGAGCACCACCGTCCGCGCGCCGTCCAGTGCCACCCGCGGGTCCGAAGTGGACCGCAGGGACTCCGGCAGCGTCACGCCCGGCAGGTAGTCGGGATTGGCCCGGCCGTTCGCGACCGCCTCGGCGATCTCGCGGCGGCGGGCCCAGAGCGTGACCTCGCAGCCAGCGTCGGCGAGCACCTTGGCGTACGTGGTGCCCCACGAACCGGCGCCGAAGACCGCGATCGGCCCGATGTCAGGCATCCTCCGGTTTGCCCTCCGTGCGCGCCTCACTGGCCTTTCGCGGCAGGTAGAACTCCGCCGGCGCCGGCTCCTCGCGGACCTCCGCGAGCTGACCGCGGACCCGGTCCATGAGCATGTCGGTGATCTCCCGCAGCACCTCGTTGGTCACCGGCCGGTCCCGGTAGGCGGACAGGTCCACGGGTGGCGACACGTTGAAGAAGATCTGCTTGCGCGGGAACGGGCGGAACTTCTTGGTGTAGCCGTTGAGGATGTCGTTGGTCCCCCACCGGGCGGCGGTCAGGATCGGGACGTCGTGTTCGAGACAGTCCAGCGCGAGCCGCGCGACGCCCGTGCGCGAGCGCATCGGCCAGCCCTCGGGGTCCTTGGTGATCGTGCCCTCGGGGTAGATGACCACCAGCTTGCCGTCCCGCAGCGCCTCCTTGGCGGCGACGAGGCTGTCGCCGGCGCTCGAGCTGGCCCGGTAGACGGGGATGCTCCCGGCGCGGCCGATGAGGTGCTTGAACACCGGCGCGCGGAACAGGCTCTCCTTCGCGAGGAACCGCGGCACCCGGCCGTTGCGGTGCACGAACACGGCGTCCACCACCGGGTCGAGGTGCGAGACGTGGTTCATCACGAGCAGGACGCCACCGGACCGGCGGACGTGCTCGGCGCCGGTCGGCGTGGTCTTACCGATCCACGACAGCGGGTAGAAGATGCACGCGGTCACCCACACCCAGAACCCGGTCTTCTCGAATCGCGCCGGCACCGTTCCTCCTCATCTCAGGGACGCCCGTGAGTATGCCCCGCGCCGCGACACGGGTTCCGCGCGTCCTGCACGATGGAGGGCGTGGACCACTCCGTCGACCTCGTGGTGCCGATCAAGCGGCTGGACCGGGCCAAGTCGCGGCTGCGGGGCGCGCTGGACACCGACCACGCCGGCCTCGTCCTCGCCCTGCTCCTCGACACGGTGACCGCGGCGGTGCGCGCCGAGGGGGTGCGGCGGGTGCTGGTCGTGTGCGAGGACGCCCGGGTGCCGGCGGCGCTGCGGGGCACCGGCGTGGACTGCGTCGACGAGCGGGGGCTGCCGGGGTTGAACGCGGCCCTGTCGTTCGGCGCCGGCGTGCTCCGGGAACGGGACGCGCACGGCGTGGTCGGCGCGCTGCAGGCCGACCTGCCCGCCCTGCGCCCCGCGGAGCTGGCCGCGGCGGTCGGGCTCGGCGGCGGGCGGCGGGCGTTCTGCGCGGACCGGCTCGGCACCGGCACGACCCTGCTGCTGTCCGCGCCCGGCGGGCCGCTCGAGCCGCGCTTCGGCCCCGGCTCCGCCCGCGCGCACGCGGACGGTGGCGCGGTCACCATCGGCGCCGGACTGGACTCGCTGCGCTGCGATGTCGACACGGCGAGCGACCTCGCGGTCGCCGCCGGACTCGGTCTCGGGCCCAGAACCGCGCCTCTTGCTGGGCGTTCGCCGGCGTTCACTCGACCGTTCGGGTTGGGGTGCCCCATTGGGCGGTAATTGCTGGATGATGAGGCTGTGAGTACGGAGAGCATGGAGCAACCAGGCACCCCGGCGACCACGCCCCAGCAGGCCGGCGGCGTCGGCGTCGAAGCCCTCGAGGGCGGCGACGGCGGCGACGGCGTGGCCGGGCCGCCCGAACCGCGGGGGGTGCCTTCCGCGCCGCCGGCGGTCACCCCGGACGTCGCGGAGACCGACCTCCCCGAGCTCCCCGACGACCGGTACATCAACCGCGAACTGTCGTGGTTGGACTTCAACGCGCGGGTGCTCGCGCTCGCCGAGGACGAGTCGCAGCCCCTGCTCGAGCGGGCCAAGTTCCTCGCGATCTTCGCCTCCAACCTCGACGAGTTCTACATGGTCCGGGTCGCCGGGCTGAAGCGCCGCGAGGAGACCGGGTTGTCCGTGCGCAGCGCCGACGGCCTGACCCCGCGCGAGCAGCTGGCCTACATCGCCAAGCGCAACCAGGAGCTCGTGGAGCAGCAGTCCGCCGCGTGGGAGCTTCGGCTGCGGCCGATCCTCGCCGAGCGCGGCATCCGGATCGCCAAGTGGGCGGAGCTGACCGACGAGCAGCGCACCCGGCTGTCCCGCTACTTCCGTGAGCAGATCTTCCCCGTGCTCACCCCCCTCGCGGTCGACCCGGCGCACCCGTTCCCCTATATCTCCGGGCTGTCGCTGAACCTCGCGGTCACCGTGCGGGACCCGACGGGCGGCGGCGAGCGGTTCGCCCGCGTGAAGGTGCCGAACAACGTCTCGCGGCTCGTGCCGATCGACCACCACCGCGACGACCCGGACGCGACGTTCATGCCGTTGGAGGAGCTGATCGCGGCGCATCTGAACGACCTGTTCGCCGGCATGCAGGTCACCGAGGTGCACGCGTTCCGGGTCACCCGCAACGCCGACCTCGAGGTCGAGGAGGACCGCGACGAGGACCTGCTGCAGGCGCTCGAACGCGAGCTCGCGCAGCGCCGTTTCGGTCCGCCGGTGCGGCTCGAGGTCGCCGACGACATGAGCGAGCACATGATGGAGCTGCTGCTGCGCGAGCTCGAGGTGGACCCGCACGACGTGGTCGTCGTGCACGGCCTGCTCGACCTGTCGTGCATGTGGCAGCTCTTCGGCGTCGCGCGCAGCGACCTCAAGGACCCGCCGTTCGTGCCCGCCACGCATCCGGCGTTCGGCGAACGGGAGACACCCAAGAGCGTGTTCGCGACGCTGCGCGAGGGCGACGTGCTCGTGCACCACCCGTACGACTCCTTCTCCACGAGCGTGCAACGGTTCATCGAGCAGGCGGCCAACGACCCGAAGGTGCTCGCGATCAAGCAGACGCTGTACCGCACCTCCGGCGACTCCCCGATCGTCGACGCCCTGATCGACGCGGCCGAGGCCGGCATACAGGTCGTGGCGCTCGTGGAGATCAAGGCGCGCTTCGACGAGCAGGCGAACATCAAGTGGGCCCGCACGCTGGAGAAGGCGGGCGTGCACGTCGTGTACGGCATGGTGGGGCTCAAGACCCACTGCAAGACCGCGCTCGTGGTACGCCAGGAGGGTTCGGTCATCCGCCGCTACTGCCACATCGGCACCGGCAACTACAACCCGAAGACCGCGCGGCTGTACGAGGACATCGGCCTGCTGACCGCCGAGCCGTCGATCGGCGCGGACCTCACCGACCTGTTCAACGTGCTGACCGGCTACGCGCGGCAGGACGAGTACCGCAGCCTCCTGGTGGCGCCGTACGGAATCCGCCGCGGCATCGTGGAGCTCATCGAGGGCGAGATCGAGCACCGGCGGGCCGGCCGGCCGGCCGGCGTGCGCATAAAGATCAACTCCCTGGTGGACGAGCAGGTCATCGACGCGCTGTACCGCGCTTCCCAGGCCGGCGTGGAGGTCGACATCGTCGTGCGCGGCATCTGCGCGCTCAAGCCGGGCATCGCGGGGCTGTCGGAGAACATCCGGGTGCGCTCGATCCTCGGCCGCTTCCTCGAGCACTCGCGGGTGTTCCACTTCGTCGGCGCGGACGAGCACTGGATCGGCAGCGCGGACCTCATGCACCGCAACCTCGACCGCCGCGTCGAGGTGCAGGTGCGCATCACCGACCAGAAGCTGACCGCACAGCTGGACGGGATGTTCGCCTCCGCGCTCGATCCGGCGACCCGGTGCTGGGTGTTGAAGGAGTCCGGCGAGTGGTCGGCGTCCCCGGCGGACGGTTCGTCCGTGCGCGACCACCAGGCCCAGATGCTCGCCGACCACGTCGCGCAGGCGTGACGGATGGCGGGTGAGATCACGGCTGCCGGCGCCGTCGTGTGGCGGCCGGACGTACCGGGCAGCGCCGGCGAGTCACCGGCGATCGCGCTCGTGCACCGGCCGCGCTACGACGACTGGAGCCTGCCCAAGGGAAAGCTCGAACGGGGCGAGAGCTCGCGGACGGCCGCGGTCCGCGAAGTGGCCGAGGAGACCGGGTTCCGCGTGGCACTGGGCCGCCATGTCGGGCGGACGCGGTACCGGGTCACCCATCCGGAGCCGGCGACGAAGGTCGTGGAGTACTACGCCGCCCGGGCGCTCGACGGTTCGTTCGAACCGGGTGACGAGACCGACGAGCTGCGCTGGGTCTCCCCCGCCGCGGCACTGGACCAGTTGAGCTACGAGCACGACAAGCGAATCGTCACCGCGTTCACCGAGCTGCCGCACGACACCACGACGCTGCTGCTGGTGCGCCACGCGAAGGCGGGCAGCCGCGCGGAGTGGACGGGCCCGGACGACCAGCGGCCGCTGTCGGCGAACGGGCGGCGCCAGCTGCCGCCGATCGTCGCACTGTGCGCGCGGTACCGGCCCACCCGCGTGCACTCCGCGCCCTTGGTCCGGTGCGTGGAAACGGTGAGCGGCGTGGCCGAGTCGATCGGCGAGCCGGTGGTGGCGGAGCCGCTGCTGTCCGAGGCGGACTACGCGGGCCACGAGGATGCCGCGGTGGCGCGCCTGCTCGAGATCGCGAGCGAGGACGGCACGTCGGTGGTGTGCAGCCAGGGCGGCGCGATCCCGGACCTGGTGTCGCGTGTGGCCGGTGCGAGCGGGCTCTCGCTCGGCGAGGTGGCGGCCAAGAAGGCGAGCGTCTGGGCCCTGTTCTTCGTCCCGGACGGCAAGCCCCGCCTGGTGGCCGCCGACTACATCCCCAAACCCTAAAGACTTCTCAGCATCCGACCCGCCCGGAACGTGGTGCTGGACGGGACCTCGCCGCATGCCGAAGGCCACCCACCGGGGGTGGGTGGCCTTCGGAGTGTTGCGGTACCTACTTCTTGCGAGTCGAGCGCGCCGTCGTCGTCTTCTTCGCCGCCGGACGGGCCTTTGCCGTGGCCTTGGCAGCCGGCTTCGCGGCCGTCGTGCGCTTGGCCGGGGTGGCCTTCTTCGTCGTCGCCTTCGCCGTCGACTTCGCCGGGGCCTTCGCTGCCGTGGACCGGGTCGCCTTGGCCGGAGCGGCCTTCTTGGCGGTGGTCTTGGCCGCGGCTGCCCGCGTCGTGGTCTTCGCCGCCGCGGCGCGAGTTGCCGGCTTCGCGGCGGTGGCCCGCGTCCGCGTCGTCGCGGCTGCCCGGCTCGTGGCCGGGCGAGCGGCGGCGGCACGAGTGGCCGTCGTGGTGCGAGTGGCCGTCGCGGTGCGGCTCGACGAGCGCGCCGTGGCGACCTTCGGCAGCTTCTTCGCGCCGCTCACAACGTCCTTGAACGTCGTGCCGGCACGGAATGCAGGCACGTTCGTCTTCTTCACCCGCACCGTCTCGCCGGTGCGCGGGTTGCGAGCGGTGCGGGCCGCACGCGCGCGCTTCTCGAACACACCGAAGCCGGTGATGTTCACCTTCTCGCCCTTGTTGACCGTGCGCACGACCACGTCGACGAGACCATCGACCGCAGCGGCTGCGGCCTTCTTGTCGCCGAGGCGATCCGAGAGCGCCTCGATGAGTTGGGCCTTGTTCACCCTTCAGTCCTCCGTTGACCACACTTGCGTTCTCGGCCAAACCGGCCGACTTCTGGCCACCGTATGCCTATATCGCCACAATTTCCACGCGACGCGCCCAAATTCCCCGCTCGGGGGACCGGAATCTGTTGCGTGGCGGCTAATCGGCGGCCAGTCAGGAAGGGAGTGTAGAGGTCGTGGTCGGCTTCCAACTCGGCCGACCCCCTTCGAAGTCCCCGATGGCATCCTCGTGGCGCAACGTCAGGGCGATGTCGTCGAGCCCCTCGAGCAGCCGCCAGCGGGTGTAGTCGTCGATCTGGAACGGCGCGGTGAAGTCCTTGGCGCGCACGGTCTTGGCCTCGAGGTCCACCGTGACCTCGGTGCCCGGCTCGGCTTCGAGCAGCTTCCACAGCAGCTCCACGTCAGACTGGGCGCACTCGGCCGCGAGCAGGCCCTGCTTGCCCGCGTTGCCCCGGAAGATGTCCGCGAACCGCGCGGAGACGACCACCCGGAAGCCGTGGTCGGCCAGCGCCCAGACGGCGTGCTCCCGGGACGATCCGGTGCCGAAGTCGGGCCCTGCCACCAGGACGCTGCCCGCCCGGAAGGGCGCCAGGTTCAGCACGAAGTGGTCGTCGGCGCGCCAGGCGGCGAACAGACCGTCCGCGAATCCGGTGCGGCTCACCCGCTTGAGGTACACGGCCGGGATGATCTGATCGGTGTCCACGTTGGACCTGCGCAGCGGGACGCCGACGCCGGTGTGCGTGGTGAAGGGTTGCATGGGTCGTTTGCCCCTTTCAGCTCAGGTCGTCTGGCGCGGAGAGCGTGCCGCGGACCGCCGTCGCGGCCGCGACCAGCGGCGAGACGAGGTGCGTCCGGCCGCCCTTGCCCTGCCGGCCCTCGAAGTTGCGGTTCGATGTGGACGCGCTGCGTTCCCCCGGTCGCAACTGGTCAGGATTCATACCGAGACACATGGAGCAACCCGCGGACCGCCATTCGGCCCCCGCGGCGGTGAAGACGGCGTCCAGGCCCTCGGACTCGGCCACCGCACGCACCCGCATCGACCCCGGCACCACGAGCATCCGCACGCCGTCCGCGACCTTGCGGCCCCGCAACACCTCCGCCGCGGCCCGCAGGTCCTCGATGCGGCCGTTCGTGCACGAGCCCAGGAACACCGTGTCGACGTGGATGTCGCGCAGCGGCGTGCCCGGCGTGAGGTCCATGTACGTCAGCGCCTTCTCCGCGGACTGGCGCTCGTTCTCGTCGGCGATCCGCGCGGGGTCGGGAACCCGTTCGGACAGCGGCAACCCCTGCCCGGGGTTGGTGCCCCACGTGACGAACGGGGTGAGCTCGCGCGCGTCGACGTGCACCTCGGCGTCGAACGTGGCGGCCTCGTCGGTCCGCAGCTCGCGCCACGCGGCGACGGCCTCGTCCCACGCCGGGCCCGACGGCGCGTGCGGGCGGCCCTTCAGGTAGGCGAACGTGGTGTCGTCCGGCGCGATCATCCCGGCCCGCGCACCCGCCTCGATGGACATGTTGCAGATCGTCATCCGCGCCTCCATCGACAGCTGCTCGATGACGCGGCCGCGGTACTCCAGGACGTGGCCCTGCCCGCCGCTGGTGCCGATCTTCGCGATGACCGCGAGGATGATGTCCTTCGCCGTGACGCCGGCGCGCAGCTCGCCGTCCACATTGATCGCCATCGTCTTGAACGGGCGCAGCGGCAGCGTCTGGGTGGCGAGCACGTGCTCGACCTCGGAGGTACCGATCCCGAACGCGAGCGCGCCGAACGCGCCGTGCGTGGAGGTGTGGCTGTCGCCGCACACGACCGTCATGCCGGGCTGGGTCAGCCCCAGCTGCGGGCCGATGATGTGCACGATGCCCTGCTCGGCGTCGCCCATCGGGTGCAGCCGCACGCCGAACTCCGCACAGTTCTTGCGCAACGTGTCCACCTGCGTCTTGGACACCGGGTCCGCGATCGGCAGTTCGATGTCGATCGTCGGGACGTTGTGGTCCTCGGTGGCGATGGTCAGGTCCGGCCGGCGCACGCGGCGGCCGGACAGGCGCAGCCCGTCGAACGCCTGCGGACTCGTCACCTCGTGCACGAGGTGGAGGTCGATGTAGAGGAGATCGGGCTCGGCACCACTCCCCTGCCGCACGACGTGCTGTTCCCACACCTTCTCGGCAAGCGTCTTCGCCATTGCTTTCACCGTCGACTTCCGAAAACGAGTGTTCCCACGATCCGGGAGACTGGACTTCCCATATACCGGGAAACTAGTATCGAGACGTGGGACAGCATAGCGGCATCGGCGTACTCGACAAGGCAATGGCCGTCCTCGACGCCGTCGCCAAGGAACCCTGTGGGCTGGCCGAGCTCTGCACTCGGACCGGGCTCCCCCGCGCGACGGCACACCGCCTGGCGGTGGGGCTCGAGGTGCACCGCTTGCTGCGCAGGGGATCCGATGGCCGCTGGCGCCCGGGTGCCGCGCTCGCCGAGCTCGCGGGTGGCGCCGTGGATCCCTTGCTGGACGCGGCCGGTTCGGTGTTGCCGCGGCTGCGGGACCGCACGGGTGAGAGCGTGCAGCTGTACCGGCGCGACGGCGCGCAGCGCATCTGCATCTCCACGGCCGAGCCGCCGAGCGGGCTGCGCGACACGGTCCCGGTCGGCGCTCGGCTGCCGATGTCCGCGGGCTCGGGCGCCAAAGTCCTGGCGGCCTGGGCCGATCCGGCGACGCAGCGCACCTTGCTGGCCGACGCGGTGTACGGCGAGCGGGCGTTGCTCGAGGTTCGCCGGCGCGGCTGGGCGCAGAGTGTGGGCGAGCGGGAACCGGGCGTGGCCAGCGTTTCCGCGCCCGTGCGGGACGGGGCGGGCGCGGTCGTCGCGGCCGTGTCGGTGTCCGGTCCGATCGACCGCATGGGCCGGCGGCCGGGCGCCCGCTGGGCGGCGGACCTCCTCGCCGCCGCCGAGGCCTTACAGGCTCGCCTCTAGATCCACTGAGGACCCCGCCACCCGCCGGTTGGCGGCCAGGGTGACGCCGCGCGCGGCTCGAGAGTCCACGGCACGGCGAGGACGGCTGCTACGACACGCCCCGCCTGGTGCTGTCCGGTGTGGAAGCGCGCCCGAGGTAGCGCAGCCGCACCGCGATCGTGAGGCCGGCGGCGACCGGTACGGCGACGAGCGCGGGCAGCAGGAGGTCCGAGGTGGCCTGCATGGTGTAGCCGATCGCCGCGGGCAGGACGACGTTGCCGACCATGGCCGCGGTGATCACGACCGCGTTGCCCCGCCGCGGGTTCGGCAGGCTCGCCGCGTTCCACGCCAGTGCCGTCGGGAACACCGGGCCCGCGAGCATGCCCGCCAGCAGGTAGCCGGCCGGCGCCGTGCCCGGCAACGCGATCAGGGCCAGCGCCACGAAGGCCGCGGCCAGGACGGCGATGATGATCGTGGGCGCGGCGAGCCGGCCGGCGAGCACGGGGGTGGCGAGCCGGGTCAGGGCCATGCCCAGCCAGAACAGCGACGTGAGCGCGGACGCGGCGCCGGGCGAGTGGCCCTGCGCCTCGAGGTGCACGGTCTCCCAGCTGCTGAGCCCTGCCTCCAGCCCGGCGTAGCAGCACAGCAGCGCGCAGAACAGGAGCACCACCCGGCCCGGCCGCGGGCCGGCCGGCGCCGCCTCCGGCCGGTGTCCCGCCACCGCGCCGAGCTCGCGCGACGGCAGGGCCGCCAGCACGGCGACGGCGAGTCCGAGGTAGATCACGGAGTACCCGATCCCGCGAGTGAGGCTGACGAGCGCGGGACCCGCCACGGCGCCGAGCGAGAACGCGCCGTTGACGACGTTCGCGAGCGTCACGCCCCGCCGGCCGCTCGCCATCGCGGTGTTGATCACGAGCACGAGCCCGCCGAAACCCAGTCCCGCCACGACGGCCGCCACGAGCGGCAGCGGCCACGGCCCCCGCGCGGCGAGCCCGGCGCCGCCCAGCGCGAGCAACGCGCCGGGCACCACGACGAGGTGGCGGCGAGCCAACCGCTCCGGCAGCGCGCCGCCGGCCGCGATGCCCCCCATCGCGCCGGCGAAGAAGCCGCTCACCAGCAACCCGGCGGTGGCGGCGCTGAGCCCGTGGTCGTCGCGCACGATCGGGATCAGCGGGCCGAGCGTCGACTGGAACAGGCCCAGCAGGCCGAACACCACGACGCAGCGCACGACGTCCCGCCGACCGACGCGCACCGCCCACCTCCGATCCGTCCACCATCCCAGCCCGAGCGACTCGACGGCGGGGAGAATTGGCGCACGAAAAACGCGGTGGCGTTGACCTTTCGGTCAACGCCACCGCGTGAAATGTAGCCCCGACGGGATTTGAACCCGCGCTACCGCCTTGAGAGGGCGGCGTCCTAGGCCGCTAGACGACGGGGCCACGCCGATCAACTGAGTTGATCAGAGAGAACGGTAGCAAAGCGCTTTTCGTTCTCTCTGCTGGGGTACCAGGACTCGAACCTAGACTAACTGAACCAGAATCAGTCGTGCTGCCAATTACACCATACCCCACCAGCACGTTCGGTCCAGGAGCCGCAGCTCACCGCCCGAAGTGCCGCGAAGAGATGTTAGACCACGGCGCGCCCGTGGCGGAAATCGGGGCCGCACCGGGCGAGAGGTCGGGCGTGCGGTACTCCGTGACCAGCAGTTCCGGCAGGTCGGCGAGCGAGTCGATCACGTGCACCCCGGCACCCGTACGCAGCTCGTGACACGCGGTGAGCGAACGGTCCAGCCACACCCCGCGCAGGCCGGCGTCGCGCGCGCCCAGGGCGTCCGCCTCGAGGAGGTCGCCGACGTGCATCGCCGCCTCGACGGGCACGCCGAGGCGGGCGCAGGCGGTGTGGAAGATCACCGGATCCGGTTTCGCCGCACCGAGTTCGCCCGCGATCACGACCGTGTCGAAGAAGCGGCCGATGCCGAGCGTGTCGAGCTTCGCGCGCTGGTGGGAGCCCGAAGCGTTGGTCACCGCGGCGAGCTTCACGCCGGCCGCGCGCAGCCAGTCCAGGCACGGCAGCGTGTCGTCGTACAGCCGCCACGACGCGTGTAATCGGGTGTTGCGCCGCCGCTCGAGGTCCGCCACGAGCTCGTCGTCGAGCAGCGCGCCGAGGTCGGCGAAGAACGCCTTCGTGCGCTCCTGGTGCATGTGCTCATAGGACAGCTCGCCGGCCACCACGCGGGCCACGTGCTCGTCGGTCGTGCGCTGCCAGCAGAACCACATGTCGTCGCGGCCGATCAGGTCACACAGTGCCTGCCGGGCGGTGCTGGTGAAGTCGATCAACGTGTCGTCGATGTCCAGGCACACCGCGCGAATCGGGATGGGCCGGTGCTCGCGTTCCAGACCGCTCGCGGCGCCGCGGGCCCGGTGCCCGGCCGGCGCGCCTTCCGTCTGAAATGGAACCAACCCAAAGGTCATCAGGCGAGGCTAGGCCCTGTTCGGCAGATCTTGAATGGGCTAACCAGGCGATTGTTAGTCTTCTGACACGATTAAGTCTGTAACCGCCCGACCAGGTCGAATAAACTATATCGTTTGTTGTCAGGTCCGCGTTACGCCCTGCTCAGGATCTCGCATTGCGCAACCGCCCGATTGCCCGGTCGCGGCCCAGTAGCTCCATCGACTCGTACAGTGGCGGCGACACCGTGCGTCCCGTGACCGCCACCCGGACGGGTGCGAACGCCTTGCGGGGCTTGAGACCGAGCCCGTCGACCAACGCCGTCTTGAGCGCCTCCTCGATGGCCGGCGTGGTCCAGTCCGGGAGCTTCTCGAGGGCCGCGATGCTCGCGTCGAGCACCGGGCCGGCCGCCTCGCCGAGCGCCTTCGCGGCGGCCTCGGGCTCGGGCGCGAACTCCGCTTCCCCGACGAAAAGGAACCGGAGCATCTCGGCGGCGTCGGAAAGCACCGTCACCCGCTCGCGAACGAGCGGAGAAATGGCGGTCAGCGTCCTTACCTGCTCGTCAGCGGGATTGTCCGGCAGGATCTTCGCGGAAACGAGGTACGGAATGACGCGCTCGACGAAATCGGCGTCGGAGAGCCGCCGAATGTGCTCGGCGTTGATCGCCTCGGCCTTCTTGAGATCGAACCGCGCGGGGTTGGAGCTCACCCGGGAGATGTCGAATGCCTCGATCATTTCCGCCATCGTGAAGACGTCGCGATCCTCGGCGATCGCCCAGCCGAGCAGCGCGATGTAGTTGAGCAGCCCCTCGGGCAGGAAGCCGCGGTCCCGGTAGTTGAACAGGTTCATCTCCGGGTCGCGCTTGGAGAGCTTCTTGTTGCCCTCCCCGCGTACCAGCGGCATGTGCGCGAACGACGGCGTGTACGTCGTGACGCCGATCCGCCGCAGCGCGCCGTACAGGGCGACCTGGCGGGGCGTGGAGGGCAGCAGGTCCTCGCCCCGCAGCACGTGGGTGATGCGCATCATCGCGTCGTCGACCGGGTTCGTCAGCGTGTACAGCGGGGCGCCGTTGGCCCGCACGAGCACCGGGTCGGGCACGCTGCCGGCCTTGAACGTGATGTCACCGCGGATGAGGTCGGTGAACGTGATGTCCTCGTCGGGCATGCGCAGCCGCAGCACCGGCTCGCGCCCCTGCGCCCGCAGCTCGGCCTTCCGCGCGTCGGTCAGGTCGCGGTCGGCGTTGTCGTAGCCGAGCTTGGGGTCCTGCCCGGCCGCGCGGCGGCGCGCCTCGACGTCCTCGGGCGTCGAGAACGACTCGTACAGCTCGCCCGCCTCGAGCAGGCGGCGCGCGACGTCGGCGTAGATCTCGCCGCGCTCGCTCTGCCGGTACGGCCCGTCCGGGCCACCGGTCTCGGGCCCCTCGTCCCAGTCCATGCCCAGCCACCGCAGGCCCTCGAGCAGCGACTGGTAGCTCTCCTCGGAGTCCCGCGAGGCGTCGGTGTCCTCGATGCGGAACACCAGCTTGCCGCCGTGGTGCCGGGCGAACGCCCAGTTGAACAGCACCGTGCGGGCGAGCCCCACGTGCGGGGTTCCGGTGGGCGACGGACAGAAGCGGGCCCGGACGTCGGCGGGCGCGTGATCAGTACTCATGGCCCGATCAGCGTATCCGCCTTGACGTGCCGCCCCGTCCGGTGCATGCTGAATTTATTCAACACACGGTGAAATCAAGGGTCACACTGGAGGGAACATGAACACCGAGCGGACGACCTGCCTCGTCGCCGGTGGCGGGCCCGCAGGGATCGTGCTCGGGCTGCTGCTCGCCCGGGGCGGCATCGAGGTGACGGTGCTGGAGAAGCACGGCGACTTCCTGCGGGACTTCCGCGGCGACACCGTGCACCCGTCGACGCTGGACCTGCTCGACGAGCTGGGCCTCGGCGAGCAGTTCGCGAAGCTGCCGCAACGGCGGCTGGAGCAGGCGCAGGTGCCCTACGCCAACGGCACGATGAAGTTCGCCGACTTCACCCAGCTCAGCCGCAAGCGCAAGCACCCGTACGTCTCGCTCGTGCCGCAGTGGGACCTGCTGGACCTGCTCGCCGGCGCGGCGAAGCAGGAGGCGTCCTTCACGCTGCGGATGAACACCGAGGCGACCGGCCTGGTCGTCGAGGACGGCCGGGTCACCGGCGCCGAGTACCGCACCCGCGACGGCGAGACCGGGCGGATCATGGCGGACCTGACGGTGGCGTGCGACGGGCGCACGTCGGTGCTGCGCAAGGCCGCGGCGCTGCGCGTGCGCGACTGGCCCACGCCGCTGGACGTGTGGTGGTTCCGCTTGCCGCGCAAGGAGACCGACCCCACGGGCGCGGTCGGCGTGGTGAGCCAGCACCGCGCGGCGGTGCTGCTCGACCGCGGCTCGTACTGGCAGAGCGCGACGCTGATCAAGAAGGGCTCGGACCCCGAGCAGCGCCAGGGCTCGGTGCGCGACATGGTGGCGAGCATCGCCGGCGCCGCGCCGTGGCTGGCCGACCGGGTGGACGCGCTGGCGTCGTGGGACGACGTGAAGCTGCTCGACGTCCGGCTCGACCGGCTGGACCGGTGGTACCGCGACGGCCTGCTGTGCCTGGGCGACGCGGCGCACGCGATGTCGCCGGTCGGCGGGGTGGGCATCAACCTGGCCGTGCAGGACGCGGTCGCGACGGCGACGCTGCTCGCCGAGCCGCTGCGCAAGGGCACGCTCACCACGGCCGACCTCGCGAAGGTGCAGCGCCGCCGGATGCCGCCGACGGTGATCGTGCAGGGCATGCAGCGTTTCCTGCACGCGCGGGTGATCAGCCGCGCGGTGGCGGGCGACTTCGACATGGTGAACCGCGAGAAGCCCCCGGTGCCGTTGCGCCTGCTCGGGCGCTTCCCGAAGCTGCGCGCGATCCCGGCGTACGCCATCGGCTACGGCGTCCGCCCCGAGCACGCCCCGGACTTCGCCCGCCGCTAGAGCCCGCCGCTAGAGCCCGCCGGTGAAGGTCACGGTCAGGTCGTCGTCCGGGGTGACGCCGATCTGGCCGTGGGCGCTGAAGTTCTCGCGCCGCGGCTGCCCGTCCTCGTTGGTGTAGGTGAGCTCGCCGTCGTCGGTGGTGAAGCGCAACGGCTGCGCGGCCGCGCGGACGCTCGGGTAGTCGACCTGGTAGGCCTCGATGGACTCGACCCGCGGCCGGCGGGCGAGCCGCATGCCGGTGGCGAAGTCCGCGTAGGCGTACACGTGCCACGGGCAGTCGCGCGGGACGTTCGGCACGGCGGCGAAGCAGGCGGTCACGTGGGCGTCGAGCCGGGTGGTCACCGCGGCGGTCAGCGCGGGCGTGGCCTGGTACGACAGATACGAGCGGGCCAGCTGCCCGTCGATGTTCGCGGGGCGCTCGTCGTACCCGGTGTTCGTCGCGGCGACGTCCTGGGGCGCCGCGGTCAGGTAGCGGGAGTCGTGGCCACGCAGCTCGTACACGCCGGGGTAGACGAAGAACCGGCGCTCGGGCCAGCCGTTCCCGCCGGGACCGCCGACCGGGACGGTGGCGGCGCCGAGCGAGGCGGTGTCGAGCCGCGGGACGGTGGACTCCACGCGCACGGGCACGAGCAGCGGGTCGATCACCCGCCAGTCGCGCAGCACCCCCGCCGTCGTGCCGGCCCGCTTCGCGCGAAGCAGCACCGTGGTCTCCTGCCTGCCGAGCGAGTACTCGACCTGCACGTCGACGACGTCGGCGGACAGGTCCTCGCCGGGGCTGAGGTTCACCTCCGCCACCTCGATGCGCTGCTTCGCGGAGCGGAGCACCTCGTCGGTCAGCAGGGCGGGGTCGACGCCGTCGGCGAAGCTCGCCGGGTCGACCATGCGGTTCGCGGCGGACGCGTCGCCGCGCGCGATGGCCTCGACGTACGCGCGGACGGCGGCCGCGGGCGCGGCCGCGTTGTGGTTCGTGGCGAGGATCCCGCCGGTGACGCCCGCGACGAGCAGGACCGCCAGCACGAGCGCGGCGATCCTGGCCCGCCTGCTGGGCCGCCACTGCGCGGCCGCAGGGGGTTCGGGAGCGGGTTCGTTCGTCGTTTCCTGCTCGGTCGTCACAGCACGGTCCGACGGGCCGTGACCGTCGCCGGTTCCTCAGCGCGGCGTGCCGTCCCAGCGCCAGGTCGCTTGCCGCGGTCGCGCCGGCAGCTCCCCGCGGCCGGTGGCCCACAGCAGCGTCTGCCACCGGTCGCCGCCGGCCGGGGCGTCCGGGAAGAGCCGGGTCAGCACGCGGTCGCACAGGTCGGCCGGCGGGGTCCACTCGAGGCCCAGTCCCGCGGCGACGTCGTGGGTGTGCACCAGCGTCTCCACGACGCCCATCGCGGCGAAGCCGGGCGGGTCGGAGCGGCCGAACACGTGGTGGGCCCGCACCGACGGCGGCCGCGTGCGGACCATCGCGGTGAGCAGGCCCGCGCACGCGTCGAGCACCTGGAGGAGTCCCGCCACCCCGGCCGCGCGGTCGGCGAAGATCACGTTGCGCGGCCCCGCCGGCCGCGGGCGGGTGAGCACGAACGGCACGTCGCCGTCCGGTGGCGGGCGGCGCGGGCCGAGCTGGGTGGCGTAGAAGAACAGGTCGTCGGCGAGGTGCTCGACGGTCTCCCAGCACGTCCACGTCAGCGAACCCGCGGGGGCGTCCCAGTCCGCGTCCGGCGCGGCGGCGAGCGTCTCGATGGACAGCCCCACCGCGGTGTCGAGGTCGCTCAGCATTCGATCACGTTCACCGCGAGGCCGCCGCGAGCCGTCTCCTTGTACTTGACCTTCATGTCCTTGCCGGTCTCGCGCATGGTCTTGATGACCTTGTCCAGCGACACCACCTGGTTCCCGTCGCCGTGCAGGGCCATCCGCGCCGCGTTGATCGCCTTCACCGACGCCATCGCGTTGCGCTCGATGCACGGGATCTGCACGAGCCCGCCGACCGGGTCGCACGTCAGGCCGAGGTTGTGCTCCATGCCGATCTCGGCGGCGTTCTCGACCTGCTCGGGCGTGCCGCCGAGCACCTCGCACAGAGCGCCGGCGGCCATCGAGCACGCCGAGCCGACCTCGCCCTGGCACCCGACCTCGGCGCCGGAGATCGACGCGGTCTCCTTGTAGATCACGCCGATCGCCCCCGCGGTCAGCAGGAACCGGATCACGCCGGCCGGCGTCGCGCCGGGCACGAAGCGCGCGTAGTAGTGCAGGACCGAGGGAATGATGCCGGCCGCGCCGTTGGTGGGTGCGGTGACGACCCGGCCGCCGGACGCGTTCTGCTCGTTGACCGCCAGCGCGAACAGGTTCACCCAGTCCATGACTCGCAGCGGGTCGGTGGAGAACGGGTCCGACGAGAGCCGGTCGTACATCTCCCGCGCCCGCCGGCGCACCTTCAGCCCGCCCGGCAGCACGCCGTCGTGGGTGTACCCGGCCCGCACGCATTCCTGCATGACGTCCCAGATCCGGCTGAGCCCGGCGCGCACCTCGTCCTCGGTACGCCACGCGGTCTCGTTGGCCAGCATCACGTCGCTCATCGCGAGCCCGGTGCGCCGGCAGTGCGCGAGCAGCTCCGCGCCCGTGCGGAACGGGTAGGCGACCTCGGTGTCGTCGACCTTGATGCGGTCGGCGCCCTGGGCCTGTTCGTCGACGACGAAGCCGCCGCCGACCGAGTAGTACGTCCGCTCGCGGGTCCAGCCGTCGCCGGTGGCGCGGAACCGCATGCCGTTGGGATGGAACGGCAGGCTCTTGCGCCGGTGCAGCACCAGGTCCACGTCGGGGTCGAAGGCGATCTTGTGCGCACCGAGCAAGGCGATCCGCCCGGCGGCACGGATCCGGTCGACCAGGTCGGCGACGGCATCCGTGTCGACGGTCTCCGGCTGCTCGCCGGCGAGCCCGAGCAGCACCGCACGGTGGCTGCCGTGCCCGTGCCCCGTGGCGCCGAGCGAACCGAACAGCTCGGCACGCACCGACGTGACCGACGCCAGCAGCCCGTCGTCGGCGAGCCCGGCCACGAACGTCCGCGCGGCCCGCATCGGGCCGACCGTGTGCGAAGAGGACGGTCCGATGCCGACCGAGAACAGCTCGAACACGGAGATGGGCACTACTGAAGCTCCTTGGAGGCGTCGACCAGCCAGTCTGCGAGGTACGGCGCGAACGACCCGCGCACCAGCACATGGTAGGTCGGCTCGTCGTCGACCTGCCGCAGGATTACCTGCGCGCGGGCCAGCAGCGTCTGCGCGCAGTGGCCAGGCCCGAACGCCCGTGGGTGCAGGTCGATCGACATGCCCTGCTCGAGGACGTCGCGGGCGTGCGGGCCGGACAGCTCGATCGTCGTGCGGTTGGCCGAGACGTCGACAACCGACTCCGCGGACTCCCCCGCGAGCTCCGCCACCTCGTCGCCGTCCGGGGCGACGACGAGGTACTCGTCGGGGCCCAGCCAGAGGATCGCCCGCTCCCCCACGGCCACCACTCGGTTGGGCGCGGGCGTCGCGACCCCGAGCAGCGTCTGCCCGGTCGTCCGGACGTTGATCATCGTGAGAAACCGGACCTCCCGCGGGTCCAACCCTCCCGACCCGCGAGTCCAACGCTCCCGACCCGCGAGTCCGACGTTCCCGCCGGCCGGCGACCGTTGGACTCGCCCTACCGGAGCGTTGGACTCGCGGGTTCCGGGCGTTGGACTCGCGGGGGCTGGGGGGCCGTCGCGGCGGGTTCCTTCCGGGTCGTAGAGCACCGGTTCCACCACGGTGGCCGCGACCGTGCGGTCACCCAGCGGCGCAGCCAGCACCTGGCCGAGCCGGTCGCGGCCGCTCTTCACCAGCGCCAGGGCGAAGGTCCGGCCCAGCGCCGCGCTGCGGTAGCTGGACGTCACGTGGCCGAGCATCGGCACGGGCGGCTCCGGCGGCGCGCCGTCCGCGACCAGCTGCGCCCCCTCGGGCAGCAGCTCGGTGGGGTCGACGGGCAGCAGACCGACGAGCTGCTTGCGGTCCGCCCGTGCGGTGTCCGGCCGGCGCAGCGACCGGCTACCGACGAACTGCTTGCGCTTGGACACGATCCACTCCATGCCGAGGTCGATCGGCGTGACCGTGCCGTCGGTGTCCTGCCCGACGATCGGGTAGCCCTTCTCCGCGCGCAGCACGTGCATGGTCTCCGTGCCGTACGGCGTGATGTCGAACTCGGCCCCCGCCGCGTACACCGCCTCCCACACCGCGAGCCCGTACCAGGTGGCGACGTTGACCTCGAACGCCAGCTCGCCGGAGAAGCTGATGCGCGCGATCCGGGCCGGCACGCCGTTGGTGAGCGTGGTGTCGGCGAATGCCATGAACGGCAGGTCGACCGCGTCCGGCGCCAGCGCGGCGAGCACCGCGCGCGAGCGTGGGCCGACGACCGCGATCGTCGCCCACTGCTCGGTCACCGACGTCAGCCGCACCCGCAGGGCCGGCCACTCGGTCTGCAGCCATTCCTCGAACCAGTCGAGCACGGCCGCGGCGTTGCCGGTGGTGGTCGTGGCGAGGTAGCGGTCCGGTGCCAGGCGCGCCACCACGCCGTCGTCGAACACCATGCCGTCGGCCTTGCACAGCAGGCCGTAGCGCGCGGTGCCCACCGGCAGCTTCTTGAAAGCGTTGGTGTACATGCGGTTCAGGAACTCGCCCGCGTCCGGCCCGACGATCTCGATCTTGCCGAGCGTGGAGGCGTCCTGCATGCCGACGCCCTCGCGGGCCGCCCGGCACTCGCGCAGCACGGCCGCGGTCATGTCCTCGCCGGGCCGCGGGTAGTACCACGGCCGCCGCCACTGGCCGACGTTCTCGAACTCCGCGCCGTGCGCGACGTGCCAGCCATGGATCGCGGTGACCCGCGCCGGGTCGTGCAGCGCCCCGCGGTCGCGGCCGGCGAGCATCGCGAACGGCACCGGGGTGTAGGGCGGGCGGTACGTGGTCGGCCCGGGCGGGCCCGCGCCGAGCGCTTCGGCGATGACGCCGAGCGTGTTGACCCCGGCCGTCTTGCCCTGGTCGTGCGCGGTGCCGATCGTCGTGAAGCGCTTGACGTGCTCGGCGGACCGCATGCCGGCGCCGGTCGCGCGCAGCACGTCGGCCACGGTCGCGTCGCGCTGCAGGTCGACGAAGTGGTCGTGCCAGCCGCCGTCCGGCGCCGGGATCGTCCACAGTGTCCGGACCGGGTCGAGCTCGCCGTTGGCGGCACCCACGGACACGTTGGCCTGGACGGCGCGGTCCGGCACGAACGCGGCGATGGTCTCGTCGTAGCGCAGCGTGCCGCCGGCCTGGCTGTGCAGGTGCACGACCGGGTTCCAGCCACCGGACACCGCCACGAGGTCGCAGGGCCACGACTCGACCGGCCCGCCGCCGGCCGAGTTCCCGAGGAGCACGGCCGTCACCGCCGAGTCGCCCTCGGTGCCGACCACGACCGTGCCGAACCGGACGTCGCCGCCCGCCGCGCGCACCGCCGCCGCCCGCGCCGACTCGTCCCGGGCGTCCGCCACCAGCACGTCCACACCGGACGCGAGCAGGTCGAGCGCGGTGGCGTACGCGCTGTCGTTGTTCGTGCAGACCACGGCCCGCGTGCCGAGCCGGACCGCGTACCGGTTGAGGTAGGTCCGCACCGCACCCGCGAGCATGACGCCCGGGCGGTCGTTCCCGGCGAACACCAGCGGCCGCTCGTGCGCGCCGGTGGCCAGCACGACCCGGCCCGCCCGCACGTGCCACAGCCGCCCGCCGCGGGCCCGGCGCTGCGCGATCGTCAGGTAGTTGTGGTCGTAGTAGCCGAACACCGTGGCCCGGCTCAGCACGCGGGTCTCCTCGAGTCCGGCGAGCTCGGCCAGCGTCGCGTCGAGCCACGCCCACCGGTCCGGAGTGGACAGCGCGGAGCCGCCGGGCTCGGGCTGCTCGTCGGCGAGGATCACCCGCGCGCCGGACCGGCCGGCCTCGAGCGCGGCCGCGAGCCCCGCCGGCCCGGCGCCCACGACGAGCACGTCGCAGTGCGCGTGCGACTTGTCGTACCGGTCGTCGTTCGGCTCGGTCAGCCGGCCACGGCCGGAGAGCGTCTCGGCGACCAGCCCGCCGGACAGCTCCACCGTGGTGGCCGGCCGCATCGGCTCCGGGCCGACCTGGAGCAGGGCGTTCGGCTCGGCGACACCCGCGTCGACGATCCCCCGCGGCCGGCCGCGGTAGGCGCTGCGCCCGACCTGCGTGACGCCGTTCGCCAGCAACGCCGACGCGACCGTGTCGCCGCGGAACCCGCTGTAGGACACCCCGTCGACGGTGCACGTCAGCGGCGCCGACCGGTCGATCCGCCCGCCCACCGGGAGCCTCATGTGCGGTCCCGCAGGAACTCGTGGGTCACCGTGTCGCGCACGGCGTCGAACCAGCGGCGGCACCCGCTGGTGTGCACCCAGCGCTCCGCGAACGGGCCCTTCGGGTTGTCCCGGACGAACACGTACTCGGCCCACTCCGCGTCCGGGAGCCGGTCCGGATCGTCCGGATAGGACACCCCGGCCTGGCCGCCGTAGGAGAACTCCACCTCGTCCCGGTCGCCGCACCAGGGACATCGAATCAGCAGCACGCCATCCCCCTCAGTGCGCGACCGCGGCCGCGCCGTGCTCGTCGATCAGCGCGCCGGTGGTGAACCGGTCCAGCCCGAACGGCCGGTTCAACGCGTGCGGCTCGCCGGTCGCGATCGTGTGCGCGTACACCCAGCCCGACGCGGGCGTGGCCTTGAACCCGCCGGTTCCCCAGCCGCAGTTGACGTAGAGCCCCGCGAGCGGCGTCGGCCCGATGATCGGCGACGCGTCCGGCGAGACGTCCACGATCCCGCCCCACGTCCGCAGCACGTGCGCGTGCCCGAAGATCGGGAACAGCTCCAGCGCGGCGGCCAGCTGGTGCTCGATCACGTGCACCGAGCCGCGCTGCGCGTAGGAGTTGAACGGGTCGATCCCCGCGCCCAGCACGAGCTCGCCCTTGTGCGCCTGGCTGACGTAGACGTGCACGTGGTTGGACATCACCACGCACGGGTGCACCGGCTCGAGCAGCTCGGACACCAGCGCCTGCAACGGATGGCTCTGGATCGGCAGCCGCAGCCCGGCCCGCGACGCGAGCACCGACGAGTGCCCCGCCGACGCGAGCGCCACCGCGCCCGCCCGGATCGGCCCGCGCGACGTCTCGACCCCGACCACCCGGTCGCCGTCGCGGACGAACCCGGTCACCTCGCAGCCCTGGAGCAGGTCCACGCCGAGGCGGTCCGCGCCGCGGGCGAACGCCCACGCCACGTGGTCGTGCTTGGCGATCCCGCCGCGCGGCTGCAGGGTCGCGCCGAGCACCGGGTAGCGCACGTCCGGCGAGATGTCGACGATCGGGCAGAACTCCTTGACCTGCCCCGGATCGAGCCACTCCGCGTCGACCCCGTTGAGCTGGTTCGCGTACACCCGGCGCCGGCCCTCGCGCACGTCGCCCAGCGTGTGCGCGAGGTTGAGCACGCCGCGCTGGCTGAACAGGATGTCGTAGTCCAGCTCCTCGGACAGGCCCTCCCAGAGCTTGAGCGCGTGCTCGTAGATCCCCGCGCTCTCGTCCCACAGGTAGTTCGAGCGGATGATCGTCGTGTTGCGGGCCATGTTCCCGCCGGCGAGCCAGCCCTTGTCGAGCACGGCGACGTTGGTGATCCCGTGGTTGCGGGCGAGGTAGTACGCGGTCGCGAGCCCGTGCCCGCCCGCGCCGACGATCACCACGTCGTAGGACCACTTCGGCGAGGGGTTGCGCCAGAGGAAATCCGGATGGTTCTCCATCAGTCACCCAACTCCTTGCGACGTCGGGTGACGTACTCGGCCAGCTCCTCACGGATCGCGTCGTCCAGCGGCGGCTGCTCGTACTCGTCGAGCTTCTTGCGCGCGACGTCCCCGGCACGGGCGGCGGTGTCCTTGGCGCCGTTGCGGACCCACCGCTCGTAGTTGTCCGAACTGGACAGGAACGGCCGGTAGAAGCAGGTGCGGAACCGCTCCAGCGTGTGTGCCGCGCCGAGGAAGTGGCCGCCGTGCCCGACCTCGGCGTGCGCGCCGAAGGCCAGCGACTCCTCGGTGATCTCGAGTGGACGGAACTCCTGCTGCAGCATCTCCAGCACCTGCACGTCGATGACGAACTTCTCGTACGACGAGACGAGCCCGCCCTCGAGCCAGCCGGCGGAGTGCATGACCCAGTTGATGCCGGCGAGGAACGTCGGCAGCATCGTCATGAGGCCCTCGTAGGCGGCCTGCGCGTCGGCCGTCTGGCTGGAGGTCAGCCCGCCGCCGGACCGCACCGGCAGCCCGAACCGGCGGGCGATCTGGCCCGTGCACAGCAGGCCGACGGCCGACTCCGGGGTGCCGAACGACGGCGAGCCGGACTGCATGTCGATGTTGGACAGGAACGAGCCGAAGATGACCGGCGCGCCCGGCCGGATCAGCTGCGAGAGCGCGATACCGGACAGCGCCTCGGCCATCTGCTGGGCGAGGGTGGCCGGAATGGACACCGGGGACATCGCACCCATCAGCAGGAACGGCGTGAGCACGACCGGCTGGTTCGCCGCGGTGTACTCGAACTGCGCTTCGAGCATGCGGTCGTCCCAGCGCAGCGGCGAGTTGCAGTTGATGAGCGAGATCGTGGCCGGCGTCCGCTCGATGGCGTCCCGGCCGCCGAAGAGGATCTCCGTCATCCGGATCGTGTCCGCCGCGTTCACCGCGGACACGACGTTGCCCATGTAGAACTTGTCGGTCAGGGTCTGCAACGCGTAGGTCATGTCGAGGTGCCGGGAGTCCAGCGGCGCGTCGTTCGGCTCGCAGATGACCCCGCCCGCGGTGTCCAGGATCGGGAAGCTCTGCGCGAGCTTGGCGAAGTTCTCGAAGTCGGCGAGCGAGCCGTCGCGGCGCACCTCGCCCTCGCGCACGAACGGCGGCCCGTAGACGCCGCCGAAGACCATGCCGTCCCCGCCGATGTGCACGCTGTTGGCGGGGTTGCGGGCCTGCACGTCGAACTCGCGCGGGGCCAGCTTCACCTGTTCCAGCAGGAAGTCCGGATCGAACCGGACGTTGTTGTCCTCGACCTGCTGCCCGGCCTTGCGGAACAGCTCCAGCGCCCGGTCGGAGAGGAACTCGACCCCGATCTCGGACACGATCCGGCGCCACCCGGAGTCGAGCACCTCCATCGCGTCCGCGGACAGGATCTCGTAACGCGGCAGCTGGTTGCGGAACATCGCTCTCCCTCGACGCACTCCCTTGACGGCCGGTCTCGCCGGATCTTACGCTCGTGTTATGGAACTGTGGTTCCATGATATGGAACTCTGCATGATGCAGGAGGTCACGTGACCGTGCCGGCCGGGAGCCAGGCCGTGGACCGGGCGGCGGCGCTGCTCGCCGTCATCGTGGAGTCCGGCGAGCCACGCACGTTCACGTCCCTCGTCGACGAGCTCGGCCTCGCGAAGTCGACGACCTCGCGGCTGCTGCACGCGCTGGAACGCAACCGGCTGGTCCGCCGCGACCGCGCGGGCCTGTTCCGTGCGGGGCCGCTGTTCGCCGTGTACGCCGCCCAGCACGACACGTCCCAGGACCTGCTCGACGTGGCGCAGCCGGCCCTCGACCTGATCGGCGAGCGGACCGGCGAGACCGTGAACCTCGCGGTGCCCCGCGGCGACGAGGTCGTGCAGGTCGCCCAGGTCGACTCCAGCTACCTGCTCGGCCTCACCAACTGGCTCGACGTGACCGTGCCGGCGCACCGCTCGGCGCTGGGCAAGATCTTCTACGCCTACAAGGTGATGTCCTTACCGGACGGTGAGCTGCCCATGTCGCCGCGCGGCCGGCCGCTGTCCCGGGCCGGCCTGGAGGCCGACCTCGCGGAAACGGTCCGCCGCGGCTGGGCGATGACGTGGGAGGAGCTCGAGGAGGGGCTCGTCGCCGTCGCCGCTCCCGTGCACGCCCGCGACGGCACCGTGGTCGCCGCGGTCTCCGTGTCCGGCCCCACCACGCGCATCACCGAGGCCGACGTGACCCACCTCGGCGAGCAGCTCGCGACCGACACCGGCGCCATCTCCCGCCAGCTCGGATACAGACCAGGAAAGGCCAAGCCGTGAGCGAACGGAGCCAACCATGGGCACAGCCATGAGCCCCGACGAGATCCTCAAGGCCCTGTACGACGAGACCCTCGTCGGCAACGCGCCGCGCGTGCTCGAACTGACCCACATCGGCCTCGATTCGGGGATGTTGCCGGAGACCATGCTCTTCGACGCGCTCATCCCGTCGCTCGAGGAGGTCGGCGCCCGGTTCGAGCGCGGCGACTTCTTCGTGCCCGAGATGCTGATCGCCGGCAAGGCCATGAGCGGCGCGCTCGACGTGCTGCGGCCGCTGCTTGCGGACACGGGCGTGGAGACCGTCGGCACCTTCCTGATGGGCACGGTCAAGGGCGACGTGCACGACATCGGCAAGAACCTCGTCAACATCATGCTCGAGGGCGCCGGCTTCCACGTGATCGACCTCGGCGTGCAGGTCGCGCCGGAGAAGTTCGTCGCCGCGATCGAGGAGTACAAGCCCGACGTGGTCGGCTTCTCCGCGTTCCTCACCACGACCATGCCGATGTTCAAGGCCAACATCAACGCGCTGGAGAAGGCGGGCCTGCGGGACAAGGTGATCGTGATGGTCGGTGGCGCGCCGGTCACCCAGGAGTACGCGGACGCGGTCGGCGCCGACGGGTACGCGGCCGACGCGTCCGCCGCCGTCAAGCGCGCCAAGGAGCTCATCCACAAGCGCCGCGTCGCGGCAGTCTGAGTCGGGAGCGTCCCATGCAGACCGTCATCTCCTCGGCGACCAGGACCGTCACGATCGGGCCGGCGGAGCCGTTCTGCGTCATCGGCGAGCGGATCAACCCGACGGGCCGGTCGAGGTTCCAGCAGCAGCTCCGCGCCGGCGACCTGTCCCGCATCGAGGTCGACGTGGCCCAGCAGCTCGCGGGCGGCGCGATGGTGCTCGACGTGAACATGGGCGTGCCGCTCACCGACGAGGCGGAGCTGCTGAGCTCGGCCGTCAAGATGGTGCAGGGCCTGACCGACCTGCCGCTGGTGATCGACTCGTCGGTCGTCGGCGCGCTCGAGGCCGCGCTGGAGGTCTACCAGGGCAAGCCGCTGGTGAACTCGGTGACCGGCGAGCAGGAGCGGCTCGACGAGATCCTCCCGCTGGTGCGCCGCTACGGCGCCGCGGTGATCGCGCTGCCCAACGAGGAGGACGAGATCCCCGACGACCCGCGCAAGCGGCTCGAGATCACCCGCAAGATCATCGACGTCGCGGTCGGCCGGTACGAGATCCCGCTCGCCGACATCGTGATCGACCCGCTGGCGATGCCGATCGGCGCGGACACCACGCTGGTCAACAAGACGCTTGACACGATCGCGCTCATCCGCGAGGAGTTCGGCGTGAACATGACCCTCGGCGCGGGCAACGTGTCGTTCGGCATGCCGAACCGGGCCGTGCTCGGCGCGACGTTCCTGCCGATCGCCATGCGCTGCGGACTCACCTCGGCGATCATGGACGCCCGCAGCCCGGCGATGGTCGAGGCCGTCAAGGCCGCGGACCTGCTACTGGGCAACGACGACTGGGGCGCCGCCTGGATAGCCGCCCACCGCGCCAAACTGAGAACAGCCGCCGAGACCAGCGCACCATGACCCCCGCGAGTCCCCCATTGCGGCACGCGAGTCCCCCGCTGCGGCACGCGAGTCCCCCGCTGCGGCTCGCGAGTCCCCCGTTCCCGCCATGCGAACGGGGGACTCGCGGTCGAGAACGGGGGACTCGCGGAGTGGGGCGGTGCGGTTCACATGGCTGACCGGGTGCGGATCTCCTTCTCCCCGAATGATCGGGAGGTTCGGGTGCCGGCTGGGGTGTCCGTGTTCGACGCGGCCAGCTGGCACGGGATCGCCATCGACTCCACCTGTGGCGGGCACGGCACCTGCCGCAAGTGCAAGGTGCGCATCGACGGCCCGGTCGAGGTGTCCACATCGGATCCGCGCGCGTTCTCGGCGGACGAGCTGGCCGCGGGCTGGCGGCTCGCGTGCCTGGCGAAGGCGGACGTGGACCTGGCGGTCGAAGTGCCGCCACTGACGACCCGGCCGAAGGCCGCCACGGTCGGCGTCGGGCGGCAGGTGATCCTGCGCCCGGCCGTGCAGAAGCGCTGCGTGACGCTCACCGAGCCATCCCTCGCCGACCAGCAGTCCGATGTGGAGCGGCTGGTGGCCGCGCTGGACGACCTCGAGCCGGCCGTCGACCTGCGCGTGGTGCGGAACCTGCCGAAGGCGCTGCGGGACAACGACTTCACCGTGACCGCGGTCGTGGTCGACGACCGGCTGATCGACGTCGAGCCGGGCGACACCAGCGGCGAGCGCTACGGCATCGCGTTCGACCTGGGCACCACCACGGTCGTCGCGACGCTGCTCGACCTGTCCACCGGCACCCCCGCCGCGGTGGCCTCGATGCTCAACCGCCAGCAGCCGTTCGGCGCGGACGTGATCACCCGGATCAGCGCCACGATGCTCGACCCCGCCGCACTCGCGCGGCTCACCGCCGCGGCCCACGAGACGCTCGCCACGCTCACCCGCGAGGTGTGCGAGCAGGCCGCCGTCGACCCGCTGCGCGTGTACGAGGTGGCGCTGGCCGGCAACGCGACGATGACGCAGCTGGCCCTGGGCATCGACCCCGAGCCGCTCGGCGTGGCGCCGTTCGTGATGGCCACCCGCACGCTCCCCCGCGTGCTCGCCGCGGACCTCGGCGTGCCCGTGCACCCCGGCGCGCCCGCCTACACGTTCCCCGCGCTCGGCGCGTACGTCGGCGGCGACATCGTGTCCGGGATGCTCGCGTCCGGGATGGACCGGGACAAGCGCCTGCGGCTGTTCGTGGACGTGGGTACGAACTGCGAGATCGTGCTCGGCGACGGTCAGCGGCTGCTGGCGACCGCGGCGCCGGCCGGCCCCGCGTTCGAGGGGGCCGCCATCCGCTGCGGCATGCGGGCCGCGACGGGCGCGGTCGAGGTCGTCAAGATCGACCAGGAGGACGTGCACCTGCAGGTGATCGGCGACGTCGAGCCGGCCGGGCTGTGCGGGTCGGGCCTCGTGGACGCGGTCGCCGAACTCGTCGCGATCGGGCTGCTGGACGCCTCCGGCCGGCTGCTCGCGGTCGACGCCGCGCAGGAGAAGTTCCCCGGGCTGGCCGGCCGGCTCCGCGAGGTCAACGGGGAGCGGGTGTTCGTGCTGCACCGGCACGACGACGGCGAGCCGGCGGTCTTCCTGTCCCAGCGCGACGTGCGGGAGCTGCAGTTCGCCAAGGCGGCCATCGCCACCGGCTGGCGGCTGCTGGTCGAGGAGCTCGGCGTGTCCGCAGCGGACATCCAGCAGGTGCTGCTCGCGGGCTCGTTCGGCTCGTACCTCTCGCCGGCGAACGCGGTGCGGATCGGGCTGGTGCCGGACATCTCCGTGCTGCGCATCGTCAGCGCGGGCAACGTGGCGGGCGAGGGCGCGAAGATGACGCTGCTGTCCATGCGCGAGCGCGCAGGCGCCACGGCTCTGCTGGAGGAGGTGCGCTATGTCGAGCTCTCCGACCGCCCGGACTTCAACGACCGCTTCATCGAACAGCTCGCCTTCCCCGGCTGACCTCGCGATCGTCGCCTGCGGCGCGCTCTCCCGCCACGTCGGCGAGATCGCCGCGCGGCGGGGCTGGCCGGTGCACGTCCACCCGCTGCCGCCGCTGCTGCACGATCGTCCCGACCGGATCGCCGCCGCCGTGGAGTCCGCATTGGACACGCTGGCCGGCTACGCCCGGGTGGCCGTCGCGTTCGCCGACTGCGGCACCTACGGCGCGCTCGACGAGGTGTGCGCGCGCCGCGGCGTGGCGCGGCTGGGCGGCGCGCACTGCTACGACGTGTTCGCCGGCGTCGAGCGGCTGAAGGCGCTGTTCGAGGCCGAGCCCGGCACTTACGTGCTGACCGACTTCCTCGTCCGCTCGTTCCGCCGCACGGTCGTCGCCGAGCTCGGCCTGGACCGGTACCCCGAGCTGCGCGACGACTACTTCCGCCACTACCGCCGCGTGGTCTGGCTCGCCCAGCGGCCGACCGGGACGCTGCGCGCGCAGGCGGCCGAAGCGGCGGCCGTGCTCGGGTTGCCGCTTTCCGTTGTCCCTGTGGGGGATGCGGGCCTGGAACGGGAGCTGGCCCGGCTCATCGGCTGAGCCCGCGGCGCCACCGCTCGGTCTCCGCCACCTGGTTGAACGTGAACACGTGCAGGCCCGCGATCGCGGCGTCCGGTGTGGACAGCTCGGCGGCGGTGCGGGTGAGCAGCCGGTCCGGCGAGTACGTGGTCGTCATGCGGGCGAACCACATGGGGTGCTTGCCGAGGAACCGGGCGGACTCGGCGACCCCGATCTTGCCGGCCATCGCGAGCAGCTTCGTGCGCTCCACGGGACCGGCGAGCCCGAGCCGGATCGGCAGGTCCACGCCGCGGCGGCGGACCCGGTGCACCCAGCTCGCCAGCGCCCTCGCGTCGAAGCACAGGTTGGACACGATGTAGGTGGCATGCGCCCGCTTGTCCCACATGGCCTGCACGACGATGTCGTCGTCGATCGACGGGTGGCTCTGCGGGTAGCCGGTGATCCCGACGTGGCGGAACGGCCGGCCCAGCGCGGTGAGCTCGGCGAGCAGCGGCAGCGCGCCGTCGAACCGGCCGGCGGGTGGATCGGCGTCGCCGGCCGGGACGAACACGTCGTCCACGCCGGCCGTGACGAGCCGGTCGACGATCTCCTCGAGGTGTGCCCGGTCGACGACGAGCCGGGCCGAGAGGTGCGGCACGACCCGGTAGCCGCGCTTGGTCAGCCGCTCGGTGAGGTCGATCGTGGGGTCGAGGCCCTTGGCCGGCGACGCGGTCACCGTGACGGTCACGCCGGCCGGCACGGAACCGGCGACGCCGTCCTCGATCGTGTTGGTGGGAATGACCTCGTAACGGATGTCCCGCAACCACTCGACGTTGCGCATAGCCAAACTCGATTCGTCATACGCAATGGCGTGCCCAGAGCGTAGCTCCCGCCGGCGTTCGCGACAACGCTTATAGTTCCGCTATGAGCAACAAGGAGACCGGCACCGGGGTTCAGTCGGTCGACCGGGCCATCAGCGTGCTGGAGATCCTGGCGCGGCAGGGTGAGGCCGGGGTCAGCGAGGTCGCCGCGGAGATCGACGTGCACAAGTCGACGGCGTTCCGCTTGCTCAACGCGCTGGAGACGCGCGGGCTGGTGGAGCAGGCCGAGGACCGGGGGAAGTACCGGCTGGGCTTTGGCATCGTGCGGCTCGCGGGCGCGGTCTCCGGCGGCATGGACGTGACGCGGCACAGCCGCCCGGTGTGCGAACGGCTGGCGCGCGAGCTCGGCGAGACGGTCAACATCGCGGTCGGCGAGGCGCACTACGCGGTCAACCTCGACCAGGTGCGCGGGCCGTCGGCGGTGACCGCGCACAACTGGGTCGGCCGGCTGACCCCGTTGCACGCCACGTCGAGCGGCAAGGTGCTGCTGGCCTACCGCAGCGAGAAGCGCCGCACGGAGCTGCTCTCGTTCGGGATGGAGCGGTTCACCCAGCACACCGTCACGACGCGCAAGCAACTCACCGAGCACCTGGCGACGGTGCACGAGCGCGGCTACGCGGTCGCGTGCGAGGAGTACGAGATCGGCCTGAACGCCATCGCCGCCCCGATCCGCGGGCACGACGGCAAGGTCTTCGCCGCGGTGAGCGCGTCGGGCCCGGCGTACCGGCTGACCGAGATCCTGATGCACGAGCAGGCGCCCACCCTCATCCACGGCGCGGACGAGATCAGCAAGCGGCTGGGCTACCTCGGCTGAGCCCCGCCTCCCCGCGCCGAGCAGAGCGGGTAGGTAGAAAATCATGGTCCGACCGGGTTTTCCCGTTTCGGCGAGCGGGTACAGGGAACCCAGGCCCTGGGCGGGCGTGACCCAGGCACCAAATTTGCGTGGAGCCGCCATGCTGAGCCACCACGAGGACCGCGAGCTCAGAGCGATCGAGCAGTGGTTCGAGGAGTCCGACCCCGCACTGACCCGGATGCTCCGTGCCTACGAGGCACCCGAGCGCTCCCGCCTCCGCCTCGCCGCCCGCATCGCGGTCGACGTCGTCGGGGTGGTGCTCTTCCTGGTCGGGGCCGTGCTGGCGTTCCCCGTCCTCGTGGTGATCGGGTTCCTGCTCGTCGTGGTCGGGGTGTGCCTGCACCTCGCCGCGGGTGGGCGGCGCCGGCGGCGCCGACCACCGCGCTGATCCCGGCCGGCACGAACCGCCCACCGGGTCGCTCGCCGCCCCCCATACGATGGGACGTCCGCGATCTGGAAGGGAAGTGCCGTGCGCGCTCTGGTCACCGGCGGTGCCGGGTTCATCGGATCGACGCTGGTCGACCGGCTGCTCTCCGACGGGCACGAGGTGGCCGTCGTGGACAACCTCTGCCGGGACAGCCTCGCGAACCTGACCGACGCCCGGGACAGCGGCCGGCTCACCGTGCACCGCCTGGACATCAACGACCCCGCGCTCCCCGGCACCGTGGCGCAGGTCGCGCCCGAGGTCGTGTTCCACCTGGCCGCCCAGATCGACGTGCGGCACAGCGTCACCGACCCGCAGGACGACGCCACCCGCAACGTGATCGGCACCATCGCGGTCGCCGAGGCGGCCCGCAAGGCCGGCGCGCGCAAAGTCGTCTTCGCCTCCTCCGGCGGCTCGATCTACGGCTCGCCCGAGGACCTGCCGGTCGACGAGACCGCCGCGATCAACCCCAAGTCGCCCTACGGCGCGGGCAAGGTCGCCGGCGAGGTCTACCTCAACACCTACCGCGAGCTGTACGGCCTGGAGTGCACGCACCTCGCGCTCGCCAACGTGTACGGCCCGCGCCAGGACCCGCACGGCGAGGCCGGCGTGGTGGCGATCTTCGCCGGGGCGCTGCTGACCGGCCGGCCGACCATGGTCTTCGGCGACGGGGCCAACACCCGCGACTACGTCTACGTCGGCGACGTGGTGTCGGCGTTCGTCGCCGCCGCGGGCCCGGCCGGCGGCGGGCGGCGCTACAACATCGGCACCGGCGTGCAGACCTCGGACCGCGAGCTGCACACGCTCGTCGCCGACGCGGCCAACGCCCCGGACGAGCCGGAGATCGCCCCCGCCCGCCTCGGCGACCTGCGCGCCTCGGCCCTCGACGCGACCGCGGCGGCCGCCGACCTGGGCTGGCGCCCGGCGGTGGACATCGCCGAGGGCGTGCGCCGGACCGTGGAGTACTTCCGCAAGCTGACCTGACGGGTCAGTGCAGGGTGCCGTCGTGCTCCGTGTCCGACGGCTCCGGGCTCTCCGCGCTGCGCAGGGCGATCGCGCGGGCCAGCCGCGCGTAGCGCAGCTCCAGCTCCTTGAAGCGCAGGTACGTGTTGATCGTGGCGAAGCCGAACGCAACCACCATCGCGTAGAGCACCAGGTCGGTGCCGCGGCCGACGCCGACCAGGGACGCGAGCCGGCTGACCTGGTTCGGCGCGAGGACCGCGACCACCCCGAAGACGAGGAACAGCGCGAAGCCGAGCTTGACCATCGCGCCCGAGCGGCTGGTGCCGTGGTGGCGCAGGAAGAACATCACCAGCAGCACGACGGCCAGGATGAGCAGGTACTGGATCAACATGTGCGCTACCTCCTGGCATTCGTCCGCAGCAGGGCGTCGAACAGGATGTTCACGCCGTTGATCAGGGACTGGCCCTTCGCCATCGAGTACTCGGTGTAGAGGATCGTCACCGGCTCCTCGGCCACCCGCCACTCCTCGTGCGCGATCATCTCGACGATCTGCGACGCGTGTCCCATGCCGTTCAGCGTGATGTTCATGCCCTCGGCGACGGTCCGGTTGAACGCCCGCAGCCCGTTGTGCGCGTCGGTCAGCTTCAGCTTGCGCAGCGCCGGCGAGAGCAACACGACGGTCTTGAGGACGAACCGCTTCAGGAACGGGATGTGGTCGGTCACGCCGTGGAAGCGGGTGCCCAGCACGATGTCCAGCGGCTCGTGCCGCAGCCGCTCCACCATCCGCTCGACGTCCTTGACCTGGTGCTGGCCGTCCGCGTCGAACGTGACGAACACCTGCGCGCCCGGCTGGGCGCGCGCGTAGTCGATGCCGGTCTGGATCGCCGCGCCCTGGCCCAGGTTCACCGGGTGGCGCACCAGGTGCGCGCCGGACAGGCGGATCTGCTCGGCGGAGCGGTCCTTGCTGCCGTCGTCCACGCAGACCACGTTCGGGAACGTCGCACGGACCTCGCGCACGACGTCGGCGATGACCGGCGCCTCGTTGTAAACCGGCACCACCAGCCACACATCCCGCTGGTCGCCCACGTCGCCTCCAGAGATCTCGTATTGACACCGGAAGGCTACCGGCGTACCAGCGAGGCGCCGGTGGGGAGGGCCGTTTAGGCTGCGACGCGTGAAAATCGCAGTCATCGCCCTGGGGAAGATCGGCCTTCCCCTCGCCGTGCAGTTCGCCGCCAAGGGCCACGAGGTCGTCGGCGTCGATGTGAACGCAACGGTCGTGGACCTGGTCAACCGTGCGGTCGAGCCGTTCCCCGGCGAGGCGCACCTGCAGGACAAGCTGAGCGAGCTCGTGCCGGCGGGCCACCTGCGGGCCACGACCGACTACGGCGACGCGGTACCCGGCGCGGACGCCGTGGTGCTCGTCGTGCCGCTGTTCGTCGACGACGAGGCGCGGCCGGACTTCGGCTGGATGGACGGGGCCACCGAGGAGCTGGCCCGCCACCTCACCAAGGGCACCCTGGTGTCCTACGAGACCACGCTGCCGGTCGGCACCACCCGCAACCGCTGGAAGCCCATGCTCGAGAAGGGCTCCGGGCTGACCGAGGGCAGCGACTTCCACCTCGTCTTCTCCCCCGAGCGCGTGCTCACCGGCCGCGTCTTCGCGGACCTGCGCAAGTACCCCAAGCTGATCGGCGGGCTCTCGCCGGCCGGCGCCGAGCGGGCGGCGGAGTTCTACGAGGCCGTCCTGGACTTCGACGACCGCCCCGACCTGGACCGGCCCAACGGCGTGTGGGACCTCGGCTCCGCGGAGGCCAGCGAGCTCGCGAAGCTCGCCGAGACCACCTACCGCGACGTCAACATCGGCCTGGCCAACCAGTTCGCCCGCTTCGCCGCGACCGCCGGCATCGACGTCTACCAGGTCATCGAGGCCTCGAACTCGCAGCCGTACAGCCACATCCACCAGCCCGGCATCGCGGTCGGCGGCCACTGCATCCCGGTCTACCCGCGGCTGTACCTGTGGAACGACCCGGAGGCGACCGTCGTGCGCGCGGCCCGCGAGGCCAACGCCGCGATGCCGGACTACACGATCGGGCTGCTCGAAGGCGTGCACGGCGAGCTGACCGGCCAGCGCGTCGTCGTGCTGGGCGCGGCCTACCGGGGCGGGGTCAAGGAGACCGCGTTCTCCGGCGTGTTCGCCACCGTGGCTGCGCTGCGCGACCGCGGCGCCACCGCGCTCGTGCACGACCCCATGTACACCGACGAGGAGCTGCGCGGGTTCGGCTTCGAGCCCTACCACCTCGGCGAGAAGGCCGACGCCGCCGTCGTGCAGGCCAACCACGCGGAGTACGCGAACCTGGGACCGGACGACCTGCCCGGCGTCGCCACGTTCGTGGACGGCCGCCGGGTGAGCTCGGCACAGCGCTGGCCGGGCGTGCGCTACCGCGCGATCGGGAAGGCGTGAGGGACATGGCCTTCATCGCCGACAGCGCCGACGTCGCGGATAACGCGAAGCTCGGCGAGGGCACCAAGATCTGGCACCAGGCGCAGGTGCGCGAGGACGCGCAGCTCGGGGTGAACTGCATCGTCGGGCGCGGCGCCTACATCGGCACCGGCGTGCGGCTGGGCGACAACTGCAAGGTCCAGAACCTCGCGCTCGTGTACGAGCCCGCGCAGCTCGCCGACGGCGTGTTCATCGGCCCCGCGGTCGTGCTGACGAACGACACCTACCCGCGCGCGATCAACCCGGACGGCAGCCAGAAGAGCGCCGCGGACTGGCAGCCCGTCGGCGTGACCATCGACCGGGGCGCGGCGATCGGCGCGCGCGCGGTGTGCGTGGCGCCGGTGCGGATCGGCGCGTGGGCCACCGTGGCCGCGGGCGCCGTGGTCACCAGGGACGTGCCGGACTTCGCGCTGGTGGCGGGCGTGCCCGCGCGCCGCATCGGCTGGGTCGGCATGGCCGGCGCGCCGCTGCGCGAGGAGGACGGCCACTGGGTGTGCCCGCTGACCGGCGCGACGTACACGGAGGCGGCCGGCGTCCTGACGGCGGACTGACTCACCGCGCCCGCAGCAGCTTGCCCACGACCTCGTAGGTCACCGCGGCGTCCTCGGCCGAGCTGAGGGCCTTGGCCGCGAGGTCGGCGTTGTCCTTGACCTGCCGCACCCGGTCGGCGGTCAGCGTGGCGAGCGTGTCCCGCAGGGCTCGCGCGGACGCGTCCGGGGCGATCGCGCCGAGGTCGTGCTCGCTGATCAGCCGGTCGGTCTCCGGGGCCGACGCGAACACGACGCCGAGCCGCGCCTGGACGAAGTCGAAGATCTTGTTGGGCAGCATGAGCCAGTGGTTCGGGGTGAGCCGCGGCAGGCTGTAGACGCCGAGGTCGTAGGCGTTGAGCGTGTCGACCAGCTCGGTCGTGGGCACCGGCGGGTGCAGCGTCACGCGGGGCTCGCGGGCGATCAGCGCACGCAGGCCGTCGAGGTACCGGCCGCCGTCGCGGGCCGGCACCAGGTAGAGGTCGAGCGTGAACCGCTCGTCGAGCAGGCCGACGGCCTCGACGAGCGCCTCGATGTTGCGGCCGGGCACCGCGCCACCGCTGTGCACCAGCCGGATCCGATCCTCGGTCACCGCGCTCGGCGCCAGCTCGCGGTACGCGCTCGCGTTGCGCACCGTGTGCGTGCGCACGCCGAAGTGCGTCTCGTACATCGCGCCGATCGAGTCGTTCACCACCGTCAACGCCGCCATCCGGGGCAGGTACTTGGCGCACTGGTGCGCCATGAACGGCTTGATCAGCAGCCGCCACGAGCGGACGTGCGTGCGCTCCTCGGGCGCCCACTCGTGCATGTCCGCGACGACCGGCGCGCCCCGCGCGACCCGGTGGGCCACCGCCATGGCCCGGGCCTCGTTCGCCACCACCAGGTCGAAGCTCCGCGCACCGACCAGGCGCAGCGCCTCCCGAACGGCGGGCGCCCGCAGCTCGACCGCTTCGTGGCGGCGCAGCGCCAGCAGGGCCACCCCGGCCGGCGTGCGCGGCAGTGACACCAGCGCCGGGTCGATCTCGAGGTGCTCGGTCGCCGCGGCGGGCTTGTCGCCGAAGCCGACCGTGGTCACGTCGGCGAGCTCGGCCAGCACGTCCAGCTGGCGAAGGACCCGGGAGTCGGCACTGATGTCGGAGAAGGAGACGCAGAGAATCCTTCGCGGCTGCTCGCTCATGTCAGGTACTTGCCCGCTCGGGCCCCCAGTGTTCATGCCATGCCCACGCGCCGCAGGGGTGCTCAGGTTGCCCGGAGGTGGAACCGAGACCGAAGCAGGGCCGAAAGGCCCGGCTGCGATATGGTCCTGCGCCGTGAGTATTCGATCGGTCATGACGACCCTCAGCCACATGCCCGTGGTCCGCGAGGTGCGGCGACGCACGTTCCGCAGCACGGCCACCTACTGGGAGAACCGCTACGCGACCGGTGGCAACTCCGGTGCCGGCTCCTACGGCCGGCAGGCCGAGTGGAAGGCCGAGATCGTCAACGACTGGGTCGCCGAGCTGGGCGTGACGTCCGTGATCGACCTGGGTTGCGGGGACGGCAACCAGCTGTCGCTCGCGAAGTACCCGCGCTACCTCGGGGTGGACCCGTCGCCGACCGCCGTGCGCACGTGCATCGAGCGCTTCCGCGGCGACGAGACGAAGAGCTTCCTCGCGTACGACCCGTCGGCCATCGCCGACCCGGCCGGCTGGCTGCGCGCCGACCTCGCGCTGTCGATGGAGGTCATCTTCCACCTGATCGAGGACGAGATCTTCGCGGCGTACATGACCCGGCTGTTCGACAGCGCGGAGCGGTACGTGGTCGTCTGCGACACCGCCACGTCCGACGACGAGCGGGCGGCGCACGAGCGGCACCGCGACTTCACGAAGTGGGTCGAGGCGCAGCGGCCGGAGTGGACGCTCGAGAAGCGGGTCGACCCGCCCGCGGACGTCGACCTGCAGTCCTCGTTCTTCCTCTTCCGCAAGTCTTCCTGAGCCACCCGCGGCGCGGTCAGCTCCGGCGGCCGCGCCGCCACGGGCGCGGGATCGGCAGCCGCGCCACCTCCGCGCGGTTCAGCACCCACCACACGGCGAGGAACGCGGCCGCGAACACCACGTCGAACACCAGTGGCAGGTGCCACGCGTGCTCCGCGACGACGAGCCCGCCGGCCAGCAGCACGCCCAGCAGCACCTTCCCGTACACCAGGCCCCACTTGTGGCCGTCCTTGCGCCACACGGTCGCGATCGGGATCGTCGCGATCACGACGGACCCGCACAGGTAGCCGAGCGCGACGCCGGCCAACCCCAGGCGCGGGGCCACCAGGACCCAGATCACCACGCCCACGAACATGCCCGTGAAGCTGGCGATGGTGTTGATCAGCATGCCCCGCTGCGAGCGGCTGTTCAGCGCGTTCACGCTGGCCACGCACAGGTTGGTGGCGAGCACCGCGGCCGCGAGCACCGGCAGCAGCTTCTCCGCGCCGGCGTACTGCGGGCCCCAGATGACGCCCACGATGAGCCGGCTGCACACCATGATCGCGCCGAAGGCGGCTACCAGCATGACCGCGAGCCCGCGCGTGACGTTGTCCGTGCGCGTCCGGAACGCGGACAGGTCGTCGCGGCCCACCGCCTCGGACATCGACGGCAGCAGCACCAGCGTCAGCGACGCGGCGAGCAGCGAGGCCGGCGTGGCGAGCGCGATGGCCGAGGCGTACTGGCCGGCGTCGGTGTCCCCCGCGGTCAGCTTCGCCGCGACCTGGGACAGCTGCAGGAACCCGGTGCTGGCGAGCGAGCCGATCGCCCCGAGCGCCACGAACCCGTCCAGCTCGCGGCGCAACGGGCGCTCGGGCTTGCCGCGCCCGGCGTAGGGCCAGCCCGCGATCGTGTACAGGCCGTAGGTCGCCACGAGCGGCAGCACGAGCGCGGTGCTGCGCACGCCGGCGAGCAGCAGCACGACCAGGCCGGCGAGGCCCAGCGCCACGCTGGTCACGTCCCACAGCGTCGCCCGCGGCACCTGACCGGCGCCGAACTGGATGCCGCGGGTGAAGCTGTACCCGGAGTAGGCGATCGTCAGCGCGGCCACGCACAGCGCGTCCAGCCACGAGCCCGCGTCGATCAGCACCCAGATCGGCACGCTCACCGCGCCGAGCAGGATGCCGGTCTGCAGGGTCCGCATCCGCAGGTGCGCGGCGGTGGCGTGGGCGCGCTCGGGGTTCTGCTCGCCCCGCGCCCGGGCCAGGAACTTCGACGCCGCGCTGCCGGTCGTGGTCGGCCACAGCAGGGCCAGGGTCAGCGAGGTCGCGATGGCCGTGGCGACCACGCCGAGCACGGTCTTGCCCGCGATGTGGCCGACGAGGAACGAGGTGGCGAACCGCAGGAGTCCTTGTGCGACAAGGCCGATCGTGCTGTACAGCCCGCCGCGTGCGAGCGAGGTCGAGGTCGGCGCGTCCAGCCGGACCGGGCGCAGCATGCGGGCGAGCGTGCCTCGCGGTGGTTCGGTCACGGTCACGCGCGGGCCGCCACGACGTCGCGGTGGACGGCGGCGACGATGTCCACGGCGTGCTCGACGCCGTGCTGGTCGGCCACCCACTGGCGAACCTTGTCCGGCTCGTGCGCCAGCGTCCCGTCGAGCAGCGCGACGGTGGCCGCCACCGCGTCGTCGACGGTGCCGCCGTGCACGGGCGGCGGGCTCTCGGCGTACAGCGGCAGCCCGACCGGCACGACCATCGGCGCGCCCGCGGCCAGGGCCTCGAGCTCGCTGACCGCGAGGATCCCGGCCGACTGGCCGACCACGACGTGCGCGCCGGCCAGGAGCTCCAGGTAGCCCGCGTGGTCGCGGCGGGGCAGCAGCCGCACGCCGGCGTCCGCCGCGGCCGGCGCGTGCGGGCCCCAGTCCAGCCCGGCCACCTCGGCCCGGCCGTCGAGCGCCTTGACCAGCGCGGCGGCGGTCGCCAGCTGGGTGTCGGTGTTCTTGTCCGCGGTCCAGCGCGAGGCGAACACCACCGTGGGCGGCCCCTCGGGCACCCAGCGCGGCACGTTCGCGACGTCGACCGGCGCGGGCACGTAGTGCGCGTCCGGGCGGTGCGGCCGCACGTGCTCGGCCAGGTCGGGCGTGGAGTAGAACACCGCCTCGGCGTCCCGGATGGCGGCGCGGATGCCGGGCCCGCGGGCCGGGTCGTACTGGGTGGTGCGCACGTCGGTGCCATGACAGTGCACGACGTACCGGGGTGCGCCGTACCTCGAGTGCGCCACGGTGGACGCGGAGTGGACGTGCACGACGTCGTGCCGCCGGGCCTGGCTACGCAGCCGGGCCACCCATGCGGCGCCGATCAGCGCGCGCCGGGCCGTGCCGGACAGGCCCCGCCACTCCTGGGCGGGCGCGGCCTTGGGCAGGTAGTGCCAGGCGTAGCCGCGCCGGGTCGCCTCGGCGATCATCCGCGCCGCGGTACACGCCGCCTCGTTGACGTGCAGCGCGGTGGGCTGAGGCACCGCGCTCACGCCCTACCCACCCCTCGCGAGTCCCCCGTTCCCGACCGCGTGTCCCCCGCTCCCGACACCACGACCGGTCCCGCGAACCGGGGGCTCGCCGTGCGGAACGGGGGACACGCGGGTTCGGAACGGGGGACTCGCGGGGTTGGGGCGGGGTGGGTCATGGCTGCACCCCGAGGAGCCCGGCCGCGACCGAGCGGGTGACCGCGGAGTCCTCGGCGGAGTTCAGCACCTTGGCCGCCGTGTCCGCGTGCTGCTTGAACTCGCGCACCTGCTGCTCGGTGAGTGGGGCGAGCACGTCGTGCAGGGCCTGCGCGGTGGCGTCGCGCGCGATGACGCCGACCTCGTGCTCCAGGATGAGCCGGTCGGTCTCCGACGCCGAGTTGAACACGATGCCCAGCCGGGCCTGCACGTAGTCGAAGATCTTGTTCGGCAGCATCAGCCGGTGGTTCGGGGTGAGCGGGGGCAGGCTGAAGATCCCGACGTCGTAGTCGTGCAGCGTGTCCACCAGCTCCGCCGGCCGGACCGGCGGGTGCAGCACGATCCGCGTCTCGCCGCCGATCAGCGCGCGCAGGCTGTCCAGGTACTTGCCGCCGTCGCGCGCGGGCACCAGGTACATGTCGAGGGAGAACCGCGGGTCGAGCGAGCGGACGGTCTCGATCATCGCCTCGATGTTGCGCCCGGGCACCGCCCCGCCGCTGTGCACGAGCTTGATCCGGCCGTCGGTGACCTCGCCGGGCGCCAGGTCGCGGTAGGGGCCCGTGTTGCGCACGGTCTGCGGCCGCACGCCGAACCGCTCGGCGTACATCTCGCCGATCGCGTCGTTCACGACGGTCACCGCCGACATCTTCGGCAGGAACTTGCGGCACTGGTAGGTCATGAACGGCTTGACCAGCAGCCGCCACGACGCCACGTGCGCCCGCTCCTCCGGTGCCCATTCGTGCAGGTCAGCCAGGACGGGCGCGCCGGCGGCGAGGTGGTGGCCCACGGCCATCGCGCGGGCCTCGTTGGCCACCACGAGGTCGAATCGCCGGTCGCCCACCAGGCGCAGCACGTCGCGGACCGCGGGTGCGGCCAGCTCGACGGCGTCGTAGCGGCGCAGCCCGAGCAGCGCCACCCCGGCCGGGGTCTGCGGCAGCGAGGGCAGGCTCTCGTCGACGCGCAGGTGCTCGGTGGCACCCGGCGGCTGCTCCCCGTACGCGACGGTCGTGACCTCTCCGAGCTCGGCGAGCACCTCCAGCTGACGCAGCACCCGGGCGTCCCGGTTGATGTCGGAGAAGGAAATGCACAGCACGCGTTTGGCCGCCATGGCGCATGAGCTTAACGGCGGCAAATACGGCGGCTGTGCGCAGCCACACGATTACCGTCACACCGCCGGGCCCCTGGCGACGACCACGGATACGAGGGCAAATACAGTGACCTCGACCCACCCCCGGACCTATCAAACGGGAGAGCTGTGAGCAAGGAGTTCATACCGGCCGCCAAGCCGATCATCGGCGACGAGGAACGGGCGGCGGTCGACGCCGTACTCCGCTCCGGAATGCTCGCGCAGGGCGCGGAGGTCGCCGAGTTCGAGAAGGAGTTCAGCGCGGAGCTGCTCGACGGCCGCCCCGTGGTCGCCGTCAACTCGGGCACCGCGGGCCTGCACCTCGGTCTGCTCGCGGCGGGCGTCGGCCCCGGCGACGAGGTCATCGTGCCGTCGTTCACCTTCGCCGCCACCGCGAACTCCGTGGCGCTCACCGGCGCCACGCCCGTGTTCGCCGACATCGAGCTCGACCAGTTCTGCCTCGACCCGGCCGACGTCGCGCGCAAGGTCACCGAGCGCACCAAGGGCATCATGCCGGTGCACCTCTACGGCCACCCCGCGAACATGACCGCGCTGGCCGCCATCGCCGACGAGCACGGCCTCGCGCTCTACGAGGACGCCGCGCAGGCGCACGGCGCGAGCCTGGACGGACGCAAGGTCGGCACGTTCGGCGCGTTCGCGATGTTCAGCCTCTACCCGACGAAGAACATGACGTCCGGCGAGGGCGGCATGATCTCCACCGGCGACACCGACCGCGAGCGCACCCTGCGGCTGCTGCGCAACCAGGGCATGCTCAAGCAGTACGCGAACGAGATCGTCGGCTTCAACGCCCGCATGACCAACCTGCACGCCGCGATCGGCCGGGTGCAGCTGGGCAAGGTCGGCGGCTGGACCGCCGCGCGCCAGGCGAACGCCCGGCACTTCGACACCCACCTCGCCGGCGTCGGCGTGCCCCCGGTCGCCGAGGGCGCGGTGCACGTCTACCACCAGTACACGATCACGGTGCCCGAGGACCGGGACGGCTTCGTCACCGCCCTCAAGGAGGAGCACCAGATCGGCTCGGGCGTGTACTACCCGATCCCGAACCACCGGCTGGAGTCCTTCCGCCGCACGGAGGACCTGCCCAACACCGAGCGGGCCGCGAAGACCGTCGTGTCGCTGCCGGTCCACCCGTCACTCGACGAGGAGGACCGCGACCGGATCGTGCACGCGGTGAACACCCTGGCGAAGGCGGGTGCGTGAGATGGCAGACCTGCGAGTCGGACTGATCGGCCTGGGCATGATGGGCCGCCACCACGCACGCGTGGTGCGTGAGATCGACGGCATGGAGCTGGTCGCGGTGGCCGACGCCACGGGCGACCCGCACCACGTGGCCGGCGGCCTGCCGGTACTGAACGACGTGCACGAGCTGATCGCCGCCGGCATCGACGCCGCGGTGTGCGCGGTGCCGACCGGCATGCACGAGGAGGTCGGCCTGGCGCTGGCCGAGGCCGGCGTGCACACCCTGATCGAGAAGCCGATCGCGCACAGCGTCGAGGCCGGCGAGCGGCTGGTGAAGGCGTTCGCGGCCCGCGGGGTGGTCGGCGCGGTCGGCCACATCGAGCGGTACAACCCGTCGCTGCAGTCGCTGCGCGCGCGGATGGCGAACGGCGACCTGGGCGACATCTACCAGATCGCCACCCGCCGGCAGGGCCCGTTCCCGGCGCGGATCGCGGACGTCGGCGTGGTGAAGGACCTGGCCACCCACGACATCGACCTGACCGCGTGGCTCGCGCAGTCGGAGTACCAGACGGTCTCCGCGCAGGTCGCGCTGCGTTCCGGCCGCCCGCACGAGGACCTGGTCGCCGCGACCGGCAAGCTCGCCAACGGCACGGTGACCAACCACCTGGTGAACTGGCTGTCGCCCATGAAGGAGCGGGTCACCGTGGTGACCGGCGAGAAGGGCGCCTTCGTCGCGGACACGCTGACCGCCGACCTCACCTTCTACGCCAACGGCGTGGTCGACACCGAATGGGACTCGGTGGCCAACTTCCGGGGCGTGTCCGAGGGCGACGTCACCCGGTTCGCCATCGCCAAGCGGGAGCCGCTGCGGGTCGAGCACGAGAAGTTCCGCGACGCGATCCTCGGCAAGGACGCGGAGATCGTGACCCTGCAGGAGGGCCAGAACACGCTGGCGACCGCGGAGCAGCTGCTCGTGACGTCCGCCATGGCGGCCGTATGAAGATCGTCCTGGTGACCCGGCTCTTCGCGCCGGAGGTCGCGGCCGCCGCGTTCCGGCTCAAGGCGCTGGCCGACGGGTTCGCCGCGGCCGGGCACCAGGTCACCGTGCTCACCACGAAGCCGCCCGCCAACGCGGGCACGCAGGACTTCGCGGACTACACGGTGAAACGCTGGCCGGTGCTGCGGGACGCGGGCGGCAACGTGCGCGGCTACGTGCAGTACGCCAGCTACGACTTCCCGATGGTCGCCCGGCTCCTGGTGCGGTCGGCGGACGTGGTGGTCTCCGAGCCGCCACCCACGACCGGCGCGCTGGCCGCGCTCGTCTGCCTGGTCCGGCGCAAGCCGCTGTACTACTACGCGGCGGACATCTGGTCCGACGCGCTCGTCGCGATCAACGCGCCGTCGTACGTCGCCGGGCTGATGCGGGCGTTCGAGAAGTTCGCGCTGCGCCGGGCCCGCGGGGTGATCGCGGTGTCCGACGGCGTGGCCGAGCGGGCGCGCGCGCTGGGCGCCCGCAACGTCGAGGTCGTCGCGAACGGGGTGGACACCGCGCAGTTCCACCCGGTGGACTCCCCCGCGCCGGGCGAGCCGTACTTCGTCTACACGGGAACGATGTCGGAGTGGCAGGGCTCGGACGTGTTCGTGCGCGCCATGCCGATCGTGCTGGACAAGCACCCGAAGGCGCGGCTGCGGTTCTTCGGCCAGGGCTCGGCGGAGGCGGAGCTCAAGACGCTCGCCGCGACGCTCGCGCCCGAGGCGGTCGAGTTCGGCGGCGTCGTGCCACCGGCCCAGGCCGCGCGGTGGATCAGCGGCGCCGCCGGTGCGCTCGTGAGCATCGTGCCCGGCCAGGGCTACGACTTCGCGAAGCCGACCAAGATCTACGCCGCGGCCGCGTGCGGTACCCCGGTGCTGTTCGCCGGCGTCGGCGCGAGCGCGTCGATGGTCGAGGAGAACCGGCTCGGCCTGGTCGCCGAGCACACGCCGGAGGCCGTCGCCGAGCAGATGATCGCGATGCTGGACGGCGAGCGGCCCGACGGCGAGCGGCTGGTGAGCTGGGTACGCGACAACGCGTCGCTCGCGACCACCGGTACGGTGGCCGCGAAGTGGATCACCGCGGACGCGGCGCGCTGAGCAGGGCCTCGACCGCGGCTTCGGCGGCGCGGCCGTCGCCGTAGGGCATCGCGTCGGTGTCCTGGGGGCGCGGGCGCTCCACGATGCCGGGCAGCGCCGCGAAGTCGGCGTTCACCAGCACGTTCCAGCCGAGCTCGACGGTCTCAACCCACTCGGTCTCCGGGCGCAGCGTCGTGCACGGCACGCGCAGCAGGAACGCCTCCTTCTGCAGCCCGCCGGAGTCGGTGATCACGCCCGCGCTCCGCATGGCCGCGTTGACCAGCTGCGGGTAGCCGACGGGGTCGGACAGCACGATGGACCCGGCGCCGAGCTCGATGCCGTGCTGGTCGGCGAGGCTGCGCAGGCGGGGGTGGGCGAGCAGCACCACGGGCTTGCCGACCTTGCCGATGCTGTCGACGATCGCCCGCAGCCGCTGGGGGTCGTCGGTGTTGTCCGGGCGGTGGATCGTGGCCACGTAGTACTCGCCGGGCTCGACCGGTGCGTCGAGCTCCAGCGGCGTGCCGGCGACCTCGTCCCGGGTGCCGAAGAGGACGTCGGTCATCACGTCGCCGACGAGCACGCTGCGCTCCGCGAGCCCCTCGTTGGCGAGGTGGTCCATGGCGACCTGGGTCGGGGCGAGCAGCAGGTCGGCGGCGTGGTCGGTGAGCACGCGGTTGTGCTCCTCGGGCATCCGCCGGTTGAACGAGCGCAGGCCGGCCTCCAGGTGCGCCACCGGCACGTGCAGCTTCACGGCGGCGAGCGCGGCGGCGAGCGTGGAGTTGGTGTCGCCGTAGACGAGCACCCAGTCGGGAAAGTTGTCCTCGATGACCTTCTCCAGCCCGGCCAGCATGGCGCCGGTCTGCGCCCCGTGCCCACCGGACCCGATGCCCAGGTTCACGTCGGGCTCGGGGATGCCGAGGTCAGTGAAGAAGGCGCCGCTCATGTTGTGGTCGTAGTGCTGCCCCGTGTGCGCGATCAGATGCTCGGCGCGCCCCCGCATGGCCCGCTCGATCGGAGCCAGCTTGACGAACTGGGGACGCGCTCCCACCACACTCAGCACTCGCACGGCGCGCGAGTCTATCGTCACCCGCCCAGGGGCGACGCGCACGACCTCGTTGGGTGGCCGGAAACCGACATCACCCCCGGGAGATGAGGCAGGCCGGACTCCCGTCCTGCGACCGTGCAGGTCGCGGGATCGAGATCGACGCTCGACAACTCGAGATGGTCACGCCACACCGTCGAGCTGGTCGAGCTCAAAGGAGGCAGGATGGCCACGCCTGCGACACAAGCCGCCCGCCCGGGCATGAGTGTCGGCCCGACGAGCGAGTTCAGCTTGTTCTTCCGGGTCCGGCCGGGCGAGGGGGAAGCCCTGCGGGCCGCGCTCCGCGAGCTGCAGGACACTCCCGGGTACCGGCCGGGGGACTACGGCATGGCGATCACCACGATCCACGAGGCCAGGTTCGTGCTCTTCGACGACGACACCCGGCTCGCGTTCGTGACGAGCTTCGACGGCCCGTGGGACGCCTACATGGAGGACTTCTTCACCTCCGGACCCACGCTGGCGCTCTTCGACGTCATCTTCCGGCACGCCGAGGGCTACGACGGCCTGCCGGACCGGGCCGCGCTGCGGGCGTTCGTCCTCGGCGCGCAGCAGACCGCCGCGGCGTACGCGCGCAACTACGGCGGCACGACGAAGGAGATCCGGAAGAGCCAGCGCGTGAACGCGGCGTTCCAGCAGGTGCTGGACCACCCGGACGCCGCGGCGGCGCTCGCGCACCCAGCCTTGCGACCGCTGCTGGACGAGGCCGCCGACTAACCGAGCAGCATGGCCGGAGCCGAGGACACCGATGTCAGATCACATCTCCGGGCCGCGTGCCCTGGCCGAGCCGATCGCGGACATTACCGACGTCTACGCGTTTCCGAGCCCGGAACGGCCGGGGCATCTCGTGCTCGTGGTGAACACGCTGCCGTTCGCGAAGCCGTCGGACCTCCTGTCCGACGGGCTCGTCTATCGCTTCCGGCTGCGTCCGTTGACCGCGAGCCCGGGCGATCCGGTGCCGTTCGCGGCGGGCGCCGAGGAGTTCGTCTTCGACTGCGTCTTCTCCCCTCCCGCGGGGGCCGGCGGGCAGGACGGCACCTGCACCACGCCAGCGGGTGAGACGGTGCCGTTCCGGGTGAACGACGAGCACGGCGGCGCGGCGCACGGGGTCCGCGTCTTCGCCGGCCCACGCTGGGATCCGTTCATCATGGACGCCCGTGCCGCGCTGCGGACGATCTCGACGGGCACGCTCTCGTTCACCGATCCCGGTTCGATCTACCTCGACGGCAAGAACGTCCTCAGCCTGGTCGTCGAGGTCGACGCCGCGCTCCTGGGCGGCGCGGAGCTGGTCGGCGTCGTCGCCGAGACGCTCACGCGCGGCAAGTTCACCGTCCGGATCGAACGCGTCGGGCGGCCCGAGGTGAAGAACATGATGCTGGCGCCCAAGCAGTTCGATCCGGTGAACCGGGACCTCGAGCTCCGCGACATCTACAACATGGAGGACGCGTTCCACCTCGGGCCGACCTACCAGGGTGCCTACCGCGCGCGGCTGAACGCGAACCTCGCGTTCTGGGACGGGCTCGACGGCAGGACCGACTGGGCCGCGGACGGGAACGGCGACCACCCCCTGACGAAGCTGGTACTCGCCGACTTCCTCGTCGTCGACCTCACCAGGCCGTACGCCGAGCGAGGCTCCTTCCTGGAGATCGAGCTCGCCGCCCTCGACGGCAAGCCACACCAGACCTGCGGCGGGCGGGCGCTCAACGACGACGTGATCGACACGCTGTTCACGCAGCTCGTCAACGCGGGGAACGGGCCCGTCATCCGCGACGGCGTCGACCAGGCGACGAGGCCGGCCTCGCGCACGTTCCCCTACCTCAGCGCGCCGAATCCGCACCCGCCCGAGCCACCCGAGCACGTGTAGCCATGGGTACCGGAGACGGGATCGGCCTCGAGCTCGACGACATCCAGAGCGGGGCGCTGCACGAGCGACCGTCACCGTACGTCGGCACCTACCTCCTGCTGCGCATCGACGACCGCGCCGCCGGGCGGGAGCTGGTGCGCCGGCTGCTCCCGCTCGTCGGCTCCGCCCGGAGCGCACCCGATCCCGAGGACGGCGCCTGGATCACGGTGGCCTTCACGTACCAGGGCCTGCAGGCACTCGGCGTGCCGCAGACCTCGCTCGACAGCTTCGCGCCGGAGTTCCGGCAGGGGATGGCGGCGCGCGCGGCCGACCTGGGCGACGTGGGCGACAGCGGTCCCGCCAACTGGGAGGAGCCGCTCGGTTCCCCGGACGTCCACGTGGCCATGGCGATCCTCTCCCCCGACGCCGACGCGCTGCGGGACATGGTGGAGCGGGCCCGCCACGCCGAGGCGGACCTGCCCGGCGTCGAGCTGATCTGGCGCCAGGACTGCTACCAGCTCCCCACCGGACGCACGTCCTTCGGCTTCAAGGACGGGATCGGCCAGCCGGCGGTCGAAGGAAGCGGCGTGCCCCCGTCGAATCCGAAGGAGACGCCGCTCAAGGCCGGCGAGATCATCCTCGGCTACCCGGACGAGACCGGCGACCTGCCGCCGATGCCCGCGCCGGAGATCCTCGGCCGAAACGGCACGTACGTCGTCTTTCGCAAGCTGCACACCAGGGTGGCGGCCTACCGGCAGTACCTTCGCGCACGAGCCGCGAGCCGCGAGGAGGAGGCGCTGCTCGGCGCGAAGATGGTCGGGCGCTGGCAGAGCGGCGCACCCCTCACCCGATCCCCCGAGCGAGACGATCCCGCGCTCGGCGCCGACCGGCGCCGCAACAACGACTTCCTCTACGCCGACGATCGGCGCGGCTTCAAGTGTCCGGCCGGCGCACACGCGCGACGCGCGAACCCGAGGGACGCCCTCGACGAGGACGGCAGCGTCAACGTGCGCCTGCACCGCATGATCCGGCGCGGCACGAGCTACGGCCCGATGCTGCCCGACGGCGTCCTCGACGACGACGGCGTCGACCGGGGCATCGTCTTCGTCTTCGCCGGCGCGCACCTCAAGCGCCAGTTCGAGTTCGTCAAGACCCAATGGCTCAACGACGGCATCTTCATCGGCGCCCCGGCCGAGAAGGACCCGCTCGTCGGCGCGAACGACGGCTCGGGGACCTTCACCGTGCCCAACCACCCGATCCGCCGCCGGCTGCAGCAGGTGCCACCGTTCGTCGTCACCCGCGGCGGCGAGTACTGCTTCGCCCCGGGCCTGCGCGCGCTGCGCTGGCTGGCGGAGCTCGAGACGTGACCAGGCTGGACCAAGCAGGGGAGGACGACGTGGCGACGAAGTCGGAGACCACCGATCGCTGGAAGACACTGGACTTCGGTCCGCCCCGGCCCGATCCCGCGGAGCCCGACTCCCCCGTGCTCGTCGACTACCTCTCCGGGGATCGCATCGCGGTCATCACCCTCAACCGGCCGCAGGCCGACAACGCGATCACCACCGAGATGGGCGCCCGCCTGACCGAGATCGTCGAGACGATCGCGGTCCGGCCCGCCGTCCGCGTCGTCATCCTCACCGGCGCCGGGGAGCGCGCCTTCTCCGTGGGAAGCGATCTGCGCCAGCGCAAGAACATGACGAAGGAGGACTGGCTGCGCCAGCGGCAGGACTTCGATCGCACGCTCTACACGGTGCGGCAGCTGCGGAAGCCGCTCTTCGCCGCCGTGAACGGGATCGCCTACGGGGGCGGCTCCGAGCTCGCGCAGAGCGCGGACTTCATCATCGCCTCCGACAACGCCGCCTTCGGCCAGCCGGAGGCGATGATCGGCCTCGCGGCCGGCGGCGGCTCGCCGGTGTTCCTTCCCCGGCTGCTCCCGCCGGGGCGGGCCCTGCAGATGTTGATGACTGGCGACCCGCTCACCGCCGGGGAGGCGTACCGCCTGGGCATGGTCAACGAGATCCACCCCCAGGCCGAGCTCATGGACGCGGCGCACCGGATCGCGGAGAAGATCGCGAGCAACTCGCCGACGGCCGTGCAGGCCGTCAAGCGGGCCGTGCACCTGGGCGAGGGCCAGCCGGTCGAGCAGGCGATCGCGATCATGATGGAGGCGCACTGGCGCTCGGCGGTCCACCCCGACCGCGTCGAGGGAATCGGCGCCTTCAACGAAGGCCGGGACCCGACCTTCCGGGATGCCGACTACTGAGGAGACTGAGACATGACCGTGGCAGACCGTCTCGACCAGGAGCGCGCCGCACTACAGATGATCAACCCGGCGCCCTTCAACGCGGAGGCGCCCCCCGAGGCACTCACCGGGGAGATCACCCCCACCGAGCTCCACTACGTCCGCAGCAACTTCGCCGTGCCGGCACACGACGGCACCCTCGAGGTCGGCGGCGCGGTGGCGAACCCGATCACCCTGACGCTCGACGACCTGCGCGCGATGCCGGCCGTCGAGCGGGCGGTCACGCTGGAATGCGCGGGAAACGGACGCCTCGACACGAGACCGCTGCCGACCGGCGAACCCTGGGGCGCCTACGCCGTGTCGACCGCCCGGTGGACCGGCACGTTCCTGCACGAGGTCCTGGCGCGGGCCCGCCCGGCGGCCGGGGGCGTCGACGTCCGGTTCGCCGGCGCCGATCACGGCGCCTACCACCTCCGCCCGGTACTCGCGGACACGAGCCGGGACGACCTGACGTTCGAGCGCGCCCTGCCGCTGGCGCACGCGGTCGATCCGGCGGCGGAGATCCTGATCGCGTACGAGATGAACGGCGAGCCGCTGTGGCCTGACCACGGGGCGCCCTTCCGGATCATCGTGCCGCACTGGTATGCCGTCGCGTCCGTCAAGTGGCTGAAGCGAATCGACGTTCTCACCGAGCCGTACACGGGCGAGTTCCAGACCGGTCACTACATCTACGAATGGCCCGACCGTCCACACGAGACCGTCAGCCACATGCGCGTGCGGGCGCGCATCACCAGTCCCGCCAACGGGTCGGCCATCGCCGCCGGCACGTGCACCGTGCGCGGCAAGGCCTGGTCGGGAACCGGACCGGTGACCCGGGTCGAGGTCAGCCTCACCGGCGAGGGCGACTGGCACCGGGCGCGGCTGGAGCCACCCGGCGGCCCGTACCAGTGGCAGGACTGGTCGTTCGACTGGTCGGCGACCGACGTTGGCAGGCACACGCTGCGCGCCCGGGCCACCGACGCCGCCGGCAACGTCCAACCGGACGTCCCGCCCTGGAACCGCCTCGGCTACGGGAACAACGCCATCGAGGTCTTCTACGTCGACGTCCACTGAGTTCACTTCGAAGAAAGGCCGAAGCGCAATGGGAAAGTTCATGAAGAAGATAAGAAAGGCCGTGAACTCGCCGAAGGCGAAGGAGGCCGAGAAGAAGATGCTGAACAAGGCCAAGGACCCCAAGACGAAGGCGAAGATCTCCAAGGCGTTCAAGAAGATAAAGACCAAACACTGACGAGCAACAGGCCGTAGAACGTGCCGGTCGTCCCCACAATCGGCGCGACGCCGAACAGTATTTCGTGAATTGCAGGTCGGCGCCGCCCGCAGCGTCGCCCGGCGACGTCTCCAGCTGCTCGAGCCGTCACAAACCCCGCCTCCTATGCCCCCGGCCGCGGTCGCTACGATCCGGAACAGGCGAGAACTCGGGGAGACACCATGACGGGATGGCAGCCGCTCAGCACGCGGGCTACGAAACGCTCACCTGAAGAATACCTCCATGAGGGTGTGCCCGCGCATCTTGCGCAGCCCTTGCTTCACTGGCTGCAGTCCCTATTCGAAGAGACTTACGAAATGAACAAGGATAAGGACGCGGAACACAAGGCACATCGAATCGCGGCGCGCTTGCGTCTTGATCTTCAAAGGATTCACTTAGGCCCACGCGGGGAAATATCAAAACCGCGAAAAGGCATCTATCGTGGCGAGAATCCCACATCCCAGACGCTCATCGCGCTGGCAAAGCAAGATGTCGTGCGCCGTTCGGGTTTCAGCGGATTATTCAGCCGTCGCCCCTCGGCCAATGCTGCCGTCTGTCTCGACATAATTGACGCGGCGCTCGCAGATGGCGTGAAGAAGGATCGGGCTTTCGAACTTGAACGGCTTCTCACAGACGGTGGCTCGGCATGGCGTGTCGCGGAGGACACGAAGGCCCTCCAGCGGCGAGTTGATCCCACTGCCACGGAAGCCTTGCGGGTTACTACAGACGCAAGTACTGCCGCAACCCACCTAAATGCGGCGTGGACAGCTGCCTACGGCCGCCACCCAATCCCGTCCCGGGCTTACAGTGAAGCCATCAAAGCTGTCGAAGTTGCCAGCATACCTGCGGTGCTACCGCATGATCGCATCGCGACCCTGGGCAAGGTCATAGGCCAGTTGCGTCAACAACAGGAGCAATGGCACCTGGCGATCGCCATACCTGGAGGAAATCCGGCAGATATCAGCACTCTCCTTGCGATGCTACGCCTGCTGTGGGAAGGCCAAACAGACCGTCACGGCAACCCCAATAAGTCCATCCCCGTCAGTTCCGAAGCTGCCGTTGCCGCGGTCCATCTCGCTATCACGCTCGTCCAGTGGTTTCGTTCCGGCGCGATCCGGCGCGTCAACGGCACTGACACATGACTGCTCCGTATTAACTTGGCAGCACGCTTGCAGGCGCGTCGGCCGGCCCCCGGGGGGAGCCGGCGAACACAATGACCCGAAGCGTGCTTCGGCGCTCCGCTTGGCGGCCTCCGAGCGCGCTCTGGCCATGCACCCGTGTACAACTCGCACCCGATGATCGTTCGAGCATCGCCGGTGCGGCATATGAACTGGTGAGAGTAGGTGGGGCGGGTGGGGCTCGAACCCACGGCCAAAGGATTATGAGTCCTCTGCTCTAACCGACTGAGCTACCGCCCCGGTGAGAGGCACCCACGACTAACCCAATCGTGGAAATGTTGCCGTGTCGGCAAACTTACACGTTCGCCGGTCGCGCCCTCTCAGGCCCCGTCGGCCACCAGCTGCGCGTACGGGATGCCGTCGCCATACTTGGCGGTGACCTTGCAGATCACCCGTATTCGGCCGGCCCGCATCGGGTCGATGCCGTTCACCGCGTTGCGCAGGGTGCCCTCGGGGAACGAGTCCTCGCCGAGCGCGCTGCACTCCGCGGCGAGGCGGGCGATCGACCAGTTGTGCTCCTCGAGCCAGCCCCGGATCAGGTCCCGGTTGAGCTTCGGCATGTGCCGAGTCTGCGGTGCTCTGCGGTATCTGTCAAACCGGACTACCAGCGGTTCTTCCCGATCTGCTGGACTCTGCGGATATGATCCGATCGCTACCAGAGCAAGTACTGACTGGCGTTCTGCGGAACTCTGCGGCATTCTGCATCCGTGCCCAATCTGCGAACCGCGAACTACTCCGATCACGACCGGCAGCGCCTCGGCGACGCCGTGGCCCAGGCGCGCCGGGCGGCGGGCCACAAGTGGCGAACGACCTTCGCCCGCGAGGCGAAGATCGGCACGCGCAGCATCGAGGCGGTCGAGGCGTACGAGCCGATCGTCGGGGTCGACGTCCTCGAGCGGATCGGCCGCGCGCTCGGCCGCCACTTCCGCGACTGGAACGCCGACACCCCACGCCTGATCCTCGAGGGTGGCCCCGTCCCGGCGCACGACCCGGTGCGCCGCACCACGATCGACATCCGCTGGACGGCCCGGGAGGAGTTCGTGACGCTGCTGCGCACCCACGAGGAGGCGATCGCGTACCCGCGGCTGCTCCACCAATGGCGGGACCGGTTCGCCGCCGCGGGCTTCGACGAGCGCGACCTGCTGGACGTGTCCCGCCAGGCCGAGCAGGAGGCCGGCGGGCGGTAACCGCTCACCGTCCCGTCGCGGTTGGTGTTCCGGCCGGCGGTACGCGATCTTGCTGGGTGACACGGGAAGTTATCCCGTGCTCTGGGTGGCCGACCACGAGGTGTCGTCTGTCCGACGCCTACACGGCCGACCTCGCCGAGCTGCACGATGGGATGCTGGAGGCCATCACCGCCGCGGCGCCCAACGCGGAGGTCGGACTGTTCACCCTCAGTGCTAGCTGCTACCACCCCACCGACGACGGCTACCGCGACGGTTACCTCCCCACCCTCGAAGCCATCACCGGCTGACCTCGCCGGTGGCAATTCGGCGGTCGAGTCGTGCCCAGATCTCGTTCAGGCGCTGGGGTGCCAGGTTGGTCCTGGCGGCGGCCGACGAGGTTGCGGCGAGAAGGTCGGCGGCGCAGCGGGCCAGGAGGGGATGGCAGAGTCCGAACCGGGCAGCCGGTCGCCACGCGCCGGCCGCCGGTTCGCACGCGGCGATGGCGGCGTCGATGCTCCGGCCGTCGCTGAGCGCGGCGGCGACCACCGCGAGCGGCGCGTCGTATCCGTTCGCTGGTTGCGCGTCGAGGTAGCGGATCTCCAGGTAGCCGCGCGGACGGACCCACGGGAACAGCGTCGTCAGGTGGTAGTCGAGATCGTCGACGGTGGGTGCGGGCCGGAGGGCGCCACGGATCCACGCCGCGAAGGTGAGGCCGGCGGGGGCGGTCCAGTCGTCGCCGGAGCGGCGTACACAGCACACCGGCGCGGCGAGAGCGAACCGCGGGTACGCCGTCGTGAGGTGGTCGCCGGGCACCGGGCCGGTGCGTCGCGGGTCGACGCGGAACCAGGGTCGCATTCGCCCTGAGCGCCAGCCGTCCGCGTCGGGGGTGTTGGCGAACATGGCGAGCAGGACCGGCCCCATGGCCCGCAGGGCCCGCCACAGCTGCTGGCTGGTCCGCTCGTCGCCGGCGTCGACGTTGATCTGGACGCTGGCGCTGTTGCACAGCATCAGCGTGAAGGCGCTGCCGACTCGGTCGAAGAGGCTGATCATCGCGCGGTACCGGCGGGCCGGGAACACCATCAGCGGCTCGCGCCGGGGGTCGAAGGACTCCCCGGTCAGGACGATGCCCTGGGTGCCCAGCAGCCGCCCGACCAGGTCGAGGTCGGCGTCCGTGGTGGCCACCAGCTGGTCCAGCCGAGCGTGGGGTGGGGTGGCGAGCTCGAGTTGCCCGCCGGGCTCGACGTTCACCCGGCAGCCGGACGGCAATGGCTGGCCGGCACCGTGTGGCGGCGGCAGGTACGGCCCGAGGGCCGCGGCGAGGGCATCGGGCGTGGGCCGGTCCGGCTCCCGGGCGTCGGCCCAGCGGACGATGTGTTCGAGTTCCAGGCCCGTCAGGCGGGGCGGTCCGTGCTGGGTCAGACCGGCGGCGATGTGGTCCTCGGCCTGCGCGATGCTGTGCAGGACAGGCGATGCGGTGAGCATGGCGGTGTTTCCGGGCCTAGTCGAGCACGTCGCGCCCGGTTCCGACCGCGGCGGCAGGCACGGACGTGGCAATTCGGGCCATTGCCTTCGCGGCAACCCAAGCCATGATCTGCCCGGTCGGGTCCGTGCCGTAGAGACGGTCGATCTCGCGGAGTCCGGCCGGGCTGGTGACGTTCACCTCGATCAACCGATCGCCGATGACGTCGACGCCGGCGAGCGCGATGCCGTGCGCGCGTACAGCTGGTCCGACGACGGCGCAGATGGCCCAGTCGGAACTGGTCAGCTCGGTTGCCAACGCGTCGGCGCCCAGGGCCACGTTGTGCCGGAACTCGGTGCCCGTGGCGCGCCGGTGCAACGCGCCGAGCGGTTTGCCGTCGAGCAGGTAGATGCGCTTGTCGCCGATGGCGGCGGCCGGCAGGAAGTCCTGGACGATGACGTGCTCGTGCCCGTCGCCGGTGCACAGGCGGGCGAGTGAGATGAGGTTCGGGTCGTCGACGGCGACCTGCAGCACGCCCTGCCCGCCGCACTGGTTGAGTGGCTTCAGCACCGCTCGGCCCACCTGCCGCACGCGATCCACCACGTCGGCCGGGCTCGCCGTGACGAACGTCGGCGGCACGAGCTCCGGAAAGCGCAGCACCGCGAGCTTCTCGTTCCAGTTCCGCACGCCTGCCGGCTCGTTCACGATCACGGTGCGGGACCGGTCGACCCGGTCCAACAGGTAGGTGAGGTTGAGGTAGGTCTGATCGAACGGCGGATCGGTACGGATCATCACCGCGTTGAAGCTGTCCACGTACTGGCGATGCGGCCCGTCCGCGCGTTGCCAGTCGACCTCGTCGGCGCCGAGGTCCAGCAGGCGCCGGCAGGCACAGTGCGGACGGCCATCCGACGACAGGCCGACCTCGGTGGCCGTGGCGGCCCAGACCTCCTGACCGGCGGCGTCTGCTGCCCGCATCAATGCCAGACCGGAGTCGCGGTGGCTGATAAGGGGATCCAACGGGTCAATGATGAACAACACACGCAGCGCCATGACGTTGTCACCCTCCCGGCTCGGTGCCCTCAGGCTGACATCGCCGAACAGGCAAAGCGAGGAGGTGTGCCGCCCAGCGGAACGAAATCCGCAAGCAATTCGGGTCCGGACAGCGAAAAGGCCCCCGACGAGGGGGCCGAAGCTCCTCCAGTTGGACTCGAACCAACAACCCTTCGGTTAACAGCCGAATGCTCTGCCAATTGAGCTATGGAGGATCACTGCCGGTGTGCCCGGCGGAGCACAACTCTAGCGCATGGCGCGATCGGGTTCCGAGCTACCCGGGCGCATGCCGTCGAACTGGGGGAGGATGGCAGCGGAGCAGTGGTCGAGCCGTTGGAGGCGATGAAGATGAAGGCGTTCGTACTGGGCGCCGCGGTCGGGTATGTGCTCGGGGCCAAAGCCGGCCGCGGGCGCTATGACCAGATCATGCGCACCTACCGCAGGATCGTCGACCACCCCGCGGTCCAGGGTGCCGCGGGCGTCGCGCGGGCCAAGATCGGCGAGAAGACCGGGCTCGGCTCGCGGCACAAGGCCGCGCAGCAACAGAGCAACGGCCGGCGGAACATGAGTGAACCCGCCTACACGCCCTGATCCGGAGGCCCCCGCACACCGCGACGTGCGGGGGCTTCCCAAGGCCCAGCTCCACCTCCACCTCACCGGCGCCCTGCGACCCGCCACCCTCCACGACCTCGCCGCCCGCCACGGGCTCGACGTGCCGCCCCCGCTGCCCGCCACCGCCGGCTCCTGGGCCGACTTCCAGACCCGCTACGACGCCGCCCGCGCGGCCATCCGCACGCCCGCCGACATCCGCCGGGTGATCACCGAGGCCGCGCAGGACGATGCCGCCGACGGTTGCGCGTGGCTGGAGATCCAGGTCGACCCGACCTCGTACGCGCCCGTGTTCGGCGGGCCGGCCGCCGCGCTGGCGGCCGTCCTGGAGGCGGCCGCCGGCGCACCCGTACCGACGGGCGTGATCGTCGCGTCCAGCTGGACCCGCTCCCCCGAGCACGCGACGACGCTCGCCCGGCTCGCCGCGCGCCACGCGGACGACGGCGTCGTCGGGTTCGGGCTGTCCAACGACGAGCGGCACGCCACGGTCGCCGACTTCGCTCCCGCGTTCGCGATCGCCGCGGACGCCGGGCTGCTCGCGGTGCCGCACTCGGGCTTCTACACCGGGCCCGGGCACGTCCGCGCGTGCGTCGAGCACCTCCACGCCGACCGCATCGGGCACGGCACCGCGGCCGTGGCCGACCCGGCGACCCTCGGCCTGCTCGCCGAACACCAGGTCGCGCTCGAGATCTGCCCGACCTCCTACCCGCCGTTCGGCGTGCACGAGCTCGCGACGATCCCGCTACGCGGGCTGCTGGACGCCGGCGTCCCGGTGGCGATCGCGACCGACGACCCGCTCCTGTTCGGCGTCGGCCTCGCCGGCCAGTACGCGATCTGCCGCGACGTGCTCGGTCTGACCGACGCCGAGCTCGCCGGCCTCGCGGCTGCGAGCATCCGGCACTCGGCCGCGCCACAGCGGCTCAAGGACGAGCTGCTGCGGCGCGGCGAGGCGTGGCTCAGGGGCGGATCGCCACGACCTGGTACGGCGTCGTCGGCTCCGGCGGCGTGCTGAAGCGGGCGTTCGGCAGGTAGAGCCGGCCGCCGAACGCGCCGACCGTCGTCGGCACGTCGAACCGCGGGTCGGTCAGCTTGTCCACCACGCGGGCGCTGGTCGCGTGCCGGTCCACGCGCAGCACCGCCACGGTGTTCAGCTGGTTCTGCACGACGTAGAGCGTCCGGCCCCGCAGCAGCATGCCGTCGCCGTTCGTCATCGGCTCGGACAGCGCCACCTGCCGCGACACGCCCGATGTCGTCACGCGGAAGATCCCGCCGGTGTTCGACTGCACCACGAGCAGTCCCTTGCCGTCCGGCGTGCGCGTGATCCCGTTGACGTTGAAGCCCTCCTGGTACACCAGGTCACCGGTGATCGGCACGGTCACGGCCCGGTCCGGCAGCCGCCCGTGGCGCAGCGGCAGCTTGTACAGCACCTGGTTGACCGAGTCGGTGAACCAGGCGGCGGACGGCGTCAGCACGACGTCGTTGACGAAGCTCGCGCCGGACGCGAGCTGGTAGCTCTTGAGGATCTTGCCGGTCCGGGTGTCGACCACCCGCGCGTTGCCGGCGCCGCCACCCGAGACGAACAGGCGGCCGCGGGCGTCGGTCTTCACCCCCACCGACGGCGTGCCCGGGCCCTGGCTCACGATAATGCCTCGGCCGGTGCGCAGGTTCGCCCGGTAGATCGAGCCGTCGGCCCGCGAGCCGAAGTAGGCGAACGGGCCGGGACCGATCGCGATCCCTTCCGGCTGGAAGCCGTTCGGGAGGGGGAACGTGGTCGGGAAGGCGGGAGCGGCCGTCGCGCTCGGCGCGACGAGGGTGGCGGCGAGTACGGCTGTGAGTAGAGGGACTCCTACGCGTCGCAACATCACAGATCCTTCGATCGACGCAAAACGGTCATCGGGTCTACGCGTGCGACCCGCGAAGGGTTCAGACCCGCGCGACGACGAACACCCGGCGGAACGGGAACCAGGTCGTGCCGTCCGCACGCATCGGGTACGCCGCGCGCAGCCGGGGCGCGAGCTCGGCCCGGAAGTCCGCCCAGTCCGGCTCGTCCAGTGCGGAGCGGATCGGTCGCAGCGCCGTACCGGTGACCCACTCGAGCACCGGGTCGGCGCCGGTCAGCCGCTGCAGGTACGTGGTCTCCCACGCGTCCACCTCGCAGCCGGCCTCGGCGAGCACGCCCGCGTACCCGGCCGGGTCGAGCACCGCGTCGTCCTCGCGCAGCACCACGGACTCGAGCCGCGCACGCCACCGCGCCTCGCCGGCCAGCGCGCGCACCGAGACGTGCGACGGCGCGCCGAAGTTGCCCGGCACCTGGCAGGCGAGCCACGCGCCCGCCGGCAGCGCCGCCACCCAGCCCGCCAGCAGCGACTCGTGGCCGGGCACCCACTGCAGCACGGCGTTGGACACCACGACGTCGGTGTCCGGCCGCGGCGACCAATCGCGCACGTCACCGGCGTACGCGTCGATCCCCCGGGCCCGGGCCGCCTCGACCATCTCCGGCGAGGAGTCCATGGCCTCGACGGTCGCGTCCGGCCAGCGCGCGGCGAGCGTCTCGGTGAGGTTGCCCGGCCCGCAGCCGAGGTCGACCACCCGGCGCGGGGCGTCGGCGTGGATTCGGGCGAGCAGATCGACGAACGGCCGCGACCTGTGGTCGGTGAACGCCAGGTACTTCGCCGGATCCCACATGCCGCGCTCCCCAAGTAACAGTACGTCCGTACTGTTTACTCTAGCGCCTGCCGGACCTTCGCGGCCACCTCGGCGGCCACCCGCCGCACGGCGTCCTCGTCCGTGCCCGAGTCGGCGCGCACCTGCAGCACGATCCCGTCCCGCCCGGGCACCTTGCGCTGCACGAACCACGCGCCCCCACCCGGCAGCTCGCGGCGGTGCCGGGAGCGGATCGAGCCGTTGACCCGGATGTGCACCACGTCGGGCAGCTTGCCCGCCCGCTCCAGTACGAACCGGACCGGTGGCCGGTCGGCGAGCAGCACCGCCTCGCCCGCGGCGCCGGTCTCGCGCGCCTCCACCAGCTCCAGCACGCCGTTGCCCCAGGTGACCTTGCTGACCAGGTGCCAGCCGATGCGCCGCGGCCCGTCCTCCCCCGGCGCCCACAGGCCGAGCGACGTCGCGAACAGGAACCCACCGTCGCGCAGCACGGACGACGCCACCACGTCCTCGTCGCGTTCCAGCACGCCCGTGAGCGGCTCGGGCACGCCGCCCCCGAACAGCCGGCGGAGGAAGCCCGTCACGACAGCCCGCCCGCCGCCCGGTCGCCGAGTGCCTTGCGGTACTGCTCGAGCGCGACGAGGTCGCCGAACAGCGTGCGGTAGTCGTCCGCGTCCTCGACCGGCGACAGGCGTTGCAGCTTGGACTTCAGCTCCGCGATCTGGCTCGCGACGACCGTCTCCTGCAACGCCGCGATGAGGCTGCTCACGTACCGCGCGTCCGGATCCGCCTTGTGGTGCAACGGTTCCACGGCGAGCTCGGTGACCAGCGAGCGCACCGTCTGGTGTGGACACGCCTGGCTCGCGGCGTCGACCAGCCCCGGCCCGGACAGGCCAGACGACGTGCCGCCGACCGCGAGCAGCGCCTCGTACAGCTCCCGGTACGCGGGGTGGGAGAACGCCTCCTTGGGCACCGAGCTGTCGTAGTAGGGGCCGGCGAGCTCCGGTGCCTGCAGCGCGGCCTTGAGCGCCTCGCGCTGCACCCACAGCCGCGGGTCGTTGCGCGGCGGTTTCGGTGGTCCGTCGACGTCGACGGCGAGCGCGCCCTGGTTGGGGTCGGGCGGCCGCGGCCGCCCGCGGCGCTTCTCGGCGACCGGGGCGCCCGCGCTCTCCCGGACCCGCCGCACCACCATGGCCTCGTCCTGCCAGCCCGACCAGAAGGCGAGCTTTGTCGCGTACCCGTCGCGGCTCGCCTGGTCCTTGATCTTGGCGACCAGCGGCACCATCTCGCGGAGCGCGCTGACCTGGCCGTCCACGGCGTCGAGGTCGAACTCCCGGAGCTTGGTGCGGATCGCGAACTCGAACAGCGGCTGGCGGCGGGCCACCAGGTCCTTGACCGCGGTCTCGTTCTTCGCCATCCGCAGCTCGCACGGGTCCATGCCGTCCGGCGCGATCGCGATGTACGTCTGCCCGGTGAACTGCTGCTCGCCGTCGAAGGCCTTCATCGCGGCCTTCTGCCCGGCCTCGTCGCCGTCGAAGGTGAAGATCACTTCGCCGCGGAAGGCGTCGTCGTCCATGAGCAGCCGCCGCAGCACGCTGAGGTGCTCGTCCCCGAACGCCGTACCGCACGAGGCGACCGCGGTCGGCACGCCGGACAGGTGCATGGCCATCACGTCGGTGTAGCCCTCGACGACCACGACCTGGTGGCGGCGCGCGATCTCCCGCTTGGCGAGGTCGAGGCCGAACAGCACCTGCGACTTCTTGTAGATGGGGCTCTCGCTCGTGTTCAGGTACTTGGCCTGGATCTGGTCGTCGTCGTAGAGCCGGCGCGCGCCGAAGCCGACCACGTCGCTGCCGAGGTCCCTGATCGGCCACAGCAGCCTGCGGTGGAACCGGTCGATCGGCCCCTGCCGGCCCTCCCGGGACAGTCCGCCCTTGATCAGCTCGGCGAGGTCGAACCCGCGGCCAAGCAGGTGCTTGGTCAGCTTGTCCCAGCCGGCCGGCGCGTACCCGCAGCCGAACGTCCCCGCCGCGGCCTCGTCGAACCCGCGCTCGGCGAGGAACTCGCGCGCCTTGACCGCGTCCGGCGTACGCAGCTGCTCGGCGTAGAACTCCGCCGCCGCCCGGTGTGCGTCGACGAGCCGCGTGCGGGTGCCCCGGTCCCGCTGCCGGCTCGGCGCGCCGCCCTCGTAGGTGAGCTGGAGGCCGGACCGCTCGGCGAGCCGCTCGACCGCCTCGACGAAGCTCAGGTGGTCGATCTTCATGAGGAAGGCGATGACGTCGCCGCCCTCGCCGCAGCCGAAGCAGTGGAACGTGCCGTGCGTCGACCGCACGTTGAACGACGGGGTCTTCTCGTCGTGGAACGGGCACAGGCCCTTCAGCGCGCCGCCGCCCGCGCGGCGCAGGGACACGTACTCCCCCACGAGTTCGTCGATCCGGGTCCGCTCGCGCACCTGCGCGATGTCGCTCTCCCGGATGCGTCCTGCCACGGTGACCGAGTCTAGGCGCGCGGCCCGACAATGCGCGGGCAGGTCGCGCCCGGCACGACCTACCATGGCGGTGTGACGGTCAGCGATGACGTTCTCGCCGAGCAGTTCGCGGGGCACCGGGCCCACCTCATCGGGGTGGCGTACCGGCTGACGAGCACGCTGACCGACGCGGAGGACGCCGTGCAGGAGGCGTGGCTGCGACTGTCCGGATTGGACCAGCAGCGGCGCGCGGAGATCCGCGACCTGCGGGCGTGGCTCACCACCGTGGTCGGCCGGATCTGCCTGGACCGGCTGCGTTCGGCCACGGCGCAGCGGGAGCGCTACGTCGGCCCGTGGCTGCCCGAGCCGATCGTGACCCCGTTCGGCACCCCGGCGAGCGACGATCCACTTGACACGGTCGTGCGCGCGGACGAGGTGCGCATGGCCGCGATGGTCGTGCTCGACCGGCTCACCCCCGAGCAGCGCGTGGCGTTCGTGTTGCACGACGCGTTCTCCGTGCCGTTCGCGGAGATCGGTCGTATCCTCGGCGTGCCGGAGGCGACCGCCCGCCAGCACGCCTCCCGCGGCCGCCGCGCCGCCGCGGACGCCGACCCGCCGCCGCGCATGCCGCTCGACGAGCAGCGTGGGCTGGTGGAGCGGCTGATGGGCGCGATCATCGCGGGCGACGTGCCCGGCGTGGTGAAGCTGCTACACCCGGACGCCGTGCTCGTCGGCGACAGCGACGGCAAGGCCCGCACCGCGCGCCGGCGCATGGTCGGCGCGGACAAGATCGCCCGGTTCCTGTTCGGCCTGGTCGAGTCCTACGGGACGGACCGGATCGTCGGCGGTGAGCTGGTCCTGGTCAACGGCGACCTCGGCATGACCATGCCGGACATGCCCGCGGACGGCGAGCGCTGGGCGATGTCCCGGCGAGCCGTCGCGTTCGCGGCCCGCGACGGCCTGGTCACCGCCATCTACGACGTCGTCAACCCCGACAAGCTCACCCACCTGAAGTTCTGAGCCCGGGCGCGTCCGCGGGCACCGGGATGCGGCAGGCGTCGCCAGAGGTGAAGCCCTGGTCGCGGACGTCGAGCGCGCTGTACATCCGGGCCCGCATGTTCTCCAGACCGATCTGGTAGGTCAGCTCCAGCACGCCTTGCTGCCCGAACTCCGCGACGAGCTCGGCGACCTGCTCGTCGGTGACCTGGGTCGGGATGGCCGACATGGCGTCGGCGTAGGCGATCGCGAGCCGCTCCTGGCGGCTGTAGGCGGGCGAGCTCGCGTAGCCGTCGATCTGCTGGAGCCGCTCGATGTCGAGTCCCTCGTGCTTCTGCAGCATGGTGCCGAAGTCGACGCACCACGAGCAGCCGAGCTGCTGGGCGACCCGGTACACCGCGATCTCCCGGATGTTGGCCGGCAGCACCGTGCTGGCCTTCTGGGCGGCCAGCTCGTGCCGCGCGGAAGCCATGAACAGCTTGCGGTGCCGGGCGATGACGGTGAACGGCTCGGGCACGGCCCCTAGGCGGCGCGTGGCGAACCAGTAGACGACGCGCAGCAGCGGACCGGCTTCCTTCGTCGGCACGCCGGGAATCCTGGGCATGATCTCCTCCTCGGGTGGCTCACGATTCGGACGAGCAACCCGAGGAGGACGTGACAGTCACGGCTCGGTGACGCGGGTGACGAAGAAGACGACACCGGTCGCCGCGTGGCGCACCAGCAGGAGGAACGGCCGGTCCACGCGCACCTTCACGGTTTCGGTCGGCAACGACGCGAGCCGCATCATCACGGCGGTCGCCGCCGCGCCCTCGAGGCCCTTCTCGTCGATCTCGAGCACGGCCTCGTGCAGCACCGCCTCGACCGCGAGGCCGGTCGGGCTGATCCCGCTGAGGTCGGCATCGTTGCCGAAGACCGTGCGGACGCCGAGCGAGTTCAGCGGCGGGGTGAGCTCGGCCTGCTTGGCGATCTTGAACTTGGGCAGCGCGAGGTCGACCTGGGCCGGCTTCGGGGCGTCGAGCAGGCCGGCGAGGGTATCCGTGTCGAGCCCGGGTTCGGCGTCGGCGAGGTCGCCGTCGGGCAGGAGCACGACCGCCTCGACGCCGCCGATCGCGGGCAGCGTCACGACCTGCCAGCCGTCGCGCGCGGCGTGGCCGACGCGCTCGGACAGGACCATCGTCGGCACGTCCACCGGGCCGCCCGGCGTGTGGAACGGCTGCGGGCGGGTGGCGCCCTCGGTGAACGGGAACCGCCAGCCGCACTTGAGGTACAGCGCGTTCACCAGCGCGGAGCGGGTGTCCTCGGTGATGGCATCGGCCGGGATCAGCTCGGGGATCAGGTCCCTGGTGGTCTTCGCGACGTCGACGTTGATCCGATCGCGCGCCTCGCCGGGCGCCTCGCGGAACGGCGCCTCGCGGGTCTTCCCGCTCGACCACCGGCCGAGCTCCTCGATGTACGGCGCGAGGATCTCGATCGACTCGTCGACCCACAGCGTGTTGGACACGGCGATGACCGGCTCGTCCTCCTTGCCGCGCGGCGGATCCAGCACGCCCGCGCGGGCCAGCAGCTCGCCGAGCCGGACGAGGTCGCCGGACTTGTCACCGAGCAGCAGCAGGGCGAGCTCGTCGCGAGTCGTGCCGTGGGCCCCGTGCGCGACGAGGCCGAGCGCGCTCGCGACCGAGAACGGCGACCAGCACACGTTCACCGCCGGATCGGGCGCGACCGCCTTGTGCAGGGCCAGCGTGTACGCGAGGTGCGCGCGATCCGTCACGGACTCTCCTCAGCTACCGGCGAGGGTCGGGCAGAGCGATCATCACCGGCGGTTCGGGCTCGGGTAACGCCCCGGCGTCGGACATGGGGCCGAGCGGTTTCGGACGACGCGGCTCGCGGACGCTCGCGGAGCCGTCGTCGTCCTGGTCGTCCGGCCAACCGTAGTCGCCGTCCGCCGGGACCTGCGGGCGTGCCGGTCGGCGAAGGACTCCGCGACGACCGCGACCGCCAGGTGGCCGCGTGAGCTCGTCCATGTCATCGAGTGTGCCACGTCACACCGACACGCCTCCGTCCTGCACGAAGACCACGTGCCAGCGGTTGGCCTGCGCGTCGGTGAGCGCGGCGACCTGGTCCACGACGACCCGCAGGCGCGCGCAGTCGTCGGCCGCGGCGTGCCAGGCGGGCGCGAACGCCGGCTCCAGGGCGTCGGCGCCGCGCGCGGTCAGCGCCGCGACGAGCTCGGTCAGCCGCTGGCGCTGCGTGGCCTGGATGGCGAGCCGCCCGGGGTCGCTCATCACGTACCGCAGCGCGACCGCCTTGAGCAGTGCCACCTCGCCGGCGACCCGGGCGGGGATGACGAGGTTCGCGTGGTAGCGGGTGAGGTTGCCGTCGCCGTGCTCCTGGCGGGTGGCGGCGACCGCGGCGGCGACGAACCGGCCGACGAGCTCGCTGGTCAGCCGCTTGAGCGCGACCTGCGCGGCGAGCGTGCCGTCGTACTCGTGGCTCGTGAGCGCGGCGACCACGGGCAGCCGGAGCAGGTCGGCTACCACGTCCTCCAGGCCGGAGACCGGCTCGGCGCTGAAATGCTTGGCCGCGAGCTCGGCCACGACGGTCCCCTCGACCCGGTCGGTCAGCCCGGGCAGGGAGATGCGGCCCGAGCGGATGCCGTCCTCGACGTCGTGCACGGAGTAGGCGACGTCGTCGGCCCAGTCCATGACCTGCGCCTCGATGCACTGCCGGCGCGGCGGCGCGCCGTCGCGGATCCAGTCGAACACCTCCCGGTCGTCCTCGTAGACGCCGAACTTGCGGACGCCGGCCGTGCGCGGCCACGGGTACTTCGTCGCGGCGTCGAGCGAGGCGCGGGTGAGGTTGAGGCCGTGCTCGCGCTCCCCCAGCACCTTCGGTTCGAGCCGGGTGAGGATGCGCAGCGTCTGGGCGTTGCCCTCGAACCCGCCGCACGCCGTGGCGACCTCGGCGAGCGCGCGCTCGCCGTTGTGCCCGAACGGCGGATGGCCGATGTCGTGGGCGAGGCCGGCGGTGTCGACGACGTCGGGGTCGCAGCCGAGCTCCTCGGCGATGCCGCGGCCGATCTGGGCGACCTCGAGCGAGTGGGTGAGCCGGGTCCGTGGCACGCCGCTGACCTCCGAGCCCTCCCCCGGCCCGACGACCTGCGTCTTGCCGGCGAGGCGGCGCAGCGCGGCGGAGTGCAGCACGCGGGCGCGGTCGCGGTCGTAGGGGCTGCGGCGGGACGGCCACGAGCCGGGGAGGACGGAGCTCTTCGTCTGCTCGGGGTACAGGCGAGCCGCGTCGTGCTCGGTGTAGCCGGGGGTCATGTGCGGAGATTACTTGTCCGCGGCGACATCCTCGGTGATCCCGATCCCGTCGGCGGACGACTTGGTGGCGCGGTAGTACAGCAGGGCCGCGGTCTCGTAGAGGATGTAGCGGATCTGCGTCTGGCGCGTCTGCACGATCGGGCCGCTGTGCGTGGGCGAGGACCACGCGTCGAGCCCCTGGTCGTCGGCCATGGTGCGGGCGCGCAACGAGTGCCACGGGTCGCTGACGATGACCGCGGTGTGCCAGCCCCGGTCGGCCGCGGCCTGGGCCGCCGCGCGGAGGCTGCCGAGAGTGTCGCTGCCCTCGGGCACGCCGACGACGGCGTCCGTGGGGACGCCGTGCTTCTTCAGCCAGTTGGCGCTGGCCTCGGCCTCGGTGTACTCGTCGCCGGGCTGGCTGCCGCCGGTGGTGAGGATGTGCTTGGCGACGCCCTCGGTGTAGAGCGTCTTGGCGTGCTTGAGGCGGGCCTCGAGGACCTCGGACGGGGTACCGCCGTACTGGGCGGCGCCGAGCACGACCACGACGTCGGCCTGGGTGCGGTCGTCGTCGCGGGCCACGTACCAGACCCGGAACCCGGTGCCGCCGACGACGAGCGCACCGATCAGCACCACACCGACCAGCAGCCGGCGGAGGAACCGGCGGACCGGGTGCGGTCTCGGCTCAACGGGGGTCACTCCGTCAATCCTTCCAGAACCGGATGCGTCACCACCGGCGCCCACCCCCTCCTCCGGCCAAGTTGTCCACAACTCCGCCACCTATCCACAGACGACGCATCGGCGGCCCCCCACGTTGCCTGTTTCCGCTTTCCTGGACCCATGACAGCGAACCGCGCACTGCTCGATCTCGACGCCATCCCCGCCATGTTCACCCACAACGTCGCCACGGCGGCGGACCTCATCGCCCTGGGCCTCTCCGGCCACACGATCGAGGAACGATGTCGTGACGGCGGGCCATGGCGGCGGCTGCAGACCGGCATCGTGCTGCTGCGCGACTCGCCACCGAGCCGGGCCCAGCGCATCCAGGCGGCGCTGACCGTCGCCGGTCCCGAGGCGGTCGTGACGGGCGTGGACGCGCTCGCCCTCCACGGGCTGAGCGGCGCATGGCTCGAGGGACCGGTCCACCTGCTGGTGCCGCCACGCCGGCAATCGCGCCTCGTGGACGGCGTCTTCTTCGACCGGACGAGCGCACTCCCGGTCGCCCAACTGCGTGCCGGCTTTCCGGTGGCCCCGCTGCCCAGGGCCACGATCGACACCTGCCGCCGTACCCCGTCGGCCGACCACGTCCGCGCCCTGCTGACGTCGGTGATCCGCGAGGCGCGCCTGAGCCCGGCCACCCTGCGCGAGGAGCTGGCCAGATCGACGTCGAGAGGCACCGCCCTGCCACGAAGAGTCCTGGCCGAACTGGACGACGGCGTCCGGTCGCTCGCCCAGGGGTGGGCCAAGCGGCTGATCCACCGGGCCGGCCTGCCCATGCCCCGCTGGCGCGTCCCGGTCACCAGCGCGACGGGTGCGCACCTGGCCACCCCGGACGCCTGGTGGGACGAGGTGGGCCTGGCGTGGGAGGTCGACTCGTACGCGTTCGACCTGAGCCCGTCCGACTACGCCGCCGCTCTCCGGAGGGCCACCCACCTGACCGCCGCGGGCATCGTCGTGGTCCACACCCCGCCGGCCCAACTCCGCGACACCCCAGCGGAGGTAGCCGACCTACTCCGCGCCGCCCACACACGAGCATCCGCCCGCCCCCGCCCCCCGGTGAAGGCCGCCTGACCCCGCCCCGGCCATGTCCGTGCCGCCGAGGCGAACCCGACCCGCACGCCCACCGCCACACCTGTCTCGTCCGCCCGCTCCGGCCCAGGGCCACGCCCACCCACATGCGGACCACCGCCGGTCGCGATGGCCCCCGATGAGGGTCTCGTCCGTGGCGGCCACGAACACGGACTCACCCAACGTCCCGGCGACGGGCGCGTGGCTTGGGCGCGGCCGGATTGCGGATGGTTCCTGGGCCACCCGACCCGGCCCCCAACACGACAACGGACCACCCACATGCGATCGCCCCGCCACGCCCACATCCGAAACGACCGCCACCACAACCCAACCCAGCCAAACGACCCGGCGACCACGACAACCCAGCCAAGCGCGCGACCTGGGGCGCCCGCCGAGATTTCAGCACCTACCTCGAGCCACAACAACCACCCCATGCCACACACCACAACGGACCACCACCACGCGATAGCCCGCAAGGCTCTCGCCCAAGCAACCGCCGCCACAACCCAGCCAAACGACCGCGACCACGAGAACCAGCCACCGGCGCGCGGCTTGAGGCGCAGCCGGGTGCGCGGCGCCTCTCAGGCCACAACAACCGGCCCCCGAAGCCACCCGCCAGCACGACAACCGCAACGCCCACGTCCGAAGCAACCGCCGCCACAGCCCACCGACCCAGCGACCACGAGAACCCGGCGACCGCCCAAAGAAACCCCACAACGAACGAACGAGCCCATGCGAACCCGACACGTCACGACAGCCCTACAGCCAGCCCCGCTCCTCCGCCAGCCGCGCAGCCTCGGCGCGAGTCCGTGCGCCCGTCTTCCCCATCGCCGCCGACAGGTGGTTTCGGACGGTCCCCTGCGACAACGACAGATTCCTTGCCACGTCGGCGATCGTCCCGCCCGAGCTGGCCACCCGCAGCACGTCGCGCTCCCGGTCGGTCAGCGGACTCTGTCCGGTGGCAAGGGATTCCGCCGCCAGCGCGGGGTCGACCACCCGCAAACCCGAATGCACCCGACGCACGGCGTCCACGAGCTGCTCCGGCGGCGCGTCCTTCACCACGAACCCGGCCACGCCTGCCGCCATGGCTCGCGACAGGTAGCCGGGGCGGCCGAAGGTCGTGCACACGACGATCCGGCAGTCCGGCAGCTCGCGGTGCAGGCCCGCGGCCGCGGTGATGCCATCCTGACCCGGCATCTGCACGTCGAGCAGCGCGACGTCCGGCTTCGCCTCCCGGGCGGCCCGCAGCACCTCGTCGCCGGAGCTGACCTGGGCGACCACCTCGATGTCCGGCTCCAGCCCCAGCATCGCCGCCAGCGCACCCCGCACGAGCGCCTGGTCGTCCGCCAGGAGCACCCGGATCACCGGGGCACCGCCGACACCTCAGTGGGAACCGTTGCGCGCAAACGGAAACCGCCCTCCGGGCACGGTCCGGCGTCGAGGGACCCGCCCACCTCCGCCAGGCGCTCGGCGAGCCCGGACAGGCCGTGCCCGAACCCGTCGGACGGTCCGGTTCGGACACCGTCGTCGCGGACCTCGATCCACGAGCCGCCGAGCCGCACCTCGCAGCGGCCCGCGCCGGAGTGGCGGATGACGTTCGTGACGCCCTCCCGCAGCACGTAGGCGAACGGCTCCTGCAGCTCGGCACGGACGTTGTCCACCGCGTGCGGCAGGTCCGTCTCGATCTCGGCGGCGGCTAGCGCCGCCCGGGCGCCGACGACCTCGGCGGCCAGGGACGCCTTGCGGTAGCCGGACACGGTCGACCGCACCTCGGCGAGCGCCGTGCGGGACAGGTGCTCCACGTCGCGGAGCTCCGCGACCGCGGCGGCCGGTGCGGCCGAACCGGAGCTCTCCAGGATCCGGCGGGCCAGACCGGCCTTGACGGTGATCGTGGTGAGGCTGTGGCCGAGGACGTCGTGCAGGTCGCGGGCCAGCCGGGCGCGCTCCTCGGCGACAGCCAGCGTGGCGATCTCGTCGCGGGCGGCGCGCAGCTCGGCGTTCGACCGGATCACCTGGCGGATCCCGAACAACGCCACCGTCAGCACGATGAGCACCGACGCCGACCCGATGCTCGGCGATCCGTCGGCGATGGTCGTCCCGATCAGCAGGGCGGCCGTCACGGTGACCCCGAAGATCAACCCAACGAGAGGAGGGAGCTGCACCAGGGCCATGGAGATCGCGTAGGTCATGTAGACCAGGTCGTCCGGACCGAGGATCGCCGCGATGGTGAGCCCGCAGCCGGTCATGATGCCGAACGTCACCAGGCGCACGACGTGCGAGGTCTTGCGCTCGGACTGCATCGCGTACATGTAGACGACCGCGTACGTCACGACGACCACGGGCACGACGACCCGGATCGCGGTGGGGTGTGGCGTGCCGAACACCTGCCGGATCGGCTCGATCAGGTAGACGAGGAAGAGCGCGGGCACCACGGTGCCGACGACCCGGCCGGCCCGGGTCGACGGCTCCAGGTTGTGCTCGGGCCAGGCCCACCCGTCGCGGGTCAGGTCGGTAGCTCCGTCGGCGTACGGGTTCCTGACGGGGCCGGCGCTCCCCCTCGTAGCGCCGGCCCCTGGCCCGGTCTCCGTGTTCGGCCTGGTCACGGTGTTCACGTTACGGCGTCCATCAGACCCGGGCGCTGTCCCGCCGGTACCTGCGGGTGACCGCGACGGCGAGCACGACGCTCCAGGCCGCGAGCACGAGCACCGCCTGACCGAGGCTGCTCGCCATGTCGGAGGTCACGGCGCCGCGGGCGATCTGGCCCAGCCAGTACGACGGCAGGACGTGGGCGATGTCGAGCATCCAGCCGGGCATCGTGTCGATCGGGATGAAGATGCCGCCGAGCATGCTCATCGCGAGCATCACGATCGTCATGATCGGCTGCATGGTCTCGGGCGTGGCGATCTGCCCGGCGAGCAGCCCGATGAGCGCGAACGGGATCACCGCGAGCCAGGTGCCGAGGACGACCCGCAGCCAGCCGCTGCCGTCCAGCGAGACGCCCTCGACCACGGCGCCGACCAGCGGCACCAGCACGACCGCGGGGAGGGCGAGCATCATCCCGGTGATGCCCTTCGCGGTCAGGTAGGCCGGGCCTGACAGCGGGGTGAGCCGCAGCTGGCGCTGCCAGCCGACGGACCGCTCGAGCGCCACCCGGCCGCCGGCGAACAACGCGCCGGACAGCGCGCCGAACGCGGTCATATTGATCATCAGGATGCCGGTGACCGCCTGGTCGCCATCGCTGAAGATGCCGACGTAGAGGAGGAACATCAGGACCGGAAACGCGATCGTGAAGATCAGGAAGCGGGCGTTTCGCATGGCTCGCCGCAGTTCCAGGATCAGGTATCCGAAGCTCATCGGGACGCTCCTTCCGACACGCCGGAATCGGCGGTGGTGTCGCTGGACTCGCTGGTGAGGGACAGGAACGCGCCTTCGAGGCCGACCGCGGTCACCTCGATGTCGCGGGCCTGCGGGAACGTCAGGATCAGCGCGCGGAGCGTGGCGTCGGAGTCCCGCGACGAGATCGACGCCTGCGCACCGCGAACCTCCACTTCGGACACCCCGGGCAGCGTGCGGAGCACCTGCTCGGTGGCGCCCGGGACGGCGGCGCGGACCACGCGGCCGGCGACGAGCGAGGTCACCTCGGCGACCGAGCCGTCGGCGACGACCCGACCGGACCGCAACAGCACGACGCGGTCGGCGTAGTTCTCCGCCTCCTCGAGGTAGTGCGTGGCGAAGAGCACCGTGCGGCCGTCCTCGGTGAAGCTGTGCATCGAGCGCCAGAACTCGCGGCGGCCGGCCACGTCCATGGCCGCGGTCGGCTCGTCGAGCACGAGCAGGTCCGGGTCGCTGACGAGCGCGACGGCGAACCGCACCCGCTGCTTCTGGCCGCCGGAGAGCTTGTTGCAGCGCCGGGAGGCGAGGTCGGAGATCCCGGTGCGGCGCAACGCCTCCGCGACCGGCAGCGGGTCGCGGTGCAGCGACGCGACCATGGCGACCGTCTCGCCGACGGTGGCGTCGTCGAGCAGGGCGCCGCCCTGGAGCATCGCGCCGATGCTGCCGTTCGCCACCGCGTCGCGCGGGCTCGCGCCGAAGACGGTGACCGTACCGGCGTCGGGCTTGGTGAGGCCGAGCAGCATGTCGACGGTCGTCGACTTGCCCGCGCCGTTCGGGCCGAGCAGGGCCACCACCTCGCCCGGCGCGATCACCAGGTCCACCCCGTCGACGGCCCGAACCTGGCCGTAGTGCTTGTGCAGGCCGGCCAGCATGACGGCCGCCCCCGCGGACGTCGTGCTGCCGGGCTGGGAGATCCGTGTCGTGTTCACGGGTATCACGATGCGCGCGGCGCGGGCCCGGTACGCAGGTCGGCCGTCACCACCTCGCCATGACAAAAGTCAGGGGTCAGCAGCCGATCAGCTGGCCGGCGAGGAAGCGCTCGAGCTTGTCGACGGCGACGCGCTCCTGGGTCATGCTGTCGCGCTCGCGGACCGTGACCGCGTGGTCCTGCAGCGAGTCGAAGTCGACGGTGACGCAGAACGGCGTGCCGATCTCGTCCTGGCGGCGGTAGCGGCGGCCGATCGCGCCGGCGTCGTCGAAGTCGACGTTCCAGTGGTGGCGCAGCACGGTGGCGATGTCGCGCGCCTTCGGCGTGAGGTCCGGGTTGCGGGACAACGGGAGCACGGCCACCTTCACCGGCGCGAGCCGCCGGTCGAGGCTCAGCACGGTGCGCTTGTCGACACCGCCCTTGGCGTTCGGCGCGAGGTCCTCGCGGTAGGCGTCGAGCAGGAACGCCATCAGCGGGCGGCCGACGCCGGCCGCGGGCTCGATCACGTACGGCCGGTACCGCGAGTTCGTCGCCTGGTCGAAATACGACAGGTCGACGCCGGAGTGGTTGGCGTGCGTGGTGAGGTCGAAGTCGGCGCGGTTCGCGACGCCCTCGAGCTCGCCCCATTCCAGGCCGCCGAAGTCGAAGCGGTACTCGATGTCGACCGTGCGCTTGGCGTAGTGCGCGAGCTTCTCCCGCGGGTGCTCGTAGAGCCGCAGGTTGTCCCGCTTGATGCCGAGGTCGGTGTACCAGCGCAGGCGTTCGGAGATCCAGTACTGGTGCCACTCCTCGTCCTGGCCCGGCTCGACGAAGTACTCCATCTCCATCTGCTCGAACTCGCGGGTGCGGAAGACGAAGTTGCCCGGCGTGATCTCGTTGCGAAAGGACTTGCCGACCTGCGCGATGCCGAACGGCGGTCGGCGCCGCGCGGTCGTCAGCACGTTGAGGAAGTTGATGAAGATCCCTTGCGCCGTCTCGGGTCGCAGGTAGTGCATGCCCTCCTCGGACTCGACCGGGCCGAGGTGGGTCTCGAGCATCATGTTGAACTCGCGCGGCGGCGTGAACCTGCCGGTGACGCCGCACTCGGGGCACGCGACCTCGGACAGGTCCTCCGGGCTCGCCTTCCCCTCGGTGAGCGCCACGTGCTGCGCGGCGAGGTCGTCGGCACGGAAGCGGTGGTGGCAGGCGGTGCACTCGACCAGCGGGTCGTGGAAGGCGCTCGCGTGCCCGGACGCCTCCCACACCTGCTTGGGCAGGATCACCGAGGAGTCGAGCCCGACGACGTCCTCCCGCCGGTGCACCATCGTGCGCCACCACTCGCGCTTGATGTTCGCCTTCAGCTCGACGCCGAGGGGGCCGTAGTCCCACGCCGACCGCGTGCCCCCGTAGATTTCCCCGCACGGGTAGACGAACCCACGACGTTTGCACAGGCTCACGACGGTCTCGACGCGATCTGCGGGCATCGGCACTCCAACTGCTGCGCGCTCTGGACCGGGGCATCGGGGCGTACGACGGCCCTCAGCGGTGTGTCAGCCGCCAAAGCCTAGCCGGGGGCCTTGGTGACCGAATGGGTGATCGAGGCCCGCCCCTATGACCGGGTTAGCGTTGCTGGCTGTAGTCGTAGCTGCGTCCATAAGGAGGACAAATGCGTGAGAAGCGCTCGATGAAGGCGCCGCTGCTGTCCGGGAACGGCCCGCTCGCGCGGGTCACGCCGATCGTGGCGTTCCTGGTCGTGGCGACGGTGTTCGCGGTCGGCGTCATCGTGGGTGGTGGGACCGGCGCGCTGCTGCTCGGCCTGCTCGCGGTGGGTGTCGCCGTGCTGCTCGCGGCGACCTGGCACGTGCTCACGCCGAACCAGCGTGCGGGCCGGGTCCTCGTCCTCGTGGTGCTCGCGGCCGTGGCGATCTCGGTTCTGCTGACCAGGTAGCGCCCGCCCGTAGGATGTTGACAACGGTAACCACTATCACCAGGAGGGCGGCCGCCGTGACCTCGGACGCCGTTTCACCGGTCGCCACCGAGCAGCACGAGCATTCGCCCGACCGGCCGGCACCCGCCGGCGGTGCGAACCGTCCCGGTACCACGATGATCGCCGCCGGTGACCTGCTGCGCGCGCTCGCCGCGCCCGTCCGGATCGCGATCGTGCTCGAGCTGCGCGAGGCGGACCGCTGCGTGCACGAGCTGGTCGACTCGCTCGGGGTGGCGCAGCCGCTGATCAGCCAGCACCTGCGCGTGCTGAAGGCGGCCGGCGTCGTCCACGGCGAGCGGAACGGCCGTGAGGTGGTCTACCGCCTGGTCGACGAGCACCTGGCGCACATCGTGGTGGACGCGGTCGCGCACGTGGAGGAGGGCGAGGTCCCGTGAGTGGCTCCTCCCCCACCGTCCCGGGCCGGCGGGCCACCAAGCAGCGGGCCGCGGTGGCGGACCTGCTGGAACGGCTCGACGAGTTTCGATCGGCGCAGGAGCTGCACGAGGAGCTGCGCACCCGGGGCCAGGGCATCGGCCTGACGACCGTCTACCGCACCCTCCAGTCCCTGGCCGACGCCGGCGAGGTCGACGTCCTGCGCATCCGTGGCGGCGAGGCCGTGTACCGCCGCTGTTCGAGCCATCATCACCACCACCTGGTCTGCCGGAGCTGCGGGCGGACCGTGGAGGTCGAGGGCCCCGCGGTGGAGAAGTGGGCGGAGAAGGTGGCCGCGGAGAACGGGTTCTCCGAGGTCAGCCACACCGTGGAGGTCTTCGGCACGTGCGGGGGCTGCGCCGGGAACGGCGCCTGCGCCGAGTAGGGCGCCCGGCCGCGGGTGCGGGCACGGCCGGGCGCTTCTCCCACCCTCGACGTGCCTATGCCGCGGGCAGACCGTGCCGCGCGATCACGTCCGCGTACCAGCGGGCGCTCTCCTTCACCGTGCGGGCCTGGGTCTCGAAGTCCACGTGCACCAGGCCGAACCGCTTCGCGTAGCCCTCCGCCCACTCCAGGTTGTCCAGCAGCGACCAGCAGAAGTAGCCCCGCAGGTCCACGCCCCGCTCGATCGCCGCGTGCGCCGCGCGCAGGTGCCCGTCCAGGAACGCGAGCCGCTCCATGTCACGCACCCGGCCGTCCGGGCCGACGACGTCCGGGTACGCCGCCCCGTTCTCCGTGATGTACAGCGGCACCTTCGGGTACTCGGCATCCAGCCGCACCAGCAGGTCCGTCAGCCCGGCCGGCGCGACCTCCCACCCCAGCTCCGTCCGCGGCAGCCCGCTCGGCAGGAACCGCACGCCCTCGACGCCGAGCCACTCCGACGGCTCGGCCGGCACGACGAGCGGGGCCGCCACCAGCAGCGGCCGGTAGTAGTTCACCCCGAGCAGGTCGATCGGCGTGCCGATCACCGGCAGGTCGCCGTCACGCACGAGCTCCGGCAGGCCGTACGGGGCCAGGTCCGACAGCACGTCGTCCGGGTACCCGCCGCGCAGCACCGGGTCCAGGAAGACCCGGTTCTGCAGCGCGTCCACCCGCCGCGCGGCCTCCTCGTCCTCGGCGGCCGGCGACACCGCCGTCACCGGGAACAGGTTCAGCGTGATCCCCGCGGGCGCCGAGGGGGCCCCGGCGCGCAGCCGTTCCATCGCCAGCCCGTGGCCCAGCAGCAGGTGGTGCACCGCCGCGACCGCCGCCGTCGGGGACGTCACACCCGGCGCGTGCCGGCCCGACGCGTACCCCAGGAAGGCCGAGCACCACGGCTCGTTCAACGTCAGCCAGCCCGCCACCCGGTCCCCGAGCCGCGTGACGACGGCGTCGGCGTACTCGGCGAACCGGTACGCCGTGTCCCGCGAGGTCCACCCGCCGGCGGCCTCCACCGCCTGCGGCAGGTCCCAGTGGTACAGCGTCGCCCACGGCGCGATCCCGGCCGCCAGCAAGGAGTCCACGAGCCGGTCGTAGAAGTCGAGCCCCGCGGCGTTGACCGCGCCGCCGTCGGGCCGCACCCGGGGCCAGGCCACCGAGAACCGGTAGGCGTCCAGCCCGAGCGAGGACATCAGCGAGACGTCCGCGGCGTAGCGGCGGTAGTGGTCCGCGCCCGGCTCGCCCGTGTCGCCGTTCGCGACCGCGCCCGGCCGGCGGCAGAACTCGTCCCAGATGGAGTCCGTCCGACCGTCCACAGTGGTCGCGCCCTCGACCTGGAACGAGGCGGTTGCCGCACCCCATACGAAGCCGGTGGGAAACCGCAGCGCCGCCGAGGAGACAGCGGACGACACGGAGGATGGCACGACTGACATGGTCACCCCTTCACGGCGCCTTGCATGATCCCGGCCACGATCTGGCGGCCGAGGACGAGGAAAACGATCAGGATCGGGATGGTCGCCAGCGTAGTCCCGGCGAGCACCAGCGAGTAGTCGACGTAGAAACCGCTCTGCAGCCGCTCCAGCGCGAGCTGCACGGTCGGGTTCTCCGCGTTCAGGACGACCAGCGGCCACAGGAAGTCGTTCCAGGACGTCATGAACGTGAACATGCCGAGGAACGCCGCCGCCGGCCGGACCGCGGGCAGCACGACGTGCCAGTACACCCGGATCATCGAACAACCGTCCACTCTGGCCGCTTCGATGAGCTCGTAGGGCACCACCTGCATCGTGTACTGACGCATCCAGAACACGCCGATCGCGGTGACCAGGTTCGGCACGATCACCGCCTGCAGGTCGCCCGCCCAGCCGAACTCCGCCATCGCCATGTACAGCGGGATGATCCCGAGCTGCGTGGGCACGGCCAGCGTCGCGACGACGAACACGAACAGCACGTTGCGCCCGCGGAAGCGCAGCTTGGCGAAGGCGAACCCGGCCAGCGTGGAGAACAGCACCGTGGTGAAGGTGACCGTGGCGCCCACGATCACGCTGTTGCCCAAGGACTTCCAGAACGGCACCGAGTCGAACACCCGCGCCGCGTTGGACAGGAAGTTCCCGCCCGGCAGCAGCGGCGGCACCTGCTCGCCGAGCATCGACGTGTCCCGGCTCGCCACCAGGAACGACCAGTAGAACGGGAAGATGGAGCCGACCATGAACGCGATCAGCAGGCCGTACACCCAGAACCGGGCCCGCCGCGCCCCGGTCGAGTCGACGGTGCGACGGCGCACGGCCACCGGCAGCGCGATCATCGGGCACCGTCCTGTTCGGCCCCGGTCGACGCGATCCGGCGGACCAGCAGGAAGTTGATGACCGCGATCACGGTGATCAGCAGGAACAGCGCCCACGCGATGGCCGACGCGTAGCCGAGCTCCTGGGTCTGGAACGCGGTTTGGTACATGTACAGCGTGATCGTCTGGAACTGGTTGGTCGCCCCGCCGTTGTTCGATCCGGGCATCGCGTCGAACAGCTTGGGCTCGGTGAAGATCTGCAACCCGCCGATGGTCGAGGTGATCACCACGAAGATCAGCGTCGGGCGCAGCAGCGGCAGCGTCACGGAGAAGAAGCGCCGCACCGCACCCGCACCGTCGATCATCGCCGCCTCGGTGAGGTCGCGCGGGATCGCCTTCATCGCGGCCAGCACGATCAGCGCGTTGTAGCCGGTCCACCGCCAGTTCACCATGATCGCGATCGCCACGTGCGAGGCGAACCTGTTGGCCTGCCAGTCGATCCGGTCCAACCCGAGCAGCTCCAGCACGCTGTTGACCAGGCCGTAGTTGGGCCCGAACAGGTTGGCGAAGATGATGCCGAGCGCGACGAGGCTGACCACGAACGGCAGCAGCACGCCGACCCGCCACGAGGTGGGCAGCCGCAGCCGGGAGTTCAGCAGCGCCGCCAGCAGCACCGCGATGACGACCTGCGGACCGGTGGACAGCACGAAGATGCTGATCGTGTTGACGAGGGCGTTCCAGAACTGCTCGTCGCCGAGCAGTGTCGCGTAGTTGTCGAACCCGACGAACGTGCTCTCCACGTCCAGCAGCTCCCGGTCGAACAGCGACAGGAACGACGTGTAGAGCAGCGGGAACAGACCAACCACGCCGAAGATGACGAAGAACGGCGCGACGTACAGGTACGGCGACCACTTCACGTCCGCGACGCTGAGTCGCTGCCGCCAGGTCAGCCTCGGCCGGCGCGAGGGCGGGGCGGGCGCCGCCGTGCGTGGTGCCCGCCCCGTCTCCGTGATGACCGGTCCGGCCATCAGCCGACGATCTTCTCGGCGGCGTCGACCGCCTGCTGCCAGCCCTCGTCAGCCGACTTGCCCTGCTCGACGGCTTGCAGCGCCGGGCTCGTCGCGTTCTCCTGGATCTGGCCGTCACCCGGACCCTTGTACTGGGGCTCGCCGACCTTCTCCGCCATCGCGGCGAACAGCTCGCCGGTCTTGACGTCGCCGAAGTAGTCGTTGGTCGTCTCCAGCAGCTCCGGTGAGGACAGCGCCTCCACCTGACTCGGGAAGTTGCCGGTCTTCTGGAACGCCTTGACCTGCTGCGCCGGCGCGGTCAGCCAGGCGGCGAGCGCCGCGGCCTCCTTCGGGTGCTTGCTCTGCTTGGGCACGGCGAGGTACGAGCCGCCCCAGTTGCCGCCGCCACCCGGGAACGCGTCGGTGACCGCCCACTTGCCCGCGTTGGCCGGGCCGGACTGCTCCTTGACCACGCCGAGCATCCAGGACGGGCAGGTCTTGGTGGCGAACGCGCCCTGCTTGAACCCGGTGTTCCACTCCGGACTGAACGCGACCAGCTTCGCCGTCTGGCCGCTCTTGCCGGCCGCGGTCACCTGGTCCCAGTTCTTCCTGATGTCCGAGTTGGACTCCATGGCGAGCTTGTCGTCCTTGGACATGTAGCCCTCGTCGAGCTGGTTCTGCATCGCGTTGAAGATCTGCGAGTCGGAGTCGAACCACGCCTTGCCGGTGGCCTTGACGTACTTGTCACCGGCCGCGAAGTAGGAGTCCCAGGACTCGAAGAGCGGCTTGACCGCCTCGGGGTCCGAGGGCAGCCCGGCCTTCGCGAGCAGGTCCTTGCGGTAGCACATGGCCAGCGGCCCGCTGTCGGTGCCGTAGCCGATCCAGGTGCCGTCCTTCGCCGTGCCGAACTTGTACTTCCAGTCGAGCCAGCGGTCCGGCTTCACGTCCTTGGGGCCGATGTCGGCGAGGTCGTTGAACAGCTGCGGCTTGTCCGCGATGTCCGGGATGTGGCCCTCCTCGATCGCGACCACGTCCTCCAGACCGGAGTTGGCCGCGAGCTTGGTGAGCAGTTGCTCGTGGTACGGGCCACCCTCACCCGTCTTGTGATGCGTGATCTTGATGTTCGGGTGCAGGCGCTCGTACTCGGGGAGCAGATCCTCGTAGCCGAACTCCGTGAACGTGCCGATCGTGAGCTCGACCTGGCCCCCGTCACCGCTCGAGCCACCACTGGTTCCTTCGTCGCCGCAGGCAGATAAGCCGGCCACCGCGGCAAGGGCGATCGCGCCGGCTAACACCCTTGTTTGCTGTCGTCGCACGTCAGTTGTCCCTTGCTGACTGGGTCATTCTGGGAGCGCTCCCAGAATTGGGAACTTGAGTGTGTCCCCGGACACGTTGACTGTCAAGGAAAACGCGGGAGCCGTTGACCCGATCGTTAGGGAGCGCTCCCAGAGAGGGCGGCTACACTCTGCGCCGTGCCACCTCGTTCCTCCCAGGACGAGCGCCCGACGCTCGAGGACGTCGCCGCCTACGCCGGCGTCTCCCGCTCGACCGCGTCCCGCGCGCTCAACGACGACGCCTACGTCAGCTCACGGTCCCGGGCGAAGGTGCTCGACGCGGCCCGCGACCTCGGCTACTCCCCCAACCAGGCCGCGCGCTCGCTCGTCACCAGGCGGACCGGCGCGGTGGCCGTCGTGCTGTCCGAGCCCGAGTCGAAGGTCCTCGACGACCCGTACTTCGCGACGGTCATGCACGCGGCGTACCGGGAGCTGGCGGAGACCGGCGTGCAGATGCTGCTGATGTTCGTCGACAGCCACGACGACATGCAGCGCACGCTCCGCTTCCTCGAGGGCGGGCACGTCGACGGCGCGCTCGTGTTCGCGCCGCACCGGGGCGACCAGCTGCCCACCGCGCTGCGGCTGCTGCGGCTGCCGATCGTGTTCGGCGGCCGGCCCGGCACGAGGCCGCGCGGTGTACACGCGGTCGACTTCGACAACCGGGCGGGCGCGCGGCTGGCCGTCGAGCACCTGCTGGGGACCGGCCGGCGGCGGATCGGCACGGTCACCGGCATGCTCGATCATCCCGCGGCCGCGGACCGGCTGGCCGGCTGGCGCGAGGCGCTGGCGGACGCCGGGATCGACCACACCGGGCTGTCCGAGGCGGGCGACTTCACCATGGCGAGCGGCGAGCGGGCCACCGCCGCGCTGCTGGCCCGCGCGCCGGACCTGGACGGCGTGTTCGCGGCGAGCGACCCGATGGCGGCGGGCGCGATGCGCGCGCTGCGGTCGGCGGGCCGCACGGTGCCCGGCGACGTGGGCGTGGTCGGCTTCGACGACCACCCGACGCTGGCGCCCGCGATGAGCCCGCCGCTCACGTCCGTGCACCAGGATCCGCGCGAGCAGATCCGCCAGATGGTCAAGCGGCTCATGGCCCTGCTGACCGGCGACCCGGTCCGCCCGGACACGACGGTGCTCCCGGTGACCCTCGTGGTGCGCGACTCGGCCTGACGTCCGGTCAGTGCTCGTCCGGGGCGGGTGCCGCCTCGGTGGTCAGTCGCCCTGCGCGCCCACCTCGCCGAGCAGCTCGGTGCGCAGTTGCGAGGCCGTGGAGACGACGAGCATCAGCAGCGTGCCGAGCGCGTCGGTCTCGACGCCGTCGGCCGGGAAGGCGTACCGCAGGGTGACGTCCATGCCCTTGTCGGTGTGCACGACGCCGAGCGTGCCGAACAGCCCCTGACCGGCGCGCTCGGCGGCGGACGCGGCCAGCTTCGCCTCGTCGGGCAGGTCCCACGCGACGACGCAGGTCAGGCTCAGCACGGTCAGTCCCTCCGCGAGCTGCATCGCCTGCACCGCGCACGGGACGTCGACGTGCCGGAAGCTCAGCGCACCGTCGTCGTCGACGTGGACGTCGTGGAACTGCTCCAGCGCCTCGCGTGCCTTGGTGAGCAGATCACCGGTGGTCAACGCCTCCTGCTCGGTCATGGATCTCCTTGCTGCTCTGTCGCGGCGTCCGCCGCGTCGACGTCCGCCGGGTCGGCGTCCGCCGCGTCGACGGCGCTGCCGAAGCGCCGGTCGCGCCGCGCGTACTGCTCGCAGGCGCGCCAGAGGTCGCGCCGGTCGAAGTCGGGCCACAGGATGTCCTGGAAGACCAGCTCAGCGTAGGCGGACTGCCAGAGCATGAAGTTCGAGGTCCGCTCCTCGCCGGACGGGCGGATGAACAGGTCCACGTCGGGCATCTCGGGCTGGTACAGGTAGCGCTGGATCGTCCGCTGGTCGACCTTCTCGGGATTGATCTTGCCGGCCCGCGCCAACCGGGCGATCTCGCGGGCGGCGTCGCCGATCTCCGCGCGGCCGCCGTAGTTGATGCACATGACGAGGTTGAGGGCGGTGTTGTCCCTGGTCCGCTCGGCGGCGGTCTCGAGCTCGTTGATGACGCTGCGCCACAACCGCGGGCGGCGGCCGGCCCAGCGGACGCGCACGCCCATCGCGTCGAGCTCGTCGGTGCGGTTGTGGATGACGTCGCGGGAGAAGCCCATCAGGAAGCGGACCTCGTCGGGGCTGCGCCGCCAGTTCTCGGTGGAGAACGCGTAGAGGGACAGCCACTTGACCCCCAGCTCGATGCACCCCCGGGCCACCTCGACGACGACGGCCTCGCCGCGCTTGTGCCCCTCGATGCGCGTGAGGCCGCGCTGGTTGGCCCACCGCCCGTTCCCGTCCATCACGATGGCGACGTGCTGGGGCACCAGATCCGCGGGGATGGCGGGCGGCCGCGCGCCGGAGGGGTGCGGCGCGGGCGGTTCAGGCGTCCTGGTGGCGCGCGTTCGTCGCCGGAGCAAATCCATCCTCCATGGTCGGGTGCCCCCCGACCCTACTGACCGCCGCGGCCGATGCCCGGACGCCACGGGCCCACCGTGTCACCCCGCCGTGTGGAAGCATCCGCTCGCGGGATCAGGCCTCCGTGGGTGAGGGCGTGGCCTTGCGTTCCACCAGCGGGAGCGAGCGCAGCTGGCGTTCCAGGTGCCACTGGAGCAGCGCGGCGATCAGCCCGCTCCCCTCGCGGCGGGCGGCCGCGCTCGCCGCCTCGGCGACCTCCCACGTGCCCGTGGCCAGGGCGTCCATCAACCGCAGGGTGTCCTGGGCCGGGATGGCCGAGCCGGCCGGGCGGCAGCGGGGGCAGACCGAGCCGCCGGCGGCGACCGAGAACGACTTGTGCGGGCCCGGCTCGTTGCAGCGGGCGCATTCGCGCACGGCCGGTGCCCAGCCGGCGAAGGCCATCGCGCGGAGGAGGAACGCGTCCAGGACCAGGGACGGGTCGCGGCTCCCGTCGGCGAGGGCGCGGAGGGCGCCCGCCACGAGCAGGTACAGCCGCAGCACCGGCTCGCCCTCCTCCGGGCACAGGCGGTCGGCCGTCTCCAGCACGGCGCAGCCGGCCGTGTAGCGCTGGTAGTCGGACATGATGCCGGCGCCGAACACGTCCAGCGTCTGCACCTGCGTGATGATGTCGAGCGTGCGGCCGGTGTAGAACTGCACGTCGACGTGGGCGAACGGCTCCACCCGCGCACCGAAACGCGACGTGGTGCGCCGGACGCCCTTGGCCACCGCGCGGACCTTGCCGTGCTTGCGGGTGACGAGCGTGATGATGCGGTCGGCCTCGCCGAGCTTCTGTACGCGCAGCACCACTCCGGTGTCGCGGTAGAGGCTCACCCGCCCATCGTCTCAAACCCTGCCGACAATTTCGTGGCCGACACGGTGTGCTGTGATCGTGGGCGTGACGTCTGTTTCCGGCCCGGCGCTGGGCAAGCTCATCGTGACGCCGCGCCCGCTGTTCGACTACCGCAACATGTTCCTGCTGACCGACGAGGAACTGCTCGCCGGGCCGATTCTCGACTGCCCCGCGGGGGCGTCGCCGTTCGCCGCGCAGGTACGGGCGCGGGGTGGGCAGGCGGTGAGCGTGGACCCGATCTACGGGCCCCGCGCGGACGTCGAGGCGCGGGTCGCCGCCGACCTCGCGCACGTGCACGAGTGGCTGACCGCCGGGCCGGTCGGGCTCGACTGGTCCTACCTCGGCTCGGCGGACGCGATGCTGCGGGCGTTCGAGGTCTCGGCGGACTTCTTCCTCGCCGACTACACCGAAGGCGGCCCGCACTACGTCGCCGCCGGGCTGCCGTCCCTGCCGTTCGAGGACGGGGAGTTCGCGCTGACGTTGAGCAGCCACCTGCTCTTCACGTATCCGGAGTACGTCTCCTACGACGAGCACGTCGCGTACCTGCGGGAGATGGTCCGGGTGACGGCGGGCGAGGTCCGCGTGTGCCCGATCGCCGACCCGGCCGGCGTGCCGTACCCGAAGCTCCAGCAGGTCCGCACGGAGCTCGCGAACCACGGCATCGCAACCGAGCTGCGCGCGGCGAAGTCCGCCTACAGCAAGGGCGGCGACGACATCCTCGTCTGCACCACCTAACCCCGCGAGTCCAACGCTCCCGACCCGCGAGTCCAACACTCCGGCGGCGCGAGTCCCCCACTCCGACCCGCGAGTCCCCCGTTCCGGGCCCGCGAGTCCCCCGTCGCGAACCGCCCTCGGCCTGGGGCGCTGGGCGGTAGGGTCCGCGGGGTGAGCCAGCACGACTACCGCGGTGCGGACCTGCGCGGCCGGACGTTCCCGGCCGACGAATCCCTTGCCGGTGCTGACTTCCATGGCGCGGATCTCGCCGACGCTCACTTCCTCGGCGGCGTCGACCTGTCCGGCGCCGACCTGTCGGACTGCAGGCTCGTCCGTGCGCGCCTCGACCGCGCCAACCTGGCCGGTGCCTGCCTCGCCGGTGCCAACCTGGACGGCGCGTCGCTCGTCGGCGCCGATCTTCGGGGTGCCGTCGTCGACGACACCACGTGGTACCGGGCCCGGTTGACCGGCGCCTCGCTGCCCGGCGACGTGCCGGCGAACGCCTGGGGCGCGGCACCGCCCACGGCACCGCCGCGCCTGGAGACCGCGGGTCCCGGGGCCGATGCGGCCGTGTCCTGGCACCCCGATGGCGTCCTGCTCGCGGTGGCGCGGAACTCGACCGTCGAGATCTGGGACTCCGTCGCCGCCGTCCCGCTCGTCGCACTGGCGGGCCACCACGGTCCGGTCCACGCGGTGGCCTGGTCGCCGGACGGCACGCGGCTGGCCAGCGGCGGCAGCGACGAGCTCGTGCGCGTGTGGGACCCGGCCACGACCACCGAGATCGCCACGCTGGCGGGCCACCTCGGGTCCGTCCAGGCGGTGGCCTGGTCGCCGGACGGCGCGCGGTTGGCCAGCGGCAGCGGCGACGGGACGGTGCGGGTGTGGGACCCGGCCGCGGCCGAGATGGTTGCCACGCTCGACGGTGCGCATGGACCGGTGTGGGCGGTGACGTGGTCACCGGACGGCGCGCGGTTGGCTAGTGGCGAATTCGACGGGGTCGTGCGGGTGTGGGACCCGGCCACGGCGAGTGTGGTCGCGGCGCTGGAAGGTCACCGTGGTGTGGTCCGCACGGTGGCGTGGTCGCCGGACGGCACGCGGCTGGCCAGCGGCGGCGATGACGGATTGGTGCGGCTGTGGGACCCGGCCACGGCCACCGCGGTCGCCGCGCTGGAGGACCACACCGGCTCGGTGGCGTCGGTGGCGTGGTCACCGGACGGCACGCGGTTGGCGAGCGGCGGCGCCGAGTGGGTGCTGCGGGTGTGGGATCCGGCCAAGGCCACCACGGTTGCCACGCTGGAGGGCATCGCCGGCTCGGTGGCCTCGGTGGCGTGGTCACCGAGCGGCACGCGGTTGGCCCTCGGCGGCGGTATCGGCGGGGTGGTGCGGGTGTGGAACCCGACCACGACGACCGTCGGGGCCACATTGGACAGTCACAACATCTCGGTGCGGGCGGTGGCGTGGTCGCCGGACGGCACGCGGTTGGCGAGCGGCGGCTGGGACGGCGTGGTGCGGGTCTGGGACCCGGCCGAGGCCACCGCGGTCGCCACGCTCGAAGGTCACCGCGACACCGTGTGGGCGTTGGCGTGGTCGCCGGACGGCGCCCGGCTGGCCATCGGCAGCGATGACGGGGCGGTGCGGGTCTGGGACCCGGCGAAGGCCGCCGCGGTCACCACGTTGGAGGGTCACCACCGCCCGGTGCAGGCCGTGGCGTGGTCGCCGGACGGCGCCCAGCTGGCCAGTGGCGGCGGCGACGGGGTGCGGGTGTGGGACCCCGACGCGGCCGTTCCCCTCGCCACGCTGGCGGACGACGACTACGTGCTGGCGCTGGCGTGGTCGCCGGACGGCGTGCTGCTGGCCGGCGGCGCCTGGGACGGGGTGGTTCGGGTGTGGGACCCGGGCACGACCGCCACGACCGCCGCGCTCGAAGAGGGTTACGGGGGCTCGGTGTCGGCGCTGGCGTGGTCGCCGGACGGCGCACTGCTGGCCAGCGGCAGCGATGCCGGGGTGGTACAGGTGTGGGACCCGGCCACGGCCACCGTGGTCGCCACGCCGGAGCGGCACCGTCATCCGGTGCGGGTGGCGTGGTCGCCGGACGGCGCGCGGTTGGCCACCGCCGGCGGCGACCGGACGGTGCGGGTGTGGTCCGCCGGGACCTGGACCAGCACGGGAGACGAGCCCGTCGCGTCGGTGCGGATCGAGCTGATGTGCATCGGCTTCACGGCCGACCTGACGGCGGTGGCCATTGGCTCAGCGGACGGTTCCGTGTTGGTGGTGCCGCTCGACCGGGCCGAGCCGGAACCCGCGATCCGGTTCCTCGGCTGGCCGGGCTCGGGGTGGGCCGTGTTCTGGGGGGATCACCGGTACCGGTCGGTGGGCGATCCGGCCGGACGGTTCTGGTGGAGCTCGGGGTTGTGCCGGTTCGAACCGGGCGAGCTGGACGGCTGCGGCGTCGAGCGCGGGTGAGTCAGAAACCCAGGCGGCGTAGCTGTTTCGGGTCGCGTTGCCAGTCCTTCGCTACCTTCACGTGCAGGTGCAGGTAGATCTTGCTGCCCAGCAGCGCCGCGATCTGGCGGCGCGCCGTCTGGCCGACCGCGCGCAGGCGTTCTCCCTTGTGGCCCAGCACGATTCCCTTCTGGCTGTCGCGCTCGACGTACAGGTTCGCGTACACGTCCAGCAGGTCGTCGCGGTCCTCGCGGGGGATGATCTCCTCGACGGTTACCGCGATCGAGTGTGGTAGCTCGTCGCGTACGCCCTCCAGGGCTGCCTCGCGGATCAGTTCCGCGATCAGCACCTGCTCGGGCTCGTCGGTCAGCTCGCCGTCGGGGTAGAGCTGCGGGCCCTCGGGCAGCCGGGTCACCAGCACGTCCGCGAGCGTCGACATCTGGTAGTCGTCCACTGCGGACACCGGGACGAGGTCGGCGAAGTCCAGCACGTCCTGCAGCTCGACCAGCTGGTCCGCGATCTGCTGGCGGGACGCGAGATCCGTCTTCGTCACGACGCCGACGATCGGCGTGTGCCGCGACAGCTTGCGCAGCTCCGCGGCGATGAACCGGTCCCCCGGCCCGATCTTCTCGTTGGCCGGCACGCAGAAGCCGACGACGTCCACTTCGGACCAGGTGGCGCGGACGACGTCGTTGAGGCGCTGCCCCAGCAGGGTCCGCGGGCGGTGCAGGCCCGGCGTGTCGACGATGATCAGCTGGGCGTCGTCGCGCTGGACGATGCCGCGGATGGCGTGCCGGGTGGTCTGCGGCTTGCTCGAGGTGATCGCGACCTTCGACCCGACGAGCGCGTTGGTCAGCGTCGACTTGCCCGTGTTGGGCCGCCCGACGAAGCAGGCGAACCCCGAGCGGTGCACGCCGCCCGACGCGCTGTCCGGTGTGGTCATCCGACCATTGTCGCCCGCCCTCAGCGCAGGGTGCCCGACGGGTCGGCCAGCAGCACCGGCGCGTCCCCGCTCAGGTCGGCGACCGCCGCGCGCGAGGAGTCGTCGACCGACGCGGACTCCGACACCACGACCGCCGCCTCCAGGCCGGCCGCCCCCGACGACACCGCCGCGGCGACCGCCGCCTGCAACGCCGTGAGCGCCAGCGACGGCAGCTCGACCGTGCCCGCGAGGTAGGTCCGGCCGTCGAGGTCGCGGACCGCCGCCCCCTCGGCCGCACCCGTCCGCGCCCGGACCGACCGGGCCAGCGTGATCAGCTTCGCGTCCTCGGGGTCCAGCTCAGGCACGCTCGGCGCTCCTCTCGTCCTCGTTCGCCACGGCGGCCGGCGGCGTGACGCAGCGGACCACGACCGACGTGATGCGCATGCGCCCGCGGCTGTCCTTGCCGCCTTCCGCGAGCAGCCGCAGCCCCGCGATCTCCGCCTCCGTGCCCGGCAGCGGCACCCGGCCGAGCTGCTGGGCGAGCAGCCCGCCGACGGTCTCCACGTCCGAGTCGTCGAGCTCGAGGCCGAACAGCTCCCCCAGGTCCTCGACCGGCAGCCGGGAGCTGACCCGCACGGCGCCGTCCCCGAGGTGGTCGATCGGCGGCCGGTCGTCGGTGTCGGACTCGTCGGTGATCTCGCCGACGATCTCCTCCAGGATGTCCTCGATCGTCAGCAGCCCGGCCGTGCCGCCGTACTCGTCGACGGCGATCGCCATGTGGTTGCGGGACAGCTGCATCTCGCGCAGCAGGTCGTCGAGGCGCTTGGTGTCCGGCACGAACGTGGCATCGCCCATGAGGTCGGCGACCGTGCGCGGGCGGTCGCCGTTGCCGCCGGTGTCCATCGCCGACTTCACCAGGTCCTTGAGGTTCACCACGCCCACGACCTCGTCGACGCTCTCCCCGATCACCGGCACCCGCGTGTAGCCGGTGCGCAACGACAGCGCTAGCGCCTGGCGGATCGACTTGGTCTGCTCGATCCACACCATCTCGGTGCGCGGCACCATGACCTCGCGCGCGATCGTGCCGCGCAGCTCGAACACCGAGTGGATCATCTCGCGCTCGTCGGCGTCCACGACGCCGCTCTCCTGGGCCATGTCCACGAGCTCACGCAGCTCGACCTCGGAGGAGAACGGACCCTCGCGGAAGCCGCGGCCCGGGGTGATCGCGTTACCGACGACGATCAGGAGCCGGGACAACGGCCCGAGCACGGTGCCGAGCGCACGAACCGGGCCGGCCGCGATGAGCCCCACCGCGTACGGGTGCTGGCGGCCGAGCGTGCGTGGCCCAACGCCGACCAGCACGTACGACACGACGATCATGCTGACCGCGGCGATGAGGCCGGCGAGCCAGTCGGAGTCGGTCAGCCGCAGGCACGCGACGGTGACCAGCACGGTCGCGACGAGCTCGCAGCCCAGCCGCAGGAGCAGCAACAGGTTGATGTGCCGCGGCCGGTCGGCGACGATCGCGAGCAGCTGGCGCGCCCCGGCCCGCCGGCCGCGCACGAGCCCCTCGACGCGGGCGCGGGACACGGCGGAGAGCGCGGCGTCCGCGCAGGCGAACAGGCCGGCACCGACGACGAGGATCACCGCGATCACCAGCAAGCCGGCCGTGTCTGTCACCGCGTCCCCCGGGTGTCTACTCGGCCGGTTCGTCCGGCCGGGCCTCGGTGAGGCCGACGGCGCCGAGCAGCTTGTCGTCCTCGCGGCGCTGGGCCGCGCGGCGCTGCGCGGCGGCTCGCTCGGTCTTGAAGTCGGCGAGGATCCGCTTCTGCAGCGTGAACATCTCGCGTTCCTCGGCCGGCTCGGCATGGTCGTAGCCGAGCAGGTGCAGCACGCCGTGGACGGTCAGCAGGTGCAGCTCGTCCATGAGGCTGTGGCCGGCCTTCTTCGCCTGGTCGCCGGCGAACTTCGGGCACAGGACGAGGTCGCCGAGCAGGGCCGGGCCGGGTTCGGGCGCGTCCGGGCGGCGGGCCGTGTCGAGCTCGTCCATTGGGAAGGCCATCACGTCGGTGGGGCCGGGCAGGTCCAGGTAGCGCTCGTGCAGCTCGGCCATCACGTCGAGGCCGACGAGGGCCACTGACAGCTCGGCGAGCCGGCTGACCTCCAGGCGATCCAGGGCGAACCGGGCCGCGGCGACGATCGACGGTTCGTCGACCGCCACCCCCGACTCGTTGGCGATCTCGATACTCACGACGCCCCCTCGCAGGCTCGGTGCCGCCGCTCGCGGTCGCCCTGCGTTGAATGGTTCGCTACGCAAGCTCCGCTCACGATTACCGGCCCCGCCTCGTGCCCGAGTGGCGGACCTCCGGCTCGGCGTCCTGGATCTCCTGCCACCGGTCGTAGGCGTCGACGATGTCGCCGACCAGCTTGTGGCGCACCACGTCGTGGCTCGTCAGGTTCGAGAAGTGCACGTCGTCGACGCCCTCCAGGATGCCCTGCACGACCCGCAGGCCGCTCTTCTGCCCGCCCGGCAGGTCGACCTGCGTGATGTCGCCGGTGACGACGATCTTCGAGCCGAAACCCAGGCGGGTGAGGAACATCTTCATCTGTTCGGGCGAAGTGTTCTGCGCCTCGTCGAGGATGATGAACGCGTCGTTGAGCGTGTTGTGCGTAAGCAGGAAATCCTCGGTGACGTACAACGAGTCGGCCGCCGCGACCTGGATGCAGACCGCCTCATCGGTTCCGGCAGGCTCGATGCGGTCGACGAATCGCATCGGGCGTCCGCCGCCGGATACGCCGTACTTCTCGAGCTTCCGCTTCAACCGGAACGGCTCGATGCCCGCCGGGAGCCGGATATCGACAACGTGACTGTCATGGCGGTAGTGGACATCGCGACCGTTCGCCCTGCCCGGCCGGCGCCCTTCAAAGGGCCGGGTGCGGGCGTAGGCCACGCCACCCAGCGACCGAACGAGGCCGATCACGTCGTCTCTGAGCTGCTCCGACGTGGTGCTGTACTGGACTCGACAGGTCCGGCTCCGCTGCGTCACCGGCCCACCGTCGGAGTCCAGCAGGCCCTGTAGCAGCGCGAGCCGGACGGCCGCGGAGTTGTTCAGGTACTCGTTGGGCACGAACTTGGTGTGCGAACTCGCCCCATCCAGTCCGAGCCGACGAGCCGCGTCGGTGATCGGGTTCGCCACCGTGATCGAGGTTCCGGGCTCACGCACGCGGTTGAGCACATAGTCCGGGCCGCCCCGCCAACGCGCCTTGATCCCTGGGATCGTGGTCTCTAGCGCTTCGACGAGCGCCGGGTCCTCGGTCGCGAAGGATGGTGTGGTCGAACCGGTCAGGCAACCGTCACCGAGCAGCAGGCCGAGCGCATAAGGGTCGATGGCGACCGCACGCTCGGGCATGGCCACCGGGCCGGCCAGCATGGGCAGCTCGTACCTGCGGTAATGAGCTGTCCGAAGCCTCCCCACCATTTTCTTCGTCTCGACCACCCGCCACGGAGCACCCCGACGACGGTCATAAGGCGTCTTCACGGCCCACAGGTGGTCTTCCGAGCAGAGCGTGGAGGCACCGTCCTGGGTGGTGAGCCGGTAGATCTTCTTCTGTCCCTGCGGGTAGACGCCGAGCACCGGAGTCGGTTCGCCGTTCGAGCCGACGACCAGGTCGCCCACCTCGAGATCGCCGATCGGGCGAAATCCCGATGGAGTCAGGACCTTCGTGTGCACCGGTTGGGCCCGGCCCCTCATGTACGCAAGCGGGGCGACCTCGATCGTGCCGGCCTGCATGAGGCGCGGGATCGACTCGGGGTCGACCATGTCGTGCAGCGCGTCGTACAGCGGGCGCAGGTAGGGGTCGATCTTCTCGTAGAGCGTGCCGGGCAGGAAGCCGAGCCGCTCCCCCGCCTCGACGGCCGGGCGGGTGAGGATGATGCGGTTGGCCTGCTTGGCCTGCAGCGCCTGCACGGCCTTGGCCATCGCGAGGTAGGTCTTGCCGGTGCCGGCCGGGCCGATGCAGAAGACCACCGTGTGCTGGTCGATGGCGTCGACGTAGCGCTTCTGGTTCAGCGTCTTCGGCCGGATCGTGCGGCCGCGGCGGGAGATGATGTCGAGGCTCAGCACCTCGGCCGGCGACTCGGCCGCGCCGGCGGACAGCATCGCCACGGTGCGCCGGACGGCGTCGGGCCCGAGCTGCTGGCCGCGGCCCGCGAGCGTGACCAGCTCGGCGAACACCCGCTCGGCGAAGGCCACGTCGCTGGGCTCGCCGGAGAGCGTGACCTCGTTGCCGCGGACGTGGATGTCGGCGTCGAGCAGCTCCTCGGCGACGCGCAGGTTCTCGTCCCGGGAACCGAGCAGCGCGAGCACCGCCTCGTCGGGCACGACGAACCTGGACTGGGCCGTCGAGTCGATCGCCTTGGACGTGGATTGCGTCGTGGGTTGCGTCGAGGGTTGCGCAGAAGTCTGGGGCTCGCTGCCCCGTGCGGTACCGGTCACGTGCGTTCGGTCCTGCCTTCTGCGCCCGATGCGCCAACTCGTCGCTGCTTGACGCCCCCGATGTTAGTCGCCCACCCCGACACTCCGCATCGAAGATCTGTCCGGCGTCAGGCGCGGCCGAAGAGGCCCAGCTGCTCGCCGCCGAGGACGTGCAGGTGGGCGTGGAACACGGTGCGGCCCGCGTGCTCGCCGGTGTTGAACACGAACCGGAAGCCGGCCTCGTCGATGCCCTCCGACTTGGCCACCGCCGCGCCGGTGGCGATCACGTCGGCGAGCAGGCGCGGGTCGGCCGCGGCCAGCTCCACCACGTCCTCGTGGTGGGCCTTCGGGACGACGAGCACGTGCACCCGGGCCTGCGGGTTGATGTCCCGGAACGCGAGGGTGCTCTCGGTCTCGTGCACCTTCGTGGCCGGAATCTCCCCGGCGACGATCTTGCAGAACAGGCAGTCCGACATGCGAGCAGGCTAGTCGTCCTCGTCGGGGGGCGCCTCGCCCTCCCGGTCGTCGCGGTCGGCCCACTCCAGGAGCTCGTCGAGCGTGTACACGGCCTCGTCGATGCCCTCGTGCAGGTCACCCAGCGCGGCGTACCGGGCGGGCACGGTGGCGATCGTGAACTCGCGCGGGTCGACGTCGGCGAGCTCGTCCCACCTGATCGGGGTGGACACGCGTGCCTCGGGGACACCGATGACCGAGTAGGCGCTGCGGATGGTGTGGTCGCGGGTGTTCTGGTTGAAGTCCACGAAGACCGAGTCCGGGTCGCGCTCCTTGCGCCACCAGGTGAGGTCGACGAGCCCGCCGGCGCGCCGCTCGACCTCGCGGGCGAACGCGTGCGCGGCGCGCCGCACGTCCTTGAACCCCCAGTTCGGCTCGATGCGGACGTAAATGTGCAGGCCCGAGCCGCCCGAGGTCTTGGGCCAGCCGGTGGCGCCGAGCTCGTCGAGCACCTCCCGGGCGATCCCGGCGACCTGCCGCACCTTGTCGAACGTCGCGCCGGGCATGGGGTCGAGGTCGATCCGCCACTCGTCGGGCTGCTCGGTGTCGGCGCGGCGGGAGTTCCAGGGATGAAACTCCACACAGGACATCTGGACGGCCCAGACGACGCAGGCGAGCTCGGTGACGCACAGCTCGTACGCGTGCCGCCCGTAGCGGGGGAAGTCGACCCGCACGGTCTCCACCCAGGGCGGCGCCCCCCGCGGGAGGCGCTTCTGGTGCACCTTCTCCCCGGCGACCCCGTCGGGAAACCGATGCATCATGCAGGGCCGCTCCCGCAGCGCCCGCACGATCCCCTCCCCCACGGCCAGGTAGTACCGCGCAAGATCGAGCTTGGTCTCCCCCCGCGCGGGAAAGTAAACGCGACCGGGATTGCTGACCCGAACCACCCGATCGCCGACCTCGAGCTCCTCGAAAGGAGCAGACGCCTTAGCCACCCGAGAAAGGTACCCGCCCGAACACAAGAGTTGCCCAATACAACGAACAAGAAAACAAAAACAAACAAGGCGAGGCCCAGAGCGATGCGAAGCGAGCCCAAAGCCGATGCGAAGCGAGGCGAACAAGCCGATGCGAAGCGAGGCAACCAGGGCCGATGCGAAGCGAGGCGACCAACGCTGGTCGATACAGAAAAGAAACCCAGCTGGGTCCGGTGGAGCTCGCACCGTGGGTTTCTGGGGGTCGCCCCCAGAAACGCCGTGACCGGGAGGGGCCGTGAACGGCACCGAACAGGGGAGGGGATGCCGCGTCGCGGTGAAGCCTGGGGGTCGCTCCACCGCGACGCGGCGCCGCCGGACCGAGGGGGGAGGTGTCCGGCGGTAGTCCAAAACGCATGGCGCCCACCAGTCGCCTGCACTGCAAAGAGTAGACCGTCCGACACTCTCAGCGCCAGCGCATCGTCAGGACTCCTAGCGCGGCTATAGCCGCCGCGGCCGCCGTGGACGCCCTCAGCACGGTCGGGCCAAGCCTCGCGACCTGCGCACCTGCGTCGCGGAGGACCCCGGACTCGCTATCGGAAATACCTCCCTCGGGACCCACGACAAGTACGATCTGACCGTCGGCAGGAAGGGCCAGGTCGGTAAGTCCACTTGGGGCGTCCGCGTCCAGCACCACCGCAAGTGCGGCCGATCGGACCAGCGACACGAGCCCGGTCGTCGACACCGGATCGGCGACCGGCGGCACCCAGAGCCGCCGGGACTGTTTGGCCGCCTCGCGGGCCGTGCTTCGCCAGCGCGCCAACGCTTTCGCGCCGCGCGGGCCGTCGTCCCAGCGGGCGACCGAGCGGGCCGCGCGCCACGGGACGATGGCGTCCACGCCCGTCTCGGTCGCGAGCTCCACGGCGAGCTCGCCGCGGTCGCCCTTCACGAGCGCCTGCGCGAGGACGATGCGCGGCGCGGGCTCGCTTTCCCGGCGCCGCCGCGAAATCCGCAGCGCCAGCGTGTCCCGGTCCACCACGGATTCCACGACGCAGTCGGCGCCGGAACCGGCTCCGTCGGTCACCGTCAACGCGGATCCAGCACCGAGCCGGCGCACTGCGGCGGCGTGATGTCCTTCCGGCCCGTCCAGTAAAAACGTTTCAGAGTCCGGAATCTCGGCGACGAGGAAGACCGGGGCCGTGTCGCTCAAGAGAATCGCTCAACGGTGCCGGGCGCGCAGCCGCGAGAACAACCCGCCGCCCCGGCCGTTCGCCGACGCGACCACGGCCTGCTCCTCGCCCCGCAGGCTCGCGAGCTCGCGCAGCAGCTCGGACTGCCGGGAGTCCAACTTCGACGGTATGTCGACCTCCACATGCACGTGCAGATCACCGCGCCCGTCGACGCGGCCGGACGAGCGCAGCCGCGGCAGGCCGTGCCCGGACAGCAGCAGCTCGGTGTTGGGCTGCGTGCCCGGCTCCAGTTCCAGCTCGACGGCGTCGTCGAGGGTGTCCAGCGGGACGACCGAGCCGAGCGCGGCCGTGGTCATCGGGATCCGCACGGTGCAGTGCAGGTCCGCGCCGTTGCGCTCGAACGTCGCGTGCGGCAGCTCGATGACCTCCACGTACAGGTCGCCGGCCGGGCCGCCGCCGGGGCCGACCTCGCCCTGGCCGGACAGCCGCACCCGCATGCCGTCGGCCACGCCCGGCGGGACCTTCGCGGTGATCGTCCGCCGCGCGCGCACCCGGCCGTCGCCCGCGCACTGCCGGCACGGGTCGGGAATGACCTCGCCGACACCGCGGCACACGGGGCACGGCCGCGCCGTGACGACCTGGCCGAGGAACGACCGCTGCACCGACTGGATCTCGCCGCGCCCGGCGCACGTGTCGCACACCCGCGGCGACGTGCCCTCCGCGCAGCCGGATCCGCGGCAGCTGTCGCACAGCACCGCCGTGTCGACGGTCAGCTCGCGGCTCACCCCGGTGTTGCACTCCTCCAGCGACAGCTCGATGCGGATCAGCGCGTCGGAACCCGGTTGGACGCGGCTGCGCGGCCCGCGGCCGGTGCCGCCGCCCCCGCCGAAGAACGCGTCCATGATGTCGCCGAGCCCGAAGCCGGCGAACGGGTCGCGCCCGCCCCCGCCGCCACCGTTGCCGAGCGGGTCGCCACCCATGTCGACGATCTTGCGCTTCTGCGGGTCGGACAGGACCTCGTAGGCCGCCGTCACCTCGCTGAAGCGCTCCTTGGCGCCCTCTTCCGGGTTGACGTCCGGATGCAGCTCGCGCGCGAGCTTGCGGTAGGCGCGCTTGATCTCCTCGGAGGTCGCGTCCTGCCGCACGCCCAGCGTGCCGTAGTAGTCCCTCGCCACCGTTTCCCGTCCTCCTGCCCCGGTGCCACCCTGGCACCTCGGGGTTCGCTTGCGTTCCGGCCGCGCGTCAGCGCCCGGCCAGGATGTCTCCCACGTAGTTCGCCACCGCGCGAACGGCCGCGATGGTTCCCGGATAGTCCATGCGCGTCGGCCCGACCACGCCCATCCCGCCGAGCAGGTTGTGCTGCGTGCCGTAGCCGATGGAGACGACCGAGGTGCTGCGCAAGTCCTCGGCCTCGTTCTCCTCGCCGATCCGGATCGTGACCGCGCCCGGCGTGCTGGCGGCGGCGAACAGCTTGAGCACCACCACCTGCTCCTCGAGCGCTTCGAGCACCTGGCGCAGCGACCCCGTGAAGTCACCCGCGTTGCGGGTCAGGTTCGCCGTCCCGCCGAGCACGAGCCGGTCCTCGGGATGCTCGACCAGCGACTCCACCAGCACCGTCGCGATCCGCGTCATCGCGTCCCGCAGCTCCGCCGGCGCGTCCTCCAGCAGCTCGCTGACCTTGGCCGCGGCCTCGGTGACCCGGTGCTCGACGAGCGTGGAGTTCAGCATCGTGCGCAGCCGCGCGACGGAGTCCTCGGTGATCACGTCGCCGAGGTCGATCATCCGCTGGTCGACCCGGCCGTTGTCGGTGATCAGCACCAGCATCACCCGCGCCGGCGTGAGCTGGACCAGCTCGATGTGCCGCACCAGCGAGTGGGTCAGCGTCGGGTACTGGATGATCGCGACCTGCCGGGTCAGCTGGGCGAGCATCCGGACGCTGCGGCGCAGCACGTCGTCGAGGTCGATCGCGCCGTCCAGGAAGCTGCGGATCGCCCGCCGCTCGGCCCCGGACAGCGGCTTGACGTCGGACAACCGGTCGACGAACAGCCGGTAGCCCTTGTCGGTCGGAACCCGGCCGGCGCTGGTGTGGGGCTGCGCGATGTAGCCCTCCTCCTCCAGCGAGGCCATGTCGTTGCGCACGGTCGCACTGGAGACGCCCAGGTTGTGCCGCTCGACGATCGCCTTCGAGGCGACCGGCTCCTCGTTGGAGACGTAGTCGGCGACGATCGCCCGCAGCACCGCGAACCGGCGCTCGTCGGAGCTCGCCACCCTGCACCTCCTGTCGGCCTCGTGGGGGGTTCACCACGAGTTTACGGACCGCGGGTGACGTTGCGGCGCTACGGGCGCTGGATCGCGTCCAGCAAGCTGCGCCAAGTTGAGCGCCGGACCAGCAGGACGGGCCCTGTGGGGTGCTTGGAGTCCCGGATGGCGGCGGCCTCGGGCGGCAGGGCGACCTCGACGCAGTCGGTGCCCCCGTTGCCGCCGCTGAAGCTGCTCATCCGCCAGACCACGTCCACGACCTTCCTCCGTTCCGGCGCTACGGGCGCTGGATCGAATCCAGCAAGCTGCTCCAAGCTGAACGTCGGACCAGCAAGAACGGCCCAGGGTGCTTGGAGTCCCGGATGGCAGCGGTCTGGGGCGGCAGGGCGACCTCGACGCACTCAGTGCCACCGTTGCCGCCGCTGAAGCTGCTCTTCCGCCAGACCACGTCCACGATCTTCCTCCGCTCAGAGCTCGGCGTGCCGCCTGAGCAACTCCATCGAAGCCTCCGCATCCAGGGCCGCGGCCCAGAGCTCTTGGAAGAGGCGATGGAACTTGCTGACCTGTTCCCGGTTGTCGAGGAACAGCTCGTTGAACGGATATTGATGGTAGACGAGGTCGGGCTCCTCCATTTCCTTTGGGAACCGCATGATGCTGAAGGCGCCCTCCAAGCCTTGATGTGCCCGGTCGATCGGGAGGACCCGCAGGCGGATGTTCGACAGCTGCGCCGCTTCGGCTAGGTGAGCGAGCTGCCCGGTCCGGATGTCCGGCCCGCCGAGCGGCCTGATCAGCACCGACTCATCCAGCACGACCTGGAGCTGGACCGGCCTGTCCGCGGTGAGCCGTTCCTGTCGGGCTAGGCGGACCGCGATCTGGCGGGCGATCACGTCCTCGATGTCCCGGCGGCCCTGGTAGTGCTGCCGGAACAACGTTCGGGCGTAGTCGGCGGTCTGCAGGAGACCGTGCACGGTTGCCAACCCGAAGGTGCGGATCTCCTCGACCTCGGTCTCGAAGTCGATGTAGGTACCCGCCACGTTGGGGCCGAACTCGTGCCACCAGCCCTTCTCCCTGGCGTGCAGGGCCATCTCGATGAGGCCGGGCCAGCGGTCGCCGCCGATCTCGTAGAGGTCGAGCATGCTCCGGAGCACGTGCACGTTGACCTTGGTCTCGCCGGTCTCCAGGCGGCTCAGACCCGACCGGCTGAGGTAGAGCAGCTGGGCGGCGTCGTCGAGCGTGAGGCCGGCGTCCTTGCGGAACCGGGTGAGCAGCCGGCCGAGCCGCCGCTTGTTGAGACCGGGGCTGTAACGCTCGATCACGAGATCTTCCTTCCGCGACACGAAGATCACCCCACCATCTCCGTGCAACGCGGGAAGTGGGATCCCGCCACTCGATCGGTTGATTACGTCTCCGGGTAGGCAGCGCAACCGACGATCCGGCCGGTCCGCCGCAGCGCCCCGCGCAGCCCGGCCCGCAGCCGGCCGCCGAGCCAGAACTGGAACCGGACGAGCGCGCGGTCGCGGTGTGCGGCGGGTGCGACGTCGACCGCGCGGCAGGTGAGCAGCGTGCCGCGCGGGTGCGCCGAGAACGTGTACTCCGCGCGGAACTTGAACCCGCCCTGCATCGCGAAGCTGCGCGGGCCCACCTCGACCGTGCCGCCCGCGGGCCCGCCGCCGTAGTGGAGCGTGAACTCGCGCGGCCCGCCGCGCAGCACGGCCCCGCCCATGAGCCGGCCCGCGCCCGGGACGGCGGCCAGCAACGGCGCGTTGTCCCGGCCCACCGGGCCCTCGCGCACCCGCAGCATCGCCGCGCAGACCTCGTCCAGCGGCGCCTCCACCACCCCGGTCGCCGTCCACCGCACTCTGTCCACGAACACCGTTCTAATGTCGAACGGCGTTCGTGTCAAGTACAGTGTTCGTGCCAAGTACAGTGTTCGGCCATGACGTGGCCACGTACCTCGCGCCCCGCCCGGCGGCCGCTGAGCCAGGACCTGATCGTCGACACGGCACTGGCGCTGCTCGGCAAGGGCGACCTGGAGTCGGTGAGCATGCGCCGGGTCGCGCAGGAGCTCGGCACGGGCGCGGCGTCGCTGTACGCGCACGTGGCGGGCAAGGCCGAGCTGAACGAGCTGATGCTCGACCGCCTGCTCGGCACGATCCCGGTGCCCGCGCCGGATCCGAAGCGCTGGCGCGAGCAGCTGAAGGAGGTGGCGTTTGCGCAGTTGGACATGCTCACGTCGCACCCGGGCATCGCGCGCGTGGCCATGGAGACCACCGTGCCGACGGGCCCGAACTCGTTGCGGCACGGAGAAGGCGTGCTCGCCCTGCTGCGCACGGGCGGGCTGGCGGACCGGGTGGCGGCGCTGGCGTTCGACACGCTCGCGCTGTGGTGCGCGGCGTTCGCGGTCGAGGTCAGCGCGGTCCGGGCGGGCGAGATCGATCCGGCCGAGGTGGCCCACCGCGGCGAGCAGATCGGCGCCTACATGTCGCAGCGGGCGGCGGAGTTCCCGAACCTGCTCACGCTCGGCCCCACGCTCTCGTCGACCCCGCCGGAGGAACGATTCGAGTTCGGGCTGGACGTGTTCCTGGCCGGGCTCGCCGCGCGCTGAGGAATTACCGAGGAATCATGGTTGCATACCAACATGATCCGCGCCCTGCTCGCCGTGTTCGTGTCCGCTCTGGCCCTGCCCACGCCGGCCGCGGCCACCCCCGCTCCACCGCTCGACATCCTCTCGTTCAACATCCACCACGCAGCCGGCGGCGACGGCGTGTTCGACCTGGACAGGCTGGCCGCGGAGATCCGCCACACGCACGCGGACGTGGTGGGGTTGCAGGAGGTCGACCGGCACTACGGGGAGCGCAGCGCGTGGACCGACGAGCCGGCCGAGCTGTCGCGGCGGCTGGGGATGCACGTCGTCTTCGGCGCGAACCTGGACCTCGACCCGCCCTCCCCGGACGCGCCGCGGCGCCAGTACGGCACGGCGATCCTGTCCCGGTACCCGATCGTGCAGTGGCGGAACACGTTGCTGCCCAAGGGTGATCCCGCGGAGGAGCAGCGGGGCCTGCTGGAGGCGGTCGTCATCGTGCGCGGCCGCCCGCTGCGCGTGATGACGACCCACTTCCAGCACGACAGCGCCGCGTCCCGCCTGCTGCAGGCGTCGGCGGTGGCGTCGTCCGTGCGGGCCGCGCGCGAGCCGGTCGTGCTGACCGGTGACCTGAACGCACCGCCGGCCCAGCCCGAGGTGACCACCCTGACAGACCTGCTGACGGACACGTACGCAGCGGTCGGCGAGGGCGACGGCTTCACCCACCCGGCCGACACCCCCACCGCCCGCATCGACTACGTCCTGGCCACCCTGCACCCGGTCCGCAGCACGGTCCTGCCGACGGCGTCGTCCGACCACCGCCCGGTACTGACCCGCCTGCTCACCCCGCGCTGACCGGCACCGAGGCGGCGCCGCGGAGGTTGAGGCGGCCGTTCCAGGTGACGTCGCCGGCCAGGGCCAGGTCCGGGAAGCGGGTGGCCAGGCTGCTGATCGCGAGCCGGCCCTCCAGCCGGGCGAGGGCCGCGCCCAGGCAGTGGTGCGGGCCTGCGCCGAACGACACGTGGCGGTGCGCGTCCGGGCGGTCGATGCGCAGCTCCTCGGCGTCGGGGCCCCAGAAGTCCGGGTCGCGGTTGGCCGCGCCGAGGCAGGCGATCACGAACTGGCCGGCCGGGATCTCCTTGCCCCGCACGGGGTAGGGCGCCGTCGTGATCCGGCGGGTCTGCTGCACGGGGCTGTCGTAGCGGAGGAGCTCCTCGACCGCGCCACCGGCCAGCTCCGGGTTCGACCGCAGCGCGGCGAGCTGGTCGGGGTTGCGCAGCAGCGCGACGGCGCCGTTCGCGATGAGGTTGACGGTCGTCTCGTGGCCCGCGACGTATAGGAGCAGCACCTGGGCCACCAGCTCGTCGTCGCTGAGCTTGTCGCCGTCCTCCTCGGCCTGGATGAGCGCGGTGAGCAGGTCGTCGGCCGGGTTGGCGCGCTTCCACGCGATGATCTCGTCGGTCATGCCGGCGAGCTGCGTCTCGGCGTCGACGATCGCCTTCATGACCTCCGGGTCGGTGACGACCTCGAGCGAGCGGACGAGCGTGCCGGTCAGCTCGCGCAGCCGCACGTGGTCGGTCGGCGGCGTGCCGAGCATCCGCGAGATCACCGCGAACGGCAGCGGGAAGGCGAGCTCCTCGACGAGGTCCACCCGCCCGCCGTCGGCGATGCGGTCCAGCGCCTCGTCGACGAGCCCGGCGACCATCGGCTCCAGCGCGGCGACCGCCCGCGGCGTGAACACCTTCGTGACGAGCGAGCGCAGCCGCGTGTGGTCCGGCGGGTCACGGTCCAACATGGACAGTGTGACGGTGTTCCGCTCCCCCGCGAACGCCCGGTACTGGTCGGCGACCGGCCCGTCGGCGAGGCTGCGATCCTCGACCGACAGGCCGGAGCGCAGCAGCTGGGCGACGTCGTCGTGACGGGTCAGGAACCAGAAGCCCAGCGGGTGGTCGTGGACCGGGTCGAGCTCGCGCATCTCGCGGTAGTGCGGGTACGGGTCCGCGTCGAACCCCGGCAGCAGCGGGTTGAAGACAACCGCTTCGGTCATGGAAATCCCCCTCTTCCACATACGCCGTGTCGGTGACATACGCAGCGTATGTTTTATACTCCGTGCATGTCAACGCCCAAGAGCAGGCGCGACCAGTTCTCCGCGGCGACCCGCGCGGCGCTGCTGGACGCGGCCACCAAGCGGTTCGCGGAACTGGGTTACGCGGGCACGTCCCTGGAGGACGTCGCCGCGGACATCCGGGCGAGCCGCGGCGCCGTGTACCACCACTTCAGCAGCAAGCGCGCCTTGTTCGAGGCCGTCTTCGCGAGCCTGGAGACCGCCGCGGTCGACGCCACGGCCAAGGCGGGCGCCCGCGGCACGAACGCGTGGGAGAGCGCACTGCTCGCCCTCGACGAGTTCTTCGACCAGTGCTGCGACCCGGTGTACGGCCGGATCGTGTGGCAGGAGGGCCCGCTCGCGCTGGGCTGGACGTGCTGGATCGAGGAGGAGCAGAAGTACGCGTACGGGATGGTGGAGCAGTTCGTGCGCGCCCTGCTGGAGGGCGGCGAGCTGGCCCCGGTGCCGCTGGAGACCACCACGCAGCTGGCCTTCGGCATGCTGAGCGCGGCCGGTCAGGCCCTGGCCGGCGCACGGGCGGACGAGCAGCAACGCATCAAGTCCGAGTACCGCGAGGTGATCGGCCGCATGCTGACCGGCCTGCGCGCCTGACCAACTGTTGTGCGGGTACCCCCACAATAGTTGGCGTTTCTCGCCGCACTGGCCGGGAGCGATGCGACGCTCGCGGCCGGCCAGCCGCGCAGCGTGCGGGGCAAGGCCTCCGCCGAGGCCGGCCGCGCCGCGGAAGCGCTTGTCGGCCGCGGAGGCGCTTGTCGAAAGGGCACGGCGGGCCCACGCCGCCGCGGGTGGCTAGGTCAGGCGGCGGACGACGGCGTCCGCGAGCAGGCGGCCCTTCAGGGTCAGCACGCAGCGGCCGAAGCGGCCGTTGACGCCCTTCAACGCGGCCGCGTCCAGCAGGCCCTCCTCCCCCATCCGCCGCGCCGCCGCCTGCGCGGTGGGCGACAGGGCGTCGATCACCAGGCCGTCGACCAGGCGGAGCTCCAGCATCACCCGCTCCAGCCGCTGGTCCGAAGTAGACAGAACCTCGCGGGCGGCGGCCGGGGACGAGCCGGCCGCGAGCAGGGACGCGTACCGCGCCGGGTGGCGCACGTTCCACCACCGCACGCCGCCCACGTGGCTGTGCGCGCCCGGCCCCGCGCCCCACCAGTCCGCACCGTGCCAGTAGCCCAGGTTGTGCCGGCACCACGCCGACGTCGACGACGCCCAGTTCGACACCTCGTACCAGTGCAGCCCGGCCGCCGACAGCGCCGCGTCGACCTGCTCGTAGCGGTCGGCCAGGACGTCGTCGTCCGGGGACGGGAGCTCGCCGCGGGCGATCCGGCGGGCCAGGGCCGTGCCGTCCTCCACGATCAGCGCGTACGCGGACACGTGGTCCACGCCCGCCTCGAGCACGGCGTCCAGCGACGCCGCGAGGTCACCCGCGGCCTCCCCCGGCGTGCCGTAGATCAGGTCCAGGTTCACGTGCTCGAAGCCCGCCGCCCGGGCCTCGCGGGCCGCGGCCGCCGCGCGGCCCGGCGTGTGGGTGCGGTCGAGCACGGCGAGCACGTGCGGGGCGGCGGACTGCATGCCGAGCGACACCCGCGTGAACCCGGACGCCCGGATCCCCGCGAAGAACTCCGGCGACGTGGACTCGGGGTTGGACTCCGTCGTCACCTCGGCATCGGGGGTCAGGCCGAACGTGGCCCGGACGGCATCGAGCACCGACGCCAGCCCGGCGGCACCCAGCAGCGAGGGCGTGCCGCCGCCGACGAACACCGTGGCGGCCGCGGGAGCGGAGCCGAGGGCGGTCGCGGCCAGGTCGAGCTCGCGGCGCAGACCGTCCAACCAGGACTCCGGCGACGCGGGCGAGGACGCCAGCTCCGCCGCGGTGTAGGTGTTGAAGTCGCAGTAGCCGCAACGCGTCGCGCAGAACGGCACGTGCACGTAGACGCCGAACGGCCGGCGCCCGAGACCCCGCAGGGCGGATTCGGGCAGCCGGCCGTCGGATGGCGCGGTTTCGCCGTCGGGAAGCGCGGATGGCACGCGTCCATCCTGCGCCCCGCCGTCAGCGGAAGACGAACAGGGTCGTCACGGCCGCGCCGGCCGCGACGATGAGGAAGAGGAACCCGTACGCCGGTGCCTTGCGGAACCAGTGCGTGTTGCGGTCGAGGGAAACCCGGCCGGGTCCGGTGAACAGCAGCGCGAACGCCGCGCCCGCGTACATCATCTCGACCTCGACACCGCCGAGGAAGCCGCTCCAGTCGCCCTTCACGACGATGACGTTGGCCATCACCGCGAGGATCGCGGCCGCGCCCACCGGAGTGAGCAGGCCGATCACCAGCAGCAGGCCACCGGCGGTCTCGCTGACCGCGAGGACCCAGGTGAGGATCTTCACGTCGTGGAAACCGAACCCGGTGAGCAGCTGCTCGGTCCCGCCGCGGCCGAGGCCGTCGAACCAGCCGAACAGCTTGTCCAGGCCGTGCGCGATGAACAGGCCACCGAGCACCAGGCGCAACACGAGTAAGCCGAAGTCCAGCCCACCGTGCCACGCGACCGCCCGCTTCTCCGACTCGTCGTCGAACGAGTCGTCGAACTCGCTGTCGAAGGCGGTGGAACCGGACGAGCCGGACAGCACAGTGGTCTGCTGGCTGGAGTAACCGGCGTCGTCGAAGCCCTCGTCCGATCTCCCGGCGTCCCCACGACGATCGAAGAGGCCGCTATCTGAGTAACCGCCCGCAGCCCTAGAACGGTTGTCGTCAGTAGTCACCCAGCGCAGGATAGGGCATCGGCGGACCGGATACGCCGGCAATCCCCAATCAATACGCTCCGTGTACCAAGTTGGCCGGATCCTCACCCGCCGCGTACCGCGCCACCTCCGCCGCCACCACGGCGTACGCCCGGCGCGCGTAGTCGTGCACGCTGCCCGCGACGTGCGGGGTCAGCAGCAGGCCGGGGGCCGTCCACAGAGGATGGTCGGGCGGCAGCGGCTCCGGGTCGGTGACGTCCAGCGCCGCGCGCAGCCGCCCGTTCGTCAGCTCTGCGAGCAGCGCCTCGGTCACGACCACCTTGCCGCGCGCCGCGTTCACCAGCACCGCGCCGTCCGGCATGCGGGCCAGGAACGCCGCGTCGACGAGACCGGTCGTCGCGTCGGTGAGCGGCACCATCAGCACGACCGCGTCGTGCGCACCGAGCAGGGCGGGCAGCTCGTCGATCCCGTGCACGCCGTCCCGCGCCGTGGTGCCGACCAGCGTGACGCTCGCGTCGCTCGCCTCCAGCCGGCGGCGCAGCCGGGTACCGAGGTCGCCCGCGCCGAGGACGAGGACCCGCTTGTCCTGCAGCGTGTCCGTGGGGTGGCGTTGCCACTCGCGGGCCTGCCGCTGGTGCTCGAACCCGATCAGCTCGCGGTAGACGGCGATCAGCGCGCCGAGCGCCCACTCCGCGGTGCTGCCGCCGTGCGCGCCGCGGGCGATCGAGAGCTTGACGTGAGCGGGGATGCGGCCGATCCAGTTCTCCGCGCCCGCGGTGGTCAGCTGGATGAGCTCGAGCTTGGGCAACCGGTCGACGAACGCGGCCGGGTCGGTCTCGGCGAGGAAGCCGGGGACGAGCACCTCGGCCTCGGCCGCGCCCGATGGGAGTGGTTTGCCCGGATCGGGGTCGTAGACGAGCGCGCGCACGCCGTCGATGCCGGACAACGCCTCGGCGCCCAGCTCGTCGGGCACCAGCACGGTGATCGTCCCAGTACCAGTCACGCGGCCCACCCTCTCACGTGTTGTTCACGGACCGGGACCTAGCTTGGAGCCATGGGAGCGTGGTGGCGGACGCTGGTGGCCGGCGTCACGGTCGGCGGTGCGCTGCTGACCGCGGGCTGCGCCACGTTCTCCGACCAGCCCGAGGACTGGAACCCGCAGAGCGAGCTGACCCCGCAGGCCGCGCCGGACCCGGAGCTGCCCGGTGACGAGGGCGGCCCGAGCGGGCAGAGCCAGCCCGAGCAGCCCAAGCCGTCCGACGTGCCGCCGCCCGACGGCTGCAAGGACTACAACCCCGCCGTGATCGGCACCTGCCTGTCGACGGTCGTCGCGGTGGCCGCGCTGCCCGGCGACGGCCGCGAGCCGGCCGCGCTGGTCGGCGAGCGCGACACCGGGCGCATCCTGCGCGTCAAGCGCGGCGCCAAGCCGCAGGTCGTGGCCACCGTCCCGGTCGACGCCAAGACCGACGGCGGGCTGACCGGCCTCGCGCTCTCCCCCACCTACACCGAGGACCAGCTGCTCTTCGCCTACGTCACGACCGCCACCGACAACCGCCTGGTGCGCATCGCGCCCGGCGACACGCCCAAGCCCGTGCTGACCGGCATCCCGCGCGGCGCGAGCGGCAACCGGGGCGCGCTGGCCCTCGACCACCGCGGCGCGCTGCTGCTCGCCACCGGAAACGCCGGCAACCCGGTGCTCGCGCGCAACCCCGGCTCGCTCGCCGGCAAGGTGCTGCGCATCGACGCGTCCGGCGAGCCGGCCCCGGACAACCCCACCGCCAACCGGATGGTGGCGAGCGGGCTGACCTCACCCGGTGGGGTCTGCGCGTCGATGGACGGTTCGCGCCTGTGGGTCACCGACAACACGCCGACCACCGACCTGCTCTACCACCTGCAGCCGGGCAAGCCGCTCGGCGAGGCGGCGTGGAGCTGGCCGGACCGGCCGGGCGTGTCCGGCTGCGCGGCCACGCCCGACGCGGTCTGGGTCGTCACGGCGCGGGCCGGCAACCTGCAGAACCTGCCGCTCGCCGAGGACGGCTCGTTCAGCGGCAAACCCGAGGTGCTGCTCGCCGCCGAGGAGGGCTTCGGCCGGCTGTCCGGGTTCGACCTGATCAACGAGCGGCTCGCGGTAGCCGGGACGGTCAACAAGGACGGCGGCCAGCCCGTGTCGAGCGACGACCGCGCGGTGGTCGTGACCGTCCAGCAGGGCGGCGGAGGCGGCGGCCCGGACTGACCCGCGTGGGTCTCGCGGTTCTGTGTGCGTTCCGTGTGGACGGGCGGCTTAATGTGCCGCGCTAGGTGGCCTCGCGGCCCGAGGGTGCCGCGAACCGAGGGTCATCTCCACATCCGGAAGTCAGTTCAAGGAGAAGTACACACGTGTCCGCATACCCCGTTACGCCCCCCGTTACGCCGCAGCAACAAGCCGCCGCCCGCCGCCCCGGCACGCTCACGACCGCCATCGTCTTCGCCGTGCTCACCGCCGTCGCGTCCATCGTGAACGGCATCATCATCGCCACCGGCGGCAGCGACCTGATCAAGGACATCCTGGCCGACGCGGGCCTGCCCGCCGAGGCCCTGACCGACGCGAACCTCGAGTCGGCGGTGCAGATCGCCGGCTACTCGTCGCTCGACGACTTCGAGTCGACCTTCGCGATGCGCGGCTACCTCGCGCTCGTCGCCGGTGTCCTGCTCGTGATCTTCGCGCTGGCCATGCGCAAGGCCGCCGCCTGGGCCCGGGCGCTGGTCACCGTCTCGGCACTGCTCGCCCTGGCGTTCGCCGGGATGATCATCGCCGACGAGACCACGACGACCATGGCGATGCTCGCGCTGGTCACGTTCCTCGGCGCGGTGCTGGCGATCATCTTCACGTGGCTGCCGGCCAACGGCCGCTACGCGAAGGCGGCCGCGTAGGGGACGCGCCGCACAGCAGGGGAAGGCGGGTGCCGGACGCACGGAGGGACGCGTCCGGTACCCGCCTGTTACTTCGCAGTCAGTTAGTTCGCAGTCAGTTAGTTCGCAGTCAGTTGGTTCGCAGTCAGCGTGAGGAGCAGGCGGATGAGCGTGGCGGTGCTCGCGTCGCGCGGGTCGGCGAGCTGCTCCGCCTCGCCGACGGCCTCGAGGGCGAGCGCCGCGTCGCCGCTCGCCTCGTACGCGGCGGCGAGCAGGCGCAGCGTCACCGCGGCCGACGCCCGGCTGCCCATCTCCCGGTACGCCGCGAGGCAGCGCCGCAGCTCCGGGATCGCGTCCGCGGCCCGGCCGGCGCCGATCCAGCTCGCCGCCAGCGCCCGCGCGCACGACAGCTCCCGCGGCCGCTCGTTGATCTCCTTGGCGATCCGCCGGCCCTCGGTGAACGCGTCGACGGCGGCGGCCCGCCGGCCCTGCCCGGCGTGGATCGCGCCGAGCGTGCGCAGCGAGCGGGCGAGCGAGGCGCGCGCGGTCGTGCCGCGCAGCAACGACACCGATTCCCCCGCCGCGTCGGCCGCGGCGTCCAGCTCGCCGGTCAGCGCGAGGCTCCACGACAGGCTCTGCAACGCGAGCGCGACCGTGCGCGGCTCCTCGCTCCGCCGGGCCACGTCCAGGGCCGCGGTGTCCAGGCGTACCGACTCCGCGGGCCGGCCGAGCCGGTTCAGCGCGGCGGACCGGGCGCGCAGCACGGACAGCTCGGTGAAGTCGTCGTCCGGGTCCGCCTGCGCGGCGCGGGTGGCCAGCAGCAGCGCCTCCTCCGGCTCGCCGAGCCCGGTGAGGCAGTCGGCGAGGTTCGTCAGCACCCAGGCGCGGGTGCGGCCGTCGCCCAGCCGGGCCAGGCGTTCCGCGCAGCGGCGGTACCGCACGACCGCGGCGGCGTACGCGCCACGCAGGTGCAGCAGCCGCACGAGCACGGCCTCCGCCCGCACCTCGACGAGCTCGTTGCCGTCCTCGCGGGCGGCGGCGGCCAGGGCCTCCGCGCAGAAGCGCAGGTCGGCGTAGTAGCCGTGCAGCCACAGGTACGCGGCGAGCCGGTCGAACATCCCGGCGGCGAGGACGTACTCGCCCTCGCAGAAGTCGTCGACCCGGCACAGCCGGCCGATGCCGGCCACGAGCGTCGGCCGCTCGTGCGCGAACCACGCCTCGGGGTCGGCGAGCATGCGGCGCATGGTGACGGGGGCGACGGGCGGTGGGGACACGTCCGCGGCGCGCGGCGGCAGCGGCGAGACGCGCGGCAGGCGGCGGACGAGCAGGTCGGTGAGCGCGTAGCCGGCGAGGACCAGGCGCGTGCCCGCCTCCTCCCGCTCGGGCAGGCCGATGACCTCGTGGGCGCGCTCGGTGGCGTACGCGCGGACGATGTCGTGCATGACGAACCGTGGCTCGCCGCAGGCGTCGACGCCGGCGGGCTGCAGCAGGCTGGACTCGACCAGCTCCTCGACCGCGGCCTCGCCCGCCGGCCCGTCGAGCAGCAGGGCGAGGCCCCAGGCGGGGTGGTCGGCGACGTCGACCATGCCGATGAGGCGGAAGAGGTAGCGGGCGGGCTCGGTCAACGCGGCGTAGCTCAGCGCGAGGCCGGGGCGGATCTGCAGGTCGCTGACGGTCAGCTCGTCGAGGCGGCGGCGCTCGTCGGCGAGCCGGTCGGCCAGCTCCCCCAGCCGCAGCTGCGGGCGCAGCGACAGCCGGGTGGCGGCGATCCGCAACGCCAGCGGCAGGTTCCCGCACGCGGCGGCGATCCGCGCGGCACCGCCCGGGTCTCCGCCGACCCGCACGCCGGCCACGCGTTCGAGCAGCTCCTCGGCCTCGGCGTCGGTGAACGGCGGGACGCTCACCCGGTGCGCGCCGGCCAGGCCGGACAGCCGGCGGCGGCTGGTGACGAGGACGGCGCTGGACGCCGTGCCGGGTAACAGCGCGCGGATCTGGGCGGGGCTCGCGGCGTCGTCGAGGACGAGCAGGACCTTGCGGTCGGCGAGGCGGCTGCGCAGTACCGCGGCCTTGGCGTGCAGGTCGTCGGGGATGGCGGGGCCGGTGACGCCGAGCGTGCGGAGCAGGTCGGCGAGCACGTCGCCGACCTCGCGTGGTTCCGAGCCGCCCGCGAGGTGGGCGAAGAGCTGGCCGTCGGGGTACGCGTCGCGAACGCGGTGCGCCACGCGGACGGCGAGCATGCTCTTGCCCACGCCGGGCTCGCCGGACAGCACGACGACGGGCGAACGCCGCTGCGCGAGAGTGGCGGTCAGCTCGTCGACGAGGGCGTGGCGGCCGGTGAAGTCGAGGACCTCGGCGGGCAGCTGGCAGATCGGCCAGGTGTGCTTGCCGTCCTGGTTCGCGTCGTCGCCGCGGAGGATCGCGGCGTGCACCTCGCGCAGCTCGGGCCCGGGTTCGAGGCCGGTCTCGTCGATCAGGGTGGCGCGGGTGCGGCGGTAGGCGTCGAGCGCCTCGACCTGTCGGCCGGAGCGGCACAGGGCGGTCATGAGCAGCCCCACGAGCCGCTCGCGCAACGGATGCTCGGCGACGGCCGCAGCCAGCTCGCCGACGAGGTCCGCGTGCCGGCCGGCGGCGAGCTCGGCCTCGACGCAGTCCTCGAAGACGGCCCACCGCTCGGCTTCCAGGCGGGCCACCTCGGCGTCGAGCTGCGGGACGGTGAGGTCGGCGAGGGGCTGGTCACGCCACTGGGCGAGCGCGTGGCGCAGGTGGTCGGCGGCCGTGCGGGGGTCGCGGGTGGCCCGGCCCATGGCGGCCTCGCGGCGGAAGACGAGCAGGTCGAGGTCGTCGTCGTCGACGCGCAGCCGGTACCCGCGGCCGGTGTTGTCGATGGGGCCGAGCCGCTCGCGGAGGCGGGAGACGTAGGTGTGCAGGTTGGAGGCGTAGGACTTCGGCGGCACGTCGGGCCACAGCGCGTCGACGAGCCGCTCGGTGGGCACCTGCTTGTTGGCGTGGAAGAGCAGCATGGCGAGCAGCGATCGCTGCCGGTCACCCCGCAGGCGCAACCCCTGCCCGTCGTGACCGGTGATCTGAAGGGGCCCGAGAACCCCGTACTTCGCAACCATCGCGCGCGAATGGTAACCGCGAGTCCAACCCCCCTGACCCGCGAGTCCAACCCTCCCAACCCGCGAGTCCAACGCCCCCCGACCCGCGAGTCCAACGTTCGCGACCCGCGAGTCCGACGCTCGCGCGCGCCCGGGCCGGGGGCTCGCCGGACCGGAACCGGGGACACGCGGGACCGGAACCGGGGACACGCGGGCCCGAACCGGGGACACGCGCGCCGGAACGGGGGACTCGCGGGGTCGGGGGGTTGGACTCGCGGGTTAGGTGCAGCGTTCGAGGATCAGTTCGCGGACTCGCTTGGCGTCCGCCTTGCCCTTGGTCGCCTTCATGACCGCGCCCACGATCGCGCCCGCGGCGGCGACCTTGCCGGCGCGGATCTTGTCCGCCACATCCGGCTGGGCGGCCAGTGCCTCGTCGATCGCGGCGTACAGGGCCGAGTCGTCCGACACGACCGCCAGCCCGCGCGCGGCCACGACGTCGTCCGGCTCACCCTCGCCGGCCAGCACGCCGTCCACGGCCTCGCGGGCCAGCTTGTTCGTCAGCGCACCCGACGACACCAAGGCCGCCACCCGCGCGACCTGGCCCGGCGTGATCGGCAGCTCGCCCAGCTCCACGCCGCGCGAGTTCGCCTCCTGCGAGAGGTAGTTGACCCACCACGCGCGGGCCTCGGCCGGCGACGCACCTGCGTCCACAGTGGACGCAACGAGGTCGATGGCCCCCGCGTTCACCAGGTCGCGCAGCTCCAGGTCCGACAGCTGCCAGTCCGCCTGGATCCGCTTGCGCCGCTGCCACGGCATCTCCGGCAGCGTCGCGCGCAGCTTCTCCACCCACTCCGCCGACGGCGCCATGGGCACCAGGTCCGGCTCCGGGAAGTACCGGTAGTCCTCCGAGGTCTCCTTGCGCCGCCCGGCGGACGTCGTCCCGGTGGCCTCGTCGAAGTGACGCGTCTCCTGCAGGATCGAGCCACCGCCGGTGAGCACCGCCGCCTGCCGGGTCATCTCGTAGCGCACCGCGCGCTCGACGCTGCGCAGCGAGTTGACGTTCTTCGTCTCCGTGCGCGTGCCGAACTCGGTGGTACCGCGCGGCATCAGGGACACGTTCGCGTCGCAGCGCAGCGAGCCCTGGTCCATGCGCACGTCCGACACGTCCAGCGCGCGCAGCAGGTCCCGCAGCACGGTCACGTACGCGCGCGCCACCTCCGGCGCGCGGGCGCCGGTGCCGGTGATGGGCTTGGTGACGATCTCGATCAGCGGCACCCCGGCGCGGTTGTAGTCCAGCAGCGAGTGCTCGGCGCCATGGATGCGCCCCGTCGCGCCTCCCACGTGCAGCGACTTGCCGGTGTCCTCCTCCATGTGCGCGCGCTCGATGCCGACCTCGACGACCGTGCCGTCCGCGAGCTCCAGGTTCAGCACGCCGTTGAACGCGATCGGCTCGTCGTACTGGGAGGTCTGGAAGTTCTTCGGCATGTCCGGGTAGAAGTAGTTCTTCCGCGCGAACCGGCACCAGTCGGCGATCCCGCAGCCGAGCGCGAGCCCGATGCGCATCGCCGACTCGACGGCCTTGCCGTTGACCACCGGCAGCGACCCGGGCAGGCCGAGGCACACGGGGCAGACCTGCGTGTTCGGCTCGGCGCCGAACGCGGTCGGGCAGCCGCAGAACATCTTCGTGTTCGTGTTCAGCTCGACGTGCACCTCGAGCCCGAGCACCGGGTCGAAGCGCTCGATGACCTCGTCGTAGTCGAGGACGGCGGGGGCGGTCATCGGGCGACCTCCAGCTGCGGGACGCGGTTGATCAACGGGCCGCCGTCGGCGGTGTCGCGGGCAGCCTCGTAGGCGGCGGCCACGCGGTACATCCTCTGTTCCTGCAACGCCGGCGCCATGACCTGCAGGCCGACCGGCAGACCGTCCTCATCAGACAGTCCACATGGAACGCTCAGGGCGGGGGTGCCGGCCAGGTTCGCCGGGATCGTGCACAGGTCCGCGCGGTACATGGCCACCGGGTCGTCCACGCGCTCGCCGATGCGGAACGCGGTGGTCGGCGTGGTCGGCGAGACGAGCACGTCCACGTCCGCGAACGCCGCCGTGAAGTCGTTCGTGATCAGCGTGCGAACCTTCTGCGCCTGGCCGTAGTAGGCGTCGTAGTAGCCCGACGACAGCGCGTAGGTGCCGATCATGACGCGGCGCTTGACCTCCTCGCCGAAGCCGGCCTCCCGGGTGAGCGCCATGACCTGCTCGGCGCTGTTGCCGTTCTCGTCGCCGACCCGCAGCCCGTAGCGCATCGCGTCGAACCGGGCGAGGTTCGAAGAGCACTCGCTCGGCGCGATCAGGTAGTACGCCGGCAGCGCGTAGTCGAAGTGCGGGCAGGACACCTCGACGATCTCCGCGCCGAGCCCGCGCAGCGTCTCGACCGCCTGCTGGAACGAGCGGAGCACGCCGTCCTGGTACCACTCGCCGGTGAACTCCCGCACCACGCCGACGCGCACGCCGGACAGGTCACCGGCCGCGCCCTCGCGGGCCGCGGTCACCACGGGCGGCACGGGTTCGTCGATGGACGTCGAGTCCATCGGGTCGTACCCGCCGATGACCTCGTGCAGCAGGGCCGCGTCGAGCACCGTGCGCGCGCACGGCCCGCCCTGGTCGAGCGAGGACGAGAACGCGACGAGCCCGTAGCGGGAGACGCCGCCGTAGGTCGGCTTGACGCCGACCGTGCCGGTGACCGAGGCGGGCTGGCGGATCGAGCCCCCGGTGTCGGTGCCGATCGCGAGCGGCGCCTCGAACGCGGCGAGCGACGCCGACGAGCCACCGCCCGAGCCGCCCGGGATCCGGTCGAGGTCCCACGGGTTGTGGGTTACCCCGTACGCGGAGTTTTCCGTGGAGGAGCCCATCGCGAACTCGTCCATGTTCGTCTTGCCGAGTACGACGACGCCCGCCTCGCGCAGCTTGCGGGTGACGGTCGCGTCGTACGGCGGCACCCAGCCCTCGAGGATCTTGGAGCCGACCGTGGTCGGGATCCCCTTGGTGGTGAAGACGTCCTTGAGCGCCAGCGGCACCCCGGCGAGCGGCGAGGCGACGGGCCGACCAGCGGCGACGTCCTCGTCGACCGCCCGGGCGGCGGCGAGCGCGCCCTCGGTGTCGACGTGCAGGAAGGCGTGCACGGTCCCGTCGATGGCGGCGATGCGGTCCAGGTGCGCCTGGGCGACCTCGACGGCGGAGACCTCGCCGGTGTGGATCTTCGCGGCCAGGCCGGCCGCGGTCATCCTGGTCAGCTCGCTCATGCCTGTTCCCCCAGGATCCGCGGCACGCGGAAGCGCCCGTCCTCGACGGCCGGCGCGCCGGCCAGGGCCTCCTGCTGGGTCAGCCCGGGGCGCGGCTCGTCGGCGCGGAAGACGTTGCGCAGCGGCACGGCGTGCGAGGTCGGCGGGATGTCGTCGGCCGCGACCTCGCTGACCCGGGCCACCGACTGCAGGATCACGTCCAGCTGGCCGGCGAACTTGTCCAGCTCGGCGTCGGTGACGGCTAGCCTGGCCAGTCGCGCGAGGTGGGCCACCTCGTCGCGGGAGATGTTGGGCACCGGACGAACTCCCTGGGTATTGCGTTCGGGTTGTCTGAGGGTCGAAGTCTATTTCCTGCCTCGGTCCCGGCCCGAACGGGTTATCGAGGTGGCAAGCTGGTCACAGGCTCGCCGATCCCGTGGTGTGGACGCCTGCTGTAGCGGCATGCTGACGTCTGCGACAATCGTCGGCCGGCAACGAGATCGACACCGGCAGTGACGCGACGTCACCACCGAGTAGCAGGAGGCGTTGGCCTTGTCCTTCCTGATCCGAGTGCAGCTACCGGACCGGCCGGGTGCGCTCGGCGCGGTAGCGTCCGCTCTCGGGCACATCGGTGCGGACATCCTGAGCGTGGATGTCGTGGAACGGACCTCCGGCACGGCGATCGACGACCTCGTGGTGGAGCTGCCGAAGGGCCGGCTGCCGGACGTGCTGATCACCGCCGCCGAGTCGGTCGAGGACGTGGAGGTCGACGCGGTGCGCCCCTACGCGGGGGTGCTGGACACGCACCGTGAGTTAGAGCTGGTGGAGGAGGTCGCCGCCCAGCCGGACGAGGGCCTGACGATCTTCACCGAAGGCGTGCCGCGGATCATCCGGGCGGGCTGGGCGCTGGTCGTCGGCCCGGCCGAGGGCGGCGCGGAGACGCTGACCGCGAGCACGGCGGCGCCGCAGCTGCGCACTCTGGACCTGCCGTGGCTGCCCCTGGCCCGGGCGACGGTGCTCGACGGCGAGGAGGCGTGGGTGCCGGAAACCTGGCGGGAGCTGGGCACCGAGCTGGCCGCCACTCCCCTGGGCAAGCCGGACCGGGTGCTGCTGGTGGGCCGGCCGGGCGGGCCGATGTTCCGGGCCGCCGAGGTGGCCCGGCTCGCGCACCTGGCGGGGATCATCGCGGTCGTACTGTCAGGCTGACGCGACCAGCTGGCTTCGGCTCCGGCGCTCGCGGACCGGGGCTGCTGGCAGGGTGGGCCGCCGCATGGCCCGGAACCCGCACCTCGCGGGACCATCGCCGTCGCGCCCTCAGGCTGACGCGACCGACTGGCTCCCTCCAGAACCTGCCGCACGCGGACCAGGCGCTGCCGGCCGGGCGAGCCGATGGGCCGAGCCGGGCCGGGCCGGAGGGTCCAGGCGGAGGGTCCAGGCGGGAGGTCAGCAGGTTCGTCTCCGGCGTGGGACGCCAGTCCTTGTCCGGGGCCTGTTCCAGCCCGGCGAGCCCCTGTTCCGACCCCGCGAGTCCCCCGTTCCAACCCCGCGAGTCCCCCGTTCCAGCCCGGCGAGTCCCCGATCCAGCCGTGCGAGTCGCGGGCTCTAACGGGGGACTCGGGGTTCTGAACCGGGGACTCGCGGTCCAGAACGGGGGACTCGCGGGCCTGCCGATGGGGTGGGGTTAGGGGGTTAGGTTTAGGCGGTAGGTCAGTAGGTTCGTTTCTGGGGTGGGGTGCCAGTCCTTGGCGGGGGTGCGGTGGAAGCCCAGGCGTTCGTAGATCCGGTGGGCTGAGGTCATCTGCGTGGAGCTGCTCAGCACTACGCCGGTCAGGCCCAGCTCCGTCGTGCGGTCGATTACGGCTCTCGTCAGGGCCTCGCCGATGCCTCGGCCGCGGGCGGTGGCGGACACCGCCAGCATGCGGAACTCCAGGTCCGCCGGGCCGGCCACCTGGGCCCATCCCGACGTCGGCGGGGCCATCGTCACCGTGCCCAGGACCGCACCTCCCTCGTCCACCGCCACCCACAGCTCCGCCTCGCGGGCACGGGTTGCCGCGTCCGCGAGCTTGAGGGCGTACGGCGTCTCCGCCTCCAGGTAGCCGCTCGCCCGGTACGCGTCCACGGTCAGCCGGCCGGCCGCCGCGTACTCGTCCGGGTGCGCCGGGCGGATGGTGATCTCACTCATCGTCCGCGCCGATGGTGGCCACCTCCGTCGCCGCCTCCGGGCCTCGGTCCAGCAGTACCCGGAAGCCGTCCTCGTCCAGGACCGGCACCTTCAGCTGCACCGCCTTGTCGTGCTTCGAGCCCGGCGAGTCCCCGACGACCACGAACGCGGTCTTCTTCGACACCGAGCCGACCGCCTTGCCGCCGCGCGCCAGGATGGCCTCCTTGGCCTCGTCGCGCGAGAACGTCTGCAGGCTGCCGGTGACCACAATGGACAGGCCGTCCAGGTTGCGCGGGATCGACGCGTCGCGCTCCTCCGCCATGCGGACGCCGGCAGCCTCCCACTTCGCCACGATCTCGCGCCGCCAGTCCGTCGCGAACCACTCCTGGATCGCCGTGACGATCGTCGGGCCCACGCCCTCGGCGGCCGCCAGCTCCTCCTCGGACGCCGCCATGATCCGCGGAATCGAGCCGAACTCCTGCGCGAGCGCCCGCGCCGCGGTGGGGCCGACGTGCCGGATCGACAGGGCGACCAGGACCTTCCACAGTGGACGCGTCTTGACGGTGTCGAGGTTGGCCAGCAGCTTCTGCCCGTTCGCCGACAGCGCGCCCGCCTTGGTACGGAACAACTCCGCCTCGAGCAACCCTGCCTCGTCGAGGTCGAACAGGTCGCCCTCGTCGTGCAGCACGCCCCCGTCGATCAGCGCCGCCGCGGCCTCGTAGCCCAGCACCTCGATGTCCAGCGCCGAGCGGCCCGCGATGTAGGACAGCCGCTCCTTGCGCTGCCCGGGGCAGCCGTACGCGTTGGGGCAGCGGATGTCGGCGTCGCCCTCCTTCTCGTACGCCAGCGTCGTGCCGCAGGACGGGCAGGTGGCCGGCATCGAGAACTCGCGCTCGGAGCCGTCCCGCGCGTCCGCCACCGGGCCCAGCACCTCGGGGATGACGTCGCCGGCCTTGCGGATCACCACCCGGTCGCCGATCAGCACGCCCTTGCGCCGGACCTCGCTCGCGTTGTGCAGCGTGGCCATCGCCACCGTCGAGCCCGCGACCTTGACCGGCTCCATCACCGCGAACGGCGTGACCCGGCCGGTACGCCCCACGTTGACCTGGATGTCCAGCAACGTGGTGGTGGCCTCCTCCGGCGCGTACTTGTAGGCGATCGCCCAGCGCGGCGCGCGCGAGGTGGTGCCCAGCCGGCGCTGCTTGGCGACCTCGTCGACCTTGACCACGATGCCGTCGATCTCGTGCTCGACGTCGTGGCGGTGCGCGCCCCAGTACTCGATGTGCGCGAACAGCTCGTCGCGTGAGTCGATCATCTTGGTGTGCGGCGACACCGGCAGGCCCCACGCGGCCAGCGCCCGGTACGCGTCGGACTGCCGCGCCGGCTCGAAGCCCTCCCGCTTGCCGAACCCGTGGCAGATCAGCCGGAGCTTGCGGCTCGCGGTGACCTTGGGATCCTTCTGCCGCAACGAACCCGCCGCCGTGTTGCGCGGGTTGGCGAACGCGGGCTTGCCGGCCTCGACCAGCCGGGCGTTGAGCTCCTCGAAGTCGGCGAGCCGGAAGTAGACCTCGCCGCGCACCTCGACGAGCTTGGGCACCGGGAACTCCTTGGTACCGGTCAGCTTCACCGGCACGTCGTCGAGCGTGCGGACGTTCAGCGTGACGTCCTCGCCGGTGCGCCCGTCGCCGCGGGTCAGGCCGCGGACCAGGCGGCCGTCCTCGTAGAGCAGGTTGATCGCGAGGCCGTCGATCTTGAGCTCGCACAGGTACGAGGTCGGGCCGAGCTCCTTCTCCACCCGGTCGACCCACGCGCCCAGCTCGTCGGCGTCGAACGTGTTGTCCAGGCTGAGCATCCGCTCCAGGTGGTCGACCGCGGTGAACACCGTGGAGAACGTGCCGCCGACCTGCTGGCTCGGCGAGTCCGGAGTGACCAGGCCGGGGTGTTTCTCCTCGATGCCGAGCAGCTCGTGCCACAGCACGTCGAACTCGCCGTCGGAGATCGTCGGCGAGTCGAGCACGTAGTAGCGGAAGCGGTGGCCGTTGATCTCCTCGGCGAGCGCGCCGTGCCGTTCCCGGACCTCCGCCGGCACGTCCTCCACACCTTCGGCCTGCCCTGCCACACCGTTGTCTGCACTGGTCACGGTCGCAGACTAGTGCGCCCCACCGACAGTTTTCAGCTCGCCAGCCCGCGGACGAGCGTGCGCAGCTCGAGCAGACCGATCGTGTCCGAGGGCTCCGCCTCGGCCGTCTCCACCCGGCGCAGCCGCTCGGCCGCGAGCCGCTCCCCCAGCGCCGCGTCCAGCGGCAGGTAGGTCATCGCGGAGCGGGCGGCCTCGTCCAGCGAGGCCATGACCGGGTGGTGCACGGCCACGTCGACCACGCCCTGCGCCTCGTCGACCTGGGCGACCACCCGGACGTCGGCGAGCCGGATCCGGTGCGCGCCGAGGTTCACGGTGACGAGTGTCGGGTCGGGCACGGGCGGGACCGAGTCGTGGTACTCCCAGATCGCGTCCTCGTGCGGCGCGGCGGCGCGCCACGCGTCGGTGAAGGCCCGCAGCCGCGGGTCCTCCTGCCCGGTGACCACGAGCGCGTAGATCGCCCGCTGCCCGCGTTCGAGCGAGAAGTGCAGGTCGGGGTGCAGTCCGGCGACGAGGTCGCAGAGCTGGTTCTCCACCCGGCCCGGCTCGCGGTCCCCGAGCGCGGCGGCGACCTCCGGCAGCATGTCCTGCCAGCCGCACCAGAACCGCTCCGCGAGCGTGCGCGGGTCGGGCCGGTCCGGCGTGGGCTCGGCGTTCTCGTCCTGGCGGCGGAACCACTTCACGGCGTACGCATCCCGTCGGTCACCACGGACAGCAGCCGGTCGATGCCCGCCGGGTCCGTGTACTGGCCGGCCGCGCCGACGCCGTGGCCGAGCCGCAGCAGGTCACTGGGTTCGAGGTCGGCGCGCACGACGCCGGCCCGCTGTGCCGGCTCGAGGACCGCGGCGACGGCCGTGCGCAGCTGCTCCTTGCAGAACGCGAACGTCTCGGAGTCGTCGTCGATCGCCGCCTTCAGCGCGGACGCGAGCCCGTAGCTCTCGGCGATCCAGCGGACCTGCTCGCGCATCCACGCGAACAGGGCCTCCTCGGCGGGCAGCTCGTCGCGCAGCCGGTACGCGATGTCGGCGAGCTGGGTGATCTCCTCGCGGTAGACGGCCTCGACCAGCGCGCCGCGGCTCGGGAAGTGGCGGTAGAGCGTGCCGGCACCGACCCCCGCCCGCTTGGCGATGTCGTCGAGCGGCACGTCGACGCCGTGCTCGACGAAGGCGTCCCGTGCCGTGGCCACGATCCGCTCGTAGTTGCGCCGCGCGTCGGCCCGCACACCCACCTCTTCTAAGCGGAGAGATTCTCCGGATACTGTTGTGCATCCGGAGATGCTCTCCATATGCTAGCCGAGTCAAACTGGAGAGTCTCTCCGCTTAGGGGTCTTCCTTGTCTCAGCACACCTTGGTACGGCCTGACCGGCGCGCGCGGCCCGGGCTCGTCCTCACGATCATCGTCACCTGCCAGCTCATGCTCATGCTCGACGTCACCGTCATGAACGTGGCGCTCCCCCACGTCCGGGCCGACCTCGGGTTCACCACGGCCGGCCTGGCCTGGGTGCTCAACGCGTACACGCTCGTCTTCGGCGGGCTGCTCCTGCTCGGCGGCCGGGCGGGCGACCTGTTCGGCCGGCGGCGGCTGTTCCTCGGCGGGGTCGCGGTGTTCACCGCCGCCTCGCTGCTCGGCGCGCTCGCGGACAGCGCCGGCTGGCTGATCCTCGCCCGGATCCTGCAGGGCCTGGGCGCGGCGGCGGCCGGCCCGAACACGCTCGCGCTGATCACCAGCACCTTCACCGAGCCGCGGGAGCGGACGAAGGCGCTGGCGGTGTTCTCCGGCGTGGCCAGCGCCGGGTTCGCGATCGGGCTGATCGTCGGCGGGCTGCTCACCGAGTGGTTCTCCTGGCGCGCGGTCCTGCTCATCAACCTGCCGTTCGGGCTCGCCATCCTCGCGCTCGCGCCGCGGCACATCCGGGAGCCGGCGCGGCACCCGGCGCGGCTGGACCTGCCGGGCGCGCTGACCGCGACGGCCGGCGTGGCGGCGCTGGTGTACGGGTTCATCCGGGTGGCCGAGGCCGGCTGGTCGGACGCGCGGGCACTCGCCGCGCTCGCGGCCGGGGTCGTCGCGCTCGCGGTGTTCCTGTGGACCGAGCTGCGCACGCGCGAACCGCTGATGCCGTTGCACCTGTTCGCCGACCGCAACCGCGCGGCGGGCTACCTCAACTTCTTCTTCGGGCCGATGGCGATGATGTCGGCGTTCTTCTTCCTGACGCAGTTCCTGCAGGACGTCGCCGGGTACGGCTCGCTGCGGACCGGCTTCGCGTTCCTGCCGCTCGCGGTCACGCTGTTCACGATGTCGCGGCTGATGCCACGGTGGCTGCCGACCCACGGGCCCAAGCCGTTCGCGATCGCCGGGACGCTGCTGATGGTGCTGGGCCTGGCGTGGCTGACGCGGCTGACGCCGGACAGCGGCTACGTGCCGGGCCTGCTGGGGCCGATGATCGTGCTCGGCCTGGGCGGCGGGCTCGCGTTCGCGCCGCTGAACGTGGTGATCATGTCGACGGTCCGCCCGGCCGACGCGGGTGCGGCGGGCGGCGTGCTGCAGACGATGCAGCAGGTCGGCTCGACGCTCGGACTGGCCGTGCTGGTGACGGTCGCCGGGTCGGCGTCCCGGTCCACGGCCGCGGCGGGCGGGTCACCGGTGGACGTCCTGGTGGACGGCATGACGGCCGGCTTCACGATGTCGGCCGTGTTCGCGCTGCTGACGGTCGCGGTGGCGCTGACGTTCCGCCGCCGTCAGCCGCCGGCCACCGATGGGATGATCTGAACTTCGGCGGCGTCGCGCAGCGGGGTCGCGGCGCCGCCGAGGCGGCGGCATTCCTCGCCGTCCACGAAGAAGTTCACGTAGCGGCGCAGCTCGCGGCGTTCGTCGCGCAGGCGGCGCTCCAGGGCCGGGTACCGCTGCGCCAGCTCGTCCAGCAGGTCGGCGAGCGTGGCGGTCTCCGGCATCTCGACGTCTACTGTGGACTGGTCGGCGGCGCGCGGACGCAGCGCGCCCGGCAGCCGGACGGTGACCTCCACCGGCTACACCACCACGGCGCGCACGCACAGCACGTCCGGCAGCTGCGCCACCACCTGCTGCCAGTGTTCGCCCTCGTCCGGGCTCGCGAACACCGAGCCCGACCGCGTGCCGAAGTACACGCCGGCCGGCTGGCCGTCGTCGGCACACATGGCATCGCGCATGACGCTGCTCCAGAAGTGCTCCGGCAGGCCCGACGTCAGCGCGTCCCACGACTTGCCCGCGTCCTCGCTGCGGTACACCGCGCACCGCCCCTCCGGCGCGAACCGCCGCTCGTCGGCCACGAGCGGGAAGTTGTAGATCACGTCCGGCCGGTGCGGGTGGGCCACCATCGCGAAGCCGAAGTCCGCGGGCAGACCGTCCGCGATGGACTGCCAGGTCGCCGCGCCGTCGTCGCTGCGGTACACGCCGTGGTGGTTCTGCAGGAACAACCGCTCGGGCCGGTCCGGGTGCCGCGCGACCTTGTGCACGCACTGGCCGAACTCCGGGTACCGGTCGGGGCTGCGGTAGGACTGGATGCCGGTGTTGCGCGCCTGCCAGCTCTCGCCGCCGTCCTCGGTCACGTAGACACCACCGGTCGACATCGCGACCGTCACCCGCGCCTCGTCGGCCGGGTGCGGCAGGATCGTGTGCACGGCCTGGCCGCCGAACCCCGGCCGCCACTCCGGCCGGTGCGGGTGGTCCCACAAGCCGCGCACCAGCTCGTAGGTCTCGCCGCCGTCCGTGGAGCGGAACACCGCCGACGGCTCGACGCCCGCGTACACGACGTCCGGCGCGCTCGCCGGGCCCGGCGCGAACTGCCAGACCCGGCCGAGCGCGGCGCCGGTGTCTGCCGGGAAGGCGATCGGCGCGTGGTCGGGCTCCTGCCAGGTCGCGCCGAGGTCGTCGCTGAACGCCACGCCCGGGCCGTAGTGCTCGCTCGTGATCCCGGCGAGCAGCCGTGGCGCGGCGCGGCGGGTGTCGAAACAGACCGCGTACACGCCGTTCATCGCATGGTGCGGACCGGTGACGTCCCACCGGGTGCGGTCGGCCGAGCTCGTGGCCAGCCACAACCCCTTCTTGGTCCCGATCGCGAGCACGGTTGTCATGGCCCGGGACGCTACCCCCAGCCCCCGACAGTCACCATTTCTCGGGCGGCTCCACGAAGCACTTGCCGAGGTCGCGCGCCAGGGCCAGCGCGCGGCGGGCCCACTCCGCACTCGCCCCGGCCAGCCCGCACGTCGGGGTCGGCACCGCGCGCTCGGCCAGCAGCGACCGGTCGAAGCCCAGCCGGTCGACGAGGTCCAGCGCCGGGCGGGCCAGCCGCTCGAGCGTCGGCGGGGTGCCCGGCGCCGTGCTCGGGACCAGGCCGAGGAACAGCACGCAGCCGTCGTCGAACACCTCGCCGAGCTGGTCGGTCAGCACCGCCGGAGTGCCCTCGAGCAGCGTCGCGTCGAGCGCGATCGCGTCCGCGCCCGCGTCCCGGATCAGCGCCACCGGCGGGCGGGACGCGCAGCAGTGGACGATCACCGGGCGGCCGGTGGCGTCGCGCGCGGCGTCGACGAGCGCGGCCAGCGTGTCGCGCGCGTCCGGCTCGGCCACCGCGGGCACGGTGGCCAGCTTCGACGGCGTCTGCAGCACCCCGGCCAGCACGGCCGGCAGCGCCGGCTCGTCGAGCTGGACCAGGACGTCCGCGCCGGTCCGCTTGCGCACCTCGGCGACGTGCGCGCGCAGCCCCTCCGCGAGCGACTCGGTGACGTCGCGCAGCGCGCCCTGGTCGGTCAGCACCCGGTGGCCGCGCGGCAGCTCGACCTCCGAGGCCAGCGTCCACGGGCCGGTCACCTGGACCTTCAGCAGCGATGGCCGGGTCCCGGCCCGCTCGACGGCCTGCTCGATCGCGTCGAGGTCGCGGCGCAGGTGGTCCACGCCGCGGCGGTGGTCGGCGCCGGGGTGCGCGGTGATCCGGTACCCGGACGGGACGACCTCGACCGCGATGTCGACGAGCAGCGCGGTGGCCCGCCCGATCAGGTCGGTGCCGAGACCGCGGCCCGGCAGCTCCGGCAGGTGCGGCAGGTCGGGCAGCTCGCCGACGACGACCGTGGCCGCCTCCAACGGGTCCGTGCCGGGCATGGAGCCGATGGCGGTAGCCGCGCCGGGCGGCCAGGGTGTGGACACGCGACCAGTGTGCGGCATCGGGACAGGTCTAGACCTATTGACCCCGTGGTCTGAACCACTTAACGTGATAACTCCCTGCACACGTCCGGTTCCTCGCGAGGGTGATCAATGATGCTCCGCTTGCGCAAGGCCGCGTCCACCATCGTCGTCGCGCTCGCCGCGACGGTGACCGTCGCCGTCCCGGCCATGGCGGCACCCGCCGTCGCCGCGCCCACCGCGGCGCCCTACGTCGACATCACGATGCCCTCGCCGTCCCTCGTGGACGTGGCGAACGCGACCGGGCAGAAGGTGTTCACGCTGGCGTTCGCGCTGGCCGACTCGACGGGCTGCAACCCGTCGTGGGGCGGCACGATCCCCCTCGACGACGCGCGGATCCTCAACGACATCCACGCGCTGCAGGCCATGGGCGGCGAGGTCATCGTCGCGACCGGCGGCGCGGCCGGGCCGTACCTGGAGTACACGTGCGGCAGCGTGGACGCCCTGGCCGGCGCGTACCGCCGGATCCTCGACACGACCGGCGCGAACCAGCTGGACGTGGACGTCGAGGCGCCGATCCCGCAGGACACGGTCAACGAGGCGCTCGCCCGGATCCAGTCCGAGCGGGGCACGACGATCAGCTACACGATGCGCGTGCAGGGCGACGACTACGGGATGGACCCGTACTCGGTGCAGGTCCTGCAGTCCGCCGCCGCGCACGGCGTCGACGTGCTGGTGAACCCGATGACCATGGAGTTCGGCTCGAGCCGGCCGGACTGGGGCGACGCGGTGATCGCGGCCGCGGAGGCCTCGCTCGGCCAGCTGCGCCAGATCTGGCCGGGCATGTCCGACGCCGACCTCAAGCGCCACCTCGGGGTCACGCCGATGATCGGGCGCAACTTCAACGGCAAGGTCTTCCAGCTCGACGACGCGCACCAGCTGGTCGACTGGGCCAACGCGAACCACGTCGGGCGGCTCGCGTTCTGGTCGGCCGGCCGGGACAACGGGTCCTGCCCGGGCGGCGCCGTCTCCCCCACCTGTTCCAGCATCAGCCAGGGTGACCTGGAGTTCACCTCGATCTTCCACGGCTTCCACGGCTGAGGTGTTGGCAGGATGGGGGCATGACGACGTCCACCATCCTGCCGACCCCCGCCGACGTCGGCCGCGCCGCCGCGCGCATCGCGCCCTACGCCCGGCGCACACCCGTGCTGCGCGCGACCGTCGACGGCCGGCCGCTGGTGCTCAAGCTGGAGCAGCTGCAGCTGACCGGCGCGTTCAAGCTGCGCGGCGCGCTGAACGCGCTGCTCGGCGGGGCGCGGCCGGCCCGGGTGGTCACGGCGTCGGGCGGCAACCACGGGCTGGCCGTCGCGGCGGCGAGCGCGCTGCTGGAGCTGCCGGCGACGGTGTACGTGCCGGAGTCCGTGCCGCCCGCGAAGGCCCGCCGGATCGAGGCCACGGGTGCGGCGCTGATCCGCCACGGCGCGACCTACGCCGAGGCGGCGCAGGCGGCGATGGCGTACGCGGACTCGTCGGGCGCGCGGTACGTGCCGGCCTACAACGACCCGCTCGTGGTGGCCGGCCAGGGCACGTGCGCGGCGGAGGTGGTCGCGGAATGCCCGGACGTGGACGCCCTCGTGGTCGCGGTCGGCGGTGGCGGGCTCGCGGCCGGGACCGTGCTGGGGGCCGCGGGCCGGCCGGTGGTGGCGGTGGAGCCCGACGGCTGCCACGCGCTGCACGCGGCGCTCGCGGCGGGCCGGCCGGTGGACACGCCGGTGGACTCCGTCGCGTCGTCGGCGCTGGGCGCGACCCGGGTGGGCGAGCTGCCGTTCGAGCTGCTGCGCTCCGCGCGCTCGGTGCTGGTGTCCGACGAGGAGATCCTGGCCGCGCGGGACCGGCTGTGGGAGGAGTTCCGGCTCGCGGTGGAGCCGGCCGGCGCGGTGCCGTTCGCGGCGTGGCTCGCGGGTTCGGTGCCCGCGGAGCTGCCGTGCCTGATCGTCTGCGGCGCGAACACGGACTGGCAGCCGGTCTAGCCGGCGTTGCGCTGTCGGCGGCCCGTGGCATGCTCCGCGCCATGGCAGATCGTGAACCGCTGATTCGGCTTCAGGAGCAGCTGGGCGCACACCAGGTCTCGGTGAGCGCGATGTTCGGCAAGCCCGCGCTCAAGGACGGCAACGGCAAGGCGTTCGCGTGCCTGCTCGACGGCGCGGTCGCCTTCCGGCTGGGGCGGGACACCACCGCGCACGCCGCGGCGCTCGGTCTTACCGGCGCGCACCTGTTCGACCCGTCGGGCAAGGACCGGCCCATGAAGGACTGGGTAAGCGTGCCGCCCGCGCACGCCGCCCGCTGGCCGGAGCTGGCGGAGTCGGCACTGGCCGTCGAGCGTTAGGGCGCGCCGGTTCGTCCGGAGTGTCCACAAAGGCCTTGACGATCGGACGCCGCGATGGCGGCCGTGGCGGTCCGAGGCGGAGTCAGCGGGTCGGCTCGGCGGGGTCCACCAGCCCGGTGCGCACGGCGTGCAGTGCCGCCTGCGTGCGGTCCTGCACACCGAGCTTGCCGAGGATCGCGCTCACGTGCGTCTTCACCGTCTTCTCCGACAGCGTCAGCACCCGGGCGATCTCCCGGTTCGACCGGCCGCGGGCGACCTCGACCAGCACCTCCCGCTCCCGCGCGGTCAGCTCCGCACCGGCCGGCCGCGTGTCGCCGCCGGCGAGCAGGCGGGCCACGTCGGGATGTAGCAGCACGTGTCCCGCGTGGACCGAGCGGATCGCGGCCGCCAGCGCGGGCGGGTCGATGTCCTTGTAGACGTAGCCGCTCGCCCCGGCACGGACGGCGGGCAGCACGGCCGACGGCTCGGTGAAGCTCGTGATCACCAGGACCTTGGCCGGGTTGCCGGCCGCACGCAGGCCGTGCAACGCATGCACGCCGTCCGCGCCGGGCATGCGCAGGTCGAGGAGGATCACGTCCGGCGCCAGCCGCTCCGCGTCCTCCACACAGGACTCGCCGTCGGCGGACTCGCCGACCACCTCGAGGTCGTCCTGCAGGTCGAGGAACGTGCGCAGGCCCTGGCGCACCACGGGATGGTCGTCGGCGACGAGCACGCGGATCCGGTCAGCCACCGGTCGGCACCACCAGTCGCACGGTCGTGCCCCGCCCCGGCTCCGAGGTCACCTCGAACCGGCCCCCGGCCGACCGCGCCCGCTCGCGCATCGACGCGAGCCCCAGCCGGCGGCCGGCACCCTGCGCCGACCGCGGATCGAACCCGGCGCCGTCGTCGCGCACCTCGAGGGTCACGGATCCGCCGTGCGCCACCATGCTCATGTCGATCCGCGTGGCGCCGGCGTGGCGCAGCGCGTTGTGCATCGCCTCCTGCGCGATCCGGTACAGGGCCTGCTGGCGGGACTCGGTGAGGGCGGGCACGCAGTGGCAGCTGGTGTAGGAGATCGTGGGCTCGTGCACGCGATCGAGTAGCTCGACCTGCTTGCGCAGCGCGATGTCCAGCCCGTCGCCGCGCAGGTCGGCCGGACGCTGGCCGACGACGATCGCGCGCAGCTCGTCGGTGGCCTCGGCGGCGAGCTTGCGGACGGTGGCGAGCTCGGCGGCCGCGCGCGCGGGCTCACGCTCGAGCAGCGCGGACGCGGCGTCGGCGGTGAGCCGCAGGCTGAACAGCTTCTGCGTCACGGAGTCGTGCAGCTCGCGGGCGATGCGGTCGCGTTCCTCCACGATGGACAGCTCGCGGCCGCGCTCGTAGAGCCGCGCGTTGACGATGGCGATCGCGGCGTGCGCGGCGAGCAGGCGCATCAGCTCCTCGTCCTCGGCGGTGAACCCGCCCGGCTCGCAGCTGTTGGCCAGGAACAACTCGCCGACGAACTCGTCGCCGTCCATGATCGGCATGCCGAGGAAGTCGGTCAGCTCCGGGTGCTCGGCCGGCCACCAGCCGAACTGCGGGTGCTCGCGGATGTCGGCCAGCCGCACCGGGTTCGGGTCGCAGAGCATCACCGCGAGCACGCCGTGGGTGCGCGGCAGCGGGCCGATCGCGTCCCACTCCTCGTCGGTGAGCCCGTCGGCGATGAACTCGCCGAACCCGCCGTCACCGTCCGGGATGCCCAGCGCGGCGTAGCGGGCGCCGACCAGCCGGCGGGCCGAGGTGAGGATCGTGCGCAGCACGTCGCGCACGGACAGGTGCGCGGTCACCGCGAGCACCGCGGCACTCACCTCGCGCAGCTCGTCGCGGTCGATGCCGGTCACGTCGGCCACGGTACGCGGGCGGGCGGCGGCGCGGATCGGGCCGAAGACCTAGGTCCATCGACCGAGGACCGTCGGGTCCCGGGCCCGATGTCCGCGCGGGCCCGCGCTCCTAGCGTCGGTGGTGATCGAAAGGAGACCGCGATGCCTGTCGCGATCATCACCGGAGCGTCCCGCGGGCTGGGGCTCGCGCTCGCGTCCGGACTCGCCGGGGCCGGCTGGCAGCTGGTCGTCGACGCCCGGGACGGTGCGGCGCTCGCCGCGGCCACCGGTCCGCTCGGCGCGCGGGCCGTGCCGGGCGATGTCACCGATCCGGCACACCGGGCCGAGCTCGTCGCGGCCGCCGACGAGCTGGGCGGGGCCGACCTGCTCGTGAACAACGCCGGCATCCTCGGGCCCAGCCCGCAACCGCGGCTGGGCGACTACCCGCTGGACGTGCTGTGGACGGTGTACGAGGTCAACGTCGTCGCGCCGCTGGGCCTGATCCAGCTGGCGCTGCCGGGCCTGCGCGCCCGCGGCGGCTCGATCGTGAACGTCACGTCCGACGCGGCCGTCGAGGGCTACGCGGGCTGGGGCGGCTACGGCTCGGCGAAGGCGGCCGTCGAGCAGGTGTCCAACGTGCTGGCCGCGGAGGAGCCGGCCGTGCGCGTGTGGCGCGTGGACCCGGGCGACCTGCGCACGCGGATGCACCAGGAGGCGTTCCCGGACGAGGACATCAGCGACCGGCCGCTGCCGGAGACCGTGGTGCCGGCGTTCCTGCGGCTGGTCACGACGCGGCCGGAGTCGGGCCGGGTCCGGCTGGCCGACAGCACGGTACCGGCATGACGGTGGCGATGGACTTCGTGCTGCCCGCGGAGCTGGAGGCGCACGAGCCGCCCGAGGCGCGCGGGCTCGCGCGCGACGGCGTGCGCCTGCTGGTCAGCGAGGGGGCGTCGGGCGCGGTCTCGCACCACCGCTTCACCGACCTGCCCGCCCTGCTGCGCGCCGGCGACCTGCTGGTGGTCAACACGTCGGCCACGCTGCCCGCCGCGGTGCCGGTGCCCGGCGCGGGGCTCGCCGTGCACCTGTCCACCGAGCTGCCCACCGGGCGCTGGCTCGTGGAGCTGCGTCGGGTGGCCGGCCGGGCGAGCGAGCCCTACCCGGGCGGCGAGCCGGGCGCGCGGTACGCCCTGCCGGGCGGCGGATCGGTGACGCTGCGCCGGGCGTACTCCGGGCGCCGGCTGTGGGAGTCCGATGTGGACACGCGGGGCCGGGGGGTCCACGCGTACCTCGCGGAGTTCGGCGCGCCGATCCGGTACTCCTACGTGGCGGCGCGCTGGCCGCTGTCGGACTACCAGACCGTGTTCGGCACGACACCGGGCAGCGCGGAGATGCCGAGCGCGTCGCGGCCGTTCACCGACCGGCTGGTGACCTCGCTGGTGTCGGCGGGGGTGCAGTTCGCGCCGGTGCTGCTGCACACCGGTGTCGCGTCGCCGGAGGCGCACGAGCGGCCCTATCCCGAGCGGTTCGCGGTGCCGGCGGCGAGCGCGCGGCTGGTCGGCGTGGCGCGGGCGGAGGGCCGCCGGGTGATCGCGATCGGCACGACGGCCGTCCGGGCGATCGAGTCGGCGGCGGCACCGGACGGCGTGGTGTCGGCGGCCTCGGGGTGGACGGACCTGATCGTCACGCCGGCGCGCGGGGTGCGCGTGGTCGACGGGCTGCTGACCGGATTCCACGAGCCGCGCGCGTCGCACCTGGACATGCTGGCCGCGATCGCGGGCCCGGACCTGCTGGACCGCACGTACGCGGCGGCCATCGGCGCCGGCTACCTGTGGCACGAGTTCGGCGACGTGAACCTGATCCTGCCCTAGCTAGGCCCACGGTGGCGGGACCGCGCGCATGGTTCCGGTCGCATCGACGAGTAGCTGCGGGAAGCGCAGCGGCGTCGGCGGTCGATGATCACCGCGGCGAACCAACCGAGGGCGGGTCTGACGCGTCATGCGGACATGACCGGTGACAGGGAGCTTTCGTGGGACGGGTGCGTCAATGGTCGTGACCTGGGCGGGCTCGGGGGTGTCCGACCGGGTGCGGTGGTCCGGATGGAGGAGCCGACGCGCTTGACCGAGGCCGGGTGGGCAGCGGCGTGGGCGTACGGGGTCCGTACCGTCCTCGACCTGCGCCATGCCGACGAGGGCGAGCCGGACCTCGCGCCGAGACCGCCGGGGATCACCACCGTCCGGGTACCGCTCGACCCGGTCGGCACGCCGTTCTACGCGCACTGGCAACCGATCGACAACCTGGCCTCACCGCTGTACTACCCGGCGATGCTCGCCGAGCACCCGGAACCGGTGGTCGCCGCCCTGCGGGCGATCGCCGCCGCCGAGCCGGGCTGCGTGGTCTTCCACTGCGCCAGTGGCAAGGACCGGACCGGGCTCCTCGCCCTGGTCCTGCTCACGCTGGCCGGAGCGACCCCGGACGAGATCATCGCCGACTACCTGCTGACCTACGACCGCATGAAGCACCGGTACGACGAGCTCGGCATCCGCGACCAGCGCACCGCCGTGCGCGAGCTCCTGGCCAAGCACGGCACCACCGTCGAAACGTCGCTGACCTCGACGATCACGTCGCTGGCGATGCCCGGCTTCCTCCTGGAGAACGGCCTGTCCGACGCCGAGCTCGCCGCACTGCGCACCCGCCTGGAGCACTAGCCGGGCAGGGACGCCGTCACGCCAGCCGTCGCCAGGTTCCCTCGGATACGACCTCGACGTCCCCGTCGACGACGATGGCGGTCTCGTCGTCGATCGCGTAGGCGGGCCCGCCGATCCCGGCCGCCCACCGCCGCGCCGCGGCCGAGGTGTTCTCCGTCAGCATCGGGTTGTCGAGGTGCGGGAAGATCGAGAAGTCGACGACTCCGAGCGTGGTGTCGTCATCGCCGTCGGGCGATGTCCACCCGACGAACTCCCGCCCGACGCGCGGCGTCAGCACCATGCTTCCCCCGCTCATCCCGACGTAGACGGTCCCGGCCAGCGACGGCAGGAGGTCCGCCAGGCCGGACTGCCGCATCCAGTGGGCGAGGTACCCGGCGTCCCCTCCCGCGGCCAGCAGGACGTCCGTCTCCTGGACGAGCGGTATCCAGCGTTCGTCGGGGATGCTCGGCAGGGCGGTCAGCTCGAGCACTCCGACGGACTTCCAGCCGAGCCCGGTCATGTGGTCGGACTCCCCGGTGACGAAGCGCCAGGCGTTCAGCCCCGGACCGACGGCCGGGTGCCCGTACAGGGCGGTGGGGATGCAGAGGGCGGAGCAGTCGGCGATCGGCCGCCCGAGCAGGCCTACCAGGGCGGTCTGGATGCTCGGGTTTCTGACGCCGGCGGACGTGAGCAGCAGCTTCATGGCGGTGCAGACTCGCACAACGGTCGAAACTCATCGCTTCGCGGGCGTGCCGGGTCAGTACTCCTGCCACTCCTGGGTGGTCAGCGCCAGCACGCGCGGATCGTCCAGTGTGGATGGGGGCTCGGTGCCCGTGGGGTGGCGGTCGGCGGGGAAGACCTCCGCCGCGGCCAGCGTCGGCTGGTTCAGGAAGCGCAGCGGCGCGGGCGGGTCGATGCGCAGGTCCGGCGGCGGGCCGTCCTGGGCGAGGGCGAAGCCCCAGTCGCCGAAGGTGGGGACGTTCACGTGGTAGGGCGTGACGCCCAGCCCCGCCGCGCGGATCGTGTTGAGGACGCAGTCGAACGTGCGTGGCGCGAAGTACGGCGACCCCGCCTGCACGACCAGCCGCCCGCCGGGGGCGAGCGCGCGCCGGGCCAGCAGGTAGAACTCCTGGGAGTACAGCTTCGCGGTGGCCGTCGCGTCCGGGTCGGGCATGTCGATGATCACCGCGTCGAAGCGCTCGCCGGTCTCGCGCAGCCACGCGAACGCGTCCGCGACAACCACCTTCACCCGCGGGTCGGCCAGCGAGTGCCCGTTCAGCCCGGCGACGCGCGCGTCGTGCTCGGCCAGGCGCAGCACGGCGGGATCCAGCTCGACCTCGACGGCCTCGCGGACGTCCGGGTACCGCAGCACCTCGCGCATCGCGAGCCCGTCCCCGCCGCCGAGGACCAGGACCCGCCCGCGGGTGCCCGCGAGCACCGGGTGCACGAGCGACTCGTGGTAGCGGTACTCGTCGATCGACGAGAACTGCAGGTCCCCGTTGAGGAACAGCCGCGTGTCGGCCGGCCCCTCCGCGATCGGCGACGACTGGGTCAACACGATCTCCTGGTAGCCCGACGTCTCCGCGTACACGACCGGGTCCTCGTAGAGCACGCTGCGCGAGTACCGCAGGAAGGCGTCGCTGCCGGCGAAGGCCACCCCCAGCACGGCCAGCACCACGAGCGTGCCCGCGGCGACCGCCGTCCGCCGGCGCCGCGACACCGTGCGGGCGAACAGCACCAGCACGACGAACGCGCCGGCGACCGCGTTGACCATGCCGACCAGCAGCGCTCCCCTGGTCTGGCCGAGCAACGGCAGCAGCAGGAACGGGAACGCGAGGCCGCCGACGAGCGCCCCGACGTAGTCCGCGGCGAACAGGTCGGCGGTGGCCGAACCCGCGTCCTGGCGCCGGATGCGCTGCAGCAGCGTCATCAGCAGCGGGATCTCCGCGCCGATCAGGGTGCCGACGAGCAGCGAGATGGCGATCAGCGCCGGCCAGTACAGGTCGAGCCAGGTGAACGCGGCGTGCAGGCCGAGCACGGACAGCCCGCCGGTGAGCGCGAGGGCGGCCTCGATCACCGCGAAGCCCGCCAACGCCCGGTGCTGCAACGGTTTCGCCGCGAGCGAGCCGATGCCCATCGCGAACACCATCGTCGCGAGCACGACCGAGGCCTGCGTGATCGAGTCGCCGAGCAGGTAGGAGCCCTGCGCGACGAGGGCGAGCTCGTAGACCAGACCGCAGGCGGCGCACGCGAAGGTGGCGAACAGCAGGCCGGCCCGCAGGACCCGGGTGCGCCCGGTCCGTGGCCTTGCCGGGGTCTCGACCGCTGTCATGCCCTCAGACGATCGAGACGGCCACGATCGCGGCGACCGCGAGGTGGGAGGCGCCGTTGACGTAGACGGCGGGGTGCGGCTCCTCGGCGACCATGAGGGCGCCGAGCTTGCCGGGCGTGACGGCGTCGATGACCACGAAGGACAGTCCCATGAGGACCAGCCCGAGGATCCCGTAGGCCACCGTGGACACGATGCCGATGGCCCAGTCGTTCTCGCTGGCGGCGATCGCGGTGGCGACGATGATGCCGACGCCCAGCAGGTTGCTGGCGAGCAGGATCGCGGCGTTGCGGTTGCGCTCCACCCAGACCTGCTCGCGCAGGTTGCCCGGGGTGAGCACATCGACCAGCGCGAAGCCGACCGCCATCAGCACGAGCCCGACCAGCCCGTAGGTGGCGGCGATGCCGACTTCGGTGAAGACATCGGACAGCATGGCAGGTGGCTCCTATTCGTCGGGCCTGGTCTGGGTATCGGGTTTGGGCGCCGGCTTACCGGCTTCGTCCGCGGCCACCGGTTCCTCGCCAGGCTCCGGCCTCGGCTCGGACTCCGGCTCCGGCTCGGGCTCCGGTTCTGGTTCTGGCTCGGGTTCCGGCTCGGGTTCGGGTTCCGGCTCGTACGGGATCTGTTCCGCGGCCGGGCCGATCGAGCGGGCCGGGCGGCGGGTGGTCTTGATCGCGTACCAGCCGAACACCACGGCCGCCAGCAGGATCAGGCTGCCCCACAGGACCTGCATGCCCGACTCGCGCCAGAAGTCCGAGCTCGGCGAGTCCGTGGGTGCCGCGTCGCCCGAGTCCGCCTCCGGGGCCGGGGACGCCTCGATCGGTTGGGCCAGCCCGGCGTCCGCCGCCAGCAACGGCAGGGCGGCCACCGCCTTGTACGCGTCCGCGTCCGCGTTGTCGCCGATGAGGCCGTCCTCGCTGATGATGTCCAGGTCGCCCAGGGCGCCGGTCATCGAGCCGTTCGGGACGCTGTTCACGGCGTAGGTCGCCGAGTCCTCGAACTCCGACGACTCCGACGTCCAGGAGATCGTCGCCTGGAACTCGACGCTCTTGTCGCACTGTCCGTCGAGGATCCGCTGTCCGGCGCCGAAGTTCGACCCCTCGCTGACCTCCTGCACGCCCTCGTTGTCCACGTCGATCGACCAGCCGTAGCACACGCCCTGCGCCGCGTACGCCTCCGCGAGCGTCGCGGCCAGGTCGTCCGCGTCGGCCTGGTCGAAGATCACGTCCGCCGACGCGACACCCGGCGTGCACAGCAACACCAGCGCGCACGCCGGAACCAGCAGCAGGCGCTTCACTTGCCGACCCCCGGTCCACCGCCGCGCACGCCCTCGCCGAGCCCGCCGCCGGTCCCCCACACGCCGGCCACGAACGGGAACCAGTGCGCGTACCCGTGCCGCTCGTCGTCGAGGTAGATCCGCGAGCCGGAGCCGCTCGCGGTGATGCCCACGATGTCGTCGGAGTAGCGCAGGAAGTAGCCCTCCGGGTCGGTCTGCACGTCGGCCGGCGTCACCGCCCCGCGGATCGACTCGTACACCGCCTTCGGCTTCTGGTCCGATGTGTACACGATGGAGCTGCCCTCCGACGACACCCGCTTGTAGTTGTCGTCGAGGTAGCCGCGGATGCTGTTCCCGCCAAGCAACGCGAACAGCAGCACGACCAGCCCGACCACGCCGAGCCCGCCGGCGATCAGCAGCTTCGGCCTCATGCCGGCCTCACCACGGTGCGCGTCTCCACGAGCTCGCCGACCTGCGGGTACGCGTGCCAGGTCCGCCATGCCGTGCCGTCCTGCCCGGCCCGCACCCGCACCGCGGTGATCGCGAGCGGCATGCCGGGGAACTCGCCGACGATGGCGTGCTCGTCGGTGGCGCAGTCGCGGATGATCCCCGAGACGCGTTCGCTCAGCGCGGCGCCGTGCAGGCGCAGCGTCTGCGCCGCGAACTGCACGTGCAGCCCGCCCACGTCGCGCTCCTCGCGGGACGGCAGCGCGCCCTCCCGTTCCGGCAGGCACGCCACGGTCTCCGACCACGCGCCCACGAGCACCTGGTGCGACGCGCCGAGCAGCCGTAACTCGAGCTCGTGGCCGGGCAGCACGACGCGGTGCGTGCCCACCGCGGGCAGCGGCGGCAGGCCGAAGGTGAGGCTGAGGTCGGCGGACCGCGAGTCGGCGAACCCCGTGTCGATGCGGGCGATCACGCGCGGTCGCTGCCCGCCGGGTACACCCGCAACGCGGGCAGGGCGACGGACTCGCCGAGCCCGGCCTCCCACTTGCCGCCGTCGAACCGCTCGAAGCTCAGCGCCTTGCCGCCCGGGCCCTCGTAGTCGACGTACTCGACGCTGCCCTTCTCGGCGACCGTCGTGGTGCCCTCGGAGGTGTAGCGCGCGGTGCCGTCCTCGTCCTTGGTGTAGGTGACGCCGCCGACCTCCATCGTCTTGCCGCCCGGCGCGTCGACCAGGTCGGTCTCGCGCCAGAACATCACCTCGAGATCCGGGTCCTCCTCGACCGACAGCCAGAGGCGGTCGCCGCGGGTGTCGTCGAGGAAGTGCTCCGCCCAGGTGTAGCCGCCCTCGGTGAGGCGCAGCGAGCCACGCACGAAGTACAGCTGGTCGCCGTAGTCGACCATGTCGCCGGCGCGGACCGTGCGGACGTCGGTGACGCCCTCGTGGTCGCGCAGCGGATCCTGCGGCTTGCCGGGTGCCTGCGGCTGCGGCTTGCGGTTCGCCCGGCCGCGCAGCACCAGCACGGCGATCAGCGCCACCACGAGCACGATCAGCACGATGACGAGCACGATCACGACCGGTTCCTCCCCATTCCATCGGTGATGCGCGCGAGCATAGTCACCTTTGGCCGGCCCGTGTCCCGCTTCAGCTACGGGTCAGTGCGATCGTGGCGCTACCCACCACCACGTCGCCGGCCGCGTCCTCGCGATAGAGCACGACGGCCTGTCCCGGCGCCACGCCACGCAGCCCGGCGCCCAGCCGGACCACCAGCTCACCATCCACAACGGACGCGGTGGCCGGGGCGGTGCCGCCGTGCGCGCGGACCTGCGCCACGCAGTCGAGCTCGCCGGTGAGCGCCGTCCCCGACGGCCACACCGGGCGGTGGCCGACGATCTCCCGCACCGCGAGCTGCTCGGCGGAGCCGACCCGCACGGCGCCGGACACCGGCTCGAGGGAGAGCACGTAGCGCGGGCGCCCGTCCGGGGCCGGCACCCGCAGGCCGAGCCCGTGGCGCTGGCCCACGGTGAACCCGTGCACCCCGCCGTGCGCGCCGAGGACCGCACCGGTCTCGGCGTCGACCAGCTCCCCCGGCCGCTTGCCGAGCTGGCGGTCGAGGAACGCGCGCGTGTCGCCGTCCGGGATGAAGCAGATGTCGTGGCTGTCCGGCTTCTCCGCGACCATGAGCCCGCGCTCGGCGGCCTCGGCCCGCACGGCGGACTTCACCGAGCCGCCGAGCGGGAACATCGCGTGCCGCAGCTGGTCGGGTGTCAGCGAGGCGAGCACGTAGGACTGGTCCTTACCCTCGTCGGCACTGCGCCGCAGCTCCGGCTGACCGGCCACTTGGGACAGCCGGGCGTAGTGGCCGGTGCAGACCGCGTCGAAGCCGAGCGCGATCGCCTTGTCCAGCAGTGCGGCGAACTTGATCCGCTCGTTGCACTTCAGGCACGGGTTGGGGGTGCGGCCGGCGGCGTACTCGGCGACGAAGTCGTCGACGACGTCCTCGGTGAACCGCTCGGCGAAGTCCCAGACGTAGAACGGGATGGCGAGGATGTCGGCGACGCGGCGCGCGTCGTGGGCGTCCTCGACCGTGCAGCAGCCGCGGGCGCCGGTGCGCAGCGTGCCGGGCTTGGCGGACAGGGCCAGGTGCACGCCGGTCACGTCGTGCCCGGCAGCGACCGCACGGGCGGCCGCGACCGCGGAGTCGACCCCACCACTCATGGCAGCCAATACGCGCACGGTTAGACCTCCGCGTGTGGCTGTGCGGCGGAGCGGCGCAGGCCCACCAGGCCGGCGTTGCGGGCGCGCGAAACGACCGGGCCGATCGCCTCGGCGAGCGCATGCACGTCGGCCGGGGTGGACGTGTGGCCGAGGGAGAAGCGCAGCGAGCCGCGGGCGAGGGCCGGCTCGACGTCCATGGCGAGCAGCACGTGGCTTGGCTGGGCCACGCCCGCGGTGCAGGCCGAGCCCGTGGAGCACTCGATGCCGCGGGCGTCCAGCAGCATCAGCAGGCTGTCGCCCGCGCAGCCGGGGAACGTGAAGTGCGCGTTGCCGGGCAGCCGCGAGGGCCCGCCGTCCACATCGGACTGTCCGGGGTCGCCGTTGAGCACGGCGTCGGGGACCGCGGCGCGGACCGTGGCGACGAGGTCGTCGCGCAGGCCCGCCAGGTACTCGGCCTGCGCGACGCGGCCGTCGACCGCGACGCGCACGGCCGTGGCCATCGCCACGATGCCCGGCACGTCCAGGGTGCCCGAGCGGACCTCGCGCTCCTGGCCGCCGCCGTGCAGCACGGGGGCGCACGGCACCTCCCGGCCGAGCAGCAGCGCGCCCACCCCGTACGGGCCGCCGATCTTGTGCGCGGTCAGCGTGAGCGCGCTCGCGCGCGAGGCCGTGAAGTCGACCGGGACCGCGCCGATGGCCTGCACGGCGTCGGTGTGGAACGGGATGCCCTGCTCGGCGCAGAGCGTGGCGAGCTCGCGGACCGGGTTGACGGTGCCGACCTCGTTGTTCGCCCACATCACGGTGACCAGCGCAACCGAGTCCGGGTCGCCCGCGATCGCGGCCCGCAGGGTGTCCTCGTGCACCCGGCCGAAGCCGTCGACCTCGAGCAGGGTGACCTCGGCGTCCTCGTGCTCGGCGAGCCACTCGACGGCGTCCAGCACCGCATGGTGCTCGACCGACGAGGCCAGGATCCGGCGCCGCCGCGGGTCCGCCGCGCGGCGTGCCCAGTAGATGCCCTTCACCGCCAGGTTGTCGCTTTCCGTGCCGCCGCCGGTGAAGATCACCTCGGACGGCCGCGCGCCGAGTGCCGCGGCGATCTCCTCGCGCGCCTCCTCGACCATGCGCCGGGCGCGGCGGCCGGAGGTGTGCAGCGAGGACGCGTTGCCCCGGGCGGGCAGCGCCTCGGTCAGGTGGGCGGTCATCGCCGCCGCAGCCGCGGGCAGCATCGGTGTGGTGGCCGCGTGGTCGAGATAGGTCATTACGTCGCAAGGGTAGTCCTCGCCTCGCGAGAAACCGTCAGGAAGCCTCCCGTGCCGGGCGGAAGGCCACCGCACCGGCGAGTGCGAGCGCCGCCATCAGCAGGTTGAGCGGCACGATCGCGGCCGTCGGGTCAGCCGTGGACGCCAACGTGGCGAGCATCACGCCGCCGAGGCCGACCATCGCGGCCGCCATCGTCATGTCCGCCACCTGCAGCGCGGAGGAGACGAAACCGCGGTCGCGCGGGGCGGCGTAGTCGAGGCTCAGCACGCTGATCGACGGGTAGGCCAGGCCCATCGAGGCCCCGGCGACCAGCCAGAACGGCAGGACGAGCCAGCCGGTGCTCCAGTGCGGGCCGGCGAGCGCGGTGCCGGCGAGGCCGATCGCGAGCGTGGCCAGCCCGGTCCGGATCAGCACGGGGCGCGGGATCTCGACGTGACGGCCCTGCCAGTGCGACGCGGCCGCCCAGCCGCACGCGCCGACGGTCAGCGGGATGCCCGCGAGCGCCGGGGAGAACCCGTGCACGGACGTCAGCACCAGCGGGACGTACGCCTCCACGCCGAAGAACGCGCCGGCGAGCACGCCGCGGGCGAGCACGGTCGCCGGCAGGCCTGGGCGGGCGAGCACCGTGCCGCGCGGCAGCAGCACGCGCAGCGCGGGGACCAGGGCGGCGAGCCCGGCGAGACCCAGCCACAGCGTGCCGGGCGTGGGGTGCTGGGCCGCCCACGACAGGGCGGAGATGCCGAACGCGGTGGCCACGGCGGCCGGCGCCACGCCGCGGCGGACCGTGCTCGGCGCGCCCTCCGCGGCCGGCAGCGTGCGCAGCACCGGCACCAGCAGCAGCACGCCCGACACCGCGAACGGCGCGATGCCGAGGAACACCCAGCGCCAGCCGACGTGTTCGGTGATCAGCCCGGCGGCGGTGGGCCCGACGAGCGACGGGATCACCCACGCGGCGGCGAGCAGCCCGAACGCCGCGGGCCGGCGGGCGGCCGGATAGACGAGCGCGACGAGCACGTAGATCGCCACGGTCTGGGTGCCCAGCCCGAGGCCCTGCAGCACGCGGCCGGCGAGCAGCGTCGGCATGCCGTTCGCGACGCCCGCGGTGACCAGCCCGGCGAGGAACAGCGCCGGCCCGGTGAGCAGGGCGGGCACCGGGCCGAGCCGGTCGCTGACCCGTCCGGAGAGGACGGTCGCCATCACGCTGGCGGCGAGGAACGCGGTGAACGGCCAGGAGTAGAGCGCCTCGCCGTGCAGGTCGGCGACCATCGTGGGCATGGCCGTGCTGACGCCGAGGTGCTCGAACGCGGCGATCGTGACCAGCATGGTCATGCCGATGGTCGTGGCGCGGTAGCTCCCGCTCCACAGCGACGGCGGACGGCTACCGGTCTCCTCGATCTCCACGCTCACCGGTTCATGGTGCAACCTCGACCAGGGTGGAGGTCCAGTCCATTACCCGTCCCGGCGGAAGAGGGCGGTCCAGAGGAAGGCCTCGCCGAACCGGTCCGACTCCGGCGGCTCGTCGCGCATGCGGCGCAGCTCCACCTCGGTCAGGTCGGCGAAGATCCAGCGCAGCGACTCCGGCGTGAACGCGAGCCCGCCCTCGAGCCGGCCGGCGCGGTAGAGGTCCGCGTCGGACGTCTCCGAGCCCATCGCACCGGCGGCGAAGCAGGTGAGCGCGAAGTGCCCGCCCGGGGCGAGGTGCGCGTCGAGCAGCGCGCGGTAGGTGACCCGGCGGTGCGGGGGCAGGTGGTGCAGGCAGCCGGAGTCGTAGACGAGGTCGTACGGGCCGTCGAGCTCGGTCGCGAACGCGTCGGCCCGGCGGAAGCGGATCTCGGCACCCTGCTCGCGCGCCCGCTCCCGCCCCCACTCGATGGCCACCGGCGAGAGGTCCACGGCGTCCACGGTGAACCCGGCCGCGGCGAGGCGGATCGCGTTGCGGCCCGGACCGCAGCCGAGATCGAGCGCGCGGCCGGGTCGCAGCAGCCCGCGGTCGAGGTAGTCGACGAGGTTCTCGTCGGGCTTGGCGACGAAGAAGGGGACGTCCCGGTCGCGGTCGGCGTAGAACCCGTCCCACCAGTCGCTGCCGCCGTCGCTCCAGCGGTCCGCCTCGGGTGCGAACAACCGGTCCAGCATCGCCAGCACGTCGTCGACCGAGCGAATGTTGCGTTCCACCAAGCGATTCTACTCGGCGAGCGGCACCGTTTCCGCGGTTCGCGCGGCCCGTCGCGAGTGTTCGGCAGGTGCCGGGAGCAGCACCGTGTCGACCGCCGCCTCGGCCAGCGCGGCGAGCTCGCGGCGGCCGGCGGCGCGGCCCGGGGCGAGCTCGGGCAGCACGTGCACCTCGAGCACCAGGCCGCGCAGCGCCGCCACCCGGCGGACCGAGTCGACGATCGTCTCGTCGCCCACGAAGGACGGGGCCGTGGTGAGGTCGCCGTCGCTCGTGCGGAAGCGCAGCGCCACCGGCAGCACCGGCACGCCGCCGTCGATGGCCGCCTGGAACATGGCCGGGCGGAACCGGCCGTGGGTCAGCCCGCACCAGGTCGTGCCCTCGGGCGTCACGTTCACCATCGAGCCGGCCCGCAGCGCGCCCGACAGCCGCGCCACCGTCTCCGGCAGCGAGCGCAGCCGCTCGCGGTCCACGTACACCGAGCGGGCCGCGGACACCAGGGCGCCCAGCACCGGCCAGGACGCGATGTCCCGCTTGGCCACCGCGCGCATGGGCGCCACCGCGTTCACCGCGACGATGTCCAGCCACGAGGTGTGGTTGTTCACCACCAGCGCGCCGCGCCCACGGGCGCGCAGACCGTCCCCTCCGGACACCGCGAGGCGCACGCCCAGGGCGCGCAGCACGCCGCGGAACACCAGCCGCACCAGCCGTTCCCGGCCGCGCGAGCCGGCCAGCGGCAGCGCCGGCAGCGTGAGCAGCGCGCCGAGCACGACGAGCACGACCGCGGTGAGCCGCCACCACCGCCGCACCCGGCCGACGAGTGGCTCGCGGCCGGCGAGGCAGCCGGGCCCGCACGGCGAGGCCGGGAACCAGGCGTGGCTCACGGCGCGTGCTCGCCGAGGAAGTAGCTGAGGTAGCGCTGGTCGATGTGCTCGAGTCCGAGCAGGACGAACAGGTCGGCCACCCCGAAGTCCGCGTCGTGCGCGGGCGGCCCGCACACCCAGGCGCCGAGCCGCAGGTAGCCCCGTAGCAGCGGCGGCATCGCCACCCTGGCCGGCGCGGCGGGCGGGTGCCACGGCCGCAGCGGCCGTACCCGGTACTCCGGCGGCGCGAAGTGCTTGTGCCGCACGGTCTCCCACACGCCGGCGGCGAGCGTGCCGCCGTCGGACAGCGGGACCGACGCGCAGCCGGCGAGCCAGCGGTGGCCCGACAGCAGCAGGTACCGGGCGATGCCGGCCCACACCAGGCTCACGACCGCGCCGGTCCGGTGGTCGGGGTCCACGCAGGAGCGTCCGGTCTCGACGAGCGCGCCGCGCAGCCCGTCCAGCGCGCGGAGGTCGAACTCGGTCTCGGCGTAGAGCATCCCGGCGTCGGCGACCCGCTCGGGCGGGAGCATCCGGTAGCAGCCGACGATCTCGCCGGTGCGGTCCTCGCGCACGACGAGGTGGTCGCAGTGCTCGTCGAACGCGTCGACGTCCGCGCCGGGCACGGACGAGTGCAGCGTGGCGCCCATCTCCTGGGCGAACACGCGGTACCGAAGTCGTTGTGCGGCAAGGACTTCCTCGCCGTCACGGGCCACCAGCAGGGAGTACCGGGGCCGCGCCGGACCGGCACCTGTGGTGCTGGCCAGAACCTGAGCCTGGGTCATGCCTCAGGTGTACGCGGCTCCCGGCAACGCGCACGTGCCACAAGCGGTGACACGCAGGTGAACTGTTGCTATCCCTTGCGCTTCGCGGCTTCCTCGGTGAGCTGCGGCGCGACCTTGAACAGGTCGCCCACGATGCCGAAGTCCGCGATCTCGAAGATCGGCGCCTCCGGGTCCTTGTTCACCGCGACGATCGTCTTCGAGGTCTGCATGCCGGCGCGGTGCTGGATCGCGCCGGAGATGCCGAGCGCGATGTACAGCTGCGGCGAGACGGTCTTGCCCGTCTGTCCCACCTGGAACTGCGCCGGGTAGTAGCCGGAGTCGACCGCCGCGCGCGAGGCGCCCACGGCCGCGCCCAGCGCGTCCGCCAGCTTCTCCACGACCTCGAAGCTCTCCGCGCTGCCCACGCCGCGGCCACCGGAGACCACGACCGACGCCTCGGTCAGCTCCGGGCGGTCGCCGCCCACCACCGGCTCGCGGCCGGTGATCTTCGCGGACTTCGCCGGGTCGGCGGCCGGCACCTCGACGGCCTCCTCGGTGGCCGCACCCTGCGCCTGCTCGGCCTCGAGCCCGCCGGGCCGCACCGAGATCACCGGGGTTCCCTTGGCGACCTTGGACTTCACGACGAACGCGCCGCCGAAGATGGACTGCGTGCCGGTCACCTCGCCGCCCGCACCCGCCAGGCCGATGACGTCGACCAGCAGGCCGCCGCCGATGCGCACCGCGAGCCGGCCGGCGACCTCCTTGCCCTCCGAGCCGGCCGCGACGAGCACGGCCGCCGGGGACGTCCGCTCCACCAGCGCGGCGAGCACGTCGACCTTCGGCGTCACGAGGTAGCCGGCGGCGTCCTCGGACTCGGCTACGTAGACCTTCTCCGCCCCGTAGGACGCGAGCGACTCCTTGAGCTTCGCGGCGGTGCCGGGCGCGCCGACCACGACGGCGCTCGGCTCGCCGAGCGCGCGGGCCGCGGTGAGCAGCTCGTAGGTGACCTTCTTGATCTCGCCGTCCAGTTGATCGACGAGGACCAGAACCTCTGCCATCGTTCTTCCCCTCTCAGATCAGTTTCTGGGCAACCAGGTACTCGGCGATCTTCACGCCGCCGTCGCCGTCGTCCTCGACACGCTGACCGGCCTCGCGGGGCGGCTTGGGCGACGCCTCGACGACCGTGGACCACGCGTTCGCGAGGCCGACCTCGCTCGCGTCGATACCCAGGTCGGCGATGCCGAGGGTCTCGACCGGCTTCTTCTTCGCGGCCATGATCCCCTTGAACGACGGGTACCGCGGCTCGTTGATCTTCTCGCTGACGCTGACGACCGCGGGCAGGTTCGCCTCGAGGTGGGTCAGCCCCTCCTCGGTCTCGCGGGTGACCTTGATGGACGAACCCTCGACGGTGACCACGCGGGCGTGCGTGAGCTGCGGGTAGCCGAGCAGCTCGGCCAGCATGGCGGGGATGGCACCGCCGGTGCCGTCGCTCGCCTCGTTGCCGGCGATGATCAGGTCGACGCCCTCGACCGTGCCGATCGCCTTCGCCAGGACCTTCGCCGTCTGCAGCATGTCGGCGCCGTGCAGCGCGTCGTCGACGACGTGCACCGCCTTGTCCGCCCCCATCGACAGCGCCTTGCGGATGGCGTCGGTCGCGCGGTCGGGGCCGACCGACACGACGGTCACCTCGCCCTCGGACGCCTCCTTGATCTGGAGCGCCTCCTCGATGGCACGCTCGTTGATCTCGTCGAGCACGGCGTCGGCGGAGTCCCGGTCCAAGGTGTGGTCACCGTCACTCAGCTTGCGCTCCGAGTAGGTGTCCGGCACTTGTTTGACCAACACGACGATGTTTGGCATGGGTCTGCTCCGACCTCCCGATGACGAGCCCAACCGGCTTGCGCGACCAAAGAATACGAGGTTGGCCCGACCTTGCCATGCGGGCCACGGCTTGGCACGGTGTGCCTCGCCACCAGTATGTTACTAATCAGTAGCTTAGTCGCAAGCGGGTGAACGACTTTTCACTCGTGACCACCCTCACCCGAATGGCTCAGCTAGGATCTCGTCATGACAGGCCGTGTCGGTGTGGTCACCGACTCCACCTCGAGCATCCCCCCGGCCCAGGCCGCGCAGTGGGGAATCACCGTCGTACCGATGCAGATCAAGATCGGCAGCCAGGTACGCGCAGAGCCGGCCGTGCCCAAGGACATCCTCGTGCGTGCCCTGGAACAGGACATGACCGTCTCCACCGCGCCGCCCGACCCGGCCGGCTTCGCCTGGGCCTACCAGGACCTGGCCAACCGCGGCGCCGACGAGATCGTGTCCGTGCACATCTCCGGCCACCAGTCGAAGACGACCGAGGTGGCGGAGAAGGCCGCCGCACGCTCGCCGATCCCCGTGCACGTGATCGACTCGCACACCACCGGGATGAGCCTGGGCTACGCCGTGCTGGCGGCGGCCCGGGTGGCCGGCGCGGGCGGCGGCGCGCAGCGGGTGATGGACGGCCTGGCCCGCCGGCTCGAGGACGCCTGCGAGCTCATCTACGTCGACACCCTCGAGTACCTGCGCAAGGGCGGGCGCATCGGCGCGGCCGCGGCGATGCTCGGCAGCGCGCTGTCGATCAAGCCGTTGCTGACCATGGTCAACGGCCGGGTCGCGCCGCTGGAGCGGGTGCTCGGCGCGGACCGGGCGCTGCGCCGGCTCATCGAGGCCGCGGTGCGGCGGGCAGGCAGCCGCCAGGTGGACATCGCGATCGAGCACTTCGGCGCGCAGGGACGGGCCGACCACGTGCTGTCCGAGCTGCGTCCGCAGCTGCCGGCGGCGCGCGAGGTGACGCTGACCGAGGTCAGCTCCACCATCGGGGTGCACGTCGGCCCCGGCGCGGTGGGCATCACGATCTCGCCGACCTGACGGGGATAGGGTCCGCCCGCATGGACCCCGACCTTCTCGGCAGGATCGTGCTCGACGGCCGTCAGCTGGGGGCGTGCTACTTCCCCGCCCTGCCCGCGCCCGGCCAGCCCCTGCGCATCGGCGACGACCACTACCGCATCACGGCGGTGACCTGGGTGGTGCCGACCCTGACCGCCGGGCGCGGCATCGCGGAGGTCGAGATCGACGTCTCGATCGACACAGGGATCGACGCAGGGATCGACGCCGTGCCCGCCCGCGCTTGAGCGACATCGGGCACGCTTCGCGCCGGGGCGCGATACCGGCGGGTAAGTTCTGTGCGATCAGAACCTGTTCTCGGTGCCCGGAGACGGCCGCCGGGACCGGTGCGGGAAGCGGGACCGACGGCGGGAGGCGACGCGCTTGACGGACATCACCGCGGGTCGAGCGCATGCCCTGCCGCTGACCGGCGAGCGGACCGTGCCCGGGATCGCCGAGGAGAACTACTGGTTCCGCCGCCACGAGGCGGCCTACCTCGCGCTGCGCCCGCACTGCCGCGACGCCGTCGTGCTCGAAGCCGGCTGCGGCGAGGGCTACGGCGCCGACCTCATCGCCCGGGACGCGCGGCTCGTGCTCGGGCTCGACTACGACGCCCTGACCGCCGCGCACGTGGCCCGCGCCTACCCGGCCGTACACGCGGCCCGCGGCAACCTCGCCGCGCTGCCCATCGGCGGGTCCACTGTGGACGTAGTGGCCAACCTGCAGGTGATCGAGCACCTGTGGGACCAGCCCGGCTTCCTCCGCGAGTGCTTCCGGGTGCTGCGGCCCGGCGGGCGGCTGCTGGTCACCACGCCGAACCGGATCACGTTCTCCCCCGGCCGGGACACCCCGCTCAACCCGTTCCACACCCGCGAGCTGTCGCCGGCCGAGATGGGCGCGCTGCTGACCGAGGCCGGCTTCGCCGTCGAGTACCTCGGCGGGCTGCGCCACGGGCCGGCGCTGGCCGCCCTGGACGCGGCGTTCGGCGGCTCGATCATCGACGCGCAGGTGTCGGTCGCGGTCGCCGGCACGCCGTGGCCCGCGGACCTGCGCGCGGCGGTCGCGGCCGTGACTGCGGCGGACTTCGCGGTCGGCACCGGCGAGCTGGACTCCTGTCTGGACATCGTGGCCGTGGCGGGGCGCCCATGACGGCCGAGGGCTCGTTCTGCCTGGTGCTGCACAGCCACCTGCCCTGGCTCCCCCACCACGGCGCGTGGCCGGTCGGCGAGGAATGGCTCTACCAGGCGTGGGCGCATTCCTACCTCCCGGTCGTGGACCTCGTCCGCCGGCTCGGCGAGCAGGGCCGCCGCGACGTGCTGACGCTCGGCGTCACCCCGGTCCTCGCCGCGCAGCTGGACGACCCGTACGCGCTGCGCTCGATGCACGACTGGCTCGGCAACTGGCAGCTGCGCGCGCAGTACGCGGCCGGGCGGTGGCGCGGCGGCGACCCGATGCTGGCCGACCTCGCGGCGGCGGAGTACCGCGCGGCCGGCGCTGCCCTGACCGAGTTCGAGGGCCGCTGGCGGCACGGGTTCTCCCCGGTGCTGCGCCCGCTCGTGGACGGCGGGCTCGTCGAGCTGCTCGGCGGGCCGGCGACCCACCCGTTCCAGCCGCTGCTGCGCGAGCCGGTCCGCCGGTTCACCCTCCACACCGGACTGGCGGACACCGCGCGGCGGCTCGGCCGGGCGCCGGCGGGGATCTGGGCGCCGGAGTGCGGCTACGCGCCGGGCATGGAGCGCGGCTACGCGGCCGCGGGCGTGCGGCGGTTCCTCGTCGACGGCCCGGCCCTGCACGGCGACACGCACGCGGGCCACCCGGTCGGCGAGTCCGATGTGGTCTGCTTCGGCCGCGACCTCGAGGTCACCTACCGGGTGTGGTCGCCGAAGGCGGGCTACCCGGGCGACCCGGCGTACCGCGACTTCCACACGTACGACCACCCGAGCGGGCTCAAACCCGCCCGGGTCACGGGAAAGCACGTGCCGCCGGAGCAGAAGCGGCCGTACGACCCGGCCCTCGCGGCCGCCGCGGTCGCCCGGCACGCCGACGACTTCGTGGCGACCGTGCTCGCCCGGCTGCGCGCGCTGCGCGAGCGGCACGGCCGGCCCGGGCTCGTCGTCGCCGCGTACGACACCGAGCTGTTCGGCCACTGGTGGCACGAGGGACCGGCGTGGCTGGAGGCGGTGCTGTGCGCGCTGCCGGCGGCCGGCGTGCGGGTGACCACGTTGCGCGGCGCGATCGAGGCCGGGCACGTGGGCGAGCCGGTGGACCTGCCGGCGTCCTCGTGGGGGTCGGGCAAGGACTGGCGGGTGTGGGACGGCGAGCAGGTGTCGGACCTGGTGACGCAGGGCGCGGCCGTGCAGGACGAGCTGCTCGCGCTGCCCCCACAGGATCCCGGCACCCGGGACGCGGCGCGCGACCAGCTCGTGCGCGAGGCGCTGCTGACGCTGTCGAGCGACTGGGCGTTCATGGTCACGAAGGACTCGGCGGCCGACTACGCGCGCAGGCGGGCGAAGGTGCACGGCGACCGGTTCGGCGAGCTGGCCAGCCTGGTCCGCACCGGCCAGCTCCCGCGCGCCCGGCGGCGGGCGGCCGAGCTGCGCGGCGAGGACGGGCTCTTCGGTCACCTGGATGCGCGGGGGTTGGCGTGAGCGTGCGCGATGGATCGAACGCGTTGAAGATCCTCATGTTGTCGTGGGAGTACCCGCCGGTCGTGGTCGGTGGGCTGGGCCGGCACGTGCACGCGCTGGCCCGGCACCTCGTGTCCCTCGGCCACGAGGTCGTCGTGCTGTGCCGGCACGAGGCGGGCACCGACGCGGCCACGCACCCGACGACCGACACCGTCGTCGAGGGCGTGCGGGTGGTGCGGGTCGCGGAGGACCCGACGCACCTGCTGTTCGAGAAGGACCTCGTGGCGTGGACGCTCGGGATGGGCCACGCCATGATCCGGGCCGGCCTCTCGCTGCTGGCGGGGTGGCGGCCGGACGTGGTGCACGCGCACGACTGGCTCGTCACGCACCCGTCGATCACGCTGGCCGAGCACGCGGGCGTACCGCTGGTGTCGACGCTGCACGCGACCGAGGCGGGGCGGCACAGCGGGTGGCTCTCGCAGCGGCTGAACCAGCAGGTGCACTCGGCGGAGTGGTGGCTGGCGAACCGATCCGACGCGCTGATCACCTGTTCGGCGGCCATGCGGGCCGAGGTGTCGTTCCTGTTCGAGGTCGAGCCGGACGACGTCGCGGTGATCCACAACGGGATCGAGCCGCGGGGCTGGCGCGTCTTGCCGACGGCCGTGCGGGCGTCCCGGGCGGCGCACGCGGCGGACGGGGCCCCGCTGGTCGTCTACTTCGGACGGCTGGAGTGGGAGAAGGGCGTGCAGGACCTGCTCGCGGCGCTCCCGCGGCTGCGGCGGGCGCATCCGGGGACGCGGCTGGTCGTGGCGGGCAAGGGCGTGCAGGCGGCGGCGCTGGTCGAGCAGGCGCGGAAGCTGCGCGTGCGGCGGTCGGTGGACTTCGTCGGCCACCTGCCGGACCGGGCGCTGGTGGCGTGCCTGGCGGCGGCGGACGTGGTGGTGCTGCCGAGCCGCTACGAGCCGTTCGGCATCGCGGCGCTGGAGGCGGCCGCCGTGGGCGCGCCGCTGGTGGCCTCGACGGCCGGCGGCCTGGCGGAGCTGGTGGTCGACGGCGTGACGGGCCTGTCGATCGAACCGGGCGACGTGGCGGGCATCGCGGCGGCGGTGGGCGAGGTGCTGGCCGACCCGGCCGCGGCGGCCCGCCGTGCCCGCGCCGCGCGCGCCCGGCTGGCCACGGAGTTCGACTGGCGCGGAATCGCGGAGTCGACGGTGCGGGTGTACGAGTCGGCCGCCGTCCTCGACCACCCGGTCCTGGGCCGTCCGAAGATCGCCACGGGCAACGCGTTCCGCGACTGAGGATTTCTCCGAGATCGCCCGCCGGGAGGGCGTTCGCGGATAGAGTCCGGGTTGATCTCGGGGAGATACCGGAGGCGGGCGGCCGCCGGGAGATCTACTCTCGACCCCGAGATGGATCGGGGGAACGACATGAGCAGGATGTTCGCGGCGGTGCTGGTGTACGAGTCGAGCTCCTCGCGGCGGGGGCACCAGCCTCTCTTCGAGGAGACGGTCACCCTCCTCACGGCCGACTCGGCCGAACACGCCGCCGAGAAGGCCCGGACGCACGCCGAGGCGCGCGAGACCAGCTACCGCAACGAGGACGGCGACACGATCACCTGGAGCTTCCGCCACCTCGTCGACCTGGTCGAGGTGGACGAGCCGCTGGGCGACGGCGCGGAGGTCTACACGCGACACTTCCGCGACTACCGCGCCTACCTGAAGGTCGAGCCGCTCGCGAGCTAGGCGTCGAGCGTCTTGCGCAGCGCCGCGGCGGCCTTGCGCGACATGTCGGCCACCGCCTCGCGGCGGGCGGCGTCCGCCTCGTAGGCGGACATGCGGTCCCGGACCACCTTGGCCGGGATGCCGGCCGCGACCGCGTAGTCGGGCACGTCGCCCTTCACCACCGCGTGCGCGCCGACCACCGCGCCGCGGCCGATGCGGCTGCCCTTGGTCACCGTGACCTTCGTGCACAGCCACGTGTCGGGGCCGATGCGCACCGGCGACTTCACGATGCCCTGGTCCTTGATCGGCAGGTGGACGTCCGACGTCACGTGGTCGAAGTCGCAGATATAGACCCAGTCGGCGACGAGCGCCGCGTCGCCCAGCTCGATGTCCAGGTAGCAGTTGAGCACGTTCTGCCGCCCGAACACCGCCTTGTCGCCGATGCGCAGCGACCCCTCGTGACAGCGGATCGCGTTGCCGTCGCCGATGTGCACCCAGCGGCCGATCTCCATCCGCCCGTAGCCGGGCCGGCAGTGCACGTCGAGGTCCTTGCCGAGGAACACCATGCCGCGCAGCACGATGTGCGGGTTGGCGACGCGGAACTTCAGCAGCCGCCAGTACCGCACCAGGTACCAGGGCGTCCACGCGCGGTTGCGGACCACCCAGCGCAGCGAGTCGAGCGTGAGGAACCGAGCCTGGTCCGGGTCACGGCGGGACCGCCGCCAGCCGCGCACCCGGTCCGCCACCGGCGCGCCCCACATCGACGTCATAGCCGCTGACCGTACCTTGCATGGCATGACCGAGCCCACCGCCTCCGCGGCGCCCGCGGACCGGCATGCCACCTGGCTGGAGCTGTTCTTCGACCTCGTCGTCGTGGTCGCCGTGAACCAGCTGGCGCACCTGCTGCACACCGAGGGGCACCACGGTCCGGACGCGCGCTCGCTCGTCACGTTCTTCGCGATGTACCTCGCGACCTGGCTCGTCTGGACGACGTTCATGCTCTACTCGAACGTCGTCGCCGACCGCGTCCGGGTGCGCTCGATGTTCCTCGGCATGGCCGGCATCGCGGTGATGGCCGCGAGCGTGCCGCACGTGCTGGACGACCGGGCGAACCTGTTCGCCGGCGCCTACCTCGTCACCGGCCTGCTCGGCAGCGGCGCCTTCAACCGGTCCGGCAAGATCCTGCCGTCGTGGGGCGCGGCGTCCCGCAACGCCGGGCTGCTGCCGTGGATCGCCTCGTTCTGGGTGCACGACTCGTGGTGGAAGCTCTCCCTCTGGCTGCTCGGGCTCGCGATGACGCTCTGGTTCAGCGTGCTGTCGGGCCGCGGGGACAGCGAGGAGATGGTCCGCCAGCTCAACGAGCGGCTGTCCCGCCGGGCCGAGCGGTCGCGGAGCAGGCAGGCGGCCACGACCGGCGGGCAGGGGCCGGCGCTGCAGATCGCGCACGTCGACACGGCACACCTGGGCGAGCGCCTCGGGCTGTTCGTGATCATCGTGCTCGGCGAGGGCATGCTCCAGCTGGTCGGCTCGTGGGCGGAGATCGAGGAGTGGGCACCGGGTGGCGGCGAGGGCTGGCTGCTGCTGCTCGCGGTCGGCTCCGGGTTCGCGCTCCTGGTGGCGTTGTGGGCGCTGAACGTGCGGTACGGGTTCGCCGAGGCGCACCCGTACCCGCCCGCCGTCGTGCTGCCGGCGCACTTCGTGGTGATCACGTCGGTCACGACGATCGCGGCGGGACTCGGCGCGGTTGCCGCGGCGCCGAATGAGCACCTGCCCGGCTCGACCGGCTGGATGCTGTGCGGGGGCGTGTCCACCTACCTGCTGGTGGTCACGCTGCTGAGCCGGGTGAGCGGGCGCTGGGCGATCTCGGCGGCCACGATGGTGCTGCCGCTGGTGGCGGGCGGGCTGGCGGGCCTGGTGCCCGCGGCGGTGGTGGCGGCCGCGCTGGTGGCGGCCGCCGCCGGGCAGGCGTGGAACCTGCGGACGCTAACGTCGGGTACATGACCGCTCTGCTCATCGACACCGATCCCGGCGTGGACGACGCCTTCGCCATCGCGCTCGCCTGTGCCAGCCCGGAGGTCGACCTGCTCGGCGTGACGACCGTGTTCGGCAACGTCGGGCTGGCGATGACCACGCGCAACGCGCTGCGGATGCTCGCGCTGTACGGCCGCGAGGACGTACCGGTGGCCGCCGGCGCGGACCGGCCGCTGGTCTACCCGCACCCGCACCGCGCGCGGTACGTGCACGGCGACGACGGGCTGTCCGACCGCTCGCACCTGCTGCCCGAACGCGCGACCGGGCTGGCCGGGACCGACGCGGTGTCGCTGATGGTGTCGCTGCTGGAGGCCGCCGCCGAGCCGGTCACGATCGTCCCCATCGGACCGCTGACCAACATCGCGCTGCTGCTGGCCGCGCACCCGGCGGTGCGCAGCAAGATCGAGCGGATCGTGATCATGGGCGGCGGCATCGAGCGCGGGAACGTCACCGCGGCCGCGGAGTTCAACATCTGGAGCGACCCGGAGGCGGCGCGGCGGGTGCTGGCCGAGGAGGACCTGCCGACCGTGCTGGTGCCGCTGGACCTCACGCACCGGTGTGCGGTCGACGGGGCGTGGCTGGACCGGCTCGCCGGCAGCGGCGAGCGGGGGCGGCTGCTGGTCGAGCTGACCGCGACCTACCGGGAGTTCTACTCGCGCCACCTCGGCCACGACGGGACGGTCGTGCACGACGCGGTCGCGATGGCGGAGGCGATCAGCCCGGGCCTGCTGGCGACGCACACCCACTCGGTGGACGTCGAGTGCGCGCACGGCCCGGCCCGCGGCATGGTGATCGCCGACCGGCGCAGCGCCGCCGCACGCGAACGGTCCGGTGTGGACTCCGGCCGCGAGGTGGCCGTCGCGGTGGACGCCGACCTCGGCGTGGTGCGGGAGTTCCTGCTGTCCCGCCTCAGCTCGTAACCGGCGTCCGGGTGCGCTCGACCGCCTGGGACAGCTCGATCAGCCCGTCCACGTCGGCCTCGAGGCTGTCGTCGGCGGGCAGCGCGAGCGCGATCGCCTGCGACGAGACGGCCTCCCCCGCCGCGTGCGCGCGCAGCGCGTCGGACAGCTGGCCCGCCAGCCGCTCCGGGTCGGCGAGCTCGGCCGGCTCGGCACCGAGGCCGGCCAGGTACGGGCTGATCCGCACGAGCCCGTCGCGGCACTCGATCACCCGCCGGTAGTAGCGGCGGTGCACGCTGCGCAGCGTCAGCGCGTCGCGCCAGGGGCTCGACGGCACCCGGCTGAGCGCGTCCTGCGGGAACTGCTCGTGCAGCACCGTCCAGAGTGGACGCAGCCGGCGGTAGGCGCGGCGGTGCCGGCGCCACACCCGGAAGGCGGCCGTGCGCGTCCGCACCGTCGGGTAGGCCATGCCCACGACGAACAGCACGATGCCCAGCAGCAGCAGGAAGATGCTGGTGATCACGATCGGCGGCGGCGCCGGCGTGCCGGCCCAGCGGCTGATGTTGGACGCGACGAACGTGGCGCCCGCCAGCGAGATCGACGCCAGCCCGACCGACGCGATCCGCAGCCCCCGCCGCAGCCGGGGCTCGGCGCCGCGCGCGTAGCGGCGGGTCCACCCGCACGCGGCGGCGAACGCGTAGAGCAGGTAGCTGTTCGCCGCGACGTAGAAGATCGCGATGCTCGTGACGCCGACCGGGCCCTCGCCGGGCGTGGACGTGACCGTGGCGGCCGGGATCCGCAGGCCGGCCGGGATCATCGCGTTCGCCACGGTGAGGATCACCAGCGCCACGACCAGCACCACGCCGTCGCGGATCGCGCGGCCGCGGGCGAGCGCGGGCTCGAGCGCGGAGAACTGGAAGAAGCAGACGAGGCTGTAGGCGGCGACGAGCAGCAGCGAGTGCTGCACGTAGCGGGCGTTCATGGCGTCCACGCCGAGGAACTCGACACCGCCGCTCGCCGCGATGCCGAACGGGTAGGCGATCGACCAGCCGGCGACCAGGCCCGTGACCGCCCAGCGGCGGACGTCCCCGGGCGAGCGCGCGACGAGCCAGAGCATCCACGCGAGCGCGCCGAACGAGGCGATCCCGTGGACGATGTCGAACCCGGTGTAGGTCATCGCGGCGCCTTCGGTTCGCTCACAACCAGCCGAGCCGGTCGGTGAGCGCGGTGCCCATCCGCTGCGCGGTCGCGTCGTGGGAGTCGGGTGGCGGGCCGACCGAGTCGAGCACCGAGGCCCACTCGAGGATGATCGTGGCGACGGTCTCCGCCTCGCGTTCCTGGGCGGAGTCGTACGACGTGCGGCGCAGCGCGCGGCGCACCGCACCCGGCTCGAGGTCGGGGTAGCGCTCGCGCAGCCGGGCGGGCCCCACGTCGGGGTAGAGCTGGCCCAGCAGCGCGTCGTCCTCCTCGTCGCTGCGGTGGCCGGCCAGGATGTGGCCCAGCTCGTGCAGGATGATGTGGCCCTGGTGCGCCTTGGACGTCTCCTGCTGGTACAGGATGTAGTCGGCCGAGTCGGTGGTGATCCAGGCGCCGAACGGGCCCGGTACCGGGATCGGGTGGGCGACCGGGCGGATCGGCTTCCCGCGCTGCTCGCCGACGCGCCGGCACAGCTCGTGCACGTCGAGCGGCGGACGGATGTCGAGCTCGTTGAGCAACTTCCGGCATCGCCGGCGCAACTCACGCTCCCGCACCGCACACCTCCCGATCCTCACCCCCAGGATCCATCCGCGAACCGCCAGCTTTCCAGAACGCCATCGGCCGCCGGTACGGCCGAACGATGTTCACCCCTTCGGCCCAGTGTCCTTCTCCACCTGCTCGAGCCGGTGCACGACGTCGAGCAGGTCCATCACCTGACGGCGCCCCGCGGGCGAGAGCTCGCCGGCGCGCAGCGCCATCAGCTGCGCGTCGCTGCTGCCCATGATCTCGTGCAGCCGGGCCTGCTCGGCCTTGAGCTCCTCGAGCTGCTGGTTGACCCGGTCGGTCACCTCGTCGTCGAAGAAGTAGGAGACCGGCACCCCGAAGAACGCGGCGAGCGCCTGCAGGTGCTTGAAGGTCGGGTTGTCCTTCTTGCCCTTGCGCAGCTGCCAGATGTAGCTCTGGGAGATCGTCACGCCGGTCGCGACGACGGCCGCGGCCACCTGCTCGTTGCTGTACTCGTGGCCACCACGTGCCGTCGCGGTCGCGAACAGGTGGTTCAGCTTGTCGGCCAGGGCTCGTGCCCGCTCAACCATGTCGCCTCCCGCTTCAGGTCCGCCTACTCCCAGTCAAAAGGTGATAGCGATTCATCATTTTTGTCAGTTGAAACGCGGCCGTCAACCAGTCTAGGCTTCGGTACGGCCAGATCAACTCAGATGAAAGAGAATCCCATCCGATTGGCGTACCACAGTCCAACATCTCGGGAGGTGGTTCCCGCGATGCGGCCTCCCGGCGCGGACGATACCCATCCCGCGACGTGCTGCGCGACGTGCGGTCAGCCCCTGGGGTACCGGTCCACGGACAAGCTGACCGGCCTGCTGGACCGGTGGGCGTGGGACAAGGCCGCCGCGGAGATCCTCGACCAGGTCGGCACGCAGCCGGTGGCGCTGCTGATGCTCGACCTGGATCGCTTCAAGGAGATCAACGACACCCACGGGCACCTCGCCGGGGACGAGGTGCTGCGCTCGATCGCCTCGGTCGTGCGGGATGCGGTGCGCCAGATGGACATCGTGGGCCGCTACGGCGGGCACGGCGGGGACGAGTTCCTCGTGCTGTTGCCGGCCACCGACCTCGCCCGCGGGGCGAAGGTCGCCGAGCGCATCCTGACCCAGATCCGCGCGGCATCGGTGCCGGCGCCCTCGGCGGCCGGCGGTCGGATCGCGATCACGGGACTGAGCGCGTCGGTGGGGATGGCGGCGCGGGACCACGACTGTGGCTCGGACCTGGTGGCGCTCGTCGAGGGCGCGGACGCGGCGTTGCTGCGGGCCAAGCAGGCGGGCCGGGACCGGATCATGTCGGCGGACGTCCGGAGCGGAGACGTCACGCCGGCCCGGTGGTCGCGCCACCTCGAGCAGGCCCGGCTCGTCCCCGGCGGGCTCGGCGCCGGGGACGAGTCCGGTGCCGTCCTGGGCGATCGGTTACGCGCGCTGGTGCGGCTGCTGCCCGGCGAGCACGAGCTGGACGTGCTCGCCGCGCTGTCGCACGGCCCGCTGCCCTACCAGGACCTGACCGTCCCGGACGAGAGCGGCGGCGCGCCGGAGTGCACGCTGGAGAAGCTGGCGCGCGACGGTCTCGTGTCGTGCGAGCGCGAGCACGGCCGGATCGTGCGGTGCGCGCTGACGCCGGCCGCACGCGAGCTGCTCGACAGGCTTCTTCCCGCCCTCGAATGGGCCGGGAAGATGGGATCCACAGGGGCGGCAGGGGCGTGAGCGGGTAGCGGTCCCAGGGGCGAAAATTTGGGACCGCTACCCGCTCACGAGAACTCCTCGCAGGCTCGGAGCTCCCGCTCACGGGCGCGCTGCGTCATGGTTCGCTCGCAAGCTCGCTCACGAGAACTCCTCGCAGGCTCGGAGCTCCCGCTCACGGGCGCGCTGCGTCATGGTTCGCTCGCAAGCTCGCTCACGAGAACCGCTTCACACAGGTAGGCCATCGGTGTCCGGCCGACGCGGGTCAGGACGACCGTGGCCTCGTTGGGGCCCTTGAGCTTCAGGCGTGGGCGCAGCGTGTTCGGGTCGACGTCCAGGCCGCGCACCAGGATCTCCAGCCGCCCGATCGCCCGGGCCCGCAGCCGCGCGCGCAGGTCCTTCTCGCTGTAGCGGCCGTCCTCGAGCACGCGGAACGCCCGGATCCCCGGCGGCGGCGCGTCCCCGCTCAGGTAGGCGATCCGCTCGTCGAGCTGCCACAGCCCGTGCCGCGCCGCGTACTGGCGCACCAGGCCCGCCCGCACGACCGCGCCGTCCGGGTCGACCAGCCACTCCCCCACCTCGCGCACCGGGCAGCCGTCCGGCTCCGCGTCCGTGACCGTCCACTCCAGACCGCTCGAGCGCAGGACGGTGGCGCGCCGCCGGACGGTGGCCAGGGCGCCGGTCCACACGCACGCCTCGCGCACCTGCCCGTCGAGCGAGACCAGCTCGACCTCGCCGGTCGACAGGCCCGCCGGCAGCTCGGCGAAGTCCATGCCGGGCGCGCACTTCACGGCGAGGTCGGCACCCGGCCAGGCGGCCGCGAGCTCGTCCAGCGGTGGCTGGAAGTCACCCGCCCGCCAGCGCCGGCGGCCGGCGGCGTCGCGGCGGCCCGGGTCGGCGAACACGGCCGTGCCGCGGGTGACCGGATGCCGGGCATCGGCGCGGGCGAGCGTCGCGCCGGGGACGTTGTGGCGCGCCATCGCCAGCCGCACCGGGTCGAGGTCCGAGCCGACGCAGCGGCGCGCGGTCTGCGCCAGGGCGGCCAGGTCCACGCCGACCGAGCAGGTCACGTCGTGCACGTCGCGGCCGGCGAAGCGGCGGGCCCGCAGCCGCGCGACGGGTGCCGGCGTCGCCTGCTGCAGCGCGGTGCCGGTCAGCAGCCAGCGGGCCGGATCGGCCAGCTTGGTCACGGCCTTGCGGCGCAGCAGCACGGTCTCCAGCACCGCGCCCGCGCGCTCGCCCAGCCGCTCGCGCGCGGTGGCCACGTCGGCCAGGTAGCTCGCGCCCGTCAGCGGCAGCCGGTCGACCTCCGCGAGCGCCTCGGTGGCCGTGCGCAGGTAGGCCACGTCCGCCGGGGTGAACTCGTAGGTCAGGACTTCGTCCCGGTGACCAGCACGTTGTAGAACAGCTCGCGCGGTGCGATCCGGCGCAGCACGTTCTCGTCCAGCCAGGACAGTCGCAGCCACGACTTGTACGCGAACAGCCGCCAGCGCAACGTCAGCTTCTCCTGCGGCACGGCCGCCTCGAACGTGCGCACCGGCCAGCCGAACAGCGCGGCCGCGAGCTCCTCGGTGACCGCGCGGACGTTCGCCGCGCCGGCCTCGCGGGCGGTGCGCTCCAACGCCGAGGGGTCGAACGTGTGCAGGTCGACGATCGCCTCCAGGGCCGCGGCGCGGGAGGACTCGTCGAGCTCGGCCTGCGGGCGCCGCCAGCCCGACAGCGGGCCCAGCTTCGTGACGTTCGTGGTCAGCCACCAGGTCAGCTGGCCGAGCCTGCGGGCGTAGGTGTCGCCGACCTTGGTGGGCTCGCCGGCGAACACGAACCGGCCCCCGGGCTTGAGCACGCGCAGCACCTCGCGGAACGCGGCCGCCACGTCCGGGATGTGATGCAGCACCGCGTGCCCGACGACGAGGTCGAACGTGTCGTCGTCGTAGGGGATCCGCTCGGCGTCGGCGACCCGGCCGTCGACGTCCAGCCCGAGGTGCTCGGCGTTGCGCAGCGCCACCTGGACCATGCCCGGCGACAGGTCGGTGACCGAGCCCTTCTTGATCACCCCGCCCTGCATGAGGTTCAGCAGGAAGAAGCCGGTCCCGCTGCCGAGCTCCATGGCCTTCTCGTACGGCCAGTCCGTCTCGCCGGCCACCGCGCGAAAGCGGCCGACCGCGTAGTCGATGCAGCGCTCGTCGTAGGAGATCGACCACTTCTCGTCGTAGGAGTCGGCCTCCCAGTCGTGGTAGAGCACGTTGGCGAGCTTGGGATCCGACCGCGCGGCCTCGACCTCGGCCTCGGTGGCGTGCGGGTTCGGCGCGGGATCGTGGTTACTTGCCACTGAACGTCGCCTTTCCCGGCCCGTTCTCGATGAACGACCGCATGCCGGCCTTCTGGTCCTCGGTCGCGAACAGGGCGGCGAACACGTGGCTCTCCAGCTTGAGCCCGCTCGCCAGGTCGCCGTCCAGGCCGCCGTCGATGGCCGCCTTGGCCGCGGCGAGCGCGCGGGCCGCGCCGGTGACGAACTGCCCGGCCCACCGCCGCGCGGCGTCGTACACGTCGTCGGGGGCCACGACCTCGTCCACCAGGCCGATGGCGAGCGCCTCGTTCGCGTCGACGAACCGTCCGGTGTAGACGATGTCCTTCGCCTTGCTGGGTCCGACGAGGCGAGCCAGGCGCTGGGTGCCGCCGGCGCCCGGGATGATGCCCAGCAGGATCTCCGGCTGGCCGAGCTTGGCGTTATCGCCGGCCACCCGGCGGTCGCAGCACAGGGCCAGCTCGCAGCCGCCGCCCAGCGCGTACCCGGTGACCGCGGCGACCGTCGGCTTGGGAATCTCCGCGACGGCGGCGAAGGAGGACGACAGCGGGCCGGCCCGCTCCGCCATGTCCACATAGGACATGTCGGCCATCTCCTTGATGTCCGCGCCGGCCGCGAACACCTTCTGGCCGCCGTAGACGATCACCGCGCGGACGTCCTCGCGCGCGGTGGCCTCGTGGGCGGCGGCGCGGATCTCCTCCTGCACCTGCGTGTTGAGCGCGTTCATCGGCGGGCGGTCCAGCCGGATGGTGCCGACGCCCCCGTCCACCTCGAGCCTGACGAACTCACCCACGTCGCTGCCTCCTACTCGTCAGTCACTTCGGGACAACTTAGTCCGACGTCCGGCGGCGTGCGAAGTACCGGTCGCCGATGTGCTCCAGGTCCAGCTCCTGGCCGAACGCGGCCGAGAGGTTCTCGCTGGTCAGCACGTCGTCGAGCAGGCCCTGCGCGACGACGCCGCCGTCGCGGACGAGCAGCAGGTGGGTGAAGCCGGGCGGGATCTCCTCGACGTGGTGGGTGACGAGGATCGTCGCGGGTGCGTCCGCGTCGCGGGCCAGGTCGGTGAGCCGGGCGACGAGGTCCTCGCGGCCGCCGAGGTCCAGGCCCGCCGCGGGCTCGTCGAGCAGCAGCAGCTCGGGGTCGGTCATCAGCGCGCGGGCGATCAGCGTGCGCTTGCGCTCGCCCTCGGACAGGGTGCCGAACTCGCGGTCGGTGAGGTGGCCGATGCCGAGCGACTTGCACAGCTCCTGCGCGCGGCCGGTGTCGAGCTGCTCGTAGTCCTCCCGCCAGCGGCCGAGGATGGCGTAGCCGGCGCTGACCACGATGTCGAGGACCCGCTCGCGCGGTGGCACGCGGGCGAGCAGCGCCGCGGAGCAGAAGCCGATGCGGGTGCGCAGCTCGAACACGTCGACCCGGCCGAGGCGCTCACCGAGCACGTGCACCTCGCCGGTGCTGGGATGCAGCTCGGCCGCGGCGAGGCGGAGCAGCGTCGTCTTGCCCGCCCCGTTCGCGCCGAGGATCACCCACCGCTCGTCGAGCTCGACGCTCCAGTCCACGCCGGCGAGCAGGTGGGTGGTGCCACGCCGGACCCCGACGCCGGACATGTGCACGACCAGATCGTCCAGTTCCGTCACGGTGCCCTATTCAACATCAGGCTTTGCGCGCCCGTGCCCTCGGTTTGCCTCCGTGCGCAGCGGCGGTTCCCCGGCCCGGTCCGGTCCCGGTTGACTCGCCGGGTGCACATGCGGACATTCCCTGGTCTGGGCTTCGATCCGGCCCCCGGCTCGGTGCCGGACGCCGAGGCGGTGCTCGCCCGGCTCGCGCACGTCTCGTCGGTGGTCGACGGGTCGGCCGACGGATTGCGCCGGGCCGCCCGGGCGGGCTCGTGGCGCGGTGGCGCCGCGTCGGCGTTCCGCACGGGCACGACCGGGCTGGCCGGCGGGCTGACCGACGCCGTGTCGGCGTTGCGGTCGGTGTCGCGGGCGGTGTCGGCGTGGCAGTCGCGGCTGGTGGCGAACCAGCGGGAGGCCGAGGAGCTGGAGTCGCGCGCCCGGTCGCTGCGCGGGAACCCGGAGGCCGCGGACGAGCTCGCGCGCGTGCTGGACCTGGCGCAGCGGCTGCGGGCCCGGCACGTGCGCCAGGCCGCCGAGGCGGCGGCCGCGGTCCGCTCCGGTGCGGCGGCCGGCTGGCCCGCCGAGTCCGCCGCGCAGCTGTCCGGCCAGGTGACCCGCTGGACCGGTGACCTCGCGGCCGGCCTGGTCTCGCCGGTGTGGCCCCCGGTTCCCGCGCCGGCCGGGTGGCCGGTGACGGGCCCGGACCTGCCCGGCGAAGAGGGATGGCCCGGGCTCCCGGGGCAGGTGGGCCTCGGGCTCCCGGACCTGCCGGGTGGTCCGGTCCCGCTCCTGCCCGGCCTCGACCTGCCGCTCCCCGGACGGCCGGACCTGCTGCCCGGCGTGCTGCCGGTCGGTTCGGACGGCACGGCCGTGCCCCACCTGCCCGCGCTGCCGCTGCTGCCGGACGGCACCGCACCGGCGGGCTGGCTGGACACCGGCACGGCGGCCCCGGTGCGCACCCCGCTGGACCAGCTCCCGGTCCGCCCACTCCCCGACACCGCCACCTCCCCCGCGCTCTCCGGACAGCTCCCCCACGGCCTGGACCGGCCGGCCGGCCCCCTGCCCGGCCGGCCGGTCCAGGTCGAGACGGGTGGTGAGCCCGCGCGCCCGGCGCCGCACGTACGCGACGCCGTACGCCACGAGGTCCAGGCGCGGCCCGCCGCCGTGCCGGAGCGGACCGGCGGCGCCGCCCGGGGTGTGGCGCCGGTCCGGCCGGAGGGCCACGAGCCGCACGCGCGACCGGAGGCGGAGACCAGCGGGCGCGGCGGCGCGGCGCACGGCCCCGACCGGCTCGGGGGGCACGCCGCCCTGGGCGGGCCGGCCGGTGGACCGGGCGGGCACGCGGGTACGGCCGCCCCAGCCGGCCCGCATGCAGGCGCCGGCGGCAGCTCCCCCGCCGGCGCCCCGCCGCCGCAGCCCGCGCCCGCCCCACCGGCGCCCCCACCGGCACCGGGCCTCGCGGACCGGCCGATCGGCGCGACCGTCGAGCAGGCCGTCCAGCCCGCCGCCCCGCCGGACGCCCCGGACCCGGGGCGCGCCGCCGCCGACCCGGCCCGGCCCGGCCCGGACGCCGGGCGCGGCGCCGACCGGGTCACCGACGGCCCCCGCGGCTACGACGGCGCGCGCGGGCCGGGAGTCCAGCCGCTGGACGGCGGCCGGGCCACCGGGCTGGACACCGGGCGCGGCCTCGAGCCCGGCCGGGTCACCGGCGCCGACCCGGCGCTGCGCCAGCAGGGGCCCGGTTCCGGCCAGCCGGCCCAGGTGCCGGGCAAGGGCCGCGACGCCGACTCCGACCTCGCCGCGGCCATGATCGGCCTGCCCGGCGAGGCGGGCCGGCGCGCGGAGCGGGCGGCCGGTCTGCGGGCGTATCTGCTGACCCGCCACGAAGCGCGGCCGATTCTGGTACTCATCAAGCCGGGAGGCGGCACCGAGCCGCTCTTCCTCACCGGTTTGTCCCCCTGTGCGAGCCGCTTGCCCGGGTGCGCAGCACCATTACCCGCGGCGGGCCCGGCACCGTCTACTGAACACGAAGCACGACAGCCGAGGAGGAGCTGATGGGAGAGGGCTACGTCGTCGACGAGGCGGGGCTCGCCGCACGGGTCGGCGAGCTGAACGCCTGTGCCGACGAGGTCGCGAGCGTGGTCGGGGTGCTCGGCGACCAGGGCTGCGACCTCGGGCCGGGCGAGATCAGCGCCGCGGTCGGCGAGGTCATGCAGCAGTGGTCGGACAACCTCGGCGACATGCGTGACAAGATCGACAAGACGGCGGAGAACGTCCGCAACGCCCTGTCGAACTACCAGACCCTCGAGGACGCCGCGGAGACGCGCATGCGTGACCTCGCGAACCAGCAGGTCGTCGAGGAGCAGATGAACGTGCTCCGTGGCGCGGCCGTCGTGACGCTGGCCGAGCAGCGTGGGGGCAAGCCGTGAGCGGTCGCAGCTTCCCCGCCCTCGGGTTCGACCCGACCCCGGGCGAGACCGGGTCCGTGCAGGCCGTCCTGATGTCCATGTCCCGCGCGCTGCGCACGATCGCCGCGACCCTCCCCCGCCTGGAGGAGGCCGCCAAGATCACCGACGACGCCGATTGGGGCGGCAGCGCGGCGGAGGAGTTCAGCGACCACGGCGACGACCTGCCGCAGGGCCTGGGCAAGGGCGCGGAGGCCATGGGCAAGGCCGCCGAGGCGCTCGCCAAGTGGGGCGCCCAGATGAAGGCCAACCAGGACAAGGCCGAGGACCTGGAGGACAAGGCGCGCAAGCTCAAGCAGCAGATCGAGTCGGCCAACGACGCGGTCACCTCCGCCGCCGGCGCCATCCCGCGCGACGCGAGCAGCCCGCAGTACGACGCCCGGTACAACACCTTCCTCGGGGCCGTGGACAAGGCGGCCGACCTCGACGCGGCCCTCCAGCAGGTCATCGACGACGCGAAACGGCTCGAGGCCAAGCACCTGCGGGAGGCCAACGCCGCCGCGGACGGCATCCGCTCCGGCTCCGACGACGCGTTCAAGCCGGAGAACGACTCCTGGTACGTGCAGACGCTGGACGGCGTGTCGAAGGTGTCCGGCATCGTCTCCGCGGCCACCGCCGCCGCGGCCGCCGGGCTCGCGCTCACCGGTGTGGGCGCGCCCGCCGCGGCCGTGCTCGGCACCGTGTCCGCCGGCACCGCCGGGGTGGCCGCGCTGTCGGGCATCGGCCAGCGGATCGCGGGCTCGCGCAACGCGCCGAGCAACCTCTCGCTCGCGCTGACCGTGATCCCCGGCCGCACCTACACGTCAGCCGCGGTCGCCGGGGCCAAGGGCCTGGCCCGCCCGGTGATCGGCTCGACCCGGCTCGCGCAGGGCGGCAAGGGCGTGGTCAGCGGCGCCAAGGACGGCTTCACCACCGGCGGCCTGCCCAAGCTCGCCCAGGACGTGGCCGAGACCAGCAGGTACGCGCGGCAGACCGGCTCGCTGCGCGACGGCCTCAAGCTCAAGGCCGCGACCGACGGCACCGCCTCGGTGCTCAAGGGCGACGCCAAGCTCGCCGGCGAGGCGTACAGCAACTCCGTGGACGCCACGGTGCGCACGATCGAGGCCAGTGGCGGTCACCTGTCCGCGGCCGACAAGCGCGAGCTGGAGGCGCTGAAGCTGCTCGCCAACCCGCGCGGCGACGCGGCCGAGAACGCCGTGGTCAACGCCGTCCGCGACGAGCTGAACGAACGAAACAAGAAGTAGGCCCCGATGCGCCTGGCCATTCCCGACACCGTCCGCCGGATCCCGGTGGACGACCCGCCGCGCGCGATCCGCGAGTTCGCCGCGATCCTCGGCGAGCTGCGCGACCTGCCCGCGTCGGCCGCGGACCTGGAGCCCATCGCGAGCGAGGCCGTGGAGACGGCCCTGCGCGAGGGCGCGTTCCTGATGGCGGTCGTGACGCCGCCGGACGCGGCGCCGGCCGTGCTGACCGGCGTCGTGCTCGAGGTGCCGCCGAGCTGGGACCCGGACACCGCCGAGTCGCTGCGGGACGCGATGGAGGACGTCGGCGGGCCGGACGTGCGCGAGACCGTGGCGCTGGAGACCGGGCTCGGCCCGGCGGTCATCGCGCAGCGGGTGCCCGGCGTGGAGCAGGCCAGGGAGCGGCGCGCGCTGACGATCCAGCTGCAGGCGTTCATCCCCGAGCCGGGCTCGGGCCGGATGCTGCTGCTGACGCTGGCCTGCCCGTCCACGCACGGGTGGGCGGCGCACCAGGAGCTGTTCGCGCGGCTGGTCACCTCGGCGCAGGCCGACGACGCACCCGACGTGCCCGACATGCCCGAGGCGCCGGAGCCGGCTCCCGTGCCCGCGGGCGCCGGGCGGTCGCGCCGGCGCGAGCCGGTCGAGGAAGAGTCGTTCGAGGAGCACACGTACCAGCTCTGACCCGGCGGCAGGCAAGATGGACGGATGTCCCGGCTTCACGTGCTTCCCGGCCACCCGTTCCCGCTCGGTGCCCATCCCGAGGCGGGCGGGGTGCGGTTCGCCGTGGTGTCGTCCATCGCGGACGCCGTCGACCTGTGCCTGATCGAGGACGACGGCACCGAGCACCGGATCGGCCTGACCGAGCGGACCTTCGGCATCTGGCACGGCCTGGTCCCCGGCGTCACCCCGGGGCAGCGCTACGGCTACCGCGTGCACGGCCCGTACGACCCGGCCCGCGGGCTGCGCTGCAACCCGGCGAAGCTGCTCGTGGACCCGTACGCCCGGCGCATCACCGGCGGCGTCACCGACCTCGAGGCCACGCTCGGCTACCGGGCCGACCCGATGACCGGCCGGCCGTCGCACGTGGACTCGCTCGGGCACGTGCCGCTGTCCGTGGTCGCCTCGCAGGGCGGGCCGGACACCGGGGTGAAGCCGGACACGCCGTTCGAGGAGACGGTGATCTACGAGCTGCACGTGCGCGGCTTCACCAAGCGGCACCCGGACGTCCCCGCCAACCAGCGCGGCACCTACCTCGGGCTGACCCACCCGGCCGTCCTCGACCACCTCGTGCGGCTCGGCGTGACCGCGGTCGAGCTGCTGCCCGTGCACAGTTTCGTCGACGAGCCGCCGCTGCTGCGCACGGGCCGGCACAATTACTGGGGCTACTCCTCACTCGGCTTCCTCGCCCCGCACGAGGCCTACGCGAGCGAGTCGGGCCGCGAGGTCGCCGAGTTCCGCACGATGGTCGCGGCCCTGCACGCCGCGGGCATCGAGGTCATCCTCGACGTCGTCTTCAACCACACCGGCGAGGGCGGCGCGGCCGGCCCGACGCTGTCCTACCGCGGCCTGGACGCGCCCGCGTACTACGTACTCGACCGCAACGGGTCCGATGTGGACATCACGGGCTGCGGCAACACGCTGAACCCGGCCTCCCCCACCGTGGTCCGGCTGGTCACCGACTCGATGCGCTACTTCGCCACGGAGCTCGGCGTGGACGGGTTCCGCCTCGACCTCGCGAGCGCGCTCGGCCGCCCGCACGGCGGCCCGTTCGACCCGAACGCGCCGCTGCTGACCGCGATCACGACCGACCCCGTGCTGGCCCGGTGCAAGCTGATCGCCGAGCCGTGGGACGCCACCGGGGACGGCTACCGCGTGGGCGGGTTCGCTCCACAGTGGACGGAGTGGAACGGCCGGTACCGGGACGAGGTGCGGGACTTCTGGCGCGGCCGGGTCGGCGTGCGCGACCTCGCCTACCGGCTGTCCGGCTCGGAGGACCTGTACGCGTTCAACACCCGCCGGCCGTGGGCGTCGATCAACTTCGTCACCGCGCACGACGGCTTCACGCTGCGCGACCTGGTGTCCTACGACGAGAAGCACAACGAGGCCAACGGCGAGCACAACCGGGACGGCACCACCGACAACCGCTCGTGGAACTGCGGGGTCGAAGGCGAGACCGCCGACCCGGCGGTGCTGGCGATGCGCGACCGGCAGGCGCGCAACCTGCTCGCCACGCTCCTGCTGTCCACCGGCACGCCGATGCTGTGCGCGGGTGACGAGCTGTGGCGTACCCAGGGCGGCAACAACAACCCGTACGCCCTGGACGACGAGACGTCCTGGGTGGACTGGACACCGGCCGACCGGGCCACCGACATGCTCGCGTTCGCCCGCCGGGTGATCGCCGTGCGGGCCGGCTCGCCCGCGCTGCGCCAGCCGGAGTTCTTCGACGGCCGGCCGAGCACCACGGGCCGGACCGACCTGGTGTGGCTCGCGCCCGACGGCACGCCGATGACCGGCGACGACTGGTTCGACGAGGGCCGCCGCACGATCGGCATGTGGGTCGACGGCTCCACGTCGCTGTCCCGCGACCGCGACGGCGAGCTGGTGCCGGACGACTCGTGGCTGGTGCTGCTGCACGCGGACGCCGAGCCGGCCGAGGTGACGCTGCCGGGCGGCGCGTTCGGTGAGAAGTTCGTCCCCGTGCTGGACACCGGCACCCCGCGCGGCACGCCGGCGTCCGACACGGCACTTCCGCCACGTACCAAGCTGACCCTGCCACCGCGCACGCTGCTGCTGTTCCGCACGCCGCGAGCGGCCTAGCAGGCCCTCCTCGACGGGACCTGGTGCCGTACCACCACCTGAGACGGTTGGCGTCTCACGGCGCGCCCGTGTGATGATCCCTGCCATGTTCCGGTCGTTGTACTGCTGGCGCGACCGCACGGTGGACCTGCTCCTCGTCGCGTCGGGCGCGTGTTGCCGCGCGCGCTGACCAGGTCCCTGTACAACTGTCTTCCGGAGCCTTCGCGTGTCCACGCTGACCCCTGATCTCGTCCTGCCCAGCCTCGCCGGCCTCGTCCGCCCGCAAGGTCCACAGTGGAGTCCCGACCGGCTGCGCGACCTCGTGACCCGGGTGGCCGGCGCGCACGGCACCGACCTGCTCGACCGCGTGCGGTTCGCCAGCCCGCAGCGCTGGTGGGCCCGCCTCGCGCTGACCGAGGAGGTGGAGGTGTGGCTGCTGTCGTGGCTGCCGGGCCAGCACACCGAGCCGCACGACCACGGCGGCGCGTCGGGCGCGTTCGCGGTGGTGCTGGGCGAGCTGGCGGAGACGTTCCGCTACCCCGGCGAGCCGATCGGCCACCGCGACCACACGGCCGGCTCGGCGATCGGGTTCGGTGCCGGGCGGGCGCACCAGGTGTGGAACACCGGCCTCACGAAGGCGGCCACCGTGCACGCGTACTCGCCGCCGCTGGTGCCCACCCGCGAGTACGCGAGCCTGTCCGACATCCCCGACGAGATCCCGCCCCTGCCCCCGCGGCGGACGATCGAGGAGCTGAGCAAGGAGCCGATCGAACCATGAGTGCCGTCGACGACGTGCTGGTCGCGGCCCGTGCCGGGCTGTCGCGCGTGACCCCGCAGGAGGCGGCGGCGCTCGACGGCGCGCTGTTCGTCGACATCCGGCCGGCAGCCAACCGGGCGGCCGAGGGCGAGATCCCCGGCTCGGTCCCGATCGAGCGGATCGTGCTGGAGTGGCGGCTCGACCCGCGCGGCGCGCACCGCATCGAGGGGTTCACCGAGGACACGCTCGTCGTCGTGCTGTGCAACGAGAGCTACGCGTCCAGCCTCGCCGCCCGTGACCTGCGGGCGCTGGGCCTGGCCCGGGCGACCGACCTGGTGGGCGGCTTCCGCGCGTGGGCGGCGGCCGGCCTCCCGGTCCGCCCGGGCCCGACGGACCCGATCACCTGACGACGCGGTACCGCACGGGCTCGAGCTCGGCAACCGGCACGTCGTAGAGCCGGGTCCCGCCGCCGAGCAGCACCGGCACGTGGTTGATCAGCAGCTCGTCCACGAGCCCGGCCAGCAGAACTCATCGGCCGAGCGCGGCGAGCAGCTCCCGGTGCCGTGCGGTGGTGGCCTCGTCCCCGCCCGGGTGCCACGAGCCGGCGAGGTGGAACGCGACCACCCGTCCCGTGTCGAGGATCCGGCGGACGGCCGCGAGCACGGCCGCGGCCGGCGGGCCGCCGGGCGTGGGAAAGCGCAGGCCGGGCAGGTCGGCGGCGTCGATCACGTCGGCGTCGACGTGCAGCACGACCGGTCCGGGCGGGATCTCGACCTCGTCCACCGGGCACCGGCGGATGCGGGAGCCGGCCAGGTACCCGGCCTCGGCCGGGTCGAGGTCGCGGGCGTCGACCAGCACCGCGTCGCGCTCGGCGAGCGGGCGCAGGCCCAGCGGCCCGGCCACGAGGTCGGCGTGCGCGCCCAGCACGAGCCGCAGCGACAGGCCACCGAGGTAGCCCGAGGTCGTCGTGTCGAGCGTGTGCAGGTCACCGTGGGCGTCGAACCACACGATCGACGGCTCGATCCCGGCCCGCTGCACGCCGGCCACCACCCCGAGCGCCACCAGGCAGTCGCCCGACACCACCACCGGCGGCTCGGCCGAGCCGGCGACGGCGCCGGCCACCGCCGCGTAGAGGGCCACGAGCCGCGGCCAGCCGTCGACGTCGGGCAGGCGAGGAGCGACGACCGTGTGCGCATCGCCGGGCACGGGGAAGGTGCCCTCCGGCAGCCGCTCGTCCTGGTGAAACGGAACGATGATCATCGTGGTCTCCTCGCAGCGGCCCGGCCAGCACGTTAGCCGCCCGCCCGCAGGACTGCCCTTTCGGCTGGCCGGGCAGGCGGGGGAACCGGAGCCGGTCCGCGTAACGTCTGCTGACCGTGAAGTTCCTTCGCCTGCTGGGCACACCCGCGGGGCTCGCCGTACTCGTGGTGGCCGGCGCGATCGTCGTCGTCGAGTGGTCGTCCGGGTCGGTGCTCACCGCCCTGGCCGGCGCGGTCACCGGCTTCTTCGCGATCCTGTTCGCGAGCCAGCTCGGCCTCCTCGCCTCGGTCCCGCTCGCCGGCATGCGGGTGCACCGCGTCGTGATCGGGTTCGGGCCGCGGGTCGCGGACTGGAGCCGGCCCAGCCGCTCGTTCGTCGTCCGCGCCATCCCGGTGATCATGGCGGTCGGCGTGCGCGCGGCGAAGGCACCGGTGCGCCGGCGGATGTGGTGGTCCGCCCTGTGCTCGGCGGTGGCGGAGCTGGCCGTCGTCGTGCTCGCCGGGTGGTGGGCCGGCGGCGGGGGCGCCTTCGCGCACGGGTTCGCGATCGCGTGCGTCGCCGAGTTCGTGCACGCCCTGCTGCCCAGCCGCACCGCCACCGGCACGTCCACGGGCTGGCTGCTGTTCCGGCTGCCCTGGGTGGACGACGAGCAGACCCGCGAGCTCGAGGCGGCGCCGCTGGCCGGGGAGGCGATCGAGGCGGCGCACCGCGGCGACCTCGTCACCGCCGAGCGGCTCGCGGCCCAGCTGCGCGTGGACCACCCCGGCCAGCGCTCGGCGCTCGCCGCGCGGATCTTCGTGCTGGAGGCGCAGGGCCGCTACGGCGAGGCCATGATCCTCGCGGTCAAGGTCGCCGCGGACGCACGCCAGCAGCCGGACGAGGCGGCCACCTCCTTCGCCGCGCTCGCCTCGCTCGCCTGCGTCACGGTCGAGGCCGGCCAGCTGGACGCGACGCTCGGCCTGTCCACCGCGAGCAACGCGCTCGACAACGCGGCCACGCTCGGCTACCCGACCTACAAGCTCAACGGCGTCCGCGCCCTGCACGCGCTGCTGCGCGGCGACTTCGACGAGGCCGTCACGCTGGCCGGCCGGGCCGCCGAGGCGGGCGAGGACCTCCTCGGCCGCGCCGACGACCTCGCCACCCTCGCCCGCGCGCACATGGCCTCGGGCGACAACCAGGCCGCTCGCGCGGCCATCACCGAGGCGGAGAAGCTCGCCGCGTGGTGGCCCCGCGTGGCGGGGACCCGCAGCCGCCTCGAGGTCAGTTAGCCACCACCACGCGGCCGAGCTCGACCGGGCTCGCCAGCAGCTCGTGGCGCGGCAGCACCCGGGCCGTCGCGCCGAGCGCGCCCGTGTGCGGCAGCGGGATCTCCGCCACGTACCGCCCGTCCTCCGCCGGCTCCATCGGGGCGGTGACCACGTCGTACAGCTCGTCGCTGTCCGCGACCCGGCCCACCACGACCTGCACCTGTACGTCCGACTGCGCGAGCCCGGCCAGGTCGACCGACGCGGTCACCCGCACCCGCTCGCCCAGCACCGGCGTGCGCCGCCCGTCCGGGTCCAGGCTCAGCTCGCAGTCGGTGACCCGCACGTGCGGCCACGCCCCGCCGATCCGGGCGCGGTACTCGGCGAGCCCGCGGGCCGCGCGGAAGTCGTCCGCACCCGCGAGCTCCACCGCGGTCGCCGCCGGGGTGTACTGCGACTCGACGTACTCGCGGACCATGCGCGAGGCCTGCACCTTCGGGCCGAGCGAGGCCAGCGTGTGCCGGACCATCGCGAGCCACTGGGACGGGACCCGGTCGGCACCGCGCTCGTAGAACAGCGGCGCCACCTGCCCGCCGAGCAGCTCGTACAGCGCGGCCGCCTCGAGGTCGTCGCGGCGCAGCGGGTCGTGCACGCCGTCCGCGGTCGGGATGGCCCAGCCGTTGCTGCCGTCGTACAGCTCGTCCCACCAACCGTCCCGGATGGACAGGTTGAGCCCGCCGTTGAGCGCGGACTTCATGCCCGAGGTGCCGCACGCCTCCAGCGGGCGGGTCGGGTTGTTCAGCCACACGTCGCAGCCCCAGTACAGGTACCGGGCCATCGACATGTCGTAGTCGGGCAGGAAGACGATCCGGTTGCGGACGTCGTGCTCGTCGGCGAACTTGACGATCTGCTGGATCAGCGCCTTGCCGCCGTCGTCGGCCGGGTGCGACTTGCCGGCCACGACGAGCTGCACCGGGCGTTCCGGGTGCAGCAGCAGCGCGCGCAGCCGGTCGTGGTCGCGCAGCATCAGCGTGAGCCGCTTGTAGGTCGGCACGCGCCGGGCGAAACCGACGGTCAGCACGTCCGGGTCGAACACCGCGTCGGTCCACGCGAGCTCCAGCGGGGACGCGCCGCGCTGCAGCCACGCCTCGCGCACCCGCCGGCGCACCTCGGCCACGAGCCGGCGGCGCAGCGTGCACCGCAGCTTCCACAGCTCGGCGTCGGACACCGAGTCGAGCCGGTCGCCGACCAGGTCGGTCATCTCCCGGGCCGTCCACGTCGGACCGTGCACGCCGTTGGTGACCGAGGTGATCGGCACCTCGTCGGTGTCGAACCCGGCCCACAGCCCGCCGAACATCTCGCGGCTGACCTCGCCGTGCAGCTTGGACACCCCGTTCGCGCGCTGGGCGAGCCGCAGTCCCATGTGGGCCATGTTGAACATGCCCGCGTTGTCCTCCGCGCCCAGCGCGAGGATGCGGCGGAAGTCCACGTCGGGCAGCAGCGCGCCGTCCCCGAAGTAGTGCTGCACGAGGTCCACCGGGAACCGGTCGATGCCGGCCGGGACCGGGGTGTGCGTGGTGAACACCGTGCCCGCGCGGACCGCGGACAGCGCCTCGTCGAACGACAGGCTCCGGCCCGACGTCAGCTCGCGCAGCCGCTCCAGGCCGAGGAAGCCCGCGTGGCCCTCGTTGGTGTGGAACACCTCCGGCTGCGTGTGGCCGGTCAGCTCGCAGTACGTCCGCACCGCGCGCACGCCGCCCACGCCGGCCAGGATCTCCTGGCGGATGCGGTGGTTCTGGTCGCCGCCGTAGAGCCGGTCGGTGACCCCGCGCAGGTCGTCGTCGTTGCCGTCCACGTCCGAATCGAGCAGCAGCAGGGGCACCCGGCCGACCTGCGCCTTCCAGATCCGGGCGCGCAGCACCCGGCCGCCGGGCATCGCCACGTGCACCAGGATCGGCGCGCCCGAGGGCTCCACGAGCGGGTCGAGCGGCAGCCCGCTCGGGTCGATGACCGGGTAGTGCTCGACCTGCCAGCCGTCCAGCGACAGCGACTGGCGGAAGTAACCCGACCGGTACAGCAGGCCGACGCCGATCAGCGGCACGCCGAGGTCGGAGGCCGCCTTCAGGTGGTCGCCGGCGAGCACGCCGAGCCCGCCGGAGTAGTTGGGCAGCGCCTCGGTGACGCCGAACTCCATGGAGAAGTACGCGATCGAGTCCGGCATCCGGTCGGCGAGGCCGTTGCCCTCGGGCCCGTGGGCGGCGAGCTCGGCCCGGCGGTGCTGGTACCACCGGTCGTCGGTGAGGTAGCGCCGCAGGTCCTCGGACAGCTCGTTCACCCTGTCGAGGAACTCGGGGTCGGTCGCCAGCTGCTCGAGCCGGTGCGCGGGCACCTCGGCGAGCAGCCGCAGCGGGTTGCCGATCCGGTCCCAGGTCGCCGGGTCGATCGCCGCGAACAGCTCCTGGGTCGGCGGATGCCAGGTCCACCGGAGGTTCGTGGCGAGCGTGCCCAGCTCGGCCAGCGCCTCGGGCAGCCCGGCACGCACGGTAAAGCGACGTACAGCTTTCACGACGACCGACCTTATAGGGCGCGCGTCCGGCAAATTCAAGGCGGCGGGCCGTGTGGGAACGGCCGGGACCGGGCAGACTTCGAAGGTGGGGGACGATCTTCGGCAACTACGCCCCTGGGCAGGGAGGGTGTGACCGGTGAGTGGTCGGTTCGGCATCGACGACGTTTCCCCTTTGGTCAGCTGTGGCCGCTACCCGGCGAAGGCGGTCGCCGGGGAGCACGTCCCGGTGCGGGCCACGGTCTGGCGGGAGGGGCACGACGCGGTCGGCGCCACCGTGGTGTGGCGGGGGCCACACGACGACGCCGAGCGCCAGACCCGGATGATCTGCGACGACCCGAACACCGACCACTGGATCACCGCGATCACGCCCGACTCGACCGGCATGTGGACCTACCGGGTGGACGCGTGGAGCGACCCGTGGGCGACCTGGCGGCACGCGGTCGAGGTCAAGGTCGGCGCCGCCCAGGGACCCGACGAGCTGGCGAACGACCTGGAGTCCGGCGCCCTGCTGCTGGACCGGGCCGCCAAGCACGGCCCGCCCGACGGGGACGAGCGGATGCTCGTCGCCGCGGCCGCCGCGCTGCGCGACACCTCGCTGCCGCTGCCCGCGCGGATCGCCGAGGCGCTGTCCGAGCCCGTGCAGAAGCACATGCTCGCCAACCCGATCCGCGACCTGGTCACCCGCGGGCGGAAGTACCGGCTGTGGGTCGACCGGCCGCGCGCGCTGTACGGGTCGTGGTACGAGCTGTTCCCGCGCTCGACCGGCGGCGTGGACGAGTCCGGCAAGCCGCTGCACGGCACGTTCGCCACCGCCGCCAAGGAGCTCGACCGGGTCGCCGGGATGGGCTTCGACGTCGTGTACCTGCCGCCGGTCCACCCGATCGGCACGGTGAACCGCAAGGGCCCCAACAACAGCGTGGTCGCGGTGCCCGAGGACGTCGGGTCCACGTGGGCGATCGGCTCGGCCGAGGGCGGGCACGACGCGATCCACCCGCAGCTGGGCACGTTCGCCGACTTCGACGCGTTCGTCGCTCGCGCGCACGAGCTCGGCCTGGAGGTCGCCCTCGACCTCGCGCTGCAGTGCGCGCCGGACCACCCGTGGGTCACCGAGCACCCGGAGTGGTTCACGATCCGTCCGGATGGGACGGTCGCGTACGCGGAGAACCCGCCGAAGAAGTACCAGGACATCTACCCGCTGAACTTCGACACCGACCCCGAGGGCATCTACGCGGAGGTGCTCCGGGTGGTGCTGCTCTGGGTGTCGCACGGGGTGCGGATCTTCCGGGTGGACAACCCGCACACGAAGCCGCCGAACTTCTGGCACTGGCTGATCCACGAGGTGAAGACCGTGGAGCCGGACGTGCTGTTCCTGTCCGAGTCGTTCACCCGGCGGGCCCGGCTCTACGGGCTCGCGCGGCTGGGGTTCACCCAGTCGTACACGTACTTCACCTGGCGCACGCACAAGCACGAGCTGATCGAGTTCGGCAACGAGATCGTCGAGCACGCGGACGAGGCGCGGCCGAACCTGTTCGTGAACACCCCGGACATCCTGCACGCGTCGCTGCAGTACGGCGGGCCGGCGATGTTCGCGATCCGGGCGGCGCTCGCGGCGACGTTCTCGCCGTCGTGGGGCGTGTACGCCGGCTACGAGCTGTACGAGCACGAGGCCGTGCGCGAGGGCAGCGAGGAGTACCTCGACTCGGAGAAGTACGAGCTGCGCCCGCGCGACTTCGCCCAGGCGCTCAAGGACGGCCGGTCGCTGGAGCCGTGGCTGACCCGGCTGAACGCGATCCGCGCGGCGCACCCGGCGCTGCGGCAGCTGCGGACGCTGCACTTCCATCACACCGAGAACGACGCGCTGCTCGCGTACTCCAAGACCGATCCGGCCGGCCGGGACACGGTCCTCGTGGTGGTCAACCTGGACTCGTACCAAGCGCAGGACGGGATGGTGTACCTCGACCTGCCGGCCCTCGGGCTCGCCTGGACCGACCGGTTCGCCGTGCGGGACGAGGTGACCGGGCAGACCTGGGACTGGGGCCAGGCCAACTACGTGCGGCTGGAACCGACCGACGCGGTGTGCCACATCCTGTCCGTTGTCCGCTGAGGGTCCGCTGAACGGTCCGATGAAACGGTCCGCTCGTCGCGGTACCCGGATCGTCTGGTAACCGGTAATTGACAAACCGCTCACCCGACGCGACAACCTCTTACGAGACCACCCGCGGCGACGTAGTTTCCAAAGCAGGCGCGGCTCCAGGCCGCGTCCCCTGCATTGGAAGGACTCCCTGCATGTCCAAGTCGGGAAGAGTCAGCGCGTTACTGGCCATCGCCATGTCCGCGTCCGCCTTCGCCGTGCTGCCCGCGGCCGGGGTGGCCGCGCAGCCGAGCATCCACCCGTCCACCGAGTGCGCGGCCGATGAGGGCTCGGCCGCCCGCCGTCCGGCCGGGGTGGACGGGCACGACCGCAACGAGGTGACCGCGAGCGACGTCGCCGCGGTCCGGCGGGACATGGCCGCCAAGCTGAAGGGCAAGCACCAGGCCCTCGCTCAGGTCAACGTCCCGGTCGTCTTCCACGTGGTCTACGCCTCCGACGGCACCGGCAACGTGTCCGACGCGCAGATCAACGAGCAGATCGCCGAGATGAACGAGGACTACGCCGGCCAGGAGGCCCCGGGCACGGCGGCGAACACCGAGTTCTCGTTCAGCCTCCAGGCCGTGCGCCGGTGGCAGAACGACTCGTGGTTCAACGACCCGGACTCGGCCGCCGGCGAGCGCGCCCTCAAGTCCGCGACCCACGAGGGCGACTCGACGACGCTCAACATCTGGTCGACCAACACCGGCTACCTCGGCTACGCGACGTTCCCGTGGTGGTACGCCGGCGACCCGGAGCTCGACGGGATCATCATCCAGTGGGGCTCGCTGCCGGGCGGCCCGATCACCAACTACAACGAGGGCAAGACCGCCACGCACGAGAGCGGCCACTGGCTCGGGCTCTTCCACACCTTCGAGGGTGGCTGCGCCGCGCCTGGTGACGAGGTCGCCGACACCGCGGCGCAGTCGTCCCCGACCGAGGGCTGCCCGGCCGGCCGGGACTCCTGCTCGGCCGCCGGCCTCGACCCGATCCACAACTACATGGACTACTCCTACGACTCCTGCTACGACCAGTACACCCCGGGGCAGGCGAGTCGCATGCAGGACGCCTGGGCCGCCTACCGCGGCTGACAGACCCCGCCGTAGATCCAATTGAGACAGTGCCGCCGGGCCCGCGAAGGGCCCGGCGGCGCTGTCTCTTGTGCAGGATCCCGGCGCAGCGGTAACCATGGAAGGGAAACCGGAAGCGACCTGGCACCATGATCGCCACCTCGCGGCAACGTGGCCGCGGCCGAAGAGAGTTAGGTGAGGGCACGGGATGACCGAATCGCCCGAGACGACACGTCCGGACGCCAACCTCGGACTGGACGGCGTGCCGCACACGGGTGAGGCGCTCACCTCCGACGGCCATCTGGTCGAACCTCAGGCCGACTCGTTCACCCACGCCCGCTCGGCTCCCGTGTCCGCGCAGTGGTACAAGACCGCGGTCTTCTACGAGGTGCTCGTCCGCGCCTTCAACGACTTCACCAACGACGGCACCGGCGACCTGCGCGGCCTCGCCGACAAGCTCGACTACCTGCAGTGGCTCGGCGTCGACTGCCTCTGGCTGCCGCCGTTCTACGCCTCCCCGCTGCGCGACGGCGGCTACGACATCTCCGACTTCCGCGCGGTGCTGCCCGAGTTCGGCACCGTCGAGGACTTCGTGCACCTGCTCGACCAGGCGCACCGCCGCGGCATCCGGGTGATCACCGACCTCGTCCTCAACCACACCTCCGACCAGCACCCGTGGTTCCAGGAGTCACGCCAGCACCCGGACGGCCCGTACGGCGACTACTACGTCTGGTCCGACACCGACGACGCCTATCCGGAGGCGCGGATCATCTTCGTCGACACCGAGTCGTCGAACTGGACCTACGACCCCGTGCGCGGGCAGTTCTACTGGCACCGCTTCTTCACCCACCAGCCCGACCTCAACTACGAGAACCCCGAGGTCGCGGACGCGATGATCGACGTGCTGCGGTTCTGGCTGGACCTCGGCATCGACGGCTTCCGGCTCGACGCCGTGCCCTACCTGTTCGAGGAGGAGGGCACCAACTGCGAGAACCTGCCGCGCACGCACGAGTTCCTCCAGCGGTGCCGCAAGGTCGTCGACGACGAGTACCCCGACCGCGTGCTGCTCGCCGAGGCCAACCAGTGGCCGGCGGACGTGGTGGCGTACTTCGGCGACGCCGAGACCGGCGGCGACGAGTGCCACATGGCGTTCCACTTCCCGCTGATGCCGCGCATCTTCATGGCCGTGCGCCGCGAGTCGCGGTTCCCGATCTCGGAGATCCTCGCCCAGACGCCACCCATCCCGTCCGGCGCGCAGTGGGGCATCTTCCTGCGCAACCACGACGAGCTCACGCTCGAGATGGTCACCGACGACGAGCGCGACTACATGTACGCGGAGTACGCCAAGGACCCGCGGATGAAGGCCAACATCGGCATCCGCCGCCGCCTCGCGCCGCTGCTCGACAACGACGCCAACCAGATGGAGCTGTTCACGGCGCTGCTGCTGTCGCTGCCCGGCTCGCCGGTCCTGTACTACGGCGACGAGATCGGCATGGGCGACAACATCTGGCTCGGCGACCGCGACGCCGTCCGCACGCCCATGCAGTGGTCGCCGGACCGCAACGCCGGCTTCTCCCGCTGCGACCCGGGCCGCATCTACCTGCCGGTGATCGCCGACCCGGTCTACGGCTACCAGGCGGTCAACGTGGAGGCGCAGCTGAACAACAGCTCCTCGCTGCTGCACTGGACCCGGCGCATGCTGCAGGTCCGCCGCGAGCACCCCGCGTTCGGGCTCGGCGACTTCACCGAGCTGGGCTCGTCGAACCCCAGCGTGCTGGCCTACCTGCGGCAGGTCCCCGCCGACCCGGAGCACGGGATCGAGCAGGACCTGGTCATCTGCGTCAACAACCTCTCCCGGTTCCCGCAGCCGGTGGAGCTGGACCTGTCCGAGCACCACGGGCGGGTGCCGGTGGAGCTGACCGGCGGCGTGCGGTTCCCGGCCGTCGGCGAGTGGCCGTACCTGCTCACGTTACCGGCGCACGGCTTCTACTGGTTCCAGCTGACCACCGACGGCGGCGGGGACAACCAGGCGGGCGCGACGCCGTGACCCGCGCCGTGACCCGCGCCGAGGACCTCGGTCCGGAGCTCGTCGACTGGCTCGTGCGGCAGCGGTGGTTCCGGGCGAAGGCACGTGGCGCGGACACGGTCACGACGCTGCGATCGGCGGAGCTCACCCCGGGCTTCGTGCACCTGATGGTCTCCGTCGACGGCGAGCCCTACCAGCTGCCCCTCGGCGTGGCCGCCGTGGTGCCCGAGCACCTCGAGCACGCGGTGATCACCCGTACCGGCGGGCACGCGTACTGGGACGCCACCCAGGACCCGGAGCTGATGGGCACGCTGCTCGGCCTGCTCGCGGACAGCACGACGGCCGGCGGGCTGGAGTTCCGGACCGAGCCGGACGTGGACATCGCGACGGGTGTGCGGGCGCGGCCGATCGGTGTGGAGCAGAGCAACACCTCGGTGGTCTACGGCTCGCAGTACATCCTCAAGCTCTACCGCCGGCCCGACCCCGGACCGAACCGCGACGTCGACCTGCACCGCTCGCTGCGGTCCGCGGGCAACGCGCACATCGCCGCGCCGCTCGGCGTGATCAGCGGTGAAGCCGGGCACGGCGACACGGTTCTCGGCTTCCTGCAGGAGTTCCTGCCGAACACGGTCGAGGGCTGGGCCACCGCCACCGCCAGCGTGCGCGACCTGCTGGCCGAGGGCGACCTGCACGCGGACGAGGTCGGCGGCGACTTCGCCGGCGAGGCGCACCGGCTCGGCGTGGCGGTCGCCGAGGTGCACGCGGCGCTCGCCCGCGCCACCGGCAGCTCACCGGTCGCCGGCCCGGGCGTCGACGCCGAGGCCGACGCCATGCACGCACGGCTCGACGCGGTACTCGCCGAGGTGCCCGAGCTGGCGGCGGACGAGGCGGTGCTGCGTGCGGCGTTCGACGCCGTCCGCGGCGTGACCGGACCGCTGACGGTCCAGCAGATCCACGGCGACCTGCACCTCGGCCAGGTGCTGCGCAGCACCGGCGGCTGGGTGCTGATCGACTTCGAGGGCGAGCCCGCGGCCACGCCCGAACAACGGCGGGCGCCGCGGACCCCGCTGCGGGACGTCGCCGCGATGCTCCGCTCGTTCGACTACGCCGCGTTACACCTGCTCGCCGGCGACGAGGCGGACCGCCGGCTCGTCGCCCGGGCCACCGAGTGGGCCGACCGCAACCGGGCCGCGTTCTGCGACGGCTACGCCGAAGTGGCCGGCGATCCGCGGGCGCAGGCGGCGCTGCTGCGCGCGCTGGAGCTGGACAAAGCCGTCTACGAGGTCCGCTACGAGCACCACAACCGGCCCGACTGGCTCGCGATCCCTCTGGCGGCGATCAGACGCCGTCGTTAGCCTCAGTTGACTGGCGTCCAACGACGGGCGCCAGGTACCGACGAATCGGGGTGTCCAGGTGCGAATAGCGGATCTGTTGCGGCACAAGGGTTCCGAGGTGGCGACCGTGCCTCCGGGAGTCTCGATCGCAGGGCTGCTCGAGGATCTTGCCCGGCACAACGTCGGTGCCATGGTCGTGTGCGACGAGTCCGGCGCGCTGGTCGGCATCGTCTCCGAGCGCGACGTCGTCCGCCGGCTGAACGAGCGCGGCGCGGAGCTGCTGCACGCGCCGGTCTCGGAGATCATGACCACGTCGGTGGTGACCTGCGAGCCGAACGAGGCCGTGGACAGCCTCGCCTCGACCATGACCGAGCGGCGGATCCGGCACATGCCGGTCGTCTCGGGCGGCAAGCTCGTCGGCATCGTCAGCATCGGCGACGTCGTGAAGAGCCGGATCGAGCAGCTGGAGACCGACCGCGAGCAGCTGGAGTCCTACATAGCGCAAGGTTGATCACCCGTTGGGCGATACCCCTGGCGCAACGGCAGAATGAACGGCGATGACTGATGTGAGCGCCGACCCGAGCGCGATGCCGCCCGACGACCTGCGCCGCCTCGTGACGGGTTCGCACCACGACCCGCACTCGGTGCTGGGCGTGCATTCCGATCACGCGGGCACGACCGTGGCCCGTGCCTACCGGCCGGGCGCCAAGTCGGTCGCGCTGCTCGCCGGCGAGCAGCGCGACCAGCTCGAGGAGACCGCGGACGGCGTGTTCACCGCGGTCCTGTCCGAGCCGCCGGGCAGCTACGTGTTCGAGGTCGACTACGGCGGCGATCCGGTGCTCGTCGACGACCCGTACCGGTGGCTGCCCACGCTCGGCGAGCTGGACCTGCACCTGCTGGGCGAGGGCCGCCACGAGCGGCTGTGGAACGTGCTCGGCGCGCACGTTCGTTCCTACGACACGCCGGCCGGCCCGGTCGAGGGCACGTCGTTCGCGGTGTGGGCGCCCAGCGCGCGCGGCGTGCGGGTCACCGGCGACTTCGACGGCTGGGACGGCCGAGCGAACCCGATGCGCTCGCTCGGCTCCTCGGGCGTCTGGGAGCTGTTCGTCCCCGGCCTGCCGCCCGGCACGAACTACAAGTACCGCATCCTCGGTCAGGACGGGACCTGGCAGGAGAAGGCCGACCCGATGGCGTTCGCGACCGAGGTGCCGCCCGCCACCGCGTCGAAGGTCACCGTCGCGGCGCACGAGTGGACCGACGCGGACTGGATGCAGCGCCGCGAGGCCACCCAGTGGCACGCCGAGCCGATGAGCGTCTACGAGGTGCACCTCGGTTCCTGGCGGCCGGGCCTGGGCTACCGCGAGCTCGCCGACCAGCTGACCGGCTACGTGGCCGAGCAGGGCTTCACCCACGTCGAGCTGCTGCCGGTCGCCGAGCACCCGTTCGGCGGCTCGTGGGGCTACCAGGTCACCTCGTACTACGCGCCGACCGCGCGGTTCGGCACGCCCGACGAGTTCCGCCACCTCGTGGACACGCTCCACCGGCGGGGCATCGGCGTGCTCATGGACTGGGTGCCGGCGCACTTCCCCAAGGACGCCTGGGCGCTGGCCCGCTTCGACGGCACGCCGCTCTACGAGCACGCGGACCCGCGCCGCGGCGAGCACCCGGACTGGGGCACGCTCGTGTTCGACTTCGGCCGCACCGAGGTGCGCAACTTCCTCGTCGCGAACGCGCTGTACTGGATCGAGGAGTTCCACATCGACGGCCTGCGGGTGGACGCGGTCGCCTCGATGCTCTACCTCGACTACTCGCGCAAGGAAGGCGAGTGGCTGCCCAACGTCCACGGTGGACGGGAGAACCTGGATGCCGTGCGGTTCCTGCAGGAGCTGAACGCGACCGTCTACAAGCACCACCCCGGCGCGATCATGGTGGCCGAGGAGTCGACCGCCTGGCCCGGCGTCACCCGGCCGACCCATCTCGGCGGGCTCGGCTTCGGGTTCAAGTGGAACATGGGCTGGATGCACGACACGCTGAGCTACGTCGGCCACGATCCGGTGCACCGCTCCTACCACCACAACGAGGTCACGTTCTCGCTGATGTACGCGTGGAGCGAGAACTTCGTGCTGCCGCTGTCGCACGACGAGGTGGTGCACGGCAAGGGCTCGCTGTGGACGCGGATGCCCGGCGACGACTGGAACAAGGCCGCCGGGCTGCGTGCGCTGCTCGGGTTCATGTGGGCCCACCCGGGCAAGCAGCTGCTGTTCATGGGCGGCGAGTTCGGTCAGGTGCAGGAGTGGTCGGAGAGCCGCTCGCTCGACTGGCACCTGACCGAGGATCCGCTCCACGGCGGCCTGCTGCGGCTCGTCGGTGACCTCAACCGCCAGTACCGGGCGCACCCGGCGCTGTTCGCGGCGGACACCTCGCCGGCGGGCTTCGCGTGGATCGACGCGAACGACTCGGCGAACAACGTGGCGAGCTTCCTGCGCCACGACCCGAGCGTGCCCCGCAACGTGGTCGCCTGCGTCGCGAACTTCGCCGGCCATCCCCACCGCGACTACCGGGTGGGCCTGCCCTTCGCCGGCCGCTGGCGGGAGATCCTCAACACCGACGCGCAGGACTACGGCGGCTCGGGCTGGGGCAACCTGGGCGGCGTCGACGCGACCGGGGACGCGTGGCACGGCCAGCCCGCGTCCGCGCTGCTGCAGCTGCCCCCGCAGGGCGTGCTGTGGCTGGCCCCGGCGGACGAGCAACCCGCCTGACGCACAGCCGCGGGTAGGCCACGATGGGATCGTGCGCCGCTACCGCGAGCTGTTCGCGACCCCGGGCGTGGCGCGGCTGACGTTCGCGGTGCTGCTGAGCCGGCTGACCACCTCGATGCTCAACCTGGCGTTGCTGGTCGCCGCGACCCAGGCCTACGGCTACGCGGCGGCGGGCCTGGTGCTGATGGCGTTCGCGGTGAGCAACGCCGTCGTGGGGCCGGCGCGCGGGCGGCTCGCGGACCGGCGCGAACCGCGGCAGGTGCTGCTGCGGCTGCTCGCCGGGCACGTGGTGGCCTACCTCGGACTCCTCGCGTGCCTCGTGTTCGCCACGCCGATCGCCACCCTGTTCCTCGCGGCCGCGCTGCTCGGCGTCACCGTGCCGCCGGCGGGGCCGGTCGTGCGCGGCGCGTGGCCGAACCTCGTGCCGGCCGCCCGGCTGCCCACCGCGTACGCGTTCGACGCGGCCCTGGGCAGCGCGACCTTCGTGTCCGGCCCGATGATCGCGGGCGGGCTGCTGCTGGTGCTGCCCGCCGCGGCCGCGGTCGCGATCACCGGCGCGCTGAAGGTGACCGGGGACGCGCTGGTGGCGCTGGCCCCGGCGATCCGCCGCCCGGAGCCGGCCGGCCCGCGCTCGGCCGGCCTGCTCGGCCCGCTCGCCGACGGCCGGATCCGGCTGCTGCTGGGCATGGTCGTGCTCGACACGTTCGCGTTCGGCTGCCTGGAGGTCACCGCGGTCGCCGCCGCGTCCGGGCAGGGCTTCGCCGGCGTGTTCACGAGCCTGCTCGCGCTCGGCGCCGTCGGCAGCGGGATCGCCTACGGCGCGCGGCACTGGCCCGGCGGCGCCCGCGGACAGCTGCTCGTGCTGCACTCCGGCGCGGCCCTGGCACTGGCCGGCAGCGCGCTCGCGGCGCCGGCAGGCACCGGCCTGGTGTGGATCGGTGGCGCGTTCCTCGCCGTGGGCCTGTGCACCGGTCCGGTGGAGACCGTGCAGCAGGTGCTCATCGGCGAGGCAAGCGCGCCCGCGCAACGGATCGAGGCGTTCGCGTGGGTGTTCGCGGTGATGTGGGCGGGCTTCGGCGCGGGCACCACGGTCGCGGGCCGGCTCGCGGAGACCGGCGGGACGACGGCGACCATGCTGGCCGGGGCGCTCGCCCAGTGCGCGATAGTGCTGGTCGCGGCACTCGGTGTGACCGGATTGCGCGGTCCGGCCTCCCCGGCGGACCGATGACGGGCACACTGGAGGCGTGCACACCCGACTCGCCCGGTTGACCGTTCCACTCGCGCTGCTCGTCGCCGCAGGCACCGCGGCGTGCACCACCGAGGTCGCCGGCACGCCGACCAGCACGGGCTCGGTCGTGACGCAGTCCGACCCGGACGAGCCGGGCGGCGTCGACCCGTCCTTCGTGAAGAACACGGACAACGGCCAGATCGACCGGCTGGCCGCGGCCGTGCTCACCGACGTGCGGGCCTTCTGGGAGGAGTCGTTCCCGACGACGTTCGGCGGCGACTGGAAGGAGCTGTCGGGCGGCTACTACTCGGTGGACACGTCGAACGACAAGGCGCCCGCGCCGCCGTGCGTGGACAAGGCGTCCGACGTGGAAGGCAACGCGTTCTACTGCCCGACCGCCGACGTGATGGCCTGGGACCGGTCCGCGTTGCTGCCGGTACTCAAGGAGCGTTTCGGCGAGGCCGCGGTGATGCTGGTGCTGGCGCACGAGATGGGCCACGCGGTGCAGCGGCGGGCCGGGCTGAGCCTGGAGAAGCAGCAGGCCGAGCCGGACAAGTTCCCGACGATCCTCATCGAGGCGCAGGCGGACTGCTACGCGGGCTCGTTCGTGCGCTGGGTCGTCGACGACAACGCCACCTACCTCAACGTCGCCGACGACCGGCTCGACCCGGCGCTGGAGTCGCTGATCACCTTCCGGGACCCGATCGGCACCGAGCAGACCGACGAGGGCGCGCACGGCGACGCGTTCGACCGGGTGTCGGCGTTCCAGGACGGCTACGACAACGGCGCCAAGCAGTGCAGCGAGATGAGCGTGGACAACCGCACGTTCACCCAGACCGGGTTCATCGACCAGACCGACGCGGCGAACAACGGCAACCTGAAGTTCGACCTGATGCTCGAAACCATCGGCCCGCAGCTCAACGACTACTTCAACACCCTGGTCACCAAGCGCGGCCAGAAGTGGGGCCAGCTCGAGCTCGCCCCCACCGACAAGCACCCGGACTGCACCCAGGCCGACCAGGGCCCGGTCGCGTTCTGCCCGGACGCCACGCAGGTCGACTACGACACCGAGGTCGAGCTGCCCAAGATCCACAAGCAGATCGGCGACTACGCCACCGGCACGCTGCTCGCGAGCCGCTTCGCGCTCGCCGCGCTCGCCGACCTGAAGAAGCCGACCGAGGGCGCGGACTCCCAGCACGACGCGGTGTGCCTGGCCGGGGCGTTCACCGGCTCGCTGCTCGGCCGCGAGGATCAGGTCCTCTCCCCCGGCGACCTCGACGAGGCGATCCAGGTGCTGCTGACCTACGACTACGCCGCCCGCGACATGACCGGGCAGGGCATCCCCACCGGGTTCGAGCGGGTGCGCGCGTTCCGCAAGGGCGTGCTCGAGGGCGACGACGCCTGCGGCCTGGGCTGAAACCACGCGCTCGCCCGGTACGTCGTATGCCTGTCGCACCCGGCCAGTAGGGTGCGTCGAGCATTGACGAGCCTGGCGGGCGGAGGGGTTGTGCGATGAGGGGTGGATGGCGAGCCGGGGTGACGCTCAGCGTGGTCGCGGCGGCTGTGGTGGCGTTAGGCGGCTGCTCGGGCAAGCAGATCGAGGGGCAGCCGCAGGCGATGGGGGACATCGACACCAGCAACGCGGGCGGGCTCGAGGTGAGCGACGACGGGCCGTCCGGTCCACGCGACGGGGTCGAGGACGCGAAGCTGGACGTCGAGGGGGCCGACGGCGGCGAGATGGACCGCCTGGCCACCAACTCGATCGCGGACCTGTACGAGTACTGGCACGAGCAGCTGCCCGCCCAGTTCGACGAGGAGTACAAGGAGCTCGAGCGGCTCGTCTCCTACGACTCGAACGGCGCCGGCGTGACGATCTGCGGGGCGAGCACCGCGGGTCTGGTCAACGCGTTCTACTGCGGGGGCAACGGCGAGGACGCGATCGCGTGGGACCGCGGACAGCTGCTGCCGATGCTGAACGAGCAGTTCGGCCCCATGTCGGTCGTCGGCGTGCTGGCCCACGAGATGGGCCACGCGGTGCAGTTCCGGCTGGGCGAGAAGAGCAACATGAGCCAGACGACGCCGACGATCGTGCGCGAGCAGCAGGCCGACTGCTACATGGGCAACTTCTTCAAGTACGTGGCCGAGGACAAGTCGAAGCACTTCCAGATCAACACCGGCAAGGGCCTCAACGACATCCTCGCGACGCTGTTCTTCATCCGGGACCCGGCGGGCCTGGACCACCAGACCGAGGGCGCGCACGGCCTCGCGTTCGACCGCGTGTACGCGTTCCAGGAGGGCTTCTCCAACGACCCCAAGCGCTGCGCGGACATGGATGAGGCGGAGATCGAGAGCCGTATCGCCGAGAAGGAGCGCACCGAGACCGAGCAGGCGCAGTCGGACGAGGGCGACATCGACCCGATCGAGGTCCTGGACAAGCTGCAGGCGAGCCTCGACGAGGCGTTCAAGGACAACGAGACCGACGCCCCGAAGATCATCGACAACGGTTCGACGTGCGAGAGCGGGGACGCGACCAGCCCGGTCACCTACTGCCCGGACGACAACGTCATCGGCATCGACGCCGACGCCCTGCGGGAGATCGCGGCCAAGCCGAACCCGAACGCCCCGCCCGGCAGCGACAACTCCGGCGGCCTGGGCGACTTCGCGGCGTTCGCGGAGATCGCGTCGCGCTACGCGCTGGCCGTGCAGAAGGCCAAGGGCGCGCCCCTGGACGACGAGAAGGCGGGCCTGCGCACGGCGTGCCTGACCGGCGCGTGGGCGGGCGTCACCAACGAGGAGGGCCAGGTGCTCCGCCTCGCGGTGGGCGACCTGGACGAGGCGGTGGCCGAGCTGCTGCAGGAGGAGAGCCTCGTCGCGGCGGACGTTAAGGGCAAGCAGGTCGAGTCCGGCTTCGCCCGGGTGGAGGCGTTCCGTCGCGGCTTCATCGAGGGGTCCGACCCCTGCACGGAGGACTTCTCCTGACGATTTCATGAGGCCGGCCCCGATCCTTCGTGGATCGGGGCCGGTTCGTCGTCGGGGGCCGCGGCGGTCAGTACAGGGCGCTGGCCAGGTCCCGCCTCGCCTTGGCGACGTTCGGGTCGTCCGGCGAGAACAGGCCGAAGAGGTCCACGAGGTGCTCCCGCGCCCGGTCCCGGTCCGTGCCGCCCGTCCGGCGGATCACCGACAGCAGCCGCGCGAACGCCTGCTCCACCCGCTGGCTCGCCAGCTCCACGTCCGCCGCCGAGAGCTGCGCGTCGATGTCCTCCGGGGAAATGTCCGCACGCACGATCACCGACGGGTCCGCCGCCTCGGCCCGGGCCAGGAAGCGGACCTGGGCGAGCGCCGCCTTGGCCTGCTCGTTCGCGGGCTCGGTGTCGAGGATCTTCTGGTACGCCGCCTCCGCCGTCGCGTAGTCGCCCTGCTCGAAGGCCGTCTCGGCCTCGGTGAAGCGGTCGTCCTCGGGCTCGGGCACTTCCTCCGGCTCCGCCCCGGGCTCGCCGGCCTCGGCGGCACGGATGCCCGGCAGGCGATCCCGCAGGGCGTCGAGCAGCGCACCGATCCACTGCCTGACCTGCGGCTCCGGCTGCGCACCGGCGAACGCCTCCACCGGCTGGCCACCGGCGATGGCGACCACGGTGGGAAGGGACTGCACGCCGAACAGCTGGGCGATGCGCGGGTTCGCGTCGACGTCGATCTTCGCGAGGACCCAGGCACCGTTGGCTTCCCGGGCGAGCCGCTCGAGCATCGGCGACAGCTGCTTGCACGGGCCGCACCACTCGGCCCACAGGTCGACGATCACCGGCACCTGCAGCGACCGCTCGACGACGTCGGCCTGGAAGGTCTCCTCGGTGACGTCGATGACGAACCCGCCGGCGGACGGTTCCCCAGGTGTGCCGGGGGACGACGCGGGCGCGGATGACGCCTGGTCAGGCTGCCGGCTGGTCGCCTCTGCCCGGGCCTTGAGCGCGGAGAGATCGACAGCTCCGGACAGGGCGGCCGACAGAGCTGCGGTTTGACGTGGGTCTGGCCTTGTCACGACTACATCCTGGCACGACGTTCGAATCGTCCGACGGGCCTACCACCTATCGGCCCGCTCACTCCGAAAGGTGCTGCTCGATCCGCTCGACCTTCGCGGTGAGCTGGCCGGTGTGCCCGGGCCGGATGTCCGCCTTCAGCACCAGGCTGACCCGCGGCGCACCCCGCTGGACCACCTCGACCGCCGCCTTGACGACCGCCATCACCTCGTCCCACTCCCCCTCGATGGTGGTGAACATGCTCGTCGTCTCCGACGGCAGGCCCGACTCCCGCACCACCCGCACGGCCTCGGCGACCGCCTTGCTCACGCTGTCCGACTCGCCCCCGGCCGGCGCCACGCTGAACGCGACAAGCATGACCGCTCCTCTCCTGGATCCGGGTGGATCCGTCTGGAACTGTGCCTGGGCACCCTGGCCGGTACCGACTGGTAACTTCAACCGCCATGAGCAGAGCGTTGCCCTTCGACCCCATCGCCCGTGCCGCCGAGCTGTGGGCCGAGCGTGTCGGGCCGTCGGGCACGATGGCCGCGGTCACCAGCATCATGCGCGTCCAGCAGGTGCTGCAGTCCGCAGTGGACACGGCGCTCAAACCGCACGGGCTGACCTTCGCCCGCTACGAGGCTCTCGTACTGCTCACCTTCGCCAAGCAGGGCAGCCTGCCGATGCGCGTCATGGGCGAGCGCCTGCAGCTGCACCCGACGAGCGTGACCAACATCGTCGACCGGCTCGAGGCCGACGGGCTCGTCCGGCGCCTGCCGCACCCGACCGACCGGCGCACCACGCTCGCCGAGATCACCGAGGCCGGCCGGCAGCGCCGCGAGCAGGCCACCACCGCGGTCACCGAGATCGACTTCGGGCTGCGCGGGCTGACCGAGCGCCAGACCGCCCAGCTGACCGACCTGCTGGCCAAGGTCCGCAAGGCGGTCGGCGACTTCGAGGACGACTAGCGCCCTGGACCGATCAGTCCTCCCACTGGAAGACCTTGGCCGCGATCGCGCCGACCACGACGATGAATGCCGTCAGCACCAGGCACGGCACGACGAGCGCGCTCGGTCCCTGGCCGCGCACCAGGAAGTCCATGATCCCGTCGTTCATGTGCCGCAACGGGAAGACCTTGGACACCGTCTGTATCCACGGCGGCGCCTGGTCGATCGGGAAGAACGTCCCGGACAGGAACGCCATCGGCAGCACGACGATGTTCGCCGCGCCGGTGGCCGCCTCCTCCGTCTTGCAGAACGCGCCCACCAGCATGCCGATCGCGAAGAACGCCAGGATCCCCAGCAGGAACACCGGGATCGCGAGCGCCCACGTGCCGGTCAGCTGCAGGCCGAACACCGGCAGCGAGCCGATGCCGATGAAGATCACCGCCTGCACGAGCGCCACGCCGATCGTGACCACCACCCGCGAGGTGAGCACCGTCGAGGCGTGCACGGGGGCGAGCCGGATGCGGCGCAGCACCTGCTTGCGGCGCCAGCTCACCAGCGTCAGCGCGGCGCCGAACACCGCGGTGACCGCGACGCCCCAGGACATGATCCCCGGCGTGATGTACTGGATCGGCTTGAGCGAGGAGTCCTCGACGTTCGAGCCCTCGACCCGGAACCTCGGCGCCTCGCCGGTCGCCTCCTGGTTCAGCTGGCTGACCACGCCCTGCACGATGCCGCTGATCGTGCCGGCCTGGGTCGGGTCGCTCCTCGCGAACCGGTAGGTGATGGCGTCGCCGTTCTCGGCGACCACCGCGGGCAGGTCGCCGTCCCGCACCTTCGCCACCGCGTCGTCGAAGTCGTCGTACCGCTCGAGCTCGAACGCGCCGGTCCGCTCCAGCCCGGTGATCACCGGCCCCTCGCCGACGACGCCGAGGTTGATCTTCTCCGCGCCCGCGTCGCGGAACAGCAGGCCGAACACGACGAGGAACATCAACGGGAAGACGAACGTGAAGAACAGCGTCGCCTTGTCCCGGTAGAACCCCTTGAGCATGGCGAGCGCGAGGCTCTTGAACCCGGTCACGCCCGGTACTCCCGTCCGGTCAGGTCGAGGAAGACGTCCTCGAGGGTGGCGGTGCGCACCTGCAGCCCGGCGAGCGAGCCGCGTTCGGCGAGCGCGCCGAGCAGGTCGGCCGGCGTGCGGGTGACGATCGTCAGCGACGCGTCGTCCTCGCCGACGTCGTCGGCGCCGGGCAGCGCCGCCGCGTCCGAAGTGGACAGCAGGCCGCGCTCGAGGATGACCCGGGTCGGCGCGTCGAGGCCGCGGACCAGGCTCGTCGGCGTGTCCATGGCGAGGATCCGGCCCTCGTCCATGATCGCCACGCGGTCGCAGAGGATCTCCGCCTCGTCCAGGTAGTGCGTGGTGTAGACGATCGTCTTGCCCCGCTCCTGGATCGCGCGCAGCACGTCCCACAGGTTGCGCCGCGCCTGCGGGTCCAGCGCCGCGGTCGGCTCGTCGAGGAAGACGACGTCCGGGTCGTGCACCAGGGCGCAGGCGATCGAGAGCCGCTGGCGCTGACCGCCGGAGAGCTTGTCCTCGCGGGTGTTCGCCTTGTCCGCGAGCCCGACGAGCTCCAGCATGTCGTGCGCCCGCGCGGCGCCCACGCCGTACAGGGAGGCGAACGTCTCCAGCTGCTCGCGCGCGGTGAGCTTCTCGAAGAACGCGGACGCCTGGAGCTGCACGCCGATGCGTGGCAGCAGCGACACCCGCCGCGGCCACGGCGACTCGCCGAGCAGGCGCACCGTGCCGGAGTCGGGCTCGCGCAGCCCCTCGATGATCTCCAGTATCGTCGTCTTGCCCGCCCCGTTCGGCCCGAGGATGCCGAAGAACTCCCCCTCGGCGACGGACAGCGAGACCCCGTCCACCGCCTTGAGATCCCCATACGCCTTGCGGACGTCCTCGACCACCACCGCGGCGTTGTCTGTGTCGACCACGGGCGGAAACATAGCCGAGCGACCGGAGCCGGAACGCGGTTCACCCACCAAAGGAGCGCGAGATCTATCCGGAAGTCGAACCGTTCGCCCACGGCCTGCTCGACGTCGGCGACGGGAACCACGTCTACTGGGAGCAGTGTGGCAACCCGGACGGCAAGCCGGCCGTGGTCCTGCACGGCGGCCCGGGCTCGGGCTGCACGCCCGGGCACCGCCGCTGGTTCGACCCGGCCGCCTACCGGATCGTCCTGCTCGACCAGCGCAACTGCGGGCGCAGCACGCCGCCCGCGAGCGACCCGGCGACCAGCCTGTCGGCCAACGAGACCGGCCACCTGATCGCCGACCTGGAGCGGCTGCGCGAACACCTGGACATCGACCGCTGGCTCGTGTTCGGCGGCTCGTTCGGCTGCCTGCTCGGTCTCGCCTACGCGCAGCGCCATCCGGAGCGGGTGTCCGCGCTCGTGCTGTTCGCGGTGGCGACCGGCCGGCAGGAGGAGGTCGACCTGCTCACCCGCGGCCTCGGCCCGCTGTTTCCCGAGGCCTGGGCACGGTTCCGCGACGCGGCCGCCGACCCGGACATCACGGCCGGGTACGCCCGGCGGCTGGCCGCACCGGCCGAGCAGGAGCGGGCGGACGCCGCGCGGGCATGGTGCGAGTGGGAGGACGCGATGACGCCGACCACGGGACCGAGCCGGCGCTTCGCCGACCCGCGGTTCCGGCTGGCGTTCGCCCGGATCGTCACCCACTACTGGAGCAACGGCCACTTCCTCGGCGCGGACGGCGCGCTGCTGGCCGGCGCCGGGCGGCTCGCCGGGATCCCCGGAGTGCTGGTGCAGGGCCGGCTGGACTTCGGCAACCTCGCGGGCACGCCGTGGCTGCTCGCCCACGCGTGGCCGGAGGCGGACCTGGTCATGGTCGACGAGGGCGCGCACGAGACCGCCACGCCGGGCATGGCCGGCGCGCTGCTGGCGGCTACCGACCGGTTCCGATAAAACCTTCGCGAATCCGTGAACCGCCTGGTGACCGGGTCCGTCGTTAGGTATGAGCGCAGGACGACAGGGGGACGGGCCAGCCCGACACTGGACCGGCTCGCCAGGACTCCCGCGGTGAACGGGCCGGTGCACGCATCCAGCGGCACCGGCCCAGCCGCGTCTACCGCCGGGCGCCCTTGAGCAGGTTGCCCTCGGTCGACAGGTAGTGGTCGCGGTAGTCGAACCGCTTCGCGTCGCCGAAGATCAGGTAGTAGTACTTCAGCTGCTCGGACCACCAGTACCCCGGGCAGAAGTCCCCGCGCCCCGGCGGGTTCGTGGTCACGTCGGACAGGATCGTGTAGCCGTAGCGGACCTTCGACGTGCGCTTCATCTCGTCGTAGTGCTTCTTCGCCCGCCGCCGGTACAGCTCGTCGCGGGTGACCAGCCACAGGTTGAACGCCGCGTCGGCGAACTCGGGGCGCAGCTGGTTGCCCTTGCTGGTGGCGGCGAGGGTGGGGTAGTCGATGCCCTCGGGCAGCACGCCGTAGCGGTCCTGCACCACGTTCCACGAGTCGTGGTAGCGCCGCCCCTCGACCACGTTGCCGCCCTCGGCGAGCAGCCCGGCGAAGAACGAGCCGAGCTCGCTCTGCGTGCGGCTCACCACCGCGCCGGTGAACGCGTCGACCTGGGCGAACCACAGGTGCCCACCGACCACTTCGGACTGATGGTTCAGGATCGCGGGGACCAGCGTGTCGTACCAGGCCTTGAGGTCCTGGTCACCGAAGAGCTGCCAGCCGTCCCACAGGTACTCGTAGTACGAGTCGGCGGGCGGGCCCACCGTCGCGGTCGCGTTCAGCCACTCCCCCGTCTCCGCGTGCACGGCGTAGGGCAGCAGGTCCAGCGGGCTGCGCTTGGCGACGGTGACCTCGAAGGCCCGCTTCGCCGCGTCGAAGAAGCGGCGGTCGCCGGTCCAGTCCGACAGGGAGCCGAACTCGGTGATGTAGGTGCCGGTCTCGGCGAGGTTGGTCTCGGGCTCGCTCACCGCGCCGGTGGCGAGGTTGACGAAGCGGTAGGGGATGCCGGTCGGGGACCTCGTGAACGCCGGGAGCAGCCTCTCGCCGAGGTCGCTCGCGAGCTCGAGCAGCCGGTTCTCGCGGGTGCAGTGGTAGGCCGATAAGAGCCCGCCGAGCATCCGGATGTTGGTCTCGAAGACCTGGAACGGCGCGTCGATGTCGAAGCTCAGGTTCGTGCGCACCCAGGCCAGGCCCTGCTCGAGCTCGTGGTCGAGCTCGAGCAGCCACAGCGTGTCGAGCGCCTCGACGATGGTCAGCCCGACGGGCCGGTCGGGCACGAAGAACTCCTCGAACCCGCCGCTGACCGGCTTGATCTGGTCGTGCCCGAACGCCTTCGCCACGTAGTTCTGCCAGGCCCAGCGGGTCTGCGCCCGCACGTCGGCGGCGACCGGACGCCACGACGACGCGGGCGCGGCCATCGCGTCCGGAGCGCTGATCACCCCCGTCGCGCCGAGCCCGGCGGCCGCGCCGAGCAGTCCGAGAAACCTCCTGCGATGCAGGGATGTACGCATCGGGCACTCCTGACAACCTTGTCGGGACTGGATTGCGGTCTAGACCACCTTGCGAAGAATTCCCCGACACGTCAAGACGTTGACAAGCGTGCACGCGGCGTAGTCGAATCGACGGACCATGACAACGTTGTCCGACCAGCGCGGCCGGCGGGTACGGCGGGCCACGATGAGCGACGTGGCCCGCCTGGCCGGGGTGAGCATCAAGACCGTGTCCCGGGTGGTCAACGACGAGCCCGGCGTGCACGCGGACACCGCCGAACGCGTGCTCGCGGCCATCACGCAGCTGGGCTTCCGGCGCAACATCGGCGCGCTCAACCTGCGCCGCGGGGTGTCGACCGGCACGATCGGGCTCGTGCTCGAGGACGTGGCGAACCCGTTCTACTCGGGACTCACCCGAGCCGCCGAGGAGGTCGCCCGGCGCTTCGGCCGGCAGGTGCTGACCGGCTCGTCGGACGAGGACCCCGCCCGCGAGCGCGAGCTGTCGCTGGAGTTCTGCGCGCGGCGGGTGGACGGGCTGATCGTGGTGCCGGCCGGCGTGCGGCACGCCCACCTGATGCCGGAGATCGCCTCGGGCATGCCGATCGTGTTCGTGGACCGCCCGCCGGGCGACGTCGTGGTGGACACCGTGCTCGTGGACAACGCGGCCGGCGCGGCGGGGGCGGTCGCACACCTGGCGCGCCGCGGGCACGAACGCATCGCGTTCCTCGGCGACGCGCCGGCGATCTTCACCGCCGGCGAGCGGCTGCGCGGCTACCGCGACGGCCTGGCCACCGCCGGCGTGCGCTTCGACGAACGGCTGGTCGCGATGGGCCCGCACACCGCGGCCGGCGTCGCGGAGGCGCTGCGGCGGATGCTGGACGCGCCCGGCCCGGCGACCGCGCTGATCACCGGGAACAACCGGATCACGGTGGCCGCCCTGCGGGCGCTCGCCGGGGTGGTCCCCCGCCCGGCCCTGGTCGGGTTCGACGACTTCGAGCTCGCCGACCTGCTCGACCCGCCGGTGACCGTGGTCGCGTCCGACCCGGGCGTGCTCGGCAAGGCCGCCGCGGAGCTGCTGTTCGCCCGGCTCGACGGCGACGACTCGCCACCCCGCCGGATCGTCCTGCCGGTCCGGCTCGTTCCGCGTGGTTCTGGAGAGGTAGGCCCGTGAATATCGACTCCACCCATTCCGCCGGGCGCCGGCCGGTGCGGCTGCCGGCCAACCAGCCCGACCGGTTCTACCGGGGCGGGGCCGCGATCGCGGAGCTGCGCGGCACGCCCGAGCGGGAGTTCGGACCCGAGGACTGGGTCGCGTCGTGCACGACGCTGCACGGCGAGCCGGAGCTGGGCCTGTCGGTGCTGCCGGACGGGCTGCTGCTGCGCGACGCGGTCGCCGGGCACGCCGACAACTGGCTCGGCGCGGCGCACCTCGCGCGGTTCGGCGCGGACCCGGCGTTGCTGGTGAAACTGCTCGACGCGGGCCAGCGGCTGCCGGTGCACTGCCACCCGTCGGACTCCTTCGCCGCGGCGCACTTCGGTTCCCGGTACGGCAAGACGGAGGCGTGGATCGTGGTCGGCACGGGCGGCGATCCGGACTCGATCGTCCACATCGGATTCACCGACGAGGTCGCCGAGGGCACGGTGGCCGGCTGGGTGGCGCGGCAGGACTCGGCGGCCATGCTGGGCGCGCTGAACCCGGTGACCGTACGGGCGGGCGACACGGTGTTCGTGCCGGCCGGGGTGCCGCACGCGATCGGCACCGGGGTGTTCATCGTCGAGCTGCAGCAGCCGACGGACCTGTCGGTCACGTTGGAGTGGAAGGGTTTCCTCGACGCGGAGGCCGGCGGGCACCTGGGCGCCGGGTTCGAGACCGCGCTGCGCTGCGTGGACCGGTCCGGCTGGGGCGGCGACCGGCTCGGCACGCTGGTCCGCCACCAGGACGACACCGGCGCCCCGGTGCGGGACCTGTTCGGGACGGACGCGGCCCGCTTCTTCCGCGCGGAGCGGGTACGCGGCGGGGCCGAGCTCGCGCCCTCGTACGCGGTGCTGGTGGCGCTGTCGGGCACGGGCGTGCTGCACACCGAGCACGCGGGCGACGTGCCGGTCTCGCGCGGGGACACGTTCGTGCTCCCGCACGCGGCGGGCGCGGCGACGGTGTCGGGCGACCTGGTGGCCGTTCGCTGCCTGCCGCCCGCGTCTAGCTGAGCCCCATGAAGCCCTCGGTCGCGTTGACGCCGCGGTAGACCTGCGGCGCGAACCGGCCCAGGGCCATGGCGATCGTGGGGATGAAGGAGACGTTGCTGCCGAGCGGCATGCGGTAGCCGCCCCGCTCGCCCTGGCGTTCCCACAGGTGCGCGAGCTCCGGGTGGCGGCCGGCGAAGGACGGGTCGGCCGGGTACAGGTCCAGCCGCACGTGCGCGCGCTCGCCGACGACCCGCTCCGTCGCGGCGCCGACCATCCGGTCGTGGGCGCTCTCGGGGACCTGCTGCGGGCTGTGCTTGTTGATCGACACCGCCGCGAGCTCGCTCCACGGGATGGCCCAGGGCGCGCCGTGCGGGTCGTCCCAGCGGACGCCGGCGGGCTCGAAGACGAGCCGGCGCGGCCGGAACACCTTGTCCCGCTTGGCAAGGATGATCCCGGCCGGGATGAGGAAGAGCGCGCCGATCACGATGGCCGTCAGGCCGCCGCCGAAACCGTCGGTCGTCAGGCTGATGATCCCGGAGACGATCCCGATGAACCCGACGAACCCGGCCACGATCGCGCCGACGGCCGCCTTCCTGCCGTCCGTCCCGGCGACGTCGATCACGACGGCCCCGGGTCCGTAGGCCGGGGACATGCCCGGTGGCAGTCCCGGACCGCCCATGCCCGGGCCCGTCGGACCGGCGCCGGGCGGGGCCGCGGGCGGCAGCTGCCGGGTGCCGGTCGGTCCGCCGTTCGGTGCCGGGTACCCACCGGGTGGCGTGCCCGGCTGCCCGGGCGCGGCGCCGGGGTAGCCGGGCGGCGGGTAACCGGGCGGCGGTACCTGCGGCGGGTGGCCGGGTGGCGGAAAGCCTGGTGGCGGGCCGTATCCCGGTGGCGGGGCGGGCGGCCCGCCGGGTGGCGGCCGGAACTGTGGTCCCCCTGGCGGCGTCGTCACGCGGCCGATGGTAACGGCGTGCTACGGCGAATGGCAGCGAGTCAGCTCACGTTCAGGTGTGCGACAGGCCGCGGTAGCGAGCCGGGGCGTGCCGGGCCAGCGCCCGGTCCAGCCGCCGCCCGGCGAGCCCGAGCGGACCCAGCTCGTAGCGGTAGCCGGACCCCTCGCGCCACAGCTCGAGGTCCGCCACCTCCTCGACGGTCCGCAGCACGAGCGTGTAGTGCCACATCCGGTTCCGGCCGAACCACCGCTTCTCGCGCCGCAGCCGCACGTCGGTGACGTCGTCCCAGGTCACGGCGAACCCGCCGTGCGTACGGTGCGCCACCGCGAACCCGTCCTCGCCGATCGTCAGGTGCAGCCCGGACTTGCGCACCGCGACCAGGATCAGCACGCCGACCACGAGCAGCGCCAGCCCGAACAGCACCGCGAACGCGCGCTGGCTCGGGTCGCGGCCGGGCAGCGCGACGAACGCGGCCACGATCAGCGCGAGCCCGCCCGCCGACAGCAGCACGCCGCCGGCCCACGCGCGCCACGCGACGGCCCACCCCAGGTTCAGCTCAGTCACCGGCGGTGAGCATATCCGCCGCGGCGTAGGGGTCCAGCTCCCCCGCGGCCACCCGCCCCGCCAGCCGGCGCAGCGCCGCCTGCCCGGACTCCTGCCCGCTGCCGAGCCGGGTGCGCAGCGAGGCGACCGCGATCGCCTCGATCTCCCGCTCCGCGCGGCGCGCCCGGCGCAGTTCCAGCTCGCCGTGCGCGACGAGCCATTCGCGGTGCGCTGCGAGCGCCGCCGTGAGGTCCGCGACGCCCTCCCCCGCCGACGCGACCGTGCGCACGATCGGCTGGCGCCACGACGGCCCGGTCTCGCGGCGGCCCAGCGAGATCATGTGCTCGAGGTCGCGGACGGTCGCCTCGGCGCCGTCGCGATCGGCCTTGTTGACCACGAACACGTCGGCGACCTCGAGGATGCCGGCCTTCGCGGCCTGGATGCCGTCGCCCATGCCCGGTGCGAGCAGCACGACCGTGGTGTCGGCCAGCGCCACGACGTCCACTTCGGACTGTCCGACCCCGACGGTCTCGATCAGCACCACGTCGCAGCCGGCGGCGTCCAGCACGCGCAGCGCCTGCGGGGTGGCCGCGGCGAGCCCGCCGAGCTGGCCCCGGGTGGCCATCGACCGGATGAAGACGTCCGGATCGGTGGTGTGGTCGTGCATCCGGATCCGGTCGCCGAGCAGCGCGCCGCCGGAGAACGGCGAGGACGGGTCGATGGCGAGCACGCCGACCCGCAGTCCCTGCTCGCGGAACGCGGCCACGAGCATCGAGGTGGACGTCGACTTGCCGACCCCGGGCGGGCCGGTGAGCCCGAGCACCCGGGCGTGCCCGGTCAGCGGGTTGAGCGCGGCGGCGACCGCACGCAGGTGCGGGCTCTCGTCCTCGACCAGCGAGATCAGCCGGGCGACCGCACGGGGCTGACCCTCGCGTGCCCGGCCGACCAGCTCACCGACATCCACCGAACCGTCCACAGGGGACGAGCTCAGACCCGCAGCAGCAGCGCGTCACCCTGGCCGCCGCCACCGCACAGCGCGGCCGCGCCCAGGCCACCGCCGCGGCGGCGCAGCTCGTAGGCCAGGTGCACGGCCAGCCGCGCGCCGGAGGCGCCGATCGGGTGGCCGAGCGCGATGGCGCCGCCGTTGACGTTCACGATGTCCTCGCTGATGCCCAGCTGCCTCGTGGACACCACGCCCACCGCGGCGAACGCCTCGTTGATCTCCACGAGTGCGAGGTCCGACGCCTCCTGGCCGGCCTTGGCGAGCGCTGCCTTGATCGCGTTGGACGGCTGCTCGTGCAGGCTCGCGTCCGGCCCGGCGACCACGCCGTGCGCCCCGATCTCGGCGAGCCACGGCAGGCCGAGCTCCTGCGCCTTGGCCTTGCTCATCACGACGACCGCCGCGGCGCCGTCGGAGATCTGCGAGGCGGAGCCGGCGGTGATCGTGCCGTCCGAGGCGAACGCCGGGCGCAGCTTCGCGAGGCCCTCGACCGTGGTGTCGCCGCGCACCCCCTCGTCGGTGTCGAACACGACCGGGTCGCCCTTGCGCTGCGGGATCGTGACCGGGGCGATCTCCTCGGCGAACACGCCGTCCTTGATCGCCGCCGCGGCGCGCTGGTGCGAGCGCGCGGAGAACGCGTCCTGCTCGGCGCGGGTGAGGCCGTAGCGGGAGTTGTACTTCTCCGTCGACGCGCCCATGGCGACCTGGTCGAACGCGCAGAACAGGCCGTCGTAGGCCATGTGGTCGGTCATCGTGACGTCGCCGAACTTGAAGCCCGCGCGGGACTTCGGGAGCAGGTGCGGCGCCTGGGTCATCGACTCCTGGCCGCCGGCCACCACGATCTCGAACTCGCCGGCGCGGATGAGCTGGTCGGCCAGCGCGATGGCGTCCAGACCGGACAGGCAGACCTTGTTGATCGTCAGGGCCGGCACGTCCATCGGGATGCCGGCGGCGACGGCGGCCTGGCGCGCGGGGATCTGGCCGGCGCCGGCGGTCAGCACCTGGCCCATGATCGTGTACTGGACCTGTTCCGGCGCGACGCCGGCGCGTTCGAGGGCCGCCTTGATGGCGACGCCACCGAGCTGCGCGCCGGTGAAGTCCTTGAGGGAGCCGAGCAGGCGACCGATCGGGGTGCGCGCCCCGGCGACGATGACGGAACTGGACACGGGCAAAGCCTCCAGCTGCTAGCGGGCGTTAACTTCGTACGTTACCCGGGGGCCGCCGGACGGACACGTGCTGATGTGAGTAGCCGCACAGCCACCAGGCAGTTTCCGGAGTTACCTTGTGACGCATGGATGAGCTGAAGTCCTACGTCACGGCGATCGACCACGTGGGCATCGCGGTGCCCGACCTGGACGAGGCGATCGCGTTCTACCGCGACGTGCTCGGCCTCGAGCTCTACCACGAGGAGGTCAACGAGGCGCAGGGCGTGCGCGAGGCGATGATGCGCCCGCCGGGTGGCGGCACCGGCGCGGCCGTGCAGCTGCTCGCCGCGCTCGGCCCGGACTCCACGATCGGCAAGTTCCTCGAGCGCAAGGGGCCCGGCGTGCAGCAGGTGGCCTACCGCGTCTCCGACGTCGACGCGGCCACGGATGCGTTGCGCGCCAAGGGCTTGCGCGTGATGTACGACAAGGCCATCGTCGGCACCGCCAACAGCCGGGCCAACTTCGTGCACCCGAAGGACACCGGCGGCGTGCTCATCGAGCTAGTGGAGCCGGCGCCGGCGGAGCGGTGAGGGCCCCCGCGATGAAGTCGACCTCCCGGTCGATGGTCTCGGCGCTCGCCACGTCCGCGCCGCTGTCCTCGGCCTCGCCGTGCCGCGCCACCGAGTGGCGGTAGCTGACCGCGAGCGCGAGCAGCCCCGCCGCGGTGTCGACCGTGGCGACGGGCAGGCGGCCCGAGCTCGCCGCCATGATCACCGCCCGGACCTGGTCCACCACCCTGCCGAACCGCTGCTGCAACGCGTCCCGGACCGCGGTGTGCGTGTCGGCCTCGCGCCAGAGCAGGTGGGAGAGCAGGTAGGAGGCGCGCATCCGGGCGTCGAGCTCGGCCACGAGCCGGCGCAGGCTCGCCGCGACGTCACCGGGGACCACCACGCCACCGGGGTCGACGTGCTCGTCGGGCAGCCGCCGCACGAGCGCGGCGAGCAGGTCGGGCTTGCGCTGGAAGTAGTAGTGCACGAGCCCCTTGGGCACCCCGGCGCGAGCGGCGATCTTGGAGGTCGGCGTCGCGTCGAAACCCGACTCGGCGAACAGCTCCTCGGCGGCGGTCAGGATCCGCTCCCGGGCGGAGGGATCGTCGTCCTTCTTCTTGGTCAGGCGCATGTCTCGTGCCCCTTCCTCGCAGGCGCGCGGCCCATAACGTAACCCGGAAGGCCACGCCATGGACCGCGCGCGTACTCGGCGGAGCTAGTGCTGGCCGGCCACGCCACTGCCGGCCCGGTGGGCGGCCTGGGCCACCGGAAGGGCCGCCGCGCCGACGACCACGGTCAGCGCGCCGATGATCCACGAGGACCAGGAGATGCCGGAGAAGCCCGTGTAGCTCATCACCCACGGGGAGATGAACATGAGCACCCCGAGCACGATCTGGATCCCCTCGCTGTAGACCTGGCCCGGCACCGCGAGTGCCGCCAGCCCGTCCAGGGCGACCAGCGCGCCCAGAACGATCATCGTCCACATCGCGGCGTTGTCGGTGTCCATCCAGAGGGGGGACAGCAGCGCCACGACACCCAATACGACCTCCGCCCAGTCGTGTGGCCTGGTCCAAGGCCGGACTGCGGTGGGACTAGTCATCGAGACCACCTCCGTGTTTGTGGAGTCTCTATCCCGATTCTGCGCTTTGACTGGCCACCCGGTCAAACATTGGCCGGCATCTCGTAGGTCACAGTCCCGCACGCGGCGCCGCGTTCGAGTGACCCTGCCCTCAACCTGCTGGTTCTGTACCGTTACCGGTCGGTAACGTCGCTGCGCATGCGGAAGATCCTCGACGCCATCCTCGCCGACGACCTGGCCGCGGTCGGCTCCGTGCCCGTGCCCGAGTCCTACCGGGCGGTGACCGTCCACGCGGACGAGGTGGAGATGTTCGCCGGCCAGTCCACTCAGGACAAGGACCCACGCAAGTCACTGCACGTCGACGACGTGGCCACCCCCGAGCTCGGCCCCGGTGAGGCGCTCGTCGTGGTCATGGCCAGCGCGGTCAACTACAACACCGTCTGGACCTCGATCTTCGAGCCGATGGACACGTTCGGCTTCCTGCGCCGGTACGGCAACACCTCGCCGCTCGCCAAGCGCCACGACCTGCCGTACCACATCGTCGGCTCCGACCTCGCCGGCGTCGTGCTGCGGACCGGGCCCGGGGTCAACGCCTGGCAGCCCGGCGACGAGGTGGTCGCGCACTGCCTGAACGTCGAGCTCGAGCACCCCGACGGGCACAACGACACGATGCTGGACCCCGAGCAGCGCATCTGGGGCTTCGAGACCAACTTCGGCGGGCTCGCCGAGCTGGCGCTGGTCAAGTCCAACCAGCTCATGCCCAAGCCTGCCCACCTGACCTGGGAGGAGGCCGCCTGTCCGGGGCTGGTCAACTCCACGGCCTACCGCCAGCTCGTCTCCCGCAACGGCGCGGACATGAAGCAGGGCGACACCGTGCTGATCTGGGGCGCGTCCGGTGGCCTCGGCTCGTACGCGACGCAGTTCGCGCTGAACGGCGGGGCCACGCCGGTGTGCGTGGTCGGCAGCGAGCAGAAGGCGGAGATCTGCCGGGCGATGGGCGCGGAGCTGATCATCGACCGCAACGCGGAGGGGTACAAGTTCTGGAAGGACGACGTCACCCAGGACCCGAAGGAGTGGAAGCGGCTCGGTGCCCGGATCCGCGAGCTGACCGGCGGCGACGACCCGGACATCGTCTTCGAACACCCAGGCCGGGAGACGTTCGGCGCGAGCGTCTTCGTGGCCAGGAAGGGCGGCACGATCGTAACCTGCGCGTCGACGAGTGGATTCCTCCATCAGTATGACAACCGGTACCTATGGATGAACCTGAAGAGGATCATCGGCTCGCACTTCGCGAACTACCGCGAGGCGTGGGAGGCGAACCGGTTGATCGCCAAGGGGAAGATCCACCCGACACTGTCCAGTGTGTACCCGATGGAGCAGACCGGGCAGGCCGCGCAGGACGTGCACCGCAACGCGCACCAGGGCAAGGTCGGCGTGCTCTGCCTTGCGCCGGAGGAAGGACTCGGCGTCCGCGACCCCGAGCGCCGGGCGCGCCACCTGACGGAGATCAACCGTTTCCGCGGCGTGTAAAGGTATTGCGCACCCGGCGCGAGCGGTCAGGGTAGCGTGGGCGCATGGCGTTAGGTGAGGAGCGGGACCTCGTACCGCTGGGAGCCGGATTCGACATCACCAAGCGGGGCTACAGCCGCGTGCAGGTGGAGGAGCATCTGGAGCAGCTGGACGGTCAGCTGAAGCTGCTCGCCGCCGACCGCAACGCGGCAGCGGCGCAGGCCGGCGAGCTCACCGCGCAGCTCGAGGTGGCCCGCACGACGATCGACGACCTGCGCGGCCAGGTCGAGCGGCTCTCGCTGCCGCCGACCACGATGGCCGGCCTGTCCGAGCGCCTGCAGCGCATGCTGCGCCTCGCCCAGGAGGAGCGCGAGGAGGTCAACGCCAAGGCCACGGCGGAGGCAGACCAGATCCGCGCCGACGCCCGGGCCGACGCCGAGAAGCTGCGCAAGCAGTACGACAAGCAGCTCGCCGAGCTCGACGAGCGGCGCAAGGCCATGGAGGCCGAGCACAGCGGCGTGCTGGAGAAGGCCACCGCCGACGCCAAGGAGGTCACCGACCGGGCGAAGGCCGAGCGCGACAAGCTCGACGCCGAGGCCGAGCAGCGCCGCAGCACGGTCGAGGAGGACTTCGAGATCGCGATGGCGTCGCGGCGCACCGAGTCGATGCGCTCGCTCGCCGAGCAGGAGGCGACGTCGAAGTCCGAGGCCGAGCGCCGCGTCCGCGAGGCGACGGAGGAGGCCAACCGCCGCCGGCACGAGGCGATCACCGAGTCGACCGCGCGCCTGCAGGAGGCCGCCGACGAGGCGCACCGCCGGGTCCGCGAGGCCACCGAGGAGGCGAACCGCCGGATCAACCACGCCGCCGAGCGGGTCAACGCCCTGCGCTCGCTGCGTACGAAGGTGGCCGAGCAGCTCACGTCCGCGCGCGACCTGGTCGCCGACGCGCACGACAGCCTGGAGCTCGCCACGCCGGCGTTCACGCACCTCACCGAGGAGGAGCCCGCGGCCCGGCCGAGCCCGACCCCCCGGCAGGACGCGACGACCCCCGGCCCGGCGAAGGAGCACTGGGAGACCGCGCCGGACGAGATCCCGGCCGAGGTGTCGCAAGCCGCCACCGAGCGGATGGCCCCGGCCAAGCCGGCCTCGCGCGGGCGGTAACCGCCACTCGCCGATATCCCCGGCCAAGCCCGGCACGCCAGACCTCGCCAGCGGTCACCACCACTCGCCGACATCCCCAGCCAAGCCAGACCGTCGCCGGCGAAAGCCGCTACTCGCCGATGTCCTCGTACCAGAGCTCGGGGTGCGCGGCGATGAAGCCGGTCATCAGCTCGACGCAGCGGGCGTCGTCGATGATCGTGATCTCCACGCCGTGCTCGGCGAGCCAGTCGTGCCCACCGGAGAACGTGGTCGCCTCACCGATGACCACCCGCGGGATCGCGAACTGACGGACCAGGCCGCTGCAGTACCAGCACGGCGAGAGGGTCGTGACCATCGTCGTGTCGCGGTAGTGCCGCCGGCGGCCGGCGTCGCGGAACGCCGCGGTCTCCGCGTGCATCGACGGGTCGCCGTCCTGCACCCGGCGGTTGTGGCCGCGGCCGAGCACGACACCGTCCGGACCGAGCAGCGCGGCGCCGATCGGGATGCCGCCCTCGGCCAGTCCCTGGCGCGCCTGCCCGACCGCCACGTCCATCATCGCCGCAAGATCCATATCACTCATTCTGCGATCGGGTTGCCCGTCGCGGTAGGTTTACGCGCGAGTAGATAGCACGCCCGGGAGGCAACATGGCGGCTTACCAGACCGTGGTCGTCGGCACGGACGGGTCGGATTCCTCGTACCTCGCGGTGGACCGCGCCGCGCGGATCGCCGCGGACAGCGACGCCACGCTGGTCATCGCGTGCGCCTACCACCCCGCACGGGCCGAGGACGTCAGCCGCGCGCAGGACGAGCTGGGCGGCGACGTCGCCTACCAGGTCGTCGGGTCGACGCCGGCCGAGGAGACCGTGCGCACGGCGGCCGAGCGCGCCAAGCGGGCCGGCGCCGCGAAGATCGACACCGTCGTCATCGACGGCGAGCCGGTCGCGACGCTCGCCAAGGTGGTCAGCGAGCGGGCGGCGGACCTGCTGGTGATCGGCAACCGCGGGCTGAACACGCTCGCCGGACGGATCCTCGGCTCGGTCCCCGCCGAGGCCGCGCGCAAGTCGACGGTCGACGTCCTCATCGTGCACACCACCTAGGCGAGCCGGCGAGCGCACCATGTCGTCGACCGAAGCCGGCGAGCACCTCGACGCGCTGCAGGAGCGGATCGAGCGGATCCTGCTCGGCGGCGACCGCACGTACACCCGCGCCGAGGTCGCCGAGCGCTCCGGCGTGCCGCCGGAGCGGGCCACCGAGCTGTGGCGTGCCCTCGGGTTCGCGACCGCCCAGGACGACGACGCCGTGTTCACCGAGGGCGACGTCCGCGCGCTGCGCACGGTCAACGAGCTGATCCAGGCCGGCCTCATCGATCCGGCCACCGCCATCTCCAGCGCGCGGATGATCGGCCAGCACATGTCCCGGCTCGCCGAGTCCCAGGTCCTGATGCTGCGCGACGTGGTCGCGGCGAACCCCGAGCTCGCCGACGAGCGGCAGCTGGGCCGGCTCGTCGAGCACCTGACGCCCGACCTCGAGCAGCTGCAGGACTTCGTGTGGCGCCGCCACCTCGCGGCCTTCTCCGTGCGCCGGCTCGTGGCCCCGGACGGGGACGTCGAGGAGAGCCGCCGGGTGGTCGGGTTCGCCGACATGGTCGGCTTCACGAGCTTCACCCGGCGCTCGACGGAGGCGGAGCTGGCGGCCGTGGTCGACCGGTTCGACGCGCTCGCCGCCGAGGTCGTCGCGGACCACCACGGCCGGATCGTGAAGATGCTCGGCGACGAGGTGATGTTCGTGGCCGACTCCCCCGCCGACGGCGCGGAGATCGCGCTCGACCTGCTGGCCCGCGCCGAGGCCGCCGAGGACATGCCGCCGCTGCGGGCCGGGCTCGCGCTCGGCCGGGTGCTCCACCGCTTCGGCGACGTCTACGGCTCGGTGGTCAACATCGCGAGCCGGCTGACCTCGATCGCCCGCCCCGGCGCGGTGCTGGTCGACCGGGAGCTGACCGAGGCGCTGGCCGACGACGACGCCTACGCGATCCGCCACCGCCGCCCGGTGTCGGTGCGGGGCTACGCCCGGCTGCGCTCGTCGAGCCTGCGCCGCGCGGGCGACGAGCGGCCGTCCCCGGCCAGGTCCGCGGTCGAGCTCACGGCGGAGCTGGCCGGTGACGGCACCGGCGAGCCGCACATCCCGCTGGAGCCGGACGACGAGCGCCCGCGCCGGTCCCGGCGCCGGCGGCGCTAGCGGCTCTCGAGCCAGCCGCCGACCACGGCCGCGACCTCGTCGGGGACCTCCAGCGGCGCGAGGTGACCTGCCCGGGGCAGCTCGGCGAAGCTCGCCCGCGGCAGTGCCTCGACCATCGCGGCCGCCTCCTCCCCCGGGATCAGCGTGTCCTCGTCCCCACGCACGACCAGCGCCGGGACGTCGGCCGCGCGCAGCACGTCGAACGAGTCCGGCCGCGCGGCCATCGCGCGCTGCGCCCACGCCACGGCCGCCGGCGACTGCTCGCCGATCAGCGTGCGCACGGCCGCCTCGGCCTCGGGCCGAGTCGCCAGCGTGGTCGTGCCGAGCAACGAGGTGCGCATGTCGTCCGCGAGCCACCCGATGCCCTCGGCCTCGGCCCGCCCGGCGGTGGCGTACCGCTTGGCACGCGCCGCGCCGGTGTCCGCCGAGGCCTTGGTGTTGACCAGGACCAGCCCGGCGACCCGGGACGGCGCCTGCCGCAGGAGCGCCATCGCGACGTAGCCGCCCATCGAGCAGCCGCCGACGATCGCGCGCTCGATGCCCAGCCGGTCGAGCGTCGCGAGCACGCTCGCCGCCGCCTCGCCGAGGTCGGGTTCGGTGGCGGGCGGGGCGCCGCCGAAGCCCGGCAGGTCCGGCGTGACCAGCGCCTCGCCGAGCGCGGGCCGCAGGCCGTACCACATCCGCGAGTCGAGTGGGAAAGCGTGAAGAAGCACCACAGAATGAGACGAATGCACGACTACATCCTGCATCCACGGATGCGATGATGCGGGCCATGCCACTCAGCGTCCGAGCCGATCTCGCCGACCTCGCCGACTACGTCCCGGGACGCAAGATCCCCGGTGCGGTCGTGCTGTCCAGCAACGAAGTCTCCACGCGCGCGCCCCAGCCGGTGCTCGACGCGATCGTGGCCGCGGCGGCCGACGTGAACCGGTACCCGCAGATGGCCAACGACGACGTGCTGGCCAGGTTCGCCACCTACCTCGGGGTGCCCGAGGACCAGGTGGCGATCGGCGCCGGGTCGGTGGCGCTCGCCCAGCAGTTCGTGCAGGCCATGTGCACCGACGGCCAGGAGGTCGTGTTCGCCTGGCGGTCGTTCGAGGCGTACCCGATCATCACGCAGATCGCCGGCGCGCGGGGCGTCCGGGTGCCGCTGACCACCGACCACCGGCACGACCTCGACGCGATGCTGGACGCGATCACCGACGACACCCGGCTGATGTTCGTGGCGAACCCGAACAACCCGACCGGCACCGTGCTGCACACCGACGAGCTGGCCGCGTTCCTCGACCGGGTGCCCGAACACGTACTGGTCGTGCTGGACGAGGCGTACCACGAGTTCGTCACCGATCCGGCGGTGCCGGACGGGCTGAAGCTGGCGGCGGGCCGGGAGAACGTGGCCGTGACGCGGACGCTGTCCAAGGCGTACGGGCTGGCCGGCGCGCGGGTCGGCTACTCGGTGGCCCCGCCGCTCGTGACGGCCGCGGTGCGCAAGGTCGGCGTCCCGTTCGCGGTGAGCCGGGTGGCCCAGGCGGCGGCGATCGCGGCGCTGGACGTGGCGGACGAGCTGCTGGCGCGGTGCGCGCCGGTGACCGTGGAGCGGGCGCGGGTGCACGCGGCACTGGTGGAGATGGGCTACGAGGTGCCGCCCTCGCAGGCGAACTTCGTCTGGCTGCTGCTGGGCGACAAGACGGCGGCGTTCAACGAGCACTGCCTGGCGCAGAAGGTCGTGGTGCGGGCGTTCGCGGGTGACGGCGCGCGGGTGACGGTGTCCGGCCTGCCGGAGGAGAACGACGCCTTCCTGGCGGCGGCGCGTACCTTCGCCGGCTGAGCGCGCTCAGGCGGCCACGAGGTGCGGCCCGGCGGCGTGCACGCGGGCGCGCTCGGCGAACTGCCGGCGCGCGGCGGCGACCCGCTGCCAGTGCCCGGTCCGGTCGGCGGCGGCCGACGCGCTGAAGGCGGCCAGCGTCTCGGCGGCCCGCGCCGCGGACTCGATCTCGGTGGCGGCGTCGGTGTACCGGCCCGCGTCGATGAGCGAGTAGGCGCGCCGCATCTCGGCCTGGGCGGTCGCGTAGATGGCGTATGCGTTGAGGTTGTCCGCGAGCGAACCGAGTGGATGGGACACCGGACTCTCCGATCTGCCGTCTTGCTGCCGTCGTGCACCGTCACCAAGACGTCGAAGCACCGGCGGCCGGATCGACACCCGGCACCAATTTTTCTTCCGCTACCGGAAACGGCCGGTCGGCCGGCGCCGGTGCCGGGCCTGCCAGCACGGCTCGTGCCAGTGGCGGCGGTCCGCGATGCCGCCCGTCTCGTCGGCGGGCCACACCACGACGTGCGCCGTGCCGGGGCGGATCTCGTGGTCGCAGCCCGGGCAGCGGTACGCCTTCGTCGCGTGGGTGCCCGTCACGCGGCGCACCAGCCAGTCGCCGTCGGACGCCTCCTCGTGGTGCTGCCAGCCGCCCGGCAGCGGGCGGGGCGGCTCGGCACGAGGGCGCCGGTCACGGTTACGACGAGGCACGACGCGTCACGGTAGCGGCAGGGCACAATGGTCCCGTGCCGACATACGAGTTCCGCTGCCACGACTGCGCGACGACCTTCGACGTGCAGCGGCCCATGCGCGCGTCGTCCGACCCGGCGACCTGCCCGGCGGGCCACACGAACACCGTCAAGCTCCTCTCCACCATCGCGCTCACCGGCGGTGCCGGGGCCGGTGACGGGGCGAGCATGCCCACGGGCGGCGGCTGCTGCGGCGGAGCATGCGGCTGCGGCTAGTACGTCCGGAAGCCCTTGCCCGTCTTGCGGCCCAGCCGCCCCGCGGTGACCAGGTGCTCCAGCAGCGGTGCCGGCGCGAACCCGGCGTCGCGGAACTCGTAGTACAGCGTCCGCTCGATCGCGAGCGACACGTCCAGCCCGACGACGTCGAGCAGCTGGAACGGGCCCATCGGCAGGCCACAGCCCACCTTCATCGCCGTGTCGATGTCGTCGGCGCCGGCGTAGTGCGCCTCCAGCATCTTCACCGCGTCGTTCAGGTACGGGAACAGCAGCGCGTTGACGATGAACCCCGCCCGGTCCGCGCAGTGCACGGGGTGCTTGCCGACCGCCTGGCACACCCGGCGCGCCGTGGCCACCACATCGTCGGCGGTGGAGATCGTCGACACGATCTCCACGAGCTTCATCACCGGTGCCGGGTTGAAGAAGTGCAGCCCCACCACCGCCTCCGGCCGCGAGGTCGCCGCCGCGCACTCGATCACCGGCAGCGAGGACGTCGTGGTCGCGAGGATCGCGCCCGGCTTGACCACCTCGTCCAGCGCGCCGAACATCGCGCGCTTGACCGCCAGCTCCTCCGCGACCGCCTCGATCACCAGGTCGCAGTCGGCCAGCTCGTCGAGCTCGACGACCCCGCGGATCCGGCCCAGCACCGCCTCGCGGTCCCCTTCGGCCAGCCGGCCCTTGGCCACCTGCCGGTCCAGCGACTTGCGCACCGCGCCGAGCGCGGCGTCCGCCTTGTCCACCGACCGGGCCCGCAGCACGACGTCGAAGCCCTGCCGCGCGAACACCTCCGCGATGCCGGTGGCCATCGTCCCGGTGCCGACCACGCCCACCCGCTGGACGTCGCGTGTCGACGGTTCCGCGGCCCCGGCCGGGGCCGGGGTGAGCGAGTCGGGCACCAGGGTCGGCGAGTCGAGGCCGTCGTAGGTGTAGAAGCCGCGCCCGGACTTGCGGCCCAGCAGGCCGGCCGTGATCATCTGCCGCAGGATCGGCGCCGGCGCGTGCAGCCGGTTGCGTGACTGGCGGTACATCGTCTCGAGGATCTCGTAGGCGGTGTCCAGCCCGATCAGGTCGAGCAGCGCGAGCGGGCCCATCGGGTAGCCGCAGCCGAAGCGCATGGCGGCGTCGAGGTCCTCGCGCGTGGCGTAGCGGGACTCGTACATCGACACCGCGTGGTTGAGGTAGCCGAACAGCAGCGCGTTCGCGATGAAGCCGGCCCGGTCGCCGATCACGACCGGCTCCTTGCCGAGGGCGCGGGCGAACGCCTCGACGTCGGCGACCACGTCCGGCTCGGTGACGACCGTGCGCACGATCTCGACGAGCTTGAGCACCGGCGCGGGGTTGAAGAAGTGCAGCCCGACGACCTTGCCGGGCCGGCCGGTGTGCACGCCGATCTCGGTGACGGACAGGGAGGACGTGTTCGACGCGAGGATGACGTCCGGCCGGCAGACCTCCTCCAGCTCGGTGAACACGCGCGCCTTGAGCTCGAGGCTCTCCGGGATCGCCTCGATCACGAGGTCGGCGTCGGCGAGGTCGGCGAGGCGCGTCGTGTAGGTGATCCGGTCGAGCAGCGCGGCGCGGGCGGCCTCGTCGAGCTTGCCGCCGGAGCGCGCCCGCTCGGTCGAGTGCTCGAGGTGCCCGCGAGCCCGCGCGATGCTCTCCTCGTCCAGCTCGACGCCGATCACCCGGATGCCCGTGCGGGCCACGACCTCGGCGATGCCGGCACCCATGGTGCCGAGCCCGACCACTCCGACACATCCGAACTCGCGCGCCATGGCAACCTCTCCGAGACCGACGAACCGGACAGGCCTGCGAGCCTACCTGCGAGTAACCACCATCGCCGGTCCGTCGTGGCAGGTCTCACGGGGTCCGGTGGCCGCTCCCGCTAGGCCTTGGGCAGCGAGGTGATCAGCGTCTTGGCCAGCGCGAGGGCCGGCTGGCAGGGATCCTCGCCCTTCTTCGGCTTCGGCTTGTCGAGCATGATGTGCACGATCTCGGTGTCGTCGCCCGAGAAGGCGCGGTGCGCCCACTGCAGCTCGCAGCTCGCGGCGGAGGACTGGGTAGTCGTCTTGTAGCCGGTGACGCCGCCGCCGAGCGGGACGGCCTGGCCGCCGGACCCCTTCGACGGGTCGTAGCCCAGGCGCAGCCAGACGCCGAGGTTCGCGGTGCTGCTGTGCCAGTTGCACCAGTGCAGGTTGTACGGCGCGCCGGCCTCCGTGCCGTCGCCGAGGGCCGTGCGCAGGGCCGCGTCCTTGACGACGTCGCACGGGTCGAGCGCGACGAGGGTCCCCTTGGGCGTGTCGTAGTTCGGCGGGTCGCTGCGGATGCGTTCGACGACGCCGGTCAGCACGGTGCGGCCGGCCTTGCACAGCTCCTTCGACTCGCCGCCGGCCTGGACCGTGATGCCGACGTTGGGCAGCGTCGAGGTCACGGCGGTGACGAAGCACGCGTCTCCGGAGTCGAGCTCGCTCTCGAGCGCGGGCAGGCCGCCGATGTTCTGGTCGGCATCCTGGGCGTTGGTGACGTTCTCGCCGAGCGTCACCGTGATGCTGAGCTCCGCGCCGTCGGCGTCCTTCATGTAGTTGCCACACTGGGAGAAGTCACCGCGGTCGTTGTCCGCGGGCTCGCCGACGCTGGACAGGAGGTCGTCGGTCAGCAGGGCGCAGGGGTCGAGCGTGCGCAGCTTCTCGCTGGTGAAGGCGGGATCGTTGGCCGTCGGCTCGCCGGCCGCCGAGGAGCCACCGCTGCCGCCCTGCCCGGCGGGCACGGTGGTGCGCTGGTAGGTGACCTTGGCCGTGTCGACCGCACCCCCGCAGGCGGCGAGCCCGAGCGCCAGCACAACGGCGGTCGCGGCAAGCAGGAGTCCCCTCACAGGTGCACCGTATCCAGTCAGCATCGGTTTCGTGTGGCGAAACAAGGTCAGAAGAGACGGAACTCGTCGGAGTCCATGCCGCGCAGTGCGTCGTAGTCGAGGGTGACGCAGCGGATGCCGCGGTCCCCGGCCAGGGTGCGGGCCTGTGGCTTGATCAACTGGGCGGCGAAGACGCCCTGCACGGGGGCCAGCAGCGGGTCGCGGTTGAGCAGGTCGAGGTAGCGGGTCAGCTGTTCCACGCCGTCCAGCTCGCCGCGGCGCTTGATCTCCACCGCGACCGTGGCGCCGGCCGAGTCGCGGCACAGGATGTCCACCGGGCCGATCGCGGTCGGGTACTCGCGGCGGATCAGCGAGTACCCGTCGCCCAGGGTCGTGATGTGCTCGGCCAGCAGGGCCTGCAGGTGGGCCTCCACGCCGTCCTTGACCAGGCCCGGCTCGGCGCCCAGCTCGAAGGCGGAGTCCGTGAGGATCTCCTCGATCGTGATCACTAGCTTCTCGCCGGCCTTGTTAGCCACGGTCCAGGTGCCCGGCTCCTCGGTGAGCCAGCACGGCGGGCTCATCCAGTTCAGCGGCTTGTACGCCCGGTCATCGGAGTGCACCGACACCGAGCCGTCCGCCTTGACCAGGAGCAGGCGGTTCGCCATGGGCAGGTGGGCGGTGAGCCGGCCGGCGTAGTCGACCTGGCAGCGAGCGATCACGAGGCGCACGCGAGGCAGGCTAGCCCACCGCGCTCCTCACTCCTGCTCCCCCACGGGTAGCTCGGCGCGCACCCGCCAGCGGCGGTCGGGCGCGGGCCCGGCCTCGAACGTCCCGCCGACCGCCTCCGCGCGCTCGCGCATGTGCAGCAGCCCGTGCCCCGACTCGCCGACCGGGCGCGCCGCCGGGCGCTTGTTGATCACCTCGAGCACGAGCACCTCGTCCGACCGGTCCACCGTCACGTCCGTGCGGCTGCCCCGCGCGTGCTTGACCACGTTGGTCAGCGCCTCCTGCAGGATCCGGTACGCCGACAGGTCGACCGCCGCGGGCAGGCCATCCACGTCCTCGGTCCGCGCGCGCACGTCGAGCCCGGCCGCGCGGGCCGAGTCCAGCAGCCGGCCGACGTCGCGCAGCCGCCGCGGCGCCGTGCGCTCCATGACGGACTGCTCGGAGCGCAGCAGGCCGATCATCGCGTGCATCTCCGACAGCGAGGCGACGCTGTTCTCCCGCACGGTCTGCAGCACCTTGATCATCATGACCGGGTCGGTCTCGGCCATGGACAGCGCCGCGGCGGACTGGATCGCGATGGCGGACAGGTGGCCGGCGATCACGTCGTGCAGGTCGCGCGCCATCCGCGAGCGCTCCTCGACGATCACCGCCTTGCGGTCCAGCTCGGCGATGCGGGCGAGGTGGTCCGCGCGGGCCCGTTGCTCGGCCGCGGCGTCGCGCTGCTGGCGCACGTTGACCGCCCACCAGACGGGGATCAGCGGGATGCTGCACAACGACAGCACGTTCAGCACCGCGTCGCGCCAGCTCTGCGCGAGCAGCGCGGACGTGACCGCGAGTCCGAGGATCACCGTGCCGACCACCCAGACGATCGCCGTGCGGGTGCGCCGCGAGCCGTGCAGGGTGGCGGCGAAGAGCAGGTCGCAGAACACGATGAGGGTGGCGAGGCTGAGCCCGTAGGTCAGCTCGGCGCAGGTGATCAGCAGGGCGGTACCGAGCGCGACGGCCGGCGCGCGCACGCGCAGCAGCTCCGCCGCGCACACGACTCCCAGCGTGATGATCCGCACCGGGTGCTGCGGCGGCAGGGTGTGCCCGTCGGCGAAGACGGACATGAGCGGCATCCCCGAAACGAGGATCACGCTGCCGAGCACGAACAGCACGAGCGCCTGGATCTGGGGCACGCGCGGCGCGCCCCAGTCCCGGACCGCGGCGAACGTGGGGGTCATGGTCCAATCACAGCACATCGCCCCGCCCGGTCACCTCGCCCGAACGACGGGTGCACGCCCGACGAATGGCGGAGATACGGCTCCCCCGACCTGCCAACCGGTGCGGCCGCGCGCGGGGACACACCGGCGCTGACCTGGGCGGATGGGGTGCGCCGACGCCGGCGCAACCGGTGGCTAGTCGGGCCACGCCGGCTTGCGCTTCTCGAGGAACGCCGCCATTCCCTCGCGCGCGCCGGGCAGCTGGGACGCCGAGGCCATCACCTCCAGCGCGATCGCGTACGCGTCCGCCTCCGGGCGGTCCAGCTGGGCGTACACGGTCTGCTTGCCCATCGCCTTGCTCGCGCGGCTGCCGCGGGTGGCGCGGGTGAGCAGCTCGTCCACGGCCGTGTCCAGCTCCTCGTCGGGCACCACGCGGTTCACCAGGCCCCAGTCGAGCGCGGTGGCGGCGTCGACCACGTCGCCGGTGAGCACCAGCTCCATCAGCCGCTTGCGGCCGATGGAACGCGCGACCGGCACCGCGGGCGTGTGGCAGAACCAGCCGCCCTTGCCGCCCGGCAGCGCGAACCCCGCGGACGCGGCGGCGACGGCGAGGTCGCACGAGGCGACCAGCTGGCAGCCGGCCGCCGTCGCGAGCCCGTGCACCCGGGCGATCACCACCTGCGGGACCGACTGGATCGTGCGCATCAGGTCGGTGCACGCGGTCAGCAGCTCGCGCACGCCCATCAGGTCGCGCGCGGCCACGTCGCCGAAGTCGTGCCCGGCGGAGAACACCGGGCCCTCGCCGGCCAGCACGATGCCGGTGGCATCGGACGAACCCGCCGCCTGGAACGCGGCCCGCAGCTCCGCGAGATGGTCGTGCGACAGCGAGTTGCGCCGCGCCGGCCGGTTCATCGTGATCCGGACCGTGTCCCCGTCGGACTTGACCAGCAGGTGTTCGTACATGCGACCAAGGCTAGCCGCGGTTGAGCACCGCCTGCAGGAACGTGCGGGTCCGCTCGTGGTCGGGCTCGGTGAACAGCTTGTCCGGCGGCGCGTCCTCGACGATCTGCCCCGCGTCGAACATCAGCACCCGGTCGGACACGTCGCGCGCGAAGTTCATCTCGTGCGTGACGCACAGGAACGTGATGTCCGTGGTGCTCGCGATGTCCTTGAGCAGCGCGAGCACGCCGGCCACCAGCTCGGGGTCGAGCGCGGAGGTCACCTCGTCGAGCAGCAGTACATCGGGTTGCATCGCGAGCGCCCGGGCGATCGCCACCCGCTGCTGCTGGCCGCCGGAGAGCCGCGAGGGGTGCTCGTCGACCTTCTCCGACAGGCCGACCAGCTCCAGCAGGTCGCGGGCGCGCTCGTCGGCCTCGGCCCGGGACAGGCCGAGCACGCGGATCGGCGCCTCGGTGATGTTCTGCAGCACCTTCATGTTGGGGAACAGGTTGAACTGCTGGAACACCATGCCGATCCGCTTGCGCACGACGCGCTGGTACTTGTCGTCGGCCGGCACGAACTGGTCGCCGCGCTTCATGTGCGACAGGCACTCGCCGCCCACCCAGATCTTGCCGTCGGTGACGTGCTCGAGGGTCATGAGCAGCCGCAGGATCGTCGTCTTGCCCGAGCCACTCGGCCCGATCAGCGTGACGAACTCCCCCGGCTTGACCGCGAAGTCGAGCCCGTCGAGCACGACGGTGTCGCCGAACTTCTTGAGGACGCCGTCGAAATGGATCATGACGTCAGTTGCTGCGTGCGACACGTCGCTCCAACCGTCGGACGAGTAGCGAGGCTGAGTAGCTCAGCACGAGGAACAGGACACCGGCGATCGTGATCGGCTCCACGTACCGGAAGGCGGACGAGCCCTCCTGGTAGGCCGCGCCGACGATGTCCAGCACGCCGATCGTGAGCAGGATCGGCGTCTCCTTGAGCAGGGAGATCGAGTAGTTGCCCAGCGCCGGGAGCACCCGCGGGATCGCCTGCGGCAGGATCACCGCGAACCAGGTGCGGCCGCGGGGCAGGCTCAGCGCGGTCGCCGCCTCCCACTGCCCCTTCGGCACGGCCTCGATGCCCGCCCGGTACACCTCGGCGGTGTAGGTCGAGTAGTGCAGGCCGATCGCGATCACGCCGGTCGGCACCGGGTCGAACTTGATCCCGATGTTCGGCAGGACGAAGAACAGGAAGAAGACCTGCACGATCAGCGGCGTGCTGCGGATGAACTCGATGAAGGCCCAGACGATCCAGCGCACGATCGCGAACGGTGAGCGGCGCAGTAGCGCGAGCACGAGCCCGAGCGTGTAGGCGAGCAGCGAGGCGAGCACGGTCACCTCGATGGTGACCAGCAGGCCCTCCCCGATGATGCCGGGCAGGACCTCCCAGGCGTAGCTCCAATCCCAGTTCACGGCACCGGCCCTCCGGAGGTGGTCCCGCCCGGGATGTTCAGGCCCGAGCCGGCCTGCGCGGCGAGCAGCAGGCCACGGTCCTTGGCGGCCTGGCTGGGCCCGCGTCCGACGATCCGCCCGGCCCGGCGCTCGAGGAACTTCATCGCGAAGGTGATCAGGACCGCCAGGATCAGGTAGAACACCAGCAACACGGTCCAGATCAGCCCGGCCTGCGACGTGTACACGTCCATCAGCACGTTGCGCGCCTGGTTGGTCATCTCCGGCACGGCGATGATCGTCAGCAGCGCGCTGCCCTTGAGCAGCTGGATGAACAGGTTGTTGAACGGCGGGACCATCTCGACCAGTGCCTGCGGCAGGATGACGCGCCGCATGCGCTGGGCCGGCGTCAGGTTCAGCGCGATCGCGCCCTCGTACTGGGCCCGGGGCACGGCCTGGATGGCGCCGCGCACGATCTCGGCGCCGTAGGCGCCGAAGTTGAGGCCCAGCACGATGATGCCGGCCGCGAGCGGCACGATCTGGTAGCCGACCAGCAGCGGCAGCACGAAGTAGATCCAGAACAGCTGGACCACCTCGGACGTGCCGCGCCAGATCTCGATGTAGATCCGGGCGACCACGCGGACGAACCGCGAACTGGACAGCATCGCGAGCCCGAACACGAACGAGAGCACGGTCGCGATCGCGATGCCGCCCAGCGTGGCCTCGACGGTCAGACTGAGGCCGGCGGAGATGGTCGAGATGAACTCCGGCAGGTTGTCGAACATCGCCGGGTGCCTAGGCCTGGCAGAGCTTCTCGGTGGTCACTCCGTCGGGCACCTGGTTGTCCTCCGTGAAGCCGAACGGCTCGGCGATCTTGAGCCACTCGCCGCTGTCCTGCAGCTTCTTGAGCTCCTTGTTGAACGCATCCACCAAGTCCTTGTCGTCCTTGCGGAACACGAAGCCGCCGGCCTGGATCTGCTCCTTGCCGTCGACCACCGGCACGAAGCCCTCGGTGACCTCCAGCGGCGCGGTCGGGTTGTCCTCGAGCAGGCGGCGCAGCGAGATGTCGGTCAGCGCACCGCAGTAGGCCCGCTGGGTGGTGAGGGCCTGCAGCAGCTCGGGCTGGCCGTCGTAGGTCTGGATCTTGTCCTTGGCGATGCCGAGGGACGTGACCACGGCCTGCTCGATGGTGCCGGTCAGCACGGCGATCGTCTCGCCCTTGGCCTTGAGGTCGTCGAAGTTGTTGATGCCCTTGGGGTTTCCCTTGGGCACCAGCAACGCCGTCGGCGTCACGTAGTCGACCACCGAGAACTGGGCGTTCTCGCACCGGTCCGGCTTGATCGCCATACCGGCGGCGACCATGTCGTACTGGCCGGCGTTGAGCGCCTGGATGAGCTGACCGAACTCGACCTGGGTGGACTCGACCTTGTCGATGCCGAGGGCCTTGAACACCGCCTTGGCGACCTCGGGCGCCTCGCCGGTGACCTTGCCGCCGTCGGTGTACCCGAAGGGCACCTCACCGGCGATGCCGACCTTGATCGAACCTGCGTCCTTCGCGCGCTGGAGCGCCCCGCCCTCACCCTGCTGCGGAACCTCCGAACACGCGGTCAACAGGGTCGGACCGCCGAGTGCGACCACCCCTGACGCTGCGCTTAACCGGAAGAAGTCCCGCCGTGTCCAACCGTGCGTCGCCATCGTTCGCCAGTCCTTTTCGTACTCACACGCATTCGCATGCTTGATGACCACCGAACGTAGGGGCATCGTCTGACCCGGTCAAAGACCTGCGAACGATCACCGGATGCCGTTAGCAAACCGAGACCTACCCGGCGCAGGCACGCTCCGTGGTGAGCTCGGGGGGCGGTGCGTGTTCCTCGCCGAGCCCGAACGGCGAGACGATGGCGAGCCAGTCGCCGCTCTCGTGCAGGTCCCGCAGGCGGTTGTTGAACGATTCGAGCAGGTCTGTCGACTCCTTGGGGAACGCGTAGGCGCCCACGAGGGGTAATCGGTTCGTCGGCATGAACGGCTTCGCCGTGGTCAGCGCGCCCGCGGAGGACTTGACCAGCTCCCGCGAGCTGAGGTCGTCGAAGGCCGCGCAGTCGACACGCCCGTCGCGCACCGCGTCCATCATCGCGCCCGGTTCGGGCAGCGGGACGACGTTCGTCGGGGCCAGGCCGGCCGCCGTGGCGTCGGCCTGCTCGGGCAGCTGGTTCATCACCGCGACCCGCGCACCCTTGGCCAGGACGTCGGCGTAGGTGGTGAGGCCCTTGGGGTTGCCCGCGGGCACGATGAGCGCGGTCCCGGACACGTAGTCCGGCGCGGAGAACTCCAGGCTGGTGCACAGGTCCTTGCGGATCGAGAGCCCGCCGACCAGGTCGAGCTGCCCGGCGGCCAGCGCCGGCGCCAGCACCTGCTCGTCACGCATCAGCTGGAACTTGATGTCGGTCACGCCGAGCTGCCCCAGCACCGCGCGGGCGACCTCGGGCACCGGTCCGGTGACCTCGCCACCCTGCTCGATCGTGTACGGCTGGAAGTTCAGGATCCCGATCGTGACGAGCTGCTCCTCGGCCGGGCTGGACGTGTCCGCGGCGACCCGCGCCTGCGGGTCGGGACGCGGGTTGCCACCGAGCTTCGAGGCGCAGCCGGCCGTCGCGGCGGCGCCGAGAACCGTGGTGCGGTGGAGGAACTGGCGCCGCGTCCAGGCCATGAGGTCACTCCGTCATCGTGGGACGTTCGCGGGAATCCCGTGCGCCGCCAGGACCACGTCCACGATCTCGTTCATGATCCCCGTGAGCTCGTAGTCCTTGGGCGTGAACACCCTAGCGACGCCGCGCTGCCGCAGAACCTCCGCGTCCGGTGGCGGCACGATGCCGCCGACCACCACCGGCACGTCGTCCGCGCCCGCCGCGCGCAGCCCGTCGACGACCTCGGGCACGACCGCGAGATGCGAGCCGGACAGGATCGACAGACCCACCACGTGCACGCCCTCCTGCACCGCGGCGGCCACGATCTGCTCCGGGGTGAGCCGGATGCCCTGGTAGACCACCTCGAAGCCGACGTCGCGGGCGCGCACGGCGATCTGCTCCGCACCGTTGGAGTGGCCGTCGAGGCCGGGCTTGCCGACCAGCATGCGCAGCCGGCCGCCGAGCTTCTCGCCGGTCGCCCGGACCCGGTCGCGGACCGCCGCGAGATCACCCGACACCGCGCCGGACGCACCCGCGCCCGACACCCCGGTCGGCGCCCGGTACTCGCCGAACACCTCGCGCAGCGCGCCCGTCCACTCCCCCGTCGTCACGCCGGCCTTCGCGCACTCGATCGTGGCCTCCATGAGGTTCGCGTCGGTGCCGGCGGCGGAGGTCAGCAGCTCCAGCGCCTTGTCCACTTCGGACTGCTCGCGTCCCTCCCGCCACCGCTCGATCGCCTCGACGGCCTCCTGCTCGACCTCCGGCTCGATCGTCTCGATGATCCCCTCGCCCGCCAGCGGGCCGGGCTCGGTGGTGTCGAAGCGGTTCACGCCGACGACGATCTCCTCGCCGGCCTCGATCCGCCGGCGGCGCTCGGCGAGCGAGGCGACGAGCTGGGTCTTCATGTAGCCGCTCTCGACCGCGGCGACCGCGCCGCCCATCTCCTGGACGCGCTGGATCTCCGCCTCGGCCCCCGCGACGATCTCGTCCACCTTGGACTGGATGACGGTCGAGCCGGCGAAGATGTCCTCGTACTCCAGCAGGTCCGTCTCGTACGCGAGCACCTGCTGCATGCGCAGCGCCCACTGCTGGTCCCACGGCCGCGGCAGGCCGAGCGCCTCGTTCCACGCGGGGAGCTGGATGGCGCGGGCCCGGGCGTCGCGGGAGAGCGTCACCGCGAGCATCTCGAGCACGATGCGCTGCACGTTGTTCTCCGGCTGCGCCTCGGTCAGCCCGAGCGAGTTGACCTGCACGCCGTAGCGGAACCGGCGCTGGCGGGGATCCGTCACGCCGTAGCGGTCCCGGGTGACCTCGTCCCAGAGCTGGGCGAAGGCCCGCATCTTGCACAACTCCTCGACGAACCGCACGCCCGCGTTGACGAAGAACGAGATGCGCGCGACGACGTCACCCATCTTGTCCGCCGGCACCTGCCCGGAGTCGCGGACGGCGTCGAGCACGGCGATGGCCGTGCACATCGCGTAGGCCACCTCCTGGACCGGCGTCGCGCCGGCCTCCTGGAGGTGGTAGCTGCAGATGTTGGTGGGGTTCCACTTCGGCACGTTCGCGACGGTCCAGGCGACCATGTCGGTGATCAGCCGCAACGACGGCCCGGGCGGGAAGACGTAGGTGCCGCGGGAGAGGTACTCCTTGATGATGTCGTTCTGCGTGGTGCCGCTGAGCTCGCCGACGACCTCGTGCCAGTCCGCGCCGGCCTGTTCGGCCTGCTCCTGGGCGAGCGAGACGTAGAGGGCGAAGAGCCACATCGCGGTGGCGTTGATCGTCATCGAGGTGTTGGCCTCGGCGAGCGGGATGCCGTCGAAGAGCTGGCGCATGTCGCCGATGTGGCCGACCGGCACGCCCACCTTGCCGACCTCGCCGCGGGAGAGCACGTGGTCGGGGTCGTAGCCGGTCTGGGTGGGCAGGTCGAAGGCCACCGACAGGCCGGTCTGCCCCTTGGCCAGGTTGCGCCGGTACAGGCGGTTCGAGGCCGCCGCCGAGGAGTGCCCGGCGTAGGTGCGCATCACCCACGGCCGGTCCCGCTCGTCATCGGTCGGATACGGCATCGGACACCTCCGTGACGCGTGGCTCTCGCGCGGATCTCCTGAGCGTACTGAGCGGTAACCACTTCCACCGGGTGCAATTCCTCACAGGCCGGATGCGCTGACTACCGTCTGCGGTCATGGCACCCGCCGGGCGCGAGTTCCGCCTGTACCGCTACTCCGGACTGCTGTGCCGGCACGACCTGCTGGTGCGGGTCGAGCGGCCGGCCTACTCGAACGCCGACCAGGGCGCCGAGGACGCGGCGGAGGACTTCGCCGACTCGGCGGCCGAGCACCTGCGCGGGTGGTGGGCGCGCCGGCTGCTGCGGCGGGACTGCGCGGGCGAGCACCGCGCGGTGCTGCTGGGCACGATGGACGGCGACCCGCCGACCGACGGCGCGCTCTACGGCCGCGGCCTGCGCCGCTGCCGGGTGTGGGTGGCGCGGCACGCCGATCCGCAGTGGATCGTCGTGGGCGACGCGGCGTCGGAGGAGGAGTTCTGGGCGGCCGTCGCGGACGACGACCGGTCCGTGCCCGAGCGGCCGGCCGCCGCGCACGAGGTCTACCTGCTCACCACCGAGGACGGCCGGGGCGACCTGCGGGACGCGTAGTTCCATTTTCGCGCGGGTGCCGGACAATGGTGGCGTGGGCTACTACTCGCTGCTGATCCCGCTGGTGGTCGTCGGGCTGCTGGCGTTGGTGCTGCGGTGGGCGTCGAGCCTCGACACCGACAAGGCCCACCGCAAGGACTACGGGCTGCTGCGCGAGGTGGCGAAGGTGCCGTCCGCGACGGCGGCGCGGGCGGTCGAGGACCAGCTGCGCGAGGCCGGGGTCCAGGCCACCACGGTCCCCGCCGAGGACGGGGTGGGCCTGCGCATCCTCGTGTTCCCGAACGACGAGGCCGCCGCGATCGACGTGTTGCTGAGGAACCCCTAGCAAGCGAGCCGGGCCGCCACCAGTGGTGGCGACCCGGCCGTCCTGCGTTCTAGCGCTGCCCTAACGCTGTCCTAATGCGACGGATGCACCACGCCCGCCGCGCTGCCGCCGCGCCGCTGCGGCTCGCCGGCCGCGATGACCTTGCCGTGGCCCAGGAACTCCAGGCCCGACGCCACGCCGATGTTGCCGTCGGTCTTGATGGTCGGGTCCAGGGGTGAGGTGTTGTTCACCGCGAAGGTCTGGCCCAGGGCCTGCAGGCCCGCCACCTCCGGCAGCTCCAGGAACGCCGGCTCGGCCTGCGTCGTGGCCGCGTTGCGCTGGGAGGCCCGGGGCGCGGCGATCGCGTCCGGCAGTGACATGCCCAGGTCCAGCCGGTTCATCAGGATCTGGATCACGGTCGTGATGATCGTCGCGCCGCCGGGTGAGCCGACCGCCAGGAACGGCTTGCCGTGGCGGAGCACGATCGTCGGGGACATGCTCGAGCGCGGCCGCTTGCCCGGGGCGGCCAGGTTGGGGTCGGGCGCGTCACCCTGGGTCGGGGCGAAGTTGAAGTCCGTCAGCTCGTTGTTCAGCAGGAAACCGCGGCCCGGCACCACGATGCCGCTGCCGCCCAGCTGCTCGATGGTGTTCGTGTACGACACCACGTTGCCCCACCGGTCGGTGACCACGAAGTGGTTCGTGTGCACGCCCTGGTTGCCATCCGGCGTGGCGGCCCCGGTCGCGGTGCACGTGCCCGGGCCGTTGGGGTCGCCCGGGGGCACCGGGCTCGTCGCCGCGTGCGCCGGGTCGATCTCGCACGCCCGCTGCGCGGCGAACCGGTCCGACAGCAGCTGCCGCTGCGGAACGTCCACATAGGCCGGGTCGCCGAGGTAGCGGCCGCGGTCGGCGAAGGCGAGGCGGGTGGCCTCCAGGTAGTGGTGCAGCGCCTGCACCCGGTCCATGCCGGACACGTCGAACTTGCCGAGGATGTTCAGCGACTCCCCGACCGTGATGCCACCGCTGGACGACGGGGCCATGCCGTACACGTCGTACCCGCGGTAGCCCACGTGCGTCGGCTGCCGGTCGATCGTGCGGTAGTCCTTCAGGTCCCGCACGGTCATCAGGCCCGGCAGCGGGTCGATCGTCGCGTCGGGCGCGACCGGCGGCGTCCGCACCGCGTCCACCAGGTCGCGGCCGACCGAGCCGCCGTACAGCGCGCCGATTCCCCGCCGGGCGATCTCGCGGTAGGTGTCCGCGAGATCCGGGTTGCGCAGGGTCGAGCCCACCACCGGCAGCTCGCCGCCGGGCAGGAACAGCTCGCGCGTGGCGCCGAACTGGCTGAACCTGGTCTGGTTCTGCCGGGTCTGCTCGCGGAACGTCGCGTCCACGGTGAACCCGTGGTCCGCCACCTTGATCGCCGGCTTCAGGTTGTCGGCGAGGTCGAAGCGGCCCCACCGCTGCAGCGCGCGCTCCCAGGTGGCGAGCATGCCCGGCACGCCGACGCCGAGCCCGCTGGTCACCGCGACCGGGAAGGGGTAGGGCTGGCCGGTCGCGGGATCGACGAACATCGTGTCGCTGCCCGCGCGCGGCGTGGTCTCCCGGCCGTCGATCGTGGACACCCGGTGGGTCCGCGCGTCGTAGTGCACGAAGTAGCCGCCACCGCCCAAACCGGCCACGTACGGGTCGGTCACACCGAGCGTCGCGGCCACGGCGACCGCCGCGTCGGCCGCGGTGCCGCCCCGGCGGAGCACGTCGAGGCCGGCCTCGGTCGACTCGGCGGTGTCGGACACCACCGCGCCGCCGTACCCGACCGCGACCGGGGTCTTGCCCGGCGGTTGCCGGTCGGCGCCGGCGGTGGTGCCGCCGGCCGCGAGTGCCGAGACGAGCAGGACTCCTACGGATAAAGCCGAACCGATCCGGCGGGTGCGCATGCCGACCCCTTCCCGAGTGGGCGCGAAGTGCCCCATTGTCATACTCGCCACGAGCCTCCCGCACAACGATCTTCGGCGAGGTTTTCGTCCCACCTGGCGGCGGGTACCCGGACCGGAGGAACCGATCCGGGGAGCGAGCGCACATGGTCCTGACCGCCGCCGCCGAGCCCGCCGCCGAGCCCAGCGGCGTGGCCGGCCTCGCCGTCGACGCGATGGACGCGCTCGGCGGGTTCGGCGCCGCGCTGCTCGTCGGCCTCGACAACGTCTTCCCGCCGGTGCCGAGCGAGCTGGTGCTGCCGCTGGCCGGGTTCGCGGCGAGCCAGGGCACGCTGAGCCTCGTCGGCGCGATCCTGTGGACGACCGCGGGCTCGGTCGCGGGCGCGCTCGTCATCTACCTGCTCGGCGCGTGGCTGGGCCGCGATCGCGCGCGGGCGCTGCTCATCCGGGTGCCGCTGATGAAGGCGGCCGATTTCGACCGCACCGAGCGGTGGTTCGCCCGGCACGGCACGAAGGCGGTCTTCCTCGGGCGGATGGTGCCGGTGTTCCGCAGCCTGATCTCGCTGCCCGCCGGGGTGGCGCGCATGCCCCTGTGGAAGTTCGTGGCCTGCACCGCGGCCGGCAGCCTGATCTGGAACACCGGACTGATCATCGCGGGCTACGCCCTCGGCGCGAGCTGGCAGCTGGTCGACCAGTACGCCGGCTGGTTCCAGTACGTCGTCCTGGGGCTGACCGTGCTGGCCGTGGCGGTCTTCGCGACCAGGCGGGTGCGCGAGCGGCGGCGCGCGAACGCGGACCGCTAGGCGCGCTCGGGCGCGGCGGCCACGCGGCGGACGTCGGCGCCCAGGTTGATCAGGTTCTCCACCAGGCCCGGGTAGCCGCGGTCGATGTGGAAGACGTCCCAGACCTCGGTGACGCCCTCCGCGCACAGGCCGGCGAGCACCAGGCCCACACCGGCCCGGATGTCCGACGCCCACACCGGCGCGCTGGACAGCAGCGCCACGCCGCGGATCACGGCGTGGTGGCCGTCGGTACGGGCGTCGGCGCCGAGCCGGATCATCTCCTCGATGAACCGGAAGCGCGCCTCGAACAGGTTCTCCGTGATCATCGACGTGCCGTCGGCGATCGAGGTCAGCGCGATGGCGAAGGGCTGCAGGTCGGTGGCGAAGCCCGGGTAGGGCAGCGTCACGAAGTCGACCGCGGCCGGCCGGTCGCGCTGGACCACGCGGAACGCCAGGCCGTCCCCGCCATCACCGTCACCGGGGATCGAGACCTCCGCCCCCGCGGTGCGCAGCTTCTCCAGGACCAGGTCGAGGTGGTGCGGGTCCACGCCCCGCACGGTGATGTCCCCGCGGGTCATCGCCGCGGCGAAGGCCCAGGTCGCGCCCACGATGCGGTCGCCGATGACCCGGTGCTCGGCCGGTTGCAGCGCCGGCACGCCGTGCACGGTGAGCGTCGAGGTGCCGGCCCCCTCGATCTTGCCGCCCATCTGCAGCAGCATCGTGCACAGGTCGACGATCTCCGGCTCGCGCGCGGCGTTGTCGATGATCGTCGTGCCGTCGGCGAGCACGGCGGCCATCAGGATGTTCTCGGTGGCGCCCACGCTCGGGAAGTCGAGCCAGATCTGCGCGCCGTGCAGGCCCTCGGCCTCGGCGACGACGCAGCCGTGCTCGATCTCGCTGTGCGCGCCCAGCTGGCGCAGGCCGTTCTGGTGCATGTCCAGCGGCCGCGACCCGATCGCGTCCCCGCCGGGCAGCGCGACGACCGCGCGCTTGCACCGGCCGACCAGCGGACCGAGCACGCAGACCGAGGCGCGGAGCTTGCCCATCGCGGCCGAGTCGGCGTGGTAGTCGAGCTCGGCGGGCGTGGTGATGGTGACCGTGTCGACCTCGATGGTGACCTCGCAGCCGAGGCTGCGCAGCACCTCCGCCATCAGCGGGACGTCCAGGATCTGCGGGCAGTTGGTGAGGGTGGTGGTGCCCTCCGCGAGCAGCGCGGCGGCCATCAGCTTCAGCACGCTGTTCTTCGCGCCGACCACTTCGACCTCACCGGACAGCCGCGCCCCACCATGAACCTGGAAGTGCTCCGTCACGAGCGCCCATCATGCCCCACCGCCGGTGCAGGACGTCGGCGGGCGGGTGCGGTTCCGCTACCCTGCCGGTTTCGACGCGAGGTCGGCGCAGAGGGGAAGCGATGAAGGCGTTGTCGAGACTGGTGAGCCCCGGCGGGTTCGCGCTGGTGCTCCTGGTGTTCCTGTTCCTGCCGTTCCTGTCGGTCTCCTGCGACGTGGGCGAGTTCGGCTCCATCGGGGCCGACTACAACGGCGCGCAGCTCGCCACCGGGACACGGCCGGACGTCAAGGTCCCGGCGGGCCTGGAGGACATGCTGACCGAGCTGCCCGGCTCGGCGGGCGCACCCGAGCCGGCGCCGGACCCGGGCGTCCAGGTCCTCGCCGTCATCCTGGGGATCGTGCTCCTCGCGGGCATCGCGCTGCCGTTCGTCCCGCGGCTCGCGCAGCAGGTGCGGCAGCGGATGTTCGGCGGGGCGGCGCTCGCCGTGCTGGCGGGCGTGCTGATGATCGTCACGCAGGTCGTCGCGCAGTCGAGCCTGGCCGGCCAGCTCACCGACGACGCGCGCGACTACTCCCCCGACCAGCCCCTGACCGCCGACGACATCGCCGACCGGCTCATCCACTCCGGAGTCGGGTTCTGGCTCGCGCTCGTCGTGCTGGTGGTGGTCGGGCTGGCTAGCGTGGGTTACGTGTACCGAGAGAAGATCTTCCCGAAGCCCGCGCTCGCGGGCGCGATGGTGAGCTCGTCGGCGCCGATCTGGCATGCCGAGTCACCCGAACCGGCGGAACCGGCGGAGACGCCACCGCCCACCGGGCCGGCCGCGCCCACCGAGCCACCGGCACCGGTCGGCCCCGCCGCGCCGACCGAACCACCCGCACCGGCGGGGCCCGCGGCGCCGACGGAACCGCCGGCGCCGACCGAGCCGCCGGATTGACCTCGACGTAGGTAGAGGTTGCACGCTGGCCCCATGAGAACCGTGTGGTTGACGGAGTTCGGCGGGCCAGAGGTGCTCGTCGCCCGGGACGTGCCCGACCCCGAACCCGGGCCCGGCCAGGCGCTGGTGGACGTGGCGTACGCGAACATCACGTTCATCGAGACGCAGTTCCGCGCCACCGGCCGCGGGCCGTACACCGCGACGCCGCCGTTCGTGCCCGGCAACGGCGTCGGCGGCGTGGTCACCGCGGTCGGCGAGGACGTGGACCCCGCCCTCGTGGGCACCCGCGTGGTGGCCGGCACGGGCGGGTCGGGCGGCTACGCCTCGCGCGCGGTCGTGGCCGTGGCGGACGCGTTCGCGGTACCGGACGGCGTCGAGCTGGACGTGGCGACCGCGCTGCTGGCGGACGGCCGCACCGCGACGCTGCTCGTGCGGACCGCGGAGCCCAAGCCGGGCGAGCGGGTGCTCGTCGAGGCGGCCGCGGGCGGGGTCGGCACCCTGCTCGTGCAGCTGCTCGAGGCGGCCGGTGCGCACGTGGTGGCCGCGGCCGGCGGGACGCGCAAGCTCGACGTCGCCCGTGACCTGGGCGCCGACGAGGTCGTCGACTACCGCGAGCCGGGCTGGGCGGCGCACGTGGCGCCGGTCGACGTCGTGCTCGACGGGGTCGGCGGGGACGTCGCCCGGGCCGCGTTCGGGCTGCTCCCCCGCGGCGGGCGGATGCTCAGCTACGGCCTGGCGAGCGGCACCTGGAGCCCCGTCACGGCCGACGAGGCGGCGGCGCGAGGCGTCACGCTGCTGCGCAACGCCCCGACGACCGACCAGCTGCGCGCGGCGACGCGCAGCGCGCTCGCCGAGGCCGCCGCGGGCCGGCTGCGCCCGCTGATCGGCCGGCGCTACCCGCTCGACCGCGCCGCCGACGCCCACGCGGCAATCGAGTCCCGAGCGACAGTAGGCAAAACGCTGCTAACCCCGCGCTAGGTCCGCCCGTCCCGCCTCCCCGTATCGTCGGGCGCATGGCCGTTCACATCACCCGCGTGTACACCAAGGTCGGCGATGACGGGACCACCGCGCTCGGGGACGGGCGGCGGGTGCCCAAGACCGACCCGCGCCTGGCGGCGTACGCCGACGTCGACGAGGCGAACGCGTCGATCGGCGTCGCGGTCGCGATGGGCGGGCTCACCGACGAGCTGGCCGACGTGCTGCGGGCGATCCAGAACGACCTGTTCGACGTCGGCGCCGACCTGTGCGCGCCGGTCGTGCCGGACCCGAAGTACCCGCCGCTGCGGATCACCGAGCCCTACGTCGAGCGCCTCGAGGGCTGGTGCGACGACTTCAACGCGCGGCTGGCGAAGCTGAGCTCGTTCATCCTGCCCGGCGGCACCGCCGGCGCGGCGCTGCTGCACGTGGCCCGGACCGTGACGCGGCGTGCCGAGCGCAGCGCGTGGCGGCTCCTGGAGACCGACGCCGAGCACACGAACCCGCTGGCCGCGCGGTACCTGAACCGGCTGTCGGACCTGCTGTTCGTGCTCTCCCGGGTGGCGAACCCGGGCGGCGACGTGCTGTGGTCACCGGGCGGCGGGCGCTGACGGTTACTGCAAATGGCCCGTTTCCGATAGGGCCGAGTGCGGGTATCTCCTCCCCGGTCCCCGAGGAGGCTCCCCGTGAACATCGCCCACACGCACGCCACCAGAGCGAAGAACAGCAAGTCCGCGCAGGTGCTCGGCCGTGCCGGGATGGTCTGCTACGGAGTGGTCCACCTGCTGGTGGCCTACCTCGCGGTACGCGTCGCGTTCGGTGACACGTCCGAGCGCGCCGACCAGAAGGGCGCGATCCAGGAGGTCGGGTCGACCGGACTGGGCGGGATCCTCCTGTGGATCCTGGCCGTCGGCCTGTTCGCGTTCGGCGCCTGGCAGCTGCTGCTCGCGGCGAAGGGCTACCAGTGGGTCCCCAAGGAGGGCAAGCGCACGCGCAAGCGGATCGGCGCCGTGGGCCGGGCCCTCATCGTGATCGCGCTCGGTGTCACGACCGTGGCGTACGCGACCGGGTCGGGTTCGAGCGGATCGGGTGACCAGCAGCAGACGATGACCGCGAAGCTGCTGGCGCTGCCGGCCGGCCCGTTCCTCGTGGCCCTGGTCGCGCTGATCATCATCGGGTACGGGATCTTCACCGCGTCGAAGGGCTTCCGCAAGTCGTTCGTGCGCGATCTGGACCTGGGCGACCTGCCGGCCGGCACGCAGCACTGGGTGCGCCGGCTCGGCGTGTTCGGCTACATCGCGAAGGGCGTCACGTTCGGCATCATCGGGGTGCTGATCGGGTTCGCCGCGCTGAACCACGACCCCAAGGAGGCGGGCGGGCTGGACGCGGCGCTCAAGACGCTCGCGGCTCAGCCGTTCGGGACCGTGCTGCTGTGCCTCGTGGCGCTGGGACTGGCCGCGTACGGCGTGTACTGCTTCGCCGCCGCCAAGGCGCACAAGGCCTAGGAGGCCCAGGGCAGGCGGCCGGGCGGGGCGGACTCCAGCCACGACAGGAAGCCCGTGAGGGCGTCCGGGCTCATGGCGATCTCGATCTCCGGCTCCCCCGTCGAGCCGCCCGTGTCCGACACCCGCAGCACGCGGGAACCAGGTGGCATGCCGTACAGCTCCGCGCCCGACGGGTCGCGGCGGTCGGCGATCTCGAGGCCGCTGCGGTGAATGATCCGGTCCGGGCCCGGGCGCAGGCTCAGCACGCGGAACCAGACGAACTCGTCGCCCTGATAGCGGCCCACGCCGAGGTGCCAGCCCTTGCCGGAGGCGTCGAGGCGGGTACGGAACGAGGCGTGCACGCCGCCCGAACGCAGCGCCCGCAGCCGGCGCACCGTGAGCCAGCCCAGCACGACGAGGGCGAGGACCAGGACCGCTCCGGTTATCACGGTGATGTCCACGGCCCGCCCCTGCTCGCCGACCTCAGTCCATCAGCCCAGCGGCGCGGGGCCGGCGGATCGTCGCGGCGCACAGGTGTACGAACAGCTGAACAGACATGTCGGCCACGCCGTGCCTCCCTCGTCCGAGCATCGATCCGGGGCTCTCGCAGTGTAAATGGTCTGTTGTCGACGTCACCACCGGAGGCCATCGCCCACCTCGGTGAGCAAGGTCACCAACCGCACCGTCCGAAGTAGACACGAGACGACGACGCCCCCGGTGGTGCCGGGGGCGTCGTCGTGGTGAAGTCGCTGGTCAGACCGCCGAGTGACCGGCCGCGCGCAGCCGGGCCCGGGCCCGGTCGCGGACCTCCTCGTCGTCGCTCTCGAAGTCGCGACGGGCCTGCTCGACGTCGATCTCCGCCGCCGGCTCGGCGTCCTCGGCGAGGATCGTCACGCCCTCCTCGGTCACCGACAGGAAGCCGCCGTGGACCGCGGCGTGGAACTCGTCGCCGTCCACCGTGTCGATCCGGACCATCTCGCCCGCCACGAGCTCGGCGACCAGCGGGACGTGCCGCGGCAGGATGCCGATCTCACCGGCGGTGGTCCGTGCGAACACGAACGTCGCCTGACCGGCCCAGAGCTGCCGGTCCGGCGCCACCAGCTCAACGTGCATGTCAGCCACGTGAGTCTCCTATGCGATCGATGCGTTCCGGCGTCACTTCTTGGTGATCTCGTGGTACTTGCGGTCCAGGTCCTCGAGGCCACCGATGAGGAAGAACGCCTGCTCGGGCATGTGGTCGAACTCGCCCTTGGTGAGCTTGTCGAACGCCTCGATGGTCTCCTTGAGCGGCACCGTCGAACCCGGCTGGCCGGTGAACTGCTCGGCCGCCATCATGTTCTGCGACAGGAACCGCTCGATGCGCCGCGCCCGGCCGACCAGCTGCTTGTCCTCTTCGGACAGCTCGTCGACACCGAGGATGGCGATGATGTCCTGCAGGTCCTGGTAGCGCTGCAGGATCCGGATGACCTCCTGCGCGACCCGGTAGTGCTCCTCGCCGACGATGGCCGGGTCGAGGATGGTCGAGCTGGAGGCCAGCGGGTCCACCGCCGGGAAGATGCCCTTGGAGAACACCGCCCGGGACAGCTCGGTCGTGGCGTCCAGGTGGGCGAACGTGGTGGCCGGCGCGGGGTCGGTGTAGTCGTCCGCCGGCACGTAGATCGCCTGCATCGAGGTGATCGACCGGCCCTTGGTCGACGTGATCCGCTCCTGCAGCTCGCCCATCTCGTCGGCCAGGGTCGGCTGGTAGCCCACCGCGGACGGCATGCGGCCGAGCAGCGTGGAGACCTCGGAACCCGCCTGGGTGAACCGGAAGATGTTGTCGATGAACAGCAGGACGTCGACGCCCTTCACATCGCGGAACCACTCCGCCATGGTCAGCGCGGACAGCGCGACGCGCATGCGGGTGCCCGGCGGCTCGTCCATCTGACCGAACACCAGCGCGGTGTCCTTGAGGACGTTGGCCTCCTGCAGCTCCAGCCACAGGTCGTTGCCCTCACGGGTGCGCTCGCCGACGCCGGCGAACACCGACGTACCACCGAAGTTGCGGGCGATGCGGTTGATCATCTCCTGGATGAGCACCGTCTTGCCCACGCCGGCGCCGCCGAACAGGCCGATCTTGCCACCACGCACGTACGGGGTGAGCAGGTCGACGACCTTGAGGCCGGTCTCCAGCATCTCGGTGCGGCCCTCGAGCTGGTCGAACGCCGGCGCCGGGCGGTGGATGCCCCAGTGCTCGAGCTTCTCGCCGTAGCCGGGCTCGTCCAGGCAGGCGCCGAGCGCGTTGAACACGTGGCCCTTGACCTCGTCGCCGATCGGCACGGAGATCGGCTTGCCGGTGCTGACGACCTCCTTGCCGCGCACCAGGCCGTCGGTGGGCTGCATGGAGACCGTGCGGACGACGTTGTCGCCGAGGTGCTGGGCGACCTCGAGGGTCAGCGTCTTGGCGAGCTCCTCGAAGTCCACCTCCGCGTGCAGCGCGGTGAACAGCGGGGGCATCGCGTCGCGGGGGAACTCGACGTCGACGACGGGGCCGGTGATTCGCAGGACACGACCTGCGGTCGTCGGCGCGGACGTCGCGGAGGGAACAGTGGCAGTCATAGGTCAGTCATCACTTCCTGCGGCGGCCGCGAGCGCGTCAACGCCCCCGACGATCTCGCTGATCTCCTGGGTGATCTGGGCCTGGCGGGCCCGGTTGGCTTCGAGGGTCAGGTCCCGGATGAGGTCGTTCGCGTTGTCCGTCGCCGCCTTCATCGCGCGGCGCCGGGACGCGGACTCCGAGGCGGCCGACTCCAGCAGCGCCGTCCAGACCCGGGCGGACAGGTAGCGCGGCAGCAGCGACCCGAACAGCTCCTCCGGGTCGGGCTCGAACTCGTACGACGGCGACGGGCCGACGTCCTCCGCGCCGTACTCGACCTCCAGCGGGGCCAGCCGGTGCGCGTTGGGCGTCTGGGACAGCATGCTCCGGAACTCGGTGTAGACGATGTGGAGCTCGTCCACGCTCGTCGTCGCCACGTCCTCGTCGGCGTGCTCCTCGTACTCGGTGCCGACGAGGAACGCGGCCACGAGCGTCCGGGCCGCCTCGGCGGCCGCCGCGTAGGTGGGCTGCTCGGAGAAGCCCGTCCACGAGTCGGCGAGCTCGCGCTGGCGGAACCGGTAGTAGTTCACGCCCTTGCGGCCGATCACGTAGAGCACGGGCTCCTTGCCCTGCTCGCGCAGCAGGGCCTGCAGCTCCTCGGCCCGGCGCAGCACGTTGGCGTTGTAGCCGCCCGCCAGGCCGCGGTCGCTGGTCACGACCAGGACGGCGGCGCGCTGCGGGTTCTCCCGCTCGACGAGCAGCGGGTGATCCAGCGCCGCGGTCTCGGCGAGTGCCGAGACGACGCCCGTGATCCCGTCGGTGTACGGCCGGGCCGCCTCGACCCGGGACTGGGCCTTGGCGATCCGCGAGGTGGCGATCAGCTCCTGCGCCTTGGTGATCTTCCGCATCGACTGTGTCGCGCGGATCCTTCGGCGGAGGATGCGTACCTGTGCAGGCATGGTGTGCTACCCGGTCACTTCTTGGCCGGCGCGGCCCGCCGGACCTTGACCGACTCGTGCTCGACCTCGTCGGCGTCCAGGGCGTCGGCCCCGGCCTCGTTGACCACCGACTTGCCGTCGGAGGTCGTGAACTGCTCGAGGACCGCCTTGATCGCGTTGGCCAGCCGCTCCTCGGCGTCGTCGGAGAGGTCCTTGGTGTCGCGGATCTCCTTGAGCAGGCCCTCCTCGTGGTGACGCACGTGGTCGAGGAGCTCGGCCTCGAACCGGCGCACGTCGCCGACCGGGACGGCGTCGAGGTGGCCACGGGTGCCCGCGTAGATCACGACCACCTGCTCCTCGGCCGACATCGGCGAGTACTGCGGCTGCTTGAGGATCTCCACCAGCCGCGTGCCGCGGTCGAGCTGGGCGCGGGAGGCGGCGTCGAGGTCGGAGGCGAACGCGGAGAACGCCTCCAGCTCACGGAACTGGGACAGGTCCAGCCGCAGCGAGCCGGCGACCTTGCGCATGGCCTTGATCTGCGCGGAGCCACCGACGCGGGAGACCGAGATGCCGACGTTGATCGCCGGGCGAACGCCCTGGTTGAACAGGTCGGTCTCGAGGAAGCACTGGCCGTCGGTGATCGAGATGACGTTGGTCGGGATGTAGGCCGACACGTCGTTCGCCTTGGTCTCGATGATCGGCAGGCCGGTCATCGAGCCGGCGCCCAGCTCGTCGGACAGCTTCGCGCAGCGCTCCAGCAGGCGGGAGTGCAAGTAGAAGACGTCGCCGGGGAACGCCTCGCGGCCCGGCGGGCGGCGCAGCAGCAGCGAGATCGCGCGGTAGGCCTCGGCCTGCTTGGTGAGGTCGTCGAACACGATCAGGACGTGCTTGCCCTGGTACATCCAGTGCTGGCCCAGCGCCGAACCGGTGTAGGGGGCGAGCCACTTGAAGCCGGCGGCGTCGGACGCGGGCGCCGCGACGATCGTCGTGTACTCCAGCGCACCGGCGTCGTCGAGCGCCTGGCGCACACCCGCGATCGTGGAGCCCTTCTGGCCGATCGCGACGTAGATGCAGCGCACCTGCTGCTTGTCGTCGCCGGACGCCCAGTTGTCCTTCTGGTTGATGATCGTGTCGACGCAGACCGCGGTCTTGCCGGTCTTGCGGTCGCCGATGATCAGCTGGCGCTGGCCGCGGCCGATCGGCGTCTGCGAGTCGATCGCCTTGATGCCGGTCTGCAGCGGCTCCTTCACCGGCTGCCGGTTGATCACGCTCGGCGCCTGCAGCTCCAGGGCGCGGCGCTCGGTCGACTCGATGTCGCCGAGGCCGTCGAGGGGCGCGCCCAGCGGGTCGATCACCCGGCCGAGGAAGTTGTCGCCCACCGGCACCGAGAGGACCCGGCCGGTCCGCTTGACCGCCTGGCCCTCCTCGATCTTGTCGTACTCGCCGAGGATGACCGCGCCGATCTCGTGCACGTCGAGGTTCTGCGCGACGCCCAGCACGCCGCCCTCGAACTCCAGCAGCTCACTGGTGATGGCCGATGGAAGGCCCTCGACCCGGGCGATGCCGTCACCGGACAGGGTGACGGTGCCCACCTCCTCGCGCGAGGTCTCGGGCGAGAAGTTGGAGACGTAGTTCTCGATCGCGCTCCGGATCTCGTCTGAGGAGATCGTCAGCTCCGCCATGGCTATTCGGTCCCTGCTCTCTTATTGCCTGAATGTGGTTCTTGGGGCTGTCGTGCGTGCCGCACTCAGCCGGACAGCTCCTGGCGCGCCAGTGCGAGGCGCGTCGCGACGCTCCCGTCGATCACTTCGTCGCCGACCCGGATGACGAGCCCGCCCAGCTGTTCGGGGTCGAGCTCCACCTGCACCGACACCGGCCGGCCGTAGATGCGCGAGAGGGCATCCGCGAGCCGCCGCTCGTGCTCGGCCGTCAGCGGGGACGCGGCGGTGACCCGCGCGACGGACCGCTCACGCCGGGCCGCGGCGAGCTCGGCCAGGTTGTTGACCACGGCGTCCAGCGGCCGTCCACGGCGCAGCCGCACGGCCTGCCGCAGCAGCCCGAGGGTGACCGGCCCGACCTTGTCGGCCACGAGCTGGTCCAGCAGCTCCCGCCGGCCGGCTTCGGGCTGGTTGCCGTCGGAGAGCAGCTCCCGCAGCTGGACGTCCGAGTCGAGCACCCGGGCGAACCGGAACAGCTCGTCCTCCACGTCCTCGAGCGAGCCGTCCCGCTCGGCGACCGCCAGCAGCGTGCGCCGGGCGAGTGCCTCGACCGCGTCGGCCAGGTCGCCCGACGCCGACCAGCGGGCCGTGACGAGACCGGTCAGCGTCTCGGTGGCGAGGTCGCCGACCTTGCCCCCGAAGACCGCGTCGGCGAGCCGGGCCCGCTCGGGCTCCGGCGTCGCCGGGTCGGTCAGCATCCGCCGCAGCGTCCGCTCGCGGATCAGCACGGCGGCGAGGTCGAACAGCTCGCCCGCCAGCGTCCGCAGCGTGGCGACGGAGGCGCTCCCGGTCCGCTCGTCCAGCCCCGCCGTGGCGGTGGCCAGAGCTTCCCTGCTCGCGGCCTGCATCACGCATCACCCTTCGTGGCGGCGGCCATGCCCTCGGCCGCGCCCATGGAGTCGAGCTCGTCCAGGAAGCGGTCCACGGTCGCCTTGCGCTTGGCGTCGGTCGACAGGTGCCGCTCGACGAGCTCGCCCGCCGACTCCACGGACAGCCGCCCGATGCGCTCCCGCAGCTCGCGGACCACCTGCTGGCGCTGGTTGACCAGCTCTTCCTGACCGCGCTGGCGGATCCGCTCGAGCTCGTGCTCGGCCTGGACCCGCATCTCCTCGACGATCCGCTGACCGTCGGCCCGGGCCTGGTCGCGGATCTTCGCCGCCTCGGTCCGAGCCTCAGCGAGCGCGTCGCTGTACTTGTTCTCCGCCTCGGCCAGGCGCTTGGTGGCCTCCTGCGCGGCCTCCACCTGCTTGCCGATCGTCTCCTGCTGCGCCTTCATCATCTTGCGCACCGGCGGCACGACATACCGCCAGACCACCAGCACGACGACGACGAACGCGATGAGCTCGCCTATCCACTCACCCACTGCCCCGCCTCCTGCCTGCCCCGACGGGCTCTCCCACGATCCGGCCGGCCAGCGCCTGCGACAGCTCGGCGATCTGCGGCTGCAGGTCGTCGACGATGCGAGCCCGCTGTTCGGCCAGCTGCTGCTCGCCGGCCTCACGCAGCCTGGCGACCTCCGCGTTGGCCTGACCGCGCAGGTCGTCGATCACCTTCTGTCCCTCGGCCCGGGCGGTGTCGCGGATCTTCGCCGCCTCGGCCCGGGCCTCGGCCAGCGCCTCCCGGTGCCGCTGCTCGGCCTCGGCGAACTTCTCGCTCGCCCGGCGGCTCTCGTCGACCTGCCGCTGGACCATCTCGTTGCGCTCCCGCAAGGCCTGGCGGACCGGCGGGATGATGTACCGGAAGAAGATGAACAGCACTACCGCGATGATGATCGACTCGACGATGAACGTCGCGTTCGGCACGAGGAAGTTGGGTTTGTCCTCTGCCTGCGCTACCTGGATCACGCTCATACGTCACACAGCGGGGAAGACGAAGAGAAGCAATGCCGCGAAGGCGACGTTGATGAAGAAGGTTCCCTCGGCGAGCCCGACCGTCAGGAAGAACGGCGTGAACAGCCGGCCCTGTGCCTCGGGCTGCCGCGCGATCCCGGCAACCAGCTGGCTACCGGCCAGACCATCACCGATGGCGGCGCCGGCAGCGCCGCCGGCGAGCGCCACGCCGCCGCCAAGGTAAGCGCCGGCTGTGATGATCGCGTCTCCAATGTCGGCCATTAACCTCTACCTTTCTAGTTTCTGCTTGGTACGTGCTGGGAATGCGGCGAACCGCGGGGACTCAGTGTCCCTCCGAGCGGTCCTCCATCGACTGTGCGAAGTAGATGATCGTCAGGAAGGCGAAGATGAACGCCTGAACGAGTCCGATGAACAGGTCGAACAGCTTCCAGCCTGCCGTCGGCAGCCAGGTGATGTACGCCGGGATCAGGCCCAGGAGCCCGAGCATGACGCCACCGGCGAGGATGTTGCCGAAGAGTCGCAGCGAGTGCGACATGACGCCCTGGATCTCCTCGATGAACCACAGCGGCGCGAGCGCGGGCTGGTGGCCCTGGGCGATGTGCTTGAGCTGGCGGAACCCGCCACCGTGGCGGCGGGCACCGGCGAACTGCCGCCAGATGAACACCATCAGGGCCAGCGGGTAGACCAGGTTGACGTCGGCGGTCGGCGGCGGCAGGACGTGGTGCAGTGGCAGCGCCACGAGCCAGTTGCAGGCCAGGATGAACACGAAGAGCCCGATGGACAGCGGCACCAGGAACGGCGCGGTGCGCACGCCGATCTGCGACTCGACCTGGTCGCGCAGGAACTTCGTCACCGACTCGTAGAACAGCTGCGCGCCGCTCGGCACGCCGGAGGTGATCCGGGCGCGGACGAACAGCCCGAGACCGACGACGACGGCCGCGGCGACGAGCGTGCCCACGATCGTGTCGGCGTGCAGAGTCAGCCCGAAGACGTGCCACTCACTGTGTACACCGACCTCGATGGTCGTCTCCGCGGCGAGCACGTGCCCCGTCACTTGCGACGCTCCTTCATGACCGACATGGTCGTCGTACCAACGATGATCAACTGAAAGATGACGAGTCCGAAGAACACCCCGAGCCCGTCCGGCCGCACGAAGATGCCGATCGCGAACGCGAGCACGGTGATCAGCATCAACCGCGGCACCGAGGACTTGCCGATCGCCTTCTTGCTCGGGTTGTCACTCGCGATCACCTTCGCGACCGACTTCTGCAGCATGCGGGTGTTCAACAGGCCGAGTCCCATGCCGACGATGACGAGCACGCCCATCACGATGTGGCCGAGCGCTCCGCAGACCGCCAGGGCGACGCAGCCGACGAGAATGGCGGCGAACACCGGTTTGCGGAGGTTCAGAACTGTGGCGGCAGGAACGTTGGCCGCCGCGGCTTGCATGGCTGACACGACTGAACCTGACCTCAATTCTTCATGAAACGCCGGAACTTGGAATACGCGTAGAAACAGGCGGCCGTGATTCCGGCCGCGAGACCGACAAGCGCGAAAATCGGTAACGTGTCGGCCTTGGAGTCGATGAACCAGCCCAGCAACATTCCGCCTGCGACCAGACCCGCGATCGCGGAGCCGACGCCCAGAAGCTCTCGAGGGCTGGGCGGCGTAGGTGTCACGACGACCAGGCCTACCGGAGGGCTATAGGCACGTGATGACCACTCATGCACAAGCTCCTTGTCGGTCGAAGCGACGGCGGACACGGCTGCCCAAGTCCTGGCGGATCCAGCCGTCGCGGCCGGCGTGCCCCCAATGCCTCCCTTGGGGACGAATCGCACGCTATCACACGATTCTCGACCCCTCTTGAGTGGCCTGAGGTGCGAAGTCGTGGTCCTTCGAAGGTCAGGATCGGCCCGCCTCGCGGCCCGACTCGCGCAGCCTCGGAATGGCGGAGATGACGAGTGCGACGAGCAGCCCGATACCCATCCCGCAGGCGACCGCGAACGCGTCGAAAAGAGTCAGCGCGACGGCCCCGAAGGCGAGCACGGCGGCCCACAGGTAGATCAACAGCACCGCGCGCCGCTGCGAGTGGCCGATCTCCAGCAGCCGGTGGTGCAGGTGCATCTTGTCCGCGTGGAAGGGGCTGAGTCCCTTTCGGGTTCGGCGGATGATGGCGAGCAGCAGGTCGAGCAGCGGCACGAACAGCACCGCGGCCACCACCAGCAGCGGGGACAGCAGCGCGATGGTCTGCGTCTGGTTCAGGTCCGGCACCCGCCCCGACGCCGAGGTCGTCGCGGCGGCCATCATCAGGCCCAGCAGCATCGAGCCGGAGTCGCCCATGAATATCTTGGCCGGTTGGAAGTTGTGTGGCAGGAAGCCGAGACACGCGCCCGCCAGCGTCGCCGCGATCAGCGCCGGGGCGTAGTTGTTCACGTCGCCGCCGGTCTGCTTGAGCAGGTTGAGTGAGAAGGCGCACGTCGCGGTCGCCGAGATGAGCCCGATGCCGGCCGCGAGCCCGTCGAGGCCATCCACGAAGTTCATCGCGTTGACCATGGTGACGACGAGCAGCACGGTGACGATCGCGCCCTGGTTCTGGTCGAGCACCAGCCGCGAGCCGAGCCCGTCCTCCGCGCCCCACGGCACCCACACGATGACCCACTGCAGGCCGAACAGCACCAGGACGCCGGCACAGGTGATCTGGCCGGCGAGCTTGGTCAGCGAGTCCAGCTCGAAGCGGTCGTCGAGCATGCCGACCAGCACGATCAGCCCGCCGCCGATCAGGACGGCCATCGGGTCGAGGGTGTACTCGAACGCGCGGCGCAGGACCGGCAGCTGGTGGGCGAGGAACATGCCGCCGCACACGCCCATGTACATCGCGAGGCCGCCGAGCCGCGGGATCGGCACCGTGTGCACGTCGCGCTGGCGGGGGTGCGCGACCGCCCCCCACCGGATGGCGAAGCGCCGGACGAGGCCGGTGAACAGGAACGTCAGCACCGCGGTGGTGAGCCCTACCAGCAGGTACTCCCTGATCGGGAGCCCGGCCGGCGCGAATTCCTGGGCGAGGTTCACCCGGCGTCCCCTGGATATGCGGGGTGGGCGGCGGCCAGGCGGGAGACGCCGCCGGCCACGTCCGCGAGCTCGGCGTCGCCCGCGGTGGTGCCCGGCTCGGCCCGCACGGCGCGGCCGATGAGGCTCGCGACCTCGGCCATGTCGGGCTCGGTCATGCCCTGGGTGGTGACGCTCGGCGAGCCGATCCGGATGCCGGACGCGGTGGCCGGCGGGGCCGGGTCGAACGGGATGGCGTTCTTGTTCAGCGTGATCCGCGCGGCGTCGCAGCGGCGCTCGGCCGCCGCGCCGGTGACGTCCAGGGGGCGCACGTCGAGCAGCGCGAGGTGGGTGTCGGTGCCGCCGGACACCGCCCGCATGCCCTCGCCCTCCAGGCCCTTCGCGAGCGCGGCGGCGTTGGCCACGACCTGCGCGGCGTAGTCCCGGAACGCCACGGTCGACGCCTCCCGCAGGGCGACCGCCTTGGCGGCCACCGCGTGCATGAGCGGGCCACCCTGGCCGAACGGGAACACCGCCTTGTCGACGGCCTTCGCGTGCTGCTCGCGGCAGAGGATCATGCCGCCGCGCGGGCCGCGGAGGACCTTGTGGGTGCTGAACGTCACGACGTCGGCGAACGGCACCGGCGACGGGATCGCCTCGCCCGCCACGAGCCCGATGAAGTGCGCCGCGTCGACCATGAGGATCGCGCCGACCTCGTCCGCGATGGCGCGGAACGCGGCGAAGTCGATCAGCCGCGGATACGCCGTGGCCCCGGCGATGATCATGCGGGGCTCGTGGGTCAGGGCGAGGTCGCGGACCTGGTCGTAGTCGATCAGCTCGGTGTCCGCGCGCACGCCGTAGGCGACGGGCCGGAACCAGCTGCCGGAGAAGTTGACCTTCGAGCCGTGCGTGAGGTGGCCGCCCTGCTTGAGGTCCATCGCGAGCACGACGTCGCCCGGCTCGCAGAACGCGGCGTAGGCGGCGAGGTTCGCGCTCGCCCCGGAATGCGGCTGCAGGTTCGCGTGGTCGGCGCCGAAGAGCTCCTTCGCCCGGGCGATGCCGATCTCCTCCGCGACGTCGACCTTGGCACAGCCGCCGTAGTAGCGCCGGCCCGGATAGCCCTCCGCGTACTTGTTGGACAGCGTCGAACCGAGCGCGGCGAGTACGGCCGGGCTGGTCAGGTTCTCGCTGGCGATCAGCTGCAGACCGCCGCGGAGGCGGTCGAGCTCCCCGAGCACCACGTCGGCGATCTCGGGATCCGTGCTGGCCAGGGCGTCGAAGTCCGGGCCCCAGAAGGGCGTTTCCAAGCCTGTTGCTCTCTCCGGTCTGCATGGATGGTCAGCGCTTGCGCCGAGCCAGGCTACCGCGCCGGATCGGGGTTACCGTTCGGTGGTGACCAAGCTGAAGAAGGCCGACTACGAGAACCACCTGGCCCACCTGCACCTCGAGCTGGTGAAGCTGCAGGACTGGGTCAAGGCGCGCGGCCTGCGGGTGGTCGCCCTGTTCGAGGGCCGGGACGCGGCGGGCAAGGGCGGGGTCATCAAGCGGATCAGCGAGCCGCTCAACCCACGCCTCTGCAAGGTGGCCGCGCTCGGCACGCCGACCGAGCGGGAGAAGACGCAGTGGTACTTCCAGCGGTACGTGGCGCACCTGCCGGCGGCCGGCGAGATCGTGCTGTTCGACCGCTCCTGGTACAACCGGGCCGGCGTCGAGCACGTGATGGGCTTCTGCACCGACCAGGAGTACTGGGAGTTCCTGCGCGCCGCGCCGGAGTTCGAACGGTTGCTGATCCGGTCCGGGGTCACGCTGGTGAAGTACTGGTTCTCGGTGTCCGACGAGGAGCAGGAGAAGCGCTTCCAGGATCGGCTCGCACACCGGACCAAGCGGTGGAAGATGTCCGAAATGGACCTCGAGGCGCGGCGCCGCTGGTTCGACTACGCCAAGGCGAAGGACGAGATGTTCGCCCACACCGACGTCGAGGACTCGCCGTGGTGGGTGGTCGAAGCGGACAGCAAGCGGCGGGCGCGGCTGAACTGCATCTCCCACCTGCTGTCGATGGTGCCCTACGAGGACGTGCACCCGCCGAAGCTGAAGCTGCCCCCGCGCCAGGCCCCCGACCCGGACTACCACCGCCCGCCGCTGGACTCGATGCGCCGGGTGCCCGAGAAGTACTGACCGCGCGGCGGCCTACTTGGCGGTCCGGACCTCGTTGCCCAGCACTTCCGACACCGCGTCGAGGCTGACCGCGCCCTCGCGCAGGACGACCGGCTCGTCGCCGCAGAGGTCGACGATCGTGGAGGGCACCGGGTCCCCGGACGGGCCGCCGTCGAGGTAGATCGCGACCGAGCCGCCGAGCTGCTCGCGCGCCTCGTCGACGGTGGCCGCCGGCGGGTGGCCCGAGCGGTTCGCGCTGGAGACGGCCATCGGCCCGACCTCGCGGAGCAGCTCGATGGCCACCGGGTGCAGCGGCATCCGGAGCATGACCGTGCCGTGGCTGCGGCCCAGGTCCCAGGACAGCGAGGGCGCGTGCGGCAGCACGATCGACAGGTCGCCCGGCCAGAACGCCTCGATCAGCGCCCGGGCCGGCTGCGGCACCGACAGCACGAGGCCGTCGATCGTCTGCCACGACCCCACGAGCACGCCGACCGGCATGTCCGGGCCGCGGTTCTTGGCCTGCAGCAAGGACCGCACGGCCGTGTCGGAGAACGCGTCCGCGCCGATGCCGTACACCGTGTCGGTCGGGATGACCACGAGCCGCCCGGCGCGCACCGCACCCGCCGCGGCCGCCAGGCCATCGGCCCGGTCGGGCTCTCGCGCGCAGTCGTACACCACACTCACGGACGAGACACTAGCCCTCGGGCTCAGACGCCGACCCGGGTGATGCGCCCGGACATCTCGTCCGCGCGGCGGCGCCAGGTCTGCCGCCGGAAGCGCCACACGACCACGTAGAGCACGGCGGCGCCGGCCACCACCCCGAGGACCACCAGGACCGGGCTGCCCATCAGCCCGCCGGACACGACCGTGATCAGCCCCAGCGCCACCGTCAGCACGGCCAGGCTGACCGCGATGCCCTCCGGCGCCCACGTCCACCGCCGGCCCAGGTCGATCTCGTTGAGCAGGTGCTCCGCGCCCCGGGCGAGCTCCTCGTCGGCCACCCTGAGCGCCATGATCCGCTCGGCCGCCTGCTCGCAGATCAGCAGCTGCTGCTCGCTCGTGATCACCAGCGTGTCGTCGTCGGTGCGCGAGCGGCTCTGCTCGGCCACCGAGTACCAGGCGCTCGCCAGGTAGTACCGCAGCACGGGGTCGTCCGGCCGGTCGGCGACGAGGTGCTCGAGGTCGGCGATCGCGGCGGCGGCCCGGCCCTCGCCGATCAGCACCTGGCCGATGCCGAGCTTGGCCATCACCGCGGGCACCCCGCCCGCGTGCAGCGCCCGGCGGTAGGCCTCGTCCGCGGCGCCCCACTGGCCGCGCGCGAGGTGCACGTCGGCGACACCCACGTGGTCCAGCGGGTCGTCCCGCAGCCGGGCGGCCGTCTCGAAGTGCCGCAGCGCCTCGTCGAGCCTGCCGCCGAGCAGGGCGGAACGCGCCAGGTCGGCGTGCGCGCGCCCGACCGAGTCCTCACCGGGGAGGTCGTCGGGGACGAGCCGCCACTTGACGATCACGTCCTGCCATGTACGAAGCATTGGATCACCCCGGCGCGCACGTTACTCTCGGTACACCCGTGTCGGGGGGTAGCAGACGTGAAACTGATAGCGAGCATCCGATCGCTGAGCTCCAAGTGGCTCGCGGTCTGTTGCGCCGCTGCGTACATCCTGGTGAGCGCCGTGCTGGGCGCCACCCTGCTGGTGCGCCCCGAGGTCACGTCGGCCGCGGATCCCGGGGCCACGCCGCCGACCTACACCTCCGACGACGGCTCGCGCGCCGCGACCACCCCGAGCCAGCCGCCGCGCGGGTTCGAGCGCGTGTCCGGGCCGGCGGACGTACAGACGGTGATCCCGCTCGGCTGGCGGATCGCCCGCGCGGGCGGACCCGGCGCGATGCGGGCCGCCGACCCGGCGGACGCGGGCCGCTTCCTCGGCTACGGCGGCGCCCCGGCCCCGAACGACGACATCGCCGGCCGCCACGTCGACGCCGAGTCGCAGTTCGCCGACCGCGCGACGGACTACCAGCGGATCGCGCTCAACCGGGCCGTCTACGGCGGTCACCCGGCCATCGAGTGGGAGTACGAGCACAACGACGGCAGCGGCGTCCAGCGCGTCCACGCGCTGTACTGGCTGGTCGACGGGGCCGAGTACTTCATCTTCGCGTCCGGCCCGGCGCAGCAGTGGTCCCGCATGCGACCCGTCTACGACGCTATGGTCGCGAACTCCCGTCCCTAGTCGCTCCGGGCGTGACGCGCGGTCACGAACCGGGGCCGGCCGGCGAGATCCTCGTGGTCCTCGACGTCGGTCAGCGCCCGGCGGGCGGCGAGCAGCGCGGGCACGGACGCGGCCTGCGTGTCGTCGTGCTCGATCGCGACGGCGCCGCCCGGGGCGAGCAGCCGGGCCGCGGCCGCGACCACGTGGCGGATCACGGCGAGCCCCTCCTCCGGCGCGAACACCGCGTCGAACGGGTCGTGCTCGCCCACCTCCGGCGGGACCGCGGTGTCCACCGGCACGTACGGCGGGTTGCACACGAGCAGGTCGACCCGGCCCTCGAGGTCGGCGAGCAGCGCCGGGTCGGCGACGTCGCCCTTGTGCAGCACGACCGGGCGGTCGCCGGCCGCGACCCGGATGTCGGAGTTGCGCCGGGCCCAGGCCAGGGCGGCGGTGTCGAGCTCGACGGCGTGCACGGTCGCGTCGGGACGCGCGTGGGCGAACGCGAGCGCGAGCGCGCCGGAGCCGGTGCAGAGGTCGACCACGAGCGGGTCGGCGCTGTCCTTGAGCGCGCCGAGCCCCCACTCCAGGAGCAGCTCGGTCTCCGGGCGCGGCACGAACACCCCGGCGCCGACCTCGACGGTGATGTCGCCCAGGACCGCCCACCCGAGCAGGTGCTGCAGCGGCACGCGTTCGGCCCGCCGGCGCACCAGCTGCCCCATCGCGTCGATGACCTGCGGGTCGACGAGCGGCACGAGCGGCAGCCGCCCCCGCTCCACGTCCAGCACGTGCGCGGCGATCAGCTCGGCGTCCACCCGGGGGGAGGCGACCCCGGCGGCCGCGAGGATGCGCTCGGCCTCGAGGATGGCCAGGCGAAGCGGCTGACGGGTCACCGGCTCACCCTCGCACACCACCCGCCCCACCCCGCGCACACCACACCCCGCGAGGTCAGGTGGACTGGGCGGCGGCCAGGCGTTCGTCGTGGTCGGCGGCGGCCAGCGCGTCGAGCACGCCGTCCAGGTCGCCGTCGAGGACGTGGTCGAGGTTGTAGGCCTTGTAGTTGACCCGGTGGTCGGAGATCCGGTTCTCCGGGAAGTTGTACGTGCGCACCCGCTCCGAGCGGTCGACCGTGCGGACCTGGCTACGCCGGTTGTCGGCGGCCTGCTTCGCCGCCTCCTCCTCGGCCAGCGCGACGAGCCGCGCCCGCAGCACCTGCAGCGCGCGGGTCTTGTTCTGCAACTGGCTCCGCTCGTTCTGGCAGGACACCACGATCCCGGTCGGCAGGTGCGTGATCCGCACGGCCGAGTCGGTCGTGTTGACGCTCTGCCCGCCCTTGCCCGACGAGCGGAACACGTCGACGCGCAGGTCCTTCTCCTCGATCTCCACCTCGACGTCCTCGACATCGGGGTAGACGAGCACGCCGGCCGCCGACGTGTGGATGCGGCCCTGCGACTCGGTGACCGGCACCCGCTGCACGCGGTGCACGCCACCCTCGAACTTCAGCCGCGACCACACGCCGTCCGCGGCCGGTGTCTTGCTCTTGATCGCGACGGTGATGTCCTTGTACCCGCCCAGCTCGGTCTCCGTGCCGTCCAGCACCTCGGCCTGCCAGCCGTGCCGCTCCGCGTAGCGCAGGTACATCCGCAGCAGGTCCCCGGCGAACAGCGCCGACTCGTCGCCGCCCTCCCCCGACTTGATCTCCAACAGCAGGTCCGAGGCGTCGTGCGGGTCGCGCGGCAGCAGCAGCTCGGTGAGCCGGGCCTCCAGCGCCGGGATCCGCTCCGCGAGCGACTCGGCCTCCGCCGCGAACCCCGCGTCCTCGGCGGCGAGCTCGCGGGCCGCGGTGAGGTCCTCGCGGGCCGACTCCAGCTCCCGCAGCGCCTTCACGATCGGCGTGAGCGCGGCGTAGCGGCGGCCGAGCTTGCGCGCGCGAGCCTGGTCGCGGTGCACTGCCGGGTCCGCCAGCGTCCGCTCCAGCTCGGCGTACTCGTCCAGCATCTCCTTGAGCGATGTCGAGTCCAACTGCTCGGCCTCCTCTCTCGATCCGCCCGGGCATGAAAACGGCGCCCACCCGATGACGGGTAGGCGCCGATCGCGAAGCTACTTGCTCTTCTGCCGCTTGCCGTAGCGGGCCTCGAAGCGAGCGACCCGGCCGCCGGTGTCGAGGATCTTCTGCTTGCCCGTGTAGAACGGGTGGCAGTTCGAGCAGATCTCCACGTGGATGCTGCCCGACTTCTTGGTGCTGCGCGTGGTGAACGTGTTCCCACAACCGCAGACGACCTCGGTCGTGACGTACTCGGGATGAATTCCGGTCTTCACAGATCTTGCCCTTTCTCAGTGGCCGCCGGGTCCCCATCGATCTCGCCGGGGTGAACCGGAGCCGGACTCGACCTCACAGTCTGCCAGACGACCTGGCAAACCCTTCAACATGCCCCGGTACCCCGGGTATTCCGCGCCGAGCGCCCGCCGCGCGCCCGTGCGCGAGCGGCGTCGTCGGCCGCACCGGCCGGCCGTCCAGCGCAACCACCCGATCGTGTTCGTGCCGAGGGGACACACTGCTCGGGTGCTGTCCGGGTACTTCGACGCGCCCGGGAGGCCGCTGCCCGTAGGTGCCTGGCTGGCCGTCCCCGTCCTGTTCGCGACCGCCGTCCTCGGCCTGGTCGCGGTGCTCGGCGTGCTCATCGACGCGCAGTGGCAGGCGACGATGTCCAGCGCCCTGTGCGGGGCGGCGGCCGCGGTGACCGCGCTGATCGACGTGCACCCGGAGCACTGGCCGCGCCGGCGGCGCCGCGGCGTGCGGATCGCCTACCCGACCGCGATCTTCGTGACCGGGCTGGTGTTCGGCGGGTTCGCGGTGCCCACCTGGCTCGCGATAGCGATCGGCCTGCCGGCACTGGTCACCTTGGTGATCATGTGCCGGCAGGCCGATGCGAACCGTGCGGAGGTCAGTCGTCGTTGACCGACGGCGTGTTCTTCGCCACCTGCATGAGGAACTCGATGTTGGTCCGCGTCTTGCGCAGCTGGGTCAGCAGCAGGTCGATGGCCTGCTGGTTGTCCAGCGCGTGCAGCACGCGGCGCAGCTTCACGGTGACCGCGAGCTCGTCCGGCGGGAGCAGCAGCTCCTCCTTGCGGGTGCTGGACTGGTCGACGTCCACGGCCGGGAAGGTCCGCTTGTCGGCGATCTTGCGGTCCAGCTTCAGCTCGGCGTTGCCGGTGCCCTTGAACTCCTCGAAGATCACCGTGTCACCCGCGGACCCGGTCTCCACCAGCGCGGTGGCGAAGATCGTCAGCGAGCCGCCGTCCTCGATGTTGCGTGCCGCGCCGAGGAACCGCTTCGGCGGGAACAGCGCGGTCGAGTCGACACCACCGGACAGGATCCGGCCCGACGCGGGCGCCGCGAGGTTGTACGCGCGGCCGAGGCGGGTGATCGAGTCGAGCAGCACGACCACGTCGTGGCCCATCTCGACCAGGCGCTTCGCCCGCTCGATCGACAGCTCCGCGACCGTGGTGTGGTCCGACGGCGGGCGGTCGAAGGTCGAGGCGATGACCTCGCCCTTCACCGACCGCTGCATGTCGGTGACCTCTTCCGGCCGCTCGTCCACGAGCACGACCATGAGGTAGACCTCGGGGTTGTTCGTGGTGATCGCGTTGGCGATGGCCTGCAGCACCATCGTCTTGCCCGCCTTCGGCGGTGACACGATCAGCGCGCGCTGGCCCTTGCCGACCGGCATCACCAGGTCGATGACGCGGGTCGTGAGGATGTGCGGCTCGGTCTCGAGGCGCAGCCGCTCGTTGGGGTACAGCGGCGTCAGCTTCGTGAACTCGGCGCGGCCCCTGGCCTGCTCCGGGTCCAGCCCGTTGATCGTCTCGACGCGCACCAGCGGGTTGAACTTCTGCCGCTGCTGCTCGCCCTCGCGCGGCTGGCGCACCATGCCGGTGATCGCGTCACCGCGGCGCAGGCCGTACTTGCGCACGAGCGAGAGCGAGACGTACACGTCGTTCGGGCCGGACAGGTAGCCCGACGTCCGCACGAACGCGTAGTTCTCGAGCACGTCGAGCACGCCGGCGACGGGCAGCAGCACGTCGTCCTCGCGCACCTCGGTGTCCGGCGTCTCGCCCCGGCCGCTGCCACCGCGACGGCGACGGTCCCGGAACCGGCGGCCACGACGGCGGCCACCATCCTCGTCGTCATCGTCGTCCGGGCCGTTGTCCCGGTCGTTGCGATCGTTGCGGTTGCGCTCGTTGCGCTCGTTGCGCTCATTGCGGTCGTTGCGGTTCTGGTTGCGCCCGCCCTGGCGGTCCTGGTTGCGGTCCCGGCCGCCGCCCTGGCGGTCCTGGTTCCGCTCGCCCCGGCCGTCCTCGCGCTTGTCGGAGCCGCCGCGGTCGTCGCGCTTCTCGTCCCGCTTGTCGTCCCGCTTGTCATCGCGCTGCTCGGTGTCCGGGCTGCCCGCGGCGCGGCCGGCACGGCGGCGGCGGTTGCCGTCCCGGCGGCTGCCCGCGTCGCCGTCACCATCGCCCTGCTCGGCGGGCGTGTCGGTCTCGGCCGGCTTGCTGTCGCGCGCCGGCTGTTCCGGCCGGTCGACCGGCTTGGCCCGCTCCGACTCGATGCCCAGCGGCAACGTCTCGGAACCCGCCGAGCTCTCCGGCGCGGGGCCGGCGGACGAGCCGCCCTGCCGCTCCTTGATCGCGGCGATCAGATCCCCCTTGCGCATCCCGGCCGTGCCGGTGATGCCCATCTGTCCGGCAAGCTCGCGAAGCTCGGCGAGCACCATGCCCGTCAGGCCGGCGCGTCGCTTGGTCGTGCCCCCGTTTGTGCTGGTGCGCGGCGTGGCATCGGCGTCCGCGGCCGGAGCGGCGGGTTCAACGGTGCCATTGGCGGATTCGCTACCCAGCAGATCAGTGTTGCTCACTCATGTCCTTCCTGACCAGGTCCCTGCCTCCAGTGGTGGACCCGTGAACCAGCGGACCGCCGCCCGACGACTCGGCACGGCGCTACGCCCCGGTTGATCGACCGCCTTACGCCCGCGGCCAACCTGGCAGTTACGCCATTGCGCACGACGGACCGTCAACGCGGAGTTACCTCGGTCACCACGGCTTTCGGTATCCGCCAGCGTCGACGTCGGCCAATTGGCCGAGTCGGCATCTCAACGGATTGATGCGACCCGGAAAGAATTCCCCGGGAACGACACCGGGCGCCCGTACGCGCGGTGACTGAACGCCCCTGAGAGTAGACGGACCTGCATCCGGGTGCAACAACCGGGTGTCCGGCGTGGCTAACCCGCACAACGTCGCCTACCTGGAATTTGTTCCGATCCGCGCCGTTCGTACGCCTTGCCGGTCGACCGCGACCTCGCGCACCACGAAGCCGCCGGTGTCCACGCCGGCCGGCAGCCGGCCGTCCAGGGTCGCCGCGAACACCGTCGGCCCGGCGCCGGAAACCGTTGCGGCGACACCGTTTTCCCGCAGTTCGCGCACCACGCGCAGGGTGTCCGGCCACGCCTGCGCGCGGTAGTCCTGGTGCAGCCGGTCCTCGGTCGCGGTGAGCAGCAACGCGGGCATCGTGGTCAGCGCGTGGACCGCGAGCGCGCACCGCCCGGCCGCGAACGCGGCGTCGACGTGCGGCACGCTCGCCGGCAGCAGGCCACGGGTCAGCTTCGTCGCGGACCGCGCGTCCGGGATCAGCACGACGGGCCGCAGCGCGGCGAGCGGCTCGAAACGCACCGCGTCGTAGACCGGGCCCGGCTCGGACCACGCGAGCGTGAGGCCGCCGTAGAGGCTGGCCGCGACGTTGTCCGCGTGCCCTTCGAACGCCGTCGCGAGCTGCAGCGCGTCCGCGTCCAGCGCGCGGTCGGCGAGCGCGTACCCGGCCGCGATGCCCGCCACCACCGCCGCGGCGGACGACCCCAGCCCGCGCGCGTGCGGGATCGCGTTCACGCAGGTCAGCCGCACACCGGGCAGCTCCAGGCCCAGCCGCCGCGCGGTCTCGCGCAGCGCGCGGACCACGACGTGGTCCTCGTCCACGAGGAGGTCCGCGCCCTCGCCGGTCACCGTCCCCGTGACTCCCTCGCCGGCCACCGCCACGTCGACCACGTCGTACAGCGCGAGCGCGAGGCCGAGCGCGTCGAAGCCCGACCCGAGGTTCGCGGTCGACGCGGGAACGGTGACCCGGACGTTCAAGCCAGCTCCAACGCGGACGCGACCGCACCGGGCGACACGGGCACGGGCTCCACCGGCGGCCGGTCGGCCAGCGCGGTGTCCGGGTCCTTGAGGCCGTGGCCGGTCACCGTGCACACCACGAGCGAGCCCGCCGGCAGCCGGCCGTCCGCCGCGGTGGCCAGCGCGCCGGCCACCGAGATCGCCGACGCGGGCTCGACGAACACGCCCTCGCGGCTCGCGAGCAGGTGGTACGCCTCGAGCAGGTGCTCGTCGGTGACCGCGTCGATGAGCCCGCCGGAGGCGTCCCGAGCGGCGACCGCGCCGGCCCACGACGCGGGGTTGCCCACCCGGATCGCGGTGGCCACCGTGTCCGGGTGGCGCACCGGCTCGCCGCGCACGATCGGCGCCGCGCCCGCGGCCTGGAAGCCGAACATCCGTGGCCGGGCCGCCACCACCCCGTCGTCGGCGTAGGCGCCGTAACCCTGCCAGTAGGCCGTGATGTTGCCGGCGTTGCCGACCGGCAGGCAGTGCACGTCCGGCGCGCGCCCGAGCGCGTCGCAGATCTCCCACGCCGCGCTCTGCTGCCCGGTCAGCCGCACCGGGTTGACCGAGTTGACCAGCTCCACCGGGTACTCGGCGGCGGTCTTGCGCGCCAGCTCGAGGCAGTCGTCGAAGTTGCCGCTGATCTGCAGGATCCGCGCGCCGTGGGTCACCGCCTGGGCGAGCTTGCCCATCGCGATCTTGCCGCTCGGCACGAGCACCGCGCAGGTCAGCCCGGCCCGGGCGGCGTATGCCGCGGCCGACGCGGACGTGTTGCCGGTCGACGCGCAGATCACCGCGTTCGCCCCGGTGGCGAGCGCGTGCGTGATCGCCACGGTCATGCCGCGATCCTTGAACGAGCCGGTCGGGTTGGCGCCCTCGACCTTGAGGAACACCCGGCAGCCGGTCCGCTCGGAGACGTGGTGCGCCTCGAGCAGCGGCGTGCCGCCTTCCTGCAGGGTCACCACCTTCGCGCCGTCCGGGAGCGGGATCCGGTCGGCGTAGGCCTGGATCACGCCGGGCCACGCCGGCCGGACGCGGGCCCCTGTCATGGCTCCTCGCCTTCCACTCGCATCACGCTGACCACCTCGCGCACCACCGGCAGCCCCGCGATCTTGTCCACTGTGGACCGCAGGGCGGCGTCGGGGGCGGAGTGCGTGACGATCACCAGGCTGGCATCCGTGCTGCGGCCCTGCTGGCGGACCGCCGCGATGCTCACGTCGTGCTCGGCGAACACCGCGGCCACCGAGGCCAGCACGCCCGCGCGGTCGGCCACGTCGAGGCTGATGTGGTAGCGGGTGTCCACCTCGTCGATCGGGCGCACGGGCAGCGCCGCGTAGGACGACTCCCCCGGCCCGCGCCCGCCGACGACCTTGTTGCGTGCCACCGCGACCAGGTCGCCGAGCACCGCGCTCGCGGTCGGCGCGCCGCCCGCGCCCTGGCCGTAGAACATCAGCGAGCCGGCCGCGTCGGCCTCCACGAAGACCGCGTTGTACGCGCCGCCCACGCCCGCGAGCGGGTGCGTGCGCGGGATCATCGCCGGGTGCACGCGCACGGCCACCGCCTCGGTGGCGCGATCGCGGCCGCTCCCCACCCGCTCGCAGATGGCGAGCAGCTTGATCGTGCGGCCCAGCGCCCGCGCCGCGGCCACGTCCGAGGGCGTGACCGACGCGATGCCCTCGCGGTACACGTCGGCCGCGGTGACCCTGGTGTGGAAGGCGATCGAGGCGAGGATGGCCGCCTTGGACGCGGCGTCGTAACCGTCCACATCGGCCGTCGGGTCGGCCTCCGCGTAGCCGAGCCGGGACGCCTCGCTCAGCGTCTCCGCATAGCCGGCGCCCGAGGTGTCCATCTCGGACAGGATGAAGTTGGTGGTGCCGTTGACGATCCCCATCACGCGGGTGATCCGGTCGCCGGCGAGCGACTCGCGCAGCGGCCGCAGCAGCGGGATCGCGCCGGCGACCGCGGCCTCGAAGTACAGGTCCGCGCCGGACGGGCCGGCCGCGGCGAACAGGTCCGCGGCGTGCTCGGCGAGCAGCGCCTTGTTCGCGGTGACCACCGACTTGCCGGCCCGCAGCGCGCTGGTGAGCAGCGCGCGGGCGGGCTCGATGCCACCGATCACCTCGACCACGATGTCCACATCGGACGCGACGAGCCGGGCCGCGTCGGTGGTCAGCAGGTGCGCGGGCACGTCCGGGTGCCGGTTCGGCCGCCGCACGGCGATCCCGGCGAGCTCGATCTCCCCGCCGACCCGCGCGGCGAGGTCGCCCGCCTGCTCGTGCAGCAGCCGGACCACCTCCGCGCCGACGGTCCCGCAACCGAGCATCGCCACCCGGATGGTCACGAGCGCACCGCCTCCCCGGAATCAGCCCTCGCCACCCGGAGTCTCACGAGACCTCCAGGCGCATCAGGTCGTCCACCGTTTCGCGGCGCAGCAGCAGCCTGGCCTGGCCCTCGCGCACCGCGACCACGGCCGGGCGGGGCAGCCGGTTGTAGCTCGAGGCCATCGCGTAGCAGTACGCGCCGGTCGCGGCCACGGCGACGATGTCGCCGGGCGCGAGGTTCTCCGGCAGCCAGCAGTCGCGCACGACCACGTCGCCGGACTCGCAGTGCTTGCCGACCACGCGGGACAGCACCGCGTCGCCGCCGCGGGCGCCCTCGTCGGCGAACCGGGACAGCAACCGGCAGTCGTAGTCGGCGTCGTAGAGCGCGGTGCGGATGTTGTCGCTCATGCCGCCGTCCACGCTCACGTAGCGGCGCGCGGAGCCGTGCCCGAGCTCGACGTCCTTGATGGTGCCGACCTCGTAGAGCGTCACCGTGCCCGGCCCGACGATCGCCCGGCCCGGCTCGACCGCGATCCTGGGCACCTCCAGGCCCGCGTGCTCGCACTCCTTGGCCACGATGTTGCGCAGCTGCTCGGCGAGCCACCGGGTCGGCGGCGGATCGTCGGCCGCGGTGTAGGCGATGCCCAGCCCGCCCCCGAGATCCACAGTGGACACGTCGGCGAGGGCGTCCGCGCCGTGCTCGTCACGCAGCTCGGCGAGCAGGCCGATGACGCGGTGCGCGGACACCTCGAAGGCGTTGGCGTCGAAGATCTGCGAGCCGATGTGGCTGTGCAGGCCCACGAGCCGCAGCCCCGGCGAGCCGAGCACCCGGCGGACGGCCTCCGCGGCGGCCCCGCCGGCGAGCGAGAAGCCGAACTTCTGGTCCTCGTGGGCGGTGGCGATGTACTCGTGGGTGTGCGCCTCGACCCCGACCGTCACCCGCACCAGCACGTCCTGCACGCCGCCGTGGTCGCGGGCGATCCGGTCCAGCCGGGCGATCTCGTGGTACGAGTCCAGCACGACCGCGCCGACGCCGGCGGCGACTCCCGCGGCGAGCTCGGCGGCCGACTTGTTGTTGCCGTGCAACGCGATCCGCTCGGCCGGGAAGCCCGCGCGCAGGGCGATCGCCAGCTCGCCGCCGCTGCACACGTCCAGCGACAGCCCCTCCTCGGCGACCCAGCGGGCCACCTGGACGGACAGGAACGCCTTGGCCGCGTAGTGCACGAGCGCCGGGTCGCCGAACGCGGCGGCGTGCTCGGCGCAGCGCGCGCGGAAGTCGGCCTCGTCCATCACGAACAGCGGCGTGCCGTACTCCTCCGCGAGCGCGCGCACGTCCACGCCCGCGAGGCGCACCACCCCGTCCTCGCCGCGGCCGGCGTTGCGCGGCCACACGGCGGCCAGCAGCTCGTCCAGCTCGTCCGCGGTGGACGGTCGCGGCCCGGCGGTGTTGCCCGGCGGCAGGACTTCGGCGTGCCGCGGGCCTGCCGGGTGTGCGCGCATCGCTTACATCCGTTCCGGGGCACGCACGCCCAGCAGGCCCAGGCCGTTGGCGAGGACCTGGCGCACCGCGGCGCACAGGACGAGGCGGGCGGTGGTCAGCGGGGTGGCCTCCTCGTCGCCCTGCGGCAGGATCCGGCAGCTGTCGTAGAACTTGTGGTACGCGCTCGCCAGCTCCTCGAGGTAGCGCGCGACGCGGTGTGGTTCCCGCAGCTGCGCGCCGGTGGCCACGACCTTCGGGTAGTCGCCGATCGTGCGGATCAGCTCGCCCTCCCGCTGGTGGGTCAGCAGGCCGAGGTCGACCTCGGTCGCGGACGTGGGCAGCTCGATGCCCAGCTCCGCGGCGTTGCGGTCCAATGAGGACAGCCGGGCGTGCGCGTACTGCACGTAGAACACCGGGTTGTCGCTCGTGCGCTTGCTCCACAGGTCCAGGTCGATGTCGAGCGTGGCGTCCACGGACGACCGGATCAGCGCGTAGCGGGCCGCGTCCACGCCCACGGCCTCGACCAGGTCCTCCATCGTGACCACGGTGCCCGCGCGCTTGGACATCCGCACCGGCTTGCCGTCGCTGACCAGGTTGACCATCTGCCCGATGAGCACCTCGACCGCGGCCGGGTCGTCCTCGAGCGCGGCGGCGGCGGCCTTGAGCCGGGCGATGTAGCCGTGGTGGTCCGCGCCGAGCATGTAGATGCACAGGTCGAACCCGCGGCGGCGCTTGTCCCGGAAGTAGGCGATGTCGCCGGCGATGTAGGCCGGGCCGCCATCGGACTTGATGACCACGCGGTCCTTGTCGTCGCCGAACTCCGTCGTGCGCAGCCACCACGCGCCGTCGGCCTCGTACAGGTGACCCTTGGCCTTGAGCTCCCCGACGACCTCGTTCACCTCGCCGGACCTGTGCAGCGTGTCCTCGTGGAAGTAGACGTCGAAGTCGGTACCGAACTCGTGCAGGCTCTGCTTGATCTCGGCGAACATCAGCCCGACGCCGATGCGGCGGAAGGTCTCCGCGCACTCGTCCTCGGGCAGCGACAGCGCGTTCGGCTCGGTGCGCAGCACCTCGGCCGCGACGTCGGACAGGTAGGCGCCCGCGTAGCCGTCCTCGGGCGGCGGCTCCCCCTTCGCGGAGGCGATGAGCGAGCGGACGAAGCGGTCGATCTGCGCGCCCGCGTCGTTGAAGTAGTACTCGCGCGCGACCTCGCCACCCTGCGCGGCGAGCACCCGGCCGAGCGCGTCGCCGACCGCGGCCCAGCGGGTGCCACCCAGGTGCAACGGCCCGGTCGGGTTGGCGGAGACGAACTCCAGGTTGATCTTCTGGCCGGCCAGCGCCGCGCCGCGGCCGTAGCCCTCCCCCGCCGCGAGCACCTGGCGGACGATCTCGCCCTGGGCGTCGGCGCCGAGCCGGAGGTTGATGAAGCCGGGGCCGGCCACCTCGGCGGCGGCCACGCCGTCGTGACCCACGAGCGCGTCGGCGAGCCAGCCGGCGAGGTCCCGCGGCGCGACGCCGACCTTCTTGGCCACCTGCAGGGCCAGGTTCGTCGCGTAGTCGCCGTGCTCGGGGTTTCTCGGCCGCTCGATCGTCACGGCGGGCGGCAGGGCCGTGCCGTCGAGGTCTCGGCTGGTCAGCACGTCCACGGCGACGGCGCGGACGAGGTCGGCAAGCGCGGCGGGAGTCACCCCGTGAGTCTAGGTAGCCGGTCCGGACCCGGAAGAGTCGCCTCGGCCATAGGCTGTCCGCAGGGGCAAGATCCGGGAGGAAGATCACCATCGACACGTCGCACCTGCGCCGCGCGCTCGTGGTGGCCGTGGCCGGCCTCGTCGTGCTCGCCGGCTGCACCACCCGGACCGGCGGCGACGCGGCCCGGCCGGCCGAGCGGATCGACGCCAAGGCCTTCGAGCCCTCGGCGGAGAACAAGGACCCGTCCAAGGACATCGAGGGCGTGGTCGTGACCGAGTACAAGCCGACGCACGCGCGCCCGGGCCAGCGGGTGGCCTACGACAAGACGCCGCCCTACGGCGGCGCGCACGACCCGTACTGGGCGGACTGCTCGGGCACGGTCTACGCCAAGGCCGTCCGCGTCGAGAACATGGTCCACGCGCTCGAGCACGGCGCCGTCTGGCTCGCCTACGACCCGGCCCGCGTCAGCGGCGGCGCGCTGCGGACGCTCGCGGCGAAGGTCGACGGGCAGCCGTACCTGATGCTCTCCCCGTACCCGGGGCTCGACGTGCCGGTGTCCGCCCAGTCCTGGGGCCACCAGCTCAAGGTGCCCCGGCCGGACGACCCGCGGATCGACCAGTTCATCGCGGCACTGCGGGACAACCCGTACACCACGCCCGAATCGGGCGCACCGTGTCGAACCAACCCGGATCGGTTCGACATCACGAACCCGCCGCCCTTCGACCCGAGCCCGCCCGGCCCGGACGCGGCCCCCGTCCAAGGTCCCTGACGCCGACCCCACAGGCTCGTTCCTTACACTTGGCGGCTGCAGTCTGTCTTCCCTGTATGAGAGAGGTCCGAGACCGGCATGGCGAGCGGGACGAAGAGCAAGGGCTCGAGCAAGCCCAAGGGCAAGAGCGGGTCCGCGAAGAACACGCGTGCGCGGTCCTCCATCTCTCGTGCTGGGAAGCCCAAGCCCTGGGGCATGATCCTCGGCGTCATCGTCGTCGTGGCCCTGGCGGGCGGCGTGTTCACCTACGCCTTCACGCAGATCAACGAGAAGGAGAAGTGGGTCGCCTCGGCGGAGAACAAGGACCCGTCGGAGAACATCGAGGGCGTCAAGCGCGTCAAGTACGACGGCTCCCAGCACGTCACCGCGCAGCAGCGCGTCGCCTACGACCAGAACCCGCCCTTCGGCGGCCCGCACGACCAGGCGTGGGCGAACTGCGCGGGCACGGTCTACGACAAGGCCGTCCGCAACGAGAACATGGTCCACTCGCTGGAGCACGGCGCGGTCTGGATCGCCTACGACCCGGACAAGATCAAGGGTGGCGCGCTCGACAAGCTGAAGGCCAAGGCCGAGGGCCAGCCGTACATGATGCTGTCGCCCTACCCCGGCCTCGACAAGCCGATCTCGATGCAGTCGTGGGGCCACCAGCTCAAGCTGGACAGCGCCGACGACGAGCGCGTCGACCAGTTCATCACCTCGTTGCGGGAGAACGGTTTCCAGAACCCCGAGGACGGCGGCCGCTGTGACTCCGACGGCACCGGCTTCGACCCGACCAACCCGCCGCCGTTCGTGGCGGAGAAGCCGGGCAAGGACGCCGTGACCATGGACGGCAAGGGCGCGATCGAGGCCGGCGACGAGTCCGGTCAGCAGCCGCAGCAGCAACAGCCGCCGCAGCCGCCGGTGTCCGCCCCGCCCGCCAGCTCCGCCCCGGCGGCGCCACCCAGCCAGTGACCGAGCGCGAGAAGGACGCGCCGGACGAGAAGAGCGTGGCCATCGAGGAACCGGCCGACCTCGACTCCGACGACGCCGACGACCTCGAAGACCCCGACGACTACGACGACTACGACGAGGCGCCGTCGCGGACCAGCCGCGCGCTGGTGTTCGCGGCGGCGGCGCTCGTCCTGCTGCTGGTCGGTGCCGCCGTCGGGATGCTCGTCACGCTGTCCCGCACCGACGCGGCCGCGCCGCCGGACGCGAACTCGGTCGACGTCGGCTTCGCGCAGGACATGCGGATGCACCACCTGCAGGCCGTGACGATGGCCGGCATCGAGCGGGACCGCACGACCGACCCGGTCATGCGCGGCATCGCGTTCGACATCGAGTCCACCCAGCTCGCCCAGTCCAGCGAGATGGCCGGCTGGCTGACCGCGTGGGGCCAGCCGGGCCTGCCCGCGCCGGGCGCCGGGCACATGGGCTGGATGTCCGAGGGCGGCACGCACGAGCACAGCGACGGCACCGGCGGCAAGACCACCGGCGAGGTCGCGGTGATGCCCGGCATGGCCTCGACCGAGGAGATCAACAAGCTGCGCAAGCTGTCCGGCAAGGAGCTGGACGTGCTGTTCCTGCAGCTGATGCTCCGCCACCACCAGGGCGGGCTGGAGATGGCGCAGTACGGCGCCGAGCACGCGAGCGTGGGCTACGTCCGCAACCTCGCGTCGAAGATCGTGAGCAGCCAGCAGAACGAGGCCACGCTCATGACCCGCTACCTGGAGCAGCGCGGCGCCAAGCCGCTGCCCGCCCCCTGAGCCTCACCAGCGCAGCTCGCGGCAGCCCGCCGCGGCCTCGTCGCTCTCGAGCTGCAGCGTGGCGTGCTCGATCTGGTACTCGTCGGCGAGCACGTGCTGCGCGGTCCGCAGGATCCCCGGCTGGTCGGTGCCGGCCGTCACCGTGAGGTGCGCGGAGGCGACCTCCATGCCCGACGTGAGGGTCCAGACGTGCACGTCGTGGACCTCGCGGACGCCCTCGAGCGCGCCCAGCGCCTTGGTCAGCAGGGCGACGTCCACGCGTTCGGGGGCGTGCTGGAAGAGGATGCGCAGCGAGCGGCGGGCCAGCGTCCACGTGCGCGGCAGCACCCACAGTCCGATCGCGACACCCATGACCGGGTCGGCGTAGCGCCAGCCGAACAGCAGCGTCAGCGCGCCGCTGACGAGGACGCCGAGCGAGCCGACGAGGTCCGCGAGCACCTCGAGGTAGGCGCCGCGGACGTTGAGGCTCTCGGCGGATCCCTTGCGCAGCAACGCGAACGCGACGAGGTTGGCCACGAGCCCGAGCACCGCGACGACGAGCACCGGGCCGCCGGGCACCGCGGGCGGGTCGCGGAAGCGCAGGACCGCCTCGACGACCACGTACGCCGCGACGCCGAACAGCAGCACGGCGTTGGCCAGGGCGGCGAGGACCTCGGCGCGGTAGAGGCCGAACGTGCGACTCGCCCGCGGGCTGGCGCGCCGGGCGGCGAGGATCGCCACCAGCGCGAGGCCGACGCCGACCACGTCGGTGACCATGTGGGCGGCGTCGGACAGCAGCGCCAGCGAGGAGGTCGCGAGGCCGGTGGCGAGCTCGACCACCATGAAGGCGGCCGTGACGGCGAAGGCGGCGGTCAGCGCGCCCAGGTGGCGGCCGGACGCGCTGGCGTGCCCGTGGTCCATGTCCGGCTCCTTCCTGCCGGCGTCAAAATATAGTCATATGCGCATGCATGCAAGAGTTACTTGCCGGCCTGCGCGCCGATCCAACGGCCGATCGTCCGGGTCGTCGCGGGCGCGAACCGGATGCCGATCGCGGCGGCCCGCGCCTCCGGCGTGACCGGGACGACGAGCTTGTTCGCCCGCACGGCCGCGACGACTGCCCGGGCGACCTTCTCCGGGCCGTAGCCGCGCTTGCCGTAGAGGCGAAACGCCCGCTCCTGAAGGGCCCTCTCCTCGTCGGGCCCGGTGCCCGCGAAGCGGGTGGTCGCGGTGATGTTCGTGTGCACGAAGCCGGGGCAGATGGCGCTGACGCCGATGCCGGCCTCGGCCAGCTCGCCGGCCAGGCACTGGGCGAGCATGAGGACGCCCGCCTTGGTGGTGCCGTAGGCGGGCAGGGTCGGCGTGGGCAGGTAACCGGCGGCGGACGACGTGATCACGACGTGGCCGCCCTCGCGGCGCTCGACCATGGCCGGCAGGAAGGCGCGGAGGGTGTGGATCACGCCCCACAGGTTGACGTCCAGGACCCGGCGCCAGTCCTCGACGCTCGTGTCGAGGAAGGAGCCGCTGACCCCGATGCCCGCGTTGGCCATGACGAGGTCGGGCACGCCGTACTCGTCCGCGATCCGCGCCGCGAGTTGCTCGGTGGCGGGCCCGTCCGCGACGTCGAGCCCGTACGCGGCCCCGTTGGCCTGCTTGGCGGTGACCTCGGCGGCGTCGAGGTCGATGTCGACGCAGAGGACGTCGGCACCGGCCGCGGCCAGGGCGAGGGCCGTCTCCCGGCCGATCCCGCTGCCGGCGCCCGTGACCAGGGCGAGCTGGCCGGCCATGCCGGGGTCGGTGGTGCCACGCCGGGCGCGGGCGAGCTCGCGGGGGGCCGGCGCCCCGTCCACGTGGTCGGCGAAGTCGGCGATCAGCCGGGCGACGGCGGCCGGGTGCGTGCGCGGCGCCCAGTGCCCGGCGGCGAGCTCGCGGCGCCAGAGCCGCTCGCACCACGGGTCGGCGGCCTCGAGGAGCGGCCGGGTGACGTAGGGGTCGTGGGTGGGCGCGATCTGCTGCACGGGGACGGTGACCGGCCGCGGCGGGGCGGGTGCGGTCATCATGTTGGCGCGGTAGAGCTGCACCCCGTTGCGCGCGTCGCGGTAGTCGGCCTGGAACCGGCGGCGCAGGTATGGCGAGCGCCAGACCAGCTCGGGGAGGAGGGGGAGCTGGAAGCAGGCGATGTACCAGGAGTGCAGCACCTGGCGGAGGGTCTGCAGCGGGTGCCGTTTCCAGTCGCGCAGCCACGCGCCGATCTGGTCGATGTCAGGCCCGGAGATGGCGGTGTAGGAGGAGAACAGCGCCGGATCGAGCGCCGGCCAGCACTGGATGGCCCCCCAGTCGTGCCCCACCAGGTGCACCGGCGCGTCGGGGCTGACAACGTTCTTGACCGCCCGAAGATCATCGGCGAGCAGCGAGGTCCGGTACCCGTCCCGTCCCTCCGGCGCCTCGGACTCCCCGTGCCCCCGGACGTCGTACCGAACGACCCGATACCGCTCCCGAAGCACCCGAGCCACCCCATCCCAGACGGTGAGGTTGTCGGGATACCCGTGCACCAAGATCACGACGGGCCCCTCCCCCTCCTCCACCAGGGAGATCCGCACGCCGTTCGAGTCCACCCACCGCCTGCGCAACCCATCCATACGATCACGGTAGCCGCCCCGGCAGCCCCCCACCCGCATACGCTAAGCTACCCCGGTCGAGAAGACGGGCCCTTGTAGCTCAGGGGATAGAGCACTGCCCTCCGGAGGCAGGTGTCGCAGGTTCGAATCCTGCCAAGGGCGCCCTCACATATCGCATGAAACCGCTGCTGACCAGCATGAACAATGGTTAGCGGCGGCCTTGGTCTTACCCGGCAAACCTGACGCTATGTCTTGCGATCGTCCAAGCGGGACCGGTCGTGCCGAATTGACGGCCAGCACATATAAGCCGTACGCCGTGACGACGTACGAGATCTACAAGCGCGAAGCTTGTTGTGCGAGCGGGTGCGGGCCCACCCGGCGATCGCCTAGGCTAGTCATCTGGCGAGCTACAAACGTTGGATGAACCACTGGAATGTCCGCAGAAGCGCGTCGCGATGCAGTGGCGGATGTCCGACTGTCTGACTCCCGAACCAGATCGCCGCGATTCCCTCCAACTGGAAGTCAAAACGCACTTCCAAAATGATGACGAGATCGTGGCCAGGGTCCAGTTGAAAATCGACGCGCGGAAAAAGCATGAAGCCAGGAAGATTTGGGCTTGCCAGCTCGAAGTCCTGAGCTAGGAAGAAAAGATTCCTATGGTCGTGCCCCTCTCCAATTCTGCCTCCGCCTGGCCCGCCATGCACGAACTGTGCGGTGTGCAGCCAGCATTTTGACCAGTTGTCACCTCCGTGATTACCTGTAATCCCGGCGATCTGGCCGAATAGCTCGCAATGCGGTGCGGAGCTGAACCGCCCAGGACCGCCAGGCGGCATACGACTCGGGTCCAGTACGAACGTCGCGGTAGCTCGAAGACTCCCCTGCCACAGATCGCCGTCATTGCGGTTGAGCTGCCCGAACATATGCAACCCGTCAGACCTGAACTCAACGTTCATCCCAGCAGGAGCTCCGGCATCGCTCCTGGCCCACCACATCTCTGCGACACTTCGCGTGCGCGCCGGCGGTTCTCCTAGCCCACGGAAGTAATCGGCGCTCTCCTCGGGGGACTCGGACCGCCTATCTGAGATCATCGCGAGTACCTGCTCAGCCTGATCATCGCGGACACGCATCCACGCCTCGTACTCCTGCTCTACACCGAGCTTTCGCGCGATAGCCTCCACAAGCTCCCGCCTGGCGCTGGCAGTGGCGCCGCGTGGAAGCACTTGAGGTTCTAGATCTGCCCGCGCCACTTCCTCCCGGTTCAGCACGCGCTGGATGGACGCATATACGGGGTCGTTGGCCAGACCCTCCGCCTCTATCGCCGTGCGAGACATAGAGGAATTGAGCTCCCTCGCCGGATCACTCATGGCGTCTCCTAGCTTCGAGTTCACCCGATGCAGCCAGCAGTTCTCATTCGGACTAGCTGCCGCCGAGCGTTTGCTGGCCACCACTGCCCTCTAGGCTTCCCCATGCGCCGGTTACGAACAACAGTTTGCGCCACAGATTCACCCTTGAGGCTGGTCTAGTCCGTCCTGGCGTATCTGGGACGGATCACGTCGCACCTCACCGAGCGGTCAGTGTCCGAGCGCTTGTTGAACTCGTCGTCGATTTACCACGTCCTGGTCCGTAGAGGCAGACCGCGTAAATCTTCCATCAGCACCGATAGAGAATGCCCCGCCCACTCAGCGACTGTCGCCGGCGCCACCCTGGACACCGCCGACCCGGCGCTACGTGATGGCCCGCACGAGAGAGCCGGTGAGGTGTAGGTAGTCGGAGCTACGGGTGTGGGCCAATAGTCACGATGATGAACTCGTCGGCGTCGCCGTAGATCCACCAGATGCGCCACGCTGAGGGGGTCTTGTTCTCGACGTAGGACTCCCATAGCGCGGCACCACCTGGGCCGGGCACCGACTGGTAGCGGTGCGAGTTCAGGCCCGGGTGACTTGGCCCAGGGTTCTGAAGCAGGCGCAGCGTCTTCCGAACCTTCTTGAGCTTGGTCTTGTACTGCGGGCTCTGCAGGTCCTCGATGACCTTCTCGCTCTCAGCGGTGTATCTGAGGACGTACGGCGGGGCACTCACTCGTCGTCGTCGTCCTCATCCTCAGTGAGCCAGTCCAAGCGCTTGACCTTGCCCTCGGCGGCGTCGGCCAGGCCGCGGAACAGCGACGCCTTCAGGTCCTCGTTCTCCCAGACCAGCAGCTCGCGCTTGGGGATGCTCGCCAGGGGCGTGAGGAGGATGGCCCCCTCGTCATTGACAGCCAGCGCGTAACGGTCGTCCTTGTGCACGCCAGCCTTGCCGAAGGCGATCCTCGCCCTCTCGTCGGCGGTGACCTCCGCGATGGGGCGGAACCCGTCCACTGCTGTCATGGCAGCCTCCTCTCAACACACAGAGTAACGGTTAGTGGACAAGTGGGCAATACCCATCTGTGTCGCCTCGCACCTGCATGCTGCCTGGTCAGCTCGTTCTGGACAGTGCGTGGACAAGACCAAGCCCGCGTGCGCCAGCTAGAGACAACGCCGCTGGTCAGCGGGGTGCCGTGCTCCGCAGCGGTCTAACCCTCCGGAGGCAGGTGTCGCAGGTTCGAATCCTGCCGGGGGCACGCACAGCATCCGCACGAGGAGCGCCTGCCTTCTGAGCAGGCGTTTCTTGTGCGTGGGTCATGGTGTTGGTGATCCTTTCTGCCGCGTGGGCGATGGTGGGCAGCTCGTCGGCTGGTAGTCGGATGCTGATCGTCACGTCGTCACTGTCCGCATGGAGGTGGACGGCGAGCCGGGTGGTTACGAACAGGACCCGGAGCGGCTGTTCGGGTGCTTCGGCGAGGTTGACGGCGAGGTAAGGCAACGCGTCGAGCAGCCTGGTGTCTTGGGCGGTCGGCCGGGCGGGGGCTTGGCTGTCGGCCGCGTCTAGCTCGGCGAGGGCGGCCAGGGTGGTCCGGCGTTGGGTTTCGAGGTCGTTGTAGGTCTGCCGCAGACCCTGCCCGAAGGGGTCGTCGGGTGCGCAGTCCTGGGCTTGGCGCATGACGTTGTCCTGGCGGCGGTCGAGATCGGTGAGAGTGCGCTGGAGGCGCTCTCGTTCGGCCTCTCGTTGTCTCGTCTCGCGGTCGTCCACGGAAGCGAGATCGACTTTGAGTAGCTCTCGGCGGTGGGTGCCGAAGACGCGGTCGGCGAAGAACGTCGAGACGGCGTCGAGAACGGCGTCCTCTCGGATGTAGGCGGCTTTCTCGTGGCCGGCGTACTTGTCCGGGCGGCCGCGGTTGTTGGACAGGGGATGGCACATGCAGTAGGTCGAGTGGTGCCGGTGGTTGCCGTACATCCGCCGCCCGCAGCCGTGCACGACCATGCCGCGCAACACATAGGTGCGGCGCGTCTGGGGATGCGTGTTCGCGCGGTTGCCGTCGCGGGAGCCACGTTTCGCGGCGCGGCGGGCGTTGAGTTCGTCGTAGAGCCACTTCGGGATCAGCGGCTCGTGCACCGGCTCGGGGGACCACACCCACTTGGCCGGGTCGTTGACCTTCCCGTGCCGCGAGCGGGAGGCACGGCGGTTGAAGACCTGGTAGCCGGTGTACTTCGGGTTGCGCAGGATCTCGTAGACGCTGCTCTTGCCCCACGCCCCGCGTGCCCGGGTCTTGCCGGGCGGTTCCGGCGGCGGATACTTCACGAGATCGTGGTTGAGGCGTTCGGCGATGGTGTCGTAGCCGAGCCCTTCGTGGTAGCGCCACAACGCGATCTGCGTAACCGTCTCGCCGCGCGCGCCGTCGGGTTCCAGCCGGCTCTTGGTGTGGCCCTTGAGGGCCTTGGTCGGGTTGGGGTGACGGTAGGTCTTGGCCTGATAGCCGTAGGGCGGTTTGCCGATGTTCCAGCCGTCCCGCACGTGCGTGCACAAACCGCCCCAGGACTGCTCCAGAGTGTTGAGCACCTCGTACTCGGCCACGGACTGGTTGATCCGCCGCTGCAACACCCGCTGCGCCCTGCTACCGGATAGCGTGATCGGCTCGTTCGAGGCGAACAACGGCACGTCGGCGCGTTCCAGCTCCCGCTCGACCGACAGTCCCTCGTAGGCGCGCCGGGCGACGCGGGAGATACTCTCGCAGATCACCACGTCGAACCGGCGGTTCGGGTGCGCGGCCTCGTCGAGCAGGTCGGCGATGCCGCCGTCGCGCGGGATGGGGATGTCGAACCGTTCGTAGTCGGTGCCCTTGCCGCGCTGGTCGAGTTCCATCCGTCCGGACTCGACGTCGAAAAACACCGCGACGATCGCCCACGACTCCGGAAGGGCGCTGCGGCAGTTCCCGACCTGCCGCATCAGTGACTGGCGTGGGTCTTGCTGGTCCTCGGTGGACGTACGCGCGAGCACCGCGACTCGCACTTCGTCTCGTAACAGCGCGGCGGACATGCCCAGCGGGGACACGGCGTAGTCGGACAAACCCGAAGGACCCAACCCCGGCACACTCTTCCCGTTCGACCCGGGTCGGGCCAGCGCGGGCGGAACGCCGCTACTGGTTGGGTCATGTGGGTGTTTCATCGGTGCCCCCATCCCTACGAGAATCCGGTCCGGATTCCCTATCGCTGTCTACGTTCTCGACTTGTTGCGCGGCCTGTTGAGAGGCGGCCCAGTCGAGCAAGTCACGAATGGCGGCGGCCAGACCCTCCCGTAGCCGCTTCCCTTCGACACCGCCGATCCGGTCGACATAACCGTTGTACCGGTGGCGTTTTCCTCGTTTCCAGGTTTGATCATACCGCCATATTGGCTCAACAGAGCCATTTTCCGGCAATCCACCACGCGTGTTCTCAGTGTCTGCGTGACCGAGCGCCGGATGGTCATCAAGAGGTCGGCGCGGCAGCGGAATGTCCGCGCCATCGGCATCACCGCCTGCGTGGTGACGACCGGGGTGTTTCCCGGGATGGCGGTCTGGATCAACGGGCTCATCGCCCGGACGGTCGTCCGGTGCGCGGTCAGGCACGGCGGTTCTCCCCCTCGATGCGGCTGTCTCTCCCCGAGACCAACTGGTCGGTGTACGCGGTATTCGGTTGTTGGGGGGAGGACAGCGCATCACGGGACGCGCGGCGCGGCAGGCACGCTGAGGGCGTGTCCACCACCGCCGCGGGAGAAGATCGCAGCAGGCCAGTCGGCCCAAGTGCTGTGATCAGCGCCCCACGCTGGATACGAACCACAGTAGCATCGGTCGATCATCACAGACCGCCACGAACGCTCGCAGGCCACAAAGAGGCCACACAGGGCCATGTTCTGTGGTCGTCGCGAGTTCCGCCCCGAGCGTTGGGAATGCTCAGCGGGTGGCGGCGGGATGGTCGGCCAGGATCGTGGTGACCGATAGCGCGGTGTCGAAGTTCGGGACGAGCCGGGTCTTCGTCAGCGCGAACGCGACCCGCCGCGCGCGGTCGGCGTAGGCGTAGCTGCCGCCCCCGCCCGGCCAGCCGAATGCCACGGAGTTCTCCTCGGCAGGGGCGCCTATCCGGCCGATGGGGAAGCCCAGCGCCATCCGTGCCGGTGTACCGAAGACCTGATCCGTGCCCTCGAACGCGGGCGCGGACAGTTCCGCCAACCGCGGTGGGTCCATGAGCGTGCCCTACAGCAGGGCGTTGAACATCGCGGCGAGGCCGTGCGCGGTGGCGATCCCCACCGACGGGATGTCGGCGCGCAGGATCTCGCCGTTGTTGCCGAAATCGGCACTCGGCCGGCTTTCCCACGCCGCGAGGATCGCGTCATCGTCGTCCGGGTCGGCAGGCCAGTGCCGCGCCTGCTCCAGGCGCGCCAACCCCGGCAGTGACTCCTTCGGCGCGGCGAAGTAGAGCCGCCCCTCGATACCGAGCGGCGCGGTGATCCACTCACGCAGCAACTCGCACATCGGCCGGCCGGTGGCGCGGCGGGCGAGCTCGCCGACGAGGTAGCCGAAGGTGTAGGAGTGATAGCCAACGGCCGCGCCCGGCCGCCAGCGCGGCGCCGCGGCGGCCAGCGACGCACACACCCGTGGCCAGTCGGGAAGCTCGTTCGGGGTGATCTCGCGCGGCATGGCCGGCAAACCGACCGTGTGGGTCAGCACGTGCCGCAACGTCGTCGTGGCCTTGCCGCGCACACCGAACTCAGGCCACAGGTCCGTGACCGGGCTGTCGTAGTCGAGGAAACCACGCGCAACGAAAAGATGCGCGAGCGTGGCCGCCACGTTCTTGCCGATGGAGAAACTGAAGACCGGCGTGCCGGAGGTGAGCGGCCGCCCGGTGGCCGGGTCGGCCATACCGGCCACCGCGTCGACGATCAGCACGCCATCCCGATAGACAGCGACCTGCACACCGGTCTCCGCACCGGTACCGACCAGCATGTCGATATGACGCTGAACCCGTTCCTGTATCTCACTCATCGCTTACCCTCGTCACATCCCGGACCGCCCGGGGAAATGAGCAGTTGGCGAACTCGCGGTCGGTCCATGAGGTCGGGTGTGCACAGCGCACCGAGCCAGCTCCTCCGGTGTCGCCCGCCGGGCATATGGCTGTGACTCCCGGACGAGCGCTCAGCGCCTCGTCTCAGATCGCTCACCAGCCGATACGACGCTCCGATCACGTTGTCGGCCAAGCCGAACGTCCACACCGGCTGTTTGCCTTCATGCACGAAATCGTTGCGGATAGCCCGCCCGGTGTCGACGATGTCAGCGACCTCAGAGCTGATCAGCCCTCCATTCAGTGCGACTTGGATCAGGTGCTGGAAGCCGCCCTTGCGTCCCAGTCGGAGCTTGAGGGCCACCTCCACACCGAACAGTGACTGCGCGGCCGCCACCACAAGTTGCTCGTAACAGTAGAAACTGAGTGCGAACATGTCGCGGGCGGTCTTCAACAGGGTGGCCGGTCCCTCCGGGGTCGTTGTCGTGATAACCCATGAGTCGGCATGTTCCCTCAGACGCCGGTAGGTCATCGGCCGGGGCTCGCCATACTCGTCGAAACCGCCGCTGAACGTCACCATCCGCGGGTCCGGCTCCGGTGGCGCTAACTCACCCAGGTCTGTTCCCGGCGGCGTCCAGAGGCCCATGATCCACTCCGTGCTCAACATGGCGAACTGGCCGGAGTAAGGCCAAACCTGGGTGGGCCTACGCGGGCATGGCGGTGGCAGCGCTGGTGGGCGAAAATCAGTCCGTGGCCGACACGATCTGGGATCGACTCGAAGAATGCGTGCAGTACCTCTCGGAGCCATTTCGCGCCTCCGAGATGGTCGGCTGGTTCCGCCGCCACTACCCGGACGTGAAGGAGCAGTCACTTCGGGCGCACATCCAGGTCGCAACCTCGAACGCTTCCGCGGAATCGCGGGGCATGTTCGCGAACCGGCAGCCGCTGATCACGCGGATCGAGCACGGCCTATACCGCCGTTTCGATGGCGATCCCGCGCTCACACAGCCGAATCAGATCGCCACCCGCGACAGGAGGGTGCTAACGCAGCGTGCGCTCGAAGTGGACATCGAGGCAACTGTCGGCAGGTACCTCGGCGATCGCGCCCCGAGTGCGCGGTACACGTCGTTCGACTACTGCTTCAACCACTTCCAGGAGCATCGGACAGAGGTCGCGGCCTGGGGTGAGCCTACCGGCATGGAGGCCAGCTGCCTCCAACTCGGGTTCTACCTCGCCAGTTGGGGGATGTTGCGGGGGTCGTCCGGTCTTCTGCAGCGAAGCGCCCGCCATCTGGTACCTCTGATCGAGACCCTCGCCGACGCTCCTGCGGAGGTGTGGGACCTCGATCTCGACGGTTACGACAGAGAAGGCATTGATCTGGTCCTCCGAACTGCCCTGGATGTTCGTCGTGCGCTCCGTCCGGTCGAAGCATCCGACACCTTGGTCACCAAGGTGATGCTCGGTGTCTTCGGCTGCGTCCCGGCGTTCGACACCTACTTCATGAAGGGTTTCGGCGTCTCCACTTTCAGCAAGGGATCGCTACGACTGGTCGGAAAGTTCTACCGGGCAAACGCATCGATCATTGATCAGCAACGCCAGCCCACCCTCGACTTCACGACCGGGCAGCCCACTACGCGGTTCTACACCCGAGCCAAAGTCGTGGACATGATCTTCTTCATCGAGGGTAGATATCCGCGACGGTAGCACCGGCGAGTACACCGATCCCGGCAATCCGCAACGCGACAGAGGGTCCGCCAGTGCCGATGCTGCCGCCTCTCTGGACGTGAGTAAGGCCCATCCGCGCCAACGAGCGACAACATTTCAGCAGCGGGTGCGGGTGCTCGTAGGGACCGGCGCGGTCGTCGGGTCGTGGGGCGGTGTGCTCAGGCGGGTAGCAAGCACCAGACCGGCTGCGAGTACCTGGTCGCGGAGGGCGGCCCAGGCGTCGCGCACCGCGGGGATCGGGAGCGGTCGCCGGGAGCCCCAGGTGCTTTGTCGGCTGGCGGGGTTGATCAGTCCGGGCAGGTATACCGGTGGTCGGCTGAACCGCCGCTGGGGGTGGTTGGCCGGTAGGGCCGGGACGAAGCTGTACATCCCGTGCAACGGCGCTTCGATGGTCGCGCCGCGGATAGCGTGAGCGGAGTGTGGGTATCGATGGCGCAGCCGGTGATGGCCTCGGCGGTGCACACGATGAACGCCTCGTCCACGTCCAGCTCCTCGGCATCGGCTGCGGTCCAGGGATGCGCGATGGCCACAACGAACACGGTGCCGACGCAGAAGTCGTGGTCGAGGGTGGACCCGAAGCAGATCACCGAACCCACCGCGAGGCGCTGCATGGACGTCGCTCGCCGGGTCTTTCCGGTGATCTGTTTGCAGTTGCTGTAGAGCATCTGCTCGCCGAACACCCACGGGTCGGTGTTCTGCCGGGACCCCGCCGTGGCCGGCCGGACCCAGAATGGCCGATGCAGAGCGCGAGGCAGTCGGCCGTCGCGTGGCCAGCGCTGCACGATCTGGGAGGGCGGTTCCCACTCGCCCCAGAACACCAGGTCATCACGATGCGGGTGGCGGTCCTCGGCGTCGACATAGCTGCCGGGTGCGAGAAGGAACTTGCGTCGATGGTCGTCGACGTTCCACGCCATGTGGTCCGAGACCGGATGGTGCTCCGGCCCAGGGTGCGGAAACTGAACGAAACACGCAGTCTCACCCATCACCCACCGTGGATCGCGTCGCAAGACGGGCCGTTACATCGTCGACCGCACAAGGCCACGATTCGCACCGGGCGTGCATGGCTCATGAACCGCCTTTCGCACCGCGAGGTCAGAGCCCCAGGTCGGGACCACCCCGGTCGACGTCGGGATGGATGTCGTGGTGAAGGGAGCGATGGTGGAAGTCGAGGTCCGCCTGGCGAGTCGGATCGAGCTGGTGGTCGAGCGTGCCGGGCTCGCCGACCTGCTGCCCGCCGACCGCCGGTGTGCGGAGCTGGTGTTCGAGGGTGGCCTGGGCTTCGGGCATGGTGGCCCGGAGCTGTTGTTCGGCGAGGAGTTCTTTACGGCGGGTGCTGGCGTCGAATGCGGCGGTGTCGTGGCCCTCGGCACGGTCGCGTAGCCGGTCCAGATCGCGCTGGTCGGCTTCGAGGGCGCGCTGCCAGTCCTGTTCGTAGTTGGCTTCGGCGCGTTCGGCTTGCTCGCGGGCTTGTCGCCACACGCTGGGTTCGCCGAGCTGCCGTTGGAGTTCGGCGACGGGCCGGGCCAACTCGGCGGCCTGCGCGCCGAGTTGTTGCACGAGGGCTCGGTCGGCGGCGGCCTCGGCCAGGAGTTGCTCACGACGACCGGGTTGCCAGCGGCGGTGCGGTCGGCGTCGAACTCCTTGTGCGCCGCGCGCTCCGCGGCATCACCGGCGTGGGTCCGCAGGTGCTGCCAGCGGCGCTCGATCTCCTCGACCGTGCCCTGGCGTTCGGCGTTCACCCGCAGCCGGTGTAGCTCGGCATCCAGCTGAGTGACGTGAGGACCGTGGCCGGCGGCGATCGCGGGTTCCTGCTCGGCGAGGTGGCGACGCGCACGCTGCGCGGCCGCGATTTCGCGGGCGTGGTGGCGTTCGGCGTGGCGGATCGCGTCGCGACCTGGGCGTTGGTGAGCCGGCTCTGCGGCCTGTTCTGCCACTGCGCGGTCAGCCGCAACCGCTCCAGCCGCTCCTGTAGTCGGTCGGCGGGCTGTTCCAGGCTTCCCATGGCTTTCTGGTGCGACTCTGCGCGCAGCACCTCGACGCGGTCCGGGCCGAGCCGGCCATCAGCGCCCGTCGCTCGGCCTGAACGGCGCGTAGGTGTCCTGGTCGCCCGTGGTCCGCGCGGCGACCGACCGGCGCACCAGGTCTCGCCACTGGGCGCGCTGCACGTCGGTGACCGTCACCGGCTCCCGTTCCGGCCCCGGTAACGGCGGTTGCTGCCGCGGCCGGTCAGGCCGGTTGCCGTCGGGTTCCCGGACTGGTTCCGGTACTGGTACCGGTGGCATGTCTCGCGGTGGTACCAGTACCGCTCGGGTCGGCTGGGCGCGGCCAGATCGACCAACACGGCCGGTCGTTGGCGGTCTCCGCGGTGGCGGCGGCCTGTTCGGCCAGGGCGGCGATGACCCGGTCGGTGAGCTCGCGGTGGGTGCGCGGTCGGCCGTAGACGAGGTCCTCACGTTCGCCTTCAGTTCGGCGCGGGCGCCGAACAGGACGACCTGGCCTTTGTCGCGGGACAGCGACACGTAGAGGCCGGGGTTGTCCAGGCCCGGCGTGTAGACCAGGACGCTGCCGTGGTTGTGGCTGCCGTCCGGCCGCTCCCACTGCCCGCCCACGGTCAATCCTTCGGCTTTGTGCGCGGCGAGCGCGTAGCCCAGCCGAGTCCACCCTGGGCGATGTAGCCGGGCGAGAGCTCCGCCGTGGACAACTCCGCGTCTGGCTCGGCGGCAGGATCGCGCGAGGCGACCTCGACACCGTCGGGGGTGATGGCGGTGACGACGCCGCGGTAGCCGTTGAGGACGGTGTCGCCGGTGACGGCTTGCTGGTGGCGGTCGTTGCGGCGGACCAGTACCAGGTCCCCGACGTGGAAGCGGGTCTCGCGGCCGCCGGGGAGCCGGTACGTGGGGCGTGGCCCAGTTCGCCGCGTGCGTGGCGGACGGCTTGGGTGGCGTCGTTGTCCGCTGCACTTGTTCGTTGGTGGCGGCGAGCATGAGCAGGCCGGCGGTCAGGGTGTGCGATCGGGAGCACCGTCCCGGAGGCGTAGCCAGGTGGCGTCCATCGCGGCGGACCGCCTGGTCCGACGTTTCGATGGCGACGACTTCGCCGAGGCGTGCCCAGGTGTGCAGGGCTTCGGCGTGGCGGCCGTCGCGGAACGCGGTGAGCGCGTTGCGTTCGTCGGTCTGGCGTTGCTGGCGGTTCGGTCAGCCGCGGCCCGCCCAGCAAGGAGTGGAGGTAGCCGAACATCGAGCCCACACCCACGCCCCGCAACTGGCGCGGGTCGCCGACCTCCACGATCTTCGTGCCCGTCTCGGCGGCTGCGGTGTAGAGCGTGGCACGGTCGCGGTCGTTGGTGAGGTTGGCCTCGTCGAGCACCAGCACGTCGACACCGGCCAGGCCGTCGCCGTTGTCGATCCGCCACAGCCACTGCGCGACCGTGCGTGAGAGGATGCCGGACTCGGCCGCGAGGTTCTGTGCCGCGACGGCGGCGGTCGCGGCACCCGCGACGCGGTGGCCGACGGCTTCCCACGCGACCCGCGCTGCCCGCATGAGCGTGGTCTTGCCGGTGCCCGGCGGACCTTCGACGGCTTCGACGGCCCTGCCGGTGGTGACCACCCGGTGCAGGACGTCGCGTTGCTCGGCGGAGAGCGGGAAGCCTTGCGCGGTCTCCACCACACCGATGGCCAGATCCACCGTGGCCACCGGCACGACGGCGCGGGGCGGCGCGTCGCGGGTCCCCGGCTCGCTGGCGGTCGCGGCGGCGAGGATGGTCCGCTCGGCGGTGGTGACGTCGCGCGTGGTGTAGAGCTGGCCGCCGGTCATCTGGTGCGCGCCAGCCAACTGGGTGCGTGCACCCAGCCCGGCCACCGGCTCACTGCCCGTAGTGGGGAGCGCCTCGAACGCCGCGTGTGCGAGCGCCAACCCGGTCAGCCGCTCGACGTCCTCGATCGCGGCGCCGCGCGGGAGCGCGTCCGCGACGGCGGCGATGGCATCCAGGTGCGAGAAGCGGCGCGCGTGCGCGGTCAACCCACGCTCGGGGTCGGTGAGCGTGGCGACGAGCTCGTCCAGGCTGATCCCGTACCGCGCCTCCACCTCGCTGTTCGCCTCGACCGGAGCGGCGGTGGCTCCGGAGCGGTAGGCGCCGAGCACCTGGTCCATGAGCGCATCGGGGTCCAGCCCGCCACGCAGGGCGTCGGAGCGCCACAGGTCGCGGAGAGTGGCGTCGCTGGCGGCGGTGGTCTCCGACTTCGCAGACCGCGACGCGCGGGTCAGGACCCGTGCCTCGGCCGCCGACACGTCAGCGTTGCTGTAGCCCAACTGTTCCAGCACGGCAGAGACTTGCTGGCCGCGTTTGGAGAAGTACACGATCGCCTCGTCCGGGACCTGCGCCACCTCCCACAACCCCGTGCGCGGTGAGCGGGTGAAGGTGATGCCCAGTTCGTTGTGGAGGAATGCGCGGACTTGGGCTTGGGTGACCTTGTCGATCGCCGGGGCGTGCCGCATCAGATCCCGGCCGCCGGCCGCGGCGGTGAGCCAGGTGCCGTCGGGGGCTTTGGCCATGTTAGCGACGGTGATGTGCACGTGCCAGTGCGGATCCCCGACCGGCGCGTCCTCGACCGGGCGGGCCGCGCGGTGGGTCATCACCCAGCCGGCGAACCCGCTGGTCTGCTCGAGGCGTGCGGTGTGTCCGTCGCCGTGCTTGCCGCGCCGGACGTAGGAGGTGCGGTTCTCGACCCAGCCGAAGGTGCGCTCGATCGCGCTGGTGTAGCCGGCCTCGACTCGATCCACAAGCTCGTCGGGCAGGAACGCCAACAGCAGGCTCGCCGACTTCGGCAGCGTGACCCCGATGTCGAACCCGACGATGCCGACCGGCACCCGCCGCGGCACCAACTCGGTCGACGGTCGCCCGCGTTCGTCGAGCTCAGGCTTACCATCCTTACCCACCCTTACCGCGGACTCATACAGGTTGCTGAAGACGGCGAGCAAGTCCACGCCCGGCCACACCCGCTCCGCCTCCAGACCGACGGCCTCAGCCAACCCGAGCGCATCGTCCACCCGCAACAGCGCCGCGTCGCCACGGCGGGCGACCGCGCGCACCGCGGTGTTCCACGCCGAGCGCTGCTTCGGCTTCACGAACAACGCGGCCGGGTCGTCGAGACCGCGCTTGGCGGCCAGCGCCTTCACCGCGGCCACCAAGGGGCCGAGCGGCACCTTCGCATCAGCCGGGACCGCGACCTTCGGCGCCACCAGCTGCTCGCCGGTGACCGGGTGCTTGCCGGCCATCAGCGCACGGGCCAGGTCGTGTTGCTCGGTGGTCAGCTCCGCGCCCGCAGCCAAGTCATCGAGGCCGAACTCGGGCAGGCCGTTCCCGATCCACCGCAACGGCCGTTCCCGCGGGTCCGCCCGGTAGCGGAACTGAACGTCCGAACCACACCCGTGCTGGGTGATGCCCAGCCGGTAGTCGATCTGCGCGGCAGATCCCCCGTAAATCGGCGTCACATACGCCATCCCGCGTCCCCCCGAACGCGCGGAACAATCCCGGTCTTCGCCCTCCCCGACGAAGATCATTTCGGGTATCCCGCTAGGGATACCTTACCGGTGACTGTGAATTGCGTCGAGAATTGCTGAGGGTATGTGCTGTGCGTTCTTGTCGTGGGTTCGAATCGGGAGGATACGGGTCTAGTGGGGCATGACAATCGAGGTTGCCTGCTAATGGGCCGCTATTGCTTACGTGATTTCTCGCTGCTGCGGTGCGTGGCCCATGCTGTCGCGGCGTGGTGGAGGCGTTCCTTCCAAGGGCGCGGGTCTGCTTGGGCGATCTGGCCCCAGAGCGCGGCGTTGATTGCGGTGAAGGCGTCGAGCGCATGGCCGGTGGCGTCAGTCCATATCGGCACGCGGGATGCCCACGCTTCGGCGTCGACTGGGGTGTGGCCTTCGGCGATGAGCCAGAGGGCGGCGCATGCCGTGTCGATCCATGCGGCTCCCTGGGTCGGCCAGGACCAGTCGACGACTCGCAGGCCGGCGTCGGTAACCAGGAGGTTGTGTGGATTGAGGTCGGTGTGCAGCAGGTGATTCCCGGCGAGGAGATCGGCGTCAGCTCCGGTTTGTTGTGCAGCGTCGGCCCACCGTTGTTCGATGCGTTTGCATGCGATGGGCGGCAGGGCGAGCTCGGTGAGTCGGCCGAGCACTCCAGCGACAGCCGGCAGGTCGGCCGACTTGGGACTGAGGTCGGCGGGCCGGGCGTCGAGGTGTTCGAACCCGAGGACGTGCCAACCGTCGGTGTCGATGTGCCAGAGGAGTCGGGGTGCGATCGGCTGCACGTGTGGGTGGATGTCGACTTCGCGCCGCTGTGCAGCGGCACGGTCGGTCGGCACGCCTTTGGCGAATACGATGCCGGAGTCGGTGTGCAGACGGGCGGTGAAAGCGGCGTTGAGGCCGCTGCTGATCGTGTGGGCTTGGTGGACCTTGCCTGTCTTGTCCTGAACCGCCGCGCGGAGACCTTCGGGTAGGTCGTGCCAGGCGGTCCGCTCGGCGACCGGGGCCATGGCGTGCGCGGCGGAGCCGGTTGCCGGGGTCATGCGGTGACGGTTGCGGCGAAGCCGAGTGAGCGCAGTCCTTCGGAGAGGAACAGTCGCTCGGCGGCGCCGCCGGCGCGGGCTTGGAGGAGCTGGTAGTCCGCTTGGTGGTGGGCTCCCCAGCGCTGGGCAGCTCGCCAGAGCGCTCGGCCGTGCCCGGCTCCGCGCTGGTCGGGCAGCACACCGAAATACTGCGGCAAGAGCATCCGGGAACCAGACCGGTCCGGCATGATCGTCAGTGGGCCGATCGCGCCGACGATTGCCCCGGCCGTCTGCCGGACTAGTACTGGCCCGTCGGACTTCCCCGCATTGCGGCGCTGATGGAGGAAGCCGAACCCGTGATCGGCCATGACGTTGGCAAATGCGCCAAAGGTGGCAGCGACCTCGGGTGCGCAGTCGTCTAGCTCATCCACGGCGGATTCGCTGGGCGGAACGTCAGGCTGGTCGTGGGTGAACTCCTTGAGCAGTACTCGCGTGTGCTCCGCCTGGGCCGATTCGGCGGTGTCGAACGAGACGACTCGGCCGTTGGCGGCGCCGTAGGTGGCGCAGCAGCGCAGGGTAGCGGCCCGCAGGTTGTCGAGATCGGGAGTGTGGCCGTAGTAGAACGTCTTGACCGTCCTGCTGCCGCGCCGAGACAGAGTGGGGATGATCGTGTGGTCGGGGTGATGGATGATCTCGTCGATCAGCACGGTGTCGGTCTTGCGTGGTGACCAGCGGCGATCCTTGTCGAACGGCAGTGCGGTGCCGGTGCGGTTGGCGGTGAGGATGTCGGCGAACACGTCGGTGAACATCTCCGCGGTGAACTGGTCTGGGTGTGCCGGCCCGAGGATCGGCACGTAGGGAACGGTCAGCACGCGGCTCAACCAGTCGGCCCGCAGTCGCATGACGGCGAGGCTAGAACCGCTCGGTGGACACCGGCGTACGGACACGCCGGTGCCCACCCATCGGGGTCAGTACGGGTTGTCAGTACGGATTGTCATCGCCTGCGTTGCAGCTGCACTTGGACGACTCGACCAGCACGTCGAGGTCTTCGACGAACTCCAGCTTGTCGCTTTCCGTCGCCGGGGGCTTGAGTTCCAGGAGGACAGTGGTCACCGTGATCACCTCCTTCCGAACTCGTTCGGACTGGGTGGTCGGGGACGTCAGGAGCCGTGTTGGCAGTAGGCGGACAGGGGTGCCTTGGCCTTGCGGTAGAGCGTCACGAGCGGCATGCAGGTTCCGCAGGTGCCTTGCAGCTGGCAGCCGGTGCAGCCGCCTTGGCGCAGCAAGAGCTTGTCGGCGATCCCGCCGAGGCGGGTCAGCCCCTCGACGCCCTCTTCCATGAGTGGGATCTGCGGGTCGCGGCCGACCTTGCAGATGCTGGCCATGCCGTGCGGGTCGACGTGGAAGAACGTGTGCCCGGCAGAGCATCCGGTGAACGGCTTGCGCTTGCGCAGGTACTCCTGCGACTGCGCGGGCAGCGACTCGGCGCCGCCGTAGATCGTCGGGGACATGTTGGAGAACACGTGGTAGGGCAGACCGAACCGCTCGGCCAGCGCCTTCATGTCGTCGACCTCGTGCGCGTTGGTGTTGGTGACGATCAGGTTGAGGTTCATCGGCAGGCCGGCCTCGTTCGCGGCGGTCATGCCCCGCATGAACTTGTCGAACGAGCCGCGGCGGCGGGTCAGCCCGTCGTAGCTCTCGGCGGTCGCGCCGTAGACGCTGATCGTCAGCCGGTATGGGCGCAGCGTGGTCAGCAGCTCGAGGATCGCCGGGTTGTGTAGCCGGGAGCCGTTCGACGAGATCGACAGCATCATGCCCAGCTCGAACGCAAGCCGGTACACGTCACCGAACAGCTTGTCGATCAGCGGTTCGCCGCCGGTGAGCTGCAACCACAGCACCCCGGCATCGCGCATGATGTGCAGCAGCCGTTCACGGTCGGGCCAGGACAGGCCCTCGAACCTCTTCAGGCCCAGGTAGCAGTGCTCGCAGTCGTAGTTGCAGCCCAGGTTCAGCTCGTAGGACGCGCGGCCGTATCCGAACGGAGAGACGGTGCGCACGAGGACCGCCCGGTCGGTTCGCTGGTCGGCCACGTTCAGGTCGGGCCAACGACGCCGCGTGGCGTCGACCAGCCACGTCGGACACCGGTCGCCCGCGGCCTGCACCAGTTCACGATGCCGGCGTGAGCCGATCTTGATCCCGTGCGCGCTGCCGGGTCGCAGCAGGAGGTAGTCGTCCAGGAATTGGCTGGCGATCAGGTCGTGCATGGTGCCGGGCTCCTCTCAGCTTGTGGCATGACAACCTCTGGCTCACATCGCGATCTAGAGCTGACGAAGACCGTCGAGCACTCGCTGAAGCCGGGCACGCCCCGCTCGTCCTCCGGGTAACGCACTGCTGCGCAGATAGCGAGGGAAGGGGATATCGAGGTCCTCGGTCGGCCACTGCACGCCCGTTCCGAACCAGCCGCCTTCCGGAGCTGGGCCGGGTTGCGGCAGGTGGGCTCGGGGGATTCGTTTCGGCAGGCTGGTCATGAGATCGCGGCGTTGTTATCGACGAGTCGCTCGTAGGTGAGTCCGTCGCCGTAGCGGGCGGTGACCTTGGAGATCACGCGGATCCGGCCGGCTCGCATGGTGTCGATGCCGTTGACCGCGTTACGGAGCGTGCCTTCGGGGAAGGTGTCCTCGCCGAGGGCGCTGCACTCCCGGGCGAGTCGCTGCACCGACCAGTTGTGTTCTTCCAGCCAGCCGCGGATGACGGCGCGGTTCAGCTTCGGCATGTTCGTCACCCGCCTGCGTCGAAGATGCCGGTGCGGGCGTCGGGCACCCTGGCGCGCTGGCGTGCGATGTCACGAAGCCACGTGCGAGTGGCCGTCTCGTCGAGCGCACGCCGGTCGAGGTCGGCGACGACGCGCTGGTAGGCGGCGATCGTCTCGTCGCGTTCGGCGAAGGCCGCTGCGGTAGGCGTTTCGAGACAGAGCACCGAGGGGAGGTCGGCGAATTCCAAGACGGTGAACGGATTGATGTCGTCAATGCCACTCGCATCTGGGACGACCTGAATGTGCACGTTGGGTCGCACGGCCATGCGCAACAGGTGGTGGGCTTGGTCGGACATGACCTCATCGCCGGCTCCTGTGCGGGATATCGAGTACTCGTCCAGGAAGACCCGCAACGTCGGTGGGGCATAGGGCCGGTCGAGGATGTGCTGACGCCGCGTCGTTTCCGCCACACGCTCGTCGATCTCGCCGGCCTCGTCCTCGTCTCCGGTCTGCATGGCAGGCCAGGAACGCAACAGCGCCCGCGTGTAGTTCGGGGTGTGCAGCAGGTCTGGCACGAACACGCCGCCGAAACACGTAATGGCGATCGCGGCCTCTTCGAGGTTGGTTAGCACTGGTCGGTGGATCGGCAGACAGCCCCCGTGGTCCTGCCACCAGAACGGTGCATAGAGATCCGAACTAGCCAACGACATCAGCTCGCGCCGACGCTGGCCCGTCACCCCGCACAAGGCAAGGAACGCCGACACATCCGCCGCGTTTGGCGCCCGCTTGCCGCTGAGCACCCGGCTTACCTTGCTCGGCGACCAGCCCAGCTCGCCGGCCATGTCGCTGGCGTTCCGGCCGGTCTTCTGCATCGCCCGGTTCAGCTCCCAACCGAGGTGCCGGGCACGAACGGTCGGCACGTGATCAAACATGACGCACTCCCGCCCTGGTCAAGCCGGAGTGACACCGACGCGATGTGCGGGAGCCGGGCCAGCGCCGGTCCGGCTGGTCAACAACTGGGCGAAAGGCTCGGCCAGGCATCTCGAGGGCGCTCCCACATGAAGTCGAAGGGTCGTGGATGACACCCAGCACCGTGAGCGTGAAGGAACAGCGGCAGGCGGGGAATGATGACGGAAGCGCTGCGACTCCGGCTCCCGGCACTGGGTGCCTATGACCAACGAAACCGCAGCTCAAGCGGCGATAACACCCAGCGGGGCCGTGATCTTGCGCTACCAGATGTCCCTGTTCAACAGGGAGATTCTGCGCGAGGATCGATGTCAGCTACCGTCCGCGCAGATACACAGCGTTAGGAGCGCGAGATGCCAACGTCGACGCGCAGCATACGGCAGGAACAACGACAGCTGTCGGCGGAACTACGGGCGCAATCGAAGACCTGGGCCGACGTGGCCCAGGTTTTCGCTGAGCGCTACCACGTCAACATGCGGACAGCGCTCCGGCTGGTGCGCGGCTGGAGCCAGCGCGACGCAGCCGAACAATGGAACGACCGGTGGCCAGCCGAGCCCAAGACATTCAAGAATTTCTCATATTGGGAGCTGTGGCCGACCAATACCGGGCACGCTCCCTCGCTTGAGGTCCTGGGCAGGCTTGCCGAACTGTACGAATGCCACATCGCAGACCTTCTCGCGGACGTCGCCGATTTCCGGGAAGCGGACGAGGCGTATCGCCACCACAAGCAATTGGCCGCGCTCAACGGCGCGGACGCCACCCATGCTGTGCAGGATTTCGTGGCTCAGCTCGAGCACGTCGATGTGCAGGAAGTGGCTCGTCTGGTGGCGGCGTGGGCGCAGCGCGGCGGCGCAAGCCTGAGCCGGCGTTCGCTGCTGCTCAAGCTCAGCGCGGCCCTGTCATTGGCGTCGGCCAGTTCCGCCCTCGCAGACGAATCGACCGACCAATCCAGCGCTGCCGTCTACTCCGGTCGCGACATCTCGGGAATCTGGCACAGTCGATATGTCTATCCCAGCACCGGCCGCGGCAAGTCGTTCACCGGCGAGCACTACCTGGTCCTCAGGCAACACGGCTCCCGGCTCATCGGGCAAAGCCTCCCCCATTCGACCGGCTCGCGGCTCAAAGTAGAGCTGGCTGTGGAGAACGCTGTCGCCACGGGCACCTGGCGCGAGCAGACCTCACCCACCGGCTACTACAAGGGCACCGTGTACCACGGCACCCTGCAATTGGTCGTCGAGCCTGCGGGCCTGCGCATGAGCGGGATGTGGCTCGGCTTCGGCCGGGACTTCAAAGTCAACAGCGGCGAGTGGACGATGACCTGGTGCGAGGCGAACACGTCGAAGAGCGTGCAACGCGCCTATCACGACAAGGTCTGAGCCGTTAGCTAAGAACCGCCACAATAGTAGTCCCCGGGCGAAGGCACCCTCTGCGATCCGCGTGAAGAGACCGAACATCATCTTGGCTTCGTACACCCAGTCGAGGGTGATTCCATGACGGGAGCTGAAGTCGGCGATGAACTCATCGAGTTAGAGTTCCGCTTGGCGTAGCCACCGAAATGGAAGTCGTAATCGATGGACCAGTTCTCGTGACCGACTCAAACGCTTCGGCTTGTAGCCGGCGCACTTCGTCATCCAGGAAACGCCCGCCCTTCAGCACGGCAAAACCGATCGCGCGCTGCTTATTCCGTCGAAGACCGGCCGCGATACCGGCAAGGGTGCCGCCCGTGCCACAGGCGCAGCTGATCACGTCGAAGTCGATGTCGACTTCCGCAGGAAGCTCGGCGCATCCCCGCACGCCGTACGCATTGCTGCCACCCTCCGGCACGACAAAGCACGGGCCGAACTCGTCGAGGAGCCGCGCCAGTACGCCGGGCTCGGTCTTACGTCGGTACGCGCCTCGATCCAGGTAGGTCAGCGTCATGCCCCACCGCGCGGCAGTCGCCAACGACTCGTTGAGCGGCAGATGCTCCTCACCACGGACGACACCGACGGTCGCGAGACCGGAGAAGCGGCCAGCGGCAGCAACCGCGCGCAGGTGGTTCGAGAACGCCCCGCCGAACGTGAGCAAACGATCGTGACCCTGTGCCTTGGCCGCGACAACGTTGGGCCCAAGCTTGCGCCACTTGTTACCCGGCACCTCGGGATGGATGAGATCGTCACGCTTCAGATACAGCCGAACACCTAGACGAACCAAACGATCATCTTCCAGCTCCATGAGAGGCGACGGCAGCCGGACACCACGCCCTGGAAGGCCAAGCCCATTCGTCGCCACGAAATCAGCGTAGCCAGACGGAACCATCCTGCCCGCTCGACAGTGTACGAGTCGGCCGATGCGCTCTGGATCGAATGTTGGACCGTCACGCGACCGGGCACCGTCACGACGTACCGATGCAGCACTCGAGCCGAATGCTGCTTGGTTGGCGGGTCGCGAGTCTTAGGCTGCCGTTGTTAGCTGGTTGGCCAGCGGGACAGGACGGATTTGGCCTTTTCGGGCTCGTCGAGGGCGCGGGTGGAATTTCCGGACGCACGTAGAACTTGGTCTCCTTGCGCTGCTGGCCGCTCTTCTCGATGGTCACGCGGGCATCGACCGGGAAGCCGGACGGGTGGACGTGTATCCGACAGACGTACTTGCCGTCTATGACGTGCACTTGCCGGCCGACGTTGGCGGCAAGCGCGGCACCCATTGACTCTACGATGAGGTTGTTGAGGTGCAGCCCGAATAGGTCGGCATCGTCCTTGCCCGGCTTGCGCAGTTTCGCGAATTCCGGTTCCAGCCCGACCGGGACGCCGCTGTCGTGGACTCCGATGAGCAATGTGCCGCCGTCGCGGCTGTTGGCGAACGCGGCGATGGTCTTGAGGCTGGCGGTCTCCAGTGGTTTGTACCGCACGCCCTCGTCGGTGACCGACAGCGAGGCCTTGTACTCCAGATGCGCGCTTTCCAGGTCGGGGCCAAGCAGATCACCGATCGGGCAGTGCTCCTGGTAGGCCACCTTCGCCTTGCCCTGAACCATTTTCAGGTAGGTGTCCAGCACCATCGACTGCGCGTCCGGGTTGTCGATGAGCGCGAGGCTCAACTCCTGGGACACGTTGACGTGGTTGACGATCTCCTCAGTGAAGATCTTGGCGAGGAACAGCCGGAAGTTGTCCTCGGTGTTGGCTGCGGCGGCGCGCTGCACCTCCGGCCGCTCGATCATGTTCGCGACCATCGCGTCCAGGTGCACCCGGTCACGGTCGGAGAAGTCGGTGTTGAACCGCTCGTTCAGCTTGGCGATGATCGCGGAAAGCGGCTCCTCCTCGGCCGTGCCCTGCTTTCCAGCGCCGGAGAAAATCGTGCTGACCTCGCCACTTTCCTCGGTCAGTTCGATGGACCCGGCGAACGTCTCCTCGGTGCGCAGATAGGTCAACTCGACCTCCGCGCCGAGATCGAGCCCGGTTTCGCCTGCCGGGCGGATGAACGCGGACAGCGCCCTTCCGTAGAGGAAGTCCGCTTCCAGCTTGCTATCGGTGAACTCGACGATCTGTGAAAGGAACGAGTAGGTGCGCAGGAACCGGGCGAGCGCGTCCCGGAACGTGTTCTGGTCGTCTTCGTCGAGGCCGTGGAACCGGTCGATGGCCGGGGTGAGCGCGGCATGCACCCGGCCATGACTCTTCCCGTTGCCGACCAGTAGCGCGACGGTCTTCTCCACCTCGTCCGGCCAGATGACGCCGTACGGGTCGAGTTGGTGACGGGTGTCGTACAGCAGGTTCGGGTCGGTCGGTTGCGCGACGGTGCTGGTATACCACTCGGCGAACGACTTCTGAATGTCCTCGGTCTTGTTGCGGAAATCGAGGACGAATGTGCCGTCCTTCCCGTCGGCGACCCGGTTGAGTCGGGACAGGGTCTGCACCGCGGCCAGGCCGGACAGGGTCTTGTCCACGTACATCGCGTAGAGCAACGGCTGGTCGAACCCGGTCTGGTACTTCTCCGCGACCACCAGCACGTGCCATTCCTCACCGGCAAACTCCTTGGTGGTCTGCGATTCGGGAAAGCCGTTCATCGAGCTTTCCGTATGGTCGACCTTCTCGACCTCGACGGTACCGGAAAACGCGCCGAGCACACCGATCCGATATCCATTCTCACGGCAGTACTTCCGCAGTGCCATTGTGTAGCGGACGGCGTGCTCGCGGGAGGAGGTGACCACCATGGCCTTTGCCCGGCCGCCGATCTTGTGCTTCACGTGCCGACGGAAGTGCTCGATGATCACCTCGGCTTTCTGCGCCAGGTTCGACTCGTGCAGGCTGACGAACCGGGCGATGGCGGCGCCGGCTTTCTTCGGGTCGTACGCCGGGTCGTCGCGGACCTTCTTCTCGATGTTCCAGTAGGTCTGGTAGGTGACGTAGTTGGCGAGCACGTCGAGGATGAACTTCTCCTCGATGGCCTGCCGCATCGAGTACAGGTGGAACGCCTCGTACCGTTTGGTGGCCGGGTTGCGCCTGCCGAACATCTCCAGCGTGCGACCCTTCGGCGTCGCGGTAAACGCGAAGAAGGAGATGTTCGGCTGCTTGCCACGCGCCTTCGCCAGCGCGGCCAGTGTGTCCCCGACCGGATCGTCGGTCTGCTCCGGTTCCCCCGCGCCGAGCAGCGCTTTGAGCTTGGTGGCAGACTCCCCAGTCTGCGACGAGTGCGCCTCATCCACGATGACCGCGTAGTTCCGGTCCGGCAGCCGCATGCCTTGCTCGACCACGACGGGGAACTTCTGCAGCGTGGTGATGATGATCCGAGCCTGCCGCCCGGCGAGCGCGGCCCCGAGCTGCGCAGAGTCAGTGTCGATCTTCTCCACGAGCCCGAACTGGTGCTCGAACTGGTAGATGGTCTCCTGTAACTGCCGGTCGAGCACCCGCCGGTCAGTGATTACCACGATCTTGTCGAACACCGGCCGGTCATCCGTACTGTGCACCGTGGACAGCCGGTGCGCGAGCCAGCCGATCGTGTTGGACTTCCCGGACCCGGCGGAATGCTGGATCAGGTAATCGTGCCCCGGCCCCTCCGTCCTGGCCGCTGCTTCGAGCTTGCGCACCGCGTCCCACTGGTGAAACCGCGGGAAGATCATGTTCCGTTCGCGCCTACTGCCCCTCGGCAGCTTCTCCACGTGTACGAACCGTTGCAGCAGGTCCAGCCAGGCGTCGCGTTGCCAGACCCGCTCCCACAAGTAGGCGGTGCGATGCCCGTTCGGATTGGGCGGGTTACCTGCGGCCCTGTCGTGCCCCCGGTCGAACGGAAGGAACCGCGTCCTCGCCCCGGCCAGCTTGGTGGTCATCGCCACCCGCTCGGTGTCCACCGCGAAATGCACCACGCACCGCCGGGCGAGCGTCACGTTGTTCGGGTCGCGGTCGCTCCGGTACTGCGCCTTGGCGTCGTCGATCCCCGATCCGGTCAACGCGTTCTTCAACTCGGCCGTCACCACCGGCAACCCGTTGACCAGCAACGCGAGGTCGGACCGGTTCTCGTTACTTTGGTCGTACCGGAATTCTGGAACGACGGCGAGGACGTTCTTGTCATACCGCGCAACAAGTTCCGGCGTCACCCCACTCGCCGGCTTGAAGTAGGCGAGCCTAATCGTGACACCCCGGTCAACAACCCCGCGCCGCAGCACGTCCACGGTCCCTCGTAGGTCCAGTTCCTTGACAAGCCGATCCTTGAATCCACGCTGCGCGGCCCCCACTCCGCCATACTTCACGACCAGTTCGTCCCACTGCTCGGTCTGGGTAGCGCCGATGAACTGCAGCGTCGCACCAAAATCGAGCCCAGTCTCCCGGTCGAAATCATAGTCGCCAATCTGCTCGTACCCACCCGAGTTGACCAGCCAGGCGACGATCTCGGCCTGAAACGCGCGCTCATCCGGCTTCATCGAGACGCCCCCGGTACTTCCGTCTCCCCAGTAACCGCCGCAGTAATCAAAGCTTGCCGATGCTCTTTGAGCAATCTGATTTGATTCTCCAATCGGATACGAACAGCGAGTTCGTGACGGCGGGCGTCCCTTATCTGCTCAACCATATCCATCTGAACACTCACGGGCGGTAGCACGACTGGTACGTCGCGAATACTCCCCTCTAGATGTGGATGAAGTGCACCCGTAGCCCGCGAAATCAAGGACTGATACCCAAACGAAGTCCGGAGATACTCTGCAAGGTATACCCCACTCAAAAAATCTTCTCTTACTCGAGCGATCTGCAGAGCATGACAACTTGCCGGACCAAAACCATCGGGAACAAATGCTACCTTTCCTATGTCCCCAGTCTGTACGATCAGGACATCGCCTGGTTGCAGGTTGATCCTAGGATGCGACTCGTGCCATTCTTGCGTGACATAAAAAGGCCGTCGATCAAAGTCGATGACTCCATCTTTTATGTGCAGCGACTGGATATAGCGGACTCCTGAATCAACTAGGATGTCGCGCGTCGGACCAACATACCCATTCGTAAGACGCCGAAGAACCTGCCCAAGCCGAACCACTCTCCATCCTGTCGGAACCGAAATATTGGAACCAAGACCGTTAACATCTGGCGGGAAAGTAAATCCATAGCTCGACATGACCTGATCAAGAGTCCCGGCGACACGCTCGCTAAGCAACATCAACATGTTCTGCTTCTTGGCGATAAGGGCGTCGATGCGAGCGGTCTCGACGTCGAGGAAGTCAGCTATCCTCCGCTGCATAGCGAAGGACTGCCACGGCAGACGAAGCTCGCCGTATCGCTCCGCATTAAAGTTGGCAATTGTGCTCACAACGGCATCTGATAGGATCTGATCCATAAAGAACGACGCCTGTGCACAATAGGCGATGTAGCGATGGTCCACATCCCGACGCGGTCTAAAGCGCACCAAATAGCCAGCAAACGTCATAGCTTCGGCGCAAGCACCATGTACATACAGGCGCCCCAAGGTGCCACTTCGGCTAAAAAGAATGTCCTGCTCTTTGAGGAGCAGGCCGTCGACGCGGCCCGGAGAGATGTGAACACCCCGATCATTCTCCTTTAGGGTGCCATGCTCATCAATGTCAGTTGTCCGTATGAGTCGAACACCGTCATCCACATACGATTCGGACGAGATATTCAAACCATACTCGCCAGCACCGACGCAGAAGTGTTTCAACGGCCGCCAATTCATTCTGCATCCTCATCAAGCAGTGCTTGGATTTCTCTCTCAAGTTGCTTGATCTCGGCGTCGATCTCGGCGAGTGGGCGGGGTGGGACGTATTTGTAGAAGTGGCGGGTGAGGGGGATCTCGTAGCCGATCTTGGTCTTGTCGTGGTCGACCCAGGCGTCGGGGACGTACGGGTGCACCTCGGCGGCCAGGTAGTCCTCGACGGCCGTTCCGTACTCGACTGTCGACAATCGGGCGGTGACGTCGGCTTCGTAGGTGACGGCACTGGTGGGAGCGGCACGTTCTCGTTGTCGCGCAGGTCGGGGTCGGGGACCTGGTTGCCCTTGGCGTCGGTGACCGGTTGGGCGTCGGGGTCGCGGACCGCGAGCGCGTCCAGGAGGGTGTCCTGGAATGTCTTGCCGGTTGGCCGGCGCTGGCCAGCAGCACACGGATCTGCTTGGGGGCGACCGATCTCTCGGTGATGACCTCGTCGCCCCACTGGGTCAGACCCGCAAACAGAGCCTCGCGGACCTCTGCGTCGAGTTTGGCGATCTTCTTGTCGGCGTCGAGCTCGGCGCGGGTCTCGTCGGTGACCTCCCAGCGGAGCCGCAGCGGGCGCTCGACGGTGATGCGCAGGAAGCCGAAGGCCTCGTTGGGGAAGATCTTGACCCGGTCGCCCTCGGCGAAGTCGCCGTAGAGGCGGGTGATCTCGTCGATCTGGTCGGGCGCTGATCTCCTTGCGCTTCTCGCCCAGGCTCTTGCGCATCTTCACGAACAGCTCGCGGGCGTCGACGAGCTGGACCTTGCCGCGGCGCTCGCGGTGCCTTGCGGTTGGTGACGATCCAGAAGTAGGTCGAGATGCCGGTGTTGTAGAAGAGCTGGTCGGGCAGCGCGACGACGGCCTCGAGCCAGTCGTTCTCGATGATCCAGCGGCGGATCTCGGACTCGCCCGAGCCGGCGCGCGCCGGTGAACAGCGGCGAGCCGTTGAAGACGATCGCGAGCCGCGAGCCGCCCTGCTCGGCCGGCTTCATCTTCGAGATCATGTGCTGCAGGAACAGGAAGCGAGCCGTCGTTGATGCGCGGCAGGCCGGCGCCGAAGCGGCCGTCGAAGCCCTGATCGGTCGTGCTCGTCGCGGACCTGCGTCTGCGACCTTCTTCCACTCGACGCCGAACGGCGGGTTGGCGAGCAGGTAGTCGAACGTGCTCGCCGGCGTGGCCGTCCTCGGTGAAGCGAGTTGCCGAAGACGATGTTGGAGGCGTCCTGGCCCTTGAGCATCATGTCGGAGCGGCAGATGGCGTAGGTCTCGGCGTTCAGCTCCTGGCCGAAGACCTCGAGCGTGGCGTGCGGGTTGAGCTCGCGGAGGTGGTCCTCGGCGACCGACAGCATGCCGCCGGTGCCGCAGGCCGGGTCGAGCAGCGTCTTGCACGATGCCGGGCTTGGTGAGCAGGTCGTCGTCCTCGATGAACAGCAGGTTCACCATCAGCCGGATCACCTCGCGCGGGGTGAAGTGCTCGCCGGCGGTCTCGTTGGACAGCTCGGAGAACCTGCGGATCAGCTCCTCGTACAGGTAGCCCATCTCGATGTTGGACACCGACGTCGGGGTGCAGGTCGATCTCGGCGAACTTGCGACACCACCAGGTAGAGCAGGTTCGCCCGGTCGAGCCGGGCGATCTGGGTGTCGAAGTCGAACTTCTCGAGCACGTCTCGCGCGCCGTCGGAGAACGCGGCGATGTAGCGCGTGCAGGTTGTCGGCGAGGTCGTTCGGGGTCGTCGAGCAGCCTGGTCAGGGTCGAGCTTGCGAGGTGTTGTAGAACTGCTCGCCCGACGCCGCCGAGCAGGACCGGCTCGACGTTCTCGACTCGGCCCGCGAGCTGCTCGTGCCGGTCGAGCACCTTCGCCTTGGTCGGCTCGAGCACGCAGTCCAGCCGGCGCAGCACCGTCAGCGGCAGGATCACCTTGCCGTACTCGGACTGCTTGTAGTCGCCGCGCAGCAGGTCGGCGACCGACCAGATGAAGGCCGCGTGGTTGTTGATCGTCTGGCTTGGTTCCGTCATTCGCCGACCTTCGTCACGTTCCGTGCTTTTGGTCATGTCATCCTGACACGACGCCAAGGCTCCCCGACGTCGGCATGCCGGGATCACCTGCGTCTGGTTTCATCGTGACTGACCATCGAGGACGAGGATCCGCTGTTCACCTCGTAGCGGATCGTGACGCGAGGTGGAACCTAGCGAGCCTACTCCCGCGGGGCCGTCCGGAGCTGGGTGCTTCACGAGGACGATCCAACTGGCGACCGGATACGTTCGCCGGGTTGCCGCCCGATCGGTCGGCCGTGCTTGGCCCGGCACGCACCGCCAGTCAGGCAGATGGTCAGTGGACCGAGCGACGTGAGCCGTCGAGTCGAGGTCAACGGCACTTCGCCTGGAACTTATACGAGAGGCGATGGTGAACGGGGCCGCCCTGTGCGGAAGTGGGCGACCCCTGTACACCATGGTCCGCTCCGGCCAACCGGATGTTTCGACAAGTGGCCAGGGCGGAGCTACACCGTCTCGCTCAGCTTGACCATCACCTCCTTCTTTCGGGTTTCGTAGGCGGCCAGCTCGGCGTCGGTCGCTTCGCTACCGCGCTGGATGAGGTAGGCGGCGGTGCGGGTCAGGCTGTTCATCTCGGTGACCGCGGTGTGCTCGGGCAGGTTGGCCGAGACCATGCGGTCTTCGGTGCCGTCGTGACGGGCGTTGTGCCGGGCGTTGTGCCGGGCGCCGTGGTTCTCCTCCAGGTGCCTCAGACACCATTGGTCAAGGTCGGCGGCGGTTCGGTCGGGTTCGGTGGTGCCGTCCGGCATCCGGCTGGCCAGGAACCGTCCGGAGCGTTCCCACGGCCGGTTGAGCACGTCCTCCCACTGGTGAATCGTGGCGGTGTACTGATCGCGTGCCTGGTCGATGGTGAGGTTCAGGGCCTCGGCGACGTCGTCCCACTGGCCGCCGCGTTCGCGGGCGTAGACCACCGCGCGGGTCAGGACATCCTGGGCTATCGAGAGCAGGCGGGCGGCGTGGTCGACGTAGTCGTAGGCGTTGCCGAATTCGTCAGCATCAGTCGATACGCCACCGGCGGCGAAGTCGGCCGCCTCCCTGTACGCGGAGGACAGCGCCAGCCGGGCCAACGCCCGCCGGGGATATGTGGCGTCGGCCGGACCCGGTGCCACGGCGGGAAACTGGTCGGTCATCCCACACCCCCTCGCGCACGCTGGTCTTGGCCGGCGGGTGGTATGCGGCCCTCGGTGCGCCACTGCCGCAGCACGGTGCGGCCGTAGTTGTTGGTGCCGGCGACCCGGTCCAGCTCGGCGCCGGTCGGGATCCGGCCGCGGGCCTGCTCGCGCTGGACGTGCGCCCACATGATCTCCTGGGCGGTCTGCTCGCCCACTGTTTCACTGTGCGTCGAGGTCCCGGCGAGTGTGATCACTTGCGCTGTCTCGCCGTCACTCTCGCTGCTGCTCTCGGTGTCAGTCTCGGTGTCTCGAACCGTGACCGGGGAGTCCGTTCCGCTCTCGGATGCGGTCGGGACAGTCTCGTTTTGCTGGCGGTTGCGGGGGCTGTGGGTGAGCAGTTCGACGGCCAGCAACAGCGCCACCGGCGGCCACCCGGCCACCAACATCGGCTGCCACCTCAACGTCGGGGCGGCGGCGACGTTGGCCACCAGCGACATGGCGATGCCTAGCCAGAACGACAACCACACCGCGATTCGGCCCCGGCGGCTGAGCTGGTCTGCGGTGAGCACGCCGACCGTGGCCAACACCAGCAGACCGTCCACCGACAGCGGCCACAACGCGGCACCGGTCGGATCGGAACCACCAACCAGGGCGTACTCGCGCTGGTGCTGATACGAGGCATACGCCGCCACTCCGGCCACGACCAGCGTGCACGCTCGGCGCGCCCACCTCTCGGCAGTCACCCGGCCACGCAGCCGGGCTGGCTCGGTCTTCGCAGTCATCGGGCACCACCACCGGAGCGGCGGTGACGCGGGATCTCGACCGTGGCGGAAACCAGCAGCTCACGACGGGTACGGGTTCGTGCGGATGCTGTGCGAACCGCGCCAAGGGCGCCCACTCACACCGCACGAAAACCGTCGCTTACCAGCGAACTCGCCGAGTCGCGGCGGTTTCGCCGTTCCCGGCCCCCGATCAAGTCCGGCGTTCTACGGGTGTCTGTGCACAATGCGTGTCCAAGGGCCGCCGCGCGTTGTTGAAGTCTGCGTTGTCTTACTTGTCTAACTTGTCTGCGCTATCCTTGAGCCAGGAGGTCAACTCCTGTGAGCCTTGAGCCCTGCGCCCGCTTCGGCGGAGCCAGGGCTCTTGTGCATCTACGGCCGCCACAGGTACCGGTGCCACACCTTCTGGTCGATGCGCGCCCAGAGCTTCCTGTTCGCCCGCACCTGGCGCATGTCGGTGCCGGACTTCGTCGTCGCGATCCGGTGGTACAGGAACGCGATCAGGTCGACGGCCTGGAGCAGGCGGCTCTCCGACGATGGCGCGAAGTGCAGCGTGTCGACGACGCGTTCGATGCGCCGGCTCCGGTATCCCCACGTCCCAACATCCTGGAAGGTGCGCAGGTCGGCGCGATACTCCGGTTGCTGGTCAGCCTGTCCAGGCTCATCGGCGATCACCAGCGCGAGCTCATTCCGCTCCTCGGCGAGGAGGTCCACCCGCTCCAGAAGCTGGGTCAACGCGACTGTGTGCGGGTGATATGCCCGCTCGCCGTACCGGTCCTTGAGCCGTTCGGACATGACACCGCGAATGATGACGGAGACATCGCGATCGGCGATTGCCTGCAACGCCTTGTCGTAGATGCCGATTCTCGCGCGGACGAGTTCCTTCATGTCGGCCCAGTCGTATTTGCCTTGAAATATGTCGTGACCATGTAGCTCCGCTTCGGGAGAAATGCGACCGGTGTACGAGAGTGCCGCGCTGGCCATCACATCGTTCAACGCCGCGGTGAGCGGAAGGGCCTCGCCTTCGGGACAGACCAGCGCGACCACGTAGTAGCAGGTCTTGCAGTAGCTCTCGTCCACGTAGGTCAACAACACCGAATCAGGATAGGTGATCTCATCGGTGCCCCAACGTCTCCTGCCCTGGCCGACGGGACACAACTTCCTTGCCATACAGGCAAGCCACGCAAATCTCACCAGGCGAGCGTCGGCGTCTATCGTGACCGAATCAACGCAAGAGCCTCGACGGCGTTGCACCCGCTTCGATCCAACGATCCAGCTCGGCCACCGGCAGCTGGAGCACAACGTGGAACGGGAGCGCTGGCCGATCCCACCATTCACCGTCGTTGACCGGCTGCGAGTAGACCGAGTGCGCACGTTCGATTGTCCGAACAAGTGATGGCAGGTCGTTCGTGGACTCCGTCAACACCTGGTCGGCCTCGTATACAAGCAGGATCAGTCCGGAGTGCGGTTCGATCCACTCGAGATCTCCGAGACACTCGTCCAATGCCGGCCAGTTCTCGCCGAAGTAGTACGGAAACTGGAGTGCCGCCGCGAACTCGTCGAAGAGGTCGTCCAGCGAGCGCATCCTGCGGCCCCGCACCGCTCGGACGTTGAGACCCGATTCGGCCCAGACCGCGGCCGCTCGGCGGCACCTCTTGACCGCTCGGGTTGGGCGGGTCGGCCGTCGGCCCGGGATCGCCGGATACGGTGGCCCCGTGGCGACTCAGGTGATCGTGTTGAACGGTGGGTCCAGTTCGGGCAAGTCTGGCATTGCTCGGTGCCTCCAGGATCTGCTGCCGCAACCCTGGCTCACGCTCGGCACCGACACCCTGGTCCAGGCGATGCCCGCGGCCATGCAGGCATCGGACGGCGGGATCGAGTTCGCCGACGACGGGCGGGTCAGTGTCGGGGCGGGGTTCCGGGCTGTGGAGGCCGCCTGGATCGAGGGGGTTGCCGCCATGGTTCGGGCGGGGGCGCGGGTCATCGTCGACGAGGTTTTCCTTGGTGGGCCCGCCTCGCAGCAGCGGTGGCTGGACGCGCTCCGCGGCCTGGACGTGCTCTGGGTCGGCGTCCGGTGCGACAGCTCGGTCGCCGCCGGGCGGGAGGCTGCGCGGGGCGACCGCGTGCGGGGCATGGCCGCCGCCCAGGCCGACCTGGTGCACCGGGGCGTGCGCTACGACCTGGAGGTGGACACCACCCACACCGAATCGCCGGCGTGCGCGCGCACCATCGCCGGGCACCTCACCTGAGCGTGCGCAGCCAGCTGTACCAGTCGCCGATGCCGTCGCCGTGCAGGGCGGAAACGTCGAGCACCCGGGCTCGCGGGTTGACCTCGCCGACCGCGCTCGTGAACCGCGCCGCGTCGAAGTCGACGTAGGGCAACAAGTCCGTCTTGTTCAGCACCACGACGTCCGCGGTGGCGAACATGTGCGGGTACTTGAGCGGCTTGTCCGCGCCCTCCGTCACCGACATGATCACCGCGCGGCTGTGCTCGCCCAGGTCGAACAGCGCCGGGCACACGAGGTTGCCGACGTTCTCCACGAACACCACCGAGCCCGGCGCCGGGTCGAGCCCGGTCAGCGCCCGGGCGAGCATGTCCGCGTCCAGGTGGCAGCCGGCGCCGGTGTTGACCTGGACGACCGGAGCACCGGTCGCCCGGATCCGCTCCGCGTCGAACTCCGTCTCCTGGTCGCCCTCGATCACCGACACGGCACCGCCGAGCTCGCGGATCGAGCGCTCCAGCAACGTGGTCTTGCCGGAGCCGGGCGAGCTCATCAGGTTCACCGCGACGATGTCCCGCTCCGCCAACCACCTCCGGTTGCGCTCGGCGAGCTCGTCGTTGCGGGCCAGCACCTTCTGCTCCAGCACCACCATCCGGTGCTCGATGCTCATGGCCAGGCCGTGGCCGTGGTCATGGGGATGGCCGGCGATCCTCACCCCGGCGTCGTCGGAGCAGCCACAGGTGGCGCACATGCCTTGATCACCTCCACCGCGACTATGCGCAGGTCCGTCCCGGGCGGCTCGTCGACCTCCAGCGTCGCCCCGGCGAGCGGCGTGTCCTCGGTGACCAGGTCGAAGCAGAACCGGATCGCGTCCACCACCACACCGGACCCCCGGCCGACCGCGAGGCGCACCATCGTCACCTCGGCGTCGCCCAGCTTGGTCGTGATCTCGTCGACGACCGCCTGCGCCACGGACAGTTCGTGCATCAGCAGATCCGGGGCAGCGGGTCGCCGACGAGCAGGTCGCAGATCCGGGTGCCGCCGAACGTCGTGTTCAGCAGCACCAGGCCCGGCGGGTCGGCCCGCACCCGGCCGATGATCGCGGCCTGCTCGCCGCCCGGCTGGGCCCGCAGCGCCGCCAGCGCGACGTCCGCCTGCGCACCGTCCACAACGGCCACGAAGCGGCCCTCGCACGCCACGTAGAGCGGGTCGATGCCCAGCAGCTCGGACGCGCCGCGCACCTCGGCCCCCACCGGCACGGCCTCCTCGTCGACCACGACGGCCACGTTCGCCGCGCGGGCGACCTCGTTGAGGATCGTGGCCACGCCGCCGCGGGTGGCGTCGCGCATGGCCCGCACCCCCGGCACGGCGGTGAGCAGGGCCTCGGTCAGCCCGTACAGCGGCGCGGTGTCGGACACCAGGTCGGCCTCGATGTCGAGCTCGCCGCGGGCCAGCATGACGGTGACGCCGTGCTCGCCGATCGGCCCGGACACCAGCACCGCGTCACCCGGCCGCGCGGTCGCGACGCCCAGCCCCGGGTGCTCGACGACGCCGACGCCCGCGGTGTTGACGTAGCAGCCGTCGGCCTTCCCGCGCTGCACGACCTTGGTGTCCCCCGTGACGATCGACACGCCGGCCGCCTGCGCGGCGGCCCGCATCGAGTCCACGACCTGGACCAGGTCGGCGACGGGGAACCCCTCCTCCAGGATGAACCCGGCGGTCAGGTACAGCGGCCGCGCCCCGGACACGGCGAGGTCGTTGACCGTGCCGTTCACCGCGAGGTCGCCGATGTTCCCGCCGGGGAAGAACAGCGGCGACACCACGTACGAGTCGGTGGTCAGCGCCAGCCGGGCACCGTCCACAGTGAACGACGCCGCGTCCTCCAGGGGTTCCAGCAGCGGGTTGCGGAACGCGTCGAGGAAGATCGCCTCGACCAGGGTCTGGGTGGCCTTGCCCCCGGACCCGTGCGAGAGCGTGATCCGCTCCTCCTTGACCTTCGCCCGCCGCCGGCGAGCCCGCTCGATCCGGTCGAGCACCTGCTGCTCGCGCGAGGAGACCGCCGGCGTGGTCATGACAGGCTCGCCTCCCGCACCCGGGTCCGCGTGAACCGGCCGAAGTTGTAGTACGCCGCGCAGGCGCCCTCGGGGGACACCATGCAGGTGCCGATCGGGGTCTCCGGGGTGCACGCGGTGCCGAACACCTTGCACTCCCACGGTTTCAGCACGCCTTTGAGCACCTCGCCGCACTGGCACGCCTTGGGGTCGGCCACCCGGACGCCGGGGATCTCGAACTTCAGCTCGGCGTCGAACCGCGCGTAGGTCTCGCGCAGCCGCAGCGCCGAGTGCGAGATGAACCCGAGCCCGCGCCACTCGAAGTACGGCCGCAGCTCCATGGTCTCGGCGATCGCCCGCAGCGCGGTCGGGTTGCCGTCCCACGGCACCACGCGGGAGTACTGGTTCTCCACCTCGCAGCGACCTTCGGACAGCTGCAACATCAGCATGTAGATCGACTGCAGGATGTCCAGCGGCTCGAACCCGGCGACCACGATCGGCTTGCCGTAGTCCCGCGCGATGAACTCGTACGGCCGGCAGCCGATCACCGTGGACACGTGGCCCGGCCCGATGAACCCGTCGAGACGCAGGTCCGGCGAGTCCAGAATGGCCTTGATGGCCGGGATGATCGTGATGTGGTTGCCGAACACGGAGAAGTTCTCGACGCCCTCCTTCGCGGCCCGCAGCAGGGTCATCGCGGTGGACGGCGCGGTCGTCTCGAACCCGATCGCCATGAACACCACGTGCATGTCCGGGTTCTGCCGCGCCACCTTCAGCGAGTCCAGCGGCGAGTACACCATCCGGATGTTGGTGCCCTCGGCGTTGGAGTCGAAGAAGTTCCCGCCGCTGCCCGGCACCCGCATCATGTCGCCGAACGACGTCATCAGCACGCCGGGCTGGCGCGCGATGTGGATCGCGTCGTCGATGCGGCCCATCGGGATCACGCACACCGGGCACCCCGGGCCGTGGATGAGCGTGATGTTCTCCGGCAGGTAGTCCTCGAGGCCGTGCTTGTAGATCGTGTGCGTGTGCCCGCCGCACACCTCCATGAACTTGTACTCGCGGCCCGGCTCGCACAGGCTCGTGATCTTGGCGGATAGCGCGCGGGCCTTGTCCGCGTCGCGGAACTCGTCGACGAAACGCATGTCTGCTCCTAGAGAATCTGGGAATCCCGCAACGCGGCGATCTCGTCCTCGTACGCCTTACCGATGCCCTCGAGGAACTCCATCGCGGCCTTCGCCTCACCCTCGTCGATCTTCGACAGCGCGAAGCCGACATGAATCAGCACCCAGTCGCCCGGCGCCACCGGGTCGTCGGACAGCAACCCGATGTTGATCGCCCGCTTGACGCCGCTCACGTCCACGCGCGCCAGGTCCGGCCGGTCGGCCAGGATCTCGATCACTTCGCCAGGGATGCCAAGGCACATGTCAGCTCCTCGTCCGACCCGAAGGGGTACTTCGCGATCAGGCCGACGACGACGCGGACCGCCGTGCCGACCGCCCGCGCCACGGCGGGACTCAGGCTCATTCGCTCGTCGATCACCGCGGGCTCGCAGCCGACCAGCAGCACCCGGCCGGGGTCGGCGCCGAGCAGGCGGACCAGGCCCAGCACGACGTCCGGCTGCATGCCGTGCGCGTCGAGCAGTGCCGAGTCGTCCACCGCCTCCGGTGCCGCCAGGTCGATCACCTGGACGGTGCCCGGCGGATCGCCCTGGGTGGTCGCGTCCACCAGGATGGTCAGCTCCGGCGCGGCGCCGGCCAGGTCGTAGGCGAGGTGCATGCCCCGCACGCCGTAGTCGACGACCCGGACGAAGTCCGGCAGGTCCACTTCGGACAACCGGCGGGCGACCTCGACGCCGAACCCGTCGTCGCCGAGGAACACGTTGCCGACTCCGGCAACCAGCACGGTCATAGCGGCTCGACCTCGTCCACGCCGAAGTAGCGGTACCGGCCGTGTGCCGCGTAGAGCTCCGAGCCGAGGTCGTCCTCGACCGTGACGGCGAGGTGCCACCGGTCGTCCACGTCCAGCAGCACCGCGTGCACGAGCGCGGTCCGGCCGGCGAGGAACATGTCGTGCGCGTCCGCGCGCTTGCCGGGCCGCAGCCGCACCCGCGACCCCTTGCCGACGGCGACACCGTCGACGAGCACGGTGTCGGTCTCCGGTGAGACCTCCTGGTCGGCCCCCGGATCCCACCACGGCGCGGCGGGCTCGGGGAACGCCGGCGGCTCGCCGGTCGCCCCGCGCACGTAGCGGATCGTGCCGTGCAGCCGGTCGAGCAGCTCGGGCGGCAGGTGGTCGACCCGGTCGATCAGCTCGGCCGCCCGCGGGTCGGTCGCCCGGGCCTGGCGCTTCTCCTCGTCGGTGAGCGTCATCGTGCGCAGGGTGAGGATCTCGTCGATCTCCGTGCCGTCGAACAGGTTCCCCGCGCTCTCGGCCGCGATCTCGGGCTGGTCGGGCAGGATGATCGGCGTGCACAGCATGGTGTCGGTCCCGACCAGAGCCGGCCACGAGCGCTCGCTGCGGCACTCCGCCGCGGCGACCGACGCCCACTCCGGCGGATCCGTCGCGGACAGGAAGTGCCCGCCGGACAGGGACACGAGGGTGTGGGTGGCGATCAGGGCGTGCCGCAGGGCCTCGTCCCTGGTGCCCACCTGGGCGGCGGTCAGGTTCGCGACCCGCACCCCCAGCTGCACGCCGCCGAACGGTCCCGCCAGGGGCGTGGCGCGCAGCCGGACCTCACCGGAGAGCGGCTCGCGGGTGCGCGCCAGCCGGCCGCCGTCGAACGGCTCGACGTCGGTTCCCCCCGCCACCTCGAACGGCACGACGACCTCGCCGGCCAGGGCGTCGGCAACCGCGACGACGGCGTCCGCCTCCCGCGCGACGGCCTCGTCCCACGTGGTGTGCTCGACGCCGGCGACGGTCACCGACGGCACCGGCCGGTGCTCCGGTCCCACCTGGACGATCCGGCGCTGCAGCTGGAGGAACCGGACCCGGACGTGCAGCACCGCGCCCGTGCCCGGCTCGGCCAGCAGCTCGGCGCGGCACCACGCGTGCTCACCCGACTCCGCGTCGGCGAACGCGGGCGGCATCAGCACGCCCCACTGCCAGCGCACCCGGTTCTTGGCCGCGGACGCCCGGTACGGGTAGAGCAGGTAGCCCTCGTACAGCACGGCGTCCGCGACCGCCGTCGCGCGGTCGATGGCGGCGTCGGTCGAACCGGTCACCAGTTCGCCTTGTAGCCCGTCGTCAGCTCGCGGCCCTTCGAGCGCCACTTCGGCTCGCGGTCGGCCTTGCGCTCGGTGATCTTGCGGAGCCGCTTCATCACCCCGCCGTAGGCCTTGCTGCCGGTCGAGGACACCCACGAGCCCGGCGGCGCGTCCATGAACGGCATGAACTGGTCCGGGAAGCCCGGCATCGTGCAGCCGATGCAGATGCCACCCACGTTCGGGCAGCCGCCGACGCCGTTGATCCAGCCCCGCTTGGGCACGTTGCACTTGACCACCGGACCCCAGCAGCCCAGCTTCACCAGGCACTTCGGCGAGCCGTACTCCTTGGCGAACTCACCCTGCTCGTAGTAGCCACCGCGGTCGCAGCCCTCGTGCACGGTCGCGCCGAACAGCCACAGCGGCCGCAGCTGGTCGTCCAGCGGGATCATCGGCGCCTGGCCGGCCGCCTGGTACAGCAGGTACAGGATCGTCTCGGACAGGTTGTCCGGGTGGATGGGGCAACCCGGCACGCACACGATCGGGATGCCCGCCTTGGACTTCCAGTCCCAGCCGAGGTAGTCGGGCACGCCCATCGCGCCGGTGGGGTTGCCGGCCATGGCGTGGATGCCGCCGTAGGTCGCACAGGTGCCCACGGCCAGCACCAGGAGTGCCTTCGGGGCGAGCCGGTCGAGCCACTCGCTGGTCGTCATCGGCTGCCCCGTCTCCGGGTTGTTGCCGAAGCCGCACCAGTAGCCCTCTTCCTTGATCGCCTCGTTCGGGATCGACCCCTCCACCACGAGCACGAACGGATCCAGCTCGCCCCGATCCGCCTTGTGCCACCACTCGATGAAGTTGTCCGCCCCCTGCTCGGGACCGCACTCGAAGTCGATCAGCGGCCAGTGCACCGCGATCTTCGGCAGCCCGGGCAGCGCGCCGAGCACGATCTCCTCGATGCTCGGCTGCGTCGCCGCCGTCAGCGCGACCGAGTCGCCGTCGCAGCCGAGGCCGCCGTTGAGCCAGAGGATGTGGACGACCGATTCGTCCTCATCGGACTGCGTGGACTGGTTGGTGTCCGTAGATGCGGTCATGGGTCAGCTCCCACAGCGTGTGATAGATGGTGGTCTGCGCTTCCTGAATCCGGTGTACCGAGGGCGAGGGCACCACGAAGAGGTGATCGACGCTGTCCAGCTCGGCCATCTTCCCGCCGTCGTAGCCGGCGATACCGACGGTCAGCAGCCCCCGCCGGCTCGCCTCGTCGAAGGCGCGCAACAGGTTCGGCGAGTTGCCGCTCGTGGACAGCCCGACCGCGATGTCGGTGCTCCGCCCGAACGCGGCGACCTGCCGGGCGAACACCACGTCGAACCCGACGTCGTTGCTCAGCGCGGTGATCACCGCGATGTCGTTGGTGAGGCTGATCGCGGGCAGCGGCCGCGAGTCGTCGGCCGGGCTCAGGAACAGGCTCACCAGGTCCTGCGCGTCCGTCGCGCTGCCGCCGTTGCCGAACGCGAGCAGCCGCCCGCCGGCCGCGAACCGCTCCGCCAGCTGCTCCGCGCACGCGACCAGCCGCTCGCCGTCGCGCCGCAGGACGTCCGCGCGCAGCTCGGTGATCTCCCGCGCCTTGGCCACCGTGGACTGGCGCACCTGCGCGAGCACCGAGTCCACATCGGACTCGCCGGAGTACAGGAAGGGTACAGCGACTGGACGTCGTCGGACGGGCCGGTCATGCGCCACCCCCGTCCAGCACCGCGATCGCCTCGCTGGCGTGCACCAGGATCGTGTCCCCGACCCCGGCATCCACCAGCGCGACGCTCACCTCCTCGGTGCCCCGCTCGGTCTGGACCTCGGCCAGCTCGTCGTCGAGCAGGCGCAGCACCGTGACGGGCACGGCCGTGTCCGAGCACGTGATGCACACGTCGTCGTGGCATTCGGGCACGTTCATCGCACCACCCCCGGAGCCAGCACGCCGGGTTGCTCGAAGAACACATGCACGAGCTCCCACAGGATGTGGTAGGTCGTCACGTGCACCTCCTTGATCACCCGCGGGTCCGTGCTGGCGGCGACCAGCAGGTGATCGGCCACTCCGCTCGCGGCGATCGTGCCGCCGTCGCCGCCGGCCAGCGCGACGGTCAGCATGCCGAGCGAGCGCGCCTGCTCGAGTCCACGCTGGACGTTCGCGCAGTTCCCGTCGGCGGACAGGCCGAGCGCGATGTCCGCGGGATCGGCCAGCAGCCGGATCTGGTGGGCGAAGATCTCCGCGAGACCGACCCGGTTGGCCACGCCGGTCACCGTCGCGATGTCCGCGGTGAGCGAGACAGCGGGCAGCGCGCGCTTCCCGACGATCACCGGGTGCACGAACTCGACGGCGACGTGCTGCGCGTCGGTGCTCGGACCACCGTTGCCGAACACCATCAGCTTTCCGTTGCGGTGGAACCGTTCCGCCATGGCGTGGCAGGTGCGCGCGACGTCACCTGCGTGGTCGGCGAGGTCGGCCAGCGGCGCGACGCGACGTCCGAACAGCTCCTCGGCACGGGTGGGTGTGGGTGCCGATGACGCCGTTGTCATAAGGCAACACCTCTGGTGTGGTGGGAGAGGCGACGGTCAGTCGGTACGGGGGCCGGCCCCGTCAGGGATGGCCGTTCGCGCGCCGGCGGCTGCGGCCCGGCGCGGCGAAGTCATCGGGTAAATCTCCGAGCACGCCCGAGGTCGGCACCAGGAGCATCGCGGCTCCCGCGGGCCCGTCCGACATCCGCACCGCCCGGTCCGGGCGCCAGGCGTGCGGGTCGTCGGCCAGGCCGAGCAGGTAGGTGATCGTGCAGTCGAGCGCCTCGGCGAGCTCGGGTAGCAGGCCCAGGTCGAGGCCGCGGCCGTTCTCCATCGTGCTCAGCGCGCGGTTCGTCGTCCGGACTCCGCGCGTCTCCAGACGTCCGACCACCTCGCGCTGCGTCAACCCCTGCGCGAGCCTGCGCTCCCGCATTCGACGCGCGCAGACCCAGTGTCGATCGCGTACCGGATTCGCCCCTGGTGAAGTCATCGGACACCTCTGTCCCGGAGACCGAGACACAAGTGTTAGCCCATTTTCTCAATTCGTCAATGACCCGTCGGGGTTGCCTCTGGATCTGGCATCTCCGCAAGCGGAAATATCTCATATCTTGCGAAGTTGTATACCGGAGATGCCGCGAGCAGCCTTTCCAGCTCCTCGTTGGACTCGACCGAGTAAATCCACGCGCCGCCGTGCTGGCCGACGAGGTGGTAGCGCGCCACGACGGCACCCCGCTCCTCGAGCGGCGTGGCGTAGCGCGGCATCCGCGCGACCGCCGCGGCCATCTCGCTGGACAGCAGCGCCAGCTCCATCCGCCACAACACGAGGAACTTCATGTGACCGGTCCAGAGAGGTCGACCTGTGCCTCGATCTCGACGGGATCGGCCAGCTTGAGCGCGCCGAAGAACGCGGTGTAGGGCTTGATCCCGTACTGCGACAGCACGACGGTGCCGGTCCCGCGGTAGCGGCCGCCGGCCAGCTCGGTCACCGCCAGCTCGAACGGCCTGGTCTGGCCGCGGACGGTGAGCCTTCCCGTGACCACACCGGATTCGGCGACGTGCTCGGAGACGAACCGGGCCACCGGCTGGTGGTCGGCGTCGAGCAGGCCGCGGGCGGTCCGCGCGATCTCCCGCTTGTCCCGTTCGGACAGCGGCAGCATGCCGCCCGTCCCCTCGACCACGCGCAGCGTGGCGAGCTCGGCCGTGACGTCGACCGTGCCAGCGGTGCGCTCGTCCGCGACGACCACCTCGCCCGACCACCGGGCGATCTCGATCGTCAGGTCGTGGCCGGCCTGCGCGGCGAGTCCCTGCCGGAACGTGCGCAGCAACAGCCGGTCACGCCCCGGCCCGATCTGGTGGCTGGTGGCCGACATGAGACGCACCGTAAGCCCCCGGTCTCCGATCGGGATAGTTGTCGGACGAATTCCGTGATTCCGCGATTCGCGAAATCCATTCAGGTCAATGGCGTGCCGCCGAATATATCGCGAATTCGCCGAAGATCACGCAGTCTTGGCTCGGTCTCCCCGCCCACCCAGCGATTTACCGTCTTCACCGACACGCCCAGCTGCCGGGCCGCCTGTTCCTGCGTCAGGCCCTCCCGGCGCAGCACCTCCGACATCCAGTCGGCGAACGTGACCGGCGGTTCGGCCGGCCGGTCCGCCGGCGGCGACGGCAACGGCGCGTCGGCCATCCGTCCGAGGACCTGCTCACCCGTCAGGTCCGGATGCGAGTGCAGCACGTCCACCTCGACGTGCTCCGGGAAGATCCGGAACGAGATCTGGATGGAGCCGGTCGGCCCCGCGGCGTCGAGCAGCGCCCGGAACACCGTCTGGCTGACCTCACTGTTGTCCGCGTCGGTGAGGGGCGAGTCGGCCAGGCACCGGCGCACGAATTCGCGGATTTCCGGAATCGAAGAGGGCCGCGCCGGAAATGTTTTCGACACGACCACGACAGGCCGGACCTCCAGTACTTCTTCCGGGGGTTTTTCGCTGGGTTCCCTCACGTGCCGCCGCCCGTCGTCCAGTGTGGATATCGCAGTCCACCTGCGGAAACCCGGTCCCCCGTCGCGAGCCGGCGCAACCGGTCAAAGAGCGGCGGCGCGTCCACCAGGACATTTCTGTCCTATTCGCTCTTGCTGCGGTCCAGGCTCGGGTCTAACGTTTTCTGCGGGCCACTGTGACCCACAGCATAGTGCTTAGCTGTGAGGAGGTCGTCTATTCATGCCTACTGATTCCGACACGGAACCGGTCGTGCACATCCTGTGGATCAACGGCGGCCTCGGCTGCGACGGCGACTCGGTCGCGCTGACCGCGGCGACGCAGCCCAGCATCGAGGAGATCGTCCTCGGCGCCCTGCCCGGGCTGCCGAAGGTCGCCGTGCACTGGCCGCTGATCGACTTCGAGTGCGGTCCCGAGCAGGGCGCGGACAACTTCATCGAGTGGTGGCACAAGGCCGACCGCGATGAGCTGGACCCCTTCGTGCTCGTCATCGAGGGCTCGATCCCGAACGAGGCGATCAAGAAGGAAGGCTACTGGTGCGGCTTCGGCAACAACCCCGAGACGGGGCAGCCGATGACCACCAACGAGTGGCTGGACCGGTTGGCGCCCAAGGCGTTGGCCGTGCTCGCGGTCGGCACCTGCGCGACCTACGGCGGCATCCACGCCATGGCCGGCAACCCCACCGGCGCCATGGGCGTGCCGGACTACCTCGGCTGGGACTGGCGCTCCAAGGCCGGCATCCCGATCATCTGCGTGCCCGGGTGTCCCACCCACCCCGACAACCTGTCCGAGACGATCCTGTACCTGCTGTACCAGGCCGCGGGCCAGGCACCGATGATCCCCCTCGACGAGGCGCTGCGGCCGACCTGGCTGTTCGGCGCCACCGTGCACGAGGGCTGCGACCGCGCCGGCTACTACGAGCAGGGCGAGTTCGCCAAGGAGTACGGCTCCCCGAAGTGCCTGGTGAAGCTCGGCTGCTGGGGCCCGGTGGTCAAGTGCAACGTGCCCAAACGCGGCTGGATCAACGGCGTCGGCGGCTGCCCGAACGTCGGCGGCATCTGCATCGCGTGCACGATGCCCGGCTTCCCGGACAAGTTCATGCCGTTCATGGACGAGCCACCCGGCGCGAAGGTGTCCTCGGCGGCGAGCGGCATGTACGGCACCGTCATCCGCGCGCTGCGGGGATTCACGATGAAAGTGGTCGACGAGGAGCCCAAATGGCGGGCGAAGGGCGACCACCTGCTGACCGGCTACAAGGCAACCTGGTGAGGAGAGGCTAATGACCAAGGCGACCGAGCGTGAGCTCGTCGAGATGGCGTGGGACCCGGTCACCCGGATCGTCGGCAGCCTCGGCATCTATACCAAGATCGACTTCAACGCGAAGGAGGTCGTCGAATGCCACAGCACCTCGTCGATCTTCCGCGGCTACAGCATCTTCATGAAGGGCAAGGATCCCCGCGACGCGCACTTCATCACCAGCCGCATCTGCGGGATCTGCGGCGACAACCACGCCACCTGCTCGGTCTACAACCAGAACATGGCCTACGGCGTGCGCCCGCCGCACCTGGGTGAGTGGATCATCAACCTCGGCGAGGCCGCCGAGTACATGTTCGACCACAACATCTTCCAGGAGAACCTGGTCGGCGTCGACTACTGCGCGCGGATGGTCGGCGAGACCAACCCGGGCGTGCTCGAGCTGGCCAACCGCACCGAGTCGCCGCACGCCGAGGACCACGGGTACCGGACCATCGGCGACATCATGCGCTCGCTCAACCCGCTCGAGGGCGAGTTCTACCGCGAGGCGCTGCAGGTCTCCCGCTACACCAGGGAGATGTTCTGCCTGATGGAGGGCCGGCACGTCCATCCGTCCACTCTGTACCCGGGGGGCGTCGGCACCGTCGCGACCGTACAGCTGTTCACCGACTACCTCACCCGCCTGATGCGCTACGTCGAGTTCATGAAGCGGGTCGTGCCGATGCACGACGACCTGTTCGACTTCTTCTACGAGGCCCTGCCCGGCTACGAGAAGGTCGGCCAGCGCCGGATCCTGCTCGGCTGCTGGGGCAGCCTCAACGACCCCGCGTACTGCGACTTCACCTACGAGAACATGGAGTCGTGGGGCCGGAAGATGTACGTCACGCCGGGCGTGGTCGTCGACGGCAAGCTCGTCACCACCAGCCTGCTGGACATCAACCTCGGCATCCGGATCCTCTTGGGACACTCGTTCTACGAGGACTGGGAGGACCAGGCGATGTTCGTCAACCGGGACCCGCTCGGCAACCCGGTCGACCGCCGCCACCCGTGGAACCAGCACACGATCCCCCGGCCCGCCAAGCGCGACTTCGACAACAAGTACTCGTGGACGATGTCCCCGCGCTGGTTCGACGGCACCGACCACCTCGCGCTCGACACCGGCGGCGGCCCGATCGCGCGCCTGTGGGCCACCGCGCTCGCCGGCCTGGTGAACACCGACTACATCCAGGCCACCGGCCACAGCGTCAAGATCGCGCTGCCGCGCTCGGCGACCAAGCCCGAGGTCCAGTTCGAGTGGAAGGTTCCACAGTGGAGTAACGCGATCGAGCGGAACCGGGCGCGTACCTACTTCCAGGCCTACTCCGCCGCGCTGGCGCTCACGTTCGTCGAGAAGGCGCTCGCCGAGATCCGGGCCGGCCACACCAAGACCTGGGAGCCGTTCACCGTGCCGGACGAGGGCGTCAGCGTCGGGTTCACCGAGGCGGTCCGCGGCGTGCTGTCCCACCACATGGTGATCAAGGGCGGCAAGATCGCGAACTACCACCCCTATCCCCCGACGCCGTGGAACGGCAGCGTCCGCGACACCTACGGCACCCCCGGTCCGTACGAGGACGCCGTGCAGAACACGCCCATCTTCGAGGAGAACCCGCCGGAGAAATTCAAGGGCATCGACATCATGCGCGCGGTGCGCAGCTTCGACCCGTGCCTGCCCTGCGGCGTGCACATGTCGCTCGGCACCGGGAAGACGCTGACCAAGCTGCACACCCCGCACGCCTTCAACGCCGAGTACTGACATGGTCCGCAACGCGCGCACGGTTGGCGAGCGGATCGAGGAGCTCCTCGACAACATGCAGGCCGGTCCGCACCGGGACACCGCCGAGGAGCTCGTCCGGCTCCTGATCGAGATGTACGGCGAGGGTCTGGAGCGGATCGTGACGGAGCTCGACTCCGCGCAGGTCACCCGGCTCGCCGAGGACAACCTCGTGGAGAGCCTGCTGCTGCTGCACGAGCTGCACCCGCTGGACGTGGACAGCCGCGTCCAGCGCGCGCTCGACCGGATCCGGCCCTACCTGGGCTCGCACGCCGGCGGGGTCGAGTACCTCGGCGTGACCGACGGCGTGGCCCGGCTGCGGCTCGAGGGCAGCTGCGACGGCTGCGCGTCGTCCGCGCTCACGGTGAAGATGGCCATCGAGGGCGCGATCCAGGACGCCGCGCCGGAGCTGTCCGGTATCGAGGTGGCCGGGGTCGTCGAACCGGCCGCGCCCGCCGCGCCGCTGCTCCAGGTCGGCATGGGCCCGCCGCCGGGCTGGCAGGAGCCGGTGACCGCGCCGGCCGCCACGGGCGACGGCGGCTGGGTGCGGCTTCCGGACCTCGGACCGCCGTCGGCGCGGCCGGTCGCCGTCGACCTCGACGGGGTCGCGGTGGTGGTGTGCGCGGTGCGCGGCACCCTGTACGCCTACCGGGACTCCTGCGCCGGATGCGGTTCGTCGCTGGCCGACGGTGCCCTGGCCGGCGAGGTGCTCGCCTGCCCGTCGTGCGCCACGCGGTTCGACGTCCGGCTCGCCGGGCGGGGCCTGGACGGCACCGACCACCACCTCGAGCCGCTGCCGCTGCTGTCGGACAGCGCGGGCACCCGGATCGCGGTGCCCGGGGCCGTGGCGTCATGACCGGGGGGTCCGGGCTGCGCCGGTTCGTCGGCCCGGCCCCCGCCCCGGCCGCGCCGCCGGCACCGTCGACCGAGCCGGTGGCGGAGCCGTGCGAGCTGTGCGGTGCGGCCGCCGGCCCGGAGCACGGGCACGTGGTGGACACCGAGAACCGCTCCCTGCGGTGCGCCTGCCGGCCGTGCTACCTGCTGTTCGCCGACGGCGCCGGCCGGTTTCGCGCGGTGCCGGACCGGGTCCGGACCGGCCGGCGGCTCGTCCCGGCCGAGTGGGAGAGCCTCGGCATCCCGGTGGGCTCCGCGTTCTTCCTGCGCTCCGACGTGGGCGTGACCGCGTTCTACCCGAGCCCGGCCGGGGCCACCGAGAGCCTGCTGAACCTCGACGCGTGGGCCGCGCTCCACGAGACCCACCCGCTGCTGGCGGCGGCGAAGCCCGAGGTCGAGGCGATCCTCGTGCGGGACGGCGAGTGCTTCCTGGTGCCGGTCGACGCGTGCTACGAGCTCGTCGGGCTGGTGCGGCTGTACTGGAAGGGCTTCGACGGCGGGCAGGAGGCGCACGAGCAGATCGACGAGTTCTTCGCCCGGATCCGCGCCAGGGCCACGGAACTCACGGGGTGAGGCGATGACGGACCTGGTCTTCGACTGCGTCGGGGCGAGCGCGGACCGCTACTCCGCGGTGCCCGCGATGACCCTGCGGCTGCGCATCGCCGAGACCACCGGCGCCCGGGTGGCGGCCGTCGCGCTGCGCTGCCAGATCCGGATCGAGCCGCAGCGCAGGCGCTACTCGGCCGAGGAGGCCGAAGCGCTGCACGACCTGTTCGGGGACACCGACCGCTGGGCCGAGACGGTCAAGCCGGTGCAGCTCGCCACCCTGTCCACGATGGTCCCGAGCTTCACCGGGTCGACCGAGCACGACCTGCCGCTGCCCTGCACCTACGACCTGGAGATCGCGTCCACCAAGTACTTCAGCGCGCTCGAGGACGGCACGATCCCGTTGCTGTTGCTGTTCAGCGGCACGATCTTCGGCGTCGAGGACGGCCGGATGTCGGTGCAGCAGATCCCGTGGAGCAAGGAGAGCTCGTTCCCCCTGCCGGTCGAGGTGTGGCGGGAGACGGTGGCCCGCCACTTTCCGGACAGCGCGTGGCTGCGGGTCGGCCTGGACACGATGGCGTCCTTGCGGCAGTTCAAGAGCCGCAACGCGCTGCCCACCTGGGACAGCACCGTGCGGGCACTGCTCGCCGGGGTGGCGGAGAGGAGGGACGCGTCATGCTGATGAGGTTGGTCAAGGTGCTGACCATCGCGCTCGTGGTGGTCGCGATCGTCGGTTCGCTGCCGGACATCAAGCGATACCTGGCGATGCGCGCGATGTGAGGCGCGGGCCCGGCGGCTGCCGGCCGACCGCCTAGCCGCGGTCCCGCGCGGCCGCCCACCTCCATGAGGTTTGCCGAGGGAAGCCGTCGAGCTCCCCTCGGCCGGTGCACCAGAGAAGTACCTGGGTGGGGTCTGCGGGTGGGGCGGCGGGGAAGAGCCGGTTGAGTACGGCTGCGCTCAGCGGTGCTGGTGGTAGCCAGTCCACGGACAGTCCCTGTGTTACGTCGTGGGTGTGCAGCAGGGTTTCGGCGACGCCCATCGCGGCGAACCCCTCGGAGTCGCACGGGCCCCAGTGCCAGGCACGCAGGGCCGGGCTGGCTGCAGCCAACGCGCTGCTGAGCAGCCCGCCGCAGGCGGTGATGACCTGGAGTACCTCAGCCGGTGAGGCGGTGGGGCGGACGTTCAGGTCAAAGGGAAGGTAGGCGTCGGCGGGCTGTGCTGCCAGCTGCCCTGCGTAGGCCAGCAGGTCGTGGCCGATGTGCGCCGCGGTTTGCCAGCAGGTCCATTCAAGCGGTCCCGCAGGCACCGTCCAGTCCTCGGCGGTGTGAGGGCTGAGCACCTGCAGCATCTCTGCCACGGCGGCGTCAACGTCCCGTTGATCCATGCAGCACCCTCCTTGCGGTTCATCCAACCGCGCCAACCACCACCCGGCGAACCTTCCCGGTCACAGCGCTAGCCACGGTCCCGCGCGGCCGCCACGGCGGCCTGGCCCAGGCTGATGCCGCCGTCGTTGGTGGGCACCCGGTGGTGCGTGAGGACCCGGAAGCCGTTGGCGCCCAACCGATCCACGCAGCCGGTGAGCAGCAGGAGGTTCTGGAAGACACCGCCGGACAGGGCGACCGAGCCGACCCCCGTCCGGTCGCGCAGGCGCAGGCACGAGCGCACGATCGCGTCCACCACGCCGTTGTGGAACCGGGCCGCGATCACCGCGGGCGCCACGCCGGCTCGCAGGTCCTCCACCACCGCGCGCACCAGGTCGGGGCCCGCGACGGTGTCCTCGACGGTGGCCAGGTAGACGCCACGCTCGGCCGGGTCCGCCAGCTGCTCCAGCTCGATCGCGGCCTGGCCCTCGTAGTTGATCTCTTCCCGGGTGCCGAGCAGCGCCGACACGGCGTCGAACAGCCGGCCGGCGCTGGAAGTGAGGGGTGAGTTCGTCCCGCTGCGGGCGATCGCGAGCACGTCCGCCCAGCGGGACTCGTTGCGGCGCACCACGGCGAGGTCCTCGGGCGGCGCACCGGCATAGGCGGCGTCGAGGTACGCGGCGGCCATCCGCCACGGCTGCCTGATCGCCGCGGTGCCGCCGGGCATCGGCACCGGGTCGAGATGGCCGAGCCGCTCGAAGCCGGCCAGGTCCGCGAGCAGGAGCTCGCCACCCCAGATGGTGCCGTCGGTGCCGTAGCCGAGGCCGTCGAACGCCACGCCGATGACCGGGCCCGGCTCGCCGTTGTCCGCGAGGCACGCGGCGACGTGCGCGTGGTGGTGCTGCACGCCGACCAGCTCCACGCCCTCGAGTGCCAGGGCGTGCTTGGTGGACAGGTACTCGGGGTGCAGGTCGTGTGCGACCACGGCGGGTTCGATGTCGAAGAGCCGGCCGAAGTGCCCGATACCCTCCACATAGGACCGGAGCGTCTCGTAGTTCTCGAGGTCGCCGATGTGGTGGGAGACGAACGCGTGCCGGTCCTTCGCGAGGCAGAACGTGTTCTTCAGCTCCGCGCCGCAGGCGAGGACCGGCCGGGGCGCGGGCCAGGACAGCACCACCGGCTCCGGCACGTAGCCGCGGGAGCGGCGCAGCACGGTCTCCTCGCCGCGGAACGGCCGGACCACCGAGTCGTCGGTGCGGATGTGGATCGGCCGGTCGTGGGTGAGGAAGCCGTCGGCGATACCGGTCAGCCGGGCCAGCGCGTCGTCGTCCAGGTACGCGATCGGCTCGTCGGAGACGTTGCCGCTGGTGAGCACGATCGGCGCGGCGACCGCGCGGAGCAGCAGGTGGTGCAGGGGACTGTAGGGCAGCATGAGGCCGAGCCGGCGGTTGCCGGGCGCCACCGAGGGGGCGACCGGGGCGCCGGGGCGGCGGTCCAGCAGCACGATGGGCCGGCGGCGGCCGGTGAGCAGGCGGGTGGCCGCCGGGTCGAGCACGCACAGCTCGCCCGCTTCGTCCACATCGGACACCATGACGGCGAACGGCTTGTCCTCACGGTGTTTGCGCGTGCGCAGGGCCGCGGCCGCCGGCTCGTGACCGGCGAGCACGGCGAGGTGGTAACCGCCGACTCCCTTGACCGCCAGCACCTCGCCGGCCCGCAGCAGGGCCGCGGCGGCCTCGATCGGCGGGCCGGGCCGCTCGGTGCCGTCCGCGCCGAGCAGCCGGAGCCGGGGCCCGCACGCGGGGCAGCAGGTGGGCTGCGCGTGGAACCGGCGATCGGCCGGGTCGTGGTACTCGCGGTCGCAGGGCCGGCACAGCTCGAACCCGGCCATCGTGGTCAGCGGCCGGTCGTAGGGCACGTCCCGGACGATCGTGAACCGTGGCCCGCAGTTGGTGCAGTTGACGAACGGATAGCCGAACCGGCGGTCGGCCGGGTCGAACAGCTCGCGCAGGCAGTCGTCGCAGGTCGCGCTGTCGGCCGAGACGAGCGTGTGCCGCTCCCCCGCCGCGTCGCTCGCGGCGATCGAGAAGTCGCCGGCCCCGGTCGGCGCCGCGGGAACGGCCGTGATCCGCTCGATCACCGCGAGCGGCGGCGCCTGCTCGGCAAGACCGGCGAGGAACTCCTCGACCTGTGGCAGCGTCCCCTCGACCTCGACGAACACCCCGAGCACGTCGTTGCCGACCCGCCCGGCGACCCCGACGCGGTTGGCGAGCCCGAAGACGAACGGCCGGAACCCGACGCCCTGGACGACCCCCTCCACCCGGACGTTGCGCCGCACGAGCTCGCTCATCACCTCAGGCTAGGCCGCCCGGCCGCGAACGGCACCCGCGTTCACGGGGACGAATTCCCGGCGACGCGGAATTCGTCCCCGCTGGTCCCGTCACGTTCTCCCACAATCCGCCGACGTCATTCGTAACGGGGGATATTCGGCACGTTTGCGGTGGACTCGGAGGAGACGAGATGTCGCGCAACTGCGGATCGGTACAGAACTATTTCCGGCAGGTCGACCTCTACCCCGACCTGCGTCGCAACCAGGCTCAGCTCGAGACCATGACCAGGTCAGGCGTCCGGCGCGCCGCCGCGCCCGCGCCCCTGCCACCCATTCCGACGGTCGTGCACGTCCTGCACCGCGACGACGCGGACAACATCAGCGACGAGCAGGTGCAGTCGCAGATCGACGTGCTCAACGAGGACTTCTCGGGGCAGAACAGTGACCTGGGCAAGGTGCCCGAACCATTCCAGCAGTTCGTCGGAAAGCCCGAGCTGCGGTTCTTCCTCGCCGACCGCGACCCGGCCGGCGCCGCCACCACCGGCATCACCCGGCACCGGATCGACATCGGCGAGTTCGCGATCGACGACACGATGAAGGCCGCGGCGACCGGCGGTGCGGACCCGTGGGACACCGCGCGGTACCTCAACGTCTGGGTGTGCGGCCTCAGCGGCGGCGTGCTCGGCTACGCGCAGTTCCCCGGCGGCTCCCCGGCGACCGACGGCGTCGTGATCCGCACCGCCGCGTTCGGCCGCCGCGGCTCGGCCACGGCTCCGTTCGACCTGGGCCGGACGACGACGCACGAGGTCGGCCACTACCTCAACCTCTCGCACATCTGGGGCGAGGCGCGCGTGCCGACCTGCGACGACACCGACTACGTGGACGACACGCCGACCCAGCTCGGGCCGAACTTCGACAAGCCGGGCTTCCCGACGTCGTCGTGCCCCAAGACGCCACACGGTGACATGTTCATGAACTACATGGACTATGTGGACGACGACTCGATGTTCATGTTCACGAGCGAGCAGGTCGCCCGCATGTACGCCGCGCTGGAGTTCTCCCGGACGAAGCTCGGCAGCGGGTTCGCGTCCGGAGCCACCGTCGGCGGGTGACCGGCGAAGGGAGGGCACCACGAACGGCACCTGGATGCGGTCCCACGAGGAGGAGGGCGGGCCCCTGCGGGTGTACCGCCCGGCGAGCCACCCCTTCCCCCCGGCACGCGGGCGGGAAGGCTTCACCCTCCACGCCGACGGCCGGTTCGACTACCTCGCCCCCGGCCGGGGCGACCGGCCGGTGACCACGACCGGCACCTGGCGCCGGGACCCGGACGACGGCAGCCGGATCACGGCCACCGTCGACGGCGCGACCATCGGCATCCGGATCGTCCACGAGGCCGACGACCTGCTCGAGCTGGAGTGGTCCTAGAGCGGACCCGGCCGGCGGCGTTACGGTCGATCCGTGCCTGTCCCCGTGCCCGTCCCCGTGCCTGTCCCCGGCGTCTGGCCACCCGCGCCGGTGCCGGCCGGTGAGCTCGACCGTGCTCTGCGTCCGTTCGGCGAGTCGGCCATGCTGCCGGCGCGCGCCTACACGGCGCCGGAGGTCCTGGCCTGGGAGCTGCGCCACCTGTTCGCGGGGACGTGGACCTGTCTGGGTCGCCTGGACGAGCTGCTCGGCGCGGGCACCACGCAGCGCGGCGTGCCGGCCGGCGACATCCCGGTGCTGCTGACCCGCGACGGCGCGGGTGTCGCGGCGCTGGCCAACACGTGCCGGCACCGCGGGCACGAGCTGCTGCCCGAGGGCGCCACCTCGGCGCGCGAGGTGGTCGTGTGCCCGTACCACGCGTGGACCTACGAGCTCGGCGGCGCGCTGCGGGGCGCGCCCCGCTTCCGCGACGGCCCGGGGTTCCGGCACGGCGAGCACGGGCTCGTGCCGCTGCCGGTCGAGGTCTGGCACGGCTGGGTGTTCGTCAACGGCACCGGCGACGCCGCGCCGTTCGCGGAGCACCTCGGGGCGCTGGCCGAGCTGGTCGCCCCGTACGCGCCGCAGGATCTGCGCCCGGCCGCCCGGCACGAGTACCTGGTGCGCGCCAACTGGAAGGTGATCGTCGAGAACTACCACGAGTGCTACCACTGCCCGCACATCCATCCCGAGCTGTGCGCGGTGTCCCCACCCAACAGCGGCGACAACTACGACCTGCCCGGCGCGTGGGTCGGCGGCGCGATGGACCTGCGCGACGGCGCGGAGACCATGTCGCTCGACGGCCGCTCGGGCGGCGTCTTCCTGCCCGAGGTGGACCGCGGCCGGGTGCTCTACCTCGCGTTGTTCCCCGATCTGCTGCTGTCCCTGCATCCGGACTACGTGATGACCCACCGGCTGGTGCCGGTCACCCCGGACACCACGAAGGTCGAATGCACCTGGCTGGCGCCCGGGCAGGCCGGCGACGTCGGTTACGCCGAGGAGTTCTGGGACCGCACCAACCGGCAGGACTGGGCGGCGTGCGAGTCCGTGCAGCGTGGCCTCGCCTCGCCGCACTTCCGGCCGGGCCCGTTCGCACCGGGCGAAGACGCCGTCCACCGGTGGGTCACGATGATCGGCCGCGCCTACCGGGGCCAGCCGCCCTGGCAGTGACGGCGCGATCGGCTGGTCGCCCGCACCTCCATCGGGACGGCGCCCCGGCGGGTGCGGCCGCGCATGAGATGCTCAACGCGCCATGGTGGCGGGCGAAGGGGCGGCAAGCGTGACCAGCTGGACCGACGTGATCAACTACGTCCGGACACGGTACGAGGTTCTGGAGGAGTCCGACGACTGGCTGCGCTTCGGGCTCGGCACCGAAGGCGGCCGCACCCAGCAAGTGGCGGTGCACCACGTGCCCGATGCCGACGGCTCGGCGTGGGTCGAGATCTCGTCTCCGGTCGGGCGGGCCGGCGACATCGACCTGCGGCGGCTGCTCGAGCTCGCCGGCACGACGGTCGTCGGAGGTGCCGCGGTCGTCGACGGCGTGGCCTTGCTCAAGCACACCGTGCCGCTGGAGGACCTCAGCGTCCAGGTGGAGTTCGAACGTCCCCTGAACCTGGTCGTCGCCCGCGCCGACGCCTTCGAGCACGAGCTCACGCAGGCCGACCAGTTCTGAGCCCGACGTGGCCGGGGTGGCGGTCCGGCGTGCCTACCTGGCACTATCGACGTCGCGCGAAGAGTAGCCCGCTGGCCACTCTCCGTCAGCAGTGGTGAACCGTCCGAGTTGTTGGGAGGTACCGGATGTCGCCGACCGACTCGACTCCGGTCAAGGACGAGGAGTTCGCCGTCCGGGTGCACCGGGAGGCCCAGGCGCTCGTGCTCGCGGTCGACGGCGAGGTCGACCTGCTGACCGCTCAGCAGTTCGGCACCGCACTCGACCAGGCCGCGGGGGAGCGGCCGGACGTGTTCGTGGTCGACCTGACCGGCCTGACCTTCCTCGGCTCGCTGGGGCTGAGCCACCTCGTCCAGGCCAGCGCCGCGACCAGCCCCGGGGTGATGCGGGTGGTCGCCACGGGCGGGCCGCGGCGGGCGATAGAGATCACCGGCCTGGATACCGTCTTCGACGTCGCCGACACGGTCGACGAGGCGCTCGGCGCCGGCCAGTAGGGCTCGGCGACGGGACCCGGCCACCGCACCGCCGCGATCCGGTGGGGAGACGGCTGGGTTTCGCATACCGCCACGCGGTGAACCCGGGGCCCGGAGGTGACCGATGGCCGAGCACGAAGACGAGTGGCGCCGGAACAAGGAGACGTTCGTGGCTGCCGGGGCCGACCCCGGCCACCCGGCCGCCGAACCCGCGCACAGCCCGCTGGCCCGTCAGTTCGCCGAGTTCAGCGGGCGGCTGCTCAGCGCCGGCACGGTCGCGGACGCGCTGGCGCACGTGACCGAGGCGGCGGCCGAGATCATGCCCGGTGCGGACGTGGTCAGCCTGACGTTGCGCGCCCGGGACGGGCACCTGCACACCCCGGTGGCGACGGCGCCCGTCGGCATCGAGCTGGACGAGCTGCAGGACCGCCACGACGAAGGCCCCTGCCTCGACGCCGCCCGCGTCCCCGGCCCCGCCTTCCGCTACAGCAGCGACCTCGGTGCCGACCCGGAGTGGCCGAGTTTCGGCCCCGCCGCCGCCGAGCTGGGGTTCCACTCGGTGCTCTCCACGGCGTTGCTGCCCGAGGGCAGGCTGTCCGGCGCGCTCAACATCTTCTCCCGCAAGCGCGGCGTCCTCGGCGACGAGGCCGACCGGGACCGCGCACTGCTGCTCGCCTCGCACGCCACGCTGGCCGTCACCACGACCGAGGCCGTCCGCCTGGCCGAGCTCCGCGAGACCCAGCTGCGCCAGGCGATCGACAGCCGCGACATCATCGGCCAGGCGAAGGGCATCCTCATGCACCGCCGGGGCATCAGCGCCGCCGAGGCATTCGAGCTGCTGCGCCGTACCTCGCAGGAGCTCAACGTCAAGCTCGCCGAGATCGCCCACACGATCGCCACCCGGCACGACGAGCTCTGAGCGCCGGTGCGCGCCACTTCTGCGGAATCGATCACATCGGCATTGCCCGGACACGATTCTCGCGACGATACTTCGACATCGACGGGCACGGCATCGAAAAGCGTTTTCAAGATCATGTCAAGGTAGCAGACCGAATTGCTGCGATCGGCCTAGCGGGGTCGCCATGCGGTCGAATAAAAACACGCCGATTGGCGGCATGAATCGCGCTTTCGCAGATGGTAACCGTGGCTATACTCTCTGGAGTCGCATTCCCCCCTGCACGCGACTCTAAACGTAGATCCTGCCGATCTGTGCTGACCAAGGAGAGCGAGGGCATGACCCTTATCGGCGAATTACCCCCGATTGGCGTCATGAATAACAACTACAACCGCAGCCGTCATGGAATTCATAATCTGAGCCGCCCCGAAGTAGTGGCGGATCCACGTCGTTACATCGACGCCATCGCCGAGCTCGGGCCGCTGTTCTTCGATGAAGTCGGAAAAGTCTGGGTGTGCTCCGGCCACGCCGAGTCGAAGTCCATTCTCGCCGACCACCGGCGTTTCTCCTCGACCCGGGTGCACGACCCGGCGGAGCTTTCGGCCCGCGGGTTCGACGAGGCGGCCGAGGTCGCGGAGATCATCCGCGAGCAGCTCCTGTTCACCGACCCACCCAAACAGACCCGGGTGCGCGACGCGATGCGCGGCGCATTCACCAAGGCGGCCGTCGAGGAACTCGACACGAAACTCAAGGCCCTCGTCGACGCCGCACTCGCCACCCTGCCCGAGCGCGGCGACGTCGACGTGGCCGCCGGCTACGCCGCGAACTTCCCGCCCCGCCTGGTCACCCTGCTGCTGGGCATGCCGGGCCGGGAGGACGACGCGACGCGCTGGGCGGACGGGTACGAGCGCCTCATCGGCAGCCTGTCGTCCCTGCCGCACCTGCGTGACAAGGAGATACTGCCGGTCCTGCGCGAGGCGATGGCCGCGTTCGCCGACGAGGTGAGACAGCGAAGACTGGGCGGTGGCGACGACCTGATCGCCACCCTCACCGGACAACTGCTCACCGGTGAACCGTCCGCCGAGGACGCCGCGCTCGCCGAGCACGTGATCGCGGCCAACTGCCTGGTACTCGTCGCCGGTGGGTACCAGACCCTCACCCAGCTCATCACCACCGGCGTCCGGCTGCTCGCCGAATATCCGGACCAGCAGCAATTGTTGCGGGACGACCCGAGCCTGATCGACAGCGCGATCGATGAATTCCTGCGGCTCGACGGATCGAGCCAGTACGTCGCGCGGCAGGCCACCGAGAACATGGAGATCGCCGGCGTGAATATCGCCCAGGGCGACACCGTTCTCGTGCATCTCGCGGCGGCGAACCTCGACCCACGCGTATTCGGCGACCCCCGCAAGCTGGACATCACCCGGCGCGACGCGAAACACCTCGGCTTCGGCCTCGGTCGTCATTATTGCGTGGGCGCTCCCCTTGCCGAGAGAATGGCACGCTGGGCGATTCTCGGCTTTCTCGAGCGGTACCCCGAGTACGGCACGGCGGACCGGCCGGACGCGCTCGTCTGGGGCCGGCACGCCAATACCCGCTGCCCGGCGCACGCCTGGCTACGGGTCGGCCCGGATCCCGAGCCGGCTCCCGCGCAGGTGCCGGGCCCGCGGGCGGAGACCGTCGTCGTGGTGCCGGTGCCGGTGCACGACGCCGCACTGCCGGCGGCACCCGCCCGGCCGGTGGAGGCCGTCACCGCCGCCGCACGGCCGGCGCCGGTGGCCACCGACCTCGACCGGCACCGCCAGGTCGAGGAGTGGAACAACACCACCACCCCGCTGCCGGCGCACAACGGCTGGCACCACCTCGTGGAGTACTGGGCCCGGCTGACCCCGGACGCCACCGCGGTCGAGGACGAGACCGGGGCGCACACCTACCGCGAGCTCGACGAGCGGGCCAACGCGCTCGCCGCGGTCCTGCGCACGCACAACGTCCAGCCCGGCTCGGTGGTCGGGGTGTTCGTGGACCGCTGCGCCGACCTCGCGCTCGTGGCGCTCGCGATCGCCAAGGCCGGTGGCGCGTTCCTGCTCGCCGACCCGGACAGCCCGCCCGAGCGGCTGCGCGCCATGGCCGACGAGTCCCGCGCGGAACTGATCATCGCGTCCGCGTCGACCCGGCCGCGGCTGGACACGATCGACCTGGCCACGACGGTCCTGGTGCCCGACACCCGAGCCCGGGCCGAGCACCCGCCCAACACCGGCGCGAACCTCGGCACGACCGCCTACGTCGTGTTCACCAGCGGCACCACCGGTCGCCCGAAGGGCATCGCGATCGACCACGAGAGCGTGGTCAACCTGCACGGGGCGCAACGCCACGTGCTGCGCGTCGCCCCGACGGACCGGGTCCTGCAGTTCCTCTCCCCCAACTTCGACGGGTGCTTCTTCGAGGTCCTGGCGGCCCTGTCCGCCGGCGCGACCCTGGTCTTCGCCGCGCCGTCCCGGCTCGTCGTCGGCCCGCCGCTGCTGCGCACGCTGCGGGACCGGCGGGTCACCATGGTCGTGTGCACGCCGTCGGTGTGGGCCGCGCTCCCCGACGACCCGCTGCCCGACCTGCGCATCGCCTGCGCCGCCGGCGAGCGCCTGCCGGCACCCGTCGCGGCGCGCTGGTTCGCGCCGAACCGGCGGTTCCTCAACCTGTACGGCCCGGCCGAGACCGCGGTGTGGGCCACCTGGCACGAGGTCACCGACCCGGTCACGGCGCCGCCGATCGGGCGGCCGGTCGCCAACAAGCGGGTGTACGTCGTGGACGAGCACCTCACGCCGGCCGGCATCGGGGAGTCGGGCGAGCTCTGCATCGGTGGCATCGGCGTCGGCCGCTACCTCTCGCAGCCGCACCTGATGCAGCAGCGCTTCGCCGTCGACCCGTTCGCCACGCGCACCGGCGAGCTGATGTACCGCACCGGCGACATCGGACGCCGGCTGCCGGACGGCTCGCTGGAGTACCTCGGCCGCCGCGACCGGCAGGTCAAGATCCGCGGCCAGCGCATCGAGCTCGAGGAAGTCGAGCGGGTCCTGGAGACCGCGCCCGGTGTCCGGGAGTGCGCGGTCTCCGCGCACGAGGGAAAGCTCACGGCGACGATCGTCCCGGCCGGTGCGAGCATCGACGAGGCGGAGATCCGCCAGTACCTCGCCGCCCGGCTGCATTCCGGCATGATGCCGGCGACGATGGTCACCGTGGCGACGCTGCCCAGAACGGCGGTCGGCAAGCGTCAGCAGCCACTCGCCTCCACGGCGGGGCCGGACAGCCAGGCGGTGCCCGCCCCGGTCGAGCCGGTGCCCGTGACGGTCGCGCGGCCGCCGGTGGCAACGCCGCCGGCACCACCCACGGCGCCGGTGCGGACCGAGGAGTCGGTGCCCGCCGGCGAGGCCACGAGCCTGGCGACCTGGCGGCTGTCCCGGATCTTCGCCGAGTGCCTGGACATCCCCGCGCAGACCGTCCGGACCGACACCGACTTCTTCTCGATCGGTGGCGACTCCCTCGCGCTCTCGGAGCTGATCGCGCGCACCGAGGAGGAGTTCGGCGTCGAGCTCGACATCGACGAGCTGCTCGCGAAGCCGGCACCCGGACCGCTCGCGGAGTCGGTGCTCGGTGGCGGGACCGTCGACCGGGCCCTGCTGGACGGGTTGCGCGAGCACGCGAGCGAGACCGCCCTGGACCCGGCGCCCGCGGTCGAGGACGGCGCCGCGCCGGCCCTCGAGGTGCTCGCCGAGAGCGCGCAACCGGCCGGCACCGCGGTCCTGGTGCACGGCACGATGGACCGGGCGAGCGCGTTCCGCCGGGTGGCGGGCAAGCTCAAGGGCTGGTCGGTGCTCGGCTACGACCGGCGCGGCTGGGCGGGTTCGCGCGAGCTCGGCCACGCGGGTCTGACGCTGGACGACCACGTCGCCGACCTGGTCCGCGTCCTGCGCACGCTCGACAAGCCGGTCGTGGCCGGGCACAGCTACGGCGGGCTGATCGCGGTGTGCGCCGCCGCGCGGCATCCCGAGCTGGTCGGCTCGGTCGTCGCCTACGAGCCGCCGCTGCGGTGGTTCCCGTGGTGGCCCGCCGACGAGCAGTGGCAACGGGTCGTGTCCGAACAGGCGGACAACGGTCCCGCCGCGGTGGCGGCGGCCCTGATCACCGCGGTGACCGGCCGGCCGGTGGCGGGCGGTGGCGACGAGGCCGAGCTCGCCGCGGACGGCGCGGCGGTGCTCACCGAGATGACCGACCCCGGCGTCGACGCCCCGTCGTTCGAGCCGGCCGCGGTCGGCGTGCCGCTGCTGGTGGCGGCCGGCGGCAAGTCCCTGTCCCATCACCGCGAGGTGTCCGTGCGGCTCGCCGACCTCGCGCCGCACGGCACGTTCGTGGACGTCCCGGGCGCGCGGCACGTCGGGCACGTCACGCACGCGGCCCAGTTCGCGAAGCTCGTCGAACAGTCCGCGCGCGGCTGACCACGAAGAAGCCGGCCTGTCCCCGCGGGGACAGGCCGGCTTCTCCTACTGTCAGTGGCAGCTGCTCGGGTTGACCCGCAGCGTGGCGACCACCCGGTTGAGCACGTCGGCGTTCGACACCAGCGAGAAGTGGTCGACGCCGGGGTTGTTGGTCAGCGAGAAGCGGAAGCAGCGCATCCGGCTCCACACCGACACGGCGTCGTTGGTGATGTCCTCCTGGTTCGCGTCACCGTCCCGGGCCAGGAACCGGTCGTCCGGGATCACCTGTCCCACATGGAGGTTGTCGAGGTTCGCGCCCACCGCGGTCGGCAGGCCCGAACCCTTCTCCGCGTGCACGTCGACGTCCGGGAAGTCCCGGGAGTCGGTGAACTTCACGAAGCCGATGTAGTGGTCGGCGAGGTGCTGTGCCTGCGGCAGGTGGGCGTCGGAGAACAACCGCCGGTAGTCCCGCGGCGTGTACGACCGGCCGGTCGACAGGTCCTTCGCCACGACCTCGCGGTCACCGAACACGTCCGGGTCGGACGAGCTCATGTACGACGACGGCAGCGAGAGGAACATCTTCGCGCTGCTTTCCGCGTTCTCGACGGTCGTCGGGTGCGTGAAGTCGATGGTGTTCAGGCCGGTGAAGAACACCGAGTACACGATGCCCTGGCCCGGGAAGTTGCCCGCGATCGGCGTGAAACCGTGGATGTACTTCTGCTTCCACGAGTCGCTGACGTGCGTCAGCAGGTACTGCGCGTAGAGCGGGCCGTTGGAATGCGCGAGCAGCTCGACCCGCCGGTTGCCATTGGCCCGGTAGGTGTCCTCGACGAGCTGGACGGTGCGGCTGACGAAGCCACGCATGTCCGGCGTCAGGCGCGAGTCGTAGCCGGCCACCCGGATATCCCGGTTGCGGACGTAACCCTCGGCCTCCAGCCGCTGGTAGAGGTCCTCGTAGAACGGCGCACTCGTCGTCTTGCCGTAGTCGATGATGTTGACGCTCACGCCCGACTGCTCGGAGAACCGATTTGCCATCGGCACGAACGGGTTCGGGTTGTAACGCAGCGTCAGTAGCTTGTCCTGACACACCTGGCTGTAGGAAGTCGGCGTGTCATTGAGGAACCAGTCCTGGAAACTGCCGGAGGCGGGACACTCCGGCGCGGTTCTCTGGTTTCTGACATCCACTTGCAACTTGGTGAAATGGAAAGCCGGGAACAGCACGACCGGCGTCCGCGACGTCTGCGACGTCTGCGCCGCGCCCGCTACGCCATTCAGACCAGCCATTGCGACCAAAGTAACGAGGGCGATTCGCGCCCAGACCTTTCCCCTCATAGCAACACCACAGTCCGAGCCACTGGATCTCCATTCACAACGTCACAGCAGGAAACAGAACGGCGGGAGTCTACCCATCGCCGATTCCGGCCACCAGCCGTACTCCTGAGTAGACTCGGGTACCGAATGGACCGAAATCACATTGTGAATTGCGGGCGACATTGCGGGTCCGCGCCGGACGGCGACGGGTCGCCGATTTGTCGTCGAGTCGCAAATAGACATGCGTTGCCGAGTGTGACCAGGCCCGGCTCCGGGTAACCCGGTGTCATGGTCCGACACGTCGATCCCGCCGCGCTCACCTCGGTCCTCGACGGCGCGCGCGGCGAGCTGCGCCGGCGGCTGCGCGAGCACCTGACCAGCACGAAGCTCGCCGACTCCTACGACCTCGACCGCGAGGCCCACCGGGCCCAGGTCACCGAGCAGCTGCGGGAGCTGGTGGCGAGCGGTCACCCGCGGCTCGGCTTCGGCCGGGAGTACGGCGGCGAGGGCGACATCGGCGGCTCGGTCGTGTCCTTCCAGCTGCTCGGCTACGGCGACCTGTCGCTGATGGTCAAGGCCGGCGTCCAATGGGGACTGTTCGGCGGCGCGGTCCAGATGCTGGGTACCGCGCGCCACCACGAGCGGTACCTGCGCGACATCATGTCGCTGGAGCTGCCGGGCTGCTTCGCGATGACCGAGGCCGGGCACGGCTCGGACGTCCAGCACCTGCGCACCACCGCGACCTACACCGGCGGCGGGTTCGTGATCGACACGCCGGACGACGACGCGCGCAAGGACTACATCGGCAACGCCGCCCGGGACGGGCGCATGGCCGTGGTGTTCGCGCAGCTGATCGTCGGCGAGCGGGGCTACGGCGTGCACGCGTTCCTGGTCCCGATCCGGGACGCCGCCGGCCGGCCGGTGCCGGGCGTGCGCATCGAGGACTGCGGCCCCAAGGCCGGGCTGAACGGCGTGGACAACGGGCGCCTGTGGTTCGCCGGCGTGCGCGTGCCGCGCGAGGCGCTGCTGAACCGGTTCGGCGACGTGACCGCGGACGGCGAGTACACGAGCCCCATCGAGAGCGACGGCCGCCGGTTCTTCACCATGCTCGGCGCGCTCGTCCGCGGCCGGGTCAGCGTGGCCGGCAGCGCCGGCAGCGCGACCCAGCGCGCGCTGACGATCGCGATCCGCCGGGGCGAGCGGCGCCGCCAGTTCCGGCGCCCGGACGGCGGCCCGGGGGCGGCCGCGGGCGCGGAGATCCCGGTGCTGGACTACCTGGCCCACCAGCGCAAGCTGCTCCCCGCGCTGGCCACGTCCTACGCCCTGCACTTCGCCCAGGACGAGCTGGTGGCGATGCTGCACGACGTGCAGAGCGCCCCGGAACCGGGCGAACGGGCCCAGCGCCTGCTCGAGTCCCGCGCGGCCGGCATCAAGGCGGTCGCCACCTGGCACGCGACGGCCACGATCCAGGCCGCGCGCGAGGCGTGCGGCGGCGCCGGCTACCTCGCCGAGAACCTGCTCCCGGCGCTGCGCGCGGACACCGACGTGTTCACCACGTTCGAGGGCGACAACACCGTGCTGCTGCAGCTGGTCGCGAAGGGCCTGCTGACCGACTACCGGGACAACTTCGCCGACCTCAGCCCGCTCGCCACCGCGCGGCTGGTGGCCGAGCAGCTGATGGGCGCGGTGCTCGAACGGCTGCCCGCGCGCAAGATCGTCAACCCCGAGCTGCACGACCGGACCTGGCAGCGGGACCTGTTCGCCGACCGCGCGGACCACGTCCTCGCCGGGCTGGCGCGGCGGCTGCGGGCGGCGGCGTCCGGCGCGGCCGACCCGTTCGAGGTGTTCAACGACGCGCAGGACCACGTGCTGCTCGCCGCTCGCACGCACATCGACCAGCTGGTCCTCGACGCGTTCGCCGCCGCGGTCGAGCGCTGCGCGGACCCGGCGGCGAAAGCGTTGCTGGCCAAGGTGTGCGACCTGCACGTGCTGTCCACTGTGGAGGCCAACCGGGGCTGGTACCTCGAGCACGGCCGGCTGACGCCCCAGCTGGCGAAGAAGGTGATCGCCGAGGTGAACGCGCTGTGCGGACAGCTGCGCCCGCACGCGCGGACGCTGGTGGACGCCTTCGCCATCCCCGAGCAGTACGTCCGCACCGCTCTGGACTGAGCCGGCCGTCCTAGTTGGACGGAAGCCACCGGCCGATGCAGCTCAGCAGCTCGTCCGGGTCGACGGGCTTGGTGACGTAGTCGGTCGCGCCCGACGCCAGGCTCTTCTCCCGGTCGCCGGCCATGGCCTTCGCCGTGACCATGATGATCGGCAGGCGGTCGAACTGCGGCATGTCGCGGATGGCGGCCGTCGTGGCGTAGCCGTCCATCTCCGGCATCATCACGTCCATCAGGATCAGGTCCACGCCCGGGCTCGCCAGCAGCGCGTCGATCCCCTTCCGCCCGTTCGACGCGTGGCTGACCTCGATCCCGTGCAGGTTCAGCATCTCCGCCAGCGCCAGCACGTTGCGCGAGTCGTCGTCGACGAGCAGGACCTTGCGGCCCCGCAGGTGCGCCATCTCCAGCGCCACCGGCGACTGGTCGACGGAGGCGCCGTTCGCGGTCAGGGTCAGCAGGGACAGGAACCGCTCGCGCAACGCGTCCATCGACCACACCAGCTCCACCCGGTGATCCGAGGCGTGCGCCTCGATCAGCCGGTGCTGTGCCGGGCTGAGCTTGCGCGTCGGGTGCACGAGCACCGGCACGGTCACCGTGCCGTCGGCAAACCGCTGCAGCAGTGTCATCGCCGTCGCGCCCGGCATGCTCGCGTCCACCACCACGCACCGGTACGCGTGCTCGGCGAGCACCGCGACCGCCTCGTCCGGCGTGTTCACCGTGTCGATCCGGGACGCCTCGCCGCCGCTCAGGTCCGCGGCGAACTGGTGGACCAGCATGGTCAGCAACCGGTTGTCCGGCGCCTCCACCACGAGCACCGACCGCTCCGCGTCCGCCCCGCCACGCAACCGCTCCACCGCGGCCGGCTGGACCGACGCGGCCGGCTGGAACGGCGACGTCACCGGCAGCAGCAGCGTGAACGTGCTGCCCCGGCCGAGCTGGCTCTCCGCCTGGATCTCGCCGCCGAGCAGGTTCGCGACCTGCCGGCTGATCGACAGGCCCAGCCCGGTACCGCCGTAGCGCCGGCTCGTGGTGCCGTCGGCCTGCTGGAAGGCACCGAAGATCGTGCCGAGGTTCTCCTTCGCGATGCCGATACCGGTGTCGATCACCGACATCGCCACCCGCGGCTCCGGCCCGTCGATGAGACGCACGTGCAGCTCCACGCGGCCGATCTCGGTGAACTTCACCGCGTTGGACAGCAGGTTGCGCAGCACCTGGCGCAGCCGCTGGTCGTCGGTGGTCAGCAGCTCCGGCACGTCCGGCTCCACCGCGACCTCGAACGCCAGCCCCTTGTCGACGGTCAGCGGGTGGAACGTGCTCCGCACGTACTCGAGCAGCTCCGGCAGCCGGACCTCCTCGGCGTGCACGTCCATCTTCCCGGCCTCGACCTTGGTCAGGTCGAGGATGTCGTCGATCAGCTGCTGCAGGTCGGTACCGGCCGCCTGGATGACCTGCGCGAACTCGACCTGCTTCGCGGTCAGGTTCTGCGCCGAGTTCTGCGCGAGCACCCCGGCGAGGATGAGCATGCTGGTCAGCGGCGTGCGCAGCTCGTGGGACATGTTCGCGAGGAACTCCGACTTGTACCGCGACGCGAGCGCCAGCTGCTGGGCCCGCTCCTCGATCTCCTGCCGGGCCTGCTCGATCTCGAAGTTCTTGACCTCGATGTCGCGGTTCTGCCGCACCAGCAGCGTGGCCTTCTCCTCCAGCTCGGCGTTCGACTGCTGCAGCTCGGCGGCCAGCCGCTGCGACTCGTCGAGCAGGGAGTCGGTGCGGGCGTTCGCGATGATCGTGTTGAGGTTGACGCCGATGCTCTCCATCAGCTGCTCGAGGAACTCGCGCTGCACGGGGGTGAACCGGTTGAACGACGCCAGCTCGATGACGCCGAGCACCTGGTCCTCGAACACGATCGGCAGCACGATCAGGTTGACCGGCGGTGCGGCGCCCAGGCTCGAGGAGATCCGCACGTACGCGGGCGGGGTCTCCTCGACGTGCAGCGCCCGCTTGGTCTGCGCCACCTGCCCGATCAGCGACTGGCCGAGCTCGAACACCTTGGGCACGTCGGCGATGGCGTCGTAGCCGTACCCGGCGATGAGCACGAGGTGCGGGTTCTGGTCGTCCCGGCCGGGCTCCATGAGCAGGAAGGTGCCGTGCTGCGCGCCGACCAGCGGCGAGAGCACGTTCATGATCAGCTGGGCGACCGCGCGCAGGTCGCGGTGGCCCTGCAACAGCCCGGAGACGCGCGCGAGGTTGGTGTTGAGCCAGTCCTGCTGCTCGTTGGCGAGCGTGGTCTCGCGCAGCGACTGGACCATCGCGTTGATGTTGTCGGAGAGCGCGGCGACCTCGCCCTCGGCCTCCACCGAGATCGACCGGGTCAGGTCGCCGGTGGCCACGGCACTCGCGACCTCCGCGATCGCGCGCACCTGCCGGGTCAGGTTGCCGGCGAGCTCGTTGACGTTCTCGGTCAGCCGCTTCCAGGTGCCGGACACGCCCTCGACCTCGGCCTGCCCGCCGAGCCGGCCGTCCTTGCCGACCTCGCGGGCCACGCGGGTGACCTCCGCCGCGAACGAGGACAGCGTGTCGACCATCGTGTTGATCGTGGTCTTCAGCTCGAGGATCTCGCCGCGCGCGTCCACGTCGATCTTCTGCGAGAGGTTGCCGCGCGCGACCGCGGTGGTGACCTGGGCGATGGAGCGCACCTGGTTGGTCAGGTTGTTCGCCATCGAGTTGACGTTGTCGGTCAGGCTCTTCCAGGTGCCGGCCACGTTCGACACCTGCGCCTGGCCGCCGAGAATGCCCTCGGTGCCGACCTCGCGGGCCACGCGGGTGACCTCGTCGGCGAACGCGGAGAGCGTGTCCACCATCGTGTTGATCGTCTCGGCCAGCGCGGCGACCTCGCCCTTGGCCTCGACGGTGATCTTCTGCGACAGGTCGCCGCGGGCCACGCCGCTCGCCACCGACGCGATCGAGCGCACCTGGGCGGTCAGGTTGTCGGCCATGACGTTCACCGACTCCGTCAGGCCCTTCCAGGTACCCGACACACCCTTCACATCCGCCTGACCACCCAGCCGGCCCTCGGTGCCGACCTCCCGCGCCACCCGCGTCACCTCGTCGGCGAACGCGGACAGCTGGTCCACCATCGTGTTGATGGTCTCCTTGAGCTCGAGGATCTCCCCGCGCGCGTCGACCCGGATCTTCTGCGACAGGTCACCGCGCGCGACGGCCGTGGTGACCTGGGCGATGGAGCGCACCTGGGCGGTCAGGTTGTCGGCCATGACGTTCACCGACTCCGTCAGGCCCTTCCAGGTACCCGACACACCCTTCACATCCGCCTGACCACCCAGCCGGCCGTCCGTGCCGACCTCCCGCGCCACCCGCGTCACCTCGTCGGCGAACGCGGACAGCTGGTCCACCATCGTGTTGATCGTGTCCTTGAGCTCGAGGATCTCCCCCCGCGCGTCCACGGTGATCTTCTGCGACAGGTCACCGCGCGCCACGGCCGTGGCGACCTGGGCGATCGAGCGCACCTGCGCGGTCAGGTTGCCGGCCATGAAGTTCACCGACGTGGTCAGGTTGCGCCACGTGCCGGCCACGCCGGGCACCTGTGCCTGCCCGCCGAGCATGCCCTCGGTGCCGACCTCCCGGGCCACCCGGGTGACCTCGTCGGCGAACGAGGACAGCGTGTCGACCATCGTGTTGATCGTCGACTTGAGCTCGAGGATCTCGCCCCGCGCGTCGACGGAGATCTTCTGCGTGAGGTCGCCCTTCGCGACCGCGGTGGTGACCTCGGCGATCGCGCGGACCTGGGCGGTCAGGTTGCCCGCCATGAAGTTCACCGACCTGGTCAGGTCCCGCCACGTGCCGCCGACGCCGGGCACCTCGGCCTGGCCGCCCAGCCGGCCCTCGCTGCCGACCTCGCGCGCCACGCGCGTCACCTCGTCGGCGAACGAGGAGAGCTGGTCGACCATCGTGTTGATGGTGTTCTTGAGCTCGAGCAGCTCGCCCTTCACGTGCACGGTGATCTTCTGGGTCAGGTCGCCGGTCGCGACGGCCGTCGCCACGCTCGCGATGTCGCGGACCTGGGCGGTCAGGTTGCCGGCCATCGCGTTGACGGACTCGGTCAGGTCCTTCCAGCTGCCGGACACCGCCGGCACGGACGCCTGGCCGCCGAGCTTGCCCTCGGTGCCGACCTCGCGGGCGACCCGGGTGACCTCCGAGGTGAACAGCGCGAGCTGGTCGACCATGCCGTTGAACACGGTGGAGATCTCGTCGAGCAGCGCGTCGCCCACCTGGGGCAGGCGGGTGGAGAAGTCGCCGTCCCGGACTGACTTGAGGCCGTCGAGCAGCTGCTGGAGACGTTCATCGGATGTGGACTGCCGCTGCGTCATCGGCACCTCTATTCGTCGGGGCGGTGCGTCAGCGCACTCTGGGTCGCCCGGTAGGTCTGACGTCGAACGAGCTGTTCCCGGCCGCCACGGTGCGGATGGTGTCCAGCATGTTCTCCAACCCGCCCGCCTTGAGCAGGATGCCCGCGCCGCCCGCGTCGGCGACCCGGTCGGCGATCGACGGGTCGGCCGCGCCGGTGAAGATCAGTACCCGGGCGTCCGGCGCGACGTCCAGGAGCCGGGCGATGGCGTCCACGCCGTCGCTGTCGGGCAGGCGCCGGTCGAGCAGCACGACGTCGGGCCGGTGGCTGCGGGTCTGCGCGACCGCCTCCTCGGCCGACGAAGCGGTGCCGACGAGCTCGATGTCGGGTGCCTCCTCGAAAGCGGCGGTCATCGCCATCACGACGAGGGCGTGGTCGTCGACCAGCAGCAGACGAATCACGCGCGACGTCGGTTCGCTGGGCGAGCCCGCCACACGCATCATCTCCTGCCACTGGCCAGCACGAACCTGGCGAGTGTAAGGCGTACGGCGGTCCGCTCGCGACCAGCTCTCACCCACGTCTCACCACACGTCCGCGCCGCGTCCCGGCGGGACGCGGCGCTAGGGTCGGGGGCATGGCAGACCGAACGCCCGCCGAGGTGACCAACCTGGACCGCTACGGAGCGCCCGCGCTGGAGTGGCAGAAGGCCGCCGAGGCGCTGTCGGCCGGGCCGACGACCGGCACGTTCTTCCTCGGCACGACCGGAGCCGACGGCCGCCCGCACGCGGCGGGCGTCGGCGCCGTGTGGTTCGAGGGCGAGCTCTACGTCGTCAGCGGGCCGGACACGCGCAAGTCGCGCAACCTGGCGGCGAACCCGGCCTGCACCGTCTCCGCCAGCCTGACCGGGCTCGACATCGTCATCGAGGGTGACGCGAGACGGATCACCGATCCGGCGACGCTGACGCGGCTGGCCGCGCGCTACCGCGAGACCGGCTGGCCGGCCGAGGTGGCCGGGGATGCCTTCACCGCCCCCTACAGCGCGCCGAGCGCCGGGCCCCCGCCGTGGTACCTGTACACAGTGGATATCCACACCGTCTACGGCGTCGGCGGCGACGGCCCGCCAGGCGCGACGCGCTGGCGCTTCGCGCGCTGAGCCGGCTCCCGCACGCCGTCCGCTATGGCGGATCGGGCGCCGGCCCCTGGCCGTTGACGGCCGGGGACGGGTCGGCGGCGAGGAAGTGGACGAAGCCGTCGAGCAGCAGCTCGAGGTGGCGGTGGCTCAGCTCGAGGTTCTGCGCGGCGGACATGCCGGGAATCGGGCAGCACACCCGGATCGTCAGCATCGCGATGTCCTTTGTGGACACCTCGGGGCGCAGCGCGCGCTCGCGGTGCGCGCGGGTGACCAGCAGGTCGACCGCGTCGCGGACCCGGTTTCGCGCCGCGACCAGGTGCTCGTCCTCCGGCACCCGGTCACGCAGCAGCGGGGTGACCGCGGACCCCCGCAGGTCGATCACCTTGTGCATGTAGCGGGCGAGCGCGGCGAACGCGTCCTTCTCCTCCCGCAGCGCCGCTTCCGCCTCGTCCACCGAGCGGGACTGCACGTAGAGCAGCACCTGCCGGTAGAGGTTCGCGCGGTCGGGGAAGTGCCGGTACAGCGTGGCCGCGCCGACCCCGGCCCGGCGCGCGATGACGTCCATGGGCACGGCGTTCCCGAACTCGAGGATCGTCTCGACGGCGGCGCGCAGGATCTGCGCACGGTTGCGCACGGCGTCCGCGCGCTTTCGACGTCCCGACACGCGTTCGCCACCCAGGTCGTCCATGGCCATCCTCATCGCGGTCAAGCGAACCGCCAGGCTACCGCGCGACGATCACCGCCGACCGGTACACGCTCGGCGGCGTACCTACGGGGCGTCGGGCAGCTCGGGCACGGTCGCGCGGCACGGAGGCGCACCACCGGCAGCGGCGTTCGGCTGGTGAGTACGCCTAGCGGGCGAGGAAGTCGACGAGTGCGGCCCGCAGCTCGTCGGGGGCCTCTTCCGGGGTGAAGTGGCCGCCGGGGAGGCGGACGGCGGCGATGTCCTCCGCCCACCGGGTCCACACCGTCGGCGCGTCCTCGAGCTGCTTCTCGTCCTCGCCGACGGCCACGAGCAGCGGCGCGGTGATGCGGTGGCCGGCCGCCCGGTCGGCCGCGTCGTGGCGGCGGTCGGTGTGGAAGGCCGCGCGGAAGTCGGCGCACATGGCGGCGATCGTGTCCGGGGTCAGCGCCTCGAGATACGCCGCGCGGGCCTGTTCGGAGATCGCCGCCGCCGCACCCGCCCAGGTGCCGAACACGTGCGACAGGAAGGCCTCGGGGTCCGCGGCGAGCAGGCGTTCCGGGAACGGCGCGGGCTGGGCGAGCAGGAACCAGGGCCAGTACCCGAGCGAGGGCCCGGCGCCCATCCGCTCGAACTGCTCCAGCGTGGGCACCACGTTGACCACCGCCAGCCGGGTGACGATCGTCGGGTGGTCCAGCGCCATGCGGTAGGCGACCCGCGCGCCGCGGTCGTGGCCGGCGACGGCGAACCGGTCGTGGCCGAGCCCGGTCATCAGCTCGATGAGCTCGGCCGCCATCTCCCGCTTGCTGTACCCCTCCCCCAGCGGCCCGCCCGGCGGGGCCGACGACGCGCCGTACCCGCGCAGGTCGGGCGCCACGACGGTGAACGACGAGGCGAGCCGCGGCGCCACCGACCACCAGCACCGGCTGGTCTGCGGAAACCCGTGCAGCAGCAGGACGGGCGGCCCGGAACCGCCGTGGGCCACGTGGTAGACACCGGCCCCGGCCGCGATGCGGCTCTCCGCGAGCCCGGGCAGCGACACGGCAGGGTGGGCGTGGAGGTCAGCCGCCCGGCGTGATCTGGTCGCCGTCGACCTTCAGGCTGCGGTACGGCAGCGGCTTGGTGGCCGGCCCGCTGCGCACCGAGCCGTCGCCGATCTCGAACTTGCTGCCGTGGCACGGGCAGTTGATCGTGCCCCCCTTGACCTGGTTGACCGAGCAGCCCTGGTGCGTGCAGATCGCGGAGAAGCCCTTGAACTCACCCTTCGTGGGCTGGGTGATGACGAGCTGCTCCTTGTCGAACACCTTGCCGCCGCCGACCGGGATGTCCTTGGTGGACGCGAGGCCCTTGACCGGCGGCTTCTCGGCCGGCTTGGACTCGGCGGGCGGCTCCTCCGGCTTCCCGGTCTCCTTGCCGCCGCCCGGGCCGATCATGATCGTGCCGTCGGTGACGGTGACCTCCTGCGCGGGCAGCGGCTTCTTGGCCGGACCCGCTGTCACCGCGCCGTCCTTGATCGCGAACTTGCTGCCGTGGCACGGGCAGTTGATCGTGCCGTCCTTGACCTGGTTGACCGCGCAGCCCTGGTGCGGGCAGACCACGGAGAAGCCCTTGAACTCGCCCTTGGCCGGCTGGGTCACCACGACCTTCTGGTCGGTGAACACCTTGCCGCCACCGACCGGCACGTCCGTCACGGCGCCGAGGACGGTGCCCTCCGCCGCGCCGGCGCCCGGCTCGGCCGGCGCCTCGGCCGACGGTTCGGCGTAGCGGGCACAGCCCGCGGCCGCGCCGGCGATCACCACCGCGCCGGCCACCGCAGTCCGCCTCGGCACGCCTGTGGCACGCGTGTCGTCCGCCATGGGATTCCCAACCTCCAGGATTTCGACTAGAGCTGCACTCCGACATTGGAGAAGAACCACAGCGACGACGTCAGCCACAGCCCGGTCAGCGCCGTGAACACGACACCTCCGAGCACCGGGATCACCCAGGGCTTCTGGTCCTCGCGGGACAGGACGATCATCTTGCAGACGAAGATCCCGTAGAAGAAGCAGCCGAGCAGCGAGTGCATCACCACGCGGGTGTCGACGCTCTGGAAGCCCAGCGCGTACAAGCAGTGTGCCGCCACCGGCAGCGAGATCAGCACGGCCAGCCGGCCGGACCATTTGTGCAGCTTGGCCGACACCGGGCCGCCGCCGCGCACGCCGGGCAGCCGCCCCCACATCGCGAGGGCCGAGAGCAGTTGCACGATCACCAGCGCGAACGCGGCCGAGGCGAGCCAGGCCTTCGCGTGCAGGCCGCTGGAGAAGCCGGCCAGGTTGAGCGCCTCGCCGGTCGGCTCGTGCGTCGAGCCGTAGACGCCGAGCCCCACCGCGACGAGCGAGCCGACCCCGAGGGCGAGCAGCACGCGGCCGAAGTTGCCGGGCGGCTCCTCCTCGCCGCCCTCCCAGGCAGGCGTGGAGTCCCAGTCCACCCGGGGTGAGGTGAAGTGCTGCTGGACGGGCTGGGTCTCTTCTACGTCGGGATCGAAGCCCTGCTGGCCGTAGGTCTCGCCGTACGTCTGACCGTAGGTCTGGCCGAACTCGGGCTGTTGCACCGGCTGCTGCACTGGCTGGGTGTAGTCGGGTTGGCCCTGCTCGGGCCACTGCCGCCCGTAGTCCGAAGTGCTCATCCGACGCATCTCATCTCTCCCCGACGTCCCTGCTGTGAGTCGATGGCTTACCAGGTGGTGTCGCCCTCGACCTGCTCGGCGTCGACGCGCATGCCGTCGATGGTCACGTAGCCCATGCCCGGGTCGAGCTCCGGGGCCGGTACCTCGTCGCCTCCGGAGTTGGCGATGCCGACCTGCTTGCCGTTGGGCAGGATGATCCAGCCGATCGTCGTCTTGCCGTTCTCGCCGCGGTACAGGCCCGCGGGCGGCGCGGCGACGGCGATGGAGAACGGCAGGCTGTTGCCGCGGAACTCCACCGTGCCGGTCAGGCGCTTGCCCTTCAGCTCAGCGGTCAGCGAGGACTCGCCCTGCTTCGAGGTGAGCTCGAGCTTGCCGGCTTCGGCGGTGCCCTTGAGCCAGTCCTCGACGTCGTCGCCGTCGCACAGGTACGCGGAGGCCTGCTTGCCCTTCACGGCCACGGCGATCGCGAGGTCGCTGCCGGTCGCGTCGCCGCTGTACATGGCCTCGGCGGGGAACGTCGGCGCGGCCGGTGCCTCGGGCTCGTCCGGGGCCTCCGGCGCCTTGGGCGACTCGGCGGGCGGCTTCGGCTTGTCGTTCGACGACTCCGGAGGCTTGCCGCCCTCGTCCTTCGGCGGGTTCTCGGACCCCGGCGACTCGGCCGCCGCCTTGTCCGGGACCTTCGACGCCACCAGGGCACCGGCCGAGTTGGCCGTCATGAAGCCCACGAGACCGGCCACGACCACGACGGCGGTGACCACTGGTCCACGATGCGTCACGGCACTCTCTCCTCAGCTCGCGATGGTTTACATGAGCCGCTACGGGCTCACCAGATACACGAGCGGAGCAGCGCGGCGGTTCACATCCGATCAAGGATGGCGGGGTCTGTGGGTCACGCCGAATGAGCGTAGCCACAGCTCCAGCGTCAGCACCAGCCACAACTTCCCACCGTGACGAGGCAGCAACGCGCCCTCCCGGCGCAGCCAGGACCGGATCGTGTCGCGGCGGAACAAACCGCTCGCGGACGGACCGAGCAGCAGGTCGTGCCCGAGCTCGGCGAGCGGCCCGCCCAGCCACTGCTGGACCGGTACCCGCATGCCGCTCTTCGGCCGGTCCACGATGGTCGGCGGCAGCAGGTCGCGGACCGCCTCCTTGAGGATCCACTTCTCGACCGTGCCGGCGAGCTTCAGGCGCGGTGGGATCCGGAACGCCTGGTCGACGACCGCGCGGTCGAACAGCGGCGCCCGGCCCTCCAGCCCGCTGGCCGCGGTGAGCCGCTCGACCTTGGTGAGGATGTGGTGCGCGCCCTTGGTCCGCAGGTTGGTGTGCAGCAGCTGGTTGAGCAGGCTCGGCATCCGGTCCGGCCGCAGGTAGCGCGCCACGTGGTCGGTCAGGGGCGGGGCGCCGGCCAGCTCGGCGTGCACCTCGTCGGTGAGCAGGACCGGCAGGTCGGCGAGGCACTTGCGGTAGGAGTCCAGGTACGCGCGGGCCCGGGCGAGCTCGCCGGGCTCGTCGCGGTGCAGTTCGGAGATCAGCATCGGCAGGTTCTTCGGGCCGCCGAACACCGGGTCGCCGCCCTCGCCGTTGAGCACGACGCGGGCGCCGTCGGCGGCCACGGCCTCCGCGAGCAGCAGGTTCGGCACGGTCAGCGGGTCGCCGACCGGTGTGTCCAGCAGCGCCACGGTCCCCGGCAGCCGGGCGGCGACCTGCTCGCCGGACACGCGCAGCACCGTGTGCGCGGTGTGGCAGTGCGCGGCGACCAGCCCGGAGTAGGCGAGCTCGTTGGGCAGCTCGTCGCCGAAGCTGATCGAGTACGTACGGACCGGCTGGTCGTGGCGCTTAGCGGCTATCGCCGTGACCAGGCTCGAGTCGACGCCGCCGGACAGCAGCACGCCGACCGGCTCGGCGGCCGGCAGCCGGCGTGCGGTGGCGTCCTCGAGCAGCGCACGCAGGGCCGCGGCGTGCTCGGCCGGCGAGCGGTCGTCGACCACCTCGGCCGGTTCCCAGTAGGTCTCCTCGACCGCCGGCCGGCCGGGGCGCAGCCGCAGGCACCGCCCGGGCAGCGCCTCGTGCACGCCGCGCAGCAGCGTCTCGGCGCCGGGCAGGTAGGCGAAGGTCAGGAAGGAGCGGACGGCCGGCAGGTGCAGGCCGGTGGCAAGCGCCGGCCAGCCGGCCAGCGCGCGCAGCGACGTCGACGCCGCCCAGGTGTGGCCGGCCCGGGCGTGGAAGAGCGTGCGCGCGCCGACGTGGTCACGGACCAGGACGAGGTCGGCCCCCTCGACGACCGCGAGCGCGAACATCCCCTCGGCGGCCGCGATCCCGGCGAGACCGAGCCGGGCGTAGGCACGCAGCAGCAGCTCACCGTCCGGGGCGGGCGGGCCGCCGGTGCGCGCCCGCAGCTCGTCGGCGTTGTGCAGGGTGACCTCGCCGACCGCAACCAGCCCGTCGGCACGGAACGGCCCCGCCGCCACACCCGGACCGGCGATCAGTCCCAGGGCGTACCCCTCGCCGGTCGCCACGACCTCGGCACCCATCGCGGCCACCTCACCGACCGCATCCGCCCCAACACCCGCAACCCACCGCGGCACGTGCCCTCACCTCCCCACCTCAGCCGAAGACGCCATCATCACCGCCGCACCCGGACCAGCCGCCAGCCCCAGGGCACACCCGCCGCCCTCCGGATCCGGACCGGCACCCGCGACCCAACGCGGCACGTGCCCTCGCCCCCGGTCAGCCGAAGTCGCCATCCCCGTCGCTGTCTCCGGCGTCATCGTCGTCGTCCCAGTCGTCGTAGCCCGACGACCCGGAGCCGTCGCCGTCGCCGCCGCCGCTCGACGATGCGTGCTGCTCCTGGGCCTGCCGCCGCAGTTCCTCCTCCTCGGCGGCGGTGAGGTGGTCGGGCGGCGCGACCATCGTGCCCAGCAGTGCGCCGCCGGCCACCGCGCCGAGGATCGTGCCGAGGCGCCCGCCGAACGAGGTGCGGTTGACCGTGACGACGCCGTCGCGCCACAACGTGCGGCCGTAACCGGCGTCGCGGCCGTACCGGACGGTGCCGTCGCCGTGGGTGCGCTTGATGATCCGCTTGCCGAGCGGCTCGTCCGTGCCGGTCCGCTCCTGGTCGTCGCGCCAGTGCACCACGCCGGTCGGCTCGCGGCTGCGCCACTCCTGGCGGCCGTCGGAGTAGCGCCGGTGCACGGTGTGGTCGGCGAGCAGCTCGTCGGTGTAGGTCACCTCGCGCGGTGCCGTCACGGTGCCCCCTTCATGCGGCCGGCCAGGTCAGGAAACCCACGTCGCGACCCGTGCTCCACTGTGGACGGCTGGGCCGGACCTCGCGGACGAGCCGGTGCACGGTGCGCAGCAGCACGGCCGGGCGCACCGCGGCGAGCTCGGTGAACCGGCCGCGGGCCAGCCAGCCGGCCTCCCGGTCGCTCACCGGGACCGCCGGCGTGCCGGCCGGACCGCGCCCGTGGGTCAGGTGCAGCGGCGCGGCCTGGCGCGGGCGCAGGCCGAGAGCGGCCACGCGCACGCCGTCCGGCACCTCGGTCAGCTCGCCCAGCCGCGCGGGCAGGGTGAGCCCGTGCGCGCTCGCGTCGTGCAGCAGATAGATCGTGCCCTCGCCGCGGGCGAGCATCCCCGCCACCCGCGGATCGAGCGGCAGCTCGGTGGCGTCGAGCACCGGGCAGGCCGACTCCATCGGCAACCCGTTGGCGCGCAACATGTGCGCGATCCCGGCCGGCTCGCTGACCAGCAGGCGCGGCAGCCCGTAGTCGAACAGGTCGGGCTCGGTCGCGTACCGCCCGGCGGGCCCCGCGGGTACCGGGGCGGGCAGCAGGCCGGGCACCGGTCCGTGCCGCCCCAGCGCCGCCCGGAAGTCCCGGTAGGACAGTGGCGGTGCGACGGTGAACGGCAGCCGGCGCGGGACCCGGTGCCACGGCGCCAGCACCCGGCACAGCTCGTAGTACAGCTGGCGCTCGGTGAAGCGCAGCCCGCCCGGCTCGCCCGCCCGCGTGGCGGCGGCGCGCAGCGCGCGTCCGGTCAGCGCGGCGATCACGGCGCCGGCCAGGTGAGGAAGCCGACCCGCTCGGCGCGGCGATGTTCGGGGTCGGCCACGGCCTGCGCGCGCTGGGCCGCCTTGGTGACCGCGGCGAGCAGCGGCGCGGGGCCGATCGCGGCGACCGGTGACCACCAGCCCTGACCGAGCCAGGCCGCCTCCGGGTGGGTCAGCGAGAGGCCGGCGAGCTCGTGCGGGGCCGGGAAGGGCTTCTGCCGCAAGCGGATCAGCGGTGTCCGGCGCAGCACCACCGACGGGCGCAGGCCCGCGTCCACCACGACCCGGCCGGGCAGCGCGGCACGCACCCGCGCGACGAACCGGTAGCCGGCCGCGCTCGCGTCGTGCACCACGATGGCCGGCACGCCGGGTGGCACGCGCTCGGGCGTCATGGTCAGCATCATGCGCAACGTCTCCGGCGCGCCGTTCGCGCCGAGGCAGGCGAGGACCGACCGGTCCGGGCAGACCAGCGCGACGCGCGGCTGCGCGATCGCCGGCGCGGTGGCCATCTCCTCGTCGACCAGGTCGTGCGGCAGCGCGCCGTACACCTCGGCCCAGCGGCGCAGGATCATGTCGCGGAACTCGCCCAACGGCACCGCCGGGCGGATCGCGGCCTCGCGCCGCATCCGGGAGCGAACCGCGAACAGGAGCACGTAGGCCAGCACGACGACCGCGGCCACGCCGAAGAGCAGGCCGCCGACCTCTCCCGAGTCCGGCCTGATCACCAGGGAGAGCGTGCCGACCGAGGCACCGCCGAGCACCAACAGCCCGCAACCGCACCCGGACAGCGGTGCCGGCGCGACGCCCAGCTGCTTGCGAGCCACCGCGTACCAGAGCTGGGTGACCGTGTAGCGCAGCCGGCCGTTGTCGCTGAGCCGGTCGGCGAGCTTGCGCACCTTCAGGTCGTGCAGGCGCAGCTTGTTCGCCTTCGGCTCGAACGCGAAGTGCCGCTTGCAGTACGCGCAGCGCCGCCGGCCCCGCTGCTTGTACCGCAGGTCGCGCGCGCAGTGCGGGCAGATCATGACGCGGTGTCCAGCCGCGTGGCGAGCCGGCGCAGGCCGGTCGCGAGCGTGTCCCGCCAGCCGGCGCGCGTGGCGGGCCGGGCGGCCAGCGCGTCGAGGGAAGCGGCCAGGCCGGCGTCGCCGCGCTCGCGCGCCTGCGCGGCGGTGATCGCGTAGTCCTCGTGGTCGATGCCGAACCCGGTGTTGGCGGCGAGGATCAGCAGCGGGCGCGCCGCCCGGTTGCCGAACGAGTGCGGCAGCAGCGCGGGGATGCGGACCATGGTCCCCGGGGCGAGCCGCAGGTTCACGACGCGGTCGCGCTCGGCGTCGTGGAGCCCGCAGGAGGCGTGGCCGAGCGAGAGGACGAAGTGCTCGCCCGCGTGGGCGTGCGGCGTGAACGCGCTGTGCGGGGCGACGATGCCCAGCTTGTACGTGGCGTTGCTCGGCCGGTCGGGCGAGGTCTTCGCGTCGCCGACGAAGTAGTGGGCGAACTGGCCGTCGTCGATGAACGGCAGCAGGTCCCCGCCCGGACCCAGCGACCGCGTGCCCCGCTCGTCGCGGACCACGACCTCGCCGCCGGCGTCGAACGTGTACAGCTCGACCCCGTCCGGTAACCCGTCCGGATCGTGCGTCATGCCCCTGGCTCCTCCCACCCCGGACGGGGGGAATCGTAGCCAGGACACGCTGTCCGGCGTGCCGGCAAGGGACGGTTCCGACCTGGCAATGTGTGCGCGATGCTTGAGGAGCGCAACGTCTACGATGTGCCGACCGTATCGACCGTCGGAGGTCGGCACCTAGGACCAGGATGGGCAGACCGCTGATGGTAGCTCGCGACTTCGCGCCCCGCGGGGCGCCGAGTGAGCCGCGACCAGAGCCCACTCAGGTGCTGCTGATCGAGGACGACGACGGGGACGCGTTCCTCGTCGAGGAGCTGTTACGCGAGGTCGAGGCCAACGTCGACATGCGCCGGGTGCGTTCGCTCGCCGAGGCCAAGGCCGCCATCGTCGGCGCCTCGTGCGTGCTGCTCGACCTCGGCCTGCCCGACACCCACGAGCTGGACGGCCTGCGCTGGCTGCAGGAGCACATCCCGGAGGTCGCGGTCGTCGTGCTCACCGGGCTCGCCGACGAGCACCTCGGCGGCGAGGCGGTCCGCATCGGCGCGCAGGACTACCTCGTCAAGGGCCAGGTCGACGGCCAGCTGCTGCACCGGGTGATCCGGTACGCCATCGAGCGCGTGCGGGCCGACGAGATCCAGCGCCAGCTGCGCGAGGCGCAGATCTACGCCGAGGAGAACGCCCGCCTCGAGCGCGGGCTGCTGCCCTCCCCGCTGGTGGCCGACCCGTCGCTGAAGGTCACCGCCCGCTACTCCCCCGGCGGCCAGCGGATGCTGCTGGGCGGCGACTTCTACGACGTGATCGAGTCGGCGGACGGCGTGGTGCACGCGGTGGTCGGCGACGTGTGCGGGCACGGGCCCGACGAGGCCGCGCTGGGCGTGTCCATGCGGGTGGCCTGGCGGACGATGATGCTCGCCGCCCACGCCGGCAGCGAGGCGCTGACGACGCTCGACCAGGTCTTCGCGCACGAGCGGTACCGCCCGAGCCTGTTCACGACGCTGTGCATGCTCTCCATCGACCGCTCGCGCACGGCCGCACGGATCTACCTCGCCGGCCACCCGCCGCCCCTGCTGATCACCGAGGACGGCGTGCGCCCGCTGGTGGCCCCGCGGCGCACCCCGCTCGGCGTGGGCGACGGCACGGTGTGGCCGAGCGGCGAAGTCAGCCTCGGTGCGGCATGGTCGGTGGTGATGTACACCGATGGGCTGATCGAGGGCCGCGTGGGCGGCGGCGGTGAGCGGCTGGACGTGCAGGGTCTCGTCGTGCTGGTCGAGTCGGCGCTGGCGGCGGGCCTGCCGGGGGTGGGCCCCGGCGAGCGCAACGAGCGGCTGCTGGACGAGGTCATCGGCCGGGCGCGCGAGCTCAACGGCGGCGACCTCGACGACGACCTCGCCGTGGTGGCGCTCGGACACAAGTCGCGGGACGCGCGATGAGCCAGCTCGACAGCCGCGTCGGCAGCCGCGCGGACACCCCGGACCAGCCGCCGGCGGCCGCGCCCGCCCCGCCGGCCGCGCGACCCCCGCGGCGCACGCCGACGCGCAGACGCTGGCCGCTGCGCTGGATCATCAACACCAGCGTCGCGGTGCTCGCGCTGTTCTGCGTCGCCGCGGTCGCGGTCGGCACGTTCGCGTTGACGGACCTCGCCGACGCCCGCACGCGGGTGGTGGATCGCATCGACCCCGCCATCCAGGAGGCCCTGCGGCTCGAAGCGGCGCTGGTCAACCAGGAGACCGGCGTGCGCGGCTACTCGCTCGGCGCGCAACGCGACCTCCTCGAGCCCTACACCGACGGCCGCGCCGCCGAGACCGCGGCGGCCAAGCGGCTGCGCCCGGTGCTGGCGGAGCTGCCGGCCGCGGCGGACGCGCTGCAGCAGACGACCGAGCGCGCGGCGGCCTGGCGTTCGGGTTATGCCGAGCCGGTCATCGCCGTGGTCGACCAGACCGGGCAGCCGACGGTCACGACGACGAGCGTGGACACCGGCCAGGTGTACTTCGACGCGGTCCGCGCCTCGATGGCCGACCTGCAGGGCCGCCTCGCCGACGCGCGGGCGCAGGCCGTCGCGGAGCTCGACAGCTCGGCCACGACGCTCAACCTGGTGTGCGTGGTCATCGCGGTGGGCTTCGCGCTGACCATCGTCCTGCTCGCCATCGGGCTGCGCCGGGCGGCGATCCGGCCCGTGTCGCGGCTGGCCGCCGAGGTGCGCGCGGTGGCCGACGGCGACTTCTCCCACAAGGTCGAGCAGAGCGGCCCGGCGGAGGTGCGCGACCTCGGCGCGGACGTCAACCAGATGCGCGAGCGGATACTGCACGAGCTCTCCGCGGTGCGCGTCGCGCACGCCGAGCTCGACGCCCGCACGCACGACCTCGAACGGTCGAACGCCGAGCTCGAGCAGTTCGCCTACGTCGCCTCGCACGACCTGCAGGAACCGCTGCGCAAGGTCGCGAGCTTCTGCCAGCTCCTGCAGCGCCGCTACTCGGGCCACCTCGACGAGCGGGCGGACAAGTACATCGCGTTCGCGGTCGACGGCGCGAAGCGGATGCAGGTGCTGATCAACGACCTGCTCGCGTTCAGCCGGGTGGGCCGGATCGTGCGCGACACGGCGGAGGTGTCGTGCACGGACCTGCTCCGGCAGGCCGAGGCGAACCTGGCGGACGCCATCGAGTACTCCGGCGCCACGATCGACGCGGACGAGCTGCCGACGGTCCGGGCCGAGGTGCCGCTGCTGACCGCGGTGTTCCAGAACCTCCTGTCCAACGCGCTCAAGTTCCGCCGCGAGGAACCGCCGCACGTGGTGATCGAGTCCCACCGGGACGGCGAGTTCTGGGCGTTCTCGGTCTCCGACAACGGGATCGGCATCGAGCCCGACTATGCCGAGCGGATCTTCGTGATCTTCCAGCGGCTGCACGGCAAGGGCGAGTACCCGGGCACCGGGATCGGCCTCGCCATGTGCCGCAAGATCATCGAGTACCACGGCGGCCGGATCTGGCTGGACACCGAGTACCAGGGCGGCACCCGGTTCCGGTTCACCCTCCCGGCGCTGGACCGGGACGGCTCTGCGGCCGCAGATTCGGCCGCAGAGCCGGCCGCCGACGAGCTGAACGGCGACAAGTTGACCGAGAGGCCGGCCGACGAGACGCCGGCCGAGGAGGCGAAGGACACCGATGGCTGACCCCACCCCGCTCGACGTGGTCGACGTGTTGCTGGTCGAGGACGACGACGGCGACGTGCTCATGACCCGGGAGGCGTTCGAGTTCCACAAGATCCGCAACCGGCTGCACGTCGTGAACGACGGCGAGCAGGCGCTGCAGTTCCTGCGCCGGGAGGGCGAGTACGCCGACGCGCCGCGGCCCGGGCTGATCCTGCTGGACCTGAACCTCCCGCGCCGCGACGGCCGCGAGGTGCTGGCCGAGCTCAAGGACGACCCCGAGCTCGGGATGATCCCGGTCGTCGTGCTGACCACCTCCGAGGCGGAGGAGGACATCGTCCGCAGCTACCGGCTGCACGCCAACGCGTACGTGTCCAAGCCGGTCGACTTCGAGCGGTTCATCGAGGTCGTGCGGCACATCGACGACTTCTTCGTGACGGTGGTCAAGCTCCCCCGCTGACCCTTCGTCCCGAGTTGGCGGCGAGCTAGTTCGCCGTGCTCCGGTGCTGCTGCACGTGCTTGTCGAACGAGCCGAGCAGCTCGCTCGCCCACGGCTCGGGGTCGACCGCGTCCGGGCCGACGACCCGCATGGACGCGAGCACGGTCAACAGCATGCCGGTGGCGAGGAACGCGCGCGCCTCCTCCGGGCCGGCCCCGGACAGCTCGCGCACCAGGTGGTAGATCCGGCCGAACCGCTCCCGCACCACCTCGCCGATGACCGGGTCCGAGCTCGCCGCGAACCCGTGCAGCAGCATCGCGAGGAACTCGCGCGACTCGAGCAGCCCGTGGAACGACTCCGCGAGGCTGCCGAGCTCCCCCGGCCCGGCCGCGCGGAAGGCCTCCTCGATCTGGTCGGCCGCGCACGCGTAGCCGGCGATGAACAGCCGCTGCTTCGAGCCGAACAGGCGGATCACGTACGGCTGTGAGACACCGGCCAGGCGGGCCACGTCGTCGGTCGAGGTGCCCGCGTAGCCGGTGTCGGCGAACGCGGTGACCGCGGCGCCGACCAGCTGCTCGGTGCGCTCCGCGGCGGAGAGCCGCGGCTTGCCCGGAGGGTTCATGTTGACATGTTATCAGTCGATTACTACCTTGCTTGTTATCAGTCGATAACAACATGGAGCTCCGATGACCGCCGCACTGCTGGACGCCGCCCCGGCGCCCCGGCCCCGCCGAACCAACCGCCCGCTCGCCGCCGTGCTCGCCGCCGTAGGCATCCCGATGTTCATGGTCACCCTCGACAACCTGGTGGTGACCACGGCGCTACCGGTGATCAAGGCGAACCTGCACGCCTCGCTGACCGACCTGCAGTGGTTCGTCAACGCCTACACGCTGTCCTTCGCGGCGCTGCTGCTCACCGCGTCCGCCCTCGGCGACCGGCTGGGCCGGCGGCGGCTGTTCCTGTTCGGCATCGGGCTGTTCACGGTCGCGTCCGCGGCGTGCGCGCTCGCCACCGAGCCGTGGATGCTGATCACGGCCCGGGCCGTACAGGGCGCGGCCGGTGCCGCGGTGATGCCGCTGTCGCTCACGCTGCTCGCCGCCGCCGTGCCCGAACGCATGCGCAACGCCGCGGTCGGCATCTGGAGCGGCATCAGCGGGCTCGGCGTAGCGGTCGGCCCGGTGGTCGGCGGCGCGGTGGCCGACGGGCTGGACTGGACGTGGATCTTCTGGCTGAACGTGCCGGTGGGCATCGTCGCGCTGCCGCTGGCCGCGCTCGTCCTGAGCGAGTCGCGCGGTGGCGCGGGCCGGCTGGACCCGCTGGGCCTGCTGCTGTCCGCGGCCGGCGTGTTCGCCGTGGTGTGGGGCGTGGTGCACGGCTCGGACGACGGCTGGACCTCGGCGCCGGTGCTCGCGGCGCTCGCCGGCGGCGGCGCGCTGCTGGTCGCGTTCCTGCTGTGGGAGCGGCGCGCGGTGGCGCCGATGCTGCCGCTGCGGCTGTTCCGGTCGCGGGCGTTCAGCGCGGTGAACGCGGTCTCGTTCGTGTTCTCCGCGGGGGTGTTCGGCGTGGTGTTCCTGCTCGCGCAGTTCTTCCAGGTGGTGCAGGGCGACAGCCCGCTGGAGGCCGGGCTGCGCACGATGCCGTGGACGATGGCACCGATGGTCGTGGCGCCGATCGCCGGGATGCTCGTGGGCCGGGTCGGGCCGCGCGTGCTGGTCGGGCTCGGGCAGCTGCTGCTCGCGGTCGGCCTCGGCTGGATCGCGTTCGAGACGGCCGTGGACGTCGCGTACGGCGGGCTGGTCCCGCCCCTGCTGCTGGCCGGCATCGGCATGGGCCTGACGTTCTCGCCGCTGTCGGCCACGACGCTGGCGAGCGTGCCGGCCGGCTCGTTCGGGGTCGCCTCCGGCACGAACAACACGCTGCGCGAGCTCGGCGTCGCGGTCGGCGTGGCCGTGCTGGCCTCGGTGTTCGCCGCGCACGGCGGCTACAGCTCCCCCGCCGCGTTCGTCGACGGGCTCGTCCCGGCGATGTTCGTCGGCGCGTCCCTGGTCGCGGTCGGCGGCCTGCTCGCGCTGCTGCTGCCCCGGCGCGCCTGAGCCCGGCGGGTGTCGCCCCCGTGGAGCCGCGGTCGAGTCGCAATGGAGTCGCGAGGGGTGTCGCGGAGTTGCCTGGTAACGGCAGGTGTAGAACTGTCGATCGAGGGTAGTCCGCTTTGTTCGATTCACCTGGCTGTCGAGGGAGCCCCAATGCGCGAGGAATTCCACACCCAGCTGAGCGGGCTCCGCGAGCAGCTCGCCGACATGTGCGAGCTGGCCACCACGGCCATGCGAAACGCCTGCACGGCGGTGTCGACGTCCGACGTGGCGCTCGCGAGACAGGTGGTCGCGGCGGACGCGGAGCTCGACCGGGCCCGCGACCGCTGCGACGACACCGCCCAGCAGCTGCTCGCCCTGCAGGCGCCGGTGGCCGGCGACCTGCGGCTCGTGCTCGCCGCGGTGTACTGCTCGGACAAGATCGAGCGGATGGGCGACCTGGCCGCCTACATCGCCGACGCCGTGCGGCTCGCCCATCCCGGGCCCGCGGTGCCGGCCGAGCTGGAGGGTGCGTTCACCCGACTCGGCCGGATCACCGTGGAGATGGCCGAGCGGCTGACCGAGCGGCTCCGCCGGCGCGACGTGTGCTGCTTCGCCGACCTGAACGAGACCGACCAGACCGTCGACACGCTGCACGCGGGCGTCATGGCGGCGATCACCGCCGAGGACTGGCCGCACGGCGTCCCGTCCGCCATGTCGCTCGCGCTGCTCGCCCGCTACCACGAGCGCTTCGCCGACCAGGCCGTGTCGGTGGCCAAGCGCGTGGACTTCGCGGTGACGGGCGAGCTCCCGGCCGCGTAGCCCTCAGGCCCGCATCACGATGAAGTCGCCGTGCCCGCCGTACCCGAGGACGGGCTCGGCGTACTGCGTGCCGTCGAAGGTCAGCAGCAACCAGCCGGGCCCGTCCGGGACGGCCATCGGGTGCGGGATGTTGGTGCCGTACGGGGCGTCGAGCGTGCCCAGCAACCGCATCGCCAGGTCGTACACCTTGTACTGGCGGGCGTCCCCGTCGCTCGCCAGCACGTACCACGTCGAGCCGAAGCGCTGCAGGATCGTGCCCTCGGTCTGGTCGACGGAGGTGTCCGCGCCCAGCAGGGTCAGGCCCTCGGCGTAGTCGGCACCGCGCGGGCCGGCCGCGAGTGCGGGGTGGAACACGAAGGCCGGCTGCTGGGCCGGGCTCTCCACGAACGCCACGTGCCACCGGCCGCCGATCCTGGTCAGCGCCGGGTCCCAGGAGCTCACGCCGGTCGGCAGCGCCAGCCGCTCGGTGGCGAGCACGTGCACGCCCGACAGCACGTTCGCCGTCGTGGCCACGTGCCGCACGTGCACGCCCTGGAAGTCGAAGTCGCCCCACGAGCTCATCGCGAGGACGAACCGGCCGCGGTCGTACACGATCTGGCCCGCGTGGTCGCCGAGCACGACGCCGTCGCGGGTGAAGAACAGCGTCGCCACCTGTTCGAGCCGGGTGGGGTCGGCGAGGTCGAGCGTCCACACCGCCCAGTGCGCCTGCTGGAAGAAGCCCAGGCCCGCGTTGGTCAGCGTCAGGTACAGCTTGCCGTCGCGGATGTAGGGCCGGCCGTCGGCATGCTGCACGACGTGCGGGTCGCGCACGCCCGCCTGGCCGAAGTAGCCGGCGCGCACCCGGCCGAGCAGCACGTCGCCGCGGCCGCCGTAGCCGTAGCTGAGCCGCCCCAGCACGTCGGGCACCCGCAGGTCGATGCGCTCGCGCACCGGGTCCCGGGTGGTCAGCAGCGGCTGCCAGCCGGTCCCGGTGGCGGTCGGGTCGGCGAGCACGGTCACCGCGTTCTCGTTGACCACGACGGCGAACCCGAACGGCGCGGCGAGCGAGGCGGGAGCCGACGCGACGACCGCGCCGTCGACCTCGATGGTCACCGTGGCCCCGTCGTAGGCGCCGAGCACGCCGCGCTCGCCGACCAGCCCGGCCACCACGGCGCCGTCGAGCGAGCGGACCTCCACCAGCACCGAGCCGTACGGCGCCCGCGGCCGCACGCCGGTGTCCACCAGCGTCGAGCGGAGCCGGCCGACCGCGGTGTCGTACTGCACGAACCTCGGTGCGATCAGGTCGAAGGGCCGGTACTTCGCCCGGATCCGGAACTCCAGGTCGAGCGGATCTCCGGCCCCCTCGGCCGCAGCGATGCCGGGTGCGGCAAGGCCGGCGACCCCGGCGAGCCCGAGTCCGGCGAGCAGGGTGCGCCGGTCGATCTCGTGGACCACGTCGTCCTCCTCAAGCAGGGTGAGCTTTCGACCATAGGGTCGGCACGTGCGGGGGCGGCCTGAACCCGCCCCCGCACCCCGCGAGTCAGGCCGGCACGACGCGCACCCGGCGCTGCTGGACGTCCGCGTTCGCGATGCGGACCGCGATCGTGGCGCCGTGTTCGGGCTCGCCCGACCAGGCGCCGCAGTGGCCCATGGGAGCGGGAACACGTCAGGAGGATGGGCGGGCCTCTGGCCCGCCGGGAGGTCACGGCGCGGCCGGGAATCCCGTCCGCGCGAGGCCTCGCAAGGCCGACCCGGCAGTCACGCGGAGTACGTCAACAGACGCCCGAGTGTCCGAAGAGGACGAACTGGGGACCGCCGGCCGGCGGCTGGGGGGTCCGACCGGCCGGCGGTTCTGGTCGCCGGCGCAAGCAAGCTGAGATACGTCGACGGCGTACTGGGGGGAGTCACACCGCCGGAAAACCCCAGCTACCTCCTGGCTCCAGGCAGCGACCAACACGTATAACGGCCCATTGGCCCGATACGTTCCCGGCTCGCCGTGTGGTCGGTCACGTCCGAATGGTCCGGAGGGCGGTAGCATCATCATTCAGCCATCCTCCGCCGTGCAGGGAACGCGACCGCATGCCATCGTCGGCGACGACGCCACCACACCGGGTAGTACTCGTGGAAGACCACGACATGGTCGCCGAGGCGATCGGTCTGGCGCTGGACCAGGCGTCCGGCATCACGGTCGTGGCCCGGGCGAAGTCCATCGCCGAGGCCCTGTCGGAGACCCAGAAGCACAAACCGGACGTCGTCGTCCTCGACCGCAGGCTGCCCGACGGTGACGGGATCGGCGCCATCGCCGAGCTGTCGACCACCGGCGCCCGCGTGCTCGTGCTGACCGGCGAGGCCAGCGCGGCGGTCGCCACCCGGGTCGCCGAGGCGGGCGGGGCCGGCCTCGTGCTCAAGTCCTCCCGGCTCGAGGAGCTGGAGGCCGCGGTCCTGCAGGTCGCGGCGGGCGAGGTGGCCTTCGGGCCCGGCCTGCTCGCCGGCGTCCTCGACCGGCTCACCGGGCGCACCCGCGGCACCGGCACCCCGCTCACCGCCCGTGAGCAGGAAACCCTCGTGCTGCTGGCCGGCGGCGCCAGCACCGATGAGGTCAGCGAGCGGCTGGGGGTAACCCGCAACACCGTGCGCAACCACGTCCAGCGCATCCTCGACAAGCTCGGCGCCCGTTCCAAGCTCGAGGCCGTCGCCATCGCCCGGCGCGACGGCCTGCTCGACTGAGCGCGACCAAGGCGATACACCGGTACTGATGCGTATGCACTACCCCCGCTGAGCCCGCTGCGTCTCGCCAGACGGGCGACCGAAGCGGACAGTGCAGTCGTGGACACACAGGCCCTGCCGCACACCGAGGTCCGTCTGCCGGAGAACCACCGCAGCGCCGCCCTGGCGCGCGAGTTCACCCGCAAGACGCTGACCCGCTGGGGCCATCACAGCTGGCAGGACGCCGCCCAGGTGGTGTCCGAACTCGTGAGCAATGTCCTGCTCCACGGGCACGGGGAGCCGGTACTGCGACTGCTGGACGTCGAGGGCGGCGTCCGGGTCGAGGTCAGCGACGACAGCCCGCAGCCACCGGTCATTCGGCGGTCGGGTCCCGGCGGGCTGGGCATGCAGCTCGTCGACCGGCTGTCGACGTCCTGGGGTGTGTCGAGGCGGGGTCGCGGGAAGATGGTGTGGTGCCAGCTTCCCGCGGTTCCGCTCCCGGCATGATCGGGGCGAAGCTGTGGGCACGCCCCGGTTGCGGCACAGTGAGGACATGTCCGAGATCAAGCCACCCCTGCTAGACGCCGACTTCCGGCTGCTCATCCAGGGGGTGGTCGACTACGCGATCTTCATGCTCGACACCACCGGGCACGTCGTCAGCTGGAACACCGGCGCCGAGTACATCAAGGGATACCGGCCGGACGAGATCATCGGCCGGCACTTCTCCGTCTTCTACCCGCCCGAGGACAACGCGAGCGGGAAGCCCGACCGCGAGCTCGAGACCGCGGACGCGGAAGGCCGGCTGGAGGACGAGGGCTGGCGGCTGCGCAAGGACGGCACCCGGTTCTGGGCGAACGTCGTCATCACTCCCCTGCGCGACGACGACGGCAGCCTGCGTGGCTTCGCCAAGGTCACCCGCGACCTCACCGAGCGCCGTTCCGCGGAGCAGGCGCTGTGGGAGAGCGAGGAACGGTTCCGCCTGCTCGTCCAGGGCGTCATCGACTACGCGATCTTCATGCTCGACACCACCGGGAACATCGTCAGCTGGAACACCGGCGCCGAACGCATCAACGGCTACCGCCCGGAAGAGATCATCGGCAAGCACTTCTCCGTCTTCTACCCGCCCGAGGACAACGCGGCCGGAAAACCGGGCCGCGAGCTCGAGACCGCGGACGCGGAAGGCCGGCTGGAGGACGAGGGCTGGCGGCTGCGCAAGGACGGCACCCGCTTCTGGGCGAACGTCGTCATCACCCCCCTGCGCGACGACGACGGCAACCTGCGCGGCTTCGCCAAGGTCACCCGCGACCTCACCGAGCGCCGCCGGGCCGAGCAGGCCCTGGACGAGCGGCGGCGGCTGCTCGGCCACCTCGTGCAGGCCCAGGAGCTCGAGCGCCGGCGGATCGCGTGGGACGTGCACGACGACTCGATCCAGTCGATGGTCGCGGTCGGCATGCGCCTGCAGCTGCTCGCCGGGCGGTTGCCCGCGGAGCACGCGGCGACGATCAGCGCGCTCGACGAGGCGGTGACCGGCACGATCGCCCGGCTGCGCACGCTCGTCTTCCAGCTGCGCCCCACCGCGATCGACCGGCACGGCCTGGTCTCCGCGCTCACCGACTTCATCCGCGACGTCGTGACCGGCTGGGATCTGGTGGCGGGGCTGCACCACGACGAGCTCACCGAGCAGCCGCCGACGGAGACGGCCATCACGATATTCCGGATATGCCAGGAGGCGGTCACCAACGTGCGCAAGCACGCCCACGCGAAGAAGGTCGACATCTATTTGTCCACTGTGGATCGTGGCACGATGACCCGGGTCGTCGACGACGGCGTGGGCTACACCATGCCGGGCGGGCGGCCCGAGTCGATGGAGCACTTCGGGCTCATCGAGATGCGGGAGCGGGCCGAGACCGCCGGCGGCTGGTGGTCGGTGTCCGGCACCCCCGGCCGCGGGACCACGGTGGAGTTCTGGCTGCCCACGAGCAAGGCTCCGGAGGTGACCTCATGAGCACCCCCTCGGCGCCGCTGCGCGTCCTGATCTGCGACGACGACGCGATGATCCGGGAGGCGCTGCGGGAGGTCCTCGAGTCGGAGCCGGACATCGCCGTGGTCGGCGCCGGTGCGGACGCGGACGAGGCCATCGCGCTGGCCGAGGAGCTCGACCCCGAGGTCGTGGTCCTCGACGTCCGCATGCCCGGGGGCGGCGGCCCGCGCGCCGCGCGGGAGATCCTCCAGCGCGCGCCCGACACCCGCATCCTCGCGTTCTCCGCGTACGACGACTCCGGCACCGTGGCCGAGATGACCCGCGCGGGCGTCGTCGAGTACCTGCTGAAGGGCACGTCCAACACCGAGATCGTGGCGGCCGTGCGCCGGGCCGGCGCCCTGTGGAACGTAGGCGGGTCCTGACCCGGTAGCGGATCACCCCGGCCGGGCGGCCGGGCACCGAATCGCGTTCGGTGCCCGGCGCCGAGCACGGTTCCTAGCGGTACACCCTGACGTAGTCGAGCACCATGTTCTGCGGCAGCTGGGTACCCGCCCCCGGCGGCCCGGGCCAGTCGCCGCCCACCGCGTTGTTCAGGATGATGAAGAACGGGTGGTCGAACACCCACGGGCCCCGCGTCTGTTCGAGCGTCTCGCGGTTCACCGTGAAGAAGCCGTTGCCGTCCACGAAGAACGTCATGTGGCTCGCGTCCCACTCCACGGCGAACACGTGGAACGCCGAGGACGCCGGGGCGCCCAGGTTCAGCGGCGAGCCGAAGCCGCCCGCGCCGAAGTACGCCGGGGCGTGCAGCGTCGAGTACACGTTGTTCGCCTCGCGGCCGACGTGTTCCATGATGTCGATCTCGCCGCTCGACGGCCACGGCGTGCCGGTGAAGAAGTTCGCGCCCAGCATCCAGAACGCCGGCCACAGGCCCTGCGTGCTCGACACCTTGATCCGCGCCTCCACCCGGCCGTAGGTCGTCTCGAACTTGCCGTGCGTGTTCAGCCGGCCGGAGGTGTACTGGCACGTCGTGCTGCCGCCACTGTTCGGGTCCGGCGGGCACGCCGAGCCGGGCGTGACCTCGCGGCGCGCCTGGATGACGAGGTTGCCGGCGCCGTCCATCCGGGCGTTGGCGTTGTTCGTGTAGTACTGCAGCTCGTTGTTCACGCCGGGCCCGACCTCGGGCGTCCACTTGGCCGGATCCGGGGTGGCGCCGTTCGCGCCGTTGAACTCGTCGCTCCAGGCCAGCCGGCCGAAGTCGGGCGCGGACGGGGCCGGTGGTGGCGGCGTGGGGCTGCCGCCCGTGCCGTACACCTGGAACTCCCACAGCGAGTAGCCGTAGCCGTTGGACCGCTGCGTGCCGTACATCCGCACGTACCGGCCCGTGCCGCTGACCGTCAGCGTCTCCTTGAAGCCGTGGCCCGCCGTGGTCGAGTAGATCGTGCGCCAGCCGGCGTTGTCGTCGGAGACCTGCAGCTCGTAGGACACCGCGTAGGCCGGGTCCCACTGCAGCACGACCGAGGTGATCGTCGCGGGCGCGCCGAGGTCGACGGTGATCCAGCCGGGATCCACCCAGCCGTTCGTCGCGCTCGTCGCCCACCGGGTGGCCGGGTCGAGGTCGGTCGCCTTCGCCGGCGTGCAGTTCGCGCAGGCGCCGTCGTTCTGGAACGTCGACGCGGTGGCGGGCTTGTTGTAGGACAGCAGCCCGTCCGGGCCCGGCTCGGCACCGCCGCCGCCGTAGACCTCGAACTCCCACAGCGAGTAGCCGTACTGGGTGGCCCGCGAGGTCAGCTGCAGCCGCACGTACCGGCCGGTGCCGGCGACCGCGAGCGTCTGGTCGCCACCCGCGCCCGCGGCCGTCGAGTACACAGTGGACCACGTGGTCGCGTCGGCGGAGACCGCGACGGTGAACGCCCGCGCGTACGCGGCCTCCCAGTGCAGCCGCACCTCCTGGATCGAGGCGGCGGTGCCGAGGTCGACCTGGATCCACTGTGGATCGGTGAAGCCGCTCGACCACCGGGTGCCCAGATTGCCGTCCACCGCGGCGGTACCCGGGAAGGCGGCCGACTCGGACGAGGACACGGTGACCGGGCGGTTGCGCGAGAGCAGGGTGCCCGCGGCGGCCGCCTGGCCGGGCACCGACAGCAGCGTGATCGCGAGAGCGGCGACCACGCCCAGGGGGAGGAACCGGCGGCGCGACCGCCGGGACGCAACGGTTCTCATGAGCGCTCCTTTGCCCGCCGGGAGCCGATGGCCGCCGGCGCGACAGGAAGAAGGAAGAGGCAGGGGACCTGTGAGAGCGCTCTCTCCGGGAGAGAGAGTCCCGCTCGCGCTGCGCCGTGTCAAGACCGCCCGCCCGCCGGATGCCATTCGGGCGGGATCCGTTGCGCCGAACGGGGTCTATTTGTTCCCGGTCGAAACAAAAGCGTTGACCCGCGGGTGTGACCCCCGTCATGCTCGACCGTGAGAGCGCTCTCTCGTCCTGTCCCCTGCACACCAGGACCGTGAGGGAGTACGACTTCGATGAGGAAGACACCGTCAAGACTGCGCACGCTCACGCGGCTGGGGCTGGTCCTCGCGCTGGCCGCGGCCGCGGTGGTGAGTGGCGGGCTCGGCCGCCCCGACGCGCACGCCGTCATCCGGGTGGCGGAGTTCGTCGCCGACTGCCCGCTCAGCCACCGCCTGCCCGACGACCCGATCGTGTTCCCGGGCCTGCCCGGCGCGTCGCACTCGCATGACTTCTTCGGCAACCACGCGACCGACGCGAACTCCGACTACAACGAGCTGAACGGCTCGACCGGCAACTGCGACCCGGCGGCGGACATCTCGTCGTACTGGGTGCCGACGATGCTGCGCGGAGACACGGTGATCGTGCCGACCGGGGTCACGTTCTACTACCTCGGCGAGGGCGTGAACAACCCGGGCGCGACCCAGGCGACCCCGCCCGGGCTGAAGATCGTCGCCGGCAACGCGAAGGCGACGGGCGACGCCGACAGCATCGCGCGGTGGTCGTGCCTGCACGCGGGCCAGGTGCCGCCGTCGAAGAACTTCGTCAACTGCCCGGCCGGCACGCAGCTGGAGACCTACCTGGACTTCCCGCAGTGCTGGAACGGCCACGACCTCGACTCGGCGGACCACAAGAGCCACATGGCCTACCCGGTCGCCGGCGGCTGCCCGGCCGCGCACCCGGTCCAGGTGCCGAAGCTGCGGATGGTGCTGCGCTACCCGGTCTCCGGTGACCCGTCGGGCCTGCGGCTGGCCTCCGGCGACGGCCGCACGATGCACGGCGACTTCTTCAACGTGTGGCCGGCGGACCAGATGGAACAGCGGGTCCGGGACTGCATCCGCCCGGTGGTCAAGTGCGGCCACGACGGGCACCCGGTGTGATGTCGCGGCTGGTGCTCGTCGTCCTGCTGGTCATGGGCCTCGCGGCCTGTGGCCGGCAGGCCGCATCACCGGCGGCGCCCGCCCCGGCCGCCCGCCCGGCACCCTCGGCGGCGGCCGGCGGGTTCGGCGCCACCGAGCAGGCGTTCGTGCAGCTGGAGATCGCGACCGACGACCAGGCCGTGCGGCTGCTCGACCTCGGCGCGAAGCGGGCCGCCTCCCCCGGGCTGCGGGCGTTCGCCGCGTCGCTGGCGGCCGCGCGGCGCACGGAGCGGGCGGAGCTGGGCGGGCTGCTGGACGCGGCCTCGGTGCCGTACGCGAACCTGCACGCGGGCCACGACATGCCGGGCATGCCGACCGACGCGGAGCTGATCGGCCTGGCCGCGGCGAGGGACTTCGACGACACGCTCACCGACCTGGTGCGCGCGCACCTGACCGAGTCCGCGACGGTCGCGGAGTCGGCCGTGCGGTCGGTGACCCACGCGCCGACGAAGGACCTGGCGGCGCGGATGGCCGCGGCCCGGGCGCGCGCGCTCGACGAGCTGGGCGGGTTGCGCTGACCGTCGCCGAACCCGGCCGCGGGTATAAAGAAGCCGTGCCCCCGACCTCCCCGCGCCGCATCACGCTGGAGGAGGTGGCGAAGGTGGCCGGCGTGTCACGGGCCACCGCGTCCCGGGTGGTCAACGGCGTGGCGAGCGTGGACGCGACCATCCGGGCGGCCGTCGAGCGGGCGATCGAGGACACCGGCTACGTGCCGAACCTGGCCGCCCGCTCGCTCGTGACCCGGCGCGCCGACGCGGTCGCGCTGGTGCTGCCCACCGAGCGCCGGATGCTGGGCGACCCGTTCTTCGGGCGGGTCGTCAGCGGGGTCATGACCGTGACGGAGCCGGCCGGCATCCACCTCGTCCTCGCCGCGGACCGCCGCTCCGAGGTGGAGTCGGACGTGCGGCGCGGCCGGCTGGACGGCGTGATCCTCATCCACACCGACCCGCAGGACCCGCTCCCCCGCCTGCTGGTGGACGGCCGCTTCCCGGTGGTGCTGTCCTCCCGCCCGGTGCGGCCGCTGCCGATCACGTACGTGGACGTCGACCAGGCGAAGGGCGCCGCGCTCGCCGCGCGCCACCTGATGTCGCTGGGGCGCGGGCGGATCGCGACGATCGCCGGGCCGCAGCACACGTCGGCCGGGCAGGACCGGCTCGCCGGGTTCGACTCGGTGCTCCCGGACGCGCCGTGGGCGGAGGGCGACTTCACCCGGGAGAGCGGCACCGCGGCGATGACCGAGCTGCTGGCCCGGCACCCCTCGCTGGACGGCGTGTTCGCGGCCTCGGACCTGATGGCGCAGGGCGCGCTCGCCGTGCTGCGTGCCGTGGGCCGGCGGGTGCCCGAGGACGTGGCGGTGGTCGGGTTCGACGACAGCTCGGCGGCCCTGGCGTGCGAGCCGCCGCTGACCACCGTGCGCCAGCCGGTGGAGGACATGGCCGCGGAGATGGCGCGGCTGCTGCTGCGCCAGATCGGCACGCCGCAGACCCCGGTGGCCCGGGTGATCTTCGAGCCGTCGCTCGTCGTCCGGCAGTCGGCCTAGCCGTCCTTGGCCAGCGCCAGGCGCTCCATGGCCTCCGCCAGGTCCTCCTCGGTCGGCGCGTCGTCCTGGGTGAGCCGGCGGCGCCAGTAGCCGGTGAACGCGATCGACCGCTTCGGCACGCCGCGCTCGCCCACCAGGTGGCGGCGCACGGCACGCACCTGGCCCGCCTCGCCCGCGAGCCACGCCGAGACCGCGCCGTCCGGGAACGCCAGCGCGCGGACGGCGTCCACCAGGGACGCGCCGGCGGAGCGGAACAGGCAGCACACGTCCGTGGCGTCCGAAGTGGACAGTTGCGGCGCCTCGGCCGGGTCCGCGACCTCCAGCAACACCAGGGCGCGGGCCGCGGCCGGGAGCGACTCCAGCAGCGAGCCGATCGCCGGGAGCGCCGTCTCGTCCCCGGCGAACAGGTACCAGTCCCCCTCGCGCAACCGGGTCCGGTACGCCTCCGACGGGCCGTAGCGGCCGAGGACCTGGCCCGGCGCCGCCGTCCGCGCCCAGCGCACCGCCGGGCCCGCGTCGCCGTGCAGGACGAAGTCGATGTCGAGCTCGCCCCGCGCCGGGTCGTGGCGGCGCACGGTGAAGCTGCGCAGCCAGGGCCGCGAGTCCTCGGGGATCGCCATGAACTCCTGGTACCACCGCATGTCGTCGCCGTCCGAGGCCGGCAGGTTCAGCGACCCGCCACGCGGGAAGCACAGCTTGAGCTGCTGGTCCGGCCAGTGCACGAGGCCCGCGGGCGCGCCGAAGCTCACCCGCAGCATCCGCGGCGTCAGCTCCCGCACCCGCGTGACCGTCAGCTCTCCGACGAGGTCCATACTGTCTCCTTACGGTGTAAAGTGAGCGTACTTTACGTGGTAAGGAGATGCCAGCGTGGTTTTCTTCGCGGCCCAGGGCGACGCCCGGCGCACGCTGGAGCTGCTGTGGCGCGCCCGGACCGGCGAGCCGCGGCCGGGCCCGCGGCAGACGCTGACCGTGGACGAGATCGTCGACGCCGCGATCGAGCTGGCGGACGCGCAGGGCATGGCGGCGCTGTCGATGCGCGCGGTCGGGCAGCGGCTGGGGCGCAGCGGGATGGCGCTGTACACCTACGTGCCGGGCAAGAGCGAGCTGATCGACCTGATGCACGACCGGGCGCACGCCGCGCTGCCCCGCTCCTACCCGCTGGCGCAGGGCTGGCGGGCCGCGGTCGTGGCGTGGGCGGGTGACCTGTGGCGCTGCTACCAGGCACACACGTGGATGCTGCGGGTCTCGCAGGTGCGCCCGGTGCTGGGCCCGCACGAGTACGCGGTGTTGGAGGCGCTGACCCGGATCCTGTTCGAGACGGGCCTGCCGGCGCGGGTGCTGACCCGCGTGGTGGGGACGATGTTCCACTTCGTCCGCGGCGCCGCGGCGACGATCGCGGAGGCGGACCAGGCGGTCACCGACACCGGCGTGTCCAATGAGGACTGGTGGATGGCGCGGGCCGCGCAGCTGACCGAGGTGGTCCCGGACTTCGCCGACCGGTACCCCTCGATCGTCCGCATGGGCGCCGAGGACACGTTCGAGTGGGACGAGTCGCGGCCCTACCTGGAACAGCAAGCCCGCGAGACCTTCGAGGTAGGCCTGTCGATAATCCTGGACGGCGTGGAAACCGCGATCACCCGCGAGCGGCGGACCGGCGGGAGGCTAGATTCCCCGGAATGACGCGGGCGGAGCACGAGGTCGAGATCTACACCGACGGGGCGTGCTGGGGGAACCCGGGACCGGGTGGCTGGGGCGTGGTGCTGCGGTACGGCACGCACGAGAAGACGTTGTGCGGCGGCGAGGCCGAGGCGACCACCAACAACCGCATGGAGCTCATGGCGCCGATCGAGGCGCTCACCCACCTCACCCGGCCCGCCGTCGTGCAGGTGCACACCGACAGCACCTACGTGCGCAACGGGATCACCAAGTGGGTCGCCAACTGGAAGCGCAACGGCTGGCTGACCGCGGCCAAGCAGCCGGTCAAGAACGACGACCTGTGGCGCCGGCTCGACGAGGCGGCCGCGCGGCACGAGATCGCCTGGCACTGGGTCAAGGGCCACGCCGGCCACCCCGGCAACGAGCACGCGGACCGGCTCGCGCTGGCCGGGCTCGAGGCGGCCCTGCGCGACGCGGGCGTCGACCCGGCGGCCTACCGCGGGCCGCGCCGCGCAGCCGCGGGCCGGTCCTGACACCCGGCGGGCCGCGCGGGGCAGGGACACGATCCGGTGGCGCGGATGCATGATCGGCCGGCGAACGGGTAGCCGGAGGCCACGCACCAGCGACCAGCACCGGAGCTGCCCGTGGATGTCCGTCGACTGCTCGCGAGCTGGCCGGTGTACCGCCAGCTCACCGGCGAGGATCGCACCGCCCGGGGCGCGGCGGCGAAGTCCCGGGCCACCGGGAACCTGCGTGCCCGCACGGAGGACGCCGACGCGGTGGTTCGCTCCGTATGTCCATATTGTGCGGTCGGCTGCGGGCAGCGGGTGTACGTGCGGGACGGTGCGATCACCCAGATCGAGGGCGACCCGGACTCCCCCATCTCGCGCGGGCGCCTGTGCCCCAAGGGGTCGGCGAGCAAGCAGCTCGTCAGCGGGCCGGGCCGGGCGACAGAGGTCCTGTACCGGCGGCCGCACGGCACCGGGTGGGAACGGCTCGACCTGGACCAGGCGATGGAGATGATCGCCGACCGGGTCCTCGCGACCCGGCGGGACACCTGGCAGGACGTCGACGACGAGGGGCGGCGGCTCAACCGGACCGAGGGCTTCGCGAGCCTCGGCGGCGCCACCCTCGACAACGAAGAGAACTACCTGATGAAGAAGCTCTACACCGCGCTCGGCGCGATCCAGGTGGAGAACCAGGCCCGCATTTGACACTCCTCCACGGTGCCCGGTCTGGGTACCTCCTTCGGTCGCGGCGGCGCCACGACGTTCCAGCAGGACCTCGCGAACGCGGACTGCATCGTCATCCAGGGCTCGAACATGGCCGAGTGCCATCCGGTCGGGTTCCAGTGGGTGGTCGAGGCGAAGCGGCGCGGCGCACGGGTGATCCACGTCGACCCGCGGTTCACCCGCACCAGCGCGCTCGCCGACACGCACGTGCCGCTGCGCGCCGGCAGCGACATCGCGTTCCTCGGCGGGCTCATCAACCACGTGCTGGAGAACGAGCTCGACTTCCGCGACTACGTCGTGGCCTACACCAACGCCGGGGCGATCCTGCGCGAGGACTTCGCCGACACCGAGGACCTCGACGGCCTGTTCTCCGGCTTCGACGCCGAGGGCCGCCAGTACGACATCGCCACGTGGGCCTACGAGCAGGCCGAGGCCGCACCCGCCGCGGGCCGGCGCGAGGACCAGAACGGCGACCCCGACGATGACCCCGACGGCGACCCCGAAGTGGACGACCACGGCGGTGCGAGCCACCACCAGCCGGCGCGGGCCGAGCAGTACGGCAGCGGTGGCGCGTCGGTCTCGGCCAAGCCGAAGCTGGACCCGACGCTGACGCACCCGCGCTGCGTGTACCAGGTTCTCAAGCGCCACTTCGCCCGCTACACGCCCGAGCTCGTCGCCGACGCGTGCGGCGTGCCGCCCGAGACGTTCGCCGAGGTCGCCCGGGCGATCACGGAAAACTCCGGCCGCGAGCGCACCACTGCGTGGGTGTACTCGGTCGGCTGGACCCAGCACACCGTCGGCGTGCAGTACATCCGCACCGCCTCGATCCTGCAGGCGTTGCTGGGCAACATCGGCCGGCCCGGCGGCGGGATCCTCGCGCTGCGCGGGCACGCCAGCATCCAGGGCTCCACCGACATCCCCACGCTGTTCAACCTCCTGCCCGGCTACCTGCCGATGCCGAACGCGGACCAGCACCGCGACCTCGAGGAGTACGTGGCCACGGATTCGGGCAAGACCGGCTTCTGGGGCAACATGCGCTCCTACGTCGTCAGTCTGTTGAAGGCGTACTGGGGCGAGCACGCGACCGAGGACAACCAGTACCGGTTCGCCCACCTCCCCCGCCTGACCGGCGACCACGGCACCTACCGGACCGTCCTCAAGCAGATCGCGGGCGACTGCAAGGGCTACTTCCTCGTCGGCGAGAACCCGGCGATCGGCTCGGCGAACGGGCGCATGCAGCGGATGGGACTCGCGAACCTCGACTGGCTCGTGGTCCGCGACCTGCGGCTGATCGAGAGCGCCACGTTCTGGCTCGACGGGCCGGAGATCGAGACCGGCGAGCTCGCCACCGAGGACATCGGCACCGAGGTCTTCTTCCTGCCGGCGGCCGCGCACACCGAGAAGGACGGCAGCTTCACCAACACGCAACGGCTGCTGCAATGGCGGCACAAGGCGGTCGACCCGCCCGGCGACGCGCGCAGCGAGCTGTGGTTCTACTACCACCTGGGCCGGATCATCAGGGATCGGCTGGCGGACAGCACCGACCCGCGCGACCTGCCGCTCCAGGAGCTCACCTGGGACTACCCGGTCACCGGCGAGCTGGTGGAGCCGGTCGCCGAGGCCGTGCTGGCGGAGATCAACGGCAGTGGTCCGGACGGCCCGCTGTCCGCCTACACCGAGCTGGCCGACGACGGCTCGACCTCCTGTGGCTGCTGGATCTACTGCGGCGTCCGCGCCGGCGGCCACAACCATGCGGCGAACCGCACGCCCGGCTCCGGCCAGTCGTGGGTCGCGCCCGACTGGGGCTGGGCGTGGCCGGCGAACCGGCGCATCCTCTACAACCGCGCGTCGGCCGACCCGGACGGCAAGCCGTGGAGCGAGCGCAAGCGCTACGTCTGGTGGGACGCCGAGCAGGGCCGGTGGACCGGCGCGGACGTGCCGGACTTCGAGCCGGACAAGCCGCCGGACTACCTGCCGCCGGACGGGGCGCGGGCGCAGGACGCGCTCGCCGGCGCCGACCCGTTCGTCATGCAGACCGACGGCAAGGCCTGGCTGTTCGCCCCGGCGGGCCTCGCGGACGGCCCGCTGCCGGCCCACTACGAGCCGCTCGAGTCCCCTGTGGACAATCCGCTGTACGGGCAGCAGTTCAACCCGCTGCTGCAGACCTACGACAGCGAGTTCAACCCGCACAACCCGCTCGGCAGCCCGGTCTACCCGTTCGTGGCGACGACCTACCGGCTGACCGAGCACCACACGGCGGGCGGCATGAGCCGGTTCCTGCCGTACCTGGCGGAGCTGCAGCCGGCCATGTTCTGCGAGGTGTCGCCGGAGCTCGCGGCCGAGCGCGGGCTCGAGCACGGCGGCTGGGCGACGATCATCTCCGAGCGGTCGGCGATCGAGGCGCGCGTGCTGGTCACCGCGCGGGTCAAGCCGCTGCGCGTCCGCGGCCGGACCCTGCACCAGATCGGCCTGCCGTATCACTGGGGCGGCAACGGGATCACGGTCGGCGACCCCGCCAACGACCTGCTCGCCGCCGTGCTCGACCCGAACGTGCACATCCAGGAGTCGAAGGCGACCACGTGCGACGTGCTGCCCGGCCGGCGGCCGCGCGGGCGGGCGCTGCGCGCACTTGTCGAGCGGTACCGGAGGCTGGCCGAAGGGAGCGAGTCGTGACCCGCATGGGGTTCTTCACGGACACGTCGGTGTGCATCGGCTGCAAGGCGTGCGAGGTGGCCTGCAAGGAGTGGAACGCCGTGCCGGCGGACCAGCCGCCGGACCTGCTCGGCACGTCCTACGACAACACCGGCGCGCTGGGCGCGAACACGTGGCGGCACGTCGCCTTCGTCGAGAAGCCGGCGCCGACCGATCTCGGGATGCCGTCGGTCGGCGAGCCCGGCGTGCGGTGGCTCATGTCCTCGGACGTGTGCAAGCACTGCACGCACGCGGCGTGCCTGGACGTGTGCCCGACCGGCGCGCTGTTCCGCACCGAGTTCGGCACGGTCGTCGTGCAGGAGGACGTGTGCAACGGCTGCGGCTACTGCGTGCCCGCCTGCCCGTACGGCGTGATCGAGAAGCGGGCGGACGACGGCCGGGCCTTCAAGTGCACGATGTGCTACGACCGCCTGGGCGCGGGCCTCGAGCCCGCATGCGCGACCGCGTGCCCGACGGACTCCATCCAGTTCGGTCCGCTGGACGAGCTGCGCGAGCGGGCGGGCGAGCGGGTGACCGAGCTGCACGAGCGCGGCGTGCCCGAGGCACGGCTGTACGGCCACGACCCGGCCGACGGGGTGGGCGGCGACGGCGCGTTCTTCCTGCTGCTGGACGAACCCGAGGTGTACGGGCTGCCGCCGGACCCGGTGGTGACCACGCGGGACCTGCCCGGCATGTGGCGCCGGGCGGCGGGTGCGGCCCTCGGGGTCGCCGCCGCCGTGGCGCTGTCGTTCCTGGGCGGCCGCCGATGACCCGGACCGCGCGCGAGCGCCCGGTGGTCGAGCCGGCGGAGTTCGCGTCGTACTACGGGCGGCCGATCCTCAAGCCGCCCGCGTGGCAGCAGCCCGACGTGCCGCTGTACCTGTTCCTCGGCGGCACGGCCGGGGCGTGCGCGTCGATGGGCGCGCTCGCGGAGCCGGCCGGGCACCCGGCGCTCGCCCGGGCCACCCGGCTCGTGGCGGCGGGCGCGGCGTCGGCGAGCGTGGTGGCGCTCGTCCACGACCTCGGGCGGCCGGCCCGGTTCCTCAACATGCTGCGGGTGTTCAAGCCGACCTCCCCGCTGTCGGTCGGGTCGTGGATCCTCGCCCCGTTCTCCGGGCTGACCGCGGTGACGGCCGCGCTCGAGGTGACCGGCCGGTGGCCGGGGCTCCGGCGGCTCACCGGTGCCGCGGCTGGCCTGCTCGGGCCGGCCATGTGCACGTACACGGCGGTGCTGCTGGCGGACACCGCGAACCCGGCGTGGCACGAGGCCCGCGACGTGCTGCCGGTGCTCTTCGCCGGCAGCGCCGTGACCAGCGGCGCGGGCGCGGCCATGCTCGCCGCGCCCGGCGCGGCCGGACCCGCGCGCCGGCTGGGGCTGGCCGGCGCGGCCGCGGAGCTGGCCGCCACGCGCCGGGTCGAGCACGGGCTGGGCCTCGTGTCGCAGACCTACCGGACCGGGCGCGCCGGGCGGTTGCTGCGGGCCGCGCGCACGCTGACCGCGGTGGGCGCGGGGCTGTCGCTGCTCGGCCGGCGCGGCAGGCTCGCCACCGCGGCCGCGGGCGCGGCCTACCTGGCGGCCGGGCTGTGCACGCGGTTCGGCGTCTACGACGCGGGCGTCGCCGCGGCGAAGGACCCGAAGTACGTCGTGGTCCCGCAGCGTGCCCGGATGCGATGAGGGTTCACGCCCCGGCTACAAGACGATACGCTGGGTAGCGGCCGATCGACTGGTGCTTCGGGGAGCATCTATGCGAGATCTGCACGACACGCTCGTCGTACGGCGGCGGCACCCGGGCCCCGGGCTCGCGGTGGTCACCGTCGTCGGCGAGATCGACCTGCTCACCGCGCCGCGGCTGGGCCGGGCCCTGTCCCGCGCCCGCGAGCCCACGACCGTCGTCGACCTCGCCGGCGTCACGTTCCTGGCCGCCGCCGGGCTGACGGTCCTGGTCGCGGCCAACCACGACGCCGTCGAGCAGGGCCGCCACTTCGGCGTGGTCGGCGCGGCCGGCACGGCGCGGCGCACGCTCGAGGTCAGCGGGGTGGCCGAGATCGTGCCCTCCTACCGCACCCTCGCCGAGGTCGTCCCGAACTAGCGCAGACCGGCGCCCCCCACACAGTCCGATGTAGACACTCGGCCGGGCAGCCGCGAGGCTGGCAGGCAGCGACGCGGCTGGCTGTCGCGGCGGTCACGAGCCGGTTGCGATCGTGCGGCGGCTGGCGGCCCGGTTCGCCGAGCCCGCGGCTCCTGCCAGCGCCCGGGCGAGCAGCCTTGGACGCGGCGCGACGCCACCGCTCGCCCGCTTCTCCGCAGGCTACCCCCGAAACGACCGCGCAACCGCGAGCGACATCCAACCGTGGGCGGGTGCGGAACCTGGGCCACGCTCGTGCGTCTGAGTATGCAGAAAACCAGGTGTGGTGGCGGCCAGACAGGGGTATATCCCCTGTGAACGAGGAGATGGCCATGACTGTTCACGCTCGGCAGCTCGCGAGGTTATGCCGCGAAAGGCTCACGGCACAGCAGGATCTGCCTGTCCTCAAGCAGCAGCCCGAACAGCAGCAGGCCGCCCGGTCCGACGACGCCGCCGATTCCCAGGACAACACCAACGGGACCGAGCAGGCGGTTCGCTGAGCCACCGAGTTCGGCGAGCGCGCACGGGAGCGCTCGCGCAGCTACACCTGAGCGCGTTCTAAAGAAGCTGGGACGTCTTGCTCACCGAATCGATCTACGACGAAGGTGGGTAATACCCCATGCGAATCGCTGTCGTCTCCGTTCATGCCAGCCCGCTCGCCGCCGTGGGAAGCGTCGACGCGGGTGGCCAGAACCTCCGGGTCGCGGAGCTGTCCAAGGCGCTCGTCCGGCAGGGCCACGACGTCACCGTCTACACGCGACGGGACAACCGGGAGCTGGCCGCGGAGCTGGTGACCGAGCACGGCTACCGCGTGGTGCACGTGCCGGCCGGCCCGGCGCGGCACGTGCCGGCGGACGACCTGCCGCGGCACCTGGGCGGCTTCACCCGCTTCCTGCGGGCGCGCTGGACGCCCGGCACACCGGACGCACCGGACGTCGTGCACGCGCACTTCTGGCTGTCCGGCCTGGCCGCGATGCCCGCCGCGCGGGCCGCCGGCGTGCCGGTCGTGCAGACCTTCCACGCGCTCGGCAGCGTGACGAAGCAGTACCACGGCGCGGACGACACGAGCCCGGCGCAGCGGATCGACAGCGAGACCGAGCTCGGCGGCGAGGCCGACCACATCACCGCGACCTGCTCGGACGAGGTCCTCGAGCTGGCGCGGATGGGCGTGCCGCGCGCGAGGATCTCCGTGGTGCCGTGCGGGGTGGACGCCGACCAGTTCGTCCCGGAGGGCGAGGCACTGCCCAGGGGCGGGTTCGCGCACCGGCTCGTGTCGGTCGGCAAGCTGGTGCCCCGCAAGGGTTTCGCGACCGCCATCGCGGCGTTGCGCGCGCTGCCCGACACCGAGCTGGTGATCGCCGGCGGACCGGAGCAGAGCCGCCTCGGCCGCGACGAGCACGCGAAGTTCCTGCGCTCGTTCGCCGAGACGATGGGCGTGGCGAACCAGGTGCGGCTGCTCGGCCAGGTGTCCCGGGCGGACCTGCCGGCGCTGCTGCGCTCGGCGGACGTGGTCGCGTGCACGCCGTGGTACGAGCCGTTGGGCGCCGTGCCGCTCGAGGCCATGGCCTGCGGGGTGCCGGTCGTCGCGGCCGCCGTCGGCGCGCTGCCGGACGTCGTGGTCGACGGCGTGACGGGCACGCTGGTGCCGCCGCGCAAGCCGCGTGCGCTCGCCACGACCCTGCGTTACCTGCTGGGCCACGGGCCCCTGGGCGAGCAGTTCGGCGCGGCCGGCCGGGACCGCGCGTGGGCCAGGTACTCCTGGGACCGGGTCGCCGCGGAGACCGTACGCGCCTACGAGACCGCCGGCGCCCGCAGCGCCACGCCCGGCCGCCTGGTGTCGGGCGGCAAGCGCTGACCGTGCTCCCGCGGCCCGCACGACGCCGCCCGCGAGTACCCGGACGCCGAACCGGGTACCCGTCTGGCATGTCAGTGCGCAAGCAGCAGGACCTGGTCGATGCGATCACCGCCGACCACCAGGCGATGGTGGTGCTCTTCGACGAGCTCGAGGCCAGCGGCGACGCCCGCAACCGGGGCGAGCTCCTCGCCCGCGTGATCGAGGAGCTCGTCCGGCACACGGTCGCCGAGGAGCAGTTCCTCTACCCCACCGCCCGCACGGTCCTGCCCGACGGCGACGAGGTGGCCGGCCGGGCGATCGCCGCGCACTCGGATGCCGAGCAGGTGATGAAGTCGCTGACCCGCACGGACCCGGCCACCCCGGTCTTCGACGAGCGGGTCGCCACGCTGCTCGCCGCCATGCGCCGCCACTTCGCGGACGAGGACACCGAGCTGCTCCCCCGCCTGCGCGCCGCCTGCGACGCGGCCGAGCTGCGCGAGCTGGGCCTGCGCTTCGAGCAGGCCCGCCGGCTGGCCCCGACCCGGCCCCACCCGGCGGCCCCGGACACCCCGCCGGTCAACAAGGTCGTGGACCTGGGCGTGGGCCTGATCGACCGCGTCCGCGACGCGATGACCGGGCGCAACAAGTAACTAGCTCTGCGTGCACACCCGTGTTCCATCCGTGCACAATCACGGCTGGTGATGTTTCCACCAACTTACGATACGCATCGTCAATCCCTAACGCATGAAGGGAACTCGATGCGTTATCTCACCGCCCTGCTGGTGGCCGTCGGCGCGGTCACCGCAATGGCCGGGACCGCGACCGCGGCACCGGCCGGAGACGTCGGCGCGCTGGACGACACCAGACCCCCGGGCTGCTCCAGCCACTTCAAGGACCCCAACCCCCGCCAGCGGACCGTCAACACCGACGCCGTCATGCACGAGATGTCCAACCCGCCGGTCTGCTCGCCGCACGGCCCCTACCTCGGCGTGCTGAGCAAGGGTTCGACGTTCATCGTCTACTACGCCGACCCGGTGGAGCCCCTGTGGTGCTACGGCTACTCGTGGCAGATCGCCCGCACCGGCTACATCCTCTGCCAGGACTACGACTAGGGGGATCCCGCATGAGCAAGATCAAGGCAGCGGCCGCCGCCACGCTGATGACGGCCGGCCTGGCCCTCGTGCCGACCGGCACCGCGTCCGCGGAGCCGTGCAACGGCACGTACACCCACTGCGAGACCAACCACTGCGAGAACGCGGTGTTCTACCGTAACTACGACCCGACCGCGGACCACTTCTCCTACGAGTGGGGCGACACGCTCGTGAACGGCGAGCAGGGCAACATCCGCGACGAGCCGTACCGCCGCTACGGACCGCGGGGCGTGCGCGCCATGCACGGCGGGCAGTGGGGCTTCTACAGCACCACCTGCTTCCCGGGCTGACCTGCCGGGCCCGGCCGGCGCGACGACCGGCCGGGCCACCCCGGGCGTGCTGTGGAACAGTCGCGGCCATGGACCCCGACCAGTGGACCAGCGCGCTGTCCCACCTGGCCTGCCCACGCTGCGCCACCCGGTACGACGCGGACGAGCCGCAGAACCTGTGCACGTGCGGCACCCCGCTGCTCGTCCACTACGACCTCGACCGCGTCGGAGTGTCTACTTCGGACATCGCGGGGCGGCCGGCGGACCTGTGGCGCTACCGCGAGCTGCTGCCGGTGCGCGACCGGGCCAACGTGGTCACCCTGGGCGAGGGCATGACGCCGATCCTGCCGCTCGCGGACTACGGCGCCCGCATCGGCGTGCCCGGGCTGCTCGTGAAGGACGAGGGCCTGCTGCCCACCGGCAGCTTCAAGGCACGTGGCGCGGCGGTCGGCGTCTCCCGCGCCCGCGAGCTCGGCATCGACCGGATCACCATGCCCACCAACGGGAACGCGGGCGCGGCATGGGCCACGTACGCGGCCCGCGCCGGCCTGGGCTCGCTCATCGTGATGCCGGCGGACGCACCGCCGATCACCCGCCTGGAGTGCGCGATGGCCGGCGCCCGGCTGTACATCGTGGACGGTCTGATCGGCGACGCGGGCAAGCTCGCCGCGCAGGCGGTCGACGACGGCTGGTTCAACACCGCCACGCTCAAGGAGCCCTACCGCATCGAGGGCAAGAAGACGATGGGCCTGGAGATAGCCGAGCAGCTCGGCTGGCGGCTGCCGGACGTGATCGTCTACCCGACCGGCGGTGGCGTCGGGCTGATCGGCATCCGCAAGGCGCTCGACGAGATGCTCGCGCTCGGCTGGGTCACCGGCAAGCTGCCGCGGCTGGTCGCCGTGCAGTCGACGGGCTGCGCGCCGATCGTGCGTGCCTACGAGGAAGGCGCCGAGACCGCCGAGCCGTGGGCGGACGCGCGGACCGTCGCGTTCGGCATCAACGTGGCGAGCGCGCTCGGCGACTTCCTGATCCTGTCGGCGGTGCGCGACACCGGTGGCATCGCGATCGCCGTGGACGACGCGGACATCCTCGCGGCCCAGGCGGCGTGCGCGGCGACCGAGGGCGTGCTCATGTGCCCGAGGGCGCGGCCACGCTGACCGCGGTGGCGCGGCTGCGCGCGAGCGGCTGGCTCGACGGCGGCGAGGAGGTCGTCGTCCTCAACACCGGCAGCGAGCTGAAGTACCCGCACACCGCGGACGTCGCCGAGCCGCCGCTGCTGGCCAGGGACGCGCGGCTACCGCTGGTCCGCGACCCGGGCACGGTCTAGAAAGGGCGGATGGACCCCGACGCAGGACCGCTGCTCGACCTGGTGGCCGCCGCCGCGCCCGGCTACCTCGCCTCGCTCGCCGACCGGCTCGTCGACGACCCCGCGGCGCGCGTGCTGCTCGACGACCTCGGCGGCCCGCTGCCCGAGCAGGGGTACGGCGCGCCCGGGTCGGTCGAGGAGCTGCTGCGCATCGGCACCGGCGCGGCGACCCACGCCGCCGGGCCGCGGTTCTTCCACTTCGTCACCGGCGGCGTGACCCCGGCCGCGCTCGCCGGCGACTGGGTTACCTCGCTACTGGACCAGAACGCGGTCGTCTGGCCCTCCTCGCCGCTGGCCACCACGGCGGAGACCGTCGTGCTCGGCTGGCTCAGGGACCTGTTCGGGCTGCCGGCCGGGTGGGGCGGCGTGCTCACCCCGAGCGCGACGTTCGCGAACCTGACCGGGCTCGCGTGCGCGCGGCACTGGTGGGCCGCCCGGCACGGCCACGACGTCGCCGCCGACGGGCTCGCCGGGCTGCCCGCGATGCCGGTGCTCGCCGGCGGGTACGTCCACCCGAGCGCGCGCAAGGCCTTGCAGATCCTCGGTTGCGGGCGGGACACGGTCCTCGTGCACGGCACCGGCCGCGCCGACGTCGGCGCGCTCGAGCGCACGCTCGCGGACCTCGGCGAGCCGGCCGTGCTGATCGCCACCGCGGGCGAGGTCAACGCCGGTGACTTCGACCCGATCGACGAGCTGGCCGACCTCGCGCAGCGGTACGGCTGCTGGCTGCACGTGGACGGGGCGTTCGGCCTGTTCGCGGCGGTGTCCCCGCGTACCGCGCACCTGCTGCGCGGGGTCGAGCGGGCGGACTCGGTGGCCGCGGACGCGCACAAGTGGCTCAACGTGCCCTACGAGAGCGGGTTCGCGTTCGTGCGGGAGCCGCGCGTGCTCGGCGAGACGTTCGGTTCGTGGCACGCGCCGTACCTGGCCGGTGGCGACGTCGACTACAGCCGGCTCGGCCCGGAGTCGTCGCGGCGGGCACGGGCGCTGCCGATCTGGGCGACGCTGCGCGCGTACGGCCGGGCCGGCTACCGGGAGATGGTCGAGCGGCACCTCGACCTGGCCGCGCACCTCGGCCGGCTCGTCGAGGCGGCGCCGGACCTGGAGCTGCTCGCGCCGGTGCGGCTGTGCGTCGTGTGCTTCCGGTACGCGCCGCCGGGCGTGCCCGCCCCGGACCTGGACGCGCTGAACCAGGCGATCGGCGAGGCGCTGCTCGCCGACGGCCGGGTGTTCGCGGGCACGACCGTGTACGAGGGCCGGACCGCGCTGCGCCCGGCGATCGTCAACTGGCGCACGCGCGAGGCCGACGTCGAGCTGCTCGTGTCGGTCGTGCGGGAGCTGGGTGTCCGATTCGTTCAAGACGCCGGGTGACCGGCGGCCCTACCGTGCCCGCATGGCACCGAGATTCGATGTGATCGGCATGGTGGTGGCCGATATGGCCGCGTCGCTGGCGTTCTACCGGCGGCTGGGCCTCGACGTCCCGGCCGACGCGGACGCCGAGCCACACGTGGAGGCGGCGCTGCCCGGCGGCCTGCGCTTCGCGTGGGACACGGTCGACACGGTCCGCTCGTTCGACCCGTCGTGGACCGCACCGAGCGGCGGGCACCGCCTGGGCCTGGCCTTCGCGTGCGACTCACCGTCCGATGTGGACAAGACGCACGCGGAGCTGGTGACCGCCGGATACCGCAGCCACCACGACCCGTGGGACGCCTTCTGGGGCCAGCGCTACGCGACGGTCCTGGACCCCGACGGCAACACCGTCGACCTGTTCGCCCCATTGGGCTAGACCACCGCCTGTCCTGGCCGGACAACTTCCTTGCGTGGGCCACGCCCGGCCCGCATGATCGGAGCGACGGCCGGCGGGAGGGACTCGAGTGGGCGACAACCTGCGCATCGGGATGGTCGGGGCCGGCAACGTCAGCGTGCAGTACCTGGCCACCCTGCCCGAGCTGGCCGGCGTGACGGTCACCGCCGTGGCCGACCTCGACCAGGAGCGGGCCCGGCGGGTGGCCACCGGCGGCATCCGCGCCACCTCGCCCGAGGAGATCCACGAGGCCGCCGACGTCGACCTCGTGCTCAACCTCACCGTGCCGCAGGCGCACGCGGAGGTGGCGCTGCGCGCGATCAAGGCGGGCAAGCACGTCTACAACGAGAAGCCACTCGCGCTCACCACCGCCGAGGGCCGCCGGGTCCTCGCCGCGGCCGCCGACCGGGGCGTGCGGGTCGGCTGCGCGCCGGACACGGTGCTGGGCACGGGCATCCAGACCGCGCGCCACCACCTCGACGCGGGCGCGGTCGGCAGGCCGGTCGCGGCCACCGCGTTCATGGTCTCCCCCGGCCCGGAGCGCTGGCACCCATCACCGGAGTTCTTCTACCGCACCGGCGGCGGCCCGCTGTTCGACATGGGCCCCTACTACCTGACCACGCTCGTCACCCTGCTCGGCCCCGTGCGCCGGGTCGCCGGAATGGCCGCCATGCCCCGCACCGAGCGCACCGTCGGCAGCGGGCCGCGGCAGGGCACCGGGTTCCCGGTCGAGGTGCCCACCCACGTGACCGGCACGCTCGAGCACGCGAGCGGTGCGGTGTCCACGCTGCTGATGAGCTTCGACGTGTGGGCGGCGGAGCTGCCGCGCATCGAGGTCTACGGGACCGACGGGTCGCTGTCCGTGCCCGACCCCAACGGGTTCGGCGGCGAGGTCCGGGTGTTCCACCGGGACCGTCCGGAGTGGACTTCGGTGCCGGACGCGGCCGGGTACGTCGGCGGCGGGCGCGGCTGCGGCATCGCCGACCTCGCCGGCGCGATCGCCGCCGGCACCCCGCACCGGGCGGCCGGCGAGCTCGCGCTGCACGTGCTGGACGTGCAGGAGTCGCTGCTGCGCGCGGCGGAGAGCGGCCGCACGGAGCCGGTGGAGACCGACTGCACGCGGCCGGAGCCCATGCCCCTCAGCGGGGCGTGACCTCCGCCATCTCGCCCCAGCCCTCGCCCTCGGTGGAGACGCTGACGATCGACGGCTTCGTGGCGACGACGTCCGGTATCCAGCCCATCGCCTTCTTGAAGTGCGCCGAACCCACGTGCGCCTCGCCGGTGCCGTCCCGGAACGCCTCCACGAGCACGAACTGGTTGGGGTCGTCCACGCTGCGCGACCACTCGAAGAAGATGTTGCCCGGTTCGGCCCGGGTGGCCTGGGTGAACTCGTCGACCAGGGACAGCCACTCGTCCGCCTTCTCCGGCCGGATCGTCCACTTGACACAAATGAAGATCACGTCGCCACCTCTCCTCGGCACGCCTTGGGACCACCTTGGCGAACCCCGTGCGTGCCCGCCAGTCCAGCGCCGCGGTTTTGGACCGGAGCAGCAAACCTACCGGCGGTTCGGCAGCAGCTGCTGGAGCAGGTCGTGCAGCGTCACGAACCCGGCGAGCTCCCCGCCCGCGTACACGAGCACCAGGTGGTTGCGCCGGTCCCGGATCGTGGTGAGCGCGGCGTGCATCGGCGTGTCGCCGGGCAGCGTGAGCAGCGGACGCATCAGCTGGGCCGCGGTCGTGCCGGGCGGGGCGGTCAGCGCGTCCCGGACGTGCACCACGCCGAGCGGCTCGTCCGCCATCACGACCAGCCGCAGGTGCCCGCTGGTGCGCGCCGCGGCCCGCACCCCCTCCGCGCCCTGCCACGGCGCGACCGTGACCAGCTGCTCCCACGGCCGGACGATCTCGCGCACCGGGCGGGTGTGCAGGTCCAGCGCCGTGGCGAGCTGCTCGTGGCGCCCCGCGTCCAGCGCACCGGACCTGCTCGAGTGGGCCAGCAGCTGGCGCAGGTCGTCGGGCGTGTGCCCGTTGTCGAGCTCGTCGACGGCCTGCACCCCGACCACGCGCAGGCACCGGTCGGCCAGCCCGTTCAGGACCGTGAGGGCCGGCCGGGTCAGCCACATGAACCCGCGCATCGGAATCGCGAGCAGGATCGCCGAGCGCTCCGGATGCGCGATCGCCCACGACTTGGGCGCCATCTCGCCGACCACGAGGTGCAGGAACGTCACGACCGCGAGCGACAGCACGAACGCCACCACGTCCGCGCTCGCGGCGGGGAGCCCCCAGGTCCGCATCGGCGACAGCATCAGGTGGTGCAGGTAGGGCTTCGTGACCGCGCCGAGCACCAGCGTGCACAGGGTGATGCCCAGCTGCGAGCCGGCGAGCAGCATCGACAGGTCCCGCGCGCTGCGCAGCGCCGCCCGGGCCGCCACGCTCGTACGGGCCGCCTCGGCCAGCCGGTGCCCGCGGGCCGCGACGAGCGCGAACTCGATGGCCACGAAGAAGGCGCTCAGCACGATCACGGCGACGGTGATCACGAGCGCCGGAACAGGGCCCAGGTGACTCACGGTCCGCCCACCACCAACCGGATCGTGTCCGGCACGCGGCGGGCGACCGTGCGGACCTCCACGGTCAGCCGGCCGGCCGGGTTCACGTCGCCGGGCGGGCTCGGCAGCACGATCGTCACCGCGTCACCCGGCACCGGCAGCCGCTGCAGCTCGGTGAGCACGAGGCCGGCGAGCGTCTGGTAGTCGCCCTGCGGCAGGTCGTGGCCGAGCAGCCGCTCCGCCTCGTCGATGTGCATCGCGGCGGGCACGACCCAGCTGCCCTCCTCGCCCGCGCGCACGAGGTCCGTACCGAGCGGGTCGTGCTCGTCGGTGATCTCGCCGACCAGCTCCTCGGCGATGTCCTCGCCGGTGATCACCCCGGCGAGGCCGCCGTACTCGTCGACGACGCAGGCGAACTCCTCGTCCGCGGCACGCAGCTGGTCCAGCACGGCGAGCAGCGGCAGCGACGCCGGCACCATGACCGGCGACCGCGCGATCCGCCGGACGGTGGTCGTGTCCAGCTCGGGGTCGGACAGCGCCAGCACCTCGCGCAGCCGGACGACGCCCACGACGTCGTCCACGTCGCCGCCGAGCACCGGCAGCCGCGAGTGGCCCCCTGCCATCAGCGCCACCGCCTGCCGGACCGGTTCGTCCGCGCCGATCGTGGTGACGCGGGTGCGCGGGATCATCGCGTGCTCGGCGGTGCTCTCCTGGAAGTCGAGGATGCGGTCGAGCAGCGTGGACAGCTCGACGGGCAGGTCGCCGCGTTCGCGGGACTCGGCGACTATGTGCTCGAGGTCGCGTGGGGTCGCCGCGTGTTCGAGGTCGTGCACCGGCTGGACGCGCACCAGGCGCAGCAGCACCGCCGCGGCCCGGTCGAACAGCCGGATCAGCCAGCCGAAGACGGTGAGGTAGACCCCCGTCGACCGGGCCAGCCGGACGGCGACCGGCTCGGGCCGGGCGATCGCCAGGTTCTTCGGGAACAGCTCGCCGACCACCATCTGCACGACCGCGGACAGCAGCAGCGCGAGCACCGTGCCGACCGTGATGCCGACCGCGGGCGGTACGCCCGCGCCGCCGAAGAGGTCCCCGAGGCCGGTGCCGATCAGCGGCTCGGCGACGTAGCCGACGAGCAGGCCGGTGACCGTGATGCCCAGCTGCGCGCCGGAGAGCATGAACGAGGTGCGCCCGGTGATCCGCAACGCCCTGGCCGCACCCGCGTCACCGGCCGCCGCGCGGGCCTTCAGCCGGGACCGGTCCACGGCCATGTAGCCGAACTCCTGCGCGACGAAGTAGCCGGTCAGGACCGACAACGCCACGATGACGACGATTCCGAGAAGAACCCCGGCCAGGCTCACGACCACGTACCCACCGCCTCGGAGCCACGTCCGGCGGGCACGCCACTAGGGCAGGGATCGGGGTCGATCTCGGGTACTGCGGGAGCACAGCGTCCACTTGGGACACTGCTGGTTCTTCGGGAGGGGTCCATGGTCCTCTCACCACACGGTGGGGCGGTGGCGTGGAAAATACCAGGCCACAGCGCATGGCTGGACCGCTTTACCGCTCCTGGCGGGCCCAGGTCTCCCATTCGCGTTCGACGATGATCCGCCAGCAACGCGCGGCAGCCTCCGCGTCGATCCGCTCCAACAGCAGGATGCCGATGCTCGGCAACCGCTCACATACGGACTCCACAACCTCTCCCCCGCACTACTAGCTCAAAAAGGGTTGTCGTTACGGAGAGTCGTTTTTGCCCGGGCGAAAGTTAGCCAGATCCACAGATCCGTGACCACCCCGCTACCAACGCAGGTCCGGGCGTGCTGACCAGATCCGTCCGCAGGCTGGCCCGATGGTGCCTTCCCACCGGCCACTGGGACCGCCAGACTCGACGGCGTGACCAGAGCACTGATCGTCGTCGACGTCCAGGAGTCCTTCCGGCAGCGCGAGATGTGGCGCGCGGTCAGCAACCCGCGGATCGGCGAGCGGGTCAACGATCTCGCCGCCGCGGCCCGCGCCGCGGGTGACCTGGTGGCGTGGGTGCTGCACGCCGAGCCGGGCACCGGTACGGTGTTCGATCCGGCGAGCGGGCACGTCCGGCTCCTGGACGAGCTGGCGCCGCGGGCGGGCGAGCCGGTGCTCACGAAGACCTCCCACAACGCGTTCACCACGACGAACCTGCAGCAGCTGCTGACGAGCAGGGGCGTACGCGAGATCGTCGTGTGCGGGATCCGGACCGAGCAGTGCTGCGAGACGACCGCGCGCGTCGGCAGCGATCTCGGCTTCGGCGTGACGTTCGTGACCGACGCGACGGCGACGTTCCCGTCGCCGCACTGGTCCGCGCCGCCCGACGCGACGGTGGCGGAGATCCTCGCCGACCCGCGGACGCTGAGCGCGGAGGCGATGACCGAGCGGACCGAGTACGCGCTCGCCGGCCGGTTCGCCACGATCGCGACGGTCGCGGAGCTGACCGGGGAGCTGCTGACCAGATCGTGACGCGAGTGGTTTTCCTCCTCGTGCCGGGCGTGCACCTGCTCGATCTCGCAGGTCCCGCGCAGGTGTTCTCCAGTGCCGCAGGGCTCGGCCACGACTACGCACTGTCATACGTGGCCGAGCAGTCGGAGATCCACACCGCGCAGGGCCTGCCGGTGACCGCGGCGGTGTCCTGGCCCGCGCTGACGGCCGACGATCTGGTGCTGGTGCCGGGCTGGCGCGCCCCCGCGCTCGCCGGCAGCGGCCGGCTCACCGGGGAGACGCTGGACCGGTTGCGCGCGCACCACCGCGGGGGCGGCATGGTGGCGAGCGTGTGCGCGGGTGCGGACGCGCTGGGCCGCGCGGGCCTGCTCGACGGCCGCCGGTGCACGACGCACCACGGGTTGCAGGAGGAGCTGGCCCGGCGCCACCCGGCGGCACACGTGGTGCGCGACGTGCTGTACGTCGTCGACGGCCGGGTGGCGACCTCCGCCGGCATCGCGAGCGGCATCGACCTGGCGCTGCACCTCGTCGCGACCCGCCACGGCCCGGGCGACGCGGCCCGCGTGGCGCGGGAGATGGTCGTCTACGCCCGCCGCAACGGCGACGAGCACCAGACGAGCGCGATGCTGCGCCACCGGTCGCATGTGGACGACACGGTGCACCACGTGCAGGACATGATCGACGCGCGGTTCACGGCCCGGCTCCCGCTGGCCGAGCTCGCGCGCGCGGCAGGCTGCAGCCAGCGGACGATGACCAGGCAGTTCGGCCGCGCCACGGGCCTGACCCCGTTGCGCTACCAGCAGTTGCTGCGAGTGGAACGCGCGGAACACCTGATCGGCCACGGCACCACCGTGCAAGCCGCCGCCCGCGCCGTGGGCTTCGAAGACCCCCGAATGCTCCGCCGCCTCCGCACCCGCCCCTAACCCCCCAGCCACCCCCGCCCCACCCCACAAGCCCCCGCCCCACCCCGCGAGTCCCCCACTCCAGCCCGCGAGTCCCCCATTCCAGACCGCGAGTCCCCCGTTCTGGTCCGCGAGTCCCCGGTTCGCCGGCGAGTCTCGCGTGCGTAGCCGGAACCCCGCCACAACGGGGGACTCGGCGTCCACAACGGGGGACACGCGAGCAGGAACGGGGGACACGCGAGCCGGAACGGGGGACTCGCGGGTCAGGGGCGGGCCGTTATCTGTTGCAGGGACCAGCCGTTGCCGTCCGGGTCCGCGAAGAAGGCGAAGCCCTGGTTGTTGAGGTCGTCGTCCGCCTCGGCCGGGCGGAAGCCGCCCGGGCCCGCGACCTGGACCTCGCCGATGTCCACGCCCCGGCCGGCCAGCTCGGCGCGGGCGGCGCGGATGTCGTTGACCACCAGCTGCAGGCCGCGCAGCGAACCCGGCGGCATGTCGCCCACGCCCTTGCCGATCACGACCGAGCAGCCGGAACCCCGTGGCGTCAGCTGGACCACCCGCATCTGCGGCCCGAAATCGCTGTCGTGATCGACCTGGAAACCCATCCGCGTCTCGTAGAACTCCTTGGCACGGTCCACGTCCGACACCGGGACGACGACCACCTCGAGCGACCAGTCCATTCCCACGCCTCCATAACCAAGAAGTTCTATAACTGTCCGGTTGTCTACAGGCTGGGCAAGGCCATGTCAAGGAACGATCCCGCCAGCTGGGTGATCAACTGACGGGATCTAAAGCCAACTCCGCTCCGGACACGATGCCGACCCTGCGCGCTGGATGCCCGACAGCTGACCCGGAAAACCCCCTGCCCAGAATTCATGGCCCCATGAATTGCAGACTGGGTAGATTCGAAGGCATGAACCAGCTGACCACCGAGCGGCTCGTCGTGCGCGACTGGGAGCTCGACGACGCGCCGACCGCGCTGGCGATCTTCGGTGTGGAGAAGGTCACCAGGTGGCTCACGCCCGCCATGGGTCATGTCGACGACGAGGCCGCGATGCGGTCCGTGCTGCAGGCGTGGATCGAGGACCAGCCCAACATGCTGCCGCCGCGCGGGCGATGGGCGATCCAGCGCAAGGACGACGGCGCGGTCATCGGCGGGCTGGGCATCCGCCTGCTGCCGCCGTACGAGGAGGACCTCGAGCTCAGCTGGCAGCTGCGCCCGGAGGAATGGGGCCACGGCTACGCCGCCGAGGCCGGCGGCGCGCTGATCCGGTGGGCGTTCACGCAGGAGATCGACGAGCTGTTCGCGGTCGCCCGGCCCACGAACACCCGCGCGATCGGCACCGCCAAGCGGCTCGGCATGGGCTGGGTCGGCGAGACCGAGAAGTACTACAACCTGCGCCTGCAGGTCTTCCGCATCCGGCCGAGCGACCTCGTCGACCCCGACGCCTAGACCCGCTCCGGCACGACCACCTCGACGCCGCCGTCGATGAGCGTGAACCGGGCCGGGGCGAGCTCGCGCAGCTCCCCGTCCACGTTGAACTCCGTGCCGGGCGGGACCTCGACCTCGATCGCGCGGCCGCGGTGGTGCGGCACGTCCTCCTGCTGGGTCAGCATCGCGCGGCGCATGTGGTAGCCGTGCCGCGCGAGCGCGAGCCGCGACCCGGCCGGCACGACGGCCACGTCGAGGCGGTCGTCGTCGTGGCGGGTGCCGCCGATGTTCGAGCCGCCGCCGAACGCCCCGCTCACCGCGACCACGACCTGCCAGGCGTCGCCGGAGAAGACGGTCTCGCCGTCGCAGCGCACCGCGCAGGGGGTGTGCGGCGCGGTGAGCCCGGCGCGCACCGCACCGAACGCGTAGGCGAACCGGCCCAGCCGGGCCTTGTGCGGCGTCGCCAGCCGGCTCGCGACCGCGGAGAGGCCGGCCGCGGCGGCGTTGACGAAGGGGTGCCCGCCGGCCTCGCCGATCTCCCGGCGCTGCCGCGGCGCGGCCGGGTCGGCGGCGAGCGCGCACGCCGCCTCGAGGTCCCGGGGCAGCCCCAGCGCGGTGGCGAAGTCGTTGGCGGTGCCGGTGGCGAGGACCGCGAGCGGCACGCCGGCGCGGTGCGCGGCGCGGGCGGCGGCCCCGATCGACCCGTCTCCCCCGGCGACCACGAGCCGGTCGGTGGCCGGCAGCGGCTCGCCGAGGTCGCCGATGTCGAGCGGCGTCACGTCGGCGCCGCGGCCGGTGAGCAGGGCCTGGATGCGGTCGCCGTCGGTACGTCCGCTGCCGGAGTGCCGGTTGGCCACGAGCACGATGCGCATCCGGACATTCTGCCCTTTCCGAAACTGTCGGTGGTTGCTGCCATGGTGGCGGCATGGACATCCACGAGACGGTCGCGGTGGTGACGGGCGCCGGGGTCGGCAGCGGGCTGGCGATCGCCCGGCGGCTGCTCCACGGGGGCGCGCGGGTCGCGCTGACCGACCTCGCCGAGACCGACGGGCTCCGCGCACTGCTGAGCGGCTCCGGCGGCCGCGCGGTGTTCGTGGCCGCCGACCTGACCCGCGACGAGGACGTGGCGCGGGTGATCGAGACCGCGGCCGCCACGTTCGGGGGATTATCGCTGCTGGTCAACAACGCGGGTGGCGGCGCGCAGGCCCCGGGCCGGTTCCCGGACGCCCCACCCGAGGCCTGGACGCGCACTCTGTGGCTGAACCTGCGCACGCCGCTGCTCGCCACCCAGCTGGCCCTGCCGCACCTGCGCGCGGCCGGTGGCGTGGTGGTCAACGTCGGTTCCAGCGCGGGGATCGGGACCGATCCGTACTGGTGGCCGGAGTACGGCGCGGCGAAGGCGGGCCTGATCCGGGCGACCACCTGCCTCGCGCGGCTGGACGGCGTGCGGGTCAACTGCGTGGCGCCCGACTGGCTCGCCACCGACCGCGCCCTGGCCGAGCTGGCCGCGTTACCCGACGCCGAGCGCGCCGCCGTCGCACCACCGATCCCCTTGCCCCGCCTGTGCGACGCTGTGGTGGCTCTGGTCGAGGACGACACGGCGGCCGGACGGGTCGTGGCGCTCGACCGGCAGTCTTTATGACCACAGTGGACAGTTGACGGCCGTCAAGGAGTAGCCATGGATCCCGCCGTGCAGGCCCTCATCGACGCCGTCAACACCGGCGACCGCGCCGCGTTCTTCGCCGCCCTGGCCCCGAACGCCACCATGACCGACGACGGCACGCCGCGCGACCTCACCGAGTGGGTGGACCGCGAGATCTTCACGGTCAACGGCCAGCTCACGGTGGAGTCGTCAACCGACGACGGCCACTCGCTCGTGGCCCGCTACCGCAACGACACCTGGGGCGAGATGCGCACCGCGTGGCGGTTCACCGTCCACGACGGCAAGGTGACCCGCTTCGACACCGGCCAGGCCGGACCGGCATGACCACCACGCGGCCGACCGATTGGGGCGGCCCGGACGGGTCGTACTGGGCCGACCACGACCTGCGGTACGACGCGCTCCTCGGCCGGCTCACGCCACACCTGCTCGACACCGCCGGCCCGGCCGCCGGCGAGTCGGTGCTCGACGTCGGGTGCGGGTGCGGCAACACGACCCGGCTCGCCGCGGAGCGGGCCGGCGAGGTCCTCGGCGTCGACCTGTCCGCGGCCATGCTCGCGAAGGCCCGGCTGCGGGCCGCGGCGGCCGGCCTCACCAACGTGCGCTTCCAGCAGGCCGACGCCCAGCACGCCACGTTCGCACGCGCCGACCTGGTGATGAGCCAGCTCGGGGTCATGTTCTTCGACGACCCGGCCGCCGCGTTCGCCAACCTGCGCCGGGCCGGGCGGCGGCTCGCGTTCCTCTGCTGGCAGCGTCTGGAGCTCAACGAGAACCGCGTCGTGCTCCGCGAGGCGCTCGGCCCGCACGTCGACCTCCCGGCACCGCGTACCACCGGCGCCCTCTCCCTCGCCGACCCCGGTCGCGTCCGCGAGCTCCTGACGGCGGCCGGCTTCCACGACGTCGAGCTGCGCGACGTCCGCGAACCGCTCGTGCTCGGCCGGGACGCCGGCGACGCGGTCGCGTTCGAGGTCGCCACGCCGACCGTCGCCGGGTGGCTCGCCGCCGCCGGCCCGGCCGCCGCCGGGCGCGCGACCGAGGCACTTCGCGCGGCCTACGCCGCCCGCGAGACCCCGGACGGCGTGCTCCTCGGCTCCGCGGCCTGGCTCGTCACCGCCCGCTGACCGGCTTAGGAACTATCGACCCTGGGTACTCCGTTGTACGAAATGAGAAGGAAAGGACGGACGCCATGCCGCTGCTCAGGAAGCTGACCGCGCTGGCCGGGACCGCCGCGGCCGCCCGCGCGTACGTGAAGAGGAACCCGGACAAGGTGAACAACATGGCCGCGAAGGCCGGCTCGTTCATCGACAAGCGCACCAAGGGCAAGTACCACGGCAAGATCGACACCGCCGTGCACAAGGTGCACGACGCCACCAACAAACAGCGCTGACCACCGTGCCGGCCGCGAGCCACGACGAGCTCGCCGACCGGTACGAGGAGCCCGCCCGGGCGACCCACTGGGGCTCGGGCGGGTTCTGGGTGCGCTGCTAGGGCCTGACTTCGATCCGCACGTCGTGGGGACTGTCCGGGTCGAGGATCGAGTGCTCGTGCACCCTCGCCCGGTAGAGCCGCAGCCGCGCGTCGCCGGTGACCTGGGCGACGCTGAACTCGTCCAGCCCCTGCCGAACCGACACGCGCGAGACGATGCCGATGCCGTGCTCGATCTCGCCGAGGTCGGTCACCCGCGCCGCGGTGGCGGTCATGTACACGCCCTGCCCGGTGCCGGGCGGGACCGTCGAGTCGAACACGATCATGGCGATCTCCGGCCGCCCCTCGATGTTCTGCGAGTGGCGCGCGCCCGGGTAGGACACCCAGTACAGCTCCCGGTTGTCATCCTTCGCGAACCACACCGGCGAAGCCCACGGGACCCCGTCCGCGTTCGCGGTCGCGAGCACGACGTAGAAGCCGGCGTCGAGGATCTCGCGGGCGATGTCGTCGTTGGTCACGGTGCGCGAGCCTAGTTCACACCTGGTGCTTCCCGCTGGAGCCGCCCTAGACTGCCTCGCCCCCTACCGGGAGAGGAGATCCCTGTGATCCGGAAGGTCGCCACCGCCGCGGTCGTCGCGGCGCTCGCGTCAGCCGTGCTGTCCGCGAGCGCCGGCAACGCGAGCGCGGACCGGCACGACTCGACCAATGGCCCCTGCCAGTACACGAAGACCCCCGACGAGCCGGCCGCCCGGCCGGTGCCCCTGCCACCCGATCCACACCGGACGCCCAGCCACGGCTCGGTCCGGGTGGACGTCAGGACCAACCAGGGCGCGCTGCCCCTGACGCTCGACCGGGAGATCGCGCCCTGCACCGTGCAGAGCTTCGTCCACCTGGCGCGGCACAAGTTCTACGACCGCACGACCTGCCACCGGCTGACGACCTACCCGACGCTGGAGGTCCTGCAGTGCGGTGACCCGACCGGCACCGGCGAGGGCGGGCCCGGCTACAAGTACAAGGACGAGCTGCCCGTCGGCCTCGAGCCGGCGCCGAACGACCCGACCGGGGCCCGCAAGGTCTACCCGCGCGGCACCCTGGCGATGGCCAACGCCGGCCCGGACACCAACGGCAGCCAGTTCTTCCTCGTGTACGGGGCCGCCTACCTGCGCCCGGACTACGCGATCTTCGGCACCATCGGTGACGCCGGACTGACCACACTGGACAAGGTGGCGGCCGGCGGCGTCATGCCGACCCCGGAGGACCCGGCGCCCCTCGACGGCCCGCCGGCGATCCCCGCCGACCTGCTCAAGGTCAAGGCGAAGCACTAGCGGAACTCGCCCGCGTGCTCGCTCGCCCACTGGGCGAACGGGCGCGCGGGCGTTCCGGTCACCTGCTCGACGGTGCCGGTCACCGGCTCCGGCTCGGTCACGATGCTGGCCCAGTGCGCGAGCCCGCCCTCGATGAACTCCGCGGTCCAGCCCATCTCCCGCATCCGCACCCGGGCGTCCTCTTCGGACAGCTCCACCCACCGCAGCTCCCGGCCGATCGCCGCGCCGATCTGCGCCAGCTGCTCGGTCTGCGTCAGCACCGCCGGCCCGGTGAGCTCGTAGCGGGCGCCGGCATGGCCGCCCTCGGTCAGCGCCCGCGCGGCCACCGCGGCGATGTCGGCCTCGTGGATGAGCGAGCGCCCCGCCCCGCCGTGCACCCAGTGCACGGTCCCGCTCTCCCGGATCTCCGCCGCCCACCCCAGCGTGTTCGTCGCGAACCCGCCCGCGCGCAGGAACGTCCACTCGAGACTCGTCCGCCGGATCAGCCATTCGAGGTGCGCGTGGAACAGGCCCCGCGGCGGCTCACCGGCCGGGTCGGCCTCCGGCACCCCCAGCGCCGAGAGGAACACCACCCGCCGCGCGCGCCGGGCGATCGCGTCGACCACCGGGGCCGCGGCCTCGGGGGTGGTGGACGGCCAGAGCAGGAACACCGCATCGGCACCGGCGAACGCTTCGTCGAGGGTCGCCGGGTCGAGCAGGTCGGCACGCACCACGTCGACGCCGGGCGGCACCGCCGCGGCCGGGTCGCGGCTCACCGCCCGCACGTGCGCTCCGTCCGCCACGAGCAGCGGCACGAGCGCGCGGCCCACGTGCCCGGTCGCGCCGGTCACCACGATCGTTCGATCAGCCATGCCCCCGACGCTAGAAGCTGGACCAAACTGGAGGTCAAGGCGGCGTATCCGCACGTCGTCAAGGGCTTCCAGATGGTGAGACATCGACGGGATTCACTCGCTCGGCGGAAGAATTTCACGGGCCAGCCGGTTTGATGGATCTCGGGGCCTCGTTCGGGGCACCAAGGATCCAATCCCGCCAGGGAGTTCTCATGTCCACCATCGAAACGCGGCGGCCTCGATCCCGCCGCAACACCGTGTTCGGCCTCGCCGTGCTCGCCGGTCTCGTGCTCGGCGCGCTGCTCGGCTTCATCGCCAAGCAGGCCGACATCTCCTGGCTCGCCACCACCCTGGGCCGCATCGGGGAGATCTTCGTCAGCCTCGTCCAGTTCACCGTCATCCCGCTGGTGTTCACCGCGATCGTCGTGGGCATCACCAGCCTGCGCGGGCTCGGCGGCCCGCGGACCGCCGCCCGGCTCGGCGGCCGGACGTTGCTGTGGTTCGCGATCACGTCGCTGATCGCGGTGCTGATCGGCATCGCCATCGGCACGATCGGCAACCTCGGCGCCGGGGTCTCCGTGCAGCCGTCCGACGACGCGGTCGCCGACATCTCCCAGCGCGCGCAGGGCGACTGGTGGGCCTTCATCCAGTCGATCGTGCCCACGAACGTGTTCACCGCGTTCAGCGAGGGGCAGGTCCTGCAGGTCGTGTTCATCGCGCTGCTCGTGGGCGCCGCCGCGTACGTGCTCGGCGAGCGGGCCGAGCCGTTCGTGCACTTCAACCGCGCCGCGTTCGACATCATCCAGCGGGTGCTCGGCTGGATCATCTGGCTGGCGCCGCTGGGCGTGCTCGGCCTGCTCGGCAACGCGTTCGCCAGCTACGGCAACGAGTTCTTCGCCCCGCTGATCTCGCTGATCGTCGCGGTGTACCTGGGTTGCGCACTGGTGCTGTTCGTGGTCTACCCGATCCTGCTGCGGTTCGTCGGCCAGGTCAGCCCGCTGACGTTCTTCCGCAAGTCGTGGACCGCGCTGCAGTTCGCGTTCGTGTCGCAGTCCTCGGGCGCGACGCTGCCGCTGTCCCGCCAGGCCGCGGTCAACCTCGGGGTGCCGCGCAGCTACGCGAACTTCGCGGTGCCGCTGGGCACGACGACCAAGATGGACGGTTGCGCCGCCGTCTTCCCGGCCATCACGACCATCTTCATCGCCAACATGTTCGGCCTGTCGCTGGGCTTCGGCGACTACGTGCTGATCGTGCTCGTGGCCGTGTTCGGCTCGCTCGCCACGGCGGGCACCACCGGCTGGTTCACGATGCTGACGCTCACGCTGGCCGCGGTGAACCTGCCGGCCGAGGTGATCGCCACCGGCGTCGCGATCGTGTTCGCCATCAACCCGATCCTCGACATGATGCGCACGGCGACCAACGTCGCCGGCCAGATCACGGTGCCGGTCCTGGTCGCACGCGGCGCCGGGATCCTGGACGAGGAGGTGCTGCACGACTCGAACGACCTGCCCCTCCTCGAGGCCGACCGGGCCGGGGACGAGGCCGGCGAGCGCGCGGGCAGGGACCGGGAGCCGGCCGCCGCGCAGGCCTGAATGAACCGCCGGACGCGGGGTACTCCCAGGTCAGCACGGTGAAAGGAGAGTGTGATGCCGCAGGCCTGGAGCAAGAAGCGCGAACGGCAGTACGAGCACATCAAGGAGAGCGCAGAGGACCGCGGGACGAGCACCCGTCGCGCCAAGGAGATCGCGTCACGGACCGTGAACAAGAACCGGGCCCAGTCCGGTGAGTCACGAACCGCGAGCCGCACGTCGGTCGACGACGTCTCACCGCAGCACCGTGGCGGCAAGCGGTCCGGCAACCGGCAGGGACCGGGCGGCCCGACGCGCGACCAGCTGTACAACGAGGCCCGCAAGAAGAACGTCCGCGGGCGTTCGAAGATGACGAAGCAGCAGCTGCAGAAGGCCCTCGGCCGCTGACGCTCTATAGAGGACAGAGAAACGCCGGTGCCCTCGGGCACCGGCGTTTCCCGTGTTCGGGACGTGCGTCAGGAGGCGCGTTCGAGCACCGCGAAGTTCAGCTGGCCTTCGTCGTCCTGTTGCACGTCAAGCACTTTGTCGGACAGGTAGTCGGCCGCCTGCTCCTCCAGGAACACGTGCGCACCGGTGTCCGCGGTGACAACCTGGTCGCCGTCGACCGGTTCCGACGCCACCGTGAGCGCCAGCGCTGCCTGCGAGTCCGACTGCGCCTGCATCGAGAATCGAAGACCGCCCTGGTCTTCGACCCCGCCCTGCGTGGTCAGCGCGTCGATCGCCTGTGCTGCCGCATCCGTAACCGCCAACATGTTGGCTCCTTCCCTCGACGGCGGGCACCTCCACCGTAAGGGCGGTTCCGCGCGCTCGCCGCGCGACGGGAGTCCGTAGTGGCGTGTTTCACGGTAAAGTCGCCGGTCGCAGAGGGTTTCCCAACCGAAAATCGGGGTAGAGGAGCACCATGAGCGTGGGAGCACGGGACGGCAGTCCTGACGAGATCGAGTTGCGGCTAGGTGCGGAGCTCACCAATCTACCCATCATCCGGTCGCTGACGTCGAGCATCGCGATGCGCGCCGACTTCGATCTGGACGCGATCGCCGACCTGAAGCTGGCGGTCGACGAGGCCTGTTCGACCCTCATCACCCGCGCCGTGCCGGATGCCGCGCTGCGCTGCGTGTTCACGGTGAAGAAGGACGAGATCCGCTTCGTGGTCAGCATCCGGTCCATCAGCGACACGAAGCCGAGCAGCGACTCGTTCGGCTGGAGAGTGCTGACGACCCTCACCGATCACGCGAACAGCTGGGTCGAGCCGGACGGCGGGCAGCACCTCGTGCACATCGAGGTCGCGAAGCGCCGAGCGGACGGTACAGCGGCGTGACCGAGACACAGAGTTCGCACGCCAAGAGCCGGTCGAACCCGGACACCGGCTACGAACATCTGGCACCGCTGTTCGACGAGATGGCGGCGCTCGACGAAGGCGACCCGGCGCGGGCCGAGCTGCGCAACAAGCTGGTGACGGGTCACCTGCCGCTGGCCGAGCACATCGCGGCCCGATTCTCCAACCGCGGCGTGCCGCGCGAGGACCTGGTGCAGGTGGCGACCCTGGGCCTGATCAACGCCGTCGACCGGTTCCAGCCCGACCGCGGCACGGACTTCCTGTCGTTCGCGGTGCCGACCGTGATGGGCGAGGTCCGCCGCCACTTCCGCGACGCCAGCTGGTCGATGCACGTGCCGCGGCGGCTCAAGGAGCTGAACCTGGCGATCAACTCCGCGAGCGCGGAGCTGTCGCAGCGGCTCGGCCGCGCGCCCACGCCGTCGGAGCTCGCCCGGCACCTGGACCTGAGCCAGGAGCAGGTGTACGAGGGTCTCGAGGCGGGCAACGCGTACCACTCGATGTCGCTCGACGAGGCCCTCTCGCCGGACGCCGACTCGGACTCGCTGGGCGAGACCCTGGGCGAGACGGACTCGGCACTGGACGGTGTGGAGGACTACGAGTCGCTGCGCCCGCTGATCGAGCGGCTGCCGGAGCGGGAGCGCACGATCCTGACGCTCCGGTTCTTCCGGCACATGACCCAGACCCAGATCGCCGACCGGATCGGCATCTCGCAGATGCACGTGTCCCGCCTGCTGGCCCGCACCCTGGAACAACTCCGCGAAGGCATGCTGGACGACGAAGATTCCTGACCCACCCCACAGACCCCGCGAGTCCCCCGTTCCGCACCGCGTGTCCCCCGTTCCAGTCCGCGTGTCCCCCGTTGCGCACCCGCGAGTCCCCCGTTGCGAGGCGAGTCTCGCGCGCACCGCGCAGGAACGGGCCTGCCGCAACGGGGGACACGCCTGCCACAACGGGGGACTCGCGGGCCACAACGGGGGACTCGCGAGTCTGGAGGGTTGGACTCGCGGGTCGGGGGCGTTGGACTCGCGGGTCGGGTGGGTTACGGGGAGGTGGGGGTTCGGGAGCGGGAGGCGGTGGCGCGGGCGGTGGCGCTTTCCTCGGCGGCTCGGTCTGCTGCGGCCCGGGCGCCGGCCACCGCGTCGCGGCGGTCGACCAGGGTCTCGCGCAGGGCGGTGAGCAGGTCGGTCGCGCCGGCGTCCTGGGCGGCCGTCGTCGGCTGGACCAGCTCGTTGCCCTCGATCTTGGCGCGCACCAGGGCCTGGAGCGCCTCGCGGTAGCGGTCGGTGTAGCGGCCCGGGCTGAACCGCTCGCTCAGGGCCTCGATCAGCAGCGTCGCCTCCTGGCGCTCGGCCGCCGAGATCGGCACGTCCTGGTGGCGGAACGGGAAGTCCGGCGTGCGGATCTCGTCCGGCCACAGCATCGTCTCCAGCAGGACGACCTGGTCACGGACGCGCAGCACGCCCAGCGACTCCCGCCCGCGTAACGCGACCTTGACGACCGCCACCCGGCCGGACTGCGCCAGCGCCTCGACGAACAGCACGTACGGCTTGGTCCCCGCGGGCTCCGGCTCCAGGTGGTAGCTCCGCGCGAAGTAGATCGGGTCGATCTCCGCCAGCGGCACGAACGCCTGCACGTCGATGGCCCGCGACGTGGGCAACGGCAGCTTGGCGAGGTCCTCGTCGGTCAGCACGACGGTCTCGCCGCCCGGCAGCACGTAGCCGCGGGCCACGTCCTCGCCGTGCAGCGTCTCGCCGTCGACCTCGCAGACCTTGCGATGGCGCACCCGGCCTCCGTCGGCGACGTGCACGTGGTGCAGGCCGGTGTTCTGCTCCTCGGTGGCGCCGTAGGCCCGCACCGGGATGGTGGCCGCACCGATCTTGATCGTGCCGTTCCAGACGCTTCGCATATGGGTCCCTTCCCCGACGATGTCACTCGACGACACACGCAGGCTATCGCCGTTCATCGGCAGGTCACAGGCCCAAACGGGTATTTATTCGAACAGATGTTCGCCTTCTGCGAGGGCGTCCGCGGCGTGCCCGGAAGCGCGCGCGGCGGCCCGCAGAACCTCGGCCAGCGCGACCCGGTCGGCGGCCGGCGCGCCGTCGAGCTGACCGGCGATCCGGGCGAGCGCGGCGGCGATGTGGCGCTGCCCGGAGACGAGCCGGGCGAGGACCACGGCGAGGTCGTCGGGCGGCTCGGGGTCGGCGGCGAGCTCGGCCGCGCAGGACTCCAGGTGCGTGGTCAACACCGTGGCCGGCAGCACCAGCTCGCGATCCGCCACCTCGGCACCGCCCTCCGGCTCGGAGACGGGATCATGCTGCCACCCCGCGAGCCGGACCGGGGCGGCGACACACCGGTCAGGCCGGCTTGCGCCGGTAGGCGCCCACCATCGTGGGCAGCCGCACGTAGTTGGCTCGGTCGGCCGCGGCCGCCGCGAACTCCGCGAGGCAGGCGTCGGCCTTCTCGCGCGTGGTGATGCCGAGGCGCAGGGCCGCGGGCAGCGCGCTCGAGTACGACGCCGGCAGGAAACCGCCCGTGTCCGCGATCGGGGCGAGCACGCCGGCCACGTCCGTGCCGTCCGGCGCGCCGATCCCCGCGGCGGCGAAGTGCGCCGGCAGGCGCAGCCCGCAGCGCGGGTCGCCGCCGGTCCGGGCGTAGACGCCGTCCATGACGCCGGTGAACTCGTCCCAGCACGCGAGCCGCGGCCACGTGTCCATGCCGGCCGTGTCGTAGTCCTGCACGACCAGCACCCCGCCGGGCGCGACCAGGTCGTGGAGCCGGCGCAGGAACGCCACGGGGTCGGCCAGGTGCATGAGCACGAGGCGCACGTACACCACGTCGAACGCCGGCAGGTCGAGGTCGCGCGCGTCGCCCTCGACGAAGTCGACCGGCGTCTCGACCGTCGCCCGCAGCACCGAGAGCGCCTCGCGTCCGACGGCGCCGTCCACGTCGACACCGGTCACCGAGCCGCCCGGGCCGGTGCGCTCGGCGAGCAGCCGCAGCACCTCGCCCGGCCCGCAGCCGACGTCGAGGCAGCGGGCACCGGGGGCGATGCCGACCCGGTCGAGGAGCCGCGTCGTGGCGGGTTCCCAGATCCCCGACTGCAGCCGCAGGCGGCGGTACTCGTCGGAGGTACGCGGGAGGAGGTAGGCGGAGCTGCTCACGATCCGCGAACCTACATCGGTAATTCGGTCCACGAGGCGCTCCCCCGCTGACAGGATCCGGGCATGGAAACGGGCACGGACCCTGTGGCGACCACCGAACGGCTCGTCCTGCGGCGGTTCACCAGGGACGACTACGAGCTGCTGGTCGACCTGGACAGCGACCCGGAGGTCATGCGGTACACCACCGGTGGGCGGCCGACCCCGCGCATCCGCGTCGAGACCGGCGTGCTGCCCGCCATGATCCGCGACTACACCCGCTTTCCCGGCTTCGGCGCGTTCGCCGGACACGCCAAGGCCGACGGGGCGTTCGTCGGCTGGTTCATGCTGCGGCCGCGCATCGACTCGCCGCCGGACGAGGCCGAGCTCGGCTACCGGCTGCGGAAGGCCGCGTGGGGCAAGGGATACGGCACCGAGGGCTCGCGCGCGCTGGTCGAGTACGGCTTCACCGAGCGCGGGCTGCGGCGGATCTTCGCGGAGACCATGGCCGTGAACACCCGCTCGCGGCGGATCATGGAAAAGCTCGGCATGCGCCTCGAGTACCTCTACCACCCGCCCTACGCGCCGATCGAGGGCTCCGAGCACGGCGAGGTGTGCTACTCGCTCGACGAGGACGCGTGGCGAGCCGCAAGCCAACGCAAGAACTTGCACAGCTTGTCGTAGAGTTGCGGTCATGGCGCAACGACGGCTGTCAGAAGTAGCTCAGAAGGTCGGTGTCAGCGAAGCGACCGTGAGCCGCGTGCTCAACGGCAAACCGGGCGTCTCCGAGGCGACCCGCCAGGCCGTGCTGACCGCGCTGGACGTGCTCGGCTACGAGCGCCCGACGCAGCTGCGCGGCGAGCGGGCCCGGCTCGTCGGGCTCGTGCTGCCCGAGCTGCAGAACCCGATCTTCCCCGCGCTCGCCGACGTGGTCGGCAGCGCGCTCGCGCAGCAGGGCTTCACGCCGGTGCTGTGCACCTGCACGGGCGGGGTCTCCGAGCCGGACTACGTCGAGCTGCTGCTCGCCCAGCAGGTCTCCGGCGTGGTGTTCGCCGGCGGCAGCCACGCCGAGGCCGACGCCCCGCACGACCACCACTACCAGCTCGCCCGCCGCAAGCTCCCGGTCGTGCTGGTCAACGCGGCCATCGAGCTCGACTATCCGGTGGTCTCCTGCGACGACGCGGTCGCCGTCGAGCAGGCGTTCGGCCACCTGGTCGCGCTCGGCCACGCGCAGATCGGCATCGTGCTCGGCCCGCGCGACCACATCCCCTCGCAGCGCAAGCTGGCGGCGTTCCGCGGCTGCGCGGAGCGGATCGGGCTCGCCGTGGACGAGCACAACGTCGGCCACACGATGTTCTCCGTCGAGGGCGGCCAGGCCGTCGGCACGCGGCTGGTGCAGAACGGCATGACCGGGCTGATCTGCGCGAGCGACCCGCTGGCGCTGGGCGTCGTCCGCGCGGTGCGCCGCATGGGCCTGCGCACGCCCGAGGACGTGTCGGTCATCGGCTACGACGACTCCGCGCTCATGACGTGCACCGACCCGCCGCTGACCACGGTCCGCCAGCCGATCGAGGCCATGGGCCGGGCCGCGGTCGAGCTGCTCGCCAACCAGATCGCGGGCATCGAGGTCTCCATGGAGGAGCTGCTGTTCGAGCCCGAGCTGGTGGTCCGCGCCTCGGCGGCGCCCGCCCCCGCGCGCCGGCACAGCCTGGCGTAACCGGCACACCGAACGCCCCGGCGCAGGCACGCGCCGGGGCGTTCGTACGTCCGTACCCATCTAGAGTCGTGGAATTGCAAGACTCTGTTGGACTATTGCGGCGGATAGTTCACGAGTCCTATGGTGTGGGTCACAGATTTTCACCCCGTCCTCACGCAAGGGTTGATCGACGATGAGCACACCCATCCAGCGCAGGTCATTGGCGCTCGTCCTGGTGGCCGGCCTCGGCCTGGCCGCCACGGCCTGCGGCACCGACGACGGCGACACCGGTGCGGGCGGCAAGGTCAGCATCACGGTCAACGGCCAGCCCCCGAAGACCCAGCCGTTCGAACGCAAGATCTTCGACGAGGACGTCGCCGCGTTCGAGAAGGCCCACCCGGACATCGACATCCAGCCCCGCGAGGGCTTCATGGACCCGAAGACGTTCGCCGCCAAGCTCGCCGGCGGCCAGCTGGAGGACGTGTTCTACGTCTACCTCACCGACCCCGCGAACCTCATCGCCCGCCACCAGGCCGCGGACATCACGGACTACGTCAAGGACGTCCCCTACGTGGACGACCTCCAGCCCGAGCTCAAGAAGATCTTCACCGACGACCAGGGCCGCGTGTACGGCCTGCCCACCGCCAACTACTCGATGGGCCTGCTCTACAACCGCAAGCTCTTCACCGAGGCCGGCCTCGACCCCGACCAGCCGCCGGCCACCTGGGACGACGTGCGCGCGGCCGCCAAGAAGATCGCCGCGCTGGGCGCGAACACGGTCGGCTTCGCCGAGTACAGCAAGAACAACCAGGGCGGCTGGCACTTCACGACCTGGATGTACTCGATGGGCGGCGACATCGCGAAGAAGGACGGCAGCGCCTGGCGGGCCGACTTCGACAACGACCAGGGCCGCGAGGTCGCCGAGACCCTGCACGCCATGCGCTGGGACGACAACACGATGGGCCAGAAGCAGCTCCTGGTCATCGAGGACGTGCAGCGGATGATGGGCGCCGGCCAGCTCGGCATGTACCTCGCCGCGCCGGACAACGTCCCCGTGCTGGTCAACCAGTTCAAGGGCGACTACGCCGACTACGGCCTGGCCCCGCTGCCCGGCGGCAACGGCACGCTGATCGGCGGCGAGGGCTACATGGTCAACCCGAAGGCCACGCCCGACAAGATCAAGGCCGGCCTCGAGTGGGTCCAGTGGAAGTACCTCAACCCGGACCGCATGGACGCCAACCTCAAGCGCTACGCCGACCAGGACCAGCCGATCGGCCTGCCCGCCTCGCCGGCGGCCGACATCTGGACCGGTGCGGTGCGCGACAAGCAGGAGTCGCTCAAGGAGAAGTACGCCACGGTCCCTGTCGAGAACTACGAGTCCTTCGTGGACGGGCTGACCGACCTCGACCCGAAGATCGAGCCGCCCAACGCCCAGCAGGTCTACGCCGCCCTGGACAACGTGATGCAGGGCGTGCTGACCGACCGCAACGCCGACATCGGCAAGCTGCTCGCCGACGCCGCGGGCAAGGTGAACACGGCGCTCGCCCAGGTCAAGTAGCGCATGTCGACCACCACGCTCCCCGTGCGCCCGCCGTCCGAAGTGGACGGCGTGCGTGCGGGGCAGGCGACCGGCCGGCTGCGCCGGCGCGTCACCGACAACCTCACCGCGTACGGCTTCCTCTGCGCGGCGCTCGCGTGCTTCGCGCTGTTCTCCTGGTACCCGATCATCCGCGGCGTGCTGCTGAGCTTCCAGCAGGTCAACTTCGTCACCGCCCCGGAGTGGGTGGGCTGGCAGAACTTCGCGACGCTGTTCGCCGACCCGCTGTTCGCCATCGCGTGGCGCAACACGCTGCTGTTCACCGGGCTGGCGCTCGTCGTCGGCTTCGCCATCCCGTTCGCCGTCGCCGTGGTGCTGAACGAGCTGCGGCACGCCAAGGCGTACTTCCGGATGGTCGTCTACCTGCCCGTGATGCTGCCGCCGGTGGTCGTCGCGATCCTCTGGAAGTGGTTCTACGACCCGGGTCCGGGCCTGTTCAACAGCATGCTCCGCGCGGTCGGCCTGCCCGGGCTCGCGTGGCTGAACTCCACGCACACCTCGATGCTCTCGCTCGTCCTCGTCGCCACCTGGGCGGCCATGGGCTCGGCCACGCTGATCTACCTCGCCGCGCTCGCCACGATCCCCGGCGAGCTGTACGAGGCGGCCGAGCTGGACGGCGCGAACGTCTGGCAGCGGCTGCGGCACGTCACGATCCCGCAGACCCGCTTCGTGCTGCTGGTCATGCTGCTCATGCAGATCGTGGCCACCATGCAGGTGTTCACCGAGCCGTACGTGATGACCGGCGGCGGCCCGGAGGACTCCACCGTGACCGTCCTGCTGCTGCTCTACCGCTACGCCTTCACCTACAACGACTTCGGCACGGCGAGCGCGATGAGCCTGCTGCTGTTCGTCTTCCTCGGCGGGTTCTCCGCCCTCTACCTCAAGCTCACGAAGAGCGGGAGCTGACGATGGCGGAACGCACGCTGCTCTCCCCCTGGACGCTGCGCGGACCGCGCGGCCGGGCCGGCTACTGGCTGGTGTTCGTGGTCGTGTTCGCGTTGTTCACGGTCGCGTTCGTGGTGCCGCTCGTCTGGATGCTGCTCGGCGCCATGAAGACCGCGCCCGAGCTCGCTCGCACGCCGCCGACGATCCTGCCCGAACGGTTCGGCGTCGGGTCCTATGTGGAGGCATGGGACTTCATGGACCTGGCCGGCTACTTCCGCAACACCGTGGTCGTGGCGGCCGGCGCGTGGCTGATCCAGCTCGCGGTCATCGTGCCGGCGGCGTACGCGCTGTCGAAGCTGCGCCCGGTGCTGGGCAACTGGATCCTCGGGCTGATGCTGGCCACGCTGATGCTGCCGGCCTCCGCGCTGCTGGTGCCCACGTACCTGACGATCACCGACGTCCCCGTCCTCGGCGTCAACCTGATCAACAACCCGGCCGCCATCTGGCTGCCGGCCGCCGCGAACGCGTTCAACCTCTACCTGCTCAAGCGGTTCTTCGACCAGATCCCCACCGAGCTGCTGGACGCGGCCCGCATCGACGGCGCGGGCAGCGTCACGACGATGGTGCGGATCGTGCTGCCGCTGTCCCGGCCGATCCTCGCGGTCGTGTCGATCTTCGCCATCGTGGCCGCCTGGAAGGACTTCATCTGGCCGCTGCTGGTCCTGCAGGACCCGGGCATCCAGACGCTGTCGGTGGCGCTGCAGCGGTTCGAGCCCGACACGCCGATCAACCTCATGCTCGCCGGGCTCGTGCTCGCGAGCATCCCGATGGTCGCGGCCTTCCTCGTGTTCCAACGTCAGATCCTCGCCGGCCTGTCCGCCGGCAGTCTCAAGGGGTGATTCGGGTGACTGATTCGGTGGCACAGAACTGGTGGCGCGGCGCCGCGATCTACCAGGTGTACGTCCGCAGCTTCGCGGACGGCGACGGCGACGGCACCGGCGACCTCGCCGGCGTGCGGGCGAAGCTGCCGTACCTGGCCGATCTCGGCATCGAGGCGATCTGGTTCAACCCGTGGTTCCCGTCGCCGATGGACGACGGCGGCTACGACGTGTCCGACTACCGCGACATCGAGCCGGCGTTCGGCACGCTCGCCGAGGCGGAGAAGCTGATCGAGGAGGCGCACACCCTCGGCATCCGGATCATCATCGACATCGTCCCGAACCACTGCTCCGACGAGCACCCGTGGTTCGCCGCGGCGCTGGCCGCCGGCCCGGACTCGCTGGAGCGGGAGCGGTTCTGGTTCCGCCGCGGCCGCGGCGCGCACGGCGAGCTGCCGCCGAACAACTGGCAGTCCCGCTTCGGCGGGCCGGCCTGGACGCGGGTGACCGAGCCGGACGGCTCGCCCGGCGAGTGGTTCCTGCACCTGTACTCCTCGCGGCAGCCGGATCTCAACTGGACGAACCCGGAGGTGGCCGAGGAGTTCGAGGACATCCTGCGGTTCTGGTTCAACCGCGGCGTGGACGGCTTCCGCATCGACGTCGCCGACGGGCTGGTCAAGGCCGACGGGCTGCCCGACGTCGCGGACCCGGACGGCCCGCTGCCGTACTCCGATGTGGACGGTGTGCACGAGGTCTACCGGACCTGGCGGCGGATCGCGGACGGCTACCCGGACAAGCGCGTGTTCGTCGGCGAGATGTGGCTGCCCGACCCCGAGCGGTTCGCGATGTACCTGCGGCCGGACGAGCTGCACTCGGCGTTCAACTTCGACTTCCTGTCCTGCCCGTGGGACGCGCGCCGGCTGCGCTCCGTCGTGGACGCCACGCTGGCCGCGCACGCGCCCGTGCGCGCGCCGGCCACGTGGGTGCTGTCCAACCACGACGTCACCCGCCACGTCACCCGCTACGGCCGCGCGGACACGTCGTTCTCCTTCGCCGACCGCCAGCACCTGGCGCCGACGGACCGCGAGCTCGGCACCCGCCGGGCCCGCGCCGCCGCGCTGCTCACGCTGGCGCTGCCCGGCGCCGTCTACATCTACCAGGGCGAGGAGCTCGGCCTGTCCGAAGTGGAGGACCTGCCCGACGAGGTGCGCCAGGACCCGGTGTTCGCGCGGACCGCGGGCGCGGACATCGGCCGGGACGGCTGCCGGGTGCCGATCCCGTGGTCGGGCGACGCGGCGCCGTTCGGGTTCAACTCGACCGGCGCGGCACCGTGGCTGCCGCAGCCCGCGGCGTGGTCGGCGTGCACGGTCGAGCGCCAGACCGGCGACCCGGACTCGATGCTCGAGCTGTACCGGCGCGCGCTGCGGCTGCGTGCCGGGCAGCCCGCGCTGGGCGACGGTCCCATGGCGTGGCTGGACCAGCCGTCCGGGGTGCTGGCCTTCGCCCGCGGCGACGGGTTCGCCTGCGTGGTGAACCTGTCCACCGAGCCGGTCCCCCTGCCGGCGCACCGCGAGGTGCTGCTGGCGAGCGGACCGGTCAGCCAGACCCTGCCGCCGGACACCACGGCCTGGCTGCGAACCTGAACCCGGCACACGCCCCGCCCCCGCGAGCCCAACGTTCGCGGCACCCGGGTCCAACACCCGGGTGCCGCGAACGTCCGGTCACCAGGCCACGCGGCCCGCGTCGTCGAAGAAGCCCGCCGAGGGGCCGTCCGAGCCCGCGAGAGCCAGCTCGATCGCGATGGCCGCGCCCTGCTCCGGGGTGCGGAACCCGCGCTCGCCGTTCAGGTCCGTCGCCACGTAGCCCGGGCACACCGAGTTCACCAGCACGCCGTCCTTGCGCAGGTGCTTGGCGTACTGCGTGGTCACCGCGTTCAGCGCCGTCTTCGACACCGGGTAGCCCAGCATCGCGGGCATGTCGGCCATGATGCTCGTCGGCGACGACATGTCCGCCAGCGAGCCGACCGTGCTCGACACGTTCACGACCCGGGCACCCGCCGACCGCAGCAGCAGCGGCAGCATCGCGTCCGTCACCGCGATCACGCCGAACACGTTGACGTCGAACACCCGCCGCACCTCGTCGACCCCGCCCGCGCCGGGTGCCTGCGCGTGATCCCCGGTGATGCCGGCGTTGTTCACCAGGGCGTCCAGCCGGCCGTACCGCTCCCCGATCGTCTCGGCCGCGGCCGCGATCGTCGCCCGGTCGGTCACGTCCAGCTCGATACCGGTCACCTCGAGTCCCTCGTCCGCGAGCCGCTGCACCGCCTCGGCCCGCCGCCCGGCGTCGCGCGCACCCAGCAGCACCGTGCTCCCCCGCGCGGCCAGCCCGCGCGCGATCTCGTATCCGATCCCCTTGTTCGCCCCGGTCACCAGGGCCACCGTCGTTTCCGCCATGGCTCCAGCCCAGCAGTGCCCGCGCGAAAGCGCCAAGACCGGCTGGGTGGCGACCAATACCCTGAGGGTATGAGACAGCCGGCTATGTCGGCGTGGTGCGAGGTCGGCGGGGCAGGCCGCGAACCGGCAGGTCGGCGACCGCGCCGCCGGACTCCGGCCCGCGGGCGGCCTCGGCCTTGCCGTACCGGACGGCCAGCGGGCCGGCGCTCAGCCCGTGCGCGACCACGCTCATCAGGACCGTCAGGCCGATGACGGCCACGGCCTCGTCCGCGTTCGCGCCGAGCTCCTCGAGCGCCAGGAGCGCGAAGAGCAGGGAGGCGAGCCCGCGTGGGCCGAACCAGGCCACGAACAGCACCGTGTCGCGGTTCATGCCGGTACCCCACAAGGACAGCGCGACCGGGACCATCCGCACGAGGGTCAGGCTGAGTACCGCGTACAGGACGGTGGCCAGGTCGATCCGGTCGAACACGACGGGGACGGCGATCGCGCCGAACCCGAGCCACACCAGCAGGGACACCAGGCTGCCGGCCTGCTCGAGGAACACCAGCTCCTCGGGGGCCCGCTTGCCGGCGGCCGCGCCGAAGGCCATGCCGCCGCAGAAGGCGGCGACGAACCCGTTGCCGCCCAACACGACCGCGGTCTCGTAGGCGACGAGCGCCAGCGCGAGGACACCGATGCCCGTGAAGTCCTCGGCGGCCCACCCGCGGCGGCGTGCCCGGCGCAGCAGCCAGCCGCCGGCGAACCCCGCGACGACGCCGACGAGCGCGCCGATGGCCAGCTCGGCGAGGGCCTCAGTCAGCCCCTCCGCGTCCGCGATGCCTTCGGCCGAGGCCGCCCCGGCGATCGCGACCATGACGACCGGGGTGGCGATCCCGTCGTTGAGGCCGCTCTCCACGGTGATCAGCCGGCGGACGCGCGACGGTACGGCCGGGTTGGTCACCACGGTGACGCCCAGGGCGGCGTCGGTGGGTGCCAGGGCCGCACCCACGAGCAGGGCCAGCCAGACCCCGAGCCCGGGGAACAGCCAGGCCGCCAGCCCCCAGCCGGCCAGCATGGTCAGTGGCAGGCCGAGGCCGAGGAGCCGCAGGCACCGGCCGAGGTCGTGCCGGAGCTCCTGGACCGGCACCCGGGCGGCGTCGGAGAACAGGATCCACACCAGGGCGATCTCGACCAGGGGGGTGAGCGTCTCCGGAGCCGTCGACGCGTCGACGAGGTCGGTCGCGCCCAGCAGCGCGCCGGCCGCCACGAACACGATCGGCGCCGTCAGGTCCGCGCGGACGAGGCGGGTGGACACCGTGCCCCACAGGAAGATCATCGCCATGATGAGCAGACCGGCGGTCATGTCCATGGCGAGCCCTTCGGTGTGCCGGTCGCCTCCCGTCGAGTGTGGCCGCCTCGCCCCGAGGTTTGGTCATCCGTCACGGATGAGGCCGTGGACGCCGGCCGAACCTCGGCTCGGGTGTTTTGGGTGAGGCGATCCGCGGGGCGGCGGTCGACGGTGGGGCCACGACCGCCGAGAGGACATGTCATGACGATCGGACCCGTCCAGCTCATCGTGCTGGGCTTTCCCGAACCGAACTTCCACGGCCAGATCATCGCCGAGCTCGAACGCCTGAGGGAGAGCGGCACGGTCAACGTCGTGGACGCCCTCGCGGTGCACAAGGACCCGGACGGCAACGTCGAGGTGATGCACCTGAGCAACCTGTCCGACGAGGAGGCCGTCGAGCTCGGCACCAAGATCGGCGCGCTGATCGGCCTCGGCATCGACGGCGAGGAGGGCATGGCGGCCGGCGCGGTCGCCGGCGCCGCGGCCGCCGCGGACGGCATCGAGATCTACACCGACGAGGACGCGTGGGACGTCCTGGCGGAGATCCCGAACGGCTCGGCCGCGGCACTCGTGCTGCTGGAACACCGCTGGGCGATCCCGCTGCGCGACGCCATCGCGTCGGCCGGCGGCTACCGCCTCAGCGACGGTTTCGTCAGCCCGCTGGACCTGATCGGCATCGGGATGCTGAGTGCCGAGGAGGGCAAGGAACTGCACACCCAGGAAATGGCCGCCACCGGCCGACGCTGACACCGCAAGGAGAACAGACCATGTTCGGATCACGCAGAATCGCCCGCCGCACCGGCCGCCGCACCGCACGCCGCGTCAGCCGCCGACGCTGAAGCAGGAGTTCGCGGCAGTCCACCGGGTGACCTCCGACCAGCCACTGCCCGAAGGCAGGCACCGGTTGCGGTTCGAGTTCGAACCGACCGGCAAGCCGGACTTCGACAACGGCATGGGCGCACCCGGCCACGCCCAGCTCTACGTCGACGAACACCTCGTCGCGGAGGCCGACCTCCCGGTCACCGTGCCGATCATGTTCAACCCGGGCGGGATGTCCTGTGGCGCGAACCTCGGGTCGCCCGTCGTCGCGGACTACGAGAACCCGTTCCGCTTCACCGGCGTCCTGCACGAGGTCACCGTCGACCTGAGCGGCGACCTCATCACCGACACCGAGTCCGAGATACGCATCGCGATGGCGAGGCAGTGATGGCCAGGCAGTAAGGACGGGCCGTACCGCGGGAATGGTTCGGATGTCACCCGCGGTGAATGAGATCTGCGGAGCGCGCCCGGTGGAGGCTGAGCGCAGGGTCACTGCCTCGCCTCACCCGGGGCGCCGGGTGCCGGCCCGGTGAGGAGTTGGCGATGTCGCTGTGGGACGTGATGGTGTCGATCTTCTGGTTCTTCGTGTTGTTCGCTTGGATCTGGCTCCTGATCGCGATCCTGGGCGACATCTTCCGCGACCACGAGCTGTCCGGCTGGGGCAAGGCGGGCTGGACGCTGTTCCTGATCGTGCTGCCGTGGCTGGGTGCCCTGACCTACCTGATCGTCCGGGGCCGGTCGATGAACGAGCGGGCCCGGGCGCAGGCCCAGCGGAACGAAGAGCGGTCGCGCCAGTACATCCAGGAGGTCGCGGCGACCAGCACGGTGAGCACCGCGGACGAGCTGACCAAGCTGGCCGACCTGCACGAGCGGGGCGCGCTCTCCGACGGGGACTACGCGCAGGCCAAGGCGAAGGTGCTCGGCTGAGTCCGGTCTCGTCGACCTACGCTCTGCGGGAGGGATTCCGTCCTGACCGGGAACGAGGGTGAGCCGGACACATGGATCGCCGAGACGGCACGTACGCCGGTAGTGCCGACATCGCGGAGTACATCAGAAAATTCGTGGTGGTCGCCGAGGAGCTCAACTTCGGCCGGGCGGCGCAGCGGCTGGGCATGGCGCAGCCGCCGCTGTCCCGCGCGGTGCAGCGGCTGGAGCGCCGCCTCGGCGTCCAGCTCTTCGACCGGGGCGGCCGGCAGATCGCGCTCACCCCGGCCGGCGAGGTCCTGCTGCACGAGGGCCGCAAGGCGCTGACCTCGCTCGAGGCGGCGGCCCGGCGGGCCACGCGCGCGGGCCAGGTCGATCCGCGGCTGGTGCTGGTCACCAAGCCCGGCGGCGACGCGGGCCTGCTCGACCCGATCCTGGCGCGGTTCGCCGCGCACCCGGACGCGGTCGAGGTGGAGGTCGAGATCTGCGGCATCGGCGAGCAGGAGAACCTGCTGCGCGAGGGCCACGCGGACATCGCGCTGCTGCGTACCCCGCACGACGACCCGGCCGGCTTCGCGACCGAGGAGCTGCTGACCGAGCGCGAGGTCGTCGTCCTGCGCCGCGACCACCGCCTCGCCGGGCGGACCTCCGTGACGATGGCCGACCTGGCCGGCGAGACGTTCCCCCGCTGGAGCGCGGACGACCCGGCGCCTGGCCCGCTCATCCGCGACACGGGCCAGGTGACGCAGCTCGTCGCGCTCGGCCGCGCCGTGGCGGTGCTCCCCGAGTCGGTACGCCTGCACCTGCGCCGCGACCTGGTCGCCGTCCCGGTCCTCGACGGCACCCTGATCACGCTGCTGCTGGCCTGGCCGGAGGAGAGCCGGTCCCGCCCCCTGGCCGCCTTCATCCGCACGGCCACCGAGGTGGCCACCGAGACCGGGCTGGCCGGCGTCGGCGCCTGACGAGGGCTACGCGCCGGTGATGCGGAAGTCCACGCCCGGCCGCAGCCCGCTCGCCGTCCCGAGCCGGGCCGCGAGCAGCGTGATCACGCCCGGTGGCACGGTCGTGCGCACCTCCACGGCCGCGCCCGGGCGCAGCAGCGGGCCGAGCAGGTCGGCGGCGCCCAGGACGTGGCGCAGGTCGACCGAACCGTCGAGGCCGACCGGGACCGGCACGCAGATCACGTAGGAGTCCAGGCCCGCCAGGCGAGTCGGGTCCGAGGTCGCCTCGAACCAGTCCGCGGTCGACTCCAGCGCGTCGGCCGACACCGCCGGCGTGTACGACTCCCCCACCCGCAGCGCGGCGATCTTGACCGGATCGATGTCGAGCCCGGTGGTCAGCGTGCCGGCGTCGGCGAGGGACAGCGCCAGCGGCAGGCCGGTGTCCCCCAGCCCCACGACGCCGACCGTCGAGACGTCGGAACGAGCACTGAACGTCGCCGTCATCGCGTGCCTCCTCGGGTTGGCTACACCCAGAGTCGGCAGCCGCGGTCGTAATCCGATCGAGTCCGGCTGGAGCCGGGTTGACTCAGCTCATGACGAGCAGCGTGCTGGTCGCCGTCGCGACCAGGTTGCCGTCCGGGGAGCGCACGTCCGCCTCCGCGAATGCCAGCCGCCGGCCCGGCTTGACCACCCAGCCGTGCGCGAGGAGCTTGCCGGTGTCCGCGCGCACGGGTCGCAGGTAGGACACCTTGATCTCGACGGAGGTGTACCCCACGCCGGCCGGCAGGGTCGAGTGCACCGCGCACCCGGCCACCGAGTCCAGCAGCGTGCACACCAGTCCCCCGTGCACCAGGCCGATCGGGTTGTACACCGACTCGTCCGGCTCGCACGAGAAGACCACGTCGCCCGGCTCGACCGTCTCCGGCTGGAACGACATGAGGCCGCCGATCGGAGGCGGCGGCAGCTCACCACGCAGCACGGCGCGGAGATAGTCCAATCCGGACATCTCCGCGCCGGCCACCGCGCCGACCATCGGGTCGTACCAGGTGACGGTCTTGCTGCGTGGCTCTCCCCAGGACGTCGTCATGGGGCACACGATAGCAGTCTGAGTCTGCTGACCAGACTCAGAATCCGGCGGTGATCCGCGTGAACTCCCAGGCGGGCTGGTCGATGCCGCTGCAGTTGGACACGACGCCGCCACCCGGGCAGCCGCGGTCGCGGTTGACCGCCCAGAACGCCAGGCGCCCCAACCCGTTCGACCGCGCCCACGACGTGATCTGCGACCACGCGTCGAGCGAGGTCATCTCCTGCTGGTCGGACAGGCCGTTCATGCCGGAGATCCCGACGTGGCGGAACGCCTCCGCATCCGACCAGCCGAAGGCCGTCTTCAGGCGGTCCTTCAGCCCGGTCGCGGCGTTCATCGTGTCGGTGGCGATGTTCGAGCTGCCGAAGTCGAACGGCATGATCGTGAACACGTCGATGTTCGCGCCGAGCGCCGCGGCCCGGTCGACCAGGCGGCCGCCGTAGTAGTTCGGTCCGGTCGTCGTGGTGCCGAAGGTGACGATCGTCCTGATGCCCGGGTTGTTCTGCTTGACGATCTTGAGCGCGTTCAGGATGCGGTCCTGCACGGTCTCGTTCTCGAACTCGTCGGTGTTCTCGATGTCGATGTCGATCGCGGACAGCCCGTAGGCGTCGATGACCTGCTGGTAGGCCCCGGCGAGCTGCTCGGGCGACGAGCAGTTCGGGCCGAGCTTGTTGCCGCTCCAGCCGCCGAACGACGGCACGATGTCACCGCCGGCGGCCCGGATCTCGTTGATGGCCTGCTCGTCCACGCCACCCTTCAGCGGCCGGCTCGAGTCCCACGCCGGCGAGCAGCCGCCGCCGGAGAGCACGAAGGCCATCGTGAACGTGCGGATGCCGGTCGAGCTCATCACCGACGCGGGCGAGGGCGGGTCTCCCCAGCCCATGAACAGGTACGGCGCCGCCGGCGACGCGGCGCGCGCACCCGCCGCCGACGCACCCCCGGGCAGCATCGCGACGGTCGTGGCGGCCGCGGCCACCACGGAAAGGACAGCGAAAATGGAACGTCTGCGCATGTGCGTACTCCCTCAACGTTGAGTGGCCCCGACCTACGCCATACCGAACTGAGCGCCGACATCGTGGTGCGATGTCGGCGCTCAGTGTGGTCTAGACCACGGACCGTGGTCAAGGGTCTAGACCAAAATCAGTCCCCTGCGGGCTCCAGCTCCGGGACGGGTTCGAACTCCTTGACGGCGTCGATGGACACCGGTCCCATCGCGGCGTTGGCCTCGCGCTCGACCATGACCTCGACGAGCACGGGCAGCGACCGGGCGGCCGACTCGGCGGATGCCCAGGCCAGCGCTTCGCGGATGTCGCCGGGCCGCTCGACGCGCCGCGCCGGGCAGCCGAAGGCGGCCATCAGCTGCACGTGGTCGATGCCGCCCTCCCCGTAGTGCAGGTCGACGGCGTAGTTCATCTCGTACGGGATCTCCGCTTGGCGGATCAGGCCGAGGTACTCGTTGTTGACCATCACGATCACGAAGGGGATCCGGTACTGCGCGGCGACCGCGATCTCCTCCATGAGGAACTGGAAGGAGTAGTCGCCGGCCACCGCGACCACCTGCCGCTCGGGGTACGCGCACTTCACGCCGATCGCGGCCGGCACCTCCCAGCCCAGCGGCCCGGCCTGGCCGCAGACGAGGTAGCGGCGCGGCAGGAACGTGTGCTGGAACTGGCCGGACCAGATCTGGTACAGCCCGATGGCGGTGACGAACGTGGTGTCCGGCCCGAAGAACTCGTTGAGCTCCCGGTACACCCGCGGCGGCTTGATCGGCACGTCGTCGAAGTCGTCGCGGCGCGGCAGCGTCGCACGCAGCTCGCGCACCCGGGCCGGCCACGCCGGGTCGATGCTCGACCCCGCGCGCCGACCGCCGCTCGCGCGGGCGCGTTCGGTCAGCGCCGCGAGCGTCGGCCGGGCGTGGCCCACGACGCCGAGGTCGGGCTCGAACACCTTGCCGAGCTGCGTCGGCTCGATGTCGACGTGGATGAACCGCCGGCCGTTCGTGTACACCGACAGGTCGCCGGTGTGCCGGTCACCGAACCGGGCGCCGACCGCGAGCACGAGGTCGGACTCGAGGAACACCCGGTTGCCCCAGCGGGTCTGGGTCTGCAGGCCCGCCAGGCCGGCGAACAGCTCGTGGTCCTCGGGGAAGGCGCCCTTGCCCATCAGCGTGACCTGGACCGGGACGTCGAGCTCCTCGGCCAGCTCGCGCAGCTCCGCCGCGGCCTCGGCGATGATCACGCCGCCGCCGGCGAGGATCAGCGGCCGCCGCGCCGCGAGCAGCATGTCGACCGCCGCGTCGACGCGTGCCGGGTGCGGCCGCGGCACGTCGACCGGCAGCGGCGCGTCGATCGCCGGGTCGTAGTTGCACAGTCCACGTTGGACATCCAGCGGGAGGTCGATGAGCACCGGGCCGGGACGGCCGGACCGCGCGATCCGGAACGCCTCGCGGAACACCCACGGCGCCTGGCCCGGCTCCTGGAGCTGGACCGCCCACTTGGTGACCGGCTTGGCGATCTCGACGATGTCGACCGCCTGGAACGCCTCCTGGTGCAGCTTCGCCTTCGGTGCCTGGCCGGTGATGCAGATCATCGGGATCGAGTCGGCGAGCGCGGTGTACAGCCCGGTGATCATGTTGGTGCCGGCCGGCCCGGAGGTGCCGATGCACACCCCGACCCTGCCGGTGGCGCGGGACCAGCCGTCGGCCGCGTGCGTGCCGCCCTCCTCGTGGCGCACGGTGAGGTGCTTGATGCCGCTCGTGCGCAACGCCGCGTACAGCGGCAGGATCGCCGCGCCCGGGATGCCGAACACCGTGTCCACACCCTCGGACTCCATGACCGCCACCGCGGCCTCCATGCACGGAATGCTGTTCATGGGCGGTCTCCCCTGCCGGCGATGGACTCCGCGACCTTCAGCAGGGCGGAGTGGTCGAGCGAGCCGTATCCCTGGGCGCGCGCGGCGGCGATCAGCTGCGCGACGAGCCCGCCGGCCGGCAGGGCCACGTCGGCCTCGCGCGCGGCGTCGAGCACGATGCCCATGTCCTTGTGGTGCAGGTCGATCCGGAAGCCGGGCGCGAACTCGCGCGCCACCATGCTCTTCCGCTTGAGCTCGAGGATCCGGCTGCCCGCGAGCCCGCCCGCGAGCACGTCGAGACCCGCGCCGGCGTCCACACCGGACGCTTCGAGCAGCACGATGGCCTCGGCGACGAGCGCGTAGGTGCCGCCGACCACGAGCTGGTTGGCGGCCTTCACGGTCTGCCCGGCGCCCGCGGGTCCCACGTGGACGATCGTCTTGCCGAGCGCGTCGAACACCGGCGCCGCCGTGGCGAAGTCCTCGGCGCTGCCGCCGACCATGATGGACAGCACGCCGTCGACCGCGCCCTTCTCGCCGCCCGACACCGGTGCGTCGAGGACGCGCAGGCCGCGCTCCGCGCCCTGCGTGGCGATCCGGCGCGAGGTCTGCGGCCGGATCGTGGACATGTCGATGTAGAGCGTCCCGGACCCGGCCGACTCGAGGATGCCGCCGGCGCCGAACGCGACGGCCTCCACCTGCGGGAAGTCCGGCAGCATCGTGATCACGACGTCCGCTTCGGACACCGCGTGCTCGACGCTGTCCGCCGCCTTGCCGCCCGCGGCGACGAGCCGCTCCACGGACGCGGGCGACCGGTTGTACCCGATGACGTCGAACCCGGCGCGCACGAGGTTGGCGGCCATGGGGCCGCCCATGATGCCCAGGCCGATGAACCCGACGGTCATGAGGTCTCCTCCAGCCAGCCGAAGCTCTCGGCGCTCGGTCCGGCGGGCTTGTACTCGAGGCCGACCGGCCCGCCGTACGGGCTCGCGGCGAGCTCGCCGAGCACGGTGGCGTAGTCGATCTCGCCCGTGCCCGGCGCGCCGCGACCCGGCGCGTCGGCGATCTGCACGTGGCCGAACCGCGCGGCGTGGGTCGCGATCAGCGCGGAGAGGTCCTCGCCCATGCGGTACAGGTGGTAGAAGTCGGCGAGGAACGCGGTGCCCGGCACCTGGTCGGCCAGGTCGAGCGCGGCCTTCGAGGACGTGATCGGGTACCGCGGGCTCTCGTAGGAGTTCAGCGCCTCGATGACCACGGTCGCACCGATCCGGCGGGCCGCGGTCACCGCGAGCGCCAGGTTCTCCAGCGCGAGGTCCTGGTCGGTGTCGGCCGAGGTGTTGCCGTACAGGGCGTTCAGCGTCCGGCAGCCCATCCGCTGCGCGAACGCGACGGTCACGTCGACGTTCTCGCGGAAGCGGCCGCTCGTGGACCGCGCGGACAGCAGGCCGCGGTCACCGCCCGCCATGTCGCCCGCGTCGAAGTTGAGCCCGACCAGGCTCACCTCCGCGTCGTCGAGCGCCCCGGCCAGCGCGGCCAGCTCGCGGTCGGCCGGCGTGGGTCCGGTGAACGGCCACCACAGCTCGACCGCGTCGAACCCGGCCGCCTTCGCCGCGGCGGGACGCTCCAGCAGGGGCAGCTCGGTGAACAGGATGGACAGGTTGACGTCGTATCGCATCTCACTCCCTCAGGCCACGGTCTGCACCAGACTCTGCCGGGCGAGCTCGGCCGTCTCGGTCGGGGTCTTGCCGACCTTGACGCCCACGGCCGCCAGTGCCTCCTGCTTCGCCAGGGCGGTTCCCGACGAGCCGGACACGATCGCGCCAGCATGACCCATGGTCTTGCCTTCCGGCGCGGTGAAGCCGGCGACGTACCCGATGACCGGCTTGGCCACGTTGTCCTTGATGTACGCGGCCGCACGCTCCTCCGCGTCGCCGCCGATCTCGCCGATCATCACGATCAGCTCGGTCTGCGGGTCGGCCTCGAACGCGGCGAGCGCGTCGATGTGCGTGGTGCCGATGACCGGGTCGCCGCCGATGCCGACCGCGGACGAGAAGCCGATGTCCCGCAGCTCGTACATGAGCTGGTAGGTCAGCGTGCCGGACTTCGACACCAGCCCGATGGGGCCGGGGCCGGTGATGTCGGCGGGGATGATGCCGGCGTTGGACCGGCCGGGGCTGATCACGCCCGGGCAGTTCGGGCCGATGATCCGGGTGGTGTTGCCCGTCGCGCACGCGTGCGCCCAGACCGCGGCGGCGTCGTGCACCGGGATGCCCTCGGTGATCACCACGGCCAGGCCGATGCCGGCGTCGATCGCCTCGGTCAGCGCGGCCCTGGCGAACCTCGGCGGCACGAACACGACCGTCGTGTCGGCGCCGGTCTCCTCGATCGCGGTGCCGACCGAGTCGAAGACCGGGAGCCGCGTGCCGCCGATCTCGGCGTCGCGGCCACCCTTGCCGGGAGTCACGCCGCCGACCACGGTCGAGCCGGCGGCGAGCATGCGCGCGGTGTGCTTGCGTCCCTGCGCGCCGGTCATGCCCTGCACGATGATCCTGCTGTCCTCGTCGAGGAAGATGGCCACGGTTGCGCTCCCTACGCGACTGCGAGCTCGACGGCGCGGCGGGCGGCCGCGTCCATGGTGTCCACCTGGGACAGTCCGGGCAGGGCGGCGGCCTCGAGGATCCGCCGGCCCGCGGCGGCGTTGTTGCCGTCCAGCCGCACGACGATCGGCTTGCCGGCCTCGCCCAGCAGCTCGAAGGCCCGCACGATCCCGTCGGCCACCGCGTCGCAGGCGGTGATGCCGCCGAAGACGTTGACGAAGACGCTGCGCACGTCGCGGTCGGAGAGGATGATCTCCAGCCCGTTGGCCATCACCTCGGCCGACGCGCCGCCGCCGATGTCGAGGAAGTTGGCCGGCTTCACGCCGCCGAACTCCTCACCCGCGTACGCCACGACGTCCAAAGTGGACATCACGAGGCCGGCGCCGTTGCCGATGATGCCGACCTGGCCGTCCAGCTTGACGTAGTTGAGGTCCTTCGCCTTCGCGGCCGCCTCGAGCGGGTCCTCGGCCGCGGTGTCGGCGAGCTCGGCGTGGTCGGGATGGCGGAACGCGGCGTTGTCGTCGAGCGTGACCTTGCCGTCCAGCGCGACGATCTTGTCCTGCGGGTCGCGGACGAGCGGGTTCACCTCGACCAGCGTGGCGTCCTCGGCCACGAACGTCTTCCACAGCTTGACCACGACCTCGGCGGCCGCGTCGGCGACCTCGGCCGGGAAGGCCGCCTCGCGCACGATCTCCTTGGCGGTCGCCAGGTCCACGCCGGCCAGCGGGTCGACCGGGACGCGCGCGAGCGCGTCGGGGCGCTCGACGGCGAGCTGCTCGATGTCCATGCCGCCCTCGGCGGAGGCCATCGCGAGGAACGTGCGGTTGGCGCGGTCGAGGAGGAAGGAGACGTAGTACTCCTCGACGATCCGCGTGGCCGGCGTGACGAGGACGCGATGGACGGGATGGCCCTTGATCTCCAGGCCCAGGATCGCCGCGGCCCGATCGCGGGCGTCCGGCACGGTCTCGGCGATCGTGACTCCGCCCGCCTTGCCGCGGCCGCCGGTCTTCACCTGCGCCTTGAGCACGACCGGGACGCCGAGCTCGTCGGCCGCGGCCGCCGCCGACGCGGCGTCGGTGACCACCCGCTGCCCCGGACCGACCGGCACGCCGTGCCGGTCGAACAGGTTCTTCGCCTGGTACTCGAACAGGTCCACGCGGGCGATCCTCCGTTCCTGGGCTGTGACCGGCGCCATAGTTGCTGTAGACTGTATGCAGTATGGAACAGCTTGTCCAGGGAACACCGACCCCGGAGGCAGTGATGCGTACCTCAACGCTCGACTTTCTCGGGCGCCGCTATGTCGTCGGACCCACGGCGGAGGAGCTGCTCGGCCGCGGCAGGGAGTGGGCGCTGTGGCTGTCGTGGGCGGCCATGGCGGCGATCGGCATCCTGCAGTACGGGTTCGGCTCGCTGGTGCCGGCGCTCGTCGAACGCGGCTGGGCGGCGGCCGACGTGTTCTGGCTGCTCGCGTTGTGGACCGTGTTCCAGGCGGGCGCCGGGTTCCCGGTGGCGAGCCTGCGGGAACGCGGGCGGATCGGGCCGCGCAGCGCGATGGTCGTCGGGGCGGTGCTGTTGCTGTGCGGGCCGCTCGCGCTCGCGCAGGACTCGTACCTGGTGGCGCTCCTGGGCTACTCGGTGCTGAGCGGGACCGGTGCCGGGCTCGTGTACGCGACCTGCTCGGCGACCGTGGCGAAGTGGTTCCCGGAGCGCACGGCGGGGAAGGTCAGCGTGGTGACGGGCGCGTTCGCGTACGGCTCGGTGCCGTTCGCGATCGCCTACCTGTTCACTGTGGACGGTGGCCCGCTGGTGCCGGTGCTGACGGCCAGCGGCCTGCTGATCTTCCTGGTGGTGCTGGCCGCCGGCGTGGTGCTGCGTGACCCGCCCGCGAACTGGTGGCCGCCGGACGTCGACCCGCGCGAGTGGGCGCTGGACGGGCGGCGGGTGAACGCGGTGCGCCAGTACACCCCGCGCGAGGCGATGCGGACCGGCGTGGCGCCGCTGATGTACCTGATCCTGTTCTGCGCCAGCGCGGTGTCGCTGTTCGACATCACGTTCCTGGCGACGCTCGGCGCGCGGCTGGACGTGGCGCTGCTCGTGGTCGCGCTGTGCACGGGCCTGCTGCTGGGCACGAACGGCGCCGGCCGCGCGCTGGCGATCCGGGTCTCGGACCGGCTGGGCCGCACCCGCACGCTGGGCTGGGTCCTCGCCGTGCTCGGCATCGGCCAGCTCTGCCTGGCCAGCGCCGCGACGACGGGGTCGGTCGTGATCCTCGTGCTGGCGTCACTGCTGGCCGGCGTCGGTGGCGGGGCGTTCTACCCGCTGTTCGCGAGCCTGGTGCGCGAGTTCTTCGGCGACCAGAGCCCGGGCGCGCGGCAGACGCACGCCGCGGTGTACTCGGCGAAGGCGTTCGGCGGGGTGCTCGGCGTCGGCCTCGCGGCCGTCGTCCTGCCGGAATGGGGGTACCCGGCGGTGTTCATGCTGGCCTGCGTGCTCGCCATCGCGTCCGGGGCGCTGTGCCTGAAGCTGCGCCAGCCGGGCCGCTTCCTGCCCGGCCTCCCCCCGCAACAAGCAACCCCCTGACCCCGCCCACCCGCGAGCCCAACGCTCCGGGACCAGCGAGTCCAACGCCCAGGCCTCGCGAGTCCCCCGTTCTGGGCCGCGAGTCCCCCGTTCTCGCTCGCGCACTTCGTGCGGGCCGTGGCCAGAAAGGGACTCGCCAGCCCCGGAACGGGGGACTCGACGTTCGGAACGGGGGACTCGCGGGGTCTGTGGGGGTGGTCACGCGCTGTGAAGGTGCTCACGACGGGAACAATCGGACATCGGCTCCGTTGTATGCTGTAGACAGCGAACAACGCCCCCATGACCTGAACTCGTTGGAGTCCACCATGCAGCCGACCGAGTTGCCGAAGGAGCTCGCGGCTCGTCGGATCGATCGCCCTGTCCCCCTGCGGGAGCACGTCTACCAGGCGATGCAGGAGCTGATCATCTCCCGGCGTCTCGCTCCCGGTCAACACCTGGTCGAGAGCGACCTGGCGCAGCTGCTCGGCGTGTCCCGCCAGCCCGTGCGCGAGGCGCTGCAGTGGCTCAACAACGAGGGCTGGGTGGACCTGCGCCCCGGCTACGGTGCGTTCGTCCACGCGCCCACCGAGGAAGAGGCCGACCAGCTGCTGGCCGTCCGCTCGCTGCTGGAGAGCGAGGCCGCCCGCCTCGCCGCCCTGCACGCGGACGCCGACGGGGTCGCCCGCCTGCGTGACCTCAACCGCCAGGGCGAGGAGGCGCTCGCCAAGGACGAGGTCGACGACGCGGTCGCGCTGAACGCGGCCGTGCACCGCTGCGTCACCGAGCTGTCCGGCAACAAGGTGCTGCTGGACTTCGCCACCCAGGTGGACCGCCGGGTCCGCTGGTACTACACGCCGATCGCCCGCCAGCGCGGTACGCAGTCGTGGCAGGAGCACGCCGCGCTGATCGACGCGATCGAGAAACGTGACGCGGACACCGCCGCCCGCATCATGCAGGAGCACACCGAGCGGACCCGCCGGTCCTACCGCGAGCAGCAAGCCGCCGACGGCGCGGACCAGGCGCCGATCGAGCTCCCCGCCCGGCGCCGCCGCCGGGTCTCGGGTCAGGGCTGACCCACCCCACCACCGTCCGGACGACGCCGTCGTCCGGACCGACACCCTGCCGTCGCGCTGTCGCGACCCCGGGGTGACCAGTGCCGCACGCACGAAGGAGGTGAACGCAACCATGCGCAAGCTCTTCGCGATCCGCGGCTTCAACGCCGACGGCCGCCCCCTCGGCCTCGGCCTTGCCGCCGCGATGGAGAGGCAGCGCCAGGAGGCCGCGCGCGGCGTGGAGGACTACCTGCGCCGCAACGCCGGCGACCGGCCGGTGACCACGACCACGGTCTAGATCAAGTCCCCGACGGGTACCCAGCGAGCTGGGATCCACAGGAGGTGACCGCACATGCGTAACTGGCGAGAGCTCATCAAGGCCCTCACCAGCTCTCCTCGCGGCTTCAACGCCGACGGCCGCAGCCTCGGCCTCGGCCTCGCGACCGCCATGGAGAAGCAGCGCGCGCACGCCGCGCGCGAGGTGGCGGACTACCTGCGCCACGACACCGGCGACGAGCGCCGGCTGCACGCGGGCGTCTGAGCAGGAACACCGGTGGGCCGGGCCGCTGACGAAGCGCCCGGCCCACCGCCATGTCCGGGTGCCGGTCAGTCGACCTCGGCGGCCGGGCGTTGCTCGGCTACCTGGTCGAGCTCCTTGCGCCGGTCGTGGCGCACCTTGAGCAGGCTGACCACCGCGGTGATCGCGAGCGTGCCGACGATCACGCCCAGCGACACCGGGATCGGGATCTCCGGGGCCCACGAGACGCCCTGGTGGTGCAGGGTCTCGACGACCAGCTTGACCCCGATGAAGCCCAGCACCACGGCGAGCCCGGTCGACAGGTAGATCAGGCTGTCCAGCAGCCCGCCGATGATGAAGTACAGCTGGCGCAGCCCCATCAGCGCGAACGCGTTGGCCGTCAGCACCAGGTAGGGCTCCTTCGTGAGCCCGAAGATGGCGGGGATCGAGTCGACCGCGAACAGCAGGTTCGTCGTGCCGATCGCGACCATGACGATCAGCATCGGCGTCACGAGGCGCTTGCCGTCCACCTTCGTGGTGATCTTCGCGCCGTCGTACTTGTCGGTGGCCGGGAGGATCTTCTTCGCGATGCGCAGCATCGCGTTCTCCTTGAACTCCTCGTCCTGGTCGCCGCTGACGAGCAGCTGCACCGCGGTGTAGAGGAGGAACGCGCCGAAGACGTAGAACAGCCAGTCGAACTCGGCGATCGCCGCGGAGCCGACGGAGACGACGATCACCCGCAGGACCAGCGCGATGATGATGCCGATGGACAGCACCTTCTGCTGGTGTTCGGCCCGCACCGCGAAGCTCACCATGATGAGCATCGTCACGAACAGGTTGTCCACCGACAGCGAGTACTCGGTGATCCATCCGGCGAAGAGCTCACCGGCGTACTCGTGGCCCTCGAAGAGGAAGATGGCCAGTCCGAAGAGGACCGCCAGGCCGACGTAGCAGCCGATCCAGCCCAGGCACTCCTTGAGCGAGGGCTTACGCGGGTTGCGCGAGATCAGGTAGAAGTCGAAACAGATGATGGCGGTCAGGCCGACACCGGTGACCAGCCACAGCCAAAAAGGGACGTTCATCGGCTACCTCTCACCCGCTGCGCGCAGGCCTCTCGTCGATGCACCACATGATTATCCGTGGTGCATCGACGAGCGCTCAACGGGTCGTTCGTCGGTCGGCTAGCGGGTCGGCGTCGACGCCCGGCGGCGGGTGGCGCGGTAGGCGCTCGTCGCCGCCCGGCGCCGCTCCTTGGCCTCGAACAGGACCTGCGCGTGTTCTGCGTAACGCAGGTACACCCGTTCAGCCGCTTCGTCGCGACCGGCAAGCCGCCGCCACCAGCGGGGGGCGATCCGCTCGTGCAGCCACAGGAACCCGATCGCGAAACCGGCGCTGATGATCCCCTGGAACGCCAGGAACCCGAGCGGGTCCGGCGGCAGGGCGGGCGAGCCGGTGATGATCAGCGTGGTGAGCACCTCGTGCAGCAGCCGGCACAGCGGGAAGGCCACCAGCCAGTACAGGGCCGCGGGCGCGAACCCGCCGAGGCGGACCCTCTCGTTGATCAGCAGCAGCGTGTAGCCGCCACCCGCCAGTGCCATCGGCACGCCGAGCGACAGCGCGGACACCAGTGCCCAGCCGGCGGGCTGGCCGACGAACGCGGCCAGTCCGCCGGCGATGACACCGGCGATGAACCCGACTGCCAGACCCGGCAGGGTCAGCAGGAACAGACGGCGCATCGCATCCATCTCCTTATCCGAGGTCCACGACGCCGAACTGGATCATGCAGAAGAAGAGCATGCCGAGGTAGAACACCGCGCCGAAGCCGATGATCACGTTGGACCACCACTTCGGCCGGATGGGTTTCGGCAGCACCCTGTTGTTCACCAGCAACAACACGATGCAGTAGGCGCCCATGGCGAACGTGGACAGGAACGCCAGGATGTCCAGCACGCCTTCCGGACCGTCGGCCGGCCCGAAGTTCAGGATCAGGATGCCGAACGTGATCAGGCCCCACAGGAATCCCGAGTACAGGTGGGACATCTTGATCTTGCGCGCACCTGGGAAGTGGAAGTAGGTCATGTCGGACTGACCACGGGAGAACGAGTCGAACAGGCCGAGTGTCGCGTTCAACCCGATCAGCGAGATGAAGGCGAAGAACAGCCCGCCGAGTACCGTGCCGCCGACCGAGGCGAACGAGTCGGACATCGCGGCGAGCGCGGCCGACCGGTCCCCGTCCTCGATGACCTCCTTGACGTTCGGGTTCTCCCGCGCGGCGGACTGGGCGAGCACCGTGAACGAGATCGTCACCAGCATCGTGATGCCCCAGAACAGCAGGAAGGCATCGAAGGTGATCCACTTGCGCCAGCCGCGCCACTTCGCCAGCTCTTCGGGCTTCGACGTGTCGAACATGAACCCGTGCGCCGGTATCGACTCCTGGTCCTTGGCCGTGCGCAGGCCGCGAATCTTCGGCACGTGCGCGCCCATGCCGGCGCCGGACTCACGCAGGTGCAGCGTGTACCACATCTGCTGCATGCCCGACGGCCCGGCGAACGCGATCGAGCCGACCACGATCGGGAACCACTCCGGGGAGAGCATGCCGTCGGGGATGTAGCCGAACGCGAACATGCCGGCCAGCGTCGAGCCGAGGTCGGCCCAGCTTCCGGCGATCGAGGCGATGATCGCGGTACCGATCACCAGAACGCCGATCAGGAACCCGAGGATGTTCTCCAGGACGTCGTAGATGACGCTGGCCATGCTGAACAGGATCCCGACCAGCACCAGCACCACGCAGGCCGTCACGACCCATGGAATGCCGGTTAACTGCTCGAACGCGTTGGCGCCGGCGGACAGGTGCCCCGGCCACATGTAGACCAGGATCGCCGTGACGAAGAAGAACCACATCAACGGTTTGAAGACGCGGGCCGCGCCGGTGAAGATGCTCTCCCCGGTGGCCATCGCGTAGCGCGCCATCTCGAGCATCACCACTGCCTGCAGGGTGACGCCGATCAGGAACAGCCACCGGATCTCCGGGCCGAAGACCAGCACCAGCCGTGGCCACATGTACGACTCGCCCATGCCCACGCCGAGCGCGAGCAGGAAGACGGTCGGGCCCAGCAGGTGAATGGACGGTGGTGCGTCCGGTAGCGGGCGAATGGGCATCGGTTCGAGCTTCCCGGCTCGCCATACCCTTTCCTCACCCGCGACAGTGGCTTCGTTACTCACCTCACCACTGCCCACTGCGGGGGGATTGTGAGAATCCACCATTGGACCTCCAGTGTTCGGTTCCGCCTTTGCCTGTCGACCCCTGCGGTGGCCGCCGTTCCCGTCCGGGCGGCCACCCGGTACTGCTCCCTCTTGGTTTGGTCGGCGACCTCAGTCGCTGATCAGGCCGGCGGCCCGCGCCCACCGGTACTTGGCACCGAGGACCGCGACCGGCCGTTCGGTGGTATAGGGGTAGGCGATCACGCGATGCTCGAACAGGTACTCGCTCGCCTGCTCGACCTCCGTGTCACCCGCCAGCGAGGCCACCACCGGTTTGTCGATCCCCTTGGCCCTCGCCTCGGCGAGCACCTTCGCGGTGAGCTCGGCGAACACCATCGGCGGCGTGACGATCGTGTGCCAGTAGCCCAGGATCAGCGCGTGGATGCGCGGGTCCTCCAGGCCAAGGCGGATGGTCGCCTCGTACGTCGACGGTGGCTCGCCACCGGTGATGTCGATGGGGTTGCCCGCCGCCCCGAACGGCGGGATGTACGCGCGGAACGCCTCGTCCAGGTCCGGCGGGATGTCCATGAGGGACAGTCCCTCCGCGACGCACGCGTCGGAGAGCAGCACGCCGGAGCCGCCCGCGCCGGTGATGATGACGACGTTCTCGCCCTTCGGCGTCGGCAGCAGCGGCAGGCCGCGGGCGTACTCGAGCATCTCGTTGAGCCCCGGCGCCCGCACGACGCCCGCCTGGCGCAGGATGTCGTCGTAGACCTTGTCGTCGCCGGCGAGTGCGCCGGTGTGCGAGCTCGCGGCCCGCGCCCCCATGGCGGTACGGCCGGCCTTGAGCACGACGACCGGCTTCTTCTTGGTCATCCGCTGGGCCGCCTCGACGAACGCCCGGCCGTCCTTGAGGTCCTCCAGGTGCATGGCCACGCACTGGGTGTTCTCGTCCTGCTCGAAGAACGTCAGCAGGTCGTCCTCGTCCACATCGGACTTGTTGCCGAGCCCGACGATGGCCGAGACACCCATCTTCGTGGTGCGCGCGAAGCCGAGGATGGCCATCCCGATGCCGCCCGACTGCGAGGTGAGCGCCACCCCGCCCTTCACGTCGTAGGGCGTGCAGAACGTCGCGCACAGGTTCTGCGGCGTGTAGTAGTAGCCGTAGATGTTCGGGCCCAGCATCCGGATGCCGTAGCGGTTCGCGATGCCGACGACCTCGTCCTGTAACTCCTGGTTGCCGGTCTCGGCGAACCCGGACGGGATCATCACCGCGGCCGCGACGCCCTTCTCGCCGCACTCGGTGAGCGCGGCCGGGACGAACTTGGCCGGCACGGCGAACACCGCGACGTCCACCTCGCCCGGCACGTCGCCGACCGACTTGAAGGCCTTGCGGTCCATGATCGTGTCGGCCTTGGGGTTGATCGGGTAGATCTCCCCCGCGTAGCCGCCGTTGATCAGGTTCTTCATCACCGAGTTGCCGATCTTGCCCGCCTGGTCGGACGCGCCGATCACGGCCACCGACCGCGGGTTCATCAGGCGGTCCATCACCCGCAGGATCTCGTCCTGGGAGTACCGGACCTTCGCCGCGCGTTCCTCGGTCTCCAGCAGGATCCGCACGTCGGCCGCGGTCGCGCCGGCCGCCGAGGCGAACACCGGGTTGAGGTCGAACTCGCTGATCTCCGGGAAGTCGGTGACGAGCCGCGAGACCTGCTCGAGCACGCCGGCCAGCGCGTCGAGGTCGACCGGCTCCGCACCGCGGGCGCCCTGGAGCACCTCGGCGGCCTTGATACCGGTGACCATCGAGCGTGCCTCGGCGGCGTCGAGCGGAGCGAGCCGGAACGTCACGTCCTTGAGCACCTCGACGAGCACGCCGCCGAGCCCGAACGCGACCACCTTGCCGAACGTGCCGTCGGTGGTGGCGCCGACGATGACCTCGTGGCCGCCGGCCACCATCTCCTGGATCTGGACGCCCGTGATCGACGCGGATGCCTGGTACGCCTTGGCATTGGCGATGATCTCGTCGAACGCGGCCCGCGCGGCGTCGCCGCCGGCCACGCCGACGAGCACGCCGCCCGCCTCGGTCTTGTGCAGGATGTCCGGCGAGACGATCTTGGCCACCACCGGCCCGCCGATCTCCTCGGCGAGCTTCGCGGCCTCGTCGGCCGTCGTCGCGAGCCCCTCGGCCGGGGTCGGGATCCCGTACGCGTCGCAGACCCGCTTGCCCTCCGGCGCGGTGAGCGAGTTCCTGCCTGCGGCCCGGACCTCGTCCAGGACCTCGCGGACGGCGCTCTTGGCTACCTCGGACATGGCCTCAGATCACTCCATTCGACTTGAGCTCGGCGAGCTCGTCCTCGCCCAGACCGAGCTCCGTGCCGTAGACGTCGTGGTTGTGCTCCCCGAGCAGCGGTGAGCGCCGCACGTCGGCCGGCGAGTCGGAGAGCTTGATCGGCATGCCGACCGTGGCGAACTCGCCGCGCTTCGGGTGGTCCACCTTGACGACCATCTCGTTGTCCGCCAGCGAGGTGTCCTCGATGATCTCCTTCGTGGACAGGATCGGGCCGCAGGGGATGTTGTGCGCGTTGAGCTTCGCGAGCACCTCCCACTTGCTGTGGTCGATCGTCCACTCCTCGATCATCTGGAACATCTTGTCCAGCTTGGACAGCCGGGCCTCCGGCGTGCCCCACTCCGGATCGTCGGCCAGCTCGGGCCGGCCGATCAGCTTCGTGATCGGCTCCCAGCCCACCGGCTGGACGATCACGTAGATGTAGTCGTTCGGGCCGCCGGGCGCGCACCGCACCGCCCAGCCGGGCTGCCCGCCGCCGGACGCGTTGCCCGACCGCGGCACGGTGTCGCCGAACTCCTCGTTCGGGTACTCGCCGAGCGGGCCGTGCGTGAGCCGCTGCTGGTCCCGCAGCTTCACCCGGCACAGGTTGAGCACCGCGTGCTGCATGGCGACCGTCACCCGCTGGCCGCGGCCGGTGCGCTCGCGCTGGTAGAGCGCGGCGAGGATGCCGGCCACCGTGTGGATGCCGGTGCCCGAGTCGCCGATCTGAGAACCGGTCGCGAGCGGCGGGCCGTCCTCGAAGCCGGTGGTGGACATCGAGCCGCCCATCGCCTGCGCGACCACCTCGTAGGCCTTGAAGTGCGTGTACGGGCCGTCGCCGAAGCCCTTGATGGACGCGTAGATCAGCCGCGGGTTGATCTCCTGCAGCCTCTCCCACGGGAAGCCCATGCGGTCGATCGCCCCGGGCCCGAAGTTCTCCGCGAGGATGTCGAAGTTCCCCACCATCTCGGTGAAGAGCTCCTTGCCGCGCTCGGACTTCATGTTCAGCGTGATGCTGCGCTTGTTGCAGTTCAGCATCGTGAAGTAGAGGCTGTCCACATCGGGCAGATCACGCAGCTGCTTGCGGGTGATGTCCCCGGTGGGCGCCTCCAGCTTGACCACGTCCGCGCCGAGCCACGCCAGGATCTGCGTACACGACGGTCCCGACTGGACATGCGTCATGTCGAGGACGCGGACGCCTTCGAGTGCCTTTCCCATGACGAAGCCCCTTACTTGTACATGGTCTGGTTCATCGTCCCGGGCGCGTAGACCTCGGGATCGACCCAGACGTTGATCAGCGAGGGCAGGCCGCTCTCCCGGGCACGCTCGAGAGCCGGCCGGATGTCCTTGGGGTCGCGGACCTCCTCGCCGTAGCCGCCGAGCAGCCGGGCGAACTCGTCGTAGCGGACGTCGCCGAGCGTGTTGCCGACCCGGCCGCGGTCCGCGCCGTACTTCTGGATCTGGCCGTAGCGGATCTGGTTCATCGACGAGTTGTTGCCGACGATGCCGACGAACGGCAGGTTGAAGCGCACCAGCGTCTCGAAGTCGAAGCCGGTCAGCGAGAGCGCGCCGTCGCCGAAGAGCGCGACGACCTCCTTGTCCGGGCGCGCGTACTTGGCGGCCATCACGAACGGCACGCCGACGCCGAGTGTCCCGAGTGGACCGGGGTCCATCCAGTGGCCGGGCGACTTGGGCTGCACGACCTGGCCGGAGAACGTGACGATGTCGCCGCCGTCCCCGATGTAGATGGAGTCCTCGGTGAGGAACTCGTTGATCTCGTGCACCAGCCGGTACGGGTCGATCGGCGAGGCGTCGGAGAGCTGGCGGGGCAGCCGCTTCTCGTAGGCCTGCGTCTCGACGGCGCGCAGCTCCTCGAGCCAGGCCTTGCGGGCGACCGAGCCGTTGTCCACCCGGCCGGACGCGGCCTGGGTGACCGCGGCGAGCACGGCGCCGGCGTCGCCGACGATGCCGAGGTCGATGTCGCGGTTCTTGCCGACGGTGCGGTAGTCCAGGTCGACCTGCACGACCGTGGCGTCCTGGGACAGGCGCTTGCCGTAGCCCATCCGGAAGTCGAAGGGCGTGCCGACGATGATGATCAGGTCGGCGTTCTGGAACGCGTAGCGGCGGGCGAGCTGCAGGTGGTGCGGGTCCTTCGGCGGCAGCGTGCCGCGGCCGGAGCCGTTCATGAACGCCGGCACGTTGAGCGCCCGCACGAACTCGGTGGCCGCGTCGGTGCCGCGGGTCGTCCAGACCTGGCTGCCGAGCAGCACGCACGGCTTCTCCGCGGCGACGACGAGGTCGGCGAGCCGCTCGATGGCCGCCGGGTCGCCGACGCTCTTCGTGGACGCGCGGTAGGCGCCGGCCTTCGGGATGCGGGCCTTCTCCACCGGGACCTTGGCGTCGAGGATGTCGCGCGGGATCTCCAGGAACGAGGGGCCCGGAGCGCCGAGGAAGCACTCGCGGAAGGCCATCGACACCAGGTCCGCGGCGCGTTCGGTGCTCGGCACCGTGGCGGCGAACTTGGTGATCGGGCTCATCATGTCGACGTGCGGCAGGTCCTGCAGCGAGCCCATCTTGTGCTGGGACAGCGCACCCTGACCGCCGATCAGCAGCATGGGGCTCTCCGCGCGCAGGGCGTTCGCCACGCCGGTGACGGCGTCGGTGGTGCCCGGGCCGGCGGTGACGACCGCGCAGCCGGGCTTGCCGGTGATGCGTGCGTAGCCGTCGGCCGCGTGCGCGGCGACCTGCTCGTGACGCACGTCGATCACATCGATGCCCTCGTCGACACAGCCGTCGTAGATGTCGATGATGTGGCCGCCGCAGAGCGTGAAGATCACGTCCACGCCCTCGGCTTTCAGCGCCTTGGCCACCAGGTGACCACCGGAGATCAACTCGGGTTGGTTCTCGGCTGCTGCCGCGACCGATGTGGCGCTCTCCGGCGTCGTCTCGACCGATGAAGCCATCTGCCTGGTCATCTCCTCGTGTCAGTCAGCGGGTCGGTCCGCATGTCAGGCTCGCGCATACTGCATACCGTATGACTTTAGCGCTCCGCGAGAAACGTGGTCTACTGAGTGATAATCACATACTGTATGCTGCATACCAAACTCGCACAAGGACGGAGCTTGCGGTGAGAGTTGCTGTTCTCGGGGCAGGCGCCATCGGCGCGTACGTCGGGGCGGCCCTGCACCGAGGCGGGGTGGACGTGCACCTCATCGCCAGAGGCCCCCACCTGGCGAAGATCCGCGAGTCGGGCGTCCGCGTCGAGAGCCCCCGCGGCGACTTCACCGCCCGTCCACACGCGACGGACGACCCGGCCGAGGTCGGCCCGGTCGACCACGTCTTCCTCGGCCTGAAGGCGAACCGGTACGCCGCCGCCGGCCCGATGGTCGAGCCACTCCTCCACGACCGCACCACGATCATCGCCGCGCAGAACGGCATCCCGTGGTGGTACTTCCACGGCGTGGCCGGCGAGTACGCCGGTCACCGCATCGACAGCGTCGACCCGGACGGCAGCGTCAGCGCCGCCCTGCCCGTCCAGCGCGCAATCGGTTGCGTCGTGTTCGCCGCCACCGAGATCGCCTCCCCCGGCGTGATCCGCCACCTGGAGGGCACCCGCTTCTCGATCGGCGAGCCGACCGGGGAGATCTCCGCGCGCTGCACGTCGTTCGCCGACGCCATGATCGCCGGCGGCCTGAAGTGCCCGGTGGAGCCGGACCTGCGCAAGGACATCTGGCTCAAGCTGATGGGCAACATCGCGTTCAACCCGATCAGCGCGCTGACCCGCGCCACGATGGCCGGCATCTGCCGGCACCTCACGACGCGCGAGCTCGTGATCCAGATGATGCACGAGACCCTCGATGTCGCGGCCCGGCTCGGCGCGCACCCGGAGATCTCCATCGAGCGGCGGCTCGCGGGCGCGGAGCGCGCGGGCGAGCACAAGACGTCGACCCTGCAGGACCTCGAGCGCGGCCGGCCGCTGGAGCTGGACGTGATCCTGAAGGCGGTCGTGGAGCTGGCCGACCTCACCGGGGCCGCGGCGCCGACCCTGCGGGTGGTGAGCGCGCTGGCGGACCTGCTGAACGAGCAGGTCGCCGGCTAGTCCTCGAGCGGGGCGCCCCGCCAGCGCCACGAGGTGCGCCGGTCCCGGTCGGGCAGCTCGATGCGGCCGGTGGCCCAGAGCAGGCCGTCCCACGCGTCGTCCGCGGTCACCTCGGGGAACATGCGCGCGAGCACGCGCTCGCACAGCTCCCGCGGCGGGTCGAGCGCCATCCCCAGGCCGCGGGCGACGTCCTCGCCGTGCGCGAGGAGCTCCACGCACCCCATGCCGGCGAAGCCTTCGGGGTCGGCCAGGCCGGACGGGTGGTAGGCGCGCGCGGTGTCGTCGGCGGTCCGCACGGTCGCGGCGAGGACCCCGGCGCCGCCCCGGACGAGGTCGAGCAGGTCGGGCGGCGCGCCGTCCCGGCCGTCGGCCGCCATCGTGACGAACCGCTCGGTCGGCTGCACGACGAGCTGGACCGCGTAGGCGATCAGCGTGTCGCCGACGTGCTCGACCGTGGCGCGGGCGGACCAGACGCCCGTTCCGACGGCGGTCCGCCAGTCCTTTCCCGTCCCGGTACGCAGGACGGTCGTCACGGCGTCCAGGGCTTCGTCCACGTCATCGGCGGTTACCGGCATCATTCTCCTCGTGCGTTCCTGTCCACCAGGGTTGCTGGCTCGCGAGGAATTCTGGCATCGCCGTCGATCCCGCTAGATCTGGTCTAGCGGGGCATCTCGCGCCTTCCTGGTGAGAGGCCGGGAGGTGCGCATGAGCGCGAGCCCGCGGATCGCGGTCATCGTGGGGAGCACCCGGGAGGGACGCGTCGGGGGCGACGTCGCCGGGTGGTTCCTCGCGATCGCGCGGCGGCGGGCCGACGTCGTCCTCTCGGTGCTCGACCTGGCCGAGTTCGAGTTCCCACCGTGCTACCCGGAGGTGCCGACCCCGCAGATGACCGCCTTCACCACGGCGATCGACCGCGCCGACGGGTACGTGATCGTCACGCCCGAGTACAACCGCAGCTTTCCCGCGTCGCTCAAGCAGGCCGTCGACTACGCCTACGACGAGTGGCACGCGAAGCCCGTCGGCTTCGTGTCGTACGGGTGCGGCGGCGCCGGGCACCACGCGGTCTCGGCGCTGCGCGTCGTGTTCACCGAGCTGCACACGATGGCCGTGCGCGACGAGGTCGGGATCGACCTGCTGACCGCGCGCTCGGACCGGGACGAGCAGGCCGTCACCGCCATGCTCGACCAGCTCACCTGGTGGGCACGCGCCCTGCGGGAGGCGCGCGCGGCCCACCCGTACATCGCCTGACAGAAGAGGGGAAGTTCCATGAGCGATCTGGCCATCGAGACCTCCGGCCTGGTCAAGACGTTCGGCAAGACCCGCGCCGTCGACGGCGTGGACCTCGCCATCCCGGCGGGCTCGGTCTACGGGTTCCTCGGGCCCAACGGCGCGGGCAAGACCACCGCGGTCAAGGTCCTCGCCACCCTGCTGCGCCCGGACGGCGGCGAGGCACGGGTGTTCGGGCACGACGTGGTCCGCGAGGCCGACGCCGTGCGGGCCCGGGTGAGCCTCACCGGGCAGTACGCGTCCGTCGACGAGGACCTCACGGGCACCGAGAACCTCGTGCTCCTCGCCCGGCTGCTCGGCCACCGCAAGCCCGCCGCGCGGGAGCGGGCGGCGCAGCTGCTCGAGGCGTTCGGGCTGACCGACGCCGCGGAGAAGCAGGTCAAGAACTACTCCGGTGGCATGCGGCGGCGCATCGACATCGCCGCGAGCATCATCAAGACGCCGGACGTGCTGTTCCTCGACGAGCCGACCACCGGGCTCGACCCGCGCAGCCGCAACCAGGTCTGGGACATCGTGCGGATCATCGTCGCGCAGGGCACGACCGTGCTGCTGACGACCCAGTACCTCGACGAGGCCGACCAGCTCGCGTCCCGGATCGCGGTCATCGACCACGGCAAGGTGATCGCCGAGGGGACGACCGGCGAGCTGAAGGCGTCGGTCGGTGCCGGCTCGATCCACGTCCGGCTGCGCGACGCCAGCCAACGCCCGTCCGCCCACCAGGTGCTGACGACCGTGCTCGGTCCCGGCGTGCAGCTCGACCCCGACCCGGTGGCGCTCACCGCCCAGCTGTCCGGAGAGGACAGTCAGCGCGTGGCGGCCGAGCAGGCGTCCCGCGCGCTGGCCGAGCTCGCCGCGGCCGGCATCACCGTCGACAACTTCGCCCTCGGCCAGCCGACCCTCGACGAGGTGTTCCTGGCCCTCACCGACCACCCCGCCACCGAGGAGGCAGCGGCATGACCTCGACCGCGACGACCGACGCCCCCACCACCTACACGCCCGCGGCCGAGAGTCTGCATGCGGTGCTCTCCGCCGGCGCGGCGCCGCCCCGGCCGAGCGCGTGGTCGGCGTCGGTGACGTTCGGCTGGCGGGCGATGCTCAAGATCAAGCACGTGCCGGAGCAGATGTTCGACGTCACGGCGTTCCCGATCATCATGACGCTGATGTTCACCTACCTGTTCGGCGGCGCGCTGGCCGGTTCGGTGACCGAGTACCTGCAGTTCCTGCTGCCGGGGATCATGGTGACGAGCGTCGTGATGATCACGATGTACACCGGGCTCGGCGTGAACCAGGACATCGAGAAGGGCGTGTTCGACCGCTTCCGGACGCTGCCGGTGTGGCGCCCGTCGGCGCTCGTGGGCGCGCTGTTCGGCGACGTGTTCCGCTACGTCACGGCGGCGACGGTGATCCTCGTGGTCGGCCTGATCCTCGGCTTCCGGCCGGACGGCGGCGTGGCCGGGGTGCTGCTGGGGATCGCGCTGCTGGTGGCGTTCTCGTTCGCGTTCTCGTGGGTGTGGACGATGTTCGGGCTGTTCCTGCGGTCGGAGAAGTCCGTGATGGGGGTCAGCATGATGGTGCTGTTCCCGCTGACGTTCCTGTCCAACGTCTTCGTCGAGCCGGCCACGATGCCGGGCTGGCTGCGCACCTTCGTGGAACTGAACCCGATCACCCACCTGGTGGCGGCGGTCCGCGGCCTGATGCAGGGCACGCCGTCGGCCGGCGAGATCACGTGGGTGCTGGTCGCGAGCGTGGTGCTGATCGCCATCTTCGGCACGCTGACCATGCGGCTCTACAACCGGAAGTAGCCCGGCCGGGGCGGGCGGCTCCGCCCGCCCCGCGTTCGGGTCCGGGCGGCTCCGCACACGCTCCGCGTTCGGGGCCGGTCGCTACAGCTTCCAGCGCGGCTCCGTCGAGCCGGCCACGATGCCAGGCTGGCTACGCACCTTCGTGGAACGAACCCGATCACGTGGATGCTGGCCGCGAGCATGCTGCTGATCGCCATCTTCGGCACGCCGACCATGCGGCGGGACGGGCGGAGCCGGGCGGCTCCGCCCGCCCCGGCTTCGGGTCCGGTCGCTGCAGCTTCCAGCGCGGCTTCGTCGAGCCGGCCACGGATGCCAGGTTAGCTACGCACCTTCGTGGAACTGAACCCGATCAGGTGGGTGCTGGCCGCGAGCGTCGTGCTGATCGCCGTCTTCGGCACGCTGACCATGCGGCGGGGCGGGCGTGCCGGGCGGCTCTGCCCGCCCCGCGGGTCCGGGCGCTACAGCATCCAACGTGGCTTCGTCGAGCCGGCCACGATGCCGGATTGGCTGCGCACCTTCGTGGAGCTGAACCCGATCACCCACCTGGTGGCCGGGCGGCTCCGCCCGCCCCGCTTCGGTCCGGTCGCTACAGCTTCCAGCGCGTCGGTTCCGGTGGCGTGTAGCAGCACGTGGTTCCCGTGGTGACCGAGCTCCTCAGGTGGCGGGCCAGCGCCGGGTGGCGGTCGTCCAGTTTCCGCAGCGTGTCGCGGATTCGGGCGGTGACCGCCTTTCTCGCTCGTTCTGCCTCGTCGCCCAGGCGGCGGGGACGCGCGCCCAGGCCCGCGGCGGTCCGGAGCTCGGTCAGCAGGGCTTCGCGCTCCCGGTCCAGGGTGGCGGCCCGCTCGTCGTCGCCGCCGGATGTCGCGCCGGCTATCTCTTCGTCCAGTGTGGACAGGCGACGGCGGTAGGCCGACCGTGCCGTGGCGTCGAGCACGTCGTCGCCGGACAGGGACGCCGCGGCCACCACCTCGCGCCCGGCCGCCGGGTTCAGCAGGTGCGTCGCCGGGATCTCCGTGCCGGGAGACGACAGCAGCACGTGCAGGTCCCGCAGGCCCTTCGCGTCCGGCACGTGCACCGTCTGGCCCGCCATCGTGAGCGACCAGGTCTCGCCCGTGTAGCGGAACTCGTTGCGCGGCGGGGACAGGGAGCGCGCGGCCGCCCGGTGCCGCACGCCCAGCTCCGCCGCCTCCTCCCCCGCCGACGCGCGCAGCGCGGCTGCCTCCGCCGGCGGCGCGACCAGCGCCAGGCCCAGCTTCGCCTCGATAACCCAGGTGCGGGCGCCCAGCGCCTCCGCCGACCGCAACGCCGTGCGGAAGCCGGCCTCGGCACTGTCTACACGGGACTCCGTCACGTCCAGCAACGCGAGCCAGTAGTCCACCGGGCCGCCGATGTCGCAGCCGTAGATCCCGACCAGCCAGCCGCCGGCCAGCGGTGCGAGGCCCGCGCGCGCCGCCTCGATCGCCGCGGGCGCGCGGGTGAGGTACCCGACGTGCGCCTGCAACCGCAGCAACATCGCCGCGAACGGGCCCGTCACGGCACCCACCTCGGCCAGGCAGCGGGCGGCCGACTCCCCGTCACCCCGCGCCGCGTCCGCGATGCCCACCAGCAGCGCCGGGTGCGGGTAGCCGACGCCGACCGACTGGCCCGCCAGCTCGGCGACCTCCTCGAACCGGCCCTGCGCGAGCAGCAGCGACCAACGCAGCTGGTGGCCCATGTAGGAGAAGTACAGGGTGTCCTCGCCCGGCAGCATGGCGAACGCCTCGTCCAGCGACGCCACCGCCTCGGCGAACCGGCCCTGCAGCGCGGCGATGATGCTCCGGTCGATGAACGCGCCCGCCCGCATCGACGGCACCGGATTGCGTTCCGACAACTGGAAGAACGTCGCGTACCGGTCGATGAACCGCGGGTCGCCCTGCTCGATCGCGGCCACCCAGCCCAGCGACGTCGCGTACATCTCCATCTCGACGTCGCCCGTCCGGCGCGCGATGGTGACCAGCTCGTCGGTGAGCGCCTGGCGCTCGCGCGCGTTGCCCGGCTCCCAGAGCGTGTCGTGCTGAGTCCACAGGCTGAACCCCAGCGCGTCGTCGTCGTTGTCGCTGCGCGCGTGGGCGATGACGTGCATGATCACCTCTTGCGCCAGGCGATCCAGCGGCTTGCCGGGATCCACGGCCCCGCCGACGAGCCGCGCATGGGTGGCCCGCATCAGGTCGTGGCGCAACGTGCCGCGCACGCTGCTGTACCCCCACAGCGTGAGCGCCACCCGCACGAGTGGTTCCGGCGCCTCGAGCGCGAGCGCGGCGTCCGCCGCCTCGCGGAACGCCGCGTCCGCCTCGTCGGCGTGCTTGAGGTGGTAGTGCTGCACGCCCAGGTCGAGGCTGATCCGCGACCGCCGCGGGTCGTCGGGTGCCACGAGCTCGAGCGCGCGCCGCAGGTGGCCGATCATCTCCTCGGTCGCCATCCGCCGGCGGGCGTCCTCGGCGGCCGCGGTCAGCAGGCCGACGACCACGCCCGGCGCCACCTCGGCACCCGCCAGGTAGCCGTGCCGCGCGCGGTCGGCCGGGAAGATCCGCCCGGCCAGCGCCTCGGTCCGGCCGAGCGCGCGCACGACCGCGGCGTGCCGGCGCCGGACCTCGGCCTCGTCGAGCGACTCGTACAGCGTCTCGCGGACCAGGTCGTGGGCGAACGCGAACCGGCCGTCACCCAGCGCGGACATCAGCCGCGCCGCCACCGCCACCGCCAGCAGCCGGTCGACGGCTGCCGCCGGGACGGCCACCGTCGCCGCGAGCACCTGGCGGTGGAACTCCCGGCCGAGCACCGCCGCGTCGGTCAGCAGCCCGGCCACCGGGTCCGGCAGCAGCGCGAGCCGGCGGCGCACCGCCTCCCGCACGCCGGGCGCGACCGTGGTCGGCGCGTCGCCGCCGTGCCACAGACGCGCGGTCTGCTCGACGAAGAACGGGTTGCCACCGGTCCGCCGGTGCACCTCCGCGGCGAGCTCGTCGTCCGGCTCGATCCCCGTCGTGCGGGCGATCAGCGCGCCGACCTCCGCGCGGGCCAGCCCGGTGAGCGTGATCGTGGTGGCGCGGGCCAGTAGCGGCAGCAGCAGCGGCGCGAGCGGGTGGTCGGTGGCCTCGACCTCGACGTCGCGGTACGTGCCCACCAGCAGCAGCCGCTCGAACCACGTGTGCCGCGCGACGAACTCCAGCAGCCGCACCGACTCCGGGTCCGCCCAGTGCAGGTCGTCGAGCACGACCACCACCGGCTGCCGCTGGGCCGCCGCGACCAGCGTGCTCGTGACCGCGTCGTAGACCTGGAACCCACCGGCCGGCTCGACCGGCGGGCGCTCCCCCAGCAGGGCCTCGACACCCGCCGCGTCGCCCGACTGGCGGTGCAGCGCGCGCATGACCTGCACCCACGGCCAGTACCCGGGCGCGGCCGCGGAGTCCCAGCAGGAGCCGGACAGCACGAGCCCGCCGGCCCGCCGCGCGGTCTCCATCGCGTCGGTGACCAGCGTCGTCTTGCCGATCCCGGCCTCTCCCGTGACCAGCACGAGCCCGCCGTGGCTGGCGCCGGCCCGGTCGATCTCGGCACGCAGCAGCGCGGCGGGATGGTCCCGCCCGATGAGCTCAGCCGTGATCATGTCCGGTTCGCCGCCTCTGAGAAGTTCGCGATGCGACCGATCCTAGGCAAGCCCCCCGACAATCCCAGCGGTTATCCGGGCGCGTGCCACGGCCGTGGGTCACCCGCGCGGTCCGGCCACCGACACGACCACCCGCGCCAGCACGATTTACCCGTCCTGATAGGCGCGGTAGCCGTCCTCGCCGGCGTGGTCGTGGCCGCCAGGGAGGAACTCCGCGAACCAACCCCGCACGTCAACCGGCCTCGTGCATCTGATCGGAGAACACGAACACGCGGATGGCGTTGCCCGTGTCCGGGTGTACCTGAGCGAGGTACGCGGTGGCCGAGTGGCCGACGATGTCCTCGATCGCCTCGAGGAAGTCTGCGCGGGTGGCCTCGTGCAGGGCCTCGTGGTGGCGGATGACGGCCTCGCGGTGGCCGCGTTCGCGGAGTACGGCGTCGGCCACGGTCAGGCTGTCGATCGAGAGCACCACGAGGCTCACCGGGTCGTCGTCGCTCACCGAGACCTGCACGCTGCGCGGGCCACGGCCGTAGAACGTCCGCTCGAGGCTCGTGATGCGCTCGGCGACGGCATTGCGCTGCGCCTTCGTTATCCGCATGGCGCCATTCCCTTCACCGCGGCGACGGGCCCGTTGTCCCCCGACTCCCACGCCCGATATTCTGGCCGGTGAGCGCTCACGATAGCGCGGTTGATCGGGCCGTGCCGCAGTGTGCCCGGCGAAGCGGGCGGGATGCGCGGCGGGACGGCTCGAGCGAGATACACCTCGTTGTGGCTCCGAGCGAAGGCCGAGACCCGCCGGCGCGCGGAGACACCACGGGTGCCAAGCGAAAGGGCTTGTCTCGTGGAAATGCGTGCTCAATTCGCCGTGCCGGCGAATCCATCCAATTTCCATTCCCCTGCCGACCTCCGTGAAATCGTCACGGAGTTCGCCGACGAACGCGACCGCTGGTCGAATCTCGTGCGTTTCGACCTGACCGAACGATTCTATTCGCGGCTGCGGCTCGACGCCGCCGTCGAGGTGTGGCTGATCTGCTGGGACATCGGGCAGGACACGCTGCTGCACGACCACGGCGGCAGCTCCGGCGCGTTCACCGTGACGCGTGGTTCGCTGCTCGAGGATTTCGGCGGGGTGCGCGAGCCCGGGTTGCGCACCCGCCGGCACACGGCCGGCGGCACCGTCGGATTCGGCGCGGACTATCTGCACAACCTGGTGAACGTGGGCACCGAGCCGGCGGTCTCGATCCACGCCTACTCTCCCCCGCTGCACGCGATGAACTTCTACTGCTGGCTGCCGTCCGGGATGCACCACCTGCGGGAGATCCCGTGCAACACACCGGAACCGGACGTCGGCGCGCTCGAGGCCGAGGCGGCACTGCTGCGGGGGGCGGCGTCATGACCGACGTCGTCACCGCGCTCCTCGAGCAGGCGCGCGGGCTGATCACCCGCCACGAGCCGGCCGAGGCGGCCGAGGCGATGCGCCGCGGCGCGCTGCTCGTCGACCTGCGGCCCACCGAGTACCGGTGGCGTTTCGGCGAGGTGCCCGGCGCGATCGCCGTCTCCCGGCACGTCCTGGAGTGGCGGCTCGACGTCACCAGCGAGCACCGGCTCAAGGAGCTGCGACCCGGCGAGCCCGACCAGGAGATCGTCCTGATGTGCAACGAGGGCTACACCTCGAGCCTCGCCGCGCACCAGGTGATGACGCAGCTCGGGCTCACCCGCGTGTCGGACGTCGTGGGCGGGTTCGCGGCCTGGCGGGCGGCCGGGCTGCCGACCGTGTCGCGGCTGGCTCGGTAGCCGCGGCTGGCGCGGTTGGCGCGGTTCGCGCTGCTCGGCTGGCGCGGTTTGCGACCTCGGCGGCCGCCGCCTCCTACTGAACGAGAAGCGCGACCAGAGCGCACCTGGCGGCCAGGGATCCGCCGGGTGCGCCCTGGTTCATGCGCTCACCCGGGTGGGAACCAGCAGGCTGCCGCACAGGCGGTCGTCCGGCAGCGCGAGCATCGCGCCGAGCACTTCGTGCGCCGGGCCGACCTCCTGCCAGAACACCTGGCGCGGGGCGAGCACGTCCTGATCCGTGGGCATCCGGGCGGCGATGGCCTCGTCCTCGCCGTGCAGCTGCACCACGTCGACGACGTCGTGGTGGGCACGCACGCCGACCACGGCCACGACGTCACCGTTCTCGTCTCTGGGGTCGACGAACCGGAAGCCGCGCGCGACGAGCGCGCGGAGCTGGGCATCGGTGCTGGTCGCGGAGAAGCCCGTCGACGCGGCGACCATCAGGCCTCCAATTTCTGCACGTCGGCCAGGAAGGCCACGAGCTCGGCGGCGGAGTAGACGAGTACCGGGCCGTGCGGATCGCGGGAGTTGCGCACCGCGACCACGTCGCGCGCGGGCCAGGCGAGCTCGACACAGTTGCCGGCCGCGCCACTGCGGCTGCTCTTGCGCCACACGACGTTCCGGAGCCGGTCAGCCGGCATACCGCTGTGTACCGCCATCGCTCCCCACCTACTTCCCGACTACTGACAGTGGGTGCACCTGCACGTGCAGCTGCATACACGGGACGATAGCAGGTGCGCCTGCAGCGGTAAATGCACGTGCATTTGCCGCTGGCGCGCACTCCGTGATGCAGTTCTGCCACCAGAGCGTTTCGCCCAAGTCGCGATAGGACTGTGCCAGGCGGCGCGGTCAGCTGCCTATGGTCGTCGCCCGAAGGAGTGGGTGGTCAGAGCTCCGCGCGTAGCTTGGAGATCAGCTGACGGCTGCGGTCCGGCGTCTCCGCGTCGACGGCGAGCCGGTCGATGACCCGGCCGTAGACCTCGATCTCGTGCGGCCGGTCGAGGTACAGCGCGCCGCTGAGGTGCTCGATGTAGACGACGTCCGGCAGCGACGGCTCGGCGAACCGCAGCATGCTGAACGCGCCCTCGGCGGAGTAGCCGCTCATCTCCCACGGCACGACCTGCAGCGTGATGTTGGGCTGCTTGGTGACCTCGAGCAGGTGGTCGAGCTGGCCGCGCAGTGCGGCGGGGCCGCCGATCGGCCGGTGCAGCACGGACTCGTCCACGACCGCCCACAGCCGGGGCGCACCCTGGCGGAACAGCACCTTCTGGCGTTGCAGGCGCAGGTGTACGCGGCGTTCGCTCACCTCGTCGAGGTGCGCGGGCTGGCCGTGGCTGACGACCGCGCGGATGTACTCCTCGGTCTGCAGCAGGCCCGGCACGAACTGCAGCTCGTAGTTCTGGATGAGGGAGGCGGACTCCTCCAGGCCGACGAAGTTGGAGAACCAGTCGGGCATGAGGTCGTTGTACCGGTGCCACCAGCCGCGCTCGTTGGACTTGCGCACCAGGTCCAGATAGAAGGCACGCTGGTTCTTGTCCGTGACGCCGTACATCGTGAGCAGGTCGGTGACGTCGCGCTCCTTGAACCCGACGCGGCCGAGCTCCATGCGGCTGATTTTGGAGTCCGAGCCGCGGATCGCGTAGCCGGCGTCGGCCCGGGTGATGTCCGCGGCCTCCCGCAACCGGCGCAGCTGGGCGCCGAGCACGATCCGCCGTGCCGTCGGCGCGCCGCTGACCTCGGCCGGCACCTGCGCAGCAGACTCCGCCGCGCCCCCGCGAGGTTCGTCCGCCGCCATCTCCGCCTCCAGTCGGTCACCAAGTCATGGTCAGCAACTCAGAGTACGCGTTCGGGCGCGCGGCGGGGAGGGGAACCGCGGCACGCGTGCCGCGATTCCACCCACCTGTCGGCCGCTCAGCCGGTGACCAGCGAGAGCCCGTACACCCCGAGGACCTCGTTCACCGGCTGGAACCAGGTCTCGCCGCCGGTGGAGCAGTTGCCCCAGCCGCCGGAGGTCATGCCCTGGGCCTGGTCGCCGGTGATGAACGAGCCGCCGGAGTCGCCGGGTTCGGCGCACACGTTCGTCTTCGTCATCTGGTGCACCGCGCCCTGCGCGTAGTTGACCGTCTCGTTCTTGGCGAGCACGGTCCCGCAGTGCCAGTGCGTGGTCGAGCCGGACCGGCAGATCGACGAGCCCACCGGCGCCTCGCCCGAGCCGCGCACCAGCTGGTCGGGCACGGTGCCCCAGCCCAGCACGACCGGCGCGGTCCACCAGCCGTTGCCGATGCGGATGAACGAGTAGTCGTTGTCCGGGAAGGACGAGCCGGCGAAGCTGCCCATCGCCGAGCCGTCCCAGCCGGCCACCGACGCGCCCACGCCGCCGCAGTGCCCGGCGCTGACGAAGCCGCCCTGCACCGAGAACCCGATGGAGCAGCGGACGTTGCCGTTGATGTAGTACGGGTCACCGCCGACCGTGCCGGCCGCGAACGGACGCGGCAGGTTGTCGGTCAGCTCGACGGTCACCGGGCCCGCTTTCCTTGCCGCGGCGAGGAAGGCGCCGACATCGGCACCCCGGCGGACGGTCACGACGACGCTGCCCGACCGCGGGTCCACTCGCCAGCCGGCCACGTCCCGTGGCGCGCGCAGGGCGTCCAGCCTGGCGCTGGCCGCGTCCAGGGACGCGAGCGTGTGCGCGACCGTCGCCACGTCCGCGCCGGTCGCCCGGACCGCGGCCGCGACGTCCTCGTAACTGTCCGAAGTGGTCAGTCCGACGACGAGCTTGCCGCGCGCCGGGTCGAACCACGAGCCGCCGTAGTCCTTTCCGGCCGCGGCCCGGGCCGCCGGGTCGACGGCGATGGCCCGCGACTCCGCGCGCAGCCGCGTCCTGGCCTGGGCCTCGGTCAGCCCGAGGTCGCGCTGCATGGCCGCGACCACGCCGCCCGGCGCGACCGCGCGGTCCACGGTCTGGGCCGCAGCGGGCTGGGTGGCCACGAGACCGAGTGCCACGAGCGCACACGCGCCCACCGACACAAGCGTTCTTGCTCGCTTCATGGTGCTCTCGTTTCTCAGCAGGGTTTCAGAGAGGGATGAGAGCGCTCTCACGCATCACCGTGGTCCGTCCGGCCACACCACGTCAAGGGTCTAGACCAAATTCGTCCGGGCCGTCTCGCCGGCACGGTATCCTGGTCGTCCGATAGGCAGGTGATTGATCGGGTGACCGAAACCCAAGGGGCGAACCAGGTGGCCGACCCGTCGGTCGGCCGCGCCGTGCGGCTGTTCGAGTTCCTCGGCCGTACCCAGCAGCTACGCAACCTGCCACCACGCACGGTCGACGGCTACCGGTCGGTGCTCTGGCTCGACGAGCTGCCCGACCACCCGGCGGTCACGGCCGCGCACCGCGGCGAGCCCGGCCCCGACGACCCGATCCTGACCATCGACCGGGTGGCGCGGGTGGCGCCGCCGGAACCCGAGTTCGGCGTGGACCGCTTCGACGACCCGGACGAGCTCGCCCCGCCGCCGCAGGACCCGGAGCTGCGCGCCCGGTACGACGAGTGGTTGCCGGCCTGGCAGGAGTGGGCCGCGGCCGAACGCCGCGACCGGCCGGTGCGGGCCTGGTACGGCCAGCTGTTCGCCACCTACGTCGCGGCCACCGGCAACCCCGAGGAGCTGGAGCTCGTGGTGGGCGCCGGCTGCCTCGCCTGGCGCCCGCCCGGCCATCCCGAGGTGCGCCGGCACGTGGTCACCGCCCCGGTCACGATCACGCTCGACGACGACACCGGCCGCCTCGCCGTGTGCCGGGTCGAGTCGGTCGACGCCGCGGACGTCGAGCTGGACATGCTCGACCCCGGCCTGATCCCGAACCCGCGCCACGTCAACGACATCCGCGCGCAGGCTCGCGAGCTCGCCGGCCACCCGCTGGACCGCGCCGAGACCGGCGCGCTGGTCCGCCGCGTGGTCCACACGCTCGACGCCGGCGGCGAGTACCGCGAGGCCGACGCCGTGCCCGCCCCGGCCGCGCACGCGGTGGCCGCGTTCGCGCCGGCGGTGATCCTGCGCCGCCGCTCGCAGCAGGGCCTGGTGGAGATCTTCTCGACGATCGTCGACCAGCTCACCGGGTCCGGCGAGGTGCCCGACGGCCTGCGCCCGCTCGTCGACGCGGACCACCGCCCGGCCCCGCGGGCCGCCGCCCCGGTCGAGGGCGCGCTCGTGCCGGTGGACGACGACGAGTTCCTGCCGCTGCCGGTCAACGACACGCAGCTGCGGATCATCCGGCAGGTCGACACCCAGGCGCAGACGCTCGTGCAGGGCCCGCCCGGCACCGGCAAGACGCACACCGCGGCCGCGCTGCTGTCGCACCTGCTCGCCCAGGGCAAGCGGGTGCTGGTCACCGCGCACACGGACCGCGCGCTGCGCGAGGTCCGGGACAAGCTGCCGGCGGCGATCAAACCGCTGTCGGTGGCCGTGGTCGGCACCTCGCGCGAGGACATGTCCGACCTCAAGGTCGCCGTCGAGCGGATCGCGGCGGCGGCCACCGAGCACGACGAGGCGGCCTCGGCGCAGACCGTGCAGGCCTGCCTCGACGCCATCGAGCGGCTCCGCACCCGGCGCGCGGAGCTGCACGCCCAGCTCGTCGCGGCCCGCGAGGACGAGGTGCGCGAGCACTCCCACGCCGGCTACGACGGCACGCTCGCGGCGATCGCGCGGGCGCTCGAGGCGCGGCGCGGCCGGTTCGGCTGGCTGACCGAGCACGCGGACGTCCACGCCGACGAGCCGCCGCCGATCACCGGCGCGGAGCTCGCGCAGTGGCGCGAGCTGCTGCTCGACCGGACGCTGGCGGCCGACGAGCTCGAGGCCGGCGGCCGGCTCGTCGACCTCACCACCGTGCCACCGCCGCCCGGGTTCGCCGACCTCGTGGCCGCCGAGCGCGCCGCGGCCACCGCCGACCAGGAGCACGACCCGGAGAAGGGCCACCTCGCGTTCGACGCCGTGCGCCGGATCGACGGGACCGCGCGCGAGCAGCTGCGCCGCCGGCTGCGGGAGCTGGCCGACGAGGCGGACGACCTGGCGCGGCGCCGCGAGACGTGGATGAACGACGCCCTCGCCGACGTCCGGTCCGGGCGCGGGCGGGCCTGGCACGGCCGGGCCCAGCAGCTCGGCGCGCTGACCGGGCAGGCCGAGCAGCTCGCCGGCCGGCTCGGTCCACTCACGACGGTCGAAGTGGACGGCAACGCGACGGCGCTGGTGCCCGCGGCGCAGGGGCTGCTGGCGCACCTGGCCGGCGGCGCGCTGAAGACCGGGCCGGACGGCATGCCGAAGACCGGCGCGCTGACCCCGCGACCGGTCAAGCAGGCGCAGGCGCTGTTCGCGCAGGTGCGGGTGGACGGGCTACCGCCGGTCAACGGCGGGCAGGTCGGCGCGTTCCTGGTGTGGGCCGAGCTGACCAAGGTGCTCGCCGCGCTGGACCGGACGTGGCCGGCCGGGGTCGCGGTCGCCGGCGGATCGGTGCACGAGCGGGTCCAGTGGCACAGCACGGAACTGGACCAGCTGCACCGGGTGCTGCGGCTGTCGGAGGCGCTGGAGAACGAGCAGCGGCTGCTCACCGGGGCCGGGCTGCCACGTCCGGACTGGACGGACCTGGACGCCGTGCGGGCCTACGCCCGGCTCGTGGACGTCGCCGCCGCGGCGGACGCGCACGCGGCCGCGACCGTGCCGCTGCGCCGGATCGAGGCAACCCTGTCGGTCGCCGCCGGGCACGCGGACGCGGCACCGTGCGTGCGCGCCCTGCGCGAGGCGGCGCGGCGGCGGGACCCGGACTCCTACGCGGTGGCGCACAAGCGGCTGGAGCGGCTGCACGAGGTGCGGCGGCAGATCAACCAGCGCGACGGGCTGGCGGAACGGGTGCCGCCGCGGCTGCGGTCGGCCGTCGAGGCCACCGCCGCCGAGCCCACCTGGGACGACCGGCTCGCGTCGTTCGGCGCGGCGTGGTCGTGGGCGGCGGCCGGCGCGTGGGTGCTGGACCAGGGCGCCACGGACGTCAACGCGGTGCAGGCCGAGATCGGGCTGACCGAAGGGCGGATCCGCGCGGAGGTCGAGACGCTGGCCGCGACGCGGGCGTGGGGGCACGCGGTGTCGCCGGACCGGCTGACCGGGCAGGCGCGGGCGAACCTCGAGCACTACGCGTACCTGGTACGCCGGCTGGGCAAGGGCACCGGGCGGTACGCGGCGCAGCGGCGGGTCGAGGTGCGCCAGGCGATGGACCGCTGCCGGCCCGCCGTGCCGGTGTGGATCATGCCCGTGTACCGGATCGCCGAGCAGCTGCGGATCCGCCGCGACATGTTCGACGTGGTGATCGTGGACGAGGCGTCGCAGGCCGGGCTCGAGGCGACGTTCCTGCAGTACCTGGCGCCCCGCATGGTCGTGATCGGCGACGACAAGCAGGTCTCGCCCTCGGCGGTCGGGGTGGACCAGCAGCAGCTGCGCGACCTGGCCGGCCAGTACCTCGCGGACGACCCGTACCGGTCGGCCTGGCAGGACCCGCAGCGCAGCCTGTTCGACGAGGCGAAGATGCGCTTCCGCGGGCTGCTGACGCTGACCGAGCACCGGCGGTGCGTGCCGGAGATCATCGCGTTCTCGAACCGGGTGGCCTACGAGCCGGACGGGATCCGGCTGGTGCCGGTGCGCCAGTACGGCGCCGACCGGCTGGACCCGATCCGCCCGGTGTACCTGCCGGACGGGCACGTGGTGGGCACGACCAACAAGGTCAACCCGGTCGAGGTCGAGGCGATCGTCGAGCAGCTGGAGAAGTGCGTCGCCGACCCGCGCTACGACGGCATGACGTTCGGCGTGATCTCGCTCCTGGGCGCGGCGCAGGCGAAGGCCATCGAGCGGCGGCTGCTGGAACGGATCGCGCCGGAGGACTGGGCGGCCCGGCGGATCCAGTGTGGCGACTCGGCGGACTTCCAGGGCGCCGAGCGGGACGTGATGTTCCTGTCGATGGTCGCCGCGGGCCCGTCGCAGGTGCCGCTGACGCGCGAGCTGTACGTGCAGCGGTACAACGTCGCCGCGTCGCGGGCGCGCGACCAGATGTGGCTGTTCCACTCGATCCCGCCCGGGGCGCTGGACAACGCGGAGGACATGCGGTTCCAGCTGCTGGACCACTGCTACGGGGTGGCCGGGACCCCCGCCGACGCGTTCCTGCGCCTGCCGTCGCCGGACGACCGGCTGGTGGAGCCGTTCGACTCGCTGTTCACCCAGCACGTGGCGAACCGCCTGGTCGAGCTGGGGTACTCGGTGGTGCCGCGGTACGCGGTCGACTCGGCGGTGCTGGACCTGGTGGTCGTCGGTGCCCGCGCACGGCTGGCGGTCCTGTGCGAGGGCGACGAGTGGCGGGGCGCGGCGGCCTACGAGCGTGAGCTGGCGCGGCAGCGCGACCTGGAGCGGTGCGGGTGGCGGTTCTTCCGCATCCGCGCGTCGTCGTTCTACGTCTCGCCGTCGTCGGTGCTGGAACGGCTGGTCGCGGCGCTGCGAGCCCTGGAGATCGAACCACGGGTGCCCTAGGGGCGACCCGGATTCTTCCCCCATTTGCGGCTGCTGAGCTGGCCGGACGGCTTGGGCGGAGCGACTCTGGAGAGTATGAGTCACGAGTTGAGCAGCGCGGACCTGCGGGCGATCGCCCACCTTGCCGACGACCCGACGCGCCGCTACGAGCTGTCCGCGGAGATCACGATCGTCGTCCACGACCTGGACGCACTGCGGGCGGCCGCGCGCCGGGCCTTCGACCACGGCCGCTTCGCGAGCGAGGCCGAACGCGCCCGGGCCTGGGCGGCGATCGAGGACAACCCCACGGGCCTGATCTCCCAGGCCATCGACTTCGCCAGGCTCACCGAGGACATCCCCGGCATCCTGGGCCACACCGCCGACTGGCGAGTCCGCCCCACCACCCCCGACCCCTAACCGCCCAACCCCCCGCCCCAACCCGCGAGTCCCCCGTTCCGGACCCGCGAGTCCCCCGCCCCCAACCCGCTAGTCCCCGTTCCAGACCTGCGAGTCCCCCATTCCGGCGCGCGAGTCCCCCGTTCCCGGCGCGCGAGTCCCCCATTCCGGACGGACCCGCGAGCCGCGGGTCGCGTCAAAGCGGTGCCTACAGGGTGCCGCCCGGCCGGCGGCACCCCGCGACCAGCTACTCCGTCACAGTCTCTTTGAGCACCTGCTGGAACTTGGCCACCATCTCCCGGATGGTGCTCGCGTCGAAGCGGTTGCTGTTGAACTGCAGCTGGCCGATCATCTCGCCACCCGCCGGGTCGATGTCCAGGGTCCACAGCGCACCGTCGGGCACGTCCGTGCTCACCTCGGCGGGCTGCAGGCGCCGGCGGATCTCCGAGTACTCCAGGTCGCCCACCTGCTTGGCCGCCATCACGAACGGGAACTGGAACACCTGGAACGCGAACACCTGCGAGTCGTCCGCGAAGAACGAGGCGGCGAGCTCCGGCGTGTCCGCCATGATCATGGGGAACGGGATGACGTGGGAGAACGCGCTGATGCAGGTCTTGCGGGTGCGCTCGACCACCTCGCGGAAGTCACGGCAGCCGTCGAGGTTCGTCCGGAGCGGGACGAAGTTGAAGAACGACCCGATGGTCTTCTCGAACCGGGCCTGGCCGCGGCCGGACATGATCGTGGTGACGGTGATGTCCGTGTTACCCGTGAGCTGGCTCAGCAACACCTTGTACGCCGCCAGCAACACCATGAACGGCGAGCTGCGCGTCGCCCGGGCCAGCTCCAGCGTCGCGGCCGTCACGTCCGGGCCGACCAGGTAGCGCTCCACCGACGAGTTCTTCGGCAGGCCGGCCGAGCGCGCGAAGTCGGAGTGGTTGGCGGTGACCTCCGCGCCGGCGAGCGTCTCCCGCCAGTACGCACGCGCCCGCTCCAGCGCCTCGTCGGTCGTGCTGGTCTGCTCCCAGCGCGCGTACTCCTGGAACTGGAGCACCTCGGGCAACCGCGGCGACCGGTCCTCGCGCCGGGCGGCGTAGCACTCCGCGAGCTCGTTGATGATCAGCTGCATCGACCAGCCGTCCACCGCCGTGTGCTGGGCGACCAGCACGAGCACCGAGTCCTGCTCGTCGAACCGGCCCAGCACCGCGCTCACCAGCGGCGGCTCCCGGAAGGGGTACTCGGTGGCCTCGATCTCGATCAGCAGCTCCTCGGCGACCCGGTCCCGGTCGGCCGGTGCCGTGCCGGCGAGGTCGCGCACGACCAGCTCCGGCGCGCTCGGCGGGTGGATCCGCTGGTACCGGTCCTCCCCGCGCACGACCTCGGTCCGCAGGATCTCGTTGCGCGCGACCACGTCGCGCAGCGCGGCGCGCAGCACGCCGGCGTCCACCGGTCCGCGCAGCCGCCAGCCGTACACGATGTGGTAGCGCGGCCCGAACGGACCCTGCTCGTCACCCTGGTCGAACATGCACATGAAGTCCTGGCTGAACGAGAGCGGGATCCGGTCCGCACCCGCTAACTCATCGTTGCTCATCTACGCCACCATCCGGTTCATCCGAGGAATGCTCAAGCCGAGTACGGGCCGACCGTCACCGGGACGCCGTTGAACACCGCGTTGCCGGACGGAACGTCCACTACGAACTCATCGGTCAGCGTGTTCGCGTTGACGCCCGCGTGTGCCGCGGCGACCCGCTGCGGGCTGCCGGCATGCCCCCACCCGTGCGGGAGGCTCACGACGCCCGGCATGATCGCGTCGGTCGGTTCGACGTCGACGACCAGCTCACCCTTGGCCGAGCGCACGACCGCCTGCTCCCCCAGCCCGTACCGCGTCACGTCGGCCGGGTTGATGTGCAGCGTGCACCGGTTGCTCCCGCCGACGAGCGACGGGACGTTGTGCAGCCAGCTGTTGCTGGAGCGCAGCTGCCGCCGCCCGATGAGGGTCAGCTCCGGGGCCGGGGCGGCCAGCCGCGCACGCAGCCGGTCGAGGTCGGCGACCATGGCCTGCGGGGCGAGCTCGACCCGGCCGGACGGCGTGCACAGCAGTTCCTTCAGGCGCGGCTCGAGCGGGCCGAGGTCGATGCCGTGCGGCTTCGCCTTCAGCTCCGCCAGCGACAGGCCGTACGGGCCCATCCGGAGCATGAGGTCCAGGATCAGCTCCGGGCCGCTGTCGCCTTCGAGCCCGGCGCGCAGCTCCGCCACGTCCTTGCCCTCGAACGGCGAGCCCGGGATCTGGGTGGCCGCGCCGAGCAGCTGACCGATGAACATCTCGTCGACGCCAGCCGGGTCGGCGGCCGCGCCCGCGCCCGCCGCGATCAGGGTCAGCCGCCCCATGATCTCGGCCTCGGACCGCTGGTCCGGATCCAGTGGCAGGACCGGCGGGGAGAACCGGGCGTAGTTGCGAACCGTGACGATCGACAGCAGGAAGTCGTAGTGCGGCATCTGCATGATGCGCGGCGGCGGCAGGATGACGTGGGCGTGCTTGGTCGTCTCGTTGAGGTACGGGTCGACGCAGACCATGAAGTCCAGGTCCGCGAACGCCCGGTCCAGCCGCGGGCCGTTGGGGGCCGAGAGCACCTGGTTCGACGCGATCGACACCAGCGCCTTGACCTGTCCCTCGCCCGGCGTCTCGATCTCGTCGGCCAGCGTGGCCGCCGGCAGCTCGCCGAGCGTCTCGGGCAGGCCGCGGACCCGGCTGTGCCACTGGCCGGCCTGGAACGGCTGGCCGGTGCGGTACACCTCGAGCGTGGCCGGCTTGGCGAACATGGTCCCGCCGGCCCGGTCCAGGTTGCCGGTCAGGACGTTGATCACCTCGACCAGCCACTGCGCCAGCGTGCCGAACTCCACAGTGGACGCACCCATGCGGGAGTAGACGGCGGCGGTCGGCGCCGCGGCCAGCTCGCGGGCCAGCCGGGCGATGTCGCCGGCCGGCACGCCGCAGACCCCTTCGGCGTACTCCGGGGTGAACTCGGCGGACAGCTCGCGCAGCTCGTCGACGCCGTCGGCGTCGAGCGTGACCGTGGCCAGGTTCTCCGCGAGTAGCGTGTGGACGATCGCGAGCAGCAGCACGGGATCGGTGCCCGGCCGCACGGCCAGGTGCTCGTCGGCGAACTCGGCGGTCCGGGTGCGGCGCGGGTCGGCCACGACCACCTTGCCGCCGCGCCGCCGCAGTGCCTTGAGCCGGGCGGGCAGGTTCGGCGCGGCCCACAGGGATCCGTTCGACACCATCGGGTTCGCGCCGATGATCAGCAGGTAGTCGGTCCGGTCCACGTCGGGCACCGCGAGCGCGAACGGGTCGCCGTACATGTTGCCGGCCGCGACGTGCTTCGGCATGTGGTCGATGGTGCCGGACGAGTAGACGTTGCGAGTGGCCAGCGACTGGATCAACGGCATCCGGTACAGGAACCCGGCCATCGTGTGGTAGGTCGGGTTTCCGAAGTAGACGGCGACGGCATCGCGGCCGTGCGCCTCGACGACCCGGTTGAGTCCCTTCTCGACGGCGAGGAACGCCTCGTCCCAGGAGGCCTCCCGCCACTGGTCGCCCTCGCGGATCATCGGGACCCGCAAGCGGTCCGGGTCCTCGTCGATGCGACCGAGGCTCGCTCCCTTGGGGCAGATGTAGCCCTTCGAGAACGGGTCGTCCTGGTCACCGTGCACCGAGGTCACGCGGTCGGTGTCGTCGAGAGTGATGCGCAGGCCGCAGACGGCCTGGCAGATGGGGCAGGTGCGGTGCGCGGTGGTCATCGAAGCTCCATACTCGTGCCGCGGGTGTGCGGCCACGGGTGGTCCCGGCGGTTCGGCCCGCCGGGACCCCCGTGTCCTCCGGGTACTGTCAGTCGGACTTGCGCGCGACCGCGAGCAGGTAGCCGATCTCGCGCAGCAGGCCGGCCGGCGCGTTGAACGCCTCCAGCAGCGGGACGATCGCCTCCGTGTAGCGCTCGACCATCTCGTCCCACCGCTCGTGCAGGGCCTTGTTCACGCACAGGCCGGTGCGGTAGGTGTTCGCGCTGACGTCCTTGAACTCGCTGAGCACCAGCCCGGACTCCTTGACCACCTCGCGGTACTCGTGCTCGAGGAGCATCGGGCTCGCGGCGGTCATCGCCTCGTGCTCACGCACCATCGCGAGGTGCTCGGGGCTGGGCTGGGTGTTGAGGTACATGTCGGCGATCACGACGCGGCCGCCCGGCTTGAGCACCCGGTTGATCTCGCGCAGCGCGCCCAGCCGGTCCAGGTGCGGCAGCGTCTCGAACACCCACACCAGGTCGAACGTGTCGTCCGCGTAGGGCAGCGCGACCGCGTCCGCGTACTCGAAGCGCACGCGCTCGGCCAGGCCACGCTCGGCCGCGCCGGTGTTGGCATCGTCGATCTGGGCCTGGTTGTTCGACACGCCGGTGATGTCGAACCCGGAGTGCTCGGCGAGCCGGTAGGTGGCCAGGCCGATGCCGCAGCCCACGTCCAGCACCTTGCCGCCGCTCAGGTCGCCGGAGCGCTCGATGAGCAGGTCGGTCAGCTTGTCCGAGGCCTCCCGGTTGGAGCTCTGGTCCTCGTCGGAGTCCCAGTAGCCGTGGTGGAAGTTGTCGTCCCACAGCTCGGCGATGATCTGGTTGGCGATGTCGTAGAACGCGGCGGTCTCGTCGGCGTCGGGCGTGCCGGCGTCGGGAGTCGCGTCGTCGGCGGGGGCGTCCGTCATGTCGTCTCCATAACTGGTCGTGGATCGTCCGCGGGGGTCAGGCCGCCCGGGGCGTCTCGATGTCGGAACCGGTCAGCTTCGTGGGGTCGGTGAACACGGGCTCGACACCCGCCGGGGCCTGCCAGACGTACGGCTGCCGGCTTTCCTTCGACGGACCGAACATGGCCTTCCACAGCACGCGCAGGACGAAGCCCGGGCGCTGCAACGTCTCGGGGCGGGCGACCAGGCCGGCGGCCTTGAAGTACTTGGCGGTGATGCTGCCGTCACGGGTGGCGGCGACCTGCACCTTCTTCAGGAACCAGTTGCCGAAGCGCACCTTGAAGGGGCGCTCGCCCGGGACGCCCGGGAAGCTCAGGTCGACCGTGTTCGTCATCTCCCACGCCGCGTCGATGGCGTCCTTCGCCAGGTCCCGGAAGTAGTCCTGCGGCACCGGGACGGCCCCGCTGTGCAGGTGCTGGCGCATGGTGATCGTGCACAGCGCGGCGACGCTCATGCCCTGGGCGTACACCGGGTTGAAGCAGGTCACCGCGTCGCCGGTGACCAGCAGGCCCTCCGGGAAACGGTCCAGCTTCTGGTAGTGGCGGCGCAGGGTCGTCGGGAACCGGAAGGGGACCGGCTCGTCCACCGGGTCGGCGTAGCGCAGCGTCTCGTACACGTCCTTGGCGCCGAGGGACCGGATCCACTCGTAGAGCCCGGCCTGGTCGGCCGGGGGGTGGTCGCCGAGCAGGCCGTAGGTGGTCAGCTCGAGCTTGCCGCCGTCGGTCTTGAAGAAGACGTTGCCGCGCGGCAGGCCGGGGTGCGCGATCTGGTTGATGGCCACGTCGCCCTCGAAGGGGTCGGCGCCCGGACGCAGCTTGAAGTGCTGCGTCACGTAGACCAGGTCGATCTTCTTGCGCTCCTCCTCGGGCTTGGCGTACCCGAGCTGCTCCAGCCAGACCGGGGTCCGCGAGCCGCGACCGGTCGCGTCGACCACCAGGTCGGCCTCGAGGATCGTCTCGGTCTTCGAGCCGCGGGCCTGCACGCGGGCGCCGGTGACCCGGCTGTTGTCCGCCGTCGTGGTGAGGCCGAGGATGTCGTGCTGCTCGACGAACGTCACGTTGGCGAACTGCTGCACCCGCTCGCGGATCTGCCACTCCAGCTCCGGGCGGAGCACGCCGAGGGTGATCAGGTCGCCGTCCTGCTGCTTGAGCCGCAAGCCCTGGGCGTACCAGCGGCAGCTGCCGGACAGGTCGCCCACCGGGACGCCGTGCTCGACCAGTTGCGCCACGATCCCGGGGAAGAGTTCCTCCATGATCTGCACGCCGCGGGCGAGCAGGCCGTTGGCCTGATACGTCTGCGGGCAGTGCTTGCGCGGACCCCGGGTGCCCACGAGCTTGTCGCGGTCCACGATCTGTACCTCGTCGTAGGCGTCCGCGAGCACCCTGGCCGCGAACAACCCGGCAATGCTGCCGCCCAGCACCACCGCGCGGGTCCCAGCCTCCTGGCCCATCGCGGTCACCTCCTTGACTCAGTGGATGTCGACTCAGTGGTTGTCATTCCTGCGGTCCGCTCATGGGGAAGGAGCTCACCAGGCCGCCGTCGACGCCGAGGTCCTGTCCGGTGATGAACGACGCCCTCGGCGACAGCAGGAACGCCACCGCCTCCGCGACGTCCTCCGGCTCACCGAGCCGGCCCAGCGGATGCAGGCCGCGGACCGCCTCGCGCGCCTCGTCGGTCGGGGCGACCTCGTCGAACATGTCCGTCTTGATGAAGCCGGGGCTGACCGCGTTGACCCGGATGCCCCGGTCCGCCAGGTCGGCGGCGAGCGAGCGGGTCAGGTTCGTGGTCGCGGCCTTCGTCGCGGCGTACACGGATGCGAAACCCATGCCACGGTGGGAAAGGCAGGTGCCGTTGATCACCACGGCACCGCCGCCGTCGAACAGCGCGACGGCCTTCTGGATCGTGAAGAAAGTACCCTTGAAATTGATGCCGACGACCCGGTCGAAATCGGCTTCGGCGACATACGCGCTCGGGGCGGAATACGACACGCCCGCATTCGCGAAAACGCCGTCCAGCCGGCCGAACCGATCCTTGACCCGGCCGATCAGCTCGTCGAGGTCGTCGGTGCGGGACACGTCCGTGCCCACGGCGAGAACCCGCTCGCCGGCGGGGTCGAGTTCCTTTGCCGCAACGTCGATCCGCTCGACGCGGCGCCCGGCGAGCACCACGTTCGCGCCCGCGTCGACCAGCCGCCGCGCGGTGGCGAAACCGATGCCGCTCCCACCGCCGGTAATGAGAACGGTCTTGCCGTCGAATTCAGCCATGCGGCCAGCCTCACACCTGCCACAGCAGGCGGCATCTCCCGCGTTGCGCCGTTGTTTCGCGCGGGATCGTGAGGCCGGCCGCCGCGGCTCAGCGCCCTACGCGGTACCGCAGATGGGTGGTCGTGGTGGACTCGATCACCTCGACGGGACGCAGTTCGATCTGGTCGGTGCCGAGGTTGTCGAACAGCCTGCGGCCGCCGCCGAACAGCACCGGCACCAGGTGGATCGACACCTCGTCGACGAGCCCGGCCTTGAGGTACTGCTGGGCGACGTCCGCGCCGCCCATGATGCAGACGTCACCGTCGCCGGCGGCCTCCTGGGCCTGCTTGAGCGCGCCCTCGATGCCGTCGTCGACGAACGTGAACACCGAGTCCTCGCCGCCGATGCCCTCGGGCGGCGGCCGGTGCGACACGACGAAGACCGGGACGTCGCCGGCCGGCCCGTTTCCCTTGCCCCACCACTGTTCGCTGTTGTCGTAGTTGCGCCGGCCGCTGATGATGGCCGCGAGCGAGGTGTGCGACTCCTCCATCATCTTGGTCTCCACCTCGGTCCGGTCACTGCTCAGCCAGTCGTGCAGCCGCAGGCCGCCCTCGCCCAGCGGCACGTCGGGCACGTCGCCCGGTGCGGCGATGAATCCGTCCAGAGACATCGTGATGTCGATGACGACCTTTCCCATGAATCCTCCTCATTGCACGTGGACCGGGCCCACGAGGCCACCGGCACGCTACTCACTATGACGACCGCCGGCCGCCGATCTCATCGCACGCACCCCGCTCAGGGCCATTCCAGACGGAAACAGAGCAATCTGGAAGAAATACCGGCGCGATCGGGCCGCATCCGCATCTGGGAAGAACGGCAGGGAATTTCCCGCTGTCACAATCGAATTTCGAGAGCGAATCGCACCGAGAGGATGTTCGATGGCCGAACCGGAGCCCGGTGTCGCCGGCCCATCCCCCGCCGGGTCGCGGCCGCTCACCGGCGCCGAGTACCTGGAGAGCCTGCGCGACGACCGCGAGATCTACCTCTACGGCCAGCGAGTCAAGGACGTCACCGCACACCCGGCGTTCCACAACCCGGCCCGGATGGTCGCGCGGCTCTACGACGCGTTGCACGACCCGGCGACCAAGGACACGCTGACCTGCCCGACCGACACCGGCAGCGGCGGGTACACCCACCGGTTCTTCACCACGCCGCACAGCGCCGAGGACCTGGTGGCCGACCAGAAGGCGATCGCCACGTGGTCGCGGATGAGCTACGGCTGGATGGGCCGCAGCCCCGACTACAAGGCCGCGTTCCTGGGCACGCTCGGCGCGAACGCCGACTTCTACGCGCCCTACCAGGACAACGCCCGCCGCTGGTACAAGGAGTCCCAGGAGAAGGTCCTCTACTGGAACCACGCGATCGTGCACCCGCCGGTCGACCGCAGCCGTCCGGCCGACGAGGTCAAGGACGTGTTCGTGCACGTGGAGAAGGAGACCGACGCGGGCCTGATCGTCAGCGGCGCCAAGGTGGTGGCCACCGGGTCCGCGCTGACGCACTACAACTTCGTCGCGCACTACGGGGTGCCGTTCAAGAAGCGCGAGTTCGCGCTGGTCGCCACGGTGCCGATGGCGGCGGCGGGCGTGAAGCTGATCTGCCGCACCTCCTACACCGCGTCGGCAGCCGTGATGGGCAGCCCGTTCGACTACCCGCTCTCCTCGCGGCTGGACGAGAACGACACGATCCTCGTGCTGGACAAGGTGCTCATCCCCTGGGAGAACGTCTTCATCTACGGCGATCTCGGCAAGGTGCAGATGTTCACCAGCCGGTCCGGCTTCCCCGAGCGGTTCACCTTCCACGGCTGCACGCGGCTCGCGGTGAAGCTCGAGTTCCTCGCCGGCCTGCTGGCGAAGGCGCTGGAGATCACCGGGACCGAGGACTTCCGCGGCGTGCAGACCCGGCTCGGCGAGGTACTGGCGTGGCGCAACCTGTTCTGGGCGCTGTCCGACGCGGCCGCGCGCAACCCGGTGGACTGGGTGAACGGCGCGGTACTGCCCAACCCGGCGTACGGGATGGCCTACCGGTGGTTCATGCAGACCGGCTACCCGCGGATCAAGGAGATCATCCAGCAGGATGTCGCAAGTGGACTGATCTACCTCAACTCCAGCGCGGAGGACTTCGCCAGCCCCGAGATCCGGCCCTACCTCGACCGCTACCTGCGCGGCTCGAAGGGCACGACCTCGGTCGAGCGCGTCAAGCTGATGAAGCTGCTGTGGGACGCGGTGGGCACCGAGTTCGGCGGCCGGCACGAGCTCTACGAGCGCAACTACGCCGGCAACCACGAGAACGTCCGCACCGAGCTGCTGTTCGCGCAGATCGCCGGCGGCGAGGTCGACGGCTACAAGGCGTTCGTCGACCAGTGTCTGGACGAGTACGACCTGTCCGGCTGGACCGTGCCGGACCTTTCCTCGTTCGAGGACCTGCGGGACATCCGCAACGGCCTGATCAACGGCTGACACCGAGGAGACCATCGAATGACGAACGGGAACGCACCCGGGCTCGGCCCGGCCGAGATCGAGCAGCGGGTGACCGGGATCTGGCGCGACGTGCTCGGCGCGCGGCCCGGCCAGGACGACGCGACGTTCTTCGAGCTGTCCGGGCAGTCCATCGCCGCGGTCCGCATCACGGCGCGCGTGGAGGACGAGGTCGGTGTCCTGGTCGACATCGGCGACCTCTTCGAGGACCCGGACCTGCCGGAGTTCGTGGCGCTCGTGCAGGCCAAGGCACAGACGGAAAGCGAGGAAAGGAAAGCATCATGACGACCATCGAGGTGACGGCCGCCGACCAGGCCTCCGTCGCGCAGCTGACCCAGCGGTTCCTCGCTGCCTGGGCCTACCAGGACGCGGACGGCGTCGCCGACCTGTTCGTCGAGGACGGCACCCTGATCCTGCCCGGCATCTTCCGCAAGAGCCGCGAGGACATCCGGGCCTACTTCCGGGAGGCGTTCGAGGGCCCGTACCGCGGCACCCAGGTCGTCGGCAAGCCGATCAGCCTGCGGTTCTTCGGTTCCGACGTCGCGCTGCTGCTCTCCTCGGGCGGCGTGCTCGCGACCGGTGAGACCGAGGTCTCCGACGCGCAGGCCATCCGGGCCTCCTGGTTCATCGTGCGCGCCGACGGCGAGTGGCGGCTGGCCGCGTACCACAACTGCCAGGCGGAGCGGAAGCTGCCCGTCCCGGGTACGGACGCCTGACCCAGCCCGAATCGAAGGCCCGGTTCCGATCCACGGAACCGGGCCTTCGCCGTGCGTGCGGGGTCTGTCGCGAATGGATGGTGCGGACACGGCGAGAGCCGCCGGGCGTGGCCCGGCGGCTCTCGTCGTTTCGCTGTCAGTCGCCGGCCAGTACCGCGAACGCCACCGGGTCGGGGCCGTAGGTCAGCGTGGTGATCCAGGTGGCCACCTTCGCGTCGCCGGCCGACAGGACCACCCAGCCGTCCTCGTGGACGCGGTCCACGGTCAGCGTCCGGTCGGTCACGCCGGCCTTGCGCAGGCACTCCAGCGCGCACCACACCCGGGTGCTCGCCCGGTCGGTGTCCTCCCCGGACTCGGCCATCACCAGGTCGCGGACGCGGCCGAGCTCGTCGCCGAGCAGCCCGGCCCAGTCCTGCGCACCACGGTGGGCCACCGTCTCGACGTCGCAGCCCAGCCGGCCGGAGCCGGTCACCACCAGGCTCACCCCGGCGCCGTGCGACGCCGAGATGGCGCCGTTGTCGAGCTCGGGCTTGCCGTCCGGGCGGTGCCGCACGGTCACCGGGCCGCCGAGTGCGCGGCCGGCGGCGAGCTCGGTCTGCTCCTGCCGGTCGGCCACCACCCCGGACGTGGGGTCCGGCTCGACGACCACGGCACGACTGCCGCCGAGCACCCGCTCCAGCGCGCGCTCGAGGTAGCCGCTGAGCATCGGGGGCACCCACGGGCCGGCGCTGTCCTTGCGGCGCACGGCCCGCAGCGTCAGCCCCTGCCAGCGTTCGACCAGGCGGCCGGACGGGTCGAGGACGTCCACGTCGTAGACGTAGCTGTCGCCGTCCTGCGTGCGCTCCCGGGCGTCCAGCACCACGTACTCGACGTGCTGGTCGGCGGGCGCGGACAGGTACAGCGCCTCGATCCCTTGCGGCAGCAGGGTCGCGTCGGGCACGCAGCACTGGAGCGCGTGCATCACCGCGTCGCGCGTGCCCGGGTCGGCCAGCACCTGGTCCTGCGGCAGGTAGGTGGCGAACCACGGCGCCGGCGTGGTGGTGGACAGCTCCGCCACCGCGTGCCGGGCACTCGCCCGCCGGTAGCCGAGCACCCGCTGGAACCGCTTGCCCTGGAACATCACGCCGCCGTACAGCTCGGTGATCGGATCCACCGGCACCAGCGGCAGCCGGACGGCCTCCCGGGTCGGACCGTCGTCGGGCAGGACCGGCCTCGGCAGCCGCAGCGTGGCCCGGAAGTGGTCGGCGCTGAACCCCGTGTCCTCGGCGCGAATGGCCACCGACACCGTCTCGGCGTCGCGCACCAGCGCCGCGAGCCGCACGGTCGTCGCTGTACCCGGGCGGACCACGATCGGCCGCAGGAACTCTACGTCGGCCAGCAGCGGGGCGCCGGTGCGGCCGAGCACGGCCGTCGCGACCTGCGTCATCGCCTCCATGCCGACCACAGCGGGGAACAGCAGGTCGCCGTCCAGCAGGTGGTCGGACAGGTACGGGTCGCTACCGGCGGACAGCTCGACCTCGGTGATCAGCTCGACGTCCGGGTAGTGCACCAGCACCCGGTCGACGAACCGGGTCAGCGGCAGCTCCTGGCTCGTGTCCAGCGGCAGCGTCGGCAGGCCGCCCATCCGGCCGGTGATCGTGACGACCGGTCCGGCGGACGGGTCGGCCAGCACCTGGCGCAGCACGGCGAGGCCGTCCTCCACGGAGATCGGGGTGATGCCGTCGCGCACCAGCGCCTCGACCACGCCCAGCCGGTCGCCCATCCCGGCGCCCGACCACACCGACCACTCCATCGCCAGGGCCCGCGCCCGCGGGTGCGCACGCTGGAAGTCGGCGGTCAGCTCGGTCATCCAGTCGTTGGCGGTCGAGTAGTGCGCCTCGCCGCGCAGCCCGGCCCGGCCGATCACGCTGCCGAACGTCACGAGCAGCTTGATCCGGTCCTTGTCCACCGCGTCCAGCACGGTGCGCAGGCCGGCGATCTTGACCGCGAGCGTCTGGTGGAACCGCTCCTCGGTCAGGTTCGTGAGCGCGGCCGGCTCGTTGCGGCCGGCGCCGTGCATCACCGCGGTGACGGGGCCGAGGCCCTCCTCGAACCGCGCCACGGCCGCGGCGATCTCGGCGGCGTCGGTGACGTCGGCGCGTTCGTACGCGCAGACCACGCCGGCCGCGGTCATCCTGGCCAGGTTGGCCGAGATCTCCTCGTCCTGGGCCGGGTCGTCGCGCCCGATCAGGGCGAGCCTGGCCCCGGAGTCCTTGGCCATCGCCAGCGCGCACTCGGCGGTGATGCCCTTGCCGCCACCGGTCACGAGCAGCACGTCGGAGGCGTCCAGCGGCGTGCCGGTACGCGGCTGCGCGGCTGGTTGCAGCACCCGCAGCACCGGTGCCGTTCGCTGGCCGTCCGCGTCGTAGCGGACCTCGCTGAACGCCCTGGTCGCGGCCGCCTCGGTGAGCACCCGGCGCACCGCCTCGTCGACCGCGGCCGCGGTCGACGGGGCGAGGTCGGGCAGGGTGACGATCGTGGTGGGCACGCCCGTCGCCTCTAGGAACGCGGTGCGGGCGAGGCCGGACGCGCCGAACTTGTGCTGTACCACGACGAAGCGGGTGCCGGCGGGCGCGCTCGCCGCCGCCTGGCCGGCCGCCAGGATCAGCCCGACGTGCTCCTCGCCGCTGTCCGGCAGGCACAGCAGCACGCCGTCGCCGATGCCCGCCTCGGCGATCGCGACCCGCAGCCGCTCGGCGAGCGGGTGGCCGGCCGGTGCGAACACCTGCCACGTGCCGACCGGTCCGGTGCCGACCTCGACGCGCGGCGCGCGGGCCGGCAGGTAGTCGACGGAGAACGGCCGCACCCACTGGCCCACGCCGGCCACCTCGGCGCTGCCGCCGTTGCCGTCGCCGCCCTGCGCGGACTCGGCCAGCTCGTCGATCAGCTCGGCGAGCTCGCCGAGCGTCACGGTGGCGAAGTTGGTCGTCGCCTCCAGCGTGGGCAGGCCGAGCTGGCGGGTGACGTCGTTGACGAGCTGGCCGACGGTGATCGAGCTCAGGTGCAGGTGGTCCAGCGGGTGGGTCGCCGCGGTCACCGTCTCCAGCGGCAGCTCCACGCGCTCGGCCGCGAGGCGGCGCAGCAGGTCCAGTGTGGACGAACCGCCGTCGGCCTCGCCGGCCGTGGCCGGCTCGCCAGTCGCGCCGGCCGAGCCGGCCACACCGTCCACACCGGACTCGGACCGGCCGACGGTGAGGTCGGGCGCGGCCTCGCAGGGGCTCGCCAGGAAGGAGAACCCGCCCTCCAGCGGCAGCGGGCGCACGACCCGGCCGGCGAACAGCGCCTCGGTGTCCACCGCGGCGCCCAGCGCGTACGCGGCGCCGAGAACGGACAGCAGCGAGCCGATCGACTGGCTGTCGGTGTCGACGGACAGCGCCGGCGTGTCGCTCGCGATGTCGCGCAGCAGGCCCGTGAGTACCCGGCCGGGGCCGACCTCCACGGCGAGGTCCACCTCCGCGGTGGCCTTGGCGGCCGCGTCGTGGAAGCGGACCGGCAGCTGGATCTGGTCGCGCAGCAGCGCGCGCAGGTCGGTGCCCGGGTCGAGCAGGTCACCGGTCACGGTGGACACCACCGGACGGCTGGGCGGGGCGAAGCCGAACTCGGCCAGCCGCGCCGTCATCGCCTCGGACGCGGGTGCGACCAGCGGCGAGTGGAAGGCGTGCGACACGTTGATCCGGTTGGCGGTGATGCCGGCGGACCGGGCCCGCTCGCACACCCGGTCCACGGCGCCGGCCTCGCCGGCGATGACCGTCTGCTTGGGACCGTTGTACCCGGCGATCACCACGGGGTCGTCCGCGAACAGCTCCCCGGCGCGGTCCGGGGTGGTGGCGAGTCCGGCCATCGCGCCGCCGCCCTGGCTGGCGTCGGCCATGACCTCGCCGCGCGCCTTCGCCAGGGCCAGCACGTCCTTCGCGCCCATGGCACCGGCCCACGCGAGCGCGGTCAGCTCGCCGAGGCTGTGCCCGACCGCGATGTCGGCGTCGACGCCGAGCGTGTGCAGCACCCGCAGGGCCGCGACGGAACCGGCGACGATGCGCGGCTGGGCCACCTCGGTGGCCACCTGGTCGCCCCCGGCGGGCACGCCCGCGTCGGCGAACACGGCCGCCGCGGCGGCGAAGCGGCGGCGAATCGCGCCGACCGCGCCACGCCCGGAACCCTGACCCGGGAACAGGTAGGCGATCTTCGGCGCGGTCAGCCGGCGGTCGAGGAACACCCCGTCCGCGGCGAACAGGCGCTCCTGCCCCTCGTCGAGCGCCGCGAGCAGCCGGCCGAGCTTGGCGACGGCGTCGTCGGGACCGGTGGTCACGACGGCGGCCCGCACCGGCCCGCCGGACTGCTCGGCGGCCAGCGTCGCGGCCAGGTCGGCGATCTCGGCGAACGACAGCGAACCCACGAGCTCGGCGAGCCCGGCGAGCCGCTCCCGCAGCGCGGCGTGGTCGGCCGCGTCCACCAGCAGCAGCTCGGCGTCCTGCCGGCCGCTGGTCAGCGTCGCCGTGTCCCGGGGCAGCGCGTCGGACCGGCCGGAGCCGGGCGCCTGCTCGAGCGCGATGTGCGTGTTGATGCCGCCGAAGCCCATCGCCGACACGCCGGCCCGGATCGGCTGGTCGGCCGGCCACAGCTCGGGCTCGGCCGGCACGTACAGGGCCGGGGCGTCACCGGTGAGCTTCGGGTGCGGCTCGTAGTGCCCGGTGGCCGGCGGGATGACCTGGTGGTAGACCGACAGCGCCGCCTTGATCAGCCCGCCCACGCCCGCGGCGGCCTTGGTGTGGCCGATGTTGCCCTTGATCGAGCTGACCGCCGCCGGGCGGGCGTCCGGGTCGGAGTTGCGCCGGGCGGACCCGATCGCCTCCAGCTCGGTGGCGTCGCCGAGCGCGGTCCCGGTGCCGTGCCCCTCGAAGAAGCCGACGGTCTCCACGCCGTAGCCGGCCCGGGTGTAGGCGCGGCTGATCGCGAGCCGGTGGCCGGCGGCCTCCGGGCGCGTGATGCCGCCCTTGCCGTCGGAGGAAATGCCCCAGCCGGTGATCGACGCGTAGATCCGCAGCCCGCGGGCGATCGCGTCCTCCTCGCGCATCAGCACGACGACGCCGGAGCCCTCGCCGGGCCAGAAGCCGTTGGAGTCCTTGTCGTAGATCTTCATCTCGCCGGAGGCGAGCGCGCCGGTCTTGGCGAAGCCGATCACCTCGAACGGGTCGATGGACAGGTCCACGCCGCCCGCGAGGCACACGTCCAGGTCGCCGTCGACCAGCGCCTTGGCGGCGGTGGCGATCGAGATCAGCGAGGAGGAGCAGGCGCCGTCGACGGTGTAGCCACCGCCGCCGAGGTCGAAGTAGTTGCAGATGCGCCCGGCGATCGTGTTGGCCAGGCCGCCGGCGAGGGTGTCCTCGTCGATGGGCGGGAACGGCGCCTTGTACACCGGCTCCAGGTCCCGCAGGAACGCGCCGGTCTCGTCGTCGTCCCAACCCTTCGCGGCCAGCGCGGCGGCGAGGGTGCGCCGCACGTACGGCCAGCGCAGCCGCATCAGGTTGGCGCGGGCGAACTCGCCGGTGAGGCTGTTGCCGAAGACCACGCCCGTGGCCTGGCGAGGCAGGCCGGCCGCGTCCGGGAAACCGGCGTCGGCCAGCGCCGTCGCCGCGACGTCCAGCGCCAGCCAGTGGGTGAGGTCGGTCGACCGGAAGGTGCTGCCGGCGACCTTGTACTTGAGCCGGTCGAACTCGAAGTCGCGCAGCACGGCCGCCTTCTTGGCGTAGAACCGGTCCGGCGCGTTCTGGTCGGGCGAGTAGTAGTCCGCCTGGTTCATCCGCTCGTCGGGCAGCCTGCGGAAGGCGCGGCGCCCGGCCAGGACGTTCTCCCAGAGATCCTCGGTGCTAGCGGCGTCGGGGTAACGAAGTCCGATGCCAACGATCGCGATCCGCTCGGTACTCAACCTATACCGCCTATTCTCGATGACCTTTCGACCCGAATCGAAGTCGAGCTCGCGACGGTCCTCGACACGCTTTCCGTTTGTCTTGCCAAGGGTGCCTCAGCAGCCCGGCGCATGCCTTCTCCTCGCATGCCGTTTGCCGTTTCTCTGAAATTGCTTATCCGAAATTGCGGCCCCTGCACGATCAAGACATCGCATCCGGCACGCCTGGAGTAGAGCACGGTTCCGGCCTCGTGTGAACATTTCGAATGAACCGATCGGAACCGTGTGAATAGCGGTTAGGGGCCTGACTTGACCAGTTCATGGCGCGCGCTACGGCGTCGTCTTCTGACACCGGACGTTGCCGAGACGAGCATCGACAAACGCGGTTTCCACCGGAAATCGCCCGCCGCGGTGGAAAGACTCGAAACCGTTGGCAAGACGTTTCTCGCGGGCTACGCGGCCGCGGTGGAGGCCCGCACGCCCGCGGCCGCCGAGGGTCCGATCGAGCAGCTGCCCGACTGGCTGCGCGGGTTCGCCTACGAGGGCGCCGGGATGGGTCTGGCCGTGCTCGACGGGCTGCCGTTCGGCCGCTCGGACAACGTCCGCCGGTTCCTGGACAGCCCGCTCGCCGGCTCGTACCGCTACCTGGTCTACGTCGGGATCGGCTGGGCGATGGCCAGGATCCCCCGCTTCCGCTGGCCCAAGCCGGCGTCCCTGGACCCGGTGCTGGTGCCGCTGGTGCTCGACGGCTACGGCTTCCACCAGGCCTACTTCCACACCGCCCGCTACGTCGAGCACCAGTACCAGGACCCGAAGTTCCCCTGGCCCGGCGGCCCGCAGGGCGGCTACGCCAACAACGCCATCGACCAGGGCATCGGCCGCGCGCTGTGGTTCATCGGCGGCACCGACCCCGACCGGGTGGCCGGCCTGGTCGACGCGTTCCCCGCGGCGCGCCGGGGCGACCTCTACAGCGGCGTGGGGCTCGCGGCGACGTACGCGGGCGGCGTCGAGGAGCGGGAGCTGGCGACGTTGTACCGCCGGGCCGGCGCGCACCGCGGCAACCTCGCGCAGGGGTCCGCGTTCGCCGCGGACGCCCGGGTGCGCGCCGGCATCGTGCCCCCGCACACGGCGCGTGCCACGCAGGCGCTGTGCGGCATGACGCCGGCCGACGCGGCCCGGCGCACGGGCGAGCTGCGCCCGGCCGAACCGGCCGAGGGCGACCTGCCGGCCTATGAGCTGTGGCGGCAGCGACTCGCCGCCGAATTCGTTTCCCTTGGAGGTGTCAACACATGACCGCGGTACTAGGCACGCTGCGCAGGCAGCTGACCGGTGTCATCGCGCTCGTGGTCGTCGTCGGCTTGTACTTCGCGGTCTCCCTGCCGCAGAGCTCGGCCGACACGAAGGACCACATGGCGAGCCGGTACGCGTTCGCCGGCCACAGCCTGGCCCTGCCGGCCTCGGACAAGCAGCAGTCGATCAGGCAGGTCAACCAGGCGTACAAGCACATCGACGCCTGGATCTCCTCGGTCGGTGCCGCGGTCGCGATGAACGACCTGGACGGCGACGGCCTGCCCAACGACCTGTGCCTCGTCGACCCGCGCACCGACCAGGTGATCGTCACGACGACGCCGGGCCGGGAGGCGGACCGGTACGCGCCGTTCGAGCTGACGCCGGACCCCCTGCCGGTCAACGACGTGATGGCGCCGATGGGCTGCGTGCCCGCCGACCTCAACGAGGACGGCCGGCTGGACCTGCTGGTCTACATGTGGGGCCGCACCCCGGTGTTGTACCTGCAGAAGGCCGACCACGGCACGCTCTCGCCGGACGCGTTCGTGCCCGCCGAGGCGGTGCCGGGCGACAACGAGGCCGCCGACGGCTCGTACAACGGTCCACAGTGGAACTCCAACGCGGCGACCGTGTCCGACCTCGACGGTGACGGGCACGACGACATCTTCGTCGGCAACTACTTCCCCGACAGCCCGGTCATCGACCCGAGCAAGGACGGGGGCGTGGTGATGAACCACTCCCTGTCGCACGCCCAGAACGGCGGCGGGAAGCACATCCTGCTGTGCAAGGGCGCGACGGCCGGTGCCGCGCCGACCGCCACCTTCCAGGCCGTACCGGCCGACGCGCTGCCCGAGGAGGCCCGCAACGGCTGGACGCTCGCGGTCAGCGCCAACGACCTCGACGGAGACCAGCTGCCGGAGCTCTACATCGCCAACGACTTCGGCCAGGACCGCCTGCTGTACAACAGGTCCAAGCCGGGCCACGTCAGCTTCGCCAACGTGACGACGACCCGCACCCCGGGCACGCCGAAGTCCAAGCGGATCGGCAACGACTCGTTCAAGGGCATGGGCGTCGACTTCGGCGACACCAACCACGACGGCCTCTACGACGCGTTCGTCTCCAACCTCACCGTCGGGTGGGGCATCGTGGAGAGCAACTTCCACTACACCAACACCGCGAAGAACCAGGCCGACCTGCGCGCCCAGCTGCGCGACGGCGAGGCACCGTTCCGCGACGACAGCGGCAAGGACGGCACCGCCTGGGCGGGCTGGTCGTGGGACGTCAAGCTCGCCGACTTCGCCAACTCCGGCGAGCTGGAGATCGCCGAGACCAACGGGTTCATCCGGGGCGCCACCAACCGCTGGCCGCAGCTGCAGGAGCTGGCCATGGCCAACGACTCCCTGGTCGCCAACCCGTTCTTCTGGCCTCGCGCGAACGCCGGTGACGACATCGCGGGCAGCGAGACGATGCGGTTCTTCGTCAAGGGCGAGGACGGCCGCTACACCGACCTCGCCCCCGAGCTCGGCCTGGCCGTGCCGATCCCGACCCGCGGCATCGCCACCGGTGACGCCGACGGCGACGGGCTGCTCGACTTCGCGGTGGCGCGGCAGTACGGCGAGCCGATCTTCTACCACAACGAGGCGCCCGACCCGGGTGGCTTCATCGACCTGGCGCTGACCCACGAGCAGCCGGCGGCGGCGGGCAGCGCCCCCGCACCGGGCTCACCGGTCACCGGCGCCCAGGTCACCGTGACCACCGCGGACGGCAAGAAGTACGTCCAGCGCGTCGACGGCGGCAGCGGCCACGCCGGCAAGCGCAGCAGCGAGGTGCACATCGGCCTCGGCGACGCCCAGGGGCCCGTCCAGGTGCACCTGCAGTGGCGGGACCGCCAGGGCGCGGTCCACCAGCAGGATCTCGAGCTCAGCCAGGGCCGGCACGCGCTCGTGCTTGGCGAGTCCGCCAAGGAGAGGTGAGAAGGGACATGGTTGTGCAGGAAGCGAAGTCCGGCGGGCGCCCGCCCGCCGGCGGCCCCCCGCGGCACGACACGAAGGTCGTCAAGGCGCTGCGCAGGTTCGCCATCTCGATCTCGATCTTCAACATCGCCGGGTACATCGTCCTCGGGTTCGAGCAGCCGTGGATCTGGCCGTTCGTGGCCATCGCCACCGGCTACACCACCGAGCTCGTCCTGGAGGCGATCGGCGCGCGCGTCGAGGGGCGCACACCCCGCTACCTCGGCGGCGGGTTCAAGGGCCTGGTCGAGTTCCTGTTCCCGGCGCACATCACCAGCATCGCGCTGAACATGCTGATCTACGTCAACGACCGGATCTGGGTGATGATGTTCGCGGTCACCCTGGCGGTGGCCACCAAGTGGATCCTGCGCGCCCCGGTGCGCGGCAAGCTGCGGCACTACATGAACCCGTCGAACTTCGGGATCCTGATGGTGCTCGTGCTGTTCCCGTGGGGCAGCATCGCCCCGCCGTACCACTTCACCGAGGGCCTGAACGACTGGGGCAGCTGGATCCTGCCGGGCGTCATCATCATCACCGGCACGATGCTCAACGCGAAGCTGACCGGCCGGATGTGGCTGATCTACGGCTGGCTCTCCATCTTCGCGCTGCAGGCGATCGTGCGTGGCCTGCTGTTCGGCACCTCGATCCCGGGCGCGCTGGCGGTGATGACCGGCGTCGCGTTCATCCTCTACACCAACTACATGGTGACCGACCCGGGCACCACGCCGTCCAAACCGGGCGCGCAGTTCGCGTTCGGCGGGGGCGTCGCGTTGGTGTACGGGCTCTTCATGGTCGCGCACATCGCCTACGGCCTGTTCTTCGCCACCGCGATCGTGTGCCTGATCCGCGGCATGTTCCTGTGGGGCCTGCACTTCGTCAACAAGGCGCGCGCGAGCTTCGAGGCGGAACAGGCGGCGACGGCGGCCGCACCACCGATCTCCGTGGTCCCCGACGAGGGCGGGCCGCAGGCTCGCCCGGCCGCCGCATGACCGCGAACGCCCGCCGGGTACCTCCGGGGCCGCCCCGCCGGGCGGCCCCGGGGATCCTCCGCAAGCTGCGGGCGGACCGGCTCGGCCTGATGAGCGAGGCGGTCCACGAGTACGGCGACGCGGTGCGGGTGGCGATCGGCCCGAAGAAGCTCTACATCTTCAACCACCCCGACCACGCCAAGCACGTGCTCGCGGACAACGCCGCCAACTACCACAAGGGCATCGGCTACACCGAGGCCAAGCGCGCGCTGGGCGACGGGCTGCTGACGTCGGAAGGCGCGCTGTGGAAGGAGCAGCGGCGCACGATCCAGCCGGTGTTCCAGCACAAGCGGGTCGCCGCGCAGGCCGACGTGATCGTCGACGAGGCGCTCGGCCTGGTCGAGCGGCTGCGGGTGCACCAGGGGCGGCGGGTGGACGTGCTGTCCGAGATCACCGCGCTCACCCTGGGCGTGCTCGGCAGCACCCTGCTCGACGCCGACCTGGGCATGTTCGAGTCGGTCGGCCACTCCTTCGAGGCCGTGCAGGACCAGGCCATGTTCGAGATGGAGACGCTGGGCCTGGTGCCACGCTGGCTGCCGCTGAAGGGCCAGCGCGCGTTCCGCACCGCCCGCGCCGACCTCGAGCGGATCGTGGGAATCCTGGTGGCGCAACGGAAGGCGAGCCCGTCCGCGTCCGGTGACGACGTGCTGACCCGGCTCATCTCGTCGACCGCCAAGGAGTCCGACCGGCGCGTCGCCGACCGGCGCATGCGCGACGAGCTGGTGACGCTGCTGCTCGCCGGCCACGAGACGACGGCCAGCACCGTCGGCTGGACGCTGAACCTGGTGAGCCGGCACCCGGAGGTGCGCGAGCGGCTGCACGCGGAGGCGGTGTCGGTCTACGGCGACCGCCGCCCGGTCTACGCGGACCTGCCGGCGCTGCGCTACACGCACATGGTGCTGCAGGAGGCCATGCGCCTGTTCCCGCCGGTGTGGATCCTCCCGCGCCGCGCGCTGGCCGAGGACGAGGTCGGCGGCTACCACGTGCCGGCCGGAGCCGACGTGCTGATCAGCCCGTACACGCTGCACCGGCACCCGCGGTACTGGGCCGACCCGCTGCGGTTCGACCCGGAGCGGTTCGACCCGGACACCCCGTCGAACCGGCCCCGCTACGCGCACATCCCGTTCGGCGCCGGGCCACGGTTCTGCGTCGGCAACCACCTGGGGATGATGGAGGCGACGTTCATCATCTCCACGGTGATGCGCGACCTGCGCCTGGAGCGCACGCCCGGCTTCGAGGTCAAGCCGGAGCCGATGATGTCGCTCCGCCTCGGCGGCGGACTCCCCATGACCGTCCATCCCTGGCCCACGGCAGGCCGCTCCGCGGCCTGACCGGAAAGAGGAGCACCATGGATAACCTCCAGCCCGAGCAGCATCCCAAGGTGGCGGAGTTCGCGGAGCTGCGCAACGCCATCGCCGACGAGCGAGTCCGTGAGCTGTTCCCGTACCGGTTCCTGGCGGCCAACGAGACGTTCGCCCGCCTGGTCGACGCGACCGCCCACGGCATCCTCGACTCGATCGGCGCACTGCCCGAGCACACCGGGATCTCGGTGCCGCAGGCCAAGAAGGAGCTCTCGATCCCCTGGCGCCGCACGGTTCCGCTGCATTTCCTCTACGAGCGGCTGTCGGACTCGGGGATCCTGGAGCGCGAGGGCGGGAAGTACTACCCGGGCGCGGCCCGGCCGCAGGAGTTCGCCGAGGTCGCGGCCGAGCTCGCCGCCCGGGAGCCGGGGGCGGCGGTCGCCGTCGAGATCCTGCGGACGCTGGTGGACGAGGCGAAGCGCTTCTTCGCGGGCGACGCGACCGGCGACGAGATCCTGTTCGCGCCGCAGAAGCTGCCGCTGTGGCTGAAGTACTTCTCCAACGAGAATCCCTTGTACGCCATCAACAACACGATCGGCGCCGAGGCGCTGTCCCGGCTCGTGCCGGCCGGCGGCGGGCCGTTCGAGATCCTCGAGATCGGCGGCGGCTGCGGCAGCGCGGCCGACCAGGCGCTGCGCCGGCTCGGGCCGGGCATCACGCGCTACCGCTTCACCGAGGTCGCCGAGACCTTCGCCCGGCACGGGGAGAAGGCCGCGCAGGCCGCGGCGTCGCCGGCCACGGTCGTCGAGTCGGCACGGCTGGACATGACGCTGCCGTGGGCGGCGCAGGGCGTCGAGCCCGGCACGTTCGACGCGGTCTACTCGGTCAACTGCTTCCACGTGGCGCCGGACCTCGACTTCGTCATCGGCGAGGCGGCGAAGGCGCTCAAGCCGGGCGGCACGGTCGTGGTCTCCGAGTGCGTGCGGCCCACGAAGCTCGCCCGCCCCATCCACGCCGAGATCATCTTCGACTTCCTGGACAGCTTCACCGACGTGGCAACGGATCCGGTGAAGCGGCCGACGCACGGCTTCCTCACCCCGGCCGCCTGGCGCGCGACGTTCGAGGCGGCGGGACTCGGTGACGTGACGGTGCTGCCCGACGTGGACGCCATCGCCGAGCAGTACCCGGACTTCGTGGTGGGCGCCGTGCTGGCGCGCGCTCGCGACTGAGACCACCCCGAGGAGCTTGCGATGGTTGCCATGTTGGTCCGGTTCGCGGTGCGCCGGTCGCTCAACGACACCCGCCACGTGCGGGTCGTGAAGCGGCGCCACGCCCGCGGGCTGGTGGCGGCGGTCTACCGGCAGGTGGAGCGCGAGTTCGGCATGCTGGCCCCGCCGACGGCCCTGCACTCGGCGGCGCCCGAGACGCTGGCCGCGTCGTGGCTGATCCTGCGGGAGACCCTGCTGGCCCAAGGGGTTGCCGACCGGGCGAGCAAGGAGGCGGTGGCCACCGGGGTGTCGGTGGCCAACAGCTGCCCGTACTGCGCGGACGTGCACGGCATGACGCTGGACGCCATCCCCGCCACGGCGGACCGTGGCCCGCTCGAGGAGTGGGCTCGCGCGTCCGCCACCGCGGCGGCCGGCGACCCCCCGTTCCCGGCGGCGCGCGCGCCCGAGCTGATCGGCGTGGCCGTGGCGTTCCACTACTACAACCGCATGGTCAACGTCTTTCTCCGCGAGTCGCCGTTCCCGTCGCACGTGCCGGAGTCCGCCAAGCCCCGGGCCCGCCAGGTGCTGGGCGGCGTGCTGCGCCCGGCGGCGACCGGCGGCCCGCAACCGGGCGAGTCGCTGGACTTCCTGCCGGCCGCTCCCCTGCCGGACGACCTGGGCTGGGCCGGCCCGAACGCGGTCGTCGCGGACGCGTTCGCCCGCGCCTACGCGGCGTTCGAGGCCGCCGGCACCCGGTCCGTGCCGGCTGGCGTGCGCGCCCTCGTCCAGACGCGACTGTCCACTTGGTCCGGTCAGGCCCCCGGCCTCAGCCGCGCCTGGCTGGACGACGCGGTTGCCACCCTGCCACCGGCCGAACGACCCGCGGGCCGCCTGGCCCTGGCCGTCGCGCTGGCCTCGTACCAGGTGGACGAGACCCTGGTGGACGCGTTCCGCCGCACCGCCCCGGGCGACGACACCCTGATCGAACTGACCGCATGGTCCAGCATGGCCGCCGCCCGCCGCATAAGCACCTGGCTAACCACCCCAATCCAAAAAGCCGCCTAACCCCACCCGCGCGGTTCGGGGGCGTGCGGGCGGAGCAGTGGCGGGGCGAACGGCGTTTTCGGTCGGGCGGTCAGGTGCGGCGGGTGCGGGCCGGGAGGTCGGCCGACACGCTGGCTGCTGCCCTCAGCAGGGGTGGCAGCAGGTCGCGGCGCATGGCTTCCAGGGACGTGCGGCTCGCGTGGGCCGACACGTTCAACGCCGCCACCACGGTGCCCGACCGGTCGCGGATGGGCACCGCCAGCGCGCGCAGGCCCTCCTCCAGCTCCTGGTTCACCAGCGCCCACCCCTGCGACCGCACCCGCGCGATCTCCCCGCGCAGCACCGCCACCGACGACACCGTCCGCGCGGTCAGCGGCTCGAGACGAACCGCGGCCAGGTACGCCGCCAGGTCGGGCTCCGACATCCCCGCCAGCAGCACCCGGCCCATCGACGTCGCGTAGGCCGGGAACCGGGTGCCCACCGAGATCGACACCGTCATGATCCGGCTGACCGGCACGCGCGCGACGTACACGACGTCGTGGCCGTCGAGCACCGACACCGACGACGACTCGTTCACCTCGCCGACCAGGGCCTCCAGGTGCGGCTCCGCCACCTCCGGCAGCGACAGGCTCGACAGGTACGCGTACCCGAGCTCCAGCACCTTCGCCGTCAGCGAGAAGAACCGGCCGTCGGACCGGACGTAGCCCAGCGACTCCAGGGTCAGCAGGAAACGCCTGGCCACCGCGCGCGTCACGCCGGTCACCGCGGCGACCTCGCTCAGCGTCAGCTCCGGCCGCTCGTGGTCGAACGCGCGGATCACCGACAGCCCACGCTCGAGCGACTGCACGAAATCGGGTCCGCGCCCGGCCACGTCGGCTCCTCACGGCTAGACACTGAAGAAGCTAGACACTGAAGAAGACTGTCTCCTGGTCACCTTGCAGCCGGATGTCGAACGTGTACCCGTCCGCCGCCGGCGACGCCACCAGGGTGCCACGCGCCGGCTCCGGAATGGACGCCAGGACCGGATCGTCCACATTGGACGGCTCGGCCGGGAAGTACACCCTGGTCACGACCCGGTCGAGCAGGCCGCGCGCGAACACGGACAGGTCCAGGTGCGGCGCCTGCGGCCGGCCGTCCGCGCCGGGCACCCGGCCGGGGCGGACCGTCCAGATCGCCCAGCTGCCCGACGCGTCCGTCGGCGAGCGGCCGAAGCCGCGGAAGCCCGGCACCGCACCGCGCGGGTCGTCCGGGTGGTCGAACCGGCCGTCGGGCGAGGCCTGCCAGCTCTCGACCAGCGCGTCCGGCACGACCTCGCCGGCGCCGTCGTACACGACGCCGCGCAGCCAGAACCCGTCCGGCTGCGCGGCCGGCACGACGTACGGCCCGTCCTCCCAGGTCAGCGCGTGCGCGAAGAACGGTCCGACCGTCTGCGACGGCGTGAGCTCCACTAGGCCTCCATCGGCGTCTGGTCCCGGCCGCGCAGGACGATGTCGAACTCGTACGCGAGCGCCCACTCCGGCACGGTCGCCGACAGGTCGAACGCCGAGATCATCCGGTGCCGGGCCGCCGCGGGGACCGCGTTGAAGATCGGGTCCTGATGGAACAGCGGGTCCCCGGGGAAGTACATCTGGGTCACCAGCCGCTGCACGAACGAGCGGCCGAACAGGGAGAAGTGGATGTGCTGCGCGCGCCAGGCGTTCTTGTGGTTGCGCCACGGGTACGCGCCCGGCTTGAGCGTGACGAACCGGTACCGCCCCGCGGAGTCGGTCAGGCACCGGCCCACGCCGGTGAAGTTCGGGTCCAGCGGCGCCGGGTGCTGGTCGCGCGAGTGCGCGTAGCGGCCAGCCGAGTTCGCCTGCCACAGCTCGACCAGCGCGCCGGGCACCGCGCGGCCGTCGCTGTCGAGCACCCGGCCGTGCACGATGATCCGCTCGCCCAGCGGCTCGCCGTCGTGCTGGCGGGTCAGGTCGCTGTCCGACGGCAGCACCCGCCCCTCGCCCAGTGCCGGGCCGGTGATCTCGGTGAGCGAGTGCGCCAGCACCACCGGCTCCCGGCTCGGCGCGCGCAGCACGGTCGAGCGGTACCCCGGCGACAGCAGCGGCGGGTGCGTCCCGCCGGGATCACGCCGGTAGCCCGGCGCCACGGGGTCGGTCATGACTCGCTGTCCTCCACGAGCCGGCGCAACACGGCCAGCTCCTCGTCCGTCGGCGGCTCGGTGACCGCCACGTCGGCCGCGACCGCGAGCTCCCAGCCGGTCGCCGCCCGCACGTCCGCGACGTCCACACCCGGGTGTACCCGGGTCAGGGTCAGCTCACGCGTGACCGGGTCCGGCTCGAGCACGGCGAGGTCGGTGACCACCCGCACCGGCCCGCGGCCGCGCAGGCCGAGCTTCTCCCGCGAGTCGTACCCGTCGCCGTAGCCGACCGAGGTCACGAAGTCCACCCGCTCCACAAAGGTCCGCAGCCCGTGGCGCACCATGATGAACACCTCGCGGCACGACGCGGCGATCTCCGGCGCGCCGCCCGATCCGGGCAGCCGCACCCGCGGGTGGGCGTAGTCGCCGATGACCGTGGTGTTGAGGTTGCCGAAGCGGTCCAGCTGCGCCGCGGACAGGAAGCCGACGTCGATCCGGCCGGGCTGCAGCCAGTAGTTGAACACCTCCGGCACGCTCACCACGGCATCCGCGGTCACCGCGAGCTCCCCGTCCCCGATGGACAGCGGCAGCCGGGAGGGCTTGGCGCCGATCGCGCCCGACTCGTAGACCAGCACCAGGTCCGGTGCGTGCACCCGGCGGGCCAGGTTGGCCGCGGTGCTGGGCAGCCCGATGCCGACGAAGCACGCCGTGCGGCCGGCGAGCGCCCGCGCGGCCTCGACCGACATCATCTCCTCGGCGGTCCAGCCGGTCATGCCGTGGCCGCCGGGCCGTAGACGTTCTCGTCGAGCCAGGCGCGGAACCGCTCGCGGTCGCGGCTGACCGCGTCCCACGCGCGGTAGGCCTCGTTGTCCCGCTCGTAGTAGCCCTGCGCGTACGACGGCCGCGCGCCGCCGGGCACCACGGCGACCGCCGTCACCACCCACGACGGCAGCACCACCGCGTCGGGCCTCGGGTCGAGCACGTCGACGACCTCCTCCACGGTGACGAGCGAGCGCCGCGCGGCCAGCACCGCCTCCTTCTGCACGCCGACGAGCCCCCACAGCTGCACGTTGCCCTTCCGGTCCGCGCGCTGGGCGTGCACGACCGCCACGTCCGGCCGGATCGCCGGCACCGCGGCCAGCTCCTCCCCGGTGAAGGGACAGGTGATGGTCTTGATCGTGCCGGTGTGCCTGGCCAGGTCGGTGCCCTGGTAGCCGCGCAGCACGGCGAACGGCAGGCCGGAGGCCCCCGCCACGTATCGGTTCGCCATCCCCGCGTGGCTGTGCTCCTCCAGCTCCAGCGGCGCCGGCCAGCCGTTCTCGACCGCGTCGCGCAGCCGGTGCAGCGAGCCGACGCCCGGGTTACCGCCCCAGGCGAACACGAGCTTGCGCGCGCAGCCGGCGCCGATCAGCTGGTCGTAGACGATGTCGGGGGTCATCCGCACGAGCGTGAGGTCACGCCGCCGGGCCCGGATGACCTCCCGCGCGGCCCGCACCGGAATGAGGTGGGTGAAGCCCTCCAGCGCGACCGTGTCCCCGTCCCGGACCAGCTCGGCGATCCCGTCGGCCAGGCTTACGAGCTGGGCCACCGGCGGCCTCCCGTGTACGCGATACGAACGAGCGTTCTCTGTTCGCACGATAGGTAGCCCGCCGGACGCCCGTCAATTGTTGACACCGGGTACCCGCCTCTGCACCGGCTGTGCCACCCGGACGGGTCGACCGCGCTAAAATACGTCGCGATCGGCGTCCGGCCGGCGGCGATTGCCCGAGCAGGAAGAAAGGGAGTCCCGCTGATGCGCCGACACCTCGCTGTTCTCCTGTTGTCCGTCACGCTCCTCGCGACCGCGTGCGGCTCGGGTGACGACGACGAGGGCCAGGGGGCAGACCTGAGACGCCCGGACAAGGTCACCGTCGGGGTGATCCCGATCCTCGACGTGGCACCGATCTACCTCGGCGTGCAGAAGGGCTTCTTCAGCCAGCGCGGCATGGACGTGACGCTCAAGCAGGAGGCGGGCGGCGCGGACATCATCCCGGCGGTGGTCGGCCAGAAGTACCAGTTCGGCTTCAGCAACGTCGTCTCCCTGCTGCTCGCGCAGTCGGAGGGCATGCCGGTGAAGATGGTGTCCAACGGCGTCGCGTCCACCGGCGTGCGCGACGACGACTTCGCCGCGCTGATGGTCAACGGGGACAGCCCGATCGAGTCGGCCGCGGACCTCGAGGGCAAGACGGTCGCGACCAACACGTTGAAGAACATCGTCGACACGAGCGTGCGCGAGTCGGTCCGCCTGGCCGGCGGGGACCCGACGAAGGTCAAGTTCACCCCCATGCCGTTCCCCGAGCAGCCGGCCGCGCTGAAGTCCGGCGCGGTGGACGCGGTGTTCGTGGTGGAGCCGTTCCAGCAGGCGGTGCTCGCCGCCGGCGGCCGCAAGATCTCGTCCAGCTACGTGGACGCCGCGAAGGACCTGACGGTGGCCACCTACTTCACCGGGCTCCAGCAGAAGGTGGACAACCCGGACATGGTCAAGCGGTTCACCGCCGCCATGCAGGTGTCCCTGGCCTACGCGGACTCCCATCCGGACGAGGCCCGGCAGATCATCAGCAGCTACACCAAGATCGATCCTGCGGTGGTCGAGCGGCTCACGCTGCCGAAGTGGCCGGCGGAAGTGAACCGTGATTCGATGCAGACGCTCGCCGACCTGGCGCTCGAGGACGGGCTGCTGGAGAAGGCGGCGTACGTCGACAACCTCTTCCCGTGAGCGTGCGGGAGGCTGAGCAGCGAGGGAAGGCGCGATGACCGCGATCGTGGATCCCGGTACGTTCGCCGGCAGTGTCTACAGTGGAGAGTGGATCGCCCCGCGCGGCGGCAGCGCGCCGATCCTCGAGCCGGCCACCGGCAAGGAGCTCGGCACGACGGGAATCGCCGACGCCGCCGACATCGCCGACGCCGCCGCGGCGGCGGCCGTGGCGCAGCGCGACTGGGCGGCGGCGACCTTCGCCGACCGGGCCGCGGTGCTGCGCCGGGCGGGCGCGCTCATCGAGGAGAACGCCGCCGAGCTGCGCGGCTGGGTCACCCGGGAGACCGGTGCGGTGGCCGGGCTCGCCGGGTTCGCGGTCGGCGTCGCGGCGCAGGAGTGCTACGAGGCGGCCGCGCTCGCGTCCCGGCCGCCGGGTGAGCTCCTGCCGACGACCGAGCCCCGCCTGTCGCTGCTGCGCCGGGTGCCGGTCGGCGTGGTGGGCGTGATCTCCCCGTTCAACGTGCCGCTGATCCTCTCGATCCGCTCGGTCGCCCCCGCGCTCGCGCTGGGCAACGCGGTCGTGCTGAAGCCGGATCACCGCACGCCGGTCAGCGGCGGGTTCGCCATCGCCGCCGTGCTCGCCGAGGCTGGCCTGCCCGAGGGTGTGCTGCACGTGCTGCCCGGCGGCGCCGAGGCCGGCACCGCGCTCGTCGCCGACCCGCATGTGCGGCTCATCTCGTTCACCGGTGCGACCACGACCGGCCGCGCGGTGGCGGAGCTCGCGGCGCGCCACCTCAAGCGGGTGCACCTGGAGCTGGGCGGGAACTCGGCGCTCGTCGTGCTCGACGACGCGGACGTCGAGCGCGCCGTCTCGGCCGGCGCCTGGGGTTCCTACCTGCACCAGGGCCAGATCTGCATGACCGCGGGCCGGCACCTGGTGCACGAGCGCGTCGCCGACGCCTACACCGAGGCGCTCGTCGCGCACGCGAACGCGCTGCCGGTCGGCGACCCCACCGGCGAGGTGGCGCTCGGCCCGCTGATCGACGCGGGCCAGCGGGACAAGGTGCACGACCTGGTGACGTCCACTGTGGACGCGGGTGCGCGGCTGGCGGCCGGCGGCACGTACGAGGGGCTGTTCTACCGGCCGACCGTGCTCGACGGCGTGCGCACCGACATGCCGGCCTACGCCAACGAGGTGTTCGGCCCGGTCGCGCCGATCGTCCGGTTCTCCTCGGCGGAGGAGGTCGTCGACCTCGCCGCCGACAGCTCCTACGGGCTGGCGCTGTCGATCCTGACCGGCGACGCGATGCGCGGGCTGGCGCTGGCCGAGCGGATCCCGACCGGGATCGTGCACATCAACGACCAGACCGTGAACGACGAGGCCGTCGCGCCGTTCGGCGGCGTGCTGGACTCGGGTACCGGCGCCCGCTTCGGCGGCTCGGCGAACCTCGACGCGTTCACCGACTCGCGGTGGATCACCGTACGCGGCCAGATCGCGGAATACCCTTTCTGAATGCGGACCCAGGTCGCCATCGTCGGCGCCGGTCCGGCAGGCCTGCTGCTCGCGCACCTGCTGCACCTGCGCGGCATCGACTCCGTCGTGCTGGAGCGGCACACCCGGTCCCACATCGAGGCACGCATCCGGGCCGGCGTGCTCGAGCAGGGCACCGTCGACCTGCTGACGAGGGTGGGCCTGGCGGAGCGGCTCCACGCCGAACGCCTGGTCCACCACGGCCTGGAGTTGCTGTTCGACGGCGTGGGCCACCGCGTGCCGCTCACCGAGCTGGCCGGCCGGGAGCTGACGATCTACGGGCAGCACGAGCTGGTGCGCGACCTCGTGGCGGCCCGGCTGGCGACCGGCCGGCCGCTGCTGTTCGAGGCACCCGCCGAGGCGATCGAGGGCGCGGACACGTCCGCACCCGTCGTCCGCTTCGTCCACGACGGACGGACCGAGGAGCTGCGCTGCGACGTCGTGGCGGGCTGCGACGGCTTCCACGGGGTGAGCCGGCCGGCGGTGCCGGCGGGCGTGCTCACGTCCTACGAGCACGGGTACCCGTACGCGTGGCTCGGCGTGCTGGCCGAGGTGGAGCCCTCCGCGGCGGAGCTGATCTACGCCGCACACGAGCGGGGGTTCGCCCTGCACAGCATGCGCTCCCCCACCCTGACCCGCCTCTACCTGCAGGTGGCGCCGGACGAGTCGGCGCAGGGCTGGCCCGATGAGCGGATCTGGGCCGAGCTGCGCACCCGGCTGGGCCACCGGGCCGGCTTCGAGCTGCACGACGGGCCGATCGTGGACAAGGGCGTCACGGCGCTGCGCAGCTTCGTGGCCGAGCCGATGCGCCACGGCCGGCTCTTCCTCGCCGGCGACGCCGCGCACATCGTGCCCGCGACCGGGGCGAAGGGCCTCAACCTCGCGGTCGTGGACGTGGCCGTGCTGGCGTCCGCGCTCGGCCGCTTCTTCGCCGACGGCGACGAGTCGGGCCTCGAGTCCTATTCGGACACATGCCTGTCCAGGGTCTGGCGGGCCCAGCACTTCTCGTGGTGGATGACCTCGATGCTGCACCGCGCGCCGGACGGAGACCCGTTCACCCGGCAGCTGCAGCTCGCCGAGCTGCGCAACCTGACCAGCTCGACCGCGGCCGCGACGTCGTTCGCGCAGAACTACGTCGGACTCCCGTTCCCGGAAGGAGCGTCATGACCCTCCCGTCCGAGCTTCCCCCGTTCCGCGCCGACCACGTCGGCAGCCTGCTGCGCCCCGCGAAGCTGCTGGCCGCGCGGGCCGACCACGCGGCCGGCCGGCTCTCCGCCGAGGAGCTGCGCACCGCCGAGGACGAGGCGATCCGCGAGGTGGTGGCGATGCAGGCCGAGGTCGGCCTGCGCTCGGCGACCGACGGCGAGTTCCGGCGCAGCTCCTGGCACATGGACTTCATCTACCGCCTCGGCGGCATCGGCCAGTCCGACGACTCGATCAAGGTCCACTTCCGCAACGCCGGCGGCGACCTCGACTTCACCACCGCCGCCTTGCGTGTGGACGGCCCGGTCCGCCTGCGGGAGACCATCTTCGCCGACGACTTCACGTTCCTGCGGTCCGTCGCCGGCGACGCGGTCACGCCGAAGCTCACGATCCCGTCGCCGAGCATGGTCCACTACCGCGGCGGCCCGGCGGCGCTGGACCCGGCCGTGTACCCGGACGAGGAGCTGTTCTGGGCGGACCTGTCCGAGGCGTACGCGCAGCAGATCAACGCCGTGGCCCAGCTCGGCTGCCGGTACCTGCAGCTGGACGACACGAGCCTCGCCTACCTCAACGACCCGAACCAGCGCGCCGAGCTCGCCGCCCGCGGCGACGACGCCGAGCACCAGCACCTGCGCTACATCAAGCAGATCAACACCGCGCTCGCCGGCCGCCCGGACGGGCTGCGGGTCACGACCCACATGTGCCGGGGCAACTTCAGGTCGTCGTGGGCGGCCGAGGGCGGCTACGACTTCGTCGCCGAGGCGCTGTTCTCCGAGCTCGCGGTCGACGGGTTCTTCCTGGAGTACGACGACGAGCGCTCCGGCTCGTTCGCGCCGCTGCGGTTCGTGCCGCCGGGCAAGCAGGTCGTGCTCGGCCTGATCACCACGAAGCGCGGCGCGCTCGAGTCGAAGGACGACCTCAAGCGGCGCATCGACGAGGCGGCCGCGTACGTGCCGCTGGAGCAGCTGTGCCTGTCCCCGCAGTGCGGCTTCTCCTCCACCGTCGACGGCAACACCCTGACCCACGAAGAGCAAACCGCCAAACTGGCCCTGATAGTAGAAACCGCCGCCGAGATCTGGGGTTGACCAGTCCGCGAGAGTTCCCAACCGAACGATCGTGCTAGTCTGGCGGCGTGGGCAAGGGTGAGGCTACGCGGGAGGCGATTCTCGACGCCGCCGGTGAGCTGGCCAGGACGGTCGGCTTCGGCGGCATGACGATCGGCACGCTCGCGGCCGCCACCCAGCTGTCCAAGAGCGGGCTGTACGCGCACTTCAAGTCCAAGGAGTCGCTGCAGCTCCAGGTTCTCGAGCACGCCAAGGCCCGCTTCCTGCGCGAGGTCGTCGTGCCGGCGCTCGGCTCACCGCGCGGCGAGCCGCGGGTGCGGGCGATGTTCGAGAACAAGCTGCACTGGAACGCCCAGCCCGGCGGCTGCATCTTCGTCTCGGCCGCGAGCGAGCTCGACGACCAGCCCGGGGCCGTGCGCGACCGTGTCGTGCGCGACCACCTCGACTGGCTGGACACGCTCGCCGAGGTGTGCCGCACCGGCGTCAGCGAAGGACACTTCCGCGACGAGGTCGATCCGGAGCAGCTCGCGTTCGAGCTCGATGGCGTGCTGCTCTCCTACCACACCTGCCGGCGCCTGCTCGACGACGGCACGGCCGGCTCCCGGGCCCGCACGGCCTTCGAATCCCTGCTCGACCGCGTCCGGTCCTGACCCCGATCCAAACTATCCGGAGGCCGACATGTCAACGCAAAAAAGCACGATCGTTCGTTTCGCAGACACTGTCCGCCGCACGTCGGTCCGGACCGCGTTCGGCACGCTCGAACGGCTCGCCCCGGCGCTCGGCGCCCGCTGGGCCGAACGGCGCTGGCTGGCGATCCCGCCCTACCGGGGCAGACCGGCGGAGCTGATCCCGCCCGGCGAGACGTTCCGGGTACCCGTCGGCGAGCGCCACGTGGTGAGCCGGGCGTGGGGCAGCGGACCGGTCGTGTACCTCGTGCACGGGTGGGGCGGCAACAGCGTCCAGCTGCGCGCGTTCCTCGGACCGCTGCTCGCGGCGGGCCACCGGGTCGTCACGTTCGACGCGCTGAGCCACGGCGAGTCGGACACCGGCGCGCTCGGGCCGCGCCACACGACGATCCCGGAGATGGCCGCCGCGTTCGAGGCCGTGGTCGCCGCGCACGGTCCCGCCCACGCGGTGATCGCCCACTCGCTCGGCGCCAACGCCATGTTCTACGCGCTGCGCCGCGGGTCGTGGGCCGGCCGCCTGGTCTTCCTCGCCCCGCTGACCCAGCCGATGCCGTACACGGCGCTGTTCGCCGCGGAGCTCGGGTTCGACCGCCGGATCCGCGAGCGCATGGTGGCGCGGGTGGCCCGTCGTGCGGGCGTGCCGTGGTCGGCCTTCGACGTGCCGGGCGGCCTCGACGATCTCGCCGAGGTGCCGCCGCTGCTGACCTTCCACGACCCGAACGACCGGGAGACCCGCTACGCGGACAGCGTGGCGCTGCGGAAGGCGTGGCCGGGCGCGGAGCTGGTGACGGTCCGGGGGCTCGGCCACTGGCGGCTGCTGCGGGACCCGGCGACCGTCGCGCGGGCGGTCGAGTTCGTCACCGCGGGCGCGGTGCGCGGCCGGGCGGCAAGCTGAGCCGGGGGTGCAGGCGGGCGGCGTTGCCGGCGCCGACGTCGAAGGCGAGCCGCTCCGCGTCGTCGACGTCGATCACGTCGTCGGCGAGCCACGAGTCGAGCAGCCGGCCGAAATGATGGCGCCACAGGACGGCGCCGAGGTGGTGCAGCTCGGGCAGGACGTTGCCGTCGGAGGAGTAGAGCACCGAGTCGAACGGCGCGAGCTCGAGCGCCTCTGCGAGCACGTCGTCCGCCCGCACCCCGACGAACGGCAGCGTCAGTCCGATGTCGACGGACACGTGGTCGAACACGTGCGCCAGGTAGGCGGCGTTGCGGTGGAACGGCCAGCAGTGCAGCAGCACGATCTCGGCGCCGCTGTCCTTGGTGGCGCGCAGGAAGTCGGTCAGCAGCAAGGGGTCGACCTCGCGCAGGTGCAGGTCCTCGTCGCCGAAACCGGTGTGGAACTGCAACGGCAGGCCCAGCTCCGCGCCGGCCCGGGTGGCCTCGTGCACGACCCACGCGTGCAGCACCGGGTCGGCCAGGCGCGGCTCGCCCGAGCGCAACCAGCCCTCGGCGGCCCGCGCGGCGTCGCCGTCCGGCGGGCACTCCCCCGGCACGGCCAGGCCGGACCGGTAGGCGACGACCGTCTTGAGCGCCACGGCCGTCGCGGCCCGCTCCCACAGCTCCGCGCGGAAGGCGGCGAGCAGCGCGCCGGGTGACTCCGCCTGCCGCGCAAGGGTTTCCACCACCTGCTCGACGCGCAGCACCTCGTAGCCGGTGCCGCACACGTCGCCGGGTTCGAGACCCGGCAACGGCGCGTACCCGGTGTCGACGAACCAGTGCGCCACGCCCGCCGCGCGCAGCAGCCGGTTCGTCGCCTCCCACCAGCCGAGCTCGGCACGTCGCTCGAGGTAGTCCTCCGGCGAGACGTGCGGCGGCAGGTCCAGCACCGGTGCGCACCACCGCCGCACGGCGAGCCCGAGCGAGGAGTGCCACCGGTCGCGGGTCCCCGCGGACGCCGCCTCGGTCAGGCCGCCGGCGAACTCGTCGGGCTCGGGTTCGCGGGCGAGCACCGCGTGGCAGTGCTGGTCGACCAGCAGGATGTCGTGCGTGGCTGCCACGGGTCACCAGCGCCATCTGACGGCGCCGGCGAGGTCCGCCGCGGCCAGTCCCGCGCAGCGTTGCGCCTCCGCCCGGCGGACCGTGACGATCGCGTCGTGCAGCTCGGGGCCCAGCGCCTCGGCGAGCCCCGCGGACGCGGCGAGCGCGTCGGCGGCTTGTTCGGCCGAGGTCGGCAGGCGGCGGATGCCGGCCGCGGCACGCGCGTCGGCGGACAGCAGCGCCGGGTCGCCGGTCACGGGGTCGGGCAGGGCCAGCCCGTCCGCGACCCCGGCCAGCCCCGCGGCGATCACGCAGCCGGCCACGAGGTACGGGTTGGCCGTCGCGTCCAGGCACTTGAGCTCCGCGTTCGCCGACTCCTCGGTGCCCGCGATCATCCGCAGCGCGGTCTCGCGCGTCTCGTGCCCCCAGCACTGCCACACGCCGGCCCAGCGCGACGGCTGCAGCCGCAGGAAGCTCGCCGGATGCCCCGCGCCGATCGCGACGAGCGCCGGCAGCTCCCGCAGCACCCCGGCGAGGAACGCCGCCCCGGCCGGGCGCAGGTCCGCGAACGTGTTGCCGTCGCCGTCGTGCACGGACAGGTGCAGGTGGCCGCCCGAGCCCGCGCCCGCCGGGTCGACCGTCGGCGCGAACGAGGCGCGCCACCCGTGCGCGAGGCTGCGCGAGCGGACCGTGTGCCGGACGAGCACCGCGTCGTCGGCCGCGCCCACCGGGTCACGCGGCGCCACCGACAGCTCGAGCTGGCCCGCCGCGTACTCGGGGTGGAACTGCTGGACCTCGAGGTCCTGCGCCGACAGGTCGGCCACCAGCGCGGCCGCGTACCCGGCCACCTGCTCCAGGCGGATCTGCCCGTACGCCGGCCCGTCGAAGGCCGGGACGAACCCGTCCGTGCCGGTGCCGAGGATCCACTCGTGCTCGAAGGCCATCAGCAGCGTGAGCCCCGCGCGCCGCGCGGCCGCCACCTGCCGTCGCGCGAACTCCCGCTGGCAGGCGACGAACGGCTTGCCGTGCTTGGTGTACTTGTTCGCCGGGGCCCACGCCCAGCCCGGCATCGCCGACAGCGGCACCGCCCGGTCGAGGGCCGGCCGCAGCCGCAGGTCGCCGTCCGGGCCGCCGAGGTACTCGCCGGCCACCATGACGTCGTCGGACCCGAACGTCTCGAAGCACGGCGACGCGCCGACCCCCTGCGCGACGGCGGCCTCGACGCCGCCCAGCGGCACGGCCTTCACCCGCGCGATGCCCGCGTTGTCCACAAAGGACATCTCCAGCATGGTCACGCCGGCCGCGCGCAGCTCGTCGATCGTGGTCATCGGCTCGCCCCGGACAGGTGTGCCAGCAGGTCGTCGACGAGGTCGACCAGCGCTTCCCGGGTGCTGCCCACCCAGGCATCGTAGCCATGGCTGCGTCGTCAACCTCCGTCACGCGGTCGGATCGGCAGGGGCCCAGCCCAGCTCGCGCTTCGCCTTGGCCAGGCTCATCGTCCGCTCCCGGGCGTCGCCGCTGATCGCGTACACGTCGAAGCCGTGGCCGCGCCGGCGCAGCGCCGCGTCGATCGCCGCCGCCACGTCCCGCTCGGACGTCGCGATCGCCCGGTGCATCGCCGTGCCCTGGCGCGGCCAGTTCGCGTCGGCGGTGGGAAAGCACAGCCGAAGGCACACCACGTCCATGTCCCACGCGACCGTCGCGTTGCGGCAGACGGTCTCGCCGAGGCGCTTGGCCAGGCCGTAGAACTCGGTCGCGTCCGGCGGGACCGTCTCGTCCGGGAACCGGCCGAGCCGCTCGTCGGGCGGCGGCGCCTGGTCCGGCGGCGGCTCCCGGCCGTCCAGCGGGTAGCGGTAGACCGACATGCTGCTCGTGTAGACGGCGTGGCGCACCCCGGCCCGGTGCGCGCCGGTCAGCGTCGCGTACATCCCCGGCACCGCCACGTCCAGGTGCGCCCGCGCGGTGGCCGGGCTCCCCCACTCGCGGGTCGGGCCCATCGCCATGAACACCAGCGAGTCGACGCCGCCGGCGAGCGACGCGACCAGGTCCACGTCGTGCAGGTCACCGACGAAGTACCCGACGCCGGGCAGCGGCGTGGCCGGCTCGGCGAGGTCGAGCACCCGCAGCTCGTGGCGCTTCGCGAGGCGCGGCAGCACCATCGACCCGACCATCCCGCACCCGCCGACGACGAGGAGCCGCATGCGCCTACCTCAGATCCGCACCTGCGCGTCCCGGCCGGCGCGCAACCCGACCACAGTGTGCACCGCCGCGAGGGTGGCCAGCACCGCGAGTGGCACCGTCCACCCGCCGGTCCAGTCGTGCAGCGCGCCGATCGCGACCGGACCGAGCGCGGCGAACAGGTAGCCGATCGACTGCCCCATCCCGGACAGCGACGCCGACGAGCGCGAGTCGGCCGCCCGCAGGCTGAAGAACGCGAGCGCGAGGAAGAACAGCGTGCCCGCGCCGATGCCGGTGAGCAGCGCCCACACCACCGACAGGTCCGGCACGATCAGCAGGCCGAGGTAGCCGAGCATCGCGAGGATCGAGCCGCCGGCCGCGACCGGTCGCTGGTCGGCCAGCCGCGGCAGCAGCAGCGGCACGACGCCGCTCATCACGACGCCGACGATCTGGTACACGAACAGCATCCAGCCCGCGTACTCCTCGCTCGCTCCGGTGCTCACCACGATCGACGGGAACCAGGCGAGCATCGTGTAGAAGCCGCACGCGGACAGCGCCATGAACGCCGAGACCTCCCACGCGAGCGGCGAGCGCCAGGGCGCGCGGGGCTTGACGGTCTCCGGTTCCGGCGCGCGGCCGGCACGGCGCAGCTGCGGCGACCACGCGGCGAGGGCGATCAGCGCGAAGCCGGCCCAGCAGCCGAGCGCGGTGCGCCAGCCGCCGGGCAGTACGCCGGCGAGCGGCACCGCGACACCGGCCGCGGTGGACGCCACGACCCCGATCACCGCGGTGTAGACGCCGGTGACCGCGCCGATGTGGTCGGGGAAGTCGCGCTTGATCATGCTCGGCAGCAGCACGTTGGCCACCGCGATCGCGGCGCCGAGCAGGACCGTGCCGACCCACAGCAGGCCGGCCACGGGCAGCGAGCGCAGCACGATGCCGGCCGCCAGCACGGCCATCGCGAGCCAGAGCATCAGGTCGATGCCGAACCGGCGGGCGAGGCGGGGCACCTGCGGGGAGATCGCGGCGAACGTGAGCAGCGGCAGCGTCCCGATGAACCCGGCCTGGCCCGCGGTCAGGCCGATGTCGCGGCGGATGGTGTCCAGCAGCGGGCCGACGGAGGTGAGCGCCACGCGCATGTTGGCGGCGATCAGCAGGAAGCCCACGACGAGCAGGACGAACGACAGCCCCGCGCGTGGTTCTTTAGCAGTCCTCACGATCGGCACGGAGCCAACGTCTCACACGCCGCGCGACCTCGGCAAATCTCACCCGGACGGGCGACGCCGACCACCGCGGGTGGATCTGCTGGAATGGCGGAGTGGCCTGGATTCGATTAGAGAACGCCGTCAACACCCGTGACCTCGGCAACCTGCCGGCCGAGGGCGGCGCGCGGACCGCACCAGGACGGCTGGTCCGCTCGGACAACCTGCAGGACCTCTCCCCCGACGACATCACCCTGCTCGTCGAGGAACACGGCGTGACCACCGTCATCGACCTGCGCACCCCGAACGAGATCCAGCAGGAGGGCCCGGCGCCGATGACCGCCGTCGGGTCGGTGCGCCACGTGCACCTGTCCGTCATCCCGGAGAGCCTGGGCAACACGGACGCCGCCAGCGAGGCGCTCGCGACCAACCGCGAGCGCGCCCGCGAGCGCGACGCGTCGGACCTGGCCCTGTCGTACTACCTCGGCTACCTCGAGGACCGGCCGGAGAACATCGTCGAGGCGCTGCGGACGATCGCCGGCGCGCCCGGGACCGTGCTCGTGCACTGCGCGGCGGGCAAGGACCGCACGGGCGTGGTCGTGGCGCTCGCCCTGACGGCGGTGGGCGTGCCGCGCGAGGAGGTCGTCGCGGACTTCGTGGCGACCGGCGAGCGGATCGAGCTGATCCTCGACAGACTGCGTAGCACGCCCACCTACGCCGACGACATCGACCGGCTGCCGGCGGACGAGCACAAGCCGCGCGCGGAGACCATGCGCGGCTTCCTCGAGCGGCTGCGCACCGAGCACGGCGGGGTACTCGGCTGGCTCGCCGGGCACGGCTTCGGCCCGGACGACGTCGCACGGTTGCGCCACAAGTTGCTGGAGGTCTGATGCGCCGCTCGGTACTGGTCACCGGAGGCACCGGAGGGCTCGGCGTCGCGGTCACCGACGCCTTCCTCGACGCGGGCTGGCGGGTCGTCGTCCCGTGGATCGTGCGCCACGAGCTGGAGCGGATGCCGCGGCGCGGCGGGCTCGAGCTCGTCCGCGCGGACCTCTTCGACGCCGACGGGGCCCGCGACGTCACCACGGTGGCCACCGCCGACCCGGACGCGCCGCTGCGCGCGGTGGTGAACCTGGTCGGCGGCTTCAAGGCCGGCGGCCGGGTGCACGAGACGCCGGTCGAGGAGTTCGAGAACCAGCTGCGGCTGAACCTGCGGGCGACGTACCTGACCTGCCGGCAGGCGATCCCGCACCTGCTCGCGGCGGGCGGCGGCGCGATCGTGTGCATGTCCAGCCGCGCGGCGCTGCACCCGTTCTCCGGCGCGGCCGGCTACCTCACGTCGAAGGCGGCGGTGCTCGCGTTCGTGTCGGCGCTGGACGCCGAGTACGGCGACGAGGGCATCCGGGCCAACGCCGTGCTGCCCGGCGTGATCGACACCCCGGGCAACCGCGCCGCGATGCCCGACTCGGACCGCAAGAACTGGGTCGCCCCGGCCGACATCGCGAACACGATCCGGTTCCTGGCGAGCGACGAGTCGTCCGCGATCAGCGGCGCCCAGGTCCCGGTACACCGCGCCTGACCAGGCAGGACACGGTGCACCTCCGGCGGGTCAGAGGTCGGCGAGGCGGGCCGCGATCGGGGCGCCCACGTCGTCGATCCACCTCGCCGGGGCGTCGCCCGGCGGCATGACGATCGTCGTGTCGACGCCGAGCTTCGCGTACGGCGCCATGTCGGCCACGAACGAGCCGACCTCGGCCGGCGAGCGGTTCACCAACACCGTCTTGCGGATCGTGCTGTAGTCCCGGCCCACCTCGTCGCAGTGGCCGCGCAGGACGCCGAGCTTGCGGCCGACCTCCTCCGGCGACGACGCGAACAGGTTGCACGCGTCGGCGTAGCGGGCCACCAGCCGCAGCGTCTTCTTCTCCCCGCCGCCGCCGATGAGGATCGGCGGCTTGCTGATCGGCTGCGGCGCGCACAGCGTCTCGGCCAGCTGGTAGTACTTGCCCTCGAACGCCCCGTTGTTCTCCGGGTCCCACATCTGCCGGCAGATCCGCAGCGTCTCCTCCAGCCGCTCGAACCGCTCGGACACCGGCGGGAACGGCACGCCGAGGCCGCGGTGCTCCCGCTCGTACCACGCGGCGCCGATGCCGAGCTCGCCGCGCCCACCGGACAGCACATCCACAGTGGACACGATCTTCGCGAGCAGGCCGGGGTGGCGGTAGCTCACGCCGGTGACCAGCAGGCCCAGCCGCGTGGCCGACGTGTGCGCGGCGAGGTAGCCGAGCGTGGTGTAGCCCTCCAGCATGGGATCGGTCGCCGGCAGGACCTGTTCCATCTGGAAGTAGTGGTCCATGACGGACAGGTGGGTCACGCCCGCGGCCTCGACCGCCTGGCCCACCCTGGCCAGCTCCGGCGCGATGCCGGCCGTGCCGTCGGGGACGGTGAACGCGATGACGTGCACTCCGAGCTGCATGCTTTCGACCCTATGGGCTGGAGCGCGCTCCAGCTCAAGTCGGCGAGGCCTCAGGGCCCCCTAAGGGACATCTCAGGGAACGGGCCCGATGCCGGCCGGACCGCCCCGGGCATACGGTTGGCGCGTGGTGCTCATCGAGACGAACGCGCTGGAAAAGCGCTATGACAACAAGGTGACCGCGCTCGCGGACCTCACGGTCGCCATCGAGCCGGGCGTCGTCGGGCTCGTGGGGGTGAACGGCGCGGGCAAGAGCACGCTGATCAAGCTCGCACTCGGGCTGCTCGAGCCGACCGGCGGCAGCATCCGGGTGCTGGGACTCGACCCGCGCACCGCTGGGGAGGCGGTGCGCGGGCGGGTCGGGTACATGCCGGAGCACGACTGCCTGCCACCGGACGTGATCGCGGCGGAGTTCGTGACGCACATGGCCAGGGTCAGCGGCCTGCCCGCGGCGATGGCCCGCGAGCGCGCGTCGGAGACGCTGCGCCACGTCGGGCTCTACGAGGAGAGGTACCGGCGCATCGGCGGCTACTCGACCGGCATGAAGCAGCGGGTCAAGCTCGCGCAGGCGCTCGTGCACGATCCGGAGCTGCTGCTGCTCGACGAGCCGACCAACGGCCTCGACCCGGCGGGCCGGCGCGCGATGCTCGACCTCGTCCACCGGATCGGCACCGAGTTCGGCATCTCGGTCGTGGTCTGCTCGCACCTGCTGGGCGAGATCGAGCGGATCTGCACGTCGCTGGTCGCGATCGACGCGGGCCGGCTGCTGCGCTCGGCCACGCTGTCGGCGATGACCCAGCAGTCCGGCCTGCTGATGGTGGAGATCGACGAGGACCCCGCGCCGCTGCTCGCGGCGCTGACGGCCGCGGGCCTGGAGGTCCGCCGGTCCGACCGCGCGCTGATGGTCCGGCTGGGCGAGAACACCGACGACACCTACGACCTCGTCCGCGACGCGGTCGCCGACCTCGACCTGTCACTGCACCGGCTGGAGCGGCACCGCCACCAGGTCGCCGACCTGTTCCGGGACGTGCCCACGACGGAGGCCAGCTATGCCCGGACCTGAGCACACCGGTGTCATCCATGACATCGGCTACCAGCGCTACGAGGGGCCGCGGCTCGGCCGGGGGTACGCGTCGCGGTCGCTGTTCGTGCACAGCCTGCGCGGCGCCTACGGGCTCGGCCGCAGCGCGTGGGCGAAGGTGCTGCCGTTCGGGCTGGCATCGCTCGCGTGCATGGCCGCGCTCGTGCTCGTGGTGGTCAACACGCAGCTGCCGGTCGAGGTGATCGACTACGTGGGCATCGCGTCCACGTTCACCTACGCGGCCACGGTGTTCGTCGCGGTCGTGGCGCCCGAGCTCGTGTCCACCGACCTGCGCGCCAACCTGCTGCCGCTGTACCTGTCGCGCCCGCTGCGGCGGTCGGACTACGCGCTGACCAAGCTCGCGGCGCTCGCCGCGGCGGTGTTCCTGATGCTGGCCGCGCCGATGCTGATCCTGTTCCTGGGCATGGCGTTCAGCACCGACGACGGGATCGCCGGGGTGTTCGGCGAGGCCGGCGGGTTGCTGCAGGGCCTGCTCGCGGCGGCGATCCACGCGGTCGTGCTGGCGGCCATCGCGCTGCCGTTCGCGGCGCTGACCGGCCGGCGGGTGTTCGCCACCGGCATGATCGTCGCGGTCTCGCTGCTGACGGCCCCGGTCTCGGGCGCGCTGATGGCGTTCAGCACCGGCGACGCGGCGTACCTCGCGGGGCTGATCAACCCGGTCAGCCTGGTCAACGGCATCGACCGGTGGCTGTTCGAGGGCGGCACGTTCGACGTGGGGCGCTACGGCGCGGTGTACGGCCTGGTCGCACTCGCCGTCGTGGCCATCGGCACGGCGTGCACGGTGTGGCGGTACCGAAAGGCGAAGGCATGACTCTCAGTTCGCAGCGTGAAGTAAGGCGGGGCGCCGCCGTGGAGATGTCGGCGGTGTCTCGCTGGTACGGCAACGTGGTGGCCGTCAACGACGTGACGCTGACCGTCGGGCCGGGGCTGACCGGCCTGCTCGGCCCGAACGGCGCGGGCAAGACGACCGTGCTGCACCTGATGGCGGGGCTGCTCGCGCCGTCGCAGGGCAGCGTGCTGGTCGGCGGCGATCCGGCCTGGCGCAACCCGGCCATGTACAAGACGCTCGGCCTGGTCACCGAACGCGAGAGCGTGCCGGGGTTCCTCACGGCGTGGCAGTTCGTGCTCGCGTCCGCGCGGCTGCACAAGCTGCCCGCACCGGACGAGGCCGCGCGCCGGGCGCTGGGGATCGTCGAGATGGAGGACGCGCAGGACCGGCGGATCGCCACGTACTCCAAGGGCATGCGCCAGCGCACCCGCGTCGCCGCGGCCCTCGTGCACGACCCGAGCGTGCTGCTGCTCGACGAGCCGTTCAACGGCATGGATCCGCGGCAGCGGCTGCACATGATGGAGCTGCTGGACCGGATGGCCCAGGAGGGCCGGACGATCCTGTTCAGCTCGCACATCCTCGAAGAGGTCGAGCAGCTGTCCGGGACCGTGCAGGTGATCGTGGCCGGGCGGCTGGCCGCGTCCGGCGACTACCGGCACATCCGGCGGCTGATGACCAACCGGCCGCACGAGTTCACCATCTGCTCCTCCGACGACCGCGCGCTCGCGACCGCCCTGATGGGACAGGAGTCGGTCACCGGCGTCCGCGTCGAGGGCGGCACGCTGCAGGTGCACGCGAACGACTACGGCACGTTCACCCGGGCGTTGGCCAAACAGGCCAAGGCGTCCGGCATCCGGCTGACGAGCGTGCTGCCGGCCGACGAGTCCCTCGAGAAGGTCTTCTCCTACCTGGTGGCGACATGAACCTGACGATCATCGGCCTCACCGTGCGGGCCCTGCTGGGCCGCCGGCGTGTCCTGCTGCTGCTCCCGATGCCGCTCGTGCTGGTCGGCCTGACGCTGATCGGCGTGTACTCCGGCGTGGCCGACGAGGACTGGGGGCCGACCGTGTTCGGCAACCTCGGCCTGAGCGTGATCCTGCCGCTGACCGCGCTGATCGTGGGCAGCAGCGTGCTGGGCCTGGAGATCGACGACGGCACGATCACGCACCTGCTGACCAAGCCGTTGCCGCGCAGCGAGATCGTGCTGTCGAAGCTCGCCGTGGCGTGGGTGGTGACCACGGTCGCCACCGGCGTGCCGCTGGCCGTCGCCGCGCTGCTCGCCTACTCGGGCGCGCTCGCGGTGGGGCTCCTGCTGGCCGCGGCGTTCGGGGCGCTGGCGTACAGCGCGCTGTTCCTGGCGCTGAGCGTGATGACGAAGCGGCCGGTCGCGGTCGGGCTGGTGTACATCATGCTGTGGGAGAACGTGCTGGTCGGCTTCGTCGACGGGGCGCGGGTGTTCAGCGTCCGCGAGCACGCGACGACCCTCGCCGACACGGTGGGGAACTCGCCGCTGCTGTCGTCGTCGGTGCCGCTGGGCACGGCCGTGGTGATGTCGGTGCTGTTCATCGTGGCCGGCACGGTGGCCGCCACGCAGCGGCTGCGCTCGTTCGCGCTGACCGGCGAGGCCAACTGACGCCGGCTCGTGCGGCTGCGCCCACCCGGGAGGCCAACTAGCCTGGGCGCGGTAGATCACCTCGGGAGGTGCGCGCATGTCCGCCGATTTCGCCGTCCGGTTGCGGGGCCGGGAGCGCGTGCTGGGCTACTGGTCCGCGCTCGACGCGCCGGTGGCGACCGAGCGGATCGCGCGGCTGGGCTACGACTACGTGTGCCTCGACGGGCAGCACGGGTACCTCGGGTACTCCGGCCTGCTGCACGCGCTGCTCGCCATCGGTTCGGCCGGCGGCGCGGTGGGGCTGGTCCGGGTGGAGGCGAACGACATCACCCCCATCGGGCGGGCGCTGGACGCCGGCGCGCACGGGGTGATCGTCCCGCTGATCGAGACCGCGGCGGACGCGGCCGCGGCGGTCGCGGCGGTGCGGTACCCGCCCGTCGGCCGCCGCTCCTTCGCCACCAACCGCTCCGGCCTGCGCCCCGCCGAGGCCAACGAGACGAACGTGGTCCTGGCGATGATCGAGACCCCCAGCGCACTGTCCGAACTGGACGCCATCTGCGCGACGCCCGGCCTCGACGGGGTCTACGTGGGCCCGTCGGACCTGAGCCTCGCCGTCGGCGGCGCGTTCCCGATGGACCCGGCGGTGTCGGCGGAGTTCGAGGCCGCGGTGTCCCGCGTCCGCGAGGCCGCCCGGGTGGCCGGCATCGCCGCCGGCATCCACACCCCGGACGGGGCCACCGCCGCCCGCCGCCTGTCGGAGGGCTACACGTTCGCGTCGATCGCGTCGGACCTGAACCACCTGGAGCAGGCGGCGCGCGCCCACCTCGAGGAGGCCCGCGCCTGACGCCGGTACCCGGTCAGGCGATCTCGCGCCACCAGGGGTCGTCGGTGGGCAGGGCGGCAGGGGTCAGGGGCTGGCCTGGGCGGGGGACGGCCACCTGGACGTCCGCCACGGTGGCGGCCTTCACCAGGCGCTCCACGGGTTCGGACCACGCGTGCGGGGCCAGGTTGAACGTGCCCCAGTGCACCGGGACCAGCACGCCGCCGCCCACGGCCTGGTGGGTCGCCACGCCCTCCTCCGGGGTCATGTGGATGTCGGGCCAGTACGGGGAGTACGCGCCGATCTGGATGAAGGTCAGGTCGAACGGGCCGTACTCCTCGCCGATCGTCCGGTAGCCGTCGAAGTAGCCCGAGTCGCCCGTGTAGAAGATCCGGTGGTCGCGGCCCGCCACCACCCACGACGCCCACAGGGTGCCGTTGCCGCCCGGGCGCAGGCGGCCCGAGAAGTGGCGGGCGGCCGTCGCCGTGAGGGTCAGGCCGGCGACCGTCGTCTGCTCGGTCCAGTCGAGCTCCGTCATGCGCGACAACGGGATCCCCCACCGCTCCAGGTGCGCGCCCACGCCGAGCGGGACCACGAACCGGGTCCGCGGCCACAGCGCGGCGATGCGGCGGATCGTGGCCATGTCGAGGTGGTCGTAGTGGTCGTGGGAGATCACCACGGCGTCGACCGGTGGCAGGTCCTCCAGCGCGGCCGGCACGGGGTGCAGGCGGCGTGGGCCGAGCACCGAGGAGGGCGACACGCGCTCGCTCCACACGGGATCGAACAGCAGCCGCCGGCCATCGAGCTCGACGAGGACCGTGGCGTGGCCGAGCCAGGTCACGCGCAGCCCGTCGGCCGGTGGCTCGTCGAGCGACGGGGTCACCAGCGGCACCGATCGGGTCGGTTTGCGCGGCTCCTTGCCGAACAGCACGTCCCGCATGACCGCGCCGGACGGCGGCGCGATGCTCGCCGGGACCGTGTTGTGGAACTGGCCGTCGCGGAAGTGCGGCGAGCGCCGCATCCGCTCGAGGCGTGCCCCCGCCGGCCTGCCGCCGATCGCGGCCGGCACCTGCCAGCCCGCTCGCATGATCGCCGCCCCGGCGCCCACCGGTACCAGCAGCGCCGAGCGCCGCACCACGTCACTGAGCCGCATCGTGTCCGTCCTTTCGGTCCTTCTTCGATACTGCCCGGGGTTTGCTGAGGAGGGACTGAGAGATGGGCCTCAGCGGATTAGCATCGAGAGGTGACCCAGGCGCAGTACCTGCCGGCGGACTGCTCGATCGCGCGCACGCTCTCCCTCATCGGCGAGCGGTGGACGATGCTCGTGCTGCGCGAGGCGTTCCGCGGCGTACGCCGGTTCGACGACATCCGCGCGAACACCGGGGCGCCACGGCAGGTGCTCAGCGACCGGCTGAGCACGCTCGTCGACCACGGCGTGCTGCGCCGCGAGCCGTACCAGGTCATCGGGCAGCGGGTGCGCCACGAGTACCGGCTGACCCGCAAGGGCATGGACCTCTACCCGGTCCTCGTGGCGATCATGCGCTGGGGCGACCACTACCTCGCCGGCCCGGACGGCCCGCCGGTCGACCTCACGCACGCGGACTGCGGCGCACCCGTCGAGGTGGCGCTGCGCTGCGCGGACGGGCACCTGCTCGGCTCCGCGCGCGACGTGCGCCCGGTCGACCGCGGATGAAGGACGGGCAGGCGTCGTGGACCGCGCGGCGCGTGGCCGCCCAGCGGCTCGTGTGCCCGCGGCTGGCCACCGGCTACGGCCGCCCGGACGACGACCGGCGGCTGCTCGCGGACGTCGCCACCGGCGTCGAGCCCGATGACCTCGACATCACCCGCTACCTGCGGGCACGCACCGCGTTCGTCGACCGGTCGCTGGTCGCGGCACTCGACGCGGGCACGCCCCAGGCACTGATCACCGGCGCCGGCTACGACGGGCGGGCCCTGCGGTACGCCCGCCCCGGCGTGGCCTGGTTCGAGCTGGACCACCCGGACACCCAGGCGGACAAGCTGGCGCGGCTGGCCCGGCTGGGCATCGCCGACGACCACATCGCCTACGTACCCGCCGAGATCGGCACCGACGACGTCCCCGGCGCCCTGCGCGCCGCCGGCCACGACCCGACGCGCCCGACGGTCGCCGTGGTCGAGGGCCTCGCGCCGTACCTGGCGCCCGACGTCTTCGCCGGCCTGCTCACCTGCCTGGCCGCCCGCGCGGCCGCCGGCAGCATGCTGGTGCTCGAGCTGGCGCTCGTGCCCCGCACCGCGGAGGGCCGCGCCCGCCGCGCCCGGCTGGCAAAGGACTTCGACCGGCGAGGTGAACCGATCCGCTCAGCCGTCGCAGCCGGCGAGATCCACGACGTGCTCGGGGCGGCGGGCTGGAACGTGCGCCGGGCGATGTCGCCCCGCGGGGAACCGATCACGGCCAGCACGAGCAGCGTCGCGTTCGTACTCGCCGCACCCGCCTAGCGTCGCGACTCCCCACGCCGCGAAGGGCCGCGCGCGGCTGGCGAACGACTTCCACCGGCGCGGTGAACCGATCTGCACGGCGGTCGCGGACAGCACGAGCAGCGTCGCGTTCGTGCTCGCCGCACCCGCCTAGCGCGTCGCGATTCCCCGCACCACGCCCAGTTCCAGCAGCTCCTCCGGGCGCAGCCGGAGCTGCCCGGCGAGTGCGGGCACCTGCGCCGGATCCCGTTTGAGGATGGCCGCGGCCAGCTCCGGCGCGATGACGGAGAAGTACGCGTCCGGCGCGATCCACAGCCGATCCGGCGAGCACAGCGCGAGGGCGCCGCCCGAACCGCCCTCGCCGATCACCAGCGTCGTGACCGGCACGCGCGCGGCGGCGATCGTCGTGAACAGCTCGGCGATGGCGGGCCCGGCGCCCGCCCGCTCGGCTGCCGGTCCGGCGGCCGCGCCGGGCGTGTCGACCAGCGTCAGCACCGGCAGGCCCAGCCGGTCGGCCAGGCGCACCAGGCGGCTCGCGGTCCGGAAGCCCGCGGGCGTCGTCGCGGTACCGGCCTGTGCGGCGTAGGCGATGGCGCGGCCCTCGTGCCGGCCGATGCCGCACAGCACGCCCTCGTCGACCCCGCCCGCCCGGTCGCCGCGGATCGCCCGCCGGGTCGTGAAGTAGCTATCCAGGTACGCGACCGCGCGGGGACGTCCGGGCGCGCGCGTCCGCCGCACCGCCGCCCATCCCGACGCCGCCGGGGTCAGCGAGCCCAGCGCGCGGGGCACGGGCGCGGGCGCCGGCGCGGCGCCGGTCAGCAGCGCGAGCCAGTCCGCGAGCGGCGCGCGCGGCTCGTCGACGAGCTCGTCGACGTGCCCGGCCGCGTACTGGCTCTCGGCCGTGTACGCCGGATCGTCGGCATCGGCGGGCGGCCGGACCCGCCGGCCGGCGAACCCGACCTGCGCGCCCCGCTCCGCGAGCACGACGTCGGCACCCGCGCCGAGCGACGCCCACACGCCGCCGGTCGTCGGGTCCCGCAGGACGGCGACGTGGGGCGTCGGGGTGCGCGCCGCCTCGCCCGCGATGAGCTGCAGCTGGCGCAGGGAGAGCATGCCCTCCTGCATGCGCGTCCCGCCGGTCGCGATCAGCGACACCACCGGCAGGCCGGCCGCGCGCGCCCGGGCGAACGCGCCGGCGATCCGCCGCCCGGTGTCCGCGCCGACCGATCCGCCGAGGAACCGGAAGTCGAACGCGACGAGCACCGCGGGCACGCCGCCGACCGTGCCCCGCCCGCACACCACCGACTCCGATGTCCCGGCCCGGGCCGCGGCCTCCTTGCGCGCGACCCCGTATCCCGGCCACGCCAGCGGTCCGTCCGGACCGTACGGCGAGTCGTCCACCTCGAACTCGGCGAAGCCATCCGCCACGGCCGCGAGGACCTCGCGGGCACCCCTACGCATCCAGCGACCGTTTCAGCACCTTGCCCATCTCGTTGCGCGGCAACGACTCCCGGAACCGCACGACGCGCGGGCGCTTGTGCGGGGCGAGCAGCCGGGCCACGTGGTCGGCGAGCTCCTCGGCCGCGGGCGCCTCGCCCGCCGGCACGATCCACGCCACGATCCGCTCCCCCAGGTCGTCGTCGGGCTCGCCGGTCACCGCCGCCTCGGCCACCCCCGGATGCTCGAGCAGGGCGTTCTCGATCTCGCCCGCGCCGATCTTGTAGCCGCCGCTCTTGATCAGGTCGGTGGCGCGGCGGCCCACGATGCGGACGTAGCCGTCCGGGTCGCGCACGGCCATGTCGCCGGTCCGGAACCAGCCGTCGAGCACCACCTCGGCGGTGGCGTCCGGCCGGTTGAGGTAGCCGAGGAACAGGTTCGGCCCGCGGACCTCGATCTCCCCCACCGTCTCGCCGTCCAGCGCGTCGATCGTGGTGCCGTCGTCGTCGACGAGGCGCAGGTCCACGCCGGGCAGCGGCAGGCCGACCGCGCCCGGGCGGCGGTCGCCGTCGACGCGGACGCTGCAGTTCATCAGCGTCTCGGTCATCCCGTACCGCTCGACCACGCGCTGCCCGGTGAGCTCGGCGATCCGCTCGTGGTCGGTGGCCGGCAGCGCGGCGGAGCCGGACACCAGCAGCCGCGCGCGGCCGACGGCGGCGGCGAGCGCGGGATCGTCCGCGCAGTCGGCGGCGAGCCGGTGGTACATGGTCGGCACGCCGAACAGCATCGTGGCGTCGCGGGCCAGCTCGGCACCCGCGGACGCGGTCGAGAACCGGCCGAGGTGGTGCAGCGCGCCGCCGCGGCGCAGCGGGCCGACCATGCCGATGATCAAGCCGTGCACGTGGAACAGCGGCAGCCCGTGTACGAGCACGTCGTCGGCGGTCCAGCCCCACGCCTCGGCGAGCGCGTCGAGGTTGGTGGCGACCGCGCGGCGCGGCAGCACGACGCCCTTCGGCGGGCCGGTGGTCCCGGACGTGTAGACGACGAACGCCGGCGTCTCGCCGTCCGGCTCGCCGTCCGCGGGCGTCGGTGCTACGTCGACCGGGGTGGTCTCGACCGGCTGGCGGGGCAGGGCGGCGAGCGGGTCCGGCAGGTCGGCGTTGGGCGCGGCCAGCACGAGGTCCGGCTCGCTGTCGGTGACGATGTGGGTCAGCTCGCGCTCCCCGGTCTTCGGGTTGACCGGCACGACCGGCACCCCGGCGAGGAGCGCGCCGACCACCGCGACGCAGGTCTCGATGGTCGGCGTGGCCCAGACCGCGACCCGCTCGCGGCCGCGCAACCGGCCGGCGAGGCCGCCGGACAGGCGCGCGAGCTCGCGGTAGGTCAGCGTCGCGTCGGCGAAGCGCAGCGCGGTCCGGTCGCTGCCGGCGACCAGTTCGGGGAGCAGCAAGCGGGCCTCCTAGCCCGGTGGGACCTAGCCCCAGCCGGGGACGACGAACACGAGCCAGGCGACGAGCGGCGCCACCGCCACCACGATGCCCCCGTACACCAGCAGCTGCCGGAAGAACCGGTCGCGGTCGACGTCCTTGGCGTTGGCGAGCACGAGCGCGCCGTTGGTGGAGAAGGGGCTCACGTCCACCATGGTGGCGGAGATGGCGAGCGCCGCGATCATCCCCACCGGCGCGACGGTGCCTTCGGCGAGGAACGGCACGGCCAGCGGGATCAGCGCGCCCATGAGGCCGACCGACGAGGCGAACGCGGACACGATGCCGCCGATGTAGCAGAGCAGCAGCGCGGCGAGCAGCGGGACGCCGACCTCGGTGACCGCGTTGCCGACGTAGTCGATCGTGCCCATCTCCTGCAGGACGGCGACGTAGGTGAGCACCCCGCAGATCAGCAGCACGGTCGGCCAGGTGATCTCGGCGACCGCGGTACGGGTGCTCGACGGCCAGCACACGCTCAGCAGCACGGCGATCGTGATGGCGGTGAGCCCGACGTCGAGGTCGAACACCAGCGTGCTGACGACGAGCGCGACGAGGCCGAGCAGGGTGGCGATCTTGGGGGCGTCGAGCGGGATGCGCTGCTCGTGCGGGAGCGGCGCCGGGTCGTCCGCCGGCTGGTCGGGCACGCCGTCCCCATCGCCCTCCCCCGCTGCACCCGTGCGCACCGGCACGCGCTCCCGGGCGTGGGCGCGGCTGAGCTTGGTCCCGCCGAGCACGACGAAGACCACGGCGGCGATGGCCGTGTTCATCGCGAGGCTCGCCAGGAACAGGAACACCGGGCTGCCGTCGAGGTGGTTGCGGTCCACGATGCCGTTCACGATCGAGCCGTACACGCTGATCGGGGAGAAGCCGCCGCCCTGCGCGCCGTGCACGACCATCGCGCCCATCAGCAGCGGGCTGATCTTGTACTGCGCCGCGAAGCCCAGGGCGATCGGCGCCACGATGGCGCACGCGGCCGGGCTCACCGCGCCGATCGCCGTGAGCACGCCGGTGATCACGAACATCACCCACGGGATCAGCGCGATCCGCCCGCCGACGAGCCGCACCGCGGCGGCCACCAGCCAGTCGGTCGTGCCGTTGGCTCTCGCGATGGCGAACAGGTAGGTGACCCCGACGAGCACGACGAAGATGTCGCCGGGGAAGCCGGCGAAGATCCCGTCGGCGTCGAGGCCGCCCGCGAGGGTGCCGACCAGGAACGCGCCGGCGAACGCGAGCGCGCCCATGTTCACCGACAGCGTCGTGGCCAGCACGAAGATCACCACGAGGGCGAGGATCGAGATGAGCTCAGCGGACACGACGGTCCTCCTCGAGTGGACTAGTGGCTGAGCCACTTCTGCCAGACAGGCGCGGCAGTGTCAAGACTTGATTGGTCAAGTGGCTCAGCCACTTCGCCGGACGCGGGTACGGTGGCAGCGTGGTTGACGCACTGGGCCCGGTGAGCCGGTCGAAGCTGTACGCGCAGGTCGTGGACCGGATCCGCGCGCACGTCAGCGCGTCGGGACTGCGTGCCGGCGACCGGCTGCCCTCGGAACGCGACCTGGCCGAACGGCTCGGGGTCAGCCGCGCGTCGGTGAAGCAGGCGATCGTCGTGCTCGAGGTGCAGGGGCTGGTCGACGTGCGGCACGGCGGCGGCACCTACCTGCGGCGGGACCACTTCGACGTCGAGCCGGTGGAGGAGCTGGTCGCCCGCCGGCAACGGCTGCCGGACGTGCTCGAGGCGCGCGAGGCACTGGAGACCAAGCTCGCGGAGCTGGCCGCCGCCCGCCGGACCGGGGACGACCTGGCCACGATCGACGCGGCACTCGAGTACATGGCCGAGGAGGTCGCGCGCGGCGAGTCCGGTGCGGAAGGGGACCGGCGCTTCCACGCGGCCGTGACCGCCGCCGCGTACAGCAGCCTGCTGGCCGAGTTCATGCGCTCGATCGCGGAGCAGATCACCGAGAGCCGCAACGAGTCGCTGCGCCAGCCCCGCCGCCCGCCACGCTCCCTGGCCCAGCACCGCAAGATCGCCGACGCCATCCGCGCCGGCGACCCGAAGGCCGCCGCCGCCGCGATGCGCAAGCACGTGCAGACGGTCAGCGAGGTGCGCCTGCTGGACTGGACTCCCCAGGACTGACCCCGGCCGCCACGTCCGCCGGCCTGACAGGGCCCCGCCGATCGGGCACAATTCGGGCGACCCGAACCCCGCGGAGGTGGCCCGTGTCCGTGCTGGCGTCGATCGTCGCGGTGCTGTCGCTCACGCTCACGGCCGCCGTGTCCGGGGTCTTCTTCGCCTACTCCAACTCCGTCGTACCCGGCCTCGACGCGGTCCGTCCGGAGCAGGCGATCACGGCGATGAACAGCCTCAACCGCACGATCCTCAACCCGTTGTTCCTCACCACGTTCGTCGGCCCGCCGATCGCCACGGTGCTCGCCGGCATCCTGATCCTGGTCGACGGCGCCACCACCGCGGGGCTGCTCTACCTCGCCGCCGCCCTCGTCTACCTCGCCGGCTGCGTCGCCCCCACGGCGGCGGTGAACGTCCCGCTCAACAACGGGCTCGACACCGGCACCGTGCCGGCCGACCTGGACGAGGCCGGCCGGACGTGGCACGACTACTCGCACCGCTGGACGCGGTGGAACCACGTGCGCGCGGCCGCGAGCCTCGTCGCCGTGGCGCTGTCCGGGATCGCCCTGCTGCTCTGGGGTCCGGCGGCGGGCTAGTCCCAGCGCAGGTGCAGCTCCGGCGGCTTGCGGAACACCAGCCCGCGCGGCGCGTGCGCCCGCGCCTGGTCCAGCGCCAGGCCCGGCAGTCGGGTGAACAGCGCGCGGACCGCCAGGTCGGCCTCCGTGCGGGCCAGCCGCGCGCCGAGGCAGAAGTGCGGTCCCTGCGCGAAAGCCAGGTGCAGCCGCGCGTTCGCCCGCGCCGGGTCGAAGCGGTCCGGGTCGGCGAACACGGCCGGGTCGCGGTTCGCGCCCGCGATCGACACCGTCACCAGGTCGCCGCCGCGGATGGCGGCGCCCGCCAGCGTCACGTCGCGCGTCGCGTAGCGGTCGACCACCGCGGCGGCCGGCTCGAGGCGCGCCGACTCCTCGATCGCGTCCGGTAGCGCCGCCGGACCCAGGCCGGCCAGGAGCAGGTGGCGCACCAGGTTCGTGATCATCCCGGCCGTCGTGTCGATGCCGCCGAACATCAGCACCGCCGCGTTCGACACCACCTCGTCCGCGGCCAGCCCGTGCGCCGCGGCCGCCAGCACCGAACCGGGCGCCGGCGCCCGCGAGATCGCCGACCGCAGGGTGCCCACCGCCGCCGCCCCCGCCGCGGTCGGCGAACCGCCCGCCGTCACCGCCGACACCGACTCGACGATCGCCTCGTACCACGCCAGCACCGTCCCCGCGGCCACCCCGGCCAGGCCCAGCGCGTCGGCCACCATCGCCACCGCGAGCGGCCCCGCGAACGCGGACCGCAGCTCGACCGACCCGGCGGACGCGAAGTCCGACACCAGCGAGTCCGCGTGTGCCGCCACCAGACCCGCGAACCGCTCGCGCACCGGCGCCGGCCGGAACGGCGGCACGAACGGGTCGCGGTGGCGGGCATGCGCCGGACCGTCCAGCGACAGCATCGACGGGCCGACCACGCGCGCGGTCGAGAAGCGCGGATCGTCGACCGTGAACGTCGCCGCGTCGCGCATCACCCGCACCGCGAGGTCGTGCCGGGTGACCAGCCAGCCGTGCAGTACCGGCAGCCATGACACCGGCTCGGCCGACCGCAGCCGGGCGAGCGCCGGGTGCGGGTCGGCGGCGAGCTCGTCGAGCGTCACACCCGCGCCGAGAGGGAAGCTCACCGCGGTGACTGTAGACCGGCACAACGGATCTGAAACGTCTCAAGCCGGAGCCTTGACGGTCCGCGCCGCGCTCCACTAACTTCCGAACGCAGCGCCTGTGAAACGTTTCACAGAACGGACGGAGGAGCCCGTGACCGCGTTGCTCGAGCTCCGCGACGTGTACAAGTCGTTCGACGCCGTGCGGGCCCTGCGGGGCGTCTCGCTCGAGCTGCACGCCGGCGAGGTGCACGCGCTGGCCGGGGAGAACGGCGCCGGGAAGTCCACGGTGGTCCGCATCATCGGCGGCGAGCACCAGCCCGACGCGGGCGAGCTGGTGCTGGACGGCGTGCCGCGCCGGTTCACCGGCCCGCGGGACGCGCAGCAGCACGGGATCGCGGTGATCCACCAGGAGCCGACCCAGTTCCCCGACCTCACGGTCGCGGAGAACGTGTTCATGGGCCGCCAGCCGCTGCGGTCCGGCCGGCGCATCGACCGCGCCGCGATGCGCCGCCGGGCGGCGGAGCTGTTCGACGCGCTCGGCGTGCCGATCGACCCCGGCCGGGTCACCCGCGGGCTGTCCATCGCCGACCAGCAGATCATCGAGATCGCCAAGGCACTCGCCGCGCAGGCGCGGATCATCGTGATGGACGAGCCGACCGCCGCTCTGTCCACTGTGGAGGCCGAGCGGCTCTTTCGGGTGGCCCGCCGGCTCGCCGAGGGCGGCGCCGCGCTGCTGTTCATCTCCCACCGGCTCGAGGAGCTGGCGGAGCTGTGCGAGCGGGTGACCGTGCTGCGCGACGGCGCGCTCGTCACGACCACGCTGATGGCCGACATCGACCGGGACGGCCTGGTCGCCAGCATGGTCGGCCGGGCCGTCGAGGTGCTCTTCCCCGACCGCGAGGCCGAGCCCGGCGACGCGGCACTCGTCGTCGCGGGGCTGAGCCGGGCCGGGGTCTTCGACGACGTGTCGTTCGAGGTGCGGCGCGGCGAGATCGTCGGCCTCGCCGGGCTCGTCGGCTCGGGGCGGTCCGAGGTGGCCCGGGCGATCTTCGGCGTCGACGGGCGCGACCGCGGCGAGGTGCTGGTCGACGGCGCGCGGCTGCGGCCCGGCGACCCGCGCGCGGCGATCGCGGCCGGGCTCGCGATGGTCCCCGAGGACCGGCGCGAGCAGGGGCTGATCCTCGACCTGTCGATCGAGCGCAACGCCACGCTCCCCCGGCTGTCCGCGGTGTCGCGCTGGGGCCTGATGAGCAGGTCGCGCGAACGCTCGGTCGCGGGCGAGTGGACGCGACGGCTCGGCGTGCGGCTGCGCCGGCTCACCGACCCGGTCGCGACGCTCTCGGGCGGCAACCAGCAGAAGGTCGTGCTGGGCAAGTGGCTCGCCACCCGGCCCGCCGTGCTGATCGTCGACGAGCCGACCCGCGGCATCGACGTCGGCGCGAAGGTCGAGGTGCACGCGCTGCTCGCGGACCTCGCCCGGGAGGGCATCGCGGTGCTGATGATCTCCTCGGAGCTGTCCGAGGTGCTCGGCATGGCCGACCGGGTGCTCGTCATGCACGAGGGCCGCATCGCCACCGAGCTGGACCGAGGCGACGCGACCGAGGAGTCGGTGATGCGAGCGGCGACCGGGTCATGACGACCACCGCCACCAAGACCATCACGCGCAGCGGTTTCGCCGGGCGGGAGCTGGGCATCGTCATCGCGCTCGTCGTGGTGGTCGCCGCGGCCACGATCGCGCAGCCGAGCTTCCTGTCGGGCGAGGGCCTGCACGACCTGTTCCTGAACGCGTCGATCATCGCGTTGCTCGCGATCGGTCAGACGCTGCTCGTGATCACCCGCAACATCGACCTGTCCGTCGGCTCCGTGATGGGGCTGACCGCGTTCCTCAGTGGACAGATGTTCCTGAACGACCCGGGCACGCCGGTGATCGTCGTGGTGCTGGCCGGCATCGCGCTCGGCGCCCTGTGCGGGGCGATCAACGGCGCGCTGGTGGCGATCGCGAAGGTGCCGGCGCTGGTCGTCACGCTCGGCACGCTGTACGTGTTCCGCGGCGTGGACTACGCGTGGGCCACGGCCACGGACGTGCAGCAGGTCAACGCCTACCAGATGTCGCCGGACTTCCTGTCGTTCGGCAGCGGCGACGTCCTGGGCGTGCCGAACCTGACGATCATCGCGCTCGTCGTGCTCGGGCTCGCCGCGTACGGGCTGCACAACTACCGGGCCGGCCGCGAGCTGTACGCGATCGGGTCCAACCCCGACGCCGCGCGCCTGGCCGGTATCCCCACCGGGCGGCGGGTGTTCGGCGCGTTCGTGATCTCCGGCTCGCTCGTCGGGCTCGGCGGGGTGCTGCACGCGGCGTACTTCGGCACGATCAACGCCTCGGTCGGCAACGGCGAGGAGCTGTCGGTCGTGGCCGCGGTCGTCGTCGGCGGCGTCGCGATCTTCGGCGGCAGCGGCACGGTCGTCGGCGCGGCGCTCGGCGCGCTGCTGCTCACGACCGTGACGGGCGCGCTGCCGGTCCTGGGCGTGCCGGCGTTCTGGCAGCGGGCCGTGGACGGTGCGGCGCTGCTCGTCGCGATCTCGCTGGACCGGGCGGTGATGGTCCGGCTGGCCGCCCGGCTGCGGGCGGAACGGGCGGTCCGGCGTGCTCCCGCAGAGGGAGGCGACCGATGACGCCGCGTGCCCTGGTGGCCAACGTCCTGCGCTGGGAGAGCGTGCTGCTGGTGCTGTGCGTCGCCGTGCTCGTGTTCGGCACCACGAGCACCGCCGGGTTCGCCGAGCAGGGCAACCTCAGCTTCCTGCTGCTGGACTACAGCGAGGTCGCGCTGCTCGCGTTCGCGCTGGTGCCGATCATCCTCACCGGCCAGATCGACCTGTCGGTGGCCTCGGTGCTCGGCTTCTGCTCGGCGCTGACCGGCGCGCTGTGGGACGCCGGCCTGTCGTTCGAGACGATCGTGCCGCTCGTGCTCCTCGCCGGGATCGTGCTGGGCGCGGTGAACGCCCTGCTGATCGTGCGCTTCGGGCTTCCCTCGCTCGCGGTCACCATCGGCACGCTGGGCCTCTACCGCGGGCTCGCCTACGTGATCCTCGGAGACCGCGCGGTCACCGGGTTCCCGGAGAACTACCGTCCACTCGCGACGGACTCGCTCGGGTTCCTGCCCTACGCCACGATCGTCGTGCTCGTGGTCGGTGGCGCGATCGCCGTGCTCGTGCACCTGACGCCCGTCGGCCGGTCGCTCTACGCGATCGGGCTCGGCGAGGGAACCGCCCGGTTCTCCGGCATCCGCGTCGACCGGGTGAAGATGGTGCTCTACCTCGTCTCCGGCGCGCTGGCCGCGCTCGCGTCGCTGATCTACACCCTGCGCTACAACAGCGCCCGCGCGGACAACGCGAACGGCATGGAGCTCGTCGCGGTGGCCGCCGTGCTGCTCGGCGGCGTGTCCATCTTCGGCGGCCGCGGCACGGTCGCCGGCGTCGCGCTCGCGCTGCTCGCCATGGCGGGCCTGCGCAACCTGCTGTTCCTCGCCGACGTCAGCAACGAGATCCAGAACGTGATCACCGGGTTGCTGCTCATTCTCTCCGTGCTCGTACCGGTGTTGGTGAAACCGAGGAGGACCAAAGATGTTCCGCTCGAATCGTCTTCTGTGGACAGTGAGCGCCGGCCTGGCGCTGACCCTGATAGCCGGCTGCGGCGGAACCACCAAGGGGTCTGACGCAGCCGCCGGCGGCGGTGACGCCGGCAGCGAACGCTCCGCCGACCCGGACGCGCAGCTCAAGGAGGGCCTCAAGATCGCCTTCCTGCCCAAGGAGATCGACAACCCGTACATGACCGTGATGGACAAGGGCGGCACCGACGCGGTCACCGAGCTCAAGGGCACGGGCAAGGCGGTCGGCCCGTCCGACGCGCAGGCCTCCTCGCAGGTCTCCTACATCAACACGCTCATCCAGCAGCAGCAGGACGCGATCGTGATCGCCGCGAACGACCCGAACGCGGTGGCGCCGGCCCTGAAGGACGCGATGAGCAAGGACATCGCGGTGGTGACGCTGGACTCCGACGCGGCCAAGGACGCCCGCGACGTGTTCATCAACCAGGCGAGCTCGGAGGAGATCGGCCGCTCGCAGGTCAAGCTGATCTCCGACCAGATCGGCGGCGCCGGCAAGATCGCGATCCTCTCGGCGACCCCGAACGCGACGAACCAGAACACCTGGATCGAGTTCATGAAGGACGAGCTGACGAAGCCGGAGTACGCGAAGATCGAGCTGCTGCCGACCGTGTACGGCGACGACGACGACCAGAAGTCGTTCCAGGAGGCGCAGGCGCTGCTGCGGTCGAACCCGGACCTCAAGGGCATCATCTCCCCGACCACCGTGGGCATCGCGGCGGCCGCGCGGTACCTGTCCTCCTCGCCGTACAAGGGAAAGGTCAAGCTGACCGGGCTCGGCACGCCGAACCAGATGCGCGAGTTCGTCGAGGACGGCACGGTCACCGAGTTCGCGCTCTGGGACCCGGCCGAGCTCGGCTACCTCGCCGCGTACGCGGCCGCCGCGCTCGCGTCCGGCCAGATCAGCGGCGCGGAGGGCGAGAAGTTCACGGCCGGCGAGCTCGGCGAGCGCACGATCGGCAAGGACGGCGAGGTCATCCTCGGTCCGCCGACGACGTTCAACGCGGACAACATCGACGACTACGACTTCTGAGCGGGACGGCCATGATCGACGAAGCAGCTGTGCGGGCGGCGTTGCGGGCCCAGCACATCGAGACTCCTTCGTGGGCGTACGGCAACTCCGGCACGCGGTTCAAGGTCTTCGCGCAGGAGGGCGTGCCGCGCGACGCCTACGAGAAGGTCGACGACGCGGCGCAGGTGCACCGCTTCACCGGGGTGGCGCCGACCGTGGCGTTGCACATCCCGTGGGACGCGGTGGCTGACTACGGCGACCTGGCGCGGCATGCCCGGGAGCGCGGCGTGGGCATCGGCGCGATCAACCCGAACGTGTTCCAGGAGGACGACTACCGGCTGGGCAGCGTGTGCCACCCGGACGCGGCGGTGCGGCGCAAGGCGCTCGACCACCTGCTGGAGTGCGTCGACATCATGGACGTGACCGGGTCGGCGGACCTCTCGCTGTGGTTCGCGGACGGGACCAACTATCCCGGCCAGGACTCGATCGCGGCGCGCCAGGAGCGGCTGTCGGAGGCGCTCGCCGCGGTGTACTCGCGGCTCGGCCCGGACCAGCGGATGTTGCTGGAGTACAAGCTGTTCGAGCCCGCGTTCTACACGATGGACGTCCCCGACTGGGGCACGTCGTACGCGCACTGCGTCGATCTGGGACCGGCCGCGCGGGTGCTGGTGGACACCGGGCACCACGCGCCCGGGACGAACATCGAGTTCATCGTGGCGTTCCTGCTGCGGCGCGCGCGGCTGGGCGGGTTCCACTTCAACTCCCGCTTCTACGCCGACGACGACCTGATGGTCGGGGCGGCCGATCCCTACCAGCTGTTCCGGATCATGGTGGAGATCGTGCTGGGCGGCGGCCTGTCGGCGGACTCGGGCGTGGCCTTCATGCTCGACCAGTGCCACAACATCGAGCCGAAGATCCCGGCCCTGATCCGCTCGGTGATGAACGTCCAGGAGGCGACGGCCAAGGCACTGCTGGTGGACGCCGACGCGCTGCGCACCCACCAGGCGTCGGGCGACGTCCTGGCCGCGAACGCGGTCCTGACGGACGCCTTCGCGACGGACGTGCGCCCGCTGCTCGCGTCCGTGCGCGAGGACCTGGGCATCGAGCCGGACCCGATCGCGGCCTACCACCGGTCGGGCTACTTCGAGAAGATCCGCGACGAGCGGGTGGGCGGCGCCGCGGCCGGCTGGGGCGCCTAGCTCGAAGACACCTGGCTCGAAGACACCGCCGCAACGGCGTCACACATCGGACATACGGCACGACTCATGAGGTGTACCTGGGGACGACCAGGGAGTCGCGCATGTTCGATCCGGTAAGCATGTTCGTGGTCGCGCTGGTCAGCGGCCTGCTCCGCGGCGTCGAGGAGGCCACGAGCATCGCGGTGACCGACGGCTACCGGCTGCTCGTCGGCCAGGTCGGCGACCGCTACGGCACCTCGGTGACGGCCGGCATCGAGCGGCTGCGCACCGACCCCGCGTCCAAGCGGTACCAGCTGGCGCTGGCCACGACGCTGCGCGAGGCGGGCGGCGAGCAGGATCCCGAGCTGCACCTGGTCGCGCGCCAGCTGATCGAGTGGGCGGACGACCCGCAGGGCTTCCGGGCCACGCAGGTCGACCCGGTCGAGCAGCTGATGAAGTTCACCGGCCTGTGCGCGATCGGCGAGGCGCTGGAGGCCCACGTCGGTCACGTGCACGCGATCCGCACCCGGTACAGCGTCGAGGACGTCGACCTGCTGACCGCGAACGTCGGTGGCCAGGTGGACATCCCGGCCGTGGAGCGGGCGCAGCTCGCGCAGCTGCACCTGCGCATCCGGCAGGTCATCGAGTCGATCGCGCTGCAGATGGAGGACAGCCGCTACCGCGGCGTCGAGCACGCGGTCACCGAGCTGCCGACCGGCCTCGCCGAGCGCAACCGCGCGGTTCGCCTGGTGCGCGCGGAGAAGTCGCTGCACAGCTCGTACGAGTCGCTGCGGCTGACCGTCGAGTTCCTCGGCGAGCTGAACCGCAGCATCCTGGCGCGCATCGAGATCGAGGAGTCGCCCGAGCGGCTCAGCGCCATGATGTTCGGCAACGCGGTGCTGATCTACGAGCTGGCCGACTTCGTGATCGGCTACGTCCGGGCGTTCGCGCTGGACAACGGCCTGGAGCCGATGCACGCCGAGGCCATCCAGCGGCTGCGCGTCGCGCGGGACACCCAGCAGGCCCTGCTGACCCGGCTGGAGTCCGACGACACCATCGACGCGTCGGTCCGGGACGACACGCTGGCCGACATCCGCAACCGCGACAACGCGATCAACGAGCTCGAACGCGAGTGGGACGAGTACCTCGGCGACGTGGCCACGATGGAGCAGACGGTCGCGGACGTCCGGCGCCGGCTGCCCACGCTCGAGGTGATCCGCGAGAACGCGCGGATCCAGATCATGACGCTCCAGCTGTTCGCGCTGCTGCGCTTCCTCAAGCAGAACGACCGGTCCATCCAGGGCGCGGTCAACACGCTCGCCGGCTTCCAGCTCGCCCCGCTGACCCCGACGCGGGTGAGCAGGCTGCTCGGCATGGAGGTGCCTGGGAGGGTGCCATGACGGAGCCACGGTTCGAGACGATGGAGTCCACCAGGCTGGAGGACCTGCTGCGCCGGCCGGACCTGCCGGTCGCGGAGCGGCGGGCGGTCCAGCAGGAGCTGGGCCGCCGGATCGCGAGCAACCTCACCGGCGGTCCGCCTGCGGTGGCACCCGCGCCGGCCTCGCCGCCGGTGGGCCTGCCCGTGTCCGGCCGGACCTCCTCGTCGGTTCCCCCGTCGGTTCCCTCGTCGGCACCCGCGTCGGCACCGTTCGCACCGGCACCGTTCGCACCGGCACCGTTCGCACCGGCGGCGTCCGGACCGGCACCGTTTGCACCGGCGGCGTCCGGACCGGCAGCATCCGCGCCGGCGGCGTCCGGATCGGCGGCGTCCGGGCTGCCTGGCGGCGCGCCGCCACCCGGGTACGCCACCTCCGGGACCGGGGCCGCCGCGCCCCGGCAGCGCGTTCCCGCCGGGCCGCCGACGTGGCCCCGCCCGCCCGCGCCCGCACGCCGGACCCGCCGGACCCGCTCGGCCGGGTCCGTCGTCGGCGCGGTCGTCGGCGTGCTGGTCGCGCTCGCCGCCATCGCCGGAGCCGCCCTGTACTTCCTGAGCCCCAACGACGAACCACCGGTCGAGTACGGCGACACGTGCTACGCGGCGGAGGGCTACTGCCCGCTTCAGCAGGGGCTCCCGGTCGGCGCGTCGTGCACCTGCATCGACGACTTCGGCGTGGCGCACCCCGGCAGCGCGGGCTGACCTAGGTGATCCCGTAGACCCGCCGGGCCGTGCCCTCGAATACCTCGTCCCGCTCGGCCGCGGACAGGGCCGCGGTGAGGGACTCGGCCACCCCGACCACCTCCCCGTACGTGGCGGCCAGTTCGCAGACCGGCCAGTCGGAGCCGAACATGACGCGTTCCGGGCCGAAGGCGGCGAGCACGTGCTCGGCGTACGGGGCGAGGTCGCCCGGCTGCCATGCCGCCCAGTCCGCCTCCGTGACCAGGCCGGACAGCTTGCAGAACACGTTGGGGCGCCTAGCGATCTCGGTGATCGCGGTCGCCCAGGCGACGATCTCGCCGGCGGCGATCGGCGGCTTGCCGGCATGGTCGAGGACCAGCCTGGCGTCCGGTAGGCGGTCCGCGAGCCGCGCCGCGGACGGGTACTGGGACCGGTTGACCAGCAGGTCGTAGGCCAGCCCGGCACCGGCCACCGCCGCTAGGCCGCGCAGCACGTCGCTGCGCAGCAGCCAGTCCCGGTCGGGCTCGTTCTCCACCTGGTGGCGGATGCCGACGAGCGGGCCCCGCTCGCGCAGCTCCGCCAGCCGGTCGGCCACGCCGGGCGCGGCGAGGTCGGCCCACCCGACGACGCCGGCGATCAGCCCGCCGCCGGCCGCGGCGAGGAACTCGTCGGTCTCGTCGTCGGACGGCAGGGTCTGGACGAGCACGGTCGCGTCGGCCGCGGACACCGCGCGCAGATCGTCCACTGTGTACGGACGGCGGATCGGGTCGAGGCCCGCCAGCCAGGGATAGGCCCGGCGGTCCGGGTCCCACAGGTGGTGGTGCGCGTCGATCACGAGGCCTCCTGGGGGACGGGGGCGTCCGCGCGCAGCAGGCCCGCGGCGATCAGCTCGGCCCACAGCCCGGGCGGCACCCGGGCCGCCGCGCGGTCGGCGTTCGCGTGCACCTGCGCCGGCGAGCTCGCGCCCAGCACGACGTTGGCCACGGCCGGATGCGCGGCCGGCAACGCGATCGCGGCCTGCGGCAGCTCGACGCCGTGCCGGGCACACACCGCCGCGATCCGCCGGGCGCGGGCGACGAGCTCGGCGGGCGCGGCCGCGTAGTCGTACATGTCACCGGGCACCGGCGAGGCGAGGATGCCGGAGTTGAACACGCCGGCCGCCATCACCCGCACGCCCCGCTTCTCGCACAGCGGCAGCAGCTCGTCGAGCGCCGGCTGTTCGAGCAACGTGTACCGGCCGGCGATCATCACGACGTCCACGTCGGCCCGCCGGACGAACTCGGCGAGCACCCCGGCGAAGTTCATGCCGAGCCCGATCCCCCGCAGCACGCCCTGGTCGCGCAGCTCGGCGAGCGCCGGCAGCGCCCCGTCGAGCGCCGCGCCGACGTGGTCCTCCGGGTCGTGGACGAACGCGATGTCGACCCGGTCCAGGCCGAGCCGGGTCAGGCTCGACTCGAGGGAGCGCAACACGCCGTCGCGGCTGTAGTCGCGGCGGCGCACCAGGGTGCGCGGCACGTCGAAGCCCTCGGTGTCCCGCTCCCCCGCGCCGCCCGGGTTGTCGACGAGCAGCCGGCCGACCTTGGTGGAGACGACGTACTCGTCGCGCGGGCGGCCGGCCAGCGCGGCGCCGAGGCGGCGTTCGGACAGGCCGAGGCCGTAGTGCGGCGCGGTGTCGAAGTAGCGGATGCCGCGCGCCCACGCGGTGTCCACGACCGCGCGCGCGTGCTCGTCGGACATCGCGCGGTAGAGGTTGCCCAACTGTGCGCACCCGAGGCCGAGGGGCGCGCTCACGGCAGCTCCCAGACGGGCCGCAGGCCGGTGTCGCCGCCGGAGTAGTCGTCCTCGACGTCGAGCAGCTCGGCCATCCGTGCCTGCCAGGCCACGTTGGCCGGGTGGTCGCGCAGCGCCCGGCGCATCGCCGCGTAGTCGTCGACCTCGACGACGTGGAACAGGTCCAGCCCGTCGCGCCAGATGCGCCACGACGAAACACCCGCCGCACGCAGGGCGATGTCCAGCTCAGCCGGGATGACGGCGTGGACGCGCTCGTACTCGCTCCCCTTGCCCGGCTTGAGCCGAGTGTGCAGGGCCACCCGCATCGGACCTCCATTCATGGCACTCTGGCGAGGGAAACATCCGAGGTCTGTCCGCGGATCTGTACGAAGGGTCGTGGCATGCCGGTCACCGACGAAGCGATCGACAAGATCAAAGGCATGATCATCTCCGGCGAGCTGGCGCCCGGCGACCGGCTGCCGAAGGAGGCCGACCTCGCGTCCCGGCTGGGCCTGTCGCGGAGCTCGCTGCGCGAGGCGGTCAAGGCGTTGTGCCTGATCAGGGTGCTCGACGTGCGGCAGGGCGACGGCACGTACGTCACCAGCCTGGAGCCGAAGCTGCTGCTCGACGCGATGACGTTCGTGGTGGACTTCCACCGCGACGACACCGTGCTCGACTTCCTCGCGGTGCGCCGGATCCTGGAGCCGGCGGCGACCGCGATGGCCGCGCTGCGGATGACCGACGCGGACGTCGAGGATCTCGCGACGCTCCTCGAAGGACTGGAGGAGTCGCCGACCGTCGAGGCGCTGGTGGCCAACGACCTGGAGTTCCACCGCCGCATCGCGCTGGGCTCGGGCAACCCGGTGCTGTGCTCGCTGATCGACAGCCTGTCCGGCCCCACGACGCGCGCGCGCATCTGGCGCGGGCTGACCCAGGAGGGCGCGGTCGCGAAGACCCGCGAGCAGCACCGCGCGATCTACGAGGCGATCGCCGCGCACGAGCCGGAGCTGGCGCGCTCGTGGGCGACCGTGCACGTGGCGGGCGTGGAGCAGTGGCTGCGCAAGACCCTCGGATCCGCCGAGGGGTGATGGCCTCCGGCCCCCGTTTTCCAGCCTACGCCCAGGGTCTGACGGTTCCGGCCCGCCCGCAGTCGCCTGTGGACAGCCCGTCGTCGTGCCCGGGGGTCGCGGGGGCCCCCCGCTTTCCAGTCTACGGGCGGGGGGTGACAGAACCGGGCGTGCGGCCGCGGACTGTGGACAACTCGGGCCCGCGAGTGGCACGTCACGGCCTCGGTCTGGGGCGCAGGCCGTACATGCCGCCGTCCACCGCGAGCGCGGTGCCGGTGGTCGACGAGGACAGCGGGCTCGCCAGGTACGCGATCGCGTGCGCCACCTCGTCGGCGGTGACGAGCCGGCCCATGGGCTGGCGGGCGGCCAGCGCCCGGCGCTCCGCCTCGGGGTCGGCGGCGGCGGCGAGGAGGCGGCCGACCCACGGGGTGTCCGCGGTGCCGGGACACACGCAGTTGACCCGGATGCCGTCGTCGAGGTGGTCGGTGGCCATCGCGAGGGTCAGGCCGAACACGGCTCCCTTGCTCGCCGAGTACAGCGCGCGGTTCGGCAGGCCCTGCCACGCGGCGATCGAGCAGGTGTTGACCACGGCCGCGGCGCGCGACCTCCTCAGGTGCGGCAGGGCGGCGCGGGTCACGCGGGCCATGCCGACGACGTTGACGTCGAGGACGCGGTGCCACTCGGCGTCGTCGTTGGCGGTGACGTCGCCCTGCGCGCCGATGCCCGCGTTGTTGACGAGGATGTCGATGCCGGACAGCTCGCCGGCGGCGTCCGCCACGGCGTGCCTGACCTCGTCGTCGTCGGACACGTCGCAGCGGTAGCCGGACAGCGGCCCGGGGACGTCCGGGTCGAGGTCGAGCACGGCCACCCGCGCGCCGCGCTCGGCGAGCAGGCCGGCGGTGGCGAGGCCGATGCCGGACGCGCCGCCCGTGACCACCGCGCGCAGGCCGTCGAAGTCGGTCATGTGTTGCTCCACTCCGGACCGTCGGGGTAGGCGTACCGTGCCAGGCTCTCATCACGGATGCGTGCGGAGAAGCCCGGCTGGTCCGGCGCTGCGTACCGGCCGCCGCGGACGACCGCCGGGTCGGTGAAGTGCTCGTGGAGGTGGTCGACCCACTCGATGGCGCGGTTCTCGTCGTCGCCGGACAGGGCCACGTAGTCGAACATCGCCAGGTGCCGGACGAGCTCGCACAGGCCGACGCCGCCCGCGTGGGGGCAGACCGGGACGCCGAACTTGGCGGCCAGCAAGAGGATCGCGATGTTCTCGTTGACCCCGCCGACGCGCGCGGCGTCCAGTTGCAGGACGCTGATCGCGTTCGCCTGCAGGAGCTGCTTGAACACGACGCGGTTCTGCACGTGCTCGCCGGTGGCGACCCTGATCGGCGCGATGGCCTCGGCGATCGCCCGGTGGCCGAGCACATCGTCCGGCGACGTGGGTTCCTCGATCCAGTAGGGGTCGAACGGGGCGAGGGCGCGCATCCACTCGATGGCGGGTCCGACGTCCCAGCGCTGGTTGGCGTCGACGGCGATCCGGACGTCGGGCCCGACGGCCGCGCGGGCGAGGCTCATGCGGCGCCGGTCGTCGGCGAGGTTGCCGCCGACCTTGAGCTTGATCATGTCGAACCCGTCGGCGACGGCCTGCTTGGCGAGGCGGACCAGCTTCTCGTCGGAGTAGCCGAGCCAGCCGGCGCTGGTGCTGTAGGCGCGGTAGCCCGCGTGCCGCAGGTGTTCGGCCCGGCCTTGCCGGCCGGGTTCGGCGGCGCGGAGGATGTCGAGGGCGTCCTGCTCGGTGAGCGCGTCAGTGAGGTAACGGAAGTCGACGAGCCCGGCGATCTCGTCAGGCGTCATCGAGGCGAGAAACGTCCACAGTGGACGGCCTGCCCGGCGCGCGGCGAGATCCCACGCCGCGTTGACGACCGCGCCGATCGCCATGTGGACGACGCCCTTCTCGGGACCGAGCCAGCGGAGCTGCGAGTCGCCGACGAGGTCGCGGGACAGCGCGGCGAGCTCGCCCGCCGTGTCGGGCGTCGCGCGCCCGACGACCATGGGTGCGAGCGCCCGGATGGCGGCGGCCTGCACGTCGTTCCCCCGCCCGATCGTGAAGGCGAACCCGTACCCGTCGGGCCCGTGGTCGGTACGCAGGACGACGTAGGCGGCGGAGTAGTCGGGGTCGGGGTTCATGGCGTCGGACCCGTCGAGCTCCCGGGAGGTGGGGAACCGGATGTCCAACACATCGAGCCCGACGACGCGCGCCACGTGTCCCCCTTCCCAACCGAAGCAGACATCCGATGTATACCCGATCCGCCTCCCAGAATCCAGACCGGCGAAGGGGCCAGCCCGCGATTGATCCGATCAGTCCCCGACGGTCGTCCTCGCCCAGCCAGACGCCGATCCAACGAGCTGTCCCGACCCGGACGCCCCCAATCGAGACGATCCCGAACCAGATGATCTCGAACCGGACGATCTCGAGGCAGATTGTCCGGAACCAGATCGTCTCGTTCTAGACCGTCCCGTTCCAACCGATCCCGAACCAGACCATCCCGAACCAAGTCGTCCCGAACCGGACTGTCCCGTTTTAGATCGTCCCGTTCTAGACGATCCCGTTGCAGACGATCCCGCTCCAGACGATCCCGAACCGGGCGATCCCGAACCGATCGGCCCGTTCGAACCGATCCGCTTCCAACCGATCTAGAGACAGATCGTCTTGAAGTAGACGATCTGCAATTAGGTCATCTCGAAGCAACCCATCTCGAAGCGACTCATCTCGAAGTAACCGATCCCGAAGCCGCCGATCCGACCAGCCGGGCCCGGCCGAAACCGGCCTGGTGCGGGCGATCACGAGAGGGCGTGTGTCGGATGTCCGCCATGGCGGAGTTCGGCCACCCGCGACGCTTTCCGCTCCTCCGAGAAACGCAAATACTGAGCGCGCACGCGTGCCCCTGAGCACGCCACATGACGAAGGGCACCTCATGAGACCGAGAATTCCGTTAGTGGTCGCGGCCGTCGCCGCGATCACCGTCGCCTTGGTGCCGGGGCAGGCTGCCGCCGCGCCGGCGGCCACTCCCCTCTCCTCGGCCGACGGCTTCGTCGCGCCCCTGCACCTCGACCACGCCCCGCGCCTCGACGCCGCCGACCAGGCCCGCCTCGATGCGATCACCGCGCACCTGCCCGCCGACTGGCAGGACCGGCTCGCGCGCTTCCGGTCGAAGGTGGGCGTGGAGCAGTCCGACGCCGAGCGGGCCGTCGCCGGCGTGATCGACCCGACGCAGTACGAGTGCCAGGACACCGCGTTCTCGACCTACGCGAACTCGCTCATCGACCAGGTCGACATCGGCACCCTGTTCATCCTGATCATCCTGGGCGTGCTCGACTACCCGACGTACGACGCGCTCCTCTTCGGCAAGCCGAACAACGCCGCGGACTACGGCCTCCCCGCCGGCTACAAGGCCCCGGTCAACCAGGCCGTCAAGGGCTCGCAGAAATTCTGGGACGTCAACCTCTTCGACGTCCAGACGCTCGCCATGCAGAACGACATGCTCACCGACCACGCCCGGGTCGCCCGCGTGATCGGCGTGCTGTTCGGCGTCGACGAGACCGAGGCCGACGAGACCGCCACGCTCGTCGAGGAGGTACTGAGCGAGTCCCCGCAGCTGGACGGCGGGCGCAACCCGATCTTCACGCTCAACGCGTTCGCGTTCACCGCGGAAGGCGAGACCGACCCGATCTTCGCCGGCCTGTCCGACAAGATGGTCTGGGGCGAGGGCCTGGGCAACGCGCTCGACGCGATGAGCCTGGGCACCGACGCCGCCAAGGGCGTCATCGGGCACGAGATGGGCCACCACGTCCAGTTCGAGCAGGGCTTCTTCGACAGCCCGCTGACCGGCCCCGAGGCGACCCGCCGCACCGAGCTGATGGCCGACTCCTTCGGCACGTACTTCATCGCGCACAAGCGTGGTCTCGGCATGAAGGGCGCCGCGCTGCACAAGGCGGAGCAGGCCTTCTTCGAGGTCGGTGACTGCTCGTTCGACAGCAACGGCCACCACGGCACGCCCAACCAGCGCCTGAAGGCGTCGATCTGGGGCGCCGACCAGGCCGCCAAGGCCCAGGCGCCGTTCCCGGTGCAGCCGTCGATCACGCTGTTCAACAAGTTCGAGAAGAAGCTGCCCAACCTCGTGAAGCCGGACGCGAAGCCGGCCGCCTGACGCGAGAGCTGCCCGTCGCGGCTGGGGTCACATCCAGCCGCGGCGGGCCGCCTGCACGCCGAGCTGGAACCGGCTGCGCGCGGAGAGCGCTTCCTGCAACGCCATGATCCGCCGCGTCACGGTCCGCTCGCTCACCCCCAGCTCCCGCGCGATCGACGCGTCCGTCAGGCCCGCGCCGAGCATCGACAGCAGCCGCCGCGTGTCCGCGTTCGGTCCCGCGGAGCCGCCGGGGCCGACCCGTTCCGCGGCGATCGGCACGCCGAGCGTCCAGTACGTCTCGAAGATCCCGATCAGCGACTCCAGGAAACCGCCCTCGAAGAGCATCACGCCGTGCAGCCGCTCCGGCCCGGGCATCGGCGCCACTAGCACCGCCCGCTTGCCGTCGGCGACCTGGAGGTTGCAGGGGACGTTCGGGAACACGCGCGCGGACTCGCCCGCGTCGACCGACTCCTGCACGAGCGCCATCACCTCGACCTGGCGGAGGATCTGCGCGCCGTACACGACCCGGTAGGCGACCCCGCGGCGCAGCGCCTCGTACGCGCCGGGCTGCCGGTTCGGCGGCGGTGCGGAGTCGCCGCGCGGCCCGATCGACAGCGCGAGGACCTCCTTCTCCGCCTCCTCGTGCAGCCGGGTCGTCTCCTCCATGACGCGGGCCGTCGTGGTCAGGACCTCGAGATAGTCCGGCGTCGAGGACTGCCGCGCCCAGAGCTGGGCGAGCGCCTCGGACGCCTCCCGCGCCGCGGCCGCCGCGCGGACGTGCCGGTCGGCGAGGGCCTGCAACGGCAGCCGCGGTGGCAGCGGCTCGAGCACGCCGGCCCGGACGTGCACCAGGCCGAGCTCGGTCAGCTCCTCGAGCGCACCGGTCACGTCGATGCCGAGACGGTCGGTGAGCGCCCGCGGGTCGCAGACCCCGTTCTCGACGATCGTCCGGTAGACGCGCTCGGGCAGCTCCGCAAGCCCCATGTCTCCGGAGAAATACGAAATCGACATCGTCCCACCCGTGTGCGCCCTGCCCCGACGCCGAGTCGGCTCATGTTAGCCACCGAGGGCGGGCGACTCAACGCTTGATCATCGTCAGTCGCCGACGACGAGCACTTCCAGGTTCCGGGGACCGTGTACGCCCTCCACGCGGTCCAGCTCGATGTCGCTCGTCGCGGAGGGGCCGCTGATGAACGTCAGGGGCCGGGACGGGTCCAGGCAGGCGATGGCCTCGGGCACCGTGCCGACGATCTGGGACTCGCGGACCACGCACAGGTGGTAGTCCGGCAGCAGGGTCAGCGCCCGCCTCCCCTGCGCCTCCCCCGCGTCGAGCACGATCGTGCCCGTCTCGGCAATGGCGACCGCGCAGCCCGTGAGCACGCCGTCCGACCGGTCGAGCGTCATGCGCGGCAGCGGGTGCGCCGGCGCGTCCAGCGACCACACCACGTCCCCCACCCGCCACCAGCCCGGCAGGTCCGCGGGCGCCACCAGCTTCCGGGCCGACCGCGCGCGCAGCGACTCCTCGATCCGCCGGGGCAGCCCCGCTTCGCGCACCCGGTGCACCACCGCGCGGTAGTCCGCCACCCGGGAAGCGAACAGCGCCACCACGTCGCCGACGGCGCGGGCGCGCTCGTAGTCGCGCCGCACCTCGGGCGGGTGCGGCTGGTCCGACAACGCCTGGCGGATCCGGCCGAGCACGACCTCGCGCGCGTCAGCCACGGGTCCTCCGCCACCACGCCGAGAACGACTCCGCCGGCGGCGCCGGCACGTCCCGCGCGTCCGTCCACTTCGAACCCGGCCACGGCAGCCGCTTGATCCGTCCCCGCCGCGCGACGAACCGCAGCAACGACCCCAGCCGCTGCGCCAGCTGGAAGCGACGGGACGAGCCCATCACCCAGGCCGCCGCCGCCATCGCGACCGCCTCCGGCGTGTACGGCCCCTTGTCCGCCACCGCCTTCGACCGCAGGTGCACCAGCACCTCCGGGATGTCGATGCGCACCGGGCACACCTCGTAGCACGCCCCGCACAACGACGACGCGAACGGCAGCGACCGCAGCAGCGCGTCGGTCTCGGCGTCCCCCGAACCGGCGCCGAGCTGCGGCGTGAGGATCGCGCCGATCGGCCCCGGGTACACCGAGCCGTACGCCTGCCCGCCGGTCCGCTCGTACACCGGGCACACGTTCAGGCACGCCGAGCACCGGATGCAGCGCAGGGCCTGCCGGCCGACCCGGTCCGCCAGCGTCGCCGTCCGGCCGTTGTCCACCAGCACCAGGTGAAACGCCTGCGGCCCGTCGCCCGGCGTCACGCCCGACCACACCGACGTGTACGGGTTCATCCGCTCCGCCGTCGACGAGCGCGGCAGCAGCTGCAGGAACACCTCGAGGTCCGGCCAGGTCGGCACGACCTTCTCCAGGCCCATCACGGTGATCAGCGTCTCCGGCAGCGTCAGGCACATCCGCCCGTTGCCCTCGGACTCGACCACCACGACCGACCCGGTGTCGGCGACCGCGAAGTTGGCGCCGGAGATGCCGACCTTCGCGGCGAGGAACTTGCGGCGCAGGTGCACCCGGGCGGCCTCGGCGAGCTCGGGCGGCCGGTCGGACACCGTGCGCGCGTGCGGCATGGTCGCGCGGAAGATGTCGCGGATCTCCGAGCGGTTGCGGTGGATCGCCGGCACGAGGATGTGCGACGGCCGGTCGTTGCCGAGCTGCACGATCAGCTCCGCCAGGTCGGTCTCGATCGCCGTCACCCCGCCGGCCTCGAGTGCCTCGTTCAGCCCGATCTCCGCGGTCGCCATCGACTTGACCTTGACGACCTCCCGCGCGCCCGCGTCCCGGACGAGGCCGAGCACGATCGCGTTGGCCTCGGCGGCGTCCCGGGCCCAGTGCACGTGCCCGCCGCGCGCGGTGACCGACGCCTCCAGCCGTGTCAAGTAGACGTCCAAATGCGACAGCACGTCGTCCTTGATCGCCTCGCCGGCCCGGCGCAGCAGCTCCCAGTCGGGCAGCTCGGCCACCGCGGCCGCGCGCTTCGTGCGGATGGTCGTGGTGGCGTGCGCGAGGTTGCCGCGCAGCTGCGTGTCGGCCAGCGCGGTGCGGGCTGCGTCCGGGAACGCCGGGCTGCCCAGCCACGTCACGGGGTTGCGGCCCATGGCTCCTCCTCCGTGCTGGCCAGGATCTCCGCGAGGTGCAGCGCCCGCACGCCGGTGTTGAGCCGGGACAGCCCGCCCCCGATGTGCATGAGGCACGAGTTGTCGCCCGCGGTCAGCACCTGCGCGCGGGTGTCGAGGACGTTGCGCATCTTGTCGGCGAGCATCGCGGTCGACGTCTCGGCGTTCTTCAGCGCGAACGTGCCGCCGAACCCGCAGCAGGACCGCTCGGCCGGCAACGCCACGAGATCCAGCCCGCGGACCTCGCGCAGCAGCGAGAGCGGCTTGTCCCCCACGCCCAGCATGCGCAGCGAGTGGCACGTCGGGTGGTAGGTGACCCGGTGCGGGAAGTACGCGCCGACGTCGGTCACGCCGAGCACGTCGACGAGGAACTCCGACAGCTCGTAGGTCCGCGCCGCGATCGACTTGGTCGAGCGCTCCAGACCCGGGTAGAGGTCGCGGACCATGCCCACGCACGAGCCGGACGGCGCCACCACCGCGTCGAAGCCGTCGAACGTCTTCGCGGTCCGCCGCGCGAGCGACGCCGCCTGGCGGCGGTAGCCGGTGTTGTAGTGCATCTGGCCGCAGCAGGTCTGCGCCGCCGGGTACTCGACCACGCAGCCGAGCCGCTCGAGCAGCCGGACCACCGCCCGCGCGGTGTCCGGGAAGAACGTGTCGGTCAGACACGTGGCCATCAGCGCGACCCGGGTGGTCAACGCACTCCTTCCGGCTCAGGCCTTGGCGAGCACCGACCGCTGCCTGCCGAGACCGTCGATCTCGATCTCCATCACGTCGCCGACCGAAAGGTACGGGAACCGGCCGGAGAACGCGACGCCCTGGGGCGTTCCGGTGTTCACCAGATCGCCCGCCTCGAGCACCAGGTACTGCGAGAGCTCGTGCACCACGGCCGCCACCCCGAACAGCATGTCCGCGGTCGTCGAGTCCTGGCGCACCTCGCCGTTGACGAACGAGCGCAGCCCGAGCGCCTGCGGGTCGGCCACCTCGTCGGCCGGCACCAGCCACGGGCCCAGCGGGTTGAACGTCTCGGCGCACTTGCCCTTGCTCCACTGTCCACCCGAGACGGACGGGTCGAGCTGGAAGTCGCGCTCGGACACGTCGTTGGACAGCACGTACCCTGCCACGTGCGCGAGCGCGTCCGCCGGCGAGTCCAGGTAGCGCGTCCGGCGCCCGATGACGACGCCGAGCTCGACCTCCCAGTCGACCTTCGCCGCGCCGCGCGGCACCAGCACGTCGTCGAACGGGCCGACGACCGTGTTGGGGTGTTTGAAGAACACGACCGGTGCCGACGGCGGCGAGCCGCCGGACTCGGCCGCGTGGGCGGCGTAGTTCATCCCGATGCACACCACCGCCGGGGGCCGGGCGATTGGCGGGCCGACCCGCAGCCCGGCGATGTCGGTGGCCGGGAGCTCGCCCGCGGCCAGCGCCGCCCGCGTGCGCGCGATGCCGTCGCCCGCGAGAAACGCCCCGTCGATGTCGGTGCCGGCCAGGCCGTCGAGCGCGAAGGCCTGGTCATCGCCGTCCAGCACCACCGGACGCTCGGCGCCGGGGGCGCCCACTCGCATGAGCCGCAAGGCAAAGCTCCCATCACTCGTCCGACGAACACTCTAGGCCGGATACAGCCGCTCGGCCGGAACGATCTGCTGGGTGAGGTCCGGGCTCGACCAGATCAGCTTCATCGACGCCTCGCCGCCCTGCTCGGTCTGCTCCAGCTGGATCGCGTACCGCTGCCCCGCACGCAGCGCGATCGTCCCCCGGTCGACCGCCGGGCCGTGCGGGGTGGTGTTGTCGATCACCAGCCGGCCGTCGACCCAGAGGCGCACGGTGTCGTCGGAGACCGTGGTGAACGTGTAGGTCCCCGAGTAGGGCGCCTCGACGCGGCCGGTCCACCGCGCGGCGAACGGCTCGGCCGGGATCGCCGGGTCGGGCGAGCCGGTGTACTTCCAGTTGTAGTTCACCGTCCGGTCGGTGCGGGCCACGGTGGGCTCGCCGGTGAACGTCGCGTTGGGCCAGAACCGGGCCGCCAGGCCGGTGCCGTTCGCCTCGCCGGCCGGGCCGTCGCGGCGGACGGTCAGCTCGATCACGGTCGCGATGTCGTTCGCCGGGCCCCCGGACGGGTTGATCGTGACGACGTCGCCGTCGCGGCGGGCGGCCACGCCCTGGTCGCTGCCGAGCACGCGCGCGCCGGTGACCGCGAACGGGGTCAGCGCGTCGAGGGTCAGCGTGCTCGCCCAGTCGTAGACCGAGACGTAGAGCTTGTCCCCGCTGCGGCTGACCGTGCCCCACGCCGGTTCCGCGACGATGCCCGGCTCGTGCGCGCCGTGGACCGCGCCGCCGTTGACGCGCAGCCAGTCGCCCATCGTCCGGAGCCGGGTGACCGACTCGGCCGGGATGCGGCCGGACCGGTCGGGGCCGACGTTGAGCAGGTAGTTGCCGCCGCGGCCCGCGATGCCGGCGAGGTTGCGGGTGAGCTCGACTGGCGACTTCCAGTTGGTGTCCCACCTGGCGAAGCCCCAGGAGCCGTTGAGCGTCATGCAGCTCTCCCACAGCTGCCCGGCGACCGGCTCGCCGGGGATCTCCTGCTCCGGCGTGCCGGTGTCGCCGTCGACGACGCGGCGCTTGCCGACCCGGTTGTTGATCACGATGTCCGGGCTGAGGCCGCGCACGTAGGCCTCGAGGCGCTCGCCGTCGCGGTCGGTCCACGGGTTGTTCGGCCGGTCGGTGGCCCACTCGCCGTCGAACCAGAGGATCGCCGGGTCGTAGTTGTCGACGAGCTCCTCGAGCTGGGCGTACATGCGCTGCTCGTAGCGGGGGAAGGTGGCCGGGTCGGGGAAGTCGGGGTCGTGCCAGTCCCAGATGGAGTAGTAGAAGCCGAGCTTGATGCCGCGCCTGGCGGTCGCCTGCTTCAGCTCCGCCAGGATGTCGCGGTTCGGGTCGAAGCCGGAGTGGTCGCGCAGGTTCCAGTCGTTGACCTTGGTTGGCCACATCGCGTAGCCCTCGTGGTGCTTCGAGGTGATCACGACGTATTTCTGGCCGGCGTCCTGCGCGGCCTGGGCGATGGCCTCGGCGTCGAAGCCGGCGGGGTCGAAGGTCGCGGCCTGGCGCTCGTAGTCCTGTTTCGAGATCTGGCACTCGCGCTGGATCCACTCCGCGTTGCGGCAGACGGTGCCGTCGGGCCGGGTGTACTCGCCTTCGAGGTTCGAGTAGGCGCCGAAGTGGATGAACATGCCGAAGCGGTCGTCGCGCCACCACTGGGTGCGGGCGCTGGTGAAGGGGTCGTCGATCGCGTAGTTGGTGCCGGGGCCGCTCGCGGGCCGGGCCTCGTCCGCCGCGGTCGCCGTCGTCGTGGTCATGGTCGCGGGCGTGGTCGCGGACGCGGGCGTGGGTTGCAGGGTCGTGACGATGAGCAGGGTCAGTGCCGGGGTGAGCCAGTGTCGCCGGGACATGGCGGTCCTCCTCCGGTTCGGCAAGTCACGTCCCTGGACTCTAAGTAGTCATACATCGGATGTAAACCGACGAACCGGTGACTCTGGTACTGGTCGTGACCGCCGGGGCGTAGATACGTCGGACCAATGTACGGCTGATATATCCCGTACGATCCCGCTCATGTCGGAGACGGTGGGCTGGACGTCGTACGTCGACACCAGGGCGCAGGTCGAGCACGACCGGCTCACGCTGTTGCAGGAGATCTTCGACCCGGTGACCGCGCGGTTGCTGGACCGGGTGGGGATCGAGCCCGGGTGGCAGTGCCTCGAGGTGGGCGCGGGTGCCGGCTCGGTGGCGCGGATGCTGGCCGACCGCGCGGGGCCGGGGAACGTCACCGCGACCGACATGAGCACCGATTTCCTCGCGCCGCTCGCGTCGACGGGGATCCGGGTGATGTACCACGACGTGACCGTGGACGAGCCACCCGGCGAGTTCGACCTGATCCATTCGCGGTTCGTGCTGGAGCACGTGACCGGCCGGAACGAGGCGTTGCGGCGGATGGCGTCGTGGCTCAAGCCGGGCGGATGGCTGGCGGTGGAGTGCGGCACGCCGGCGCCGGAGCTGTCGAGCGACCCGGCGGTGCGCGCGTCGCTGGCCGCCATGGCGGCGCAGCTGTCGTCGTCGGTGGGCACGGACCCGATGTGGGCCCGGCGGTTGCCGCTGCCCATGGAGGAGGCGGGCCTGGTCGACTGCGTGGCGGAGGCCCACGTGGTCCCCGCGCGCGGCGGCGGACCGATGGCCCGCTGGCTCGCGGCCACGCACCGGCTGATCGAGGGCCCGGCCGTGGCGAGCGGCACGGTGTCGGCGGACGAGCTCGCGGCCGCGTACGCCGCCTACGCGAACCCGGACTTCGTGGACTACACCTGGCTGACCATCGGCGCCCTGGGACGCCGCCCGACCTGACCCCCGCCCCGCGAGTCCCCCGTCCCCGCCCCGCGAGTCCCCCGTCCCCGACCCGCGAGTCCCCCGTTCCCGACCCGCGAGTCCCCCGTTCCCGACCCGCGAGTCCCCCGTTCCCGACCCGCGAGTCCCCCGTTCCCGACCCGCGAGCCCCCCGTTCCCGCCCCGCGAGTCCCCCGTCCCCGACCCGCGAGTCCCCCGTCCGACCCGCGAGCCCCCGCGTGCCCGGCCTCGCGAGCCCCCCGGTCACCAGCGTAGGGAGGGGTGCTGACGGTTTCGCGGTGTTCGGCTCGGGGCTGTGGACAGGCTCGGGTACGGCCGGGATTGTCCACAGGGGCACCGACGAAGGTCGGGTTGCGTCGGGGGTTGGGCGTAGGCTGGTGACCGGGGGCCGGAGGCCACCTGACCTGCGGCGATCATGCCCGGACCGCTCCCCCCGAGACGAGGCGGAGATCACCCGAGGGTGGCGCGGCCGTCCGATTCGTGTTCGGATGGAGCTCACGGTGCGAGCCTCGTGAGCGCGAGGGCGGTGCCCCCTGCCGTCCCGTCCCAGCGTGCTCCGCGGCGCCAGCGGAGGTGTGATGCGCAAGGAGACGTTGGAGAGTTTCGTTCTCGGCGACGTCCTCCGGTCCAGGGCGGACAGTCACCGGACCGAGCCGTTCCTCAAGTTCCGTGACGGCGAGCTGACCTATGGCGACGTCCACGGCCAGGCCAACCGGCTGGCGCAGGGGCTCATCGCGCTCGGCGTCGGCAAGGGCGATCACGTCGCGGTGATGTTGCCGAACTGCCCAGACTTCGTGCCGCTGATCTTCGCGCTGGCCCGGATCGGCGCGGTCGCGGTCCCGGTGAACACCGCGCACCGGGGCGAGCTGCTGCGGCACGTGCTGTTCAGCTCCGACACCACCGTGCTGGTCATCGACGAGTCCTATGTAGACCGCTTCCCGCCGGTGGCGGACCGGTTACCCGGGCTCGTCCGGGTCGTGGTCCGCGGCGACGCCACCGCGCCGCTCGGCAAACCGGCTGTCTCCCTCGCGAGCCTGGAGGGCCACGGCGACGACGAGCCACGCGCGGGGATCCAGTTCTCCGACCTGCAAGCGATCATGTACACCTCCGGTACGACCGGCCCCTCCAAGGGCGCGATGTGCTCCCACGCCCTCGCCCTCACCTGCGCCTACGACTCCCTCAACTTCCTCGACCGGTGGGGCAAGACGATCTACTGCCCGCTCCCCCTCTTCCACGCCGCCGGCCTCTGGGACGGCATGATGTCCGCCCTGCTCGGCGGCGGCGCGCTCGCGGTCGTCGAGCGGTTCAGCGCCTCCCGCTTCTGGGACGACGTCCGCCACTTCGACGCGCAGGTCGCGATGAGCGTCTTCTCCATGATCCCGATCCTGCTGAACCGCGATCCCACGCCGGACGACAAGAACCACCCGCTCGAGATGTTCTACATGGGCAAGTCCGCGCTCGACGAGCCGCTGCGGGCACGCTTCGGCGTCCGTTCCGTCGAGACCTACACCTCCACCGAAGCCGGCATCGCGATCGGCAGCCCGTACGGCGAGTGGCGGGTCGGCTCGTGCGGCACCGTCCACGCCGAACGGTTCCACGCCGCCGTCGTCGACGAGCACGACCGCGAGGTCGGCCCCGGCGAGCCGGGCGAGCTGGTGCTGCGGCCCAAGCAGCCGTGGGTGATCACCAGCGGCTACTACGGCACGCCCGAGGCCACCGCGGAGACGTTCCGCAACCTGTGGTTCCACACCGGCGACAAGGTGTGGCGCGACGAGGACGGCTACTACTACTTCCTCGACCGGATGAAGGACTCGATCCGCCGCCGCGGCGAGAACATCTCCGCGTTCGACCTGGAGTGCGAGGTCAACCTGCACCCCGCGATCCTGGAGAGCGCGGCGATCGGCATCCCGTCCGAGCTCGAGGACGAGGACGTCAAGCTCGCCGTCGTGCTGCGGCCGGGCATGCGCCTGGATCCCGAGGAGCTCATCGACTTCTGCACCGAGCACCTGCCGAAGTTCATGGTGCCGCGCTACGTCGAGTTCCTCGACGCCCTGCCGCGCACCCCGACCGACAAGGTCGCCAAGTACCGCCTGCGCGCCGAGGGCGACCACGGCATCACGACGTCCACCTGGGACCGCGAGGCCGGGCCGGCGACGACGACCGAGCAGGCCGCTGGATAGGAGGGTCATGAACTGGGAGGACACTCCCGAGGAAGCCGCGTTCCGCGAGGAGGTGCGCGCGTTCATCGCCGAGCGGTTCCCGCCCGGGTACGAGCCGGACCCGGTGGCCGAGCACAGCCTCGAACCCGAGGACGTGTGGGGATACAACTGGCCCGCCGACCGGATCAGCGACGACCCGGTGCGCCGCGAGGGGGCGCAGCGGTGGGCCGCGGCCCTGGCCGAGCGCGGCTGGATCACCCCGCACTGGCCGGCCGAGTACGGCGGCGCGGGCATGTCCGCCCTGCGGGAGTTCATCCTGCAGGAGGAGATGATGCGCGCCCGCGTCCCGACGGTGAACGGCATCGGCGCGTTCCTGCTCGGCCCGACGCTGCTGGCACACGGCACCGAGGCGCAGAAGGCCGAGCACCTGCCGCCGATCGCGCGAGGCGAGCGGACCTGGGCGCAGGGCTTCTCCGAGCCGGGTTCCGGTTCGGACCTGGCCTCGTTGCGCACCAAGGCGGTGCGGGACGGCGATGATTATGTTGTCAACGGCCAGAAAGTGTGGACCTCCCTCGGCGTGCAGGCGGACTGGTTGTTCGTGCTCGTGCGCACCGGCGGCGGCGCTGACTCGCAGGAGCCCAAGCACAAGGGCATCACGTTCTTGCTGGTGGACACGGCGACACCCGGCGTGACCGTACGCCCCATCACCGACATTCGCGGTGACGTGCCGTTCGCCGAGGTCTTCTTCGAGGACGCCCGGATCCCGGCGGCGAACCGGGTCGGCGAGGAGAACCGAGGGTGGTACGTCGCCATGGACGCGCTCAGCTTCGAGCGGGCCGGCATCGGCGCCACCGTCAAGTTCGAGCAAGCACTGTCCACATTGGTCACCTACGTGAAGGAGAACGGCGCCGGCGTGCGCCCGGACCGGGCCCGCCTGCGCCACGAGATCGCCCGGCGCTACACCGAGATCCGGGTCCTCTACAACCTCGCCCGCTACACGATGTCCAAGCAGGCACGCGGCGAGGTGCCGGGCTACGAGGCGTCGGTCAACCAGCTGTTCGGTGCCGAGCTCGCGGGCCGGCTCGCGCGCACCGGTGCCGACGCCTTCGGCCCGTACGCCGAGCTGTGGGGCCGCGAGGGCGCCCCGCTGCGGGGCGCGTTCACCCACCAGCGCCTCGACTCGGTCGCGGCCACCTTCCTCGGTGGCACGACGGAGATCCAGCGCAACGTGATCGCGACCCGGGGCCTCGGCCTGCCCAGGAAGTGAACCTGTCGGAAGATGGAGAACATGGCATACGAAACCCTTGACGTGCGGACCGAAGACCGGATCGCCTGGATCACGCTCGACCGGGCGGACAAGCTCAACGCGCTGACCCCGGACTCCATGAAGGAGCTGCGGGCGGTCTTCACCGCGATCGACGACGACGAGGACGTGTGCGTCGCGGTGCTGCGTGGGGCCGGGGACCGGGCGTTCTGCGCCGGCATGGACGTGAAGTGGTCCGAGGGGCTCACCCCGCGCGAGCGCATCGAGCAGGGCCGGCTCGGCGAGAAGACGTTCTCGCTCATCGAGCGGACCTCGGTGCCGGTGATCGCGGCGGTGCACGGCTACGCGGTCGGCGGCGGGCTCGAGCTCGCGCTCGCGGCCGACTTCATCGTCGCCGCGGACAACGCGAAGCTGGGCCTGGTCGAGATCACGCTGTCGGCGCGCCCGCCGTACCAGCCGAAGTTCATGAACGGCGAGCCCGACCCGGACCAGCCGGCGTTCGGCGGCTCGGCACCCGGCTGGGGCGGCGTGAAGCGGCTGCCGAAGCGGGTCGGCAAGGCGCGCGCCAAGGAGATGCTGTTCACTGGTGTCCGGCTCGACGCCGACCGCGCGTTCGAGTTCGGCCTCGTCAACAGCGTGTTCCCGGCCGAGGAGTTCGACAAGCGGGTGAGTGAGCTGGCCGAGCGGATCGCCGCGATGAACCGGTACAACCTGCGCCTGGTCAAGGAGCTCGTGGACAACGAGTACGACTGGATCGAGCCGCACCCCAGCTGACCCCACCCGGAGGATCGAATGCGTATCTACCGAATCGACCACGTCGCCCAGCTGGTGCCCGACCTCGACGCGCAGGTCTCGTTGCTGGCGAAGGTGTTCGGGTTCCGCGCCGTGTCCCGCTGGGACAGCGCGGAGGAAGGCACGCGGGGCGTGCGGATGCTGATCCCGGGCAACTGGGGGCACGCGTGGACGGTGATCTCCCCCACCGACGCGTCCTCGCCGCTGCAGCGGTGGCTGGACGAGCACAACGGGCGGCCCGGCCTGCACCACGTCGGCGTCGAGGTCCCCGACCTGGACGCGGCGGTGGCCGAGCTCGAGGAGCGCGGCATCAAGCCGACCGACGGCGTCGCGGGCAAGTGGGTGGAGGCGTCGCTGTCGCCGCCCGAGCACGGCCCCGGCGTGCTGTTCCGGCTCCGTGGCCCCGGCAGCCTGGCCATGTGCGGTGACGACACCCCGAGCGCGGTCCAATCGTCCGCTGTGGACGGTCCGACGCTGGGCGTGGTCGCGCTCGACCACATCTGCCAGGCGTTCCTCGACCGCGACGAGCTGGCCCGCTGGTACAGCGACCTCGCCGGCTTCGTCGAGGTGTGGCGCACGGCCGACGACGAGCACCCGGACATGGCCGACCTGGTGCTGAACGTCCCGGGGTCGAGCATCTGCTGGGAGGTGATCATGCCGCGCGGCGAGGACTCGTTCATCGAGAAGTTCTTCTCCCGCAACGGGGCCGCCGCCCACCACGTCACCTTCCAGGTGGCCGACTGGGACGCCGCGCTCGCCGCCTGCCGCCACCACGACATCCCGACGTTCGACGACGAGGAGGGCGTGACGGACGGCGCCCGCTGGAAGCACACGTTCATCCACCCCAAGCAGACCGGTGGCGTGCTGGTGCAGCTGTTCTGGGAGCAGCGGCCGGGCGTGTGGGTGCGGTCGGACAAGATCCCCCCGGTGTCCCGCTGATGGACCTGACGCTCACCGAGGACCAGGAGCTGATCCAGCGGACGGCGCGGGAGTTCCTCGCCGCGCACCCCGCTGCCTCGGCCCGCGGCGTCGCCGCCGAGCAGGCCGGGTACTCGGCGGCGACGTGGAAGGAGATCGTCGACCTCGGGTGGACCGGCGTGGCGTTCGACGAGTCGATGGGCTTCCTCGAGGCGTGCCTGCTGGCCGAGGAGCTCGGCCGGTTCGCGGTCCCCTCGCCGTTCGTGTCCTCGCTCGTCTGCGGCATGGCGGTGGAGTCGCTGCGCCCCGAGGTCGCCGCGGGCCGGGTGTACACCTTCGCGTCCGTTGTGGACGGTGTGGCCGAGCTCGTGCCGTACGCGGAGGCGGCGGACGGGTTCGTGGTGGCGGCCGGGGACTCGGTGTCGGTCGTGCCGGCGGCCGACGAGGTCGTGCGGCAGGACGTGCTCGGCCTGGACCCGAAGTACCGGGTGCGGTTCGCCTCGGCCGGCACGCCCGTCGACGTCTCGCCGGCCTTGGTACGCGCGTTCGGCGCCGCGGCGACGTGTGCGGAGATGGTGGGCGGCGCGCAGGCGGTGCTCGACGAGTCGGTTTCCTATGCCACGCAACGGGAACAGTTCGGCCGGCCGATCGGGGCGTTCCAGGCCGTGCAGCACCACTGCGCGAACATGGCGATCGACGTGCTGGGCTCGCGGTTCATCGCCTACGAGGCCATCTGGCGGCTGGCGCGCGGGCTGGACGCGTCCGTGGCGGTGTCAGTGGCCAAGTCGTGGGTGAGCGAGGCGTACCAGCGAGTGTGCTCGCTGGGCCACCAGATCCACGGCGCGATCGGGTTCACCGCCGAGCACGACCTGCACTTCCACACGCGGCACGCGATCGCCTCGGCCCTGGCGTTCGGCGACGCGGACGCCCACACCGAGGCCCTCGCCCAGCAGCTCGGCCTCTGACCTCGCGGGTCGGCAACGGGGAACTCGCGGGTCCGAACGGGGGACTCGCGGGTCGGCAACGGGGGACTCGCGGGTCCGAACGGGGGACTCGCGGGTCGGGAACGGGGGACTCGCGGGTTAGATGGTGCGGGCCATTATCTGGGAGTCGGCGTAGCGGTGGACGACCGTGAAGCCCATCCGCTCGTAGAAGCCGATCGCCCGCTGGTTGGCCAGGCCGACGCCCAGGTGGACCGCCGGGACGCCGAACCCCAGCAGCCCGTCGAACAGGGACTCCAGGAGCCGGCGGCCGTACCCGCGGCCCTGCAGCCGCGGCAGCAGGTCGATGTGCAGGTGCGCGGGGTAGCGCTCCACGACGTCCCCGCTCGTCTCGGGCGGGTCGTGCATCAGCCGGATCAGGCGGTCCTCCGGCGACTGGGCCGGGTACACGCCCAGCGGGTGGCGCGCGCGCACCGCCGGCCACCACTCGCGTTCGCACGCCTTCTCGAAGGCTCTGGTGTCCGGCACGCCCAGCACGTAGCCCGCCACGCCGGCCTCGTCCTCGCCCACGAACGCCAGCGACGGGGCCAGCCGCACGTACGGCCCGACATAGATCTCGCCCAGCAGGTCCGGGTCGCGGTACATCGCGGTCGCGTCGTCGCCGCTCGCGCCGGTGCGCAGGCAGATCTCGTAGAGCGCCCGCTCGTCCGCCGGCCGGAACGCTCGGATCCTCGGTTCCACGACCCCCGATTATCGATCACGCCCCCGCGCGTCAGGGGGCCGGGGACCACGTACACCCCCGCGGGCCTGGCTACTCGGCCGTGACCTCGACCAGCCAGGCGTCCTCGGGGGCGAGCACCGGCGGGCGCAGGCCCACCTCCGCGAGCACCCGCCCGGTCAGCCGGCGCGGCGGGGGGCCGGCGGGGGCACCGATGGTCATGGGCGCGCCGGCCGGGTCGAGCACCTCGACGCGGTAGGGGCGGGCGGGATCCAGGCCGGGCAGGCGCATCGGGGCCGGCACGGCGCGGGCGGAGGTCGTCAGCTGGACGTAGGCGAACAGGCCGGCCGAGCGGTCCCGGGCGACCACGCCGTGCACGTACGCGGCCGGGTCGGGGTGGTCGGCGCGGACCAGCTCGCCCGTGTGCAGCAGGTCCCGCTTGTCCCGGTAGCAGGCGATCCCCGCGGCGAGGCCGTGGAGCTCGGCCGGCGTGGCCGACGCGATGTCCCACTCGATGCCGAAGTGGCCGAAGAGCGCCGTGGCGAAGCGGAACGACAGCCGCTGCGTGCGGCCGGACGAGTGCACGCCCGGCGGGCCGACGTGCGCGCCGATCAGCTCCGGTGGCAGCAGCAGCGCGGTCCACCGCTGGATCGTCTGCCGCTCCAGCGCGTCGTTCGAGTCGCTCGCCCACACCCGGTCCGTGCGGGCGAGGATCTCCAGGTCCACCCGCGCGCCGCCGGACGAGCAGCTCTCGATCTCCACGCCGGGATGGCGCGCCCGCAGCTCGTCGAGCAGCCGGTACACCGCGAGCGTCTGGCCGTGCACGCCGGACCGGCCGTCGTGGCCGGCGGCGACCAGGTCCCGGTTGTGGTCCCACTTGAGGAACGCGATGTCGTTGTCCCCCAACAGCTCGTCGAGCCGTTCGAGCAGGTACGCGTACGCCGCCGGCACGCTGAGGTCCAGTACCTGCTGGTGACGCGCCCGCGGCGGCAGCAGGCCGTGGCCCGGCCCGAGCACCCAGTCCGGGTGCGCGCGGTACAGGTCGGAGTCCTCGTTGATCATCTCCGGCTCGACCCAGATGCCGAACCGCATGCCGAGCCCGGTGACGTGGCCGATCAGCGGCGCGAGGCCGTCCGGCCACACGGTGTCGTCGACGTACCAGTCGCCGAGGCCGGCGGTGTCGCCGCGGCGGTGGCGGAACCAGCCGTCGTCGAGCACGAACCGCTCGACGCCGATCCGCGCGGCCACGTCCGCGAGCGCGCGCAGCCGGCCCAGGTCGTGATCGAAGTAGACGGCCTCCCACGTGTTCAGCACGACCGGCCGGGGCGGCGCCGGGTGGTTCGGGCGGGCCCGCAGCCACTCGTGGAACGCCGCGCTCAGCCCGTCGATCCCGCGCCCGCTGTACGCCGCGTACAGCCACGGCGACACGTACTCCTCCCCCGGCGCCAGGATCACCTCACCGGACGACAGCAGCTCGCCGCCGCCCAGCGTCGCGGTGCCCTCGAGCATCCGCTCGGCGTAGGTCACGTGGTTGCCGCTCCACGCCACGTGCAGCCCCCACACCTCGCCACGGCGGAAGCCGAACCCGGCCGTGCCGGCGAGCAGGGCGAGCGTCGCGTCGTGCCCGGTGCGGCCGCGGCGGCTCTCCCGCGACCAGGTCCCGAGGTCGAACGGCCGCCGCTGGGGGTGCCGCTCGCGGGCCCAGTGCCCGGTCAGGTCGAGCAGCTCGGTGGCCTGCGCGGGCAGCGGCAGCGCCGCCTCCAGACCGTCCACAGTGTACGGATCGGGCCCGTCGTTGGTGACCCGCGAGCGCAGCCGCAACACGCCGGAGGGGGTCAGCTCGACCGTGACCTCCAGGTGCAGCAGGGCGTCCGGGTCCTCGGCGACGATCTCCACCGACGACCCGGCGGCCCGCACGTCCGACACCCGGAACGCCGTCACCCAGGCCCGGCCGGCCCGGCTGCCGCGCAGGCCCGGCCGGCCCTGGTAGCCGCGGGCGGCCTCGGGCAGCAGCGCGACCGGCACCGGCACGTCCGGGGTGCTGACCGCGGCGGGTGGCACGGCCGCGTCGGCCAGCGCCGTCAGGTCCTCTTCGGACAGCTCGCCCAGCGGTGCGCCCCAGTGCACGACGACCGGCAGGCCGCCGCCGCGCGTGTCGAGCACGAGGCTGACCGTGCCGGTGTGCAGGTGGATCATCCTTTGGTCGCCCCGAGCGTGAGGCCGGCGCGCAGGTGCCGCTGCAGCACGAAGAAGATCACCAGCGTGGGGATCGCCACGATCACCGAGCCCGCGGAGAGCAGGTTGTAGTCGGTGAAGAACTGGCCCCGCAGGTTCTGCAGCGAGCTCGTCACGGGCAGCTTGGCGCCGGTGCGCATGAACGCGACCGCCCAGAAGAAGTCGTTGTAGACCCAGGTGATCTGCAGGACCGACAGCGCGGCCAGCGCCGGCCGGCACAGCGGGAGCACGATCTGCCCGAACTGGCGCAGCACGCCCGCGCCGTCGACCTGCGCCGACTCGTACAGCTCGCGCGGCAGCGTCTTCATGTAGTTGCTCAGCACGAACGTGCAGAACCCGGTCTGGAACCCGATGTTGACCGCGATGACCGCGATGTAGGTGTCGTAGAGCGTGCCGGAGTCGCTGAACCAGAACGGCACCTCGATGTTGAGGAACAGCCGGAACAGCGGCACCAGCAGCGCCTGCTGCGGCAGCAGGTTCGCGGCGGTGAACAGCGCCAGCAGCGTCAGGTTGAACTTGAAGCTGAAGCGCGCCAGCACGAACGCCACCGACGACGCGAGCAGCAGCGTGATCAGCACGGACGGGATCACGATGATCGCGGTGTTGGTGAACGTCCGGGCGAAGTCGCCGCGGGACCACGCGTTGACGTAGTTCTCGAACGTGAAGCCGCCGAACTCGAAGTAGCCGTGCACGGAGGTGTAGTTGTAGTCGCGCAGCGAGTTGATGACCGCCCACAGGATCGGGAAGATCCAGCCGACCGCCATCACCGTGAGGAAGGCGACCAGCACGACGCGGGCCGGGCGCACCGGCGGCACGCGGCGTCGCGGCGGGCGCCTCTCGGTCGTTTCCTGTCCATCGTCGACGGTCTGGGTCGTGGTCATCGCCGCTGCTCCCGCATCACCTGGATCAGGTAGATCACGATGAACACGGTCGAGATGACGATCATGATCGTGGCGAGCGCGGAGCCGAAGCCCACCCGGCTCGCCTCGCCGATCACGTTCTGCGTCACCAGGGTCGAGATCAGCTCCAGGCCGTTGCGGCCCTTGTTGATGACCCAGGCGATGTCGAACGCGCGCAACGACTCGATCACGGTGATCACCACGATGATGATGTTCACCGGCCGCATCACGGGCCACACGACCCGCAGGAAGGTCCGCACCTCGCCGGCCCCGTCGACGGCCGCGGCCTCGCGCAGCGCGGGATCGACGGACTTCAGCCCGGCGAGGTAGAGCAGCATGATGTAGCCGGTGTGCCGCCAGCCGGCCGCGACGAGCACGGCCCACAGGTTGATGTCCGGGTCGCCGAACCAGTCGGTCTGCGTGCCGAGTACGTGGTTCAGCAGGCCCTGGTCGCGCGAGTAGATCAGCTGCCAGATGAAGCCGACCAGCGCGAGCGAGAGCACCACCGGCATGAAGAAGATGCTCTGGTAGACGCGGCTGCCGACCAGCTGCCGGTCGAGCATGATCGCGAGGAGCATGCCGAGCAGAGTCGGGCCGACGAAGAACACGACCAGCCAGATCACGTTGTGCTCGATGGCGGGCTGGAACGGCGGGTAGTTCGAGGTGACGTTGCGGTAGTTCTCCAGGCCGACCACGTTGATGTCGCCGACGTTGCCGATGCCGTTCCAGTCCGTGAAGGACAGCAGGACCGTGCCGATCGCCGGGCCCCACACGAGCCCGACCACGACGAGCGTCGGGACCGCCACCATGAGCGCGACGATCAGCCGGTCGGCGCCCGACAAGGACCGGACCTGACGCGACTTGCGAGGACGGCGGGCCCGCGCCGTCCCCGCCTCGCGCACCGCGGTGGCCGTCATGAGCTCAGCTCCCGAAGATCGACGCCTTCTGGTCCTCGATCTTCTTGGTGAGCCCGTCGATGTCGTTCGGGTTGCGGATGAACTCCTGCAGCGACGGGATCATCACGGTGGAGGCGAAGTCCGGCCGCGTGTCCCGGTCGAGGAACTGCGAGATGGACTTGGCCTTGCTCACGAGCTCCTCGCCCTTCTTCTGCAGCGCGTTGTAGCCAGTGGTGTCGGCCTCGTCGTGGGCGCCGATGTTGTTCGGGTCGGACTTGAGGTAGATGTCCTCGGCCTTCGCGGAGCCGATGTAGCGCAGCAGATCCTTCGCGCCTTCCTCGTTGCGCGGGCGCGGGGCCATCATCACGCCGTCGATCGGCGCTTCGACCGCGTCGGTGCCGATCGCGGAGTCGACCTCGGGGAACGGGAAGAAGTCGAGGTCGTCCCGCTCGGCGCCCTCCGGGAACTGCTGGCCGAGGAACATGCCCAGCACGTACATCCCGCTTTCCTTCTTCAGCAACGACTGCGCGGCCTCCTGCCAGGTGCGGCCGAGCGAGTCGGCCTGGTGCAGCGGCAGCAGGCCCTTCCACGTGTCGAAGACCGTCTTGACCTCGTTCGAGTTCCAGGCCTTCTCGCCGGCCATCAGCTGCACGTGGAAGTCGTAGCCGTTGATGCGCATGTTCAGGTAGTCGAACGTGCCCATGGCCGGCCAGCCGTCCGAGTCACCGAACGCGATCGGGTCGAGGCCGTCGGTCTTCATCTTGGCCGCGAGGGTCTTGTAGTCGTCCAAAGTGGCCGGTATCTCGTAGCCCTTCTGCTGCCACACGCTCTTCCGGTAGAAGACCGCCCACGGGTAGTAGTAGATCGGCACGAAGTACTGCTTGCCGTCCTTGCCGGTCGACTGCTGCTTCATCGCCTCGGAGAAGCCGCCGCCGATGTCCGACCAGACGTCGCTGATGTCGCCGACGAGGCCCTGCTCGGCGAAGAACTGCATGCGGTTGCCGGCGAACCAGCCGAACACGTCGTCCGGACCGCCCTGCAGGTAGTTGTTGATGTTCTCCTGGAACGAGTTGTGCTCGACCGTGTTGATGGCGACCTTGCCCTTGCCCCAGCCGTCCATCATGGCCTGGATGCCCTTCTTGGGCACCTCGTCGGACCAGTTCGACCCGAACGTCACCGACCCGCCGCCGCCACCGCCGGAGTCGTCCCCGCACGCGGACAGCATCGGCGCGCCGGCGGCCAGCGCGCCGGCGCCGAGCATTCCCCTCAACAACGTCCGTCGCCTGATGGCCATGGCGGACACGCCGCCGGCACCGTAGGAACGAGGGCTCATCATTGTCGCGCCTCCTCAAGGACCGGCAGAAACTCAACAGTTGTGAACGCGACCTCTCAGAAACGAAACCTTGTCTAACTCCAGGGCGGCCTGTCAAGGGGTCGGACGCCATCCCGTGTCCAGATCGTGACACGCACCGGACACTTCGCCGTCACCTGCGGCGTTCCTTGTCACCCTGGGTAGACGCCTGGTCGTCCCGCGTCGCGACGCGGGGTGTTGAGAGTTGCTGCTTTCTGTTGTCGCTACGCGCAGGTCACCTTCGCGTCGGCCCACTCGGAGTGGTCGTAGTTCTTGTCGCCGTCCGGACCCGGTCCGGTGCGCAGCACCAGCTCGGTCACGCCGGTGACGTCCGCGTCCACCGCGACAGCCGGCTGGCCACCGCCGACCACGCCGGTCTCGGCGAGCGTGCGGCCGTCGCCGACGAGCGTGAACGTCACGGCGCCGCGGCCGCCGGTCTCGTCGTCGACGCCGGCGAGCGAGGTGAACCGCGTGCAGGCGCCGCCCAGGTAGTAGGTGACCTCGGACGGCGCGTGCGGGGCGATCCCGCGCTCGTAGGTCGTGCCGGCGATCGTCAGCGGGTTGCCGTCGACGCTCCGGTCGATGCCGAGCGAACCCCAGCCGACCTGCTCGCTGACCGGGCCCAGCTGCGACAGCCACGGCGATCCCGCCGGCGCGATCGCGACCGTCACCGCGCCGTACCCGGTGAGTTCGCCGTCCTCGTGGCGCACGTCCGCGGTCAGCGCGAACACCCCGTTCGGCACCTGCGCGGTGACCAGTACGGAGAAGTCGGCCGTCGCGGACTGCCCGGGGTCGAGCACGGGCACGGTGGTCGGGCCGGCGGGCTCGACCTGCCAGCCGTCCGGGGCGGCCAGGGCGACCCGCACGTCCGTGGCCGGACGCAGGCCGTCGTTCGCGACGGTCACGCGGGCGGTGAACCGCTCGCCGGGCTGGACGTAGCCGTCGGTGCCGGTGGTGACGGCCGCGGACACGGCGGGTGCCCCGTCGGCCGCGCCCGGCTCGACCACGTACATCCGCGCGCCGTGCGCCGGCACCGACGCGCGGACGGCGCCGGAGGTGACGGTCGTGGTGTCGGCCCACAGGTCGCGCATCGTGTACGCGGGCGCGCCCGGCAGGCCGAGGTCCGCGGCGGAGGTCTCGACCTGCGCGCCGGTCGTGGCCCGGTTGAACAGCACCACCGCGGCACCGCCGCCGGAGACCGGCTTGGCCCACACCTCCTGGTCACCGGTGTCGGCGATCCGGTGGCCCTGGATGCCAGCCCAGTCCTGGTTCACCGCGAGCACGTCGGGGTCGGTGAGCAGCGACAGCGTCGTCGCGTCCATCGAGCGCAGGTCGTTGCCGGCGATCAGCGGCGCGTTGAGCAGGCTCCACAGGCTCAGGTGCGCGCGGTACTCCTCGGTCGTCATGCCGCCGTTGCCGACCTCGAGCATGTCCGGGTCGTTCCACGCGTTCGGGCCGGAGAACTCCTCCAGACCGACCTGCTGGTCCACAATGGACACCATGCTGCCCCAGCTGTCGGAGATGTCGCCGGTCGTGCGCCAGTAGTGGCCGCCGACCTGCGCGGCCCACTCCCACGGCTGGTTGGACCCCCACTCGCAGATCGAGTAGACGATGTCGCGCCCGGACGCGGCGAGCGCGTCGGCCATCGCGGTGTAGCGCTCGACCGCGGGGCGGCCCTGGTTGTTGCAGTTGTCGTACTTGAGCAGGTCCACGCCCCACTCGGCGAAGCTCGCCGCGTCGGTCGTCTCGTGGTCGAGGCTCGCGGGCAGGCCCTGGCAGGTCGCGGTGCCCGCCGAGGAGTAGATGCCGAGCTTGAGCCCCTTCGCGTGCACGTAGTCCGCGATCGCCGCGATGCCGCCGGGGAAGCGCTCCGGGTCGGGCTGCAGCCGGCCCTGCGCGTCGCGTTCCGGCGCCATCCAGCAGTCGTCGATGTTGACGTACTCGTAGCCCGCCGCCGCCATCCCGGAGGAGACCATCGCGTCCGCGGTCTCGCGGATGAGCTCCTCGTCGATGTCGCAGCCGAACTTGTTCCAGCTGTTCCACCCCATGGGCGGGGTCTGGGCGAGCGGCGGCTTCTCGGCGGCCGGCGCGGCGGGGGCGCCGCTCGCCGGGGTCGCGCCGGTCAGGAGCGATACGGCACCGAGTGCGGCGAGCAGGGCGCATCGCACGGTCTTGTACATTGTGGACACTCCTTCGGTCCGCGCAGGGGTCGTCCCGACCACGGTCGTGACCGTGTGTCAGCACGAGCGGACATACCGTCAACCTTGGGCCTGGCGGCGCGGGCTGTCAACATCCCGATGTTCGATTGAGTTGGTTTATGATTGAATGTCGACCGATTCGGGGGTGTCCTCCAGGGGTTGGGAGAGGCGATGCTGGCAGCGGAGAGGCAGGCCCGGATCGTGGAGGAGATCCACAGGCGGGGCGCTGTGCGGGTCATCGAGTTCGCACAGATGCTGGGGGTCTCCGACATGACGATCCGGCGGGACCTGGATGCGCTCGCGCAGCAGGGCCTGCTGGACAAGGTGCACGGCGGCGCCACGCGCCGGTCGGCGTCGACCGAGGAGCCCGGTTTCGAGGCGAAGTCGTCGCGCCAGCAGCCGGAGAAGGAGGCCATCGCCAAGGCCGCGGCCGAGCTGGTCTCCCCCGGCACCGCGGTCGGCCTGTCCGCCGGCACCACGACCTGGGCGCTCGCGCACGCGTTGCGCGGGGTGGACGGCCTCACGATCGTCACCAACTCCCTGCGCATCGCCGACGTGCTGCACGCCCGCCCGTCGACCGATCAGAACGTCGTCGTGGTCGGCGGCGTGCGGACCCCGTCCGACGCGCTCGTCGGCCCGATCGCCGTGTCGGCCCTCGGGCAGCTGCACCTCGACCTCGTGTTCCTCGGCGTGCACGGGATGGCCGAGACCGCCGGGTTCACCACCCCGAACCTGCTGGAGGCGGACACCGACCGCGCGCTGGTGAAGGCCGGCCGGCGGCTCGTGGTGCTCGCCGACCACACGAAGTGGGGCACCGTCGGGCTGTCCACGATCGCGCGCCTGGAGGACGCCGACATCGTGATCTCCGACGAGGGGCTGCCCGAGGAGGCGCGCGCCGCCCTCGCCGAACAGGTCGAGGAGGTCCGGCTCGTGCCGGTCGGCGAGGCGTCCCGGTGAAACGCACGACGGCGCGGCTCGCGGACGGCCGGGAGATCATCTACTTCGACCACGACGGCGCGCCGCCGCGCGAGCCGCACGACCCCCGCGAGCTGGACGCGGTGTCGACCGCCTCGCAGGTGCGCCACGACCCGGTGCTCGACGAGTGGGTCATCCTCGCCTCGCACCGCCAGCACCGGATCTACCAGCCGCCCGCGGACGAGTGCCCGCTCTGCCCGTCGCGGGGCGGCCGGCACACCGAGATCCCCTCGCCGGACTACGACGTGGTCGTCTTCGAGAACCGCTTCCCCAGCCTGTCGATGCAGGCCTCCGGGGGCGCGACGCCGGACCTGCCGCCGCTCGTCGACCACGCGCCGGCGATGGGCCGGTGCGAGGTCGTGTGCTTCACCAGCGACCACGAGGCGGCGTTCGCGACGCTCAAGCCCGAACACGCCCGGCTGGTCGTCGACGCGTGGGCGGACCGGACGACCGAGCTGTCCGCGCTGCCCGGCGTCGTCCAGGTCTTCCCCTTCGAGAACCGGGGCGCGGCGATCGGCGTGACGCTCGCCCACCCGCACGGCCAGATCTACGCCTACCCCTTCGTCACCCCGCGGACCCGGCAGATGCTGGGCAACGCGGCGGCCTACGCGCAGCGGTCCGGGCGCAACCTGTTCGCCGACGTGCTGGCCGGCGAGCGCGAGTCGGGCGCCCGGGTGGTGGCGGCGTCGCCGGGGTGGACCGCGTTCGTGCCCGCCGCCGCGCGCTGGCCGGTCGAGGTGCACGTGTACCCGCACCGCCAGGTGCCCGACATCGCCGCGCTGTCCGGCGAGGAGCGGGACGACTTCGTGCACCTGTACCTGAACGTGCTGGGCAGGCTGGACGCGCTCTACGACCAGCCGCTGCCGTTCGTCGCCGCGTGGCACCAGGCGCCGCAGGGGCCCGGGCGCGAGCACGCCTACCTGCACCTGCAGATCACCTCGATCCAGCGGTCCGCCGACAAGCTCAAGTACCTGGCCGGTTCGGAGGCCGCGATGGGCGCGTTCATCACCGACGTGCTGCCAGAGGACGTGGCGCAGCGGCTGCGCGATCTGCCGCGATAAACAGCGTTTCTCAGGTCATCATCGCGACTGCATTGACCTGCGGTTTAACGCTTGAGAGTGTTGTATACATGAGTACCGCGCCAATGACGGGGCCCTCGCCGGTGGAGCGAGGCGCGCGGTCGGCGGTCGCCGCCCACCGCGGCGAGCGGGGTGCGCTCCTGCCGATCCTCCACGACATCCAGGCCGAGTTCGGCTACGTCGACAAGTCGGTCGTGCCGATCATCGCCGACGAGCTGAACCTCTCCCGCGCCGACGTCTACGGCGTGCTGAGCTTCTACCACGACTTCCACGAGCAACCGGTCCGCGGCACGGTCGTGCGGGTCTGCCGCGCGGAGGCGTGCCAGGCGAACGGCGCCGAGGCCGTGTTCGAACACGCGCAGCAGCTGCCGGGCGTCACGGCCGAGCAGGTCTTCTGCTTCGGCAACTGCGCGCTCGGCCCCGCGGTCGAGATCGGCGGCCGGCTGCACGGCCGGGTCGACGCGGCGCGCCTGCATGCCTGCCTGGATTCGTTGGTGGACAACGAGCCGGCGGTGCGGTCGTGACCACTGTGTACGTTCCCCGCGACTCCGCCGCCCGCAGCGTCGGCGCCGACGAGGTCGCCGAGCGGATCGCCGCCACCGGCCGGGCCACGGTCGTGCGCACCGGGTCGCGCGGCATGCTCTGGCTCGAGCCGCTCGTCGAGGTCGAGACCGCGCGCGGCCGGGTCGCCTACGGGCCGGTGCGGGCCGACGAGGTCGAGGACCTCGTGGCGGCCGGGATGCTCGACGGCCGCGAGACCGACCACAGCCTCGGGCGCACCGAGGACATCGCCTGGCTCAAGGACCAGGACCGCGTGACGTTCCGACGGGTCGGCGTGATCGACCCGCTCTCGGCCGCGGACTACGAGGCGCACGGCGGCATCGCGGGGCTGCGGGCGGCGCTGGCGAAGGAGCCCGCGGAGGTCGTCCAGGACGTCACCGACTCGGGCCTGCGCGGCCGGGGCGGCGCGGGCTTTCCCGCCGGCATCAAGTGGAAGACGGTCCTCGGGGCCGACGGCCCGCTGAAGTTCGTGTGCTGCAACGCCGACGAGGGCGACAGCGGCACCTTCGCGGACCGGATGCTGATGGAGGGCGACCCGTTCACGCTCATCGAGGGCATGACGATCGCCGCGCACGCGGTCGGCGCCACCGAGGGCTACGTCTACATCCGCTCCGAGTACCCGGACGCGGTCGCCACGATGCGCCAGGCCATCGAGATCGCCTACGCGCACAACTGGCTCGGCGAGGACGTGCTCGGCTCGGGGCTGCGGTTCGACCTGTACGTGCGGGTCGGCGCCGGCGCGTACATCTGCGGCGAGGAGACCTCCATGCTCGACAGCCTGGAGGGCAAGCGCGGGATGGTCCGCGCCAAGCCGCCGATCCCCGCTCTCGCCGGGCTGTTCGGCAAGCCGACCGTGGTCAACAACGTGCTCACGCTCGCCGCCGTGCCGATGGTCATGGCCGACGGCGCCGTCGCCTACCAGTCCTACGGCGTCGGCCGTTCCCGTGGCACGCAGGTGTTCCAGCTCGCCGGCAACATCGCCCGCGGCGGGATCGTCGAGCTGCCGTTCGGCGTGACGCTCGGCGAGCTCGTCAACGGCTACGGCGGCGGCACCCGCACCGGCCGGCCGATCCGCGCGGTGCAGGTCGGCGGCCCGCTCGGCGCGTACGTCCCCGTGGACCAGTTCGACCTGCGGATGGACTACGAGGAGTTCGCCGCGGCCGGTGCGATGGTCGGCCACGGCGGCGTCGTGGTCTTCGACGACACCGTCGACATGGCCCGGATGGCGCGCTTCGCGATGGAGTTCTGCGCCGTCGAGTCGTGCGGCAAGTGCACGCCGTGCCGGGTCGGCGCGGTGCGCGGCAAGGAGACCATCGACAAGATCATCGCCGGCGTCGACCGCGAGGAGAACCTCGAGCTGCTCGAGGACCTCTGCGAGCTGATGACCGACGGCTCGCTGTGCGCGATGGGCGGGCTGACCCCGATGCCGGTGCGCAGCGCGGTCAAGCACTTCGGCGAGGACTTCCAGCGAAGTCCGGTGCCGCTGCCCATGCCCACCGTAGGACCCAACGGGAGCCATTCGTGAGTCTTCTCAAAGAGCCCGACCTGGGGACCCCGGCCCGCAAGGGTGAGCCCACCGTCGACGTCGAGATCGACGGCCTGTCCGTGCAGGTGCCCGAGGGCACGTCGGTGATGCGCGCGGCCGCGCTCGCCGGGGTGGACGTCCCGAAGCTGTGCGCCACCGACTCGCTGGAGGCGTTCGGCTCGTGCCGGCTCTGCCTCGTCGAGGTCGACGGCGTCAAGGGCACACCGGCGTCCTGCACGACGCCGGTGCGCCCCGGCATGACCGTGCGCACCCAGTCCCCCAAGCTGGAGAAGCTGCGCCGCGGGGTCATGGAGCTCTACATCTCCGACCACCCGCTGGACTGCCTGACCTGCTCGGCGAACGGCGACTGCGAGCTGCAGGACATGTCCGGCGTCGTGGGCCTGCGCGAGGTCCGCTACGGCGTCGGTGAGGGCGAGAACCACCTGGACGCCCCGACAGACACGTCCAACCCGTACTTCGACTTCGACGAGAGCAAGTGCATCGTCTGCTCCCGCTGCGTGCGGGCCTGCGACGAGGTGCAGGGCACCTTCGCGCTGACGATCGCCGGCCGCGGGTTCGACTCGAAGGTCTCCCCCGGCGCGGACGAGCTGTTCATGGACTCCGAGTGCGTGTCCTGCGGCGCCTGCGTGCAGGCCTGCCCGACCGCGACGCTCGAGGAGAAGTCGGTCGTCGATCTCGGGATGCCGACCCGCTCGGTGATCACGACGTGCGCGTACTGCGGCGTCGGGTGCTCGTTCAAGGCCGAGCTGCGCGGCGACGAGCTCGTCCGGATGGTGCCGTACAAGGACGGCGGCGCGAACGAGGGCCACAGCTGCGTCAAGGGCCGCTTCGCGTTCGGCTACGCCACCCACCCGGACCGGCAGATGAAGCCGATGGTCCGCGAGAAGATCACCGACCCGTGGCGCGAGGTGTCGTGGGAGGAGGCCATCGGCCGGGTCGCCACCGGCATGCGCGACGTCCAGGAGCGCCACGGCGCCGGTTCGATCGGCGGCATCACCTCCTCGCGGTGCACCGACGAAGAGGTCTACGTGGTGCAGAAGATGGTGCGCGCCGCGTTCGGCAACAACAACGTCGACACGTGCGCACGGGTGTGCCACTCCCCCACCGGCTACGGCCTCAAGCAGACGTTCGGCACCTCGGCGGGCACCCAGGACTTCAAGTCGGTCGACGACGCCGACGTGATCATGGTGATCGGCGCGAACCCGACCGACGCGCACCCGGTGTTCGCGTCGCGGATGAAGCAGCGGCTGCGCAAGGGCGCCAAGCTGATCGTGCTCGACCCGCGGCGGATCGACCTGGTGCGCTCGCCGCACATCGAGGCCCAGCACCACCTGAAGCTGGCGCCGGGCACCAACGTCGCGATCATCAACGCGTTCGCGCACGTGATCGTCACCGAGGGCCTGGTCAACGAGGACTTCGTCGCCGACCGGTGCGAGGACTTCGCGGCGTGGTCGTCGTTCATCGCCCAGCCGGAGAACAGCCCGGAGGCGCTGGCGGAGGTCACCGGCGTGCCGGCGGCCGACGTGCGCGCCGCGGCCCGCATGTACGCCGCCGGCCCGAACTCGGCGATCTACTACGGCCTCGGCGTCACCGAGCACAGCCAGGGCTCCACGATGGTCATGGGCATGGCCAACCTTGCGATGGCCACCGGCAACATCGGCCGCGACGGTGTGGGCGTCAACCCGTTGCGCGGGCAGAACAACGTGCAGGGCTCCTGCGACATGGGCTCGTTCCCGCACGAGCTGCCCGGCTACCGGCACGTGTCCGACGACAACGTGCGCGACATCTACGAGAAGCTGTGGGGCACGCCGATCCTGCCCGAGCCGGGGCTGCGCATCCCGAACATGTTCGACGCGGCCATCGACGGCACCTTCAAGGCGCTGTTCGTGCAGGGCGAGGACATCGCCCAGTCCGACCCGAACACCCGGCACGTCACCAAGGCGCTCGAGTCGCTGGAGCTGGTGGTCGTGCAGGACCTGTTCATCAACGAGACGGCCAAGTTCGCGCACGTGTTCCTGCCCGGCACCTCGTTCCTGGAGAAGGACGGCACGTTCATCAACGCCGAGCGGCGGATCAACCGGGTGCGCCCGGTGATGAAGCCGAAGACCGGCAAGCACGAGTGGGAGATCGTCTGCGAGATCGCGCAGGCGATGGGCTACCCGATGCACTACGACGACACCAGCCAGATCATGGACGAGATCGCGCTGACCACGCCGACGTTCTCGGGTGTGTCGTTCGAGCTGCTGGACAAGGTCGGCAGCGTGCAGTGGCCGTGCAACGAGAACGCGCCGAACGGCACGCCGATCATGCACATGGACACGTTCGTGCGGGGCAAGGGCCGGTTCATGCCGACCAACTACGTGCCGACCAAGGAACGCAGCACGCGCAAGTACCCGCTGATCCTCACGACGGGCCGGATCCTGTCGCAGTACAACGTGGGCGCGCAGACCCGCCGCACGGCGAACGTGACCTGGCACCCGGAGGACATCCTGGAGATCCACCCACACGACGCGGAGGTCCGCGGCATCAACGACGGCGACACCGTGTCGCTGGCGTCGCGGGTCGGCCAGACGTCACTGCGGGCCAAGTTCTCCGACCGGATGCCCGTCGGCGTCGTCTACACGACGTTCCACCACCCGGTGACCGGCGCCAACGTGGTCACGACCGAGCACTCCGACTGGGCCACGAACTGCCCGGAGTACAAGGTGACCGCCGTCCAGGTCGGCCTCCTGTCCGGCCAGCACCCGGTGGCCCAACACGCCGAAGCACCCCCCGTGCCGGTGGCGGGCAGCTAGTGTCGGCGGGTATGGCGCTCCCACCGCACGTGCGGCTGGCCAACGAGATCGCGATCCAGTTCACCCACGTGCCACGCGACGAGGCGGTGGCCGAGATCGCCAAGCACATGCGTTCCTTCTGGGATCCGCGCATGCACCGGCTGCTGCTGGCGCACGTCGACGCCGGTGGCGCCGACCTCGACCCGCTCGCGGCGGCCGCCGCGGAGCAGCTGCGCCAGCACGCCTGACGGGGATCGTTGCGTCATAAGGAACTTGACGCAACTCGTGCAACAGTGGAGTACCGTCTGCTCGTCTGCACCGGAACGCGGCTGCGGCGACCCCGTGCCGCCCCCTGAAGGAGCCTACGCATGGCTTTTCCCTCCGACCTGGAGATCGCCCGCGGCGCGAAGCTCAAGCCGATCGAGGACATCGCGGGTGACATGGGCCTGCCCGCCCGCATGCTGGAGCCCTACGGGCGCGACGTGATGAAGATCGGGCTGGGCGCGATCGACGAGCTCGCCGACGCACCCAAGGCCAAGTACGTACTGGTCAGCGCCATCACGCCGACCCCGCTCGGCGAGGGCAAGACGACCACGACGGTCGGCCTCGGACAGGGCTTCCGGCACCTCGGCAAGCAGGCCACGGTCGCCATCCGGCAGCCGTCCATGGGCCCGACGCTCGGCATCAAGGGCGGCGCGGCCGGCGGCGGCTACAGCCAGGTCGTGCCGATGGAGCTGCTCAACCTGCACCTGACCGGCGACATGCACGCCGTCACCGCGGCGCACAACCTGCTCGCCGCGATGGTCGACAACCACCTGCACCAGGGCAACGCGCTCGGGCTCGACCTGTCGGAGATCACCTGGCGGCGGGTGCTCGACATGAACGACCGGTCCCTGCGCAACATCGTGGTCGGGCTCGGCGCCAAGGCGGACGGCGTCACGCGGCAGACCGGGTTCGACATCACCGCCGCGTCCGAGGTGATGGCCGCCCTCGCGCTGACGACGGGTCTCGAGGACCTGCGCGGGCGGCTGGGCCGCATCGTCGTCGGCTACACGCCCGCGGGCGAGCCGGTGACGGCCGAGGAGCTCGAGGCGGCCGGCGCGATGACCGTCCTGCTGCGCGAGGCGATCAAGCCGAACCTGATGCAGACGCTGGAGAACACCCCCGTCCTCGTCCACTGTGGACCATTCGGCAACATCGCCACCGGCAACTCGTCGGTGGTGGCCGACCTCATCGGGATCCGGTGCGGCGACTACCTGATCACCGAGGCCGGCTTCGGCGCGGACATGGGCGCGGAGCGTTTCTTCAACATCAAGTGCCGGGTGTCGGGTCAGGCCCCCGACGCGGCCGTGCTCGTCGCGACCGTGCGCGCGCTCAAGGCTCACTCCGGCAAGTTCCGGATCGTGGCCGGCAAGCCGCTGCCCGAGGACCTGCTCGCCGAGAACCCCGACGACGTGCACGCGGGCGCGGCGAACCTGCGCAAGCAGATCGAGAACATCCGCATGCACGGCGTCTCCCCGGTGGTGTGCGTCAACGCCTTCCCGACCGACCACCCCTCCGAGCACGCGGCCATCCGCGAGATCGCCGAGTCGATGGGCGCGCGGGTCGCGGTCAGCACCCACTTCGCCGACGGCGGCGCGGGCGCGGTCGAGCTCGCCGAGGCGGTCGCCGAGGCCGCGAACGAGCCGACGGAGTTCCAGCTCCTCTACCCGTCGTCGGCCCCGCTTCGGGAGAAGATCGAGACCATCGCGACGCGGGTGTACGGCGCGGACGGCGTCTCCTACACCCCGGCCGCCCGCAAGCAGCTCGACAAGTACGAGCGCAACGGCTTCGGCGAGCTGCCGGTCTGCATGGCCAAGACGCACCTGTCGATCTCGTCGGACCCGAAGCTCCTGGGCGCGCCGACGGGCTGGACGCTGCCGGTGCGCGAGGTGCGCGCGTCGGTCGGCGCCGGCTTCGTGTACCCGATCTGCGGCGACATGCGCACGATGCCGGGCCTGGGCTCCGCACCCGCCGCGACCCGCATCGACCTCGACGCCGACGGGGAGATCGTCGGCCTATCCTGACCGGTTTGTGAGCGAGAGCGACGGAGCGTTCGCCGTCTGGACTGACGCTCGCGCGCAGGCGCGCCAGCGCCGAGCACGGAGGAGGGAAGACGGCGAGTAGCGGAGGAGCGAAGCGAACCATCAGCACAGAGTCCATTCTTCAACTGTCGACCGGTGGCCTTCTCGAGCGCGTGGCCGCCCGCACGCCCGCTCCGGGCGGCGGTGCGGTCGCCGCGCTGACTGCCGCGGCCGCCGCCGCCCTCGTGGCGATGGCGGCCCGCTTCGCCGAGGCGCCGGCCGGGCCCGCGGAGGCGTTGCGGGCCCGGCTCGAACCGCTGGCCGACGCGGATGCGGCCGCCTACACCGAGGTGCTCGCCGCGTACCGGCTCCCGGCCGGCGATCCGGCGCGGCGCGGGCGGATCGCCGCCGCGCTGAGGGTGGCGACCGAGGTGCCGCGGGAGGTCGCCACCGCGGCCCGCGAGGTGGCCGAGCTCGCCGACCACCTCGCCGCGCACGGCAACCGCAACCTCGTCGGCGACGCCCGCGTCGCGGCTCTGCTCGCCCGCGCCGCCGCCGAGGCCGCCGACGAGCTCGTGGCGATCAACGAGCGGGCGGCACGTCGCTGACCAGGTACGCGAGCTCCGTCTCCCACTTGTCCGGGTCCGGCTCCACCTCGGGATCGGTGCGGTAGGACTCGAACATCCCGCCCCAGACGTCGCCGTCCTTGGCCAGCGGCACGCCCTGGCGGCCCGCCCACTCCACGAGCGCCTGGTGCGACCTCGCGATGCCGTCCGGATGCCCGTGGTGCACGGCGACGACGTAGCGGCCGGCGGGCTTGGCGCCCGCGAGCACGCGGCCGTCCCCCTCGACCGGCTCGGCGACGGGGACGCCGACCTCGACGGAGAACTTCTCGTCGAAGCCGCCGATCACGCGGTGGTGGTAGAACAGGGCGCCCGCCGGGGCGATCCCGCGGCTCGCCAGCCACGCGAACACCTCGGGGACCAGGGCGTTGACCTCGCCCCACTCGCGCAGCGTGGCGCGGATAGGGATGGCGACGTACGGCTGCTCGGTGCGCTCCTGCACCGTCGGTTCACTCATACCCGCTGATACGACGCGGGCCGGCGAAACTCATCGGTCAGCCGGGCAGGCCGTAGCGCGGGAAGTCGTCCGCCAGGTCCAGATGGATCGTGATCGACGTGATCGCGGTCCGGCTCACCTCGACGGTCACCAGCCCGAACGGCGCGCCGTCCGGGCCGTACTGCCCGAACGCCGGCGAGCCGTTGGCCGACGTCGGCACCAGGCGTGCGTTCGTGCAGAAGCCGCCGTGCGCGAACGCCGCGCCGAGGTCCGCGCGGCCACCGAGCCACCACGTGAACGGCGGCATCGACATCGTCGCGTCCTCGTGCAGCAGGGCGGTGAGCGCGGCGACGTCGTGCCGCTCGAACGCGTCGACGTAGCGGGCGAGCAGCTCGCGCCGCGCGCTCGTCCAGCGGCTCGGCCGGCGCGGGCCTCCTGATCGTGTGCCGGGCGCGCTGCAGCGCGCTGTTGATCGAGGCGACCGTCGTGCCGAGCAGCTCGGCGACCTCGGCCGCGGAGAACGCGAGCACCTCGCGGAGGATCAGCACGGCGCGCTGCCGGGGTGGGAGCCGCTGCAGCGCGGCCACGAACGCGAGCCGGATCGTGTCCCGCTGCGCGGCCACCTCGGCGGGGTCGCCGAGCAGCCGATCGGGTAGCGGCCGCACCCACGCGTCCGGCGGCAGCGGCCGGCCGAGATCCGGTCCGGGTCTCGCGGCCGGGCCGAGGTCCATGGCGACCGCGCGACGCTGGGCGCTGCGCAGCATGTCGAGGCAGACGTTGGTGGCGATCGCGTACAGCCAGGTGCGCACCGGCGCCTTCGCGGGGTCGTACCCGGCGCGCCAGGCCCGCACGAGTGTGTCCTGCACGGCGTCCTCGGCCTCGGCGGCGGCACCGAGCATGCGGTAGCAGTACCCGGTCAGCTCCCGCCGGTACGCCTCCAGCCGTACCGCGTTCAAGTTCACCGCCGCTGTGTTCATGGTTCGCTTCGCTCACGTCCACGCTAACGTCGGTCGCGTGGACGTGGCGCAGGCGCGGAGCCGGTTCGCGGCCGCCCGGGTGGCGCGGCTGGCGACCGCCGACGCGGGCGGGACACCGCACCTGGTGCCGGTGACGTTCGCGCTGCGGGGCGACACCGTGGTGCTCGCGGTGGATCACAAGCCCAAGCGCACCACGGAGCTCAAGCGGCTGCGCAACATCGAGGCGAACCCGCGGGTGACCCTGCTCGCCGACCACTACGCCGAGGACTGGGCGCTGCTGTGGTGGGTCCGCGTGGACGGCACCGCACGGGTCGTCCGCGAGGGTGGTCCGGTCGGCGAGCTCGTCGCGAAGTACCCGCAGTACGCGGCGCGCCCGCCGGCCGGCCCGGTGATCCTCGTGGCGATCACGTCGTGGCGTGGCTGGGCGGCGTCGGGCGGGTAGGGTGGTCGCGGCAACCGCAGGAACCGCCGAGGAGGTGAGCCCCATTTCCGCCATGCCAGGCCGGGTGCTCCCCTCGAGCGGCCACGCCGTCTAGGTGGCCGGGAGCGCCCACGGGAATCCCGAAAGGCGCTCCATGACCTCTTCGCACATCGTCTCCACCCTCCGCGCCGCCGGCTGCGTCTTCGCCGAGGACGAGGCCCGCCTGCTCACCGACGCCGCCGGCCCCGGCGAGCTCGCGGACATGGTCGCGCGGCGTGCCGCCGGCGTACCCCTCGAGCACGTCCTCGGCTGGGCGTCGTTCTGCGGGCTGCGGGTCGCCGTCGACCCCGGCGTGTTCGTGCCCCGGCGGCGCACCGAGCTCCTCGCGTGGCGGGCCATCAAGCTCGCCGGTCCCGGCACGGTCGTGGTCGACCTGTGCTGCGGCTCCGGCGCGGTGGCCGCCGCCGTGGCCGCCACCGTGCCGGACGCCGAGCTGCACGCGGCCGACATCGACCCGGACGCGGTGCGCTGCGCCCGCCGCAACGTCCCGGCCGGCCACGTGCACGAGGGCGACCTGTACGAACCGCTGCCACCGGCGCTGCGCGGGCGGGTCGGCGTGCTCGTGGCCAACGCGCCCTACGTGCCGACCGAGGCCATCGGTCTCCTGCCGCCCGAGGCCCGCCTCCACGAGCCCCGGGCGGCCCTCGACGGCGGCGCCGACGGCCTCGACGTGCTGCGCCGGGTGATCGCCGGCGCGCGGGAGTGGCTCGCCCCCGGTGGCCACCTGCTCGTCGAGACCAGCGAGGCGCAGGCCCCGCTGCTGCTCGGTGCCGCCGGGTTCGCCGGCCTGCGCCCGCGCGTGGTGCGGGACACCGGCCTCGGCGCCACGATCATGATCGCGCGCGCTCCACAAGGGACACCAGAGCGGTGAGCTCCCCGGCGGGCCACGGCCCGCGGGCGGCGAGCTCGGCGCTGTTGTCCGTCCACATGGCACGGGCGGCGCGCTGGCCGGCGTCGTCGGGGTTGAGCCGGTCGCCGATCGCGTCCCACCGCCGGGCGAGCTCGCGGGCACGCGGGTCGTCCGGCGGGGTGCCGGCACGCACCAGCGCCAGCCCCTCGGCGACGAGCTCGGCGAACTCGCGGCGGGCGGTGTCGACCGCCTCGTCGCCGAGCTCGGCGCGGCGCTCGGCGAGCCGGTCGCGCTGCTCCTGGGTGAAGTAGGTCTCGAACATCGACATCGTCTCCAGGGTCGCCATGAGCTGGGCCGGATCGGGCATCCGGTCGTGTTCGAGCCGGTCGAGGAGCCCCTGGAGCCGGTCCCGCAGGCGAGCGAGCCGGCGCTCGTGGGCCCCGAGGTCACGCAGCTGGGCCGCGAGCAGCGCGCGCATCCGCGGGATGCCGGTGTCGCCCAGCACGCCGGCGATCTCCGCCAGCGGCAGCCCGAGCCCGCTCAGCGCGCGGATGCGGTACAGCCGCCGGACGTCCTCGCCGGTGTAGCGCCGGTGCCCGGACGCGGTCCGCTCGCCCGCGCGCAGCAGCCCGATCTCGTCGTAGTGCCGCAACGCGCGGACGGTCAGCCCGCTCGCTCGGGCCAGCTCCCCGATGCTCCACCGCCGGCCGTCGTTCCCGATCACGCCGTCGACGCTAGAACCTCCCGCCGCGTCCGGTTCAAGCCCCGAACCGGGCGAGTTCGCGCAACAGCGGGTGGCACCAGCGTGGGGCCAGGCCCAGGTGGTACAGGTTCACCCCGGTGGCGCCCGCCATGCGGAGGCGGCGGGCGTGGTCGGGGAGGTCGGCCGGCTCCGCCGGGGGCAGGACCGACACGTAGGCGTCGACCGGGCGGCCGGTCCGGACGGCGTGTACGACGAGGTCCGCGGTCTCCGGGGCGGTGGGCCACGCCGGCACGGTCAGCGACGCCACGGCGTCCGGCGCCTGGCCGGTCAGGCCCGGGGACGAGCCCGTCTCCCACGGGTCCGGGTGCGCGTGCAGCCGCACGGGCACGTCCAGCTCGGCCAGCACCGCCGCGCGCAGCGAGTCCGCCGCCTCGTGGCGGGTGGCCAGCAGCGCGTCCGCGAACGGGACCACGCCGGCGAGCCCGGACGCCTCCGCCCGCACCGCCTCGCGCAGCTGCGAGACCACCCACGCCGGGTCCAGGCCGCGCGCGGACCAGCCCGACTGGCACGCGGGACAGCAGCACACCGACAACCACCGCCGGGCCATCGACGACCACGCCTCGCCGGTCTTGTCGTGGTGGGACGCGTGGGTCAGGCCGAGCTGGCCGCACGCCTCCAGGGACACCTCGTCGGCGTCCCGCGCGGCCTCGCGGGCGAGCAGGGCCGCGTACTCGCGCACCTCCGCCCACGACGGGCACAGCGCGTAGGCGTACCGCTCGCCGAAGCAGTTGACCACCGTCACGTCCGGGAACTCCCGGCCCAGCATCGTGTTGTGGGTGAGCACGACCCACGCCGCCACGCGCAGTCCCGCCGACCGCAGCACGTCGGCCCCCGCGCCGAAGGAGTCCGATGTGGACATCCAGTCCGGCGCCCGCGGGCGGAGCCGGCGGCCGGCCCAGACCGCGGCACGCACCGGGCGGTACAGCGCCGCGTGCCGCGCGTCGACGAGCTGGCGGCCCGGGTGCAGCGGGGTGGCCGCGCGCGTCGAGTGGTACGCCGCCGCGAGGGCCACTGTGGACACCCCGATGGCCGTGACCCGCCGCGCGAACGACGGATCGCCGAGCACGTCCCAGGGATACGCGTGCCCGGTGACCCGAATGGTGGGCACGGTATTCACGGTGTGTCCAGCTCCGGGGAGCAGAAGTCGCCGCCCAGGTACACCTTCTCGAGGCCCGTCGCGGGTGGCACCGAGTCCGCGTACACCTCCGCGTCGTCGGCCGGTTCGTAGCCCAGTGCCCGGGCCTCCGCGAGCGACCAGCGGGCGCGCGTGTTCGCCGAGATCCCCCACACCACCCGGAAACCCGGCGACGGCACCGAGATCGCCGCCTCGATCAGCCGGCCGCAGTCGTCCGGCGACAGCCACGTCGCGAGCGCCCGCTCGTTGATCGGCCGCTCGGCGCACGAACCGATCCGCAGGCAGATCACGTCGAGCCCGTATCGGTCGTGGTAGAGGCTGCCGAGCGCCTCGCCGGCCGCCTTGCTCACCCCGTAGTAGGTGTCCGGCCGCGGGTACAGGTACTCCCCCGCGTCCTCGTCGACGGGCCGGAAGCCCACCGCGTGGTTGCTGCTCGCGAACACCACCCGCGGCACACCAGCCCGCCGTGCGGCCTCGAGCACCGTGTACGTGCCGTTGATGTTGTGCTCGAGGATCTCCGCCCACGCCGCCTCCCGGCTTAGCCCACCGAGGTGCACCACGGCGGCCATGCCGGCACTCGCCGCGACCATCGCGTCCAGGTCGGACACCGAGCCGGCGACGGCCTCCTCGGCCGGGCCGGCGGTCAGCGGCGCGACGTCCAGCAGCCGCATGGTGCGGCCGGGCCGGGCGAGGCGCGGCCGGAGCATCGTGGCGATGGCGCCGGCCGCGCCGGTGAGCAGGATCCGTTCGGTCATACGCCACTAGTACCAGGCCCCACCGACGAACGCGGGCCGGCTCGGCCGCGCTCGACGGGTGACCACGTCGGCGCCGCGCCTACTTCTTCCGGTCCTTCTTGGCCTTCTCGCCCTTGTCCTTCTTGTCCTTCTTGGCTTTCTTCGCCTTCTGCGGGGGCGCGGTCTCGACGGGCGCGGCCGTTGCCGGGACCACCGGGGCGGCCTGCCTCTCGGGGGCGGCCGGCGCGGTCGATCGCACGGCGGAAAGCGGTGCGGCATAAGGGGAAGGCCGGACCGTGAGCGTCGCGGTGCTCAGCGTCGCGGCCGGCAGCGACAGTGCCGCGGCCGGCAACTCGCCGCGGGGCGGCGGCGTCGCGGGATCGGACGACGCGGACGTCGCCACCGTGGCCGCCGTGGTGGTGACCGCCAGAGCGGCGGCGACCTGCACCAGGGTGGCCTTCATCGCGAGCACCCCGGACACGGTCGAGGAGGCGACCTCCGACGCCACGGCCAGCGCCGTGCCCGACGCCATGCTCGCGCCCAGCGCGCCGGACACGGCACCGGTCACCGCGGGTGCCGGCAGGTAGGCCGCCGCCAGCGGCGCGCCCAGCACGATCGGGCCGAGCAGCCCCCGCAGCTCGCTGTTGATCTTGCCGAGGGTGTCGGCGCGGGCGCGGCAGTCGGGGCAGCCGTGCAGGTGCTTGCCGATCTTGCGGGACAGCGGCAGCGGCACGTTGCGCCGCACGTAGCCGGCCAGCTTGTCCACCGTCGAGCGGCACTCGCGGCGCGGCGGTTCGGGCGCGTGCATCCGCAGGTAGGCCTGCCGCAACCCCTCCCGCGCCCGGTAGGCCAGCGCCGCCACGCTGTTCGGCCGCATGCCGAGCAGCCGCGCCACCGACGCCGGCGGCTCGTTCTCCACCTCCGTGTGCCACAGCACGACCCGCCACCGCTCGGGCAGGCTCGCGAACGCCTCCGCCGCGGCCGAGGCGTCCCACCGGTCGATCACCCGGCCGTCGGCGCCGCCGGCCGGCGACACGTCCGGCACGTCCGCGTACAGCGACACGGGCACGCCCCGCGACGCGCCGCTGATCGCCATGTTCCGCATGGTCACGAGCAGGTACGGCCGGAACTCCTCGTTCGGGCCGCGCCCCTCGCGCAGCACCCGCAGGACCCGGGTGAAGGCCTCCGCGACGAGGTCCTCCCGCTCCGCCCGGGTGCTCGCGAGGCAGCCCGCCGCCCGCGTGGCGGCCACCAGGTGTCGTTCGTAGAGCACGCCGAACGCGGACACGTCACCGGCGCGCACTGCCTTGATCAGCTCGGCGTCGGGTGGCGGTTCCAGAGCCTCGGTCACCGGCGTCCTCTCGTGCCGACGCGCACGCGCGCACCACCGTTGGCGGCACTCCCTGGCAGTGCCGTCTTCGTTGCACGGTGAACGAGCGAGGTGGCGCGGGCGATACGCCCGGCCTCAACGCCAGTCCACGACCTCCTGCAAGAGCCCCGGATGGCGGCGCTTGGCCTGCGCGACGTAGTCCTCCATGTGCTCGCGCATCGACCGCTCGGCCAGCTCGGCGTCGCCCGCGATGATCGCGCGGGCGATGTCGCCGTGCGCGCCGAACACCTCGCGGCGGCGCGACTTCGGATACAGGGAGTCGTTCATGCGGTCGCGCACGACGTCGGCGAGGGACTGGCCGAACAGGCTCATGATCCGGTTGCCGGACATGATCGCGACGAGCTGGTGGAAGCCGCCGGCCTGGACCAGGTACTCGTCGTCCGAGCGGGCGACGTGCTCGTAGCCGGCGAGCTCGGCGAGCAGCTCCGGATCGCCGACCTCCGCCGCCCGCCGCGCCAGCAACGGCTCCATGGTCAGCCGGGCCTCGATCAGCTCGCGGAAGGTGACCCCGTCCATCTGGAAGTACAACGACGCCATGCGGCCGAAGTTCTGGGTCCGCACGCGGTCGACCGTCGGCCCGCCGCGCGGTCCCGGCTTGATCGAGATGAGCCCGTGCACCTCGAGGATGCGTAAGGCCTCGCGTAACGAGCCGCGCCCGACGCGGTACTCCTGAAGCATCTTGGCCTCGGGTGGCAGCTGCGTGCCGGGCTTCAGGCCTTCGGTGCCGATGCGGCGAACGATGTCTCGGGCGATCGCCTCCGACACCTTGTCCCCACGTCTGACCGGTCGCTGCGGCGTCGCCGCGCTTCCCCCGCCTGTCGCTGCCACCAGGCCATGTTAGCGATGGGTGATCGCCGGTTCACCCTAGGCACCGGGAATTCAACGGCATCCGAATGTGTACGTCCATTTCGGACTAACCGTGAGTGAACACGTTGGCCCGCAAGCGAACCGATCGGACCAATCCATGCGTATGGTCGCTCCGAATCATCGGACGTGACGAGCCAATCTGTGACCAGGAAACGGATCGCCGTCGTCGGGGCGGGCGTCGCCGGACTTACCGCGGCCTACCTGCTACAACGGCGCCACGACGTCCTGCTGTTCGAGGCGCAGCCCCGCCTCGGCGGCCACGCGCACACCCACGACGTCGACACCAGCGCCGGATCGCTGGCGATCGACAGCGGCTTCATCGTGCACAACGAACGGACGTATCCGAATTTGTTGCGGTTGTTCGCCGAACTCGGCGTGCGCACGCAGGACTCCGACATGTCGATGAGCGTGCGCTGCCTCGGCTGCGGGCTGGAGTACGCGGGCGGGCGCAAGCTCGCCGGCCTGTTCCCGCGCGCGGGCAACCTGGCCCGCCCGCGGTACCTGCGGATGCTGGCCGAGATCGTCCGCTTCCACCGGCACGCCCGCCGCGAGCTCGCGGACACCGGACCCGACCGGACGCTCGGCGAGTTCGTCGAGGCCGGCGGCTACTCGCGGTTCTTCGTCGAGCACTTCCTGCTGCCCGTGGTGTCGTGCGTCTGGTCCGCGCCGGAACGGGTCAGCCGCGAGTACCCGGCGCGCTACCTGTTCACGTTCCTGGACCACCACGGGATGCTCGCGGTCGGCGGGTCGCCCACGTGGAAGACCGTCGTCGGCGGCTCCCGGGCCTACGTCGAGCGGGCGGCGAAGAACCTCACCGCGGTGCACGTCGCCACGCCCGTGCGGGCGGTGCGGCGGCTGGCCGGCGGCGTGGCCGTGCGCGACGACGCGGACGTCGAGCACCACGTGGACGGCGTCGTGCTCGCCACGCACGCGAACGAGGCACTCGCGCTGCTGGCCGACCCGACCCCGGCCGAGCGCGCGGTGCTGGGCGCGATTCCCTACTCCCGCAACGAGACCTGGCTGCACACCGACGACTCGCTGCTGCCGGCGAGCCGGGGCGCGGTGGCGTCGTGGAACTACCTCAAGCCCGACTGCGGCGGCGCGGACCGGGTGCTCGTCAGCTACCACATGAACCGGCTGATGCGGCTGCCCGCCGCCGAGACCTACGTGGTCACCCTCGGCGCGACGGACCGGGTCGACGAGCGCGCCGTGGTGGCGCGGATGGTCTACGAGCACCCGGTGTACACGCCGGAGTCGGTGGCCGCGCAACGCCGGCTGCCCGCGATCAGCCAGGCGCGCACGGCGTACGCGGGCGCTTACCATGGCTGGGGCTTCCACGAGGACGGCTGCGCCGCGGGCGTCCGGGCCGCGGAGCAGTTCGGAGCCGGTTGGTCATGACGGTCATCGACGGCGGCGTGATCTACGACGCCCGGCTGGTCCACATCCGGCGGGAGCGCGTCGGCCGCCGGTTCGCGCACCGGATGCGGCCCTGGCTGGTGGATCTCGACGACCTGCCCCACCGGCCGCCGCTCGCGAGCTTCGAGGCCCGCGATCACCTCGGCCGGCCCGGCCGCACGATCCGGCAGAACCTCGACGAGTGGCTCGCCGGGCACGGCGTCGCGGCCGCGCGGGTGACCATGCTCGCCATGCCCCGCACGTTCGGCTACGCGTTCAACCCGCTGACCGTCTACTGGTGCCACGACGAGGCGGGCGAGCCCGTGTGCGTGGTCGCCGAGGTGCACAACACCTACGGCGAGCGGCACTGCTACCTGCTGGCGCCGGACGCGGCCGGGCGCGCCGGCACGGGCAAGGCGCTCTACGTCTCGCCGTTCTTCGACGTCTCCGGCCACTACCGGATGCGGCTGCCCCCGCCCGGCGACCGGCTGGCGCTGTCGGTGGTGCTGCACCGCGACGGCCGCCCGGTGTTCACCGCGACGCTGACCGGCCGCCCGCACGGCCCGGCCACGTTCGGCCGGATGCTGCGCAACGCGTGCACCGGAGGCGCGTTGCGGGTCCGCGCACTCGTCCAGCGGCACGGCGTCGCGCTGTGGCTGCGCCGCCTGCCGGTCGTCCCCCGCCGGCCCCACCTACCCCAGGAAGGTGTCCAGTGACCACGATCCGGACCGGCCGGTGGCCGGGCATCGCCACCGCGCCGTACTCGCCCGTCCGTGCCTGGCTCGCGGAGCGGCTGTTCCGCCTGGCCGCGACCCGGCTCGCCGTCCGCGTCCGGCTGCCGTCCGGGGAGTGGATCGGCCGGGGCGGCCCGCAGCTGCACGTCCACCGCCCGGCGTTCTTCCACCGGCTGGGCACGGGGTCGACGATCGGCTTCGGCGAGGCGTACATGGCGGGCGACTGGACGAGCCCCGACCCGGCCGCGGTGCTCACCCCGTTCGCCGCGCGGATGGCCCGGCTGGTGCCGCGGCCGCTGCAGGTGCTGCGCCAGTTCGTCGACGCGCGGCGCCCGTCCGGCGAGCGCAACACGCCGGACGGCGCGCGGGCCAACATCCACCGCCACTACGACCTGTCCAACGACCTGTTCGGCGCCTTCCTCGACGAGTCCATGACGTACTCGTCCGCGTGGTTCGAGCCGGGCGACGACCTCCATGCCGCGCAGCTACGCAAGATCGACGGCGTGCTCGACCTCGCCCGGGTCGGCCCGGGCAGCCGGGTGCTGGAGATCGGCACCGGCTGGGGCGCGCTCGCCATCCGCGCCGCGCGCCGGGGCGCGACGGTCACCACGCTGACGATCTCGGCCGAGCAGCGCGACCTCGCGGTGCGCCGGATCGCCGCGGCCGGGGTCGCGGACCGGGTGCAGGTGCGGTTGCAGGACTACCGCGAGGCGAGCGGGAGCTACGACGCGGTCGTGTCGGTCGAGATGATCGAGGCGGTCGGCGAGGAGTACTGGCCGGTCTACTTCACGACGCTCAACCGCCTGCTCGCCCCGGGCGGCTCCGCCGGCCTACAGGCGATCACGATGCCGCACGACCGGATGGAGGCGACCCGCCACACGCAGACGTGGATCACGAAGTACGTGTTCCCGGGCGGTCAGCTGCTGTCGGTCCCGGCCGTCGAGCAGCACACCCGCACGGCCGGCCTCGCGATCACCGCCCGCCGCCGGCTCGGCGACCACTACGCGCGCACCCTGCACGAGTGGCGCACCCGGTTCACGGCCGCCGCCGAGCGGGTGGCGGAGCTGGGCTTCGACGAGACGTTCCGCCGCATGTGGGAGTTCTACCTGGCCTACTGCGAGGCCGGCTTCCGCGCGGGTTACCTCGACGTGTGGCAGTTCCGCCTGACCCGCCGCTAGCGCTACCTAGCGCGGCAGGAAGTCCGCGATCGCCCGCCAGGTCTGCGCGGGTGCCTCCTCGGGGGCGAAGTGGCCGGCGCCCGGAATCCGTGCGTGGCGGACGTCGGTGAGCCCGGCCGCGCGGAACCCGGCCAGGTACGGCGCCATCTCGCCCTGCTCGTGTTCGCCGCGCAGGTACAGCAGTGGCGTGGACACCGGGGCGGTGTCGCTGTCGCTGTCGGCCCGGTTGTCGGCCGCGTCCTGGTGGAGCGTGCGGTACCAGGAGAAGCCCGCGGTCAGCGCGGCGGTCTCGGCGTACGCGGCCGCGTGCGCGTCGCGCAGCTCGCCGGTGATCGTGGCCGGGTCGGCGGCGAGGATGTCGTGGAAGTAGTCGAAGTAGGCGCGCTGCCGCCCGGCGACGAGCGTCTCGGGCAGCCCCTCGATGGCGTGGAAGGCGAAGTGCCAGATGTAGGGGTTCGCGAGCACCCGCTCCCACGGCTCGAGGCCGGGGATCACCACGTCCATGATCACCGCGCGGGCGAGGTCGCGGTGGGCACGCAGGTACGCGTAGACGACCATGCCGCCGGCGTCGTGGCCGACGAGCGTCACGTCCGGCACGTCCAGCTCGCGCACCAGCCGGTGCACGACCTCGGCCAGCGCGCGCTTCGAGCCGTCGGTCGGGTCGCCGGTGGAGCCGCCGATGCCCGGGAGGTCCACGGCGATCGCCCGGGCGTCGCCGGCCGCGTGGGTCATGACGTCGCGCCACGCGTGCCAGGACTCGGGCCAGCCGTGCAGGAACAGCACGGGCGGCGCCGCCGGGTCGCCGGTCTCCACGACGTGCAGCTCGGTCGCGCCGAGCGGGATCTGTCGGTGCCGGAAGGAATCCATCTGTCCACTACAGCACGATCAACGCGAGGGCGAGCACACCGACCAGGCATGCCGCGAGCGTGACCAGCAAGGCCGGCGTGGCCCGGTCCACCGGGCGCTGCTCGCGCACGGCCCGCGCCGCGCGGCGGTACCGGTCGTGGGACCAGCCGAGCACGCCGGAGGCCAGCACCGCGCACGCGATCGCGGCGATCACCGCCCCCGGGGTGTCCCGCAGCATCGCCAGCCGGCCGGCCAGCAGGGCGCAGCCGGCGAGGCCGAGTCCGGTGCGGATCCACGACAGCGACGTGCGCTCGTTCTGGACCCCGGGGATCTCGGTCACAGGTTCGCCACCACGACGAACACGAACACCGCGAGCGCCACCGCGGCCACCCCGTAGGACAGCCACGGCGCCACCGTCGGCAGCGGGAGCGACCGCTTCTCCCGCATGGCCTGCTCGCCGCGCAACCACCGACGGAACGCCATCGCGCTCGTCGCGATGCCGGCCAGCACCAGCAACGCGGCCAGCACCTGGCGCAGCCCGGGGACCGCGAGCTGCGGCGCGAACGCCTCCAGCCCGATCCCCGCCGCCATCAACGCGAGCGCCGTGCGCACCCAGGCCAGGAACGTCCGCTCGTTGGCGAAGCTGAACCGCGGGTCCGGGTCCTCGCCGTTCGCCCGCAGCCGATCGGCCCACCTGGTCACCCGGCCCACTCCCCCGGCGCCTGCCCGGACACCCCGGCGTCGAGGGCGAAGAGCGAGCCCGCGTGCGGCTGGCGGGACAGGTTGTCCGCCGACAGCCCCGTCCGCGCCGACGTCAGGTACAAAGTGGACAGATCGGCGCCACCGAACGCGCAGCTCGTGACCCGCTGCGCGGGCAGCTCGACGGTGTCGGCGAGCCGGCCGTCCGGCGTGTACCGGCGCACCGCCCAGCCGTCCCACAGCGCCACCCACAGGTTGCCCTCGACGTCCACGGTCAGCCCGTCCGGCCAGCCCCGCTCGACGTTGATCAGCCGGCGCCGCCCCGTGATCGCGCCGGTGTCCGGGTCGTGGTCGAACACGTCCACGCCGCCGGTCGGAGTGTCCACGTAGTACATGAGCCGGCCGTCCGGCGACCAGCCGAGCCCGTTGGACACCGACACCTCGGTGATCACCGGGTGCAGCGAGCCGTCCGGGTCGAGCCGGTAGCAGGCGCCGGCGCGCTTCTTGCCCTCGAACATCGTGCCGGCCCAGAACCGGCCCCACCGGTCGGCCTTGCCGTCGTTGAACCGCCCGCCCGGCGGGTCGGTGGCGACCTCGTGCAGCCGGGTCAGGTCCGCCCCGTCGACCGTGCACGTCGAGATTCCCGACTCGGTCGCCAGGACCAGCCCGCCGTCGCGGCGCACGGCCACCGTGCCGACCTGCTCGCCGACCTCGAACGAGGTGTCCTCGTCCGCCCCCGGGTCGTACCGGTGCACCAGCCCCGGCTCGATGTCGACCCAGCGCAGCACCGCCGCGCGCGGGTCCCACACCGGCCCCTCGCCCAGCCGCGCCCGCGCCGCGAGCACCACGTCCACGATCACCACTGGAACGTATGCCGCCCGGCCGCCCCGATCAACGACATGACCTGGGACACGCACGGGACACGCACGATGACCAGCCAATTACGGTCGGGTCTGTTAGGGAGTTGTTAGCGCGGGCGCCCAGGCTCTACGCATGGAGACGTTCGAGGGCATCCGATATCGCCTCCTCGGCCCGGTGGAGCTGTACCGCGAGGGGGAGGCCGTCGACCTGTCGTCGACCAAGGTACGGCTGATGCTCACCGCGCTGGCGCTCAAGCCGAACACCGTCATCTCGTTCGAGGCGCTGGGCCGCGTGCTGTGGGAGCGTGGCGCGCCGCCGTCGGCCCGGTCCAACGTGCGCACGTACGCCACGACCCTGCGCCGCGTGCTCGACCGCGGCGCGCACAACCGCCTGGTCTCCCGCGGCGGCGGCTACCTGCTGGCCACCGACCCCGACGAGCTCGACGTCCAGGTGTTCCACCGGCTCGCGGAGATCGGCCGCCGCGCGCTCGCCGACGGGGAACCGGCGAGCGCGCGCACGCACCTGCGCCAGGCGCTCGCGTTGTGGCGCGGCCATCCCGCCGAGGGCCTGCCGCCGCGCCGGGCGCTCGCCGGGCAGCTGGACGCGCTGGCCGAGCAGCGGCTGCTCGTCGAGGAGGACCTGCTGGAGGCCGAGCTCGCGGTCGGCGCCACCACCGAGCTCATCGCCGACGCGCGCCGGCTCGTAAGCGAGCAGCCGCTGCGGGAGCGGGGCTGGGCGGGCCTGATGCTCGCGCTGTACCGCGGGGGCGAGGTGGCCGCCGCGCTGGAGGCGTTCACCGAGGCCCGCACCCGGCTCGTCGAGGGGCTCGGGCTGGAACCGGGGCCGCGGTTGCAGGAGCTGCACCAGGCCATGCTCAACCGCGACCCGGCGCTGCTGGACCGACCGCCGGCGCCCGCTGCCACGGCCGTCGCCACCCGCTGCGAGCTGCCCCGCCAGGTCACGCTGGTGAGCCGCGCCGAAGAGGTGCGCTCGGTCGTCGCCGCGCTGTGCAGCCCGGACGCCGAGGGGGCGCGGGTGGTCGTCGTGCACGGGCCGCCCGGGGCCGGCAAGTCCGCGATCGCGCTGCGGGCCGCGCACCAGGTGGCGTGGTGGTATCCGGACGGCCAGCGCTACGTCGACCTCAACCACACCGCGCTCGACGGGGCGCACTGGCGCGCGACGCTGACCGGCCACCGGGAGCTCGTCGTGGTGGACCACTGCACCTCGGCCGCGCAGCTGCGCCCGCTGCTGGTCGCCGAGGCGGGGTGCGGCTTCCTGGTCACCGCCGACACCCCGCTCGCCGCCATCGACGCCACCTGCCGGGTCCCGGTCGGGCGGCTGTCCACGCCCGCCGCGATGGCCATGCTCGGCCGGCTCGTCGGCCGCGCGCGGATCACGCCGGAGTGGGCCGCGGTGGACCTCGTGACGCGTTGCGACCACCTGCCGCTCGCGATCCGCTCGGCCGCGGCCCTGCTGATCGCCGACCCGCGGCTGGGCCTCGCCGACCTGACCCGCCGGCTGTCGGCCGGGAGCGTGCTGGAGGAGCTGGCCGTGGACGACCTCGACCCGCGCGCGCGGCTGCTGGCCCGCTACCGGGAGATGTCCACTGTGGACCAGGTGGCCGCGGCGGCGTTCCAGTACCTCGGCACCGACGGCGTCAGCGCCGCCGCGTTGTCGCCCGCGGTCGCGCGGCGGCTGGCCGAGCACGGACTCCTCGAGGACGGGCACCTCGCTCCGCTGACCCACCGGGTCGCGGTGGAGCTGGGGACCGGGCCCGCCTGAGACCCCGCCCGGACCCGCGATGAGATGTGATCACCGGGCACGCCCGGAGTGAGATGTCATCATCGGGGAAGCGGGTCCGGGCGGGCCCTACGTCGCGCGGGCCGCGAGCCCGACGAGCTGGTTGACCAGGCCCTCGGTCAGCCCGTCGGCGAACAGGTCGGCGCCGCACGGGAGGCCCAGCTCCGCGGCCGCCGTGGCGACCACGTCGGTCGGCGTGGCGTGCGGCGCGAGGCCGGCCACGAGCACGACGACCGCGCCGGCGAAGTGCGTCGCGGCGGCGTCGTCGAGCACGGGGACGGCCGCGCGGACCAGGCCGGCGAGGCGGCCCGTGTTGGCGGTGAACCGGCGCTTGAAGTCGCGCGCCACGTCGAGGGAGATGTTGCGCTCCAGCACCGAGGCCATCGCGGCGAACAGGTCGCAGAGCAGCGGCTCGGCGGTCAGCGACGCCGCGATGGCCGTGGCCACCCGGGTCTCGCGCGCGTGGCGGGTGCGCGGGCGGCCGGGGTCGAGGTCCAGCTCGTCGAGCCACGCCGTCCACGTCCGGTCGAGCACCTCGAGGAAGATCGCCTCGCGGCTGTCGAAGTAGCGCAGCACGTTGGACTTCGCGAGCCCCACCCGGCCGGCGAGCTCGCGCAGCGAGATGTCCGCGACCTGGCGTTCGGCCAGCATCTCCGCCGCCGCGGTGAGGATCGCCGCGCGGCGGGCCGCCACCTGCTCGGGCCGGCGGGCGCGCTGGAACGTGGTCATCCCGCCACCGCGGACACGTCGCGGCCGCCGGGTTTCTGCACGTCGCAGGCGGTTCCCATCAGGAACCTATAGCACGGTCGCCGGCCTGCTGGCAACGCGTCCCGCCCGGGATCATCCGCGGCCGGGGTCCGTCGCGGACGGACCGTATTCTGACCGCGTGCGCGTCACGATCGCCGAAGTCGCCCGGCGGGCCAGGGTCAGCAAGACCACTGTGTCCCGGGTGCTCAACAACAAGGGCGACGTCGACGCGAGCACGGCGATCCGCGTGCGGGAGGTCATCGCGGCGACGGGCTACACGCCGAGCGCCGGCGCGGTCGGCCTGGCCCGCGGCCGGACGCAGACGGTCGGCATGCTCGTGCCGGGGTTGACCTGGCCGTGGATGGGCGACGTGCTGCAGGGGGTCGCGGACGTGCTCGAGGCGCGCGGGTACGGGCTGCTGCTGAACACGATGAACCGCGGCGAGGACTCGCTGACGCAGTTCGCCCGGCACGTGTCCGCGAACGCGTTCGACGGGCTGCTGCTGGTCGAGCCGCCGGACACGCTGTCCTACATCACGTCGCTGCACGAGGGCGGGCTGCCGGTCGTCATGATCGACGACCGGGGCCACCACCCCGGCTTCCCGTCGGTGGCGACGAGCAACCACGACGGTGCCGCCGCCGCGGCCGCGCACCTGCTGGGCATCGGCAGGCGCCGGCTCGCGATGGTCACGGGCCCGGCCGAGTTCGGGTGCACCCGCGACCGGACGGCGGGCCTGCGCGAGTGGCTGGCCGGGGCGGGGGTCGAGCTGGACCCGCGCCTGGTCGTCGAGGGCGACTTCACCCGCGGCGGCGGCCAGGCGGCGGTCGAGGAGCTGCTGGCCACGGGCGTGGCGTTCGACGCCGTGTTCGCCCACAACGACCTGATGGCGGTCGGCGTGCTGGACGGCCTGAGCGCGGCCGGCCGCGTGGTGCCGGCCGACGTGGCGGTGATCGGCTTCGACGACATCTCCATCGCGGCGCACACCCGCCCCGCGCTGACCACGGTGCGCCAGCCGTCCCGCGAGATGGGCGAGGCCGCGGCCGTCATGCTGCTCGACAACCTCAACGGCACCGACCTCCCCACCGAGCCCCACGTAGTCCCCACATCCCTGGTAATCCGCGACTCCGCCCCCGCCTAACCCAACCCCTCCACCTCGCGAGTCCCCCGCTCCAGCCCGCGAGTCCCCCGCTCCGGCTCGCGAGTCCCCGTTGCGACTCGCGAGTCCCCGTTGCGACTCGCGAATCCCCCATCTCGACCGGGGACGGCCGAGGACAGAAACGGGGACTCGCGGTACGGAACGGGGGACTCGCGGTACGGAACGGGGGACTCGCGGTACGGAACGGGGGACTCGCGGGTTCTGGGGGTTGGACTCGCGCAGTTGGGCTTGTGCGGGAGTGGGGGTGCTTGACGGTCGTGTTGCGCGGCTGTTAAATGCATCACATGTCTCCGAAACCGGTTCCGGAACCGGTTTCCTCCATGCTGGATCGATACACCCCTGCACCCAGTTAGGACCACTATGAGACTCCGCCCCCGGCGCCCCCGGCCTCCGACCAGGCCGCTTGCCCTCCTCGCGGTCGCCGCCACGGCGCTCGCCACCGCCACGGTGCTCACCACGAGCACGCCCGCCAGCGCGGCCGCCTGCGGGACCACCAACGTCGCCCAGGGACGCACCGCCACCGCGTCCTCCACGGAGAACGCGGGCACCCCCGCGAGCGCCGCCGTCGACGGCAACGCCGGCACCCGGTGGTCGAGCGCCTTCTCCGATCCACAGTGGATCCAGGTCGACCTCGGCAGCACCCAGCAGGTCTGCCGCGTCGCGCTGAACTGGGAGGCCGCCTACGGGCGCGCGTTCCAGCTCCAGCTCTCCACCGACGGCACCAGCTGGGCCACGGTCCACTCGACCACCACCGGCACCGGCGGCAACCAGTCGGTCGACGTCACCGGCAGCGGGCGCTACGTGCGGATGACCGGCACCGCGCGCGCCACCGGCTACGGCTACTCGCTCTGGGAGCTGCAGGTGTTCACCGACGGCGGGACCAACCCGGGCGTGCCCGACACGGACCCGTTCAACCCCGACCTCGGGCCGAACACCTTCGTCTACGACCCGTCGACACCGGCCGGCACCATCCAGAGCCGGCTCGACTCGATCGCCACGCAGATGAAGACCAACCAGTTCGGCACGCAGCGCTACGCCGTGCTGTTCAAGCCCGGCACCTACAACGCCGACGTCAACCTGCGCTTCTACACCCAGATCGCGGGCCTGGGCCTGTCCCCCGACGACGTGAACCTCAACGGCCACGTGCGCGTCGAGGCGGACTGGCTGCAGCAGGGCGACAACCCGGACAACCTCGGCAACGCCACGCAGAACTTCTGGCGCTCCGCGGAGAACCTCTCCGTGACCCTCCCAGGTGGACAGATCGAGCGCTGGGCGGTCTCCCAGGCGGCGCCCTACCGGCGGATGCACCTGCGCGGCCAGGTCCAGCTCTGGAACGGCGGCGACGGCTGGGCGTCGGGCGGGCTGATCGCCGACTCGCGCATCGACGGCGTCGTGGAGTCCGGCTCGCAGCAGCAGTTCTTCACCCGCAACAGCGAGCTGCGCGGTGGCTGGTCGGGCTCGGTGTGGAACATGGTGTTCACCGGCAGCACCGGCACCCCGCCGCAGCACTTCCCGAACCCGTCGCACACGGTCGTGGCGCAGACGCCGAAGGTCCGCGAGAAGCCGTTCCTCTACGTCGCGGGCAACGGCGAGTACCGGGTGTTCGTCCCGGCGCTGCGGCAGAACACGTCCGGTACCTCGTGGGGCGCGGGCGCGGCGGCCGGCACCTCGGTGTCGCTCGCGGACTTCTACGTCGTGCAGACCGGCACCCCGGCCGCGACGATCAACGCGGCCCTGGCCGAGGGCAAGCACCTGCTGTTCACCCCCGGCGTGCACCACCTCGACCAGTCGCTGCGGGTGACCAACCCGAACACGGTCGTGCTCGGCCTCGGGCTCGCCACGCTCACGCCGGACACCGGCCAGCCAGCCATCCAGGTGTCCGATGTAGACGGCGTGAAGCTGGCCGGGCTGCTGCTGGACGCCGGACCGCAGAACTCGCCGGTGCTCGCGGAGATCGGCCCGACGGGCTCGTCGGCGAACCACTCGGCGAACCCGACGTCGCTGCACGACGTGTTCTTCCGGGTCGGCGGCGCGCACACCGGCAAGGCCACGGTTTCCTTGCAGATCAACAGCAACGACGTGATCGGCGACCACATGTGGCTCTGGCGCGGCGACCACGGCACCGGGGTCGGCTGGAACACCAACACCGCGCGCAACGGCCTGGTCGTCAACGGCGCCAACGTCACGATGTACGGCCTGTTCGTCGAGCACTACCAGCAGTACAACGTGATCTGGAACGGCGAGGGCGGCCGGACGTACTTCTACCAGAACGAGATGCCCTACGACCCGCCCGACCAGGCCGCATGGGGCAGCTCGGGCGGCGGCGCGCAGGGCTGGGCGTCCTACAAGGTCGCCGACGCCGTGACGAACCACGAGGCGTGGGGCGTCGGCGTGTACTGCTTCTTCAACACCAACAACTCCGTCGTGGCCAGTCGCGGGTTCGAGGTGCCCAACCGGTCCGGGGTGCGATTCCACGGTCTGGTCACGGTCTCACTGGGTGGCGTGGGGACGATCAACCGCGTCATCAACGACACGGGAGAGGTGGCGAACCTGCCGCACCAGGTGAGCTACGTCGCGAACTACCCGTGACCAGGTGAGACAGACGGGGCGCCGCGGTCCTGCCCGCGGCGCCCCGTCTCAGATCCGCTTGACCACCCGCGCCGGGTTGCCGACGGCGACGACGTTGCGCGGCAGGTCGCGCGGCACGACCGCACCCGCGCCGACGACGGTGTTCTCGCCGATCGTCACGCCGGGGCAGACGATCACGCCGCCGCCGAGCCACACGTTGTCCTCGATCGTGATCGGCTCCGACGACTCCCACTTGTCCCGGCGGGGCCCCGGCTCGACCGGGTGGGTCGCGGTCAGCAGCTGCACGTTGGGTCCCATTTGGACATCCGCGCCGACGGTGATCCTCCCGACGTCGAGGAACACCCCGCCGTTGTTGACGAACGTCCCCGCGCCGATGCGGGTCTGGTAGCCGTACTCGATGCGGAACGGCGGCCGGACGTTGACCCCCTCGCCCACCTCGGCGACCAGCTCGGCGAGCAACGCGCTGAGCTCGACGCGGTCGATGGTGGCGTTGTACCGCGCCAAGATCCGCTCGCAGCGGGCGTAGTCCTCGGCGAGCTGCGGGTCGTCGGCGATGTAGGGCTCCCCGGCGAGCATGCGATCCTTCTGGACTCCCACGATTCCCCTTCCCTCAGGCGGACTCCCTGACCACCAGCGTAGGGTCGAAGATCACCGAACGGGGCGGGGACGCCGGGTCCTCGATGTGGGCGAGCAGCAGGCGGGCCATCTCCGCGCCCATCTCCTCCACCGGCTGGCGCACCGTCGTGAGCCGCGGGCGGGCCGTCCGCGCCGGGCCGCTGTCGTCGAAGCCGACCACCGCCACGTCGTCGGGCACGCGCCGGCCCGCGTGCGCCAGCACGTCCAGCGCGCCGGCGGCCATGAGGTCGTTGGCGGCGAACACACCGTCGAGGTCCGGCGCGGCCGCCAGCAGCCGGGTCATCGCCGCCTCGCCGCTGTCCTGGGTGAAGTTGCCGGTCTCGTTCGGCACCGCCGGGTGGCCGTGCCGGGCCATCGCGTCGCGGAACCCGGCCAGCCGGTCCCGGCTCGCCGGCACGTCCAGCGGGCCGGAGATCGTGGCCACCCGCCGGCAGCCGCGGGTCACGAGGTGCCCGGCCGCGAGCTCCGCGCCGGTCCGGTGGGCGACGTCCACGTAGCTGATCGGCACCGCGGGCGTCGGCCGGGCGAACAGCACCGCCGGCAGCGACGCCCGCACGCACATGCCGGGCAGCGGGTCCGCCGCGTGGGTGGAGACCAGCAGCGCGCCGTCCGCGCCGCCCTGGCGCAGGTGCGCCACCACGTCCGCGCGGGCCTGCTCGGTGTCGGCCAGCATCAGCAGCGGGTGCATGGCGTGCTTGCGCAGGAACTCGACGACCCCGCCGACCACCCGGCCGAAGAACGGGTCGCCGAACACCCGCGGGCCGAGCGGGCCGTCGGGCTCCCCTGTGCCGGAAACGACTAGCGCGATCGCCCCGGTCCGCCGGGTCACGAGCGAGCGGGCGGCGCGGTTGGGCGCGTACCCGGTCTCCTCGATGGCTCGCCGGACCACGTTCTGGATCTCGGTGTCCACGTTGCGGATGCCGTTGATCACCCGGGAGACCGTCGCCCGGGACACGCCCGCCACCCGCGCCACGTCCTCCAGCGTCGGCACGCCATCGTTCATGGCGACATCGTACGGGAGAGCGCTCTCCGAGCTCGGTCAGAGCGTGACGGCCGCCGACAGCGGCAGGTCGCCCGCCGACCGGCCGGCGTGCACCGTGACCGTGCCGGGCTCGAGCGCCCAGCCCTCGCCCGTCCAGTGCTCGGCGAGCCGGGCCGGCACGTCGACGACCGCGTCGGCCACCCCGCCGGGCGGGGCGGTGACCGCCGCGAACCCGGCGAGCCACCGTCGCGGGTAGCCGGCCACACCGTCCGAACGGGACAGGTAGACCTGGACGACCTCGCGGCCGGGTCGGGAACCCGTGTTGCGCAGGCGGATCCGCACCGAGCAGGCGTGTCCGTCCGGTTCGGACACCGAGATGTCCTCGTAGGACCAGGTGGTGTAGCCCAGGCCGTGGCCGAACCAGTACGCGGGCTGCGCACCCGCGGCGAGCCACGCCCGGTAGCCGATGTCCAGCCCCTCGGCGTAGGTGAGCACGCCCGCGCGCGGCTTGGTGTCCAGCACGGGCACGTCCGCGGTGGTGGCCGGCCACGTGGTCGGCAGCCGCCCGCCCGGCTCGGCCGTGCCGAACAGCACGTCGGCGAGCCCGCGCCCGGCCTGCTCGCCCGGGAACCAGCTCAGCAGCACGGCCGGCACGTCGTCGCGCCACGGCAGCAGCACCGGCCCGCCGGAGTTGACCACGACGACCGTGCGCGGGTTCGCCCCGGCCACCGCGCGGACGAGCTCGTCCTGGCCGCCCGGCAACGCGAGCGTGGTCCGGTCGAAGCCCTCGCTCTCGATCTCGTCGGTCGTGCCCACCACGACCACGGCCACGTCCGCGGACGCCGCCAGCTCGACCGCGCGCTCGAGCTCGTCGACCGCGCGCCGCCGCGGCGGGTCGGCGGCGAGCACGGTCGCGACCCCGGTGCCGGCCACGAGCTCGCGGCGGGCCACCAGCAGCACGTCGGTGCCCCCGGTCATCGCCAGCATTCCGGAGCGGTGCGCGGGCGCGAGGTGCACGGTGGCCGGGTCGTCGGTGTCGACCGCGATGTCCTCGTCGACCAGCGGCCGGCCGTCCGCGGTCAGCGACACCGGGCCCCAGCCGCCGACGGTCAGCCGCCACTCGCCGCTCGACGGCGGGCGCAGCAGTGCCTGGATCTCCACGACCGCCGCGCCCCGCACGTGGGTGGGCTCGAGGATCCGGCCGGACAGCCGGTGTTCGGCGTGCAGCTCAGTGCCGCCGGCGTCCAGCTGGCGCACGAGCACGCCGGGCTCGCCGGAGCGCGGGTCCCGCGCGGTGGCCGGGTCGAGCGGGGTCGGCGCGTCGGCCGGGTAGGCGCCGGCGGCGTGCACGACGTCCGCGGTGCCCGCGAGCGCGGCCCGGATCCCGTCGAGCGGCGAGACCGCCTCGGCCGGGTACACGCCCGCGCTGCCGCCACCCTGGATCCGCGCGGTGGCGGCGTTCCAGCCCAGCACCGCGACCCGGCGCACGGCGGTCGGGTCGATCGGCAGCACGCCGGTGTTGCGCACCAGCACCGTGCTCGCCGCGACCGCCTCGCGCAGCAGCGCCGCGGGCGCGGCCGCGGGCACGACCGCGGCCGCGGGGCCGAGCGCGCCCACCTGGCTCGCGAGCCGCAGCAGCCGCAGCACCTTGTCGTCCACAGTGGACTCCGGTACCTCGCCGGCGCGCACGGCCGCGACGAGCGCGTCGCCCCAGAGCCCGTGCGGCCCGGGCATGACGAGGTCCTGCGCGGCCCGGGCCGAGGGCACCGTCGTGCGCACCGCACCCCAGTCGGACACCACCGGGCCGGTGAAGCCCCACTCCTTCTTCAGCGGCGTGGCCAGCAGCGGGCTCTCCGACATCGGCGTGCCGTTGACGCCGTTGTAGGCCGACATCACCACCCGCACGCCCGCGGCCACCGCGACCTCGAACGGCACCAGGTACACCTCGCGCAGCACCCGGTCGGCCACCCGGGCGTCGAGCGTCATGCGCTCGGTCTCCGAGTCGTTGGCCACGTAGTGCTTCGCGGTCGCGGCGACCCCGCCCGCCTGCACGCCGCGCACGTAGGCCGCGCCGGTCCACGCGGTCAGCCACGGATCCTCGCTGTAGCACTCGAAATGCCGGCCGCCGACCGGCGAGCGGTGCAGGTTCAGCGTCGGCGCGAGCAGCACGTCCACGCCCTTGCGCCGGGCCTCGGCGGCCAGCAGCCGGCCCAGCCGCTCGACGAGCGCGGGCGACCAGGTGGCCGCGAGCGCGGTCGGCGAGGGCAGGACCGCGGCGGTGTCCCGCTCGTCCCAGTGCTCGCCGCGCACGCCCACCGGGCCGTCGGACATCACGACCGGCCGCAGCCCGATCGCGGGTTCCGCGGGCAGCCGCCACGGGGTCGCGCCGGTCAGCAGCCGGACCTTCTGCTCGAGGGTCAGCTTGCCGGCCAGCCGCCGCAGTTCCCCGGTGTCCACCGCGCCACCTCTCAGGTCATGGCCGGGCGCGCGGGTCGCCGCGCGTCCGCGCCGAGCGTGAGCAGCGCCTCGACCGGCAAGGTGGCCGCGCCGACCGCCACCGCGTCCGGCCCGAGCTGGCACAGCTCGATCGAGGTCTGCTCGTAAGGGTGCCGCAGCGCGTGGGCCGCGGTCGCCCGCCGGATCTCCGGCAGCAGCCGGGTACCCAGCGCGAGGCCGGCCCACCCGCCGAGCACGATGCGCTCCGGGTTGAACAGGTTGACCAGGTTCGCGATGCCCGCGCCCAGGAAGCCGACGGTGTCCTCGAGCACGCCCGTCGCGGTCGCGGACCGGTCCGCCTGCCCGAGCAGGAAGTCGAGCTGGGACTGCTCGTCCGGCCGCGGCACGGCCCGCCCGCCCCGCGCCCGGCGGAACCGGTCGAGGATGCCCTCGGCGCCGACGTACGCCTCGAGGCAGCCCCGCGCCCCGCAGCGGCACTCCCGTCCGCCGTACACCAGCGTCGTGTGCCCCCACTCCCCCGCGCTGCTGGTCGACCCGCGGTAGGTCGTGCCGTCGGTGATCACCGTGGCGCCCACGCCGGAGCCGATCAACGCGATCACCGCGTGCCGTGCCCCGCGCCCGGCGCCGAACCACATCTCCGCCTGCCCCTGGGTCTTCGCCCCGTTCTCGACGTACAGCGGCGCACCCACCCCGTGCTCGCGCACCAGCTCGGCCAGCGCGATCCCGTCCCAGCCGATGGCCTGCGCGTGCACCCGGACCGGGTCACCCTGCTCGACCGTGCCCGGCACGCCGATGCCGACACCCAGCAGGTCGCCCTCGGCGACCCCGGCCTTGCCGAGCAGCTCCGCCAGACCCGCCGCGATCAGGGGGCCGACCAGCGCCGGGTCGGGCTGGGGCGGCGGCAACGGCCGCTCGACGGCGGCCCGCCGGGTCATCGACAGGTCGAAGAGCTCCATCGTCACGCCGGTCTCGCCGACGTCGACACCGATCACGGTGCCGTAGGCCGGGTTCACGCGCAGCAGCACGCGCGGGCGGCCGCCGTCGGAGTCGACCTGGCCGGCCTCCACCACGAGGCCGTCGTCGATCATCTCGCCGACGACGTTGCTGACCGTCGCGGCGGACAGGCCCGTGCGCCGGCCCAGCTCGAAGCGGCTCAGCGGCCCCTCGAAGAACAGGGTCGACAGCAACGTCGACCGGTTGCGCCGCCGCAGGTCCCGCACGGTGGCACGCCTCGGCTCCATGACCTCGTCCCTCCCGCCCCCGGCCGTCGCAAGCCTATCCGGAGCCGACGATAGTTCATGCCATGCCTTAATTCGCACCTTAAAATTAGACTAATTTCGTTACCTGGAAGTTATTGACGTGACCCCGGTCACCCAGATTCACTCGATGCGCTGATCCCTCTCCCCTGTCCAAGGAGGAATCCCATGCGACTCAGGCGCGCTGTCGCGTTGGTCGCCGCACTCACCATGACGCTGTCCGGGCTCGTCGCCTGTGGCAGCGACTCCGGCAGTCAGGGCAACGCGGCCGGGGTGCTGAACATCGGCATGCCCAACGGACCGCAGACAGAGAACCACAACCCCTTCCTGCCCTCGTCCTCCGGCGCCTCGCTCGGCTACCGGTTCGTGATCTTCGAGCCACTGGTGATGACGAACCAGGTGAAGCCCTCCGAGGAGGGCAAGCCCTGGCTCGCCACCAAGTGGGCGTGGTCGGACAACTTCCAGCAGCTCGTGCTGACCATCCGCGACGGCGTGCAGTGGTCCGACGGCAAGCCGATGACCGCCGACGACGTCGCCTACACGTTCAACCTGCTCAAGAAGACCCCGGCACTCAACATCAACGCGATCCCGTTCGGCGAGGTGTCCGCGAGCGGGAACCAGGTGACCGCGACGTTCACGTCGCCGCAGTTCGTGAACCAGGTCGACATCCTGACCACGGTGATCGTGCCCGAGCACCAGTGGTCGACGTTCAAGGACCCGGCGACCGACGTCGTGAAGAAGCCGGTCGGCACGGGTCCCTACGAGCTCAAGACGTTCACCCCGCAGACCGTCACGCTGACGCGGCGCGGCGAGTACTGGCAGGACCTGCCGCAGCCCAAGGAGTTGCGCTACACGTCGTACAACGACAACAACGCGCAGACCACCGCGCTCGCGAACGGCTCGTCGGAGTGGGCGTTCACGTTCATCTCGAACTACAAGGCGGTCTACGTCAGCAAGGATCCCGAGCACCACAAGCTGTGGTTCCCGCCGACGCTCGCCATCCACGGCCTGTTCCTCAACACCCAGAAGAAGCCGTTCGACGACCCGGCCCTGCGCCGCGCGATGAGCATGGTCGTCGACCGTGGGGACATCTTCAACCAGGGCGAGGCGGGCTACTTCTACCCGGAGGTCACCAGCGTGACCGGCATCCCGACGCCGGCGGGCGACACGTTCATCTCCGACGAGATGAAGGACCGCAAGCACGAGGTCGACGTCGAGGGCGCGAAGGAGGAGCTGGCCGGCGCGGGCTACAAGCTCGACGGCGACACGCTGCTCGACAAGACCGGCAAGCCCGTGAAGCTCACCATGTCCAACCCGGCGGGCTGGTCGGACTACATCACCGACCTCGAGATCCTCAAGGACAACTTCTCCGAGATCGGCATCCAGGCCACTGTGGACAAGGCGAACACCGACGCCTGGACCACGAACATCGACACCGGCGAGTTCGAGGCCGCGATGCACTGGACCAACGGTGGCGCCACGCCGTACGACCTCTACCAGGGCATGATGGACGGCGCGCTGTACAAGCCCGTCGGCACCGCCGGCACCAACGGCAACTGGGGCCGGTTCCAGAACCAGCAGGCGACCGACGCGCTGGCGCAGTACGCCACCGCGGCCGACGACGACTCCCGCAAGGCGGCGATGGACGAGCTGCAGCAGATCTTCGTCGACCAGGTACCGGTCATCGTGACGTCCGCGGCCAACGCGGGCGGCGAGTACAGCACGAAGAACTGGGTCGGCTGGCCCGACGAGAACAACCAGTACGCGCCGGCACAGCCCACGTTGATCAACTCGGTCGACGTGCTGCTGCACCTGAAGCCCGCGAAGTAGCGGCCTCGTGACGGTGCACCCGCCCACCGCCTCCGGCACCGACGTGGTGCTGGAGGCGGTGGGCCTCACCAAGCACTTCCCCGTGCGGCGGCGGGTCCGCGAGCTCGCCGGCCGGCAGCGGCGCAGCGTGCGCGCGGTGGACGACGTGAGCCTCGTGCTGCGGCGCGGTCGCGTCACCGCCATGGTCGGCGAGTCCGGCTCCGGCAAGTCCACCGTGGCCCGGCTGCTCGCCCAGCTCGTCGGGCAGACGGCGGGCGAGATCCGGCTGCACGACGCGGTGGTGCGGGGCGCGCGCGGGCGGGCGTTCCGCGCGTACTGCCGGCGGGTCCAGATGGTCTTCCAGGACCCGTTCGCCTCGCTCAACCCGGTGCACACCGTGCGCTACCACCTGACCAGGGCGCTGCGGATCCACCAGCGCACCGCGGACCTGCCCGCCGCGCTCGACGACCTGCTCACCCGGGTGCAGCTGACCCCGCCGGAACAGTTCCTCGCGAAGTACCCGCACGAGCTGTCCGGCGGGCAGCGCCAGCGGGTCGCGATCGCGCGGGCGCTGGCCGCCGGGCCGGAGGCCCTGCTCGCCGACGAGCCGGTGTCCATGTTGGACGTGTCGATCCGGCTCGGTGTGCTGAACCTGCTGCGGGACCTGCGTGACCGGCTCGACCTCGCGATCCTCTACATCACCCACGACATCGCCTCCGCGCGGTACTTCGCCGACGAGGTCCTGGTGATGTACGCGGGCCAGGTGGTCGAGGGCGGCGACGGCGAGGCGGTCACGCAGCGCGCGGCGCACCCCTACACCCGGCTGCTGATCGCGTCGGCGCCGGACCCGGACCGGATCACCGGCGACGGGGACGGCGAGGCGCCGGCGGCGCGGGGCGAGCCGCCGTCACTGATCACGCCGCCGTCCGGCTGCCGGTTCCACCCGCGCTGCCCGCACGCGATGCCGCGCTGCTCGGCGCAGGCACCGCCGCGGCTGCCGGTGACGGGCAACGGGTCCGGGCACTGGGCGGCGTGCTGGCTCTACGACGCGGAGACGGTCGCGGAGGCCGGGTCATGAACTACGTCCTGCGCCGCGTCGGGTTCTACGTGTTCACCGCGTGGGCCGCGATCACCATCAACTTCTTCCTGCCGCGCGCGATCCCGGGCGACCCCGTCCAGGCGCTGATCGCCAAGGCGCACGGCCAGCTGGACACGCAGGCGATCCAGTCGCTCTACATCCTGTTCGGACTCGACGACCAGCAGAGCCTGCTGTCCCAGTACGCCGACTACTGGGGCCAGCTGCTGCGCGGCGACCTGGGCCTGTCGTTCACGTTCTTCCCCACCCCGGTGACCGACGTGATCGCGGACAGCCTGCCGTGGACCCTCGCGCTCGTCGGCTTCACCACGGTGATCAGCTTCCTGCTCGGCACGACGCTGGGCATGATGGCCGGCTGGTGGCGCGGGTCGTGGGTGGACGTCGTGATGCCGGTGACGACGTTCCTGTCGTCGATCCCGTACTTCTGGCTCGGCCTGATCGCGATCACGTTGTTCGCCGACCAGGGCGGCGCGTTCCCGTCCTCGGGCGGCTTCGACCCCGGCGTGGTGCCGGGCTGGGACTGGGCCTTCATCAGCAGCGCGATCTACCACAGCATCCTGCCCGCGATCACGATCCTCGTGACCTCGATGAGCGGCTGGGTGCTGTCGATGCGCAACATGATGCTCACGGTGTCCAGTGAGGACTACATCACCGTGGCGCACGCGAAGGGCCTGTCCGAGCGGCGGGTCATGGTGAGCTACGCGGCCCGCAACGCGTTGCTGCCCAACGTGTCCGGCTTCGCGCTGGCGCTGGGCCTCATCGTCGGCGGCACGTTCCTCGTGGAGATCGTGTTCTCCTACCCCGGCGTCGGCTTCCAGCTGTTCGCCGCGGTGGGCGCGAAGGACTACCCGCTGATGCAGGGCATCTTCCTGATCATCACGCTGTCGGTGCTCGTGGCCAACCTGTTCGCCGACCTCGTGTACCTGCTGCTCGACCCGCGGACCCGGAAGGAGGGCTGAGCCGTGGCGATGCCAACGCCCGACCTGATGGCGGTGCCGGCGGCGGCACCCGTCGCGCGCCGCCGCCGGCGCTCGGCGTTCCTGGCCAACCGCAAGGCGCTGGCCGGCCTCGCGATCCTCGCGCTGCTGCTGGTGTTCGCGATCATCGGGCCGTGGATCGAGCCGTACGACCCGGGGGCGCGCAGCGACGACCTGCTCGTCGGGCCGGGTTCCGCGCACTGGTTCGGCACCACCCACCTCGGCCAGGACATCCTGAGCCAGATCCTCGACGGCACCCGCAGCGTGCTGCTCGTCGGCCTCGGCGCGGGCGCGGTGGCGACCGTGCTCGCGGTCCTGTTCGGCGTGCCGTCCGGCTACTTCGGCGGGTTCGGTGGCGAGGGCATGTCCGCGCTGTCCAACGTGTTCCTCGTGATCCCGGCGCTGCCGCTGATCCTGATCATCACGCTGGCGCTGCCGGACACCAACGACCTGACGATCGCGCTCGTCATCGGGTGCACGTCGTGGGCGTGGGGCGCGCGCGTGCTGCGGGCGCAGACGTTGTCGTTGCGCCGCCGCGACTACGTGGAGGCCGCGCGCGCCACCGGCGAGTCGACGTGGCGCATCCTCGGCTTCGAGATCCTCCCGAACCTGACCGCGGTGATCGCGGCGAGCTTCGTGTCGACGGTGATCTTCGCGGTGCTCTCGGAGATCACGCTGGCGTTCATCGGCGTGCCCGGGGTGAGCGAGTGGAACTGGGGCGCGATCCTGTTCTGGGCGCAGAGCCAGCAGGCGCTCGCGCAGGGCGCGTGGTGGTGGTTCGTGCCGGCCGGGCTCGCGATCGCCCTGCTGGGCACCGGGCTCTCGCTGCTCAACTTCGGCATCGACGAGTACGTCAACCCGCGGCTGCGGCGTGGCCCGCAGAAGGTGCGCGGGGTGAAGATGCGGGTCGGGTTCACGCCCGTCCTGCGCCGGGAGGGGAAGTCGTGAGCGATCCGGTGCTGTCGATCCAGGGGCTCTCGGTCGACTACGGCCTGGGCGAGGACGCCGTGCACGCGGTCCGCGACGTGGACCTGACCCTGCACCGCGGCGAGGTCCTCGGCCTGGCGGGCGAGAGCGGTAGCGGGAAGTCCACCCTGGCGTACGGGATGCTGCGGTTGCTGCCGCCGCCCGGGGTGGTCGCCGGCGGATCGGTGACCTACCACCCGCGCGACGGCGAGCCGGTCGACCTGATGACGCTGTCCCGCGCGCGGCTGCGCACGTTCCGCTGGGCGGAGATCGCGATCGTGTTCCAGGGTGCGATGAACTCGCTCAACCCGGTGCACACGATCGCCACGCAGCTGGGCGACGTGCTCACCGCGCACGAGCCGCGCACCTCGGCGGCCGCGCGCCGTGCCCGGGCGGTCGAGCTGCTCAACCTCGTCGGCATCAACGCCGACCGGCTGGGCAGCTATCCGCACCAGCTCTCCGGCGGCATGCGCCAGCGGGTGATGATCGCGATGGCGCTCGCGCTCGAACCGCGCGTGGTGGTCATGGACGAGCCGACCACCGCGCTGGACGTGGTGATGCAGCGCCAGATCCTGGCCCAGCTCGTGGAGCTGCGCGAGCGGATCGGGTTCTCCGTCCTGTTCATCACCCACGACCTGTCGCTGCTGGTCGAGTTCTCCGACCGGATCGCGATCATGTACGGCGGGCAGATCGTCGAGTCGGCACCGGCCGCCTCGCTGTACCGCACGCCGATGCATCCCTACAGCGACGGACTGCTGCACTCGTTCCCCGCCCTGCGCGGGCCCCGCCGCGAGCTCACCGGCATCCCGGGCTCGCCGCCGGACCTGCGTGCGATGCCCGCGGGGTGCGCGTTCCATCCCCGCTGCGCCAAGGCGTTCGAGCCCTGCGCCGACCGCTCGCCGGCGCTGGCCACCCCACCGGAGCACGACGATCGTTCGGTGGCCTGCTGGCTGCACACCGAGGAGCGCGTCTCGACCTGACCGGGAGTTGACCGACACGACTGGAGGATGGATCTTGGACACGACTGCGGCCGTGGTGGAATCCACGGCGGAGCTGGAGCTGATCGAGAGCCTGCCCACGAACTTCCGGTGGGGCGTGGCGACCTCCGCGTACCAGATCGAGGGGGCACCCGACGAGGACGGGCGCACACCGTCCATCTGGGACACGTACTGCCGGACGCCGGGCATGGTGGAGGGCGGGGACAACGGCGACGTGGCGTGCGACCACTACCACCGGATGCCGGCGGACGTCGCGCTGATCAAGTCGCTCGGGGTGGACACGTACCGGTTCTCGGTGTCCTGGCCGCGGGTGCAGCCGGGCGGGCGGGGGCCGGCGAACGCGCGCGGGCTCGCGTTCTACGACCGGCTCGTGGACGAGCTGCTCGGTGCGGGCGTGGACCCGTGGGTCACGCTCTACCACTGGGACCTGCCGCAGGAGCTGGAGGACGCGGGCGGCTGGCCCACCCGGGACACGGCGTACCGGTTCGCCGACTACGCGATGATCGTGTTCGACGCGCTGCAGGACCGGGTCCGGACGTGGACGACGCTGAACGAGCCGTGGTGCTCGGCGATGCTCGGCTACTACGAGGGCCGGCAGGCGCCGGGCCGGCAGAACTTCGCGGACGCCATGGACGCGGTACACCACCTGCTGCTCGGGCACGGCCTGGCCGCCCAGCGGATGCGTGCCGCGGCCGGCAAGCCGGTCGAGCTCGGCATCACGCTGAACATGGGCACCTCGATGCCGGCCTCCCAGTCGCTCGCCGACCTGGAGGCGACGCGGCGGGCCGACGGGCTGGGCGTGCGGATCTACCTGGATCCGTTGCTGCGCGGGCAGTATCCGGGCGACATCGTCGACGACCTGTCGGCGCGCGGGATCAAGCTGCCGGTGATCGACGGCGACCTCGCGATCATCGCCGAGCCCATCGACGTGCTCGGCGTGAACTACTACTCGAGCCACCAGGTCGCCGGGGTGGACGACGCGGGGCGGACCGAGGACGCCGACGGGAACCCGGTGTCGTCGAACGTGCCGCTGGGCCGGCCGGTCACCGCGATGGACTGGGAGATCGTGCCGGAGGGCTTCACCGACCTGCTGGTGCGGCTGTCCCGCGACTACCCGGGCGTGGCGATGGTGATCACGGAGAACGGCGCGGCGTTCGACGACGTGGCCGACGCGTCGGGGTACGTGGCCGACGCCGACCGGACCGCCTACCTGTCCGCGCACGTCGCCGCGGTGGCCGCCGCGCGGCAGCAGGGCGCGGACGTGCGCGGGTACTTCGCCTGGTCGCTGCTGGACAACTTCGAGTGGTCGTACGGCTATGCGAAGCGGTTCGGCCTCGTGCACGTCGACTACGACACGCAGGTCCGCACCCCGAAGCAGAGCGCCCTCTGGTACCGCGACACGATCCGCCGCGTCCGCGGCCACTGACCCCGCGAGTCCCCCGTTCTCGACCACGTGTCCCCCGTTCCGGAACGGGGGACACGTGGTTCGGAACGGGGGACTCGCGGGTTGGGGTCAGGCGTAGATGCCTAGTTCGTACAGGGAGTAGCCCCAGCCGGTGCCGCGTTGGGTGGCGTACACCCGCACGTACCGGCCGGAGCCGCCGGCCGCGAGGCCGTCGACGCCGCCGTCGCCCGCGGTCGTCGAGTACACCGCGTGCCAGTCGGATCCGTTGTCCGACACCTGGATCTCGTAGGCCCGCCCGTACGCCGACTCCCACACCAGCTGCACGTGGTGGAACGACGTGACCGCGCCCAGGTCCACCTGGATCCACTGCGGATCGCTCCAGTCGCTGGCCCAGCGGCTCGTCAGGGAGCCGTCGGTGGCCAGGCCCGGCGGGAACGGCGCGCCGTCGCCCTGCTGCTGGTACGAGGACGCCGTGGTCGGCTTGCCGCGGGCGACGTTCGTGCCCGGCACCGACGGCGGCACCACGCGGAACGAGCGGGACTCGATGCCGACGTTCCCCCTGCCGTCGCGGGCGAACAGGTACACCTTCCACACGCCGAGCCGGTCGGGCGCCGTCACCGTGAACGGGCCCGAGCCGGTGAAGCTCGCCGGCGCGAGCGCGCCCGCGTTGTCGATGTACTTGCTGTTCACCCGGACGTCGTAGGCGATCGGGTCGCCGTCGGGGTCGCTCACGGACGCGTTCACGGTGAACGTGCCGCCGGCCGGCACGTCGCCGAGGTCGGACATCGCGGAGATGACCGGCGGGGTGTTGGCACCGGGGTTGCCGCCGTAGGTGCGGGCCACGGAGTAGTAGGACAGCCGCCGCTCGTTGCCGGGCAACAGGTTGAACCACACGCCGCCGAAGTCCTGCTCGGTGCCGTAGTGGAACAGCGTGCCGCCCAGCGCCACACCGTGGTGGGACATCAGGCAGTTCCACGCGGCCGGGTAGCCGTCCCGTTTCTCCACATCGGACGGTTCACGGGGCACGCCGTGCGCGTCGTCGGCCATCTCCCACTCCCCCGGCGGGCCGCCCTCGGTGAGGATGTAGGGCTTGGTGTAGCCGCCGGCCACCCAGTCGCCGCGGACGTTGCAGACGGCGCCGTAGGAGTTGACCGCGTACAGGTCGAGGTCCGGCGCGTGCGCCTTGAGGTAGGGCCAGGCGCCGGTCCACGCGTCGGTCGAGGTGACCGGGTGGTTCGGGTCGGCGGCGTGGATGGCGCGGGTGACGTCGTTCACGAAGCGGACGTAGGCGACGCGCTCGTCCTCGAGCTGCGTGCCGCCGAAGCAGTTCTGCATGCCCAGGATCGACTCGTTGCCCACGTTCCACATGAGCACGCCCGGGTGGTCCTTGTACTCGTTCACCCAGCGGACGAACTCGGTGAGCATGTTCTGCTTGTAGGTCGCGTCGGTGACGTAGTCGACGCAGCCGCCGCTGCCCGGACCGCCGCCGGGCTGGAGCCAGAAGCCGTTGATCACCTTCACGCCGTTGGCCGCGGCGGCGTCGAGCAGCGGGCGGGTGGTGCCGTCCGTGCCCCAGGTGCGGATCGTGTTCACGCCCATCGCGCGGACGTCCGGCAGCCGCGCGGCCGCCTCGCTGACCGGGGGTCCCCAGGTCAGGCCCTTGACGGTGTAGGGCGCGCCATCGACGGTGAGCTGCCAGGCGCCTTGCGAGCCGGCCACCCGCACGACGCTCGGTGCGGCACGGGCCGCGGGGGCGGTGGCCACCGCCCCGGAGAGGAACAAGGCCAGCACGGCCAGGACGGTGAGCGGACGAGCGCGCATCATTGCGGTCTCCTCGGCAGGGTTCGAGCGGGTTCGGAGAGCGCTCTCCCACTCGCGTTCCGAGTGTCTCGGGATCGTTACAGCATGTCAAGAGCTGGTGTTGACAGCCCGCGCTCTCTCCGCCACGCTGCTGGGAGAGCGCTCTCCCTCGATCCCTGCCGAGGAGGAGTTCATGAAACGACATCTCGCGCTGGCGTGCGGCATCGTGCTGACCGCGTTGCTCACGTCCGCACCCGCGCACGCCGACGACCTGGTGACCCACCACGAGTTCCAGGTCAACTGCGACGTGAACCACCGACTGCCCGACGACCCGATCGTCTTCCCGAACCTGCCCGGCGCGTCCCACGAGCACAGCTTCACCGGCAACGACACCACCAACGCGCACACCACGCTGGACTCGTTGCGCGGCGCGGGGGTGGGCGCCACGTCCTGCCTCGCGCCGGACGACCTGTCCGCGTACTGGTTCCCCACGATGTTCAACGGCGACACCCCGGTGATCCCGAACTTCAAGCAGGTCATCTACTACAAGTCCGGCATCATCGACTACCAGGCGGTGCGCCCGTTCCCGCCCGGCCTGCGCTACGTGGTCGGTAGTCCACAAGCGACGCTCGACGACTTCCGCACCGCGCCGGGCCACGTCGAGGGCTGGGAGTGCGGGAACAGCTTCTTCAACTGGGACTTCCCGGCGAACTGTCCCGCGGGCACCCAGCTCAACATCCGTTACCAGGCCCCGAGTTGCTGGGACGGCGTGCACCTGGACTCCGCCGACCACAAGAGCCACATGGCCTACCCGGTCGACGGCGTCTGCCCGTCGAGCCACCCGAAACCGGTGCCGATGCTCGAGTTCAAGATCGCGTTCCCGGTCGACGGCGACATGTCGCGCGTGCGGCTGGCGAGCGGGCGCGGTTACTCCTGGCACTACGACTTCTTCAACGCCTGGGACGAGCCGACGCTCGCCGCGCTGGTGAGCCACTGCATCAACGGCGGGCTGCAGTGCGACCCACGCGGGTTCGACCTGTACAAGCCGGACCGCGGTGCCGTGCTCGGCGCCAACTACCGGCTGCCCGGGCGGCCGTGAGGCCGAAAACCGTCGGTGGCCCCGGCTAGCCTCGCGGCGTGACCGAGTACCTGCTTGTCCGAAACGCCAAGGGGCCCGCCTGGGACCACACCCGCCCGCGACGTGAGCAGCGCGGGTGGGACGAGCACGCGACGTTCCTGGACGGCCTGACCGCCGGGGGCGTCGTCGTGCTCGGCGGACCGGTCGGCGAGGGCGACGGCGAGGACGCGCTCCTCGTCGTCGCCCTGCCCGACGAGCGGGCCGTCCGGGCGCGGCTCGCGGACGACCCGTGGCATCGCGACGGCGTCCTGCGCATCCGCGGGGTCGAACGGTGGAACGTGTTGCTGGACAGCCGATCAGGCAGCGCCCGCCAGTGACGGGGCGTGGGTGGCCGCAGTCGCCCGCGGCGTCGTCTCGTTGCCCGGGAGCACGCGGAAACCGCGCAGCCGCAGGCTGTTCGTCACCACGAACACCGAGCTGAGCGCCATCACCGCACCGGCGAGCATCGGGTTCAGCAGGCCGGCGGCGGCGAGCGGCACGGTCGCCACGTTGTACGCGAACGCCCAGAACAGGTTGCCCTTGATGGTGTTCAGCGTGCGGCGGGACAGCCGGATCGCGTCGGCCGCGGCCCGCAGGTCGCCGCGCACGAGCGTGAGGTCGCTCGACTCGATGGCCACGTCCGTGCCGGTGCCCATCGCGAGGCCGAGGTCGGCCTGGGTGAGGGCCGCCGCGTCGTTGACGCCGTCGCCGGCCATCGCGACCACGCGGCCCCGCTCCTGCAGCCGGCGCACCTCGTCGACCTTGCCCGCGGGCAGCACGCCGGCGACGACCTCGTCGATGCCGACCGCCGCGGCGACCGCACGCGCGGCCGCCTCGTTGTCGCCGGTCAACAGCACCGGCGTGAGGCCGAGCGCGCGCAGCTGGCGCACGGCCGTGGCGCTGGTGGGCTTGACCGTGTCGGCGACCACGAGCAGGCCGCGCGCCGCACCGTCCCAGGCCACGGTGACCGCCGTCCGGCCGAGCGCCTCGGCGGCCGCCTTCGCCTCGGCGAGCGGCGCGGGCAGGGCGGGTAGCCAGCCGTCCGACGCGTGCGTCCGGCCGGCGGCGACGGCGTGTCCCTCGACCTTGCCGCGCACGCCGAGCCCGTCGAGGGAGGCGAACCCGGTGACGGCCGGGAGGTCGCCGGATCCGCTCGCGGGCGGCATCGGCGATCGCGCGGGCGATCGGGTGCCCGGAGGCGTCCTCGAGCGCGCCGGCGAGCCGCAGTAGTTCGCCGGCCGGCACGCCGCCGGCCGGCACGACGTCCACAAGGGACATCCGGCCGGTGGTCACGGTGCCCGTCTTGTCGAGCACGATCGTGTCGATCCGGTGCGTGGACTCCAGCACCTCGGGGCCCTTGATCAGGATGCCGAGCTGCGCGCCGCGGCCGGTGCCGACGAGCAGCGCGGTGGGCGTCGCGAGGCCGAGCGCGCACGGGCAGGCGATGATCAGCACGGCCACCGCCGCGGTGAACGCCGCGGCGGCCGGTGCGCCCGCGCCGAGCCAGAACCCCAGCGTGGCAAGGGAAAGCGTGATCACGACCGGCACGAACACGGCCGACACGCGGTCGGCGAGCCGCTGCACCGGCGCCTTGCCGCTCTGCGCCCGCTCGACGAGCGCGGCCATCTGCGCGAGCTGCGTGTCCGCGCCGACCCGGGTCGCGCGCACGACGAGCCGGCCGCCGGCGTTCACGGTCGCGCCCACGACCCGTGCCGACGGCCCCACCTCGACGGGCACCGGCTCGCCGGTCAGCATGCTCTCGTCCACCGCCGACGAGCCCTCCTCGACCACGCCGTCGGTGGCGACCTGCTCCCCCGGCCGCACCACGAACCGGTCGCCGACGGCCAGCCGCTCGACGGGTACCCGGGTCTCCAGCCCGTCGCGCAGCACCGCGACGTCCTTGGCCCCCAACGACAGCAGCGCGCGCAGCGCCGCGCCGGCACGGTGCTTGGCCCGCACCTCGAAGTACCGGCCGGCGAGGATGAAGGTCGTCACGCCGGCGGCGACCTCGAGGTAGATGTTGCCGGCTCCGCCGGTCCGCTCGATCGTCAGCCGGAAGGGGTGCGCCATGCCCGGCACGCCGGCGGTGCCGAGGAAGAGCGCGTACAGCGACCACGCGAACGCGGCGAGCGTGCCCATGGAGATCAGCGTGTCCATCGTGGCCGAGCCGTGCCGCAGGTTGCGCCACGCGGCCCGGTGGAACGGCAGCGCGCCCCACACGACGACCGGCGCGGCGAGCGTGAGCGCGGCCCACTGCCAGTACTCGAACTGCAGCCACGGTGACATCGACATCGCCACCACCGGCACGGACAGCACGAGGCTGACGAGCAGCCGGGTGCGCAGGGCCCGCACCGCACGGTCCTCGGGGGCGGTCTCGGGGGCGGGCTCGGGCAGGGCCGCGGTGTAGCCCAGCTTCTCGACGACGCCGATCAGCACGTCGGCGGTCACCGCCGCCGGCGCGGAGACGAGCGCCTTCTCGGTCGCGTAGTTGACGCTGGCCTCGACGCCGTCCAGCCGGTTCAGCTTCTTCTCGATGCGGGCGGCGCACGACGCGCACGTCATGCCGCCGATCGCGAGCTCCACCCGGGCCGGCATCACTTCTCCCCGTGCGGCTCGGCGACCGCGGTGAACTCGGCCGTGCGGACCACGCCGCCGTGCCGGAAGTCGAGGAACAGCCGGTAGGTGTCCGCCGACGGCACGTCCGCGAAGAACGTGATCGCCGGGCCCGGCTTCGTCCGCCCGTCGCCGGGCGCGCCCTCGGGGTGGACGTGCAGGTAGGCGAGGTCGTCCTGGCGCAGCGCGATCAGGTGGCCGTACGCGGCGAGGTAGGGCTGCAGGTCGGTGACCGGCTTCCCGTCCTTCGTCACGGACAGGGTGAGCTCGCTGGTCGTGCCCGGCACGAGCGTGCCGGCGAGCGTCACCCGGTAGCCGTCCACGGTCGCGGTGCGGCCGGGCGGGGGCAGCGGGACCGGCTGGTATCCACCGCCGACGACGACGTCGGCGCCGAGCGTGGTGGCGTCGTCGCGGCCCGCGGGCAGGAAGTCGGCGAACACCCGGTGGGCGCCGCCCGCCGCGAACGTCAGCGGGACGTGCCAGGTGCCGTCCGCGGCCATCGCCGGGTGCACGTGCTGGAAGCCGGACAGGTCGCGCCGGGCGACGACCAGGTGCATCAGCTTGTCGTGGGTCGGCGCGAAGCGGGTCACGGGCGCGCCCCGGTCGTCGAGCACGCGGAACGCGAAGTCGGTCCGGGTGCCCGCCCGCACGCCCGTGCTGCGCACGTCGAGCGTGAGTCCGTCCGCGGCGACCAGCAGGCCCTTCGGGACCGCGGCGGTCACGGCGCCGTCGTGCGCGCCGTGACCGCCTCCGGACCCCTCCCCCATGTCACCGTGCGCCGCGCCGGCGGGCGCCGGCTTCGCCGCGACCGGCCCGACCACCCGGCCGGCGCCGTACGCCGCGGCGAACACCAGCACGACGGCGAGCCCGAAGCCACCGAGCCTGCGCGCCGTGCCGGAGGTGGCCATGTCAGCTCGCGAGCTCGAAGCCGGCCTCGTCCACCATGGCCTGCACGTCCGCCGGGGCCACGGGGTTCTCGCTGGTGAGCGTCACGCGACCGGTCGGCAGGTCGACGGCGACCTCGGTCACGCCGGGGATGCGGCCCAGCTCCGCGCGCACTGCGCCGGCGCAGTGCGCGCAGGTCATTCCGGTCACCGTGTAGGTCGAGGTGGTCACGCCGCCTCCCGTGGCTCGTCCGCTGCTCGACATCACCGTACTATACCCCAGCAGGGTATGTGAAGAGGGCGCGGAGCGGACCTGGCTTCGACCGTCCATAGAGGACTCAGAACAGCGTGGGCGGGGACGCGGCCTCGAAGGGATCCATGATGTTCAGCTCGCTGGTCGGCACGCAGGTGAACGTGACCGACAGCGCCGAGTGGTCCGACAGCCGGGTGGTGCGCGGGTCGTGCACGTACTCGCACTCCTGGATCTCCGCGGCCAGCTTCTTCGTGCAGTGGGCGTGGTCGTAGCGGTAGCCGTCCCCGGTGCGGCCGATCCAGCTGTGCGCCACCGCGCCCGGCTCCAGGTGGCGGAACGCGTCGACGAGGCCGTGCTTGTCGGTGAGGCCGCGGTAGAAGTCGTACTCGAACCAGCGGAACGTCGTGTAGCTCGGCTCGTGGTCCGGCTCGATGACGTTGAGGTCGCCCAGCAGCACGGTCTCCGCGCCGGAGTCGGTGAGCCCGTTCGCGCCGAGCGCGGTGGAGAACTCCGACAGCCAGCGGCGCTTGCGCTCGGTGCGGTCGGCCGTGGCGTCGCGGGTGGGCGCGTAGGCGCCGAGCACGCGGACGAGCCCCAGGTCCGTGGAGATCATCACGCCGGCCACCCGTTCGGGTAGGAACGACAGATGTGCCCCGATCGGGTCAACCTGGACGGGGAGCCTGCTGACGACCATGACCCCGTAGTCCCCCGGGCCCGGTTTCGGGTACACCACCGCGTAGCCGGCCGTGCGGAAGGCGTCGGCCAGATGGCGGCAGCCGTCAGAGGTCCTGGTCTCGGTCAGCACGAAGACGTCCTCGTGCCGGGTGGCGAGCCAGGCCAGCTGACGGTGGGCACGCTCCACGGAGGGGCTGCCGATGTTGAAGGTCATCAGGCTGAGGCCGGACATGTGGCCAGATGTTAGAGGTCACCCGCCGGCACCCGGCGGCCCGGTCGGCCACGCAGCGCACCCGGTTCGGCACTCAGCGCTGTCAGGCCGCGGCGGTCAGCCCTCCGCCAGCGCCAGCAGCTTGGTCACGGTGTTCCAGTTGCGCATGGTCACCACCTCGCCCTTCCTGACCGGGAAGGCGGCGAGCACCTTGGAGTCGGTCGTGCCGCGGGGCGTCCAGAAGTAGATCTCCCGCGGGCCGACGTGGAACAGCTCCGGGGCGAAGGCGTCGGGGGCGAGGTCCGGCCGCGGGGGCTCGGCGCGCAGGAAGGACACGTGGTAGCGCGAGCCGTTGTCGGCCACCGAGCCGAGCGGGTCCGCCTCGACCACCGCGCGCAGCTCGCCGGCGGTCCGGATCACGCAGTCGACGCTGAACCCGGCGCGCTCGGCCAGCTTGGCCTCCACCTCCCGCTCCACGGTCGCGGGGCGCTTGGCGGAGCGGAACACGGCGTTGCCGCTCTGCAGCAACGTGCGCACGCCGTCGTAGCCCAGCTCCTCGAGCCAGGCACGCAGGTCGGCCATCGCCACCCGCCGCTTCCCGGCCAGGTTGATCCCGCGCAGCAGCGCAACGTACGTCGGCACGGAACCGGACACTAGTGCCTGCCGCAGTCAGGGGTTGACCGCGAGGAAGACGAACGCCGCGAGCAGGACCAGGTGCACGCCGCCCTGCAGCCGCGTCGCCCGGCCCGGCACGACGGTCAGCACGCTGACCACCACCGTCAGCGCGAACAGGACCAGCTGCGTCGCGCCGAGGCCGAGCACCAGCGGTCCGTCCAGCCAGACCGTCGCCAGCGCGATGGTCGGGATGGTGAGACCGATGCTCGCGATCGCCGAGCCGTACGCCAGGTTCAGGCTGGTCTGGATCCGGCCAAGGCGGGCGGCCCGCACGGCGGCGAGCGTCTCCGGCGCCAGCACCAGGATCGCGATCACCACGCCCACGAACGACGGCGGAAAGCCCGCGAACGCGACCCCCTCCTCGATCGCCGGGGACTCGACCTTGGCCAGGCCCACGACGGCGACCAGCGCGACCAGCAGCAGTCCCAGGCTGGTCAGCGCCGCGCGCGCGGTCGGCGGCGGCGCGTGCTCCTCCTCGGGCACCTCGCCCTGCTGGGCAACCGGCAGGAAGAAGTCGCGGTGCCGCACGGTCTGCGTGAGCACGAACATCGCGTACAGCGCGAGCGAGGCCAGCGCCGCGAACGACAGCTGCGCGGTCGAGAACTCCGGGCCCGGCCGGCTCGTGGTGAACGTCGGCAGCACGAGGCTCATCGTCGCGAGCGTGGTCACCGTGGCGAGCGCGGCGCCCGTGCCCTCGGCGTGGAACAACGTGACCCCGAACCGGCGCGCGCCGAGCAGCAGCGAGAGCCCCACGATGCCCGTCGTGCTCAGCATGAGCGCGGCGAACACGGTGTCCCGCGCGAGCGTGGCGGTCTCCGGCCCGCCGGAGACCATCAAGGTGACGATCAGCGCCACCTCGATCACGGTGACCGCCACCGCGAGCACGAGCGAGCCGAACGGCTCCCCCACCCGGTGCGCCACGACCTCCGCGTGGTGCACGGCCGCGAGCACGGCCCCGGCGAGCAACACCGCGACGATCGCGACGAGCACGGCGCCGGGGTGGCGCCCCCAGGTCAGGACGAACGCGACGAGCGCGAGCACGGGAACGAGCACCGTCCAGTGGAGCAACCGACGCCGCATGCCCTCGACCCTAACCGCCGCCCGGGCAGACTCCTGGAACCTCGCGCTGGCCGCCGCGCCGCGGACGCGGTGGGCGCTCGGGCCTTGAGTTCGCCGTGGACGGTCGCCGGAGCCTTCCCCCCGGCAGCCTGCGGAGCTAGGGTGACCACGCCTCACGGTTACGCAGTCAGCCGTGCGCCTCGAAACCTCCGGAGGCACGAATGACTGATCCGATCCGTACTCGCCGCGCGAGGTCACCGCGCGCCATCCATCCCCGGCCTACCGCTGCCGGGCTGCCACTCGAGTTGCGCACCTACACGCCGCGCCACGGCGTGGTCGTCGTGTCCGCCACGGGCGAGGTCGACCTCGCCAACCGCGCCGTGCTCGCCGCCGAGCTGGCCGCACCGGCGGCCGACCCGGCGACCGGCGTGCTGGTCTGCGACCTGTCCGAGACGTCCTTCCTGTCCTGTTCGGGGCTGTCCGTGCTGCTCGACGCGAAGGCCCGGCTCTCGACGCGGGCCGCGGCGCTGCGCGTGGTCGCGGCCGGGTCGACCGTGCTGCGGCTGCTGGACGCGACCGGCCAGCGCACGGTGCTCGACGTCCGTCCGGACGTCGAGCACGCCCTGTGCGACACCACTGCGGCATCCACGGCGGCGAACGCGGCGGCGGCCACGGATGGCGGGGCCGACCTCGCGGAGCTGACCTCGTCGCTCGCCCGGGCCGTCGCGCAGACCAACGAGCTCGCCGCCGCGTGGGGCCGGCTCGCCGAGCAGGTGGCCGCGCTGGACGCCGAGCACCTGCGCGACGGCCGCGGCGCCCACTGGCGGCCCCGCGAGACCCTCGCCGAGATGGCCGAGGACCTGCGCGTGCTGCAGAACCACCTCGCCACCGGCACGTTGCTCGCGGCGCCGACCGTCGAGGACCTCGGGCACCTGCGTACCACCGCCGGACCGGCCGCCGAACGCTAGGGCCGCCACGCGCGCCGCCCGATTCGGTGGCAATGTTGACCTATGGGTGGATGTGTCGACCGGATCCGGGAGCGGGGCGAGGACGAGCGCGCGAAGGACATCGTCCGCGTGCTGGTCGAGGCGTTCGACGAGCTCATGCGCGCCGACCCGGTGGCCTTCCGCCGCAAGTTCCGCAAGATGGCCGCGGCGCCGTTCGCGTTCTACCGCGGCACGGCCTGCCTCTTCTACGCCGACATGGTCCACGAGCGGGACCCGTGGGCCGACGAGCGGACCAGCCGCGTGTGGATCCAGGGCGACCTGCACGCGGAGAACTTCGGCACGTACATGGACGCCTCGGGCACGCTCGTGTTCGACGTCAACGACTTCGACGAGGCCTACCTCGGCAGCTTCACCTGGGACCTCAAGCGCCTGGTCGCTAGCGTCGCGCTGATGGCGTGGAGCAAGGCGATCTCGGACGAGGACATCGCCCGGCTGGTCGGCACCTACCTGCGCGCCTACGTCCGCCAGGTGCGGGAGTACGCCGACCGGCCCGGCGACGAGCTGGTGCGCCTGCAGCTCGACAGCACCGAGGGCGTCCTGCACGACGTGCTGCTGCGCGCCCGTACCCGCACGCGGATCGACCTGCTCGACACGCTCACCACGGTCAGCGACTACGAGCGCGAGTTCACCCGCCGGCTGGGCGTGCGCGAGCTGGAGGGCGGCGAGCGCGCGGCCGTGCTGCGTGCCTTCGAGTCCTACTTGGACACCATCCCGCAGGGCAAGCGGCTCAAGGGACACAGCTACTTCGTCAAGGACGTCGTGGCCCGCTCGGGCTTCGGCATCGGGTCGGCCGGGCTGCCCGCGTACAACGTCCTGGTCGAGGGGCACACGCAGGCGCTGGAGAACGACGTGGTGCTGTCGATGAAACAGGGCAACGTGGCCGCGCCGAGCCGGGTCGTCGACGAGCAACGCATCCGCTCGTACTTCCACCACGAGGGCCACCGCACGGCCGTGTCCCAGCGGGCCCTGCAGGCACACGCGGACCCGTGGCTCGGGCACACCGAGATCGACGGCACGGGGTTCGTGGTCGCCGAGCTGTCGCCGTACGAGAGCGACCTGGACTGGGCCGAGCTCACCGAGCCGAACGAGATGGATCCGGTGCTCGCCTACCTGGGGCGGGCCACGGCGAAGATGCACTGCGTCGCCGACGATGACTCCGAGCAGTCGCTCGTCGACTTCCAGGTCGAGGAGGCGATCGCCGCGGTGATCGCCGACGAGGACGCGTTCGTGCGCGAGCTGACCGGCTTCGCGCTGGCCTACGCCGAGCGCACCCGCGACGACCACCGGCTGTTCGTCGACGCCTTCCGCGGCGGGCAGATCCCCGGCATCAGCTCCGCCGACCCGGTCTGAGCCGCGGCTCTCGGCGACCGGCCGGGCACGCAGCGCGAACGGATGTTTCGCGACACCCGGCAGCGGGTAGGCGCGGCTGACCATCCAGGAGAGGCCGCACATGACCGGCTGGCTGCCGCCGATGCTCGCCACGCCCACCGACCGCCGGTTCTCCGGTGCGGACTGGGTCTTCGAGCGCAAGCTCACGGGCGTGCGCGTCGTGTCCGTGCGCGAGGGCGGCGCGCCGCAGCTGTGGTCGCGCGAGCGCCGCCGGCTCGACGACGTGTTCCCCGAAGTGGTGGCCGCGCTGGACGCGCTGGGTGGGCCCCGGTTCGTCGCCGACGGCGCGATCGTCGCGTTCGACGGGCGGGCCACGAGCCACGCCCGGTTGCGCACGCGGCTGCGCCGCGACGCCGGCGCGGCGGGGGTGGCCGTGCACTACTGCCTGTTCGACCTGCTCTCCCTCGACGGCTCGCTGGTCACCGACCGGCCGTTGCGACAGCGAAAAGCCTTGCTGCGCAACGTGTTCCGCTACCTGGACCCGCTGCGGTTCAACGAGCACCACCACCGCCACGGCGAGGCGTACTTCCGGCACGCGCGCGACCTGGGCTGGGACGGGCTGGTCGCGAAGCGGGCGGACTCGCCCTACCGGCAGGGCCGCTCGGCGGACTGGCTGACGTTCGACTGCGTGCGCCAGCAGCACTTCGTGGTCGGCGGCTTCACCGAGCCACAGGGTGCGCGGGAGGGGTTCGGCGCGCTGCTCGTGGGGTACCACGACGGGGAGCGGCTCCGCTACGCCGGCAAGGTCGGCACCGGCTACGACCGCGCGATGCTGCGCCGGCTGCGCGACCGGCTCGAGGCTATCCGGCGGGCGGAGTGCCCGTTCGCCGACGACGTCACCGAGGGGACCGCGCACTGGGTGCGGCCGGAGCTGGTGATCAGGGTCGGGTTCGCGGAGTGGACGCGGGTGGGCCGGCTGCGGCACCCGCGGTTCAACGGCGTCTGCACGGACAAGCCGGCTGCGGACGTGATCCGGGAGACGAGGTGAGCACCCCCGACACGCCGAAGGCCCGGGTCGTCACCAAGACCACGGGCAGTGACCGGGACCGGATCGAGGCGCGCTGCCGCTCGGTCGCCCGGACGCGGTTGCCGGGGTGGTCAGGGCCCTCGCGGACGCCGGCCGGGCCGCCGCGGACGGCTTTTCGTAGTCCTCAGTGGACGGCTACGCAGCGCTTTCGGTTGCCGTTCAACGGGCTTTCGGACCGACCGGTGGGCTTGTGATGTTGCGGCGAGGGGCTTACGGTTGATAGATGCGCGGTTGAGCAACCAGCCGTTATTGGAGGCGGAGCGCGCCTCAGCAGTGAACGGCGTACTGGTGCAGCATTGCGTCACCACTTCTTCTTGTGCGCTCGTGTACTCCTACTACTCGTCAACAACGAGAAGAGGCGTACTTCGTGCACGACATTCCCCTGTGGACCCGCAGCGATTTCGCTGCGCCACTGCCGAGAGGCCCCGGTGACGCCGAGTCACCGGCGGACCCGGTCTTCGACATCGACGTGGAGCGGCGAGCCGACCACCCGGTCGTCGCGCACGTCTTCGGCGCGATCGACCTGCTGACCGTGCCTGCCCTGCGCCTGTGCGTGGACGGCCACCTCGACGCCGCGCAGGGCCTCGTGGTCGACCTCACCGGCGTCGACTTCCTCGCCGCCGCCGGCCTGACGGTGCTCACCGACGCCCATCGCCGGGCCGCGCGGGACAACCGGGCGTGGGCCGTGGTGGCCAGCACCCGGCCGGTGCTGCGCCCGCTCGAGGTGCTGGGCCTGGTCGAGCGGTTGCCGACCTACGAGACCGTGCCGGATGCGGTGGCCGCCGTGCGTGCCGCCGCTGTGGCGGGCTGATCGATCCCAACGACGACGAGGCCGCCGCGCCACCCGGTCGCGGCGGCCTCGCCGTCGTCTAACCTGGGCCGATGACCGTCTCGCACATCGTGGCGCCGGGGTGTCGATGCGGCGCGGCGCGGTTCGTCGGTGGGGCATGAACACCCTCACCTCCCCCGACGGGACCACCATCGCCTACGACCGTGCGGGCACCGGCCCCGCGATCGTGTTCGTCGCCGGCGCGTTCAACCTCCGCGACACGCTCGCCCCACTGGCCGCCGAGCTGGCGGACGAGTTCACCGTGCTCACCTACGACCGCCGGGCACGCGGCGACAGCGGCAACACGAAGCCGTGGTCGATCGACCGCGAAGTCGAGGACCTCGAAGCGCTGATCGCCGAGGCCGGCGGGCGCGCGCACGTGTTCGGCCTCTCCTCCGGCGGGATCCTCGCGCTGCACGCGGCCACGCGCTCGGCCGCCGTCGACCGGGTCGTCTGCTACGAGCCGCCGTACCTGTTCGGCGAGGGCAACGCCGCGGACCTGCCGGCCCGGCTCGGCGAGCTGGTCGACGCGGGCCGGGCGGCCGACGCGGTCGTGCTGTTCCAGACCGAGGGCATCCGGCTGCCGGCCGAGATCGTGGCGGGGATCCGGCGCTCGCCGATGTTCGCGGCGCTGGAGGCGATGGCGCAGAGTGTCGTGTACGACTCGTCCATCGCGACCGGCGCGGAACCGCCGGCCGGGCTGACGAAGCCGGCGCTGATCATGCACGGCGCGCAGACGTGGCCGCTGCTCGCGCAGTCGGCGGCCAAGACCGCGGCCGTGCTGCCCGCGGGCCACCACGTCGAGGTGCCCGGCGGCGTCAACCACACGATCGACCCGTCCGTCGTCGGGCCCGTGGTGGCGGACTTCCTGCGTCCAGGCTCCCGATGACGCACCCGGCGGATCCCGACGGGATCGCCGCCGCCCTCGCCGGCATGGCGCGGGACCTGCTCGACGCGCCCACGTTCCAGCAGACGCTCGACCGTGTGGTCACCCACGCGGTCGAGCTCGTCGACGGGTGCGAGGCGGCCGGCATCCTCGTCGTCACCGACGGCGCGGTGCGCACGCTCGCCGCGACACACGATCTCGCGCGGGAGTCCGACCGGATCCAGGGCGAGCTCGGCGAGGGCCCGTGCCTGCACGCGACGCTGCTCGAGGAGCCGGTCTTCCGGATCACCGACATGGCGGCCGCCACGGACCGCTGGCCCCGGTACGCGCCGGCCGCGCACGAGCTCGGGATCGGCAGCGCGATGGGGTTCTGGCTGTTCACCGAGGAGCAGAACCTCGGTGCGCTGAACCTGTACGCGTCGCGGCCGGACGCCTTCGGCCGGCGGACCGAGCACATCGGCTGGCTGCTGGCCGCGCACGCGGCGGTCGCGTTCGCGAGCGCGCGCCACGAGGCGGAACTGCACGAGGCGATCGGCATCCGGCAGGACATCGGCGAGGCGGTCGGCATCGTGATGGAGCGGCACAAGCTGACCGGGGAGCAGGCGTTCGAGCTGCTGCGCACGGAGTCCCAGGCCCGCAACGTCAAGCTGCGGGACCTGGCCCGGCTGGTGACCGAGCGCGGCGGGCTCGAGAACGGCGGCTGACGCTCCCACCGATGAGTTCCGTCGGCGATGCTGGTCTGTATGGGTATGAGCGAAACACTGAACCTGCCGGACGTCGTGACGAGGCAGGAGTGGCTGGCGGCGCGCAAGTCGTTGCTGGCCAAGGAGAAGGCGGCCACGAAGGCGCGCGACGAGCTGAACGCCGCGCGCCGCGGGCTGCCGATGGTGCTGGTGGACGAGCCGTACGTGTTCGAGGGTCCGGACGGCACGGCGAGCCTGCTCGACCTGTTCGAGGGACGCCGGCAGCTGATCGTGCACCACTTCATGTGGACCTACGACCTGCTTGCGGACGGCACCGAGGTGCCCCGGTCCACCGGCTGCCTGAGCTGCTCGGCCACCGCGGACAACATCGGCCACCTCGCCCACCTGCACGCCCGGGGCACGACGCTCGCGGCCGTGTCGCGCGCGCCGCAGTCCCGCATCGCGCCGTTCCGCGAGCGGATGGGCTGGACGTTCCCCTGGTACTCCTCGGCTGGCAGCGCCTTCAACTACGACTTCCACGCCACCGTCGACGAGCGGGTCGCGCCGGTGCTGCTGAACTACCGCGCGGAGGACGAGCTGGCCGCGATCGGCTTCGAATGGGGACCGGCCCGGCGCGGCGACTATCCCGGCATCAGCGCGTTCCTGCGCGACGGGGACCGCGTGTTCCACACGTACTCCACGTTCGCCCGCGGCCTCGAGCAGCCGGGCGGTACCAGCGCCTACCTCGACCTGACCGCGCTGGGCAGGCAGGAGGCGTGGGAGCAGCCGCCGGGGCGCGTCACCGGTCTCGGCGCGGGTGCGGGCAGCCCGGACCTACGGTTCCACGACGAGTACTAGGTCGTTGTTGAGCATGCCCGCGGTGTAGGAACCGGCGCCGGCCGCCGTGATCAGCTGTGCCATCGGGTCGACGACGTTGCCGGCGGCCCACACGCCGGGCACGCTCGTCCGCCCGGCCCGGTCCACGCGCACCCAGCCGTGCTCGTCGACCTCGCAGCGCAGGTCGCGCAGCAGGCCGTCCGACGGCACGAAGTCCGGCATGAGGAACACCGCGGTGCGCGGCACGACCCGGCCGCCGACCTCGACGCCGGTGAGCCGGTCGTGCTCCGAAACGATGCGGGTGACCTCGCCCGGCACGACCCGGATGCCACGCGCCGCGAGCCGCTCGTCCTCGACCGGCTCGGTGCCCGGGAACAGCACGACGTCCGGCGACCAGTTGCGGACCAGCAGGGCCTTCATGGCGCCCTTCGCCCCGCTCGCGATGACGCCGAGCGGCTGGTCGCGGACCTCGTAGCCGTGGCAGTACGGGCAGACCACCACGTCGGTGCCCCACCGCTGCGCGAGGCCGGGGATGGCGGGCAGGTCGTCGCGCAGGCCGGTCGTCACGATCAGCTGCCGCGCCTGGAGCACCCGCCCGCCCGCGAGCCGGACCGCGAAGCCGGGCTCGGCGGCGAGCACCTTGTCCTCGATCAGCTCGACCCCGTAGCCGGCCACCTCCCGCCGGCCGGTGGCGAGCAGGTCGGCCGGGTCCATGCCGTCCCGGGACAGGAAGCCGTGCAGGGCGTGCGCGGGCCCGTTGCGCGGCTCCCCCGCGTCGACGACCGCGACCGTGCGGCGCGCCCGGCCCAGTACCAGCGCCGCCGACAGACCGGCCGCCCCGCCTCCGATGATCACTACGTCGTACATGTCGACCACCTCCACCGCCAGCGTGCGGGTGGTGTCGCTGGACTGACAACCTTTGTTGCCGATACTGGGAACATGACCATCACCGAGTCACTGGCCGAGGTGGGTCCCCGGCTGCGCCGCGTCCGCCGCCAGCGTGGCGTCACGCTGGCCGAGCTGTCCGAGGTCACCGGCATCTCGAAGAGCACGCTGTCACGGCTGGAGTCCGGCCAGCGCAAACCGAGCCTGGAGCTGCTGTTGCCGATCTCGGCCGCCCACCAGGTCCCGCTGGACGACCTGGTCGGCGCACCCAAGGTCGGCGACCCGCGGGTGCGGTTCGAGCCGCGGCGGATCGGCGACCGCACCGTGGTCTCGCTGACCCGCCAGCCCGGCGGGCTGCAGGCGTACAAGATGATCATCCCGGTGTCGGCCGATCCGCCGGACCAGCGCACCCACGAGGGCTACGAGTGGCTGTACGTGCTGTCGGGCCGGCTGCGGCTGCTGCTGGCCTCGCAGGACGTGGTGCTGGGCCAGGGCGAGGCGGCCGAGTTCGACACGCGGCTGCCGCACTGGTTCGGCGCGGCGGGCGACCGGCCGGTGGAGGTCCTCAGCCTGTTCGGCAAGCAGGGCGAGCGCATCCACGTCCGGGCCCGGACCCGCGGCTAGGGCAGGGCCCCGCGCTGCGCCTCGAAGCGGACCTCGCGCAGCGGCACGGACCGCCCCCGCTGGTCGACGAAGGCCACGTCGAGCGCCCGCCCGTCCTCGGCGCGCCGCGTGACGCCCGGACCGTCGGCGGGCGGGCGGTGCGTGTCGCCCCACTGCTGCAGCGCCCCGAGCACGACCTTGAGCTCGCGGCCCGCATCGGTGAGGCGGTACTCGTGGCGCTGGCGGCTACCGGGTTCCCGGTAGGGCACCCGCTCGAGCACGCCCGCGTCGACGAGCGTGCCGAGCCGGGCGGTGAGGATGTCCGGCGCGACGCCCAGCCCGGCCCGGAACTCGGCGAAGCGCGTCACGCCGGCCAGCGCCTCGCGGATGACCAGGAGCGACCACTTCTCCCCCAGCACCTCCAGGCTGCGGGCTATCGAGCAGGCGCGTTTCACGGAGGACACTGTACCTGCTGGCTTGGCTCCTCCAACCCAATCGATCCGATGTGGACTCACCCACCCGCTACCGGGCGACGGACACCGGCTCCAGCTGGGGTTTCGTGTCCACACCGGGAATGCCGCGCCCGCGGATCGAGCACGCCCGGGTCTCCGGGACGAACACCAACGCGACGGCGCCGACCGCGCAGGCGGCCATCATGTAGTACGCCGGGAACAGCAGGTCGCCGGTCGCGTCGATGAAGCCCTGGTTGACCGCCAGGGCGGTGCCACCGAACAGCGACGTCGAGATGTTGTACGCGATGGCGAAGCCGGCATAGCGCACGTGCGTCGGGAACATCGCCGGGAACATCGCGGAGATCGTCGACAGCTGCGGCACGTAGAGCAGGCCCAGCACCGCGAACGCGATCACCGCGCCCGTGAAGCCCTTCGACATCAGCTGGAACATCGGGATCGCCATGACGAACAGGCCGATCACCGAGATCCACCACAACGTCTTGCGGCCCACCCGGTCCGACCAGGCGCCCGAGAACGGCACCAGCGCCATCATCGCGAGCTGGCCGATGATGATCAGGATCAGCGCCGCCTTCGAGGACAGGCCGATCTCGTTCTCCAGGTATGTCGGCATGTACGCGAGCAGCGTGTAGTTCACGATGTTCAGCGTCACGACCAGGCCCATGAGCAGCAGCAAGGGCTTCCAGAACTTGAGCAGGTCCTTGAGGTGCGACTTCGCCTTCTCGTCGATCTTGCCCTCCGCGGCACACTCGCGGAACACCGGCGTGTCCTCGAGCTTGCTGCGCAGGTACAGCCCGATGATGCCCAGCGGCGCGGCGATGAGGAACGGCAGGCGCCAGCCCCACGCGGCCATGTTCTCCGAGCCGACGAGCGTCTCGGCGACCAGCGCGAGCGCGGCACCGAGCGTGAAGCCGGCCAGCGTGCCGAACTCCAGGAAGCTGCCGTACTTGCCGCGCTTGTGGTCCGGCGCGTACTCGGCCATGAACGTCGCCGCACCGCCGTACTCGCCGCCGGTCGAGAAGCCCTGGATCATCCGCAGCACGACCAGCAGGATCGGGGCGGCGACGCCGAGCGTCGCGTACCCCGGCAGCAGGCCGACGCAGAACGTCGCACCGGCCATCAGGAGGATCGTCGTCGCAAGCACGCGCTGGCGGCCGAGCCGGTCACCCAGCGGACCCCAGACCATGCCGCCGATCGGCCGGATGAGGAACGAGACCGCGAACACGAGCAGACTGTTCAAAGTGGACACTGTGGGGTTGTCGCTCGGGAAGAACACGGCGGCGATGTAGGTGGCCGTGTAGGCGTAGACGCCGTAGTCGAACCACTCGGTCATGTTGCCGATCGCCGACGCCGCGATGGCCCTGCGCAGTGTTCTCTGGTCCGGCGCGCTCGCTGCCGCTTTCGTCTCCCCGTCCGACTGTTGCGCCATGAGCGTCCTCCCCGACTGGGCCCGGTCCGGTCGACCGGGACAATGACCGCAGCGCGGATACCCGGGGGGCAGGAAGATCAAACGGACCGAACGGAGCAAAGATCGATCGGCTATTCGGGCGCACCACGAGCGGCCTCGAACCGCGCCGCCCAGAACGCGGTCCGGTCCAGGTAGGCCGTTTCCGCGTCGGCGCCGGTCCGGCCGTACGCGCCGTCGAAGGTCTGGTAGCCGAACCCGCTGGGCGGACCGCTGCGCGCCGGCTCGATCACCGAGCCCTCGTGCCACTCGTTGAACGACGTCACCGACACCCACGTGGGCACGCCGCCCTTCGCCGGGTCGAGCGCGTTGCCCCACTCCAGGTCGTACGTGGCGCCGTCCGCGCGGCCCAGCGTCGGCGTCGTGTTGCCCGGCACCGCGCGGTCGTCGATATAGCCCGGGCCGACCGACGGCGCCCAGACCAGCCCGTGCGCCTTGGCGTACTCGCCGGCACTCTCCCACCCGGGCGCGCTCGCGCCGGCGATCGCGTCGTAGGTGTACAGGCCGGAGAAGTGGTCGATGCGCGAGACGTCCGTGGTCTGCGCCAGCACGATGTCGTTCCCGGTCACCGCGTCCAGCGCGGCCCATTCGTCGTCGGGGATGGACAGGCTGGAGAACACGTAGAAGGCGCCCTTGTTCCCGAACTCGGCCGCCCGGTAGTAGGCCGGGTGGCTCCCGTACCGCGCGTCGATGTACCGGATGTCGTCCACAGTGGACGCTGCGGTGCGCCCGCCGTACGGCTCGAGGTGCCAGGCGACCTCGATGCCGTGCCGGGCCGCCGCGTCGAGCACGCCCGGCACCAAACCGTCCTCATAGGACCCCTGACCCCACCAGCTGTAGACGAGCACGCCGGCACCGGACTGCTCGACCCACCGCATGTGCTGCTCCACCGCGCCCGCGAAGTCGCCGGAGTCGTACGCGCCGAGCACGGGGTAGAGGTCCGCGCCGACGTCGTCGGGCGGGGTGTGCCCGCCCTGCGGCCAGTGCCGGTAGCTCCCGCTCCCGGCCGGGCTGCCGTACCACGGGTAGTAGAAGAGGTGGACGTTCGGCGAGAGCGCGGCCGCCGGCCCGGGTGGGGCGGCCGCGACCGGGGCGGGCGCGACCAGCAGGGCGGCGAGCAGGGCGAGCAACGCGAACGGAAGGCAGCGCGACATGGTGAGCTCCGGCCTCGTGCAGGGGGTCAGCCGACGATCACGGGAAGCGTAGCGTCAGTCGTCGCAAGAAGTCCATGACAGTACGCATGTTCAGAACGGAATGGCGTAATTTTCCTGCCAAGCCGATCGGTCGGTGCGCATCGGCCGATCGGCCGATGCCCGCCCGGCGGGCCATGGCCATCTGCCCGAAGTGGCCGGGCACCCCGCTCCCCCAGGCTGTCCCGCGACATCAGTCAGCCGGCGACCCGGCTGGAACCACAGGGGAGATCCCGTGCACAACCACACGACACCGCTGCTGTCGGGACGGGGGCTGGTCAAGCGCTACGGCGACCAGCGCGCGCTGGACGGCGTCGACATCGACATCCGGGCCGGCGAGGTGCTGGCGATCGTGGGCCCGTCGGGCTCGGGCAAGACCTCGCTGCTGCACGTGCTCGCGGGGATCCTGCGCGCCGAGGAAGGGCAGATCACCCTTGCCGGGCAACGGATCGACCAGCTGTCCGAGACCCGGCGCAGCGAGCTGCGCCGCGACGAGTTCGGCTTCGTCTTCCAGCAGGGCATGCTCGTCACCGAGCTGACCGCCGAGGAGAACGTGGCGCTGCCGCTGCTGCTCGGTGGCAGCAGCCGGCCCGAGGCGATGGCCTCGGCGCGCGACTGGCTCGGCCGGCTCGGGCTCACCGGCAAGGAACGCCGCCGCCCGGGTGAGCTCTCCGGCGGCGAGGCGCAGCGGGTGGCCATCGCGCGGGCGATCGCGCACCGGCCGAAGGTGATCTTCGCCGACGAGCCGACCGGCGCGCTGGACACGAAGACCGGACACGCCACCGTGCGCGCGCTCGTCGACGCCGCCGGCTCGACCGGGGCCGCCGTGATCATCGTGACGCACGACCGCGAGCTCGCGGCCGGCCTGCCGCGCACGGTGTCCATCCGGGACGGTCGCATCGAGTCCGCGACGAGCACGGCGGTGCCGGTCGGATGAACCCGGTCCAGCTCAGCCTGCGCGTGCTGCGGGCCGACCGCCGCACGCAGGCCGCCACGCTGCTCACCGCCCTCGGCGTAGCGGTCGCCACCGGCCTCGTGCTGCTGCTGGTGAGCCTGCCGTTCGCCACGAAGGCCCGCGCCGAGCGCGCCCTCTGGCAGGCGCCCGACACCGCCGCGGCCGGTCCCGCCGAGATCACCTGGAGCACGGCCACCGACGAGGTCGACGGCCGGCGGATCACCCGGGTGGACGTGGCGCCGCTCGTCGACGCGACGTCGGTCCAGCTGCCGCCGGGCATCGACCGGCTGCCCGCCCCGGGCGAGATGCTGCTCTCGCCGGACCTCGCGACGCTGGTGGCGGACCGCCCGGCGGCCCAGCTCGCCGACCGGCTCGGCGCGCGACCGGCCGGCCTGCTCGGCGACGAGGCCCTGCGCTTCCCCGAACAGCTCGCCGTGCTCGTCGGCCACGCGCCGGACACGATGCCGGCGGGCGCGACCGAGCGTCCGTCGCTCGGCTCCGGGACCGCCGCGGTCGACCCGCTGCTCGCGCTCATGTCCGGGGTCGGCGTGGTCGTGCTGCTGGTGCCGAGCCTCGTGCTCGTGGCGTCGGCGTCGCGGCTGACCGCGGCCCGCCGGGAGCGGCGGCTCGCGGCGCTGCGGCTGGCCGGCGCCACGCCCGCGCAGGTGACGGCGATGGTCGCCGCCGAGACCGGGCTCGCCGCGGTGGCGGGCGCGCTCCTCGGCGTGGTGGCGGGGCCGCTGGTGCACTGGCTCGCGACGTGGGTGCCCTGGGACGGCGGCACGTGGTTCCCCGGCGACTTCACGCTCGGCGCCGTGCCGACCCTGCTCGTCGCCGTGACGATCCCCGCGCTCGTGGTCGGCGCCGCGGTCGCCGGGCTCCGCCGGGTCGTGCGCCGGCCGCTGACCGCGACCGGCGGCCACACCCGCAAGCCGCTGTCCGGGATCCGGCTGCTGTTCGTGCCGGCCGCGGCGGGGCTGTTCTTCCTGTCGCTGTCGAACGAGAGCGGGAGCATGCTGCTCCCGGTCCTGGTCTCGCTCGGCATCCTCATGTGGTCGCCGACGGTGGTCGGGCCGTGGGTCACCTCGGCGCTCGGCGGGATCTTCACGCGGACCTGGCGTCGGCCGGCGACGCTGCTCGCCGGGCGGCGGCTGCGCGACGACCCGAAGGCCGCCTACCGCGCGTCGGCCGGGGTGGTGCTCGCGGTGTTCGCGGGTTCCATGGCGCTGACGCTGATGCCGAGCCTGGAGTCGGAGGCCGGGTACTACAGCCAGTTCCGCACGCCGGTGCTGTACTTCTCGGCCGACCCGGAAGGCGCGGACGAGGCAGTGGCGGCCGTGGACCGGCGGCTCGAGCGCTACGGGCTCGCCGAGCGCGCGGTGCGGGTCGGGCAGGGCGAGCTGCGCGCGGGCGGCCAGTACTTCGCCGCGGTGGTGGCCGACTGCGCGTCGGCGAAACGCGTGCTGCCCGGCACGGAGTCGCTGGCCTGCCGGGACGAGCCGGCCGTCTACCTCGACTCGCCGGTGCCGGTGTCCGGGCTCGGCGCGACCGGCGCCGGCGGGCCGGAGGCGCCGGCGGTGCCGCTGCGGGACGGCGAGGTGGTCACCGGTGGCGGCGCGCCGGACGTGGTGATCGTCGACCCGGCGCTGTGGCCGGCGGACGTGCCGCTGCTCGACGTGAGCATCGCGGTCGCGGCCGACGACGCGACCCGGGAGACGGCGCGGACGGCGATGCTCGCCGCGGCCGCGGGCGCGCAGGTGATCAGCAAGGAGCTCGAGCTCGGCAACCAGGACACGCAGCTGGCCGACCTGCGCCGGCTGACCATCATCGGCCTGGTGACCGCGTCCGTGCTCGCCGGGCTGAGCGCCGCGATCGCGACGGCCGGCTCGGTGCTCGACCGGCGGCGCACCTTCGGCGCGCTGATGGCCGCGGGCACGCCGGTACGCACGCTGTCCCGCGCGCTGCGGGCCGAGGCGGCGCTGCCGGCGCTGGTGGCGACCGTCGGCGCGGGCGCGCTCGGCACCGCGGTCGGCGTCGGGCTGTTCGGCCTGGTGTCGGACAGCGCGCCGACGCTGAGCCCGTGGCTCGCCGCGCCGATCGTGCTGGGTGCGCTGGTCGCGCTGCTGGCCGCGTCGGTGTGCACGCCCGCTTTGAAGCGGGTGCGTGCCGAGCCACTGGCCGACGAGTGAACCGCGGGGCCCGCGAGCCGGCGAGGGGGCGGCTCGCGGGCCCCGCCAGGGCGGTGGGATCAGGCCGTGAGATCAGGCCGTGAGATCAGGCGAGGGGGGCGAACGTGAGCAGCCCGGCGCGGGCTTCCGTGAGGGTGGCCACCGCCTCGCCGGCGGCGCCGGCGCGCAGGAGGGCGACCGCGTTGCGGACGGCTGCGGCCTCCTCGCGGACTCTCGAGATGTCCCCGCAGGCGGTGCAGCGCACCAGGGCCGTCGTCAGATGGTCGGCCAGCGTGGCGGGATCGGCGGTGTCGGGGAGCCTCGGCAGCACGAGGTCGATCCCCGCGAGCAGGTCGTACCCGGCCCTGGGCCGGATGTCCGGGACCGCGTCCTGGATTGCCATGATCAATGCCTCTCCTTTGAAGCTCGATCAGCGGATTACTCCACATTGGACCACCGGACCGGCCCGCGTCCAGAGCCGGCCCCATCGGGTGAATGCCGGCCACAGCCACGGCTCACGCCGGTCTCAGCAAAAGCACAGGTAGCGAGGGCACCCTGGGGTAACCGGGAGGAGACGACCATGGCCGCACGACCGATCCTGGCGAGCACGTGGCAGACCGCGGGGTACCAGGGACCGCGCACGACGAACGCGGACGCGGTCGCCTCGCACGCCGACGCGTCGGGCGGCCTGGTGGTCGCGCTGGCCGACGGCGTCGGCGACACCCCGGAGGCGGCCCGGGCGGCCTTGCTCGCCGTGACCGCGGCCGTGGCGGTGCCGGCCACCGAAGGCCCGGCGGCGGCACTCGCCGCGGCCCGGCGCGCGGTCGAGGCGGACCCGGCCGCAGGCGACTGCGTCCTGGTCGTCGCGCAGCCGCTGGGCGCCGGCTACCGGCTGGCGTGGGTCGGCGACGTGCGGGCGTACGCGTGGGACGGCCGGACGCTGCTGGCGCTGACCACCGACCACACGCTCGCGCAGTACTTCCGGGACCGCGGCTCGGTGCCGGAACCGGCGATGGAGCACCAGGTGCTGACCAGCGTGCGCACCGCGGCGCGCACGGAGTACGGCCTCTCGTCGCTGTCCACCCCGGCGCGCCTCCTGCTCACCAGCGACGGCGTCCACAAGACGCTGACCCACGAGGCGATGACCGGCATCGTCCGCACCGCCGCCGACCCGGCGAGCGCCCTGATCGCCGCCGCCCGCGCGGCCGGCACCCGCGACAACACGACGGCGGTCGTGGTGGACAACGTCTTCCTGCCCCCCACAACCCCGGTCCCCGTCGTGGCCGCCGCCTGACCCCGCGAGTCCCCCGTTCCCGACCGCGAGTCCCCCGTCAGCGGCGGGGGTCCACGTGGATCTTCGGGGCGGCGCCCCACGCCGGGCGGCGCCACCCCGCCAGCACGTCCGCCACCTCGTCCAGCCCCACCGTGGCCGCGACGAGGGGCCGCGGGTCCACCGCGCCCGAGGCGTACCGCTCGATTGCGCCCTGAAGGCCGCCCGAGGCACTCAGCACGCCCGTTGCCGTGAGGTCGGCCAGGACCAGGGAGCGGGTGTCGAGCAGGCTCGCCGCCCCCGCGATGCCGATGAACACCACCCGCCCACCCGGTTCCACGAGCTCCACCGCCCGCGCCGGCGACGACGGCGCGTTCGACGCGTCGATCACCGCCTCGAACCGCAGGGCCGGCAGCTCGGCGGCCGTCCACGCCGGGAAACCCAGCGACCGCGCGAACTCCAGCGACTCGGGGGTCACGCCGAGCAGGTGCACCTCGGCCCCGCCGGCGGCCGCGACCAGCGCGCACAGCAGGCCGATCGTGCCCGGGCCGATGACGAGCAGCCGGTCGGCCGGGGCCGCCGCCCGGACCGCGCGCACCGCGTTCCCGCCCGGCTCGACGAGCGCACCCAGCTCCGCGTCCACCGGCAGCTCGTGCAGCGCCCGCACCGGCACCGGCAGCCGCGTCGCGAGCGCGCCCGGCCAGCCGCGCCGGATGCCGATCTCGTGCCGGTCCGCGCACAGGTGCTGGCGGCCGCCGGCGCAACGCGCGCAGTGCCCGCAGCCGAGCATCGTGTCGCCGGTGACCCGCCGGCCCAGCCACGCATCGTCCACATCGGACCCGACGGCGCTGACCACGCCGGCCCACTCGTGCCCGATCCGGATCGGGTACGCCGCCTCGCCGGTGTGCAGGTAGGCCATCTCGCCGGTGAAGAACTCCGCGTCGGTGCCGCACACCCCGCACCGCTCGACGTCCACGACGACCTCGCCCGGCCCGGCGACCGGGTCCGGCACGTCGCGCACCTCGGCCCGCCCGGGACCAGTGATGATGAAAGCTAGACAAGACATGATTGCCCGGATCCTAAGCGGAAGGAGTGGCCATGGCCCTGCGCAGCGAGGCGTGGTACGGCGGCCAGGACCGCAACGGCTTCATCCACCGCGCGTGGATGCGCCGCGGCGCGCCGGACGACGCCTTCACCGGACGGCCACAGATCGCGATCGCCAACACCGCGTCGGACCTCACCCCGTGCAACAGCCACCTGAACGAGGTGGCCGACAGCGTCCGGCAGGGCGTCTGGGCCGCGGGTGGCGTGCCGCTGAACCTCCCCGTCGTCTCCCTCGGCGAGACGAACGTGCGGCCGACCGCGATGCTCTGGCGCAACATGGCGGCGATGGCGACGGAGGAGATGCTGCGCGCCAACCCGATCGACGGCGTCGTGCTGCTCGGCGGCTGCGACAAGACGATCCCGTCGCTGCTCATGGCGGCCGCGTCGGTCGACCTGCCCGCGGTCGTCGTGCCGGGCGGGCCGATGCTCACCGGCACCTTCCGCGGCAGCCCGCTCGGCTGCGGCACGGACGTGTGGCGGCTGTCCGAGGAGGTCCGCGCCGGCACCCTGTCGAACGAGGACTTCCAGCAGAGCGAGTCCGCCATGATCCGCAGCCGCGGGCACTGCAACACGATGGGCACCGCGTCCACCATGGGCCTGCTCGCCGAGGCGCTCGGCACCACGCTGCCCGGCACCGCCGGCACGCCCGCCGCCGACAGCCGGCTGCTCGCGGCCGCGCACGAGACCGGCCGGCTGGCCGTCGAGATGGTCGAGCGGGACCGCCGGCCGAGCACGCTGCTGTCGGCCGGCTCGTTCCAGAACGCGATCGTGGCGCTCGCGGCGCTCGGCGGGTCGAGCAACGCGGTCGTGCACCTGCTCGCGATCGCCGGCCGCCTCGGCGTCCCCCTGTCCCTGGACGACTTCGACCGCATCGGCGCGGACGTCCCGCTGCTCGTCGACCTGCAGCCGGCCGGCCGCTTCCTCATGGAGGACCTGCACCGCGCGGGCGGGCTGCACGCGGTGCTGGGCGAGGTGCGCGACCTGCTCGACCCGCGGGCGCTGACGGTCACCGGCCGCCCGCTCACCGAGCACCTGGCGGACCCGCGGATCTGGGACCCCGAGGTGATCCACTCACGTACCGAGCCGCTGCGGGCACGCGCGGGAATCGCCGTGCTGCGCGGAAACCTGGCCCCGGACGGCGCGATCATCAAGCCGGCCGCGGCGTCACCGCACCTGCTCACCCACCGCGGTCGCGCGCTCGTGTTCGACTCCGTCGAGGACCTGCACGCCCGCATCGACGACCCGGCGCTGGACGTGGACGCCGACTCGGTGCTGGTGCTGCGTGGCTGCGGCCCGCGCGGCTACCCCGGTATGCCGGAGGTCGCGAACCTGCCGCTGCCGCCGAAGCTGCTGCGCGCGGGCGTGCGCGACATGGTGCGCGTGTGCGACGGGCGGATGAGCGGCACCGCGTACGGCACGGTCGTGCTGCACGTCGCGCCGGAGGGCGCCGCCGGCGGCCCGCTCGCGCGGATCCGCACCGGCGACTGGATCACCCTCGACGTCGCCGCCCGGCGCATCGACGTCGACCTCACCGGGGAGGAGCTCGCCGCGCGCGAACCGGCCCCCGCCATGACCGCCGCGCTCGCGGCGCCGCGCCGGGGCTGGGAGCAGCTCTACGTCAACACGGTGCGCGGCGCCGACACCGGCGCCGACCTGGACTTCCTGCTCGGCGCCAGCGGCCACGACGTCGCCCGCGAGTCACACTGAGCGCTCAGCGCCACGGCGTGGCGGGGCCGAGGCAGTGGTTCGGCTCGGCCGCGCTTTGTGCTGCAGGAAGGTCGACTGCGTCAGATCCTCGGCATTGAGTCCACCCGAGGTAGCGGTAGCCCACTGACCGACAACATCCGGGGCCTTCGCAGCGATCACCTCCTGATGGCCACGCCACGCTGAGGAGCGACCGATGAAGACGACGTTCCACATCCCCGATCGCGCCGTGAAGCTGATCAAGTGGGGCGCCATCGCGCTCGTCGCCGCGATCGTCGTGATGTTCGGGGTGGCCGTGATCACGGCGGCCAACCACGACGACCCGTCCAGCGGCCCACCTGACTCACGATGCGCCAAGACTGAGAACTGGGTGGTGACCGACAGAATCCACGGCAGGGTGCTCTACGAGCAGCTCGACTTCGACACGTTGGAGACCCATCGTTTCTGGATCAGCTGCCCGGACATCTGATCGAGCAGGTCATTCGGCCGTGGGTCGGTCCCGGATCTTGCGCTTGCGGTCGAGGTCCCACCGCGCGTGCCCGCCCGCTTTGAACGTGGGCTGACCGTGCCCCCGCTGCCGGCCGCGCTGGCCGAGTTGCCGTCGCTACCGCAGTGTTGCCTCCGCTATCGCAGTGTTGCCTCGCTACCGCAGTGGGAACTCGATCCCGTGCTCGGCCTCGGGCCGCGGGCCGAAGATGCGCCGCTGCGACTCGTCGATCGGCACGTCGTTGATGCTCGCCTCGCGCCGGGCCATCAGGCCGTTGTCGGCGAACTCCCACAGCTCGTTGCCGTAGCAGCGGAACCACTGGCCGGCGGCGTCGTGGCACTCGTACTGGAACCGCACGCCGATCCGGTTGCCGTCGAAGGCCCAGAGGTTCTTGCGCAGCGCGTAGTCGAGCTCGCGCTCCCACTTGCGGGTCAGGAGCGCCTCGATCTCCGCGCGCCCGGTGACGAACGTGTCCCGGTTGCGCCACACCGAGTCGGGCGTGTACGCGAGCGCGACGCGTCGCGGGTCGCGGGTGTTCCACGCGTCCTCGGCGGCCTGCACCTTTCGGGCCGCGGTCTCCCGGGTGAACGGCGGCAGCGGCGGACGGCTCTCGGTCATCGGCACTCCTCAGCGGGTCTCGGCCAATTGTCCCCCGTGAAGGCAGCCGATTCCGGCCGAAGGGGTGTCGGCGGCCGCAGGCTGGGTACACCCCGTTTCGGCCCCCTGCCGGCCACGTTCACCGCACTGGAAGGACACCGCAGATGGAGCTCCGGAGCCGGACATCATCCGGCCTTCGACGTTATGTCGGTCTGGTGACCGAGGAGCTCGGCTACACGGGCCACGCCTGCCACGTCCAGACCGAGGCGCCCGCGAACGGCTACCTGCCCCTCGACGAGCGGACGCCCGCGTTCCCCGGCCGCGACGTCGCGCTGCTCTGGGACGAGCGGCACGGCTGGTGCGGCGCGATCGAGACCGCGTCGGGTGAGGACCTGATCGTCGTGTCCTACCTCGGCGTCGACGTGCTCCCGGCGCCGCGCGTCGTGGCCCGCTTCGCCAGGGACCTCATCGCCGGCCGGGGTCCCGGGCAGGCCGAGCCGCCCGCGTTCCGCGACATCGACGCCGACGACGACCTCGCCGAGCGGCTGGCGGCCTACGCCCCGGAACCTGACATCTCCGAGCTCGCCTCGGCCTCGTAGCCCTGCTCGGGTCCGAGCGGCGCCGACCTAGACTCGCGGCGGCCACGTTCGGACGATGAGACAGGAGACCCGGATGCTCGCCGGCCGGCTCGAGATCCCCACCCGGAAGTTCGAGGTCCGTGAGGTACCGGTGCCCGAACCCGGCCCCGGCCAGGTACGGATCCGCGTCCGCGCCGCCGGCGTGTGCCTGTCCGACGTGCACCTCATCGACGGCACCCTCAGCCCGCCGTTCCTCGACGGCGACGAGGTGACGCTGGGCCACGAGGTCGCCGGCGAGATCGACACGATCGGACCGGACGTGCCCGGGCCGTGGGAGCCCGGGCAGCGCGTCACCCTCCAGGCGGGCGAGCAGTGCGGCGTCTGCCCCAACTGCCTGCGCATGCGGCCGTGCCTCGCCGTGCGCACCCGCGGCGTCGACTACGACGGCGGCTGGGCGGAGTACGCGCTCGCGACCCACCACACGCTCGTCCCCATCCCCGACGACCTGCCCTTCGACCAGGCCGCGATCGTGCCGGACGCGGTGTCGACGCCGTGGGGCGCGATCACCGGGCCCGGCCGCGCCGCGGTGCCGGGCCGCCCGGCCGGCGTGTGGGGCGTCGGCGGGCTCGGCGCGCACGCCGTGCAGCTGCTGCGCATCGTCGGCGCCGCACCGATCGTGGCCGTCGACCCGCTGCCCGCCGCCCGCGAGCGCGCGCTCGAGTTCGGCGCGGACGCGGCGTACGACCCGGCCACCCCGGACCTGCGCGACCTCATCCGCGCGCTGACCGGCGGGCTCGACGTCGCCTACGACATGGCCGGCGCGGCCGTCGTCCGCGAGCAGGCGGTGCGCTGCCTCGGCCTGGGCGGGCGGCTCGTGCTCGTCGGCCTGACCCCGGAGCCGCTGACGGTCAGCGACAGCATCGGGCTCTCCTTCCGCGGCAAGCAGATCCTCGGCTCGTACGGTGGCGGCCCGGAGGCGGTCGAGCAGCTGATCACGCTCGCCCGCTTCGGCCGGCTCGACCTCGCGCGGTCCATTTCGGACACCCTGCCGCTGGCCGACGCGGCGGCCGCGGTGGCCCGGCTGACCGCGAAGACCGGCAACCCGATCCGGCTGATCCTGGAGCCGTGACCCACCCCGTCGCCGCGCTGCTGTCGGCCCGGGCCGCGGCGGGCACCCGCGCCGACGGCCACCGGCTGGCGCTGGTCGTGGAGGGCGGCGGCATGCGCGGCGTGGTCTCGGCCGCGATGACCGGCGCGCTCGAACACCTCGGGCTCGCCGGCTCGTTCGACCTGGTCACCGGCACGTCCGCCGGCGCGCTGAACGCCGCGGCGCTGCTCGCCGGCGTCGCGGCGGGGTGCGCGGCGGAGTATGCCGAGGGGTTCGCCGGGCGCGAGTTCATCAACCCCGCGCGCCTGCTGCTCGGCCGGCCCGCGGTGAACGTCGAGTACACCCTGGACTACAGCTCCGCCGCGCTCGACGCCGGCCGGCACGCCCGCGCGATCGCGAGCGAGGTCGAGCTCCATTGCGTGGCAACCGATGTGGCCACCGCGGCCCCGTGCGCGCTGACCGGAATGTCCACACTGGACGAGCTGCGCAGCGCGCTGCTCGCGACGAGCCGGCTGCCGTGGGTCGGCGGCCGGCCGGTCGAGTTCCGCGGCCGCCGCTGGCTCGACGGCGGCCTGACCGAGCCCGTGCCGGTGCCGACCGCGCTCGCGCTGGGCGCCACCCACGTGCTCGTCCTGCTCACCCGCGCGCGCGGCGTCGCGCCGCCGCCATCGGGCGGGCTCGCGGACCGGATCGTGGTGCGCCGGCTGCGCTCGCTCAACCCGGACCTGGTCGCCGCGTACCGCACGCGGACCGCGAAGTCCAGCGGCTGCTGGCGACGCTGACCGAGGCCGGGGAGTCCGGTCCGCCCTACGTCATGGTCGTCGCGCCGGACCGCGACGCGCCGGAACCGTCCCGCCTGGAACGGGACCGGGGCGTGCTCCGGGAGGCGGCCGACCGGGCCCGCCACCGGACACTCGAACTGCTCGCGCCTCCTCGATAGCGAGGTCTCAGACGTCGCGGGTCTCCAGCGGCACCGCCGCGGAGCGGACGAGTCCCAGCTGGACGGACTGGCGCGGCAGCACCGCGTCGAGTATCCAGTCGGCGGTGGTCCGGACGCGGTTGCCCGGCATCGCCAGCAGGTGGTAGCCGCGGGTCACGGCCTTCGCGACGATGCCCGACAGCGGGATCCGCAACGGGTTCGCCGCCGCCTGCGTGCCGCCGAGGTCGACGACGAAGCCGAGGTCGTGGTGCTTGTAGCGGCGGGTCCGGCCGTGTCCGAGCGAGGCGGCCACGTTGCGGCCGGCGAGCACACCCTGGCGCTGCGCGTGCTGGGCGGTCATCGCGGTGATCTCGCCCGGCCGGGTCAGGTCCGGCACCGCGGCCGCGTCGCCGCACGCGAACACCTCCGGGTGCCCCGGCACGACCAGCGTCGGCTCCACCACCAGGCGACCCTTGTTCGTCTCCAGCGCGGTCACGTCGACGAGCGGGTCCGGCCGCACGCCGACGCACCACGCCAGCGTCCGCGACGGCACCCGCTCACCGTTGGTCAGCTCCACGCCCTCGTGCTCGGCCACCCGCACCGACGTCTCCGTCAGCACCTCGACGCCGCGGCGGCGCAGCACCCGGTCCGCCGCGCGCGAGAGCCGCCGGTCCAGCTCGGGCAGCACCCGCGGCGCGGTGTCCAGCAGCAGCCAGCGCACCCGCTGGTCGCGCAGCACGTGGTGGCGCCGCACGAGCGAGTCGGTCAGCAGCGGGCCCTGCGCGGCGACCTCGGTGCCCGTGTAGCCGGCGCCGACGACGACGAACGTGCAGCGCGCGTCCCGCTCGGCCGGGTCGTCGGTCGCCGCCGCGAGCTCGACCTGGCGGATCACGTGATCGCGCAGATACAGCGCTTCGGCCACATTGCGGAAGCCGTGCGCGTGCTCGGCCACCCCCGGGATCGGCAGCAGCTTGTTCACGCTGCCGGCCGCCAGGACCAGCCGGTCGTAGCCGAGCTCGTGCACCTGCTCCTCGGGGTCGGTGTAGGTGATCGTGCGCGCGGGCAGCGCCACCGCCGTGACGTCGCCCTGAGCGAGCCGCACCCCGGGCAGCGCCGCCGCCAGCGACACCGTCACCCGCCGCGGGTCGATCACCGCGGCCGCGACCTCGGGCAGCAGCGGCAGGTAGAGGAAGTAGTCGGTCCGGTTCACCAGCACGACCTCGGCGTCCGGCGGGAGCGCCTTGCGCACCGTGCGCGCGGCGTGGAACCCGGCGAACCCGCCACCGACGATCACGACCCTGGTCATGTGGTCCGCCTTCCTCGGGTGCGGGTGGCCGGCCCGCGTCAGTACGGTGCCACGCCGCCGGCCCGTCCCCCTAACTCTTCGGCCCGCGCGCCCGATTCCCGGGTGGGCGTTTCTTCGCGCCCCGATGAGCAGACAGGAGCTGACGATGCGCTACCGCCCGATGCTGGCAGAGCCCGATGACCTGCGCCTCGGCCGGCTGGTCCCCGATGACTGGCGGCACGTCGAGCGGTACCCGATCACCGCGCTGGCCGAGAGCGAGCGGCCCGCCCGCACCCCGGTGGTCATCGGCGTGAACTGGTATCGCGAGATGGACGACCCGGAGCAGGACGGCACCAGCGGGGAGTACTTCATCGCGCGCGGCGGCGCGCGGACGCTGACCGCGATCCGCGGTGGGCACTGCGTGTGCCTCGAGCCGGGCGGGGAGCCGGACCAGCCGGCGTGGCAGCAGTTCTACGACCAGGGCAAGGAAGGCGCGTGCGTGGGCTTCGGCTGGTCGCGCTGCATGACGATCCTCAACGACGGCCAGCAGTACGCGGCGCGGTGGCTGTGGGACCGCGCCAAGGAGACCGACGAGTGGCCGGAGACGAACCCAGGCGACAACGACGGCACGTCCGTGCGCGCGGCCGCCGAGGTGCTCGTCGCGGCCGGACACGTCGACTGGCAGAGCTCCTACGCCGACGACGACCACCTGGCGCGCGCGAAGTACGCCGCCGACCACACGGACGGCCTCCGCGTCTTCCGCTGGGCCACGTCGGTCCAGGACGTGCACGCGGTGCTGGGCAACCCGCGCGCGGACGAGCTGGGCGCGGTCCCGATCCTCAACTCGTGGGGCGAGAGCTACCCGCACCGCGTGTGGCTGCCGGACGACGTGCTCGACCGGCTCATCCAGGAGGAGGGCGAGATCGCCGTGCCCACCGACCGGTAGGGAGCATGTCGCCGACCGGTAGGGAGCCCGCGCGCGGGCGGCCGGTGTCGGTGGGCGCAGGTAGGGTGCTGGCTCATGTCAGCCGCCCAGCCACCGGAGGAGTCACGGGCGCAGGCGCGGCTCAAGCTGTACGCCTACCTGGATGCCCGCGAGCACGGGCGGACCTACCTGGCGATCATGCGGCTGTTCGCGTCGACGCTGCTCGCGGACCTGTCCGCGGGTGAGGTGTCCGCCGCGATCGCGCGGGCCGAGCGGCGCGGCGAGGTCGCGGCGGGCGAGTCGCGGGTCGAGACGGTCATCGCGCGGCTCAAGCAGCTCGTGGAGTGGGGCAACCTCGTCCCGGGCCGCCGCGAGGTCGTCGCGTCCAGCATCGCCGAGTTCCAGCACGGCAGCGTCCGCTACCAGGTCTCCAAGCTCGGCGTCCGCGTCCAGCGCGACGTCGACGAGCTGCTGCGCACCACCGAGGGCGCCCGCGAGGTCTCCCGCGAGCTGCTCCCCGCGATCGCCCACGGGCTCGACGAGCTCCTCGACCGCCTCGCCAGGGCCAGCCTCGAGCACGCCCGCGACCCGCGGAGCAAGGCCGCGGGCAGGGCCACCGAACGCCTCGCCGAGCAGGTCACCACGCTCTTCCTCCAGCACGGCGAGCTCGCCGCGACCGTGCGCGACTTCTACGCCTACCTCGGCCAGGTCGTCACCCGCTACCACCTGATGGCCGAGGAGATCTCCGGCTTCCGCAACCTCCTCGTCGAGTACATCCAGATGGTCGTCGAGGACGTCCTGCGCTACACGCCCGCCATCGCCGAGGTGCTGACCCGCCCGCAGTTCCGCGGCGCGGTCCGCGAGCTGCTCGAGCTCCTGGCCCCCCAGGGCTCGCTGGGCGGCTCGGACGTGGAGCGCTCGCGCGGCCGCCAGGCGGCGGACTGGACCGAGCTGACCGACTGGTTCGTCGACCGCCCGGGCCGGCCCAGCCAGGTCACCGCGCTGCGCGAGGCCACCGCCCGCGCGATCGGCACCCTGCTCGCCACCGTCAAGCGCGCCACGTCCGGCGGCGGGCCCGAACCCGGCCGCCGCGCGGAGCTGCTCAAGCTCGCCAAGTGGTTCGACGAAGCCACCCCCGACCAGGCGCACACGCTCGCCGCCGCCGCGTTCGGGCTGTACTCCGCGCGCAACCTCGCGCCCGCGCCGGAGTACGACGGCGACGACGAGCGCACCCCGTGGGCGCAGGGCCCCGTCCTCGACATCGCGGTCAGCGTCCGCGGCCGGGGCGATCGCGGCGCCCGCGGCCGCCCGTCGCGCATCCTCGACGACCCGCTGGGCCGCGAGCAGCTGCTCGCGCAGGCCCGCGACGCCGACGCCCGGCACGCCGACACCATCGCCGAGCTGGCCGACGCGCACGGCCGGCTCGACCAGGTCACGCTCTCCCCCGGCGCGCTCGGCACGCTCTGCGGGCTGCTCACCGACGCCATGGCCCAGCGCGAGCGCGCCACCGACCCCGGCGAGTCCGGCGACCCCGTCGGCGGCCTGACGCTCACGATCCGGCCGGCCCAGGGCACGCAGACCATCCGCACCGAGCGCGGCGTGCTGGAGCTCATGGACACGACGGTCGAGGTGAGCCGTTGAGCGCCGACCTCCTCGATCGGCTCGGCGAGATCGACCAGGCCGATGTCGTGCGCTGCGCCCGGGTGCTGCTGCGCCGCCCGCTGCTGCGCGCCGGCGGGCCCGAGGCCGAGCTCCTCCCGCTCGTCCACCGGCACCGCGCCACGCTGACCGAGCTGTTCGCGGGCGTGCTCGGCTACCGCCTCGTCGTGGAGCGCCGCTTCGCCCGCCTCTACAAGGCCGGTCCCGGTGCCGACCCCACCCGCGGCGAGCCGGCGCTCACGCCGCGGGCGTACGCGTACGTCGCCCTGGCCATGGCCGCGCTCACCACCGCCGGCCGCCAGACGCTGCTGTCCCGCCTCGTCACCGACATCCGCGCCGCCGCGACCCAGGCCGGCATCGAGGTCGGCGACGACCTGGGCGAGCTGCGCGCGATCGCGGCGGCGTTGCGCCACCTCGTCGCGCTCGGCGTGCTCAGCGAGACCGAAGGGACCGTCGCCGCGGACGAGGCCCTGCTGACCATCGACAACTCCCTGCTCGGCCAGCTCGTCACCGGCCCGGTCGGCGCCGCGCGCAGCGCGACCGAGCTCGTCGAGCTCGGCCGCCGGCCCGGCCCGCGGGGCGTCGAGCACACCGTGCGCCGCCGGCTCGTCGAGGACCCGGTCACCCACTACGCCGACCTCACCGACGAGGAGGCGAGCTGGCTGCGCCGCCGCGCGCGCGCCGAGGCGCGGCTGCTGGAACGCTGCTTCGGCCTCGCCGCCGAGTCCCGGCTGGAGGGCATCGCGGTCACCGACCCCGAGGACTACCTCACCGACGTCGCCTTCCCGGGCCAGTCGACCGTCGCGAGGATCGCGCTGCTCGCCCTGCCGCGGCTGCTGACCGGGGGCGAGGGCTTCACCGAGACCACCGCCGAGCGGGTCGAGCAGGCCTGCCGGGAGCTCGTCGACGCCTACCCGGCCGCGTGGTCGAAGCAGGTCGTGGCGAGCGTGCCCCGGCTCGCCGACGAGGTGCTGCAGCTCCTGGTGGCGCTCGGCCTCGCGCGCCGCCACGACGACCACTGGCTGATCAGCCCGGCCGCCCACCGCTGGCAGCCGGAACCCGACGCCACACCACGCCGGCCCGACGCGCCGACCCCGCCCCCGGCGGACCCCGTGCCCGGCTGGTCACTGTTCGGTGAGATGGACGGTGCGATCGACGCTGAGGGGGATGCACCATGAGGTGGCGGCTGCACCGGGGCGGTGTCGTCAACGTCTGGCAGTACTCGGTCGAGGAGTTCGACCTGTCCGGCGGGCGCGCGATCTTCCAGGGCACCAACGGCTCCGGCAAGTCCCGCACGCTCGAGCTGCTGGCGCCCCTGTGCCTCGACGGGGACCTGCACCAGATCGGCTCCAAGGGCTACGACACGGTCAGCATGCGCCGGCTCATGCTCGACGACTACACCGGCGGCCCCAACCGGATCGGGTACGCGTGGGTCGAGCTGCACCGCGAGACCGACGGCGTAGCGGAGTATCTGACCTCGGGCATCGGCGTCAAGGCGTCCGCGACCTCCCAGCAGATCAACGACTCCTGGCGGTTCGTCACCGAACAGCGCGTCGGGCACGACTTCGACCTCGTCGCCGACGGCGCCCCGGTCGGTGCCACGCAGCTGCGCGACCTGCTCGGCGCGGACTGCCTGCACGACGAGGAGCCGTTCCGCGCCACGATCGCCGAGCTGGTGTACGGCATCCCCGCCGCCCGCTACGCCGACCTGCTCCATCTACAAAGGACGCTGCGCAACCCGGACGTCGGGCTCAAGGTCCTGGAGGGCCAGCTCGAGCAGATCCTGTCCGACTCGCTGCCGCCGCTCGACCCGGCCGTCGTCGACCAGCTCGCGCAGTCCTTCGAGGACCTCGAGTCCATCCGGGACAACATCCGCGGGCTCGCCGCCGCGGACACCGCGCTGGGCCGGTTCCTCACCGGCTACGCCGGCTACGCCTACGGCGCGCTGCGCACCGCGGGCCGCCGCAACGCCGAGGCCGCGAAGGAGCTGGCAGCCGCGCGGACCGAGATCGCGAGGCTGACCGACCGGCTGCGCGACGAGGAGGCCGCGGCGGAGAAGGCCGAGGCGGAGGTCACCACGCTGGAGGAGCGGGAGATCACGCTCGAGGGCCGCGTCGACGACCTCAAGTCCAGCCCGCTCTACGACAGCGTGCGCGACCTCGCCGACCGCAAGCGGGTCGTCGCCGCCGCCCGGGCGGCGGCGACCAGCGCGCTGCGGCAGCTGCGCACCCAGCGCGACCACACCGAGCAGCTGGTCGACTCGGTGCTCACCGAGCTGGCCCGCTTCGCCGACGACGTCGCGCAGGCGAACGAGCTGGCCACCACCATCGGCGACCGGATGCGGGAGGCCGGCCTCGACGCGTCGCTGTCGCCGGCCGTCCCCGAGGTGCCGGAGCTCGTGGCCGGCGAGGTGCACGAGACCGGGCGAGTCACGCTCGACCCCGAGGCCGCGCCGGTCGAGCTGACCCGGCGGGTGCCACCGGCGCTCGACCCGGACGCGCTGCACGAGTCGCTGCGGACCGCCGCCGAGCAGGCGTCGCGGGGCGCGAGCGCGCTCGGCGAGCGGTGCGCGGTCACGCTGTCCCTCGCGGAGCGGGCGCGCGAGCTGGCGGCGCAGGAGCAGGAGCTGCACCGCAACCGGCAGGACGCGCGCTCCGCGCAGCTCGCCGCCACCGAGGCGGCGGGGCGGCGCAACGAGGCGGCGCAGCGGCTCGACGAGGTCGCGCACACGTGGCACGACCGGGTCACCAGGTGGGCGAGCGACATCGAGCCCGTCGCGGACCTGGCGCCGCCGGCCCAGACCGTCCTGGCCACCGACCAGGACGCCGCGCGGCAGGCGACCGAACGCGCGCACGCCTGGCTGCGCGGCCGGCTCCCCGCCCTGCACGCGGAGGTCGGGCGCACCAAGCACCTCGTCGACGACCTGGACCGCCGGCTCGCCGAGGCCACCGACGAGCTGACCGCGCTGCGCTCCGGCGTGGTCACCCACCCCGCCCGGCCGCCGTTCGCCACCGCGGAGCGGGATCCGGCCACCGGCGCGGCGTTCTACCGGCTCGTCGACTTCGCGTCCGATGTGGACGACGCGGCGCGGGCGGGCTGCGAGGCGGCGCTGGAGTCGTCGGGCCTGCTGACCGCGTGGGTCACCGCGGACGGCACGCTCACCGGCGCGGCCCACCCCGACGTCACGGCCGTAGCGAGCGGGCCGGTGCCCGACGGGGACACGCTGGCGTCGGTGCTGGTGCCCGCGGTGCCGCCGGACTCCCCCGTCGCGCCGGAGGTCGTGGCGCGGCTGCTCGACCGGGTCGCGCTCGGCACCGGGCCCGGCCTCGCGATCGGCACCGACGGGCGCTGGCGGGCCGGGGTGCTGGCCGGCGAGGCGGCCAAGCCGGCCGCCGAGTTCGTCGGCGCCGGCGCGCGGGAGTCCGCCCGCGAGCGGCGCATCGGCGAGCTGGTGGCGACCGTCGGCCGGCTCACCGGTGAGCGCGACGAGGCCGACGCCGCGCTCGCCGCGGCACGCGAGCAGGCCGCCGCGTGGGAACGGCACATCGACGAGCACCCCGACGACCGCGCGCTGCTCGCCGCGCACGTGACGCTGCGCGGCGCCGCCCAGGCCGCCGACGAGGCCGCGAGCCGGGCAATCGACAGCCGCGCGGCGCACACCACCGCCGCGGACCGGCACCGCTCGCGGCAGGACGCGCTGATCGCCGACGCGCGGGCGGCCGGGCTGGACGCGTCGGCCGGCGCGCTGGCGCAGGCCCGCACCTCGGCGCTCGACGCCCGGTCCGCGGCCGACGCGCTCGTCACCGCGCTGACCCGGCGCTGCGCGGGCGCGGTCGCCACGCTGGCCAAGGCCGTGACCAACCACCGCAAGGCCGCCGGCGAGCTGGCCGAGGTGGCCGCCGGCGCGGAGCGGGCCTGCCTGGACTTCGCGAACGAGTCGGCCGGCTACGCGGAACGGGTGCGCTCGATCGGCGGCGCGGCCGAGCAGCTGGAACGCGACCTCGCCGCGGCCGAGGACGAGCGGGCCGGCGTGCGGCAGCGGTTGCCCGCCGCGCGGCAGCAGGCGACCGACGCGCGGGTGCGGGCCGGCAAGTCGCAGACGCAGATCGACACCCGGGACGCGCGCCTCGACGAGCTGGCCGAGAAGGAAACGTATGCGCGGCAACGGTTCCGCGAGGCGCTCGCCGCGGACGGCGTGTGGCCGGCGGCGGTCGGCGCGGCGCTGCCGGACGACCTCGACGAGGCGTACGCGGCCCTCACCGCGGCGTCGCGGGACGCCGTCAGCGAGGACGCGGTGCTGGGCAACCTGCAGTCGCTGCAGGCCGCGCTCGCCGGGAGCCACGACGTCGTGGCGCAGCGGTCCGCGGACATCCTCACGGTGACGGTGACCGGCGCGCACGGGCCGCAGCCCGTGGCGGTCGCGGCGCGCGAGGTGGCCGAACGCCTTGCCACGCAACGGGAGCTGCTCTCCGAGGAGTACCAGTCGATCTTCGACGCGTTCATGCTGCGCGACCTCGCCGACAAGCTGGCCGCGCAGCTCGCGGTCGCCGACGACCTGTGCCGCCGGATGAACGACACGCTCGACGTGGCGCGGTCGAGCCAGGGCGTGCACGTCCAGCTGGAGTGGCAGCCGGCACCCGACCTCGACGACGACATGCGCGCGGCGCTCGGGCTGATCCGCACGCCGTTCGCCAAGCGCGGCCCGGGCCAGGACGAGCGGCTGCGCACCGCGCTCACCGACCGCATCACCACCGAGCGCGACGGCCACGCCGGCGACTACGCCGACGTGCTCGCCCGGGCGCTGGACTACCGGTCGTGGTACCGGTTCACCGTGCGGGTGCGCGACCAGGGCCCGGACGGGGCGCCCCGCACCCGGCGGATGCGCCAGCTGTCGTCGGGCGAGACGCGGCTGATCTCGTACGTGACGCTGTTCGCGGCGGCGTCGGCGTTCTACGACGCGGTCGCGACCGGCGCGCAGCGCCCGCCGATGCGGCTGGTGCTGCTGGACGAGGCGTTCGAGCGGCTGGACGAGCCGACGATCGCGCGCATGCTCGGGCTCCTGGTGGACCTGGACATGGACTGGATCATCACGTGGCCGAGCGGGTGGGGCCTGTCGGAGCGGATCCCGCGGATGCACATCTACGACGTGCTGCGCCCCAAGGGCGGGCGGGGCATCGCGTGCACGCACGCGATCTGGACGGGCAACGCACTCACCGAGGACCGTTAGAACCTCACCCACACCGACTGGCGCGGCGGACGGTCCGGGCGCTGCAGGGCCTGACCTGCGAGGCCTCGCGCGAGCACATCGAGAGCACGCTGGCCGATCCGGTCAAGGACAACCCCATGGGCATCGACGTCTACGAGGTCGAGCCGAGGCTGCGGGACCTGGGCTACCGGGCGAAGGCCGGCGGCATCGTCGAGGACGGCGGCCCCAAAGCCACCGGCAACCTAGCGTTCCGGGCCGAGAACCGGTTTGAGGTCGACGACCGGGGTGCCGTCGAGCGCCTCCAGGTCGTGGACGCGGACCCGCAGGCCGTCGATCTCGGCAAGCGTCACCCGGTGCAGGCCGATCGGGTTCGGGCGGTCGGGTGAGCGGGTGGCGAAGACACCGGTCGGCGGGCGGGTCAGGTCGCCGCGCGGGTGGGTGACCAGCACGTCGCGGTCGGCGCGGTCCAGCCAGGTCAGCACGAGCATGTCGGCGCCGGGCTCGAGATCGCGGACGCCGTCGGCGAACTCGGCGTCGAACACCAGCCACGCGTCCGGCGCACCCTCGTCGCCCTGCCGGGGCGCGGTGTCCCGGTCCACCAGCGGCGACTCGACGTACCCGATCGCCCGCAGCGCCATCTCACGCGGTGCCTGCCTCATGACGACGTTATACGCCGTCATGAGCGAGCTAGGCCCGCATGACCGTCGCGATCGGGATCCGGGCCGCGCGCACGGCCGGGATCAGCCCGCCCAGCACGCCCGCCACGAGGCCGGCGATCACCCCGGCGACGCCCGCCTCCCACGGGAACTGGACGTCGGCGAGAAACGGCTCGCGGCCGCCCAGCAACCAGGACGCGCCCTTGAGCCCGACGACCCCGGCACCGATCGCGAGCAACGCGGTCAGCAGCCCGGTCAGCAACGTCTCCGCGAGCACGATGCCCGCGAGCAGCAGCCGCGGCGTGCCGACCGCCCGTCTCAGCGCGAACTCCTCCACGCGCTCGCCGACCGTCGCGAGGCCCACGTTGAGGATCCCGGCCACGCCGATCAGCAGCACGAGCGCGGCCATGCCCAGAAAGATCCAGCGCAGCAAGGAAAGCTGGCTCGCCATGCGCTCGCGGGAGGCGACCGGCTCCACCTGCAGCTCGTCGGTGTCGGCGCCCGCGGCGGCGAGCCGGCTGCGCAGGATCTGCTCGAGATCCGTCGCGGCCGGGGACATCAGCAGCTGCACGCCACCGAAGGTCGGGTCCGCGATCGCGCCGACCGGCATCCAGTTGAGGAGCTCGTCGCTGCGCACGTACGCGGTCGGCTGGTACCCGCCGTCCTCGACGACGCCGACGATCCGCGGCGTCGGGTTCGCGATCGCGCCCTCGACCCGCATCTCGGCCGGCACGTCGACCTTCCGGAACGCCTCCGCCGCCTTGGTGTTGAGCACGAGCCGCGGGGACAGCGACGGCGCGGAGCCGAAGTCGAGCCAGTCGCCGGACTGCTGCCGGAACGGCCGGAACTGGCGGATGTCCGCGGTGAGGCCCTGCAGGTTCAGCTCGATCGCGTTGCCCATCGGCAGCTGCGGCGCGTCCTGGCCGTCCTCGAGGGTCCGGCAGGCGCCGGCGTCGTCGCAGTAGCGCGACAGGCCGGTCGAGTACGCGCCCGCGCCGTCCTCGATCGGGCCGCCGCCCTCGTTGACCGGCCGCACGCCCGGCTCGCCGATCACCGCCTGCGTGCTGGTGACCGCGACCGCGTCGGCATGGCCGCGCACGGTGTCGATCGCGACCGGGCCCGACTCCTCCGCGGAGGGCAGGAACACCTGCAGCGTGCCGTCCTTGCCGGTCGTCATCTCGATGTCCGCCAGCAGCGCGCGCTCCGCGAGGACGGAGCCCGCCTGCACGGTGACCACCGCGAGCACGCCGAGGAACAGGCTCACCATCGAGAGGAAGGTGCGCAGCTTGCGGGCGCGGATGCCCTGCCCGCCGATGATCAGCGACGAGCGCAGCCCGCCGGACAGGCGCGTCACGCGACCACCGCCTGCGGCGAGAGCACGCCGTCCGCCAGGTGCAGGACGCGGCTCATCTTCGCGGCGTGGTCCCGGTCGTGGGTGACGAGGACCAGCCCGCAGCCGCGGTCGGTGGTGGCGCGCAGCGCGTCGACGACGAGGTTGCCGGTGTCGGTGTCGAGCGCCCCGGTCGGCTCGTCGGCGAGCAGGATCCGCGGCTCGCGCACGAGTGCCCGGGCGATCGCCACCCGTTGCTGCTCGCCGCCGGACAGCCGGGGCGGCTTGTGCCCCGCGAGGTCCGCGATGCCGAGCTGGTCCAGGGCCGCCATGGCGCGCGCCCGGCGCTTGCGGCGCGGCAGCCAGCCCTGGCCGTTCACGAGCGCCATCGTCACGTTCTGCACGGCGGTGAGGTGCTTGAGCAGGAAGAAGCGCTGGAAGACGAAGCCGAACTCGGCACTGCGCAGCGCCGCCGCCTTGCGCTCCGGCAACCGCGTGATGTCCCTGTCCCCCAACAGGTAGCGGCCGCCGTCGGCCCGGTCGAAGAGCCCGATGAGGCTGAGCAGCGTGCTCTTGCCCGAGCCGGACCGGCCGAGCACCGCGATGCTCTCGCCGGCCTGCAGCGTCAGGTCCACGCCGTCGAGGATCGTGCGGTCCTGCTCCTGGCCGGTCAGGGTCTTCGTCAGGCCGGTCAGCTGGATCAGCGGGGTCATTTCGACCCCGACGGGTCGTCCTGCGGCGGCGGGCCGGGCGGCAGGTTCGGGCCCGGCACGGCCAGCGTCTCGGTCCCCGTCAGGCCGGAGCGGACCTGGATGACCTTGCCGTCGCTCAGCCCGAGCGTCACGTCGACCACGCGGCGGCCGCCACCCTTCTCGACGACCTCGACCTTGCCGCGCCCCTGGGTAGCCGGCCACCGCCTCCACGGGCACGACGAGCGCGTCCTTCGCCCGGGCGGTGACGACGTCGAGCGTGGCGGTGGCGCCGTTGATGAGCCGGACGCCGGGCGGGGCGGTGCAGACCAGGCGCAGGCCGGTCGCCTCGGAGCCGTCGGGCACCGCCTCCTCCGGGGCCGGCTGCTCGGTGGCGGTGTCGGGAGGCGGCGCCGCAACGCCGGAGGGCGCACCCGCCGGTGCCGCGGGGCGGGCCGGCTCGGCGGGCGGCGGTTCGGGCACGGTGCCCGCCGGCAGCGCGGCGATCGTGCCCCGCGCCTTGCACGGGAACGGGCCGGGCCCGCTGTCGATCTGCGCTCGCACCGAGGCGAGGTTGCCCGCGATCCGGTACGCCTGTTTGCCGTCGATCTCGGCGACGATGCCGTACCCGGAGAGCTTCGCGGACGCGACCGGCATCCCGGCGGGCACCGTGGCCCGGTCGTCGGTGAGCCGGCCGGCGAACGTGGCGCCGGCGGGCACCTCGACCCAGTGCGGCGTGCCGTCCCGCCACACCGCGCCCACCCGGGTCGCCACGGTCGGCGTGTGGTCGGGCGCTTTGACGGTGAGGTAGCGGACCTGCCCGGCCACCGGCGCCACGACCCCGAACACGGGGTTCACCGCGACCGTGCCGGTCAGGCTCACCGAGTCGGTGAGGTCCTGGTGGGACGGCGTGACCGTGGTCATGGCCGTGCCGCGCGGCGCCATCCCCGGGACGGGCTCTGCCGGCGCCGCGGCGCTGCAGGCGCTCGCCACCACGCCGGCCGCGACCACGCCGGCGGCAGCGGTCAGGACACGTTTCGACACCCCTGGGCCTCCATCTGGTAGATCCCCCACCTCGAGGATCTAGACGCCGTACGGGGAGCCGGCGTTGCCCAGGTCAGCACACAGATCGATCAAGAACGACGTTTGCCCAGGTCACGCGCCGGGCAGGGCCCGGACCAGCCCGACGGCGACCACGGCGACGGCGAGCAGCACCATCCAGGCCCGGACCAGGTGGAGGCGGGCGGGCGAGTGCGGTGACTCGGGCGGCTGGCCGGCGGCGACGGAGCGGCGCTCGCGGAGGTACTGCCGGTTCATCTGCGCCAGCATGACCGGATAGGTGCTCGCCCACACCACGAACGTCACGAATCCGGCGATCAGCACGCCGTCGGCGAAGAACCCGCGCTGCTGGCCGAGAAATATGGTGAACACCAGCGACGAACCGATCGCCGCGCCGAGCAGGATGGCCGGAACTCCCTCGAGCCCGCGCTCGCGCACGAGCACCACGAATAGCAGCGGGATGCCGACCACGAACGAGCCGAACACCGGGTCGGCGACGAGCAGAACGGTGGCCAGCAAGGCGGTGGACACCCAGAACAGCGCGCATACCAGCAGGCGCGGCCACGCGTCGTCGAGCAGGATCGGAAAGACTGCCGACCGAATTCTTCGAACCGGTACGGTCATGGCGGTAGCACCCCCAGGGGCTGGATTTGTGCCGGAACGGGAATTCCCGCGAGGCCCGCCACGACAAATCGCGTCACGGAGCGTACGCGCGGTCGGCTACCCAGGGCTACGTTGAATACTTGACTAATCTGGTGAACGGAATTCCGCCGGTTATTGACGAACCCGGTACGCTTTGCGTCGTCGTCGGGTCGAGGTCACCGAGGTGTCCTTCTAGTGCCCGGATCCCGGTTGCGCAAGGTCGCCCGGCCAACTTCCCACATGATGTTCCGGAATGTGGACCGTGTTGGCGATGACACCGTCCGGTCCGGATGATGCCAGGAGATCCGACCGACGGAATGGATGACGAGATGCGACAGCTGGTCCTGCTGGCCCTGGTGGGCTTAGGCGCCCAACTCGTCGACGGCAGCCTGGGCATGGCCTATGGCGTGACCTCAACCACCCTGCTCCTGGCGATCGGCACCAACCCCGCGGCGGCCTCCGCGACGGTGCACCTCGCGGAGATCGGCACGACACTCGCATCCGGGCTCTCCCACTGGCGCTTCGGCAACGTCGACTGGAAGGTCGTCGCGAAGATAGGCATCCCCGGGGCGGTCGGCGCGTTCGCGGGAGCCAGCTTCCTGTCGAGCCTGTCCACCGAGGCCGCCGAACCGGTGATGTCGCTGCTGCTGCTCGCGCTCGGCATCTACATCCTGGTCCGCTTCACGACCATGGGCCTGCCGCGGCACAACCTCGGCAAGCCGCTGCGCAAGCGGTTCCTCGGCCCGCTCGGCCTGGTCGCCGGCTTCGTGGACGCGACCGGTGGCGGCGGCTGGGGCCCGGTCGGTACCCCGGCCATCCTCGCGAGCGGCCGTCTGGAGCCGCGCAAGACCATCGGCTCGATCGACACCAGCGAGTTCCTCGTGGCCGTCGCGGCGAGCCTCGGCTTCATCTTCGGCATCGGCTCGCAGGGCGTGAACTTCTCGTGGGTGCTCGCGCTGCTCGTCGGCGGCGTGATCGCGGCCCCGATCGCGGCGTATCTCGTCCGGCACATCCCGCCGCGGGTCCTCGGCTCGGCGGTCGGCGGCCTCATCATCCTGACCAACGTCCGCACCCTGCTCAAGAGCGACTGGGTGGACGCGAGCGACGCCGTGCGCTGGCCGGTCTACGCCGTCATCTACGTGGTGTGGGCGGCCGCGCTCGCCTACTCGATCCGCCAGTACCGCGCCAACCGCGCGGAGGAGCAGCGGATCGTCGCCGAGGCGGCGGCCCAGGACGCCGACAAGTCCGGCGAGAGCGAGACCGCCTCGACCTGATCCCGCAGCTCACCGCACTACACCGGCCGCGGCCGCCCGGATCCCACCGAGCGGCCGCGGCTTTCTCGCGGGACGCACACAGGGGCTCGTCATGCGCCGCCCCGTGGGGACGCGACACGCCCGCCGGCCACCGACACCGCCGTTGCGCGGCAGTCGGGGGTGACTCGTTCCCGGGCACATGATCACACCCCGCGACCCCCGATGGTCTAACGGGCCCCTTACGAGTGCGGATTTTCCGCGGATCGAGGCGGTCGCCTCGGCACCGGCCGGCGACGCTGAGTGATCGGGCGCTGGCCGGGAGGCACGTGGGCAACCACACCCGGGCGGGTAGCCGCCATTTTGGTCACGACGCGGTAAACTCGCAGGTCGGCCGAACGCGCGGGGGCGCTCGGCCTCGCTGCGAACCGCGACCGGCGCAGCTCCCACGACTTGGAGGATGAGTTGCGCCTGACCTCCCCTGGTGACGCTCGATGACCGCAGTGCTCGAACCCACGGTGCTGGAGCGGGTCGAGCTCGCCCGCTTCAGCACCGGACCCGCCGCACCGCCGCGGACGCTCGTCGACGTGCTCGCCGGCACCGCCGCGCGGCATCCGGGCGCACCCGCGCTCGACGACGGCACCGCCGTGCTGACCTACGCCGAGCTGCTCGAGCAGGTCGACGAGCTGCGCCAGAAGCTCGCCGCGGACGGGGTCGGCGCCGGCGACCGGGTCGGCGTGCGCGTGCCGTCGGGCACCGTGGACCTGTACGTGTCGATCCTCGGCGTGCTCGCCGCGGGCGCCGCCTACGTGCCGGTCGACGCGGACGACCCGGACGAGCGGGCGGAGCTGGTGTTCGGCGAGGCCGGCGTGTGCGCGGTGCTCGGCGCGGGCCGCGCGGTCACCACGCGGGCCGTGGCCGCCGGCCGGCCCGGCGGGCCCGGGCTCGACGACGACGCGTGGATCATCTTCACTTCGGGATCGACCGGCGCGCCCAAGGGCGTGGCCGTGACGCACCGGGCCGCGGCCGCGTTCGTGGACGCCGAGGCGCGCCTGTTCCTGGCCGAGGAGCCGATCGGGCCGGACGACCGGGTGCTGGCCGGGCTGTCGGTCGCGTTCGACGCCTCCTGCGAGGAGATGTGGCTCGCCTGGGCGCACGGCGCCTGCCTGGTGCCCGCGCCGCGCTGGCTCGTGCGCACCGGCATGGACCTCGGGCCGTGGCTGGTGGAGCAGGAGATCACGATCGTCTCCACCGTGCCGACCCTGGTCCAGCTGTGGCCGGCCGAGGCCCTCGACGACGTCCGCCTGCTGATCCTCGGCGGCGAGGCGTGCCCGCCGGAGCTGGCCGAGCGGCTCGCCCAGGACGGCCGCGAGGTGTGGAACACCTACGGCCCCACCGAGGCGACCGTCGTGGCGTGCGCGGCGCGGCTGACCGGCGAGGGACCCGTGCGCATCGGGCTGCCGCTGGACGGCTGGGAGCTCACCGTGGTCGACGCGGCCGGCGAGCCCGTGGCCATGGGCGAGTCGGGCGAGCTGGTCATCGGCGGCGTGGGGCTCGCCCGCTACCTCGACCCCGGCAAGGACGCCGAGAAGTACGCGCCCGCGCTGGACTGGTCCCGTGCCTACCGCAGCGGTGACCTCGTGCGCGCCGAGCCGGCCGGGCTGGTCTTCCTCGGCCGGGCCGACGAGCAGGTCAAGCTCGGCGGCCGGCGCATCGAGCTCGGCGAGGTCGACGCGGCCCTGCTCGCGCTGCCGGGCGTGGCCGGCGCGGCCGCCGCGGTGCGCACCACCGCCGCCGGCACCCAGCTGCTCGTCGGGTACGTCGTGGCGGACTCCGGCCCGGACTTCGACCCGTCCTGCCAGGTGGACTTCGACGTGGACTTCGACGTGGATGCCGCCCGCACCCGGCTCGGGGAGACGCTCCCGGCCGCCCTCGTGCCCCGGCTGGCGGTCGTCGCCACGCTGCCCACCCGTACCTCCGGCAAGGTCGACCGGAACGCCCTGCCCTGGCCCCTCCCGCCGGCCACCGATGGCGACCGGGTCGAGCTGCACGGTACCCAGAAGTGGCTCGCCGACCAGTGGACGGAACTGCTCGGCACCGCGCCCGCGCGCCCGGACGCCGACTTCTTCGCGAGCGGCGGCGGCAGCCTCGCCGCGGCGCGGCTGGTGTCGCTGGTCCGCCGCGAGTACCCGACGGCGTCGGTCGCCGACGTCTACCACCACCCCACGCTCGCCGCGTTCGCCGCGCGCCTCGACGCGCTCGCCGGCGGGCACCGCCCGGCCCGCGTGATCGCTCCCGTCCCCCGCCGGACGGGCCTGCTGCAGACCGCGCTGCTGCTCCCCCTGTTCACCCTCGTCGGGCTGCGCTGGACGGTCGCGCTCGCCGCGGTCGGCAACCTCGCGCAGGTGCCGTGGCTGCCGACGGTGTCGTGGTGGCTCGTCGGCGCCGGATGGCTGCTGCTCTACAGCCCGCCCGGCCGCATCGCGCTCGCCGCGGGCGGCGCGCGCCTGCTGCTGCGCGGGGTCCGCCCGGGCGCGCACCCGCGCGGCGGATCCGTCCACATGCGACTCTGGCTTGCCGAGCAGCTGGCCGAGCGCACCGGTGCCACCGAGCTGACCGGCTCGTGGGTCGTGCACTACGCGCGGGCGCTGGGCGCGCGGGTCGCCCCGGGGGTGGACCTGCACTCGCTGCCGCCGGTCACCGGCCTGCTCAGGCTCGGAAAGGGCGCCGCGATCGAGCCCGAGGTGGACCTGTCCGGCTGGTGGGTCGACGGCGACGTCGTGCACCTCGGCAAGATCCGCGTCGGCGCCGGCGCGCTCGTCGGCGCGCGCACCACGCTGTTCCCGGGCGCCCGGGTCGGCAAGCGGGCGGAGATCGCGCCGGGTTCGGGCGTGCTGGGCTCGGTGCCCACCGGCCAGCGCTGGTCCGGCGTGCCGGCCACCCGGCAGGGCAAGGCGGCCCGGCGCTGGCCGCACCAGCGCCCGCCCTTGCGGCGGCGCTGGTCGCTCGCCTACGACGTGACCTCCGTGCTGCTGAGCCTGCTGCCGGCGGTCGCCGCGCTGCCCGCGCTGTACGTGGCCGGCCTGTTCGTCGCCGGCGCGCCCACGCTCGGCGCGGCCCTGGGCGGCGCGCTGCTCGCGGTCCCGGCCGCCACGCTCGCCTGGCTCGCCACCTACGCGCTGCTGGTGCTCGCCTGCGTGCGGCTGCTCGGGATCGGCCTGCGCGAGGGGCACCACCCGGTGCGCGGCCGGGTCGCCTGGCAGGCGTGGGCGTCGCTGCGGCTGATGGACTCGGCCCGCACGTGGCTGTTCCCCCTGTACGCGAGCCTCGCGACACCCGTGTGGCTGCGGGCGCTCGGCATGAAGGTCGGCCGCGGCGTGGAGGCGTCCACGGTCGTGGCGCTGCCGACGATGACCACGATCGGCGACGGCGCGTTCCTCGCCGACGACACGATGATCGCCTCCTACGAGCTCGGCGGCGGGTGGCTGCGGCTCGCGCACGCGCGGGTCGGCAAGCGCGCGTTCCTCGGCAACTCCGGCATGACGGCGGCCGGCCGCGCGGTGCCCAAGCGCGGTCTCGTGGGCGTGCTGTCCGCGACGCCGAAGCGGGCCAAGAGCGGCAGCTCGTACCTGGGCATGCCGCCGATGAAGCTGCCGCGCGCGGTCACCGACGGCGACGCGAGCCGCACGTTCGCCCCGCCGCGGCGGCTGGTCGTGGCGCGCGGGCTGGTCGAGGTGTGCCGGCTGGTGCCGGTGATGTGCTCGGTGGCGCTGGCCGTCCTCGTGCTCGGCACGCTGGCGGCGCTGGCGGAGCGGGGCTTCTGGCTCGCCGCGCTCGCGAGCGGCGGCGTGCTGCTCGGCGGCGGCGTGGCGGCGTGCGTGCTGTCGGCGGCCGCGAAGTGGTTGCTGGCCGGGACGTTCGGCGTGCGGGACTATCCCTTGTGGAGCGGGTTCGTGTGGCGCAACGAGCTCGCCGACACGTTCGTCGAGGTCCTCGCGGTGCCGTGGCTCGTCGGCGGGGTCGGCGGGACGCCCGCGATGTCGCTGTGGCTGCGCACGCTCGGCGCGAGTGTGGGCCGCGGCGTGTGGTGCGAGTCGTACTGGCTGCCGGAGGCGGACCTGGTCCGGTTGGGTGACGGCGCGACCGTGAACCGGGGGTGCGTCGTGCAGACCCACCTGTTCCATGATCGGATCTTGCGTATGGACCAGGTGACGCTGGGGGCCGGCGCGACGCTCGGCCCGCACGGGATCGTCCTGCCCGGCACGACGATCGGCGCGCACACGACGATCGGCCCCGCCTCGCTGGTGATGCGGGGCGAGAACGTGCCGGACGGGACACGCTGGCTCGGCAACCCGGTCGCGGCCTGGCAGTAGCGCCGTGCCGATCCGGGATGCCGACCTGCTGGGGCACGGCAACCCCGGCTACCGCGTGTGGCACTACGACCTCGAGCTGGCCTACAAGCCGTCGACCGGCCGGCTGTCGGGGACCGCGAAGGTGTCCGCGGTGGCCGAGGACGTGCTGCCCGCGTTCGCGCTGGACCTCGGGCCGTTCCGGGTGGACCGGCTGACGGTCGACGACCGGCCGGCGAGGTGGACGCATCGCGGCGGCAAGGTGCGCGTGCGCCTCGGCCGGATGATCCCGCCCGGCTCGCTGTTCTCGGTGCACCTGCGCTATGCGGGCCGGCCGGTGCCCGTGCGCACGCGGCACTGGGGCGAGCTGGGCTGGGACGAGCTGACCGACGGCGCCGTCGTGGCGAGCCAGCCGGTCGGCGCGCCGTCGTGGTTCCCGTGCAACGACGTCGTGGCGGACAAGGCGACCTTCCGCCTCGGGCTGACCGCGCCGAGCGACTACACCGTGGTGGCGGCCGGAGTGCTGGCCTCGCACACGCCGGCGGGCGGCACGACGCGGTGGGAGTACGTCCAGGACGCCCCGACCCCGCCCTACCTCGCGACTGTCCAAATCGGACGGTACGAGCGGCTGGCGCTCGCCGAGGGGCAGCACGCGGCCGTGCCCCGCACGCGGTTACGGGCCTTCCGGCACGACTTCGCGCGCCAGCCGCGGATGATGGCGATGTTCACCGACCTGTTCGGGCCCTACCCGTTCGCCGAGTACGGCGTGGTGGTGACCGGCGACGAGCTCGAGGTCCCCGTCGAGGCGCAGGGTCTGTCGATCTTCGGATCGAACCATGTGGACGGACGGCGCACGTTCGAGCGGCTGGTGGCCCACGAGCTCGCGCACCAGTGGTTCGGCAACAGCGTGGGACTGGCGGACTGGCGCCACATCTGGCTCAACGAGGGGTTCGCGACGTACGCGGAATGGCTGTGGTCCGAGCGTTCCGGCGGGCGCCCGGCCGCGCTGCACGCGCTCGAGTGCCGGGCCCACCTGGCCGCCCTGCCCCAGAACCTGGCGATCGCCGACCCGGGTGCCGCCGAGATGTTCGACGACCGGGTCTACCAGCGCGGCGCGCTCACCCTCCACACGCTACGCGAGGCCGTCGGCGACCGGGCGTTCTTCGCACTGCTGCGCGACTGGACCACCACCTACCGGCACGCCACGGCTACGACCGACGACTTCCGCGCGCTCGCGGCACGCCACACGGACATCGACCTGACCCCGTTGTTCCGCGCCTGGTTGTTCGCGCAACCGCTGCCGTGACCACCCGCACGTGTAAGCTGAGGTAGCCGATGGCACCTCGTATGCCGGCGATCGAGCCGGCTTCGTCCTCGGCGTCGTGAATCCGGCCCGGACGCCGGCCGGAGACTGGAGCGCCGACATGATGTCGGGCCCGCAAACCTCAGCCACGGAGCCGGTCCCCGGCCTCGGTTGATCCCCTCTCGCACTGCTCGGACGACTTCGGGCAGCTATACCTACGCCCGACGGGAAACCTGTGCACCCATGACGACAGTTCTTGCCGCCCGCCCACCCAACTCACCCAAGCCGGTCCTGGCCGGGAAGCGGTCGGCGGGCGAGCTGATCACCATCCGCGCGTTCCTCGTCATCCCCTTCGCCGCGCTGGCCGCGGTCATCCCCGTCACCTGGGGCTGGGGCCTGTCGTGGGTCGACCTGATGATCGCGGGTGTCTTCTACACCGTGTCCACCCTCGGCGTCACGGTCGGCTACCACCGGTACTTCACGCACGGCGCGTTCAAGGCGAAGCGCTGGCTGCGTGCGACGCTCGCCATCGCCGGCGGGCTCGCCGCGCAGGGGTCGGTGATCGGCTGGGTGGCCGACCACCGCCGCCACCACGCCTTCTCCGACCGGGAGGGCGACCCGCACTCGCCGTGGCTGTTCGGCAGCTCCCCCGCCGCGCTCGCGCGCGGCTTCTGGCACGCCCACATGGGCTGGCTGTTCGGCCGGGACAAGACCAACATCGACCGGTTCGCCCCCGACCTCGCCGCCGACCGCGACATCCGCAGGGTCGACCGGTTGTTCCCGCTGTGGATCGCGCTGAGCGCCGGGCTGCCCGCGGTGCTCGGCGGCGTGATCACCCTGTCCTGGTGGGGCGCGCTGACCGCGTTCCTCTGGGCCGGCCTCGCCCGGATCTCCTTCCAGCACCACGTGACCTGGTCGGTGAACTCGATCTGCCACATGATCGGCGACCGGCCGTTCACCAGCCGGGACCGGTCGGCGAACTTCTGGCCGCTGGCGATCCTGTCGATGGGCGAGTCCTGGCACAACTCGCACCACGCCGACCCGACCTGCGCCCGGCACGGCGTGCTGCGCATGCAGTTCGACGTCTCCGCCCGGCTCATCTGGATCTTCGAGCGGTTCGGCTGGGTGTCGCAGGTCCGCTGGCCGACGCCGCAGCGCCTGGCGCGGCTCACCCGGGCGCCCGCGCGGTGAACAGCGCCATGGTGACCAACCGGATCCGCAGCGATCGCCTGTTACTTCGCCCGTGGCGGGTCGAGGACGCCACGGAAGCGCTTGCGATCTACGGCCATCCCGAGGTGGCCCGCTGGCTCAGCCCGGCCATGGACCGGGTGCCGGACCTGCGCGCGATGCGGCTGCTGCTCCAGCAGTGGATCGCCGAGGACGCCCGGCTGCCGGCACCCACCGGGCGGTGGGCGATCGAGCTGCGCGCGCAGCGGCGGCTGATCGGCGGCGCGGTGCTGCTGCCGCTGCCGCCCGGCCGGGAGGACACGGAGATCGGCTGGCAGCTCAACCCGGCCGATTGGGGCCACGGCTACGCGGCCGAGACGACGTTCGCACTGGCCACGTGGGCCTTCGAGCAGGGGCTCGACGAGCTGTTCGCCGTCGTCCGCCCGGAGAACACGCGCGCCGCGACGACCGTCCGCCAGCACGGCATGCACTGGGTCGGCGAGACCACCAAGTACTACGACATGGAGCTGCAGGTGTTCCGGCTGCGCAGGGGGGACCTCGACCACGCCGCGCCACGCGGGCACCACCCACCGAACTTCGAATGACGCGTTCGACCGACGCCGAGGAGAGCCATGACCACGACACGACGCGGTGAGCACCCCAGCAGCGAGTTCGCCGACTCCCGCGCCAGAGCGTCGCGCGAGCAGTTCGCGCAGCGGGGCCTCGCCGCGCGCACGATCGCCGGGAACGCGCGGGACCTGGGTGACTTCGTGCAGCTGGTGTCGATGCTGGGTCTCGACGACACAGTTGGCGGCCCCGCCCTGCTCGGCGCCCGGCTCGCCGCCTACGTGCGGCAGGTGGCGCTCGCCGTCGGCGTCCCGAGCGAGGCCACCGGGTACGAGGTCAGCGACACCGCGACCGCCTACCTCGGGCTCAGCCGGCGCTCCCGCGAGCGTCCCGACCAGGACCTGATGCTGGCCTGGGACGAGCGGCTGGGCTGGTACGTCGGCGTGGAGACCAACCCCGGTGAGCCGGCGGTCGTGGTCGGCTACCTCGGCGGTGCCGCCGTGCAGTCCCCGGCGACGGTCGCCCGCTTCGTCACCGATGCCGTGGCCGGGCACTGCACCCTGCGGATCCGCCCCGTCCTCGCCCCGGCGAACCGCGCCAGGCTGGCCAGCCAGATGGCAGCCGTGCGCGGTTCGGCGAACTAGCCGGCGTCCACGGCCTAGCCGGCGTCCGCGACCGCGCGGCGGGCGGTGGCCGCGTCCGGGGCGTCGAGGGCCAGGCGGGCGAGCCGCTCGCAGCCGGCCATGGTGTGCGCGGCGAGCGAGGCCCGCACCGCCGGCACGACCGAGCCCGACATCGACAGCGTGGTGACGCCGAGTCCGGTGTAGACGAGCGCCAGCAGCGGGTCTCCGGCCGACTCCCCGCACACGCCGACCGGCTTGCCCGCCGCCCGGCCGGCCGCGGCCACGGCGGCCACGAGCGCCAGCACGGCCGGCTGCCACGGGTCCAGCAGGTCGGCCAGCCGGCCGTCCAGCCGGTCCGCGGCCATCGTGTACTGGCTCAGGTCGTTGGTCCCGATGCTCACGAAGTCGACCGCCGCGAGCAGCTGCCCGGCCCGCAGCGCGGCGGCGGGGACCTCGACCATCACGCCGGCGACCGGCAGGCCGGCCGCGCGCACCTGCCCGGCGAACGCCGCCGCCTCGGCCGCCGTGGCCACCATCGGAGCCATGACCTGTACGTCCGCGCCGGTCTCGGCCGCCGCGCGGGCCACCGCCGCGAGCTGGTCGGCGAGCACGTCCGGGTGGTCCCGGGCGATGCGCAGGCCACGCATGCCGAGTGCGGGGTTGTCCTCGGCAGCGAGGCCCAGGAACGGCAGCGGCTTGTCGGCCCCGGCGTCCAGCGTGCGCAGCACGACCTTGCCGCCGGCCGCCGCGAACACCTCGGCGTAGGCCCGTGCCTGCTCCGCGACCGGCGGCGGGCTCGTCCGGTCGAGGAACAGGAACTCCGTGCGGAACAGGCCCACGCCCTCGGCGTCCGGCAGCACGTCGGCCGCGCCGCCGACGTTGAGCAGCAGCGGCACCGGGTGCCCGTCCGCGGTCCGCCCGGGGCCGGTGACCGCCGCCAGCCGCACCCGCTCGCGGGCCGCGGCCGCGCGGATCTCCCCCGCCGCCGCCGCGTCCACAATGGACACCATGCCCGTCGTGCCGTCGACGGAGACCGTCGTGCCGTCGGCGAGGTCGAGCACGCCTGTGCAGCCGACGACCGCGGGTAGGCCGCGCGCCTTCGCGAGGATCGCGGTGTGGCTGGTGGGCCCGCCGCGCCGGGTCACGATCGCGAGTACGGCGCCGGGGTCGAGCTGTGCGGTGTCGGCCGGCGACAGGTCCTCGGCGACGAGCACGAACGGCTCCCCCGGCGCGGGCAGCCCGGGCATCGGCAGGTCCAGCAGCCGGGCCACCGCGCGGTCGCGGATATCGGCGAGGTCGGTGGCCCGTTCGGCGAGGTAGCCGCCGAGCGCGGCGAAGGCGTCCTGCTGTTCGGCGATCGCGTCGGTGACCGCCCATGCGGCGGGGCGGCCGGCCGCGACCCGGCGGGCCACGGCGTCGGCGAGCGTGGGGTCGACGGCCATCATCGACTCGGTGTCGAGCACCTCCGCGGCCGTGCCCCCGGCCTGGTGGGACAGGCGGGTGAGCTCGTCGGCGACGAACCGCAGGGCCGCGGCGGCGGCGCCGGTCTCGGCCGCCGGGTCGGTCACGGCCGGCACGTCGGCGGGCAGCGTGGGCGGCGGGGACATCCGGTACACCGGTCCCGCCGCCCGTCCGGGGCTCACACCGAGCCCGGTCAGCTCCTGGGTCACGAGGTCATCATCGCTCGTTCGCCCGGGGCCGGCGAGCCTGTGCTCAACCGGTGTCCGGGTGGGCACGTATCAATGGGTACGGTCCCGGGAACCCGGCGTGCATGCATTTCGCCGGATGGGGTATCCAGGCCCCTACGCGGGGCGACTACAGGGGCGAGGACGGCGACATGGCGGATGAACCGGCGGAGGTTCTCGTCATCACGGACGAGCTCACCGAGCTCGCCCGAGTGCGGCGGTGGGCGAGACAGGTGCTGGCCGACGTGGACGAGAACGTGCTGGTTGATGCGCTCGCCGTCGTCGACGAGCTGACCTCGAACGCCCTGCGCCACAGCCGGCCGCCCTACCGGGTCGGCCTGCGCCGGGCGGACGGCAAGCTGCGCGTCGAGGTCGCGGACGGCTCGACGGAGCCGGCCGGCCCCCGCACCCCCGGCGAGGACGGCGGCCGCGGGCTGCTGCTCGTCGCGGCCTACTCGCTCGGCTGGGGCCAGGAGACCCACCCGGACGGCAAGATCGTCTGGGCCGAGGTGGACCTCGACCCAGCGTCCACCGCTCCCGGCCAGAGCCCGGCCAGCGCGTCCGCGTCCGGCTGACACCCCGCGCCGAGTCGGCGCGCGAGCGTACCGGCGCCGGCGGACCACTGAGCCTTTTTCATCCGTTGGCGAGCTCGTAGTTCTGTAGGACGTGGATGGCCTTGGCCAGGCGGCTGGCGTGGCGTGGGCTGGCGCGGAGTTTGCGCAGGATGCGCCAGGTCTTGAGTTGGGCGTTGGCGCGTTCGCCGGGGCCGCGGAGTCGGGCGTGGGCCCGGTTGGCGTCGGTCTGGGAGGCGGGTTTGTTCTTGCCCTTGTACGGCGTGATCACATGGTTCCCGGTCGGGTCGTAGCCGTGGTAGCCCTTGTCGCCCAACGCGATGAGTCCGGCGTGGCGCAGAGCGGCGAGAATGTTCCAGATCCGGGCGGCGGCAGTGTCGTGCGTGGCACCGGGCAGGTCACCGGATACCCAGAGGATGGTGCCGTTCGGTGAGGCGATGACCTGCAGGTTCACCCCGTGCCGCTTGTGTTTACCGGAATAGAAGGGCCGGTCAACGGCGATCCGGTCGATGGCGATCAGCGTGCCGTCGAGAATCACATAAGCTTGGCTTTGGCGTTTCGCCTCCCGCAGCGCCGCACGCAGTTTCGGTGCTCGCGCCGCGAGCAGCTCGACGGTCTCGTTCACATACCGCCAGCACGTCGTGGTCGATACCCCGAACCCGGCACCGATGTCAGCGAACGGCTCGCCTTTACGCAGGTAGACCAGCACCAGTAGCGCCTGCTCGCCGGCGTTGAGGGCCCGCCAGGGCGAGCCGATCTCCCGGCGGTGGGCACGGACCAGCCCTGACACGAAGGTCAGGGTCTGATGTGACAACGGAAGCGCGGCACGGTAGAACAACACCTGAAGCCCCTGGGTTCGGCAGAACGATCTTGGTCGAAAGCTCTGCTACCAGGGGCTTCGCCATACCTCGGCCCCGACACGCCGATGATCATCAAGCTGTGATCACCAAAAACCCTTACCTGCCAACATATCCAGACCAGGATGAAAACGGCTCACTTTGTGTGTCAAATGCACCTGGTTCGCTCGGTGATTAGCCGGATAATCGAGGGATCGGCATCCTGTCCGCCGGCCCCCGACGTCGTGGAGGAGCGCGCTCGTGCCGCAACCGTCTTCGACGGAGCATCGAACGATCGTCGTCGTCGACGTTGCGGACTTCACGAACCCGAGCCGGATCGTGCACGACTTGATGGCCGTGCAGGAAGGCCTGTACGCGGTGCTGCGCGCGGCGTTCGGGGATTCCGGCGTCGACTTCGACTCGTGCGCCACCGAGGATCGCGGGGACGGTGCCATGGTGCTCGTCCCGGCGGACGTACCCAAGAGCCGGCTAGCCGACCTGCTCCCCGACCGCCTAGTCGCCGAACTGCGCCGCTACAACGCCACCCGCGTTTCCTCGGCGCGATTCAAACTGCGCGTCGGAATGCACGCCGGCGATATCCGGCACAACGACCACGGCTGGGTCGGACATGCCCTCAACCTCGCTTTCCGAATTCTGGAGGCGGAGCATGCCAAGAACGCCCTGAACCGTTCCGACGGAACGGTCGCGCTGATCGTGTCGAACTATTTCTACGACGAGGTGATCAGGCAGGATCCGGGAACCGTGCCGGAAGCGTACCGGGAGATCAACGTATCGGTGAAGAAATTCACCGGCAACGCGTGGCTACGGCTGCCCGGCGAGCCCGTCCCTCGAATACAGCAAGAACGTCCACGAATGGCCGAAACCGAGGATGACGACAGCATACACAGCGTCATGCCGGTAGCGGACCAGACAAAGCTGCGAGCCCTGCTGCTCCGGCTGGAAGTCTCCCATCTCGAGGCTCTCGTGCGTCGCGCCGCCGGTCCGGCGATTCCCGTCCCGCGCCGCGCCTCGGCGTGGGACGCGTTCAAGTACCTGTCCGACTACAACGCCGGCCCGGACGGCGTGCCACCCGCACTGGCATTCCTGGAGGTGCTCGCCCACGACGTCGGTGGCGACACCGGAGCCGCGATCGCCGGCTGGGTGGAGCAGCAGGCCAAGCGACTGCGGTTGCTGACCGCGATGGACAACCGCAAGGACGCCAACCCGTCGCTTCCCGAGGATCCCCGGGTATATCTCATGATCGCGGTGGAACCGGACGCGATCGACCCGAATCGGTGCGTCCTCTCGTATTGGTGCCAGGACGACCCGCTCGTCTGGCCGCCGGCCCGCGGTGAGATCAGCGAGGTCGGCGTCGAGGAACTGGAATATCGCGTCGACGAGATCGTTCTCGCGGCCGAAGAGATCTGGGCCGGTTTGACGATTTCTGCCTCATTGGAGTTCGTCCTTCCACGGACGTTACTCCATTTGCCGGTACACCGGTGGCGCAAGGAGCATCATTCTGGGGATCCTCGCCCGCTACATCTCGACTACGAACTCACTCTTCGATCGCTCGAGCGGATGCGGACAAAACACTGGCATCGGGCATGGCACGTTCGGTGGGAACTCATGCTGAAGACTCTGTCGGCAGACCGGGTTCACCCCTTTGGTCCAACACAGGTTCCCGCCCTTCCGCTCGATCAAGTGTTGAGCGATCCGCACTGGGTCGGTTTGGTAATGGTCGAGCCACCGTTGCCACAGCCGGATCCGGCATACGGCCCGGACGGGTTGACGGCCGCGTTTCGCGCTGGCCTGCCGTTGATTCTCTGGCACCCGGATGCCGACCCCGAACAGCTCCGCGAGCTGATAGAGAAGCTCGTTCCGGGAAGTGGCGTCATCGATTTGCCGAATAGGCACAAGGAAGAAAATCTGCGGAACGGCAGCAGCTTGGTTCGCGATTTGGTAATCGTGTGGGACGACCCGAACCGGGTGATCGTCCTCGACCAGCCATCGATCGCGTCCCAGCGGTACATGGGGGGTAGCGGATGAGCGAGAACGAGCCCGGAACGCCGGCCGCGTCACACAACGGCTCGTCTCAGTTCGCGGCGCCGGAGTGGTGGATCTACCACGGCACCGGCCGTCCGATGCACGACATCGACCTCACCCGGATCCTGCCTGCGCCACCGCCGTGGCGGGACTTCCGCGGCGGGCCACTGCCCGAGCACGACACGCCGCCCGAGGACGACGGTGAGACCGCCCGGCGGCTCGGCTCGGAAATCCACCTGTCCGACCGGGATGTCGATCCGCACGAGCTGGACATGGTCAACGCGGCCCTGTACCTGCGGCGGCCGCTGCTCGTGACCGGCAAACCCGGCACCGGGAAGTCGAGCCTCGCCTACCGGATCGCCCGCGAGCTGGGGCTCGGCCGGGTTCTGCGGTGGCCGATCACCAGCCACACGACGTTGACCTCCGGTCTCTACGGCTACGACGCCATCGGCCGCGCGCAGGCCGCGGCGACCAACCAGGCGCAGCGCGGGGCGACCACCGGGGACCTGGTCGAGCCACCGATCGGCGACTTCGTCCGGCTCGGCCCGCTCGGCACGGCGTTCCTGCCGAGCAAGCTGCCCCGGGTCCTGCTGATCGACGAGCTCGACAAGAGCGAGGCGGACCTGCCGAACGACCTGCTGAGCCTGTTCGAGGACGGCGAGTTCACCATCCACGAGCTGGCCCGCGCGCGGAACCGCTCCCCCGAGGCCACCGTGCACACGGCGGATCCCCAGGGCAAGGCCGAGGTCCTGGCCGGGCGGGTCGGCTGCCGGGCGTTCCCGGTGATCGTGATGACCAGCAACGGCGAGCGCGAGTTCCCGCCGGCGTTCCTGCGCCGCTGCATGCAGCTGGAGATCCAGGAGCCCAACGTCGAGCAGCTGGCGGCGATGGTGGCCAACCACCTGCTGGACCAGCACGGCGAGCACCGCGACCGGCTGGTGCAGGAGTTCGTCGCGCGGAGCCGGGAGCTGGGCGGCCTGCCGGTCGACCGGCTGCTCGAAGCCGTCTACCTCGCCACCTCGGGCGCCTACCGGCCCGACGACGTGGCCTGGCCCCGGCTGCTCGACTCGCTCTGGCGCCGGCTGACGGCGGTGCCGTGACATGGCCAGGTCGTCCGGCGTTCCGGATTCCAGCCGTGCCTCACCGGCCGGGCCGCCGCGCGTCGCGCCGCCGGGACCGCCCACGCATTGGACCGAACTCGAGAACCTCACGGCGACCGACGTCGCCGACATCGTCTGGCTGGCGTCGGTGCTGCGCCCGGGCGCGGGTGCGGCCGTCTCCGATTCCGCGCCCCCGGAGCTCCTCCCCGAACCGCGGCCCGCGCCGCTGCCCGAAGAGCACCGATCCGGTGCCGGCGACCCACTGCTGCCCGAGCCGTCGCCGATCCCATCCGCCGACCTCGAGCCAACGACCGTAGAGCAGCCCCCGCCGCCCCGCACACGCCCGGACCTCCGGGTGTTGCCGGGAGTCGACAGTCCCGTCGCACCGACGCGGCATTCGCTGGACTACTTCCGCGCGCTTCGCCCCCTCAAACGAAAGATTCCCGCGCGCCGAGACGCGGTCATTCTTGACGAGGAGGCAACAGCGGAAAACGCGATGGACACCGGACTGTGGTGGCCAATCACCCGACCGGGTACGGAGCGTTGCCGAGACCTGACCGTTGTAATCGACAATTCTCCATCCATGAGCTTGTGGCGGTCGCGCATCGCCGGGTTCACCTCGATGCTCGACCAGGCCGGCGCGTTCCGCTCCACACAGGTCCGGCTGCTCGACACGGTGACGCTCGACGACGGCTCACGCGCGCCCGTACTACGCGGTGGTACGGCCGGCACCCAGCCACGTGACCCACGCGAAATAATCGACCCGTCCGGCCGGCGGTTGGTGTTGTTCCTGACCGACGGTATCGGCGACACCTGGCGTCCGGAAGTCCTGCCACCGCTGCTCGCTCAATGGAGCCGCGCCATGCCGGTGTGCGTGGTGCAGCTGTTGCCGCAATGGCTCTGGCAGCGCTGCGGCTTGCGGCTGCACCGGGCACGGGTGTCCACACCGACCGCGTCCCGGCCCAACAGCCGGTGGCGGTTCGACCTGCCGGACAGGTGGCTCGAGCCGGAACCCGCCACATTGGACCGGGCAGGCGGCCCGGTGCCCGTGATAGCCCTGGAGCCCCGCTGGCTGAGCTGGTGGTCGCGCCTCGTCGCCGGCGAGCACAGCGAGGCAACCGACTGCACGGTATTGCTGACCACGCACGATTCGCACGATGTGGTCAGCAGCGGGACCGACTCGCCAAACACCTCGGCATATCAACTCGTCGAGGCGTTCCGACGGGTCGGGTCACCCCCGGCACGCCGTCTGGCCACCGTTCTCGCAGCTCTACCGGTACGGCTTGACGTGGCCGATATAGTCCGGAAATACGCCGTCCCGGAAGCTGGACCGGAGCACCTATCAGAGCTCCTGCTCAGCGGTCTACTATCCCCACCCGTTTGCGACAAGGAGTCCACTTGGGAGACCAGTGTTCTCCCCCTCCGCGAGGAAGTCCGTGAGTTACTGCTCAGCGGCGGTCGGCGGTCGGAAACCGCCGGCGTAGTGCGGTTCGCTGCTGCGCATTTCGGTGATCGTCTCCCGGTGCTCGGCCAGTTGCGGGACGCTATCGCCGATCCGGACAACACGGCTGACCCTGTGCTCACCAGAGAGAATTCGGCTGACGTTGCGCTGGAAAGCGTGGTAATGCGCGCCCTTTCGGGACCGTATTTGTCCAGGGCGGACAGACTAAGAAACGCAATATCACAAGACGTTACCCTCTCCGCCAAAGCTGAATCAATCCAGACTGAGAGCACCGACATGCCTGACACGGCCGAGCGCGCCGACCGTCCACAAGAGCCCGCGGCCGACGCCGGCTCGGCCCCCGCCACGGAGGCCGGCATGGCTATCGATGACGAACCCGTCACCACGCCGCTGTCGTACCCGTCCTCAGTGCGGAGCACGCGGGTGTTCCACGAACGACAGCCCGACGATCCACCACCGGTCTGGGGATACGTCCCTCCGCGCAACCCCAACTTCACAGGTCGCGACGACCTGCTGGAACAGCTGAAGAAGCGGCTCACCGCCGGCCGGGCCACAGCGGTCCTACCCTCCGCACTGCACGGCATGGGTGGCATCGGCAAGACGCAGATCGCGACCGAGTACATCTATCGTCACCTGCAGGACTACGACCTGATCTGGTGGATCGACGCGTCGCGCCCGACTCAGATCCGCGCCCGCCTCACCGAGCTCGCCCGAGCGCTGGAGCTCGACGGCGCAACCGAAGCGAACACCGCCGTCCCGGCGGTCCGCGAAGCCCTGCGCACGGGCCGACCATCGCGTCGCTGGCTGCTCGTCTTCGACGCCGCGGAAAGCCCAGAAGTCGTCAAGCAGTTCTTCCCCAGCGGCCCGGGCGGCGAAATCCTCATCACCTCACGAAACCCGGACTGGGCAAGCATCGCTCGCCCACTCGAATTGGCCGTGTTCCGGCGCGAGGAAAGCATCGAGCTGCTCGGCAAGCGTGGTCCGGAAATTCCGCGCGACGAGGCAGAGACGCTGGCCGATAAACTCGGTGACCTGCCATTGGCGATCGAGCAGGCTGCCGCGTGGCGCGCCATGACAGGAATGCCTGTCCGCGAATACCTCCGGTTGTTCGACGAGTCGGTGGCGGAAATCCTCGACACGTCGACGCCATCGGACTACGACGTGTCGGTTGCGGCAGCATGGAACGTATCGTTCGACGAGCTGAAGACCCGAAATCCCGCCGCCCACCAGATTCTGCATATCTGCGCGTATTTTTCTCCGGAACCGATTTCGCGGGACCTCTTCACCGGCGTCAGCCGCGTGTCGATCTCCGCGGAACTGGACGACGCGCTTCGGGACCCGATCCGCCTCGCCCGCGCGATCCGCGACATCAACCGCTACGGCCTGGCGAAGATCGACCACGGAAGCAACACCCTCCAGCTGCACCGGCTGGTCCAGCTGGTGCTCCGCAACCGCCTGATGGCACCGCAGGTGCAAGCCACGATGCAGCACGGTGCGCACCAGCTGCTCGCGAGCCTCGACCCGAACGACCCGGAGTCGAGCCGACACTGGCCGCGATACCGGGAACTGTTGCCGCACGCCTATGCGGCGGACATCGTCGACTGCAGTGACAGCTGGGTGCGGCAACTCGTCATCAACCTGATGCGCTTCCTCTTCCAATGGGGGGACCACGAGGAAGCGGCCAGCCTCGCGCAGCGTGCGTACAAGGGCTTCACCGACAAGCTCGGTCCCACGCACGCACAGACACTGGATGTCGCGACGCGCCTCGCGTTCTATCTGTGGTCCCTTGGCCGCTATAAGGAAGCCGCTGACATCAACCAACGGACGCTGCAACTGCGAATTCAGGTCTCCGGTGAGGACAACGAGGAGACCTTCGCCGTGCAGACGAACGTCGTGACCGACCATCGCGCCAAGGGTGACTTCGCCGCGGCGACCAAGCTGAGCGACGACATCTTCACCAAGTCCCGGAGGTTGTTCGGCGAGGACGACCCGGAGGCGCTCAACGCGGCGTACCAGCACGCGCTCAGCCTTCGCCTCTCCGGCGAGTATCGCGCGGCCGCACAGCTGGATGAGGACACCTACAAACGTCGTGTCGAGATCCTTGGGCCGGATCACTCCAAGACTCTCTCCACGATGGTTGCGCTGATCATCGACAGGAGGGAGGCAGGCGAGTACATCCAGGCACGCATCGAACAGGAGAAGCTCACCGAGATATTCCGGCTCCGGTTCGGTGACGACAATCCCGACTACGTCACCTATCTCTTCCAGCTATCGGTCGCCCGGCGTAAGCATGGCGACCACGAGGCCTCACTGGAACTCTCGACTAGGGCCTTCGAGCAGTTCCGGCGGAGCTATGGCGACGGCCACCCCACCACCATGGCCTGCGCACTGGCGCATTCGATCGATCTCCGCCATTGGGGTGATTTCGCTGGGGCGAAGAAGCTCGGCGAGGAGACGTTCGACCAATACCGGGACACCTTCGGCGAACACCACCCGCACACGCTCGCAGCGACCGTCGACCTCGCCGTGACGTTGCGCCTGCGCGGCGAGGTCACCGAGGCTCGCGTGCTCAACGAACGAGCGCTAGAACACTTCCGTTCCGGCATCGGTCCGAACCACCCGTACTCGATCATCGCCATGATCAACGTAGCGAGTGATCTGGCGGCTCTGGGTGAGCTGGATGCTGCCGTGACCATGAACAGGGACGCGCTGGAACGGGGCGCGCAGGTGATGGGGTCCGATCACCCGACCACCCTCGCGGCCGCCTTCAACCTCGGCCTCGACCTCGGCCAGCTCGGCCAAGAGGACGAAGCCAGGAGCACCCGGGAGCCGACACTGGCCAAGTACCGCAAGGTGCTCGGCGACGCGCACCCCGGAACCAAGGCGGCGATTCGCGGTGCGCGCGCCGACTGCGACATCGACCCGATGCTGATGTAGCCCGCCTATCCCGACACCAGCTGCCCGAGCCACTCGGCGAGCCGTTCCGGCGTGGGCGCGCGCCCGGTGTGCCGGAGGATCCGGTGCACCGCACGGACGAGTTCCGGACGGTGGCGAAACGCTCGGCCGGCGTCGCTGGGGCCCTGCGCGGACAACGCCAGCCCGAGCCCGACCAGCGAGGCCGGCCGATCCGGGTCCAGCCCCAACTCGGCGCGATAACCGTCGGCGGCCTCGGCGAAGCGACCGGCGGCGAACGCCATGTCAGCCGCGGTCGCGCCGGCGATCGTCCCCATGTCGGGCGATGGTGTGCCTGGTGCCACGGACAGCCCGATCCGGATGAGGTCCGTCCGTGCGCGGGACCACGAGCCGTCCGGCACCGGTGTCGGACGCGGGTCCACATCCCCGATGGTCAACGGTGGTCGCGGGTCCCCGGCGTCCCAGGCCGCGACGATCTTCGCGACCGTGCTCGCGTCCGGCCGCAGGTAACGGGCACGCCAGCCGGCACGGTGGTCGGCCGCTGCCATCGCTGCCAGCTCGGCGACTTCGGCCGGCACGGGCTCGTGCCGCCAAGGCTGCATTGCGTTCGCGAGGCCCTCGATCAGTCGTCGCCCGGCGGGGGTGAGTGCAGAGTCGCCACGCACCGCGGCGAGCACGTGCCACGTATGGTCGCGCCACAGCGCGAACTCGAAATCGGCGCGCCGCGCCATCTCGTCGACACGGGACCTGGCCAGCGACCGCCAGAACTTCGTCACACCCGCGAATGCGTAAAGACCTTGTACGGCACCGGACAGTGGTCTCGGGTCGTCACGCCACGGAACGTAGAAGCGTTCACGTGGGTCGTCGTCGTGGATCTTGATCAGGTGCAGCATGCCGCCGAGCACGATGTGCTGGAACTCGTGTATCAGGGTCGCGGCGAGCGCGGCACCGTCGGTCGGCCGGCCGACGAGCGCGCTGCCGAACGCCTCCGTGGTCGAGGCGCTCGGATTCTGATAGAGGACATGAGGTGCCGGTACGAGCGAGACCAGGCCGACCGGCATGACCTCGGCGAAGTCCGGCACCTGCTCGACGATCAAGCGACACGCCGAGTCGATCAGTTGCTGCCACTGCGCGACCTCCGCGCGTGGCAGTCGACGCGGTGGCACGGGCTCGTACAAGCCGCGATAAGGGTCGATGTCATCGAGCCGGACCGAGAATCGGCGCTGCCCGACGCGGGTTCGGACGCGCCGGACGTGCCACCAATTTTCCGTGTCCCCATCGACCGCTGGCAGGCACACCACGCCAGCCTCGTTGCCGACCGTATATCGTCCGCGGCCACCAACAACCTCTGCGGTGGAGAATGCCGACGAGGCGGTCAGCCGGGCCGTGCCGATCGCCGGAAGCGCGACATTTCCTTTCCACACCGGCACTTCTATCCGGAAGTCGATGCCGGCCTTGATCGCCGCGGACGCCGCGATGGCGTGTATGTGTCCCACGTGTACCCACAATGGACATACACCGTCGACATCGTTCTGGACGAGCCGGGTCGTATAGCCGGCCCAGCTTCCGGTGTAGGGGTGCGCAATCAGCCTGCCGAGCGCCTTTGGTGAAGACTCGTCCACTCGCGCGAGCAATTCCCATGCGGCCTCGACGGAGGGGAGCGGGCCGAACCACTCCGGGTTCTTCGCGAGCTTCTCCAGCAAGCCGAACAGCAGTAGCTTGCGACGGCTGCGCTCGACTCGGCGAAGACGCCGGACCATGATCGAATCGGCCGCAAGGCGCGCGCACGCGTCGAAGTCGTGCCACGACAATCGATGGAAAATGTGGTCTCCGGGCGCCGATTCCTCGTCGGACCGTCCGCCCATCAGTCGATCCGCTCGCCGCCTCCGGCGTTGCTGCTCTTGTATCTCGCTTGCACGCGGTTTGTCCGTTCCACCACATGGCTCAGCGAGCGCCGCAGGGTCTCGTCGTCCCGCTCCGGGAGCTTCGTGAATGGTACGGCTTCGAGGTCGACCAGCTCGGATTCGATGCCAGGTTCGGTGTCGGACGAATTCATGGATCGTTCCCCTCCACCCCGCAACTCGATCGGTGCAGGTAATACATCATCTCGCATTGGGGCAGGTTCGGGTAGGGCTGAAGGTTCCCAGTTCCCCGTGAAGATGCACGTGCATATGACCAAGAATTGTCAATTCCGAGCGGCTAATTCCGGAACGTGCGCCGGTAGGCGGCCGGGCCGACGCCGCGGCGGGTGGTGAAGTGGTGGCGCAGGGTGTCGCCCGCGCCGAGGCCGGCGTGGGCGGCCACCTGGTCCACCGGCAGGTCCGTGGTCTCCAGCAACTCCTCCGCGCGGCGCAGGCGCTGGTCGAGCAGCCACCGGTGCGGCGTGGTGCCCGTGGCCGCGCGGAAGCGGCGTGCGAACGTGCGCTCGGACATCACCGCGCGGGCCGCGAGGACCGGGACGGGCAGCGGTTCGGCGAGGTGCTCGCTCATCCAGTCCAGCAGGTCGGCCAGCACGTAGTCGTTCGCGGCGGTTGGCACGGGCAGGTCGACGAACTGGGCCTGGCCGCCGTCGCGGTGGGCGGGCATGACCATGCGGCGGGCCAGCTCGTTCGCGGTGCGGGGGCCGTGGATCTCGCGGACCAGGTGCAGGCACGCGTCGAGGCCCGCGGCGGCGCCCGCGCTGGTGAGCAGCGGACCGTCGGCGACGTAGAGGACGTCGCGGTCCACCCGGACGGCCGGGTATCGGCGCGCGAGTAGGTCGGCGAACTGCCAGTGGGTCGCCGCCCGGCGACCGTCCAGCAGGCCGGCCGCGGCCAGGACGAACGCGCCCGAACAGACCGAGAGCACGCGCGCGCCGCGGTCCACGGCCGCGCGCAGGGCGTCCAGGACCGCGGGATCGACGGGGTCATCGAGGGTCGGCCACGCGGGCACGGTCACGAGGTCGGCCCGGGCGAGGTGGTCGAGGCCATGGGTCACGCGGACGGTGAAGCCGGAGGTCGTCGCCACCTCGCCCACGTGCGCGCCCGCCACGGCGAAGTCGTACCCGGGCAGGTTCTCCTCGGCCCGGTCGAGGCCGAACACCTGGCACACGATGCCCAGCTCGAACGCGGCAACCCGCTCCCCCACCAACGCGACGACGGACCTCACGCGGACCAGTATGGCAGAAACTTCCGACATACTGGCGTTGCTGCCACTGTCGGCTCCCGGCCGCGCGAAGGAGGCTTGCGGCATGAACGACTTCCCCCTGCCGACCGGAGATGCCGACCTCGTCGCCCCGGCCCCCGGCCGCGGCCCGCAGCAGTGGGCCGGCGCGCCCGGCGCCACGCTCGACGCCGACGGCTCGATCGTGCTGACCTACCGCGTGCGCGGCGACCAGGACGTCAACGTCATCGCCCGCTCGACCGACGGCGTGGCGCTGACCACCATCGGCACCATCGAGCCGGCCCGGCTGGGCGCGCAGATGGTCGAGCGTGCCGCGATCGTGCGCGTGCGGGACGGGCTGTGGCGCATGTTCGTCAGCTGCGCGACCCCGGACTCGAAGCACTGGTGGGTCGGCACGCTCGACGCCGCCGAGCCCGAGGGCCTCGCCGCGGCACCCGTCCGCCCGCTGTTCACCGGCGACGGGAGCTTCGGCGTGAAGGACCCCGTGGTGCACTACGACGGCTCGGCGTGGCGGGCCTGGCTGTGCTGCCACCCGCTCGACGTGCCGGGCGCGGAGGACCGCATGACCACCGCGTACGCCACGAGCCCGGACGGTCTGGAGTGGACCTGGCACGGCCCGGTGCTGACCGGCCGGCCCGGCGAGTGGGACGCGCGCGGCGCGCGGGTGACCAGCGTCCTGCCCGGCGGCCGCGCGAGCTACGACGGCCGCGCGACCGCGGCGGAGAACTGGTTCGAGCGCACGGGCCTCGCCACCCCGGCCGGCGACGGCCTGGCCGCCGACCCGGACGCCCCGGTGATCGACGTCCGCTACCTCGACGTGCTGGCCCTGCCCGGCGGCGGCACCCGCATCTACTACGAGGCCCGCCTCCCCGACGAGAGCCACGAGCTGCGCACCGAGCTCAGGTGAGCGCCGTCCTGAGCCGGTCGGGTCCGTCGAAGTGCAGCCCGGTCATCCCGAGCGACCGGGCCGCCTCGACGTTGCCGGCACTGTCGTCGACGAACAGGCAGCGCGCCGCCGGCACGCCGGCGCGCGCCGCAGCGAGGCGGTAGATCCGCGGGTCCGGCTTGGCGACGCCGACGCGGGCACTGCTCACGACGTGGTCGACGAGGCCGGTAACGCCCAGCCGCGCGAGGTCGGCCTCGAGCCGGGTGGTCGCGTTGGTGACGAGGACCACCGGCACCTCCGGACGCACGCCGCCGAGCAGCCCGGCGACGGCCGGGTCGACCTCGCCGGTCAGCGCGGACCAGGCGCCGACCACCGCGGCGGCGCGGTCCGGTCCGTGCGCGTCGGCGAGGTCGGCCGCGACGGCGGCGCGCCACTGCTCGTCGGTGTGCTCGCCGGTGATCGCGGGCAGCAGTCGCGTGGGGGCGAACGCCGCGCCGGCGAGCGTGCCGGGCGGCAGGTCGTGGGCCAGATCCAGGTCCGTCATAGCCGGCCACCGGCGCAGCACACCGTCCAGGTCGCAGAGCACCGCGTCGTACGGCCTGACCCCCATAGCGGACAGCATGACACGAATCCAGTTGCCCAAGGGCTTGTCTGCTGCGGATTCAGTAGCGAGGATGGCACGCAGCCAGCGTGATCCTCGTCAGGGAGTTCGGACATGACCGACAAGACAATCCTGCGTAACTTCGTTGCCGGTTCGTACGTGGAACCGGTCAGCGGTGCGTACGCGGACCTGATCGACCCCAGCACGGGCGAGGTGTTCGCGGCGGCGCCGGTGTCCGGCGCCGAGGACGTCGACCTGGCCGTGAAGGCGGCGGCGACCGCGTTCGAGTCGTGGCGGTACGTGACGCCGCGGGAGCGGCAGCTCGCGATGCTCAAGTTCGCCGACGCGCTCGAGGCCCGCACGGAGGACCTGCTCGACGCGGAGTGCCGCAACACCGGCAAGCCGCGCCAGCTCACCGCCGAGGAGGAGATGCCGCCGGCGATCGACCACTTCCGGTTCTTCGCCGGCGCCGCGCGCGTGCTGGAGGGCCGGTCGGCGGGCGAGTACCTCGCCGGGCACACGAGCTACGTGCGCCGCGAGCCGATCGGCGTCTGTGCGCAGGTCACGCCGTGGAACTACCCGCTGATGATGGCGGTCTGGAAGATCGCGCCCGCGCTCGCGGCCGGCAACACGGTCGTGCTCAAGCCGTCGGACACCACGCCGGTCTCGACGCTGCTGATGGCCGAGATCGCCGCGGAGTGCTTCCCGCCCGGCGTGTTCAACGTGATCTGCGGCGACCGTGACACCGGCCGCGCGCTGGTCTCGCACAAGACGCCGCAGATGGTGTCGATCACCGGCTCGGTGCGGGGCGGCCGCGAGGTGGCCCAGGCCGCGGCGACGGACCTCAAGAAGGTGCACCTGGAGCTCGGCGGCAAGGCCCCGGTGATCCTCTTCGACGACGCCGACATCGCCGCGGCCGCCGAGGCGATCGCGATCGGCGGGTACTTCAACGCCGGCCAGGACTGCACCGCGGCGACCCGCGTGCTCGCCGGCCCCGGCCTGCACGACGAGTTCGTCGCGGCACTGACCGAGCAGGCCCGCAACACGCGGACGGGCCCGCCGTCGGACGCCGACGTCCTGTACGGCCCGCTGAACAACGCCAGCCAGCTGAGCCGGGTGGGCGGCTTCGTCGACCGGCTGCCCGGCCACGCGACCGTCCACACCGGCGGGGCGCAGATCGGCGACCGCGGCTACTTCTACGCCCCGACCGTGGTTTCCGGCCTGCGGCAGGACGACGAGGCCATCCAGAACGAGATCTTCGGCCCGGTCATCACCGTCCAGCAGTTCACCGACGAGGACGAGGCGATCCGCTGGGCGAACGACGTCGACTACGGCCTGTCCGCTTCCGTGTGGACGAGGGACCACGGCCGCGCGATGCGCATGACGACCCGGCTGGACTTCGGGTGCGTCTGGGTCAACACGCACATCCCGTTCATCTCGGAGATGCCCCACGGCGGCTTCAAGCACTCGGGCTACGGCAAGGACCTGTCGATGTACAGCCTGGAGGACTACACGCGCGTCAAGCACGTGATGCACAACCTGGACAGCTGACCTCGACAGCTGACCTCGACAGCTGACCTGGACAGCTGAGCCGGCTAGGACACCAGCCCGGCCAGGCGCTCCGGGTCCACGATGATGTCGATCGTCGCGATGCGGCTCTCGGTGACGGTGAAGGCGAACAGCACCTCGGGCCTGCCGTCGCGCAGGACGAGGGTGCCCGCCGCGCCGTTGACCACCACCGGCCGCGTCTGGGCGGTGGCGGCCCCGCCCGCGCGGCGGAACAGCAGCGCCTGGTTCGCCACCGCCGGCGCGCCGTGCAGCACCCGGGACGCACCCGGGGGCAGCACGCCGCCCTCGGCGCGCAGCACGACCTCCGGGTCGAGCAACGCCACGAGCTCGTCGAACTCGCCGTCGCGGGCCGCGGCGAAGAACGCGTCGACCACGGCACGCTGGCGCGGCAGCGTGGTGTCCGGCGTCGTCGGCGAGCCCTGGACGCGGCGGCGGGCCCGGCTCGCTAGCTGGCGGGTGGCCACCGTGGACCGGCCGACCAGCGGGGCGATCTCGTCGAACGGCAGGGCGAACATGTCGTGCAGCACGAACGCCAGCCGCTCGGCGGGGTCCAGCGTGTCCAGCACGACGAGCAGCGCGAGCGCGACCGAGTCCGCGAGCACGGCCTGCTCCTCCGGCTCGACGCCCACCACCGGGTCCGGCAGGTGCGGGCCGGCCGGCTCCTCGCGGCGCGCCTTGCGCGAGCGCAGCATGTCCAGGCTGACGCGGCCGACCACCGTCGTCAGCCAGCCGCCCAGGTTCGCGATGTCCCCCGCGTTCGTGCGGCTGAGCCGGAACCAGGACTCCTGCACGGCGTCCTCCGCCTCCGCGAGCGAGCCCAGCATCCGGTAGGCCACGGCCCGCAGGTGCCCACGGTGTTCCTCGAACCGCTCGGCCAGCCCGTCCTGCTCGTCCATCGGGTCCTCCCCTGTCGCCTTCGGTCATAGCACTGACGGAGCTCGCGCACCCGGATGTGACCGGCCCGGTCACATCCGCGTCGCCAGGAGCGTCAGGCCAGACGACATCGCCAGCCGACATCGGAACGAGGAGGAGACGATGCAGGCACGGATGACGAACCCCGCGAAGGTGCTGCCGGGCGGCGTGGCGGCCGCGCAGAACCTGTACAAGGCCACCTACCAGAGCGGCGTCGAGCAGGAGACGCTGGAGCTGGTGCACCTGCGGGCGAGCCAGCTCAACGGCTGCAGCGCGTGCGTCGGCTACGTCGACGAGGCGAAGCGGGCCGAGATGGGCGACCGGCTGTGGCTGGTCTCCGCCTGGCAGGAGGCGCCGTGTTACACCGACGCCGAACGCGCGGCGCTCGCGCTCGCCGAGTCGATGACGCGGCTGGCCGACCGCAGCGGCGACGCGGTGTCCGACGAGCTGTGGACCGAGCTGTCCAAGCACTACACCGAGGAGCAGCTCGCCGGCCTGATCTTCTGGATCGCGACGACGAACTTCTACAACCGCATCAACACGGCGGTCAAGGAGCCGGCCGGTCCGCCGAGCTGGGCCTAGCGCATGCCCCAGGGGGAGCCGTAGTCCTTCAGGAGATCCAGGAAGGGGACGGGGTCGAAGGCCTCCGGGCCGAGGACCCCGCTCCCCGACCACGCACCGGACGCCAGCAGTTCCAGGGCCACCACGGGGTTCAGCGCGGTCTGCCACGACACCGCCTGGTGCCCGTACTCGCGCATGGACCACTCGTTGTCGACCACGTGGTAGAGGTACACCTCGCGCGGCGAACCGTCCTGGGCGACGCCGCGCACCCAGGTGCCCGCGCAGGTCTTGCCGGTCATCCGCGGGCCCAGCCCGGCCGGGTCCGGCAGGCACGCGGCCACCAGGTCCCGCGGGGACACCGACACGCCGCCCACCTTCACCGGCGTCGTGCGGTCCAGCCCCAGCTTGTGCAGCGTGCGCAGCACCTGGATGAACTCGTTGCCCAGCCCGTACTTGAACGTCACGCGGTCCGCCTTGACCCAGCGCGGGATCAGCAGGACCTCCTCGTGTTCCACGTTCACGCACTCGACCGGCCCGATGCCCTCCGGGAAGTCGAACACCTCCGGCTCGCTGAACGGCTCGGTCGTGTACCAGCCGCGGCCGGCCTCGTAGATCACCGGCGGGTTCAGGCACTCCTCGATCGTCGTCCAGATCGAGAACGTCGGGGCGAAGTCGAAGCCCTCCACCACCAGGTTCGCGCCGTCCCGCACGCCGATCTCCTCGATCGAGGAGAACAGGTGGTCCGCGGCGTAGCGCGCGAACACGTCGGACATCCCGGGCTCCACGCCGATGCCCACCAGCGCCAGCCGCTCCGCGGTCTCCCACGCCGGCGCCGCCGCGAACTGTTCGTCGCCGAGCTTCACGCCCGGGTGGGTGTACGGGTGCTCGGGGTGCGGAGTGGACAGTGACATCGCCATGTCCAGGTAGTCCGCGCCGGCCGCGAGGGCGCCCTCGAACACGGGCATGGTGAACCGCGGGTCCACGGCGTTCAGCACGTGCGTGATGTCGTGCTGGCGGCACAGGGCGGTGACCTCCGCCGCCGACGACGCGTCGACGCGCGTGGCCGTGAACCGGTCGTCGGCCGCGGACACGGCCCGGCTCGCGCGGTCGAGGGTGTAGTCGGCCACCACGAACGACGAGAAGAACGACCGCCGCGTGGCGATGGCCACCGCCGCCGAGCCGACGCTGCCCGAACCGATCATCAACACACGCATCAGGTGAGCCCCAACGCCTTGGCCTGGCGCCGCGAGCGGACCTGGACCACCAGCACGATCACGAACGCCAGCAGGAACACCGCGGTGCCGATCACGTTGACCTCACGCGGAATCCCGCGCTGCGCCGCGCCCCACACGAACATCGGGAACGTCACCGTGGTGCCGGAGTTGAAGTTCGTGATGATGAAGTCGTCGAAGGACAGCGACAGCGACAGCATCGCCGCCGCCGCGATGCCGGGCAGCACCAGCGGCAGCGTCACCTTCCGGAAGGTGGACAGCTCGTTGGCGTAGAGATCCATCGACGCCTCCTGCAGCTTCGGGTCGAGCCCGGCGAGGCGCGCCTTCACCGTGACGACCACGAAGGACAGGCAGAACAGGATGTGTGCCACCGCGACGGTCCAGAAGCCCAGGGGGATCTGCAGGGTCACGAACAGCGCCAGCAGCGACGAGCCCATGACGACCTCGGGCGTGGCCATCGGCAGGAAGATCAGCACGTTGGTCGAGGCGCGGCCACGGAACCGGTGGCGCGCGAGGGCGAACGCCATCAGCGTGCCCAGCACCGTCGCGACCAGCGTGGAGACGAGCGCGATGCCGACGCTCACCCGCAGCGCGTCGCCGATGCCGGCCGTCGCGAACGGGTGCAGCCAGTAGTCCAGCGTCCACTGGTCGGACAGGTCGTAGGACAGCCGGTTCGACGGCTTGTTCAGCGACAGCAGGAACACCACGACGATCGGCAGGAACAGGTAGGCGAGCACGAGCAGGGCGATGACCATCACCCAGTGGTCGGAGACCCAGCGCCAGAAGCGGTACATCTCAGACCACCTCATCGGTGCCGGCGGCGCGGACATAGGAGAACACCATCACCAGGATCGTGGCCATCAGCAGGAACGACAGCGCCGCCGCCTGCGGGTAGTCCAGCCGCACCAGGAACGCCGAGTCGATCACGTTGCCGATCATGTACTGGTTCGGCGTGCCGAGCAGCTCGGCGTTGATGTAGTCGCCGGCCGCGGGGATGAACGTCAGCAGCGTGCCCGCGATGACCCCCGGCATCGACAGCGGCAGCGTCACCTTCCGGAACGTCCGCACCGGCGTCGCGTACAGGTCGCGCGATGCCTCCAGCAGGCGGCCGTCGAGCCGTTCGAGGCTCGCGTAGAGCGGCAGCACCATGAACGGCAGGAAGTTGTAGACGAGCCCGCAGATCACGGCCGCGGGGGTGGCCAGCAGCCGGAAGTCGGGGCCGATCAGCGGCAGGCCGCGGAGGAACTCCACCAGCGGCCCGTTGTCGGAGAGGATCGACTTCCAGGCCAGCGTGCGCAGCAGGAACGTGGTGAAGAACGGCGCGATCACGAGCACCAGCAGCAGGTTGCGCCAGCGGCCGGCCTTCTGCGCGATCGCGTACGCCAGCGGGTACCCGAGGAGCACGCAGATGATCGTCGCGACGCCCGCGTAGACCGCGGAGCGCAGCAGGTGCGGCCAGTACGCGGCCACCGCGTCGACGTAGTTGACGAAGTGGAACGCCTGGGTGTAGCCGTTCTCGAGGCTGCCGGCGCGGTCGTAGAGGCTGGTACCGGCGAGCTGGATCGTCGGCACGACGAAGAACAGCAGCAGCCACAGCCCGCCCGGCAACAGGAGCAGGTAGGGCGCCCAGCGGCGCCGCTTCTTGCCGGCGACCGGCTCGTCGACGGGCTCGGTGTCGGGCGGCGTACCGGGTGCGGCACCGCCGGCCGCCGCGCCGACCAGTGCGGTCACGGCGCCACTCCCAGCGGGTCGGCCGCGTACTGCGTCACCTCGTCGCCCTGGCCGGACGGGCGGTCCAGCACGAACGAGTGCGGCGGATACCAGTGCGCGACGACCTCGGTGCCCGGCGACAGCGGCTCGCCCGCCGACTGGTTCGCGGAGAACACCGACATCTCCTGGCCCCACGGGGTCTTCAGCAGGTACTCGGTGCTCACGCCGGCGTAGCAGGTGTCGGTCAGCACGCCGCGGACCGCGTTGTGGTTCGCCGGTGGATCCTGGCCCGGCTCGGCGAGGCGTACCTTCTCCGGCCGCACGCCGAGCCACACCCGGCCCTCGGTGGCGCGCGCCCGCGCGGTGGGCGCGGCGAACCGCTCGCCGTGCGCGGTCAGCGTCAGGTCGTCGCCGGACGTGCCGGTCACCTCGGCGGCGAACAGGTTGGACTGGCCGAGGAAGTTCGACACGAACGGCGAGGACGGGTACTCGTAGATCTCGGTCGGCGCGCCCAGCTGCTCGATGCGGCCCGCGTTCATCACGGCGACCGTGTCGGCCATCCACATGGCCTCGTCCTGGTCGTGGGTGACGTGCAGGAACGTGATGCCGACCTCGGTCTGGATGCGCTTGAGCTCGATCTGCATCTGGCGGCGCAGCTTGAGGTCCAGCGCGCCGAGCGGCTCGTCGAGCAGCAGCACCTGCGGCTGGTTGACCAGCGCCCGGGCGAGCGCGACACGTTGCTGCTGGCCGCCGGAGAGCTGGGCCGGCTTGCGGTTCGCGAAGCTGCCGAGCTGGACCAGCTCGAGCATCTCCGACACCTTGCCCGCGACCTCCTTCACGCCGCGCTGGCGCAGCCCGAACGCGACGTTGTCCTTGATGGACATGTGCGGGAACAGCGCGTAGCTCTGGAAGACGGTGTTCACCGGGCGCCGGTACGGGCGCAGCGTGGTGATCTCCTGATCCCCCAACCGGATCGTCCCCGACGTCGGCTCCTCGAGCCCGGCGACGGTGCGCAGCGTCGTGGTCTTGCCGCACCCGGACGCGCCGAGCAACGCGAAGAACGCGCCCTGCGGGACGGTCAGGCTCAGGTCGTCGACCGCGACGAACTGGCCGAACCTCTTGGTGACGTTCTCCAGAACCAGGTCGTCAGCCATTGTCGTTCACGCTCCGATCACCTGCTGGAACTTGTCCTCGTAGATGCGTTCCTCGGCCTCGTTCAACGCCATGAAGACCTTCGACGTGGCGAGCACCTGCTCGTCCGGGAAGATCAGCTTGTTGGCGGCGAGCTCGGGGTCGATGCTTTCCATCTCCGCCTGGGCGCCCTTCACCGGGCAGATGTAGTTGACCCACGCGGCGAGCTCGGCGGCGACCGAGGGTTCGTAGTAGTAGTTCATGAACGCCTCTGCGTTCTCCTGATGGGTGGCCTGGTTGGGCACCTGCATGTTGTCCGACCAGAGCATGACGCCGGAGTCGGGCGAGACGAACTGGACCTTCTCGTCCTCGAAGTTGAGCTGGATGACGTCCCCGGACCAGGCCACGCACGCGGCGATGTCGCCCTTGGCGAGCTCCTGGGCGTAGTCGTTGCCGGTGAAGCGGCGGATCTGGCCGTTGTCGACCGCCGCCTGCAGCTTGTTCAGCGCCTGGTCGAACTGCTCCTCGGTGAAGTTCGACGGGTCCGCGCCGCCCGCGAGCATCATCAGGCCCATCGTGTCGCGCATCTCCGAGAGCATCGTGACCTTGCCCTTGAGGTCCGGGCGGGTCAGCAGCTCGTCGACGGTGCGGACCTCCTTGGTGACGTTGCCGTTGAACGCGATCCCGGCCAGGCCGGTCTGCCAGGGCACCGCGTATTCGGTGTTCTTGTCCCACTGGCGACCGCGCAGCGAGTCGAGCAGGTTCGCCTCGACGTTGGGCAGCCGGTCCTTCTGCAGCGGCTGCACCCAGCCGAGCCGGATCATCCGCGCGGCCATCCAGTCGGTGAGCACGATGATGTCGCGGTCGATGGCCTGGCACGCGGCGAGCTGGTTGCGCACCTTGCCGAAGAACTCGTTGTTGTCGTTGATGTCTTCCTGGTAGGTGACGTCGATGCCGGACTGCTTCATGAACGCCTCGAGCGTCGGCCGGACCGTCTCGTCGTCCTCGGCGGCGTCGATGTAGAGCGGCCAGTTCGAGACGACGAGCTTCTTGTCGCTCGCCGACCGGTCCGGGGCGCGGCAGGCGGCCGGGTCCTGGCGGGTGCCCGGCATGCCACACGCGGTCAGCGCAGCGCCGGTGGCCGCGAACGCGCCCGCGGCCAGCAGGCCGCGCAGTACGGTTCGGCGGGACGCACCGCTGGACGCACGTGCCTGCCCCGGGGGCAATGCGGACAGCACCGCCGCCGCCTCGGGGGAGAGCCGGGAGTGCTCTCTGGTTCGCATGGCGACTGATACTGACACGACGTGGCCCCAGTCACAAGGGATTCCGTTGTCACGGTCGCGATACGCAACGAAATGCGCCAGACTTGTGCGCCTTACGAGGGAGGACCTGATGGCGGAATCCGTAGCCGACGGGCGCCGGCTGGTGGTTCGCGAGGGCGCTCAGCACGCGCTTCTCGACGACGTGGCCATGGGCATCATCGAGCAGCTCCAGGAGGACGGCCGCCGGCCGTACGCCACGATCGGCCGGGCGGTGGGGCTGTCCGAGGCCGCGGTGCGCCAGCGGGTGCAGCGGTTACTCGAGGCCGGGGTCATGCAGATCGTGGCGGTGACCGACCCGCTACAGCTCGGGTTCGCTCGCCAGGCCATGGTGGGCCTGCGCACCTCGGCCGACCTCGAGGAGACCGCCGACCTGCTCGCCGAGATCCCGGCCGTCGACTACGTGGTGATCACCGGCGGCTCGTTCGACCTGCTCGTCGAGGTCGTCGCGCGCAACGACGACCACCTGCTGGAGATCCTCAAGGAGATCCGCGCGGTGCCCGGCGTGAGCACGAGCGAGGCGTTCGTCTACCTCAAGTTGCGCAAGCAGACCTACTCGTGGGGCACTCCATAGTACGAAATCCGTCGTGAGACGGCTGTTGCGCTGGGTGAAACACTTGCCAGAGTGCCATTGATGTGCGATAACCGTTGTATGCCCGACAACCTCTGGATGCACTTCACCAGGATGTCGACCTACGCCCACGAGCCGGTCCCGACGATCGCCCGTGGCGACGGGGCCTACATCTTCGACACCAACGGAAAGCGCTACCTGGATGGGCTCTCCGGGCTGTTCGTCGTCCAGGTCGGGCACGGCCGGGAGGAGCTGGCCGAGGCCGCCGCCAAGCAGGCGCGCGAGCTGGCGTTCTTCCCGCTCTGGTCCTACGCGCACCCGAAGGCGATCGAGCTCGCCGAGCGGCTCGCGTCGCTGACCCCGGGCGACCTCAACCAGGTCTTCTTCACCACCGGCGGGTCCGAGGCCGTGGAGAGCGCGTGGAAGCTCGCGCGCGCGTACTTCAAGCTGACCGGCAAGCCGACCAAGCACAAGGTCATCTCCCGCTCGATCGCCTACCACGGCACGTCCATGGGCGCGCTGTCGATCACCGGCCTGCCCGGGCTCAAGCAGGACTTCGAACCGCTCGTGCCGTCGACGATCCGGGTGCCGAACACGAACCTGTACCGCGCCCCCGCCGGCACGGCCGGCCCGGCGGGCGACGACGCCGAGGCGTTCGGCCGGTGGGCGGCGGACCGGATCGAGGAGGCCATCGAGTTCGAGGGCGCCGACACGGTGGCCGCCGTGTACCTCGAGCCGGTGCAGAACTCGGGCGGCTGCTTCCCGGCCCCGCCCGGCTACTTCCAGCGGGTGCGCGAGATCTGCGACCGCCACGACGTGCTCCTGGTGTCCGACGAGGTCATCTGCGCCTTCGGCCGGCTCGGCGAGTACTTCGGCGCCACCCGGTACGGCTACCAGCCCGACATCATCACCTGCGCGAAGGGGATGACCAGCGGCTACGTGCCGCTCGGCGCGATGCTCGTGAGCGACCGGCTGGCCGAGCCGTTCCGCCACGGCACCAACTGGTTCGCCCACGGCGTCACGTTCGGCGGGCACCCGGTCGCCACCGCGGTGGCGCTCGCGAACCTGGACCTGTTCGTGCGCGAGGACCTCAACGCCCACGTGCGGCGCAACTCCGACCTGTTCCGGTCCTATTTGGAGCGTCTGTACGACCTGCCGATCGTCGGTGACGTGCGCGGCGACGGGTACTTCTTCGGCATCGAGCTGGTGAAGGACAAGGCGACCCGCGAGACGTTCGACGAGGCCGAGTCCGAGGCGCTGCTGCGCGGGTTCCTGTCGAAGGCGCTGTTCGAGAACGGGTTGTACTGCCGCGCGGACGACCGCGGCGATCCGGTGGTACAGCTGGCACCGCCGCTGATCTGCGAGGAGACGCACTTCGCGGAGATGGAGCAGATCCTGCGGTCGGTGCTGACCGAGGCGTGGAGCCGGCTCTGAGCTATTGGTTGTCCACCTTTGACCTGACGCCCAGGCCGTCGCTGCCCGGGGACCGGGACGTGGACGTGGCGATCGTCGGCGCGGGTTTCACCGGGTTGTGGACCGCGTACTACCTCGCCACCGCGGATCCCACGCTGCGCATCGCCGTGCTGGAGGCGCGGGTCGCGGGGTTCGGGGCGAGCGGGCGCAACGGCGGCTGGTGCTCGGCGCTGTTCCCGTCCTCGCCGGCGGCCGTGGCCCGCCACCACGGGCGGGACGCGGCGGTGGCGCTCGCCCGCGCGATGGAGTCCACTGTGGATGAAGTGGGCCGGGTCGCGGGGGCGGAGGGGATCGACTGCCACTACGCGAAAGGCGGCACGATCACGCTCGCGCGGTCGGTCGTGCAGGAGGCGCGCGGGCGCGCGCTCGTCGAGTCGGAGTCGGCATTCGGGGTGGACGTGTCGTGGCTGGCGGCGGACGAGGCCCGGTCGCTGTGCGGCGCGACGTCCGTGCGCGGCGGTGTCTACACGCCACACTGCGCGGCGATCCACCCCGGCCGGCTGGTGCGCGGGCTCGCGCGGGCGGTGGAGCGGCTCGGGGTCGTCGTGTACGAGGGGACCCGCGCGCTGTCGCTGCGATCCGGCGCGGTGGTGACCGACCACGGCACGGTGCGCGCGCCGGTCGTGGTGCGCGCGACGGAGGGCTACACGGCGGGGCTGGCGGGGATGCGGCGCACGCTGGTGCCGCTGTACTCGCTGATGGTGGCGACCGAGCCGCTGCCGGCGTCCTTCTGGGACACCGTGGGCCTGGCCCGGCGCGAGACGTTCGCCGACTTCCGGCGGATGATCATCTACGGCCAGCGCACCGCGGACGACCGGCTGGCGTTCGGCGGGCGCGGGGCGCCGTACCACTTCGGCTCGCGGGTGGCGCCGTCGTTCGACCAGGACTCCCGGGTGCACGCCGCGCTGGCGGAGACGCTCGTCGAGCTCTTCCCCGCGCTGGGCCCGGCGCCACCGATCACGCACCGCTGGGGCGGCCCGCTCGGCGTGCCCCGCGACTGGACGGCGTCGGTGGGCTACGACCGCGCGGCGGGCCTGGCCTGGGCCGGCGGCTACGTGGGCGACGGCGTGGGCACGTCCAACCTCGCGGGCCGCACGCTCGCGGACCTGATCACCGGCACCTCCTCGCCGCTGACGTCGCTGCCCTGGGTGGGCCACCGCTCGCGCCACTGGGAACCCGAACCATTGCGGTGGCTGGCCATCAACGCCGCCCTGCAGACCATGAACCTGGCCGACACCCGCGAGCACCACACCGGCCGCCCCTTCCGCCCCGCCACCCTCCTGACCCGCCTCGTGGGCCAGTAACCCCGCGAGTCCCCCGTTCCCGCTCGCGAGTCCCCCGTTCCCGACCGCGAGTCCCCCGTTCCCGACCGACCGGTCCCGGTCTCTGCGGACCGTCAGGCCACCTGTGGGGAGCTCGTCCGGGCGCGCTTGAGCTCGTAGAAGCCCTCCGTGCCGGCGACCAGCAGGACGCCGTCCCACAGGCGGCCCGCCGCCTCGCCGCGTGGCGTGGGAGTCACGACCGGGCCGAAGAAGGCGTTGACCGAACCGTCGGGGAGGGTCACGTGGATCGCGGGGGTGCCGAGGTCCTCGCCGACCGGGTCGAGGCCCGCCTTGTTGCCGGCCAGCAGGGCGGCGTCCAGGGCCGTCGACTCCGCCGCGTCCGCGAGCGCGGGTGGCAGGCCCGCCTCGGTCAGGGCGCCGGCGTACAGCGCGCGGTCCAGCGGGCTCCGCGCGAGGTGGATCCGGTTGCCCAGCGCCGTGTAGACCGCCCGCACCTCGGCCGGGCCGTAGCGCTCCTCGACCGCCTTCGCGACCCGGGCCGGGCCCCAGCCGGCGTCCAGCCACTCGCGGTACCACGCCTCCACCTCGCGGCCCTCGTTCAACACCGAGAGGCTCAGCACGTGGAACGTCACGGCCACGTCCCGCACCCGCTCCACCTCGAGCAGCCAGCGCGACGCGATCCACGCCCACGGGCACTTCGGGTCGAACCACATGTCCACCGTCGTCATGGGCTGAACGCTAAGGCCCGGATTGGCCGGCCCCAAGGGCCAATGGCGCCGGCACACCACTGGGCCAATCCACGTAGCGTCCGGCGGCGTTCCCTGCCACGCTGAACCCATGCTGCAGGTGTGCCTCAACGGCGCACGGACGCGCGCGGAGTTCGCGGCGCTGCCCGTGTCCCCGGCCGAGCTCGCCGCCGCGGCGGCGGACGCGGTGGCGGCCGGCGCCGAGGACGTGCACCTCCACCCCAAGACCGCGGACGGCGCCGACTCGCTCGAGCCGGACGTGGTCGCCGCCGCGGTCGGGGCGGTTCGCGGCGCCGTGCCCGCCGGCGTGCGGGTCGGGGTCACCACCGGCGCGTGGACCGAGCCCGACGCCGCGCGGCGGGTGGCGCTCGTGCGGGCCTGGACCGTGCTGCCCGACCACGCGTCGGTCAACTGGCACGAGGACGGCGCGCCGGCGGTGGCGTCGGCGTTGCTGGCCCGGGGCATCGGCGTGGAGGCCGGCATCTTCTCCGGCACGGACGCCGCCGAGCGGTTCCGGGCATCGGCGCTCGCACCGCGCGTGCTGCGGGTGCTCGCGGAGGTCACCGACCCGGACCCGGCGACCGCGACCGCCACGGCCGGCGCGCTGCTGGCCGCGCTCGGGCCGGGGCCGGTACTGCTGCACGGCGAGGACGGCGGCGCGTGGCCGGTGCTGGCGCTCGCCGTCGCGCGCGGCCTGGACGCCCGGATCGGGCTGGAGGACGTGCTCGTCCTGCCCGACGGCAGCACGCCGGCGGGCAACGCGGACCTGGTACGGGCCGCCCGGCAGCGCACGAGCTGAGGAGCGCACCCATGCACCGACGTCTGGCCGCGGCCCTGCTGCTGAGCGGGGTCACGCTCGTGGCGACCGCGACCGCAACCGCGACGCCGGCGCTCGCGCACGCCGAGCTGATCGCGAGCACGCCTGCCGAGCACGCCTCGCTTGCCGCCGCGCCGGAGCGGGTCGAGCTGACGTTCGACGAGCCGGTGACGCTGGCGCAGAACCCGCTCGAGGTGGTCGGCCCGGGCAACGTCACCTGGCGGCTCGGCCCGCCGCGGATCGCCGGCGCCGTGGTGAGCGCGCCGGTCACCGCGAGCGGCCCGGCCGGGCGGTACACGCTCGTCTACCGAGTGGTCGGCGGCGACGGCCACCCGACGGGCGGCTCGGTCGAGTTCACCCTCGCCGCGGCCACCACCCCGCCGGCACCCGCCGCCGCCGAGCCGTCGCGCACCGAACCGGCGGCGAGCGACGCAGGTACCCTGCTGTGGGTGTGGCTGACCGCCGGGGCGATTCTGCTCGCTGCCCTGGTGTTCGTGACGCTTCGCGTCCGGCGGTCAGGCCGCTGACCAGTACTGTTGCATGTGGCCGTTCTACGAGGCAGTATCTGCCGAGTTGTCTGGCCACCCCGGTGGAAGGTTCCTGTGCAAGATCAGACCGCGCAGGTCGACGATCTCCGACTCGTCGCGCTGCCGAGCGCCGTGAACTGCGCCGAGCTCTTCGTGCGCTTCACGCTGACCGAGTGGCACGTGCCACAGATCATCGACGACGTCCGCGAGATCGGCAAACGGATGGTCCAGACCGTGGTCGCCACGGTCGTCGAGGGCGCCGACCCGACCATGATCACCGTCCGGCTGCGGCTACGCGGCAACACGGTGGTCATCGAGGTCCAGGACGACCGCACGTCGCCGAAGCTCGTGGTGCCGCGGAGCCTGTCGAGCAAGCGGGCGGGCGTGGAGACGCTGCCGCGCGGCAAGCAGCTGATCTGGTGCGAGATCGCGCTCCCCACGGGCATGGACGCGACGGTCGTCCCGCTCCCCCGCCGCGGCACGACGCGCACGGCCAAGCCGAGGTCGAGCGAGATCGACGAGGCCGTCGACCTCAACAACGACGTGATGCAGCGCATCCTGGACGGTCTGCGCCGCGACGACCCCACGATCTGACCGCGCGCCCGAACGTCGTCGTTCGCTCAGCCCGGCCCGCGCCGGAGCTTGACGCGGTAGGAGTAGTGCTCGGGGAGGAAGTAGCTCGTCGCGAGCTCGACCAGGTCGCCGGTCGTGTCGGCGTAGCTGCGGTCCACGCGCAGCAGCGGGTCGCCGCGCTCGCAGTCCAGGTACACGGTCAGCATGTCGGTCGCCGTGACCGCGGTGATGCTCTGCTCCGCCTCGGCGACGGGGTGGCCGGTGTGCGCGTCGATCAGGCCGATGACCGTGACCTCGCTGAGCCCGCCGGTCGCGGACAGCTCCGGCAGCGCGGCCAGCGTGGCGCCGATCGCCGGGGGCAGGTACACGGTCGTCAGGCAGAACGCGACGTCGTTGTGCCGGCGGCGGAACAGCACGCGGTACACCGCGTCGCCGTCCAGCCGCAGCCGGCTCGCCGCGTCGACGTCGACCTGCCGGCGCAGCGGGCTGACCACCTCGAGCGTCGTGTCGATCGACAGGCCCAGCAGGTCGTCGACCGAGCCGAACTGGCGCAGGTAGGGCCCCTGGCGCGGGGCGGCGAACGTGCCACGGCCGGGAATCCGGCGGACCATGCCCTCGGCCACGAGGTCGTGGAACGCGCGCCGCACGGTCTGGCGCGACACGCGGTACTCGGTGGCGAGCTCGGCCTCGGTCGGCAGCCGCACGCCGTCGGCGTAGCGGCCCTGCAGGATCGCGCCACGCAGCGTGCGGGCGAGCATGGCGTACGCGGCCTCGGTGCGCGCGGCCATCACGGGAGCCCTCGGGCGACCAGCTGGGCGGCGATGACGTTGCGCTGGATCTCGTTGGTGCCCTCGCCGACGATCATCAGTGGCGCGTCGCGGAAGTACCGCTCGACGTCGAACTCCGTGGAGTAGCCGTAGCCGCCGTGGACGCGCACCGCGGTCAGCGCGATCTCCATCGCCGCCTCGGACGCGAACAGCTTCGCCATGCCCGCCTCCAGGTCGCACCGCTCCCCCGCGTCGTAGCGCTGCGCGGCGTGCAGCACGAGCTGGCGCGCCGCGGTGTACCTGGTCGCCATGTCGGCCAGGTAGTTGCCGATCGACTGGTGCTGCCAGATCGGCTTGCCGAAGGCCTCCCGTTCCTGGGCGTAGCGCAGCGCGTCGTCCAGCGCCGCCCGGGCGACGCCGAGCGCGCGGGACGCGACCTGGATGCGGCCGATCTCCAGGCCCTTCATCATCTGCGCGAAGCCGCGCCCCGCCACCCCGCCGAGCAGCGCCGCCGCGGGCGCCCGGTAGTCCGAAAAGGACAGCTCGCAGCTCTCCACGCCCTTGTAGCCCAGCTTGCCCAGATCCCGGGACACGGTCAGCCCGTCGCCGTGCTCGACCAGCAGGATGCTGATGCCGCGGTGGCGCGGCCGCGCGGCCGGATCCGTCTTGCACAGCAAGGCGATCAGCTGCGAGCGGCGGGAGTTCGTGATCCACGTCTTGGTGCCGTCGACGACGTAGCCGTCCCCGTCCCGGCGGGCGGTCGTGGTGAGCGCCTGCAGGTCCGACCCGCCGCCGGGCTCGGTCAGCGCCATCGTCGCGCGGACCTCGCCGGTCGCCATCCGCGGCAGGTAACGCCGCCGCTGCTCCTCGGTGCCGAACGTGGCGATCAGCTTGGCGACCACGGTGTGCCCGCCCATCGCGCCAGCCAGGCTCATCCAGCCGCGGGCGAGCTGCTCGGTGACCGCCACGTAGCACGGCGTGGACACCTCTACCTCGCCGTAGGGCGCGGGGATCGCGAGGCCGAAGACGCCGAGCCGCTTCATCTGCTCGATGAGCTCGGCGGGATAGGCGTCCGCGTGCTCGAGGTCCCGGGCCACCGGCCGGACCTCGCGGTCGACGAAGTCCCGCACGGTGTCGACGATCTGCTGTTCCTCGGGGCTCAACATGGGTCCTCTTCAGACGGTGCGGGCGGCGCGCAGGCCGGCGATGTCGGCGTCCGTGCGGCCGAGCGTGCGCAGGATGGCGTCGGTGTGCTCGCCGACGGCTGGCACCGGGCCGAGCCGGGCCTCGACGCCGGCGAACGTGGTGGGTGGCAGCAGGGCGGCGATGTCCCCGCCGGGGCTGCCGACATTGCGCCAGCGGTCGCGGGCGGCGAGCACCGGGTGGCCGAGGAGGTCGGGGACGGTGTTCATCCGTCCATTCGCGACACCGGCGTCCCGCAGCAGGGCCAGCGTCTCGCCGGTGCCCAGTTCGGCGAACCGGCCGGCGAGCAACGCGTTGAGGGCGTCGCGGTTGCGCACGCGGGCGGGGTTGGTGGCGAACCGCTCGTCGCGGGCCACATCCTCGTCGCCGAGCACGAGCCGGCACAGCGCCACCCACTCGCGCTCGTTCTGCACGGCGAGCACCACGGTGTCGCCGTCGCCGGTGGTGTACGGGCCGTACGGGGCGATCGTCGCGTGCTGCGCGCCGGCCCGCGCGGGCTGCTCGCCGCCGTAGCGGGTGTAGTACGCGGGCTGGCCCAGCCATTCGGCGAGCGCCTCGAACAGCGACACCTCGAACGCGCCGCCACTGCCGGTGTTCGCCCGCCGCAACAGCCCGGTGAGGACGCCGGAGTACGCGTACATGCCGGCCGCGATGTCGGCGACCGAGATGCCGGCCTTGGCCGTGACGTCCGGGGTGCCGGTGAGCGACACGAGCCCGGTCTCGCACTGCACGAGCAGGTCGTAGGCCTTGCGGTCCGCCCACGGGCCGGTGCTGCCGTAGCCGGACACCGTGCAGTGCACGAGGCGGGGGTACCGGGCGCACAGCGGCTCGGCGTCGACACCGAGCCGGGTGGCCGCGCCCGGGCCGAGGTTCTGCACGAACACGTCGGCGTCGGCGAGCAGCTCGTGCAGGATCTCCCGCCCGGCCGCGTGCTTCACGTCGAGCGTCAGCGACTCCTTCGAGCGGTTGAGCCACACGAAGTAGCTGGACTGGCCGAGCACGGCTGCGTCGTAGTGGCGCGCGAAGTCACCGCCGCCCGGCCGCTCGATCTTGATCACGCGGGCGCCGAGGTCGGCGAGCTGGCGCGTCGCGTAGGGCGCGGCGACGGCCTGTTCCAGGCTGACCACGGTGACCCCGTCGAGCGGTCCCATCCGGCCTCCCGCGTACGCGTCGACGAAATGTACGGCCAATATCGCTCCGCGTTGTCCGTGGTGTCAAGCTCGTCCTAGGGTGACGAGCATGAAATGGCCGGATAAATCGGGGGGCCCGTGCTTCGACGAGCTCGCCGTCGGTGACACGTTCGCGGGCGCGCCCGGCGTGACGCTCACGCCCGGGCACGCGGCCGCGCACCAGGCGGTGCTCGGCGACCGGCTGCGGCTGCCGCTGGACCACGCGCTCGCCACCGCGGTCGCCGGCGCCCCGCTCGCCCACCCGGCCCTCGTCTGGGACGTCGCCATCGGCCAGTCCACTGTGGTCACTCAGCGGGTGCGGGCGAACCTGTTCTACCGCGGGCTCGCGTTCCACCGGTACCCGGCGCTCGGCGACACGCTGCGGACCGTGACCGAGGTGGTGGGGCTGCGGGAGAACACCCGCCGGGAGGGGCGCGCACCGACCGGGCTCGCGGCGCTGCGGATCACGACCGCCGACCAGGAGGACCGGCCGGTGCTGGACTTCTGGCGCTGCGCGATGCTGCCGCTGCGGTCGGCCGCCCCGACCGGCCACCGCGACGACCTCTCCGGGCTGGGCACGGCGGAGCCGGGTCCGCCGCCGGTCGGCGGGTGGGAGCTCGCGGCGTTCCGGCAGCTGCCCGGCGAGCACTTCGCGGACCTGGCCGTGGGCCGATCGTGGGAGGTGGGCGGCGCGGACGTGGTGTCGGCCGCACCGGAGCTGGCCCGGCTGACCGTCAACATCGCCGCCGCGCACCACGACGCCGCGGGCGGCGAGCGCCTCGTGTACGGCGGCCACGCGATCGGGCTCGCGCTGTCGCAGGCGTGCCGGGCGATCCCGAACATCGTGACGGTCGCGAGCTGGGCGTCGTGCGACCACACCGGCCCGGTGCGCGAGGGCGACTCGCTGACCAGCCGGGTCGAGGTGACGGACGTGGCGCCGCTGGCCACCGGCGGGCTGGTGTCGTTGCGGTCCACTGTGGAGTCCGCACGCGGCCCGGTGCTGGACTGGCGGTTCACGGTGGTACTGGCATGAACCTCGCGACGGCACGGACCCTGCTGTTCGTCCCCGGCAACCGGCCCGACCGGTTCGCGAAAGCGGACACGGCCGGCGCGGACGGGGTGATCCTGGACCTGGAGGACGCCGTCGCCCCGGCGGACAAGTCGGCTGCGCGGGCACACGCGGTGGCCTGGCTCGCCGCCGGTCACGAGGCGGTGGTGCGCGTCAACGCGGTGGGCACCCCGTGGCACGCCGGCGATGTCGCCGCCCTCGCCGGGGTTCCGGTCATGCTGCCGAAGGCGGAGCGGGCCGCGGACGTCGCCGTCGTCGCCGAGCGGACCGGCGACGTGGTCGTGCCGCTCGTGGAGACGGCGGCGGGGCTCGCCGCGGCACGCGAGGTGTGCGGTGCGCGCGGGGTGGTGCGAGTGGCGTTCGGCAGCATCGACCTCGCGGCCGAGCTGGGGGTGGACCCGGCCGCGCACACCGCGTTGCTGCACGCGCGCTCGGCACTGGTGCTCGCCGCCGCGGCCGCGCGGTGCCCACCGCCGCTCGACGGCGTGACCACGGCACTGGACGACCCGGCGGTGCTGCGGCGGGACACCGCGCACGCGGTGGAGCTCGGCTACACGGGCAAGCTGTGCGTGCACCCGCGCCAGCTCGCCCCGGTGCACGCGGCGCTGCGACCGTCCGAAGAGGACATCGAGTGGGCGCGGCGGGTGCTGGCCGCGGGCGAGTCCGCGGTCGCCGTGGACGGGCAGCTCGTGGACCGCCCGGTGGTCCTGCGCGCCCGGCGGCTGCTCGACCGGGCCGGCCACAACGACTGACCGGCCGGAATCACGACTACACGCGGCACCCATGGACCGCCCGGTGATCCTTCGCAACCGACATAGTCGACCGGGCCGACCACAACGCCTGACACGCCGGTTTCGCGACAGCACCGCACGCAGCACCCGCCGACCACCCGGTCGACCTGCGCGCCCGACGGCTACTCGACCGGGCCGGCCACAACGACTGACCGGCCGCAACGACTGGCCGGCGTCACGACCGCGCGCAAACGCGCACGCAGCAACCGCCAGACCCCGGGTCGGGCAGTGCTACGAGGTCGGCCTCGCCCAGGCCGGTCAGCATGCCCTCGACCAGGCCCAGCGTCATCCCGCACACCAGCTCCCGGTGGGTCTGCGCGAGGGCGTGGAACGGGCAGTTGCGCAGCACCAGCCCGGCCCCGTCCACGTCGGGTTCGAAGCCGTGGCGCTCGAGCAGGGGGCGGGCGCCGGTGGCGGCCGCGCCGAGGTCCTTCCCCGCCGCGCGCGCTTGTTCCGCCGGCGCGGTGCCGGACTCGAACGCCGCCGCCAGCAGGTGTGCGGCCAGCTCGTACCGCCGCTCCGGCAGGGAGACCGCCACCTCGTGCCGGGCGCGCCGGTAGAGCTTCGCGGGCCGGCCGGCGCCCGGGCCGGCGCGCCCGGTCCGCCGCGCGAAGGCGGCTTCGAGCAGGCCCTCCGCGACGAGCTTGTCCAGGTGGAACGCGACCGTGGCACGTGGCATCCGCAGCGCGGCGGCTACCTCGTCCCGGGTCACCGGCTCCGGCCGGCGGGCGACGTGCGCGTACAACCGCCGCCGCGTCGGCTCGCCCAGTGCCGCGATCGCGGCCAGGTCATCCACGCTTCCACTCTAAGACAAACGTTCGTTGACGAAAACCACGACGCGCTTCTAAAGTCAGCTTGGTTGTTTTTAGAACGAGGAGCGCACCGTGATCGTGAATGAGTTGAGCCAGCCAGCGGGCGGTGCCGGCCTGCTGAGCCCGCGCGAGTTCCGCCTGACGACCTTTCCGAACGACGAGGGATACGACGAGATGGTCCTGCCGTTCCACGGCGTCGCGCACGTCGGCTACCTGCCCGGCGCGGTCACCGTCACCTCGGCGGTGCGCGGCCTTCTGCGAGAGGATCGGGGCTCACGGCAGGAGTTCTTCTCGCTCACCGGCATCCGAGCCTGAGCAAGCCGAGCTGAACAAAGCAACGACCAACGACACGGAGTGACAACCATGGTCAGCGACAACCCGTACGTCATCGTCGGAGGCGGCCTCGCCGGCGCGAAGGCCGCCGAAACCCTCCGCGAGGAGGGCTTCGAGGGGCGGGTCGTGCTCATCGGGGACGAACGCGACCGGCCGTACGAGCGGCCGCCGCTGTCGAAGGGCTACCTGCTCGGCGACGAGGAGCGCGCCGGCGTCTTCGTGCACGAGGAAGGCTGGTACGCCGAGAAGTCCGTGGAGCTGCACACCGGCCGCCGGGTCACCGGGCTGGACCGCGGCGCGCACGAGGTCGAGCTCGAGGACGGCGAGCGGATCGGGTACGCGAAGCTGCTGCTGACCACCGGCTCCTCGCCGCGCCGGCTGAAGGTCGACGGCAACAAACTCGACGGCGTCAACTACGTGCGCCGGCTCGGGCACACCGACGCGCTGCGGGAGTCGCTGTCCGCCGGCGGCCGCGTGGTCGTCGTGGGCGCCGGCTGGATCGGGCTCGAGGCCGCCGCGGCGGCGCGGGCCAAGTTCGGCTGCGAGGTCACCGTCGTCGAGCCGCAGCCCACCCCGCTGCACGCCGTGCTGGGCCCCGAGCTCGGCACGATCTTCGGCGACCTGCACCGCAAGCACGGCATCGACTTCCGCTTCGGCACCGGCGTCAGCGCGTTCACCGGCGAGGGCAAGGTCAGCGGCGTGCGGACCGACGACGGCACCGAGCTGCCCGCGGACACCGTGGTCGTCGGCGTCGGCGCGCGGCCCAACACCGAGCTCGCCGAGGCGGCGGGCCTGGCCCTGGACAGCGAGAACGGCGGCGTCGTCGTGGACGCGCAGCTGCGCACCGCGGACCCCGACGTGTACGCCGCCGGTGACGTGGCGAGCTTCCCGAGCGCCCGGTACGGCCGGCGCCTGCGCGTCGAGCACTGGGCCAACGCGCTCAACGGCGGCCCGCTCGCCGCGCGCGCGATGCTCGGCCGGGACGTCACCTACACCGACCTGCCCTACTTCTTCACCGACCAGTACGACCTCGGCATGGAGTACACCGGCTGGTTCGCGCCCGGCGGGTACGACCAGGTCGTGCTGCGCGGCGACGTGGCGGGGCTGGCGTTCCACGCGTTCTGGGTGGCCGGCGACCGGGTCGTCGCGGGCATGCACGTGAACCTGTGGGACGACGGCATCGGCCCGGTGCAGGAGCTGATCAACTCCGAGCAGCCGGTCGACGTCGCGAAGCTGGCCGACACGTCGGTGCCGGTAGCCGACAGTCTCAAGGCGTAACCGCTCCGCTCTTTACGCGCATTGGCGGTCCACGCCGGTCCGGAAAAGTCGTAAGGTTCAGGCGCCTCGCGGGCTCTCAGCCCGTGCGAGCCCCCATCGGCCCGGACCGGAGGTCACCCGCGCGTGAGCGAGTTAGCCGAGCACACCGACGCCCAACTGGTCGCCGGTGTGCTGGCCGGCGACCGGGAGGCGTTCGCGGCGATCTACGACCGCTACGCCGACCGGTTGCACGACTTCTGCCATGCCGTCCTGCGCGACCGCGACGAAGCCGCGGACGCCGTGCAGGACACCTTCGTCCTCGTCGCCCAGCGGCTCGCGCAGCTGAACGACCCCGAGCGGCTCCGGCCCTGGCTCTACGCCGTCGCGCGCAGCGTGGCGTTGCGGACGGTCCGGGCCCGCCGCCGGGTCGTGCTCGACGAGGTGGAGGACATGGCGGACACCGATCCCGGTCCGGCCCGGGCGGCCGAGCAGGTGGCGTTGCGCGAGCTCGTGTGGAGCGCGGCCGCCGGTCTGTCCGAACGGGACAGAGCGTTGCTCGACCTGCACGTGCGGCAGGGCCTCGACGGCGCGGACCTCGGCGAGGCGATGGGCGTCAGCCCGAGCCACGCGTACGTGCTGCTGACCCGGCTGCGCGACCAGGTGGAGCGTTCGCTCGGCGCGCTGCTGATCGCGCGGCAGGGCCGGCGGGACTGCACCGAGCTGGACGCGCTGCTGTCCGACTGGGACGGTCGGTACACGCCGCTGATGCGCAAGCGCGTCGCCCGGCACGTCGACTCGTGCGAGGTGTGCGCGGACCGCAGGCGGGTCATGGTGAGCCCGTTCGCACTACTCGCGGCCGTGCCGCTGGTGGCGGCGCCGCTGTGGCTGCGCGACCGCGTCGTGGACGGCGTGCAGCTGGCCGGGTACGACCTGCCACCGGACAGCGGCGACCTGGACGAGTACATCTCGACGACCTCGGTGACCTCGACGACCTGCTCGGCGAGTCCGGCGCGGAGGGCGACACGGACCCGGAGGGCGGCGGGACGGCGCCGGCCGCCGCCGCGGCCCGCACGGTCTCGAAGCAACGGCTGCGCGTCGTCGCCGCGGCCGCGGCAGTGCTGGCGCTGCTCGTGGTCGCCGGCGCGGTGGCCTACTGGGGCAACGAGGCGACGACCGGGGAGCCGCTGGGCCTGGACCTCCCCGCGCCGCCCGCACAGCAGTCGGCCACCGGATCGGGCACGTCCGGGAGCGCGCCCGGCTCGTCGGGCGCGCTCAGCGCCAGCCCCGCCGACGACATCGTCACGACGACCGACGACGGCGGTGCCGATCCGGCGGACGCGGGCGTCGTCACCACGACCACCAACCGCCCCGACGGCCCGCCACCCGACGGCCCGCCCGATCCCCCGGACCCGCCGGGTGACACCACGCGGCCCGTGATCGCCGGCGAGTCCGCGTCGAACCCGCGCATCTTCACGATGAGGTGCGAAGAACCCACCTCCAGCACGGTGTCCGCGACTATCACCGACGACAGCACGATCTCCGCCACCTTGAGCTGGTCGGGCGCGGGCTCGAACAGCGTCCCCATGTCGCCGGACGGCGACCAGTGGTCCGGCATCATCAGCGGCTTCACCGAGACGGGCAGCGTCGAGTGGACCATCACCGCGACCGACGCCGCCGGCAACCAGTCGTCAAGCACCGGCAGCAAGATCTCGGTCGAGGGCTGCGCCAGCACCCGCTGAGAAGTTCCGGGGAAAGTTGTAAGGCTCCGCACGGCACGTGACTCCTACCGGGCGACACACCGTCACCCAGGAGGAACACCATGAGGAGCATCGTCACCGTCGCCGGCCTGGTTCTGCTCGGCGCCCTGCTGCTCGGCGCGCCCGACGCCGTGGCCGCGCCCGTCGACCCGGACGTCGTCGCCACGGCCGTTGTCGACCCCGGGCCGCAGAGACCGCGGCCCGGGCGGCCGGACGTGGCCGAGCCGGCCACCGAGGTCGCGGTCGAGGAGCCGACCGACGACCCCGCGGAGCCCACCGACCCCACCACGGAGCCCGAGCCCGCGGAGCCCGCCGATCAGGCAACCGACCAGCCCACCGCCGACCAGCCGGTCCCGGCCGCCGCGCCGGTCGGCCGGCCGCGGCCCGCCCCGGCCGGCGTCCCGGTCCCCGCCCGCATCGACACCGGCGAGGGCCCCGGCGCGCCCGCCGGTCCCGCCTGGTGGCTCATCGCCCTGCCCGCGCTCGCGCTGCTGGGCATGACCGCCGGCGGCACGTACCGGTGGATCCGGCGCACCGAGCGGAGTGCGCGATGAGGGCCGCGGGCGTGCTCGCGGCCGTCGCCGCGGCGGCGGTGGTCGTCGCCGCGGGCGGGACGATCGCGGTGCAGGTCGACCGGCTCGCGGCGGCGAGCGAGGTGGCCCCGGCGGCCGTGCCCGCCCCGGACCGCGGCGACCCGGAGCGGGTCACGGTCCCGGCGATCGGCGTGGACGCGCGGCTCGTGCCGGTCGGCCTGAAGCCGGACGGCGCCGTGGAGACGCCGGCCTTCGGGCTCGCCGGGTGGTACCGGCCGGGCCCGCGTCCGGGCGACCGCGGCGCGGCCGTGCTGCTGGCGCATGTGGACTCGAAGGCCGGTGGGCCGGACGTGTTCTACCGCCTGGGCGAGCTGAAGCCGGGCGACCGGATCGCCGTGGGCTACCACGACGCCACGGCGACGTTCGTGGTGACCGACACCGAGCAGGTCGCCAAGTCCGCGCTGCCCACGCAGCGGATCTGGGCGCCGTCGAAGCGCCCGGTGCTGCGCCTGATCACCTGCGGCGGCGAGTTCGACCCCGCCGCGCACAGCTACCTCGACAACATCGTCGTCTACGCCGACCGGCTCGCCTGAGGGGGCACACCATGCAGATCGACCGAATCCAGGTACTCGCCCGCGCGACCGACCCGATCCTGCAGAACGGCGTGCAGCTGGCGCTGCGCACCCGGCCGGAGGTGTGGCTGGTCGACGAGGACGCGGACGCGGCGAGAACCGTCGCGCTGGTCGCGGCCGACCGCTTCGACGAGGCGGCCATGAGGTTGGTGAGATCGTTGCAGGGCAAGGGCTTCACGCGAACCGTGCTCGTGTCGGGCGAGCTGGCGGACACGGAGGCGCTGAGCGCGGTGGAGGCCGGCGTGTGCGCGGTCGCGCGGCGGGCGGAGAGCACGCCGGACACCCTGGTCCGCCTGGTCACCGCGGCGGCGGCCGGTGAGGGCGCGCTGCCGCCGGACCTGCTCGGCCGGCTGCTCGACCGGGTGTCCCGCCTGCAACGGCACGTGCTCGAGCCGCGCGGCATGCAGCTGGCCGGCATCACCAACCGCGAGGGCGACGTGCTGCGGATGGTCGCATCCGGACTGTCCACACAGGAGATAGCGGACAAGCTGTGCTACTCCCAGCGCACGGTGAAGAGCATCCTGCACGACGTCACCAACCGGTTCCAGCTGCGCAACCGCGCCCACGCGGTGGCCTACGCACTGCGCGAGGGCCTCATCTAGGACCAGCGGGCGCCACGGACATGCCCGCCGTGGCGCCCGCTGCCAGGCTCAGGTGACGTTCTCCAGCACCATGGCGAGGCCCTGGCCCACGCCGATGCAGATGGCGGCCACGCCCCAGCGGTGGCCGCCGTCGCGGAGGACCTTCGCCAGCGTGCCGAGGATGCGGCCACCCGACGCGCCCAGCGGGTGGCCGATCGCGATGGCACCGCCGCGGGAGTTGACGATCTCCGGGTCGATCTTCCACGCGTCCAGGCAGGCCAGCGACTGCACGGCGAACGCCTCGTTCAGCTCCACCGCGCCGACGTCCGCCCAGCCGATGCCGGCCCGCTCCAGCGCGCGGTTGGCCGCCTCGACCGGCGCGTAGCCGAACCGCTGCGGCTCCAGCGCGTACGCCCCGCGGCCGGCGACCCGCGCGACCGGCGAGCGACCGAGCACCGACGCCGCCCCGGCCGAGCCCAGCAACACCGCCGACGCGCCGTCGGACAGCGGCGAGGCGTTGCCGGCCGTGATCGTGCCGTCCGGGCGGAACGACGGCTTGAGCTTCGCGAGCTTGTCCAGGTCCGAGTCCGGCCGGATGCCCTCGTCGCTGGTCAGGCCGGCCACCGGCACGGTGAGGTCGTCGTAGAAGCCGGCCTCCCATGCCTCGTGCGCGAGCCGGTGCGAGCGCGCGGCGAACTCGTCCTGCCGCTCCCGCGAGATGCCGAACTCGTCGCGCAGCTGCTCGTTGGACTCGCCGAGCGAGACCGTCCACTCCGCCGGCATCTCCGGGTTGACCAGGCGCCAGCCGAGCGTCGTGGAGACCGCGGTGACGTCGCGCGCCGGGAACGCGCGGTCGGGCTTGGGCAGCACCCACGGCGCCCGGGTCATCGACTCGACACCGCCTGCCACCACGACCGTGGCGTCGCCGGTCTCGATCGCGCGGGACGCGGACATCGCCGCGTCGAGGCTGGACCCGCACAGCCGGTTGATCGTGCTGCCCGGCACCGCCACCGGGTAGCCCGCGAGCAGCGAGACCATCCGGCCGACGTTGCGGTTGTCCTCGCCCGCCCCGTTGGCGTTGCCGAACACGACCTCGTCGACCGACGCGGTGTCCAGCGCCGGCGAGCGCTCGGCGATCGCGCGCAGCACGGCGGCGCCGAGGTCGTCCGTGCGCACCTTGGCCAGCGCGCCGTCGAACCTGCCGAACGGGGTACGGACCGCGTCGTAGACGAATGCGTCAGTCATGGCCCCAGTGTCCCGGACACGCCGGCCGTGCCTAACGCGCGGGCCACATCCGCTGGAGGACCCACTCGAGGCGGTAGGGCGGTTGCACGGCGAGCTCGAGCCGCGCGGTCGGCGTCAGCACCCCGACGATCAAGCTGTCGGCGTCGAGCGAGAGCGCGTCCCGGCCGGCGGGCTTGCGGGGCGCGGACGCGTCGATGGCGGCCACCGCGACGACGACCGGCGCGCGGCGCCACGGCCCGAAGCCGCCGACCGCGCTCGCGAAGTCCAGCCGGCCCGGCCACAGGGCGGCGACACCCTTGCGCCAGCCGCCGGTGAGCCCCTCCTGCGTCCCGTCCAGGATCCGCAACGCCAGCTCGGCCTTGCCCTCCGCCACGTACTTGGTCGCGCGGCGCCGCACGATGGCGCTGCCGGCCACGCCGCCCAGCGCACCACCGAGCGCGCCGGAACCGAAGCTCGACGGGTCCGTCATCGCGGCCTCCAGGTTTCCGGGTGCCGGTGAGACTACGTGGCAGGATCGCGGCATGGTGGACCGGACGAGTTTCCGCGCGTGGCTCGAGGCGTACGAGCGGTTGTGGCGGACCCCGGGCACGGCCGGGCTCCGCGAGCTGTTCACCGAGGACGCGGACTACCGGCACTCGCCGTACGAGGATCCCGTCGTGGGTCTCGCGGACATCGAGCGGGACTGGGACGCCGAGCGGGCCGGGCCCACCGAGGTGTTCACGATGGCCGCGGAGATCGTCGCGGTCGACGGGGACACCGGCGTGGCGAAGGTGCTCGTGCGCTACGGCGACCCGGTCACCCAGGAGTACCAGGACCTGTGGCTGGTCCGCTTCGCCGCGGACGGGCGGTGCCGGTCGTACGAGGAGTGGCCGTTCTGGCCGGACCAGCCCTGGTCCGGCACCGCTACCGAAGCCTGACCGACAGGCAGGTCACGCAGCCTTCGAGCTTCTCGAACTCGCCGATGTCCACGACGACCGGTTCGAGCCCGCGGGCCGCCAGCAGCTCCGCGGTGGCCGGCGCGGACGCGGCCAGCAGCACCCGTTTCCCGCCGAGCAGCACCACGTGCGCCCCCGCCTCCTCGGGCACCGCGAGGAACTCCGGGAACGCGGCGGGGTCGTCGACCAGCGGCGGGTGGCCCAGCACGGTCCCGTCGGGCAGCGCGGTCACCGCCGACTTGAGGTGCAGCACCTTCGTCACCGGCACCGGGACGACCGTGGCGTCGAGGAAGCCGGCCAGCTGCCGCGCGCCCGCCTCGTTCGTGCGATCGCTCAGTCCCACGTAGACGGTCGAGCCGACCTTGAGCACGTCGCCGCCGTCGAGCGTGGCCGGCTCGGCGAGCCGCTCGACCCGGTAGCCGGCCGCGTGCACGGCCCGCGCCACTCCGGCCGCCTCCGCCCGCCGCGAGGGCGCCCCCGACCGCGCGATGACGGCCACGTCCCGGTACACGACGACCGGGTCCTCGACGAAGACCGCGTCGGGGCAGTCGTCGGCCGGCTCGACCTCGACGGTTGCCCATCCGTTGTCCCGCAAGGCATCGACGTACGCCTGCCACTGCGCGAGCGCGAGCCCGGCGTCGACCGCGCGCCGTTCGACATGGGAGACGAGGCCCTCGGCGAGCCGAGGACCCGGGCGGCGGACCAGCGCGCGAATCATGCCCCGAGTGTGTCAGGCCCGGCGCGGCCGCACCCGGGCAGAGGACGGGGCCCCGGCGGACCGGGGCCCCGTCCCGTGCTCGGCGGATCAGGCGAACCTGGCGCGCTTGCCCACGTCGGAGTCGATCGCCGCCTGGACGATCAGGCTGCGTTGCTGCGAGGTGATGACGCCGGCCGTCACCAGCTCGTCGGTCACCGTGTTCACGTGGTTGACGAACTTGTTGTGCGTGCCGTACTCGGCGTCCTCCGCGATGAGGTCGTTGATCGTGCAGCCGTTGCCGGTGTCCACGTTGGGCACACCGGTGTCGTTGACACCGATGATGACCGTCGCGCGGGTGTCGGAGCTGGCGCACTCGTCGCCGGCGGACTCGACGATCGTGAACCCGCCGGACAGCTCCGCCGACACGTTGCCCGCGTGGTCGGTCGCCCGGTAGGACACCGTGTGCGGGCCCGCCGCGTCGATCGTGACCGGCGCGGTGTACGCCGTCCAGTCGCCGGCGTCCAGCTTGTACTCGATCGACGCCACACCGGAGTCGACGTCCAGCGCGTCGACCGTCAGCGTCGCGCTGTCCAGGTAGTTCCAGTTCGCGTCCTGGTTGCCCGACACGACCGCCGACACCGACGGCGGCGTCGTGTCCTCACCCGGCGCCTCGACCACGGTGAACGACACCGAGCCCTCCGCCGAGGTGTTGCCGGCCACGTCGGTCGCCCGGACCAGCACCGTGTGGGCGCCGGCGGCGGTGACCTGGACCGGCTCGGTGTAGGCGGTCCAGGCGCCGCCGTCGAGTGCGTACTCCACCGACGCGACGCCCGAACCCTCGTCCGCCGCGGTTACGGTGACGACGGCGGAGCCCAGGTAGTTCCCGTCCGCGTCCTGCTCACCGGTCACCTGCGCCGACGCCGTGGGCGCGGTCGTGTCCTGCTCCACCACGGTGAAGCCGGCCATGCCCTCCGGCGAGACGTTGCCGGCCGTGTCGCTCGCCCGGTAGTGCACCATGTGCTCGCCCGCCGTGTTGACCACCACCGGCGCGGTGTACGGCGCGAACGCCCCACCGTCCAATGAGTACTCGACGGAGGCCACGCCGGACCCGTCGTCGGTGGCCGAGAGGGTCACCGTGGCGCTGTCGAGGTAGTTGCCGTCCGCGTCCTGCTGGCCCGAGACCTCCGCGGTCACCGTCGGCGGCGTGGTGTCGTCCCCGCCGCCCTCGACGACCCGGAACGGCACCGAGCCCGTCTCGGACAGGTTGCCCGCCGCGTCGGTCGCGCGGTACTGCACCGCGTGATCGCCCGGCTCGGACACGGTCACCGGCGAGGTGTACGGCTGGAATCCGGTGTCGTCCACCTCGTACTCGACGGACGCCACGCCGGACCCGTCGTCCGTGGCCGTGACGGTGACCGTGGCGCTGCCGACGTAGTTGCCGTCCGCGTCCTGGTCACCGCTCACCGCGGCGGACACCGTCGGCGGCGTGGTGTCCTCCCCGCCGCCGGCCACGACGGCGAACTCGGACATGCCCTCCGGCGAGGTGTTGCCCGCGACGTCGGTGGCCCGGTAGTGCAGCATGTGGTCGCCCACGGTGTCGACGACCACCGGCGCGCTGTAGGTCGTCCACGCGCCACCGTCCAGTGAGTACTCCACGCTGTCCACACCGGACGCGTCGTCCGTCGCGGTCAGGGTGGCGGTGGCGCTGCCGACGTAGTTGCCGTCGGCGTCCTGGTCACCGGTGATCGCGGCGGTCACGGTCGGCGGCGTGGTGTCCTCGCCACCGCCGCCGGTGACGGTGAACTCGCCGCTCATCTGGTGGCCCGGGATCGCGCAGAAGTAGCGGTACTTGCCGGGGGTGAGCGTCACCTGCTGCTCGTGGCGGCCCCCGCTGGAGTCGAACGGGCTCGCGGTGATGTTCGTGGTGACGTCGTGGTTGTAGCCCGGCGTCGACTGGTCGAAGGTCAGCGTGTGGGTCATGCCGGTCGTGTTGCCGGTGGCCGTGCTGTTCTCGAAGACGATCGTCGTCTCGCCCGCCACGGCCGTGGTGGGGAACGACGCGTAGGCGGTGATGCTGTCGTTGGCGGTCCAGGTCAGCGTCTGGGCCGCCGCGGACGTGGGTGCGGACGTGGTCGAGGCAGCGGTAGAGGCAGCGGCGGGCAGCGCCACCAGCCCCACCACGGCGAGCGCCGCGGCCAGCGCGGCGAACAGAGCTCGAAGCATGGTCAAGCCTTCCAGGAAGGGGAAGGGCCGGCCGGCGCGGGCGAACCCACGCCGGCCGGCCGCTGCGCTACAGCTGCCGCACCCGGATGTTGCGGTACTCGATCAGATCGTTGTCACTGTGGTTCTGCAGTCCGAGGTAACCGTTCGCGAACTGCCGCAGGTCCGTCGGCGGGTCGCCTTCACGCGAGGACTCCTGGCCCGGCGTGTTGTCGAACTCGTTGATCACCGTGCCGTTGCGGATGATCGTGTAGTGCTGGCCGACGACCTTGATCTCGTAGGTGTTCCACACACCCTTGTCGGTGGCACCGGAGTCCTCGAGCCCGACCTGGTCGAAGTTGTAGATCGACCCGGTCTTCTGCGGCTCGCCGGTGTCCCCGTCGTAGACCTGGACCTCCTGTCCACAGTAGATCGCGACCCAGGCCGCCGAGTCCCGCGCGGCGCCGAAGGTGCCGCAGCTGCCCGGTGGCCGCTCGCTCAGCGGGGTCCGGACGTCCGGGAACCGGACGAAGACGCCGCTGTTCGCGCGATGCCCTTCGGGGGCGATGTCCTTGAACTCCAGCTTCACCGAGAAGTCGCCGAACGCCTTCTTCGCGTACCACAACATCCCGAGCCCGCCGGCGGCTCTCAGCGACCCGTCCGGCTGGATGCTGAAGTTCCCGGACGGTGCCTGCGCCCAGCCGAGCAGGGACTGGTCCGTGCCGTCGAATATCGCGTCGTACCCGGTGGAACCGGGCTTGCCGATGCTCGACGCCTTGGCCGCGTCGTTCAGCTTGGTCTGCTGGTTCGCGTTGAGGATGCCCAGGTTCTTCAGCCGTTGCACGACCGCCGACACGTGGTTGACGAACGCGGCGTGGGTGGCCCACGAGCTCTCGTCGTCGATCATGTCGTCGACCTTGCAGCCGCCGCCGGCGTTCTTGTTCGCCACCGTCGTGTCGGTGTCGCCGAACGTCACGGTGGTGTTCGGATCGGACGAGACACAGCTGACGTTCACGGCCACGCGGATCGTCGACGTCGTGCCGTCCGCGTAGGTCACGACCAGCTTGGCGGTGAACGGACCCACACGCGTGTAGACGTGCCGCGGGTTGGCCTCGGTGGAGGTCTTGCCGTCACCGAAGTCCCAGTCGTAGGACACGCCGCCGGCCTTCGCGCCGTTGAACTGGTAGGTCAGCGGCTTGTTCTGCACCGCGACCTGCGACGCGGCCGGCAGCGGGGTGGGCGGGCCGCCCTGGTAGCTGACCTTGATCAGCTTCTGGTTGGGATCGAGGCTGAAGAACCCGCCCGCGTAGTCGAGCATGTAGAGCGCGCCGTCCGGACCGAACCGGGCGTCCATCCAGCTCTGGAGCTTGTTGTCACCCGAGCCGGAACCGATGATCTTGCCCAGCGTCTCGCCGAAGGCCGGCGGCCGGTGCGTCGGGACGCCCGCCGGGTCGACGGTCACCGCGACCCGGTTGGCCGCGCTCGACTCGTCACCGATGAACCACTTGTCGTCCCAGTACTGCGGCCACGCCACGCCGCTGTTCGTGTCCACCCGGTCGTGGTGGTACGTCGGGCCGGACATGATCGCCTGGCCGCCGCCCCGCAGGTACGGCTCGGTGTAGGTGGCGTCGGCCTCCTCGTAGGTCGGGATGGAACTCCCCGGCCGCTTCGGGAAGACCGGGCCACCGCCATCGGGCGAGTACCAGATCATGTTGTCCTTGATCGGCGGCAGCTCGACCAGGCCGGTGTTGCGCGGCGAGGTGTTCAGCGGGTGGTCGCAGTCGTACCAGCCCGTCAGCACGTCGGCGTCGGCGTTGCTGCGGTCGCGGTAGGGCTGCCGGTTACCCATGCAGTACGGCCAACCGTGGTTGCCCGCCTCGGTGATGACCGTGGCGGTCTCGTACTTCGCCGGCCCGAGATCGGGGTTCGGCTTGGACGCGTCCGGGCCGACCCAGCCGGCGGTCAGCCAGTCGTGCTCGGGGTCGATGGCCAGGCGCGCGATGTTGCGCACGCCCATCACGTAGATCTCCGGGCGGGCCTTGTCGTTCCCCGGCGGGAACAGGTTGCCCTGCGGGATCGTGTACGTGCCGTCCGCCTCCGGGTGGATGCGGATGATCTTGCCGGCGAGGTCGTTCGTGTTGCCGGCGGTGCGGCGCGCGTCCTGGAACGAGACGCCCTGGTACTCGGCCTCCCAGTTGTTCCCGGAGTAGCCCTCGGAGCCCTGCGACGAGTTGTTGTCGCCGGACCCGACGTAGAGGTTGCCCGCCGCGTCGAACGCCATGCCGCCACCGGCGTGGCAGCAGCTGTGGATCTGCACCGGCCACTGCAGCAGGTCCTTGCGGGTGGCCTGGTCGATCGTCTGGTTGGTCAGGTCGTAGGTCAGCCGCGAGATCGTGCGGTAACCGATCCGCTTGTCCCGGTCGATCGAGTCGTGCGGCATCCAGTAGACGTAGATCCAGCCGTTCTCGGTGAACTTCGGGTCGAGGACGATGCCGAGCAGGCCCTCCTCGTTCTTGACCAGCTCGTCCCCGCTGCCACGGTTGCCCATCACGTCGAGCGTGGTGAGCAGCTTGGCCTTCTTGTCGACCGGGTCCCACTGGTGGAGCGTCCCGCAGCCCTTGCCGATGTCCGGGTTCGTCCACGCGTCGGGCTGGGGCACGACGTTGCCCGCGCACGCGGCCTTGCCGACGTAGAACACGCGGCCGTTCGGCGCGATCGTCATGCCGTGCGGCTCGCCCATCTGGTCGAGCTGGTTCGGCTGGTTCTTCGGGGTGAGCCGCTCGATCTTGTAGTTCGACGCGATCGTGGCCTGGCAGTCGGCCCGGACCACCCCGGTCGTCCACTTGAGAGCGCCGAGGAGGTGGCCGCGGAACGCGGCCTCGCCGTAGCTGCCGTCCGTGCCACCCATGCCTGTGTAGAACGACCGGCCGCCCTCGTAGTCGCGGCACCAGGACACCGGGTGGAACGCGCCGTTGGCGCCCTGGCCCGGGTCGTACTTCCACTCCTCCACCTGCGCCACCGTGTGCACGGTGCCGACCGGGTTCGGGGCCCAGTTGCGCCACTTGTCCGTGCGGGTGATGTTCAGCGGCAGCCCCGCGTTCGCCGGGTGGTGGCGGTCGGTGATGTCGACGACCGCCTCCTGCGGCGTCGGGTCCGGCGGCGGCGTCGCGTCGGCCGTGTACAGCGACCACTCGGCGAGCTGGGTCAGCGGCTCGCCGTCGTTGGCCGTGATGTCGAGCCGGTAGTGCGCGTACGCGGTGTCGTTGTCCACTTCGAACTCGCGGCGCTGGAACCGGTCCGGGAAGTCCTCATCGGACCGGGAGTCCAGGTCGGTCCAGGTCGAACCGTCCTGGGATCCTTGCAGGGTCCAGTTCTTCGGGTCCCGGCCGGACGAGTCGTTGGCCGAGGTGAGCGCGTACTTGGTGACCACGGCCGGCTCGGCCAGCGCGTAGGCGATCCAGCCGGTCGGGTTGAACGCCAGCCACTTCGTCTGCTCCTGGCCGTCGTTCAGCTTCTCCTTGGTCTCGTTCGGCGGGTTCTCCGCGCTCGCGGTGATCGCCGACGCCGGCAGGGCGGGCGGCAGGGCACCGACCGGGCGGGTGCCGATCAGGCCGGTGATCCACTCCGAGTCCGGCTGGAACTTCGCGGCGTCGGCGATGCCGAGGTAGCCGTTGCCGGCCTTGATGTAGTTCTGCAGGGCGGTTTCCTGGTCACCGGTCAGCGACACACCCTCGGCGGAGAGGAACACGACGCCGCGGAAGCGGGCCAGGTTCTCCGGGGTGAACGCCTTGGGGTCGGTGGTGACCGAGACGGTCATGCCGTTCTGCTGGCCCAGCCCGGCGATCGCGTCGGTGGCGCGCTCGACCGGGTCCTTCTGGTCCGCGGCCGGACCGTGGAAGACCAGCACGTTGATGCCGGTGGCCGCGACCGCGGCCTTCGGAGCCGCCGGCTTGGCCGGCGCCGCGACGGCAGGGGAAGCCAGCGTGCCGAACGTCATCGCCGCGCCGATCATCACCACCGCGGCGGTTCGCCAGGCGCGGCGCCTGGACAGATGCGTGGGAACTCTGCGTCCCATCCCTCGCTCCTTCATTGGTTCGGTTGTGCGGTCTCAGCGGTGGCCCGCGTGCGAGCTGCTGCCCTGCTGCTGGGCCACCCCGTGCTGGTGCTCGTGGAAGCGGTCGATGGCCTCCTGCGCGCCGGCGGGCATGCTGCCGTCCGTGTTGCGGACGAGGAACAGCCCGACCATGCCGCCGTCGGCGTGGAACTGGACGTGGCAGTGGTACATCCACACGCCCGGCCCGACGCCGTCGCCGGCGACCACCTGGAAGCCGAACGAGCTGCCCGGGTTGAGGTCCTTGTTGTCGATCACGCGCGTGTGGTCGTTCTCGCCGTTGAGCAGCCCCGTGCGGGTGTCGGCCCAGCGGTGCGCGTGCAGGTGGAAGGTGTGCAGCTGGTTGCCGTGCCCGACGCACACGAACTCGACGCGCTGGCCCTGGTTGGCCTCGAACATCGGGGTGTCGGGCGCCATCTTGTTGTTGATGGACATCTCGTTGAACACGGCCGTGAACTGCTTGTCCGGCAACGGGTCTCCTACCTTGCGGACGATCAGCCCGCCGTAGAGGCCCCGCGCGATGCCGGCCGTGCCGTGGTCGCCCATCGCGTGGTCGTGGTAGTGCCAGTAGCCGGCGCTGCCGGGCCGGTAGAAACCGCCGCCCGCACGGGTCTGCGTGCGGGAGCGCCAGACGTAGGTGCGGGTCTCCCCCGGCTCGTTGAAGGAGGCGTTGAGCGGGCTGCCGTCGGAGTTCACGTCGTAGTCCACGCCGTGCGGGTGGATCGACAGCCGCTGGTCGGTGTTGTTGACGAGCTCGATCTCGAGGGTGTCGCCCTCGTAGATCTCCAGCAGCGGCCCGGGAACCGTGGCCTGGCCGGGGCTGAGCCCGTAGCCGAGCAGGCCGCCCGCGACCGGCTCCGCGTAGATCGTGACCTGGCGGAGCTTGCCGCGGGGCTGGGCCGCGGCCTCGACCGCGAACGGCGCCGCACTGCCGTTCACGACGAGTGGGGTCACCAGGCCGGCCGCGGCCCCGGCCAGCATGGATCGGCGCGACCACCCGGCGCGCTTGGCGTTTTCGTCCATTGTGGATCTCCGTTCGTGGACGGCGGGGTCGTCTGGAGGGCAGGGGAAATCACCGCGCGTGGCGGTGACGGGTGGTGGGAAGGAGGGATCGGCGGCGCGGCGCACCGTGGTTGGCACGCGGGTCCGCGGACGGAGCGCGGCGGTGCAGGCCGCCGGGTACCGCCGCGGTGACATCCGTTGTCACGCTGCCTCGCCTTTCATCCGGCGTTGGTGACGCCGGGTGTCCCTCACGCTTGGCGTAGACGTACCGCTTCCGATCAAACGACCCAAACTTATGTCGCGCAGCAACAAAAGTTAAGAGACCAAATGGCCCAACGAGTGACTCACGGCACCGGTCCAGGCCATCTGAGCTGCGAGGTTACGGTCTGTTAGTTCACCCGTTGACCGAATGTCGGGATTCGCCACGACTCCGCTGGGCGCCGGCGATCCGCGGGCTCATGCCCTGGGTGCGCCCACCGCGCGGTGCAGGGTGGCGCCGAAGTCCAGGACGATCCCGCCGTCGGCGTGCATGGCTTGCGCGCCCGCGAAGAACGCGGCGCGGAACGCGTCGGCGCGTTCGGCCGGGATCGCCTCCAGTGCCTGCGGCACGCCCTGCAGCGCGAGCCAGTCCCACAGCGCGTCCGGGCTCGCGATCGGCTTCGGGATGTCGACCTCGGTGCGGGTGACCCGCGCGAAGCCGGCCTCGGCGAGCAGCCCGTCGAGCCGGTCGGCCGACAGCGGCTCGGCACCACCCGACTCGCCGCCACCCGGCTCGTCGCCACGCTGCTCGTCGTCACCCTGGCCGGCGCCACCCTGCTCGTCGCCACCCTGCTCGTCGCCACGCTGCTCGTCCTCCCGCCACCCTGCTCGCTGTCACCCGGCGCGCCGTCACTCTGTCCGGCGCCGAAGTACTCGGCGTTCAGCTCGTGCAGCCAACCGAGCCGGCCGACCGTCTGCCGTTCCAGCGACAGCGCCACCGTGCCGCCCGGGGTGAGCACGCGGCGGAACTCGGCGAGCGCGGCGGCCGGGTCGTCGAGGACCTGCACCAGGAACCCGGCGGTGACCACGTCGAACGAGCCGTCCGGGAAGTCCAGCCGGCCCGCGTCGAGCTGCCGCGCGGTGATCGACGGGTGGTCGGCACGCAGCCGGGCGACCATGCCGGCCGACGCGTCGACGGCGGTCACCTCGCAGCCGCGGTCCAGCGCCGCCCGGGCCACCGCGCCCCGCCCGGCGCCGACGTCCAGCACCCGCGCGCCCGGCGCGGGCGCGGCCACCTCGACGAGCCGGCGGCCGACGTCGGCGACGTAGAAGAAGATCTCCTCGTACCGGTCGGCCAGCGCGTCGTACTTGCGCCGGCCCTGTTCCGTACTGGTCAACGACATCCTCCAGCGACACCCACGGCCAGATCCCGGACGAGGTTAGGCACGCGATCGGGTGCCGAGATACCGCCGAACCGGCGGTCATGCCGGGTAGGTCGCCGTCTCGGTCGCCTTCACCGACGCCCACAACGGCGTGCCGGGGCGCAGCTCCAGCTCCGCCACCACCACCGGCGTGACGTCCGCGAGCACCGGCGGCACGCCGTCGAGCCGGACCCGCACCGTGTGCGCGTGCTGCTCGACGTCCGCGATCGTGACCGGCCAGCTGTTGCGCGGGCTGCCCGACGGCGCGACCGGGTGCAGGCTCACCGCGGACGGCGGGAACGCCACGTACACCGGGCCCGACGCCGGCTCCGCCACGGTGAGCGAGCCCCCGTCCGCGAGCGACACCGTGGTCCCCGATGCCGTGCCGCGGTACAGGTTCAGCCCGACGAGGCTCGCGACGTAGTCGGTGCGCGGCCGGCGGGCGACCTCGGCCGGCGCGCCCTCCTGGACGACCCGGCCCTCCTCGACGATCACGATCCGGTCCGCCAGCACCATCGCGTCCAGCGGATCGTGGGTGACCAGCAGCGTGTGGCCCGGGTACTCGTCGAGGTGGCGGGCCAGCTCCGCGCGGATGTGCAGGCGGCTGCTCGCGTCCAGCGCGGCGAGCGGCTCGTCCAGCAACAGCAGCGCGGGCCCGGTCGCCAGCGCCCGGGCGAGCGCCACCCGCTGCGCCTGCCCGCCGGACAGCGCGCGCGGTCGAGTGCCCACAAAGGACTCGAGGCCGACGCGCGCCAGCCAGTCCCGCGCCCGCGCGCGGGCCGGCACCCGCGCCAGGCCCTGGGCGCGCAGCCCGAACGCGACGTTCTCCAGCGCGGTCAGGTGGTCGAACAGCAGGTAGTCCTGGAACACCACGCCCGCGAACCGCTCCTCGGCCGGGACGAACACCCGCGGCGGCTCGTCCCATACCGCCTCGTCGAGCCGGATCGAGCCGGCCGTCACCGGCAGCAGGCCGGCCAGCGCCCGCAGCGCGGTCGTCTTGCCCGCGCCGTTGGGCCCGAGCAGCGCGACGACCTCGCCCGGCTCGATCCGCAGGTCGAGGTCGAGGCGGAAACCCGTGGGGCGGCTGATGTGCAGGTCCGCGCGCAGCGTCATGTCGGCCCGGTCATGACACGCCGCTGATCCAGCGGTCCCGCAGGCTCACCAGGACGACGACCGAGACCACGAGCAGCACGAGGCTGAGCACGATCGCCGCGCCGGGATCGGTCTCCAGCGCGAGGTAGACCGCGAGGGGCATGGTCGTGGTCCGGCCGGGGAAGTTGCCCGCGAACGTGATCGTGGCGCCGAACTCGCCCAGCGCGCGGGCCCAGCACAGCACCGTGCCGGCCACCACGCCCGGCGCGATCGAGGGCAGCGTGACCCGCCGGAACGTCAGCCAGCGGGACGCGCCCAGCGTGGCCGCGGCCTCCTCGTAGCGCGGGTCCGCCCCGCGCAGCGCGCCCTCGACGGCGATCACCAGGAACGGCATCGCCACGAACGCCTCCGCCACCACGACGCCGGCCGTCGTGAACGGCAGCGACACGCCGAACCAGTCGTACAGGTACTGCCCGACGAGCCCGCGCCGGCCGAGCACCAGCAGCAGCGCCACGCCGCCGACCACCGGCGGCAGCACGAGCGGCACGGTGACGAGCGCGCGCAGCAGGCCGCGTCCCGGCAGCTCGCTGCGGGCGAGCAGCCACGCGAGCGGCACGCCGAGCACCAGGCAGCCGGCGGTGGCGAGGCTCGCGCACACCAGCGAGAGCGTCAGCGCCTGGCCGACCTCCGGGCTGAACAGCTGCGCGCCGAGCGTCGACCAGGGCGCGCGGACGAGCAGCCCGGAGAGCGGGACGACGAGGAAGGCCAGCCCGAGCAGGGCGGGCACGACGAGGACAGCCGGCAGCCGTCCACGCCCTCGCCGTCCGCGCCGGGTGGTCACGGCTTGTCGAAGCCGGCCTTCTCGAGCACGGCCGCGCCGTCGGCCGACAGCACGAAGTCGACGAACGCCTTGGCCGCCGCCGCGTTCGGCGCGTCCTCGAGCACCACGATCGGGTACTCGTTGACCGCGTCCTTCGCCTCGGGGAACTCGATGCCCTCGACCTTGTCGCCCGCGGACTGCACGTCGGTCCTGTAGACCAGGGCCGCGTCGACCTCACCGAGCTCCACCTTGGTCAGCACGGCCTTGACGTCCTGCTCGAGGGTGTCGGGCTTCGGCGTGATCTCGGCGGCGGTGAACACCTTCTCGGCCGCCGCGCCACACGGGACCTCCGGCGCGCACAACGCGATCTTCTTGCCGTCGTCCGCGAAGTCCGCCAGGCCCTCGATGCCGCCCGGGTTGCCCTTCGGCACGGCGATCATCAGCGTGTTGCTGACGAACGTGGTCGGGTCGGTCGCGTTGCCCGCGTCGGTGACCTCGGCCATGTTCTTCGGCGACGCCGAGGCGAACACGTCCGCGGGCGCGCCCTCGTTGATCTGCTTGGCCAGCGCGGAGCTGCCGCCGTAGTTGAAGGTGACCGTCGCGTCCGGGTTGGCGGCCTCGAACCGCTTGCCGATCTCGTCGAACGACTCGGTCAGCGACGCGGCCGCGAACACCGTGACGTCGCCGGAGACACCCGCCTGCTCGCTCGACGGGGACGACCCCGACGAGCTGTCATCGCTGCCGCAGGCGGCGAGGGTCATGGCGGCGAGGGCGGCCAGCGCGGCCACCCCGAGTGAGCGCTTCATTCAGCTCTCCGGGATCTCGACGACGACGTGGGTGGACTTGATCGAGGCGACCGCGACGGTGCCCGGCTCGAGGCCGAGCTCCTCCGCGGCCTCCCGGCTCATCAGGGACACCAGCCGGAACGGCCCGGCCTGCATCTCGACCTGGGCCATCACCCCGTCCTTGAGGACGCGGGTGACGATGCCGCGCATGCGGTTGCGCGCGGAGGCCGCGACCGTCAAGCCGGGCTCGGGCGCCTCGGCCTGCCGCTGGACGAAGGCGGCGAGCTCCTGCCCCTCGACGGCCATCCGCCCGTTGTCCGCGTGCACGACCGGCAAGCGGCCCATGTCGATCCAGCGCCGCACGGTGTCATCGCTGACGCCCAGCAGATCCGCGGCCTCGCTGATCCGCAGCTTTGGCATGCCAGGCAGTCTAGCTCCGTAGATTCGGCGTCGGCGGCGGTGACGGGGCAGATGTTGCGGAACCGTGCTGAACCCGATCATGGCTTAGGTTGGGGCCATGAGGATCGGACTCGGGGCGCCGGTGTCCGGCGCGTGGGCGACCACGGAGAACGTCGCCCGGTTCGCCGTGCGTGCCGAGGAGCTCGGCTACGACTCGCTGTGGGCGTTCCAGCGGCTGCTGGTCGGGGCGGGCGACGAGCTCGCGCCGGTGTACCGCAGCGTGCTCGACCCGCTGCTGGCGCTGACCTACGCCGCCGCGCACACCTCGCGCATCCGGCTCGGGGTGGCCGTGGTGAACATGCCGTACGTGTCCCCGGTGGTGCTCGCCAAGCAGGCCACGACGCTCGACGTGCTCAGCGGCGGGCGGCTGGACCTGGGGCTGGGCAACGGCTGGTACGCGCCCGAGTTCACCGCCACCGGCGCCTCGTCCGCCCGGCGCGCGGCTCGGGCCGAGGAGTACGTGCGGGTGCTGCGCACGCTCTGGACCGACGAGGTCGCCGCCTTCGACGGCGAGTTCTACACGGTGCCGCCGAGCCGGATGGTGCCCCGGCCGGTCCAGCCGGGCGGGCCGCCGATCCTGCTCGGCGGTGCGGTGCCGGCCGCGCTGGAGCGGGCCGGCCGGCTCGGGGCGGGCTGGCTGAGCGTCAGCGCCACGGACCTCGACCGCATCGCCGAGCCGATCGCCGCCGTGCGCGCCGCGGCGCCGGCGCAGCCGCGGATCGTGGTGCGGGGCGTGGTCCGGGTCGGCCCGCGGCAGGGCCGGCTCTCCGGGTCCTACGACGAGATCCGCGCGGACGTGGCGTGGCTCGCCGAGCAGGGCGTGACCGAGCTGTACTACGACCTCAACTGGGACGACCGGGTCGGCAACCCGGACGTGTCCGTGGCCGCGGCCACCGAGCGGGCGGCGGAGATCATCGACGGGCTGGCACCGGCACGCGCATGAGGTCCTCGGCCACCACGATGTCGCCACCGAACACCGCGGCGGCCTCGTCGTGGAAGGGCGCCGGATCGGGGTAGCGGCCGGAGAAGTGGGTCAGCACGAGCCGGCGCACCCCGCACTCGGCGGCGACGCGGGCGGCCTGACCGGCGGTGAGGTGGCCGTAGTCGCGGGCCAGGTCCGCGTCCTGGTTCAGGAACGTCGACTCGATCACGAGCAGGTCCGCGCCGTCGGCGAGCGCGAACACCCCGTCGCAGAGCCGGGTGTCCATGACGAACGCGAACCGCTGCCCCGACCGCGGCTCGCTGACCTCCTCGACGCGGACCGTCCGGCCGCCGTGGGACAGCTCGCCCTCGCGCTGCAGCACGCCGACGGCCGGCCCGCTGATGCCCAGACTGGACAACGCGTCGGGCAGCATCCGCCGGCCGTCGGGCTCGACGAGCCGGTAGCCGTACGCGTCGATGCGGTGGTCGAGCTCGTGGGCCTCGAGCGTGCCGAACGGGCCCCGCGCGAGCACGCCCGCCGCCTCGATGGCTTCCTCTCGCAGGTCGGCCTGCTCGTGGAACGGCGCGGCGTAACGCATGCGCGCGAAGTACTCCGCGCCCGAGGCCGGGTAGTGCGCGACGACCGGGTGCGGCACGCGGTCGAGCGAGAGCCGCTGCACGATGCCCGGCACGCCGAGGCAGTGGTCGCCGTGGAAGTGGGTGAGGCAGATGCGGTCGATGTCGTGCGCGCTCACCCCGGCGAGCAGCAGCTGGCGCTGGGTGCCCTCGCCCGGGTCGAAGAGCAGGCCGAGCCCGTCCCAGCGCAACAGGTAGCCGTTGTGGTTGCGGTACCGGGTGGGCGCCTGGCTGGCGGTACCCAGAACGACCAGGTCACGGGTGGACACCGTGCCAGCTTGACGCATAAGGGGAACGATGACTGGAATGGGCCCGGTGATCGCCACGTGATGGACACCCGACCCCTGGTCAGCGCCGACTCGGTGACGTTCCGGCTGCCGGACGGGGGCGAGCCGACCCTGGCCGGGGCGCGGCTGCTGCCCGCGCTCTCGCTGCCCGACGCCGGGCTCGACTTCGGCCACGACGGCGGCGAGTGGCGGCTCACGCTCGCGCGCCCGCCGGTGCACCGCATGGAGTACAAGATCCAGCTGCGCCGCCCGGACGGCGACACCGAGGAGATCTGCGACCCGGCCAACCCGCTGCGCGCGCCCGGCGCGTTCGGCGACAAGTCGGTCATCGAGTTTCCCGGCTACACCGTGCCGAAGTGGCTCGACGCGAAGCACGTGGACGGCGAGCGCGTCGGCCTCACCATCCCGGCCCCGCTGCTCGGCCACGACGTCGAGGCACTCGTGTGGACCCCGGACGAGCCGGCGGAGCCGCTGCCGTTGCTGGTGGCGCACGACGGGCCCGAGTACGAGCGGCTCGCCGGCCTCACCGGTTTCGTCGCCGCGCTCATCGCCGAGGAGCGGCTCCCCCGCTGCCGGGTGGCGCTGCTGGCCCCCGGCGCGCGCGACGACAACTACTCGGCCAACCCGCGCTACGCCGCCACCCTGCACCAGCGCGTGGTGCCGGCGCTGCGCGACGCGGTCGCGGTGACCGGGCCGATCGCCGGCATGGGCGCGAGCCTCGGCGGGCTCGCGATGCTGCATGCCCAGCGCGCGCTGCCGGGCCTGTTCGGCGCGCTGTTCCTGCAGTCCGCGTCGTTCCTCACCCGCGAGCTCGACCCGCAGGAGGACGGCCGGTTCGGCAAGTTCGCGCAGGTCGACGCCTACGTCCAGCAGGTCCTCGCGGAGGGCGCGCCGGCCGAGACGGTGCCGGCGGTGCTCACCTGCGGGCTGGCCGAGGAGAACCTGGCCAACAACCGGCAGATGGCCGCGACGCTCGCCCGGCAGGGCTACGCCGCGCGCCTGGTCGAGGTGCCCGACGCGCACAACTACGTGGGCTGGCGGGATGCGTTCGACCCGGCGCTCGCCGGGTTGCTCCGTGAGCTGTGGGAGGGCTGATGCGACGCGACCAGTACGAGATCGGCGGCGGCACCGTCATCGCGTACGGACACTACGGCCAGCCGTTCCTCGTGTTCCCCTCCGAGCAGGGCCGCGCGTGGGACTTCGAGAGCAACGGCATGATCGACGCGGTCCGCCCGCTGCTCGACGGCGGCCAGGCGAAGCTCTACTGCGTCGACTCGTTCGACGCCGCCTCGTGGTCGAACGAGTCGCTGCCGCTGGAGCAGCGCGCGCGGCAGCACGGGGTGTACGAGTCGTGGATCATCGACGACATCGTGCCCGCCATCCACGCCGACTGCGGCGGCGCGCAGGACATCGGCACGATCGGCTGCTCGCTCGGCGCGTTCCACTCCGTCCTGTTCGGACTGCGCAGGGCCGACCTGTTCCCGTTCGCCTTCGGCATGTCCGGCAACTACGACCCGGCCAGCTGGAACGGCTGGGGCGAGCGCGGCGACGCGGCGTACTTCGCGAACCCCGTCGACTTCGTGCCCAACCTGCAGGGCGACCACCTGAACTGGTTGCGCGACCGGCTCTCGGTGCTGCTCGTGGTGGGCCAGGGCCAGTGGGAGGACTCGACCGGCTCGCTGCCCTCCACGAAGCACTTCGCGCACCTGTTGCAAGAGAAGGGCTTGCGCTGCGAGCTGGACGTGTGGGGGTACGACATCCCGCACGACTGGCCGTCGTGGCGGGCCCAGCTCGCCCATCACCTGCCCCGGTTCTGCTGAGGAGGACCCCGTGCCCGACCGCACCGAACACCTGCTGGGCCTGTTGCTGGGGACGGAGGAGGACTGGCCGCGGGCGTTCGAGGAGCTGGTCCGCCGGCTCGGACCGGTACGCCACGGCGGGCACGAGCACACGCTGCGCACCGAACGGATCACGATCGAGCCGTTCGACCTGCGCGCGACCCCGAGCTACCACCTGGTGATCGACCGGCTCGCGTACTGGTACTACGTGCCACGCGAGTGGCTGAAGAAGGTCGCGTTGATGGACGACGTGTACCTGCTGAACAGCCCGTTCACGTTCCAGTCCATGGAGAAGCACGCCGCGTACTGCGCGATGATCCGGCTGGGCCTGAAGGTGCCGGACACGTGGCTGGTGCCGTACAAGAACCCGGTCGACAACGCCCGCTGGGCCTACACCGCGTCGCGCTACAACCGGCCGTTCGATCTCGACGAGGTCGCGGACCGCATCGGCTACCCGATGTACATGAAGCCCTACGACGGCGGCGCCTGGCGGGGCGTGTCCCGCATCCGCGACCCGCGCACGCTGCACCAGGCCTACGACGAGTCCGGCGAGATGCTCATGCACCTGCAGGCGTCGGTCGAGGGCTACGACGTGTTCGCGCGGTCGCTGACCATCGGCCCGGACAGCATGGTGATGAAGTTCCAGCCGGACCAGCCGATGCACGACCGGTACGCCGTCGACCACGCCTTCCTCTCCCCCGACACGGGCGAGGAGGTGCTGACGATCTCCCGGCTCATCAACGCGTTCTTCCGCTGGGAGTTCAACTCGTGCGAGTCGCTGGTGGTCGGCGGCTCGGTGCACCCCATCGACTACGCGAACGCCTGCCCGGACATCTCGATCACGTCCCTGCACTACTACTTCCCGTGGGCGATCTCGACGCTGCTGAAGTGGTCGGTGTACTGCGCGGTGTCCGGCCGCCAGCCCCGGCTGGACCTGGACACGGCGAACTACTTCGACGTGGCCGACTCGGACCGGACCTACCCGGAGAAGCTGACCGAGTACCGGCGGCTGGCCGACGACTACTTCGAGATCGAGCGCTACCTGGAGTTCTGCGCCACGTCATTGCCCACTGTGGACGAGATGGTGCGGGACTGGGTCACCTCACCGGCGTTCGACTCGCTGCTCGTGGACACCGTCCGGTCCACCTACCCGGCAGCCGAGCAGGACCGGTTCGTCGCCCACTTCCGCGGCCTGCTCGGCCTGTGGGTCAAGGAGAACGCCTGAGCCGTGCGGCCGTGCGGGGTCAGCGCCCGCCGTGGCCGTGGTCGTCGTCGTCATCGTGGTCGCCGTCGTGACCGCCGGGCCTGCCGGGCCCGGACAGGACGCGCCAGCGCCCGTCGTCGCACACCATCGGGAGGTGGAAGCGCGGGCTGACCGCGCGCGCTCCCTCGGGCGAGCACGGGCCCCACGGGTCGCCGGTCACCTCGCCGCCGCCCGGCTGCGTGGCGGGGGCCGAGGAACTCGGCCGGGGCGCCGGCTTGGCCGAGGTCGGCGTGGCGGGTTTCGGCAGCGGCTTGGCGACCTCCGCCTTCGCGGTGGCCGTCGCCGGCGGGCGCGGGCGTAGCGTCTCCGGCTCCGTCGTGGTCGTCGCCACGGCCTCGCCCGCGTCGGCGATCGACGGGATGACCGGGTGCGCGGGCGTGGCGCTGCCACCGCCGTTGGTGGCGGCGAACAGCACGAACGCCGCGATCCCGGCGATCACGACGGCGAACCCGGCGATCTGGGCGAAGAACACGAGGCGCTCGTGCTCCTCTTCGGGCGTGTCGTCTCCGCGGCCCGCGAGCGGAATGCGCGGCAGCCTGAACCGTGGCATGACGTCATCTCCGTTGGTCGACCGCGAGCACGCTACTCGTCGACGACGGTACTCAACGTCACCGGGGGATCAACCGCCCATTCGTCGCAACCGCGGTCAGGCCCCGGCGGGCGTGGTACTGCGGGTGGCGCCGCTCTGGTAGTCCGTGTACTGGTACGGGTTGTCGAGGACCTTGGACTCCGGGATGTCCGGGTTCATGCCCTTGTGCCACTCCTGCTCGCCGAGCGTGGACCGCAGATGGTCGACCGTCGCCTCGACCTCGCGGCGGGCCGCGGCCAGGTCGATGCCGACCAGCTTGCCCTCGTGCTTCACCACGCGGCCGTCGACGAGCACGGTGTGCACGTCGCCGCGCTGGGCCTGGAACGCCACGTGGCCGTAGACGTTCAGCACGGGGAAGGACACCGGGGAGCTCTCGTTCTTGATCAGCACCACGTCGGCCTTCCGGCCGACCTCCAGGCAACCGATGTCCGACCGGCCCAGCGCCGCCGCGCCGCCGCGGGTCGCCCACTCCACGACCTGGTCGGCACGCAGGCTCGAGTGCGTGACGGTGCCGCCCTTCGCGTGCGCCTCCATGTGCTCGCGCGAGCGGTCCGCGCCCAGCGTGGTGCGCATGGCGGAGAACAGGTCGCCGCTCCACCACACGCTCGTGTCCATCGACAGCGACATCCGGATGCCGTGCGCGCGGATCGCCCAGGTGGGCGGGTAGCCCTGCCCGGCGCTCTGCTCGCTCTCCGTCGACACCGAGATCGAGCCGCCGGTCGCGGCGATGCGGTGGTAGGAGTCCGCGGACAGCGACGCGGCGTGCACGTAGATCGTCGAGTCGGTCATGAAGCCGTTGTCGTACATGAGCTGGATGCCGTCGTCGCTCGTCGCGCCCCACACGCCCGCGTGCGTGGTGACCGGGACGCCGAGCTCGCGCGCCACCTCGAAGGCCGGCTTCTCCGGGAACGACGGGTCGCCGGTGACGTCGAACGCCAGCTGGAAGCCGAGCATGTCGTCGCCGGTGATGCGCCGGCTGACGAAGTCGCGGAACTCCGGGCTGCCGCTCCACTGCGCGGGTGGCTGCTGGATGTTGCCGTAGGCCAGCACGAACCGGCCCGGCACCGCGCGCAGCGCGTCGACCGCGGCCTCGGCGTGGTCGACGGTCTGCAGGCCGTGCGACCAGTCCACGCAGGTCGTCACGCCGGCGTCCAGCGCCTCGATGGCCGCGAGCGTGTTGCCCGCGTGGATGTCCTGCGGGCGGAAGACCTTCCCGTGCTCGAGGTAGTACCAGACGAAGTACTGCGTCAGCGTCCAGTCGGCGCCGTAGCCGCGCATCGCGGTCTGCCACATGTGCCGGTGCGTGTCGATCATCCCCGGCATCACGATGCCGTCGGACGCGTCGACCACCAGGGCGCCCTCGGGCGCCACGAGGTCGCGGCCCACCTCGGCGATCCGGTCGTCGAGGACGAGGACGTCGGTGCCGGCGAGCACGGTGCGCGCGTCGTCCATCGGCAACACGGTGCCGCCGCGCAGGAGAACGGGTCGTCCGGGCTGGAACTCGTTCATCGGTGAACTCCTCACCTGCTGCGACGCAACTTCGCGGACGATTGTCCGCATAGCGGTCAGCCGTCCGTTACTCTCGTGAGCGGCGAGGAAAAAGTCAATGCTTCAGAGCAGCCACAGGGGAGGCGGCATGCCACGGGAGGGCACCGGCCCGGACTTCATCGAGTCGCTGGCCCGCGGGCTGGCGGTGATCGCCGCGTTCCCGCCCGCCAAGCCGGCCATGTCGCTCGCCGAGGTCGCCGCCGCGACCGGCCTCGCCCGGCCCACGGCCCGGCGCATCCTGCTCACCCTCGCCGAGCTCGGCTACGTCCGCGCCGAGGGCGCCGGCTACACGCTCACCCCGCGCGTGCTCGACCTCGGCGTGGCCTACGTCCGCTCGACGGGCCTGTGGGACGTGGCCCGCCCGCACCTGACCCGGCTGTCCGACCAGACGAACGAGTCGTGCTCGATCGCCCAGCTCGACGGGTCGGACATCGTCTACGTCGCGCGCGTCGCGGTGCCCAAGATCGTGGCGCTGAGCGTGCAGATCGGCACCCGCTTCCCCGCGCTGCAGACCTCCCTCGGCAAGGTGCTGCTCGCCGCGCTGTGCCCGGCCGAGGTCGAGGACGTGCTCGCCGAGCCGAGCCGGTCCGGGCTCACCGCGCGCTGGCAGCCCGACCGCGCCGAGCGCGAGGCGGCGCTGCGCGAGGTGGCGGCGCGGGGCTGGGCACTCACCGACGAGCAGCTCGCACTCGGCATCCGGTCGATCGCCGCGCCGCTGCGCGACGGGTCCGGCAAGGTGATCGCCGCGCTCAACGTCAACACGCACGCGGCCGAGACGACCGTCGAGCACCTCCTCGAGCACCACCTGCCGCTGCTGTTGCAGACCGCGGGCGAGATCGGCGCGGACTTCGCCCGCCTCGAGACCGTGCCGCACGTGACGCGAACCGAGGCGTCTTGACGGTGGCCGTGCCAGAATGACGGACAGCTGTCCGCGATACGGACAGCGACACGGGACGGACACACGGACGGACACACGGACGGAGGCCCATGGCTGGCCCGCTGGACGGAATTCTCGTCGCCGACTTCTCCCGGATCCTGGCCGGTCCCTACGCGACGATGCTGCTCGCCGACATGGGCGCGGAGGTCGTCAAGGTCGAGGGCCCGCAGGGCGACGACACCCGATCCTGGATGCCGCCGGTGCGCGGGCGCGGCGAGGCCGCGGTGTCGACCTACTACCTCGGCATCAACCGGGGCAAGCGGTCGATCGTGCTGGACCTGCGCGACGAGGCCGACGCCGCGCTCGGCCGCGAGCTGGCCCGCCGCGCGGACGTGCTGATCGAGAACTTCAAGCCGGGCGGGCTGGACAAGTACGGGCTGGCCTACGACTCGGTGCGCACGGACAACCCGGGCCTGGTCTACACCTCGATCACCGGGTTCGGCTCGGGCGCGGGGCGGCACGTGCCCGGCTACGACCTGATGGTGCAGGCGATGTCGGGTCTGATGAGCCTGACCGGCGACCCCGAGGGCCCGCCCTACCGCGCGGGGATCTCGGTGTTCGACGTGATGGCGGGCAACCACGCGGTGATCGGCATCCTCGCGGCGCTACGCCACCGGGAGGCGACCGGGCAGGGCCAGCGGGTGGAGGTGAACCTGCTGTCGTCGGCGCTGACCGGGCTGGTCAACCACAGCTCCGCGTACGCGGCGGGCGGCGTGGTCCCCTACCGGATGGGCAACGCGCACCCGAGCGTGTTCCCGTACGAACCGTTGCCCACCAAGGACAACGACCTGATCATCGCGGCCGCGAACGACAGCCAGTTCCGCAAGCTCTGCGAGGTGCTCGGCATCCCGGAGGTCGCCGACGACCCGCGGTTCGCCCGCAACGCCGACCGGACGGAGAACCGCGAACAGCTGCGGCCGGTCCTCACCGAGCGCCTCGTCACCCGCGGCGCCGTCGAGTGGTTCGACCTGCTCGTCGAGGCCGGCGTCCCAAGTGGACCGATCAACACCATCGACGGCGGCTTCGCGATGGCGGAGCGCTTCGAGCTCGACCCGGTCGTCGAGGTCGGCGAGGGCGAGCGGGCCGTGCCGACCACCCGCCACCCCATCCGGTTCTCCGAGACTCCGGTGTCGTACTCGCTGCCGCCACCCGAGCTGGACGAGCACGGCGCGGAGGTCCGGAAGTGGTTGGCGGACAACGATGCCTGAGTACCCGACCGCGCTCGGCGCGTCCTCCCGCGACACGATCACGCTGCTGGGCCAGGACCTGGCGCGGGACGTGATGGGCAACGTCTCCTTCGGCGAGCTCGCGTTCTGGCTGGCCACCCAGCGCCGGCCGGCGAAGGGCGAGACCCGGGTGTTCGAGGCGGTGCTCGCGGCGCTGGCCGACCACGGGTTCACCCCGACCGCCATCGTCACGCGGCTGACCTACCTGTCCGCGCCGGACTCCGTGCAGGGCGCGCTCGCGGCCGGGCTGCTCGGCGGCGGCTCGCGGTTCCTCGGCGTCACCGAGGACTGCGGCCGGTTCCTGCACTCGGTGCTGCGCGACGTGCAGCTGCCGCTGGACGACGCCGGGTGGGACGAGCTGGCGCTGTCCGTGGTGACCGCGGAGCGGGAGGCGAAGCGGTTCATCCCGGGCCTGGGCCACCACGTCCACAAGGACGGCGACCCGCGCACCCCGCGGCTGTTCCAGATCGCGCGCGAGGAAGGGCTCGAGGGTCCGCACCTGTCGCTGTTCGCCGCGATCGGCCGGGTGCATCCGCGGGTGCTGGGCAAGACGTTGCCGCTCAACGGCGCCGGCGTCTGCGGTGCCGCGCTCGCCGACCTCGGCCTGCCGCTGGAGCTGCTGCGTGGCTTCGCGTTGCTGGCCCGCACCGCCGGGCTGATCGGCCAGCTCGCCGAGGAGCTGCGCAACCCGGTCGGCGACGACATCTTCCTCTCCGTGGACCTGAACAACGTCTCCGTCCCACCATCCCCATCCCCACAATCGCCATCAGGAGGTCAGCATGGCTGAGCTGGTCGCGGTCATCGCGTCCACGCACCACCCCTTCTACTACCGGGCGAGCACGTCGACCGGCGAGGACCGGCCGCCGTTCGCCGACGAGTGGGTACGCAAGGTGGAGGCGTTCCGGGAGACGCTGACCCGCGCGAACCCCGACGTGCTGGTGATGGTCGGCTCCGACCACTTCCACCAGCTGTGGCTGGACAACATGCCGCAGTTCCTCGTCGGCAAGGCGCCGTTCTACGACGCCAACTGGTACAACGAGGAGCGCGAGTTCGGCCTGCCCCGGATGACCATGCGGGGCAACGAGGACCTGTCGTCCTACATCCTGCGCGAGGGCCTCGACGCGGGCTTCGACCTGGCGTTCTCGAACGAGCTGCGGATCGACCACTCGATCACCTGCCCGATCATCACGCTGCGGCCGCAGAACGACCTGCCGATCGTGCCCGTCTACACCAACATCTTCGCCCCGCCGCTGCCCCGGCCGAAGCGGTTCGTCCAGCTGGGACAGACGATCCGCGAGCTGGTCGAGTCGTGGCCGTCGGACCAGCGGGTGGCGGTGATCGGCACCGGGCACCTGTCGCTGGAGCTGGGCGGGCCGCGCCAGTTCGGGCCGCACGGGCCGGACCCGGAGTTCGACCGCCGGGCCGTGGAGTGGATATCGACCGGCGACATCGACGGCTGCTGCGGCGAGGTGACGCTCGACAGCCTGCACCTGCCGGGCAACGCCACCCACGGGTTCATGGACTTCATGCTGATGATGGGTGTGGCGGGCGAGGGTCGCAAGGCCGACTACGTCGACACCTACGACCTGTTCCACACGATGGAGGCCTACTTCACCTGGTACCCGAACGGGGGCGCGAAGTGAGCAAGTACCTGCTGAACAAGTTCCTGTTCACCGTCGACCGCGACCCGGAGCTGGTCGAGCGGTACCGCGAGGATCCACAGGGGACGGTCGCCTGGTGGGAGGCCAGCGAGGCCAACCGGATCCTCAACTGCCACACCGGCGAGGCGTCCACCTGGCTCGCGTTCGAGGACGGCGAGCGGACCGCACTGTCCACTCACGACTACCCGCGGCTGTTCGAGCTGGGCGCGCATCCGTTCCTCACGCTGACGCTGTTCATCGCGATGTTCGAGCGCGACCACGACGGGCTCGACTTCCAGCTCGAGTACGCCCGGCGGCTCTCGCACATGTCGTTGCCCTATCCCGACATCGCGACCTGATGCGCGCGGCGCAGATCGTCGAGCCGGGCCGGCCTCCGGTGGTCGCCGACCGGGCCGGGCCGGTGCCGGGCGACGGCGAGGTGCTCGTCGAGGTGCGGGCCGCGCCGATCACGCCGCTGGACCTGCTGTGCGCGACCGGCACCTCCTACTACGGCCGGCCGGCGACGCCGTACGTGCCCGGCGTGCAGGGTGTCGGCGTGGTCGGCGGGCGGTCGGTGTGGTTCCCGACCTCGGCCGGCATGCGGCCGGGCGACGGGAGCATGGCCGAGGTGGCGGTCGCGCGCGCCGACGAGCTGGTCGAGCTGCCCGGCGGGGCGGACCCGGTGGCGGTGGGCGCGCTCGGGCTCTCCGCGGTGGCGGCCTACCTGGCGCTGACGTGGCGGGGCGAGCTGGTGGCCGGCGAGCAGGTCATCGTGCTCGGTGCGGGCGGCGTGGTCGGGCAGGCGGCGGTGCAGCTCGCCCGGACCGCGGGCGCCCGCCGGGTCGTCGCCGGCGCCCGCTCGGCGGCCGCGCAGGCCCGGGCGGCGAAGGCGGGTGCGGACGCGGTCGTCGCCCTGGACACCGACGACGTCGGGGTGCTCGCCGCCCGGTTCGGCGACGCGCTCGACGGGCCGGCGGACCTGGTACTGGATCCGCTCTTCGGGCCTGCGGCGGCCGCCGCCGCACGCGCGCTCCGCGCGGGTGGCCGGCTGGTCAACCTGGGCAGCTCGGCGTCGGAGACCTGCCCCATCGAGTCGTCGACGTTGCGCGGCAAGTCCTTGCGGCTGCTCGGGTACACGAACGCGGAGCCGTCCGTCGAGCGGCGCACGGCGGCGATGGCCGGGGTCGCGGCCGAGGCGGTCGCCGGGCGGCTGGCGGTGGCGCACGAGACGGTGCCGCTGGCGGACGCCGCCGCGGCGTGGCGGCGGCAGGCCGAGGGCGCCACGGCGGGCCGGATCGTCCTCGTCCCGTAACGAGCGACGGCTCGGGTGCTCGGTGTGGTGCCGGGGCGGCTGAACCGCCACCCGGCACCACACCGTTCCCCCGCCCCCGCCCCCGGGCTCAGTCCAGCCGCCGCACCATCGGCAGCTTCGCGCGCGTCACCAGCATCGCGACGCCCACGGCGAGCAGCGGCACGGCGAGCACCGTGACGCCCAGGTTCGGCCACGGCACCGCGAACACCGCCTGCCCCGACAGCGGCCCGGCCGCGAACCCGAGCACGGCGCCGAGCACGAGCCCGAGCAGCGTCCCCACCCCGCTCAGGACGAGCGCCTGCGCGCCCGCGAACGTGCGCCGGCGCCGCGGCTGCGCGCCGATGGCCGCGAGCGTGGCCATGTCCGCCCGGCTCTCCGCCGCGGACAGCGCGACCGTCACCGCGACGCCGAGCAGCGTGACCAGCCCGGCCCCGCCCGCGAGCGCGAGGTTCGCGAGGTCCACCTCCGCGTCGATGTCCGACGACGCCCACGCGTTCAGGCCCTTGTTCTCCGCGGCCACGATGGCGGCATCGATGTCGTCCTGCGTCGCCGAGGGCGAGTACCGCATGACGATCGTGCTCACCTCAGTGGTCCAGCCCTGCTCGCGCGCCGTCTTCGCCGAGACGAACGCGGCGGGCAGGTTGAAGTAGGCCGTGCGGTCCGGGCGTGGTTCGAAGCGGCCCGGGAGCACCTGCGCCTTCGCGTTCTCCGCCGGCGGCACCGTCGTGACGTTCCCGTTCTGGTCGTAGCACTCGTCGAGCGCCACGACCTTGCCCCGGTCCAGGTCGGCCAGCAGGCCCGCGTCCGGCCGGTGGCCCAGCGTCAGCTCCAGCGCCGCCGGGTCGGCGATGCCGACGGTGCCCGCGGCGCACAGGTTCGGCGCCCGCTCGTCGAGCAGCACCTGACCGTCGGCGGTGCGGGCGACGGGGACGCGCACGGCCCGCCCGCCGGGCAGCTCGGCGGCCACCGCGCCGGCACCCGCGGCCAGGTCGCGGTTCGCGTCGGCCACCGCGCCCGGATCGTCGTCGCCGGCCACGACGGGGTCGGCCTGCAAGGTGAGCGTGTCGTCCGGCTGGGTCTGCACCTTGCCGGCGACGGTCGCGGAGAACAGGAACGCCATCGTCACCGAGCCGGCCACCACGATCATGATCGCCGCGACCGCGGGCACGGTCCGGTGCCGGTGGCGGCCGGCGTCGCGCACGGCGAGCCGGGCGGACAGCGGCAGCCGGCCCGCGAGCCGGGCGAGCGTCGCCAGGAGACCGGACGTGCTCAGCACGAGCCCGATCACCGCGACCAGCCCGCTGCCGAGCACGAGGAATGTCGACTCCGCGAGGTTCGGCTCGATGTAGTCCGTGGCATGCAGGGCCAGTTCCCGGAACCGCGCGAGCTCCCGGCGGGCCCCCACGCCCGCGAGCACCACGCCCACGATGCCCGCCACGACCAGGACGACGCCGAGCAGCGGCAGTCGCGTGCCCAGCGACGTGGTCCGGAACCGTTGTGCCAGCGCGTCCACCGGCTTCATCCGGGCCACGCCGATCGCGGGCAGCAGTGCCGCCGCGAGACCCGACAACGCACCCACCGCACCGGCGAGCGCCAGCTCCGGCCAGCCGAACCGCCAGCCGTCGATCACCTCGCCGGTCAGCGCCTCCCAGGCCGGCCAGGCCGCGAGGGTCACGGCGACGCCGAGCAGCAGCCCGCCGGCCGCGCCGAGCACGCCGAGGGTGGCGCCCTCCGCGAGCACCGTGCGCCCGATGTGCTTGCCGGTGCCGCCGTTGGCCGCGATCAGGCCCAGCTCGCGGACCTGGCGGCGGGTGCCGACCGCGAACGCGGCGCCGGCCAGCAGCACGACCTCGAGCAGGCCGAAGCCCACGACGAGCGCGACCGGGCCGGCCGTCTCGAGTGGATCGTCGGCGTGGAGCGCCATCTGCGGGTAGCGGTCCCGGTCGGTGTAGGCGGCCCGCGGCGTGAAGCCGACGCCCTGCGCGGCGAGCTTGCGCCAGAGCGCGTCGGCGTCCGCGCCGTCGGGCAGGTCGACGAGGTACCGCGCGCTGCCATCGGACCAGTTCTCGAAGTGCGACGACCGGGTGAGCACCGAACCCCGCGACGCCATGACGACCTCCTGGTCGGTCGACAGCGGGTTCACGACCAGCCCGGTCACCGTGACGGCCGGCCCGCCGTCCGGGGTGAGCCTCGCCCCGTCGCGCAGGTGGTCGCCGTCGGTCAGGCCGAGACGCCGCGCGAGCGGCTCGCTGACCACCGCCTCGTCCGGCCCGCGCGGCGCCCGACCGGACACCAGCCGCGCGCGATGGCTCGTCAGCGGATCGCCGACGGCGACCGTCTCGAACTGGCTGCGCACGACCTTGTCCCCCGCGGTCAGCCGCAGCCGGCCGCCGATGTCGTCGGGCACGACCCGCGAGCCGGGCGGGAGCAGCGCCGCCAGGTCGACCGACTTCGGGTCGCGCTCGGCCTCGCCCTGCTCCGGCGACGCGCCCGGCTGCCAGTCCGGCATCGCCCGGTACGAGCTGACCTCGGCCAGCCCGTCCGCCGCGCCCAGCTGCTGGTAGGCGTCGTGCTCCGGGCCGGTCATCGTGCGCAGCAGCCCGCTCATCACTGTCGCCCCCGCGATCGGCACGGCGATCAGCGCCGCGATCAGGATCGACCGCCCGAGATGCTGCCGCAGGGACCGGCGGGCGATCCGCAGCGCGCACCGCCACCCCCGGCCACCCTGCTCGTTCGCCGGCTGCTGGTTCGCTCCGGAGTCCTCGCTCATGACGCCCCCTCGAGCAGGCTGTCCGGTGCGGGTGCCACGCCGGTCTCGTCGACCACGCGGCCGTCCCGCAGGAAGACGATCTGGTCCGCCCACGCCGCGTGCCGGGCCTCGTGCGTGACGAGCAGGCCCGCGGAACCCGCGTCGCAGCGCGCCCGGATGACCTTGAGCACGGCCTCGCCGGTGTAGGTGTCCAGCGCGCCGGTCGGCTCGTCGGCCAGCAGCAGCCGGCGCGGCCCGACCAGCGCGCGGGCGATCGCCACCCGCTGCTGCTGGCCGCCGGACATCTCGTCCGGGAACCGGCCCGCCAGGTTCTCGACGCCGACGTCCTGCAGCGCCCGCATCGCGTCCGCGCGGGCCACGCGGAGCCGCACGCCGTCCAGCTCGCGCGGCAGCGCCACGTTCTCCACGGCGGTCAGCGCGGGGATCAGGTTCAGATCCTGGAAGACGTAGCCGATGCTGCGCCTGCGCATGGCCGCGAGCCCGGCGCGGGACAGCTCGTCCAGCCGCACGCCCTCGACGTGCACGCTGCCGCCGGTCGGCGCGTCCAGGCCGCCGGCGAGCTGCAGCAGGGTCGACTTGCCCGAGCCGGACGGTCCCATGACGGCGACCAGCTGGCCGGGGCGGACCGCGAGGCTCACGCCGTCCAGGGCGGGCACCGCCGTCTCGCCGCTGCCATGCACGCGGGTCACGTTCCGCAGCTCGATCGCGAACTCGGTCACCGGGACACCTCCTCGGTGGTCGCCTCGTCCGCCGGCGCGGCGGTGGCCGGGCGCGGCGGCGCGGGCGGGCCCATCCGGGCGAGCCGGGTCTCCGAGTGGTCGAGCCAGCGCACCTCGGCCTCCGCGCGGAAGATCATCGAGTCGAGGACGAGCAGCCAGGCCAGGTCGTCCTCCCCCGGGTTCGCCTTGAGCCGGGTGAGCTCCTGCAGGTGCCGGACGGTCGCGGTGCGCTGCGCCTGGACGACGGCCCGGGCGTCGACGCCCGGGGTGGTCACCGCGAGCGCGACCTTGATCGCGAGCTCGTCGCGGGGCCGGTCGTCCTGGGTGACCGGCGTGGTGAACCAGCGGGTGAGGTCGGTCCGGCCGGCGTCGGTGAGCCGGTAGACGACCTTGCCCTGCTCGGCGGGCTCGCCGGCGTCCTCGGCCTCCTCGACCAGGCCGTCGCGGTGCAGGCGGGACAGCGTCGTGTAGACCTGCCCGATGTTGAGGGGCCAGGTGGCGCCGGTCGAGCGCTCGAACTCGCTGCGCAGCTGGTAGCCGTACATCGGTCGGCGCTCGAGCAGGGCCAGCAGGCCGTACTTGATGGACATGGATACTGAGTATGCATACCCAGTATCCATGTGGCAACCGACCTTCGACGGATCCGGTCACCAGGCGTGGGCGACGTCCACGACCAGCCGGCCGCGCAGGGGAAGGTGCGGTAGCCCGAGACGTTCGGGAGCTCCGCCCCCGTTCGCGGGTTGGTAGGTGGCCTGTCCTCGTCGTCGTAGGCGGGCGCGTCCAGCACGATCGACCGCTTCGCCCCGCCGCGCAACGGAACCACGTGTCCGGACCCGTCCTGGGACACCGCGGCCACGTAGTTCACCCGGTAGCCGGTGACGTTCGAGCCGCGGAAGTCGACCGCCAGCCGGTCGTAGCGGTCATGCCGGCCGGCGCGGACGTTCGTCAGCTGTGGCCACGTGGCCGGGATCGCCGGCATCGCCGGCGACCCCCCAGGTGGTCGTGCCGCGACCCGGCCGGTTACCAGCGGTGTGCCACGTCGACCACGAGGCGGCCGGGCAGCATGAACACCCGGAAGGGCAGCCGTGCCCGCACACCCACTCCGACCGTCGTCGTGACCCGTTGCGCGTCGACCCAGGCCACCTGGCGGATGGTCGGGTAGCCGGCCACGTTCACGAGCTCGGCGCCGTTCGCGTACCGGTAGGCCGTCCAGCCCGCGTGGTCGTAGTCGGATGCCTGCATCAAGATCGACAGCTTCGCCCCGCCGCGCAGTGGCACGACCCGACCGTCCGAGTGTTTCACGGCGGTCACGTAATTCACCTCGTACCAGGTTCGATTTCCACCGCGGATGTCGAACACCAGCCGGTCGTAGCAGGCGTGCCGGCCTGCCCGGATATTCGCCAGTACCCGTGGCGTCTCCGGCGAGACGGCGGCGGTCTTCGGCTGGGATCCCCACCTGATCCCGCAGTACGGCGCTGCCGCCTTGGCTGTCGATGCCGACGCGCTCACCGGTGCCGCCGAAGCGGCAGAGACCGATGCGAACGCCGCGGCCACGACCAGCGCAGCCGCCAACAATCCCGTTCTTCGAAACATGTCAACCAACTCCCCCTCGAATTCGGACCCGCGCGATTTCACGGTTCCCAGATCTCAAATCCGGCGGCCGGCCTTTCCCCGCGAGGCCGGCCGGTCGATCACCAGCGATGCGCCACGTCGACCACGAAGCGGCCGGGCAGCTGGAACACCCGGAACGGCAGCCGCGCCCGCACACCCAGCCCGACCAGCGTCGTGTTCCGGTAGGAGCCGCCCCCGGACACCTGCCGGAAGGTCTGGTAGCCGGACACGTTCGCGATCTCGGCGCACCACGTGCACCCGTACGCCGGCGCGCCCGCGACGCCCTTGGGAGCCGCGTGCAAATCGACCGCCAGCTTCGCCCCGCCGCGCAGCGGAACGGACGACCCGCCCGCCGTGATCACGTCCGTCACGTATGCCACCCGATACCACGTGACACTTCCACCGCGGACGTCGAACACCAGCCGGTCAAAGCAGGCGTGCCGGCCCGCGCGAATATTCGTCAGTACCCGCAGCGAGGCCGCAGTGGTGGCGGTCTTCGGCTGGGATCCCCACCTGATCCCGCAATACGGCGCCGACGCCGACGCACTCACCGGCGCCGCCGAAGCGACAGACACCGATGCGAACGCCGCGGCCACGACCAGCGCGGCCGCCAACAATCCGGTTCCTCGAAACATGTCAACCAACTCCCCCTCGTTCGAACCGTGCGATTTCCCGGGTTGCCAGATCGCAACCCGGTGGGCCGGCCCCTCCCCCGCGAGGCCGGCCGGTCGATCACCAGGCGTGCGCCACGTCGACCACGAGCCGGTGCGGCAGCGTGAACACCCGGAACGGCAGCCGGGCCCGCACGCCGAGTCCGGCGGACGTGTAGCCCTCGAAGGTGCCGGCCCAGGCGACCTGCCGGAAGGTCCGGTAGCCGCGCACGTTCACGAGCTCCGCAGCGTTCACGAACCGGTAGGTCGACCGGCCCGCGAGGTCGTAGGCGGGCACGTTCACGGTGATCGACAGCTTCGCTCCGCCGCGCAGCGGAACCACCCGGCCGGCGCCCTCCGACCGCATCGTGCCGACGTAGTTCACGCGATACCCGCGGACATTTCCACCGCGCACGTCGAACACGAGCCGGTCGAAACAGGCGTGGCGCCCGGCGCGAATGTTCGTCAACGGCGCCTGCGACAGCGGGCTTGCCGCCTTCCCGAGGGATCCCCACCTGATCCCGCAGTACGGCGCGGCCGCCTTCGAGGTCGACGCGGACGTCGATGCAGCCGTGGATGCCGAGGTCGCGGCGCTCGCCGCCACCGGGGCGAGGCCGGCGACCGTGACGGCGGCGGCCACCAACATGATTTTCGTTCTTCGCAACATTTCTGCCTCCCTCGAATGCGCCGCTTTTTTTTCGCGGTACATGTCAAAGGACGTGCGGAAGGTGCCGGAGTTGTTTTCTTCTATTCCGGCAATTTCTCCCCGACTTCAGACCAAGAAGGTGAAAAGGGGGCTGTCCGGCGGAACCCGCTCGATTCGGTGCGGGGCCGTTTCCATGCGCTTGAGCATCGGCTCCAGGTTCTCCGGGGTGCCCAGCTCGACGCCGACGAGCGCGGGGCCCGTCTCGCGGTTGTTGCGCTTGACGTACTCGAACAGCGTGATGTCGTCGTCCGGGCCGAGCACGTCGTCGAGGAAGCGGCGCAGCGCGCCCGGCTCCTGCGGGAACTCGACGAGGAAGTAGTGCTTGCGCCCGGAGAAGACCAGCGCCCGCTCGACGATCTCCGCGTACCGGCTCACGTCGTTGTTGCCGCCGGAGAGGATGCACACGACCGTGGCGCCCGCGGGCAGCGACAGGTCCCGCAGCGCGGCCGAGGCGAGCGCGCCCGCGGGCTCGGAGATGATCCCGTCCGACTGGTAGAGGTCGAGGATCTCCACGCAGATCTGGCCCTCGGGAACCGCCACCAGGTCCGGCCGGAACGCGTCGGCGACCGCGAACGTGTGCGTGCCGACCTGGCGCACCGCCGCGCCGTCCACGAAGGGGTCGACGTGTGCGAGCGGCGCGGGGCGGCCCTGTGCCAGCGCGTACGCCATGCTCGCCGCACCCGCCGGCTCCGCGCCGACGACCCGCACGGCCGGGTGGTTGTCCGCGAGCCACGTCAGCGTCCCGGCCAGCAGCCCGCCGCCGCCGACCGGCACGACCACGGCGTCCGGCGCGCGGCCCAGTTGCCCGGCGACCTCGCGGACCACCGTGCCCTGGCCGGCGATCGTGCGCGGGTCGTCGAACGCCGGGATCAGCGTCGTGCCGTGCGCGGCGGCGTAGTGGTGCGCGGCGGCGGCCGCGTCGTCGTACGTGTCGCCCTCGACCACGACCTCGGCGAACCGGCCACCGAGGCCGGCGACCCGGTCGCGCTTCTGCCGGGGTGTCGTGCGCGGCAGGTACACCCGCGAGCGCACGCCCAGCGCGGCGCACGCGAAGGCCACGCCCTGCCCGTGGTTGCCGGCGCTCGCGCAGACGACGCCGGCCGCCCGCTGCTGCGCCGACAGCCCGCTCACGAAGTTGAACGCGCCCCGGCCCTTGTACGAGCGGACCGTGTTCAGGTCCTCGCGCTTGAGCCACACGTCGAGATCGTGGCGCGCCGAGAGCCGCTCGTTGCGCTGCAGCGGGCTCGGCGGGATCACGCCCGCGAACCGCTCGGCCGCCGCCTCGACATCCGCCGCGCTCACCATGGCCAACACCCGCTCCTGCTCCACTCGGGACACCTGACCCTACCTGCGGGGATGAGGCGGCCCGGCGCCAGCGTTGCACCGGACGTGCGGGAGAGCGACGTCGTGGTGATCGGGGCCGGGCAGGCCGGTCTGTCGGCCGCCTACTTCCTGGACCGCGCCGGTATCGACCACGCCGTGCTCGACGCGAACCCGGCGCCCGGCGGCGCGTGGCAGCACCGCTGGCCGACGCTGCGGATGGCGACCGTGCACGGGATCTTCGACCTGCCGGGCATGCGGTTCCAGCCGCCGGCGGGGACCGAGTCCGCCGCCACCGCCGTGCCCGCGTACTTCGCCGCCTACGAGCGGGAGTTCGGGCTGGCCGTGCACCGGCCGGTGACCGTCCGCTCGGTTCGCGAGGGCACCGGCGGGCGGCTGCTCGTGGAGTCCGATGTGGACATCTGGTCGGCGCGCGGGCTGGTCAACGCGACCGGCACGTGGACCCGCCCGTTCTGGCCCCGCTACCCCGGCCAGGAGTCCTTCCGCGGCCGCCAGCTGCACACCGCCGGCTACCGCGGGCCGGCCGGGTTCGCCGGCCGGCGGGTCGTCGTCGTGGGCGGCGGCTCGTCCGCGGTGCAGCTGCTGCTGGAGATCGCCGAGGTCGCCGAGACCACGTGGGTGACCCGCCGCCCGCCGGAGTTCCACGACGGTCCGTTCACCGAGGACCGCGGCCGGCAGGTGATCGCGCGTGTCGACGAGCGCGTACGGGCCGGCCTGCCGCCGCACAGCGTGGTCCGGGCGACCGGGCTGGCGCGCACCCCCGAGGTGGCCGCGGCACGGGAACGCGGCCTGCTGGCGGCGCGCCCGATGTTCGACCGCATCACGCCGGACGGTGTCGTCTGGGCGGACGGCACGTTCGTCGCCGCGGACGTGATCCTCTGGTGCACCGGCTGGCGCGCGGCGCTCGACCACCTCGCGCCCCTGCGGTTGCGCGAGCCCGGTGGCGGGATCGTCATGGCCGGCACCCGGGTGGCCGCCGACCCGCGCGTGCACCTGGTCGGCTACGGGCCCTCGGCGAGCACGGTCGGCGCGAACCGCGCGGGCCGCGCCGCCGTTCGGGAGCTGCGGCGGCTGCTCGAACCGGTGGCCGCGTGAGGGGTCAGCGGAACAGCAGCCGCTGCCGGCAGCTCGGCGTCGTGTCGTCGAAGTAGCGGGCGGCCCAGCTGTCGTCCGGGCTCAGGAACACCGGCGCCGAGCGGCTCTTCGTGCTCAGGAACCGGAAGTAGAAGTGGTTGAAGAGCCGCATGAACTCGCCGAGGTAGATGTCGGCCACCCGCGGATCGTCGCGGATCACCAGCATGTTCTCGTCGTTCTCGCGGACCGACGGGTCGCTGAAGTTGCCCGAGCCGGAGATCACCAGCGGGTGGTCGCCGAGCGGGTCGACGAGCATGAACTTGGTGTGCGTGAACTTCACGTGGGTGTTGAGGCTCGTGAGGTGCTCGGTCACCCAGCGGTCGAGGACTCCCTTGGCCAGCAACGAACCCACGGCCACCTTCACGTCGTGGTCCACGTCGAAGCGGACGTCCCCGCGGCCCGGCGGCTGCTCCAGCACGAGGTAGCGCAGCACGTCCGACTCCGGCCGGATGGCGTCGGCGATCTTGTCGTGCACGCCGAACGCGGCGGTCATGAAGAACGACTGCCGCGCCCCGGCGGTCTGCGTCGCGTACCAGTCGATCATGTCGAGCGTGGTCCGCGGGCTGAACACGGTGCCGATGCCCGGCTTCGGCGGCGTGCCCGGTGTCGGGCTCGCCGCGGTGTTCGCCGGCCGGATCTGCGCGTAGGCCGGATCCGCCGACAGCCGTGTCCAGTAGTCGAGGTACCGGGCCGCCACGTCGGTGTCGCGGATCAGATGGCCCACATTGGACTGTCCGAACAGGCCACCCCAGGTGATGTTCGTCGAGCCGGTCCACACCGCGGCCGGCACCCCGTCGCGCAGCAGCACCAGGAACTTGTTGTGCGAGATGGCACTGTTCGTCTCGCGCCGGATCATGACCGGGCGCAGGCCCGCCGCCTCGATGGCCGGTTCGCTGGCCTGCCACACCTTCCGCGCCTGCCCGGTGCCCTCCTTGCCGCGCCGGTCGTAGACGATGCGCACGTCGACACCGCGGTCCACGGCCGCCTTCAGGGCGGCGAGCACGGGTGGGTAGTTGAACTCGTACACCGACCCCCGCAGCGCGAAGCCCGGTCCCGTGGCCGTGGCGATGAAGTCCAGCAGCGCCTCCTCCAGCCCGCGGGAGAGCCACGTGTAGGCCGGGTCGGTCCGGTCGCCCTCGCGCGGGCGCCGGTCGCCGAACTTGCGCTCGTAGGCCTGGCTGCCGGCCACGCCGCGGTTGAAGTGGATCGCGTGAGTGCCCTCGTCGACGGGCTCGGTGGTGACCGCGACCGTGACCTCGTGGCGTTCCTCGAGCGCGCCCGGCGTGCCGTACAGGGCGACCACGCGGTAGGAGTAGGCGCGGCCCGGCTCGACGCCGTAGTCGCCCCACTGGAACGACTGGAGGGGGTGGTCGCGCAGGCTCACCGCGGCGCCGCGCGGCAGGTCGCGCCCGGTCTCGGCGAAGACCTTCATCCCGCGCAGCCAGCGTCGCTCGCCGCGCTCCGGATCCTCCCGCTCGATCGCGAACCCGAGCAGGCCCTTGGTGTCCCGCTGCCCGATGTCCAGGCCCAGCAGCACGACGTGGCTGCCGGCGATGGCGTGCACGGCCAGCGACCCGGCCTTGTTCCGCTTCCGCATCGGACCGTCCTCACGTGCGCGGCAATGGTCTTGACGACCGCCCCAAGAGTCGGCGCCCGTGGCACTCCCGTTAGGGGGTCGCGGGATTCTCAGCCGCTGCCGAAGCAGACCAGGGGGGTGAGCGGCTCGGTGAGCGCGGCGTCGGCGAGGGCCCGGGCGGGCGCCACGCCGGCGGCGAGACCGCGGTGGTAGGCGGTCATCACGCCGACGGCCGCCTGGTCGTCCATCCGGGCCACGCTGGACACCACGGTCCGGGTGCCGCTGTAGAGCAGCGCCGCGGTGAAGCCGAGGATCTCGTCGCCCTCCCGCACGACCGCGCGGCCGACGTCGCAGGAGGACAGGATCACGTGCTCGGGCGCCGCGCCGAGCTGGTGGATGTCGTAGGCCATGAGCGGGCCGTCGACGAGGTCGAGCCGGGAGAACAGGACGCTGTCCTGCTCGTGGTGGCCGTGCGTGGCGAAGTGCGCGATGCCGCAGCCGTCGAGCGCCTTCATGGCCGACTCGACGGTCGCGTCCGCGCCGAGCAGCGTCTCGCCGCCGGGGTAGATCGCGGCCAGCTGCTCGACCTCGTCCGCGGCGTGCTCGAGGTTGGGCCCGGCGACGAGCAGCTCGCCCGCGTCGGACCGGCCCCGCTCCTGGCGGCCGGACAGCCACACGGTCGCCGAGGGGGACACGGTCACCGGGCGGCCGCGCAGATCCGGCAGCAGCGCCCAGGGCACGCCGGCCAGCGACCCGGTCGGCACGATGACCAGGTCCTCGTCCCCGAGGTGGCCGCGCAGCGGGGCCGTCAGGTGCTCGGTCAGCTCGTCCAGCTGGCGGCGCACGGAGTTGCGCACGGTGGCGTCGAGCGCGGCGGGCAGCCGCCGCCCGCACAGCACGTCGAGGTCGCTGCGCAACCGGGCGGCGGCCTCCACGGCGGCGGCGAAGTCCCCGAGCTCGACGATGCGCGCGGCTCGCTCGCCCACGAGGAACGCGTGGATCCGGCCACCGATCCGCAGCAGGCTGACGAGCATGGCCCCGGCGCCGACGAGCTCGGCCCGGACATCGGCGAGCGACGCCTCGGCCTCGCTCTCCCCCGTCCCGCTCGCCTGCCAGCTGTGGGCGCGGATCTGCCGCTCCAGCTCGGCGAGGCGGCGCACCGCGGCCGGGTCGCGGCGGCCCTCCAGCTCGCTCGCGCGCGCCACGCGGGAGCGCTGCCGCAGCTCGGCGAGCGCGTCCGCGGTGACCGGGTCGTCGGTCGGATGCACCGCGCGGGAGCGGAACGCCTGCGCGCGGGAGCGCTCGAGCCAGCGGAACACCGTGGGCGGGCGGCCGTCGTCGAGCGCGGCGTCCAGGCCCGCGCGGGCGAGCTCGGCGCCGAGCGTGGTCACGCCGGTCTGCAGGTCGATGCTGCCGAAGTGGCTGCGGTGCTCGCCGAGCAGGTCCAGCCCCGCGCGCGCGTGCCGGAACGTCGCGGCCCGGTTCCCGTGCGCGGCCGCGACCCGCGCGCGCACGAGCAGCCGCTGCAGCCTGGTGTCCAGGGAGGACCAGCGGCCGGGCTGGCGGCGGACCCGGCCGGCCGCCGCCGCGGCCTGGCCGCGGTGCAGGTGCGCGCCGGCGGCCAGCAGCTCGGCGGCCTCCGCGTCGTTGTCCAGCCCCAGCTCGCGCAGCCGGGCCGCAAGCTCCGCCGCGTCGCCGGCGATCCGCGCGGGCCGGCGCCCGCCCGCGAACTCCGCGCGCAGCCGGGTCAGCTCGGCGACCGCGGCCCAGGTGTCGTTGTGCCGGCGGCGGAACCGGCGCTCCGCCGCGACCGCCCAGCGCCGGCCCGAGGAGTGGTCACCGAGCGCGAGACCGATCTGCGCGCGGGTCAGCTCGGCCTCCGCGTGCTCCTGGGTCATGCCCAGCCCGGCGAAGCGGGGCAGCGCCGCGTCGAGCACGTCGGCCGCGTCCACGCACAGGCCGGCGGCGAGCAGCGCCCGCGCCTTCTCCACGGCCAGCACCACGAGCATGCCGTCCGCGTTCTCGGTGTACCCGCGCTCGGCCGCGTCGAAGGCCCGCAGCGCGCCCGGGATGTCCCCCGCGAGCAGCAGGCAGGAGCCGCGGCCGTGATGGGCCTTCGCCACCTGCACGTCCATGCCCAGCTCGCGGCTGATCTCCTCGCTGCGCGCGAGGTCGGCGAGCGCCGGGCGGACCTGGCCCGCGATCTGGTGGATGAACGCGCGGTTGAGCAGCGTGCGGGCGAGGGCGACCCGCTCGCCCGCCCGGTCCAGCAGCGGCACGGCGGCGTCGAACGACTGCACGGCCTCGTCGACCCGGCCGGTCATCGTGAGCAGCAGCCCGCGCTGGAGCAGCAGCACGCCGCGGTTGTCCTCGGTGATCAGCGGCTCGGTGCCGTCCAGCAGCTCGAAGCCCCGGTCGCTCGCGCCCCGCGCGACCTCGGCGGCGGCCAGCGTGCCCAGCAGGCGAAACGTCAGCTCGCGGTGCTCCGGCCACCGGCCGCCCGGTGCCGGCCAGCCAAGCAGCCGCAGGCCGGCCCGCAGCGACCGGGCGCCGAGCAGCGGCCGGCCGCGGTTGAGCGCCTCGAGACCCCGCTGATGCAACGCGCGAGCGCGCGCATGCGGGGCCTGACCGGCGTCACTGGGCACCTGGCCAGTATCGAGTCAGCACCCCGGCCGTAACAGGGGCCTAGGTCCGGTTTCTCGTCACTGCGGGTGAAGTTCGTCAGATTTCCATCGTCGGGGTGATGATTCGCCGCGAATTCCCGGTCAGGTGGACGATCAGCTGCACGATTCCCGTAGGTACCGCGTCGAGGGAGAACCGGCCGGCGTCGTCGGACTCCGTGGACATCGGCCGGCTCGGACAGCGCAGCTCGATCTCGTGGCACGCACCCGGCGTGAGCCAGCCGTCGATGCGGGCGGTGCCGTCCACCCGCGGCTCGATGGTGATCATGATGCTCAGGCTGTCGCTCTCGAACGTGACGAGCCGGGTGAGCTCGTCGGTGCGGGCGGCGGCGAGCTCGTGGGACTCGACGAGCCGGGACACCTCCAGGTCGAGCGAGCTGTCGAGGTCGAGCGCGAACTGGATCTGGTCGACCAGGCCCGGCGGCATCGGGTCGACGGTCTCCCACAGGTCGCGAACGCCGGCGAGGATCGCGGCGTCGAGCTCGGACGGCTCGTCGCCGCGGTCCCCGGGCCTCAACGCCAGCCTCCCGTCCGGTCGGCCATCAGCAGCTCGCGGAGCTTCGCCAGGCAGCGCGAGCGGTTGGGGCCGACGCTGCCGACGGGCATCCCGAGCGCCTCGCTGACCTCCGTGTAGTCCGGCCGCCGCACGAACGCGACGATGCGCAGCAGCGTGCGGCACCGCTGCGGCAGCGCGTCGACCGCGGCCCACAGCCGCGTGCGGTGGTCGTCGGCGACGACCTGCTCCGCCGGCCCGGGCCGCGGATCTCGCATCTGGACGAACACGGCGTCCTCCTCGATGTGTTCGCTGCGGCCGGCCTTGCGGACCCGCCATGCCTCCCGCTTGGTGACGGTGATCAGCCACGCGGCGAGCGCGCCCGGGCTCTGGATCTCGGTCAGGGACCCGAGCAGCCGCAGCCAGGCGGTCTGGACGACGTCGACGCTCGCCTCCCGGTCGATCCCCTGTGCCCGGGCGACGTGCCACAGCATCGGCGTGAGCCGGCGGACCAGGCCGGCCAGCGCGTCGCGATCGCCGCCCTTCGCGGCGACGAACAACGTGCTCACCTCGTCCTGGTCCACCGGCGCCCGCTCGGTCAGTGCGCCGCGACCGGTGCCGGGCCGCACGCGTACACCGCCAGCCGGGCCCGTTCGAGCATCGCCTCCCGGCTCACGTCGCTCAGCCGCAGCGCGCCGGGGTCGGCGTCGGCGGAGTCGACGAGCTTGTTGGCGAGCACGGCCGCGGCGTGCGGCACGGCGAACGACGTGCCGTGCCACAGGGCGAACCCGCTGCTGAAGTCGTCCGGGTCCATCGACTCCCGGTCGAGCTCGCGGATCACCTGCGCCGGCCCCATGCTGCCGCGCAGCTTCGGGAACGTGCTGACCACGCCCGCGCCCGTCGCCCACGCGTGCACCCACGGCGCCTGGTTGGAGAAGAACGCCTTGGTGCCGTTGGGGTTCAGGGCGCCGACGGACAGCACCGCCTGCCCGCCCCCCGGTGGCGGCTCGCTCGCGAGCGCGGCCGGGTAGAACGGGCGGGTCGTGGCGTTGTTGCCGGCCGCGGCCACCACGAGCACACCGAGGTCGGTCAGCTCGTTGAGCAGCCTGGTGAACTCGCTCGTCTCGGCCACGTCCTGCGCCGACTCGATGTAGTAACCCATCGACAGCGAGAGGATGTCGATCATGTCGGCCGGGTTGCCGCCGGGCGCCTGCGCCGCCTGGACGCGGTCGACCAGCTTCTCCAGCGCGGCCAGCAGGTCGCTCTCGTACGCGACGCCGTCGCCGGCCATGACCCGCACCATCGCCACCTCGGAGTCCGGCGCGATCTGGCGGACGATGCCCGCGATGAACGTGCCGTGCCCGGCATGCCGGTCGAGCACGCCGGTCAGCGGGTTGCCCGGCAGGTCGGTGTCCCAGATGTCCTCGATGACCCGGGCCGGGGCGACGCCGGACTCCCGGCTGCTGGCCGTGATCGCGTCCTGGACCTCCTTGAGCTCCCGGATGAACCCGCCGGGTGGCAGGCCGGCGGCGCGGTCGGTCGTGCCGAACCAGTCGTGCCCCGCGATGCCCGTGTCGAGCACCGCGATCACCGGCCGGCGGTCGAACCCGCCGCCGGCCGTCACCGGGCGCGGCGGGACCGGGCGGAACGCGAGGCTGACCGGCACCGGACCGCCCCGCCCGGACCGGACGTAGGAGTCGGAGCTGAACAGGTTGTGCGAGTCCCACGGCGCCGGGTTGACGTCGTGCGAGTCCCACGGCGCGGGGCCCGCGTCGTGGGAGTCCCAGGGCGCCGGGCCCAGGCCCACGAACATGAGGTGCTCGAGCCCGATCGGGTCCGGCTCGCCCACCGCCGTCGCGATGTCGCCACCCGCGTCCTGCGCGATGCGGCGCAGGTGGCCCAGGGCGTACCAGGCGTCGACGTTCGCGGGCTGGGCCGGGTCACGAGCCTCGAGCCGGACCACGGCGGGCCCGCCTTGTGGCCCGCCTTGTGGCTCGCCTTGTGGCCCGCCTTGTGGCCCGCCGCCGGGTTCCACGAGTCGGAGGTTGACGTCGGCCAGGGACCGGTCGACCGCGGTGCGGTCGACCGAGCGCGGGATGCGCAACGCATCCCTGCGGTACGCGGTCGCCCGCCGCGCACCCGAGTTCTGCAGCACGCGTGCACCGTGCCTGGCGAGCAGCTCCTGCGGGATGTCCGGTACCCCGTTGCCGAGGCCGTCAACCGCTGGGTTGCGGCTGATATAGAAGTCCATGAGGCCTCCCCTTCTCTGGACACACGACTTCTGCCATTCCACGTGTCGCTCGCGGGCCCGGAAATACATCACAAGCATCACGAAAGAGTTACGACCGACGCCGTGAACGCCCGAATCGCCGGATCGCCCCGCAACAGGATCGTCACCCCCACAGGCACCTGTCCGCGAGTCCCGTTCCGGCCCGCGAGTCCCCCGTTCCGGCACGCGAGTCCCCCGCTCCCGACCGCGTGTCCCCCATTCCGCCCACGAGTCCCAGACCGGAACGGGGGACTCGCTGCGTGGAACGGGGGACTCGCGGCTGGAGGGGCAGTGGAAGGTGGGCCAGCAGTCGCCGGTGGGCCGGCCGTCTCCGGGGCGACCGCCGTGACCCATGGCACCCGAATGCCCGACCGCGAACTCCCGACGCGCGAGTCCCCCGTTCCGGCCCGCGAGCCCCCGTCCGGAACGGGGGACTCGCGGCGTGGAACGGGGGACTCGCGAGGGGGTTGGGTCAGCGGAAGGTGGGCCAGCGGTCGGCGGTGGGGCGGGCGACGGCCGGTTCCGGGGCTACCGCGGTGACGCGTGGCGCCACCGCGACCTCCGGCAGGACCGTGTCACCCGGTCGCACCGACACCGGCAGGTTCAGCCGGCTGCGGCCCAGGTCCACGTCGACCGTGGCGCCCGTGGTCGTCGGCAGCGTGAACTCCGCGTCGCTGACGGTCAGGACCAGGCCGAGCACCCGGCCCGCCGGCAGCACCGCGTCGTGCGCGTGCAGCCGCCACGTCACGGTGTACCAGCGGCCCGGCCGCAGCTGCGTGGGCCGCGTCAGCGAGTCCCGGTGCGCCGCGTCGACCCAGCCGCGGGTCAGCACGCCGAGGTCCGAGGTGACCACGTTCTTCTCCGTGTCGTGGTAGCACGCGTCGTCGGCCTCGGTGGACGCGCCGAAGCACGACTCCGTGTCGAGCGTGCGGATGCCCTCGCCCTGGGCGCGGTAGTTGATCCGCGGCGCCGTGCCGTAGTCGACGAGCCGCGCGGACAGCTCCGTGTTCGGCTTGTCGACCCGTACCCGCAGCGAGATCGTCGGCGTGCCGCTGATCCGCAGGTCCCTCGGCAGCGGCGCGGACAGGAACACCTGCCGCCCGGGTACCGTCGTGTTCGGCGACGACACGGCCCGCGCCTCGCCGAGCGACGGGTCGTCGACGATCGTCGCGAGCGTGCCCGGCCGGGCGGGCCGCGGCCCCAGCGTGCCGTTCGCGCCGAGCGACACCGGCAGCGAGAACGCGCCGCGCGCGGGCCAGGTGGACTCGTCGACCCACCTGTCGGGCTGCCGCTCGATGCTCGCCTGCGGCTCGCGCAGCACGCCGTTGTCCAGGCCCTGCAACCAGTAGTCGAACCACCGGTGCAGCGTGGCCACCCACTCCGTGCGGCGGAAGTCGAACGGGTCGACGTGGCCCTCCTGGCTCAGCCAGATCTTGCGCGGCACGCCACGCTTCGCGAGCGCGTCCCACCACTGCGCGAAGTGCTTGGTCTCCACGTTCAGGTCGTTGATGCCGTGCGTGACGAACACGCTCGCGCGGACCTTGCGCGCGTCGGGCACGAAGTCGCGCTCGGCCCAGAAGGTGTTGAAGTTGCCGGTGGCGTTGTCCGAGCCCGCGAGCAACTCGTCACGCAGCGGCTGGCACACCTCCTCCGGACGGCCGTTGACGTTCCCGGAGAGCCATGCGGGCCCGAAGTCGGCGGTGTAGAGCGCGCCGTTGTCGCGGTAGTAGTCGTACCAGCTGGAGATCGCGGAGATCGGCACGATCGTCTTCAGCCCCTCGACGCCGGTGGCCGCCACGCCGTTGGCCACCGAGCCGTCCCACGACTTGCCGATCATGCCGACCGCGCCGGTGGTCCAGTCCGCCCGGGCCGGGGTGCCGTCGGCGTACGCGGCGCTGCCGCGGCCGTTCATCCAGTCGATGACGGCCTTGGTGCCGAGGATCTCCTCCCGGCCGCCGACGTCGCCGCAGCCGGTGGACCGGCTGGTGCCGTTGAAGTCCACCGCCGCGAAGGCGTAGCCGCGCGGCACGAAGTAGTTGTCGTAGAACAGCGGGAACTTCGTCACCGTGCCGTCGGCCGCGTACTCCTTGAGCTCGCTCTCGTTGCCCCGCCCGCAACACTGGTAGTACGGCGACGAGTCCATGATCACGGGGATCCGCACGCCCGCCGCGGCGGTCTCCCGCGGCCGGACGATGTCGACGGCCACCTTGTCCGGCGCGCCGTCGCGGTCGTTGTCGAGGGACGTCGTGACCCAGACGCTCTCCCGGATCGCGCCCGCGTAGTCGTAGACGGGTTCGGTGTGGTTGCCGGCGATGTGCGCCGGTGCTGCGGCCGGTGCGGCGGCCGCGGGTGGAGCGATCAGCACGCCGGCGAGGCCGGCGACTGCCACGCCCAGCACGGCGCGGCGCAGGGGTATGGAGAACATGTCCGCGAACCTACGGCGCGCGCCTGCGCGGCGGAAGCGCGCAAACGGGCACGATGGTGCACAGTGGCGGGATGATCACGGTCGAGTCGCCGGTGCGCAGCGTCTCCCGGCGCGAGGGCTACCTGCTGGTCGCGATCCTCGCCGCCGCCCTGGTGTGGTCGGCGATCGGCGCGAAGAGCCTCGGCACGTGGGCGCTCGAGGTGGTGTGGATCTTCATCGGCGCCCCGCTGGTATTGCTGAACCGGCGCCGCTTTCCGTTGACCCGCCTGGTGTGCTGGCTGCTCGTCGGCCACGCGCTCGTGCTCTGTTACGGCGGGCACTACACGTATGCGGAGACCCCGCTGGGCGACTGGCTGCGCGACGCCTTCGGCTGGCAGCGCAACAACTACGACCGCATCGCGCACTTCGTGCAGGGCTTCGTGCCGGCGATCCTCGTGCGCGAGCTGCTGTTGCGGCTCACCCCGCTGCGCCGGGGCGGCTGGACGTTCACTCTGACGGTCGCGGTGTGCCTGTCGGTCAGCGCGTGCTTCGAGTTCGTGGAGTGGGCGTCCGCGGTGATCCTCGGCGCGGGCGCGGACGACTTCCTCGGCACCCAGGGCGATGTCTGGGACACCCAGTGGGACATGTTCCTGTGCCTGTGCGGCGCGGTCGTGGCCCAGCTCCTGCTGAGCCGGGTCCACGACCGGCAGCTACGGCTGCGCTGACCGGTGTGCGCCGGGAGGTCCCGGCGCACACCGGTCGCCGGTCACGTCGAGGTGGCCGATGCCGGCCGGGTCGGCTCCGGCCCGCCGATCTCGCGCAGGTTCTCGTCGTGCTCGTCGACGTGGTAGTCCTCGCCGGTCGTCTCGTCGACGCCGTTGGAGACGTTCAGCCGCCGGATGACCAGCGTGACGATCACCGCCACGAGCAGGTTGCCGGCCAGCGCCACGAAGCCCACGTAGATCTGCACGGTCGAGCCCGCGAACGGTTGCCAGCCCAGGATGTTGAGCTTGTCCAGGGCCAGCGCCGACCCGCCGAAGTGCTCGCGCTTCGTCGTCGGGTTCGGGATCCCGTAGAGCATGACCATGCCCCACAACATGCCGGCCGCCCAGCCGGCGACCAGCGCCCAGCGGTGCAGCCAGCGGGTGTAGAGCGCGATCGCCACCGTCGGCAGCGTCTGCAGGATGATCACGCCGCCGATCAGCTGCAGGTCGATCGCGTACTGCGGGTCGATGAACACGATGAACACGATCGCGCCGAACTTGACCACCAGCGAGGCGATCTTGGCCTGCTTGGCCTCCTGCGCGTGGCTGGCGTCGCGGCGGATGTACTCCTTGTAGACGTTGCGGGTCCACAGGTTCGCCGCCGCGATCGACATGATCGCCGCCGGCACCAGCGCGCCGATGCCGATGGCCGCGAACGCGATCCCGGCGAACCACGCCGGGAACTGGCCGTTGAACAGCTCCGGGATGATCGTGTTGCCGTCCGGGCGGCCGGTCGCGTTGTTCGTGATCGGCGTGGTCCCCGCGGCGATCGCCACGAAGCCGAGCAGCGCGAGCAGGCCCAGCAGCAGCGAGTACGCCGGCAACGCGGACATGTTGCGCTTGAGCACGTCACGGCCCCGCGAGGCGAGGACGCCGGTGACCGAGTGCGGGTACAGGAACAGCGCCAGCGCCGAGCCGAACGCCAGCGTCGCGTACTGCAGCTGGTTGTTCGAGTTCAGCAGGATCCCGTCACCCGGGGCCGGCGTCTTGTCGAACTTGTCCTGCGCGGCGCCGAAGATGTCGCTCCACCCGCCGAGCTTGATCGGCAGGTAGATGACCGCGACGATGACCACCAGGTAGATCAGGATGTCCTTGACGAACGCGATGAGCGCGGGCGCCCGCAGGCCGGACTGGTAGGTGTAGAGCGCCAGGATGATGAAGGCGATCAGCAGCGGCAGGTGGCCGAAGAAGCCGCCGCCGTTGAAGCCCATGGAACGCAGCACGGCCTCGAGCCCGACCAGCTGCAGCGCGATGTAGGGCATGGTCGCGACGATCCCGGTGATGGCCACCAGCAGGGCCAGCAGCGAGGAGCCGTAGCGGCCGCGCACGAAGTCCGCGGGTGTCACGTAGCCGCGGGCGCGCGACACCGACCACAGCCGCAGCACCGGCAGGAACACCAGCGGGTAGGCGATGATCGTGTACGGCAGCGCGAAGAACCCGGTCGCGCCGGCGCCGAACAGCAGCGCCGGGACCGCGACGAACGTGTACGCCGTGTAGAGGTCACCGCCGACGAGGAACCAGGTCACCCACGACCCGAACTTGCGCCCGCCCAGCCCCCACTCGTCGAGGTGGTCGAGCGACGAGCCGGCCTTCCAGCGAGCCGCCACGAAGCCCATGACGGTGACGAAGCCGAACAGCAGCACGAAGATGATGAGCTGAGTCCACTGCATCAGTCGTCACTCCCCTCGTCGAGCTCGTCGACGTCCGGTTCGTCGCCGGGCGCCGGGTCGACCGGCACGCTCCGGGTCATCCGGTACACGGCGATCGTGCACAGCACGCCGACCGGGATGACCAGGAACTGGAACCAGTAGAAGAACGGCATCCCGAATAACGTGGGGGTCGCCGAGTTGTAGAGCGGGGTCAGCAGGACGACGAACGGAACTATCAGCAGCAGGTTCCATGGGTTGAACACCAGCCCGGTGACCCTGCCTCGGTTGTTTCCGGAGGTCATGATGGCCTACCTCGATGGTTATTGGCCGACAACGATGTCAGGTTCGAACCCTAGGACGTTTCGATCATTCCGTCACGGCTCGCAATGTGTCGGTTTCAGAACACCCGCAAGCCCAACGCTCCGTGACCAGTGAGGTCGCGGAGCGTTGGACTCGCGGGGGTTCAGGTCAGGACTTGCCCAGCCAGGCGTCCACCTTGGACTGGTTGTCCTTGACCCACTTCTCGCCGGCGTCCTCCGCGGACATCTTGTCCACGGCGATGTACTTGGCCACCAGGTTCTGGTCGTCGTTGCTCCACTTGAAGTTCGTCACCAGGTCCGCGGCCGGGCTGCCGGAGTCCATGAACTTCTTGCTGGCGATCTTGTCCAGGTCGTAGGGCGGGTAGTCGCAGGCGATCTTCTCCGGGTCCGCGTCACAGCCGGCCTTGTACTCCGGCAGCTTCACGTGCACCAGCGGGACCTCGAGCATGAACCACTGCGGCTCGTAGAAGTAGCCGAGCATCGGCTTCTTGTCCTTCTCCGCCTGCCGGAACGACTGGATCAGCGCGGTCTCGCTGCCCGCGTACACGACCTTGAAGTCCAGGTCGAGGTTCTTCACCAGCGCGGCGTCGTTCGTCACGAACGACGGGTCGCCGTCGAGCAGCTGGCCCTTGCCGCCGGACTCGGACGTCTTGAACATGGCCGCGTACTTGTTGAGGTTCTTGTAGTCGGTGATGTCCGGGTACTTCTCGGCCATCCACGGCGGCACGTACCAGCCGATCGTGCCGGTGTTGCCGGTGGAACCGACGCGCACGGCGGTCTTCTGGTCGTCGATGTACTTCTTCTTCAGGTCATCGTGGCCCCAGTTCTCCAGCACCACGTCGACCTCACCGGTGCCGAAGCCCTGCCACGCGACCTCCTCCTTGAGGTCCTTCTTCGTGACGGTGCAGCCGAGCTCCTTCTCCGCCACGTAGGCGACCACGGCCGCGTCGGCCTCGTAGCCCACCCACGGGTTGATGGCGATGTTGAAGTCGCCGCAGTCGGCGGCCTCGCCACCACCACCGCCGCCGGAACCCGAGTCCTCACCGACCTTCGCGCCACCACAGCCGGCGAGCACCAGCGTGACCGCGGCGAAGAGCACCGTCGTGCGCAGATACCGTTTTCTCATCGTGACCGTCCTCCTCGTCGGGTCTAACGTGTGGTCCGCCCGGTCCGGCGGGCCGCGGCCTGCGTGATCCGGTCGAGCATGATGCCGAGCAGCACGATCGCTATCCCGGCGGCGAGCCCCTTGCCGAACAGCTGCCCCTGCGAGAAGCCGGCCACGACGTCGTAGCCCAGCGCGCCGGCCCCGACCAGCCCGCCCACGACGACCATGGACAGCACGTAGATCAGCCCCTGGTTCGTCGCGAGCGTCAGCGACCGCGCCGACATCGGGAGCTGCACCTTGGAGATCGTCTGCCAGCGCCCCGCGCCCGACGCCGTCGCCGCCTCGACCGTCGTTCGCGACACCCCGCGGATGCCGTCCGCGACGATCTTGATGACGATCGGCGCCGCGTACACGAACGCGGCCACGATCGCGGTGAACCGGGACGGCCCGAACAGCGCCACGAACGGCACCAGGTAGACGAAGGCGGGCATGACCTGGGCGGCGTCCAGCAGCGGCCGGATCACCCGGTCCGCGCGGCGGCTGCGGCCCATCCACACGCCCACGAGCACCCCGACGACCACCACGCCGATGGTGGCGACCAGGGTGGACGCGAGCGTCGTCATCGCGTCGTGCCAGACGCCCGTCGCGAGCAGCAGGCCGAGGCAGCTCGCCCCCGCGACCGCCGCGCCCACGCCACCGAGCACGAAGGCGAGCGAGATGACCACCGCCGACACCAGCCACCACGGCGACTCGGTGAGCAGCGCCTCGAACGGGTTGAGCAGCGCGGTGGTGATCGCGTCCCGCAGGTCGTTGGTCAGCACCGACAGGTTGTCCTGGATCCACAGCGTGATGTCGCTGGTCGTCCGGGCGATCCACGGGCCGATGTTCCAGTCGATCGGGAACTCCGCGGCCCAGATGTAGGTGTAGGACAGGTACACGAGCACCGCGGTGACCACGCCACCACCGATGATCATGGGACGGCGCAGGCGCACGGACCGCGTCCGGCCGCGCAGCTGCTGCTCGGCCCGGTCGCCGACCGCGGTGGTCACCCGGTCCAGCACCACGGCCATGACCACGATCGCGAGGCCGGCGTTGAACGCGGTACCCACGTCGAGCGTCTGCAGCGCCTTGAGCACGACCTTGCCGAGGCCGGGCGCGTCGATCAGCGCGGCGATGGTGACCATCGCGAGCGCGGCCATGATCGTCTGGTTGATGCCGACCACGATCGTGCGCTTCGCCATCGGCACCAGCACCTTGAACAGGGTCTGGCGGCGGGTGGCGCCGAGCGAGTCGGCGGCCTCGCGGGTGCTCGGCGGCACCTCGGCGATGGCGTGCGCGGTGATGCGGATGGCGGGCGGCATCGCGAAGATCAGCGTCGCGATCGTCGCCGAGGCCGGGCCGATGAGGAAGAACAGCGTGAGCGGCGCGAGGTAGACGAACGTCGGCATCGTCTGCATGAAGTCGAGTACCGGGGTGATGATCCGTTTCACCCGCGGCGACATGCCGGCCCAGATGCCGAGCGGGATGCCGATGACGAGCGCGACGAGCACGGCCGCGGCGGTGAGCGCCAGCGTGTCCATGCTCTCCTCCCACAGCCCCTGCAGGCCGAAGAAGACGAAGCCCGCGACCGCGAGGATCGCGACCCGGACGTTGCCGGCCACCCAGGAGACGTAACCGGCGATCGCGACCACGCCGAGCCAGCCGATGAGCGGCACGCCGCGGCCGGGCACCGGCTGGGAGATCAGGTACTGGAAGCCGGTCACCAGGTTGTCGATGACGAGCCGGATCTCGTTGAAGAAGTAGAGGAAGACGGGGTTGGTGTTCCGGTTGGCGCCGATGGTGTCGTTGACGTCGTTGAACCACCGGTGCAGCCCGGTGAGCTCGGCGGGCGCCAGCTCGAGCGTGGCGCGGCCGCGGAAGACCACGAACAGCACGAGCCAGCCCGCGAGGATCGAGACGACCGCGAGCCACCGGCGGGGCCCGCGCACCGGCCGCGCGGCGGGCGGTTCCGAGCCCGGCGCGAGCTTGGGCGGCGCGACGGCGGTGGTCATCGCACGGGCTTCCGGGCGGCCTCGGGCTCCGCGACCGCCGCCGGCTGGGCGGCGGGCTCGGGCTCCGCCGTGACGGGCTCGGGTTCGGGCCTGCGGGTTACCTCGATCTCCTGGGCGGCGATCACCTCGAGGATCTCCTCGTCGCCGACCACGCCCAGCAGCTGGCCGTTCTCCACGACGCGCACCGGCCTCTCCGCCGCGAGCACCGCGCGGGTCGCCTCGCGGACGACGACGTCCGGGCCCAGCTCCGGGCCGTCCAGCTGGTCGCCGGGCACCGCGTCCCGCATGATCCAGCGCAGCGTCAGCACGTTCGCGCGCGCCACGTCGCGCACGAAGTCCGCCACGTAGTCGTCCACCGGCGCGCCGACGAGCTCGTCGCCGGTGCCGATCTGGACCATGTCGCCGTCGCGCATGATCAGGATGCGGTCGCCGAGCTTGAGGGCCTCCGACAGGTCGTGGGTGATGAACACCATCGTCTTGCCGACCTCGTTGTGCAGGCGGATGACCTCCTGCTGCATGTCCCGGCGGATCAACGGGTCCAGCGCGGAGAACGGCTCGTCGAACAGCATCACGTCCGGGTCCACCGCGAGCGCGCGGGCGAGGCCGACGCGCTGCTGCATGCCACCGGAGAGCTGGTCGGGGAAGGAGTTCTCGTACCCCGCGAGGCCGACCAGCTCGATCACCTCGTTGGCCTGGCGGCGCCGTTCGGCGCGGCCGACGCCGCGGATCTCCAGTCCGAACGCGACGTTGTCGATGACGCGCCGGTGCGGCAGCAGGCCGAAGTGCTGGAACACCATGGAGAACTTGCGCCGGCGCAGGTCGCGCAGCCGCTTCTGGTCGGCTGTCCGGATGTTCTCGCCCTCGAACATGATGTCGCCGGCGGTCGGCTCGATCAGCCGGGTCAGGCACCGCACGAGCGTGGACTTGCCCGAGCCGGACAGTCCCATCACCACGAACACCTCGCCCGGCGCGACGTCGAACGTCACCTCGCGGACCGCCGCCGTGCAGCCGGTCTTCGACAGCAGCTCCCGGCGGGACAGCTCGGTCAGCGCGGTGTCGGTCGGCACCCGGTCGGCCTTCGGGCCGAACACCTTCCACAGGTCGCGAACCGAGATCACCGGATCGGCGGTTGTCGTCACGGCCGGCCCCTCTCCTGGGTCGTTGTTCGCTCGCACGCCGCCCTCAGGCGTGGAACCAGTACTGCGGCTTCGGATCGATGTTGTGCCAGACGTGCTTGGTCTCGCGGTACTCGTCGAGCCCGGACGGGCCGAGCTCGCGGCCCACGCCGGACCGGCCGTAGCCGCCCCACTCGGCCTGCGGGACGTACGGATGGTAGTCGTTGATCCACACGGTGCCGTGCCGCAGCCGCCGCGCGACCCGCTGCGCCCGCCCGGCGTCCTGCGTCCACACCGCACCGGCGAGCCCGTAGGTCGTGTCGTTGGCGATGCGCACCGCGTCGTCCTCGTCGGTGCACCGCTCGACGGTGAGCACCGGACCGAACGACTCCTCGTGCACCACGGTCATGTCCTGCGAGCACTCGTCCAGAACCGTTGGCAGGTAGTAGAACCCGCCGGCCAGCTCCGGGTCCGCGGGCGCGCTGCCGCCGCAGCGCAGTACCGCGCCCTCCGCGACCCCGATGTCCACATAGGCCGCGACCTTGTCCCGGTGCGCGGCCGAGATCAGCGGCCCGGTCTCGGCGTCCACATCGAACGGTCCGCCGAGCCGGATCTCCCTGGCCCGCCGCACGATCTCGTCCACCACGACGTCGTGCACCTCGTCCTGGACCACGAGCCGCGTGCCCGCCGAGCAGACCTGGCCCGAGTGCAGGAAGACCGCGGTCAGCGCGAAGTCGACGGCCGTGTGCAGGTCCGCGTCGGCGAACACGACGTTGGGGTTCTTGCCGCCCAGCTCCAGCGCCACCTTCTTCACCGTGGCGGCCGCGGCGGCCATGATCCGCCGGCCGGTGGCGAGCCCGCCGGTGAACGACACCAGGTCGACGGCCTCGTGCTCGGCGAGCGGCGCGCCCGCGGCCGGGCCCGCGCCCAGCACGAGGTTCGCGACACCGGGCGGCAGCCCGGCCTCCTCGAGCACGCGCATGAGCAGGATCGCCGTGGACGGGGTCAGCTCGCTCGGCTTGAGCACGAACGTGTTGCCGGCCGCGAGCGCGGGCGCGACCTTCCAGGACGCCTGCAGCAGCGGGTAGTTCCACGGCGTGATCAGCCCGCACACGCCGACCGGCTCGTGCACCACGCGGCTGATCGCGTCGGCCCGCCCGGTGTCCACGACCCGGCCCGCGTCGGTGCCGGCGATGCCGCCGAAGTACCGGAAGCAGGCCACGACGTCGGCGATGTCGTACTCGCTCTCCACCAGCCGCTTGCCGGTGTCCAGGGACTCCGCGCGCGCGAAGTCCTTGGCGTCGCGCTCGAGGAGGTCGGCCACGCGCAGCAGCAGCGCGCCGCGGTCCCGTTCCGGGGTCGCCGGCCACTCGCCGGCGTCGAACGCCCGGCGCGCGGCGAGGATCGCCGCCGCGGTGTCGGCCGCGGTGGCCTCCGCGACGGACGCGACGAGACTGCCGTCCGCGGGGCAGCGGATCTCCCGGCGGCCACCGTCGGCCGCCTCCCGCCATGCGCCCCCGATGTACAGCTCCGCCATAGGCACTGTCCTCACGAGCGTTGCGTATCGTGCACGCTGGTGCTCAATGGGGAAACCCTCGTGCACGAGCGGACCAACGTCAAGAGTGTTGGCCACCTTGGTACCGATAGAACTCGACCGACGCCGGAGCTAACGGAGTGTTACCGAGGATCAGGTCCGCGGCCTTCTCCGCCAGCATCATCACCGGTGCGTAGATGTTCCCGTTGGTCACGTAGGGCATCGACGACGCGTCCACGACCCGCAGCCCGTGCAGCCCGCGCACGCGCATCGTCAGCGGGTCCACCACGGACTGCTCGCCGGTGCCCATGGCGCAGGTGCACGACGGGTGCAGCGCGGTCTCGGCCTCGCGGGCCACCCACTCCAGGATCTGCTCGTCGGTCTGCACGGCCGGGCCGGGCGAGACCTCGCCACCGTTGTACGGCGCCATCGCGGGCTGGTTGAGCAGCTCGCGCGCCACGCGAACGGCCTCGACCCACTCGCGGCGGTCCTGGTCGGTGGACAGGTAGTTGAAGCGCAGCGCGGGGTGCCGGCGCGGGTCGGTGCTCGTGATCTGCACCGAGCCGCGCGCGTCGGAGTACATCGGACCGACGTGCACCTGGTAGCCGTGCCCGCCGGCCGGTGCGGACCCGTCGTAACGCACCGCGATCGGCAGGAAGTGGAACATCAGGTTCGGATAGGTCACGTCCGCGTTGCTGCGCGTGAACCCGCCGCCCTCGAAGTGGTTGGTCGCGCCCGGGCCGCGGCGGCGGAAGAGCCACTGCGCGCCGATCCACGGACGGTAGCGCCATTTCAGGTACGGCTGCATGGACACCGGCTGCGTGCACGCGTACTGCACGTACACCTCGAGGTGGTCCTGGAGGTTCTCCCCCACCCCGGGCAGGTCGGCGACCACGTCGACACCCAGCGCGCGCAGCGCCGCCGCGTTGCCCACCCCGGACAGCTGCAGCAGCTGCGGGGAGTTGATGGCGCCCCCGCACAGGATCACCTCGCCCGCGTCGACCGTCCGGGTGCCGCGGGAGGGAAAGCGGGTGTACTCGACGCCGGTCGCCCGGTCGCCGTCGAACCGGACCTTGGTGACCAGCGCCCGGGTGACCACGTCGAGGTTCGCCCGGCGCCTGGCCGGCCGCAGGTACGCGTCGGCCGCCGACCAGCGCCGTCCTCTGTAGACGTTGCGGTCGAACGGGGCAAAGCCCTCCTGGCGGTAGCCGTTGACGTCCTCGGTCAGCGGGTAGCCGGCCTCCTGGACGGACTCGAAGAACGCGGTGAACAGCGGGTTCGTGGCGGGCCCGCGCTCGAGGACGAGCGGGCCGTCGTGACCGCGGAACTCGTCGTCGCGCGCGGCCGCGGTGCAGTTCTCCATCCGCTCGAAGTAGGGCAGGCAGTGCGCGTAGTCCCATGTGGACATACCGGGGTCGGCGGCCCAGCGTTCGTAGTCCAGCGGGTTGCCGCGCTGGAAGATCATGCCGTTGATGCTGCTGGAGCCGCCGAGTACCTTGCCCCGGGCGTGGTAGATGCGCCGGCCGTGCATGTGCGGCTCGGGCTCGGACTCGTACTTCCAGTCGTAGAAGCGGCTCCCGATGGGGAACGTGAGCGCCGCGGGCATGTGGACGAACACGTCCCACGGGTAGTCGGGCCGGCCCGCCTCCAGCACCAGCACGCGGTTCGCCGGGTCGGCCGACAACCGGTCGGCGAGCACGCTCCCGGCCGACCCGCCGCCGACGATGACGAAGTCGTAGATGGCCGCCTCCCCGGAGCTCAACCGCGCTCGCCGAAGTTGTCCGCCGCCAACCGCTCGACCGCGCGGAGGGCCTCGCTGGCCTGCGGGCCGGTCGCGGACACGGTCAGCTCGTCGCCCTGGCGGGCGCCCAGGGCCATCAGCGCGAGGACGCTGAGGCCGTCCGCGCCGGCGTCGCCGAGGCGGACCGTGACCTTGGCGTCCACTTCGGACAGCGTGCGGGCGAGGAGCGCGGCCGGACGGGCGTGCAGGCCGATCTCGTTGGTGAGCCGGACGCGCGTCTCCTCGGCGGCCCCGGCGACCTCCGGGCCGGGCGGGGCCGGTGCCTCGGCGGCGGCGCGGGCCGCGGCCGCCACCGCCGCGAGCGGCGCCCCACCCTGGGCGGCGACCGCGGCGGCCACCGTGCCCTCGACGAGCGGGGCGTCGGCCAGGACGAAGCCCGACTCGTCGCGGGACTCCAGGGCCAGCTCGGCCACCATCCGCGCGCTGCCGAGGTCGTAGACCACCACCACGCCGGCACCGTTATCGGCGCGGTCGAGCGCCGCGTCGACGGCCTCGAAGTCGGTGCCGATGCCGCCCTCGGCCGTGCCACCCGCGGCCACGACGGCCACGTCGGGCGCCATCTGGGCCGCGACCTCGGCGACGCCCTCGGCCAACTGCCGGCTGTGGGAGACGACCACGAACCCGACGAGCGTCACGACGCGGCGGCCGAGTCGGCGAACGAGCGGAGCAGCAGCGTCGTGGACCGGGCGCCCGGGTCGAGGTGGCCGGCGCTGCGCTCGCCCAGGTAGGACGCCCGGCCCTTGCGCGCGACCAGCGGCACCGTGGACTCCGCGCCGGTCGCCGCCGCGTCGGCCGCCGCCGACAGGAGCGCGGCCACCGAGTCCGGCGCCTTCTCCGTGGCCTTCTCGGCGGCCTGCACGGCCGGGTCCAGCGCGTCGACCATGGTCTTGTCGCCGAGCTCCGCCTTGCCACGCGCCACGATCCCGCCGAGCGCGGCCCGCAGCGCGTCGAGCACCTCGGCGGGCCCCAGCCCGGCCGCGTCGCCGACCGCGGTCGACGCGCGCAGGAACGCCGTGCCGTACAGCGGGCCGGCGGCGCCGCCGACTTTGGCGATGAGCGTGGTGGCCACGAGCTTGAGCACGCCACCCGGAGTGTCCGGTGTGGACTCGTCCAGCTTGGCCACGACGGCCGTGAACCCGCGGTTGAGGTTCTCGCCGTGGTCGCCGTCCCCGATGGCCCGGTCGAGCTGGATCAGCTCCACCCGGTGCTCGGCGACCACCGCCGCGACCGCCCGGACGGCCCCGGCCACGTCAGCTGCGGTGCAGGCCACGTCAGCTGCCCCAGCGCAGCGCGATGGTCCGCACCGGCGCGTCCCACAGGTCCCGCAGCTCGTCGTCGAGCTTGAGCAGCGTCAGGCTCATGCCCTGCATCTCCAGGCTCGTGACGAACGGGCCCACGAGCCTGCGCTCGACCGTGATGCCGCGGTCGGCGAGCATCCGCTCCGCGATGCCGTGCGCGAGGTACAGCTCGATCAGCGGCGTGCCACCCATCGAGTTGGTGAACAGCAGCACCCGGTCGCCGGAGCTGAACGGGAGGTCCTCGAGGATCGGCTCGAGCAGCCGGGCGACGATCCCGTCGGCGTTCTCCACGGGCATGCGCGCGCGGCCGGGCTCGCCGTGGATGCCGATGCCGACCTCCATCTCGTCGTCGTCGAGGTCGAAGCTCGGGTCGCCGACGTGCGGCACGGTCGGGGCGGCGAGCGCCATGCCCATCGAGCGCACGTTGGCCACGACGCGCTCGGCGATCGCGTACACCTTGGCCAGATCGTCACCGCGCTCGGCGGCGGCACCGGTGATCTTCTCCAGCGGCACCGTGCCGCCCACGCCGCGGCGGCCCGCGGTGAAGAGGGAGTCCTTCACGGCGACGTCGTCGTCGATCACGATCGAGCGGACCTCGATGTCCTCGGCGGCCGCGAGCTCGGCCGCGGTCTCGAAGTTCAGCACGTCGCCGGTGTAGTTCTTGACGATCAGCAGCACGCCGGCGCCACCGTTGGTCTTCTCGATGGCGGTCTGCATCTGGTCGGGCGTCGGCGAGGTGAAGACCGCGCCGGGACAGGCGGCATCGAGCATGCCGAGACCGACGAGCCCGCCGTGCATCGGCTCGTGCCCGGCCCCACCACCGGAGATGATCGCCACCTTGCCCCGCACGGGAGCGTCCGCCCGCAGGATGACCGCGGGATCGGGCACGACGGTGATCAGGTCGGCGTGGGCCAGCTCCAGCCCACGCAGCGATTCGGCCACCACGGTCGACGGGTCGTTGATGATTTTCTTCACGCGTACCACCGTCCTGAGCTGCAACGTCAGTGTTGACAAGCGCGCCAGGCCGCCCTCAGGCCGTGCCATCGCAGGATGTCACGATCCAGGCCGCGTTCGCCAGCGCCGGAACCCTCCACGACCGAGCCGTGATGGACGGTTGGTCAGTCGGGTATCGGCCCGAGTACGGGTATCGGCCCGAGGTCGAACGGGTTGGTCACGGTTCGCCGGGCGATCCGCCAGCAGCCGTCATCACGGCGGTACTGGTCCAGGTAGGTGCCGCCGCCGTTGAGCCAGGTGTCGCTGTCGAGCTGGACGTGGACGATGACGTCGCTGCGGCCGGTCGCGGTGCCCTCCGTCGTGGTCTCCAGGTCGACCACGTGGTTGACCGTGCCGTGCTGCATGGCTGGAAACGCCTGCCACTGTCGCTGGACCGCTGCGCAGATCGCGTCGATGCCGCGGTACACGTGGTCGGGTTCCGCGCTGGTCTCCACTGCTCCACTTCGATTCCGGCGCCGGGCTGGGCCACCCGCGATCACTCTGGGGGTGCACCGCGCTGCGCACCGCATCCGCACCGCATCCGCACCGGACGCGGCCACAGCCGTGATCCAAGCATCCGCGACAATGCGGTGGTGGCGGAGATCGGAAACGGGCGAGCACTGCGTGCGGCGTTCATCGGCCGTCATGGGCACTGGCCGAAGCCGGAGCCACTGCGGGTCGAGAGTGCCTACGAGGCGCACGGGTTCGCGAGCGGCGACGTGCTGTGGGAGTCCGTCCGCGGCTGGTTCGCCAACGGCGGCGGGGCCTGCGTCATCGCCCCGCTGGCCGCCCACGACGATCCGCTCATCGCGCTCGAGGTGACCCTGCGGATGCTGCGGCAGCATCCCTTCGACGTGGTGTGCTTCCCCGGCCTGGCCGACTACGTGACCACGCCCGACGGCATCGACCTGGACGCGTTCGGCGCCGCGCAGCGCCTGGTCGTCGAGGCGTGCATCGCGGCGGGCGACCGGCTCGCGATGCTCGACCCGCCGCCCGGGCTGATGCCCGACGACATGCGGGACTGGCGCGTGGACGTGGTCGGCGCCGACACCCCGCACGCGGTCATCTACTACCCCTGGCTGCGCGCCGACACGGGGAACGGGCTCGCCTGGCTGCCGCCGTGCGGGCACATCGCCGGCGCGTGGGCCCAGGCGGCCCGGCGCGGCGGCGTGCTGGCCGCGCTGGGCAACCTCGAGCTCGCCGAGGCGCTCGACGTGGCGGTCGACGTGACCGCGTTCGAGCAGGAGATGCTGACCCGGCTCAACGTGAACCTGTTACGCGCCATGCCGTCGTGGGGCGTGCGGACCTGGGGCGCGCGGACGCTGTCGGTGAGCCCGTGGCTGTTCCAGATCCCGACCGCGCGGCTGCTCGCGGCCCTCAAGCCGATCGTGCTCGAGCGGATCAAGCTGTTCCCGGGCGCCGGGGAGAGCGAGCTGGTCGCGCAGATCGACTCGGCGATCCGGGGGATCTCCGGACTCGCCGACGACGCGTTCGCCGTGCGCGCGCTGTCCGCCGCGGACACCGCCGTGCGGATCGAGATCGAGCTCAACCCGCGGGTCACGCACGGCTATCCGCTGACGATCGTCATCGAGCTGCCGGCTCTTCGCTGGACGGTCCTGGAAACCGAACACTCGTTGGAGAACCCGCCAGCAGATCTCCCATGATCACCCGTTCCAGCCGGGCCAGGTCGTCCGCCGACCACTTCTCCCCGATCGGCCCGTTGACCACGACCTCGACCCGCCGGGACATCTCGGCGGGCGGGGTCCAGCCGAGCACCACGAACCCCGGGTCGACGATCTCCACCGACTCGACGTCCGCGCCGCCGATCAGCTCGATCAGCCGCCGGATCCCGCGCTCGGTGCCGCGGTAGCTCAGCAGCTCGCCCGCGCCGCGCAGCAGCCGCCGCTTGGCCTCCGGCGACGGCCAGCCGGCCGGCAGCTCCCAGCCGAGCCAGGTGCAGAGCCAGTCGACCATCTCGTCCGGCGCCAGCCCGGGGTGCGCGAGCAGGTCCAGCTCCTCGATCGGCGTGGCCACGCCGTCCAGCAGCTCGTCGAACAGGGCGACGACGCGCATCAGCAGGTCGTCGTCCCACATCACGCGCGGAACGAGCGCGGCGATCCGTTCCCCCCGGGCGTTCATCGCGGCCGCACCTGCGGGGGTGCCGGCCAGCACAGCCCGTTGGGCTTGAGGTCGACGCGGTCGGACCGCTCGCCGGACTGGTCGGTGACCGGATCCCACGCGTACAGGTGCACCTCGTCGACCAGCTCCACGCCGGGCACGTCGAGCAGCACGCCGAACAGCTCGCCCGCGACGACCGGCCGGCCGAACGGCCAGCCCTGCCCGTCGCGCCCGCCGCGCACCGGGTGCAGGTAGGTCCGCAGCGCCTCGGCCGCCCGCTCGTACACCTCGTCGGCCGGCTCGTAGTCCGGCGACCGCGTCACCGCCGCCTCGACGCGCACGCCCTGGTAGTCCGGCGGCTCGACGACCAGCCGCACGCCGACCGCACGCCGCTCGTCGAGGAACTCCACCACCTCGTCGAACACGGGGTCGCCGGGCAGCAGCGAGGCGAAGCTCTCGTCGTCGCCGCTGCCGTCGGGGTGCGGCACGACCACGACGCGCGCGACGCCGGGCTCGGCGTTGCAGCGGGCCCGCGCCACCCGCGGGCTCGCGAGCCGGGTGAGCCGCTCGAAGTCCGCCGCGGACACCGCGCGCCAGCCCGACCGCAGCAGCGCGGGCGCACGGGTGCGGGCCTCCTCGACCGGCTCGGCGTCCAGGCCGCCGGTCGCGGGCCAGCGGTTGTGCACGCGGGCGACGTGCGGGATCGCCTCGCGCAGCACGACGATCGCGCCGGCCGGGACGTTGCCGGCCGCACCGCCGCCGGCCAGGTAGTCGATCACGATCTCGGCGTCCGCGGGCGGGATCGCGCCGTGCGAGCCGTCCCCGAAGAGCACCTCGCCGGTGTTGCGGTCGATCTCGTAGTGCCGGTCGTCGGCGAGCGACGTGGCGAGCGAGTCGACCGCCTGCCACTCCGCGCCCGCGACGCGGACCCGGTGCAGATCCGGCAGCATCGGGGCACGGCGGGTGCGCAGCCGCTGGCGCGGGCGCCCAGTGCCGGTGCCGAGCTCCTCGCCCGGCACCGCGCTCGCGTGCTGCACCTCGGCGCTGACGCCCGCACCCATCGCCGCGTGCACGAGCACGGAGTACGGCGTCTGCTTCTTCACCGGCGTGGCGAGCACCGGGCGGAAGCGCAGCTTGTGCCGGTCGCCCTCGGCCACCCAGTCCGGCCCGCTGTCCACCAGCACGGCCGGCCGGTCCGCGGGCACGCTCTCGGACTCGACGTCGGTCCAGCCATCCGGGCTCGAGCACTGCCACTGCAGCTCCACGCCGCCCGGCTCGATCTCGAGCTCGACGCGCACGAGCGCGTTGGGCCCGCCCTCGCCGAGGACCAGCTCGATCCAGCTGCCCTCTCGCGAGCGGTTGGCCACGATCGAGGTGATCCGCCCGCCGTCGGTCTCGTCGCCGTCGACCACCCAGCGCAGCGTCACGGGCCGGGCGAGGGCCGGCTCGATGGTGACGAACTCGACCGGCCCGCCCTCGGCGGTCGCCGTGGACACCGGTGTGCCCGCCGGGACCCGGACGGTCTGGCCGGGTGCGTCGAGCATGAAGTCGACCCGGGCCGTCGCGACCTCGGCCGCCCGGCGCTGCACGCCGACCATGTTGAGGAACTCCGTGTACAACCGGTCCGGCACCTGGTTGAGCCGGTAGACGAGCTGGTCCACCAGGTAGGCCATGACCTCGATCAGCGCGATGCCGGGGTCGCCCGGCTCCGTGCTCGTCCACTCCGGGCAGTAGCGGTCGCGCAGCCGCAGGGCCGCCTCGACGAGGTCGGCGTAGCGCCGGTCGTCCAGCGACGGGACGGGCAGCCGCCCGGCGCCCGCCACCTCCTCCTCGCCGTTGCGCGAACCGTTCACGGCCGAGCTCACCGCGTCCATTCGAACCTTCCCTCGAACCGGCCGTGCTCGCCGGTGGCCTTCAGCTGGTAGTCGATGCACACGCGCGCCCAGCCGAGCTGCCGGGCGTCCCACTGCTGGTCGAGATCCTCGAAGTCCACGCTCAGCACCTCGATCCGGGGCTCGTGGGCCGAGACCAGTTCGCGGATGCGGTCGGGCAGCTCCTTGAGCGTCCATTCCAGCCGGACGCCGAAGTCCGGCCGCATGACGCGCTCGCCGGCGACGGTGCCGAGGAGCACGGCGAGGGCGGACTCCACGGCCTGCGTGCCGGAGACCAGGACGATCCGGCCGCTCACGTCGACGCGCAGCGGGTAGGCCCAGCCGCGGGTCCCGTTGTCGGTCATCGTCATCGCCCCCGGGTGCGGATCGAGACGAGGGTGCCCGGCTCCAGCGCGGACACGTCGAGCCCAGGATTCTCCTCGGCGATGAGCCGCCAGTGCGCGGGGTCGCCGAGGTACTGGGCGGCGAGCAGGTCGATCCGGTCGCCGCGGCGGACCCGGTGGGCCACGGCCCGGTCCGCCACGGGGGTGGCGGTCGCGCTGCGGCGCAGGGTGGCGACGAGCTCGGCGAGCCCGTCGGCGTAGGACCCGGTGAAGTCGACGCCGGGGGTCGCGTCCGGCAACGGCGGCAGCTCGACCCGCTCGAGCAGCACCGGCACGAGCACCGCGCGCCCGTCGAGCTGGAGCATCTCCGCGACCCGCAGCTCGTGCGCGGTCGACGGCGAGCTGAGGGCCTCCTCGGTCAGCAGCGCCGCCACGTGCGTGCACGCGCGCAGGCCGGCCTCGATGCCCTGCGGCCAGGTGCTGCCCGGGTCGATGTCCCGCGGTGCCACCCAGGTGGCGAAACCCCGTCTCTCGAGGTCCCCGGACAGCCGGCGAGCGAGGGGTCCCTCGCTCTCGGTGCGGTGGCTCACGAACACCCGCACTGCGGCTCCTTCCGGTGACCGGTCACGTCAAGAGGAGATCATGGCGTGTCCGACCCTCCGCATGCGAGGGGCGGGTTATGCGTTCTCCGTGTTCAGGGCCCTCAACAGGGGTATTTACGCACGCGAAGACCTCCCGAGCCGCCGGCCCGGGAGGTCTCGCGCTCGATAGCGCCGGATCGTAGTTCAGGCCAGCCGCAGCTCGGTGACCCGGCCGCCCTGGATCGAGATCGTCGCGTGGGGCGTGCCGTCGCGGTGCCACACCGTGTAGTCGCCGGCCGGCACGCTCGGGAACACCGCCGTGTAGGCGACCCCGCCATACCCCTGCCGCGCGTGCACGACGTTGTGGCTGCGCTTGGTGGCCGGGTCCGTGCCGGGACTGATCTCGATCTCCTGCTCGGCGAGCTCGGGGCCGGCGTGGATGACGAGCGCGCCGACGTCACCGCCGATGTCGAGGACCAACGTGTCCATCATGGATTCTCCGCCTCAGCTGCTGGGGTTGTCGAAGCCGTTGTGCGGCGTGCCCAGGTACGGGAACCGGTTCAGGTAGGGGATGTCCAGGTTGTCCGGAGTCACCCCGTCGTCCACCTGGGACGCGGCCGGGTCGGGCGTGTAGTTCTTGTCCACCAGCGCGTACGTCGCGCCGGCGATCGCCCGCAGCTCGATGGCCACCACGTCGTCGAACACCCGGCGGCCGTTCGGGAAGCCGGCGAGGTCGCCGCCGAGCAGGCCGAAGATGCTGGGCGAGCCCGACGGCGGGATGGCGGTGTTGAGCCGCATCAGGTCCGCCTGGGTCTTGCCGGTGAAGTTCTGGAAGCCCTCGATCAGGCCGGCCGGGATGCCGGTCAGCAGGATCGCGAGCAGGTCGGCACGCGGCTTGCCCGACTTGTTGAGCACGTCGAGGTTCGGGAACACCCCCGGGAACAGGCCGGGCAGCAGCTGCGCGACCTCGGGCTTGGCCACGAACTTCGCGAACTGGCTGTCGTCCTTCGGCTTCTGGGTGTTCCAGAAGTCCTTGCGCCCCATTGGCACGACGACCTCGTTGAACAGCGGCATCGCGAGCCGGGACACCTGCCGGTACGGGCCGGTGCTCCACGTGTTGTTCAGCTCGGCGTCGAACATCCGCACGCGCTGGCGGCTCGCCGTGGTCCACACGCCGATCGTGGCGCGCGGGTCGTTGACGTCCTTGCCGTGCCAGCCGTCGCGGGTCAGCTCGGTGATCGGGACCTGCAGCGCGATCGTGTGCACGTTGAGGTTCTTCGTGGCGTTGACCCCGTTGCCGGACTGCGGGAACTTGGCGAGTCCGAAGTGCTCGTGCGCGTCGGCGAACGGGCGCGGGTCGAGCAGGTCGAACACCGCGCCGAGGTCGACGTAGAAGCCTTCGGCACGCTGCCCGGCGAAGACCCGCCGCTTGCCGCCGAGGTTGCGGATGGCGGCGGTGGCGAGGGCTTCGTAGTTCGGTGTGGACAGCGGCCCGATGTTGCACGGCGGGCAGGGCAGCCCGTCGGCGAGCACCTCCTCGCGACCGCGCGCGTCGCGGCGGATCACCTTGTAGAACTGCCGGCGGTTCCAGTTCGGCGAGTCGATCTTGAGGATCGGGCCGGTGTTGTAGAGGAACGTGTTCGGGTTGCGAACCTGGGTGGTGAACCGGAACTCGTAGCTGACGTCGGATTGGCCGTCGCCGTTGTTGTCGATGTGGATCGCGTAGCGCACGTCGTCGCCGAACTCGTAGAAGTTCGGGCCACCGGCGGGCGCCTGCAACGGCACGTAGTTCGCGATCAGGGTGACCGTGTCGGGCTTGTCGGGGCTCACGAACGCGTACACGTCGGTGGAGTCGGCGACCGGGTCCTTCGAGATCTCGGGTGCTTCGCGGTGCGAGGACATGGCGTTACTTCCCTTCCGCCTGGCGGGCCGCGTCGGACAGCCGCGCGGCGAACGCGCGGTCGGTGACCTGGGTCCGCGCGGTGCCGACGAACACGTCGAAGTGCCCGGCGCCGGCGTCGCGCAGGTGGACCATGACAGGCTTGGCCGGTGCCCCGACCGGCTCGCCGGACTCCGCGTCGCTGGTCAGCTGGGAGCCGACGATCGGTACCCCGGCCCCGACCACCACGCCGGCGGCCGCGATGCCGGCTCCGGTCAGGATCACCTTGCGCCGGTTCAGCCCGGCGCGCTCGGGTTGCTGCTGCTGGTGCGTCATGCGTGGAACTCCTTGCTGGACGGGGCGCACATCGCCCTCCAGCCCGACATTCGGTACCCCCCGCGCGGGGGATTGGCCGGAAATCACAAGTGCCGCACGCCAATTTCTGGCGTGCGGCACTCGTATCCGGTGAATCTCAGCCGATCGGTTCGAGAACGCGCGGCTCGGGCGGCGGCGCCACCGGTGCGCGGCGACGCAGGAAGCGCGGCGTCCACCAGTTCGCCCCGCCCAGGACCGTCATCAGCGCGGGCAACACGACCGCCCGGATCAGCGTGGCGTCGATCAGGATCGCCGTCGCCAGCCCGACGCCCATCTGCTTCATGTCGATCGTGCTCAGCGTGCCGAAGATCGAGAACACGCCGATCATGACCGCGGCCGCGCTCGTCACCACGCCGGCCGACCGGGTGATGCCGGCGGCCACGGCGTCCCGCGTGGACAGTCCACTCTGGGCGGCCTCGCGGATGCGGCTGACCACGAACACGTGGTAGTCCATCGACAGGCCGAACAGCGTGACGAAGAGGATCACCGGCAGCCAGGCGGTGATGCCGCCGGTCGAGGTGAACCCGAGCAGGCCCTCGGCCCAGGTGTGCTGGAAGACCAGGACCAGCACGCCGTACGCGGCGCCGGCCGAGAGCAGGTTCAGCCCGATGGCACTCAGCGCGATCACCGGTGCCCGGAAGGCCCACAGCATCACGAAGAACGTGAGCAGCAGCACGAACCCGATGACCCACGGTAGCGAGTCGTTCATCTGGCCGACGAAGTCGTTCTCCCCGGCGGTCATGCCGCTGACCGCGTACTCGGCGCCGGCGATGGTGCCGATGGTCTGCGGCAGCAGGGTCGTGCGCAGCTCCGCCAGCGAGCTGTCGGCCTGCGCGCTGCCGCCGTCGTACGGGATGCCCGCGGAGATCAGCACGATCCGGCCGCCCGCGGCGCGGGTGACCTCCGGCGGCTGGTCGTGGGCGAACCCGCGGTCGGCGGCGAGCCGGTCGAGCAGGTCGTCCACCGCGGCGTTCGCCGCGCCGGTCTGGTCGGCCGGCACCCGGACGGCGATCTCGTGCGAGGCGCCGGTGCTCGGGAACGCGCCGGTCAGCCGGTCGTAGGTCTGCATGATCGGGATGCTGCGCGGCAGGTCCTCCTCGGAGGGCGCGTTGAGCGTCATGCCGAACGCGGGGATCGCGAGCGCGACCAGCACGCCGCTGGAGATGATCAGCGTGGTGCGCGGGCGGCGCAGGCTCGGCGCCAGCACGGCCTTCCAGAAGCGGGGCTCCTTGCCGTCGCGCATCGAGAGCCGCCAGATGATCGGGATCCGCGGCCGGTCCACCCAGCGGCCGAGCTTGGCGAGCAGCGCGGGCAGGACCGTGATCGAGCCGATCATCGCGGCGAGCACGACGAGGATCGTGCCGACGGCGATCGAGGAGAAGACGATGTCGTTGGTGACGAACATGCCGGCCATGGCCACGGTGACCGCGATGCCGGAGACCACGATCGCGTGCCCGGAGGTGGCCGCCGCGATCTCGACCGCGTCGACGTGCCCGGCGCCCTTGGCACGTTCCTCCCGTTCTCGCCGGACGTAGAACAGCGAGTAGTCGACGCCGACGGCCATGCCGATCAGCAGGATCATGCTCGAGGTGTTGTCGGTGGCCGGGATCAGGTGCGAGACCAGCGCGGACAGCCCGAGCGCGGTGCCGACCGCGGACATCGCGAGCAGCACCGGCACGCCGGCGGCGATCAGCGCACCGAAGACGAGCAGCATGATCACGAGCGTGACCGGGATGCTGATGAGCTCGGCCTGCTGGAAGTCCTGGCCGAGGGTCTCGGTCAGCGCCTTGTCCAGCGAGGCCCCGCCGACTTGTTCGACGCGCAGGTCGGGGTAGCTCTGCTGGACCTTCGCGGTGGTGTCGAGCAGCGGCTGGATGCGCTCCTCGGACGTGTCGGAGGCCCCGGTCATCTCGACATTGACGAGGACCGCGGTCCCCTTCGGCGACGGGACCGGATCGCTGACCTTGCCGACCTCGGCCAGCGTGTCCATGCGCTGCCGCACGTCGGCGGCGGCCGCCATCGCCTGGTTCCGGTCGAGGCTCCCGTCCTTGGCGGTGATCAGGACGTTCTCGGTCGAGGGCCGCTCGAAGCCGGCCTCGTCGACGATGCTCTGGTAGGTGGCGAGCTCGCCCTTCGGGTTGTCGTCGAAGTCGGCCTGCCTGGTGCCGGCGACCTGCCCCGCCCCGATGCAGATCGCCACGAACACCAGCCAGGCGCCGATCGCGCGCCATGGATGTTCCGCACTCCACCGGGCGATCCGCACGGTCAACATCGGCTTCCCCATCGTGTACCCCTCTGGTCCGTTTGACGTTCCGTTTGACGTTGGTCAAAGCCTCGTGCCGCGCGGGGCCACGGGGATCCGGACCTTCCCCGGTGTTTGCTCAGGGATCACCCCGACCCGCCCGGAGATCCGGAACACCCGGTGACCACCCCACCCCGCCCCGTACCCGCGAGTCCCCCGTCCCCGACCGCGTGTCCCCGGTTCCCGACCGCGAGCCCCCGGTTCCCGACCGCGAGCCCCCGGTTCCCCGGGACCGGAACGGGGGACTCGCGAGCCAGAGCGGGGGACTCGCGGGTTCGGAGCGTTGGACTCGCGGGGTGAGGGTCTGGTAGAACGTGTTCTAGTTTGGGGTGAGGAGGGTGCCGTGGAGGCCGGTGCGTGGACGGAGTTCTGCCAGGCCCTCGCCAAGGCGGGCGACGTGGTCCTGCGGCCCGCCGCGCCGGACACGCCGCTCGACCGGGCCGAGGGGTACCGCTACCTCACCCGGCTGCTCCGCGAGATGCTCTATATGACCGTCGAGAACGCCGACCCCGACTTCCCCCGCCTGCACCGGCTCGACCTGACCAAGATCGGCGCCGACAACCCGGACAACGTCTACCTCACCGCCACGGTCCGCGGGGACCGGACCTACCGGCTCACCGGCACGCGCGGCAGCATCGCCTACTTCAGCGTCGGCTCCAAGGCGAACCGGTACGCCAAGGACGGCACCATGGCCTCCACCGGCGAGCTGTCCGACCAGGACATCGTGGTGAACGCCGACGGCACGGTCGAGATCACCGTCAGCGCCGCGGCGCACGGCAAGAACTGGCTGCCCCTCGCCGCCGACTCCACCAGCCTCGTGATCCGCCAGACCTACCTCGACGCCACCACGGAGGTGCCCGGCGAGTGGCGCATCGAGTGTGTCGGCGGGCCCGCGGAACCGGGGCCACTCGATCCGGAGTTCATGGCCAAGGCCCTGCGCCGGGCGGCGCTCGGCGTGCACGGCACGGCGGCCACGTTCGCCGGGTGGACCGAGCTGTTCATGACCCGGCCCAACGAGCTGCCCGACTTCGGCCAGGAGATGTTCCAGCGCGCCGGCGGCGACCCGGAGATCTTCTACCTGCACGGCTACTGGACGCTCGAGCCCGGCGAGGCATGGGTCATCGAGACCGCGGTGCCCGACTGTCCGTACTGGAACTTCCAGCTCGACAACTGGTGGATGGAGTCGCTCGACCACGGCCGGCGGATCACCGTCAACAAGCACACCGCGCGGACCGACGACGGCCGGTTGACGATCGTCGCCGCCGAGCGGGATCCCGGGTGGGGGAACTGGATCGACACGGCCGGCCACTCGAGCGGCACCGCCCTGCTGCGCTGGCTCGGCGCCACCGAGCACCCGATCCCGAGCTGCCGGGTGATCCGGCCGTGATCCGCGCCGGCGAGCTGCTCGACGCCGCGCGCGAGCGGACCGGGCTCGCCGACTACGGCGACGAGTGGTTCGTCGAACCGCTGAACGTCCTGGTCGGCGCGCTCAACGAGGAGGCCCGGCTGAGCGAGCTCGGGCTCGAGCTGACCCGCCGCCGGCTCACCGCGCTGCTCGGCGACCGGCTCCGGCTGAAGGCCCTGCAGGCCGAGCATCCCGAGATCCGTGACACTGAGGTGACGGTCGCGGCGGAGATCTGCGGGCTGCCGCGGACGGGGTCCACGCTGCTGCACCGGCTGCTCGCCGCCTCCCCCAAGCTCACCTCGACGCTGTCCTGGGAGACGTCCTACCCGCTCCCCTTCCCCGGCGAGGGCCCGGACGCGGCGGAACGCAAGCGCCGCGCCCGCGAGCGCGCGAAGCTCTTCCTCGACATGTCGCCGGACTTCACCGGCATCCACACGATCGAGTGGGACGGCCCCGAGGAGGACGTCATCCTGCTCGACCGGACGTTCACGTCGATGAGCTTCGACTCCTTCTACGCGATCCCCTCCTACGGCGCGTGGCTGCGCGCCACCGACCAGACGCCGGCCTACCGCGAGCTGCGCGAGTGGCTGCAGGTGCTGCAGTGGCAGGACCCGGCCCGCGCGGGGCGCGCCTGGGTGCTCAAGTCGCCGCACCACCTGATGGCGGCGGACACCGTGCTCGACACGTTCCCCGGCTGCCGCATCGTCATGACGCACCGGTCACCGGCCAGCGCGGTGCCCTCCTACGCCTCGATGGTGGTGACGATCTCCGCGCAGTACAGCGAGGACGTCGACCGGCTGGCCGCGGGCCCGTACTGGAGCGCGTGCTTCGCCGACACCCTGCGCTCGTTCGACGGCACCCGGTCCCGGCGCCCCGGGCGGTTCGTGGACGTGCGGTACGCGGAGATGGTCGCCGGCCCGGTCGCGCAGGCGTGCCGGGTGCTCGCCGAGCTCGGGCTCGACCCGGACGACGCCGACCGCGCCGCGTTCGAGTCCTATGTGGAACGGAACCGGCGGGAGCGGCACGGCGCGCACACCTACGCCCCGGCCGACTTCGGCCTGTCCGCCGAACAGCTCGAGCGGGACTTCGCGTTCTACACGGAGGTGTACCTGTGATCCTCGCCGACGAGGTCGTCGTCATCTCCGGGGTCGGCCCCGGGCTCGGCGCCAAGCTCGCGGTCCGCGCGGCCGCGGCGGGCGCGAAGGTGGTGATGGCCGCCCGCTCCACGACGGTGACGGCCGCGGTGGCGCAGGAGGTGGCGGCCGCGGGCGGCGAGGCGGTCGGGGTCGCGTGCGACGTGCGCCGGCCGGACGAGGTCGCCGGCGTGGTGCGGATGGCGGTGGACCGGTTCGGCACGGTCACCGGGCTGGTCAACTCCGCGTACTCGCACCCCGGCTTCACCGACCTGCTGGACACGCCGGACAAGCAGCTGCGCCGATCGCTCGACATCATCCTGCACGGCGCGCTCGAGATGACCCGCGCGGTGGTGCCGCACATGACCGGCGGCGGCTCGATCGTCAACATCGGCACCATGTCCACGCGCAGGCCGCACCGTGGCGAGGGCGGCTACGCGGTGGCCAAGGCGGCGATGGCGTGTGCCACGCAGTACCTGGCGGCCGAGCTCGGCGAGCGCGGCATCCGGGTCAACCAGGCGGTGCTGGGCTGGCTCGACGGCCCGGGCGTGCGGTTCTACCTCACGATGACCGCGAACGAGCGGGGGGTGCGCGAGCAGGACGTGTACGACGAGATCGCCGCGCGCAACCCGCTCGGGCGCATCCCGGCCGACGACGCGTGCGCGGGCGCGGTGCTGTTCCTGCTGTCGCGGCTGGCCTCCGAGGTGACCGGCGCGGTGCTGGACGTCAACGGCGGGGAGTACATGCCGGCATGAGCGCCCACGTGGTGGCCTCGGCCGAGGTCGAGATCGCGGCCCCGGCGGCGCACGTGTGGGACGTGCTGACCGACTTCGCACGCTATCCACAGTGGAACCCGTTCACCGTCCGCGTGGAGACGACGCTCGAGCTCGGCGCGCCCGTGGTGCTCACGCTCGCGTCGGGGCTCGTCAGCCGCGAGTACATCCGGGTCGTCGACCCGCCGCGCCACCTGCGCTACGACACCGGCGCGGAGCTGCCCGGCGTGCACGCGGTCCGGGACCAGTGGCTCACCGCGCGCGGGGCCGACCGCTGCGCCTACCGCACCACCGACACGTTCACCGGAACGCATGCCGCGCGGGTCATGGCATCGACCGGCGAGTGGATCAAGGAGGGCTTCGACGCGGTGGCGCACGCGCTGAAGGCCCGGGCCGAGCTGCTCAGTGCCGGCCCACCAGGGTCTCGCCCATCGTCGTGATCAGCTCCTCGATCGCGGTGCCGTCCATCGTGTGCGGTTGCACGACGAGCCGGTGCACGCCGGCCTCGGCGTAGCGCCGGACGGTGTCGGGATCGGGCGTGCCGGGCGGGGTGATCGTGATCTCCAGCTCGCCGAGACCCGGCGGGCGCTCCCCCGCCGCGCGCAGCCGCGCGATCGACTCGGCGGCCTGACCGGGGTCGAGATCCCAGCCGTACCAGCCGTTCCCGTGGCGGACCGCGCGCCGGTAGGCGCCCGCGGAGTGGCCGCCGAGCACGAGTGGCGGGTGCGGGCGCTGCACCGGCCGCGGCCGCTGGACCACGCCGTCGAACGACACGAACCGGCCGCGGAACGACGGGACCGGCTCGTCCCACAGGGCCCGCATCGCGTCCAGGTACTCGTCGGTCCGCGCCGCGCGGTCGGCGAGGGAGGCACCGAGCGCGGTGAGCTCCGGCTCGACCCACCCGACGCCGATGCCGACCGTCAGCCGGCCCTTGGACAGCACGTCGATGGACGCGAGCTGCTTGGCGAGCAGGACCGGCTGGCGCTGCGGCAGCACGATGACGCCGAACCCGAGCCCGATCCGGGTGGTCACCGCGGCGAGGTGCGCCAGCGTGACGACGGCCTCGAGCCGGGGCTGGTCCGCCGGGTCGCCGTCGTCGGTGACCGGCAGCGCGATGTGGTCGCCGACCCAGAGCTCGTCGAGCCCGGCGTCCTCGGCCAGCCGCGCGCGGCGGGCGAGCGTGTCGGGATCGGCGCTGCTGCCGCGGTGCAGGCCGTAGAGCGCGAGCTTCATACCTCCCAGTCAACCCGGCTGGTCAACCCAGTTCGGCGACCTCTTCGTTGGTGCGCCCGGACTTCACCGACCGCGGCAGGTGCTCCGGATCCCACCCCCGGACGGCGAACTCGTCGTTCTTGTGCACCAGCAGCCAGTTCTTCGGGTCGCGGCGGATCAGCACGAACCGGCCGGCCAGCTTCTCGCCGTCCAGGTCGAAGTGCAGCTCGCCCTGGGCCACCGCCAGCAGCGGGTCGTCGGTCTTCGCGGGCGTCCAGGTCCCCCGGTCCCAGACGATCTTGTCACCGGTACCGACCACACCCTCGAGGTCGAGCTCGGCGAGGCTGTGGTCGTCGACGTGCACGGCCAGCACGCGGGCGCCGGGGTCGAGGGTCGGGCCCTTCGGCACCGCCCAGCTGGCCAGCACCCCGCCCATTTCCAGCCGGAGGTCGTAATGCAGCCGCCGCGCCCGGTGCCGCTGCACGACGAACCTCATGCCCCATGCATACCCGCCCTCTCCCGTTCGGGCAGCACCGGCACCTGCGGGTGGCGGGCCCGGCGGTTGCCGGCGACCACCCGCGCCACGATCGGCGGCGTCATCAGCATCGGCGGCTTCATGAGGAACGCGCTCACCCGGAGGAAGCGCGCCGCCACGACCGGGTCGTGCGCGGCCGCGACGAGCACCCGCTTGACGTAGGCGTTCACCAGCCGAACCGGCAGCGGGCGCGGTCCCTCGACCTGCGGCAGCGCCAGGTCCGCGCCGACGGCCAGCTGCCACGCCGCGTCGATCGGCTTGGCGGCGGCGGCGAAGAACCGGCGCGCGAGCCCGTGGTCCCCGCCGCGCAGGCAGCTGCGCAGCGCCATGGCCTGCAGCGCAGCGACCGACATGCCCTGCCCGTAGATCGGGTTGAAGCTGCACATCGCATCGCCGAACACGAGCAGGCCCGCGGGGAACCGGCGCATGCGGTCGTAGCGCAGCCGCCGGTTCGCCCGGAACCGGAACGTCGACACGGCGTCGAGCGGCTGCGCCGCGCGCAGGGCCTCGATCATGTGCGGCGGCGCGAACCCGGCCGCGAAGTCGACCATCGAGTCGTAGTCCGGCTCGGGGTGGTGGCCCGCGTAGCCGGACACGGTGAACATCCACGTGCCGTCCTCGTAGGCGAACAGGCCCATCCCGCGCGGCCGGTCGGGCGCCGCGCCGATCACGGTGAGCGTCTCCCGCACCGCGCCCGGCGGGAGCCGGACCAGCCGGCTCGCGTACCGCACGTCGACGACGATCTGCTCCACCGCCGGCTCGGCGTAGCCGAGACCGGCGAGCCACGCGGGCGTGCGCGAGCCGCGGCCGGTCGCGTCGACCACGAGGTCGGCGTCCAGCACCTCCTCGGCCCGCCCGTCGCGACCGGCCACCCGCACCCCGGCGACCCGCTCGCGCGCCGCGCGGGTCACCAGCCCGACGGCGTCGCAGCCGTCCCGGAACTCCACATTGGACAGACCGCGGACCCGGCTCCGCAGGCCGGTCTCGAGGAACGGCCGGCTCGGCTGGTAGATGGGCTCGACGTCGACCGCCGGCGAGATCCGGTGCGTGCCGTCGGGCGCGAGGTGGAACCTCGTGTAGTCGTCCAGCTTCGTCCCGCCGGCCTCGACCAGCTCGTCCAGCAGCCCGGGGAACAGCTCGCCCAGGACGTGGCAGCCGCTGGGCAGCAGGCCGTGCACGTGCCGGCCCTGCGGGACGCCGCGCCGCTGCGCCACCCGCACCGGCAGGCGGTCCCGCTCGACGATGGTCACCCGCTCGTAGTGGTCGGCGAGCACCCGCGCCGCGAGCAGCCCCGCCATGCTCGCGCCGAGCACCACCGCGTGTTCGTTGCGCATCACGTTCGCCCTCACCCGATCCGGGCCCACGCGCCGACGAGGGTCGGCGGCTTGAACGTCGTGCCGAGCCGGATGCTCTCCTCCGCCAGGCGGGCCTCGAGCGTGTCGATGTCGACCTCGGCGGCGGTCGCGATGCCCGTCTTCTCGATGGCGGGCAGCAGCGTCCGGACGGTCTCGGCGGCGAGCTTCGGGCCGGCCGGGTCGCCGGGTGCGCGGTAGCCCTGCAGGCCGACCACGGTGGCGTCGGCGAGGCCGGCGCCGGCCATGATCCCGCCCAGCTTCGCGCCCAGGCTCGCGTCCAGACCGGACCGGTCGAACCCCTCGCAGATCCAGGAGACCACGCGCCTGCTGAGCTCGGTCGAGGGCAGCGTGCCCGCCGCGGTCATCTCGAACTCCATCACCGCGACGACCCCGCCCGGGCGGACCAGCGCGGCGAACTTGCGCAGGATCTGCGCGGGCTCGGGGGTGTACAGCAGGATCAGCCGGCCCACGACCGCGTCGAACTCGTCCTCGAGGCGGGTCGTCTGCAGGTCGTCGTGGATGAACGAGACGTTGGTCAGCGCGCGCCGTTCCGCGCGCACGGCCGCGTACCCCAGCGCCTTCACCGACTGGTCCACCCCGACGACTGACCCCTCCGGCCCGACGAGGCCGGCCACCTCGAAGGCGACGTCCCCCGCCCCCGTGCCCAGGTCCAGCACCCGCATCCCCGGCCTGATGCCCGCGAGGCCGAGGATCGCGCGGGTCGCCGGCGCCAGCATGCCCGCCTGGTGTTCGAGCCGGGCCAGCTCGTTCTCGTCATGCCCGAGCAGGTACTCGGTCGAACTCGTGGTCATCGTCCGCACTCCCTCTGCGCACCGGGAGTCGGCGCGCCATGGCAGAGAGCATCGGTGCTGGTCAGCGCCGAGTCTTGGCGGGATGATGGGGATCCGGTGGAGATTGGGTGTAGACGTGTACCGGTTCGCCGACTGCCAGCTGGACCCGCGGCGGGTCGAGCTGCGGCGCGGGGGCGATCTCGTGCACGTCGAACCGCAGGTCTTCACGCTGCTGACGCACCTGATCGAGCACCGCGACCGGGTCGTGGCGAAGACCGAGCTGCTGGACGCGGTGTGGGGCGGGCGGTTCGTCAGCGAGTCCGCGCTCACCAGCCGGGTCAAGATGCTGCGCCGCGCGCTCGGCGACGACGGCAACCAGCAGCGGGTCATCGCGACCGTGCACGGGGTCGGCTACCGGTTCGTCGCCGACGTCGAGCTGACCGTCACCCCGGCGGCGCCCGTCGAGTTCGTGCCGGAACCGGCGGACGACCGGGCGCCGCAACAGATCCGCTACTGCGTCTCGCCGGACGGCGTGCGGGTGGCGTACGCGATCTCGGGCAGCGGGCCGCCGCTGGTCAAGGTCGCGAACTGGCTCACCCACCTCGACCTGGAGTGGCGCAGCCCGATCTGGTCGCACTGGATCGACGAGCTGTCCAGCCGCCACCGGCTGGTGCGCTACGACGAGCGCGGCTGCGGCCTGTCGGACTGGGACGTCGCCGACTTCAGCTTCGGCGCGTGGGTCCACGACCTCGAGCAGGTCGTGGACGCCGTGGGCCTGGAGCGCTTCCCCCTGCTCGGCGTCTCGCAGGGCGGCGCGGTCGCGATCGCCTACGCGGTGCGGCATCCGGAGCGGGTGTCGCACCTGGCGCTCGCCGGCGCGTACTGCCGCGGCCGGTCCGCCCGGGCCCGCACACCCGACGAGCGCGAGGAGGCGGCGCTGGACCTGCAGCTGGGCCGGATCGGCTGGCGGCACGACGACCCGACGTTCCGGCAGGTGTTCGCCAGCCAGTTCCTCCCCGACGGCGACCGCGCGCTGTGGGACGCGTTCAACGACCTGCAGCGGGCCACCACGTCGACGGAGAACGTCGTGCGCTTCCTCGACGTGTTCGCGCAGATCGACGTCTCCGCGCTCGCGCCGCGCGTGCGCTGCCCCACGCTGATCCTGCACTCCCGCGACGACCTGCGCGTGCCGCGCTCGCAGGCCCAGGACCTCGCCGCGTTGATCCCAGACAGCGAGCTGCGGTTCCTGCCCAGCCGCAACCACATCCTGACCGCGGGCGAGCCGGCGTGGCCGGAGTTCCTCGGCGAGCTCGACCGGTTCCTCGGCGCGGATGTAACGACCTAACCGTGGGCGGCGATTGGTCGGGTGTCCCCGTAGTGCTGGCGGACCCCCGACCTGGCAGCACTGCGGGGATCCTCTTTGGGTGCATGATGTTCGTATGGCTCCGGACCCGGGTGACGCCTTCGACGTGACCGTCGGCATCGAGCACCGCGGCGGCGCGGTCGTGCTGCGGGTCGCCGGCGAGCTCGACATGCTCACCACCCCGAAGCTGCAGGAGACGGTCGGCCGCGAGCTGGCCGCCGGGCCGGGCGTGCTCGTGATCGACCTGTCCGGCGTGACGTTCCTGGCCTCCAGCGCGATGGCCGCGATCGTCGACGCGCATCAGCGGGGCGGCGAGCGCAGCTCGGTCCGGATCGTGGCCACCAGCCGCGAGACCGCCCGGCCGCTGGAGGTCGCGGGGCTCGCCACCTACCTCGCGATCTTCCCGACGCTCGACGCGGCGCTGGCCTGACGGGTGTGGCCACGCCACACCCCGAACCGGCCGCGGGTGGCGGACATCCACCTTGCCGCGCGCGGCCCGGCCGGTCACCGTATGACCGGTCCCACAGTCGTGCCCGGCGGAGGTCGCCAGTGCCCGCTCAGCAGCTCCGCGAACCGGCGTCCGTCGGCGTCCCCGTGGCAGGCGGCGAGCTGACCGTCGCGCTCTGGGGCTCGCTGCACACGGCGGTGCCGGTGCTCGCGATCCACGGCCTCACCGCGTCGAGCCGCGCGTGGCTCGAGACGGCGACCCGCCTGCCGGGCCCGGTGATCGCGCCGGACCTGCGCGGGCGCGGCGGCAGCGGTTCGCTGCCCGGGCCCTACGGCATGGCGGCGCACGCGGCTGACTGCGTGGCGGTGCTCGACGGGCTCGGCGTGGACCAGGCGGTCGTGGTCGGGCATTCGATGGGCGGCTTCGTGGCGTCGGTGCTGACCCACCGGCACCCGTCCCGGGTGGCGCGGCTGGTGCTCGTGGACGGCGGCGCGCCGCTGCCCCCGCCGCACGGGGGTCCGGAGACCATGATCGGCCCGGCCGCACGCCGGCTGGAGATGCGGTTCGCGTCGACGGAGGCGTACCGCGACCACTGGCGCGAGCATCCCTCGTTCGCCGACTGGACGCCGGCGGTCGAGGCGTACGTCGACTACGACCTGACCGGGTCCGCGGGTTCCTTGCGCAGCAAGGTGTCCGCCGCGGCCATGCGTGCGGACTTCACCGACCTGCACACCGGCGCCGACGGGCTCGACGCGTTCGCCGCGCTGCCGGCCGGGGTGCCGTTCGTGCGGGCCGAGCGCGGCATGCTGAACGAGGCGACGCCGCTGTACCGGGATCTCGACGTGCTGACCCGGCTGAAGGTGACGACCGTGCCGGGCACGAACCACTACTCCATCCTGTTCGGCGACGCCGGCGTGTCCGCCGTCGTCGCCGAGCTCACCTGACCATCTCGGAGACCCGACATGCGCGCATTCCGCTACCTCGCCCCCGCGGGCCTCGTCACGGCGCTCGTCGCCACCGGCGTGGTCGTGCTCGGCGGCTCGGCGGACGCGGCCGAGCCCGCGTACCTGACGAACGAGGCCACCTACACCAGCGTCGCCAACGGCTGGGCGAAGGTGGACCGCTATCGCGACACGACCGCGGGCTTCCACGACGAGCAGTACCCGCCGGACGGGCGCGGTGACCAGGACGGGCAGCGCAAGACGTTCTTCGACAACGCGGCGCGGCCGTCGTCGTCGCGGTTCCTGCTCTACTCCGCGCCCGGCTGGGACACCGGCGCGAAGGCCACGCCGGTCCTGCTCGTGCACGGCGCCAACGACAACCCCGACCGCGCGTGGGCGAACCCGAACGAGTCCGGCGGGTTCGGCTGCGGGACGGCGTCCTGCCCGTCCACGGGGCTCATGCAGTACCTCAGCACGCGCGGCCACCGGGTGTTCGCGATCGGCTTCGCGCACAAGCAGGGCGACAACTTCCAGCAGGCACAGCAGGTCGGCGACGCGATCGCGATCATCAAGGCCCGCCTCGGCGTCGGCGCCGTGGACGTGGTCGGCTGGAGCAAGGGCATGATGTCGGCGCGCATGTACACGGCGTCGGTGCAGCCGCCCTGGGGCCGCGCCTACGCGAACGACGTGCGCAAGCTGATCCTGCTGGGCGGGCCCAACGGCGGCTACGACTACCCGTTCGCGCACGGGTGGGCGCACGACTACTCGATCTGGCCGGAGTGCGGCGGGAAGGTCAACGCACCGAGCCCGCACACCCGGATGACCTGTTTCGGCGCGCTGACCTACCACCCGGAGCTGTCGATCACGCCGGCCGGCGGGTTCGACGCCTACCCGGGGCAACGCCAGATGCTGGCGCGCTGGGACGGCGTGTTCGGCGTCAACACCACGACGCAGGACTACTACACGACCTACTACGGCGGCCACGGCTTCTACACCGACGGGCCCGGCATCCAGGCCGCGATCGACGCGGGCTCGCTGATCTCGCGGATCCAGTCGACGCCGACGCCGGCGAGCGTGCCGGTGTACCTGCTGGCCGGTGGTTCGCCCTCGATCGTCGGCATCTGGAACGAGACGCGCGGCCCGAGCGACGGCGTCGTGTTCGTGCAGAGTGCCTTGTCCACCACGGGGATCTCGAACGTCGGGGCCACGACGCTGGTCGCGTCGGCCAACCATCTGCAGCTCGGCTGGGCGACCGCGGTCTCGTCGACCGTGGCCGGCTGGCTGTCCTGAAAGGACTATGTGTCATGTCCAACCTCCTCGACGGGATCACCGCCACCGCCGTGCCGACCGGCCGGCTCACCATGAACGTGCTGTCCGTGCGCGATGCCGGGGAACCGGTCCTGTTCCTGCACGGGAACGTGTCGTCGTCGCTGTTCTGGCAGGAGCAGATGCTCGCCCTCCCCTCGTCGTACCGGCCGCTGGCCGCCGACCTGCGCGGGTTCGGTGACACGGAGCCGCAACCGGTCGACGCGACCCGGGGCGTGGGCGACTACGCGGACGATGTCGCGTCACTCGTCGACGCGCTGTCGCTCGGCCCGGTGCACCTCGTGGGCTGGAGCATGGGCGGCGGCGTGGTGCTGAGGCTGCTGCGCGACCGGCCGGCGGTGGCGCGGACGGTGACGCTGGTGGCGCCGGTGTCGCCGTACGGCTACGGCGGCACGCGGGACGTGGCCGGCACGTTCGTCGGCCCGGACGGCGCGTGCTCCGGTGGCGGTGGCGGGAACCCGGACTTCGTGCGGCTGCTGGCCGAAGGTGACCGGTCCGCCGACTCGCCGCTGTCGCCGCGCCAGGTGCTGCTGACGTTCTACGTGCAGCCGCCGTTCCGCCCGGAGCACGAGGACGTCTACGTCGAGTCGATGCTGTCGACCCGCATCGGGGACGATCACTACCCGGGGGACAGCCGCCCGTCGGACGTGTGGCCGGGTCTCGCGGCCGGGGACCGCGGCGTGCTGAACACGATGTCCCCCAACCACTTCCGCCTCGACGACCTGCCCGAGATCGACCCGAAGCCGCCCATCCGGTGGATCCGCGGGGACGCCGATCAGATCGTGTCGGACGCGTCGATTTTCGACCTGGCGAACCTGGGCGCGCTGGGTGCGGTACCGGGCTGGCCGGGTGCGGAAACCCATCCCCCGCAGCCGATGCTGGCCCAGACGCGGGCCGTGCTGGACCGCTACGCGGCGGCCGGCGGCACCTACGACGAGGTCGTCATGGCCGGCACCGGGCACAGCCCGCACATCGAGAAGCCGGTGGAGTTCGCCACCGCGTTGCGGGAGATCCTCGCCAAGGGCTGACCGAAAAAAACGCCGCGTGCATATGCGTAATGCGACGATTAGTGCATTAGGGTGAGGCAATAGTCACGGGTCGACATACCGTGAACAGCGGTTGACAACAGCGGTTGTCACGCACAGTGAGCGTCTTCGATAGATCATTTTTATGATCGAGCGAAAATCGGCCGCTGGATGCGGTGCTCGGCGGGATTTTTTCGCGTCAGAGCACCTTGGTGCCGTACATCTCCCCGAGCGGGTCCGCGATCAATTCGATGCGAGCGCCGTCCGGGTCCTGGAAATAGACCGATACCTCGCTGTGCACCTCATGTGGAACGTCCGCGTCCGCGAGCCTGCCCACCAATTCCCGCCACCGCTGCGGGTCGACGGAGATGGCCACGTGATGCAGCCCGCCGAGCACCTCCGCGTAGTCCCCGACGTCCAGCCCCGGGAAATCGAAGAAAGCCAGCAGGTTGCCGTTCCCGATGTCGAAGAAGAAGTGGGAGGACCCGGGGTAGTCCCGGTTGTCGATGAGCTCGGTGAGCGGAAAGCCGAGCAGGTCCTGGTAGAAGTGGATCGTGCGCTCCACATCGCCGCTGATGAGGGCGGTGTGGTGCAGGCCGCGGCCACTGGTGGCGGGCCGCTCGCCGGTGGGGCGCAGGTGCGCCGCCCGGAGCCGGTCTCGCGCCTCGGTGAGGGCGGCAACGTCTTGCGCGGTCACAGCGAACTCCGTTCTGCCTGGTCACGCGGCCGCGAGCGGCGGCCGTCAGGAGCCAGGATAGAGCCGCGGTGGCCGGCGCGCGCTGGTGAACGCATCCGGACACAGATGCCTACGACATCAGTCAGTTGACCGATGTCTTGACCCGGGGTTCGAACGAGGCTTGCTGAGTCCAACCCAATGGAGATCGAACGAGACGACATAGGTCGTGGGGTGAAGTGGTGAACGCTCCGGACTGGCACGACGAGCTTGTCCTCGTCGCCGAGCTGGCCAGCGTCAACAACCAGATCGCCAGGTTCGTACTCCGGCTTCTCGACGCGGATGCCGGAAGACGAGAGGAAATGGCCACAGGCGACGAGTACAGCCTCGGCGGCCGGCTCGTGGACCTCGGCAACGCGCTGCAGAACCGGGCTACCTACCGCGGCAGGGCTCACACAGAAGCCGATGGTGGGGCCATCGACGACTGTGTAAGCCCTGAGCCACGGTCGCTCGCCCTGGAACGAGTGCTGACCAGAAGCGGTTGTGGCATCCGGTGACCGGCCTTTCCATCAGTCATGAGTCATGTCCGGGTAGCCGTCATGTGTCGTCCCGCGCCATCTGCCACCGGCGCTCGCGGTGCCCGCCACCGCGAATGCGCCTGCCACGGATATGACGAAGGCGGCGATCAACTTCGCACGATTCTCATGACGTGCCTCCCAATTAAGAAATGATGAACTCGTGAATTCGGCAAGCGGCATGCCGAGGATCCGCATTTAGGTGTGTAGGCGTGGCCAACCTATATCTCTGATACCAATAGGCTATCGCATGCGAAGCGTATTCGCATGATAACTAGTGAGCTAACGAGCAGCTAACGACATGGGATTGACTGGCAGCAGACTGACGGCGGACAGTTACGCAGAGGCCATCGGACTACCGCCCGGATGGCCGATGTTTCGCCGCAGCACCACGCCATACTGTCGAATACATGTCGGGTGAGTTCGCCTGCGCTCGTCGGCCGGGATGCCGAACTATCCCGACTCACCGACTTGATCAAACGATCTCGGTGCCGGCACCGGACACGCCCTCCTCATCGAGGGCGAGCCCGGCATCGGCAAATCCATCATTGGCGCGCGCGGCCATCGAAATCGGCCGAACAGTACGGGCTTCAGCACGTTCTGGGCCGAGGGCGACGAGCTCGGCCAGGCGCTGCCGCTCCAGCCGCTGCTGGACGCCTTGCGCGACAAGGAAGCCGCGGCGACGACGCCGCGGCTGATGACGATCCTGCGGCTGTTACGCGGCGAGGTCGACCAGCGCCGATCCCACCACCGCGGCCGTCGGAGCAGATGCTCACCCTCATCGAGCGAGCTGTGCAGCGCCACTCCCACCGTGCTGGTCGTCGACGACCTGCAGTGGGCCGACGTCGCCACCATCGGCGTGTGCGAGTGGCTGGCCCGGTCCATCGACCGCTCGGCGCTGCTGCTGATCGGTATCGTGCGCCCGGTGCCGCAACGGGAAGAGCTGCTCGGCTGTCCGGCGCGCGGTCGGCGAGCCGGGGGTCATCCACCTCGGCGGCCTGCCCAGCACGGCCATCGCGAACCTGGTCAGCGCGATCTCCGACGGCAGACCCGGCAAGAACCTGCTCCGGCTCGACCGACGGCGCGGCCGGCAACCCGCTGTACCTCACCGAGTTGCTGGACGCGCTCGCCCGCTCCGCACCGGCTGACCGTCACCGACGGCGGTGTCGTGGAAGTCGACCGAGCGGGCCGGTCCCCGACTCCCTGCTCGCCGCGATCCGCCACCGGCTCGACTTCCTGCCCAAGGAAATCCGCACCGTGCTGCAGGGCGCGGCGCTTGCTCGGCGTGGAGTTCCTGGTGTCGGACCTGGCGATCGTCATGGGCAGCCGGATCGCCGAGCTGGTGCCGGCCGATCGACGAGGCCTGCACGGCGGGCGTGCTCAGGACGGCAAGGAGCGGCTCGCCTTCCGCCACCCGCTGATCCGCTCCGCCCTCTACGACGACATCGCCCGACGCGGTCCGGCCGGCCTGGCACCGGGACGCGGCGCGGGCGCTGGCCGCATGCCGGGCGCGCCGATCCACCGGGTCGCGCGCCAGCTGTTGCAGGGCATCAACGAGCCCGGCGCGGTTCCGCTCGACGAGGTCGCTGCTGAACTGGCTCGCCGACGCCGCGCCGACCCTCGTGGCGCAGGCTCCGCGCACCGCGATCGACCTGCTCCGAGCAGGCGGCCGATCGCGATGCCCGCCGACCACTGACGCGCGGCGCGGAACTCGCGTGCCGCCTCGCGGATGCCCTGTTCCGCGCCGGGGACAGCGCGGACGCGGAGCGGGTCGCCGATGCCGGGCGATGGCCGTGGTCGACGACCCGGACCTGCTCGTCGATCTACATTGGCACGTCGTCGCAGTGCCGGGCGCTGGAGGGCCGGGCCGACGAGTCCCTCGCAGTCGCTGACCGAGGCGCTCGAAGTACCGGGCATCTCCGCGCAGCGACCGGCGCGGCTGCTGGTGTCTGATCGCCCGGGCGCAGCCGCGACCTCGGCGAGGTCAGGTCGCCGGCGAGGTCGCCAGCGAGGCACTGGCCACTGCCGAGCAGGCCGGGCGACCGCTGGGCGCTCGGCTGGTCGTTGCACGTCCTGATCATCGTCTCGATCATGCGGGGCGACGTACGCGGCCGCACTGCCGCTGTTCGAACGCGCGCTCGACGTCGTCGGCGACGACACCGCGCTCACCGATCTCGGGCTGCTCCTGCAGGTCAACCAGGCCGTCGCGCTTCGGCGACCTCGATCGCTACGAGGAGGCTCTGCAGACGGCCGAGACATGTCCGCGACCTGGCGGACAACACCGGCAGCCTGGTGCGGCTCGCGCAGGCGCAGACCGCGTTCAGCGAGCTGCTGTTCGAGGTCGGTCGGTGGGATGACGCGCAAGCGGAGATCGAGACGCTGTCGGATGACTTCAAGGATCCCGGGGTGACCTGCTGCGATCGCGGGATCGCCGCGGTCATCGCGTTTCATCGGGGGGATCCGGCCACCGCGCGGCAGCATCTGCGGTTGGCCGCCTCCAGTGCGGACCGGATCGGGAACCGGGTCGTGGCCTCCCTGACGCTGGCGCGCAGCCTCGACCGGGAGATGGCCGACGATCCCGGCGAGGCACTCGCCGTGCTCACGTCCGGGGTCGGCGGGCACGCGGAGGAGCTCGAGGAGATGGAGGACCTCCTCCCCGAGGCCGCCCGGCTCGCGGCGCACACCGGGACCTCCGGCGCCGCCGCGGACATCGCGGCGCAGGCGGCCACCCTCGCGCGCCGGTCGCAGGTGCCGCACCGGCTCGCGGCGGCCGCCTACTGCCGCGGGCTGCTCGACGACGACCCCGCCCTGCTGCAGCACGCGGCCGACCGCTACGGCGACGCCGGCCGGCCCTTCCTGCGCGCCAAGGCACTCGAGGCCGCCGCGGTCAAGCTCGCCGACCGTGGCGACCGGCGCGGCGCGCGGACCGCCTTCACCCGCGCCGACGACGTCTACGACAAGCTGGGCGCGCACTGGGACCTCGCCCACCTGCGCGCCCAGCTGCGCCAGTACAACATCCGCCGCGGGCCGCGGGCCAAGCACCGCCAGGTGCGGGTCGGCTGGAACAGCCTCACGCCCACCGAGTCGCGGATCGCCGGGATGGTGGCGACCGGCATGTCCAACCCGCAGATCGCCGAGCAGCTCGTGCTCTCGCCGCGCACCGTCGGCACGCACGTCTCCCACATCCTCGCCAAGCTCGGCGTGCGCTCGCGCATCGACATCGCGCGCGAGGCCGCCGGGCAGGACAAGGTGCTCACCTGACGGCTACGTGGCGGCCGGGGCCGCCGGCGGGGTCGTGGGCGGCGGGGTCGCGCGCGTGGCCGCGGGAGCGCGATCCGGCCGGAACGCCCCGATGATCCCGATCAGGCCGATGACCACGAGCGCGATGCCGAGCAGCCAGATCAGCGTGGACACCGACGACACGGGATACGACAGCACGACGATGCCCACGATGATCCCGACGGCGCCCGACACGAACGCCCAGCCCCCGCCGCCGGTGAAGCCGTGGAACACCTCCAGCGTGCCGCTCACGATGCACGAGAGGCCGAACAGCAGCACCAGCACGGCGATCGTCTGCAGCGGCGCGCGCAGGCACAGGATGCCGAGGATCACGAGCAGGATGCCGAGCAGCAGGAACAGGATCCGCGCGGCCACGCTGTCGGCGTCGAAGGTGAACGCCGTGACGGCGCGGAACACGCCGCCGATGATCAGCTGCAGGCCCAGCAGCACCGCGACGGCCACCAGCGTGCCGCCCGGCCAGGCCAGGATCAGCGCCCCGGCCAAGGCCGTCACCACGCCGAACGCGATCTGCAGGCCACGGGAACGGCCGAGGGTGGCCATCATCGCGGAGCCACCGGACTCGGTTGAACTCATCGAACACCTCCACTGGGTGGACCGGTACGCGCGCACCCTCCGCCCACCACGGCGAAAACCCATCCCCCGCCACGGGTGAAGTTCACCCGAATCAGGTGATGGCGGTGCCCGGCCCGCGCGGGACGTTGGCCGGGCATCCGAACAGACCGTCATCCCCGTGCCCGGGCGGACCAACCAGCACCCGCCCGGGCACTTCCCTGCCTGCGCGATCACCGGCGTACCTCACCCGAAACATGTGAAGCACCCGCGCGGGGTACCCGCCGACCATGAACCCCGTGACCGTTCGCCACCTCGCCGCCGCGCTCTGCTCGCTGCTCGCCCTCGCCGGGTGCACGTCCGGCGCGAACGACCAGCCCAGCACGGAGCCGACCGCCACGACCACCACCGAGACCACCACGAGCACGTCGCTGGTACCGGCGTGCCAGGACCTCGTCGACAAGTCGCAGGAGCTGGTCACCGAGGTCGGCCGGTTCGTCACCCGGGACGCGACCGCCGGCGACGTGCAGGTCGTCGCGGCCGCGCTGGCCGCCTCCTTCGAGGATGCGAAAGCGACGCTGGGCCCCGACGCGCAGGCGGACCTGGACCAGGCCGGCCGCGCGCTGCAGAAGGTCCAGGACGCGCTGGCCGCGCAACCGGTCGACACCGCCGGCCTGCGCACGGCCGCGGGCGAGCTGTTCGCCGCGCTGACCGACGCGGCCGCGATCTGTGCCGGCACGTCGTCGAGCGATGCGAGCGAGCCGGCCTCGGAGACGACCTCGGACGAGTCGCCGGTGACGGTGACCGCGACGCCGACCTCGTGAGCTCCCCGACCGGTGCCGCTCCGCCGGGCAGGCTCGGCGGGCACCGGTTGGCGCAAGAGCGGGCGCACCGCGAGGCGGCCGAGGGCCGGGCGGTCCGCCGGTCCGCCGCCATGAGGTGTACGCGATGGTGACCGGGCTCGTGGGCCGGGCACGCAGGCTGCAGGACCGGGCGCTGACCATGGCCGGGAACCACCGGCCGCTCGCGGTCGGGCTCGCGGTGGTGCGCCGGGACATCGAGGTCGGCGGCACGCTGCTCGCCGGGGCGCTCGCCTTCCGGATCTTCGTGTGGCTGCTGCCGTGCTGCCTGATCGCGGCCGCGGCGCTGGGCTTCACGCAGACCTCCGCCCGGCCCCCGGACGAGCTCGTGAACGACCTGGGCATGAGCCCGCTGACCGCGAGCATGCTGGGCCAGGTCGGCGAACAGGCCGAGCACGGCCGGTATCTCACCGCGCTGATCGGCCTGGTGCTGCTCATGTGGGCGGGGCTCACCCTCGCCCGCGTCCTCGACCGCGTGCACGACCGGGTCTGGCTGGCCCGGCTCGACCGCAAGCCGAAGGTGGCGCTCGCCCGCGCCGGGCGCTACAACCTCCTGCTGCTGTTCGTGGTCGCGATGAACATCGTCGAGCCGTTGGTGGCCGCGGCGATCGGCCGTTCGGCCGCGGTGATCTCGCTGCCGTCGCTGATCGTCTACGCGGTGGTCGGGATCGCGTTGCTGAGCCCGCAGTGGCCGCTGCGGTGGCGGGAGGCCTGGCCGGGCGCGCTGCTGCTCGCGCTCGGCGTGGAGGGCCTGCACCTGGTGGCCGTGCTGTACCTGCCGGGCAAGCTCGCCCGCGCGTCGGAGCTCTACGGCGCCCTCGGCGTGGCTGCCTCGGTGCTGGTGTGGCTCGCGCTCATGGCCCGGCTGGTCGTGTTCGGCCAGGTGCTCAACTCGGTGCTGGCCGAGCCTCACCCAACCACTGACCCGGCCGCTGATCCCGCACCTGAACCGGCCGCTGACCCGGTGGCTGACCCCGGCCGGTGATCGCCGCCCTCACCTGTTCCGGGTGATGCGCCCGGCCACCGGGATTGCGCACGCTGGCGCCTGGGCCGGGGGTCCTCTGAGGGAGGTGGCGCTGGTGACCGAACAGCAGGCGGCAGGCATTGCCGCACAGCCGCTCGCGGACGCGCGGGTGAGCGAGACGTGGGACCAGGTGGTCACCACCACCGGCCGGCACTGGGGGCTGCACCTGTTCAACGGCGCGGTCATGGTCCTGATCGGCATCGGGGTGCTGGTCTGGCCGGGCGCGTCGCTGGTGGTGGTGTCGTGGTTGTTCGCGATCACGTTGCTGGTGAACGGGATCGTGCAGATTCTCAGGGCGCTCGCGGACGCGGACGAGAGTGGCGGGCACCGTGTCCTCTTCGGACTGCTCGGCGCGCTGTCGCTGCTGGCCGGGGTGCTGTGCCTGCGCTCGCCGCTGCAGACGCTCGCGGCGATCGCGCTGCTGATCGGGTCCTGGTGGATCGTCAGCGGCGTGCTGACGTTGATCGGGGCGGTGCGCGGGGACACCGGGCGCAGCCGCGGCTGGGCAGCGGCGCTCGGCGTGCTGAGCGTGCTCGCCGGGTTCGTCGTGCTGCTGCAGCCGGGGATCTCCCTGGCGACGCTGGAGCTCACGCTCGGGCTGTCGCTGATCGTGCTCGGGGTCGTGGTGATGATCGACGCGGTGCGCGACCGGTCCTCGGCCGCCGGGCGTGGTTAGGAACAGGTGTCCGTCGTGATGGTGGTGGTCGTGTTGCTCGCTGTGGTGATGATCGGACCCTTGTTGCTGGAGCGGCTGGAACGCCGGATCGGGGGCAGGCGATGATGGAGCAGCCGCCACCACGGACCGGTCACCTCGACGCCGCGCGGCTGTGGTCCGGCGGGGTGGCGACGGCGGTCGTCGCCGCGCTGATCGCGATCGTCGGCATCCTGCTGTCGCGGGGCGTGCTGGACGTGCCCGTGCTCTCGCCGAAGGGCGAGGGCGTGTGGGGCAACGCGAACACGACGACCTACGCGGTCGTCGCCGCCGTGGTCGCGCTCGCGGCGACCGGCCTGATGCAGCTCCTGTCGGTCTCCACGCCGCGGTACCAGACGTTCTTCAGCTGGATCATGATGCTGCTGACCGCGCTCGCGGTCGTGGTGCCGCTGAGCCTGCCGGTCGACTGGGAGAGCAAGCTGGCCACCGCGGTCATCAACCTCGTGATCGGCATCGCGATCACGACGATCCTCAACGGGGTGGCGCGCAGCGCCTACCGCCGCACGCCCACGCCGCCACCGGGCGGCGCGCCCGGGACCGCCGGCGCGCCCGGCATGCCTCCGCCGCCCTGGCAATCCACATAGGACGGCCGAGATGTTCCGACGAATGCTGGTGAGCTGGGTGGTACTCGCGATCGCGATCGGGCTGGTCGCGGGGCTGCTGCCCGGCTTCCACATCAACGGCGGCGCGCTGACGCTGCTGTGGGTCGCGGCGCTCTACGCCTTGGTGAACGTCACGCTCGGCTCGATCCTCGCGCTGCTGACCGCTCCCCTGGTGCTGCTAACGCTCGGCCTGTTCGTGCTCGTGATCAACGCGGCCATGTTCGAGCTGCTCGACTTCCTGTCGGACTCGCTGACGATCGACGGCTTCTGGTGGTCGCTCCTGGCCGCGGTGCTGGTCACGATCTTCACCGTGCTCCTGACCATGGTGCTGCACCGGTTCCAGCGCCCGCGCGCGAGCGAACCGCGGGCCGCGTAGGAGACCAAAACCAGGACCCGCCCGGCCGCTGTGGCCGGGCGGGTCCTGGTTTCGCGGTCAGCTCGACATCATCTCCCGCAGCGCCTTCTCCTGCTCGTCGGACAGGTTCGACTGCAGCAGCTCCGGCTTGTGCCCACCCTCGGCCATCGCGGCCTTCACCTTGTCCACCACCGCGTCGCTCGACATGAGGAACAGCGCCGAGGTGCCCGGCTCGATCCGGTCCCGGACCGACTTGATGAACTGGTCGTCGATGCCCACGTCGGCGAGCGACCCCGCCAGCGCGCCCGTGGCCGCGCCGATCGCAGCGCCGATGAAGGGCACCAGGAAGATCAGCCCGAACAGCATGCCCCAGAACATCCCGCTCATCGCCCCGCCGGCGGTGAGGTTGCGCAGCTGGCGTGTCTTCGGCTTCTTCGCGTCCACCGGCCAGGACACCGTCGCCGCGTCGTGGATGGCGATCAGTTCCTGTTTGGCCAGCGCTCCCAAGGTGTTGACCGCCTCGTCAGCCCCCATGGGGCTGTCGAACTTCCACACCGTCAGCGTCGTCATCGTGTTCTCCCGTCGGTTCGCGTTCGCGGCGACCGCCACCTTCGGGCCAGGACCGGCCGGGCGCCTCCCCCGCCGGGGGTGAGACCAGCGCGGGTCACCCACGACGGATGAGCCAGCCGGCGCCGGGAGTGCCGACAATCCCTTGGATGAGCACAGACGAGGCACGACCGCCGGCCGCGGTCACCGCCACGAAGGCCGGCGCGGGAGTGCTCGCGGTGACGTGCATCTCGACGCTGATCGTCAACGCGAACACCTCGGCCGTGACGATCCTGCTGCCGGCGATCAGCGAGGACACCGGCAGCTCGACCCAGACCCTGCAGTGGGCGGTGACCGGCTACTCCCTCGTCGGCGCGGCGGTCATCGTGACCGGCGGCGTGCTCGGCGACATCGCCGGCCGGCGCAAGGTGTTCATCTGGGCGCTGCTGCTGTTCATCGTCTCCTGCGCGCTGATCGCGCTCGCCGGCACCGGCGGCGGGGTCATCGCCGGACGCGCGATCCAGGGCGCCGCCGGCTCCACGCTGCTGGCGTGCGGGCTGAGCCTGCTGTCGGTGGCGAGCTCGGGCGCCGACCAGCTGCGGGCGGTGTCCATCTGGGGCGCCGCGTCCGCCGCCGGCGCCGCGGCGGGCCCGCTGATCGGCGGCGCGCTCGTCGACTCCACGGGCTGGCAGGGGTTGTTCTGGATCGACGCCGCGATCGCCGCGCTGTGCATCCCGCTGACGCTGCGCACGGTGCCGGAGTCGCGCGACCCGGACCGGCCACACACGATCGACGTCGGCGGGATGCTGCTCATCGCCGCGACGCTCGTGCCGTTCGTGCTGGCGCTCAGCAAGGGGCCGGCCTGGGGCTGGGGCTCGGCCGCGACGCTGGTCTGCTTCGCGATCACCGCCGCGGCGGCCTTCGGCTTCGTCGCCGTGGAGCGGCACGTGCGGGTACCCTTGGTCGACCTTCGCCTGCTGCGCAACGGGTTGCTCGTCGGCGCGACGCTCGTGATCCTCATCGGCTCGGGCACGATCAACGGCCTGATGTACGTGATCAGCCTGTACTTCCAGGACCCCGCGGGCATGGCCATGTCCCCGCTCCAGGCCGGGCTCGCGACGCTGCCGGCGGCCGCCGGGCTGATCGTGATGGCGCCGTTCGTCAGCACGGTGGCGACCAGGATCGGTACCCGGCAGGCGATCGCGCTCGGCTTCGTGGTCACCACCGGCGGCTTCGTCGCGCTCATGTTCCTCGGCGCCTCCTGGGGCTACGGGTTGTTCGTGCTGCCGCTCGTCGCGATCGCCGTGGGCATGGCGTTCTCCAACGGATGCGCGTCGTCGACGGCGACGTCGTCGGTGCCCCAGCACGAGGTCGGCTCCGCGTCGGGCATCTCGAACATGGCGCGCTACGTGGGCGCCGCCCTGCTCACGGCGGCGACCGCGACGATCTACGGCACCAACGCGGCGGCGACGGACGTCCCCGCGGCCGACGCGATCGTCGACGGCGTGACGCGCTCGGCGCTGCTGATGGCGATCGTCTCCGCGGTCGGCATCCCGCTCGCCCTGTTCTACGGCCGGCACCGCCCGCTTCCCGCGCAGCCGGTGGACCGCGCGGCCGCGGCGGCCAGCATCGTCCACACCATGCCGGGTTCCGCCCACGCGGAGCCGGCCCGCCCGGGCCGCTGACCGAACGCGGCCAGTCGCAACAAACACCGCGGCGACCAGGAGGTCCTGGTCGCCGCGGCGGGGGTTGGCGGGCTTGTGCTACCAGTCCGTGTCGTCGCGGGCCTCGTCGCCGTGCACGATCAGCGCCCAGATCACGAGCACGTCGAGGGCGATGACGATGACGGCCCACAACGGGTACGCGGACAGGAAGGCGAGCTGCGCGATCGCGTTGAGGCCGCACAGGATCACGCCGGTGACGCGGGCCCACATGGCACCGGTGAACACCCCGACACCGACCACGACCGCGGCCACGCCGATGATCAGGTGGACCCAGCCCCACGCGGTGATGTCGAAGACGAGCAACCCCTGCTGGGTCGCGACGTAGTACTGGTCGTTGAACAGCGCGACGAGGCCCTCGATGATGTTGAAGGTCCCCAGCAGGACCATCATCGAGCCGCCGAAGTACAACCACCCGACCCACATGGACCTCGCGCGCGGCTGGGTCCGGGTCCGCGGAGTCGCTCCGGCGCCGGCCGCCGCCGTGCCGTGAACGGCGTGTTCGCTCATGGTTTTAGCTCCCATCTCGGGGTTTCGGTCATCATTTGGCCCGGGCGATCCGCGCGGCCTCATCCATACCGGGTGAGAAGGACATGGCCGGGCCAGCAGCACCCCTCATCCCCGGCGGATGATGCGGCGTCCCGCGCCGTCGTGGTCGGCTGACCTCATCACCCGCTCACCGGAAAGGACCACACCATGTCCGATGTGGAGGTCAAGCGCGCGGAGCTGCTCACCCGCGCCGAGGCCGCCCGGCGGCTCGCCGCTCTCGCCGCGGCGCTCGCCGACGGCGAGAAGGTGGAGCTGGCGCTGGGCGCGAGCACGCTCAAGGTGCACGTGCCCGACCAGGTCCGCTGCGAGATCGAGATCGAGATCGAGGACGACGAGGTCGAGCTCGAGCTGGAGCTCAAGTGGTCGCTCGCCAAGCCCGCGGCGAAGAAGACGGCCGCGACGCGACGGGTCACGCCGGCGGCCGGCCGAAGAGGACGCGGAACAGCGCGCTGACCGAGCGGCCCAGGCCGCCCGGCGCCAAGGCCGCCGGCGCGGCACCGGGCGCGTCCACGGGCACCCGCACCCGCAGCGCCCCGGGCAGCGAGCGGAACCGCAGCGGGGGCGGCAGCCGCAGCGCCTCGCCGTCCACGCCGACCTCCACGAGCTCCATGTCCGACCGCACCACGAACTCCGGCGCCTGCCACATGCGGTAACCGCGGAAGCGGGCCAGCCGCCCGGTGAGCTCTGCGCTGATCAGCGTGGGCAGGTCCCGGGCGCGGTCCACGGTGACCGTGACGATGCCGAGCGCGCCGCCGTCGAGGCGCTCGCGCGTGCCGAAGCCGGTGAGCCGGTCCAGGCGGTACACGCCGTTGGAGACGAGCAGGACGTCCGCGGGCGGGTGGTCGGTGCCGTCGGGGTGGGCGAAGTGCAGGTCGAACCGGTCCGCCTCGGGGCCGAGCAGGTCGGGCAGCTGGTCGGCGACGGTGGCCAGCTTGGCGTCGCGATAGCGCGCGGACTGCACGACGGTCGCGTACACCCCGAGCGAGGCGTTGTTGACGAACACCCGCTCGCCGAGCATCGCGAGGTCAACCCGCCGCTCGACAGCCGGGCCGTACGCGTCGAGCGCGGCCACGACATCGTCGCGGTCCAGCCCGAGGTCGAGCGCGAAGTGGTTGCGGGTACCCGCGGGCACGCACACGAACGGCAGGTCGTGGCGCCGCGCGACGTCCGCGACGAGCGCCTGGGAACCGTCGCCCCCGGCCATGCCGAGCACGTCCGCGTGCCCGGCCGCCTCCTCGGCCAGCGCCCGCAGGTCGTCGTCCGGCCCCAGGACGACGGGGGTGACGCCGCGCCGGCGGGCCTGCTCCTCGAGGTCGAACCGGGCTACCTTGCCGCCGCCGGAGCGCGGGTTCATCAGCAGCACGCCGCGGTGCGCCGGCCCCACCCGGGTCACTTCGACGGCCGGGGCGAGGTCGTGCCCGAGGGCCACCCGGGACGCGATGGCGGACAGGAGCAGCAGCCCGGTCACGATCCCGAGCACCACGAACGTCCGCAGGTCCGGCAGCAGCGCGATCGCGGCGAGCGCGGCCACCGCCACGACGCCGAGCACCACCCGCCGCCAGCCCCGGCGCACCAGCGCCGCCCAGCCCGCGACGACCGTGCCGGCCAGCAACGCCAGCGCGGCCAGCAGCTGGAGCGGGTCGCGCACGGCGCTCACGACCACCACGACGACGGCCGTGGCGAGCGCGGCCAGGGCGAGCACCGCGCAGGCCCACCGCGTGAGGGACGGTCCAGCGCGACCGGGTACGGCGGAGTCGGTCATGGCCGACACGGTCGCCGAGTGCGGGCCGCGCGTCGTCACCCGGACCTGATGATGCGTGGTTCACCCGCCGCGGGGGAGGTCCGCGGCACCCCCGGGCACGGACGATGCCGCGATGGTGCTCACGAGGGAACCCACCGGCAAGCGGACCGAGACGCACACGCCCCAGCCGTCCCGCGCGGAACGGGCCGCCCGCGGGCGGGCCGCACGCGCCGACGCGCCCCGGTCGAGCCACGCCGGCTTCGCCCGCGACCCGGCCCGACCCGCGCCGCTGGAGCTGCTGGCGAGCCAGGACACCACCCGGGTCCAGGCGTTGCTGCCGATCCGCTACGGGCGCATGTCCGTGTCCCCGTTCACCTACTACCGCGGCGCCGCGCTGCCGATGGCGAGCGACCTCGCGGACACCCCGCGCTCCGGGATCACCGTGCAGGCGTGCGGGGACGCGCACCTGATGAACTTCGGCGTGTTCGCCTCCCCGGAACGCAAGCTGGTCTTCGACATCAACGACTTCGACGAGACGCTGCCCGGGCCGTGGGAGTGGGACGTCAAGCGGCTCGCGGCGAGCATCGAGGTCGCCGGGCGCGACAACGAGTTCTCCGCCCGGCAGTGCCGCCAGGTGGTCGTCGCGTCGATCGCGGAGTACCGCCGCGCGATGCGGGAGTTCGCCGGGAGCACCTCGCTCGCCGTCTGGTACGCCCACGCCGACTTCGAGTCCGTGCGGGCGCTCTACGCCGGCGGGCTGCGCCGCGGCCGGCAGCGCGCGATGGCGAAGAACGTGGCGAAGGCGCAGGGCCGAGACCACCTGGGGACGCTGCGCCGCTTCGCGGAGGTGCACGATGGTCGGGTGCGGATCGTGGCCGACCCGCCGCTCGTGCTGCCGCTGGACGACCTGGCGCACGACCCCGCGGAGGCCGCCACCGCCCGCGAACAGCTCGCCGGCATGCTGGCCGCGTACCGGGCGACGCTGGAGCCGGAGCGGCGCGCGTTGCTGGACCGCTACCGGGTCGTCGACATGGCGCACAAGATCGTCGGCGTGGGCAGTGTCGGCACCCGCTGCTGGATGGTCCTGCTGCTGGGCAAGGACAACCGCGATCCGCTGTTCCTGCAGGCGAAGGAGGCCGGCACGTCGGTACTCGAGGAGTTCGCCGGGCGCAGCCGCTACGGCAACGCGGGCCGGCGGGTGGTCATCGGGCAGCGTCTCATGCAGACCGTCAGCGACGTGCTGCTCGGCTGGGTGCGGGTGACCGGCTACGACGACCGCAGCCGGGACTTCTACGTGCGCCAGCTGCGGGACTGGAAGGGCTCGGCGGTGGTCGACACGATGGACCCGCGGGTCCTGCGCGTCTACGGCCGGGTGTGCGCGTGGACGCTCGCGCGGGCACACGCGCGCACCGGCGACGACGTCGCGATCGCCGCGTACCTCGGTTCGGCCGACACCTTCGAGCGCGCCGTCGCCGAGTTCGCCACCGCGTACGCGGACCAGAACGAGCGGGACTACGCCACGCTGCGCGACGCGATCGAGGCCGGCCGTGTCGACGCGCAGCCGGATCGCTGAGCGGCCGGTGAGCGCACTGGGCCGCCGCCGCGCCGTACTGGCGGTGGCGCGCCCGGTACTGACGGTCGTCGGCCTCGTCGTCGCGTACTACCTGCTGCCGGTCGACCGCGGGCTCAGCGGCTGGACGCTGATCTGGCTGCTCGCCGGGCTCGGCCTGGTGGTCGTCGTGCTGGTCTGGCAGATCCGGGTGATCCTGCGCTCGCGCCACCCGGTGCTGCAGGGCGTCGAGGCGCTGGCGTTCTGCATCCCGCTGTTCCTGCTGCTGTACGCGAACGTCTACTTCCTCGTCGCGGGCAACGCGGCCGGCAGCTTCTCCGCGCCGCTGACCCGCACCGACGCCTTGTACTTCACCGTCACCGTGTTCGCCACGGTCGGGTTCGGCGACATCACCGCGGTCTCGCAGGCCGCGCGCCTGCTCGTCACCGGCCAGATGGTCGGCAACCTGCTCCTGCTCGGCGTCGCGCTCCGCGTGGTCATGACCGCCGTCCAGCACAGCAGGCAGCGAGGGCGCGCCCCGGACACCGAGCATTGATCTCATGCGGTGCGGGCGAGGCGGGGTGGCGCCTCGCCGCATAGCCTCGCGCGAGCCCGGCCGTGCCGTGCCGGGGCCGCCGTGCCCGGCCGGGGTTCTCGACGCCGCGCGGGCACCGGCACACCGCGGGCGGGTGAGCGCGCTCAGGAGCGAGTCTCGGCGGAGTCCGCGGGATCCGGCAGATCCGGCAGCTGATGCACCGACACGATGTGCAGACCGAGGCTCTCCAGGAACGTCAGGATTCCGTGCAGTTGTGCCTGGTCGGTCACCGGGCCGTACAGGATCGTCTCGGGCGGCGCCGGCACGACGCGCATGTCGTTGAAGTCGCCGACCGCGTCCCTGGCGCGCTCCGACAGCCTTCCGCTCACCCGGAATTCGTATTCGCGTCGCACCGGTGACACGGTCGTCTCCGGGCACAGCGCGACCATCACCCGGAGTAGATGAGATGCCCGGCCGTATCTTCCACACGAGACCGATTGGTGCGACGGTGATGGTCAGGCGCCCGGGGTGAGGAGCCAGTAGATGCCTGACAACGCACCGGATGGCCGCAAACGCGTACCGGGCACGAAGGTCGCTGCGCCCGAGTCGCCGCCTCGCCTCGTCTCCCGGCACCGGCTGCTCGACACGCTGGACCGGGCCCGCACGACGGTTGCGACGCTGCTGAGCGCACCCGCCGGAGCGGGAAAGACGTTGCTGCTGGCCGAATGGGTGCGTGCGCGCGGCCGCGGCGACACCGCGTGGGTGTCGCTGGACTCGGACGACAACGAGGACGGCCGGTTCTGGTCCGCGCTGCTCGACGCGTGGTCCACCAGTGAGGTCGTACCCGGCGACAGCCCGTTGCGACGGCTCGCGGTGCCGCCGAACCCGAGCGCGGACCCGGGCTTTCTCGCCGAGGTCGTCAACGCGCTCGACGACCTGCCCGTCCCGGTCGTGCTGATCCTCGATGACGTGCACGAGCTCACCAACCCGCAACCGCTGCAGGGACTCGAGGCGCTGCTCGCGCACCAGCCGGCGGGCATGCGGCTCGTGCTCTCCGCGCGCCGGGACCCGCACCTGCCGCTGGCCCGGCTGCGCCTGGCCGACGAGCTGACCGAGGTCCGCGGCGACGACCTGCGGTTCTCCGCCGCCGAGGTGCGGGCGTTGCTGGACACCGCCGACATCGAGCTCGACCACGACCAGCTGTACCGGCTGCTGGCCCAGACCGAGGGCTGGGCGGCGGGGTTGCGCCTGGCGACCCTGTCGCTGTCGCAGACCAGCGAGCCGGACCGGTTCCTCGCCGACTTCGCCGCGAACGACCGCGCGGTGGCCGCGTACCTCATCGACGAGGTGCTGTCCCGGCTGCCGATGGAGATGTCCGAGTTCCTGCGCACGATCAGCGTGAGCGAGCAGATCACCGCGGAGCTCGCCGGCCGGCTGTCCGGCCGCGCCGACGCGGGCGCCCTGCTCGACGCGATCGCCGAGCTGACCTCGCTCGTCACCCGGGTCGACGCCGCGCCGCAGAGCTACCACGTGCACGCCCTGCTGCGCTCGCACCTGCTCGGCGACCTCACGCGCCAGGAGCCCGAGCGCGCCGCGCGGCTGCACGGCATCGCCGCGGACTGGCACGCCGCCCGCGAGGAGGCCGCCCGCGCACTCGCACACGCGGGCCGGGCCGGGGACGCGGCGCGCACGACGGCCCTACTGCACGAGCACGCCATGGCGCTGACCCTGCACGGCCACCACGACCTGGTCCGCGGGGTCCTCGACGCGCTCGGCGCCCGGCGGGTCGCCGAGGACAGCCTGCTGGCCCTGGTGTCCGCGCTGCTGCACCTCGAGCGCGGCGACCCGGCTGCGGCCGAGCGCGACATCGCGCACGCGGAGGTGGCCTGGCCGGCCCGGCCGGACGTGGGCCTGGTGACGCTGCGCCGGCTGGTCCGCTCGCGGGACGCGCAGGTCAGCGGCGACGTCGACGAGCTGCTCCGGGCCACCGAGGGGATGACCGAGGCACCCGGCCCGCTCGACGCGGCGACCCTCCTCCAGCGCGGCAGCGCGCTGCTCGCCGCCGGCGACCGGCCGGGCGCCCGCGAGTACCTGCGAGCCTCGCTGCAGGCGGCCCGCGACGGCGAGCACGACTACGTGGCCGTGCAGAGCCTGACCCAGCTCGCCGGCCTCGCCTCCGCCGAGGGTGACTACCGCCTGATGGTCACGCTCGCCGCCGCGGCGTACGAGGAGAACGCGCGGCGCGGCTGGCAGGGGACGGTCGAGGCGGCGACCGCGTCGCTGCTGCTCGCCTACGGTGCCCTGCTGCGGGCCGACCCGGCCGAGTGCCTGCGGCAGGCGCGCCGCGCGAGCCAGGTCGTGGACGCCGACCACCCGCCGGTCATGCGTGGCATGAACCTGTCCGCCGAGACGCTGCGCGGCGCGGCCGAGTTCGAGCTGGGTGACCGGGCGAGCGGCGCGCGGCGCATCAACGCCGCCCGGCTCGCCGTGGGCGGCGCGCGGTTCGCCGCCGAGCAGATCGCGCTGTGCGCGGTGTTCGGTCACCGCACCGCGCTGCTGCTCGGGTTGTCCCCCACCGCGGCGGAGACGTTGCGGTGGGCGCAGGAGGGCATCCCGGACTCGGCCGAGGTGCACCTCATGCGTGCCCGCGCGCAGCTCGCGCTCGGCCGGCGGGACGCGGCCGCCAAGATCGTCCAGCCGGTGCTCGACGGCGCCGTGCCGCCGGTGCTGACGTGGTCGGCGATCGAGGCGTGGCTGCTGTCCGCGGAGATCGCGCTGGCCGGTGGGGACGGCGCCCGGGCCGCTCGCTCGCTCAAGCACGCGCTCGGCACGGCCCAGGAGCTCGACGTGCCCTACCCCCTGGTATTCGCCGCGCCGGAGGTCACCGAGCTGCTGACGAGCCGGCTCGGCAAGCTGGGCGGCATCGCGGAGCGCTTCGCCGAGCGGGTGTTCGCCCTGAGCCGGGCATTGGGGGTGCCGCCGATGGTGGCCCTCACCGCGCGGGAGCAGGCCGTGCTGCGGCTCCTGCCGACGCAGCGCTCGTTCGACGAGATCGCCGAGGACCTCATGGTGTCCGCGAACACGGTCAAGACCCATGTCCGGGCCATCTACGCCAAGCTGAGCGTGACGAAGCGCCGCGACGCGGTGGCCGTCGCATTCGAACGCGGGCTGCTGGAGAACGAGCACGCGGGCGACCACTGACGCGCGCCGGACCGTTTGACCCGGACGCAATTCCGGTACCCGCGGCGGGCCGGATCGCCGCCCTGATCGTTTTGCGATTCGAACACGGCAACCCGGGTGGCGGGCGCTGTCGACACTTTGCGCATACCCTCGAAACACGAACTCGTCAAGGCGCCCGACGCCGCGGCGTCCGGTGGCGAATTCGAGATCCGGCGGTTCGGTTCGATCTTCGTCAGGTCCCGGCCGCGCCCGGCCGCCGGGGCCGCCAGCGGCGCGCATGCCGTGTTCTGGCAGCCCGGCATGGACGGCGATCCCATCGCGCGGGTTCGTGACGAGATCACGTCCGGACGCTCGGTATTGTGTGCGCCTACCCCCGACGCGATAGTCGACAATGGGCACGACCCATCCGGGAAACGAACGCGGAGTTCGTTCACCGTCTGGTCGAATGATCAACGAAATGCTTCGCGAGGTGGTCGCGGATTGACTGATTTCGCGAAAGGGACCTAAGACTCTGGAAAGCCCTGTACGGCCGACCTAGCGTCGACCACATGCGACACACGCGCGAACGTCGCAATGAACGCCAGTGGTCGATTCCACGGGCCAAGACGGCCGTTCCCCGGGTACCGGCCAACTTCGTCTTCCGGGACGAGCTGCGTGACCGGCTGATGACGCTGAGCGCGGAGTACCCGGTGACCCTGGTGTGCGCGCCCGCGGGCTACGGCAAGACGCTGTTGCTTGCGGACTGGATCGAACAGACGGGTGCCGCGGACAAGGCGTGGGTATCGATCGACGGGGACGACGACGACGCCGGGCGTTTCTGGACCGCGGTACTCAGTGCGGTGTGCGGGTGTGCGCCTGTTCCTTCCTCCAGCAGGCTGCACACCTTGCACCCGCCGGGGGTGCCGGACGCCGCGGGCTTCTACGCCGACGTGATCGACGGGCTCGCGGCGCTACCGGCACCCGTCTACCTCGTGCTGGACGACCTGCAGGAGGTGGCCGGCGAGGCCACGTGGCACGGCATCACCACGCTCGTGCGCCACCAGCCGCGCAACCTGCGGCTCGTGCTGTCCACCCGCGCCGACCCGCAACTGCCCCTCGCCCGCATGGGGCTGCAGGGCGAGCTCGCGCAGCTACGGGCCGATGACCTGCGCTTCTCCACCGTCCGCGCGGCCGAGTTGCTGCGCCGCGCCGGCGCCGGGCTCGACGACGACCAGGTCCGCCGGCTCACCGAACAGACCGCCGGCTGGCCCGCGGGGCTGCGGCTCGCGGCCCGGTCACTGCGCGTCGTGTCCGATCACGACGCGTTCCTCGACGAGTTCGCCGGCAACGATCGGGCCGTCGCCGACTTCCTCGTCAGCCAGGTGCTCGCCCGCTTGCCCGCCGCGACCGCCGACGTGCTCACGCTGGTGAGCGTGTGCGACGAGGTCACCCCGACGCTCGCCGCCGCCCTGTCCGGCCGCGCGGACGCGGGCGCGATCCTCGCTGGGCTGGAACGGGACAACTCCCTGGTCCTCGGGGTCGGCAAGGACCGGCAGTGGTACCGCACGCACCCGCTGCTGCGCTCCTACCTGCACGCGGACCTGGCCCGGCAGCGGCCCGGCGTGGTCGCCCAGCTGCACGAGACCGCGGCCGCGTGGTTCGCCGAGCAGGAGTGGCCGGGCAAGGCACTCGACCACGTGATGCTCACCGGCGAGCACGCGACGACCACCGACCTGCTGCACCGGCACGCGGTCACCGTGCTGCTCACCGGGGACGACCACGGGTCCGTGCGCCGCGCGCTGGACACCGTCGGCGTGGACCGCGACCCCGCACTCGCGCTGGTCTCCGCGCTCGACCACCTGCAGGCCGGGGACCACCAGCGCACCGAGGAGGACCTGGCGGCGTGCTGGGCGGCGTGGCCCGACCGGCCCGCCGACGACCTCGTGCGGCTGCGCCAGCTCGTGCTCACCACGCGGACGCTGGTCGGGGGTTCCCCGCCGCCGGTGGTGTCGCTGGACTGGGACCGGGTCGTCGCCGCGTACGAGGGCGGTGACCTCGAGGCGTGGGCGCGCCTCGCGCACGGCTGGACGCTGCTGTACACCGGTGAGCCGGCCGCGGCGCGGCCCGAGCTCGAGGCGGCGGCGCGCCTCGCGCGGACGGCCGGGCTCGACTACGTGACCATGCACTGCCTGTCCGCGCTGGCCGCGCTGTCCGGCCGGGACGGTGACTTCCCGGCGATGGAGTCGAACTGCGCGCCGGCGATCGAGCTCGCCTACGCGCACGGGTGGACGGCCTCGCCGTGGCTGTCGGCGGACCACCTGATGCTCGGCCTCACCTCGCTGGTGCACCTGGATCCGGCCGGGGCGCTGGACGAGGCGCACCACGCGGAGGCGGCGCTGCCCGCGGGCACGGATGCCGGCACGCACCTGCTGCGGTACCTGACGGGCCTGCTGACCGGGGCGGCGTACATGGACGCGGGGCGGCGGCAGGAGGGGCTCGCGCTGCTGCAGCAGGCCCGCCACGAGCACGGCGAGGCCGGCCTGCCGGCGACGCTGCTCGCCACGGGCGTGCTCGTCGAGCACCAGTGCACGCTGGCGCTCGGCCACAGCGCGCTCGCCCAGCAACTGGTGGCCTGGGCGCGCGAGCGGCTCGGGGACGTGGCCGAGCTCGACCTGATGCAGGCGTGGACGTCGTACGCGCAGGGCGGCTCGTACTCGGCGGGCCTCGCGATCGCCGACGTGCTCGGCGGTTCGCGCCCGACGCTGTGCCCGACGACCCGGCTGGAGGCGCGGCTGCTGGAGACCGCGCTGGAGATCCACCTGGGCCGCCGGACGAAGGCTCGCGGCGCGCTCAACGCCGCACTGGTGCTCGCCGAGCGGGTGTCGGCGGTCCGCCCGTTCCGCCACGCCGACCCGTCGGTACGCCGGCTGCTGCTGGAGCAGGTGGGCGGCTTCGGCCGCACGAACGCCTTCGCCGCCCGGGTCAGCCACCTGGTGTCCACAATGGATTCGCAACCACCGGACGTGTTGACGAGCCGGGAGCACGCCGTGCTGGTGCGGCTGTCGTCGCCGCAGTCACTGGACGAGCTGGCGTCGGACATGTCGGTGTCGGTGAACACGGTGAAGACCCACGTGCGCGCCATCTACGCGAAGCTCGGCGTGAACAACCGCCGGGCGGCGGTGGTGGCGGGCCGCCAGCTGGGCTTCGACTGAGCCAGGCGTCGGGTCCGACGTCCACCTCGGACCCGACGCCACGCAGGCCTTGCCGTCCCCCGGGTAGCCGCCCGGGGGCCGGCAAGGCGTGCTGTCCGGCTAGCCGGCGGAGGCGAACTGCGCCGAGTACAGGCGGTGGTAGGCGCCTTCGACGGTCAGCAGCTCGGCATGCGTGCCCTGCTCCACGATGCGGCCCGACTCCATCACGAGAATCAGGTCGGCGTCGCGGATCGTGGACAGGCGATGGGCGATCACGAAGCTCGTCCGCGACGAGCGCAGGGCCGCCATCGCGTGCTGCACCAGCGACTCCGTGCGCGTGTCGACCGAGCTCGTCGCCTCGTCGAGGATCAGCAGCGACGGCCGCGCCAGGAACGCGCGCGCGATCGTCAGCAGCTGCTTCTCGCCGGCCGAGACGTTGGTGCCCTCCTCGTCGATCACCGTGTCGTAGCCGTCGGGCAGCGTGCGCACGAAGTGGTCCACGTGCGTCGCCTTCGCCGCCTCGACGATCTCCTCGTCGGTGGCGTCGGGCCGGCCGTAGGCGATGTTGTCCCGGATCGTGCCGCCGAACAGCCAGGTGTCCTGCAGCACCATGCCGGTCTGCGCCCGCAGGTCCTCCCGTTTCAGCGCGGTGATGTCCACGCCGTCGAGCGTGATCCGGCCGGCGTCGAGCTCGTAGAACCGCATGATCAGGTTCACCAGCGTCGTCTTCCCCGCCCCGGTCGGGCCGACGATCGCGACCGTCTGCCCGGGCTCGGCCACGAGCGAGAGGTCCTCGATCAGCGGCCGCTCGGGGTTGTAGGAGAACGACACGTGCTCGAACTCGACGCGCCCGCGGCGCTCCGCCGGCAGCGAGGCCTCCGCCGGGTCCGGCTCCTGCTCCTGCTCGTCCAGCACCTCGAACACCCGCTCCGCCGAGGCGACCCCGGACTGCATGAGGTTCGCCATGGACGCCACCTGGGTCAGCGGCTGGGTGAACTGGCGCGAGTACTGGATGAACGCCTGCACCTCGCCGAGCGACATCGTGCCCGACGTGATGCGCAGGCCGCCGACCACCGCCACCACGACGTAGCTGAGGTTCGACAGGAACATCATCGACGGCATGATCAGCCCGGAGATGAACTGCGCGCCGCGGGACGCCTCGAACAGCTCCTCGTTTCGCTTGGTGAACTCCGCCTCGGACTCCTTCTGCCGGCCGAACACCCGCACCAGCTGGTGCCCGGTGAACGCCTCCTCGATGTGCGCGTTCAGCGTGCCGGTGTGCTTCCACTGCGCGATGAACCGCTTCTGCGCCCGCTTGCCGATCTGCGCGGTGATGTACACCGACAGGGGGATCACCGTGAACGCGATCACCGACAGCAGCGGCGAGATCGTCAGCATCATCGCGAGCACGCCGACGACGGTCAGCAGCGAGGTGAGCAGCTGGCTCAGCGTCTGCTGCAGCGTCGTGGAGATGTTGTCGATGTCGTTGGTGACGCGGGAGAGCAGCTCGCCGCGCGGCTGGCCGTCGAAGTAGCGCAGCGGCAGCCGGTGCAGCTTGTGCTCGACGTCCTCGCGCAGCCGGAACACCACCCGCTGCACGACGCCGTTGAGCAGGACGCCCTGCATCCAGCCGAAGAGCGCGGACGCCAGGTACAGCGCCAGCACCGAGGCCAGCACACCCGCGAGCGCGGAGAAGTCGACGCCCGCACCCGGGATGCGGTGGAGCTTGGCGAGCACGCCGTCGAAGATGATGTCCGTGGCGTGCCCGAGGATCTTCGGCCCCGCCACGGCGAACGACACGCTGACGACCGCGAGCGCGACGACCGCGCCGAACGCGAACCGCTCGGGGCGCAGCCGCTGGGCCAGCCGCTTGGCCGACGGGCCGAAGTCCTTCGGCTTCTCGACGGGCCCGGTCATGCCGGGGAAGCGCGGGCCGCCGCCCATGGGCCGCGGGCGAGCCGGTGTCTGGGTACTCACGATGCCACCTGCTCCGGGGTCAGCTGGGACTCGACGATCTCGACGTAGGTCGGGCAGGTGTCCATCAGCTCGCGATGCGTGCCGGCGCCCACGACGGATCCCTTGTCCAGCACCACGATCTGGTCGGCGCCGAGGATCGTGGACACCCGCTGGGCGACGACGATGACCGCCGCGTTCTGGACGTGCGGGCGCAGCGCCGCGCGCAGCGCCGCGTCGGTCGAGAGATCCAGCGCGGAGAACGAGTCGTCGAACAGGTAGATCTCCGGCCGGCGCACGAGCGCCCGGGCGATCGAGAGCCGCTGGCGCTGCCCGCCGGACACGTTCGTGCCGCCCTGCGCGATCGGCGCCTCCAGCCCGCCGGGCATGTCCTCGACGAACTCGCGGGCCTGCGCGACCTCCAGCGCACGCCCACAGCTCGTCGTCGGTGGCGTCCGGGTTGCCGTAGCGCAGGTTGCTCGCGACCGTGCCGGTGAACAGGTACGCCCGCTGCGGCACCAGGCCGATGCGCTCGCACAGCAGGTCCGGGTCGACCTCGCGGACGTCGACGCCGTCGACGAGCAGCTCGCCCCCGGTGACGTCGATCAGCCGCGGGATCAGCGACAGCAGGGTCGACTTGCCCGACCCGGTGCTGCCGACGATCGCGGTCGTGCGGCCCGCCTCCGCGCGGAACGAGACGTCCCGCAGCACGGGGTCGATCGCACCCGGATAGCGGAACTCGACGTTGCGCAGCTCCACGTCCGCGTGCCGCGGCAGCTCGCGCACCGGCGTCGCCGGTGGGACCACCGACGGGTCGGTGTCGAGCACCTCGTTGATCCGCTCGGCGCAGACCGCCGCGCGCGGGATCATCATCGAGATGAACGTCGCCATCATGACCGACATCAGGATCTGCAGCAGGTAGTTCAGGAACGCGGTCAGCGCGCCGATCTGCATCTCCCCCGCGTCGACCCGGTGGGCGCCGAACCACAGCACCGCGATGCCGGACCCGTTCAGGATCAGCATCACCGTCGGGAAGATCAGCGCCTGCAGCCGGCCGACGCGCAGCGCGGTGTCGGTCAGTGCGGCGTTGGCGTCGGCGAACCGCCGGGACTCGGCCGGCTCGCGGACGAACGCGCGGACCACCCGGATGCCGGTCAGCTGCTCGCGCAGCACGCGGTTGACCTGGTCGACCCGCTCCTGCATCAGCCGGAACTGCGGGACCATCCGGGAGACGATCAGGCCGATGCAGATCACCAGCGTCGGCACGCAGACCACCAGCAGCCAGGACAGCCCGACGTCCTCGCGCAGCGCCATGATCACGCCGGCCACGCACATGATCGGCGCGGTGACGAACATCGTGCAGAGCATGACCACCAGCAGCTGCACCTGCTGGACGTCGTTGGTGGTCCGGGTGATCAGCGAGGGCGGGCCGAACCCGGAGACCTCGCGGGCGGAGAACTCGCCGACCCGGTGGAAGATCGCGCCGCGCACGTCGCGGCCGAAGGCCATCGCCAGGCGGGCGCCGTAGTAGACCGCGCCGATCGAGCAGAGGATCTGCAGCACGGTGACCACCAGCATCCACCCCCCGGTGGACACGATGTATCCGGTGTCGCCCCGGGCGATCCCGAAGTCGATGATGTCGGCGTTGAGGCTGGGCAGGTACAGCGACGCGATCGTGCCGATGAGCTGCAGCACGAGTACCGCGGTGAGCTCGCTGCGGTACCGCCGCAGATAGGTGACTAGTAGGCGCGTGAGCACCAGATCCCCCTACACGAAGAAACGGTTCGTATCTAACATGTACGAATGTAGTGCAGCCCGATAAGAAACGCAACGTATCTTAATAGTAAAGGAACGCGTGACCGAGACGAAGTCACGGCGCCGCGGCGCCCAGCTGGAACAGGCCATCCTGGAGGCGGCCTGGGCCGAGCTGAACGACGTCGGCTACGCCGCCCTCACCATAGAAGCAGTAGCCGCCCGGGCCGGCACGAGCAAGCCGGTTATCTACCGCCGCTGGCCCGGCCGTGCCGAGCTGGTGCTCGCCGCGTGGGCCCGGCAGCGGCCCGCACCCTCGCCGGCGATCGACACCGGCGCCCTCCGCTCGGACCTGATCACCCTGTTCAGCCGCATCGCCCGGCGCGCGGGGGGCATGATGAGCGAGGTGACGGCCGGCGTGATGGGCGAGGCGTTCCGCCATCCCGAGCTCGCCGACCTCCTGCGCGACCGGCTCCGGAACGCGCCACTGGGCGACTGGGTCACCACGATCGTCGAGCGGGCGGTCGAACGCGGCGAGCTGCCCGCGGTCACCGTGCCCCCGCGGGCCGCGCGGGTCCCCCTGGACCTGATCCGCAACGAGACCATGATGGGCGGCGAGCCGGTGTCCGCGGAAGCGATCGAGGAGCTGGTCGACGACGTCTACCTGCCGCTCCTGCGTGGCCTGGCGGACTGATCTCACCAGACCCGTTGTGGTTTGAACTGGGTGACCGTGCGGGCGAGGGCCTCGCGGGCCGTCGCGGTCCACTGTGGAACGTTGGCTCGCTCGCCGATCTCGCGGGCCTTGCGGTAGTGGCCGTTCGCCGTCTGGGCCTGGCCGAGGCGGACGGCGAGGTCGCCGAGCAGCTGGGCGATCGGCAGCAGCACCGCGTAGCCGCCGGTGTCCCCGCCGGCCACCTCGTTGTCCAGCGGGCGCAGGGCGTTGTACGCCTCCACCACGCGGTCGTAGTCGTTCAGGGCCAGGCCGACCAGCCCGCGCACGGTCATCATGATCTTGAACCGGATGTCCCGCGGGAGGTCGTCGCGCACCGCCGCGATCTCCGCGGCCTCGTCGGGCCGCCCGGCCACGGCGAGGGTCAGCGCGTAGAGCTCCCTGCTCTGCCGCGGCGAGTGCTCGTACGCACGCCGGCAGTCCGCCACGTGGTCGCCGAGCTTGCCAGTCCACAGCGCGAGCGAGAACGACCAGACCGGGAAGAAGCCCTCCTCGACCGACGCGAGTCCGACGTGGCTCGACAGCTCGGCCGCGTGCTGGAAGGCCCGCTCGGCATCGGAGAACCGGCCGTTCACCGTGTGCTGGGCGCCGCGGTACCAGGCCGCGGTCGCCTCGGCGGCGGGCAGGTCGTAGGTCGTCGCCAGGCGGTCGAGCTCGGCGGCGTGCAGGCCGGCCTGCTCGAAGTAGCCGCGGGCGCACGCGCATCGCATCAGGGCCTGCCGGCCGCACGCCTCCACGCCGATCAGCCCGTGGCCCTGCCCGAGCGCGAGCAGCTCGGTGCCGATCCGCTCGCGCTCGGCGAGCGTGGAGGTCCAGTAGCTGCGCCGGTAGCGGGCGTTGAGCGCGGTCGCGAGCAGCGCGGGGTCGTTCAGCTGCCGGGCGAGCGTGACGGCCTCCAGCGACGCGGGGTCGCCGCGCGGGTCGTCGGCCTGCTCCAGCTCGATCGCGAGGCTCGCGAGCAGCCGGCAGCGCAGGTCCGCGGCGCCGGCGGGCAGCTTGTACAGCGTCCGGTCGATCAGGTCGACGAGCTGCTCCGGCGTCGACCCGCATCGGGTGACGCGGGAACAGGTCGTGCACGTCGTAGGCCACGATCACGCGCGCGGTCAGCTCCGCGTCCCCGATCGCGACGACCTCGGCGAGCGTGTCGTCGCGCAGCGCGCTCGCCGCCAGCCGCTCCCCCGCGACCGACATCGTGCGGATCGTGCCGATCACCAGCTCGAGCCGGCCGCGGACCGTGCCACCCGGCGCGTGCGCGTAGGACAGCACGGCCTGCTGCCACAGCCCGGCCGCCTCGCGGTGGGCGTAGCGCCGCTCCGCCTGCTCGGCCGCGAGCCGCAGGTACACCGCGGCCCGGGCCGCCGCGTCGGGCGCCTGGGCGGCGTCGAAGTGGTGCGCGAGCGCGACCGCGTCGCCGGGGCGCACCTGCTCCAGCGCGGCGCCGACCCGGGCGTGCAAACCCGTGCGGCGCAGCCGGGAGATGTCGTTGTACAGCGTGTCCCGCACGAGCGCGTGCGCGAACCGCAGCGACCGGACCGCGGTGTGCGGCTCGTCGAGGATCCCGGCCCGCAGCGCGGCATCGAGGATCTCGATCAGCGCGTCCTCGCCGAGCCGGGTGACCGCGGAGAGCACGTCGAGGGTGAACTCGCGGCCGATGACCGCCGCGAACTGCAGCACCGACTGCGCGGACCCGGGCAGCCGCGCGACGCGGCGGCGCACGATGTGCCGCACGCTGGCCGGCACCTCGCCGATCGCGGCGTGCTCGCCGTCGGTCTCCAGCAGCCGGGCGATCTCGCGGACGAAGAACGGGTTGCCCTCGGTGCGCCGGGCGATCGCGTCGACGGTCTGGTCGGCGAGCGGGCGGGTGCACAGCTCGTCGATCAGCTGGGCCACCGCGCCGGCGTCCAGGCCGGTGAGCGTGAGGTGCTCCGGGCCGTGCCGGGCCAGCGTCGCGAGGGTGTCCGCGAGCTGCTCGTCGACCTCGGTCGGCCGGTAGGTGGCGACCAGCAGCACCTGCTCGCCGGGCAGGTCGCCGGCCAGGTGCGCGAGCAGTGCGAGGACCTCGCCGTCCGCGTGGTGCAGGTCGTCGAGGACGACGAGCAGCGGGCCGCCGCGGGTCACCGCGGCGAGGTAGCGGCCGACGGCCGTGCGCAGCCGGTACCGCGCGGCCGGCACGTCACCCGCGGCCCGCAGCGTCGCGTGGTCGTCGAGCAGCGGGGCGAGCTCGGTCGCGTGCTGGCGCGGCGGGAAGCGGTCGACGAGCCCCTGCAGGATCTCCGTCCACGGCTGGCCGGCGGGGCTGCCCTCGCGCTCCGGGCAGTTGCCCCACGCGACCGTCCAGCCCTGCCCGGCGAGGCGCCGGGCGGCCGTGTCCGCGAGGGCGGACTTTCCGATTCCCGGTTCGCCGGATAACAGCGCGATCGTCAGCCGGCCGGATTTCGCCGTGGCCGCCGCGCGAGCGAGCCTGGCCATTTCCTGGTCGCGACCCAGTAATCTCTGTTCAGGTTTTTCCGGCAGGCGCGCAATTTCTCGATCTTGGATGCCTTTCGGGACGTGCAGCCAGGCCGTGGCGGTGGTTTCCTTGACCGCCACGGATACCGACCGGTACGTATTCGGATCGCACACCCGGCTGTGCCGCACGACCTCGTCGAAGAACCAGGACGACGCGACCATCGCGAGCACCGCCGGGGACTGCGCCAGCGCCTGCTTCGCCGGCGCGCAGTCGAGCAGGCGGAAGGCCAGGTTGATCGCCGCCGACGTGACGCCGTGCTCGTCGTAGTTGATCTCCCCCGCGTGCAGCGCCATGCGCAGCCGCACCTGCTCGGCCGCGCGGTGGCTGCGGTTGTGCCGCTCCAGCTCCGTCACCAGCGCGGCGGGCAGCTTCTCGGCGAACGGCCCCTTGGGCATCTCGGCCGGGGCCAGGATCAGCGCGCCGTCGCCCCGGTCCTCGCGCTCGCAGTCGGCCCACGAGATGCCGGCCGCCGCGAACGCCTCCTGCAGCGCGCGATACAGCCCGGTACGCACCGCCATCTGGTCCACGTTGTTCCGCCGGTGATCACCGAAACCCACCACGTCCACCACGAGGATGGTTCGGTGCACGGCTACTCCAGGATGTGTCATAAAACCTCGCGAACTTGCCAAATGGACACCCCGATATGTCACGACAATCAGCAAGGAAACCGCGCCGGTACCCCCCAGTCGGGCAACGCGCCCAATTCTTGCTAACCCACGTGTTGGAACTGGGTGCGTACCATACGGACACGCCGCGCGGGACGCCAGTGTTGAGGGGTTGAGGAAAACGGAAACAATTCCCTACAGGTCTACCGCGCGGCGCGGCCGGCATGTGGAACATGGCTCGCCGGCGGCGCGGCGGCAGTCCGCCTGCCAGTCATTTCCCCGGGACGCGGCAACGCGGCGGCGTTCGCGCGCGTGGCCGGCGGCCGGGTGCCCATCCCCCTGCGGGGTACCCCGACCCGGTGACCGCGGCGCGGTGGGCACAATCGAATCGCGGGGACGTTCTGGAGGAGGGGCTATGCGGCACGAGCGCATGATCACGATCGACGCGCCCGCCGAGCTGGTGTGGCAGACCGTGCGGATGGTCGAGACCTGGCCGGAGTGGACACCGACGATGACCGCGGTCCGGCGCCTCGACGACGGCGAGCTGCGGGTGGGCAGCACGGCCGAGGTCCGCCAGCCGAACCAGCCGAAGCGCACGTGGACCGTGACCGAGCTGGCCCCGGACCGGGCCTTCACGTGGGCGGCGACCAGCCCGGGCGTGCGGATGGCCGCCGAGCACGCGGTGACCGAACGGGACGGCGGGGTCGAGGCGCTGCTGACGTTCGAGCTCACCGGCCCGCTGGCCCCCGTCGCGGCCCTGTTCGTCGGCCGCACGATCCGGCGGCTGGTCGACCTGGAGGCGTCCAGCCTGAAGAAGTGGTGCGAGGCGCGCGGCTGACGTCGCGGGTCAGCCGGCCGCGGCGCCGGCGAGCACGGTGGCCGGGTTGACGATGAGGACGTCGCAGTGGACGGTCCGCCAGATCTCCCGGCTCGCGCTCGCATCCATCAGGGCCGGCAGCCCGCCGTGGGTCGGCGCGCCGATGACGACCGCCCGCGCGCCGATCTCGTTGGCGTACTCGCTGATCGCCCGCCCGGCCGCGCCGTGGTCGCCGGCGTTGCGCAGCACGTGCCCGACCACGGGCACGCCGTCGGCCGCCAGGCGTTTCAGGTGCGTGCGCACGAGCTCGCGGGCCGCCGCCAGCGCCTCGCCGCCGGCCGCCGCCTCCGTCGTGGAGACCTGCTCCTGAACGTGCAGCACGTGCACCGCCCGGCCGTTGACCGCGGCGAGGCGCCCGGCGGTGCCGGCGACCTGGTGGGCCGTGGGCGAGTCGTCGATCGCCGCGACGATCGGGCGCTCGGTGCTAGCCGCCGCGCCGGTGTCGAGCTCCACCGTGGACAGCGACGGCGCGTCCGCGGGCGGCGCGGCGACGCTCTGCGCCTGTACCCGCTCGGCGTGGGCCAGCTCCGCGCGCGCCGAGCGCAGGATGAGGATGCCGACGAGCAGCGTGCCGGCCCCGATGAAGAACGGCACGTGGATGTTGGTCGCCTCGACGAGCTGGCCGGCCGCGAACGGGGCGAGCCCGCCGCCGATGAAGCGGACGAACCCGTAGGCGGCGGAGGCGACCGGGCGCTCCACCGGCGAGATCGTCATGACCGCCTGGGTGGTGACCGTGTTGTTCACGCCGATGAACACGCCGGCGACGATCACGCAGACGATCAGCACCGCGGGGGTGGTCGTCCAGATCGCGATGACGAGCACGGTGAGCGCGAACAGGAACAGGTTGAGGTACAGCGTGCGGGCGATGCCCAGGCGGGCCTGCAGCCAGGGCGCGCCGAACACGGAGAAGATCGCGACGAGCGCGCCCCAGCCGGTGAACACGAGGCCGAGCTCGATCGCGCCGAGCCCCATCGGGAACGGCGCGTAGCCCAGCACCGTGAAGAACGCCCAGTTGTAGCAGAGCGCGGTCAGCGACATCAGCGCCAGCCCGCGGTGGCGCAGGGCCCGCAACGGTTCCAGGATGCTCGTGCGGTGGTCCGGTCTGGGCAGCGGTTCGACGAGGATCACGGTCGCGAGCAGCGCGATGGCCATGAGCACGGCCACGCCGAAGAACGGGCCGCGCCAGCTGATGTCGCCGAGCAGGCCGCCGAGCAGCGGGCCGACCGCGATGCCGACCCCCAGCGAGGTCTCGTACAGGACGATCGCGCCGACGAACCCGCCGGTCGCCGACGCCACGATGACCGCGAGCGAGGTCGCGATGAACAGGGCGTTGCCCACGCCCCAGCCGGCCCGGAAGCCCACGATGCCCGCGATCGAGTCCGACGTGCCGGCCAGCGCGCTGAACACGACGATCAGCGCGAGCCCGGCGATCAGGGTCTTCTTCGCGCCGATGCGGCTGGACACCCAGCCGGTGCTCAGCATGGCCACCGCGGTGATCACCAGGTAGCTCGTGAACAGCAGCGTCACCTGGCTCGGCGTGGCGTTCAGGTCGTGCGAGATGGCGGGCAGGATCGGGTCCACCAGGCCGATGCCCATGAAGGACACGACGCAGGCGAACGCGACCGCGAACACGGCCTTCGGCTGCTTGAAGGGGCTGGCGGCGCCCGCGCCGGTCATGACGTGCTCCGTTCTCGTTCGTGGGACAGCCGCGTCAGCGTGGCGACCGCCGGGAGGGCGGCGGTCAGCGCTTCCTGCTCGGCGACGGGGAGCCGCTCGAGGAGCGCGGCGAGCCGGGTGGTCCGCACCGCCCGCCGGTGGCGCAGCTCCGCGCGGCCGGTGTCCGTGATGCGCACCCGCACCACGCGGCCGTCCGCGGGATCGGGCTCGCGGGTGGCCAGGCCCGCGCCCTGCAGCCGGGTGATCAGCTGGGTCATGGCCGGCTGGCTGACGCCCTCCTGGACGGCCAGCTCGGTGAGCCGCGCGGGCCCGCGCCGGTCCAGGCTGGACAGCGTGGCCGCGGCCGTGGCGGAGAGCCCGCCCGCCGGGTTCAGCCGCCGGTAGCTGCGGACGAGTTCCTCGAGGGCGGCGGAGAGCTCCGCGGCGTCGTATGCGGCCATCCCCAATTTTATATCACTTGCTTATGCATTTGGGCCGGGTCCGCCCGTGTGGTCTCTCCCACGCGGGAGGGTCAGCGGGTCAGCGGAGGCGGAGCGCGTCCTCGATCATCGGCTTGAGGCTGCGGCTGAACTCGCGGTTGAGGTGGTTCGCGTCGTAGTAGACGGCGACGTTGCCCACCACCGCGTAGCAGCGCCGCGGGTCGCAGAAGTAGTCGGTGAGGTCCACGAGCGACACGTCGTCGAGGTCGGTCCGCCGCGCGGACTCGACCAGCGGGTCCGGCGGCTGGGCGAGCTTGCGGTCCACCGCGCAGGCGGTCGGTTTCTGCGGGTTGATCACCACGCAGTCGACCTCGCGGACGGCGCCGTTGAGCGGCGGGTCGGCCAGCACCACCACGCGGGCGCCGGCATCGGTCCACTTCCGCCAGTACTCCTCGAGGCCGTCCTGGTACTGCTCGGTCTGCGACCGCCCGCGGCCGTCGTCGGCGAACTCCTTGCGGGCGTAGAAGCTCATCACGACGGCGGTCGGCTCGTCGTCGGCGATGACCTCCGACATCCGCGCGGTCCAGTCCATGCACGCCTGCTCGCCGGTCTTGTCCGCGCCGGGCACCGTGTAGCCGGCGAACTCGATCGCGGCGAACGGGCAGCCGCCGAGGTAGGCGAGCTTGAGCACCCACTTGCGCTCGCGGGCCATGTCGATCAGCGGGCTCTGCCACTGCTGGGCGTGCGAGTCCCCGATGAGCCAGACGACGTCCGCGTCGGACTTGCCGTCGCTGTAGTCGCAGACGACCGTGGTCCGCTTGTCGCCGACCATGTTCTCGGGAGTCGACACGCAGCTGTCGGCGAGCTTGTAGTACTCGTTGACCGGGCCCATCTCCACGACCGTGGCCGGGCCGAGCTTCCGCGCGCACTTGTTGCCCGGGATCATCGCCGACGCGCCCACGCACGGCGGCGGGCGCTTGACCGCGGCGGCCGCGGCGCGCTCGGCGGCCGCCTCGGCCTGGGCCACGCGCTTGTCGTAGTTGTTGGTCAGCCCGAAGGAGAAGGCGGCGAGCACGGCCAGCCCGACGGTCATGGCCGCGAACGTGAGCCCGGTCCGGCGGGCGAGCGGCTGCCAGGTGCGGACGGTGTCCTCGACGAGGTACTTCGACGCGATGGCCGCGAGCAGCGACACGCCGAGGATGCCCAGCTGGTAGGGCAGCGTCAGCCGGCCGGCCGGCAGCAGGTCGCCGAGCACGAACGGGGCGAGCAGGATCAGCGGCCAGTGCCAGAGGTAGAGCGAGTAGCTGACGTCGCCGACGAGCTGAACCGGGCGGGACCCGGTCACGACCGTGTGCCACTGCCGATCGCCGCGGTGGCCGGCCATGATCACGAGCGCGGTACCGAGGGTGGGGACGAGCGCGAGGTAGCCGGGGAACGGGGTGTCGTCGCCGTAGAAGACCGCCGCCGCGATGATCATGGACAGGCCGGCCAGCGAGGCGTATCCGGCGACGGCCTTGGGCAGCGCGAGCCGCGCGCCGGCGAGCGCGACGATCGCGCCGAGGGCGAACTCCCACACGCGGACCGGGGTGACGAAGTAGGCCTCGTTGGGCGAGTGCTGGGTCAGGTAGATGCTGTAGTACAGCGAGGCGCCGCCGACGAGGGCCATGCCGGTGAGCTGGGCGGGGCGGACCCAGATCTTGAACAGGAGGAACAGCAGCACCGGCCAGAACAGGTAGAACTGCTCCTCCACCGACAGCGACCAGTAGTGCTGCACGAGGCTCGCGGCGGAGTCCGCGGCGGAGTAGTCGACCGAGTGGGCGGCGAGCAGCCAGTTCTCCCAGTAGGTCGCGCTGGCGAAGATCTCCTGCGCGTTCGCGGCCCAGCGCGGGTAGGGCAGCAGCAGGTACGCGGCGAGGATGCAGAGCCCCAGCACGAGGAACGCCGCGGGCAGCAGCCGGCGCACGCGGCGGGCGTAGAAGCGGCCGAGGCGCACCCGGCCGGTGGCGACGAGCTCGCGGTCGAGGTGCGAGCTGATCAGGAACCCGGAGATGACGAAGAAGACGTCGACGCCGACATAGCCGCCGGAGAGATGGTCGGGCCAGATGTGGTTGACCACCACGGCCAGCACGGCGATCGCCCGCAACGCCTGGACGTCGGTGCGGAACCCACGCGACGCGCTGTCGGTACCTGGCGCCGGGTGGTCGCGGCGTTGTTCAGTTGCCGTGTCCACGCGTCGCCTTCCCCCAGCTGGTGCCGGTCGCCCCCGGTCAGCAGGGTACCCGAACGGCTACCGCAGGTATTCGGGCGGCACCGCGGCCACCAGCCAGACGTCGTTGGCGCTGCGGAAGAACCGGTGGCCACCGGCCCGCATGCCCGCCGCGTCGACCTCCAGCACGACCGCTTCGCCCCGCCGGGCGCCGACCCGGGTCGCGGTCTCGACGGAGGCCGACAGGTGCACGTGGTGGCGCCGCATCGGTCGCAGGCCGTCGCGGCGGATGGCGGCCAGCGCGGCGCCGACCGTGCCGTGGAAGAGCAGGTCCGGCGGCTCCGCCTCGGCGAGCCCGAGGTCGACCGGCACGGAGTGGCCCTGGTTGGCGCGGATCATCGTGCCGGTGTCGTCGACGGCGAAACGCTGCTTGTCGCTGCTCGCCACCACCTCGGCCAGCTCCTCGCGATCGACCGGGAACCCGTTGCGCGACAGCGCGTCCAGCAGCTCGTCGACCGCCACCCAGCCGCCCGGGCCGAGCTCGAGCCCGATCTGCTCCGGCGCGTGCCGCAGGTGCAGCGACAGGCGCTTGGAGACCTTCACCATCCGCTTCTCGTCCATGACACCGACCATTCTGCCGACCATGGGAAATGTGATCTGAGTCACCACGGGCCGCCGCCTGCTCGGCCGGTCCGCGCGCCCGGCACACTCGCAGACGTGCGGCTGCCCGACCTTCCCGTCCGCGCCGTGCTGGCCGACGTCACCGCGGCGCTCGCCGGGCACGGCGCGGCCGTGCTCGTCGCGCCGCCGGGCACCGGCAAGACGACGGTCGTCCCGCTCGCGCTGCTCGAGGGCACGGCCGGCCGCGTCGTGGTGGCCGAGCCGCGGCGGCTCGCGGCCCGGGCGGCGGCCGCGCGGATGGCGGACATCCTCGGCGAGCGGGTCGGCGAGACCGTCGGCTACGCCGTGCGCGGCGACCGCCGGACGTCGGCCCGCACGCGGGTCGAGGTCGTCACCACCGGCCTGCTCGTCCGGCGCCTGCAGGCCGACCCGGCCCTGCCCGGCACGGACGTGGTCCTGCTCGACGAGTGCCACGAGCGCCACCTCGACGCCGACCTGCTGCTCACGCTCCTGCTCGACGCCCGCGCGGGCCTGCGCCCGGACCTGCGGCTGCTCGCCACGTCCGCGACCGTGGCCACCGACCGGATCGCCGAGCTCCTGGGCCCGGCCACCCCGGTGATCCGGGCGCACGTGCGCACCTACCCGGTGACCGTCGCGTACACGCCGCCGGTCCGGGGCGAGCGCATCGAGGCGTGCGTCGCCCGCGCGGCCCGCACCGCGCTGGCCGGGTCGGCCGGTGACGTGCTCGCGTTCCTGCCCGGCGCCGGGGAGATCGCCCGCACCGGCGCGCTGCTGACCGGCGTCGACGTCGTGCCCCTGCACGGCCGGCTCCCCGCGGCGCGCCAGGACGCGGCACTGCGCCCCGGCGACCGGCAGCGGGTGGTGCTCGCCACCGCGGTCGCCGAGTCCAGCCTGACCGTGCCGGGCGTGCGCGCGGTGGTGGACTCCGGCCTCGCCCGCATGTCCACGATGGACCACCGGCGCGGGCTCGGCGGGCTCGTCACCACCCGGGTCTCCGCGTCGGTCGCCGAGCAGCGGGCCGGGCGCGCGGGCCGGGAGGCGCCGGGCCAGGTGTACCGGTGCTGGCCCGAGCACGAGCACACCACGCTGCCCGCCCAGCCCGAACCCGAGATCCGCACCGCCGACCTCACCCGGCTCGCCCTGGAGCTCGCCTGCTGGGGCACGCCCGACGGCGCCGGCCTCGACTGGTGGGACCCGCCGCCGGCCGGCGCGCTCGCCGCCGGCCGCGCCGTGCTGACCGCGCTGGGCGCACTCGACCCCGCGGGCGCCGTCACCGGGCGCGGGCGGCGGATCGCCGGGGTCGGCCTGCACCCGCGCCTGGCCCGGGCGCTGCTCGACGGCGCGGAGCAGGTCGGCGCCACCGCCGCGGCCGAGGTCGTGGCGCTGCTCGACGACGACACGCTCGCCACCGGCGACGACGTCGAGGACGCCATCCGGCGCCTGCGCCGCGACGACGGCGAGCGCACCCGCCGCTGGCGCCGGGAGGTGCGCCGGCTCGCCGCGCTCGTACCCGCCGGTCCACAAGGGACACCCGACGCCGCGCTCGTCGTCGCGCTCGCCCACCCCGAGCGGCTGGCCCGCCGCCGTGCGCCGGGGTCGCGGGCGTACCTGATGGCCGGTGGCACCGGCGCGGAGCTCGATCGCGACACCGGCCCCGAGTGGCTCGCCATCGCGAGCGCCGACCGCCAGCCCGGCCGCGCGCAGGGCAAGATCCGGCTCGCCGCGCGCGCCGGCCAGGCCCTGGCCGAGCGCGCCGCCCCGGCCCTGCTGTCCACAGTGGACGAGGTGGCCTGGTCCGGCGGCGACGTGGTGGCCCGCCGGGTCACCCGGCTCGGCGCGATCGTCCTGCGCGAGCGGCCGCTGACCGACCCGGACGCCGGCGCGCTGCGCGCGGCCCTCCTCGACGGCCTGCGCCGCGACGGTCTCGGCCTGCTGCGCTGGACGTCGGCGGCCACCCGCCTGCGGGATCGCCTTTCCTTGCTGCACAAGGCGATCGGCGACCCCTGGCCGGCCGTCGACGACGTCGCGCTGCTCGAGGCGGCCCCGGTGTGGCTCGGCCCGGAGCTCGCCCGCGCCACGCGGCGGGCCGACCTCGAGCGGGCCGACGTCCACGACGCGCTCGGCCGGCTGCTTCCCTGGCCCGCGGCCGCCCGGCTCGACGAGCTCGCGCCGGACCGGCTGGCCGTCCCGTCCGGCGCGCGGATCAAGGTGGACTACTCCGGCGACGAGCCGGTCCTGCCGGTCAAGGTGCAGGAGGCGTTCGGCTGGACGGAGACACCCACGGTGGCGGGCGGGCGCGCGCCCGTGCTGCTGCACCTGCTCTCCCCCGCCGGCCGCCCGGTGGCGATCACGCGTGACCTGAAGTCCTTCTGGCGCGAGGGCTACCGGCAGGTGCGCACCGAGCTGCGCGGCCGCTACCCCAAGCATCCGTGGCCGGAAGATCCGACCACGGCCACGCCTACGGCGCGGACGAAGCGGTGAGCGACGCCCGCTGCCACGAGCCGGCCGGCGTCGTCAGCCGCCACGGCGTCATGCGCAGCACCGTGACCACCGGGTCGAGGGCGTCCGTGCAGCCCATGATCCGCGGGTCGAAGCCCAGCGGCTCCGGCGCGGTGGAGACCAGCTCCCACAGCCTGCGGCGGCTGGCCGCGTCGCCGGCGAGCACGGCGTCGCACTCGGCGACGGCGACCTCCTGGGCCGGGTCCCAGTAGGAGCACGAGGCGAACGGCGTCCGCGCCAGGTGCGCGACCTTCGGGGTCGCCGGCCGGGTGAAGACCCAACCGGTGAGGCCGTCCGGCGTGCGCTCCCAGTACGGGTGCACGACGCGGGACCGCGGGCGGCCGTGGCGGTCGGCGGTGGCCAGCGTGCACCAGACGATCCGGTGCGCGACGCGGACGAACTCGCCGAGCAGCTCGTCCGGCGGCCTGCTAGATTTCACAACCATGGTTGTGCATCCTAGGCCCGCCGACCTCGGGCTGTCACTCCTCGCCCTGTTCGCGGGCTGGGCGATGACCGGCGAGGTGCAGCGCCGGCTGGCCGCCGACGGGTACGGCGACCTGCGGTTCAACGACGGCGTGGTGATCCAGCACGTGGTCGCCGGGCCGCTGTCGATCACCGCGCTGGCCGAGCGGATGGGCGTCACGCAGCAGGCCGCGTCCAAGGCGGTCGCCGACCTGGAGCGCCGCGGCCTGCTGACCCGCGAGCCGTCGCCGGCGGACGCGCGCGCGAAGCTGCTGGCGCTCACCGCGCGCGGCACCGCCGCCGTCGACGGGACGCGGGTGCGCCGCGCGGCCCTCGAAGCCGAGCTGGCCGCGGAGTTCGGCGCCGAGCGGGTCGCCGACGCCCGCGCGCTGCTGGCCGCGATCCTCACCCGGTTCGACGCCGACGACGCGGTGCGTCACCGCCGGGTGCGCCCGCCGGCGTGACGAATAGGGTGAGGTCGTTGCTGTAGCTAACTACTTCGGGAGCAGCCATGCGCGATGGCATCGAGGCCGGCACCGTCACGGTGACCGGCGCCGGCGACGAGATCGAGGCGTACGCGGCACATCCGGTCGGCGCGCCGCCGGCCGGTGGGGTGGTCGTGATTCACCACATGCCGGGCTACGACGAGGCGACCAAGGAGATCACCCGCAAGTTCGCGAGCTGGGGCTGGTCGGCGGTGTGTCCCAACCTGCACCAGCGGGACGCGCCGGGCGCGGACCCGGACGACGCGGCGGCCGCCTCGCGCGCGGCCGGCGGCGTGCCGGACGAGCGGCTGCTCGGCGACGTCGAGGGCGCGGCGGCCTACCTGCGCGCGCACGCGACCGGCAACGGCAAGGTCGCCACCATCGGCTTCTGCTCGGGCGGGCGGCAGTCCGTGCTCGCCGGCTGCGGCCTGGAGATCGACGCGGCGATCGACTGCTACGGCGCGTTCGTGCTGAACCCGCCGCCCGCGGAGTACAAGCTGACCGTGCCGTCGCTGGAGCCGCGGCTCGGTGACCTGTCGTGCCCGCTGCTGGGCCTGTTCGGCAAGGACGACAAGGCGCCGACACCCGCCGAGGTCGAGCGGTTCGACGAGATCCTGACCGGGCTGGGCAAGCCGCACGAGTTCCACCGCTTCGACGACGCCGGCCACGCGTTCTTCGCCACCGACCGGCCCGCGTACCGCCCGGCCGCGGCCGTCGAGGGCTGGCGGCTGGTGCGTGAGTTCCTCGGCCGGCACCTCACAGTTCAGGAGGCGAGTGCCTGATGTGCACCTATGTCACCGAGCAGAGCGCGACCGCGGGCAGCGGCAAGGGGGCGCAGGGCTGGTTCCCCCTCACGTCCACGACCGTCTACTTCGACCACCCCGTCCACGCGCAGGCCGACCACACGCTCAACCTCGACTTCGTGAACCCGGACCGCGGCGCGTCCGCGCGGGTCGCGGTCGAGCTGACCGCGGCGTCGGCGGTCGGCCTCGTCGAGGCCATCGCGCGGGTGTTCACGCAGGTCTCGCCCGACCTGACCGGCGTGGACGGGCCGGCCGCGCGCCGGCTGCTGGCGGCCGCCGAGGACCTGCGCAAGGCGGGCTAAGGCAGGCTCTCGGCGCAGCCGGCACGGCACGGCGCGCCCGACCGGCGTCGGTGCGGACCGTGGTTCGCGGACCGTAATGCGCGCCGTACGCCGATCCGACGCCCCCGAGGCGTACAAAAGGGGGGCGGAGGTGGTGACGCCTTGTCTGTGGTTCGGCGAAGGACGGTCCGCGGCTGGGCGCTGGTCGCCGCCGTGGCCGTGGTGGCCGTGCTCGTCCCGCAGGTGCCCGGCTGGCTGCCCGCCGCGGCGCGGGAGATCGACCCGGCCGCCCTGCGCGCGAAGATCCTCGCCTCGGCCGACCGCCCGTACCAGGGCTACGCCGAGATCACCGGCACGCTCGCGCTGCCCGAGCTGCCCAAGGTCGCGGACCTGACCGCGTTGCTGACCACCACCACGCACGTCCGAACGTGGTACGCCGACCCGGCGAACTGGCGCTTCGACGTGATCACCGGCGTCGGCGAGCGGGACGTCTACCGCACCCCGGCCGGGGAGTTCACCTGGGACTACGGCGCGAACCTGCTCACCCGGCTGTTCGGCGACCCGCCGGTGCGCCTGCCCCGCGCCGGCGACCTGCTGCCGCCCGAGCTCGCCCGCCGCGTGCTCACCGCCGCCGCGGGCGATCCCGTCACGGCCCTGCCCGCCCGCCGGGTGGCCGGGCACGACGCCGCCGGCCTGCGGCTCACCCCGGCCGACCCGGACACCACGATCGGCCACGTCGACATGTGGGCCGACCCGGACACCGGCCTGCCGCTCGCCACGGAGCTGACCGCCCGCGGCGCGGACCGCCCCGTGCTCCGCTCCCGGTTCGCCGAGCTGGACACGACCCGGCCGGGCCCCGGCGTGCTCGTGCCGAGACGCTCGCCGACCAGCGGGTTCAGCCTCGCGACCGCGCCCGACCTCGGCGACGTGCTCGGCGCCCTGGGCCGCGGCCGGGTACCGGTCTTCCTCGCCGGCCGGGAGCTGCGCCAGGCCGACATCGGCGGGGTGCACGGGGTCGGCGTGTACGGCGCGGGCCTGTCCGCGTTCGTCGCCATGCCGGTCCCCCGCAGCATCGGCTCGGACGCGGCCGAGGCGATCACCAAGGCGGGTGGCGTCAGCAAGGAGCTGGCGGGCGGCGAGGCGCTGGAGCTCGCCATCGCGCCGCTGTCGGTGGTCGTGGCGCGTGCCGAGTTCTCCAGCCGGTGGTACCTGCTCGCGGGCATGACCACGACCGACGTCCTGCGCGCCGCCGCGGGCGAGCTGACCGCCCGGTCCCGGGGTGGCCCGTGATCGTCACCCGCGGGCTCACCAAACGCTACGGCCGCGTCGTCGCGGTGGACGGCGTCGACCTCGACGTCCGCCGCGGCGACCGGTACGGCTTCCTCGGCCCGAACGGCTCCGGCAAGACCACGCTCGTACGCCTGCTGCTCGGCCTGGTCTACGCCACGAGCGGCGAGATCGAGGTGCTCGGCGAGCGGATGCCCGCCCACGCGCCGGCCGTGCTCCCCCGGATCGGCGCGCTGGTCGAGGGACCGGCGGCCTACCCGCACCTGTCCGGCCGGCGCAACCTCCAGCTGCTCGACGCGGCCGGGCCGGGCGGGCCGCGGCGCACCCGCAAGCGGCGGATCGAGGAGGCGCTCGAGCGGGTGGGCATGGACGGCGTGGACCGCCGCCCGGTGCGCGCGTACTCGCTGGGCATGCGCCAGCGACTGGGGCTCGCCGCCGCGCTGCTGCGCGAGCCGGAGCTGCTGATCCTCGACGAGCCGACCAACGGCCTGGACCCGCGCGGCATCCGGGAGATCCGCGACCTGCTGATCGACCTGAACGAGGCCGGCACCACGGTGTTCCTGTCCAGCCACCTGCTCAGCGAGGTCGAGCAGCTGTGCACCCGGGTCGGCGTCGTGGACCGCGGCCGGCTGGTCCTGCAGGACGAGCTCGCGAGCCTGCGGGCGCCCACCGGGCACGTCCACGTGCACACCCCGGACGTCGCACGGGTCGACGCGCTGCTGGACGGCCAGGTCGTCGAGCGCGACGGCGAGCGGCTGCTCGTGCGGGCCGCGGACCCCGCCGCGCTCAACGCCCGCCTCGTCGGCGAGGGCGTGCGGGTCACGGCGATCTCCGAGCAGCGGCTGTCGCTGGAGGAGATCGTGCTCGACGTGACCGGGCACGGCAGCGACCGGATCGGGGGCACGCCGTGATCGCCGTCGAGCTGCGCAAGCTGGTGCTGCGCCCGCGGGTGTGGCTGTCGATCCTGTTGCTGTGCGCGGTTCCCGCGCTCGTGGCGGTCCTGCTGTCCATCTCGGACCTCGCGCCCCCGCCGGGACAGGGCGGCGCGTTCCTGTCCGCCGTGCTGGACAACGGTTCCCTGTACCCGGCCGCCGCGCTCGCGATGGTGCTGCCCGTGTTCCTGCCGCTCGCGGTCGCGGTGTACGCGGGCGACGCGATCGCGGGTGAGTCGGCCACCGGGACGCTGCGCTACCTGCTCGTGCGGCCGGTGTCGCGTTTCCGGCTGCTGGCCGCGAAGCTCGCCGCGCTGACCGTCTACATCGTCCTCGCGATGACCATCGTGGTGGTGTTCTCCCTCGTGGTCGGCATCGCGTTGTTCGGCACCGGCGCGGAGGCCGTCGGCCAGCCCGGCACGGTCACGTCCCTGTCCGGCGCCTCGCTCGACCCGGCCGAGCTCGCGGTCCGGATGATGGCCGCGGTCGGCTACATCGTCGTGTCGATGCTCGGGTTCGGCACGATCGCGTTGCTCTGGTCGACGCTGTCGGACTCCGCGCTCGGCGCGGCGCTCGCGTCGCTGGCGGTGCTGATCGCGAGCTCGATCATGCAGACGCTGGACGCGGCCGACCCGCTCAAGCCGTACCTGCCGACGAACTACTGGCTGTCCTGGATCGACTTCTTCCGCGACCCGATCTTCTGGCACAACATCGACCGCGGCCTGCTGCTGCAGGCCGGCTACATCGTGGTCTTCTTCGGCGCCGCGTGGGCGAACTTCGCGACCAAGGACATCACGACGTAGCCCGCGCCGCCGCGCAGGCGCCCGGATCCGGCGCGGCGAGCGGGGCGGTGCCCAGCGCGCGCAGCACGAGGGCGGTCACGAGCGGGTCGCCGGGCAGCTGCGAGTGCGCGATCTCCGCGTCCGGGCAGACGTCCTGCAGCGACACGTTGACCGCGCCGGCCAGGCGCGCGGAGTCGGGCGGCAGCACGGTCCGGTCGTCCTCCGTCCACATCGACAGCCACGGCACCCCCGGATCCCCGGCGACCCCGGCGAGCAGCGCGCTGCCGGGGCTGAGCTGCTGGCAGGCGACCGGGCACGCGCCGGGCGCCAGCACCCCGCCCGCCGACGCGATCCTCGTGCCGTGCAAGGGAGAGCCGAGCGTGATCACCCGGCGGGCGGCGGCCGCACCGTCGGCTGTGGCCACCCATAGCCGGGCCACCACGCCGCCCGCGGAGTAGCCGATCACGTCGACCGACGGCGCGCCGGCCGCGAGGGCGTCGCGGGCCGCCCGGTCGAGCACCCGGACCTGGGCCCGCAGGTCGCCGGTGCCGTCGCCGGGCAGCGTGAGGACGGTGGCCTCCCGGCCGGTCCGGCGCACCTGGCCGGCCAAAGTGGACAGCGACTCGCGGGCGCCGCCGTACCCCGGCACCAGCAGCACCGGCCCCACGCCGTCCCGCGCGGGCGCCGGGCGCTGCGGCACGAGCCCGGCCACCGCCGCCGCGACCCCGGCCACGACCGCGAGCGCCACGACGGCGAGCAGCGCCTGCCGCCGCCCGCTCAGTCCCGTCCACCACTGCCGCACCCCGCCATGATCCCCCTCGGCGGTGTGCGGCGGGTCAGGACTGGTAGCCGGCCGGCCCGTCGGGGGCGACGTTGTAGGCCTGGAACAGCGGGTCCGGCGACTGGGTGTCGATGTGGAAGTAGGTGGCGCCCCAGAGCAGGTTCTGGATGTCGGGGTGGCCGTTGCGGTGGATCATGTCGCTGTAGGCACGGCACTTGGCCTGCTTCTGCGCGGTCGGGTCGCCGTCGTAGGCGTAGTTGAGGCCGTACTCGGTGGCGATCCAGAGCTTGCCGGGGAAGTGTCCGGTCAGCGCGCCGACGATGTCGTAGACGACCGGGTCGAACTCCGTCGCGCCGTAGAAGTGGAAGCCGACGAAGTCGCAGCGGTTGACCGCGTCCTTGTAGCGCTGGTTCCAGAACCAGTCGTGGTAGCTGGAGGTGCCGCCGGGCGCGATGCCGGGACTGCAGATCCGCACGCCGGGGAAGTTGGCCGCCACGGCGTCGATCGAGGCGTGCAGCGAGTCGGCGTAGGGCTGGATGAAGTCGGTGCCGCGGTGCAGGTTCGGCTCGTTGCCGAGCTCGATGATCAGCCGGTCGGCGGGGCGGACCTGCGTGGAGTACTGGTAGAACGGGCGGATCTCGTTCACCACCGCGCCCGGGTCGAGGACGTTGTCGGTGTCGCCGGTACCGGTGCGCACGATCGTGTACGGCGTCAGGTTCGCGAGCGCCAGCTGGAAGTCCGGGTCGTCCCACGGCGCGCCCCACGTGGCGACGACCTTGGTGAGGTTGTGCCGGCCGAGCGCCACGGCCTGCTTGAACTCCTCCCAGCCCGCGGTCAGCAGCGGCCCGTGGTACTTGTCGATGGCCGCGCTCGCCGACCCGGCGGTGACCAGCGGCGCGGCCGCGGCGGCGAGCCCGGCCCCGGCGGCAAGCACGCCGAACCGCCGGCGGCTGAAGGTCTTGTCTCCCATGGCTTTCTCCCCGACTGGTCCGTGATCGCCAGTACTGTGCCACACCCCGCGCCCGCTCGCGTCCGAACGGGGGACTCGCGGACCAGAACCGGGGACTCGCGGGTTCGGCGCGTTGGACTTGCGGGGGTGGGGGCCTATCGTGCTGCGTTCGAAGGCAACTGGAGGTGTGGACCCATGAAGCGGAGATCACGTGCTTTCGTCGTCGCCACGGCGACCGCACTGGCAACCGTCCTGTTCGGCTCGTCCGCGAGCGCGGCCCCGGCGGCGGGGGCGCCCGGACTCGGCGACTCCTACTACCCGCTCGACGGCAACGGCGGCTACGACGCGAAGCACTACGACATCCGGCTGAGCTACCAGCCGGCCACCGACCAGCTCTCCGGCACGACCACCATCCTGGCGCGCGCGACCCAGGACCTCACGGAGTTCAACCTGGACTTCCTGCTCCAGGTCTCCTCGGTCCGCATCAACAACGTGCCGGCCACGTTCGCGACCGACGCGGGCGAGCTGACCGTCACCCCGAAGGCGACGCTGCGGAAGGGAAGCGACCTCACGATCGTCGTCCGCTACAGCGACAAGCCCGAGCCCTACCGGCTCTACGGCTTCTCCGGCTGGACGAAGACGCCGACCGGCGCGCTCGCGGTGAACGAGCCGCAGATCGCGCCGTGGTGGTACCCGAGCAACGACCACCCGCGGGACAAGGCGACCTTCGACGTGTCGATCGCCGTGCCCGACGGTGTCGAGGCGCTGTCCAACGGCGTGCTCACGAGGATCGAGCAGACCACCGCCGGCATGGTCCGGTACGACTGGCGCAGCACGAAGCCGCAGGCGCCGTACCTGACGTTCCTCACGCTCGGCCAGTACGACGCGCAGGCGTCGCAGGCACCGAACGGCCTGCCGTTCATCAGGGCGTACGGCGACGACCTCGGCGACAGCGCCGACGCCGCGCGGGCGTCGGTGGAGCGCACGCCGGAGATCGTCGAGGTGCTGGCACAGCACTTCGGGCCGTACCCGTTCGAGGCGCAGGGCGGCATCGTCGACACCAGCCTGGGTTTCGCGCTGGAGAACCAGACGCGCCCGGTGTACGACGCCGGCTTCTTCAACCAGGGCTCCAACACGTCGGTCGTCGCGCACGAGAACGCCCACCAGTGGTTCGGCGACTCCGTGTCGGTGCACGACTGGCGGGAGATCTGGCTGAACGAGGGCTTCGCGACCTATGCGGAGTACCTGTGGTCGGACCACCAGGGTGAGGGCACGCCGGCGGAGGTCGCGCAGTTCACCTACGACTCGATCCCGGCCGACGACGCCTTCTGGCAGGTGCTGCCCGGTGACCCGGGACCGGCGAACCAGTTCGACGACGCCGTGTACGACCGTGGCGGCATGACCCTGCAGGCCGTGCGGACCGCGGTGGGCGACACCGCGTTCTTCCGGATCCTGAAGACGTGGACGCGCCAGCACAAGTACGCCACCGCGACGACCGACCAGTTCATCGCGCTCGCCGAGCGGGTCTCCGGCAAGCAGCTCGACAGCCTGTTCCAGACGTGGCTCTACACCGCGGGCAAGCCCGCCGTCGGCCCGAATGGACAGTCGGCGACCGCGAAGGCGGCGACCGCGAAGCCGAAGTCGTTCGACGAGATCGAGCGCACGCACGCCCTGCTCACCGCGGCGCGCTGACCGGTGCGGGTGGGCGGCCGCCCGGCTCGACGCGGCCGCCCACTCACCGGTCAGGAGATCATTCCCCACTGCGGCTCGTCGAGCCACCTGCGCAGCGTCGGCGGCAGCCGCTTCTCCAGCCCGTACGGCTCGAGGTGGGCGTGGAAGACCTCGGCGAAGGCCCGCTCGACGCTCTCGGCGTCCCAGGTGTCGCGCTCGAGGATCGGCGCCTTGAGGTAGGGCTGGCCGACGATGTGCAGCCGCGGGCCGTTGCAGCGGATCAGCTGGCCGGTCACGCCGGCCGAGCCGTCGCCGAGCAGGTAGGCCACGAGCGGCGCGATCTTGTCGGGCGTGCTGTCCGGCGGGCAGTTGCGCTGGGCGCGTTCGGAGGCGAGGACCATGCGCGTGCGGGCGACCGGGCAGACGGCGTTGACGCGGATGCCGGCGGGCTCGAGGTCCAGCGCCCAGGAGTAGGTCAGGGAGGCGACGGCGCCCTTGCTCGCGGCGTAGGTGCCGAGCGTGCGCTGGCCGAGCGCGGCGCCGGAGGAGATGTTGACGATCGAGCCGCCGCCGGTCATGGCGCGCACCGCGGCGAGGCCGGTGAAGATCACCCCGAGCACGTTGACCTCGATCAGCTCGCGGGCCCGTCGCGGGTCCTCGTCGGGCGGGAGCGCCTCGTGGATCACCCCGGCGTTGTTGACGAGGCCGTCGACGCGTCCGAACTCGGTGAGGCAGCGGTCGACGATGGCCTGCGCGCCGTCGGCGTCGGCCACGTCGTGGTCGCTGGCCGCAGCCGCGCCACCCGCGGCCCGGATGCCCTCGGCGGCCGCCGCGGCGAGGTCCCCGTCGATGTCGTTGACCACCACGGCGGCCCCGACCCGGGCGAGGTGGCTCGCGTAGGCGAGGCCGAGCCCTCGCCCGGCCCCGGTGACCACTACCGCCCGCCCGTCCAATGACGTCATCGCCCGCCCCCAACACCAAGCCGAACCGGTCGGGTTCAGTGTCCGTCGGCTGAGCGCGCGCTCACCCGGCCCAACGCCGAGTGGTCATCCGGTGCGGCGAACGTGCGGACCGGGCAGACCCCGCCGATCAGCCCGGCAGAACGCCCAGCCGATCGTCGGTACCGATCAGGCGGTAGCCCGCCAGACACGTCGCGTCACCCCATTGGGGGTCACTCGTTAGTGGGAACAATCGTCGTTGCTGGTTGGAGGGTTCGATGATCGATCGTTCGTCAGGTGGGTGGGCGCGGAGGCTCGGGATGGCCGCCGCGGCGCTCGTGTTGCTTCCGTTGGGGATCGGGGCGCCGGCCGCCGCCGCGCCCGGCCAGGTGCTCGCCCCGCTGTCCGCCTCGCTGTCCCGCGTGCTCGGCACCGCCGCCGACGCGCTGCCGATGACCGTCCTCGTGCACGGCCGGGACCTCGCCACCGCCGAGTCCGCGGTACGGCAGGCCGGGCTCACCGAGCTGACCGCCTTCCGCCGGATCGGCGTGGTCGCCGCCGGGGGCACGGCCGCCCAGGTCCGCGCCGCACGCGCGCTGCCCGGCGTCACCTACGTCGAGAACAACGACCCCGTCCGCCTCTCCGCGAGCTCCGGCACCACCGCCACCCGCAGCCTCGCCGCCCAGCAGACCCTCGTCGGCGCCAACGGGGCCAAGCTCACCGGCAGCGGCGTGTCCGTCGCGGTGATCGACAGCGGCATCGACCCGACCCACCCGGCCTTCAAGGGCGCCGACGGCAAGACCCGCGTGGTCCGCAGCCTCAAGGGCGTCTGCCTCACCGAGGACCCGCCGACCACCAGCTGCCTGATCGACGTGCCCACGATCGTCGACACCGACCTGCTCGCCGTCGGCGGCCACGGCACCCACGTCAACGGCATCGCCGCCGGTTCGGCCTACACGCTCGCCGACGGCACCAGGGTCGGCGGCTCCGCGCCCGGCGCGAAGATCGTGTCGCTGTCCGTCGGCGCCGCGCTGCTGATCATCGGCGCCGACTCCGCGCTGAACTGGGTGCTCGAGAACCACGCCGCCCCGTGCGGCGCCGGCGTGCCGGCGAGCACCTGCCCGCCGATCAAGGTGATCAACAACTCGTACGGCCCGTCCGGCGGCGGCGCGTTCGACCCGAACTCCGCCACCGTCAAGCTGCAGCGCCAGCTGGCGGCCGACGGCGTGGTCACCGTCTGGGCCAACGGGAACGACGGCGGCGACGGCTCGGCGAGCCTGTCCAACCCGCCGGGCATGGACCCGACGCCGGGCATCCTGTCCGTGGCCTCCTACAACGACCAGGGCACCGGCACCCGCAGCGGCACGGTGTCCGAGTTCTCCTCGCGCGGCGCGGCCGCCAACTCCGCGACGTGGCCGGACATCTCCGCGCCGGGCGAGAACATCCTGTCCTCGTGCCGGCTCTACCTGCCGATCTGCTCCACCGGCCTGCAGCCGGTGAACGGCCCGGGGCTGCTGGACGTCGGCACGTACAACGTGATCAGCGGGACGTCGATGGCCGCACCGCAGATCACCGGCATCGTGGCGCAGCTGTTCCAGGCCAAGCCGTCCGCGACGCCGGGCCAGATCGAGAACGCGCTCAAGTCGACCGCGCTCAAGTTCGCGAACGGCGCGCCGTACCGCGCGGTCGGCCCGTACACGTCGAGCTTCGACAAGGGCACGGGTCTGGTCGACGTGGTCGCCGCGGCCACCTCGCTGGGCGCACACCCGGCCTGATATACCGGAGAAAAGGCGGGGACAGGGGCCAAAGCCGCTGTCCCCGCCTTGCGATGTGGTGTTACATCAACCCCACGATGACCGGCAACGAACGGACCGCACCGGGTTTCGGGGTGTATTGGTGGCATCACCACGGGGCCGTGGTCGTCGTGCCGGAAGGCGTGCTCGACGCCGTCACCTACGGGCGGCTGCGCGCCACGCTGGTGAAGGTAGCCGTGGACGACCCGCGTGCGGTGATCGTCGACGTCGACCGGCTACGGGTGAACCGCCCGGGCGCGCTCGCGCTGTTCCCCGCGGTGGGCAACGAGCTCATGATGTGGCCGGGGCTGCCGCTGCTTCTCGTGGCGAGCGAGAAGTCGAGCAGGCGCACGCTAGCCGGCTACCACATGCGCCGGTACCTCCCCGTGCACGACAGCGTGGACGCCGCCGTGGCCGCCATCGGTGAGCCGCCGCCACGGCGGATCGCGCGGATCGCGCTGCCGAACGGAAACGCGTGCCTGGGGCTCGCCCGGGCGTTCACCCGGCAGTGCTGCCACCGCTGGGAGCTGTTCGACGACCGGACGATCGACGCGGTCTGGGTCGCCAACGAGCTCGTCGAGAACACCGTGAAACACACCTACGGCGCGGCGGATCTGCGGGTGGAGCTCCGCAACGACATGCTGACCGTCGCCGCGTACGACGAGGATCCGGCCATGCCGTGGCTGATCGGGTCCGACAAGGGTGTCGTCCACGGTCTGTCCGTGGTCGAGCGGCTGAGCCGGGTCTGGGGCAGCTCACCCACCCCGGACGGCGGCAAGGTCGTCTGGGCGGTGCTCTGACCACGCGCCGGCGAAGCGACGTTGCGCTCCGGCGCTGGCGCCGGTAGCCTGGCGTCATCTCCCTGGTGGATGCCATCAGTTCCCACCGGGTCTCTTCCGGATCATCGCGGCAGCCCTGACAGCTTTGCCTGCGGCTGCGCGGATCCCGTTACCAGAAAGAAAACCTATGCACACCAACACTTCCACGGTGCCCCCTGCCCAAAAGTCGCAAGAGGACAGTGAGGTCACCGGTCTACTCGACATCGTCGGCGCGGCCGCCTTCCTCCGTGGCGACGGTTACCTGCCCGGCCCCGACGACGTGCGCGTCGCGCCGAATCTCGTGCGCGAGCACGGGCTGCGCCGGGGCGACACGGTTGTCGGCACCGCCCGCGGCGACCGGCTGGTCCGGGTCGGCGCGGTCAACGACAGCGACCCCCGCCACGCCCGCCAGCGCCCGAACTTCGCCGACCTGGTTCCCTTGTACCCCAACGAGAGGATGCGCCTGGAGACCGAGCCGCACGCGCTCACCACCCGCGCGATCGACGTGGTGATGCCGGTCGGCAAGGGCCAGCGCGCGCTGATCGTCGCGCCGCCGAAGGCCGGCAAGACGACCGTGCTGCAGTCGATCGCACACGGGATAAGCAAGAACCACCCCGAGTGCCACCTCATGTTCGTCCTCGTCGGCGAGCGGCCCGAGGAGGTCACCGACCTCGCGCGCGCCGCGCCCGGCGAGGTCGTCGCCGCCACGTTCGACCGGCCGCCGCGCGAGCACACCGCGCTCGCCGAGCTCGCCATCGAGCGCGCCAAGCGCATGGTCGAGACGGGCCGGGACGTCGTGGTGCTGCTGGACTCCCTGACCCGGCTGGGCCGCGCCTACAACCTCGCCGCGCCCGCGTCCGGCCGCATCCTGTCCGGTGGCGTGGACTCCGCCGCCCTCACTCCCCCGAAGCGCTTCCTCGGCGCCGCTCGCAACATCGAGGGCGGTGGCTCGCTGACGATCTTCGCCACCGCCCTCGTGGAGACCGGCTCGGCCGGCGACACGCTGATCTTCGAGGAGTACAAGGGAACCAGCAACGCCGAGCTGCGCCTGGACCGCAGGACGGCGAACCGGCGCGTGTTCCCCGCGCTCGACGTCCGTGGGTCCGGCACCCGCAAGGAGGAGCTCCTGCTGGCCGCCGACGAGCTCGCCGCCACCCGCGCGCTGCGTCGCGCGCTGGACGGCCGCGACGACCAGCAGGCGGCCGACATGCTCCTCGACGGCCTGCGCCAGACGAGCACGAACGCCGAGCTCCTCGCCCGGCTCAGCCGGGCCTGACGTGCCTCAGACCGGCGCGACCCAGTACGGCGCGACGGTCATCGTGCCGTTGCCGGCGGCACCGTTCAGCGCGCCGCTGGACGCGGTGGACAGCGTGTACCAGGAGTCCACGTAGTCCGGGTCGTCGGTCCACCAGGACGCCGGAATGGCGTTGAGGATCGCGTTGACGAGCGGGATGTACGCGCCACCGTCCACAATGGTCAGGAGGGCGTCCGCGATCGCGATGGCGAGCGCCTGGTAGTTCGTGTCGCCGTCGTCCTCCATCATCACGAAGTCGGCGAGGTTGTACTTGTACGCCGAGAAGTGCACGATCAGCTGGCCCGGGTAGTAGGTCGAGCCGTCGTTGTCGAGGTAGGGCATCGTCAGCGTGCCGACCGCGGCCTTGCCGTCCATGCCGAACCCGCCCGCGATGCCGAAGATCTCCGCGTCGCCCTTGACCCACGGCTCCTTGTCGTCGTTCAGCCGCACCGACTGGACCTGCGTCGCCCAGTACCCGTCCGCGGCGTGCACGGGGGCCGACGCGTCGCCGACACCACGCTGGTCGAACACCTCCCGCATCACGTCCATGCCCAGCGACAGCGCCTTGTCGGTGTCGACCTCGACCACGAACACGGGGCGGCTGGGCGCTTTCCGCGCGTCCAGCATGACCTTCGCCCCGCCGGGGGCGTACGCGGTCACGGCCGCGGCATCGTCGTCCGACGGCGCGGCCGCGACGAGCGGGGTCTCGCCGCGGCGCAGCGCGGCCGCCATCGCGGGCTGGGCCAGGCGCAGCCGCAGCAGCGGCGTGCCCTGCGCCGGCAGGCCCTTGGCCGCCAGCACTTCACGGTTGGCCCGGCGGACCGCGGCGTCGAGTGCGGTGTCGCCGCGGGCGGTCAGGCTCACCGGGCGGGCCGCGGCGGCCGACAGCACGCCGGCGCTCCCGTTGGTGGCGAGCTCGTGGGCGAGCCGGTCGGTGGCCGCGGCCACCGATCCCGCGGGCGGCGCGGCGGACGGGCCGGCCGGCGGCGCGGGTGCGGCGTGGCCGGGCAGGACCGACACGCCCGTGACGATCGCGAGCACGGATGCGGACAGGACTAGGCGAAAGGTACGTGGGCGCACGAGACCCCCTGAATCGACGGCCCTGCTGCAGGGTTTGCAGGGTCCATCGACGATTAGGAACGATGTCGTCGTTGCATGTCAATCGATCACGGCAGCACGCATGACACGTTGAGCCCTTGAGCGGTGCCGGAACCGCCGATCGGCCGCGCCCGTACGGCGTCACGGCGCGATCGGCGGCAACCCGACGCAGTCGCGGAAAGCGTTCTCCACCCGGTCGCAGCGCTCGTGGTCGCCCATGCTCCCGGTGACGAAGCCGAACGCGTAGCCCTCCCCCGCGCCCGCGTAGCTGCCACCCGTCCCGCCCATGCCGAAACCGCCGGGGTGGACGCCGAACCCGAGGCCCCACTCGACCTCCGCGCCGATCACCCGGTCCGGCCCGGCGCACTGCACCGTGGTCGCCTCCCGCAACAGGCCCGGCGAGAGCAGCTCTCCCCGCAGCAGCGCGGCGTAGAGCCCGGCGACGGCCCGCGCCGTGCCGTGACCGTTGACCGCGGGCACCTCCGCCGCCCGCCACGCCGTGCCGTTGACGACCGCGGGATCCCAGGCACCCGGCGGGTTCGCGACCGCCCGCGCGTACAACTCCGGCCGCCCCGCGGTGGTCCGCTGCCGGAACTCGTCGTCGAGCCCGGTCAGCTCCACGGCACGCGCGGACTCCGCCGGGGTCAGCCCGAACGCGAAGTCCAGCCCGAGCGGGCCGCACACCTCCTCACGCAGGAACCGCCCCACGCCGCGGCCGTCGACCCGGCGCACGAGCTCGCCCACCAGGTGGCCGTAGAACAACGCGGACTCCCCGTGCGCGGTGCCCGGCGGCCACGCCGGCTCCTGCGCGGCGAGCAGCGCGCACAGCCGGTCCCAGTCGTGGAACGCCGCCGCCGGCGCGGGTTCGTCCAGCGCCACCACACCCGCCTGGTGCGACAGGACCTGCCGCACGGTGGCGTCCGCGCGCAGCTGCGGCCAGTACCGGCGGGCCGGCGCGTCCAGGTCGAGCCGGCCGCGGTCCACCAGCACCAGGGCGGCCAGGGCGGCGAACGGCTTGCTCACCGAGTACGGCTGCACGATGCTGTCCCGCTGCCACGCCCGCCCGGCCGTGTCCGCGGTGCCGCCCCACAGGTCGACCACCAGCTCGCCCTCGTGCCACGCGGCGACCGCCGCGCCGGTGCCCGCCTGCGCGGCCAGCACCTCGGCGAACGCCTCCCGCACGGGCTCGAACCCGCGCGCCGCCACACCGTCTGGATGCACGCACCGAGTATCCCGGTACCGTTGGCGTCATGGGGGTACGCAAAACGGTCATCCTGCTCGCCGCCGTGCTCGCGCTCGCCGGCTGCGCCGAGGTCGACTCCGCGGTGAACGAGGCGAGCAGCGTCACCGACAAGGCCTCGGTCTGCGCGGAGGCGCTCGGTATCGCCGACCTGAACCCGTTGGTGGATCCGGAGAAGCTCGCCCAGCGCGCCGAGGACAAGGAACAGCGGCTGCGCGAGCTCGCCGGCAACGTCACCGACCAGGACGTCCAGGCCTCCCTGCTGACGATGGCCGACTCCTACGTCGAAGTGCAGCAGGAGCGCTTCGACGACCTCACGGTGGTGGCCGCCTGGGCGAAGCGCAACGCCGAGCACGTCGACGCGCTGCGCCAGGCCTGCTCCTGACTTGCCCCTGGCATTGCGGAGGAGTAAAGCGGACTCGTCCCACGAACTCCTGGGGAGGGTCGCATGACAACCCATCCATCGAAGCTGCCGCGACTGGCGGGCGCCGTGCTGTGCGCGGCGGCCGTCGTGGTCGTCGCGGGTCCGACCGCCCAGGCGCAGCCGTCGGGCCGCGCGCCTTACCTCGACCCGCGGTTGCCCGTCGCCAAGCGCGTGCACGACCTGCTCGGGCGCATGACGCTCGAGGAGAAGGTCGGCCAGATGACGCAGGCCGAGCGCGGCGCGATCGACGCCGACCAGGGCCAGATCACGAGCCTGGCGCTGGGCTCGGTGCTCTCCGGCGGCGGCTCGACGCCCGCGAACAACACGCCCGAGGGCTGGGCGGACATGGTCGACGGCTACCAGGCGCGGGCGCTTGCCACCCGCCTGCACATCCCGCTGCTGTACGGCGTCGACTCCGTGCACGGCCACAACAACCTCGTCGGCGCCACGATCTTCCCGCACAACATCGGCATGGGCGCCACGCGTGACCCCGAGCTGGTGCGCACCCAGCAGCACATCACCGCGATCGAGACCCGGGCGACCGGCCCGCAGTGGGTCTTCGCGCCGTGCGTGTGCGTGACCCGGGACGAGCGGTGGGGGCGCAGCTACGAGAGCTACGGCGAGGACCCCGGCCTGGTCATCCGGATGGAGACCGCGATCGACGGCTTCCAGGGCACCCGCACGTCCGACCTGGCGCGCCGCGACCACGTGCTCGCCACCGCCAAGCACTACGCGGGCGACGGCGACACCGCGTACGGCAGCTCGACCAGCGGCACGTACACGATCGACCAGGGCGTCGCGATCACCGACCACCGGCACTTCGCGAAGGTCGACCTGGCGCCGTACGTGACCGCGGTCCAGCGCCACGACGTCGGCAGCATCATGCCGGGGTTCCAGAGCGTGCAGTGGACCGACCGGCCCGGCAGCACGCCGGTGAAGCTGAGCGCCAGCAAGGAGCTGCTCACCGACGTGCTCAAGCGCAAGATCGGCTTCGACGGCTTCCTCGTCAGCGACTGGGAGGCCATCCACCAGCTGCCCGGCGACTACGCCACGCAGGTGCGCACCTCGGTCAACGCCGGCATGGACATGTTCATGGAACCGTTCTCCGCGCCGCAGTTCGAGCAGGCGCTGCTCGCCGAGGTGGCGGCCGGCCGCGTGGCGATGTCACGCATCGACGACGCGGTGAGCCGGATCCTGCGGGCGAAGTTCGAGCTCGGCCTGTTCGAGCACCCCTTCACCGACCGCACGAACATCGGCACCATCGGCTCGGCGAAGCATCGCGCGGTGGCCCGCCAGGCGGTCGCGGAGTCGCAGGTGCTGCTGAAGAACTCGCACCAGGCGCTGCCGCTGCGGCGCGACCAGCGGCTCTACGTCGCCGGCGTCAACGCCGACGACCTGGGCAACCAGGCCGGCGGCTGGACGGTGACCTGGCAGGGCCAGTCCGGCAACACCGCGTTCCCGGGAACCACGATCCTGCAAGGGATCCGGCAGCAGGCCGCGAACGTGACCTACAGCGCCGACGCGTCCGCGCCCACCTCGGGACACGACGTCGGCGTCGTGGTGGTCGGCGAGACGCCCTACGCCGAGGGCATCGGCGACGTCGGCAACGGCCACACGCTGAACCTCTCGGCCGCGGACCAGGCCAACATCGACAAGGTGTGCGCCGCGATCGAGACGTGCGTGGTCCTCGACGTGGCCGGCCGCACCCAGATCGTCACCGGCGAGCTGGGCAAGATGGACGCGTTCGTCATGTCGTGGCTGCCCGGCACCGAAGGCGCCGGGGTGTCCGACGTGCTGTTCGGCAAGCGGCCCTTCACCGGCAAGCTGCCCGTGAGCTGGCCGCGTGCCGAGGACCAGGAACCGGTCAACGTCGGCGACCGCGCGTACGACCCGTTGTTCCCTTACGGCTACGGCCTTTCCACCCGCCGCTAGCCCGATGCCCGTGCCGGCCGTCGGGGTACGGCCGGCACGGGCATCGCTCACCCCACCGTGCAGCCGGTCGTCGGCAGGCTGTTCAGTGCGGGCGGCGTCCCGCCGTCGTAGATCGCGAGCAGGTAGCTCTGCGGACAGCGCGCGGCACCGTCCGCGGTGCGGATCTCGACGTGCAGGTGCGGGGCGCCGGAGTTGCCCGTGTCGCCGGTGGTGGCGAGCAACGTGCCGGCGGGCACCGAGGCGCCCTCGGCGACCGCCCGGGCCGACAGGTGGCAGTAGACGAACCGCGAGCCGTCCGGCTGCAGCAGCCGGATCCCGATGCCGCACGACGTGGAGTCGTAGTGGTCCACCGTGCCGGACGTGAGGGCGTAGGCGGGCACGTAGGACACCATCAGGTCGACCGCCGGCGTGCCGTTCCAGTGCGGCCCCGCGTATGCCGCGCGGGGCAGCGCCGCGGGGTCGAGCGGGAGCGCGTAGCCGTCCGGCGCGGGCTGGCCACCACCACCGCCACCGCCGTCACCGCCACCGAGGAGGCTCTGCCACGTCCGCGGACCGACCTCGCCGTCGGCGGCGAGCCCGTGCGCGGACTGGAAGGCCCGCACGGCGCCGTCGGTGACCGGGCCGAACCGGCCGTCGACCGGGATGCCGGCGCCGGCGGAGTTCAGCTGGGTCTGCGCGGCCCGCACCGCGTCACCCTCACTGCCCTGCCGGACCGTGACGACCAGGTGTGGCCAGGTCTGCGACCCCACCATGCCGTCGGCGACGAGGCCCCGCGCGGACTGGAACGCGGTGACGGCTGCGGCCGTGACCGGACCGAAGTCACCGTCGGCCGGGATGTCGTGACCGTGCTGGCGCAGCAGGTACTGCACCGTCACGACGTCCGGCCCGCCAGCGCCCTGGCGAACCTGCGGCCACGTGTCCGCCGCGTTCGCCGACGGGGACACCACGAGGGCAAGGAAGGCCGCGACCACCGCGACCACGGTGGCGACGATCTTCGCCGCTTTGCTCGACCACATCGCGTCAGCCACAGTGTTCGTAAGGGCTGGTGTAGGCGGACGATCCGACCGAGCCGCCCCACTTCACGCACTTCGCTCCGGCCGCGCGGGAGACCGGGCCGGCGTAGTAGGCGAAGCTGCCCGAGTCCGCCGCCTTCGCCGCGCCCTTGACCTGCAGGGTCGCCGACACCGGTGACTTCTTGCCCAGCGAGGTCGACTTCAGCGTGGTCACGCAGTTCTTCCTGCTCGACGCGTTGTACAGCAGGTACACCCGGCCACCGGTGACCGCGTGCGAGTCGATCACCGAGAACCCCGACCCGCACACCTCACCCGGGCTGTACGGGTTGGTCGCGCCACCACACTTGTTGTGGCTGGTGAAACCGGTGTGCCCGAAATACGGCACCGCCCGGCCGTCCAGCACCACCTTGCGCACCGACCCGTTCACGATCTGCTCGTAATGCAGATGCGGACCGGAGACCCCACCGGTCGCCCCGGCCTTGCCGATCTGCTGACCCAGCGCCACCTGCTGGCCCACCGACACCTGCTGGACCGACAGATGCGCATACCGGGTCCGGAACCCACCACCGTGATCGATCTCGATCCACCGGCCGTAACTATCCGCACCCTCATTGTCCACACGCGACACCTTGCCGCCCGCCGACGCCAACACCGGCATCCCGGTGATCCCCGACTTCTGGAAATCAACCGCGTTCGCCGGCCGGTGCCCCGAGAACGTCGCCGCCGTGACCGTCACATTGCACTTGAACGGCACCTGAAAATTCGGCGCCGCCACCGCCTCCGGCGACCCACCCGAGGCCACCGCCACCGACACACCCGCCGCACCGGCGACAACCGCCGCCACCACCGCCACCAGTTTCCGTACTGATCGCATCAAACGCCTCCGCCAAGCAGGGTCCGCTTTTGATGTGACGCTTGACGGCGTGGATGTCACACCCGTTCCATCTCCACGCAGATCCCGTGAATTTCCCCCGGACGGCCACCGACGATGACGAGCGGATGGCGTAACGGCCTGTGCCGCCTGGCCCAGCGGCCGGCGGCGCCTGGCGGGACCACCCGCACAACGGCCCTACCCGGGAGTGCGAGCCCCCGGCGAATTCCCTTCCGCGAATCGCAGAGAATTGCCCGACAATTGCGCCCGCAATTTCCCCTTCGCGGACGGGCCTGCGCTTTCCGCGCCCCTATTTCACCCGCACGGGTCTTCTGTGCTCACAGTCTGTAACGAACGCCCGGTCCATGTCGACGTTGCGTACACGATCCGACCCCCGAAGGGAACCACATGCGGAAACTGGTCACTGCCTTCGCATCCGTCGTCTTGACGGTGCTGGCGGCGGTACTCGTCGCCACCCCGGCCGAGGCGGCCGGCGGCATCATGATCTACCGGGCCTACTACAACTCGCCCGGCTCGGACACCGGCGCGAACGCCAGCCTGAACGCCGAGTACATCCTGCTCAAGAACACCGCGACCACGCCGAAGTGGACGAACGGCTGGACGTTGCGGGACAAGCAGAACCACGTCTACAAGTTCCCGGCCACCAAGATCAACCCCGGCAAGTACGTGTACGTGCGCACCGGCCGCGGCACGAACAACGCCGCCAACCGTTACTGGGGCCAGAAGTGGTACATCTGGAACAACGCCGGTGACGCCGCGTACCTGCGCAACACCGCCGGCACGCTGATCGACTCGTGCGCATGGGGCAGCACGGGCAGCTGGCGAAACTGCTGATCCCGCTCCCTGACGCCGGCACCTGGCCGGGTAAACCCGCACAACGGCCCTACCCGGGAGTACGAGCCCCGGCGAGAATCCACGCCGAAGACGTTCCCGGATAGTCCGCAATGGACAGTCGACGGAGGAGGGCGGGATGGCGGTGCGGAGGCGGACCGGATTGCTCGTGGCGGTCGTGCTCGCGGCGGCCGCGGCCGGGGCGGTGCCGGTACTGGCGGGTGCCGCCGGTTCCGCACCGCCGGGGGCGGGCGCGGCACCGGGCGACCTGCTCGACGTGACGCTGGGCGAGCTGCACCCGACCCAGCCGGCGATCGGGTTCGACGAGGTGTACTACAAGCTCGGCCGCTACCGCTCCGACAAGGACGAGCAGGCCGGCAAGGTCAACAAGCGGTTCGACGACTGGTGCGAGACCAACGGCCAGGGTGTGGCGAGCGCCGCCGGCCCGGACTCGCGGCTCGCGGACCCGGCGAGCTTCACCTGCGAGGTCCCGGTCGGGCAGGAGACGCCCGAGACCATCGCGGAGATGAAGACCGTCGTGCTCGGGCCGGGCGGCGTCGCGTACCTCACCGACGGGCACCACTCGATGACCGAGCTGCTGGAGAGCCCCGACGGCGGGCCGGACGTGCACATCCGCGTGCGGGTCGAGGCCGACCTGAGCGATCTCGCGCCGGCGGAGTTCTGGGCGCGGATGTCGGACGAGCGGTGGGTCTGGCTGCGCGACGCGGACAACAAGGAGATCACGCCCGAGCAGCTGCCCGCACGGCTCGGCCTCGCGTCGATGGGCGACGACCGCTATCGCGGGCTCGTGTACTTCACCCGCGACATCGGCTACGAGCAGGCCGGCGCGAGCGACGGCGGCTCGCCCGAGTTCCTCGAGTTCTACTGGGGCACCTGGCTGCGGCAGAGCTACGACCTCGCGGACTACGACCTGACCGACCCGGAGTCGTACCTGGACCTGATCGAGCACGCGTCGAAGGACATGGCCGGGCTGCACGACGGCGACGAGGTGGCCGACGGCCACATGGCGGGCGAGCTCGGCAGGATGGACGAGTGGAACGGCGGGAAGCCGCCCGGCAAGGGCGAGTTCGGCGATCTGGGCACGCCGATGTCCGATCCGGAGCCCGGCAAGCTGGCCTACGCCCTCGACTACAAGGCAAGCGTGTCCGGATAGGGCCCCGATCCGGTTCCACGGCGGGCCCCCGGCGTGACAAGGTCAGGTATGCGCAGCGACGTGCGGGATCTGCTGAGGCCCTGGCTCGGCGAGGACGTGGCGTTCCTGGAGGGGTTGTCCGACGACGAACTGGCGCGGCTGTGCGACGCGCTCGCCACCGCCCGGCGCGAGCAGGCCAAGGCGATCGCGGTGGCGACCGACGAGGCGCTGCGGCAGATGCCGAGCCCGGTGCGCCGCGGCATCGCCAGGCTCGTGGGACGGTGAGGATGCGCGCTGACCTGGCCACCCGGGCCGAGCTCGTGAAGCTCGCCCGGGCCCTGGGCACCACGCCGGACGGGGTCGCGTTCGCGGCGCCGCTCGGGGCCGGGGGAATTCGCGGGCTGCGCGAGCGGGTGGTGGGCGCGCTGTACGACGAGCACCGGACCGCGTTCCGGCGGGTCGCGGCGATCACGCGGACGCTGCCGACGTCGTTGAACGTGCGGATCGCGTTGCGGGGGTTCTCGCCGATGCTGGCCGCCCGCGTCGCCGGGGAGATGCCGCCGGAGCGCGCGGCGGAGCTGGCGAACCGGATGCCGGTCGAGTACCTCGCGGAGGGGCTGGTGCACCTGGACCCGCGGCGGGCGCAGCCGTTGATCAGCCGTATCGAGCGTTCGCGGGCGGTGGCCGTGGTGTCGGAGCTGGTCCGCCGCGACGACTTCATCACGCTCGGCCGGATGCTCGACGCGTCCACCGAGGAGATGCTCGCGGACTTCTCGATGACGGTCGCCGACCACGCGATGCTGCGGATCGGGCTGTACGCGGAGTCCGGCGCGCAGCTGACCCGGGCGATCGCGGCGCTGCCGGCGCAGCGGCTGCGCGAGATAGTGCACAGCGCACTGGCGGGCCCCGCGGAGGTGCGGTCGGCGGCGCTGGCCGTGATGAGCCGCGTGGCGGACGACGACCTGCGCGGCCGCCTGGCCGCCTACGCCGCCGAACTGGACGACGAGACCCTGACCGCGTTGCTGCACACCGCGGTCGCCGAGGACGCGGAGGCCGAGCTCCTGGCCGCCGTGGCCGCGATGCCCGAACCCGCCCGGCGCCGGGTGCTCGCGCTGCCGGCGCTCCAGGACCCGGCCATCCGCACCCACCTGGCGCAACACGAGCTGTGGCCCGAGATCTCCCTGCTCATCGGTCAGTGACCCGCCGGCGGGTCGACGACCGTGGCCTGGTGGAAGAACAGGAGCCAGGTGCCGTCCCCGCCCTTGCGCCACAAGGAACTTCGCCAGGCGCGGCGATGCGGGCGCGTCGTGACGTAGGTGACCTGGATGATCGAGTCCGCCAGCCGCACCGCGGCCAGGTCGGTGACCGTCGGGGCCGTCGAATCCGGTGGCTCCGCCTCGAGCGCGCCGATGATGGCCTGCCGCGTCCAGTGCCGGCCCGACGCGCCGAACTCGTGGAAGTCCGGGTGCAGCAGCGCGTCGACCGCCGGCGCGGACCGGCGTACCGCGGGGGTGAGCAGCCGGCGCTCCCCGTCGAGCGCCGCCGCCAGGTCCGGGTCCGTGTCCATCGGACCATGATCCGCCCGCCGTGGCGACGACGAGCGCCACGGGTCCGGCCGGCGGCGGGCCGGTGACCACACGCGACGTGACCAGGCTCCCGGGCAAGGTTACGTTTGGAAATTGTTTGCCTGACTCCGACCTTCGGCGGAGTCGGGCGGCCAGCGGTGCGCAGTATGTTTCCGCAACGCAGTCGTACTGGGCTTTATCGAGCCAGAGGATGGAGCGGGGCATCCCCATGAGTGAAGGTTTCAACGTCGTCGTCGGGGAGGTGCGGGCGCACGCCACGACGGTCACGACCATCGCGTCGCAAGTGCGGTCGGCTTCCAGCAGCGCGCAGGACTCCGTGGGTGGGGGCGCGTTCGGCCAGATCGGCGAGTTCTTCGCGTCGGCGATCTCACAGGCGTGCAACGAGTTGCGGCAGGTCGGTGACCTGGCGAGCCAGACCGTGGACCAGGTGCAGTCGGGTCTGAGCCAGGTCGCGGACGCCTACCAGGCTGTCGATGACAACCACGCGTCGCTGTTCGACAAGGCCGTTCCGACCGGGGAGGCACAGGCATGAACGACACCCTCACGGCACCGAGCGGGGGCTCGTCCGGCACGACCCAGAACTCGGGCGCGGACCTGCTCAAGGACATCCAGTCCACGGCGAACGCGTTCGAGAGTGGTGACTGGCTGGGCGGCGCGATGGGTGTCGTCAAGGTCGGTATGGAGGTGCTCGACGTCGCGGGTGACCCGCTGGGTGCGATCGGTGGCGCCGGTCTGGGTTGGGTGCTCGGTGCGGTGTCGTTCCTGCGTGAGCCGTTCGACGTGCTCAAGGGTGACTCGGGTGCGGTGAGCTCGTCGGCGCAGTCGTGGAGCAGCAGCGGCGGCAGCTTGTCCTCGACGGCGGACCAGTTCCGGCAGGCGTCGGCGGACCAGACCCGGTCGTGGTTGGGTGCGGCGGCTGATGGTTACCGGGCGGCGAGCAACAACCAGGCTGATGGGTTGTCCGCGTTGGCGCAGGCCAAGCAGGCCGTGTCGGGTGCGATGCAGCAGGGTGGGCAGGCGGTCGCGCAGGCCCGGTCCAGCGTGATGGACCTGATCAAGGACGCGGTGCAGAAGATCATCCAGATCTGCATCGAGGCGTTGTCGAAGTCGTGGATGTCCTTCGGCGCGTCGATCGCGGAGGGTATCGCGAAGTCGGTGCAGCAGGCGGTGCAGACCGCGCAGAAGCTGGCCCAGCAGATCCAGTCCCTGATCCAGACGCTGCAGAAGATCATCCAGGTCGTGCAGAAGGTCGTGCAGATCGCCCAGCAGGTCAAGGAGCTGGTCGAGATGATCGGCGGCAAGGCCAGCGGCGAGCAGCCACACGCCATGTCGACCCAGCAGGTCACCTCCACCGGCGCGATGGCCACCAACACCAACCCCACCGGGGGCGGCGTCCAGCAGGTCCAACGCCAGGAGATCGCACCGGGCTACCAGCACCAGGAGGTCCAGCCCGCGGGCGCCAACGGCACCGGCGGCGTGTCGCAGGCGCCGCGCCAGGAGGTCGCGCCGGGGTACCAGGCGCAGACCGTGCAGGCGGCCGGCTCGAACAACACCGGCGGGCAGACCACGTCCGCGCAGTCCGCGATCACCACGGGCCCGGTCGCTGCCCCGCCGGTCGCCGCCGGGCCGACCGGCACGGGCGGCTCCCAGCTCGCCGCGCAGCCGGTCGGTGGCGCGGTCAACTGGCCCGCGCCGCCGCGTGGCGTGCCGTCGTGGGGCCCGAGCGGCCCGCCGCCGGACGAGGGCCGCGCCGCGAACCGGGCGCAGCTGCAGGAGTGGATCGGGCAGGCCCGCCAGATCCTCATCGGCCAGGGCATCGACCCGTCGCTGATGAACGAGGGCCAGATGCTCGCGCTCATCCAGCACGAGTCGAGCGGCAATCCGAACGCGATCAACCTGTGGGACTCGAACGCGACCGCCGGGCATCCGTCCAAGGGCCTGATGCAGACGATCGACTCCACGTTCACCGAGCACCACCTGCCCGGCCACGACAGCATCTACGCACCGGTGGACAACATCATCGCCGGCACCCGCTACGCGATCGACCGCTACGGCTCGATCTCCGACGTGCCGGGCGTGCGCAACCTGTCGAACGGCCGCGGCTACGTCGGCTACTGATCGCCCGACTGTCCGGACAGGGCGGCCCCGCGTCGCCCTGTCCGGACAGCCGGCCGGTTAGCCGAACCGGCAGCGCGCCACGTTCCGGCCCGCCGCCGAGCGGCTCCAGTGCCCGGGACCGAGCTCGTCGACGGTGCCGCCCCAGTCGATCCGCAGCCGCCCGGCCGACTCCGTCACCGACACCGCGGGCGGCTCGCTCGCGAAGGGCACCAGCACCGCGGTGAGCGCCCGCGCGCGCGGCGCCAGCGCCAGCCCGTGCAGCTCGCCCCACCGCGGCCCGTCCAGTGCCGGGTAGGACGTGCGGCCCGTCGACGTTGCCGCGGTCCACTCGCCGGTCGCGTGCACCAGCAGTCCCGGCGCCTCCGCCGACACGAACACCCCCGGCCCGCGGCGCCGCCACTCGCTTCGCCCGTGCAGCAGCCAGCGCCAGCCGGACGCGGCCACCTCGTCGCGGACCAGCCAGTACCCCGGCAGCCCGTCCGCCGGCCGGACCGCCGCGAACGTCCGGCGGTGCCGCGGACCCCAGCCGTCGTGGTGCGCGTCGAGCAGGTCGGCCTCGGGCCGCAGGACCACCGCGTCGACGGTCGCGCCGTCGTCCAGGTCGGGTTCCCGGTCGTCGAACACGACCGTCCCGTGTGCCGCGGGCGACTGGAACCACTGGTGGTAGGCCGGGTCGTCGTAGCTGTCCGGACCGCCCGCCTCCCACGCGAGCGGCTGCCCGTGTCCCCACAGCACGAGGTCGAGGCAGGCGCGGTGGCTGTGCGACTCGAGCTCGTGCGGCACGCGGGGACCGCAGTTCACCGCCGCGTACAGGTCGCCGGGCGCCCGGCCGGAGCGGCTGACGAAGTAGCGGCTGCCGGGTAACCAGGTGCCCAGTCCGGGCGCCTCCCCCGGTGTCACGGGGACGTCTGCCACGGGCGGGAGTCCGGCGCGGACCGCGTCGGCGGACCCGGCCGGCACGGTCGCCTCGGCAACGGCGCGGTACGCCGGCTTCGGCGCCCAGCGATGCGCCAGGGCCAGTGCCGGTCCGGCCGCGACGTGCTTGCTGTCCTGGAACGGCGGCAGCCAGCCCTCCGGCGTCGCCATCGCCAGGAGCCAGTCGGCCATGGCCACCACGCGCTCGTCGGCGCCGAGCGGCCAGCCGAGGTAGCGCTCGGCCGACAGGGCCGCCCGGTGCAGGTACTCCAGGCACAGCTGGTGGTAGCCCGGCGAGCGCTCGTGGTGCCCGCCGTCGGGGTGCACGTCGCGGTCGAGGTGCTCGGTGATCCGCGCACGGGCGGTCGCGACCCAGCCGGCCGAGTCGGCGAACTCGGGGAACTGCGCGCCCAGGCACAGCAGCGTGCACGCGCCGACCACCTGCCAGTTGCCCGGCCGGTACGAGTCGTGCTCGTCGGCGAGCCAGCGCGCGCCGCCGAGCACCGAGGCGAGCAGCCGCACGCGGGTCTCCCGGCCGAGCACGGCGCCGCCGGTGTCGAGCGCGTCCACGAGCACCGGGAGGCGGGCGCCGACGCCGAGCGTGTACCAGACGACGTCGAGCCCGGGCCAGTCGCCGCGCACGCGGTCGCGGCTGTCGTACCACCGCGTGAAGATCTCCTCCCAGCGGCGCAGCCAGCGCTCCTCGCCGGTGAGCAGGTAGCGCTCCAGCAGCGGCACCGTCCAGATCAGGTAGTGGAACCCGTAGAGGGCGGAGCGGCCGATGCTCCGGTCGGTGAACGAGCGCCGGTCCGCGTCGGCCGCGTCGGACGCGCGGCACACCCGGTCCCGCTCGGCCGGGCCGTAGCCGGCCACGACGTCGGCGAGCGCGGGCACCGGGCGGCGGCCCGCGGCCAGCCGGTGCGCGAGCAACTCGTCCACAGTGGACCCGCAGGCGGCGGCCAGCGCGCCCTCGGTCAGGTGGCGGACCCGGGCGCGGTCCGCGTGCGGCGGCTTCTCGACGTACCGGGTCACGGCCCCTCGCCCGTGGCCGCGTGCCGGATCTCGCGGACCGCGGTGACCACGTCCGCCATCTCCTCGGGTGGCGCCAGGAGCAGCGACTGCGGCAGCCACACGGTCTGCGCGCACGCCCGCTCGCACACCGGCAGCGCCAGCTCGCCGTAGCGGGTGGCCGGGTTGTCCGGCGTCCACCCGGTGGCGCGGCGGTCGAAGCGGGCCTGCGCGAACACCGGCTGGCGGTCCAGCGGCGCCGGGTACCCGGTCGACGCGGGGATCCCGTGGTGGCGCAGCGCCGCGACGAACCACTCGCGGTCCAGCCCGGCGAACGCGCCCGGGTCGTACCGGAACAGGTAGAGGTGGTGCGCGTGGGTGTCCACCCGGGGGTCCCGCCCGAGCGGCCGGATTCCCTCCACAGTGGACAACTCGACGTCCAGCCGCGCCGCGCACGCCTCGCGCCGGGCGAGCTGGTCCGGCAGGGCGTCGAGCCCGGCCAGCAGCACGGCGGCCGACCACTCGGTGAGCCGGTGGTTGCCGCCGAGCTCGAAGTGCGCGTACCACGGCTCGTCCCGGTGCCGGCCGCAGTTGTGCAGCACCCACGCGGCCTCGGCCAGCTCGTCGTCATCGGTGGTGAGCGCGCCGCCCTCGCCCGCGCTGAGGTTCTTCGACGCCTGGAACGACCACGACCCGAACGCCCCGAAGCCGCCGACCGGCTTGCCCCGCCACCGCGCGCCGTGCGCGTGCGCGGCGTCCTCGATCAGCGCGAGACCGTGCCCAGCGCACAACGCCGCGAGCGCGTCCAGGTCCGCCGGCGCCCCGCCGAGGTGCACCACGACCACCGCCCGGGTCCGCGCGGAAACGCTTGCGCCCACCGCCGCCGGGTCCAGGTTGTAGCTCTCCGGCTCGATGTCGGCGAACACCGGCAGCGCGCCGACCGTCAGCACCGCGGTCGCGGTCGCGGCGAACGTGTACGGCGGCACGATCACCTCGTCGCCCGCGCCGATCCCCAGCGCACGCAGGGCGATCTCCAGGCTGACCGTCCCGTTCGCGACGCCGAGGGCGTGCCGGCACGCGGTGAACTCCGCCCACCGCCGCTCGAACGCCACCTTGTGCGGCCCGCCGGCCGCCGCGCCGACCCCGTCCGCGGTCGCGGCCCGCAACAGGTCCGCCGCCGCCTCGCCGTAGACGGGCCAGTGCGGCCACGGCGCCGTGCGCACCGGGGCGCCGAGCACCGGCGCGCCGGTCACGCGGGCACCGCGTCGACCGGCTCGGGCCGCCCGGTCCGGGCCGAGGTGTGCAGCGCCTCCAGTACCGCGGTCGTGGTCGCGGCGCTCTCGATCGTCACGAGAGGCTCGCGGCCGGTGGCCACGCACTCGACGAAGTGCCACAGGCAGTCGCGCACGGCCCCGCCGGTGACCCCGTGCACCTTGCGCTGCAACAGGTTCCGCGGGTAGGTGTAGCCCTCCGAGGTGGCGATCTCGATCTGCTCGTTCTTGCGGTCGAGGTGGATCACGCCTTCGGTGCCGACCACCTCGACGAACGAGTCGACCATCGTCGGGAACGTGTCCGGGTACACCCAGCACGACTCGAACGTCGCCACCGCGCCGCCCGCGTAGCGCACCTGCGCCTGCACGGCGTCGGGCGTGTCGATGCCCAGGCCGCGCAGCTTGCCGTGCACGGTCGTGGCGAACACCTCGGCCGGCGCGTCGCGCGAACAGCCAGGTGACGAGGTCGATGTCGTGCGAGGACAGGAACCACGCCGGGGTCGTGCGGTCCGCCCAGTCGATCATCTTGGTGGGCACGAAGATCCGGTCGTTCTTGCGCGCGTAGGCCACGACCGGTGCACCCAGCTCGCCCGCCTGGACCCGCTCGTGCGCCTGGGCGTACGCGGGCACCCAGCGGTGGTTGAACAGCACGCTCGCGACCACGCCCGCGGCGCGTACCGCCGCGACGACGGCGCGCGCGTCGGCGGCCGCGGTGGTCAGCGGCTTCTCCACGAGCACCGCCTTGCCCGCCCGCGCCGCGGCCACCGCGACGCCGGCGTGCAGGTCGTCCGGGGTGGCCACCACGACCGCGTCCACCTCCGGATCGGCCACGAGCTCCGCGGCGCTCGCGGCGACCCGGCAACCGATCCGGCCGGCGACCAGGCGCGCGGACTCCCCCGTCCTGCTCGTCACCGCGACGACCTCGGCCCCGGGATGCTCGGTGAGATCGGCCGCGTACGCGGCACCCATGGTGCCGGCGCCGACGATGCCGAAGCGAACCTGGCTACTCACCAGCGGCCTGCCTCTCCGCAGCGCGTCGCTCACTTACCCAGCAACGCGTTCCACTCGTTGGCGATCTCGGCCAGCGCCGCCGAAGCGGGCTGGTCGCCGGTCATGAAGCCCCGGACTTGCTCGAGGTAGGCCTTGTCCAGCTCGGTGTCCACGGGCGTGCCGAGGTCCGCGGTGACCACGTCCGCCAGCTCGGAGACCACGACCTTGCGGGCGGCGTCGGCCGGCGTCTTCGCCTCGATGTCGGTGAAGAACGGGTCCGCGAGGGTCTGCTCGGTGGACGGGAAGACGGTGACGAGCTTGCACAGCGCGAGCTGGTTCGCCGGGCTCGTGACCCACTCGATGAACTCGGCCGCCTGCTCCCGCACGTCGCTCTTGGCCGGCACCGCGAACGACTGCATGCCGGGGATGACGAACTTGCCGCTCGTCCCGGTGACCGCGCGGTCGACCTTCAGCCTGGCGTAGACGTCCGGCGCGTTCTTCTCCACGTTCAGCAGCTGGAACGGCAGGTCGCTGACCGACGCGCCGGCGAGCCCGTTCTCCAGGGTCTGCGGCAGGTTCCGGTCCTGCTCGCTGACCGCGCCGGGGCAGATCGTGCCGTTGGCGTAGGCGGCGCGGAACTTGTCCAGCACGGCCGCGGCCTGCGCGTTGTCCAGCGCGGCCGTTTTCCGGTCCTCGCTCAGCAGCGGCACGTCGTAGCTCATCAGCACGCCGATGGTGGGCAGCGCGTTGAACGCGCAGTTCCCGGTGCGCTGCGCGATCGTCCGGCCGGCCGCGAACGCTTCGTCCCATGTGGACGGTAAGTCGGTGACGCCGGCCCTGCTCAGCGCGCTGGAGTCGTACGCGGCCACCTGCGCGCCGCCGTTGTACCAGGGGATGGCCTTGAGCTCGCCGTCCCGGCGCAGGCTCTCGACGAGCCCGTCGAGGTAGGGGTCGAGCGCCGCGTCGTCGAAGTACGGCGACAGGTCGGCGAGGCTGTCGCCGAACTGGTCGACCTGGACGTCCTCGATGTTCACCGCGTCCGGCACGTCCTTCGACGCGATCGCGGCGAGGAGCTTGCTCTCGATCTCCTGGCCGGGCACGTCCACCCACTCGATCGAGATGTCGGCGTGGTCGGCCTCGAAGCGGTCGATCATGCCCTGGACGTAGTCGCCGTAGTTCTTCTTCAGGTTGATCGTCCAGAACTCGACGCTCACCTCGCCGGTGCGCTGATCGCCGGCCGAGTCGTCGGTACCGGCGATGCACCCCCCGAGCAGGGCGGTCGTGACCAGCCCGGCAAGTCCTGCCGTGAGCCTGATGACCCGACGTGAATACCGCACGGTGACCCCCTGTCTTGACACCGGAACAGAGCGCTCACTAACGTTATTTCGGACGACCGTAAATCCGATATTTGCCACAGCATATCTTCGGTGAGGCTGGCGATGTCAAGACTCCGGGGCGCACGGCTGGCGGGACCGCCGTGACCGTGCTCGCCCGGGCGGCCGCCGAGCGGCCGGCCGCGGTCGCCGCCCGACCTGGGGGCGGGCGGCACCGCGGCGCCGGCGAACCGAAGTGGTGGGTCGCCTACCTGTTCCTCGCGCCGGGCCTGGTGTTCTTCGGCGTGTTCTTCGCGTGGCCCGCGATCACCGCGGCGCAGCTCGCGTTCTACGACTACGACATCGTGCACCCGCCGCGATTCGTCGGCACCGGCAACTTCGAGCGGCTCGCGGCGAGCCCGGAGTTCTGGCAGGCGTTCGGCAACTCGGTGCTGTTCCTCGTGCTGTTCCTGCCGCTGGTGGTCGTGGTGCCGCTGTTCCTGGCGGTCGCGGTCAACCGGCGGCTGCGCGGCATCGGCACGTTCCGGCTCGCCTACTACCTGCCGGTGGTGACCTCGATGGTGGCGATCGCCATCGCGTGGTCGTTCGTCTTCCACCCCAGGGGCGCGCTGAACTGGCTGCTGCTCCAGCTCGGCGTGATCGACACGCCGATCCAGTTCCTGCTCGACGGGCACTGGGCGCTGCCGGCCGTCGTGGTCGTCGAGGCGTGGCAGCACGCCGGCTACTTCATGATGATCTACCTCGCGGGACTGCAGTCGATCTCGTCGGACCTGTACGAGGCGGCCGCGCTGGACGGCGCCGGCGCGTGGGCCCGGTTCCGCCGGATCACGGTGCCGCTGATCCGGCCGTACGCCGCGGTCTGCTTCGTGCTCGGCGGGATCCTCGCGACGCAGTCGTTCGCGTCGATCTACGTGCTGACCCGCGGCGGCCCGCAGGGCGCGACCACGACGCTCGGCTTCTACATCTGGTCGCGGGCGTTCGAGCACCTCGACTTCGGCTACGCGAGCGCGGTCGGGCTCGTGCTGTGGGTGTTCCTCGTCGGCTACGCACTCGTGCAGTACCGGCTGACGCGCGGGGAGGCCACCGAATGAGGCCGCGGCTGCGCACGCTGGGGCGCTACGTGTTGCTGACGCTGATCGCGGCGGTGTTCGTCGGCCCGTTCCTGATCCTGGTGACGACCGCGCTCAAGCCGGGCACCCAGCCGGTGTACTCGCTCCCGCCGGACCTGCTGCCGATCCCGCCGGTCGCCGACTTCGTGGTCGAGGCCTGGACGGCGGTGCCGTTCGCCCGCTACCTGCTCAACTCGGTGCTGTACGTGCTGCTCACGGTCCCCGCGTACCTGGTGATCTCGGCGCTGACCGCCTACCCGCTGGCCCGCTTCCGCTTCCCCGGCCGGCGGGCGGTGTTCCTCGCGATCCTCGCCACGATGTTCCTCGCCCCCGAGGTGATGCTGATCCCGCGGTTCCTCGTGGTGTCCCAGTTGGACATCGTGGACACGTTCGCCGGCGTGGTGCTGCCCGGCCTGCTGTCCGCGGCGGGGGTCTTCCTGCTGCGGCAGGCGTTCGCGGGGATCCCGCAGGACCTGCCGGACAGCGCGCGGGTGGACGGCGCCGGGGAGCTGCGGATCTTCTGGCACGTGATGCTGCCGCCGGTCCGCCCCACGCTCGCGGTGCTGGCGATCTTCGGTTTCGTGAACGTGTGGAACAACTTCCTCTGGCCGCTGGTCGTGCTCGACGACCCGGACACCTACCCGGTCACCCTCGGTGTCGCCTACCTCGCGGGCACGTTCGGCGCGGACACCCGGGCCGCGGCCGCGGGTGCGCTGCTGGCCATGGTGCCGGTCGTCGGGTTCTTCCTGGCCATGCAGCGCCACATCATCGAAGGCATGGCCGGCGCGCTCAAAGGCTGAGCATCAATTAGATTCGTCCGTCAACGGCCGAGGAGGTGGCGTGGAGGATCGCATGCTCGTCGACGCCACCGCGCTGCTCGGCCGGCAGCCGCAGAGCGCTGTCGGCGTGGCCACCCCGGACGAGCTGCTGCGGTGGCTCGACCAGGTCGGCATCGCCGAGGCGGTGGCCGGGCACCTGGCGTCGTGGCTGCACGATCCGGCGGCCGGCAACCGGCGGCTCACCGGGCTGCTCGCCGGGCAGCCGCGGCTGCGCGCGTGCTGGGTGGTGCTGCCGGGCGGCACGGGCGAGGTCGGCGCGCCCGCCGACTTCGTGGCGTCGGCCCGGGCCGCGGGTGTCGCGGCGGTGCGTGCCTACCCGGCCGACCACGGCTGGTCGCTCACCGCGCCGGACGGCGCGCGGGTGCTGGACGCCCTCGCCACGGGCGGGCTGCCGCTGTTCGTCGACGCGGAGCAGGCCTCGTGGGACGAGATCACCGCGTGCGCGGCGGCCCACCCCGCGCTGCGGCTGCTGGTGTGCCGGCCGGGCTACCGGGTGCTGCGGCGCATCGCGGGCCTGCTCGAGGCGTGCGACAACGTCTGGATCGAGACGTCCACGCTGACCACGCACCAGGGGCTGGAGTGGCTCGCCGCCCGGTTCGGCGCGGGGCGGCTCGTGTTCGGCACGGCGACGCCGCTGCGTGACCCCGCCGAGGCGGTCACCCGGCTGCTGCTGTCCGATATGGACGATGACGCGGTGCGCGCGATCGGCGGCCGCAACCTGCGCGGGCTGCTGGCCGAGCCGGGGACGCGTGCGGCATGAACACGCTGGCCCGCTGCGTGCTCGAACGCCGCCCGCTCACCGGCGTCACGGTGATCGACGCGCACGCGCACGCCGGCCCGTACAGCCTGTTCTACATCCCCGACGCGGGCCCGGCCGCGATGGTGCGGGTGATGGACCGCTGCGGCGTGGCGCTCGCGGTGCTGTCGGCCCACGTCGGGCTGCAACACGACGCGGCGGCGGGCAACAAGGCCACGGCCCGGGCGGTCGCGGAGTTCCCCGGGCGGCTGCTCGGCCACCTCACGATCAACCCGTGGCACGACCCGGAGGCCGAGCTCGCCGCGTGGGCCGACGACACGCGGTTCGCCGGCATCAAGCTGCACCCGGACCTGCACGGCTACCCGCTGACGGGTTCGCGCTACGCGCCGGTGTGGGCCTACGCGTCGCGGGCGCGGGTGCCCGTGCTGTGCCACACCTGGTACGGCTCGCCCTACGACGACCCGGCACACGTGGCGGAGGTGGCCGAGCGCCACCCGGACGTGGTGCTCCTCGCCGGGCACGCCGGCGGGCCGGAGCCGGGCATCGACCTGTCGATCGAGCTGGCGGCACGGCACCCGAACCTGATCCTGGAGACCTGCGGCAGCTTCGTGACCGGCGCGCACATCGAGCGGATGGCCGGCGAGCTGGGGCCGGGCAAGGTGGTGTTCGGCTCGGACTTCCCGTTCATCGACCTGCGGGTGTCGCTGGGCCGGACGGTCTTCGCCCGCATCGGCGCCGCCGAGCGCGCGGCGGTGCTCGGCGGCACGGCGGCGGCGTTGTTCGGGGTTTCGCGAACCGGTGCGGGCGATGAACAATCGCAGTGAGGTGCCCGGGGAGGGCGAGAGCAGGAGTGCCATGGCACGGGGGTCGATGGCGGGCCGCCGGCCGGAGATCGCGATCGGCGTGATCGGGGCCCGCGAGCTCGTGGACCGGATCTTCGCGGTCGCGGGACGGCTGGACGAGCCGCCGCGGCTGGTCGGCGCCGCGTACTCGACGGAGCAGGAGGGCTACGAGCGGCTCGCGGACATCGAGTCGAAGATCGACGTGGCGCTCTTCGCCGGCCCGCTGCCCTACGACCTGGCGCGCGAGCGGGGCGAGCTGCCGGTGCCGGCGACGTACGTGCCGGTCAGCTGGGCGGCGCTGTACTCGACGCTGCTGCGCGGGATGCTGGGTCAGATGTGCGACCCGACGCGGGTGAGCGTGGACTCGATCTCGTCGCGCGAGCTGGAGGAGGCGTACGCGGAGATCGGCGTGGCGCTGTCGGGGGTGCGGGTGGCCGAGTACCGGCACCCGGCCTCGGCGCGGGAGTTCTACGGCTTCCACGAGAAGCTGTACCGCGCGGGCGCGACGTCGGTGGCGCTGACCACCATGCCGTCGGTGGAGAAGCGGCTGCGGGCGGCCGGCATCCCGGCGCTGCGGATGGTGCCGACCACGGCGACCCTGCGGCAGGCGCTGAGCACGGCGATGCTGCTCGGCACGGGGAGCCGGCTGGAGGAGTCGCAGATCGCGATCGGCGTGGTCGAGCTGTCCCCCGTGGTGAAGACGGATCCCGGCAGCTACGGGCAGCAGGAGCTGAACCTGGCCCTGCACCGCGAGCTGCTGCAGGTGGCCCGGACGATGGGCGCCACGGTGCTGCCGCGCGGCGACGACAGCTACCTGATCATCGCGACGGTGGGCGCGTTGGCGCAGGTGACCGCGGGCTTCCGGGTGGCGCCGTTCCTCGATCACGTGGGCCGTTCGCTGGGCGTACCCATCGACGTCGGCATCGGAGTGGGCCGCACCGCCCGCGACGCGGAGGCCAACGCGCGCATGGCGGTGGACCGGGCCCGCACGTCCCCGACCGCCGCCGCGGCGATGGTCGGCCCGGACGGGCACGTGCTGTCCCTGCCGCCCCGCCTGCACCAGCGCACCGACGACCCGGCCACGGACCCGGAACCCAGCCGCGGAGAGGACCTGCTGGTGCGGTTGGTCCAGTCGCTGGACACCCGCACCGGAGACGCGCTCGTGGTGGACGCCGAGCGGGTGGCCGAGCTGCTGGACGTCACCGCCCGCACCGCGCGCCGCACCCTGCGCACCCTGGTGGACGAGGGCCTGGCGTGGCCCGTCCCGCCCGCCCGGGCCGCGGGCGCGGGCCGCCCCCGCCGCCTGTACCGCCTGGTGACGACCAAACTCCCCCGCGACACCTGACGCGACGGCCGGCACGGCGAGCAGGGCCATCCTGCTCGACAACGGCGTCGTTTACCTGAACTACCGCCCGTTGGGGTAGGACACGGCCGTGCCCGGCCCGTCGAGGGCGCGGGCCAGCAGCTCGGCCGCCGGCACCCCGCGGATGGAGGCGTCGAGCACCTGCATGGTGTGCGCGACCGGCAGCCGCTTGCCCATCCGGGCCAGCGTGGTCGCGACCTGCATCCAGCAGCCCGGGTTCGCCGTGACCATCACCTGGGCGCCGGTGGCGAGCACCGCGCTCGCCTTGCGCTCGCCCAGCTCGCGGGCCGGTTCGGGGTGCAGCAGGTTGTAGGTTCCGGCGCTGCCGCAACAGATCTCGGCCTCGCGCAGCTCGCGCAGCGCCACCCCGGGGATGGCGCGCAGCAACCGGCGGGGCTGGGCGCGCACGCCCTGCGCGTGGCCGAGGTGGCACGCGTCCTGGTAGGCCACGGTCATGTCCAGCGGGTGCCGCGGCGCGACCGGGCCCAGCTCGTCCAGCAGCTCGCTGACGTCGCGGGCCTTGGCGGACAGGGCCGCGGCGCGCTCGGCCCACGCCGGCTCGTCGCGCAGCTGGTGGGCGAAGTCCTTGAGGTTGGAGCCGCAGCCCGCCGCGTTCACGACCACGTGGTCCACGCCCACGGCCTCGAACGTCTCGATGACCCGCTTCGCGAACGCCAGCGCCTCCGGCTCGCGGCCGGCGTGCGCGGACAGCGCCCCGCAGCAGCTCTGCCTGCGCGGCACGACGACCTCGCAGCCCTCGGCGGCGAGCACCCGCACGGTGGCGGCGTTGACGTCCGGAAAGAACGTGCCCTGCACGCAGCCGGTGAGCAGGCCGACCGTGCACCGCCGCATGCCCGCCGCGGGGGTGCGCTCCGCCAGCTTCTCGACGTGGCCGAGCTTCGGCGCGAGCGACTCCATGGCCCGCACGGACGCCGGCAGCCGGGCCAGCAGCCCGCTCCGTTCGAGGAGCCGCCCGAGCCGGCTCGCCTGGTAGGCCCGCAGCGGACCGCGCAGCACCCGCAGCCGCCGCGGGTACGGGAACAGGCTGTAGATCGCCTTGCGCAGCAACCGTTCCGCGCGCGGCCGCTCGATCCGCCGTTCCAGCTGCGCCCGGGTCGCCTCGATCAGCTTGTCGTACTGCACGCCCGACGGGCAGGCCGTCACGCACGCCATGCAGCCGAGGCACTGGTCGAGGTGGCGCACGCTGCTCGCGTCGAACGCGTCGCCCTGCACGGCGCCCTTCATGATGTCGATGCGGCCGCGGGGGCTGTCCATCTCCTCGCCCCACAGCACGTACGTCGGGCACGTCGGCAGGCAGAATCCACAGTGGACACAGTCGCCGAGCAGTGCCGGGTCCGGCGGGTGGTGCTCGTCGAAGACGCTGCCCGGCGGCGGACCACTGCCCGGCAGGCCGAGCCCCACAGTGGCAGCCGCGGCGCTCGCCGCGATCGGCCCACCCTGCCAGCCCGCCTCCCCGGAATTCGAAGTTGTGGTTGCGGTGGGGAGGGACGTTCCTGTTTGGTCACGTGCTTGTGGCTGGCTTGCGTCACGTTCCCCTGAGGTGCGGTTGCGTGCCATCACAGACCTCCCAGCAGGCGGCCGGGGGACAGTCGCCGCCCGGGGTCGAACTGGTCCTTCACCCGCGTCATCAGCGCGAACGAGTCCGGCACCGGCCCCCAGTGGTCGAGGTTCGCCCGCAGGTCGTCCGGGGCCGCGACGACCACGGCCGACCCGTCGTGCGGCGCGATGGCCGCGCGCAGCGCCGCCAGGTCCGCGTCCGCGGGCACCGACATGTACGCGACGCCGGTGCACGCCGACGCCGTGCCGGACGAGCCGGCCGGCAGCGCCGCCAGGATCCGGGGCAGCGCGTGCGGCTCGAACGCCAGCCGCAGCACCACTCCCCCGGCCGGCCGCTCGCCGAACCACGACGGGGGTCCGCCGACCCGCTCGCCGCCGCCGAGCAGCTCGATCGCCGCGGCCGACTGCGCGTCGACCGATGCCTCGATGCTCTCGAACAGCACGACCAGCTCCCCGGCCGAACCGTCCCACCGCAGCTCGGCGGCGGTCGGCGTGAGCGTCGAGCGGACCACCAGCGCGGCGAGCCGACCGGCCTCGGCGGCGTCGGCGACCGGGACGACGACCGCACCGGTCGCGGCCGGAAGCGGGTGCAGCCGCCAGGTCGTCGACACGAGGACGCCCAGCCCGCCGTGCGCACCGGTGTAGAGCTTGCCGAGGTCGTAGCCGGCGACGTTCTTCACGACCTTGCCGCCGGAGCGGGCCGTGGTGCCGTCCGCGAGCACGACGGTCACCCCGATCAGCAGGTCGCGCACGGTGCCGTAGCGCAGCCGGCGCGGGCCGGAGGCGTTCGCGCTGACGACGCCGCCGAGGGTGGCGCCGGGCTCGGGCGGGTCGAGCGCGAGCATCTGGCCGTGCTCGGCCAGCCGCGCCTGCAGCGTCTCGAGCGGCACCCCGGCCTCGGCGACCACGACGAGGTCGCCGGGCACGTGCTCGACGATCCGGTCCAGCGCGGTCGTGCGCAGCAGCAGGTCGCAGGACGCCGGTGGCGCGGCCCAGCCGGTCTTGGTGCCCGCGCCGACCGGGACCACCGTCCCGAGCGTGGACCGCAGGACGTCGGCGACCTCGCCGGCGTCCGACGGGGTGGCGACCTCCGCCGCGGCGACGCCGGCGATCGTGGTGTTCCCGGAGTGCACGGTGGCCATGTCAGAACACCTCGCCCAGCGCCGGGTCGGGCGCAGTGGCGGCGGTGCGCACCCCGGGCCGCTCGCCGCACAGCCGCGGCGTCGGGAACAGCTTGCCCGGGTTGGCGAGCCCGGCCGGGTCGAACGCGCAGCGCACCAGCTGCATCGTGTCGAGGTCGTCCTCGGTGAACTGACTGGCCATTTTGGACTTCTTCTCGAGGCCGACGCCGTGCTCGCCGGTGATCGAGCCACCCGCTTCGATGCACAGGTCGAGGATGGCGAACCCCAGGTCCTCGGCCGCCTTCGGCGCGCCGGGTACCGCGTCGTCGAACAGGATCAGCGGGTGGAGGTTGCCGTCGCCGGCGTGGAAGACGTTGGCCACGCGCAGGTTCGCCTCCTCGGCGAGCGAGCTCATCGCGGCCAGCACCTCGGGCAGCCGGGTGCGCGGGATGACGCCGTCCTGCACGTAGTAGGACGGGCTGATGCGCCCGACCGCGGCGAACGCGGACTTGCGACCCTTCCACATCAGCGCGCGGTCCTCGGCGTCGGCCGCGATGCGGGTCTCGAACGCGTGCCGCGCGCGGGCGAGCGTCTCGACGTGCTCGAACTGCTCGTCCACCTCGACCCGCGGCCCGTCCAGCTCGATGACCAGCACGGCCGCGGCGCCCTTGGGGTAGTCGCACTGCACGGCCGCCTCGGCCGCCTCGATCGCCAGCGCGTCCATCATCTCGATGGCCGCGGGCAGGATGCCGGCCGCGATGATGTCGCTGACGGTGCCCGCCGCGTCCGCGACGGAGTGAAAGCCCACCAGCATGGTCTGCACCGACTCCGGCACCCGGATCAGCCGGACGGTCACCTCGGTGACGACGCCGAGGGTGCCCTCGCTGCCGACGAACGCCCCGAGCAGGTCGAAGCCGGGATGCTCGGGCGCCGCGCCGCCGAGGTGCACCACCTCGCCGTCGGCGAGCACTACCTCCGCGCCCATGACGTGGTTGACGGTGAACCCGTACTTGAGGCAGTGCGCGCCACCGGAGTTCTCCGCGACGTTCCCGCCGATGCTGCACACCTGCTGCGACGACGGGTCCGGCGCGTAGGCCTGGTCGTGCGGGGCCGCCTCGCGGGTCACCCACAGGTTGATCACGCCCGGCTCGACCACCATCCGGGCGTTGTCGGGGTCCACGTCGACGATGGCGCGCAGCCGGGACAGCACGATCAGCACGCCGTCCGCGACCGGCACCGCACCGCCGGACAGACCGGTGCCCGATCCCCGTGCCACGAACGGAATCCCGGCCGCGGCGCACAGCCGCACCGTCGCCACGACGTCGTCCCGGTGCTCGGCGAGGACCACCACCCCCGGGCGCACGCGGAACGCCTCCAGCCCGTCGCACTCGTAGGTCCGCAGCTGTGCCGGGTCGGTCAGCACCTTGGCCGCGCCGATCGCGGTCCGCACCCGCTCGGCCAGCTCGAGGGTCCGCGGTGACGCCTGGTCGGTCATGGCACCTCCTGGGAGCTCCTACCCATCATGGTGCCGCCCAGCCGCGTCGCGCGCCGTCCGAACGCGGTCAGTCGCGGCGGCGGTCGCCGCTGAAGTGACCGAGCACGCCGAACGCCATGGGGATCAGCAGCCAGACCGGCCAGAAGTACTGCATGTGCCCCGCGCCGATGCTCGTCGCCAGCCAGATCACCGTGCTGATGATGAAGATGCCGCCGAAGCCACCCAGCCCCGCCCGCACGAGCTGTCCCGTCCGCGAGGACCGCTGCGGCGGGGCGGCCGGCTCGGCCGCCGGCGCCGCGCCCGGCCGGGTCGTGACCGTCGTACCCGGCAGGTCGTCCAGCAGGCCGTCCAGGTCGCCGTACGTCTTGGCCGCGTACGCCTTCTGCAGCCGCTCGTCGTACTCCGCGATGTCCAGGCGGCCCTCGTCGAGCGCCTTTTTCAGCGCGTCCGCCACGGCCTGACGGTCGCCGTCGCCGGCCCGCATCTGCTCACGACCCATACCGCCCAGCATGCCAGCCCAGGCCCATGGCCCGAACCCCACGTCCGCCGCCGCGCGCGGCGACGCTGCGGTGACTCGTCCACACGCACGGTGAGGGTCGCGGCGGCCGGCACGGCACCGTCCCGAGTGGATCTCCGGGTGGTGGGTGGCGCAACCAGTCCGACAGCGAGACTCGTTGGTGGATAACCGCTTCGCGTGCCGATTTGCCGAAGCCGCCCCCGGCCTGGGGCATAGGCCGGGGGGCGGCACGGTGGCGTGTCCGATTGGGACACGTCACCGGGGGCATCGTCGGGCGGGACGCCCCCGTTTCAACGGGTCAGGTCCGGAATGCCGAGATCACCCGCGCCATTCGGGCAAGCGGCTCGGCGCCGGTCAGGTCGGGCAGGCGCACCATGACCTCGCCGACGCCCGCCTCGGCGAGCTCGCGGAACCGTCCGATGTGGTCGTCCACGGTGCCGGCGTTGACCGTGGCCGCGTACCGGGCCGCGTCCTGGCGGCGCGGGCGCAGCCGGTCGACGAGGCCGGCCACCTCGCGGTCGTCGGTGCCCACCAGCGCGGTGCACAGGTGGGTCAGCTCGATTGGCTCGCGGCCGGCCTCGGCGCAGTGCGCGCGCAGCACGGATGCCTTGTGCCGCACGGTGTCGACATCACCGAGCACGTTGGCGGCATCGGCGTACCGGGCGGCCAGCGCCAGCGTGCGCCGCTCGCCCCCGCCGCCCACGACGATCGGCACGCGCTCCTGCAGCGGGCGCGGGTAGCAGGTGGTCTCGGGCACCGACAGCACCCGGCCCTCGAACGCCGGGCTGCCCGGTCCCCACAGCACGGGCAGCAGCCGCAACGCGTCCTCCAGCAGGGCGTACCGGTCCCCGGTCGGCGGGAAGTCCCAGCCGTAGGCGGTGTGCTCGGCCTTGAACCACGCCAGGCCGAGCCCGCACACCGCGCGGCCGCCACTGAGCACGTCCAGCGTGGCGATGATCTTGCCGAGGTGCGCGACGTTCCGGTAGGTGACGCCGGTGACGAGCGCGCCAAGCCGGACACGTTCCGTGCACGCGGCGAGGTAGGCGAGCGTCGTGTAGCTCTCCAGGAAGTGGTCCCAGGCCCGGCCGAGCTGCGGGATCTGGCGGAAGTGGTCCATGACGTAGATCGCGTCGAACCCGGCATCCTCGGCGCCCGCGGCGATCTCCCGCAGCCGCTGCGCCATGGCCGGGGCGCCGCCGTCGAAGGTGAATCCCGACAGGTGCAGCCCGAACCGCAGGCCGGCCGGCCGCTCCTGCTGCCGGGCGGCGGCCGCCGACGACGTCGCGAACGGGGCCGCCACCACCCGAACCGGTTGCGGCACCAGGACTTCGTCGTAACCCTCGGTGGGCAGCAGGTCACGTACCGCGCGCCAGCTCCTGAGCTGAGCGGTCAGCGCGTCCGCGGGGATCCGCTTGGCCCGGTCCCGGTTGCGCGCCCGGCACTCGGCGGCGGGCGTGTCGAACGCGACGGCCACGCAGGGCAGGCCGTGCTCGCGGGCCTGCGCCAGCCAGCCACGCCGGCGGTCCGTGTCCAGCCCCAGCGTGTCGATCACGGTGGTCAGCCCGCGGCCCAGCCGCATCGCGACGATCCGCTCCAGCAGGGCGAACGCGTCGGTGCTGGCCGCGATGTCGTCCTCGCCGGCGCCGACCACGGCCCGAAGCCGGTCACTGGAGACGATGCTGTCGGCCGGAAAGTGCTCAGCCGCCCAGGTCGACTTGCCGGCGGCTCCGGGCCCGGCGAGCACCACCACACACGGCGACGGCAGCGCGAGCGTCACCCGGCCACCCTAATCGAGCGGCCCGGTCAGCCGCCCGGCTTGCGCGCGACGAGCCGTTCCACCATGCCGAGCTTGAAGCGCTCCCGCTCGTCGATCGGCAGGCCGCGGGCCTCGACGTGCCGCAGCGGGCGGCGCCGGAAGTGCTCGCCGGCCAGTGGAACGGTGATCCGCTCGAGCAGCCACTGCCCGGCCCGGGCCAGGCGCGCGGAGCTCGCGACGTGGTCGACGAGGATCAGGCGGCCGCCCGGCCGGAGCACCCGCACCATCTCGGCCACCGCGAGCTCGTGGTCCGGGATGGCACACAGGCCGAACGTGCACACCACGGTGTCGAACGAGCCGTCGGCGAAGAGCAGGGCGTGCGCGTCCCCCTGGCGCAGGGTGACCGGCCGGCCGAGCGAGGTCGCGCGGTCGCGGGCGATGCCGAGCATCCCCTCGCTGAGGTCGATGCCGGTCAGCGTGGCGTCGCGCGGATAGAACGGCAGGTTCAGTCCGGTGCCGACGGCCACCTCGAGCACGGCGCCGGCCACCCGGCCGCATGCCCACTCGCGGGAGTCGCCGAACAGCCGGCGGTCCCAGACGGCCATCTCCCTGTCATAGCCGTCGGCCTTGCGGTCCCAGTACCGCCGCCACCGTGCGGTCCGTGTGGTCGTCTCCGCCATGTCTCCCCCAATCGGGCCCGTTCGACCCTAGCCACTGTTGGGGTGAGCACGGACGGAGTCAGCTCGGCTCGGGCTCCTTGGGCCGGCCCAGGATCTCGGCCTTCTCGGCGTCGAACTCCGCGTCGGAGAGCACGCCGGACTTCCGCAGCTCGCCCAGCCGTTCCAGCCGGTCGAGCCGGTCGTCACCGGCCTCCGGCGCGGCCGCCGGCTCCGGCTCGGCGTGGTTGTGGTTGTGGTGGCGCCGCCGGATCGCCCCGGTGACCGCGGTCGCCGTGCCGGCGATCACCGCCGTCCTGGCGGCGACGCCCAGCAGGTGCGGCCGGCGTCGCCGCCCACCGAATCGTCCCTGACGCATGGTCTCCTCGCCTTCGTCGACTCGACTCTCGTGGGCGAGGGTGTACGAGCGCCGGGCGCACCGCTTCGCCCGCTGTGGGTGAAGCGGTGTTCACTCGCCGCTCAGCAGCGGATCCGCGGTCCGCCGCAGGAGCCGAGACCGGCCGATCCGCTCGGTCCGGGACACCTGGAACCGCTCCGCCGCCCGCGCGATCGGCCAGCATTGCCCCGCGCATGAAGATCGACTCACCAGCCGCACCATCATGTCCGGGTGGTACAGCCAGGCGTCCCGCCGAAAAACGGGCCGCCGCCGCGGTCTCGCCGTCTCAGTCCACAGCGGATTGGTCGACGGGCTCAGCCGCGGAGCCGGAGCGTGGGCAGCTCGCCCCCGCCGGACTCGAGGGCGGTGGCGTGGTCACGTGCCCACGCGAGCAGCCCGGCGACATCGATGCCGTGCGGCGGCCGGTTCCGGTACGGCTCGACGTGGTCGGCGCCCCGCCGCAGCAGGGTGGCGGCGCCGGTGGCGTTGCCGCGCGCGGCGTGGGTGGCGCCCACCGCCAGCTGGGCCATGCCCTTCCACAACGCGCGCTCCGCCTCCGGCGCGCCCTTCCAGGCGTCCTCGAGCACCTCGTGGGCATGGAACGGCATGCCGTCGTCGAGCAGGCGCTGGGCCTCGCCGAGGGTCTGCGCCGGTGACCGGACGATGCCCTCGGGCTGGCGTGCGACACCGGGCGCGCCGTGCGGTAGCGGGCGGCCCAGCCCGTCGCGCGGGCGGGCGTTGCGCGCGCGGCCCGCGTCGTCGCGGTCGCGGTCGGCCGGCGCCGCGCTGCCGTCGATACCCACCTGTCCAGCCTCCCACCACCCGCCGCGCCGCGCTATTTGCCGCTGCGGCGCCGTTTGTTGCGGGCGTAGAGGATGCCGGGCTTGCCGTCGCCGGTGCTGCGGCGGTCCACCTCGAACAGCGTGATGGCCGCGATCAGGTCGCTGAGCTTGGCGTAGCCGTAGGTGCGGGGGTCGAAGTCGGGCTGCTGGTTGGTGATGATGTGCCCGACGGACGCGAGCGTGGCCCACCCGTCGTCGTCGGAGGCCGCCTCGACGGCGTTGCGCAGCAGGTTCAGCAACGCCGAGTCACGTTTGAGCTGCGCGGCCGGGGTGGGCGGTTTCCGCCCCGGGGCCGTGTCCGGCGGCGTGTCGGGGTCCTCCGCGTAGGTGAGGTTCTCGACGTAGATGAACTTGTCGCAGGCGGCGACGAAGGGCTTGGGCGTCTTGCGTTCGCCGAACCCGTACACGGTCAGGCCGGACTCGCGCAGCCGCGCGGCCAGGCGGGTGAAGTCGCTGTCGCTGGAGACGATGCAGAACCCGTCGAACCGTTCCGAGTAGAGCAGGTCCATCGCGTCGATGACCATCGCCGCGTCGGTGGCGTTCTTGCCGGTGGTGTACGCGAACTGCTGGATCGGCTGGATCGACTGGGCGAGCAGCTGGTCCTTCCACCCCTTCAGGCTCGTACCGGTCCAGTCCCCGTAGGCCCGCTTGACGTGCGCGGTGCCGTACTTCGCGACCTCGGCCAGCAGGCCGTCGGTGATCGACGGTTTCGCGTTGTCCGCGTCGATGAGCACCGCCAGCCGCGCGGTGTTCTCGCTGACCACTTGTATCCGCCCCCTCGTGTTCGGCAGGACGCAACTCAAACACGACCCGCCGCGCCGCGCACGCCCGGGTACGGCGACGTCGCGAGGCCCGACGAGCCGGCTGGCGCGGCGCTCAGCGGTCCGGGTGGACGGCCTCCAGCGCGCGCTCGGCGGCCAGTCGCTGGGTGATCACGTCGCGGACGTGGGGCAGGTCACGGATGGCGATGTCGCCGGGTTGCACCGTGTGCTGGGCCGGCCAGCGCCGGTAGGTGGCGACGACCCGGTCCACCCAGACGCCGGGCCACCGGGTGGCGAACGCGGACAGCAGCACCGCGTCGGCGGAGCGGGCCACGGCGGGCCAGCCACCGTGCGCGAGCAGGTGCAGCCGCCGGAAGGTGGTGATCGAGGCCGGAAACGGGAAGTCGTTGCTGCGCACGAACGTCTCGGCGATGGTGCCCGGCTCGATGCGGCCCGGCGGGTAGATGTCCGGCTTCACCCAGCTGGTCCCGTCCGGGTTCTGCCAGCGCATCCGCGCACCCGACCACGCCACGGCCGGATCCGCCGCGAGCGGCTCGACGAGCGCGGCCGGCCCGCCCGGCTCGTAGTAGTCGTCATGATCCATCCCCATGACCAGCTCGCCGCGGGCCCGGGCCAGCGCCGTGTTGCGGGTGGCGGCGCCGCCGAGCTGCACGCCGAGCGCGTCGTAGTGGATCCGCGGGTCCGCGGGCAGCAGCTCCCGCACGCCCGGCGCCGGCCCGTCCTCCTGGACCAGCCACTCCCACTCCCAGCCCGGGGCGAGCACCTGCGGCTCCAGCGAACGCCACAGCGCCCCGATGTGGTTCGCGTTGTGCACCTGCGTCGGGGTGATGATCGAAACCAGCGGCACGGGCCCACCCTCCCACGTCGGACAGGCCCGGGCGCGGCACGGGCCAGGCGATATCGGCCGGAGGTGAACCCCGGAGCGGCCGGCGCCGTAGTTATCCGTGGTGCTGCCCCCCACGAACCCATGGAGCTGTGTATGCGTGCGCGTCGCAAGCTGACGCGAGTGACGTTCGCGATCGCGATACTGCTGGCGGCGTTGCTGGTCGTCGCGTTGCCGAGCAACCCGGCCAGCGCGGAGCAGCCCCCGCCCGGGCCGCTCGACGACCAGATCGCGGCCGCCGACGCCAAGCTCAACGCGGCTCAGGTGAAGCTCGGCAAGACGTTCGCCGTGTTCACGGCCGCGGAGACGCGGCACAAGCGCGCCGTCGCGGCGGTGAAGGCCGCGACTGCCAAGGAGCAGCGCGCCCGCGGCGAGGCCCAAGCGGCCGCGACGCTCGAGAACAAATCGCGGGGCCGATTCGACCAGTTCACCGGGGCGAGCTACCGCGAAGGCAACACGGTCACCTCGGTGACCGCCCTGCTCACCTCCGACAGCCCGGCCGACATGCTCCAACGCGCCTCGAAGCTGAAGGTGCTCAGTGGCGAGTACGCCGCCGTGCTCGACACCATGACCGCGGCGACCGCGAAGAAGACCAAGGCCGAGAGCGACGCGAAGCAGGCGCTCGCCGACGCCGCGCGCAACCGGAACGAGGCCGCCAAGTCGAAGGCCGACGCCAAGCGCGCCTACCGCGCCGCGCTCACCGCCCAGAACAAGGCCGCCGGCCAGGCCGACCAGCTCGCCCAGCGCAAGGCGGGCCTGATCGCCCAGGCCGGCGGGGGGTCCGGCGACGTGGTGCGGCCCGCGGCCGGCACGCTCACCTCCGGGTTCGGCCCGCGCGACGGCACGGTCCACAACGGCACCGACATCGCCAACTCCATCGGCACGCCCATCCTGTCGGCCATGGCCGGCGAGGTGATCGACGCGGGCCCGGCGAGCGGTTTCGGCCAGTGGGTGCGGGTGCAGCACTCCGGCGGGCTGATCACCGTGTACGGCCACGTCGCCACGTTCACGGTGACCACCGGGCAGTCCGTCGACGCCGGCCAGCAGATCGCGACGATGGGCAACGAGGGCCAGTCCACCGGCCCGCACCTGCACTTCGAGGTACACACGAACGGCACCCCGATCGACCCGCTGCCGTGGCTGCGCGGCTTCGGCGTCAACATCTGAGGGGTCCCGGGACACCCGCGGACCGGACTCGGTCGCCGGCCGCGGCGGGGGTGCCTGGCGCCGGCCGGGGGTCACCCGGTTGGATTGCACCTCGACTGCTTCTGGACGGACGAAGGCGGCGACGGTGGGGCGGCACTCATCGACCACCCGGAACGGCAGGCGGCCCGGTAGGCGGCCGCCCGCCATGGCGCTCAGCGTGCTGCTGGCCGTCGCGCTGGTCGGCTGGTTCACCTTCGACGTCCTCCGGGACCAGCTCAGCGTGGCGGGCTGCGCATCGAGCACGGTGGTGACGGTGACCGCGGCGCCGGAGATCGCGCCGGCGCTGCACCAGATCGGCCGCCAGGTGTCCGAAGAGGACGGTGCGGCCGACGACGCCACCTGCTACCAGGTCCGGGTGTACGGCCGCGAGTCGGCGGACGTGGCCGAGTCGCTCGCGGTGTCCGACGGCAGCGAGCGGCCGGACGTCTGGATTCCGGAGTCCACCCTGTGGCTGCAGCGCACGCAGGACGCGAGCGCATGGAACGTGCCGGTCACCGGCACGTCGATCGCCAGCTCCCCCGTGGTGCTCGCGGTCGCCGAGCCCACCGCGTACGAGCTCGGCTGGCCCAGCCGGCGGCTGTCCTGGGCCCAGCTGATCGGCCCCGGCGCCGGGGCGGGCCGCCCGCCCGCGGTCGGCCTGCCCGACCCGGCCCGCGACCCGGTCGGGGTCGCCGTGCTGTTCGGGCTGCAGGAGCTGACCAGGGGCGCCCCCGACCGGAACCCGGCCAGCACGGTGGCGATGCGCCGGCTCTCCGCGAACACCGTCACCCAGCAGTCCGAACTGTTCGCCCGGCTGCCCGGCGCCGCCCGCCCGGACCAGCCGCTCGCGGCCTTCCCCGCGTCGGAGAACGCGGTGCTGCGGCACAACGCCAAGCAGGCCGGCACCCAACTGGTCGCGGCCTACGCCGACGCCACCGTGCCGGCGCTGGACTACCCGTACATCGTGCTGCCCGAGGTCCCCGACCAGGAACGGGACGCCGCGGAGCGGTTCCTCGACCGGCTGCGCGACCGGGAGAACGCGCTCCTGCTGGCCGACGCCGGGTTCCGCGCGCCGGACGGGACCGCCCTGCGCGACCGGTCGCGGGACCGGCGCACCTCGGCCGTGCCGCTGCGCCCGGTGCCGCCGGCGAAGGGCGAGGTGGAGCAGCTGCTCAACGCGTGGGCGGCGGTGAACCTGAGCGGCCGGCTGCAGGTCCTGCTGGACGTGTCCGGCTCGATGAGCGAGCAGGTGCCGGGCACCGGGCAGACCCGGATGGCCGTCACCGTGCAGGCCGCCACCGCCGGCCTGCGGCTGTTCAAGCCGACGACCAAGCTCGGCCTGCGGCTGTTCGCGACCGACCTGGACGGGGCCGGCGACTACCGGGACCTGCTGCCCGTGCGACCGATCGGCGAGCAGCTGGCCGGCGGCGGGCTGGCCAAGCTCGCCGCGGTGCGAGCCGTGCCGAACGGCAACACCGCGCTGTACGACGCGGTGCTGGCCGCCTACCGGGACAGCGCGCGGAACTGGGAGCCGGGCCGGATCAACGCGGTGGTCGTGCTCACCGACGGCAAGGACGACAACGCCAGCGACATCACCCGGGCCCGGCTGCTCACCGAGCTACGGGCGCTCCAGGAACCCCGGCGGCCGTTGAAGCTGATCGGCATCGGCATCGGCCCGGACGCCGACGCGGCCGAGCTGACCGCGATCGCCGGCGCCACCGGCGGCCGGGCGTTCATCGCGAAGGACCCGACGAAGATCGGCGACGTGTTCTACGCGGCACTCTCGCTCATGCTCTGCCAGCCGCCGGCCTGCCAACCCGGTACCGACGGCTGAGGCGGTCACCCAGTACCTCACTCCACGGTGACCGACTTGGCCAGGTTCCGCGGCTTGTCGATGTCGAGGCCCAGGGCCAGCGCGGCGTGGTAGGCGAGCAGCTGCAGCGGGATCGTGAGGAGGACCGGGTCGAGCTCCGGCTCCGTCTTGGGTACCACGAATCGCGGGACGTCGAGCTCGCCGAACGCGACGTCTTCGTGGGTGATCGCCAGGACGCGGCCACCGCGCGCCTTGATCTGCTGGATCGCGGCGAGGTTCCGCTCGGTCAGCTCGTCGGCGGGCACGATCGCGACCGTGGGCACCGACTCGTCGATCAGCGCGAGTGGCCCGTGCTTGAGCTCCGAGGTCTGGTAGGCCTCGGCGTGCCGGTAGGAGATCTCCTTGAACTTCTGGGCTCCTTCCCGGGCCACCGGGTAGCCCCGCACGCGCCCGACGAAGAACAGGCTGCCGGCCGCCGCGCAGGTCTTGGCGTGCTCGGCGATCTCGGCTTCCCCGGCCACGATCGTGCGGACCTGGCCGGGCAGGGCGCGGATCGCGGCGATGACCCGCAGGCCGTCGGCGTTGGACAGGTCCCGTACCCGGCCGAGCGCCAGCGCGATCATCGCGAAGCCGACCGCCATGTTGGTGAGCGCCTTGGTCGAGGCGACGGCGATCTCCGGTCCGGCGTGCAGGTACACGCCCCCGTCACAGGCGCGCGCGATGGTGGAGCCGACGACGTTGACCAGGCCGATCACCCGCCCGCCCTTGCGCTTGATCTCCTCGACGGCGAACGCGGTGTCGATCGTCTCGCCGGACTGGCTGACCGCGATGTAGAGGGTGTCGGCCTCGATGATCGGGTTGCGGTACCGGAACTCGGACGCGGCTTCGGCATCGGCCGGGATCCGGGCCAGCTCCTCGATCATGGTGGCGCCGATCTGGCCGGCGTAGTACGCCGAGCCGCAGCCGAGGATCTTCACCCGGGCGAACCCGCGCAGCTCGCGCGGCGTGAGGTTGAGCCCGTCCAGCCTGGACACGCCGAACCGCTCGTCCAGGCGGCCGCGGATCATCCGCTCGAGCGACTCCGGCTGTTCGTGGATCTCCTTGTGCATGTAGTGCTCGTAACCGCCCAGAGCGAGGTCGTCGGCACTGATGTCGATCGTGGTGGCCGGCTTCGTGGTGTCGCCCTCGTCGACGGTGAAGGTGCGGTAGCCGGTGGCGGTGACGCTGGCGAACTCCCCGTCCTCGAGGTGCACGACCCGCGAGGTGTGCCGCACCAGCGCGGCGAGGTCGCTGGCGACGAACATCTCGCGATCACCCACCCCGATGATCAGCGGTGAGCCGTTGCGGGCGACGACGAGCCGGTCCGGGTGCTCGGTGTCGATGACGGCGATCGCGTAGGTGCCGGTCACCCGGGACACGGCCGCGACGACGGCGTCCTCGAGGGTCGTGGCGTCGCTGCGGGCGATCAGGTGGGCCAGCACCTCGGTGTCGGTCTCGGAGCTCAGGCGGACACCGGCGCCGGCGAGCTGGGCGCGCAGCGTGTCCGCGTTGTCGATGATGCCGTTGTGCACCACGCAGATCCGGCCGTTCTCGGACACCTGCGGGTGCGCGTTGGCCTGCGTGGCCGGCCCGTGCGTGGCCCACCGGGTGTGCCCGATGCCGGTCCTGCCCGGCAGCCGCTTCGGCAGTGCGGCCGCGAGGTTACGGACCCGGCCCACGACCCGGTGGACCTGCACCCCCTTGGTGCCCAGCACGGCGATCCCGGCCGAGTCGTAGCCGCGGTACTCCAGCCGGGTGAGGCCTTCCAGGAGGATCGGTGCCGCGTTCTGACTGCCGGTGTAGCCGACGATTCCGCACATGCTCGATAACCTCGGATCAGCCGTAGACGATGCGGCGCAGCTGCCGCTCGGACAGGTCGGGGGCGGCCACCAGCCGCCGGCGTAGCTCGTCCGCGATCAGCGGCAGGATCTCGGGGTTCTTCCGCCCCGCCGCCTGCAGCTCGGTGTGCCGCCGCCGGACGTAGTGCTCGACCGGTTCGCGGTAGAAGCCGAGAATATCGCCGACGACCCGCGCCGCGACGTTCGGCGGCAAGCCCGTCGACAGCGCCACCCGATCGATGATGTCCGCATCCTGCACACCAGCGATCATCCACGGGTGCCGCGTCGAACTCCACACTCTTGCCCGATATCGGGCAGGAGTGCGCGAGTCAGAACATGTAGATGTCCTCGCGAGCGTCCAGGTACTCCTGGTACGTGCCGTAGCGTTTGCCGTCCATCCAGACGCCGGAGAGCGACAGGTCGTCCTGGCCGTTGTGGAACTTGATCTCGCCCGGGTTGGTCGGGTTGTCGACGAACGACCCGCCCTGGCGGTAGTCCTGGTCCTTGATGTCGCCGATCCAGTTGATGTCGTCGGGACGCGAGCGCCCGTCGAGCGGCCGGACCGTCTGGTACTCCATCGTGACCACCGGGGGGTGGCCCTGGACGTAGTTCTCGGCCGACGGGCGGTTCGTGTGGGTGTAGAACCCGCCGCCCAGCTCGCCGCCGCCCCACGCGTTGCCCTGCCCGGCCGGCGGGTCGACCCGGGGGTCCGGCGCCGGGCGGATGCCGTTGTTGAAGATGCTGTCGGCGTGGTTCCACTGGGTCGCGTGGTAGACCGTGGTGCCCTCGTCGAGCGAGGAGGTGGGCCACTCCTGCACCGGCTTGCTGCCGCCCGTCGCCGCCGGGGGCTCGGGCGTGCCGGACCGGTCGGTGCCGCCGTTCCCGGTGGTCGACCCGCTGTCGCGCGGCGGGGTCGCGGGGCGGTCCGGCTCCGGGCTCGGCGACCGGTCCCTGGCCGGCGTGGCGTCGGGCTCGGGGCTCGGCGAGCGCGTGCCGGACGGCGTCGTGGGGCCGTCCGGGGTGCCGGAGCGGGTCGGCGGCGCGTCGAGGCCGCGGCTGTTGATCTCCGGGCGGGCCGTCGGGGACGGCGTCTTGTTGACCTTGATCTTGCCCAGCGCGGCGGAGACCTCGTCGAACGAGCCACCCAGCTTCTTCAGCAGCGGGCTGAGCTTCTCCAGCGCGGAGATCAGCTTCTTGCACAGCTGCGCGATGCGGTTGGCGGTCTTCGCGACCGCGGCGGTCACCTGCGGCACGACCCAGGCCATGGCGATACCGAGCGTGGCGAGCACCTGCAACGCCCAGCTGACGAGGTGGCCGACGAGCTCGGCGATGATGTCGCGCACGAGGTTGCGGACCGCGGTGACGACCTCGCCGGCCATGCCGACGCCCGACGCCACGCCGGCGGCCGCGTTCTGCGCCGCCGTGATCAGGTTGGCGGTGTCCGCGCCGCGGCCGCGGTAGCTGTCGGCGGCCTCGCCGGTCCACGCGGCCGTGTCGCTCGCGATCATGTTCGTCAGGTCGGTGCCGACCTCGCCGAGCTCGGTGGCGACGTTCTGCCAGGTCTGCGCGTGTGCCTGGATCTGGTCGGGGTCGCCGGTGAGCGCGTCGAGCGCCTCGGACAGCGGTTCGACGTGCTCGATCAGCCAGCCCACCCCGGCGGCGAAGATCGCGCCGAACGGGTCGGCCGCCATGGCGGCCGCGTCGAGCGCGGTGCCCACGAGGCCGATCACGCCGGCCGCCCAGTTGCCGTTCGCGATCGCCTGACCGGTGTCGATGGTCGACTCCACGAGCGGGATGCCGCTGTAGCCCGTGGTCGTGTCCGTGCGCTCGGCGATCAGCGGGTTCGTCATCGTCGGCCTCCTGGCGCGCGGTCAGTCACGCAGCGGGTCGTGGGTCTCGTCGACGCCGTCGTCGAGGTCGTCGGGGCCGGCCGGGGGGCGGCGCGGGCGCCGCGGCGGCTCGGGCGCGGGCCGGGCCGGCCGCAGCGGCGGCGGGGCCGTGCCGGCACGCCCGCCGGGCTCGTCGAGGGGCTCGTCGGCGGACTCGAACCTGCGCTCGGGCGGTGCCTCCGGCTCGGGCTCGGGCTCCTCGGGAAAGCGGTCGCGCAGCATCGTCATCATGGTGGCGCGGGTGTGCAGGTCCTCGTCGCCGAGATGCGCGGCCATCACCTCGCCCACCCGGTCCGCGATGCCGGACTGCGCCTGCCGCATGGTCGTGAGGATCCGCTCGGCCACCTCGCTCATCGGCAGCTCGCGCAGCCGCTCGTCGAGACGCAGGCCGGTGACGCCGCCGTCCGCGCCGACCGTGACCCGGACGCGGCCGTCGGAGCTGGTCGCGCTCAGCCGGAGCTGCTCGGTGTCGGCCTGCGCCTCGCGGTAGCGCTGCGCCTTCTCCGCGAACCCCTGGGCCCACCGGTCGATGCTGCTGGCGGCCTCCGCCGCGGACCCGTTGAAGCCGGGGATCGCCGGGCGTCCGGTCACGGTCACACGCTCCCGGTGAACGGCTGGGCGTTCGCCTCGTCGCCCGCCTGGTACGTCTCCACCGCGCCGCGGATCTCGTTCGACGTGACGCCCATGCCCTCAACGGCCGCACCGATGGCGTCCGTGCCGGACTTGGTCACCGGGTTGATGATCGGCGGCAGGAACGAGCAGAGCACGCCGTACGCGCCGCCGGCCATGCTGACGGTGTTGGCCGCGTCGAGGGCGGTGTTGAGCCGGTCGCTCAGCCCGCCGACGTGACCGGCGTGCGCCGCGAGCTCGTCGGGAAGAACCTCGAAGGACACCGAAGTTTTCCGCCTTTCGGTCTAGCGCGTCACCCGTGGTACCGCTTTCATGACAAACTGTGGATCGCGACAACCGATTGACGTCCGATAGACGGACTGGTCAGCCCGCCGCGGGCCTGGCGTTCTCCGTGCTCGGCCCGGTCCGCGCCTGGCGAATGGGCGAGCCGCTGCCGCTCGGGCCGCCGCAGCAGCGTGCGGTGATCACGATGCTCCTGCTCCGGCCGGGCCGGCCGGTCACGGTCGCCGAGCTGGTCGACGGCGTGTGGGGCGAGCGGGCACCGCGCTCGTCGGTGGCCGTGGTCCGCACCTACGCGGCGCGGCTGCGCCGGCTGCTCGACCCGGACCGGGCCCGCGGGCAGGCGTCGGCCATCGAGTCGGTCGACGACGGGTATGCGCTGACCGTGCCCGGCGAGGCGGTCGACCTCTCCCGCGTGCTGGCGCTGCAGGCCGAGGCCGACCGGCTGCGCGCGCAGGGCCGGCCGGAGCCCGCCGCCGAGCTGCTCGCCCAGGCGCAGGACGGATGGACCGGCGAGCCGCTCGCCGGGGTGCCGGGCCCGTTCGCCAAGCGGCAGCGGACGCGGCTGGGCGAGATCCGGATGGCGCTCGCCGAGTCGCGGATCGAGGTGGACGTCGACCTCGGCAGGCAGGCCACCGCGATCGGCGAGCTGGCCTCGCTGGCCGCCGCGTACCCGCTGCGGGAACGGTTACGGGAGCTGCACATGCTCGCGCTGAGCCGGGCCGGGCGGCCGGCCGACGCGGTCGCCGTGTTCGCCGACGTCCAGCGGGTGCTGCGCGACGAGCTCGGCGTCGACCCGGGGCCCCAGCTGCGCGAGATGCACCAGCGGGTGCTCGCGGCCGACCCGGCGCTCGCAGCCCCGGCGGTCCCCGCGGTGCCGGTGCCCGCCCAGCTCCCCGCGGTGGTGGCCGACTTCGTCGGGCGGGACGACGTCCGCACCGGGCTGGCCACGACGCTGACCACCGAACGCGGTGACGCGCCCGTGGTCGCGGGCGTCGTCGGGCTGGGTGGGGCCGGCAAGTCCGCGCTCGCGGTGCGGGTGGCGCACGACGTGCGCACCCGGTTCCCGGACGGGCAGCTGCACGCCGAGCTGCGCGCGATGTCCGGCGAGCCGGCCGACCCCGCCGCGGTGCTGGCCGGCTTCCTGCGCGCACTCGGGGCACCACACGTGCCGGACGACGCCGCGGAGCGGGCGGCGCTCTTCCGCTCGGTCACCGCGGATCGGCGGATCCTCGTGCTGCTCGACGACGTCGGCGACGCAACGCAGGCCCGGCCGCTGATCCCCGGCGGGCCGGGTTGCGCCGTGCTACTGACCGGCCGCAGCCGGCTGCTCGCGCTGCCCGGCGCGCGGTGGCTGCCGCTCGGCGTCCTCGACGAGGGCGAGGCGGTCGACCTGCTCGCCGCGATCGCCGGGCCCGACCGGGTGCGGGCCGAGCCGGCCGATGCGCGCCGGGTGGTGCGGGCCGCCGGCTTGCTGCCGCTGGCCGTCCGGATCGCCGGGACCCTGCTGACCATTCGTCCACAGTGGACTCTCAAGCGGCTGGCGGACCGGCTCGCCGAGCGCCGGGTCGACGAGCTGCGCGTGCCCGGCCTCGCGGTGGCGGACACGTTCGAGGCGAGCCGCCGCCGGCTGGACCCCGCGCACGCGCGGGCGTTCGGGCTGCTCGCCGTCGCGGGCCCGGCGATCACCCCGGCGGCCGCGGCGGCGGTGCTCGACACCGGCGAGTACGCCGCCGAGCAGCTGCTCGACCACCTCGCCGACGCCCACCTCGTCGAGGCGTCCCCGGCGGGGTACCGCTACCACGAGCTGGTGCGCGACTTCGCCCGCGCCGGCGTGTCCGGCGCCGACCGGGCCGCCGCGGCCCGGCGGCTGGCCGACCACTTCCTCGCCACGGCCCGCAACGCGTTCCGGTGCGCCGAGCCGGCGTCGCTGGCGCCCGGCGACGTCGCGCCCACCCGGTCGGCCGGCGCGGCGTTCGGGTCGGCGGACGACGCGCGGGACTGGTTCCGCACCGAGCACGCGGCCGCGCTGTCCGGTGTGGACTCGACGGCGGACGCGGACCTGCTGCTGATGTTCATCCGCCTGCCGGACTTCGGGTTCGGCGAGACCCTGCTGCGCGCCGCCGCCCGGCGCGTCGCCGAGGCGGCCGCCGAGCAGGGCGACGAGCGGGCCGAGGGCCGGGCCCGCTACGTCCTCGCGCGACTCGCCACGCACGGCCACTACTTCACGGCCGCGGCCAGCGATGTCGCGGCGGCCCTGCGGCTGGCGCACCGGGCCGGCGACCGGCGCGTCGCCGAGACGAGCCGGGCGCTCACCGGATTGGTCCACATCGGACTGTCCCGTCCGGACGCGGCGGTGCGCAGCCTGTCCGCGGCGCTGCGCCAGTCGCGGGCCCTGGCCGACCACCAGCGCACGGCGATCACGTTGGGGAACCTCGCAAACGTCCGCCGCGGGCAGGGCCGCACCGGCGCGGCGCTCGCGCTGATCGCCGAGGGCCGGGCCCTGGCCAACTCGATCGGCGACCCCATGGCGCAGCTGTTCACCGGCCACGCGCGGGCGATGGTGCTGCTCGAGACCGGCCGCGCGACCGAGGCCGAGACGCTCGCGCTGCGCGGCCTGGGCCAGGCCGAGGAGCTGCGGTTCCCGCGGTGGCAGGCCGCGCACCACACGCTGCTCGCACGCATCCACCTGCGGTCCGGCCGGGTCCGCCCCGCGCTCGACCGGGCCGAGCAGGCGGTCGACCTGGGCCGGCGCCTGGACCGCCCGGACAGCACGAAGGCGGCACTGCACTCCCTGAGCGAGGCCCTCACCGCCCGCGGCGACCACGGTGGCGCCGAGGCAGCAGAACGCGAGGCGGCGACCCTCGCCGCCCGCCTGCGCCGAGCCCCGGACCGCCCCGCGCGGTAGCCGACGACCGCCCTCGTCCCACCGGACAGCCAGCCTCCTCGAAGCGTCCCCCGAAACCGCTAGCGAGCGACCACCGCCGGCAGCCCGCGCAGGAAGCACTCGCCGGTAGCCGCCCTCGTCCCGCCGGGCAGGCAGCGTCGTCGTCCGCCGCCGATGCGGCTAGCGGGAAGTCGTCGCCGGGAGCCTGCGGAGGAGGAACTCGTCGCTGCCCGCCGGTAGCTGGTCCAGGCGGCCGCTGAGCACGTACGTGCCGCAGTCGCCGCGGGCCATGGTGGTCGGTGCGGGGTCAGGCCATGGCTGGGACGACGCGAGGTGCGCGGTGGTCCAGCCGTCGGCCGAGTCGAGGGTGACCACGCGGTTGTCCGCGGTGTTGTCCACCGCACGCAGGGCACCGGACCGGTCGAGCAGCAGGCCGTCCGGCGCGCCGATCGACGCGTCCACCGTGACCTGGGTCAGCCGGCCGCCGGCGAGCTTGAACAGCGCGCGGCCCGACGAGTGCGCGATCAGCAGGAAACCCTTGTGGTGCAGGACGATGCCGTTGGCGCCGTTGCCGCTGCCCGCGGGCATCAGCCGGTCGTCGCGGAGCAGGATCGCCGGCGCGCCGGTGAGCGGGATGCGGTAGACCGCGCCGGCGAAGGAGTCGGTGACGAAGGCGGTGCCGTCCGGGGCGATCGCCACGTCGTTGCCGAAGTGCTCGTGGTCCGGGTCGAGCGCGCCGAGGTCGTGGTAGGCGATGCGGTGTCCATTGTGGAGGTCGTAGATCCCTAGCCCGGCCGTCTTCCGGATGGTCTCGGGCGTGCTGTGGTCGCTGATGCCGACGTCACCGTTCACGACCAGCAGCCGACCACGCCGCGCGTCCACGGCCAGCCCCATCGTCGTGATCAGGGCCGGGTCCTCGACGAGCGTGCGCACCGATCCGTCGGGCCGCACCACCGACACCGTGCCGTGCGTGACCGAGCCGACCAGGAACCGGTTCGCCTCCGGCTCGTACGCCACGCCCTCCGGGTGCAGCCGCGGCGCCGACCCGGTGACCAGGTCCGGACAGTGCCCGGCCCCCTCCCCCGACGCCTCGCCCAACGACGTGCACAACCCGGTCGCGACGAGCATCGTGATGCCGAGCAATGCCGCGCTGATCTTCATACCTATGGCTAGCACACCCGCGACGGCCGCCGGTACCGGCCGAAGGGCCGGCTACTTCCGGACCCGGTAACGCAAGTGGGTCACTCCGGCGCCCTCGACCACCGCGGTGGGCCCGTCGAACTGCACCGGCGTGGCACCGAGCTCGCCGAACAACGTCTTCCCGCCGCCCAGCACGACCGGCACCAGCTCGACGCCGAACTCGTCGAGCAGGCCCGCCTCCAGGCACTGCCGGGCCATCTGCCCGCCGTTGACGACGACGTTCTTGTCCCCGGCCAGCTCCTTCGCCCTGGCCACCGCGGCCTCGATGCCGCCGGTGACGAAGGCGAAGTTCTCGTCGTCGGCCGGACGGTCCGCGGGGCGGCGGTGGGTGAGCACGACCGTGGTCACGTCCATCGGGTGACGCCCGCCCCACGCGTTCGTCATGTCGTAGAGGTACCGGCCGACGACCAGCGCGCCGGTGTCGGCCCACTCCTGCCTGACCAGCGAGGCGCTCGCCGCGGAGGTACGGATCGCCGGCACGTTCGGACTGGCCGACGCGATCTCGACCTCGCCGTTGCCGTACCACTGGAACAGCAGGTCGAAGCCGCTTTCCTCGGGGCCGGCGATGTAGCCGTCGAGCGACATCGTGGCACCGGTGATGACCTTGCCCATCTCGTTGTCTCCTTCGTAGGTGTCGCCGGTACGTCGAAGCCGGGACCGTCCCGTCGACAACCGGCGCCGCGACACGCGAACGTTCGCGAGTGCGCCGGCCGTCGAGATCTCCTACGATGTGGCCGCGGTCACAACGTAGGGGGACGCACCTGTGACGGATGAATCCGGCCAGATCGAGGTCCGGGGCCTGAGCAAGACGTTCGGCACGGTCAAGGCCGTCGACAACCTGACCTTCACGGTGCCCGCCGGGACGATCACCGGTTTCCTCGGCCCGAACGGCGCCGGCAAGACCACCACGTTGCGCTGCTTGCTCGGGCTGATCGGTCCGACGCGCGGCACCGCGACCATCGGCGGCCAGGCCTATGTCGACCTGCCGCACCCGTCGGCCACCGTCGGCGCCATGCTCGAGGCGTCGAGCTTCCATCCGGCGCGCACCGGGCGCAACCATCTGCGCGTCTACTGCACGGTCAACGGGTTCCCGGACCGGCGCGCGGACGAGGTGCTCGAGGTGGTCGGCCTCACCAAAGCGGCCAGGCAGAAGGTCCGTGGCTACTCGATGGGCATGCGCCAGCGGCTCGGGCTGGCCGCGGCGCTGCTCGGCGATCCACGGGTGCTGATCCTCGACGAGCCGGCCAACGGTCTGGACCCGGAGGGCATCGCGTGGCTGCGCCGGTTCCTGCGCCGGATGGCCGAGGAGGGCCGCACGGTCCTGGTGTCCAGCCACGTGCTGAGCGAGGTCGAGCAGACCGTCGACAACGTGCTGATCATCAACCGGGGCACGCTGGTGCGGCAGGGCAGCATCACCGAGCTCGCCGAGCACGAGGGCCTGACCGTGCTCGTCCGCGGACCCGACCTCGACCGGCTCGCCACCCTCCTGCCCGACCGCGCCACGACGAAACGGCAGGACGCGGTGCTGCGGATCACCGGCCTGACCACCGAGGAGGTCGGCCACCTCGCGTTCACCGAGCGGATCGAGCTCCACGAGCTGGCCACCGAGCGCAGCGACCTGGAGAAGATCTTCTTCGCGCTCACCGGCGAGGCAGAAGGTCCGGTCGAGCACTTCGGCAGCGAGGAAGGAGCCCGGTGATCCGGCTCATCAGCGGCGAGGTCCGCAAGCTGTTCACCACGAAGCTCTGGCTGTGGATGCTGCTCGGCGCGATCGCGATCACCGCGCTGTTCATGAGCTTCACCATCGCGCTCGACGGCAGCGAGGGCAACCCGCAGCCCCCACTGTCCACACCGGAGGGACAGCGCAACCTGTTCAGCGTGGCCGGCGCGTCCGGCGTGTTCGCGCTGATCCTCGGCACCATCGCGATCACCGGGGAGTTCCGGCACCAGACGGTGACGCCGACGTTCCTCGCCACCCCGCACCGCGGCCGGGTGGTGATCGCCAAGCTCGTCACCTACGCGCTGGCCGGCATCGGCTACGGCGTCGTGGTGGTCGCCTTCTCCATCGCGCTGGCCCTGCCCTGGCTCTCGGCGAAGGACATCGACGTCTCCTTGACGGAGAACGGCATCCCGGGCGCGATGGTCGGCACGCTCGCCGGCATCGCGGTCTACGCCGTGCTCGGCGTCGGCGTCGGCGCGCTGGTACGCAACCAGATCGCCGCGATCGTGGGCTCGCTCGTGTACCTGTTCGTCATCGAGGCGTTCGCCGGGTCCCTGCCCACGATCCGCGACTACTACAAGTACCTCCCGGGTGGCGCGAACGCGGCGCTGACCGGCGCGTCGCAGCCGGGCACCACGCTGCTGGAACCATGGCAGGGCGGCCTGCTGCTCGTGGCGTACGGCGCGGTGTTCGCGACCGTCGGCACCTGGCTCGCGGTGCGCCGGGACGTGTCCTAGTGCGACAACCCGCCGACCTCGAGACGGTCCGCGAGTCCTACGACCGGGTCGCCGACGCCTACGTGGAGCTCGCCATGGGCCGGCTGGCGGAGGCGCCGTGGCTGCGGGCCGTGCTCGCCGCGTTCGCCGAGTCCGTCCGCGGGCTCGGCCCGGTCCTGGACGTCGGCTGCGGCCCCGGCACGGTCACCGCGCACCTCACGCAACTCGGCCTCGACGCCTCGGGCGTCGACCTGTCGCCGCGCATGATCGAGCACGCCCGCCGGCAGTACCCCGACCTGCGGTTCTCCGTCGCCTCGGCGACCGAGCTCCACCTCGCGCCGGCCTCGCTGGGCGGCGTGCTCGGCTGGTGGTCGCTGTTCAACCTCCCGCGGGAGGCGCTGCCCGGCGTGCTGCGAACCTTCGCCGAGGCGCTCGTCCCCGGCGGTCAGGCGCTGGTCGGCACCCACGTCGGCGACGGCGACGTCGCGCGGACCGAGGGTTACGGCGGCCTGCCGGTGTCCTGGACGACCCACCTGTACCGCCCCGAGGAGCTGGCCGCGATGCTGGTCGATGCCGGTCTCGAGGTGGTCGCAGACCTGCGGATGCCCGCGAGTCCGCCGTCGCTGCGCCCGCAGCTGCTGCTCGCCGCGCGGCGCCGCGGCTAGCGTCGAGCCACTCCGATCGCCGGTGTCCGGGGGGCGCGTGGCGGCGCAGCGGCGTCGGTCGGATGGCGAGAATGCGATAGTGGGTGCCATGTTGCTGGCCTACGCGGAACGGATGTGGCACGGCGAGGTCGAAATGGATGGGCTGCTCACCGATGGGTCCATCTGGGGCACCGCGCACGAGATCGGCGACGGGGTCGCGGTGGTGCCGGGCTTCTCCAACGTCATCGTGTTCCGCACGGGTGCGGGCGTGCTGTTGTTCGACACCGGCATCGAGCTCGCCGCGCAGGCGACGCATCAGGCGGTCCGGCGGTGGTGCGCGGATCCGGTGCGTTACGCGATCTACTCGCACGGCCACGTGGACCATGTCGGTGGTATGGCGCCGTTCGACGCCGAGCCGGGGCCGCGGCCGGTCGTGCTGGCGCACGAGGCGGTCCCCCGGCGCTTCGACCGGTACCGGCTGACGAGCGGGTACAACGAGCTGATCAACCGGCGGCAGTTCGGGGTGCCGCAGCTGCGGTGGCCGCGCGAGTTCCGCTACCCGGACCGGACCGTCGGCGATCTGTACACAGTGGAGCTCGGCGGGCTGACCTGGACCCTGCGCCACGCCCGCGGCGAGACCGACGACCATCTCTGGGCCCACGTTCCCGAGCTCGACATGGTGCTGCCCGGGGACCTGTTCATCTGGAACGCGCCCAACTGCGGCAATCCGCAGAAGGCGCAGCGGTATCCGGCCGAGTGGGCGGCGGCGCTGCGCGCCATGGCCGAGGTCGGCGCGTCGTTCCTGGTGCCGAGCCACGGACCGCCCGTCGTCGGCGCCGACCGCGTCCGGGAGGCCCTGACCGCGACCGCCGAATACCTGGAGTCGCTGCTCGACCAGACGCTGGAGCTGATGAACCGCGGGGCGCGGCTCGACGAGATCATCCACACCGTCACCGTGCCGCCGCACCTGTCCGGCAAGCCCTACCTGCGGCCGGCCTACGACGAGCCCGAGTTCATCGTGCGCAACATCTGGCGTCTCTACGGCGGTTGGTGGGACGGCGACCCGTCGTCGTTGCAACCGCCGCCGGTGAGCCGGGAGGCGGCCGTGCTCGCCGAACTGTGCGGCGGCGCGCACGTGCTCGCGCAGCGAGCGTCGCGAGCGCTGGCCGGGAACGAGCCCCGGCTCGCCGCGCGCCTGGCCGAGCTGGCCGTCCGGGCCGCACCGTCCGATGAGGACATCCGGGCCACCCACCGCACGGTCTTCACCGCCCTCGCCGACGCCGCGACCTCCACGATGGCACGGGGCATCTACCGCGCCGCCACCTGACCTGCCGGGTGCCGGTTCGCCTCAGGCGGGCAGGTCGAACCGGTATCCCTGCTCGACGAGCCAGGGCAGCACGGTCTCGAGGGCGGTCATGGTCTGCTGCCGGTCGCCGCCCGCGTCGTGCAGCAGCACCACGTCGTGGCTGCCGGCCTGCCGCACCGCGGACACGATGGCGTCCACGCCGGGCTGGGTCCAGTCCTCGGTGTCGATCGACCAGGCGAGCGGCTGCATGCCCAGCCGCGCGGCGATCCGCTGCACGGAGTCCGGGTCCGGGTCGCCGGCGGGCGAGAAGGCGCCGGCCGGCGCGCGGAAGTAGCGCACCCGCGCGTCGGGTGCCGCAGCGGTGATCGCGTCGTGGCAGTCGACGATCTCCGCCTTCCGGTCGTCGACCGGCATGGACGGCAGCTTCGCGTCGTGGTGCATGGTGTGGTCGCACAGGGCGTGCCCCTCGTCGGCGATCCGGCGGACCAGGTCCGGGTGTGCCGCCGCGTTGGTACCCACGAGGCAGAACGTGGCCCGCACGTCGTACCGCGCCAGCAGGTCCAGCACCTGCGGCGTCCACTTGGGATCGGGACCGTCGTCGAAGGTGAGCGCGATGTGCTTGCCGGACTGGTGTTCGGTGCTGCCCACGATCACGTCCGGGCTCGGCTCACCGGGGTCCGGCGCGTCGCTCGTGCCGGTCGGGCCACCGCTGCTGTCGTCGTTGCCGTCTCGCCGCTGCCGTCGCCGCTGTCGTCGCCGTCGTCGGGCGGCGGCTGGTCGGCGGGCGTGCCCGGCTCGCCCGAGCCGGTGCCCGGGGGCGCGGACGGCGCGCCGGAGGTGGACGCGACCGGTGCCGGCGACCGGCCCCACGCCGTGTCGCCCGGCAGCGGCAGTCCGGAGATCATCACCGCCGCACAGCCGCCCAACGCGGCCGATGCCGTAACGAATCCCGCAATGGTCTTCCACGTCCCCACAACGAACCTCCCCTGTGCGTTGCCTTGCACAGGAGGAGACGCCGCGACACCTGATCGGTTGGTGAAGATCGGACTGAATGAGCATTACGTCACCGGCGGGCAACCCTGCCCGCCGCCGAACGTCCATCTGGATGGACGAACACCAAGCGGTCCATTGTGGATCGCCGAGCTCAGCGCAGCTCGTCCCGCTCGAGGTAGACCTGCGCGCCGACCTCGAGCTGGACCAGGAAGCCATGCGCCCCGGCCCGCGAGACGGTCTGGTCGAACAGGCCGGTGAACGTCTCGCCCTCGGCCAGCGGGAGGTCGGTGAGCTCGCGCCGGCCGAGCCGCACCGGCTGGGCGACCTGGAAACCGATGGTGGCGACGTCCTCGTCCAGCGGGGCGCCGGCCTGGTTCGTGACGGTGCCGGGCACCAACCGGGCGAACACCACGTGGTCGAAGCTGGGCCGTCCCTCGATCCGGTGCGCCAGGAAGAGGTGGCCGGGCCGGCCGAAGCACAGGTAGCTCATCAGCTCGCCGTCCGGGCGCCGGGCGTCGAGTTCGAGCTTGCTGAAATGCACCACGTTCACGACCTCGGCGGTGACACCGGTGGCGATCGGCGTCCCGCCCCGCTCGAAGTGCCCGTGCACGAGCGTGCCCCGGATCGACGGGCGCACCGGCCCGCTCGGATCCAGCTCGGCGATGGCGAACTCGTCCGGATCGAACGTGTAGACCTCGGCCGGATGCAGCCGCCGGTCCACGAACAGCGCTTGCGTCACGGCGTCGTCGAACCGCACCTCCAGCAGTACCTGGAAGTTGTGCGGGGCATGGAACATCGGCAGGTGCGAGAAGTAGATCGTCTCCTCGCCGAACACCAGCATCCCGTGCCGGCCCATCGTGTCGTCGTCGTGGTGGCTCACGGGGTGTGCGGAGACCTCGGACATGACCCAGCTCCTTACGCATCGTCGCTACACAATGGATGCCGGAAACGCCGCGGAAATACGTCGGCGCGGGCCGACCGCTAGCATCGCGCCGGTGACCACCTTCGATGCGGACGTCTTCGAGCACCTCGACACCTCGGCCCTGCCCGCGCGCCAGCAGCGGATCCTGGCGACGATCCGGGACTGGGTGGTCAGCCACGGGTACTCGCCGAGCACCCGGCAGATCGCCGACGCGGTGGGCCTGCGGTCGTCGTCGACGGTGTCGAAGCATCTCGCGGACCTGGAGGACAAGGGCTTCCTCCGCCGCGGCAACGGCCTCGCCCGGCCGATCGACGTCCGTCTCTTCCTGCACGGGACCACGGCCGAGCCCGCGCACACCGGGTCCGTGCCGGTGCCCGTGGTCGGCGACATCGCCGCCGGCGTCCCCATCACGGCCGACGAGCACGTCGACGACGTCCTCACGCTGCCCCGCGAGCTGACCGGCCGGGGCACCGTCTTCGGCCTCCGGGTACGCGGCGACTCGATGATCGACGCCGCCATCTGCGACGGCGACACGGTCGTGGTTCGCCAGCAGCACGAGGCGTACTCGGGCCAGATCGTCGCCGCGATGATCGACGACGAGGCGACCGTGAAGGTGTACCGCCGCCGCGACGGCCACGTCCGGCTCGAGCCGTGCAACCCGGCCTACGACGTCATCGACGGCGACCGGGCCGTGATCCTGGGCATCGTCGTCTCCGTGCTGCGCAGCGTCTAGTCCGCTGCCGGCCAAGGACCCGCGGCGCGGTCACGCGGTCAGGTCGAGGGGTGCGCGTCTGAGCACGAGCTTGGTGGTGCGCACCGCGTACGCGGCTGGGGCGTCCGCCCAGTCGGCCACCATCGTGGTGACCCGCTCGGCGGGGAAGCTCGAGCGGGCGACGAAGTCGAGCAGGTCGGGCAGCACCGGCCGGACGCTGGAGACACCGAGCCGCAGCGTGGCGTCGGTGGCGTACATGTGCATCAGCGGCACCCCGGTGTTCGGCGCGAAGTAGTAGCCCACGGCGGTGCAGACGCCGCCCGGGTTCAGCGCGCGCAGCGCGGCACGGACCCCGCTGCCCCGCGACGACGCCTCGACCGCGACGTCGTAGCCGCCGGGGACGGCCGCCGGCTGGGCGCGACGCCGCTTCGCCGAGACCTGGTGGACGCGGGCGCCGAACGACTCGGCGATCTCCAGGCGCTCGGTCCTGTCGTCCAGGTAGTCCACGACCGAGGCCCCGTGCCGCACGGCGAGCCCGGCGGCGTACAGGCCGATGCTCTGGGCGCCGCCACCGATGACCAGCACGGCGCCGCCCGGCCGCGCGCGCAGCGGGGGCACCACGGCACGCCAGGCGTCGGACAGGTTGTCACTCGCGGCCGCGACCCGCAGCGGGTCCACGCCGTCCGGGACCGGGACCAGCATGTGGTCGGCGTAGGGCACCAGCAGCTCGTCGGCGACCATGCCACCCCAGGGGCCGCTGGCCGCGCCGAGGCCGAACGCGGCCAGCGCGCCGGCGCGCGTGGTCGAGCACTTGGCGGTCACCCCTCGCCGGCACTCCACACAGGACCCGCAGGAGACCGCCCACGGCACCACCACGACCTGGCCGATCGAGAGGTTGGTGACCTCGTCGCCCTTGGCGATCACCTGGCCGACGCACTCGTGCCCGATGCCGAACGGCCCCCGGAACGGCACCGGCCCGCAGATGGCCGCCACGACCGGGTCGATCAGGCCGGTGCGCAACCCCAGCTGCATCGCCCGGGACACCGGCCGGTGGATCGGCAACGTGTCGCCATCGCAGCGGCCGGCCAGGAACGGGCGCACGATCGCGTCCCGCGGCGACCGCAGGACAGGGGCCTGCCTGTCCCGCCACTCCAGCCGGCCGCTCCGGATGAACTGCAGCTCCCGCATGTCGGATCCTCACTATGCTATGTTGCATAGCATAGTGGCGGGAATGGCGGGAGGATCGCAAGTGGGGGCGACGAACGACACCCGGGCCCGGATGGTCACCAGCGCGGCGCTGCTCCTGCGGGAGCACGGCGTCGCCGGCACGTCCTTCGCCAAGGTGCTGGCACACGCCGACGGTCCGCGCGGCTCCGTCGGCTTCCACTTTCCGGACGGCAAGACCCAACTGGTCAGCGAAGCGATCCGCTGGGCCGGCGGCACCGTCACCCGAGCCCTGGCGAAGGCGACCGCGGCGCACCGGCCGGCCACCGAGGTGTTCGGCCTGATCTGCGAGTTCTACCGGCGCCAGCTCGAGTCCACCGGCTACGCCGCCGGGTGCCCGGTCGGCGCGGTCGCGCAGGAGTCCCACGCCGACCCGCTACTCCGCGAGGCCGTCGAGGAGGTCCTGGCCGACTGGCGGCGGGAGCTGACCAACTCCCTCACGGCCGCCGGACACCGGCGGCGCGCCGCCACCGAGCTCGCCGACCTCTGCATCGCATCGGCCGAAGGCGCGATCCTCATGGCCCGCGTCGACCGGTCCGTCCACCCGATCGACGTCGTCCGGCGGCGGATCACGCCGCTGCTGGCGGCCCCCTGAGCCGGGCGGCTACACCCTCCACTGTGGACGCTCCACACGGCACGCCCCCGGCGCTCGGTCGAGCGCCGGGGGCGGGTGGGGCTGGCCTATCGAGCCGTCACTCCCGCATCAGCATCAGCTCGGCTTCACGCTCGAGGTCGAGGTAGGGCTCGCCGCTGACGTCGATGGCGACCCGCTCGATCGTGCCGCCGGTGAACCGGTGGGGCGGCTCCCCCGGGTAGTCGTCGGTGACCGGCTCGCCGACGTGCCGGCCGACGTAGAGGCCGGACCCGGCGATGGCGAACGCGCCGAGCTGGGTCTTGATCCGGCCCTCGCCGACCTTGTGGTCACCGTGGTAGAGCGAGAGCAACCCGGTCGCCCCGTCGGGATCCATGCCGTCCTTGTCGAACGAGGCCGAGAGGATGAGCTGCTCGCCGGTCGGGATGTCCTCGGTGCCGACGATCATCTGCTCCAGGCTGCCGACGTAGCTGTTCACGTAGTGGAGCCGGTTGTCCTTCACGTAGAGGGCGTGGCCGCCGAAGCGCGCGCCCATGGCGAACAGCACGCCTTCGGCCCCGGGCGCCGGGATGTCGACGACGGCGCCGATCACGAACGACCGGTTGCGGGTGTTGACCGCCTGCCACTCGGAGACCGGTGCGGTGCCCGGGTAGTACACGTACCGGCTCCGCGACGCCGTGAGCTGGGGCCGCGGGGTGGTGAGGATCTCCACCGCCGAACGGTCGTCGAGCGGGAAGGCCCCGTTGGCCCCCGCCTCGGCGAACCAGATGTTGACGAGCTCGCGGAGCTTGTCGGGCTGCTCGGCGGCGAGGTTGTGCAGCTCGGACCGGTCGACGTCGGTGTGGTAGAGCTGCCACTCGTCCTCGTTGAAGTGGCCCCAGCCGGCGAGCGTCGCGTGCGTGGTCACGGCCTTCCAGCCGTCGTGCCAGATGGAGCGGGAGCCGAGCATCGCGTAGAACTGCGTCTTGCGTGCCGATGCGGAGCTCCCGTCGTCGATGCTGGCGCGCATGCTGACGCCGTCCATCGGGCTCTGGGTGTGGCCCTTGATCGTCTCCGGGGCCTCGACGCCGAGGGCGTCCAGGAGCGTCGGGACGATGTCGATCGCGTGGTAGTACTGGTGACGGATCTCGCCGCGGGCGCTCGTCCCCGCGGGCCAGGAGATGATGCACGGGTCCGCGGTGCCGCCGTTGAACTCGTAGCGCTTCCACATCTTGAACGGGGTGTTGAACGCCATTGCCCAGCCGTTGGGGTAATGGTTGTACGTCCGGGTGCCGCCGAGCTCGTCGAGCTTCGCGAGGTTCTCCCGCAGATCGTCGGCGACGCCGTTGGCGAACTTCATCTCGTTGACCGAGCCGTTCGGTCCGCCCTCGCCGCTGGCGCCGTTGTCGGAGACGACGACGACGATCGTGTTGTCCAGCTGGCCGGTCTGCTCCAGGTGGTCGAGCAGGCGCCCGATGTGGTGGTCGGCGTGGGCGAGGAAGCCCGCGTAGACCTCGGCCATCCGGGCGAAGAGGCGCTTCTCGTCGTCGTTCAGCGAGTCCCACGGACGCGTGTAGTCCAGGGCCGGGAACGGCAGGCCGTCGGGGCCGGTGCGGGTCTCGGGCGTGCCGATCGGGTTCAGCGGCGGTAGTTCGGTGTCCGCCGGCACCAGGCCCATTTCCTTCTGCCGCGCGAGGGTCTGCTCTCGCTGCGCCTCGTAGCCGGCGTCGAAGCGGCCCTGGAACCGGTCGATCCACTCCTTCGGCGCGTGATGGGGTGCGTGACAGGCGCCGGGCGCGTAGTAGAGGAAGAACGGCTTCTCGGGCGCGATCGCCTTGGCGTCCCGGACGAACTCGATCGCCTTGTCGGTGAGGTCGTCGGTGAGGTGGTAGCCCTCCTCCGGCGAGCGCGGCTGGTCGACCGGGTGGTTGTCGTAGACGAGGTCGGGATACCACTGGTTGGTCTCCGCCCCGAGGAACCCGTACCACCGTTCGAAGCCCCGGCCGCTGGGCCAGTTGCGGCGGGTGGCGGCGAGGTTCATCTCGTCGGTCGGGCACAGGTGCCACTTGCCGACCATGTACGTGTTCCAGCCGCGCTCGCCCAGGATCTCGGGGAGCATGCCGTTCTCCGGCGGGACGGTCCCGCTGGCGTTCGGGAACCCGATCGCCGCCTCGGTGATGCAGGCCATGCTGTTGCGGGTGTGGTTGCGGCCGGTGAGCAGGCACGACCTGGTGGGCGAGCACAGGGCGGTCGTGTGCCACTGGGTGTAGCGCGCGCCCCGGCCGGCGATCCGGTCGATGTTCGGCGTCTCGATCGGCCCGCCGTAGCAGCTCATCGCGGAGAACCCCACGTCGTCCAGGACGATGTAGACGACGTTCGGCGCCCCGTCCGGCGCCTTCGGCGGCTCGAACGGCGTCCAGTCGGGCACTGAGTCGCGAATATCGACGTTGATCAGTCCGCGGAACGGCTCCGGCATGTTGTCACTCCTCGCAAATCGTTGCTGGCCAGGCCGTGCCTCCCGCATCCGGGAGTGGCCGCCATGCGACGTCGCGGTGTCGAAGGCAGTCGCCCTGCACGGAGTCTCGAATCGCGTCCGGCCACCGTCCTCACCCGCAACGGATGAACCGGTCCGCCGGTCCTCACCTCCTACGGATGACGGCCGCGACGTGCCTCGCCGCGATCATTGACAGGCACGTTCGACGTGTCCCTATCGAGGAGGGCGTCATGACAGATGTATCGCGGGCCGCGCCCGCTACGAGCTCCACGACGCAGGATTCCGACTACGTACGCGAGGTCACCGGGTGGGCAGGCTGGGTCACCTTCGGCGGGGTGATGATGATCCTGCTCGGTGTGTTCGAGGCGATCCAGGGCCTGGTCGCGCTGTTCAACAGCGACTACTACCTTGTCGGCACCAGCGGACTGGCCCTCAGCTTCGACTTCACCGCCTGGGGCTGGCTGCACCTGGTCATCGGCGTGGTCTCGATCGGCGCCGGTTTCGGCCTGCTGGCGGGGAACATGGCCGCCCGGGTGATCGCGGTCGTCTTCGCCATGCTGAGCGCGATCGCGAACGTCACGTTCATCGCGGCCTACCCGTTCTGGTCGTTGTCGATCATCGTCGTCGACGTCCTCGTCATCTACGCGATCGTCGCGCACGGTCGCGAACTGAAGGCCTGAGCGAACGCTCGGCCTCCGGGCGCGGAGGTCCCGCCCGGCCCGGCGATCCGCGTCAGGACAGGACCGGCCCCGGTTGGGTCGGGCGCGGTCGGCTGGGCCGGCGCGGTCAGGTGGGTCGACGCGGCGGACTCCGTCGCGCGGCGGATCCAGCCGGCTCGGTCGGCACGGCCGGCTCGGTCGGCACGGCTCACTCGGTCGGCACGGCTCGCTCGGCAGCCGCGCCGCGCTCGGTCGGTGCGGCGGACCCCGCCGGCGCGGCGCGGTCGGTCGGCGCGGTGGAATCGGCCGGCTCGGTTGGTGCGGCGGACTCGGTGGAGTCGGTTGGCGCGGTGGACTCGGCCGCCGCGGCTTGTTTGCGTAGGCGCCATCGGCGGCGCGCCTTGCGTTGCGCCCTGCGTTCCTCGAGCATCGCCGCGAGCTCCGCCTCGTCGAGCTCCTTCGGGGATGACCGCAGCAGCGCGTCGGCCCACCGGGCGCGCGGGTCGATGTCCACCAGCAGCGCCTTGACCAGCAACGTCAACGGGATCGCCAGGATCGCGCCCAGCGGTCCGAGCAGCCACGCCCAGAAGGCCAGCGACAGGAAGGTGATCGTGATGGACAGGCCCACCGCGTCACCGATGAACCGCGGCTGCACCAGCGACTGCAACACGAAGTTGAGCGCGCCGTACACGATGATCACGGCGATCATCAGTTCCGGCCCACCCGACAGCAGCGCCAGCAACGCCGGCGGCGCCAGGCCGATGATGAACCCGATGTTCGGGATGTAGTTCGTGATGAACGCCAGCAGCCCCCACGTGATCGCCAACGGCACCCCCATGATCATCAACGCGGCGCTGTCGAGGATCGCGACGATCAACCCGAACACCGTCGTCACCAGCAGGTACCGCCGCGTCCCGCGAGCGAACCGCTCCAGCGCCCCCGTCACGCTCGGCCGGTCCGCGGTGATCGACGCCAGCCGGTCCCCCACCCCGGAGGACTCGACGCTCAGGAACAGCAGCAGCGCCAACAGGAACGCCACGCTGGACGCCAGCCCGGCGACGCTGCTCAGCAGCCCGGCGAGAAACCCGCCCAGCTTGCCCACGTCCAGCGAGTTCGCCGCCTGCTTGAGCTGGTCGGTACCGACCCCGAACTGCGCCAGCCAGTTCGTCACCGACGAGGCCAGGTCATCGGCGTTCGCCGCGTACTTGGGCAGTTGCGTCGCGAGCGCGGCCACCGACACGAAGATGCCCAGCGCAAGCACCGTCAAGCTCCCGAACACGAGGATGACCAGCACCAGCGTGGTCAGCGGCGCCGGCCATCCCCGCCGCCGCAACCCCGACGAGACCGGCGACACCGCGATCACCAGGACGAGCGCCAGGAACGTCGGCGCGAGCAGCCACGACGCCTCCCGCACGCCCGCGAACACCACCACCACGGCCGCGGCACACAGCAAGATGACGAACGCCCGCGGCAGGTCCAGCAACAGCCCACCCGAGGGCCGCGCATCACCCGTCTGACCAGCAGAATCTGCCATCCGCGCAACCTAGCCCCGCACACCGCCCACCCGCGTCACCCACAACGGACGAGACCCAGCGCGAGCACGAATTCATCCCCGCCGGATGAGGACGGCCGCGGCCGATGGGGCGAGACTTCGACCGTTCGGGGTCGGGCTGGAGTCGCGGAGGATGCCATGACCGACAGGTCCACGGTCGACGAGACGCTCGACGAGTCCGCATACGCCTCCAACTGGACCGGCTGGATCGCCTTCGGCGCCGGCATGCTGATCTTCATCGGCGCGGTGCACGCGCTCGAGGGCCTCACCAACATCCTCAACGAGAGCTACGCGGTGGTGACGTCCGACCGGCTCGCGGTCGACATCCCCATCACCACGCTGGGCTGGCTGCAGCTCGTCCTCGGCCTGCTGTCCGTCGGCATCGGCCTCGGCGCGATCCGCGGCAACCGGGGCGCGCTCGTCGCCGCGGTCATCATCGCCGGGCTCAGCGCGATCTCGCACCTCACGTTCATCGCCGCCAACCCGGCCTGGTCGCTGCTGGTCATCGCGTTCGACGTCATCGTGATCTTCGCGATCGTGGCGCACGGCCGGGACATGAAACTGCTGCGGTGACGCACGCGCAACACGACAGGAGACGACCATGAGCGATCAAGCAGTGCACGGATCTGCGAGCGGCGCGGCCACCCACCGCACCGCCAGGCGGACAGGGTGGGTCGGCTGGGTCTACTTCGCCGGGACCATGCTGGTACTCGTCGGGTCCTTCAACCTCATCGAGGGTCTGGTCGCGCTGTTCAACGACCAGTACTACGTCCCCACCCAGCAGGGCCTGCTGGTCTTCGACATCACCGCCTGGGGCTGGGTCCACCTGATCATGGGCGGCCTCGCGGTCATCGTCGGCGTCGCCCTGTTCACCGGCGCGACGTGGGCCCGGGTCGGCGGCGTCGCGTTCGCGGGTCTCAACGCCATCGCACAGCTGGCGTTCCTGTCCGCGTACCCGGTGTGGGCCATGATCGTGATCACCATCGACATCCTGATCATCTGGGCACTGATCGTGCACGGCGACGAAGCCAGGTCCACTGAGGACTGGTGAGCCTGCGGCGGGACTGGCGGAGCTGGCGCTCCGACGCGCTCGCCGGGCTGCCGGGTGCGGTGAGCAACGTGCCGGACGGCATGGCCTGTGCCGTCCTGACCGGGGTGAACCCGGTGCACGGCCTGTACGCGAGCTTCGTCGCGCCGGTGGTCGGTGGCGCCACCTCGAGCACCCGGCTGATGGTCGTCGGCACGACCAGTGCGGCGGCGCTCGCGGCCGGCTCGGCGGTCGGCGACATCGATCCGCAGCACCGGGCGGACGCCCTGTTCCTGCTGACGATCCTCGCCGGGGTGGTGGCGGTCGCCGCCGGACTGGCCCACCTGGGCCGATACACCCGGTTCGTGTCGCACTCGGTCATGCTCGGCTTCCTGACCGGGGTGGCGGTCAACATCGTGGCCGGTCAGGTCGCCGACCTGACCGGCGCGCCGGCGGCGGGTGCCTTCCCACTGGCCAAGGCCGTCTCGGTGCTGGCCCACCCCTCCCAGATCGTGCTGTCGTCGCTGTTCGTCGGCCTGTCGGCGATCGCGATCCTGGGGGTGCTGGCGCGCACCCGCCTGTCGGTGATCGGCGCCCTGGTGGCGCTGGTGGTGCCCACGCTCGTGGTGGTGCTCGGCGGCCTCGACGAGGTCGCCCGCGTCTCGGACGCCGGCCCGATCCCGCAGGGCTTCCCGCTGCCCCACCTGCCGGACCTCGGGGTGCTGTCGTTCGACCTGGTGGCCGGCGCGTTCGCCGTGGCGGCGATCGTGCTCGTGCAGGGTGCGGGGGTCAGCGAGAGCGTGCCGAACCCGGACGGTGCGCCGTCGAACGTCAACCGCGACTTCCTGGCCCAGGGCGCCGCGAACCTCGCCTCGGGCCTGTTCCGCGGCATGCCGGTCGGCGGCTCGGTCGGGCAGACCGCACTGAACGTCGCGGTCGGCGCCCGAACCCGGTGGGCATCGATCTGGTCGGGCACCTGGATGCTGATCATCCTGGTCGTCTTCTCCGGCGTGGTCGGCCTGGTGGCGATGCCCACCCTGGCCGCGATCCTCATCTTCGCAGGTGTGGGATCGGTGCGGCCACGGGAGATCAGGAACATCCTGCGCAGCGGCCGGGTCCCCCAGATCGCGCTCGTCACGACCTTCCTGGCCACGCTGCTCCTCCCAGTGGCCATGGCGGTCGGGGTGGGCGTGGCGCTGTCGCTGCTGCTGCAGCTGAACCAGGAAGCCATGGACCTCAGGGTGGTCGAGCTGACGCCGCGGGCGGACGGCCGGTTCGCCGAGCATCCGGCGCCACCAGCCCTGACCAGCAACCACGTCACCGTGCTCGACGTGTACGGCAGCCTGTTCTACGCCGGCGCCCGCACCCTGCAGGCCAGGCTGCCCGATCCGGCCGGAGCCGTGGCCCCGGTCGTCGTGCTGCGCCTGCGCGGACGCCGAAACCTCGGCTCGACGTTCGTCACCGTCACCGCCGGCTATGCCAGGCGGCTGGACGCGGCCGGCGGCCGGCTGTACCTGTCGGGCCTGCACACGGACCTGACCGACATGGTCAAGCGCACCAGGAAGGTCGCCCGCTCCGGGCCGGTCCACGTCTTCCACGCCACCGAGCTGGTCGGCGAGTCCACCCAGGCGGCCTACCGCGCCGCCGAGGCCTGGCTCGTGACCCATCGGGACGGGCGAGACCCCGAAGGATCCTCACCCGGCACGGATGAGGACAACCCGGTGGGCTAACGGCAGGTTCGACGGGCACCGTCGGCACGATCGAGGAGTGGGCCAGCCGTGACCTCCACACCCAACGCTCTTCGGCCACCGGTCACCGCGGACATGGTGTGGGTTCCCGGCGCTACGTTCGCGATGGGCTCCGACAGCCACTACCCGGAGGAGGCGCCCGTCCACGACGTCACCGTCGACGGGTTCTGGATGGACCGGCTGACCGTCCGCAACCGCGACTTCGACCGGTTCGTCCGCGCGACCGGCCACGTCACCGTCGCCGAACGGCCGTCGGACCCCGCCGACTACCCCGGCGCCGACCCCGCGCTGCTCAAACCCTCGTCGGTCGTGTTCGTCGCACCGACGCGCGAGGTGGACATGCGCGATCCCTACAACTGGTGGACCTACGTGCCCGGCGCGGACTGGCGCCACCCGGCCGGCCCGGGCACGTCGATCCGGAAGCGGCCCGACCACCCGGTGGTGCACCTGGCGTGGGAGGACGCCGCGGCCTACGCGCGCTGGGCCGGCAAGGAGATCCCCACCGAGGCCGAATGGGAGCTCGCCGCCCGCGGCGGGCTGGACGGCGCCCCCTACGCGTGGGGTGACGAGCTCTCCCCCGACGGCACCTGGCTGGCCAACACCTGGCAAGGCGACTTCCCCTACGAGAACACCGGCGCGGACGGATACGTCGGCACCGCCCCGGTCGGGCGCTACCCGCCCAACGGCTACGGCCTGTACGACATGATCGGCAACGTGTGGGAGTGGACCACCGACTGGTACGGCCCGCACACCGCACCGGCGAGCCCCTGCTGCGCGCCCGCCGACCCGCGCGACGCCAGCGTCGACCCGGCGACGCCCCAGACCCGCATCCCGCGCAAGGTGATCAAGGGCGGCTCGCATCTGTGCGCGCCGAACTACTGCCGGCGCTACCGTCCGGCGGCCCGGATGGCGCACGCCGTGGACACCGCCACCTGCCACCTCGGGCTCCGCCTGATATCGCGGACGGAGCCTCGCTGAGCCGGGTCGCGGGCCAGTCGGTCAGCTGGTCGGGTCAGCCGGTCGGCGTCGGCGTGGCGGTCGGTTCGCTGGTCGAATCGGTCGTCGCCGGTTGGTCGAGGAACTGGATCACCACGAGGCAGACGACGAGGAACAGCGCGGTCAGCAGGACGGCCAGGCCGCTGGGCTGGTCGAGGAAGATCACGATCAGCACGGCGATGCCGACCGCCGCACCCCGCAGCACGCCGCGGTAGGTGTGCACCCACGCACCGAACTTCCCGGTGCGCAGCCCGGACCGGCCGCGCAGCCAGTTCAGGGCGCGGACGGTGCCGCCACGGATCCGCACCGCGGTCACCGACGGTCCGGCGAGGAACGCGCCGAGCGCGATGACCAGGCCGAGCACGAGCAGGGTGCGCAGCCCGTCGCGGAGGAACCGGACGATGATGTCGTAGGCGGCCGCGGTCGGCGCGGAGGAGCGGCTGGGCACCGAGTCGACCAGGACCGCGCGAGTGATCAACAGCGCGGCGGCGAGCACGAGCATGCTCCCGGCGAAGCCGAGTCCGGCCGCGACCAGCGCGCGCCGCTTGTGGCGGGCGAGGTAGACACCCAGCGCGATGAGGGCGATCGCGATCCAGGGCAGCCAGGTCGCGAGCCGGTCGAGGGCGGTGTACGCGCCCTGGGCCTTGACCAGGGTGTCGGCGTCGCCGATCGCGATCGTCGGGTGCACCTCGGGCACCCGGTTGGCGGCGGTGAGCCCGGCGGCGACCAGCTGCTGCTTGGCCGCATCGATGAACGGGGCCAGGTCGAGGGTCACCTTGTCCCCGGAGATCGCGACCGCCGACGCGTCGCCGGACAGCACCTTGACGGCCTGCTGGTGCGCGATCCGGATCGTCCGGTCCCAGGCCTGGGCGAACCGCTCGCTCGCGAACAACTCCCCGACCTTGGTGTGCACGAAGGTCCGCACGCTGTTCGCGAGCGGGCCGGTGAGATCGTGCAGCCGGTCGCTGATCCGCGGCGGCAGCCCCTGAGCGGCGAGCGCGTCGACCGCGTCGTCGGCGACGGCGCGGACGTCGACGTAGGTGAACACCGTGTCGGTCACCCGGTTGGTCAGCGCGGCCTGCACGGCCGGGTCGCGGATCAGGGGGCTCATCGTCGTGACGAACCGGTCGGTGTCGGCGACCTGGCGGTTCGTCCACACCGCCGCGAGCGCCACCGGTGCCAGCACGCAGCCGAGGACGATGAGGATCACCGACACCACGGACTTCCAGTTGAACGACCGCCGCGGGCGGGGCGGGGGCGGGGTCGCGCGCAGCGCTTCGACCTCGCCGCGCAACCGTTCCAGCTCGGCACGCTCGTCGGCACTCAGCGCCGCGGTCGTCTTGCCGCGTTCGCCCTCAGTTGGCCCGGACACCGTCAGCTCGGACACGGTTGGCCTCCCATTGCGAGTTCCCGCAGGGGCCAGCGTCCGGCCGTTCGGCCACGCGCGCCTCGCCCGCCGGGGATGAGCCGCCCCGAACGGCGCCACCCCGGCAGCCGGGCTACGCGTCCCCGTCCGCAGGGGCGGCGGCCCGCCGCCGCGCCGACCAGCGGCGATGGAGCAGCAGGCCGGCGGCGAGGAGGACCACCACCGCGCCCGCGGCGAACCAGACCCACGTCCACGAGGTCCGGTCGACGGTCACCTTCGCCGGCTGGATCACCACGGAGATCCGGGCGGCCGACGCCGCGTACAGGTCGCCGGACGGCCCGATGGCCAGCTGGCCGACCTCCTTCTCACCCGCGTCGATCGTCTCGATGACACCGTCGCGCACCCGCCGGACGCCGTCCGCGGTGGCGACGAACACGGTGCCGTCGCCGGCGACCGCGACGTCGGACGGGCTCTTCAGCGTCGCGTCCCGCGCGGGCCCGCCGTCCTCGGCCGCCTCCGCCTCGTCCGTGGACAACTCGTCGCCGTTGCCGGCCACCAGCTCCGTCTTCCCGTCGCGCACGGCGAAGACCTGGTGCACCGCGACCACGTACAACCGTCCGTCCGGGCCGGCCGCGATGGCCCGCACGTCCGGCGTGCTGGAGTCGCCGCCACCACCGGCGACCGGCTTGTCCAGTGTGGACATGAGCCGCTCCGGGTGGCCGTCCTCGATGCGGAAGACCTCCGTGCCGGAGGCGACGTAGACCTGGTCGTCCGGCCCGACGGCGATTCTGGTGACGCCGGTCAGCGGCTGGTCGGCCGCCAACCGCACGACGGTGCCGTCCGGGTACCGGCGCCACAGCTGCGCAGACTGCTTGTCGGGATCGGCCAGCCCTTCCTGGACGACCTGGTACACCGAGCCGTCCCGGCCCACGGCGATCGGGGACAGCGCGGCCAGGCCGCGGACGTCCGCCGCGGCACCGTCGGGGGCCAGCGACGTCACCCCGTCGCGCGCGCCGACGTAGACCGAGCCGTCCGGCCCGACGTCGAGGGCATGGATCTGGGCGAACGGCCGCTCGGCCGGCGTTTCCCCGAGGTCGGCGAGCGTGGAGATGGTGCCCTCCGGCGAGATCGCACGGACCCGGGTGCTCTCCGACGAGGTGACGTAGACCGTGCCGTCCGCGACCGCCAGCCCGGTCGGGTCGACCAGCGCGGCCCCGGTCGCGGGACCGCCGTCCCCGGTCTCGGCTCGCCGTCCGGTCCCGGCGACGGTCGTGATCACGCCGCCGCGCTCGACCCGCCGGACCCGCCCGTTGTAGCTGTCGGCGACGTAGCACGAACCGTCCGGCCCGGCGGCGACCCCGAGCGGGTTGTTCAGCGCGGCCCTGGTCGCCGGCCCGCCGTCGCCGGCGAAGTTGCCGGAGGAGGAGAGGCCGAAGTCGACGTTCCCGACCACGGTGACCAGGATGCCGTCCGGCCGGATCGCGCGGACCGCGTGAACGGCGGTCCCGTTGAGGGTCTCGATGAAGTAGACGGTGCCGTCCTCGCCGACCGAGACGGCCGTCGGGTCGCGGAGGTTCACCTTGACGGCAGGCTTGTTGTCCGAGTACCGGCCGAAGAGGCTGCCGCCGTCTCCCGCGATGAGCGCCGCGTCGCCGTCGCCGGTGCTCTTCCGGACCACGCCTTGGGCCGGCGCGCTGGTCTCCGTGTAGTACACCGTCCCGGCGTCGTCCACGGCGAGCTGATGGGTCAGGGCCAGGTCACCGGCGCCGCCGGCGAAGTGGTCGAACGGGACGGCCGTGTCGACGGTCCCGTCCTCGGCGACCCGCAGAATCCCGTGTCGCGTCGCGATGTACACGTTCCCGTCCGCGCCCGCGGCCACCGCGTGCGGATAGGCCAGGTCCACGCTCGTGGCCTTCTTGCCGGCCGTCTTGCTGTCATAGGCGTGCGGGTCCTCGACGTCCGGGTCGAACCGTCCGGTGCCGGCGAACCGCTCGACGCGACCGTCCCGGCCGATCGCGTGCACCACGTTGCGGTGCGGCTGGGCGACGTACACGGTGCCGTCCGGCCCGACGGCCGGCGCGCTCAGCCCGGTCTGGTCGATGGCCGGCTCCGCGCCCGTACCGGCGACGCGGTGGACCGTGCCCGGCGCGTCGTTCGCCCATCGCGAGCGAGCCGGCGACGGGGCCGCCTCCTCGCCGGTGGCCCGCTCGAGCCGGCGAACCGAAGCGCCGACGACGAAGTAGGGGGTGCCGTCCGGCCGGAACGTGAGATCGTCGATCTGGCCGGCCAGGTCCGGGCCGAGTTGGGTGAGCGCGCCTCGCGGACCGATACCCAGCAGCCGCCCACGGGTGACGTCGACGACGTGCGGCGTGCCGTCCGGGGCGATCGCCACCGGGCCCGCGAGGTGGCCGGCCGGCAGCGTGACCGCGGCCCGCCGCCGCCCGTCCGGCCCGACGGCGTAGACCGTCCGGGAGTCCGCTCTGGAGTCCCCGGTCGTGTAGTAGACGATCCCGTTGGGGGCGACGGCGATGGAGTAGACATCCCGCTTCTCCCGGACGATCGTCCTGGTGCCGCCCGAGCGGTCGGCGCGGACGATCGCCCCCCGTTGCGGACCGCTGTCGAAGGAGGAGACCGAGTAGTACAGGTTCCCGGTGCGGTCGGCGGCGAGGTGGGTCAACAGCCCGGCCCCGTCCGTCGGCACCTTCGTGGCGCCACCGGCGCCGACCCGGAGCAGGCCCGCCTCGGTCGCCAGGTAGGCCGTCCCGTCGGCGGTGACGGCCACCGCGCGCGGGAACCCGCCACGTGCGGTGGAGGTACCCGGCACCGTGTCGATCACGCCGTCCGGCGTCACCCGGCGCAACCGGTTGTTGCCCCACTCGGCCACGTAGAGCGTGCCGTTCGTGGTGACGGCGATCCGCGGGGCGTAGGCGGTCGAACCGGCGAGCCTGGCCTCGGTCGCCGGCCAGCCGTCGCCGGAGTACCCGGGCGCGCCGAACCCGGCCACCGTGGTGACCCGCCACTCCGCCGCCGGCGCGGCCGCGACCGGGCCGGGCGCCGCGACCGCGAGCGCGGCGACGACTGCGGTCAGGGCAAGAAATCGGATGTGCGGCAAGGCTTCCCCCGGGTAGCGGTCCGTCGACGTGACATGACTGACGGGTCTGTCTCGCGCGCGGTTCCCCCGGATGTCACAACGGGGACCTTGCCCGACGGTTGACGGGTGGTCGCGGCCCGAGAAGCATCGCTACGAACCCTGTGGTGCGAGGAGGACGTCGTGAACAGCCGCGTGGCGACCCATCCGCGAGTCGGTCTGGTGATCGGCGTGATCCTCGCCCTGGCGATACCACCGGCGGCGCCGGCGTCGGCGTCCCCCGGCCCGGCGTCCCACGCGACCGCCTCCGGTGTCCACGTCTGGCTGACCACCGGCGACAAGGCGAACCTGCTCACCGAGCAGCCGCCCACCGCGGTCGGCGACTGGGTCGACGGGGCGCCGGCGATCGAGGTCGACCCGTCCCAGCGGTTTCAGCGCATGGCGGGTTTCGGGGCGTCCATCACCGACTCCTCGGCGCACCTGATCGCCACCTCGCCGCACCGCGACGCCATCATGCGCGACCTGTTCGACCCGCGACGGGGCCTCGGGCTGAGCTACCTGCGGCAGCCGATCGGCGCGTCGGACTTCGTGGCCGGCGACCACTACACCTACGACGACGTGCCGGCCGGCGAGACCGACTACCGGCTCGAGCACTTCTCCATCGACCACGACCGCGCCGAGATCCTGCCGCTGCTGCGCCAGGCCCGCGCACTGAACCCCCACCTGCGGGTGATGGCCACGCCGTGGAGCCCGCCGGCCTGGATGAAGACCAACCAGTCGCTGGTCGGCGGCCGGTTCATCGACGACCCGCGGGTCTACGACGCCTACGGCGACTACCTGGTCCGGTTCGTCCGGGAGTACCGCCGGGCCGGGGTGCCGATCGACGCGCTGACGCTGCAGAACGAGCCGCAGAACCGCAACCCGAGCGGCTACCCCGGCATGGACCTGCGCGATGCCGAGGAGGCCCGGCTGGCCGGGATCGTCGCCCGCAAGCTCGACCGGGCCGGCCAGCCGACCAAGCTCCTGGGCTACGACCACAACTGGTCGCTGCACCCCAACGACGGCGGCCCGCCCGACGACCCGGCGAACCCGGAGTACGCCCGCTCGCTGCTCGACGACCCGACCGGGCGCCGCTCCTTCGACGGCACCGCGTTCCACTGCTACTCCGGTGACCCCGACCGCCAGTCGGCACTGCACGACGCCTACCCGCGCGAGGACGTCTACTTCACCGAGTGCTCGGGCACGCAGTCGCAGGACCCGGCCACGACGTTCGCCGACACGCTGCACTGGCACACCCGCTTCCTCACGGTCGGCGCGGTGCGCAACTGGGCCAAGACCGTCATCACCTGGAACCTGGCGCTGGATCCGGCCGGCGGACCGCACAACGGCGGCTGCGACACCTGCGTCGGCGTCGTCACCGTCGACCCGACCACCGGCAAGGCGGCACCCGCGGCCGACTACTACGTCCTCGGCCACGCGACGAGGTTCCTGCGACCCGGCGCGGTCCGGCTCGGCTCGACGGTCGCCGGCAACATCCACGACGTCGCCTTCCGCAACCCCGACGGCTCGATCGTGCTGATCGTCGTGAACGACGACTGGGGAACCGGCTCCGCGACCTTCAACGTCCGGCTCGGCAACCGGGCCTTCTCCTACCAGCTACCCGCCGGAGCGGTGGCCACGATGACTGTTCGCTGACCGTTCGCTGACCGGCCTCCTGGACATACATACGGTATGTATGTTTCACTGTCGGCATGGCAACCAGCGAAGAGTTGGGCGTGCAACGGTCGGTCGAGCTGCCGGCGGGGACGATCCAGTACCGCGAGCGCGGCGAGGGCAAGCCGGTGGTGTTCGTGCACGGCCTGCTCGTGAACGCGGACCTGTGGCGCAAGGTCGTGCCGTCGCTGCAGGGGTGTCGATCCATCGCACCGGACTGGCCGCTCGGGTCGCACTCGGTGCCGATGCGCGCCGGCGCCGACCTGAGCCCGACCGGCGTGGCGGACCTGATCGCGGAGTTCCTCGCCGCGCTCGACCTCGAGGACGTCACGGTGGTCGCCAACGACACCGGCGGCGCGCTCACCCAGCTCCTGATGACCCGCCACCCGGAGCGGATCGCCCGGGTCGTGCTCACCCCGTCGGACTGCTTCGAGTACTTCTTCCCACCGGGGTTCGCATTCCTGCCCCGGTTGCTGCGGCTGCCCGGCCAGACCTGGCTGATGGCCCGCCTGCTGCAGTTCAAGGCGCTGCACCGGCTTCCGTTCGTGTTCGGGATGGTCGCCCGGTACCCCATTCCGGCCGGCATCAGGGAGTCCTACGTCCGGGCGGCCGGCCGGAGCAAGGGCGTCCGGCGGGACCTGCGCTCCTTCGTCACGCAGGTGCACCGCCGGCACACGCTGGCGGCGGCCGACGCGCTGCCCGCGTTCACCAAACCGGTGCTGCTCGCGTGGGCCGCCGACGATCGGGTGTTCCCGCTCTCCTTCGCCAAGCGGCTCGCCGAGGTGCTGCCCGACGCGCGGTTGGTCGAGGTGGCGGACAGCTACACCTTCGTGCCGGAGGACCAGCCGGCCGCGCTCGCCGAACTGATCACCGAGTTCACCGGCACGGCACCGGCGGCCGACCAGTCCGCGAAGGCCCGGGATCGGTCCGGCGGTGACGCATCCGGCTAGGATCTCCCCCGGCGAACGACCTGGTAGGAGGCCCGGCTGACCTCGCGTACGCAGCATGACCGATCCCGCAACACCCGGGCCACCCTGGTGACGACGGCCCGCGGGCTGTTCGCCGATCATGGTTATGCCGCGGTCTCCGCCGACGACATCGTGTCCGCGGCGGGCCTCACGCGCGGCGCGCTGCACCACCACTTCGGGGACAAGGCGGGACTCTTCCGTGCCGTGTTCGAGGAACTCGACGCCGAGCTGACCACCGAGCTGAGCACGGCGCTCGCCGCGACCGACGACACCGTCAGCGGGCTCGCCATCGGGCTGGGCGCCTTTCTCGACATGTGCCAGCGCCCCGAGGTGCTGCGGATCGCCCTCACCGACGCGCCCACCGTGCTCGGCTGGGAGACCTGGCGCGCCATCGAGGCCGAGCACGGCCTCGGGTTGATCACCAACCTGATCGAGCAGGCCGTCGCCGAGGGCGCGGTCATCACCCACCCGCCCGAGGTGCTCGCCCACCTCGTGCTCAGCGTCACGATGGAGGCCGCGCTCCTGATCGCCAGCGGCACCGACCGCGCCGTGGTGGAGCCCGCCCTGCTCACGATGCTCTCCGGGCTGCTTGCCACCACCGCGGGCTCGTGATCGCCATGCGGATCGGGATGCTCGGACCGTTCGAGGTGCGCACGGACGACGGCGTCCCGGCCGACGTGCCGGGCGCCCGGTTGCGCGCGCTGTTGATCGCCCTCGCGCTCGACCCGGGTCACGTCGTCCCGAAGGCGGCCCTCGTCGACTGGATCTGGGGCGAGAGCCCGCCCGCCGACGCGGCGAACGCCTTGCAACGCTTGGTTTCCCGGCTGCGCAAGGCGCTGCCGGACGGGACGGTCGAGGGGCTGCCGGGCGGCTACCGGTTGGCGGTGGCACCCGACGCCGTCGACGCCGTCCGGTTCGAACACCTCGTCGGTCAGGCGCGCAACGAGGAGGGCTCGGCGCGGGTACGGCTGCTGCGCGAGGCCCTCGCGCTGTGGCGCGGTGCGGCCATGCAGGACGTCGGCTTGCCGGACAGCGGGGCGTTCGACGCGGCGGTCACCCGGTTCGAGGGGCTGCGCCTGACCGCGACGGAGGACCGGTTCGATGCCGAGATCACCCTCGGGCACGGTGGCGAGCTGGTCCCGGAGCTGACCGACCTGGTGGCCGCGCATCCGGTACGGGAGCGGCTCGTCGCCGCGCTGATGCGCGCCCTCGTCGCGACCGGTCGCGACAGCGAGGCGCTGCTCGTCTACGAGCGCACGCGGGAAGCCCTGGCCGACGCGCTGGGCGTCGACCCCTCGCCGGAGCTGTCCGCGTTGCACGTCGCGCTGCTGCGGGGCGAGCTGGGACGGCGGGAGGAGAGCCGGAAGACCAACCTGCGTGCCGAGCTGACCAGCTTCGTCGGCAAGGACGCTGATCTCGCCGTGGTCCGCGAGCTCATCGCCGAACACCGGCTCACCACGCTGATCGGGCCGGGCGGTGCGGGGAAGACCAGGCTGGCCACGGAGACCGCGCGCACGCTGCTCGACGACCTGCCGGACGGGGCCTGGCTGGTGGAGCTGGCGGCCATCGGCGCCGAGGGCGACGTGGCGCAGGCGACGCTCGCCGGGCTCGGCCTCCGGGACGCCGTGCTCGGCGAGCCCCCGAACGCGGAGCCGGTGGACCGGCTCGTCGCCGCGCTCCGGGAGCGGGAGGCGCTGCTGGTGCTGGACAACTGCGAGCACGTGATCGAGTCGGCGGCGGCGTTCGCCCATCGAGTGCTCGGGGAGTGCCGGCGGCTGCGGATCCTGGCGACGAGCAGGGAGCCACTCGGCATCACCGGTGAGGCGCTGTGGCTGGTCGAGCCGCTGGCCCTGCCGGCGGGGGACGCCGGCCCGGACGAGATCGAGTCCGCGCCGGCCGTCCGGTTGCTGCGGGACCGGGCGAGCGCGGTGCGCAAGGATCTCGTGGGCGACGCCCGCACGCTGTCGACGATGGTGCGCGTCTGCCGGGCGCTGGACGGGATGCCGCTGGCGATCGAGCTGGCCGCCGCCAGGTTGCGCACCATGTCCCTCGATCAGCTCGCCACCCGGCTCGACGACCGGTTCCGCCTGCTGACCGGCGGTAGCCGCACCGCGTTGCCGCGGCACCGGACGCTGCGCGCGATGGTCGACTGGAGCTGGGAGCTGCTCACCGGCGCCGAGCGGATGGTCCTGTGCCGGCTCTCGGTGTTCTCGGGTGGGGCGAGCCTGGAGGCGGCCGAGCGGGTCTGTGCCGGCGACCTGGTCGAGCAGGAGCAGGTGCTCGAGCTGCTCACTGCGCTGGCCGAGAAGTCGCTGCTGGTCGCCGAGGGCGGCGGCACACCGCGCTACCGGATGCTCGGCACGATCAAGGAGTACGCCGCGCTCCGGCTCGCGGAAGCGGGGGAATCGGACCTGGCGCGCCACGCGCATCTCGCCTACTTCATCGAGCTCACCGAGACCGCGGAGCCGCACCTGCGCCGCGCCGAGCAGCTGGCATGGCTCGCCATGCTCGGCGCCGACCACGACAACATCAGCGCCTCGATGCGGGGCGCGATCGCCGCCGGCGACGCACCGGCGGCGATGCGGCTCGCGGCGGCGGCCGGCTGGTACTGGTTCCTGGGCGGGCGCCGGGCCGAGGGCATCGAGCTGATGATCGCGGCGGCCAACGTTCCCGGCGAGGTGACCGACGACGTCCGGGCCATGACGTACGGGATGGTGGCGTTCTTCGTGACGTCCGGGCTGGGCGACGAACACCTTGGCGCGGAATGGATCCACAAGGCGTACCGGTTAAGCCAGCAGAGCCGGCATCACTACCCGCTGCTGGAGCTGGTGGTCCCGCTCGAGCGCATGCTGGCGGAGCCGGACGCCGCGGTGCCCGCGTTCGAGTCGTTGCTGGACAGCGAAGACCCGTGGGTACGCGCCGTGGCCCGGTTGCAGGCCGGCAAGATGCGGATCATGCTCGGCCAGGGCGGCCGGGACGCGGAGGCCCAGCTGGAGCTGGCGCTCGCGCAGTTCCGGACGCTCGGCGAACGCTTCGGGATCTGCATCGCCCTGTCCGAGCTGGGTGACCAGCTCGCCATGCGGGGCGAGTTCGCCGAGGCGTGCGAACACTACGAGCAGGCCGTCGCGGTCGTCACCGAGGTCGGTGCCGTCGAGGATGCCATCGGGCTGCGGACGCGCCAGGCGCTGCTGTACTGGCTGGACGGCGATCGGGACGCCAGCGCGACCGCCATCGCCGACGCCGAGCGCAGCGCCGAGGGTGTCACCTGGCCGCACGCGCTGGTCGACCTGGCGCTCGCCAAGGCGAAGCTCGCGCGTTGGGGCGGCGACGCCGGGGAGGCCCGCCGCCAGCTCGGCCTCGCGACGGTCCTGCTGGGCGACGACGCGCAGGAGGCGAACATCCGCGCGGCGATCCATGACGTGCTCGGCTACCTGGCCGACGATCTCCGTGAGGCCCGTACCCACCGCGTCGCCGCCTGGGAGGCGGCGTCCGAGGCGGGGCACGCCCCCCTGATCGCCCAGATCCTCGTCGGGTTCGCGGACCTGGCGGTCCGCCTCGACCACTACGAGCTGGCGGCGCGACTGCTCGCGGCCGGCGTCGGCGTGCGCGGGTTGCCCGACCGGACCCACCCGGACGCGGCGAGGATCGAGCGGGACGCGCGGCGTCACCTCGGCGAGGAACGGTTCGCCGAGGTGACGCTGGAGGGTGCGCGGGCGAGCTGGTCGGAGCTGGTCGAGATCGCGCTCGCTTCCTGAGGGTCAGCCCGCCGCGCGCTGCACGGTGATGTCGCCGTGCCGGGTGCGGGCGAAGACCAGCACCTTGTCGTCGGCCGCGCCCGGTTCTCCCGGCGAGGAAACGAGGTCGTGCACCGCCCCTCGCTCGCTGTTGACGTCGACGGAGGCGGCGACACCCGCCACGATGCCGACCTCGATGTTCCCCGAGGCGTTCGTCAGCTTCGCCTGACCGTTCGTCATCAGCCCGATCCGGATGGCACCACCGGCCGTCGTGGCGGTGACGCCGCCGTCGGCGCGGTCGATGTCGACGTCGCCGCTGCCGCCGCGGAGATCGACGTCGGCCAGGGCGTGGCCGATCCAGGTCCGCCCGCCCGAGGTCGAGAGCCCGACCGCGCCCTCGACCTCGCCGATCCGCATCGCGAACGCCGCACCGTCGATGTCGGCTCGCCCGGCGACGTGGCCGACCGCGACCGCACCGGACGCGATGCTCGCCCGCAGCGCGCCGACGCGGTCCAGCTGGACCCGGCCGGATGCCTGGTGCAGCTCGCACTCGCCGAGCGAGCCGGCGGCGTGCACGGTCGAGTGCGCCAGGTACGCGGCCAGCCCGGAGCCGGCGGGCAGGTCGATCGCGATGGCGACCGACCCGTTCCGGTGCCCGGAGACGGTCGTCTTGACCGACAGCCGCCCGTCGGCGAACTCGACCCTGGTCCGGTCGGCCACCTTGACATGCGACCGGTTCGCCGCGTCGACGGGTTCGACCAGCACCACGGTGTCGGTCCGCTCGCTCGCGGTGACCCGCACCCGGGCGCCGGCGACCTCCACGGTCGCGGCGATGGGCCCTGGCGTGGCGAAGGTGGGCATCAGGCACGCTTCCGGAACGTGGCACGCGCCCACAGGTACCCGACGAGAGCGATGCCGACGCACCAGGCGATGGCGGCGATCGCGTCGCCGGCGGCCGGTGCGCCGCTCAGCAACCCACGGATGGTCTCGATGATCGGCGTGAACGGCTGGTACTCCGCGAACTGCCGCAGGCCGGGCCCCATCTTCTCCGCCGGCACGATCGCGCTGCTGAAGAACGGCAGCAGGATCAGCGGCGCGGCGGCCAGCCCCGCCGTTTCCGGAGACTTCGCCGACAGTCCCAACGCGACAGTGAACCAGCCGGCCGCGAAACCGAGCAGCACGACCATGCCGGCCACGCCGAGCCAGTCGAGCAAGCTCGCCGACGGGCTGAAGCCCAGCAGGAACGCCACTCCGACGAGCGCGGCGATGGCGACCAGGTTGGTCAGCACGCTGGCGACGACGTGACCGGTCAGCACCGCGCCACGGGAGACGTCCATGACCTTGAAGCGGTTGATGATGCCCTTCGTCATGTCGGAGTTCACCGACGTCGCGGTGGCCCCCAACCCGTAGCAGACGGCCAGCAGCATCAGGCCCGGCGTCGCGTAGTCGACGTAGTCGACACCGACGTCGAAGGCGTCGCCGAGCATGTACACGAACATCAGCATGATCAGGATCGGCATGAAGACCGCGTTGAACACCGAGGTCGGGTTCCGGGCGATGTGCTTCGAGTTGCGGCGCAACATGACCATCGAATGGGACTTGGTGCTCATTTCGCGACCACCTCCATGGTGCGGCCCGTCAGGGCGAGGAATACGTCATCGAGATCCGGGGTGTGGACGGCGAACTCTTCGGCGCTGATCGAGTGCTCGTCGAGCGTGTCCAGCAGGGCCCGCAGCGACTTCGTCCCACCGTCGCTGGGCACCCGCAGGGTCAGTGCCTCGTCGTCCCGCTTGGCGTCGGGGAAGATCCCCGCGGCCTCGTCGAGCTCGGGGACGGTCGTGAACCGGAGCTGCACGTGCGTCCCGGGGAGCTGGCGCTTGAGGTCGGCGGGCGTGCCCTGGGCGACCAGGCGGCCCTGGTCGAGCACCGCGATCCGGTCGGCGAGCTGATCGGCCTCATCGAGGTACTGGGTGGTGAGGAAGATGGTCACGCCATCGGCCACCAGCTCACGGATGATCGACCACATCGTGCGGCGGCTGCGTGGGTCCAGGCCCGTCGTCGGCTCGTCCAGGAAGATGATCCGCGGGTTGCCGACGAGCGTCATCGCCAGGTCCAGCTTCCGGCGCATCCCCCCGGAGTAGGTCGACACCGGCCGCTGCGCCGACTCCACCAGGTCGAACCGTTCCAGCAGCTCCGTGACGACCTGCCTGCCGTCCTTGGTGGGCACCCGGCTCAGGTCCACCATCAGCTGCAGGTTCTCCTGCCCCGTCAGCAGCTCGTCCACCGCCGCGAACTGACCGGTGACCCCGATCATCGCCCGCACCGCCTTGGGCTCGGTCGCGATGTCGTGGCCACCGACGCGTGCCGTCCCACCGTCGCCCTTCATCAACGTGGTCAGGACGTTCACCATCGTCGTCTTGCCCGCCCCGTTCGGACCGAGCAGGCCGAATACCGTGCCAGCGCGAACATCCAGATCGATGCCGTCGAGCACGATCTTGTCCCCGAAGGCCTTGCGCAGTCCCGTGACCGCAATCGCTGAACTTCTCATGCCGCCAACTATCGGCAGCCGCCCTGACACGCCCCCGCCACGCACCTGACACGGGCACTGACACGGGCACTGACACGGCCACTGACTCGGCGTGCTGCCTCGTGGCGCCCGCCGCCGACCGCGGTCAGCGCAGGTCGGCGAGGCGGCGTAGCTGGTCGCGGTCCGGGGAGCTCGGGAACAGGATCAGCTCGTCGCAGCCGGCGTCGGCGAACTGGCCGATCGTGTCGCGCACCGCGGTCTCGGTCTTGAGCGCGCCGGCGGCGATCTGGTCGGCATAGTCGCCGAGGAACGCGTAGTAGTCACGCAGGTATGCCGACGCCAGCGAGTCCGCGTCGGGGCCGAGCGCGTAGTAGCCGAGCGCGGCCAGCCGGGGCGCGCCGTCCCGGCCCGCGTCGGTCCACGCGCGGCGGACCCGGTCGGCCATGCCGGCGAACATGCCGGCGCCACCGCCGCCGGAGATCCAGCCGGCGCCGTAGGTCACGGTGCGCCGGATCGCCGCCGCACTCGTGCCGCCGATCATCAGCGGCGGACCACCGGGCTGGACGGGACCCGGCCCGACGGGCCCCGCGGTCCCCCGTGCCGCGCCGCCCCACACCTCGCGGAGCTCGGTGAGCTGCGCGTCGAACGCGGCGCCCCGGCCGTCGAAGTCCGACCCGGTCGCGGCGAAGTCGTCCGCGCGGCCGCCGACCGCGATGCCGACGGTGAGCCGGCCGCCGGCGAAGCTGTCCACGCTGGCGAGCTGCTTGGCGAGCAGCGTCCCGTTGCCACGGAACGGCCCGATCAGGATCGCCGAGTGCAGGCGCACCCTGCTGGTCACCGCGGCCGCCGCGGCGAGCGTGGGGATCGTCTCGTGGTTGCCGTACACGACGCGGTCGATCGTCCCCACGCTGGAGAAGCCGGCTGCGTCCGCTTCGCGCGCCCAGTCGAGCACCTCCTGGCCGGTGGCCGACGAGATGGTGGAAGGCAGTCCGACACCAAGGTCCATACCCGTGACAGTAGGACGGTTCCGGGCCGTGCGCCGCCCATGGGAATTCTCGGTGACCGTCCGGCGTTGGAAGATCAGGGAGACGTGTACGCATCACTTGGGAGGCACGAGGTGGCGAGGGATCCGGAGGGCCTGTTCGAGGTCGACTCCGACGTACCGGAGCTGAGCGGAGCGGTGCTGCTGCACCACGTGGACGGCTTCATGGACGCCGGCTCCGCCGGTTCGACGCTCGTCGACCACCTGCTGGAGACCCACGAGCACCGGGTGATCGCGCGGTTCGACATCGACGACCTGCTCGACTACCGGGCGCGCCGCCCCACGATGACCTACGCCACCGACCGCTGGGCGGACTACGACGCTCCCGAGCTGGTGGTTCACCTGCTGCACGACACGGCCGGCACGCCGTACCTGCTGCTGACCGGCCCCGAGCCGGACCGGCGGTGGGAGGCCGTCGTGGCGGCCGTGCGCGCCCTGGTCGAGCGGTGGGGCGTGCGGCTCACCGTCGGCTTCCACGGCATCCCCATGGGCGTCCCGCACACGCGCAAGCAGTCGGTGATCTCCCACGCCACCAGGCCCGAGCTGGTCACGGAGAAGTCGCCGTTCAACCGCGTGCAGGTGCCGGGCAACCTGTCGGCGCTGCTGGAGCTGCGCCTCGGCGAGGCCGGGCACGACGCCATGGGCTTCGCGGCTTGCGTGCCGCACTACCTCGCGCAGGGCACCTACCCCGCCGCCGCGCTCGGGCTGCTGGAGGCGCTGGCGAAGGCGACCGGCCTGGTGATCCAGCCGGCCGGTCTGGACGAGTCCGCGAAGCGGACCACCGCGGAGATCGACCGCCAGGTGGCCGAGTCGGCGGAGGCCGCACAGGTGGTCGAGGCACTGGAACGGCAGTACGACGCGTTCACCGAAGCCCCGGAGAACCTGCTGGTCTCCGAGGGCGAGGAGCTGCCGAGCGCGGACGAGCTCGGGGCCGAGCTCGAGCGCTTCCTCGCCAAGCAGCAGCGCGACAACTGAGTCGCGCTTCTGCTGACGCAGCGCTCCGTGCGACACTCGGGACGACCGAGGTCGTCTGTTCCTGGTTCGGTGATCGCGGAGGCGTTGTCTCCGGGTTGGCCGTGGAGGTACAGGCGCTCCTTCTTCGCCGCGCGAAGGAGAACTGCGCATGGCTGCGTTCGCGGAGTATGCCGCGCTCGTCCCGACAAGTGGCATCACCGTCCTGGTGATCCTCAGCTACGTTCGCGCCAAGCGGGCACCGGCGGCCGGCCTGGTCCACCGGGCCCTCTTCGTCGTCGACATCGAGAACTCGACCGCCAGACGCGATCCCGTCAAGGCTCGCCTGCGCGGCGTTCTCTATCAACTACTGGACGAGGCCCTGCGCACGAGCCGCATCGCCCCGGGCGATCGTGACCGGCTCGTCGACCGGGGCGACGGCGTTCTCGTGCTCATCAAGCCGGCCGACCACATACCGAAGTCGAACCTGTTCACCGTCCTGGTCCCGACGCTGGAACGGCTCGTCGAACAGCACAACAGGAACTCCCCCGAGCTGGCCCTCCGGCTGCGGATGGCGGTACATGCCGGCGAGGTCCACCACGACGAGCACGGCCCGTTCGGCGAGGCGATCGACCTGACCTGCCGGCTGCTCGACTCCCCCGAGCTCAAGGCCGCGCTCGGGAGCGCGAGCTCGTCCACCGTCCTCGCGGTGTCGCACCATCTCTACGAGGCGATCATCCGGCACCAGTACGACGGCATCGATGCGACCGGGTACTCGCCGCTCATTCACGTCGAGCTGGTCGGCAAGGCCCGGCAGGGCTGGCTGCGCACCGGCCAGGCGACACCCCGGCCGAGCCGGCTCTAGCCAAACGATCGCGGGCCATCGCGGGCCATCGCGGGCCATCGTGTCGGCGCCCACCGAAACGACCCGGCCGTACCGTGCCGGCATGCCAGCCAGCGACAGCGACCGCGACAATGACCGCGCCGAGGCGCCGGCCGCGCTCACCGATCCCGCGTTCCGCATGCCGCCCGTACCCGCTGGTGGCCCGGCGGTCGGGATCCGCTGGCTGCGGCGGAGCGTGGCCCGCTTCGCCGACGGCGCCGAGCACGAGCGCCGGCGGCGGCGAGTCGTCGGCATGCTGGCCGGCGTGGACGTCGCCGGCGCGCGCCGGCTGGCCGCGGCGCGCACCCGCGCCGTGCTCGACGAGGCCGGTGGGCGCCCGGTGGACCTGATGACGCGAGTGGCGCGGGAGGTCCCGGTCGGCGTGCTCACCGCGGCCCTGGGCACGCCGTCCGTACCGGCAGCCGCCGTCGGGGTGGTCGCCGCGGCGTACCAGCCCGGTAGCGGCGCGGAGGAACCCGCCGACCTGGCCGTGGCCGAGCTCGTCGAGGCCCTCGGCGCGGTGCCGGATGACGACACGGTGGCCACGATCTCGCTGCTGGTGCAGGCATATGGCGCGACCGCCGGCCTGCTCGGCAACGCCGCGGCGATCATGCTGCGCGCGCCGGCGAGCCGCCCCGTGGACACCGTCGTCTCCGAGACGCTGCGACTGGATCCACCGGTTCGGCTGACCCGGCGGCTGGCCCCCGGCGGGACCGAGGTCACGATCGACCTCGCGGCGGCCGGACTCCCCTTCGGCGCCGGGCCACACCGATGCCCGGGCAGCGAGCTCGCGACGGCCATCACCGCGGGCGTCCTCGAGGGCGTCCAGGGCCGGCGGCCCGCCGACGGCGACGCCGGGTCCGGGGTCAGGCGCACTGGATGAGCGCGCGCGTCCCGCTGGTCCGCCACGGTTCGCCGGTCGCGTCGAGACCGGCGAGCGCGCCCGCCGCCAGCCCGACCACGACGTCGGACTTGAGCGTGCGCAACGCGGCCACGGGGCCGGGGAAGTAGCCCGTCGCCTCCTCGAACGGGGTGGTGGCCGGCCACGAGCGGTCGCCGACGAGGCGGCGGTAGTTGAGGTCGCCCTTCATGATCGTGACCGACGCGGCGGCGAACTCCGCCGCCAGGTCCGCGGGCATGTGGTGGTAGGACCAGGGCGCGCAGGAGAACGGGTGGGCGCGCACCGACAGCACACCGTCCACAGTGGCCTGCCAGAGCCGGCGGCCGAGCCGCGCCGCCGGCCCGGACGACGCGACCAGGCGGCGCAAGGCGGCCAGCAGGTCGGCCGTCGTCGCGTCGGAGACGTAGTACGGGTACGGCTTGACGTGCAGGGTGACCGCGCTCGCCCGGCCCGTGTCGAGCAGGTGGCCGGCGAGGAGCAGGTCCGGCACGAGCTCGCGGGCCGCGTTGTCGGCCACGATGCACACCGTGCCGGGCGCGGCGTCCCGCAGCAGGCGCCACAGCCGCTCGCTGTGGTCGGCCACCAGCGCGGTCGCCGGACCGGCCTCGCCCTGCTCGCGCCGCGCCGAGATCTGGAACCCCAGGTCCGCCCGGTTGCCCCACAGCGACGCGGTCAGCAGCGCCGCGTCCTGCTCGGCGGCCGGCAGCTCGGCGAGCTCGCCGAGCGCGGCGAGATCGGCGGCCAGCTCCGGTGACGACAGCTCCGCGGCCTTGAACGGCTCGAAGGGGTCGACGCCGTGCCACGGCCCCGGGGCGAAATAGCCGACCGCCGCCAGGAGCTTGCGATAGAAGTAGCTCTCCGCCCACAGGAACGGCACGTCGTACCACCGCTCGCCGACGTGGTCGCGGCCCCAGTCCGCCCACACGTCGCGGTCGTGGGCCTCGGGGGGCAGCGGGGCGATGGCGCCGGTGATCTCGCCGGCGAGGTCGTCGAGTGCCCGCCGGCGGTCCGGCGGATACGGCAGGCCGGCACGCACCTGGCGGATGAGCGCGGGGTGGCGATCGTGCAACACGCTCCACGGGAACGAACCGGGCGTGTTGCTCAGGATCGGTGGCGCGTCCGGCATGGTCATCGAGTCTCACACACCCGCGCGACTGGGAATATTTCCCACCGGATGGGGCTGCATTCCGGTTGCTGGTACCGGTTAGCTTCCGATAGGACCCGTCACAACGGGTCACGAGGGCAACACGCCCCTCACCCTGCTACCGGAGGCTTCCATGTACAGACGACTTGCCGTCGGACTGATGTCCGTCGTCGTCGCGGGCGCTACGGTCCTGACCGCGTCACCCGCCCAGGCTGTCCAGAGCGTCACGCTGGCCAGCACCATCGCCCTCAGCAACTGCTCGGCCTCGCTGGTCCGGTTCCCGAACTCCGCCGGCACCGACCAGGCGATGATGTTGACCAACGGGCACTGCTACGAGGGCGGGTTCCTCTCCGCGGGCGAGGTGCTGGTCAACGAGCCGAGCTCCCGGTCCGGCACGCTGCTCGACGCGTCCGGCAACTCGCTCGGCACGCTCCGCGCGAACCTGGTGCTCTACGCCACGATGACCGGCACCGACGTCACGCTCTACCGGTTGACCAGCACCTACGACTCGATCAGCAGCTCGACCGGCGCGACGGCGCTGACCATCGCGGCCGGCCATCCGGCCGACGGCACCGCGATCGGCATCCCGTCCAGCTACTGGCAGCAGGTGTGGAACTGCCAGGTCAACGGTTTCGTCCCCACGTTGCGCGAGGACGAGTGGAGCTGGCGCGACTCGATCCGCTACGACACCGCCTGCGACACCATCCACGGCACGTCGGGATCGCCGGTCGTGGACGTCGCCAGCGGCGAGATCGTCGGCATCAACAACACGGGCAACGACAACGGCGGGACCTGCACCCTGAACAACCCGTGCGAGGTGGACGAGAGCGGCAACGTCACGGTGCACCCGGGGCAGAGCTACGGCCAGGAGACCTACTGGTTCAACACCTGCCTCGACGCGAGCAACGCGCTCGACCTGAACACGCCGGGCTGCCTGCTGGACAAGCCGTCGGGCGTGGCCAAGGAGGCCGCGGCAGCGGCCATCGGCTGAGTCGAACCTGAGCCGCGTGCGCCGCGGCGGCCGCCGGTGCGGATTCGAGTCGGAGTCCGCGCCGAGGGCCGCCGCGGCGTTCAGGTCAGAGCTCGTTCGCCAGCGCGGTCAGGTCCCGTTCGGCGAAGCGCCGGTGTTCCCATTCCTCGTTGAGGACGACGCGCAGGCACTCGGCGAGGGGGAAGTCCTCGAGCTGCGGCCAGCCGGGCTCGGTGCGGGTCACCTCGGCGGTGAGTTGCCCGTCGGTGAGCGACGCCATGACGTCGCGGACCATTGCCTGGCGTTCGTGTCGCACGGCGAGTACCTCCTCGAGGGAGGGGCGCGCCTCGCGGTCCCACGGGATCCCGTCCCACCCGGGGGCCTCGTCCCACGGCAGGTCCAGCGGGTGCCAGGGCGAGACGTTGCCGAGGATCATCCGGCCCACCCAGGCGGCGGCGGCGAAGTTGAGGTGGCGCAGCGTCTGGATGAACGACCACTCGGCGCCGACGCCGCGGTGCAGCGCCGCTTCGGGGAACGTCCTCGCGCGCGTGACGGTGTCGGCCCACAACCGCTCCAGGATCGCCCACGCCGCGCGGAACCCGTCGGCGTCGCCGGGGCGCATTTCAGCGGGGCGCAGGTCCTGCTCGCGGAACTCGGTCATGGGACGACACGCTAGGCCCAGTTCCGGACGATCTGCTTCCGGCTCATCGCGGCCCTCGAACGGCCGGTGGCCGGGTGCGCAGCACCCGGCCACCGGTCTCGCTCACTGCGGGGTCAGCTGGTCGACACGTCGTCGATCAAGAAGCTGGTTGCCAGGGAGGCGTCCTCCGTCCCGGTCCACTTCAGCGTGACCGACTGTCCCGCGAAGGCGGCCAGGCTGGCCGACCGCAGGACGTACCCGGTCCCGGCGTCCAGGTTCGAGAAGGTCGCCAGGGTCTGGCCGTTGGCGGTCAGGGTGAGCTTGTCGTAGGCCGCCGACGGTTCGTCATCGGTGTCGATGAGCAGGTAGTAGTTCAGCGTCGCGCTGCAGCCGGCCGGGATGGCGAAGGTCTTCTGCAGCGTGTCGGTGTGGGTGCGGCCGTAGCCGTCCAGCCACGCGAAACCGTTGCCCGCGTGGGCGTTGGCGCCGGTGCTGATCACACCGGTGGTCGCCGACCACCCGGTGGCGCCGCTCTCGAACCCGCCGTTGGTGATCAGGTTCTGACCACAGCCACCGCCACCACCGCTGATCGTGAACGTGAACTGGGTCGACCCGCTCTTCACCGGGTTCGAGCTGTCGGTCACGTTCACCGTCACGGCGAACGTGCCACCCGCGGTCGGGGTGCCCGACACCTGGCCACTCGTGGCGTTGATCGAGACGCCGGCGGGCAGCCCGGTCGCCGAGAAGTGGTACGGCGAGGTGCCGCCGCTCGCGGTGATGGTGAACGGCGTGATCGCGGTGCCCACCGTGCCGGACTTGTTGCCCGGGTTGCCGACCGTGACGCCGCCGCTCGCCGAGCAGGTCGGGTCAGCGGACTGCGCCGGCACGCTCACCGCGTCCCACGCCTGCTTGGTCTTGTTGAACAGGTTGCAGGTGGCGTCGAGGTTCTTCGCCGCGGTCAGCGTCCAGGTGCGGTACCGCAGGTACGAGCTGCTGGACGTCTTCATCAGCATCGCGCCGTACATGATCTTGATGGCGTTCTGGATGCCGACGCCGGTGATGGTGCTGCTGTTGCACGTCGGGCTCGCGGGCTGGCCGTTGGTCGGGCTGGTGCCCTCGGCCAGCAGGTAGAACCAGTGGTTGCCGGGGCCCGCTGCCGCGTGCACCTCGCCGCCCGGGACCGAGCTCGAGTAGCAGTTCGGGTCGCCGATCAGCGACGGGTTGTACATGTTGCGGATCGGGCCGTCGCCGACCAGGTTGACCTGCTCGCCGACGGTGAAGTCCGGGGTGTCCCTTGTGGACTCGTTGGCGAACCACTCGCTGGCCGCGCCGAAGGTGTCGGCGACGAACTCCTGGGTGCCGCTGCGCGAGATGCCGCCCGGGGTGTGGTCGTCGATGCCGTGCCCCTGCTCGTGCGCGATCACGTCGATGGCGCCGATCCAGCCGCCGGCCTGGTTGTGGCCGATCTGGATCTGGGAGCCGTCGTAGAAGGCGTTGAGGTCGTTGAGGCCGACGCGGATCGGCCACGCGCCGCCGCTGCCGTCCGGGCCGTTGCGGCCGAGCCAGCTCGCGAGCATCGCGTTCTCGGTCTGGGAGCCGAAGAACGCGTCGACGCAGCCGGTCTCGCGGTTGCTCGCGGTGCCGTTGCCCCAGTTGTCGTCGGGGCCGGAGAAGACCTGGTTGTTGGCCGCGTCCTGGCAGCTGAGGTTGGCGATGCTGGGGTCACGCAGGGAGAAGGTGGACCCGGAGTGCGTGGTGTTCAGGGTGACCGGGTTGGCGTTCCACGCGCTGGTACCACTGCCGTGCAGCACGTGCTCGCGGGCGTCGAGCACCTTGCCGGCCTGCGCGTCCACGACGACGGAGAGCTTGCTGTAGCCCTCGCTGCCGGTGCCGGTGACCATGGTCTGGTAGGCGAGCCGGGGCGAGCCGTGCGCGTAGACGACGAGCTGGGGGGCGGTCGCCTCGGTGACGGACTTCAGTTCCGCACGGGCGGTCGCCGCGGCCTGCGCGGCGGTGAGCTTCGGGGTCGTCGAGGCCAGGTCGATGGTCTGGTCCTGGGCGACCGAGGTGTCCATGACCTGCCCCGCGGAGTTGGTGATGACGACGAAGTCGCCGCCCACCACGGGAAGGCCCTTGTAGGTGCGGTCATACGGCACGTACTGCGTGCCGTTGAAGTTGACCACGGTGTGCTGCGCGAACTTGTCGCTCGCGCTCGCGTGCAGAGCGGTGGGCTTGGCCGCCACGAAGTCCGACGCGGCGTCCGCGGCGAGCGACTGCGCACTCGGCGCGGCGCTCGGCGTGGGTTGCGCGGCTGCCGTGGACGTCGCGGCGACCGCGACCCCCGCGGCCAGGGCGCCGGCTGAGGCCAGTACTACGACACGTCTCAATCTCAAGGACATGGTCGGAACTCCTCCGTGCAGGGCGCAGCGCCCCCGGAACCATCGTTTCGGGGGTCACGTGCGTGAAGAGGTGAGCTGGTTCGCGCGAACCGGCTCAAGAATCGAGCGCGTTTCGGCCCCGCACAAGGGCGTTCGCACATCAACGTATAACCAGATAACTATATGTCCACATTGTCCAGAACGCCCCCCGCACCCGCTACGCCAACTGGGTCGAGCGCTACCCCGATAGCCGCAAGCCGGCCAACCCGGCCCCTCGTAGGGTGTGCGACGTGTTCGACTACGACGCCGAGCTGGCGCGGTACCACCCGCTGTTCCGGGACGCCTGCCGGGTCGGGCCCGACGACACGGTCCTGGACGTCGGCTGCGGCGCCGGTCAGTCCACTCTGGACGCAGCGCGGGCCGCGGTCCGGGGCGGGGCACTCGGGGTCGATTTGTCCGGGACCGCGCTGGCGGCCGCCCGGGCGCGCGGCCGGCGGGAGGGCCTGCGCAACGTCACGTTCGAGGAGGCCGACGCGCAGCGGCACCCGTTCCCCGCCAACCACTTCGACATCGCGATCAGCCGGTTCGGCACCATGTTCTTCGCCGATCCGGCCGCGGCGTTCACGAACATCGCGCGTGCCGTGCGCCCCGCCGGGCGGCTGGTGCTGTTGGTGTGGCAGGCCGTCGAACACCAGGAGTGGGTCACCACGATCCAGCGGAGCCTGGGCACCGGCGACAGCCCGCCGGCCGACGCGAGCCCGTTCTCGCTGGCCGACCCGGACACCGTGCACGGCGTCCTCGACGCCGCCGGGTTCACCGCGGTCCACCTGGCCGACCTGCGCGAGCCGCTCTACTACGGCCCGGACGCCGCGAGTGCCCGCGACGCCGTGCTCGGCCTGCGCATGGCCACCGACCTGCTCGCCCGGCACGCCGACGCCGACCGGCCCCACGCGCTCGACCGGCTGCGCACCGCCCTGGCCGAGCACGAGACCGGCCACGGTGTCTGGTTCGACTCGCGAGCCTGGCTCGTCACCGCCGCCCGGCGCTGACCGGTCCTACAGCATTCCCGCCGCGCGGAAGAGCCGGTCGTAGATCGCCCGGACGGTCTCCTCCTTGCGCGCGTTGTAGTCCATGACGTTGCCGCCCCCGGGGACCGCCGTCCGTTTCGCGTCCTCGTACCGCGCGCGGTCCTCGGGGTGGGCGCGCAGCCAGTCGCGGAACATGCGGTGCCGGATGAGCTCCGGGCTGTCCGGCCCGAACACGTGCAGGTTCACGCGGGGCTCGGCCAGCCTCAGGAGCCGGTGCTCGTGCCAGGACGGCTCCCGGGCCGTGAGGGTGTAGCCGATCCGCGCGAGCCCCGGGACGTACCCGTCCTCGTCGCGGGGATCGGCCACCGTCAGGTCGATGTCGATGACGTCCTTGGCGGCCAGCCCCTCGACCGAGGTCGACCCGACATGCTCGACGCCGAGCGCCACCTCGCCGAGCGCGGCGCGGATCTCCGCCGCCGCGCGCTCGTAGCGGCGCGGCCAATCCGGCTGGTAGGCGACGATCGCGACCGTCTCCGGCGGTGGGGGCCCGTTCACCCACGGGTTCTCGGCCGGGTCGGAGTCGTCGTGTCGGGTGATCTCCTCGAAGGTCGGCACCCGAGCCAACGTAGCGCCTGCGGGGGTCGTTGTGGGTGCGCCGGCGGGGTCTGGTTGTGTCTTGGCATGCATCGCGTGATCATCGTCCTGACGACGCTCGCGCTCCTGGCCGTGCCGTCGGCGGCGGCGAGCGCCGGGACCACGATCACCGTGCTGCAGCTCAACATCTGTCACGGCGGCATGGCCGGCTGCTATCGAGGCGACGCGGCGTTGACCAAGGCCGCCGAGGTGATCCGATCGAGCAGGCCGCAGGTGCTGTCGGTGAACGAGGCGTGTGCCGGCGACATCGACCGGCTGCGGCCGGCCATGGGACCCGCGCGGGCCCTGTTCGTCGCGGCCCGCAACCTGGACGGCACGCCCACGCGGTGCCGCGACGGCCGCCAGCAGTACGGCAACATCATCATGGTCGCGGCCCGGTTCGGCGGCACCACCGAGGAGTCGGGCATGTACCGCGCCCAGTACACCGCCGCGGACGGCCACCTGGAGCTGCGGTCCTGGGCGTGCCTGCCCTCCCCCACGCTCAGCGCCTGCACCACCCACCTGTCCTCGGACGACGACCGGACCGCGCTCGCGCAGTGCCAGGACCTGATGCGCCGCGTGGCCGGCTATCCGCGGCCGGCCACCGTCGCCGGTGACTTCAACCTGGACGACCGGGGCTCCCCGGGCATGCGGGACTGCGACCCCACCGGGTTCTCCCGCCGGGGCGACGGGGGCGTCCAGCACCTGTACGCCAGCGACGACCTGGCCTACGTCACGACCACCAAGATCGACATGATGGGCACCACCGACCACCCCGGCCTGCTGGCCACCCTCAGGCGGCCGTGACGTCCAGGAAGTCCCGGTCGATGTTGACCGTGACGCCACCGTGGGTCTCGGGGGTGTCCCCGGTGTACTGGTGGAGCCGGCGCCCGCCCGTGAAGTGGTCGGCGGAGCAGTACGGCCCGGAGTCGGTGTTGGCCTGGCCGTTCCACCAGGCGAACCAGAGGTGGTCGGGCATCGTGTACTGGCCGTTGTCGTAGTTGGCACACAGGTCGGCCACGCCGGAGGCGCCGCTGGAGTACATGCCGGACCGCCAGCCGGCGGCCCGCAGCCCCTCGGCCCAGCCGGACACGAAGGACAGCACGGAGTCGGTGCACCCGTCGTAGGCCTCGATGTCGACGTAGACGGCGCTGCCGGCGCCGAAGCCCAGCGCGGTCGCCGCCGCGACGGCGGCGTTGGCCTCGTCGACACCCTGCTGCCTGGCGGTGGCCGGATCGGTCGAGAACACCTCGTCGTAGCGCGGGTTGCACGGCGATTCCAGGCCGTGGTGGATGACGATGAACTGCCAGCCGTTGGCGTACTGGGTGCCCACCCACTCCGGGGTCAACAGGTTCTGGCCGCACGCGCGGTTGACGCCGCTGGTGTAGATGCCGACGGCCTTGAACGGCGACGCACGCCAAGCGTCCATTGTCGACTGACTCTGGGCGGTGCAGGTGTCGAAGGCGTTGTCGGTCAGCGTGCCGGGAGCCACGATCGGAGCCGCCTGCGCGTTGGCGGTCCGGGTGTCGAAGGAGGCGAGCTTCGCGGGCCTGGCGCCCTCGCCCAGCCGCGCGGAGTCCAGGACGGCGCGCACCTGATCCTCGGTCCGCGAGTTGTGCGCGGCCGACACCAGCACGCCGGCGTCCTCCACGGCCAGCTGGATGCGGTGGTTGACGGACCTGGCCCCGGCGGCGCCGGGCCCGGTCGTGGCCGTCGCGGTGCCGGCGGTGGCCGTGGCCGCGGACTTCGCGTCCAGCGGTGAGATCACCAGCCCCGCCGTGCGTCCGCCGGCGATGTCGGCCGGGCAGTCGGAGACGTCGCCGGGAGTGCCCAGGTAGACGGCGGGCGTGTCGAAACGGATGCAGGCGGCGGGATCGGCGTCCAGGTCCACGACCCGCCACGACGCGGGAACCTCGACCTCGTAACCGTGATATCCGATCTCCTGCGTACCGGAGTCGGCCAGTGCGGGCAGCCCCGCCGCCCCGCTCGCCAGCACCGCCGCGGCGGATGTCGCCACGAGCAGCCGCTTGGATCGTCGTGACATGGAAGCGCTCCTCGATGTGGGGTACGTCCGGGCGCACCATCTCAGGCGATCACGTGTCGTGTCTATATTTCACCAGACTTGCGTTGTTCTCGTGATCTACTGACGTCGTGCCATGGGGCCGCTTAGCCGCGGCTTAGCCCCGGTGTAGCCGCGCCTCCTAGCGTCCGATGTGCCAGGGGGACGCCAGGAGGGGGAGCACACATGCCGGGCAAACGGCGAAAGACGGAGGTGGATCCGGATGAGCTCGACCGGGCCGCCAAGAGGATGCGGGCGATGGCGGTGCGCGACTTCCACGCGAGCGACGACCTCCAGAAGGGGCTGACCGAGCGGGCGGGCGCGGATCACGTGTTCGGCGAGTCGCCCGCCGCGCGCGACATCGCGGTCAAGTGGGACCGGCTGGTCGGCCGGCGCGTCCAGGGGGCGGACGACCTCGGCAACCAGACCCAGGACATGGCCGAGAACCTCGAGCGAACGGCCGACGAGTACCGCACCCGCGACGACGACCAGCGGCAGACCTTCGGCGGCTTCGAGCGCCGGCTGCACCACTGAGGAGGGCACACATGGACTTCCGTCACGAGGCACTGCGCGGCGCCGCGCTCTCCGACGAGATGCTGCGCCTGTCGGAGGCCGCGAAGCGGCTGGGCGCCGGCCCCGACCCGATCGAGGAGCTCGACATCCTCGACTGCGTGCCCACCGAGATCCACTACCTCGCCGACAACGTGCTCGGCCCCGCCAAGACGATCCACGAGGTCGGCGACGACTTCGAGCGCACCCGCGACCGGCTGCTGCGCAAATGGCACGGCGACGCCGCCGACGCGTTCGCCGCGAGCAGCCTGGACCTGCTCCGGACCTACCTCGCCCGCCGGCGCACGACCCGCGAGACCGGGCTGGCCGGCAAGGACATCGCCGACGGGCTCGACGGCATCGCCGTCAGCGCGGCCGACTTCGCCAGCCAGCTCGCCAGGGCGGCCGACGAGGCCTCCGTCCTCGTGATCACGATGGAGGACGACGCGCCCGAGGACGCCAAAGCCGTTGTGCGCCAAGCGGTCGCCGACATCCACGGGATGGTCGACATCAAGCAGGAGGAGATCGCCACGCTCGGCGCGCGGCTGGACAAGGTCGGCAACGCCTGAGGGAACCACGTCCCATGCCGCCGCATCCCGCTCGACGCTGCCAGCGGACCGGCAGGCGGCGTACAGTTGGGACGATGCGAGTGGCGCCGGACGCGCCGGTGCCGCGCATCGCTTCGCCGTTCTCCGCCCCGGTCCCGGCGGCAATCCATTCCCGCGATCGACGCTCGGGAAGGGGCCACCATGACCGCAGTCGAAGCAACGTCCGCCGGCTCCCGTCCGGGGGGTGCGCGGTGACCCGTGACCGGCCCCCGCGCGCGGGTGCCGCCGGTGAGATCACCGGGCTGAGCTGGCAACAGGAACATCGGGCCGCCCGGCTGGTGGCCTCGTCGTCGACCGACGCGGCGGACTGCGCCCTGTTGCTCGCGGCCCTCGGGCTCGATCCCGTGGACGGCCTTCGTTCGATGATCACGTCCAACGAGCCCGAAGCCTGGCCGGCCACTGACCACTCGCCGAACCGCACACCGCTCACGGACGCCGGCCGAGCGCGGTGACGACGTCGGTGCGCCGTGCGGATCCCGCGCGTGCACCCCAAGCGTTCCGGCGGACCGAACCGCGGGCTAGGCCGGCGCGCCGCCTTCGTCCCGGCGCGCCAAGGCGACGGTCCCCGCGGCGAGCATGATCGCGGCCGGGATGAGCAGGCTCAGCGTGCCGACCGGGATCACCACCATGGCGACCGGCACCGCGCCGGCCACGAGCGCGAGCAGCCGGCTGCGCTCGAACCTGGCCAGGGCGAGCAGGCTCGCGGCGATCATCACCGGAACGAACAGGGCCGGCGACCACGCGCCCAGCATCGTGGCGACACCGACCACCAGGCAGACGACGCCGATCACCGCGACCGCCGACCGCCGCCGCCCCGGCGTGAGCCGGAGGTACGCCCACGCCAGGGCCAACCCGCCGAGACCGGCCAGCGGCAACCCCACCGACGTGATCAGCCCCGCGGGCTCGGCCACCGTGCCGGCCACCCCGGCGGCCACGTACCCGACCGGCACGGCGACTCCGCCGGCCACCGCCACCGCCACGTACGCGAGCACCGAGCCACCGCCCGCCCGGCGCGCGCGCCGGCCGTACCAGGCCGCGGTGACGACCAGCGTCACCGTCACCAGCACGGCCCACGCCATGTCCTGGATCGGATCCCGCCCCAGCCCGGGCGGCATCGCGCCGGTGACGTAGGCCGGCACCACGGTGTTCACCTGGACGACGTAGCCGGCGTCAGGCGGCAGGGGCGCGTAGGCGAACCAGCCGAAGTCCCGGCCCGCCCGCACGCTCTCCCAGCCGAGGAGCCCGAGCAGGCCAAAACCCAGCAACACCAACGGAAACCAGAACCCCCGCCGCCCCCCGGCCACGACCGTGTCGCCCATCGGCCGGACGTTACCGCCCGGACCCACGAGCCCGGGCAGCGGGCGTGCGATACGTTGCCCGCCATGGCTGAGCTCGGCCACGTCGCCTGGCCACCCGCCCCGATCAGGACCGAGCGGCTCGTGCTCCGCGAGCCCGAGGCCGCCGACCGCGCGGCGTTGATCGAGCTGTTCGCCTCGCCGGAGGTGCACACCTACCTCGGTGGCCCTCGACCGCGTGCCGAGCTCGAGCGCGCGGTGCCCGCGGTGCCCAGGCGGCGGCCCGGCTTCTTCGCGGTCGATCTGGACGGCTCGCTGATCGGCATGGTCACCCTCGATCGGCGCGACGCGGAACGTCCGGGTCACGTCCGCCCCGATGCCGGGGAGCCCGAGCTCGGCTACCTGTTCCTGCCGCGGGCGTGGGGATTCGGCTACGCCGCCGAGGCGTGCGCGGCGGCGCTCGGCTGGTTCGCCGGCACGCTCCCCGGCGAGCCGGTGGTGCTCTGCACCCAGACCGCCAACGACCGCGCGCTGCGCCTCGCGACGAAGCTGGGCTTCACCGAGGTGGAGCGGTTCGAGGAGTTCGGCGCCGAGCAGTGGTTCGGCGTGTGGTCGCCGCCACCGGGCTGACGGTGCGGCGTCTCATCTGTTCGGGGGGAGGCTCCGGTGAGAACGCACCACGAGCATCGGACGCGCACACGACTCGCGTCTGGAGCGCACGATGACACTGCACACCCAACCCGCCGCGGCGGAGGTCACCGGATCCCTGGCCGTGAACCCGATGTTCGCGCGGGCCGGTGAGGCGACCAGCGTGCCGAAGCTCCGCCTGCCGGACGGGCCGATGGACCCCACGACGGCCTACCAGATCGTGCACGACCACCTCATGCTCGACGGGAACGCACGCCTCAACCTGGCCACGTTCGTCACGACGTGGATGGAGCCGCAGGCCGACCTGCTCATGGCGGAGTGCCTCGACAAGAACATGATCGACAAGGACGAGTACCCGCAGACCGCCGAGCTCGAGCGGCGCTGCGTGAACATGCTCGCCGGGCTGTGGCACGCGCCGGACGCGGCCCACGCGCTGGGCTGCTCGACGATCGGCTCGAGCGAGGCGGCCATGTTCGCCGGTCTCGCGCTGAAGCGGCGCTGGCAGCGCAGCCGCCGCGGTGCAGGGGCGGACACCGCCCGGCCGAACCTCGTGATGGGCATCAACGTCCAGGTCTGCTGGGACAAGTTCTGCAACTACTTCGAGGTCGAGCCCCGCTTCGCGCCGATGGCCGGGGAGCGCTTCCACCTCGACGCCGAGCAGGCGGTGCGGCTGTGCGACGAGAACACCATCGGTGTCGTGGCGATCCTCGGCTCGACCTTCGACGGCAGCTACGAACCGGTCGGCGAGATCGCCGCCGCGCTCGACGACCTGCAGGCCCGGACCGGGCTGGACGTGCCGGTGCACGTCGACGGCGCGTCCGGCGCCATGGTCGCGCCGTTCGTCGACCCGGACCTGGAGTGGGACTTCCGGGTGCCGCGCGTCGCCTCGATCAACACCTCGGGCCACAAGTACGGCCTGGTCTACCCCGGCGTGGGCTGGGTGCTCTGGCGCGACGCCGCCGCGCTACCGGACGAGCTCATCTTCCGGGTCAACTACCTCGGCGGCGAGATGGCGACGCTCGCGCTGAACTTCTCCCGTCCCGGCGGCCAGGTCGTCGCGCAGTACTACACGTTCCTGCGACTGGGGTGGGAGGGCTTCCGGGAGGTCCAGCAGGAATGCCGTGACGTCGCCACCTACGCCTCCGCGCAGGTCGCCGGGATGGGCCCGTTCCGGCTGCTCACCCACGGCGACGAGCTGCCCGTGTTCGCGTTCACGATGAAGGACGACGTCACCAACTACAACGTCTTCGACGTCTCGGCCGGCCTGCGCGAACGCGGCTGGCAGGTCCCGGCCTACACCTTCCCCGCCGACCGGCAGGACCTCGCCGCCCTGCGCGTGGTGATCCGCAACGGCACCGGCCGGGAGATCGCCGACCTGCTCCTCGACGACCTCGACCACCTGCTGCCCAGGCTGGCGCAGCAGGCCGCACCCGCTCGGGGCGGCGAGGCGGCCGGCTTCGACCACGCCTCCGCCCACCGCCGCAAGTCCTGACCGTCAGACCCGGAGGGATCATGACCGAGAAGCTGCTCGCCGGCTGGCGCGAGGGCCCGGCGAAACAGGCGATCGTCGACTTCGTCCGGCGCACCTGCGGCGAGGACGGGTCGCCGCCCGTGCCCGTCGAGGAGCGGGTCGCGGTGTTCGACAACGACGGCACCCTGTGGTGCGAGCAGCCGATGCCGATACAGCTCGACTTCATCCTTCGCCGCCTCGCCGAGATGGCGCAGGCGCAACCGGAGCTCCGCGACCGCCAGCCGTGGAAGGCCGTCGCCGAACACGACCACGCCTGGTTCGGCGACCTCATGGCCCAGCACTACGCCGGCGACGACACCAACGTGCGAACGCTCGGCGGCGGGATCCTCGCCGCCTACGCCGGGATCAGCGTGGAGGACTTCGAGGAGCAGTCGGCCGCGTTCCTGCGCAGCGCGCGGCATCCCACCCTCGGTCGCGGCTACCTGGAATGCGCCTACGCGCCGATGGTCGACCTGCTCGCCTACCTGGACGCCAACGGCTTCACCAACTACATCGCCTCGGGTGGCGGCCGCGACTTCATGCGCCCGATCAGCCAGGAGCTGTACGGCATTCCCCGCGAGCGGGTGATCGGCAGCGCCAGCACCTTCGCGTACGCCGGCGACGAGCACGGCGGCACCATCACCCACCAGCCCGAGGCCGACTACCTCGACGACGGCCCGCAGAAGCCGGTACGGATCTGGAGCCGCACCGGACGGCGCCCGATCCTCGCGGCCGGGAACTCGAACGGTGACGTCCCGATGCTCGAGTTCACCCGCCACGCCGACAAGCCGACGCTGCGGCTCCTCGTGCTGCATGACGACGCCGAGCGCGAGTTCGACTACACCACCGGAGCCGAAGACGCGCTGAAACGAGCCAAGACCGACGGCTGGACGGTCGCGAGCATCAAGACCGACTGGGCCACCGTCTTCTGACCGGCGTTGCCCGCCGGGTCACGACGCGAGGATCTTGGCCTTCTCGGCCTCGAACTCGGCGTCGGTGAGGACGCCCTGTGTCCGGAGCTCGGCGAGCTCCTTGAGCTGGGTGACCCTGTCGCGAGCGGGTGCGGCCGGTGGCGGCGCGTATTGCTGCTGCTGTTGCTGGTCGTCCTGCGGTTCCTCCTGCGCGGACCAGCGTCTGGCCTGCCGGCGGGAGACCCGATTCGAGACGGCGGTCGCCGTCCCCGCGATCGCGGCGGTTCGTGCGAGACCGCGGAGGAGTCCTGGCATGGTTCTCGTCCCTTCGTCCGGATCAGTGGTCGGCTGCTTCGGCCGCGTCGAGCGACGCGGCGATGGCGTCGAGGCTGACGTAGCCGGCGGCCACCACCTCGGCCCCACCGCGATGCAGGGCCTGCATGAACGACCGCGCCCACCGGTTCTCGAACAGCAGGATCGCCGCGGACGACCCGGGTTCGATCGCGGACGCGGCGTCGGCCAGGTCGCTCTCGTCGAGCAGGCCCGAGGACACGCCTTCGAAGACCGCCACGTCGATCTGGCCGTCGAGGTCCAGGTCGCGCAGCTCGACCACGCTCAGTGACCCGTCGACGTCCCGGGTGACGAACAGCATGTCGAGGACGCGGATCAGGCCCCGGTCGACCAGCTCCACGAAGATCGGCAGCCCTTCGCCGGTCATCTTGTTGCCGGGGAACTCGACGATCAGGTAGCTGATCGGCCCCATCGACTCGACCTCGTCGGGCATCGCCGACCTCCCTCATTGCTGGCGGCACGGACTGTGCACACACCCGCACGACTCTCGACCGGACGGCCTGCCCTGTCCTCATCCCGAGCGGGTGACCCCTCGGGGCGGTACCGGCCGGCCTCATCGCACCGGGACCGGGAGGGTCATCGAGGCGCGTACCTGCACCAGGGGGTCGTCGGGAACGCGGATCAAGCCGCGCGTGGGGCGGTCGAGATCGAACGTGACCAGCAGGGTCAGGGCCACGACGACCGCCGCCACCAGTACCGTCCGGACACTGCGGCCGAGCGCGGCCAGGTGCAGGGCCAGCGCGCCCAGCGCGATGGCCGCGCCGACGACCTCCAGGACCAGCACCGCCGTCGGCACCCGGTTGCGCAGGCCGTACACCCGGGTCGACTGGGCGTCGAAGGTCTCGTTGAGGCTCTCGACGTAGAGCCTCGGCGCACTGGCCGTCGGGGCGTCGTCGAGTGCCCGCCCGGCCAGCCGCCACAACTGTCGCTCGACCTCCCCGCTGGCCGCGACGGCCTCCTGCTGGGCAGGGCTGCCGGGCACCGTGTCCGTCAACTCGATGCTGAGGTCGGCGAAGCGCCGCAACAACGCGAGGGACTCCGTCCGGACCGGTTCGGCCAGCGTCTGCGCCCGCAGGTAGGTCGTGCCGATCGCGTTGGCCTCGTCGACGACGGCCGCCCGCCGGGCCTCGTACCGCCCCACCGCGAGGCTGATGCCGAAGGCGAGCACCAGCCCCATGAACCCGATCAGCGCCGCCTGGATCACCGCGAACGGCTCCCTGAGGTCCTCGGCACTCGCCCGTGTCGACCGGCCGATGAGATGGCCGACGGCGGTGGCACCGGCGATGACCACGGCCAGGAGCAGCCCCAGTACCCAGGTGCTCAGCCCGAAGAACAGCACGAGCACCTCCTCCTCGGTCACGTTCGTCGACGCCGCCGACGGTCCCGCGGTCCCGGCGGTGGCGCATCACCCCGACCGAACGACCTGGTCAGCCAGGTCCGTGCGGCCGGAGTCATCCGTTGCGGGCGACGCGCGAAGGGTGTTCGCGCGGAATCGTGTCGATCCGGCGCGGTTGCGGCCGCGGTAGCAGGCGAGAACGTGAGGTAGCGATGACATCGACACCTGTCAGTTCCGGCGAGCGAGCCGCGGACGTGCTCGTGATCTTCGGCATCACCGGTGACCTGGCGAAGGTGATGACGTTCCGTTCGCTCTACCGGCTCGAGGCCCGCGGCCTGCTCGCGTGTCCCGTCGTCGGGGTCGCGGCCGACGAGTGGGGGCTCGATCAGCTCATCGAGCGGGCCCGGTCGTCGATCGAGGCGACCGGCGAGCTGGACGAGGCCGTCTTCGACCGGTTCGCCGCGAAGCTGTCCTACGTCAGCGGCGACTTCACCGACCCCGCCACCTACGAGCGGGTGGGGGACGCCGTCAAGGGCGCCGAGACACCGGTGTTCTACCTGGAGATACCGCCGTTCCTGTTCGGCCGGGTGGTCAAGGGCCTGTCGGCGGCCGGGCTGACCACCGGCGCCCGGCTCGTCATCGAGAAGCCGTTCGGCCACGACCAGCAGTCCGCGCGCGACCTCGCCGACGAGCTGCACCACTACATCGACGAGTCGCAGCTGTTCCGGATCGACCACTACCTCGGGAAGATGGGGCTGGAGGAGATCCTGCACCTGCGCTTCGCCAACGCGATCCTCGAACCGCTGTGGAGCCGCAACTACCTCGAGTGCGTGCAGATCACGATGGCGGAGAGCTTCGGGGTCGAGGACCGCGGCCACTTCTACGACCCGGTCGGCGCCCTGCGCGACGTCGTCGTCAACCACCTGATGCAGGTGGTCGCGGCCGCCGCGATGGAGCCGCCGTCGCGGGGTGACCCGCTGACGCTCAAGGAGTCGCAGGTCGGTCTGTTCCGGGCGGTGGAGCAGGCCGATCCGGCCCACTACGTGCGCGGCCAGTACGACGGCTACCTCGACATCGCCGGCGTCGCGCGCGGCTCGGCCACCGAGACGTACGCGGCACTGCGGCTCGACATCGAGAACTGGCGCTGGGCCGGCGTGCCGTTCTTCATCCGGACCGGCAAGCGGCTGCCGGTGACCCAGACCGAGCTGCGCCTGGTGTTCAAACGACCGCCGCGGCTGGGTTTCGGCCTGATCGGACGCGACGCCGAGCCGAACCAGCTCGTCCTGCGGCTCGACCCGTCGACCGGGTTCCGTATCCAGGTCGACGCGCATCGCGCCGACGTGGCCCGGATCGCGCCGATCGAGCTCGACATGGAGTTCGCCGACGAGGGCGGCGAGGGCCCGACACCGTACGAGGTGCTGCTCCACGCCGCGATGACCGGGAAGAGCACCCGCTTCTCCCGGCAGGACAGCGTCGAGGAGACCTGGCGGATCATGCAGCCGTTGCTCGACGCCCCGCCGCCCGTGCACGCCTACCAGCCCGGCAGCTGGGGTCCGGCGGCGGCCGACGAGGTCGCGGACGGGTTCGGCGGCTGGCGGATGCCGTGGGTGTCCCGCTGACCGGGTTCAGCCGAGCCGCGCCAGCAGGTGGTCCCCCACCCGCAGCGCGTTCGCCATGGCGGTCAGTGCCGGGTTGACCGCGCCGATGCTCGGGAAGAAGCTCGTGTCGACGACGTAGAGGTTGTCGACCTCGTGCGCCTTGCAGTCGGTGTCGAGGACCGACGCCGCCGGATCGCGTCCGAACCGGACGGTGCCGGCCTGGTGTGCGCAGCCCGCGACGGGGATGTCGTTCTTCATGTAGACCTGGCGCGGGATCAGGTGGTGCGGGTGCATGCCCAGCCGGCTGAGGTGCTTCTTCACGCGGTGGTAGAGCTGCTCCATCGGCTCGTGGTTGTTCGGTGTGTAGCTGAGCACCACGTTGCCGTCGCGGTCGAGCGTCACCCGGTTGCCGGGGTCGGGCAGGTCCTCTGTGGACAGCCAGAAGTCGACCGCGTGCTCGGCCACGTCGCGCAGCGCGAACCCCGGCGCCAGTACCGTCTCCACCGGCTTCTCGCCGCGGTACATCGGCGCGGACGACTTGCCCACCATCTGCAGGTTGCCCATCGGGTAGTCGAAGTCGGCATCGCCGAAGTAGTAGTCGTTGAGCCCCAGCGTCTTCTGGAACCGGGTGTCGTTCTTCTCGGTCGAGACCGCGAGGAACGCGCGGCTGTTGTGGAACACGTAGTTGCGCCCGACCTGGTCCGACCCGTTGGCCAGCCCGCCCGGATGGCGGTCGCTGGCGCTCGCGAGCAGGATCCTGGCCGAGTTGACCGCACCCGCCGACAGCACGACCACGTCCGCCGCGAACCGTTGCTCCTCGCCGTCCACCTCGGCGACGACCGACGTCACCGTCCGCCCGGAGGCGTCGGTGTCCAGGCGGCGTACCCGCGCGTTGCGGACCAGCGTCACGTTGTCGTGCTCGATGGCCGGTCGCACGGCGATGACCTCCGCGTCGGACTTCGCGTGTACCAGGCACGGGAACCCGTCGCAGGTGGCGCAGCGGACGCACGCGCTGAACGCGGGCCGGGCCTCGTCGAGCAGCACGCCCGACGGCGCGTGGAAGGGGTGTAGCCCGACCGCCGTCATGTCGTCGAACAGCCGTTGGATGCGCGGCTCGTGCGAGACCGGTGGGAAGGGGTACGGCGCGGACGCCGGCGGGTCGGTCGGATCCTCGCCCCGCAGGCCGTGCACCTGATACAGGCGCTCTGCCTGGGAGTAGTAGGGATCCATCACGTCGTAGGGAATGGGCCAGGCGGGCGAGACGCCGCCGTGGTGCTTGAGCTCGCCGAAGTCGCGCTCGCGGAGCCGGTAGAGCGCGGCACCGTAGAACTTCGTCGCCCCGCCCACGAAGTAGTGGACCTGCGGCTGGAACGGCTTGCCGTGGTCGTCGAACCACGTGTCGGCCGAGACGTAGCGGTTGTCGACGAAGACGGCCTCGGCGTCCCAGTTCTGCGGCTCGCGGGGCAGCCAGTCGCCTCGTTCGAGGATCAGCACGCGCTTTCCCGACGGCGCGAGCCGGTGTGCGAGGGTGCCGCCACCGGCTCCCGATCCCACGATGATGACGTCGTACTGCTCGGTCACGGTGTCCTCCTCAGGAGCGGTCGAGCGCGATGTGCGGGACGTCCGCGGCGTCGTCTCCCCAGGCGATGCGCGCGGGCGCCGCGGCCCACTCGACGGTCGCGGCGTGGTCACGTTCGAAGTAGTCCCAGGCCCAGGAGATGAACGCGTCGGCCTTGCTGTGCGCGCCGCTCAGCAACATCGCGTGGACACCGAGCCAGGCGGCGAACGCGAGCGGGCCGTCGACCTGGTGGCGGTGCTTGCCGACCTCGGCGACGGCCGCGTTTCGGCCGATCATGGCCATGATGCCCTTGTCCTTGTAGTGGAACGGCTTCGCCGGCTGTCCGTTTCGCTCGCGCAGGATGTTGCCGGCCGCCCAGTCGCCGGACTGCTGGGCCACCGAGCCCAGCTGCGGCAGCGTCGCGCCGTCCGTCGCCGGGATGTTGGCGGCGTCGCCGATCGCGTACAGCCCCGGGTGTCCGTCGACGGTCAGGTCGGCCAGCACGTCCACCCGCCCGCCACGACCGGTCTTGAGCCCGGCGGCGGCCTGCACCACGGGCGCCGCCGACTCACCGCCGCCCCAGATGACGGTGCGGGTGGGGATGGCGGTTCCGTCGTCGAGCTCCACCCGGTCGGCGTGCACCGATGCGACACCCGTGTCCAGGCGGGGCTCGGCGCCCTGCTTGACGAGCCGTTTGTGCGCGTACCGGTGCGACCGGTCGGAGAACGCGCCGAGGAGCGTGCTCCCGCGGTCGATCAGCAGGATCCGCCCGGCCCTCGGTATCCGGTCCATGGTCGAGAGGGCCGCCATCAGCTCGGCGAGCGCGCCGGCGATCTCGACCCCGGTCGGCCCGCCGCCCACGATGACGACGTCGAGGGCAGCCTCGTCGAGCTGCCCCGCCGAGACCGCCCGGACCAGGTCCTGCACGTGGCGCCGGAGCCGCTCCGCGTCGGCCACCGAGTAGAGGGGAAACGCGTGTTCGGCGGCGCCCGGGACACCGAAGTACTCGGGTTGCGCTCCCGCCGCGAGCACCAGGTGCGATCCGCCGATCGTCTCGCCGGTGGACAGCGTCAGGCCGAGGTTCGCGACGTCGACCTCGTCGACCTGCGCGGTGCGCACGTCGACAGTCGGGTGGGCGCGGAAGATGACCCGGTGCGGGCGGGCGATGTCCTCGGCGGGCAGCTGCGCGGTGGCGACCTGGTAGAGCAGTGGCTGGAACTGGTGATAGTCGTTGCGGTCGACGAGCGTCACCCCGATGCCCTCGTCACCGAGCCGATGCGCACACGCGACTCCCGCGAGCCCGCCGCCCAGCACCAGGACGTTCCGGCTCCCGTTTCGCCGCTCGGTCACAGCGACAGCTCCGCCAGGCGGTCGGAGACGATGATCCGGCCGGCCGCCTGGATGAGCGCGAGGTGGGAGAACGCCTGCGGGAAGTTGCCCAGATGCCGTGCCCGGTCGACCTCGAACTCCTCCGCGTACAGACCCAGCGGCGACGCGATCCGCAGCAGGCGCTCCATCAGGCCCGTCGCCCGGTCCATCTCACCGACCACGGCCAGCGCGGAGACGAGCCAGTACGAGCAGATCAGGAACGTGCCCTCCTTGCCCGACAGTCCGTCGTCGGTCTCGTCGGTGCGGTAGCGCATGACGAAGCCGTTCTCGGTGAGCTCGCTGTTGATCGCGTTCACGGTGTTGCGCAGCCGCTCGTCACTGCCCGGCAGGAAGCCGAACAGGGCGGCGAGCAGGGTCGACGCGTCGAGCGCGTCGGTGTCGTAGTGCTGGCGGAGCACGCCGCGGTCGCTGACGCCGTGTTCGAGGATGTCCGCGCGGATCTCGTCCGCCGTCGCGCGCCACTGGTCGGCGAGGACGGTGTCGTCCCGGACCGTCGCCAGCTTGGCGGCGCGGTCGAGCGCCACCCAGCCCATCAGCTTCGACGACACGTAGTGCTGCGGCTTGCCGCGGGCCTCCCAGATGCCCTGGTCCGGTTCGCGCCAGGCGGCGGTCGCGCCCGCGGCCTGCGACTGGACGAGGGGCCAGAGCCGGCGCGGCAGGCGCTTGCTTCTGTTGGTGTGCAACAGCACCGAGTCCAGCACCGCACCGAAGACGTCGTTCTGGCGCTGGTCGAACGCGCCGTTGCCGACGCGCACCGGCCGGGCACCCTCGTAGCCGCTCAGGTCGTCGCGAGTGGACTCGGTCAGGTCCCGGCGGCCGTCGATGCCGTACATGATCTGCAGGCCACCGTCGAGGTTCGGCTCCAGGTCGGCGATGTACTGCATGAACTCGCCGGCCTCCCAGTCGAGGTTGAGGTAGTGCAGTGCCTGGAGCGTGAACGTGGTGTCGCGCATCCAGGTGTAGCGGTAGTCCCAGTTGCGCTCACCGCCCGGCGTCTCGGGCAGCGACGTCGTCAGGGCCGCGACCGTCGCACCGGTCGGCATGTAGGTCAGGCCCTTGATGGTGAGCGCCGAGCGCTCGAGCGGATGGCGCAGCGGGTGGTCCGGGATGCGGGCCCGCGCCAGCCAGTTGCGCCAGAACTGGATCGTCGTCTTGATCCGTGCCTGCGCGTCCGCGGCATCGACCGGCGAGGTCAGCCCCTCGGCCCACGACACCGCGCAGAACGCCCGGTCACCCTTGGACAGCACGTGCCGCGCCCGCGCCGATCCGCCCTCGATGCCGATGAGCATGTCGGTGCTCAGCCGGAAGGTCTGGCCGGCCCCGGTCGCGTCGGCGGCGTGGTCGTCGTCGCCGACCATGGTCCAGACGGCGGGTGTTCGCCCGTAGTCGAACGCCGGCTCGCAGACCAGCTCGATCTCCAGCGAGCCCTCGAGGCACTCGACGGTGCGCACGAGCATGTGGTCGGCGTCGTCGTCGGCGGGCGGCCTGGTGTGGGGCGTGACGGTGTCGTGGCCGCGCCGCGGACCCATCGTCAACGCGTCGTGGACCAGCAGCCAGCCGCGCGGCGTGTGCCAGGTGGTGGTCATGACGTTCGTGCCCGGGACGTAGGTGCGCGCGGTCGGCACGTTGATCCCGTACGGGCCCAACCGGAACGAGCCGGCGCCGCGGTCGAGCAGGTTGCCGAAGGTGCTCGGGGCGTCGAACGCCGGCAGGCAGAGCCAGTCGACGGAGCCGTCCGGCGCGACCAGGGCACCCGTGTGGCAGTTCGACAGGAACGCGTAGTCCGCGATCGGCGGGAAGGGTGAGGTCGAGGCAGTCACGGAGACTCCTTCGAGGTCGTGCCGCGCGAAGTCGCGGGCCTGGTCCGACCATCGACGGACCCGGCAGCGCGGCAATCACCCGTGGCGGGTGATTGCGGTACCGCTCAGCCGCCCGCGCGGTCACCGGCGTCCTCGACGCCTTCCTCGGGTAGCAGCTGACGCTGGTCGAGCACGTAGAGCAGCACGAAGCCGGGCAGCACGATCAGCACCGCGGCGCCGACCGCGACCAGCAGCGCGGTCAGGGTGCCGTTCGGTGCGGCGGCGGCGGAGACGGTGACGCTCTCGGGCAGCAGGTAGGGCCACTGGGCGACGCCCCAGCTGCCGACGATGCAGGCCACCGCGGCGACGGCGAGCACCCGCGCTCCCCGGGACGCGTCCCGGAGCAGCAGGACGAGGGCGCCGAACCCACCCGCGACGCTCGCGATGACCAGGGGCAACGCCCGCGAGGTCAAGCCGTCGAAGACGTGCGGGGCCGCGGCGCTCAGCACCACGAACCCGACCACGGCGACCACGGCCGCGACGACGGCCATCACCACGGCGCGGCGGCGGAAGTAGTCCGCCATGGCGGTGTCGCCGGCCCGCCGTGCGTCCCAGACGAGGTACACCGCCGCCAGGTAGGCCGCCAGCACGACGGCCAGCACTCCGGTCACGAGCGAGGTCGGGTTCAGCCAGCTGCCGACGGGGTCGCCGGCCCTGCCGCCGGCCGGCACGTGACCCGAGGCGATGCCGCCCGCGATGGCGCCGAAGCAGAAGGGCACCAGTACCGAGGAGAGTGCGAAACCGCCACCGAAGATCCGGCGGAAGCGCACGGTGACCACGGTCTTGCGGAACGCGAAGCTCGCACCGCGCAACACGATGCCGAGCGCCGCGATGGTCAGCGGGACGAACATGGTCAGCGTGATCGAGGCGTACGCCGACGGGAAGGCGGACCAGGTCACGACGAAGATGAAGATCAGCCAGACGTGGTTGGCCTCCCACACCGGGCCGATGGACCGCTCGATCAGGCCGCGTGGTCGCGCACCGCGCTCGGGCCCGCCGGCGGTCAGGTCCCAGAAACCGGCGCCGAAGTCGGCTCCGCCGAAGACCGCGTACGTCGCGATGGCGACCAGCAGCACGGCTGCGACAGCGGTGCTCACGGCTCGGACTCCACGGGCCCGGCCGCCTCCTCGGCCTTCTCTTCGGCCTCCGCCGACGGCCCGTAGGGCGTGTCGACGAAGCCGCCGGCCCGGCGGAAGCGCCTGCTCATCGAGCGAAGCACCATGATCGTCGTGACGCCGAGGGCGGCGTAGAGAACGATCACGGCGATGAACGTGATCCAGACGCCGGTGTTCCCGGTCGCCGCGGCCTCGACCTTCATCAGGTTGTAGACGATCCACGGCTGGCGGCCGACCTCGGTGACCACCCAGCCGGCCTCCATCGTGATGACCGCGAGCACGCCCGAGCACGCCGCGGCCCGCAGGAACCACTTGCCGGTGGGCATGCGCCGCCGGAACACCCAGCTCAGGCCGTACCAGACCGACAGCAGGAACAGCAACGTCCCGAGCCCGACCATCAGGTCCCACGAGAGGTGCACGATGTTGGTCTCCGCCAGCGTCGGGCGGGCGTCGGCCGGCACGGAGTCGAGGCCCTTGATGACGGTCGAGGAGCCGTCGGCCGGGTCGGACAGCCAGGACGCGAGGCCCGGGATCGGGATGCCCCCGGTGACCGTGCCGTCCTCGTTGAGGTGGCCGAACAGGATCTCGGGAACGTCCGAGCCGGTCGTCGGCACCAGCTCGATCGCGGCGAACTTGACCGGCTGGTTCTCGTAGACCCAGCGCGCCAGGAGGTCGCCGACGCCTATCTGCACCGGCGTCGCGATCGCGGCGGTGCTGAACGCGATGACGAACCCGAGCCTGTGGTAGCGATCGACCCGGCCGCGCAGCATGCCGACGGCGTAGACCGACGCGATCAGGAACCCGCCGACCAGGTAGGCGGCGACGACCATGTGCGCGGCCTGCAGCGGCATCGCGTCGTTGAAGATCACGCCGAGCGGATCGACGTCGACGATCTCGCCCTTCGAGTTCGCCGTGAACCCGGACGGCGCGTTCATCCAGGCGTTGGCCGCGACCACGGAGATCGAGCCGAACACCCCGGCGATGACGATCGGGACGCCGGTCCAGAAGTGCGGCCACGGTTTCAGCCGCCGCCAGCCGAAGATGTAGATCGCGACGAAGATCGCCTCGGTGAAGAAGAACAGCCCCTCGAACGCGAACGGCACGCCGAACGCCTCGCCCCAGGTCCCCATGAAATGCGGCCAGAGCAGGCCGAACTCGAAGCTCAGCACGGTCCCCGTCACGGCGCCCACGGCGAACGTGACGGCCATGTACTTCGACCAGCGCTGTGCGAGTACCAGCGCGGCACGGTCGTCGTGCCGCACCGCTCGGTAGTTCGCGATCAGGGTCATGAACGCCCACGACACCCCGAGCGGGACCAGGATGATGTGGAAGGCAAGGGTGAACGCCATCTGCGAACGTGCCCACGGGACCGGGTTCACGGCGGCGCTCACCGTCGCCAGGCCGGTCAACGCCTCACCCACGATCACCGCTGCCCCCTCCCTGTGCGTGGTCGCATGCCCGACACTTTGCGATGACGGGCCCGGCGGCATCACCCCGCGGGGATGACGTCGGTCGCGGAGGTCACGGGGTCAGGCGTGGCCGGCCGGTGGGCCCGCGGACCGCGTCTCCGTCAGGGCACCGGGTCGCAGGAACGTGGTCATGACCCACGCCGAGGCCGCGGCGAGCACGGCGGCCGGGATGGCGTCGATGCCGTTGGTGCCGACCAGGAGCAGCGCGAACAGCAGCGGCGCGAACAGCAGCCGGGTCGCGGCGGCCATTCCCGCGGCGGTGCCGGTGGCGACGGCCAGCGTCGGGGACATGCCGAACACCAGCTCGGCGATCGAGGCCAGCGCGATACCGATGAAGATGGCGGGGAAGACCGGACCGCCGCGGAACCCGCAGCCGAGACACACGCCGTAGGCCAGCGCCTTGGCGGCGAGCAGCACGAGCACGATGGCGAGCGACTGTTCGGTCACCAGGCCGGGCACCGCCGCCTGCCCGGAGAACAGCACGTCCTGCGATTTCGCCCCCAGGGCCTCGGCCACGAGCGCGAGCAGCCCGACCACCAGGCCGCCGCCGAGCAGGACCACCGGCAGGCGGCCGCGCCGCAGGTGGATCCCGTCCACGCGGGCGCCGAGCCACCGGACGCCGGCGATGACGAGGGCGGCCGCGATCCCGATGACGATGCTGATCAGCAGGTCCCCGGCGTGCAGGTCCTCGTAGAGCGGCAGGTTCGGCACGTTCATCGACGTCTCGTGCAGGCCGGCCCAGGACCCGAACCCGATGAAGATGAGGTACCCGATCGCCGCGGCCACCAACCCGGGCAGCAGCGCGACGATCAGCTGTGCGCCGGCCCCGATCCCGGCCTCCACCAGCAGCATCCCCGCCACCAACGGGCCGCCGAACAGCGCCGAGATCGCGGAGAACGAGCCCGCGGTGGCCACCACGGACTGCGCACGCTCGTCCCCCTTGAGCAGCGGCGCCACGGTCATGCCGACGACCGACCCGAGCGCGATCAGCGGTGCCTCCGGCCCGAGCGCGGCCCCGAACGCGAGCGTGCCCACCGCAGCCACCGCGATGCCGGGCCCGCTGCGCAGCGGGGTCGGCGCCATGCTCAGCCCACCCAGCGGCGGATGGCCACCGTCCCCCGGGAGCAGCGTCCGCGCGGCGACGACGAAGCACGCGCCCACCACCGGCAGGCCCACCACCAGGTACCACGGCGGTGCCGACGCCCCGAGGTAGCCGGGCAGGTCGGTCCACAGCCACCGTTGCAGCCAGTTCACCGTGGCCAGGAACAGGGCCGCCAGCAACGCGGCCGGGATCCCGATCAACGCGGCCAGCCCGATCAGCCGCAGGTAGTGAGCGCCGCGGTGCGCCGACTCGGGCACGTCGGTCCTCCCTGCTCTGGCCGTCGGCCGCAGCATGCCCATCTCCGCCGGGGAGAGAATCACCCGGGCAGGGTGAGCACGACATCGGCGGACTGCCACACCATGAACCCGATCGAGTCACCGAACTGCCAACAGTGTGAGTCGTTCCGGATCGGAGCGAGCGATGAGTCACCGGAAGATCAGCAGCGTGATGAGCACCGACGTGGCGACGGTGCGCGCGGACACGCCGTTCAAGGACATCGTCCGGATCCTCGAGCAGCGTGACGTCAGCGCCACGCCCGTGGTCGACGCGGCCCGCCGGGTGCTCGGCGTGGTGTCCGAGGCCGACCTGCTCGTCAAGCAGGCCGCCGGCGAACCCGACTGGACCCACGAGCGGACGAGGTGGTGGCGCCGCCGCCACGAACCCCCCAGCGACCCCGGCCGCGCCGGTGGCACCACCGCGGCCGCGCTGATGACCAGGCCGGCGATCACCGTCACCGCCGGCGCCACGGTCGCCCACGCCGCCCGGGAGATCACGAAGCACAACCTCAAGTGCCTCCCGGTCGTCGACGAGGACGGCAAGCTCGTGGGAATCGTGAGCCGCAAGGACCTGCTGACGGTGTTCCTCCGCGGGGACGAGGACATCCGCGAGGACATCGTGCGCGACGTCTTCCAGATCGGGCTGGGCATGCGCACGGTGCCGGACACCGTGCGCATCGAGGTCGCCGACGGGAAGGTGACCCTGGACGGCCGGCTGGAGCTGAAGAGCCAGCTCTCGCTCGCCGAACAGCTGACCAGGCACACCGACGGCGTCGTCGACGTGACCGTGACCATGACCTACCGCCGGGACGACACCGACGAGCACACCGCCTCGATGGGCGTCGACATCACCCACGAGCCCTCGCGCGACTGACTTCCCGGCCTTGAGGAGCCAAGCGGATGACCACCGTGTACTTCGCCGCCACCGTCGTGGACCGCATGGTGGTGTGGTCCGGCCCGATCGAGCACGTGCCGCTGGTGGACCATTTCGTGACCCTCAACGACGAGGTGTACATCGTGACCGCGTTGAACTGGCTGCTCGGGGACCCGGGCCAGCCGCCCGAACTCGAGATCGAACTGGTCAAGCAGCAGTAGAACACTGGTCGTCATGAAAGCCGAGCACGAGTTCTTCGCGGTCGACCAAGTGCCGTGGCGGGTCGATGACGGCGCGCCGACGGTTGCCGAGCGGGTGCTGAGTCGTGGCGCGGATGCCCGCACCCTCACCAGGATCGCCCGCTGGGCACCGGGAACCGAGACCTCCGCCGGCGTCATCCGGCACGACTACTACGAGGAGGTCTACCTCCTCGACGGTGAGCTGCACGACCTGACGCTGGGGCGCGTGTTCACCGCCGGCCATTACGCGTCCCGGCCACCGGGCATGCCGCACGGCCCCTACCGCACCGAAACCGGCTGCACGATGCTGGAGATCCGCTACCCGCCGCTTTGATCCGGCCGCACCTCCACGGGTGTGGTGAGGCGCCGGTCATGGCCGACGACGCGGGTGGGGCCGGTCAACCGGATGGCGGCCCGGCAGGGAAGGTCGGTCGAGGAGGTGCCGACGAGCACCTCGATCTCCCCCGGCTCGACGATCCGCCGCAGTTCCCGGCCCGTGAACGCCGACCGGTCGGCGTGCACGTCGAACCGGACGCGGGCGCTCGCGCCCGGCTCGAGCGACACCTTGGCGAAGCCCGCCAGCTGCCGTACCGGGCGGGTCACCTGGGCGACGACGTCGCGCAGGTACAGCTGGACGACCTCGTGACCGGCCCGGGTGCCGGTGTTGCGCACCCGCACCGACACGGTGAACTCGCCGTCGGTGGGTACCTCGGTCGCGCTCGCGCGCAGGTCGTCGACCTCGAACGTGGTGTAGGACGTGCCGTACCCGAAGGGGAACAGCGGCGTCGGGTCGATGCTGCTGATGCCATGGGTGTTCGCGCCGAGTGGTGGCTGCAGGTACGTGCCCGGCTGCCCGCCCGGGCGACGGGGCACCTGCACCGGCAGCTTGCCGCCGGGCTGGACCCGGCCGGACAGCACGCCGGCGATCGCCGCCGCGCCTTCCTGGCCGGGCATGAACGCCTGCACCAGACCGGCGGCCCGGGGGTGCACGTCGCCCAACGCGTAGGGACGGCCGGAGACCACCACCACGACGACGGGGGTACCGGTGGCGAAGAGCTCCGCGAGCAGCTCGGCCTGCACGCCCGGCAACCGCAGATCCTCGGCGTCGCACCCTTCGCCGGAGGTGCCCTCCCCGAACAGGCCCGCGCGGTCGCCCACCACGGCTACGCACAGGTCCGCCTCGCGGGCCGCGGCCGTCGCCGCGGCGAAGCCGGACCGGTCCTCGCCGGACACGTCGCACCCCGGCTCGTGGCGGAGCTCGGTGTACGCCAGTTCCTCGCGCAGCGCGTCGACCACGGTCGGCACGGTCACGCCGAGGGGCAGGCCGGGATGGCGGGGCAGGACGTGGTTGGGAAAGGCGTAGCAGCCCATGAGGGTGCGGGCGTCGGCGGCGCACGGCCCGACCACGACGACCTGGCCCGGCGCGGTACGCCCGGGGCCGAGCAGCGGGAGCGCGCTGCCCGCGTCGAGCAGCACGACGGACTGCTCGGCCAGCTCCAGGGCCAGCGCCCGGTTGGCCGGCGAGTCCAGCTCGACCTCGGCCGCCGTGGCGACCGAGGCCTCGGGTGTCCAGCCGGGATCGAGCAGTCCGAGCTCGACCTTCTGCGTGAGCAGCCTGCGCACCGCCTGGTCCACTGTGGACTCGGCTAACTCGCCCCGCTGGACCCGGGACACGAGGTGCTGGCCGAAGCCGAGCGTGTCGGGTAGTTCCACGTCGATGCCGGCGCTCAGCGCGGCCACGCCGGCCTCGTCGGTGTTCGCCGCCACCAGGTGCATGGTGGCGAGGAACGCGACGGCCCAGTAGTCGGAGACCACCGTGCCGGCGAACTTCCACTCCGCGCGCAGCAGGTCACCCAGCAGCCACGAGTCGGCACCGGCCGGCACACCGTCCACATCGGAGTACGCGTTCATCACCGACCGGGCCCCGCCCACCGCGATCGCGGTCTCGAACGGCGGCAGGATCACGTCCATCAACTCGCGGCGACCCATCGGCACCGGCGCGTGGTTGCGTGCGGCCCGCGACGCGGAGTATCCGGCGAAGTGCTTGAGCGTGGCGATGACGCCCGCGTCCTCCAGGCCGCGGACGTAGGCGGTGCCCAGCGTCGCGACCACATAGGGGTCCTCGCCCATCGTCTCCTCGACCCGGCCCCACCGGTAGTCCCGGACCACGTCGAGAACGGGGGCGAGACCCTGGTGCACCCCGACCGCGTGCATGTCCCGCCCGATCGCGGCGCCCATCCGCCCCACCAGGTCCGGGTCGAACGTCGCGGCCCAGGCGATGGCCGCGGGATAGACCGTGGCGCCGTAGGTGGTGAAGCCGGTCAGGCACTCCTCGTGGACCAGTGCCGGGATGCCGAGCCGGGAGTTTCGCAGCACCGTGTGCTGCGCGGCCACCACTTCCGCGGCCCCCTGCGCCACGGTCACCGGCCGGCTGCCGTACACCCGCGTCAGGTGGCCCATGCCGTGCCGGCTGGCCTCCGCCAGCGGCACGCTGCTGGGGCCGGCGAACACGTCGGGCATCGGCGCCACCTGCGGACCCTCGGTCCGCTCGGCCATGTCGTTGCCGATCCAGCGGCTGCCGAGCTGCCCGACCTTCTCCGCCAGCGTCATCTCGGCCAGGAGGGCGTCGACCCGGTCCGGCGCGGGCAGCTCCGGGTCCTGCCAGCGCTGCGTGACCCGGTCCTCCGCGGGCGGCCGATCGGCTGTCGTCATCGCGGCCCCTCCTCTCCTCCGAGAGAGTTTCCGAAAGTTTCGGAACGTGGGCAAAGCCTACGTAGACTAAGTTATTGCAGCAATAGTGCGCACTGCCTTGACAGCCGCTCGGCTCGAATTCTAGCCTCCTTGCACTTACGGCCTTCGAAAGTTTCGAAGACGGCTCGGGGGGAGCCGGCGTTCTTCGAGAACGGAGAACTCAACGTGGAAACTCCAGTCTCTCGCCGTACCGTCCTCGGTTTCGCGGCCAGCGTGCCGCTCTCGATGGCGCTCGCTGCCTGTGGCACGTCCGGTCCCGGTACCAGCGGCGGCGGCGCTTCGTTCTGGTTCCTCAACGGACAGCCTCAGGAAGGCGTCCGCACCGGAGCCGTGGATCGGTTCAACAAGGCCAACCCCGACGACAAGATCGTCGCGACCACCTACCAGAACGACGCCTACAAGACGAAGATCAAGACCGCGATCGGCGCCGGCCAGGCGCCGACGATCATCTGGGGCTGGGGCGGCGGGACGCTGCGCACCTACGCCGAGGCCGACCAGGTCGAGGACCTCACCTCGTGGTTCGACGAGAACGCCGCGGTGAAGGACAAGCTGTTCCCGTCCTCGTTCGGCGCGGCGACCATCGACGGCAAGATCTACGCGATGCCGTGCGAGTGCGTGCAGCCGATCGTCCTGTACTACAACAAGAAGCTGTTCGACGACGTCGGCGCGGAACCGCCGCAGTCGTGGGACGACATCATGGCGCTGGTGCCGCGGTTCAACGCCAAGGGCATCGCGCCGTTCTCCCTGGGCGGCCAGTCCCGGTGGACCAACATGATGTGGCTCGAGTTCCTGTTCGACCGCATGGGCGGGCCCGAGGTGTTCCAGGCCGTCTTCGACGGTGAGAAGGACGCCTGGTCCAACCCGGTCGCCATCGACGCGCTGACGAAGGTGCAGGACCTGGTCAAGGCGAACGGGTTCATCAAGGGCTTCTCCTCGATCACCGCCGACTCCAACGCCGACCAGGCACTGCTCTACACGGGCAAGGCCGCGATGATGCTGCACGGCTCCTGGTCGTACGGCATCCAGCAGTCCGACGGCGGCGACTTCGTCTCCAGCGGCTCGCTCGGCTACATGAACTTCCCGCCGGTCGAGGGCGGCACGGGCGACCCCGGCAACACCGTCGGCAACCCCGCGCAGTACCTGTCCATCTCCTCGAAGGCCAGCGCTGAGGAGAAGGCCACCGCCAAGAAGTTCTTCACCAAGGGCGTCCTCGACGACGAGGAAGTCAAGCAGTGGATCGGCACCGGCGGGGTCACGGTCCTGAAGGGCACGCAGGACGTCCTGGCCAAGGACAAGAACGCCGACTTCCTCACGTTCACCTACGACATCGCCAGCAACGCCAAGGTATTCGCCCAGTCCTGGGACCAGGCGATGAGCCCGACCGCCGCGGAGACCCTGCTGGACAACATCGTCAAGCTGTTCCAGCTGTCCGTCTCGCCACAGCAGTTCGCCGACAACATGAATGCGGTCATCGGGCAGTGACCGTGCCCACGGGCAATCCGGCGCGGCGCGGCCGGCGCGGCATCCTGCCGTGGTTGGCCGCGCCGGCTCTGCTGTTCTTCGTCGGCTTCGCCGTCGTGCCGGTCGTCGGCGTGCTCGCGCTGAGCTTCACGACATGGGACGGGATCGGCGAGATCCGGCCGACCGGGCTCACCAGCTGGCGTGCCGTACTCGCCGACCCCGGGCTGCCGCACGCCGTCTGGGTGACGTTCCTCGTGATCGTCGCGTCCTGGGCGGTCCAGACTCCGTTGAGCATCCTGCTCGGCACGTTCCTGGCCGGCCACCAGCGCTACCGCGGGGTGCTGGCCGTCGCCTACTTCATCCCGCTGCTGCTCAGCTCCGCGGCGATCGCGATCGCCTACAAGGCGTTGCTGGACCCGAACTTCGGGCTCGGCGCCGGGTTGGGCATCGAGTTCCTCAGCCAGGACTGGCTGGGCAAGCCGGGGCTCGCGTTCGGCCTCGTCGTCTTCGTCGTCTCCTGGCAGTTCATCCCGTTCCACTCCCTGATCTACCAGGGTGGCGTGCGGCAGATCCCGCGGTCCATGTACGAGGCCGCGCAGCTGGACGGTGCCGGGCGGGTCCGCCAGTTCTTCAGCATCACCCTGCCCCAGCTGAAGTACACGATCATCACGTCGTCGACGCTCATGGTGGTCGGGTCGCTGGTCTTCTTCGACCTCATCTTCGTGCTCACCGAGGGCGGCCCGGGGGACGCGACCCGGGTGCTCGCGCTGGACATGTACAAGCGCGGCTTCCAGGCCGGCCTGATGGGACCCGCCAGCGTCATCGCGGTCATCCTCGTCCTCGTGGGCCTCGTCCTCGCCCTCCTGTTGCGCCGGATCGGTGGTCGCGACCCCGGCCAGAGCCAGATCGAGGGCGCCTGACATGAGCGCGACTCTGACCAAGCCACCACGGCCGGTAACCCGGCCGCGCGAGCGCCAGCACCGCGCCGCGGCGCAACGGCGCAACTGGTTCGGCGGGCTGGCCGGGTGGCTGTGGCTCGCGATCGTCGTCATACCCATCTACTGGGTTGTCATCACCAGCTTCAAGCTCCAGAGCACCTACTACGCCTCCAACCCGCTGGTGCCGCCGAGCGACCCCACACTGGAGAACTACCGGCTGGTCATCGAGTCGGACTTCGTCAGCTACTTCGTCAACAGCGCCGTGGTCACCGCGGGCGCGGTGATACCGGCGGTGACGTTCTCGTTCATGGCCGCGTATGCCATCGTGCGCGGCTGGCAGTTCCGGTTCCTCCGCGCGGTGAACGGGCTCTTCCTCATGGGCCTCGCCATCCCCCTGCAGGCGACGGTCATCCCGATCTACCTGATCATCATCAGGCTGCAGCTGTACGACAGCCTGCTGGCGCTGATCCTCCCGTCGATCGCGTTCGCCATCCCGCTGTCCGTGCTGGTGCTGGCCAACTTCATCCGCGACGTGCCCCAGGAGCTGTTCGAGTCGATGCGAGTCGACGGCGCCTCGGAGTGGACGACGCTGTGGCGGCTGGCGGCACCGCTCACCAGGCCGGCCATCGTGACCGTCACGATCTACAACGCGCTCACCATCTGGAACGGGTTCCTGCTGCCGCTGATCCTCACCCAGAGCCCCGATCGGCGGGTCCTGCCGCTGGCCCTGTGGAACTTCCAGGGCCAGTACAGCGTCAACGTGCCGGCCGTCGTCGCCGCCGTCGTCCTCACCACCCTGCCCATCCTGGTCCTGTACGCGTTCGGCCGCCGCCAGCTGCTCAGCGGCCTGGCCGCCGGCTTCACCAAGTAGTTCCGCCCCTTCGCCGGGCCGGCCATTGCTACCCGTTCGGGTGTCACCGCGGCCTGCGCGAGGTCGATATGGTTCAGCCGGGCGACTCCAGGGGGAGACATGAAGAGTCTGCGACTCGTAGTGGCGGCGTCGTTGCTGCCAACGCTCGTGATCCTGGCACCGGAAGCCGCCGCGCAGCCGCGGGCTTGCGAGGCGAGCCGGCTGGCCGTGCCGGGAGCCGAGGTGGTGTCGGTGACCGCGGCGGAGCAGCCGGGCGGGGACGTGCCGTCGTGGCCGGGATTTCCGCCGGTCACGGACGTGCCCCCGTACTGTGAGGTGACGGCGATCCTCACCCACCCCGGCGTGGACGACCGGGTCACGGTCACCGTGTGGCTGCCGGTCGAGGGCTGGACCGGCCGGTTCCAGGGTGTCGGTGGTGGCGGGTACGCGATGGGCCAGGGCGCCTTCGCGCTCGCCGAGGCGATCAAGCTCGGTTACGCGGCCGCGGCGACCGACGGCGGAGTCGGCACCGACGTCGAGACTCCCGCCGGCTGGGCCCTGGGGCCCGACGGGCACGTGAACCGGGAGTTGCTGGCGAACTTCGCGTCCCGGTCGTTGCACGACATGGCGGTGGCCGGCAAGGCGGTGACCGCGGAGCACTACGGCCGGCCGGCGGACCACGCGTACTGGAACGGGTGCTCGACCGGTGGCCGTCAGGGCCTGATGAACGCGCAGCGCTACCCGGACGACTACGACGGCATCAATGCCATGGCGCCCGCGGTCAACTGGGACCGCTTCATCCCCGCCAACCTGTGGCCGCAGGTCGTCATGCGCCAGGAGCGGAACTTCCCGACGCAGTGCGAGTTCGCCGCGTTCCAGCAGGCCGCCGTCGCCGCGTGCGACGGACTCGACGGCGTGCCCGACGGCGTGGTCGACCTGCCGAGGCGCTGCCGCTTCGACCCCTACCGGCTGGTCGGCACCACGATCGTCTGCGCGGGCACGGAGATCACCATCTCCCGGGCGGACGCCGCTGTCGTTCGCAAGATCTGGGACGGCACGCCGTTGTGGTACGGGCTCAACCGGGGCACGTCATTCGCCGGGCTGGCGAACACGATCCCCGATCCGGACGGGCAGCCCGTCGGGGCGCCGTTCGGGATATCGGCGACCTGGGTGCAGTACTTCCTCGAGGAGAACCCGAACTTCGACGTCAGCACCATCGACTATCGCAAGTTCGAACGGCTCTTCGCGCTGTCGCAACGCAAGTACAACCGGATCATCGGCACCGACGACCCGGACCTGTCAGACTTCCGCGCCACCGGCGGCAAGATGATCACCTGGCACGGCACCGACGACTCGCTCATCCCGTACCAGGGCACGGTCGACTACCGCGACCGGGTGGCGCGGGTCATGGGCGGGACCGCCACAGTGGACAGGTTCTACCGGGTGTTCCTCGCGCCGGGTGTGGACCACTGTTTCGGTGGTCCGGGGCCGTTCCCGGTCGACCCGCTGGGCGCGCTGGTGGACTGGGTGGAGAAGGGCAAGGCGCCGGACACGTTGCGCGCGGTCACCCCGGACGGCACCGCGACCCGCAACCTCTGCCGCTATCCGCTGACCGCCAGGTACGACGGGCACGGTGACCCGGACTCCGCGGCCAGCTACACCTGCCGGCGCGCCTGACCGGGCTTTCCTTGCTACCGAAGGGATGCCGTCGTCGCGAGGTAGATGGTGGCGGTGGCGTCCCGTTGCTGCAGCGGGTTGTCGAACCGGACGACGTCGGCTCGCACACCGGCGAAGACCTCCGCGAGCGCGGCGGTGAACTCCTCGTCCGGCGGGTCGTTCGACCACAGCGCGAACACCCCGCCCTGATGCAGGCGGCCGGCGAGGCGCCGCAGCCCCGCCGGCTGGTACAGGTCGGCGTGGCCGGGATGCAGATGATGCCGCGGCGAGTGATCGATGTCGACGACGATGGCGTGCCAGCGCGTCTCCGGCTCCTCGGCCGGATCGAACCCCGCGCCGGTGCGCACCATCGCGAAGAAGTCACCGTGGACCAGCGTGCACCGCGGATCGGCCGTCAGCTCCGCGCCGGCGGGGAGCAACCCCCGCTCGTGCCACTCGATCACCTCGCCGAGCGCGTCCACCACGACCAGGCGGCGCACGTCCGGGTTCGCCAGCACCGACTGCGCCGTGCAGCCGAGCCCGAGCCCGCCCACCACCACATCCAGCGGCCCGGGCGCCCGGTCCGCGAGCGCCAGGCGCCCCAACTCCACCTCGGCGACCGTGAACAGGCTGGACATCAGGAACTCGTCGTTCAGCTTGATCTCATGGACTTCCCGGTCGAAGACCGGATCCCACCGGCGCCGCAGGACGAGCTCACCCATCGGCGTCGCCCGCCAGTCCAGCTCCTGGAACCGCGCACTCACCAGTTCACCATCGTCCTACCGTAGTCGCACAGTCCATCCAATCAGGACACCCGGGGAGTCCGGGGCAGGCGCTGCGCCGGGTCCGCCCCCTCCACGGGCCCGGCGCAGCGCCGGTCAGGGGATGAGCTCGGCCAGCGACCCGTGGTGGATGGTGCGGACCTGGTAGTCGGCGTCGGCGTACTTGCGGGCGCCGGACTCGTAGACCACGTAGAGCTCGCCGCCGACCGTGGCGAGATCCTCGGACATGTTGGGGGCGACGACCTCCCGGGTGATCGCGCCGTCGCGCGGGTCGACGGTCAGCCGGCTGTCGTTGTTGCGGCCCTGGGAGCGGCTCCACACGAAATGCGTCGGGGTGATGGCCATGCCCTGGACCTGCGGCGGCACGGTGAACGAGTGGTCGTCGTCGACCGGTTCCTCGGCGGCGTCGAGCGTGTAGCGGTAGGCGGTGCCGGTCGTGTCGGTGTGGAAGCTGCCGACGTACATGCGGTTGCCGGTGATCTCGACGAACGAGTGGGCCTTGAGCACGTAGTCGGCGTCCTCGGGCAGCGTCGCGCCGTCCGCGGTCAGCGCGACGTCGGTCAGCGCGTAGCGGACCATCCTGCCGGTGGTGGCGAGCCAGAGGTAGTTGGCGCTGACCGCGAGTGCCTGCACGTGGCCGGTGTCGCCGAGGACCAGGGTCTTGAGGTGGCGGCTGGTCGTGCGGTCGACGATCGCGAGCCGGGCATTGCCGCCGGTCTCGTGGTAGTAGGACACGATCATCGCGTCGCGCTGTGCCCAGTAGGCCAGGCCCTGCGGCACGTACGGTGTCGTGTCCAGGTACGGGATGTGCTGTTCCCCGCGGGTGAAGATCGAGTAGTACGTCGCGTAGCGGGGCGGGTCATCGGCCCGGGCACTCCCCTGCGGCAGCAGGATCAGCGTGGCCAGCGCCGCTGCCGCGGCGGCGAGCGTGCGTCGCATTCGGTGTCCCTCCACGTACGGCGTGCTGTCGTAGGCTTGTGTACCAATCGGCACGGTTGTCCGGAGTTGGTCGGAGGCCGGTCAATCAACCGCCGATCAACGTCGCTCGAACCGGACATCTGGGGGTGTCATGCCGCGACCTGAACGCGCGCTGGATACGACGGCCGGACCGTTGCCGCGCTTTGCGGCGGAGCTGCGGGAACTTCGCACCGCGGCTGGGGGACTGCCCTACCGGCAGATGGCGCGCACCGCGAACTACTCCGCGACGGTGCTGTCCGAGGCCGCGGCCGGGCGCCGGCTGCCGACCCTCGCGGTGACCCTGGCCTACGTGGCGGCCTGCGGTGGCGACGAGGACGAGTGGCGGGCCCGATGGCACGCGGCGGCCGCCGAGACCGGCACCGGCGCGTCCGCCAACGGCTCCGGAACCACCGACGACGACGCGCAGCCCCGCCCGGACGCCGGACGTCGCCGGCGGCCGCGCCTGGTCGCCGGGCTGTCCGCCGCCGTGTTCGTGCTCCTCGCCGCCGTCGTCGTCCTGTTGCTCAACCCCGTTCGGGAGCCGGCCACCAACCCGGTCGCACCCGGCGGCGCGATGCCCGAGCACCTGGTGCCGTTCAACGCGAAGGCCACCGAGGGCGCGGCGGCGCACGGGGCGCCGGCACCGGGCCTGCCCTGCTCCAAGCCGACCGCGGCCATCGCGTGCCTCGACGTCACGGCCGGCCTGGTCTGGGTGCGGGACATCCCGCCCGGGGACAAGCACCACGCGGCGGGCTACTGGGCCACCACCGACGGGAGGGCGCACGGCGAGTGCCACAACTACTCGACCAGTGAGGGCCCGTGGGCGACCTGCCGCCTCACCGGTCTGCCCGGCGACGCCTGGGTCGGCGTCCGGGCCGCGGTCGTCGAGGAGAAGACCGTGCTGACCTGGGGACCCTATGCCGTCGTGGCCACCGGCAGCTGAGTGCCCGCGGCGGACCAGGGTCCACCGCGGGCACCTTGCCTGACGTCAGGCCACGACCCGGTGGGCGCCGTAGCTCGAGTTGTTCAGGTACGAGCTGGCGTCGATCACCATCACGCCCTGGGCGACGCGGTAGATGCCGTCCTGCTCGAGGATCTGCTTCGGGCTGGCCTCGAGCGCCCACGGCACCCCGTCGGCGACGCCGAGGTACATCGCCACGTGGCTGCCCGGCTTGACCAGCAGGTCACCGCGCTGGATCTGCGACTTGTCGACCGCCGGCAACGCGGCCATCGCCGCGGACGAGGTGTACGGGAAGTCGACCCCGGCGGCCTCGAACATCTTGAAGATCAGGCCGGAGCAGTCGAATCCCTTCCACCCGGGCCGCAGCACGTAGATGTAGCTCTGCCCGCAGCCCCGGCCGTCGAAGTGCATCTCCTCGCTCGGCATCCCACCCATCCGGTAGGCGCCGGCCGAGCAGCCCGTGTAGAGCGAGTTGCCGACCTGTTCCTGCCCGAACGAGATCGCTGCCTCGATCGCCTCGGATGACACGTCGACGGAACCGCTTTCCGGCGCCGAGCCGGCCGTCGCGGTGGCTGGTACCACCACGGCCAGCAGCACGACGGCCAACGCGCACAGCGCATGAATCGCGCGGAATCGTTTCACCTGTGGTCTCTCCTCCCGACTGGTCGAACCCATCGCGCGCTTCCGGACGGCGAGTCCCCCTCGTGCCGGGCACGCGCGCGGTGCGGCCGAGTGCACCAGATGGCCAGGCCAGGCGGGCCGGATGTGGAAACATCTGGACGAACCTGGACGGTCGCGCGGGAGGAGTCGGGATGGCCGCTGACGCCCCCGGCCCGGACGCCACCCGCGTGCACACCGTCGCCGACCTCGCCAAGGAGCTGGGCCTGCTGCGCGCCCGGGCGGCGGGCGGCACGCACAAGACCCGCGTCTCCCTGGCCGAGCTGGCCCGCAGGGTGGCCGAACCGCGCTCGACCGTGCACGCCTACGTGACCGGCAAGCACCTGCCCGCGGCGGACGTCCTGGACCGGATCGTCATCGCGCTGGGCGCGGGCCCGGCCGAGCAGCGGGACTGGAGCGCGGCGTGGTTTCGCGTCGCCGCCAGCCAGGACTCCGCCGGGCGCCCCGAGCCCGCCGCCGCGGCCCCGGCTCGCGGCTGGACCGGGCCGGTGCCGCGCCAGCTGCCGCCGGACATCCCGGGGTTCCGCGGCCGGCGCGGCGAGCTCGACCGGCTCGACGAGCTGCGCGCGACCGGCCCCGCGGTGGTGATCGCCGCGCTCTCCGGCGGGGGCGGGGTCGGCAAGTCCGCGCTCGCGGTGCACTGGGCGCACCGGGTCGCCGGCGACTTCCCGGACGGGCAGCTGTGGGTCGACCTGCGCGGGTTCGACCCGGACGCGCCGCTGGCGCCGGACGTCGCGCTGGGCGGCTTCCTGCGCGCGCTCGGCGTACCCGGCGCCGACATCTCCGCCGACCTGGCCGAGCGGGCCGCGCTGTACCGGTCGCTGCTCGCCGGCCGGCGCATGCTCGTGCTGCTCGACAACGCGGGCGACGCCGAACAGGTCCGCCCGTTGCTGCCCGGCGAGCCGTCGTGCCTCGTCCTGGTGACCAGCCGGGACCTCCTGGCCGGGCTCGTCGCCCGGGACGGAGCGCAGCGGATCGACCTGGACGTGCTGCCCGAGCCGGACGCGCTGGACCTGCTCCGCGCGCTGGTCGGCGAGGACCGGGTCGATGCCGACCCGGCAGCGGCGAGCGCGCTGGTGGACCGCTGCGCCCGGCTGCCGCTCGCCCTGCGGATCACCGCCGAGCGAGCCGTCGCGCAGCCCGCGGCGACGCTGCGCGACCTGTCCGCGGAGCTCGCCGACGAGCAGCGGCTGCTGGACCTGCTCGAGGCCGGCGGCGACCCGAGGACCGCGATCCGGGCGGTGTTCTCCTGGTCCATGCGCCACCTGAGCGAGCAGGCCCGCACCGCGTTCCGGGCGCTGGGGCTGCATCCCGGGCCCGGCTTCGACGCGGCCGCGCTCGCCGCGCTGCTCGACACCGGCACCGTGGCGGCGCGCGCGGCGCTGGCCGAGCTGGCCGCCGCGCACCTCGTCCAGCCCGCGGGGGCGGACCGCTACGGCATGCACGACCTCGTGCACGCCTGGGCCGCGGAACGGGCCGCGCAGCAGGACCCGCCACTCGACCGTCCCGCCATGCTGGCCCGGCTGGCCGACCATCACCTGGGCGGTGCCGCGGCGGCGATGGACCTGCTCTACCCGCACGAGAAGGACCGCAGGCCCACCGTCGCATCGACACCGGCACCGGCACCGGCACCGATCGCCGACGAGGCCGCGGCCCGAGCCTGGCTGGACGACGAGCTGGACGCCGTGCTCGCCGTCGCCGCGACGACCACCCCGCACGATCCGGACCGGACGATCGCGCTGGCCGCGACGCTGCGCCGGCACCTGGAGACCACCGGCCGGTACGCGCAGGCCCAGCGGCTGTACGAGCAGGCGCTGGCCGCCGCCCAGGGTGTCGGCGACCGGGCCGCGCAGGCCGGGGCCCTGATCAACCTGTCCGCGGTGCACGCCCGCACCGGCCGGTACGAGGTCGCCACCGAGCACGTCGAGCACGCGGTGCGGCTGTGCCGCGACCTCGGCGACGACGCCGAGCTGGCCCGGGCGCTGGACGACCTGGGCACCGTGCACGGCCGGACCGGCCGGTTTCCCGAGGCGGCGGGCAACTTCGCCGAGGCGCTGGCGCTGAGCCGGCGGATCGGCGACGGCGACGGCGAGGCGCGGGCGCTGCACAACCTCGGCACCGTGCACGGCATCACCGGCGACTACGCGGCGGCGGAGTCGTGCTTCCGGGACGCGCTGGCCCTCTGCCGCGACCTCGGCGACCCGCTCGGCGAGGCGTACGCGGTCGACAACCTGGGCTCGGTGTACTGCCGGATGGCGCGCTACCCGGAGTCCGTGGACTGCCACCGGCAGGCGCTCGCTCTCCGGCGCGAGCACCGGGACCGGCTCGGCACCGCGCACGCGCTCGACAACCTGGGCACCGCGTACCGCGCGATGGGCGAACACCGGCAGGCCCTCGACTGCCACGAGCAGTCCCTCACGGTGCGCCGCGAGATCGGCGACCTCGGCGACGAGCCGCACGCGCTCAACAACCTGGGCGCCACCCTGCTCCTGCTCGGCGAGCCGGACCAGGCCAGGCACCACCACGAGCAAGCGCTGGCACGCTGCCGGCGCACCGGGAACCGGTACGAGCAGGGCCGCGCCCACGACGGCCTCGCCACCAGCCACCACGAGCTCGGCGACGCCGGTCAGGCCCGCGAGCACTGGCGGGACGCCCTCGCCATCTACGACGAGCTCGGCGTGCCGGAGGCCGGCGACGTCCGCACCCGTCTGTCCGAACTGGACTGACGGCCGCTTTCGTTCGAGTGACGCACGATCGGGTGAATTGTCGCCGATTTTCCGGTCGGTGCCCCGATTTTCGCCGGCGCGGTCGTAGCGTGCGCCCGACAAGTCCACTGCCACCCGCCATTTGGCGCGGGAAGAGTATTGGGAGAAACCGAGATTCTGTCGGATCCGCGGACCAAGCGGACCCGGCCGGCTCCCCGCGCCGTCTGGCTCACGTTGGGCATCACGGCATATTCGTTCGGCGCGGCCGTAGCCGTCCGGGCGTGCTGGGCGACCCCGGTGGACCTGCAGGTCTACCGGGATGGCGGGCAGGCGGTACTCGACGCCGATCCCCTGTACGAGGGGCCGCTGACGCACGGCCTGCCGTTCACCTATCCACCGTGGGCAGCCATCCTCTTCACCCCGCTGGCATTCCTCACCCCGATGGCGGCACAGCTCGTGGTCGTCATCGGAAACTGCGCACTGGCCGTTTTCGCCGCGGCGAAGGCGTCGAGCGCATTCGTCGGATCGGCCGGCCGGAATTCCGTCGCGCTGATCCTGGTGGTCGTCAGCGTGGTCTTCGCGACGGAAGCCGCGCACACGACCATCGACATCGGCCAGGTAAACCTGCTGCTGCTCGCGGTCGTCCTGTGGGACCTGCTGCGCGCGGACGACCGATGGAGCAAGGGCATCGGCGTGGGCATCATGGCCGGCATCAAGCTCACCCCGTTGTTCTTCGTGCTGTACCTGCTGGCCACGAAGCGATTCCGCGCGGCGATCACGGCGACCGGCGCCTTCCTCGCGACCGTGGCCGCGGGATTCACGCTGCTGCCGGCCGACTCGGCCCGGTTCTGGATCGCCGGGACGTTCCTCGACGCCGGCCGGGTCTACGCGGACGCCGCGGCACCGCAGAACCAGTCCCTGCACGGCCTCGTCCTCCGGCTGGGCGGCTCGGCAAGTCTGTGGCTGTTGCTCGCGGCCGCGGTGGCGGCCTGCACCATCGCCGTGGCCGCCTGGGCCAGCCGGCGGGGCGAGGAGCTGATCGCGCTGACGCTGTGCGGGCTGTGCGCCGCGACGGTCAGCCCGTGGACCTGGGGCCACCACTGGGTATGGCTCCTGCCCCTCGCCGTGTACCTGACGATGCTGGTCTCGGAGAACACCACGCGAGCCCGCCACGCCGTGTGGCTACTGCCGGCCGGGCTGATGTTGCTGACCGTCCGGCCCGTGCTCGCCCTCGCCGTGCCACCACCGGGCGACCCGCCCACGCTCGACGCCGGCCTGGTCGCCTTCGTCCTGGGCAACGTCTACGTGCTCGTCTTCGCCACCACCCTCTTCGCCGGCATCGTCCACCTGTCCCACCGCGAACCCGCGCCGGCGGCGAACCCCGCGGCTCGATGAACCCGCCGTGGCTCGCGGGCGGTCAGAGGCGTTCGAAGACGGCGGCCAGGCCCTGGCCGCCGCCGATGCACATCGTCTCCATCGCGTAGCGGCCCTCGCGGCGGTCCAGCTCCCGGAGCATCGTCGCCAGGATCCGGGTGCCGGTGGCGCCCACCGGATGGCCCAGGGAAATGCCCGAACCGTGCACGTTCAGCCGCTCGAAGTCCCCCGGCGCCAGACCCCACTCCGCTGTCACCGCCAGAACCTGAGCGGCGAACGCCTCGTTGAGCTCGATCAGGTCCAAGTCCGCCATCGTCAACCCCGCCCGCGACAGCGCACGCGACGCCGCCGGGACCGGGCCGATGCCCATCCGGGCGGGCGCCACGCCCGCCACCGCCCAGGTCACCAGGCGGGCCAGCGGGCGCAGGCCCAGCGCGTCCGCATGCTCCACAGTGGTCACCAGGCACGCCGCCGCGCCGTCGTTCTGGCCGCTCGCGTTGCCGGCCGTCACCGTGGCCGCCGGATCCACATCGGACCGGACGGCGCGCAGCCGCGACAGGGCCGCCACCGACGCGTCCGCCCGCGGGTGCTCGTCGGTGTCGACCACACCGCCCCGCACCGGCACCGGCACGATCTCCGCCGCGAACACGCCCGACCGCTGCGCCCGCACCGCCCGCCGGTGCGACTCCACCGCCAGCTCGTCCTGCGCCGCCCGGGTGATCCCGTACTCCCGCCGCAGGTTCTCCGCCGTCTCCAGCATCCCGCCCGGTACCGGATACCGCTCCCCACCCGACGTCACCCGGCCCCGCGCGATCCGGTCCGCCAGGGGTGTCGCGTCCCCGCGCACGCCCCACCGCAGACCCAGCGCGTAGTGCTCCGCCTGGCTCATGCTCTCCGCCCCGCCCGCGATCACCACGTCCGCCACCCCGGTCTGCACCCGCATCGCCGCGTCCAGCACCGCCTGCAGGCCCGAGCCGCATCGCCGGTCCACCTGCACGCCCGGCACCGTGATGTCCAGCTCCGCGTCCAGCGCCGCGACCCGCCCGATCGCCGGCGCCTCCCCGTTCGGGTAACACTGCCCGAGGATCACATCGTCCACCTCGGACACTCCCGTCCGCGCCACGAGCGCCGCCACCACCGTCGCGCCCAGGGTCGCCGCCGGCACGTCCCGGAGCACGCCGCCGTACCGCCCGACCGGAGTGCGCACCGGCTCGCAGATCACCGCTTCCCGCATCACATTCCCCACCCGCCGGTCACCTCGAGCCCCGCACCGTTCACACAGGACATCTTCACGATCGAGCCGTGCTCACCGTCCAGCAGACCCATCGTGCCTCCCATCCTCAGAATGGCCGCAGCACGTCGGCCTCGAGCCCGAGCCGCGGCAGCAACGCGCGGCCGATCTCCCCGGCGGTCCACCGCGACGCGTGGTACACCTCGGCCACCGGCCCGGCCGCCTCCCACACCGTCAGCCGCGGCCCGTCGATCCCGATGAACCGTCCGGTCACCCCGGCCGCGCCGGCGGCGGCCAGCCACACCACCAGCTCCGCCGCGTCCGCCGCCGGGTGGAAGCCGAGCTCGGCGTCCGACCGGCCGGGGTGCGCGGCCCGAGCCGCCGCGCGCTGCGGCTCGGTGGCCGGAGTGGCCACCGTCCCGCGCACGGCGTTCACCGTGATCCCGTGCGGCGCGAGGTCCAGCGCCCAGCTCAGCGTCGCCGCCAGCACGCCGCCCTTGCCCGCCGCGTGCTGGCTCTTCCCCACGTAGCCGCGCACGGCCGCGCCGCCCGCCAGCGAGATGATCCGCCCGCCGCGGCCCTGCGCGACCATCCGCCGCGCGGCCACGTGCGTGCACCAGAACGGCGCGAGCAACTGGCTGTCCATCGCCTCGGTCAGCGACGACTCGGTGATGTCCAGGATCGACATGGCCCGTTTCAGGCCGGCCGAGTTCACCAGGACGTCCACGCCGCCGAACTCCGCCACCGCCGCGCCGACGATCGCGCGGGCACCGGCGCGCGTCGCCGCGGACATCGCCACGCCGTGGGCCTGCCCGCCCGCCGACCGCACCGCGTCGACGACCCGCGCCACCTCGCCCGCCCGCCGCCCGTTGACCACCACCGCCAGCCCGGACGCGGCCAGCGCGTGCGCGACGGCCTCGCCCCAGCCCTGCGTGGCGCCCACCACGACGGCGACCCGGGCCATCTAGATCACCACGAGCGCGGCGCTCTGTGCCGAGGCCAGCTTCTGCGTGTAGTTCGTGCCCTCGGTCAGGTGCCGGGTCCACAGCGCGACCGCCTCGTCGCGCGCGCCGGCCCCGATCAGCTCGACGAGCCTGCGGTGCGCTCGGTGGGCGCGCTTGCACTGCGAGAGCACCGCCCGGTCCTGGCTGGAGCCGAGCACCCGCGCGGCGTGCGCGTGGATGAGGTGCTGCACGGTGGCGGAGAACAGCTTCAGGGATCCGCTGCCGCACACCTCCACGAGCACCCGGTGGAACAGCCCCTCCGCCTCGGCCAGCTCCTTCGGCTTGCCGAGCAGCCTGCCCTCCGCCGCGATCCGCGCGTCCAGCGCGGCCAGCTGCGCGTCGTCGGGGTCCTCGGCGATCAGCCCGACCGCATCCAGCTCCAGCAGGTCCCGGGTGCGGAAGACGTCCGACAGTGGCGTCTTCTCGTACTCGAGGATCATTCCCGCCTGCCGGGCGACGGCGTCCACGCTCGGCGCCAGTACCTTCGCCCCACCGTTCGTGCCGCGCCGCACCACGACGAGTCCCTCGGACTCGAGGATGCGCAACGCCTCGCGGATACCCGAGCGGGCGACGCCGAACTGCTCGATGAGCGCGCTCTCCGGCGGCAGCACCTCCCCCGGCACCAGCTCGTGCTCGGCGATCTTGCGGCGCAGCACCTGCGCGATCATCTCGCCGGTCTTCGGCGGCCGCGCCGCCCCCAGGTCACCGATCTCCACCACGTTATCCTTCCCCATCAGGCACCTCGACGCCGAGCAGCGGAACGTACTGCTGCGTGCCGTCGTAGTCGCGCTCCCCGGCCTGCTCGGCGAACGTGTCGCGCGGGATCGTCGCCTTGATCGTCAACGATGGCCGGTAGTGGTACACCCTGACCTCCGCACTGTCCACTCGGTACAGTCGGGCCAGCACGCCCGGGGTGACCGCGCCCGATGCGCACACCCGGTCGAACTCCGGCTCCGTCCCGAACCCGATGTCGAACGTCAGCCAGGACGCCCCCGCGTTGGCGCTCTTCATGCTCTCCGCGATCTCACCCAGCCCGGTCATCTAGACCTCGACATACTCGATGGAGAACGGGTCGTTCTCGTCGGCCACGTCCATCAGGTGCCACACGCTCCACTCGTAGACCTCTCCGCCGTCCAGGACGTTCGGCGAGAAGGGCGCGGCAAAGTTACCTCCGCCGCCCAGCTTTCCGAGGAAGTCCAGCCGAGAGCCGATCGGCACCGCCCGCGACACCACGGCCCGCGCGTCCGCCGCGGTGGCGGCGACCGCGTCGATCACCAGCCCGACCTCGTGCGGCAGCTCGGGTCGCGCCGGGTCGACCGCGCCGAGCACCGCGTCGCGGCCGTAGGTGCGGAACCGCACGGTGTAGGCGTTCTCCGGCAGACCCATGCTCGCGAGCCCGGCGACCAGGCGGGCGCGGAACTCGGCGAGGAAGTCGTCGAGACGGGCCAGCAGCCGCGGGTCCCGCATGCCCAGGATCGCGACCGCGCGGTGCCCGATGCGGCGCGCGCCCTCGAGCTTCACCGACGGGGAGGTGCCGGTGAACCGGCTGCCGCTGACGCGCACCGCCGTGTCGCCGACCGTGTCGTACCGGCAGTCCGTCGTGTCGATGACCCCGGACGGCTGCGCCACGAAGTACGGGTCGGGGTTCTCGTGCATGGTCAGGGAGGACACCGTGCGGACCGTGCATCGCGAGCCGGTGCGGGTGGGCTCGATCGTGAACCCCTCGTCGTCGATCGTCGCCAGCACCGGCGAGCCGTCCGCGGGCCGGGTCGTCGCCAGGTAGCCCTTGTCGACGCATTTCGCCGCGTGCCAGGCGGGACCCAGCGGCAGCCCCCGCAGGATCGGGCCCGCCGCGAAGATGGCCGGGTCGGTGCTGCGCCCGGCGACCACCACGTCCGCGCCGTGCGAGAGCGCCTCCTGGTACGGGCCGGCGCCCATCATCGCCACGATCCGGTCGGTCGAGCGCACGTCGTCGACCGTCAGCGCCGGCACCGGCCCGAGCCCGCGCACCCGCCCGGCCCGCACCGCGGCGACCACGTCCTCGCGGGACTGGTCGGCGTAGATCAGCGCCACCCGTAGCCGGATGCCGGCCTTCGCCGCGATCCCGGCCAGCACGTCGCGGAGCCGGTCCACGTTCGGGCCGGCGCCCGGTCCGCCCGCCGAGCCGACGACCAGTGGCACGCCGAGCTCCCGCGCGCCGCGGACCATGATGTCCAGGTCCCGCGTGACCGCGCGGTCGGATTTCGAGTCGGCGGCGCGGCCGAGGAACGAGGGGCCGAAGTCGGAGCTGCCCGCGTCGCAGCCGACGAGATCCGGGCGGCGGCGGAGTCCCTCGGCGAAGCCGCGCCGGGAGAACCCCAGCCCGACCACGCAGTTCGCCAGCATCCGGTACATGCCAGCCCTCTCAGACCGTCGTCCGCGTGTCGAGGCCCTTCGACCAGCTGACCCTCGACTCGAGGAAACGCATCAGCCCGCTCAGCACCAGTCCGATGAGCATCAGCAGCACCAGGATGGCGAACACGCCGGGCACGTCGAACTGGCTCTTCTGCAGCAACAGCAGGTAGCCCAAGCCCTCGCGGGTACCGACGAACTCCGCCACTACCGCGCCCAGCAATGCGAACACCGCGCCGATGTGCAGCCCGGCGAAGATCGACGGCAGCGCGCCGGGCACCCGCAGGCCGGCGAACAACTGCCAACGGTTCGCCCCGGCCGACTGGAACAGCTCGAGCCGGTCCCGGTCACGGATCTCCAGGCCCTCCAGCGAGTTGATCAGGATCGGGAAGAAGCACACGAACACCACGATGAACAGCTTCGCCAGCTGCCCGAAACCCAGCCACAGCACGACGATCGGCGCGACCGCGACCTTGGGCAGCGTCTGGAACGCGATCACGTACGGGAACACCGCGGTGCGGATCGGCGGGATGCTCACCAGCAGCCCGGCGAGCATGATCCCGCCCACGGCCGCGATCACGAAGCCCAGCGCCGCCGCCCACACGGTCGCCACCAGGTGATGCCAGTACAGCCCGCTCGCCATGTTCGTCACGAGCGAGTCGAAGATGGCCGACGGCGCGGGCAGCACGAACGGCGAGACCCACCCGTTGCGCGCGGCCACCTCCCACACCGCGACGATCACCACGCCCAGGATCAAGGCGGAGCCGTAGCCGCGCACGGCGGCGCGCAGGAACCGCCTCGCCCGGTGGGGCGGGCGCGCCGGGCGAGCCGGGACCGGCCGTTCCTCGGTTGCCAGCATGGTCATGACCGCACTCCGCTCGTTCGGACGCTCATCGAGGACTCACTTGAGGGTCAGGTGGCCGCGGACCTCGTTCTCCACCGACCGGAACGCCTCCGACGCACGGCTCTCCGTGGTGCGCGGGCGTTCCAGCGGTACCGCGATGTCGGCGGCGAGCCGGCTCGGCCGGTGGGAGAACACGAGGATCCGGTCGGCGAGGAACACGGCCTCGCTGATGTCGTGGGTCACGAACACCACGGTCTTGCGTTCGGCCATGTGGATGTCCTGCAGGACGCCGTTGAGCTCCTCTCGAGTCAGCGCGTCGAGCGCGCCGAACGGCTCGTCCATGAACAGCAGCTCCGGGTCGTGCACGAGCGCGCGAGCGATCGACACCCGCTGCTGCATGCCGCCGGACAGCTCGTTCGGCCGCAGGTCCGCCGCGTCGGACAGGCGGACCGTGGCCAGCAGCTCCAGCGCGCGTTCGCGGGCCTGGCGGCGGTCGCGCCCCATCAGCTCGGCCACCTGCGTGACGTTGCGGATGACCTTCTTCCACGGCAGCAGGGCGGGCGTCTGGAAGACCATGCCGAACTCACGCGGCTCGAGCCGGTGCGCGGTGCCGTGGAACACGATGTCGCCGGTGGTCGCGTGGACCAGGCCGGCGAGGATCTTCAGCAGCGTGGTCTTGCCGCAGCCACTCGGGCCGACCAGCGCGACGAACTCGCCGCGGTCGACGTGCGCGCTGAAGCTCTCGATGGCGACCGACGTGCCACCGTCGCGGCGCGCGTAGGTCTTGCCGACGTCGTCGATGGCGATCAGCGGCGGCGGGTCCGGCTGCTGGCCGTTGCGGGCCTGTGCCGCGGTGGGGTCGGCAATCATGGCGGATCCCTGCCTCAGGCTGGTAGGTACACGACGGCGGTACCGGTGGTGGTGGTCTCGCCGTTCTGGTTCTCGATGGACACCGCGCAGTCGACGGCCTTGTGCCCGGGCCGGAATTCGAGGCCGGCGTCGCGCACGCCGGTGACCCGGCCGCGCACCCAGCTGGTGTCGCCGAGGAAGTTGGGCCGCACGAGGCGGACGTCGAGCGCGCCGAGAAACCCGGCGTCGCCCATCCAGTCGCCGGCCAGGTGCGCGAGCCAGGCGATGCGCTGGCCGCCGAAGTCGTAGGCGTCCGGCATGCCGGACATGCGGGCGAAGTAGGGGTCCCAGTGCGCGCCCTCGAGCGTGTCGGAGACGCCGGTCTCGACGTTGGTCAGCCGCCCGCCGGGGTGGTCGCGGAGGTACTCGTGCGCGATCCGGTTCGTCTGGCACAGCGAGGAACCCCAGCCGAGCACCCAGCCGACGATGTTGGTGATCGTCAGCGGTCCCTTGACGAGCGTGCCGAGGTCGTCGCCGGTCCGCACGCTCCCCCACTCGCGGACCTCGGCGCCGCGACGGCGGCCGGCCTCCGCCGCGTACTGGTCCGCGATGCGCCGCAGGTCGGCCTCCGAGTAGCGCGGCCGCTCGTAGTCGGCGTACCGGTCCGACGAGCGGGACGCGCCGCGCTCCATCCGCATCCGGCTGCGGTACAGGGTGGCGATCTCCTCGCCGCTGTCCACGCCGACGAACCGCATCCGGTCGGTCTGCAACACCGTGCGCCCGCCGAACCGCGACCGCTTCTCGGTCACGTCGTGCAGCGCCGAGTACGCGCGCACCTTCTCGTCGCGCCACACCGGCCGGGCCCACGACCACCGGTCGCCCGCCCACACGGCGAACACGCCGGGCAGCAGCTCCTCCACGCCGCCGAGGGCCGCGTCGCCGGGGATGCGCGGGCCGGACATGGTGCTGTAGAGGAAGGTCGGCGGCGCGATGCCACGGCCCCAGGCCGTCGTGGTGGCGTAGTCCTCGTCCCACCACAGCGGGTTGTCATCGCCGACCCCGAGCGCGAAGTGCCAGATCGCGTCGTGGCTCGCGGCGGAGTTCCACGCGCGCAGCGGGGTCTCCACGCCGATCAGAGAGCGCATGTGCTCGATCGCCTCGTCGGTGATCCGGCCGTGCTGCCAGTCCACCTGGTCGCCGAGTTGTGCGGTCATGTCGTCCTCACGTGATGAGTAGGGGGTTGACCGGGCTGCCCGTGCCGCCGGAGATCCGCAGCGGGGCGAGCACGAACAGGTACCGGCCGGACTCGACCTCGTCGCCCAGCGCGGCGAACGACAGGTGCTCGATGAGGTAGGTGCCGAACTCGTTGAGCAGGATCGAATGCACGACCATCCCGGAGCCCGCCTCGCGGGGCGGGATGGCCTCGACGCCCCAGTTGTCCGCACCGACCGCGACCACGTCCCGCTCGGCGAGCCAGCGCGCGCCCGCCTCGCCGATACCGGGCTCGCCCCAGGTGTAGACCCGGCGGTCGGTCCGCAGCTCGTCCTCCCAGCCGGTGCGCACCAGCACGACATCGCCCGGCCGGATCTCGCTGCCGGCGCGGGCCAGCTCCTTCTCCAGGTGCGCGACGGTGATCTCGAACCCGTGCCCGTCCGTCCCGTGTGGACAGACGGCGCGCAGGTCCAGGTACACGGCGGAGGCCACCAGCCCGGGCAGGTGGTCGATGCCCAGGCTCGGCGCACCGTCCGGCCGCACCTGCTCGGGATCGTGCCCGTTGTACATGCCGCCGTCCGCGGTCCAGTAGTGGCACAGGCCGTCGATGTGGGTGCCGGTGTGCGCGTGCATCACCAGCAGGTCGTCGAACGAGCCGCGGTTGCCGCGCCGGTTGCGGCTGCCGATGGTGATCCGGCGGACCGGCGGGCGGCGCGCGCTCACCGGACCGTTCTCGTCGATGTGGTGGGACAGGCTGTACACCCGCCCGGCGCCGGGCAGGCGGAGCGCCGCGAGCACGGTGTCCGGTGTGGACAGATTGAGCGCGCCCGCCTGGTCGCCCGCTCCCCAGCGGTGCCAGTTCCCGTGCCCGTTCCCGCGCCCGTTCCCGTGCCCGTTCCCGGCTGTCACGCGCACACCGCCAGCCCGTCGACGACCCAGATGCCGGCGTCGTTGACGATCAGCGGGTTCACGTCCAGCTCGGCCAGCTCGGGGTGCCCGCGCCACCAGTCGAGGATCGCGGCGGCGACCCGGACCACCTCGTCCTTGGGCTGCCCGCCGACCTTCTCGTCGAGGTCCGCGAGCGCCCCGGCGACCGCGGCGAGCGAGGCGGACCGCAGGGACACCAGGCGGGTCGGCGTCGTGCCGGAGATCCCGCTGCCGCCGAGGCCGATGATGCCGATCCGGCCGAACGCCGGGTCGATCCGCCCGCCGACGAACAGCTCGACGCCCGGCGCCGCCATCTCCTCGACGAGTAGCCGCGGCCGATCGACCCCGCGCTCGCGCATCCGGTCCGCGATCCGCCGTGCGGCCTCGCGAACCTCGGCTTCGCCGGTGAGGTTCAGCTCGAGCATGCCCGCCTCGGCCTTGTGCGGGAACAGGCCGTGCAGTGCCTTGATCGCCACCGGCGGCCGCAGCCCGCCGAGCGCGACGACCCCGGTGCCGCCCTCGGCGATCACCGAGTCGGGCACGGCCAGGCCCAGCTGGCGCAGCTCCGCCTTGACCACGTCCTCGGTGACGATCATGGCCGGATCCGGCGCGGGCCGGGGCGGCGCGGGGGCCGGCAGCCGGACCGGGTCGTCGCCGGTCGCGAGGTAGCCGCATGCCGTGGACAGGTCGGTGAAGTAGGCCAGCCCGTTGTCCCGGCAGGTCTTCGCGATCCACTCGTCGCCGGAGAACCAGCCGGCCGCGACCGCCTTGCCGCAGCCACCGAGGCTCGCCGCGAAGGCCTCGGCGAGCTCGATCGACGCCTCGTACGGGAACGTCCCGCACAGCAGCACGGAGTCCACGCCCCCGTCGGCGGCGAGCGCGGCGGCCAGCGCCCGCACCCGGTCCGGCCGGTAGTACAGCTCCGGGGTGATGTCGATCGGGTTCCACGGACCGGCGAACCCCGGGCTCGCTTCGCGCAGCACGTCCTTCGTGGACTCCGCCGGGGTGGCGAGGGTGAGTCCGGCCGAGGCGATGGCATCCGCGCTGAGCACGGCCATCCCACCGCTGGCCGCGAGCGCGGCGACCCGGCGCCCGCGTGGGCGGGTGCCCTTGCCGGAGGTGATCACGCTCATCGCCTCCACCGCCTCGCCCAGCGTCGTCACCGGCCACGCGCCCGCGCCGGCGAGCAGCTCGCGGACCACCCGCCCGTCGGTGGCGAGCGCGCCGGTGTGCGACTGGGCGGCGCGCGCGCCCTCGTCGTGCCGGCCGCCGTGCAGCACGACCGTGCCGACACCCGCCGCGCTCGCCCGCGCGACGGCGTCGAGCAGGTCCGGTCCGCGGCGGAAGTGCTCGGCGTAGAGCAGCGCCACCGAGGACCGGCCGTCCACGACGACGAAGTCGAGCAGGTCCGCGAGGTCGAGCACGGCCTCGTTGCCGGAGCTGACGACGAGGCTGACGCCGGTGCCCGCGCGCATGGCGGCGAGCATGGCCGCGATGCCGACGCCGCCGCTCTGGCTGAGGATCGCGGCCTCGCCCGGCACCAGCACCGGTTCGTTGACCGCTACCGACGCGAAGCACGGGACGACGCCGTCGAGCAGGTTGACGAAGCCCATGCAGTTCGGGCCCAGCACCGCCAGCTCGCGGTCGGCCGCGAGCGCGGTGAGCTCCCGCTGCCGGGCCACGCCGTCCGGCCCGGCCTCGGCGAAGCCGGCGGAGACCACGACGACGTTGCGCACGCCCGCGTCGGCGAGGCCGGCGCAGGAGTCCACGACGAGCTCCTTGGGCAGCGCCACGATGCCGAGGTCGACGGGCCCGGGCAGCGCCGCGGGCGAGGGCACCGTGGCCAGTCCCTCCACAGTGGAGTGGCGGTCGGTCACCGGGTGCACGGTCCCGCGATAGCCCCGGTCGAGCAGCGTCGAGAGCAGCCGGTTGACCGGCGTGTCCTTGCGCGGCGACGCACCGACCACGGCGATGGACTCGGGCGAGAAGAAGGTCCGCGCGGGAACGCGATCCGGTGGCATCGCGAGCACCCCAATCGTTGACGCCATGTCGTTTGCTGTCTACGACCGTTCCTTGGCCTGCTGCTGGATCGCGGCCGCGTCGAAGTCGTTGATCTGCTTGACGAACTGGTCGTCGTAGAGCTTGTCCGCGGGCAGCCCCTTGCCGATGATGCCGCCGCCGACGTAGACCTTGACCGTGTTGTCGATGTCGGCGGTGGCCAGGTCGGTGCCGATGCCGTCGACGAGGTTCTCCGCCTTGAGCCGGTCCGTCAGGCCCTGCACGGCGGTGGCCATCGCCTCCTGCTCGGAGACGTTGCGCGGCTTGCTGTCCGGGTAGGCCTGCCAGTGCAGCCGCACCGCCGCCTCCGGGTTGGCCTCGGCGAACGCACGCGCCTTCGCGATGCCGCGGGCGAGACCGACGTAGGTCTGCGGGTGCGCCTCGAGGTCGGCCGCGGAAGCGGTCATCGCGGTCACGAACTTCATCTCGTCGCTGACCGTGCTGTCGATCCGCCGCATGGTCACGCCGGCCGTCTTGAGCTGGGCGTAGAGGGTGTCGGAACCCTGGTAGGTGTCGATGCTGTGGTTGTCGAGCGCGGCGGCCACCTCGGCGCCGGTGCCGACCGGCACGTACTGCACGCTGTCCGGGTCGACGCCCTCGTCGGCGAGGATGCCGCGCAGGTACTGGTAGGACGTGGACTCCAGGCTCTGGATGCCGACCTTCTTGCCCGCGTAGTCCTGGATGGACGTGATGGGGCTGTTCTCCGGCGCGGCCGGGTAGTAGATGTTGGTGGTGGACATCGGGTAGTAGGCGATCAGGTCGCTGCCCTTCTCGACCGCGGCGGCGATCCCGGCGGTGCCGGTGTTGGTCGCGTCGGCCTGGCCGGCCTGCACGGCCGTGATGGTCGCGTTGCTCCCGTCGAACGTGGCGATGTCGACGTCGAGCTTCTCGTCCTTCCAGTAGCCGAGCTCCTTGGGCAGCGAGGTGTAGTAGGACTGGGAGGCGTCCGGCACGGCGAGCGCGAAGGCCAGCGTCACGTGCGTGGTCCCGTCGGCGCCCGGGGCGCCCGTGTCGCCGCCGTCCCCGCAGGCTCCCAGCAGCGTGGCGCAGGCGGCGATGGCCACCGCGCCGATGAACCGCTTCTGCGTCATTGCTCGAAGGCTCCTCTCGCTCCCCTGTGCGGCGGGACGCTAGACCGGATCTCGAATGGGTGTCAATAGGTACCTATTATGGATCACGGACCGTGACAGATCATGTCTGAACTGGTCCTTGTCGAGTAGGGAGGTTCGCTCTACTCTGCCGAATCAGGTCCCTATTGAGTCGCCAGGCGGGTGCATGTTCGAGGTCAGCGAGGAGCGGGAGGAGCTGCGTGCGACCGTGCGCGCGTTCCTCGGCCGGCACGCCACCGACGACGACCTGCGCAGGCTGGCGGACGACCCGGCCGGCTATGACGAGCCGGTGTGGCAGGCCCTGTCCGGCTCGCTCGGCCTGACCGGGCTCGGCATCCCCGCCTCGTTCGGCGGGGTGGACGGGTCGCTGGTCGACCTGCAGGTGGTCATGGAGGAGATGGGCAGGGTGCTGCTGGGCGTGCCGTACCTGTCGTCGGTGGTGCTGGCCGCGGGAGCGCTGCTGGCCGCCGGCGCGGGGCCGGACTACCTGCCCGAGATCGCCGCCGGCACGACGCTCGCCACGCTGGCGCACGTCCCGGGCTCGTTGACGGCCCACCGGTCCGGTTCCTGCCACGTACTGCACGGTGAGGTCTCGTTCGTGCTCGACGGAGCGGCTGCCGGCCTGCTCCTGCTCCCCGCGGCCGACGGGCTGTACGCGGTGCGCGGCGCCGACGTGACGGCGACGCCGATGTCCACACTGGACCATACGCGGCGCCAGGCCGTGGTGACCTGTGTGGACACTCCGGCCCACCGCATCGGCGACGCGGCACTCGTCGGCCCGGCGGTCCGGCGCGCCACGGTGGCGCTCGCGGCCGAACAGGTCGGCTGCGCGCGGCGGATGCTGGAGATGTGCGTGGCATACGCGGGGCAGCGCGTGCAGTTCGGCCGGGTGATCGGGTCCTACCAGGCGATCAAGCACAAGCTGGCCGACATGCTGATCGCGACCGAGCTGTCGGCGTCGGCCGCCTACGGTGCGGGCTTCGCCGCCGACGCGGACTCCCCGGACGCGGCCGAGCTGGCGTCGGTGGCGGCGGCGTTCTGCGCGCAGAGCGTGTCGGACATCGCGGACGAGACGATCCAGACCCACGGTGGCATCGGGTTCACCTGGGAGCACCCGGCGCACTTCTTCTTCAAGCGCGCCAAGAGCTCCATGCTGCTGTTCGGCACGCCCCGCTCGCACCGCGCCGCCCTGTCGGCTGCCCTGCCGGCGGCCCCATGACGCCCGAGGAGTTCACCGCGTCGGCGCTCGCGTTCCTCGAGAGCGCGGCGAAGCGGCGGCCGCCGGCCGCGGTCGAGTGGGGAGCCGGCGCGGAGGGCCTCGCGTTGTTCCACGAGACCAGCGGCGCCGAGGAGCTGGCCGAGGTGAGCGCGGCGCGGGCGTGGCAGCGAACCCGGTGGGACGCGGGGTTCGGCTGGCTGACCGGACCCGTCGAGCACGGCGGGCGCGGGCTGCCGGCGTCGTTCGAGCGGCGCTACCGCGAGCTGGAGGCGCGGTTCGTGGTCCCGGACATGGGGCCGCTGCGCATCGGGCTCGGCTGGGTCTCGCCGACGGTCGTCCGGTACGGCACCGCCGCGCAGGTGGCGACACACGCGGCCGGGTTGCAGCGGGGCGACGTCGTGGCGTGCGCGCTGCTGTCCGAGCCGGACGCCGGTTCGGACCTCGCGAGCGTGCGCACCCGCGGCGTGCGCGACGGAGCGAGCTGGCGGCTGACCGGGCAGAAGATCTGGACCTCCAACGGCCGGTTCGCCGACCTCGGCCTGGCCCTGGTCCGCACCGATCCCGAGGCGCGCAAGCACGCCGGGCTGACCGCGTTCCTCGTCCCCATGCGACAGTCCGGAGTGGACGTCCGGCCGATCCGGCAGCTGACCGGCGGCAGCAGCTTCTGCGAGGTCTTCCTCGACGGCGCCGCCGTCCCGGACACGATGCGGCTGGGTGACCAGGGCGCGGGCTGGCGGGTGGCGACCGCGGCCCTGGCGAACGAGCGCCGGGACGCGTCGGACCGCTCGCACGAACTGCTGGCGCGGGCGCAGCGGCTCCTGGCGATGCTGGCCGAGCGGACGGGCCGGGCGGACGACCCGCTGGTCGCGGACGCGCTCGCGCGGCTGCACGTGCGGCTGCGGGTCGCACGCCTGCACCAGCTGCGCACGCAGGCCGACACGTCGCTCGCCCGGTCGAGCGGGGCGATCGACAAGCTGCTGGTGGCGGCGAACCTGCGCGAGGCCGGGGAGCTGGCCGCAGAGCTGCTGGGGCCCGCGTTCGTGGCGGACACCGGGGCGTGGGGGACGTTCGGGTGGACGAAGTGGATGCTGGGAGCGCTCGGTTACCGGATCGCGGGTGGCACCGAAGAGGTGTTGAAGACCATGCTGGCCGAGCGGGTACTGGGTCTGCCACGGGAGGGCTGAGGTGTTCTCGACGATCACGCTGGAGGTGGCCGGGCACGTCGCCACGGTCACGCTCAACCGGCCGGCGAAGCTGAACGCGTTCCAGACGGTGATGCGCGACGAGCTGGTGGCCGCGTTCGACCGCACGGACGCCGACGACGCGGTGCGCGCGGTCGTGGTGACCGGCGCGGGCCGGGCGTTCTGCGCCGGCGCGGACCTGTCCGCGGGCGGCTTCGAGTCGGCCCGTGTCGCGACGGACACGCTGCCCCGCGACACCGGCGGCGTGGTCACGATGCGGATCTTCGCGTCCCACAAGCCGGTGATCGCGGCCGTGAACGGACCGGCGGTGGGCATCGGCGCGACCATGACGCTGCCGATGGACATCCGCCTGGCGTCGACCGCCGCGCGGATGGCGTTCCCGTTCACCCGCCGCGGCATCGTCCCGGACGGCGCGGCGAGCTGGTTCCTGCCCCGCGTGGCGGGCATCAGCAGGGCGGCGGAATGGGTCTACACGGGACGGATGATCGAGGCACCGGAGCTGGTGTCCTCGGGCCTGGTCCGCGAGGTCGTCGAACCGGCGGACCTGCTGCCGGCCGCCCGCGCGCTCGCGGCGGAGATCGCCTCGCACGCGGCGCCGGTGTCGGTGGCGACGAGCCGGCGGCTGCTGTGGCAGATGCTCGGCGCGGCCCACCCCATGGACGCGCACGTGGCGGAGTCCCGGGCCCTGTACGAGCGAACCCGCAGCGCGGACGCGGCGGAGGGGGTGGCGGCGTTCCTGGAGAAACGAGCCGCCGAGTTCCCCATGCTCGTCTCGGAGCACCCACCGGCTGTGACCGACCCGGAGTTCCCGGCCGAACCGGTGTGAGCGCGCCGGCGTAGCGCTACTCGGTCGCGCCCGCCTGGGTCAGCATGTCCCGGTACCAGGGCGCGTCGGGCGTGTTGGTGGCCGGATAGCTGGCGAGCGGGTCGGTCGCCAGGCCGGCGGAGTCGAAGTCCCACCCGCGAACGAGGTGGTCGGTGGCGCGCGCGGAGCGGATGAAGTCCTTCGCGGTCGCGGGTGCGCCGTAGAACAGGGCGCCCTGCTGCAGTTCGGCGCTGTCGCCCTGCTGGTACTCGTCGAAAGCCGTTTGCTGGTAACGGATCAGCCCGCCGGCGACCCGGTCGGTGGTGTAGCGCAGCGTGTCCGCGGGAGTCGCTCCGTCGGCGGCGGTGTGGACGTGGACCGACCTCGTGCCGCTGACCGAGGTGGACTGGTCGTGGCGGGGGCTGGACGTGGTGGCGTTGCCGCTCCAGGCGACCGTTCGCGCGCCGGTGTCCAGCACGCCGTTCCAGGTCCAGTTCTGGTCGTTCGACTGGCTGCGATGGATCTCCTGCACGGTGTCGCCGGTGGGGCTGGTGAACCGCACCGTGGGCAGGACGCCGTTGTCGTACTGGTGGCTGCCCGACCAGCTGATCTCGCCGTCCGCGTCGAGGTGCCCGACGCGGTGCCAGAGCGTGGTCGCGGAGTCCGACTGGTGCACCTCGACGAGCCAGCCGTTGTCGTTGAGGGTGACCGCCGGGGTGGTGCCGGTGTCGTAGTAGCCGTGCCGCAGCCAGGTGACGGTGCCGTCGGCGCCGTAGGTTCCGGTCCAGTACCAGAGCGTGCCGTGGCCGGAGTCGTGCACCTCGACGATCTGGCCGTTCCCGTTGATGGCGACCGCGGGGTGGGCACCCAGGTCGCGGCGGTACTCGAGCCGGGTGGCCCGGTCCCCGGACAGCAGCGTGAGCACCTTGCCGCGCAGTCCGTCCACTGTGGACCCGGGCTGGTAGTCGGTCGCCGGCAGCAGCCGCGATCCGAAGGCGGTCCGCAGCTCCCGGTTGAGCGCGGTCAGGTTCCCGTCGGCGTCGGTGTGGTTGTCGGTCAGGTCGTCCTTGAGGTCGAGCATGACCACCAGCGGCGCGTGGGTGGGGTGGGCCGACGACCAGGACGCGACGACGTCGAGCCAGTCCGCCAGCTGGTTCGACGCGGGGTTGCCGGCGTGGTCGACCTGGTCACCGGGCGCGTCGTGCCCGATCGAGTAGTCGTGGTTGGCGGCGTAGCCGTTGTCGTGCACGTCCAGCTCGAGGAACCGGACGCCGTGGTCGAGCTGGTAGGTGAGCGAGCCCTTCGCGCCGTCCACGTCGCCGGAGTAGCTGTTGTGCGTGGCCCGGAAGACGGCCGAGGTGAAGGGCTGGTCGGCGGACTCGCCGGCACCGATGGCCTGCGCCACCCCCAGCCCACCCACGGCCAGGACGACGGCCGCGCACGACGCGACCACGAGACGGAGACGACGACGGGGCATGGCGAGTCCCTCGGCTGGCTAGTGACGCGGGGTCCCGACCATCGTGCCCGGCCCGGGCTCCGGCCGTCCCCGGAATCGACGCGACAGCGGGCGCTCGTTCGTCACAGTTGCCATTCGGCGGTGAGGCAGGTGAGGTCCGCCGAGGTGAGGGGGACGTTCGCGGCCGCGACGTTCTCCTCCAGGTGTGCGCGCGAGGAGGTGCCGGGGATCGGCACGATGACCGGGGAGCGGTGCAGCAGCCACGCGAGGGCGACCTGGGTGCGGGTGGCGCCGAGCCGGCCGGCCACCGCGGTGATCGGATCGGCGGCGTCCCCCGTCCTGACGCGGGCGATCGGAAGCCATGGCACGAAAGCGATTCCGCGCCGCTCGCAGTACGCCAGCACGTCCTCGTACCGCCGGTCGGTGATGTTGTAGCGGTTCTGCACGCTCGCGATGGGCGTGATCCGCTCGGCTTCGACGAGCTGGTCGACGGTGACCTCGGAGAGGCCGACGTGCCGGACCTTGCCCTCGTCCTGCAGGCGTCGCAGCGCGCCGATCTGGTCCGCGAGCGGCACCGCCGGGTCGATCCGGTGCAGCTGGTAGACGTCGATCCGGTCCAGCCGCAGCCGGCGCAGGCTCAGCTCGGCCTGCTGGCGCAGGTACTCCGGGCGGCCGAGCGGGATCCACTCGCTGCCGAGGTTGACGTGCCCGCCCTTGGTCGCGATCACCACGTCCGCCGGGTACGGGTGCAGCGCCTCGCCGAGCAGTTCCTCGTTCTCGCCGAAGTCGTAGGAGTCGGCGGTGTCGATGAACGTGACGCCGAGCTCGACGGCACGCCGGGCGATCGCGACCGCGGTGGGCCGGTCCAGTTGGGCGGGCGGCCCGGTCAGCCGCATGGCGCCGAACCCGAGCCGGTGGACCGGCAGGTCGCCGCCGATGGTCATGGTGGTGGTGTCGTCCAGAGTGCGCACAGTGCTCCTAGCGGTTGGGGGCTGCCACCCACCTTGCGTCGAGCCACCGTTAAGGACAAGCAACACTTCGTGAACCGCATTGCGTAGCATTTCTACGATGTTGAACCTGGAGCGGCTGCGCGTGCTGCACGCGGTGTCCACGGCTGGATCCGTGGTCGGCGCCGCCGGTGTCCTGCACGTCACGACCTCGGCCGTCTCGCAGCAGCTGGCGAGGCTGGAGCGGGAGGTCGGCCAGCGACTGGTCGAGCGGCAGGGCCGGGGCATCCGGCTGACCGAGGCGGGCACCCTGCTTGCCCGCGACGCCGGCGACCTGCTGGCCCAGGTCGAACGGGTCGAGGCCACCCTGGCCGAACGCAGCGGCACCGTCGCCGGAGCCGTGACGGTCGCCGCGTTCGCCACCGCCGCACGCGGACTCCTGCCCGGCGCGCTGCGGGACCTGCGGGCGCGCCACCCGGACCTGTCGGTGTCGACGGTCGAGCGGGAGCCGCACGAGGCCATCCCCGCGCTGAGCCGCGGCGATCTCGACCTCGCCGTCGTCCAGGACTGGGCCGAGGACCCGTTGACCGTGCCGGCCGGCCTGTCGCGGCAGGACCTGCTGGACGACCCGTTCGACGTGGCGCTGCCCGCCGACCACCCGCATGCCGGCCGGGCCGCCGTCGCCATCGCCGAGCTCGCCGACGAGGACTGGATCAGCTGGAGCACGGGCCAGATCTGCCACGACTGGCTCGTCCGCACCCTCACGGCGCAGGGCACCCGCCCGCACGTCAGGCACACGGCCTCGGAGCACTCGACCCAGCTGGCGTTCGTCGCCGCGGGGCTGGGTGCCGCCCTGATCCCCCGCCTCGGCCGCGAGCCCGGGCCACCCTCGGTCCGGTTCGTACCGATCGACCCAGCGCCGACCCGCCGCGTCTTCGTCCTCTGGCGAACCAGCGCGGCCGCACGCCCGGCGATCGGTGCCACGGTCGACGCGCTCCGGCGCGGCTGCCCGACCGCCTGACCTGCGGCGCGGCGGCCGCCACTCACCGTGACCGTCGCAACCGAATTCCATCGTCCGGCGAAACGCGGCGGGCAGGTGCGGCGATGCGAGGGTCAACAGAAATGCTGGCAGGCGACGTTCATTGACTACGGGCCAAGCCCATTCGGAAAGAAGGCTGGCATGAGCCTCGTCAGTGAACGGCGCTTCGCCATTGTCGCCGGCACGATTGCCACCCTGCTCATCGCGACCGGATGTGGGTCGGGAACGTCGGGAACGCCCGCCGCCGGTGGTGGCGATGCCTTTTCGCCAACCACGACCACGGTCGCGACCACGACGGAAACCGTCGACGAGCCACCTTCCGCCGGCCCGCTCGAGGATCTCGACGAAACCGTCCCGAGGGCTCCCAGCGGCGCGTTCCAGGACAGTCAGGTCGACAGTGGACTCACGCCCGAGTACGTGACGAACTACCTGAACGCGGTCGTCCAGGATGCCGACCGGGTGTGGGTCGACTACTTCGCTTCCACACCGGGCCTGACCGAACCATTCGTGTCGTACTACGTCGTTCCGGCGGGACAGCAATACACCAGCAGCTGCGGCATGACGATTACCACCGATCATCCCAACGCCTACTATTGCCCGACGGACGTGGACGGCGATTTCACCGGCGCCATCTGGTTGCCACTCGAAACCTTCATGAAGATGTGGAATGGTGACATCTTCGGCCGGCAGGCGATACAGACGGGCGACTTCGCCGCGGCTGCCGTGATCGCCCACGAGTTCGGCCACCACATCCAGGATGAGCTGGAGACCCAGCTGAAGCTCCCGCCGATCAAGGCCGCTGACGGCAGCAAGATCGCCGAGCGGGAGCTCATCGCCGACTGCTTCTCCGGCGTCTGGGCCTACTCCGCCTACGAGAGCGGCTACCTGGAGGGCACCGACGTGGAGGAGGCCGTGGCCGGCCTCAACGCGATCGGTGACGCGCAACCGGGTGGGAGCGACCCGCATGGCACGCCGGCCCAACGGTCGGACGCGTTCCTGGTCGGCTACAACTACGGAGCGCCCGCCAACTGCATCAACTCCTACTGGCCTGGAGTGACCGCCTAGCTCGCGTGACCGGACGGGTCAGCGCGGATCGCGCGCGGGTGACGCCTGCGCCAGGTCCTGGGTGGCGGCCCAGCTGGCGAGCATCTTGAGCCCGTCCGCGGCCGCGGACTCCGCGGCGGCGGTGTAGACGTTCAACGTCAGGCCGGGCTCGGAGGGCAGCTCCATCGACTCGAAGCTCAGGTCCAGCTGCCCGACGACCGGGTGCCGCAACCGCTTGCGGCCGCTGCGGTGGAACTGCACGTCATGCGAGGCCCACCGGGCGCGGAAGACCTCGCTCCGGGTGGAGAGCTCGCCGACCAGCTCGATCAGCTTCCGGTCGTGCGGGTTGCGGCCGGCCTCGAGGCGCAGCATCGCGGCGGCGTCGTTGGCGATGCGGTCCCAGTCCACGAAGAACTCGCGCGCGGCCGGGTCGAGGTAGACGAACCGGGTCGTGTTCGCCGGCCGGCGCGGGTCGGCCAGCACCGGCGCGTACAGGGCGCGGCCGAGCCGGTTCGTGGCAAGGATGTCGTGGCGGGCGTTGCGCACCCACGCCGGCGCGTCGGTGATGGCGTCGAGCACCTGCTGAACCGCCGGGCGCACCGTGGCCGGTGACGAGGCCCGGTGGCGGGCCCCGGGCTCCGCCGCCCTCGCGAGCGCGAACAGGTGGTCGCGCTCGGCCTCGTCCAGCTGCAGCGCGCGGGCCAGCGCGTCCAGGACGCTCTCGGAGGCACCGGACAGGTTCCCCCGCTCCATGCGGACGTAGTAGTCGACGGAGACGCCGGCGAGCAGGGCGACCTCCTCACGGCGCAGCCCCTTCACCCGCCGGTTGCCGCCGTAGGCGGGCAGCCCCGCCTGCTCCGGGGTGATGCGCGCCCGCCGCGAGCTGAGGAACTCACGGACCTCGGCCCGGTGGTCGGTCTGGCCCATGAACCAACAGTAGGCGCGGCCCCGGCCGCGAGGGAGGTAACGCCAGTACCCCGACCCAGTGGTCCTCCCTCCCGCGCCCGGATTGCCGTTGACTGGTGGCATGGCACCCCCGGCACGGCGTTCCCCGGCCCCCGGTAGGACCGTGAACCGGCGTGGGTTCGTCCGTGGCGGCGCCGCGACGGCCATCGGCGTCATGGGAGGTGCCTGGCTGGTGGGCTGCGCGGACCCGGAGCCGGCCGGGGTGGACCGGGCCCCGGCGACACGACGCGCCGTGCCGCCGCGCGCGCGGGTCCTGATCGCCTACTTCTCCCGCGCCGGCGAGAACTACCACTACGGCGGCCGCAGGTTTCTCGAGGTGGGCAACACCGAGGTCCTCGTCGGCATGATCAGCGACCGCATCGCCTGCGACGTCCACCGCATCGAGGCGGCGGAGCCCTACTCCGACGACTACGACGACACCGTGGCCCGCAACGTCCGGGAACAGGACGCCGACGCACGGCCCGCGATCGCGGACCGGCTCCCGGACATCGGCGGCTATGACGTCGTGATGCTGGGCAGCGGCCTCTGGAACGTCCGCCCACCCATGATCATGCGGACCTTCACCGCGGGCCTCGACTTCACCGGGAAGACCGTCCTCCCGGTCGTCACCTACGCCGTGAGCGGGCTGGGCGGCGCACCCGACGAGTACACCGACGCCTGCCCCGGCGCGACCGTCGGCGACGGCCTGGCCGTGCGGGGCGAGGAAGTCCGCCAGGCGAACGACGCGGTCACGTCGTGGCTGCGGCGCGTCGAACTGACGTGACGGCCGCAGCCGGGCCGCGCGGTCAGGCCTCGGGGATCTCCCGCCCGAACGACTCGAGCGTGATCGAGGCCGGCTCCGGGCCGCCCCGCACGCCACGGTCGAGGCCATCGATCGCGGCCAGCTCGGCGTCGGTGAGCTCGAAGTCGAACACGTCGAAGTTCTCGGCGATCCGGTGCGGTTTGGTCGACTTCGGGATGGCCGACCGTCCCCGCTGCAGGTGCCAGCGCAACATCACCTGCGCGGCGGTCCTGCCGTGTGCCTCGGCGATGCCGGCGATCGTCGCGTCGTCGAGCGTGCTGCCGGGCCCGCCCTCCCGGTAGAACGTGATGCCGCCGATCGGCGACCACGCCTGGGACAGGATGCCGTGCGCGGCGTTGGCCGCGAGCACGTCCGGCTGGGTGAAGTACGGGTGCACCTCGAGCTGGTTCACCGCGGGCACGACGCTCGTGTTCTTCAGCAGGTCGTCGAGGTGATCGGGCATGAAGTTGCTGACCCCGATCGCCCGCACCCGACCGTCGGCGAGCAGCTTCTCCAGCGCCCGGTACGCGTCCAGCGTCAGGTCGAACCGGCTGGGCAGGGCCTGGTGCAGGATCAGCAGGTCGAGCTGGTCCACGCCGAGCTTGCCCGCGCTCTTGTCGAAGGCGTGCAGGGTCTCCTCGTAGCCGTAGTCGCTGATCCAGACCTTGGTCTCGATGAAGACCTCGGGCCGGTCGAGACCGGCTCGGCGGATGCCCTCGCCCACCTCGCGTTCGTTGCCGTACGCGGCGGCGGTGTCGATGTGGCGGTATCCCGTGCGTACCGCGGCCGCGACCGCGTCGACGGTCTCCGCCGGGGGTGTCTGGAAGACGCCGAAGCCGAGTGCCGGCATCTCGACCCCGTTGTTCAAGGTCACGTTCATGCTCATACCTTCACGCTAGGAGCGCCCGTCCGCATGTGGGAGGGACCGCCGTTACCCCTCAGCTGCCGGCTTGGTACTCGGTGTCCATCGCGGCGAGCATCTTGTCGGGAGTGGACTGTCCGCTGAAGATCTCCTGGATGCCGGTCAGCATCGTCTGCTGGACCTTGGCATTGGGCCACAGCTGGTCCATGAACGGCACGGTCCGGTCGGAGTTGATGAACGTCGACAGCTCGGTCAGCGACGGGTCCACGGCGAAGCCGGTGTCCGGCAGGGAGGTCAGCCCGCCCTGCTTCTCGGCGTACAGGTTCATGCCCTCGGGCGACATCACGAAGTTGACGAACTTCAGCGCGAGGTCGGGGTTCTTGGCCTTGGCGTTGATGCCGTAGCCGGCGCCGGCCGCGGCCGGGATGAGGGTCTGCGCGGGATCGTCGGTCGCCGGCAGCGCCTCGAGGGTGAACGTGGCCTTCGGGTTGATGTCCTTGAGCAGGGCGATCACCCAGTTGCCCTGGACGATGCCGAGGGTCTTGCCGGTGGCGGCGAGCTGCTGGCTCGCCTCGTAGCTGGTGCCCAGCGGGTTGTTCTGGAAGCAGCCGGTCTGCTGCATCTGGAGGTACTTGGCCATGGCGGTCGTCCACGCCGAGTCGGCGAAGGTCGCGTCGCCGGCCTGCATCTTCTTGTCGAAGTCGCGGTCCTGGCCGTACACGGTCGTCGCGACGAACGCGTACGGGACGAGCTGGGTCACCCAGTTGTCCTGGATGCCCAGCGCGAACGCGGGGGTGCCCTTGGCCTTGGCGGCCCGGCAGAACGCCAGCAGTTCGGTCCAGGTGCCCGGCGCGGTGAGCCCGGCCTTGGTCAGGGCGCCGGTGTTGTACACGGCACCGATGCCGTTGATCCCGAAGATCGCGTTGTAGGTCTTGCCTTCGTACTGCGCGACGCTCTTGACCACGTCCGGGTACTTCTGCGCCCAGGACTGGTCGGAGAGGTCCCGCAGGTAGCCCGGCTTGGCGAGGACGTAGGTGGCCCCGGGGTTGCCGTTGCCCGGCCAGACCGACATCACGTCCGGCGCGGTGCCGGACGAGAGCTGGGTGCGGATCCGTTGCTGGTACTGGTCGGCGCCGCTGGTCGTGAGGTTCACCTTGACACCGGGGTTGGCCTTCTTGAACGCCTCGACGACGTCCTCCACCGAGCCCTGGTCCACCGAGGCGACGGTGAGGGTGTCGGGGTCGGACGCGGCGTTGGTGCCGCCGCCGCAGGCGGCCAGCGTCGTGGCGGCGATCGTCGCGGCCAGCAGGGCCGGCAGGATCTTCATGATGTCTCCTTTGCGAAAGCGGCGGTGACGACGTGGTGGCCGGAGGCCAGCAGCAGGGTCGTGCCCGTCTGCTCGAGCACGCCCGCCCGGTCCGCGACGCGCACGCTGGCCGGGTCGTCCGTGGGGACCTCCAGCACGGCGGTGCTGCCGGGCGGCACGGTGGTGGTGACGGTGATCAGGTCGCCGGCGCGTGACCAGCCGCAGGCGACCCGCCCGCGCGCGGTCTCCTGTTCGGCGCGTGCCCAGGTGAGCGTGCCGCCCGGCAGCGGGCGCAGCAGCAGCTCGCGGTAGGCGACCGAGCCGGGCGTCTGGTCGATGCCGGCGACGCGGCCGAAGAGCCAGTCGCCGACGCTGCCGAGGCTGTAGTGGTTGAACGAGTTCATCGCGGCGGACTGGAATCCGGCGTGCTCGGTCCAGCCGTCCCAGCGTTCCCAGATCGTGGTGGCACCGTGCCGGATCGAGTACCCCCACGACGGGAACTCCTCCTGGTGCAGCAGCGCGTACGCCAGGTCGGCGCGGCCGTGGTCGGCCAGCACCGGGCAGAGCAGGGCGACGCCGACGAACCCGGTCGTGAGGCGGTTGTCCCGCTTCTCGATGTCGGCCGCCAGGTGCGCCACCGCCGCCGGCACCAGCACCTCCGGCACGAGCCCGAACGCCAGCGCCAGCAGGTACGCGGTCTGGGTACCGCCCTCGACCCGGCCGTCCTCGTCCACATAGGACTCAACGAACGCGGTCCGGATGGCCCCGTACAGCGCGTCGTGCTCCGCCGCGACGTCGGCACGGCCCAGCACCCGCGCGGCCTGCGCGACGAGCTGCGCGCTGCGGGCGAAGTACGCGGTCGACAGCACGTCGCGCGGCGTGGTGACGTCGACCTGGAGCCAGTCGCCGTAGGAGTTCCCGGTGCGGTGCCGCCACCGCAGATCCGGGTTGTGCCGCCGGATGTGCCCGACCCAGGCGACCATCGCGTCGAAGCAGCGCTCGAGCACGCGGCGGTCGCCGTAGGTGCGCCACAGGTGCCAGGGAATGATCACCCCGGCGTCGCCCCATGCGGGGGCGGCCTCGCGATCCAGCACGAGCGCCGGGGCCACGTCGCGGAACGCGCCGTCGGTGTCCTGCCCGTCGACCACGTCGCGCAGCCAGCGGGCGAGGAACGCGGAGACGTCGGCGTTGCGGCTGGCCGTCGGGGCGAAGACCTGTGCGTCGCCGAGCCACCCGAGTCGCTCGTCGCGCTGCGGGCAGTCGGTGGGCACGGAGACGAAGTTCCCCCGCTGGCCCCGGACGATGTTGGCCTGCAGCCGGTTGACCAGCTCGTCGGAGCACTCGAAGCGCCCGGTCCACGGGGTGTCGCTGTGCAGCACGCGGGCCACCACGTCGGTCGCGGCCAGCTCGCCGGGATGGTTGTCGACCTCGACGTAGCGGAAGCCGTGCCAGGTGAACCGCGGCTCGATCACCTCGCTCGCCTCCCCGGCGGCGAGGTAGACGTCGGTGGCCTTGGCACGGCGCAGGTTCGCCACGTACAGCTCGCCGCCATCGAGCGTCTCCGCGTGCCGCAGGACGATCCGCTGCCCGGGCTCGGCGCCCCGGATCGTCAGCCGCACGTGCCCGACCAGGTTCTGTCCGAAGTCGACGATGAACCGGCCGGCGCCCCGCGGTGTCACGCCGGTCGCGGGGATCTCGGCGGTGACCCGGACGGGATGGTCGGGCTCGGCGACCAGCGGTCCGGGCTCCTCGTCGACCACCGCGACCGGCCGGCCCGGTCCGTCCGAAATGGACGCGTCGACGTACTCGCCCATCAGCAGGTCCGCGAAGCGGATGGCGCCGGGCCGTTCGGTCCAGGCGGCGTCGGTGGCCACCACGTGCCGGGAGCCGTCTGCGAAGTCGAGCACCAGCTGGGCGAACAAGCTCGGGCGGTCGCCGTAGTGGCGGCCGGCACGGCGCTCGTCGAAGCCGACGTAACCGCACCACCAGCCGTCGGCGACGATCGCGCCGAGCACGTTGTTTCCCTTGTGCAGCAGGGAGGTGACGTCGAAGGTCTGGTACTGGAGGCGGCGGTGGTACTCGGTCCAGCCCGGGGCCAGCTCGACGTCGCCGACGCGGGTGCCGTTGAGGTGCGGCTCGTACACACCGCGCGCGGTGGCGTACAGGCGCGCCCGCACCGGTTCGCGCGCCAGCTCGAACTCGCGCCGCAGGTACAGCGGCGGCTCACCGAGCCGCGGCTCGTCGCTGGGCGGGTCGGCGTGGGGCAGGCCGTGCGGGTCGCGGCCGACCCACGCCGCCGCCCAGTCGTCCCGGTGCAGCAGGCCGGTCTCGAACCAGCTCGCTGCCGAGCCCGCCGCGGTTCCTGTCTCGTCCCAGACCTCGACCCGCCAGTGGTACCGGGTGGCCGAGCGCAGGACGGGCCCGTCCCAGGGCACCAGCAGCCCGTCGCCGGACTCCCGCCGGCCGCTGTCCCACACCAGCCGCGCGGCGTCGTCGAGGTCCGCGGCGCGCTCGGCGGCGGTGATCCGGTAGGCGCTCTGCGCGGCGCCCGTGCGGTCGCTCGCGAGCTGCCACGACAGCCGGGGCCGCGACTCGCCCAGCCCCAGTGGCTCGTGCCGTTGCTCGGCCTGCAGGCCGTACGGGCGCAGCATGTCGGTCATCCGCGTAGCCCTCCGGCGAATCCGTTGATGATGCTGCGTTGCAGTGCGAAGTAGACGACCAGGATCGGCACGATGCTGATCACCAGCGCGGCGAAGATGAGGTTCCACTCGGACACGTACTGGCCGACGAAACCGGCGATGGCGACCGGCACCGTCTGCTGCTCGCTGCCGGACAGGTACAGCAGCGGGGTGAAGAAGTCGTTCCACACGATGACCGCATTGAGCACCAAGGCGGTCACCGTCACCGGCTTCAGCATCGGGAACACCACGTACCGGAAGGCCCGCAGCGGCGTGCAGCCGTCGATGAGCGCGGCGTCCTCGAAGTCGCGGGGCAACGCGCGCAGGAAACCGACGTACAGGAACGTCGTGAACGGCACCTGCAGGCCGGAGTAGAACAGGATCAGCGCCCACGGGGTGCCGAGCAGGCCGAGATCGCGCATGGTCTGGTAGAGCGGCAACGCGGCGAGCTGGAACGGCAACACCAGGCCCAGCATGATCAGCAGGAACGTCCAGCGTGACCAGCGGGCGGTGGCGCGGGCCAGCGGGTACGCCGCGAGCGCCGAGACCGCCAGCACGATGACCACGCTGCCGGCCGTGACGAGCACGCTGTTGACCAGCGCGCCGCCGAGCCCGCCCTGCTGCCACGCCTGCGTGAAGTTGTCCACTGTGGGCGATGTGGTCGGCGCGATGGGCGACGAGGTGTCGGACGATCGCCGGACGGCGAGGTTGACCAGGACGTACACCGGGAAGCCGACCACCAGCGCGGCGGCGACCATCACCAGCTCCAGCCCGAACGTCCGCACCCGGTAGCGGTTCACGACGCCGCCCTCTCGTTGCGGGACAGCACGAGGTACTGCCCGGTCGAGGCCGCGGCCACGATCATCGTGAGCACCACCGCCAGCGCGATGCTGTAGCCGAACTCCCCCAGCGTGAAGGCGTCCTTGTAGATCAGCGTCGACAGCGTGTCGGTCGCGTGCCCCGGCCCGCCGCCGGTCAGGGCGTACACCTGGTCGAAGAGCTTGATCCCGCCGATGATCGACAGCATCAGGTTGATCGTGAACGCCGGCGCGAGCAGCGGCCCGATGACCGACCAGAACCGCCGCACCGGGCCGGCACCGTCGATCGCGGCCGCCTCGTAGAGCTCGCGGGGCACCGACTGCAACCCGGCCAGGAAGATCACCATCGAGTACCCGGCGAACTGCCACACGACGACCGCGACGACCGACCACAGCGCGAGCTCCGGATCGCCCAGCCAGTCCTGCCGCCACGACCCCAGCCCGACCGCGCCCAGCAGGCTGTTGACCGCGCCGTCCGGGCCGAGCAGGTTGCGCCACAGGTAGGCCGTGACGATCGGGGTGACCACTGCCGGCGCGAAGAGGAGAACCCGGAGCACGTTGCGCGACTTGATGATGCTGTTGACCCCGAGCGCCAGCAGCAGTCCGAACAGGTTCTGGATGACCGTGACCGCCACGGCGATCACCAGGGTGTGCCAGACCGCCTGCACCGCGGCTGGATCGCGGAACATCTCGACGAAGTTGGCGAACCCGACCGTGGTGAAGTCCGGGTCCAGCCCGTCCCAGTCGGTGAAGGCGTAGTACACCCCGCGAGCACTCGGCACGAGGACGACGAACGCGAACAGCAGCAACGCCGGCACCGCGAACCACCACGGCGGAGTGGGCCGGCTGCTCCTCGACCGGGCTCCGCGCCGGTGTGGCGCGGCCGGCCGGCGAGCCGCGGCGGCGACGGGATCCGCGAGCTGGTCGTTCGGGGCGACAGTCATTGGCGCCTACCTAGCTGAAACGTTTCACTACCGAGGGCGACTCTGGTCTTGCGCTTCGGAGAGGAGGGAGTGGGTAACGTTTTACAACCGCGTTGGCCGACTCTAGGAGCTGGTTCGACCAGCCGTCAAGACGATGCGCCGTACACTGCGGAAAACGTTCCCCACGCCGCGGAGGACCCACGGTGCAGCCAGCGTCTCGGCGGATCACGATCATCGACGTCGCCCGGCACGCCCAGGTCTCGACGACCGCCGTGTCCAAGGTGCTGCGCAACGCCTACGGGACCAGTCCCACCATGCAGGCGAAGGTGCGCAAGGCGATCACCGAGCTCGGCTACCGGCCGCGCGCCGCGGCCCGAGGCATGCGCGGGCAGACCTACACCATCGGCGTGATGCTGCCGGACATCCGCAACCCCTTCTTCCCCGAGATCCTCGACGGGCTGACCGAGTCGTTGCGCGACACCGACTACCAGGTCCTGCTGGGCCCCGGCGGCAACGGCGAGGACGCCGAGGCCCGGGTCACCGACGCGATGATCGACCGCGGCATGGACGGCATGGTCCTGGTCGCCCCGATCGCACCCGCGGCGCGTCTCGAGCACATCGCCGGCGTCGTGCCGACCGTCGTGATCGGCCGCCACGGTCGCTCCGCCGGCTACGACACGGTGACCGACGACGACACGGCGGGCGCCGCGCTCGTGGTCGACCACCTCGCCGACCTCGGACACCGGCGGATCGCCCACATCGAGCATCACGAGTCCAACCCGACCCGTCTGGCGGAGATGCCCAACGCGGTGCGCGCCGAGGGCTACCGGGCCGCGATGCGGGCCCGCGGCCTCGAGATCGACATCGTCTCCACCACCTACACCCAGGAAGGGGGCTACCTCGGCGCGCGGCAGCTGCTGGCCCGCCCCCTCCGTCCCACGGCCATCTTCGCCGGCGCGGACGTCGTCGCCATGGGCGTGCTCGAGGCGCTGACCGAGGCCGACCTCGCCGTTCCCCGCGACCTGTCCGTGGCCGGATACGACAACACCACCTTCGCCGCCCTCGGCCCCATCTCGCTCACCAGCGTGGACCAGGCCGGCCACGAGATCGGCGCCAACGCCGCGCGACTTCTGCTGGACCGCATCGCCGACCGGCAGCGGCCGTCCGCGCAGATCAAGCTCTCCCCCACCCTGGTGGCCCGCCGCACCACCGCGCCCCCGCCGCGATGAGTCCGCCGGAGCGAGGACCGATCATGCGACCGACCCGGCCACCGCGCGGCCGGCGGCGATGGCGGCGACCGCGGCCACGGCCTGGTCGACCTCGTCGGGAGTGTTGTAGAGGTAGAAGCTGAGCCGGCAGCTGGCCGGTGGGGTGAGGTCGAGCAGGTGGTGTGCGAGGGTGGCGCAGTGACAGCCCGCGCGTGACTCGATCCCGGCCCGGTTGAGGGCTTCCGCGACGCGGACGGGGTCCTGGCCGGCGAGGTTGAAGGCGACCAGCGAGGTGCGCCGTGCCGGGTCGCGGGGGCCGTAGATCGTGATGCCGCCGATGGCGCCGAGTCCGTCCAGTGCCCGGCCGGTCAGCTGCTCGTTCCAGCGCGACACGCGGTGCATGGCGTCGTGGACGGTCGCCCGTTCGACGGGCCTGGCCGTGCCGAAGTAGGTCGGGTATCCGGGTGTCAGCGCCAGGTCCACCAGGAGGCGCAGCGCCTGCGCGGAGACGATCGCGCCGAGGATGTTGGGCGTTCCGGCGGCGTACTTCCAGGGCAGGCGGTTGTAGCCGACCTCGTCGGGGAACACGCGCCCTTCGGCGACCATGTCGCCGCCGTACAGGAACGGCAGCGCGGCCGCGAGCAGGTGCTGCTTGCCGTACAGGACGCCCACGCCGAACGGGGCGAGCATCTTGTGGAAGGAGAACGCGAGGTAGTCGACGTCGAGGGCCTGCACGTCCACGACGTTGCCCGGCACCAGCTGGGCGGCGTCGACCAGCAGGTACGAGCGCCGCTCGCCGGTCGGCTGGTGGTACCCGCTCGCGTCGGCCAGCGCGCGGATGGCGCGCAGCGGGGTCTTGGTGCCGAGGAAGTTCGACGCGCCGGTGCAGCAGACCAGCTTGGTGCGCGCGTCGATCAGCGACGCCAGGTGATCGAGGTCGAGCTCGCCGGTACGCGGGTCGAACCGTGCCAGGCGGTAGTGCACCCGGCGCCCCAGCCGGGGCAGGATCTCCCGGCACATCGCGTACCAGGGGACGAAGTTGGAGTTGTGTTCCATCATCGTCGTCACGACGTTGTCGCCGTCACGGAACTCGGTGAGCAGCGAGTACATCACGGCGTTGATGGACTCGGTCGTGTTCCGGTACAGCGCGATGCCGGCCCGGCCCTCCGCGCCGATGAACCGGGCGATCGTGTCGTAGGAGTCCTCGAACCGCGCGGTCATCTCCTGCGAGGCGCTGGACTGCCCGCGGTGCACGTTCTCGTATCCGGGCGCGAGCGACTGGTACAGCGCCACCAGCTCGGCCGGCGGCTGCGTGCTCGCCGCGTTGTTCGTGACGATCCGGCCGAGCCGGGGGAACGCGAAATGCCGGCGAATGGCCTGGACGTCCACCGGTACACCGTTCATGACGACCTCATCGTCGACGCCGGGTCACCCGTGAGGGTCACGCCGCGGGCAGGTTGACCCAGGCCCCGGTCATCGGGGGGCCGATGACGCAGCCGTCGCAGGCGAGGGTGTCGGCCAGCAGCCGCTCGGGCAGCGTGTCCGGGTCCACTTCGGCCCGCGTGGCCACCCCGAGCCGTTCCATCAGCGGGACCGCCGCCGCGATCACGTTGGCCCAGCCCCAGGCCGGGGCGTCCGGCCCGCCGTCGGCGAACGTCTCGACGAGCAGGCGCGGCCCCGGCAGCCCCGCGGCGCGGAACGCGGTGAACAGCGCCGGGCCCATCCGCCGCTCGATCCCCGCCTTGTCCAGCGCGGCCAGGAACCACTGGTGGGCCTGACCCCACAGCGGCGTGTACGGGCTGGCGGGCAGGTAGGCCAGGTCGGCCTCGTGCAGGCAGATCAGGCCACCGGGCCGCACCCGCGTCGCGGCCCGGCAGATCGCGGCCACGGGATCCGGCAAGTACATGAGGAACAGGCGCCCCACCACGGCGTCGAAGCCGCCCTCGACACCCTCCAGCGTCTGCGCGTCGCCCACCCGGAACTCGACGTTGGTCGCGTCCGTCCGCCGCCGGGCGAGCTCGACCGCGGCCGGATCCTTCTCGACGCCCACGACGACGCCGTCCGGCCCCACCAGCTCGGCGGCCAGCCGGGCCACGTTGCCCGCGCCGCTGCCCAGGTCGAGCACGCGCATGCCGGGTGCCAGCCCGGCGCGGCCCAGCAGCCGGCGGGTGAGCGGATCGAAGAGCGCTCCCTGGGCCACGAGGCGCTCGTCCTCGGCGGCTCTGTCCGCGAACGGGTAGCTCGTCGTCTCGGTGGTCCGTGCCTGCGTTGCCGTACGTCCAGGTGCCATACGCCCAGCGTCGACGCAGGGGCCCGGCTTGTCGTTGGGTTACCGCGCAGGGACGTTCACAACGCGTGCGAACCTGCGGTACTCCGACGGGGGCAGCCCGTGCACGGCCCGGAAGACGCGGCTGAAGTCGGCGGCGCTCGAGAACCCCCACCTGCTCGCGATGGCGGCGACCGGACGAGCGGCGAGCGCCGGATCGGCCAGGTCACGGCGGCAACCCTCCAGGCGTCGCTGCCTGATCCATCCCGCGACCGTCAGGCCCTCGTCGTGGAAGAGCTGGTGCAGGGAGCGCAGCGAGATGTGCTGGGCGGCGGCGATCGTGGCCGGCGCCAGCCCGGGGTCGCGCAGCTGCTGATGGATGAAGGCCTGCACGGTGGTGAGCAGGGCGTGCCTGCGGGCCTCCGGCGTGCCCCAGTCGCCGACGTCCAGCTCCCGCGCCAGCCGCGTGGCCAGCACCTCGAGAGCGGCGGCCGAGAGCCGCGCGGCCTCCGCCGGGCTGTAGAGATCGACGTTGCGGGCCAGCTGGAGGAGGAACTGCGAGGTCAGATCGCCCAGGCCGGCGGTGGCCGCGAAGCGCACGGCAGCCAGCCGGCCGAGCCGGCTACGGGGCAGCGGCATCATCGACGGCGGGAACATGAACGTCATCATCTGCGTCGGCTGTTCCCCATCGACCCCGCAAACCACCTCGTACGGGCGCTGGGTGTCGTAGATGGCGAACTCGCCCGCCGACACGCGGGCCTGCCGGTCACCCTGGTCGATCACGCAGGAGTTGCTGCCGCGCACCAGCACCATTTTCAGCATGTCGGGGTCGGCCTGGGAGATCAGCTCCGGAGTGCGCCGCACCGTGATGGGCATGACGTCCATCACGACCACCTGCATCGCCCCCAGGCCGCTCGCGCGGAACTCCCCCTGGTAATCGGTGGTGTACAAGGCGCGGCATTCCATCGGCACCCACGTCGCGGCCGTCATGTTCTGCACGAAGTCGAGGCGGTCGGCTGCGGGCACCTCATCGACACGAATCAGCGTGCTCATGGTTCCCACCTCTGCAACCGACCAAGCATACGCCCGCCTTCCTGTATCACCCGTGATGGATGAGGCAGGTCCAGGCCGGGCTGAGCAGGCTCGCGCTCGAGGAGGGCTCATGACCGATCAGGGTTTCGCGCGGCCGGTCGACCGATCCGGCCCGCAGCAGCTCATCGCCACGTTCGCCGACTACGCGAGCGCGCAGCGGCTGGTCGACCGGATGTCCGACGACGGGTTCCCGGTCGAACACGTCCGCATCGTCGGCGACAACCTGCGCAGCGTCGAGCAAGTCACCGGACGCCTCACCCGCGGCCGCGCCGCGGCCGCCGGCGCCGCCAGCGGCGCCTGGTTCGGCCTCCTCATCGGACTGCTCTTCGGCCTCTTCGCGGTCGGCCCCGGCTGGATCTGGCTCGTGCTCGTCAGCCTGCTCATCGGCGCCGCGTGGGGCGCCATCTTCGGGTTCGCCGCCCACTGGAGCACCCGCGGCCAGCGCGACTTCGCCAGCGTCACCTCGCTGCAGGCCGAGAGCTACAACGTCTACGTGGACGCTTCGCACGCCGACCAGGCAGCGCGCTACCAGCTCAAGATGTGACGCACGTTCAGTGGTGGGGCGTCTCCTCGCCTGTCTGAGCGGGACGGTCGCGATCGTCGCGGGACACCGCGCCGAGCTTGTCCCGCAGCGTTATCGCAAGGCTGCCGGCACTCTGGGCGGCCCGCAGGTGCTCCGCAGGGGCCTCCTCGGGCGAGTCGCCGCTGTGCGTGGCCAGGTGACGGCGCAGCGCCGCCTGCTCGTCCAGGGCCGCCACCGCGGCCCACAACTTCTTCTCCACCTCTTCGGCCTGCGCCGCGGCCAGCGTCTGCGGTGACCACTGGTGGCCGACATGGCACCGGTGATAGCTGATCGAGGGGAGGTCGACCTGGGCGAGGGACCCACCGCAGTCCGGGCAGACCAGACGGGTCAGGCCCGTCTCCTCGGGCGCCAGGTAGGTCGGGTCACTGCTCTCGAACATGCTCATCGGTGTGCCTCCCTCCCCGGTGTCGACCCGGTGCACGGGTACAGGTGCGGCATGGACGGCCGGGACCAACAGCCCAGTCATCTCCGCGACCGGTGCGACGGTCGCCTCCGGCACCGCGGACAGCGCGGCACCCGGCATGCCGGCGAAGGGCGCCTCGGCAGGGTCCTGCACGATCACGACTCCCCCGGCCTTGGCCACCAACGCCGCCCCGACCGCACCGTCGTCGAGCGCACCCGACAGCACCACCGCGACCATGCCGGCGCCGGCCCACCGGGCCGCGCTGGTGAACATCACGTCCACCGACGGTCGGTGCCGGTTGACCGTCGGCCCGGCACTCAACTGGACACGCCCTTCGACGGTCAGCAGATGCCGGTCCGGCGGCGCCACCACGATCGTGTTCGGCCGTAGCGGGTCCCCGTCTCGCGCGTGCGCCGCGGGCAGCCGACCGGCCCGAGTGAGGATCCGCGGCAACGCGCTCCGCGCCGTCGGCGATACGTGCACGGTCACCAGCACGCACGCGTTCAGGTCCGGCGGCAGACCGGCGACCAGCCCTTGGAGCGACTCCACGCCGCCCGCCGACGCTCCCACTGCCAGCACTCGCACACCCATGCCAGCGGTATTCCCCATGCGACCCGGTCGAACCGCACTGCCGAACAGTCCACGAGTCTCCGGAGGCCGCACGCTCGGCGCGAGCTTCCTGGTGAGCTGGCGGTCCAGCCGCTTCCACGCGGAGCCCACCCGAGTCTCACCGACCACGCGGGCGCTGGAAGCCCGCGGACGGGTACCTACCCCAGGGACTCGACGACGTCCTCCGCGCTCGCATAGCTGCGCGGCCTCAGGTCATACAGCGCCCGGCGCGTCCGGACGTCCGCGCCGCGCAGGTCCGCGCACGTGGTGATCTGCCACTTCTGGGCCGGATAGGACAGTTCATCCAGGATGTCCAGCAGCCCGACGGTTTCTTCCATGGTGGTCATAGGAATGGCTGCCCGCTGCGACGCCACCTAAACGAGTGAACAACGGGTCACATCAGGTCTCGCGGCACCGCGATGTTCCAGTTCCGGGAACGGACCCGGGTATCACCCGAATAGGCGTCCAGCTGAGCATGGAGCCGGAACTCGGACTCCGTGCAGGTCAGCACCTGACGCGTCACGACCTTTGTGGACCAGCCACCGCGGGCGAAGGTCATCGTCCATTCGGTCTCGCCACGGACCGAGGTGAAGTCGTCGGCGACCCAGCCGTGGCGTTCGCGGACGCGTTTGCCGATCTCGATGCCGGTGTCCTCGTACCGGACGGTTCCGCTGTCCTTCACGATGTCCAGCGCGGACTCGTAGGTGATCAGGTTCCGGCTGACGTCCCAGCGGTACTCCCCTGGGCTCAGTATCGCCGTCGCGAGCGGTTGGGCACCTTCGGGCTCGTCGAACGGCTGGAGCGTGACCTCGTCCGACGCGGCGATCGGCCGGACCGGCAGGTCCAGCGAGCTGCCCTCGGTGTGGATCGACAGCCGGACGGGCTCCGGCGGCGGCCAGGCAAGTGGCCAGTACGAAGTGGACAGTGAGAGTCGGATGCGGTGCCCCGCCGGGAACGCCTGCGCCACACCGTTCAGCGGGACATCGACACGGTAGCGGCGGCCAGGCTCGAGTGGCTGGGGATGGTCGTGGGAGTCGCGGTGGGTGAGGTTGAGCAGGCCGTAGGTGACGCGGGTGGCGCTGCCGTCCTCGGCGACGTCGGACAGGCGTGCGGCGATCATCGCGACCGGCCGGTCGGCCGACACGTCGAGGTGCACCACCGGTTCGCCGAGGATCTCGCAGTCCTCGGTGAGCACGCCGGTCTCGAACACGAGTGAGCCGCCGTCCTCCTCGCGTTGGTCGTACGGCAGGTCCGGAGGTGCGCTGTAGGACGACCACTTGCCGGCGAACTGGCCGACGGACAACGGGGACTGCACGGTGAGCACGGTGTCCGGCGGTTGCTCGCCGAGCGGGGCGATGCGGTGCGGCGCGAGTGGATGCACGTCGCGGCGGACGTTCGAGGACGGCCATTCAGCGTTCCCCGACCCAGCGGCCCGGGCGTTGTTCGTAGGACGTCGACGGCGGCACGCTGTCCTGCATCCAGGCGCGCAGCACCGGCTCCGCCGCGGCCTCGCCGGCGTTGTCGGAGGAGCCCCGCAGCCACCGGTCGAACCAGCGGACGACCTCCTGCAGGTAGCCGATGGCCGGGCCGGGCACGCCGAGGTGCGGGTACTTGTGCGACCACGGACCGATCAGTCCCTTGCGGGGAACCCGCAGTCCGTCCATGAGACGCAGCACCGCGTTGGAGTAGCCGTCGGCCCAGCCGCAGGAGGCGAACACGGGAACCTGGATCGCGGAGAAGTCCTCGCAGACCGAGGCGTGCCGCCAGTAGTCGTCACGGCGTTGGTGGCGCAGCCACTCGGCCACCCACGGGCGGGCCGCGTCGAGTCGCTCCAGCCACAGCTGCCGCCATCGCTCGCCGACCAGCGCGGGATCCGGCGGGCACGCGCTGTAGGCGAACATGGTGCCGGACTCGGCCAGGTTGTCCGACAGCAGGCAACCGCGCATGTAGTGCATGTCGTCGGCGAACCGGTCGTCGGTGAACGACGCGACACAGATGGCCCCGAGGCTCGGCGGCCGTCGCGCGGCGACCTGCAGGGCCGCGAACCCGCCCCAGGAGATGCCCATCATGCCGGTGCGCCCGTCACACCACTGCTGGTCGGCGAGCCACGCGAGCACGTCCTCGGCGTCGCGTTGCTCCTGCTCGAGGTACTCGTCGATGAGCACGCCGTCGGACTCGCCGGAGCCCCGGATGTCCACGCGCACGCAGGCGAACCCGTGCCCGGCCAGGTAGGGATGGGCGATCGAGTCACGGACCGCGGTGAGGTCGCGTTTGCGGTACGGGATGTACTCGAGGATCGCGGGCACCGGCTCGTCGTCGGAGCTCAGGGGCCGCCAGATCCGGGCAGCCAGCCGGGCGCCGTCCGGCATCGGGATCCAGACGTGCTGTTCTTCCTTGATCTCGTGGGGCAGTGAGGTGACGACTCGCAACGGGCCTGGTTCCCCTTCCGCGGTTACTTCTCGTTCTCCTCGTCGATCTCGAACCGAAGCGCGGCCACGCACCGGCCGTACTTCTCCTGCAAGTCCGTGACGTTCTCGGCGCCGACGATGATCTCGGCGAGCTCGTAGCTGTAGCTGTCGTGGCCGGGCTGCTCGGAAAGGCGGGCACCGTCGGGCGCCTTGCGCTGGATGCGGACGCCGTCCACGTCCCTCTCGACGGCGGCGATCTCCTCGGCGGTCGGTCCGCGGCGCACCACGCCGTCGGCGAAGTGGCGCAGGTACCAGCGTGCGGAGATCCCGTACTGCCCCACGCCGGCGGGCCCGGGTTCCTCACCGAGCGCGGCCTTGAGCATGTAGTGGTGGTTCGGGAACCCGTCGACCTGCTCGAACAGCTCGGCGTGTGCCTGGGAGTGCCGCGGGTTGATCTCCAGGACGTTGATCTCGCCGGTGTCCGGGTCGCAGAAGTACTCGATGCTGAACGTGGCGTTGTCGAGACCGATCTTCTGCATGAGCCGCTGGGACACGTCGGTAAGCCGTTCCCGCATCGGCGCCGGCAGCTGCGACGGGTACTGGTGCCTGAGGAAGCTCGAGACACCGGGGTAGATGAGGGAGTCGAGCACGCCATAGACGACGACGCGACCGTCCTGCACGTAGCCCTCGACGGCAGCCCGGTCTCCGGACAGGGCGCGCTCGGCGAGCACCCCCTGGCCACCTGCGTCGGCGACCTCCGGCGGCAGGTCGGCCATGTCGAGCAGGTACTCGAACGGCTCCCCCACCCGGGCGACGCCGTCGCGAAGCTCGTCGACGGCCGCGGTGAACTCGTCGTCGTCGGTCACCTCGAACGCGAGCTTGGAGGAGAACGACTTCACCGGCTTGAGCCAGCACGGGTAGCCCACCTCGGCCGGCAGCCGCGGATCGTCCAGGTCGACCAGGGCGAACGGCGGGTACTCGTCGATGACCTCGCGCTGCACCAGTCTGCTCCAGTACTTGTGCTCGCAGCGCAGGACCGACTCGAGACTCGCGCCACGCAGCCCGAAGCGCTGGCAGAGCACCGGCACGAGGGTGCTGACCGGGAAGTCCCAGAACCCGACGATCGCGTCGATCCGGCCGTCGAACGCCTCGATCCGCGACTCCGCCTCGCGCAGGAGGTCGGCGATCGGGATGTCGTCGCCTAGTTGTAACTCGCCGATCGTCATCAGGCCGTGGAACTCGTAACGGTCCGCATCCGGTACCCGCCGCAGCAACTCGAGGTTCACCTCGTCGAGTCCGAGCACGACCACGTTCAAGTGTTCCATCAACGCTCCCTCACGATCGCCCGACGCCGTTGCTTGTTCCCTGACGTGTTCCCCGAATCGGCGCTTCCTATCCCGTGTCGATGGTCACCGACGCCGCCGCCCCGGTCGCCCGACCCGGACCGCCATCAGGCATCGAAGCCCGCCGGCTCCTTCAGTGCAGGGTTTCCCTTACCTGGCGGGCTATTTCGGCGTCCTCTCGGGCAGTGATCACCAGCGCGGAGACCGCGGCGCCCGCGGCGGAGATGTCCGCGTCGCCGGCGGCCGCCCGGTTCGCGGCCTCGTCCAGGCGCACGCCGAGGAAGCCCAACCCCGCGGCGGTGCCCGCGCGCACCGGCGGCTGGTGTTCGCCGATGCCCCCGGTGAACACGAGCGCGTCGAGGCCGTCCATGGCCGCCGCCATGCCGGCGATCTCGCGGCGCAGCCGGTGCACGTGGACGGCCAGCGCCAGCGTGGCGTCCGGGTCGTCCGAGCCGGCGATCTCCCGGATGTCACCGCTGCCCCCGGTCAGCCCGGCGAGGCCGGACCGGTGCTCGAGCACGTCACCGAGCTCGTCGACGCTCGTGCCGGCGTGGCGCAGCAGCCACAGCAGCAGGCCGGGGTCGACGCTCCCCGACCGGGTGGCCATCACCAGCCCGGCGAGCGGGGTGAAGCCCATGGTGGTGTCGACCGACCGGCCGGCCGCCACGGCAGCGAGCGAGGCGCCCGCGCCGAGGTGGCAGCTCACCACCCGCAGGTCGCCGCGGCCGAGCAGCTGTCCCGCGCGGCGTGCGGCGTAGGCGTGGGACAGGCCGTGGAAGCCGTACCGCCGCAGCCCCCATCGCCGGTTCCACTCGCGGGGCAGCGCGTAGGTCGCCGCGGCGGCGGGCAGGTCGTGGTGGAAGGCGGTGTCGAAGCAGGCGATCGCCGGCACGTCGCGCAGGACCGCGGCCAGCGCGTCGATGCCGGCCACGCCGCGTGGCTGGTGCAGCGGCGCCAGCTCGGCGAGTGCCGCGATCCGGTCGCGGACGTCGCCGTCGAGCACCACCGGTCCGGTGAACTCCGGGCCGCCGTGCACGATGCGGTGGCCGACGGCGTCCACGCGGGCCAGCCCGCGGACGAAGCCGGCGAGCTGTTCGGTCTCCCGGTCGCCGGCCCATTCGCCGAGGTCGAGGGCCGCGACGACGGTGTCGTGCGGGTCGAGCAGGCGGACCTTGAGGCTGGACGAGCCGGCGTTGACCACCAGGACGTGCATCAGTAGGGCCAGGTCCAGTCGCGGACCTCGGGCAGGTCCTCGCCGCGGGTGCGGGTCCACTGGTGGTGCCGGGTGCGCATGTCCTGCATGCGCTGACGCAGCAACGCGGTCTCCGCACCGAGCTCGGGCACCCGGTCGAGCACGTCCATGACCAGCTGGAAGCGGTCCATGTCGTTCAGCACGAGCATGTCGAACGGCGTGGTGGTGGTGCCTTCCTCCTTGTAGCCGCGGACGTGGAGGTTGTGGTGGTTGGTCCGGCGGTAGGTCAGCCGGTGGATCAGCCAGGGGTAACCGTGGTAGGCGAAGATCACGGGCCGGTCCGGGGTGAAGATCGCGTCGAACTCGCGGTCGGTCATCCCGTGGGAGTGCTCGGAGTGCGGCTGCAGCCGCATCAGGTCGACCACGTTCACCACCCGCACGCGCAGGCCGGGCAGGTGCTCGCGCAGCAGCGACACGGCGGCCATCACCTCGAGGGTGGGCGCGTCGCCCGCGCAGGCGAGCACCACGTCGGGTTCGCCGCCCTGCTCGTTGCCGGCCCACTCCCAGATCCCCGCGCCCCGGGCGCAGTGCAGGACGGCCTCGTCCATCGGGAGCCAGTCCGGGGCCTCGTTCTTGCCCGCCACGATCACGTTGACGTAGTCGCGGCTGCGCAGGCAGTGGTCGGCGACCGAGAGCAGCGTGTTCGTGTCCGGGGGCAGGTAGACCCTGGTCACCTCGGCCTTCTTGTTGACCACGTGGTCGATGAAGCCGGGGTCCTGGTGGGAGAAGCCGTTGTGGTCCTGGCGCCACACGTGCGAGGTGAGCAGGTAGTTCAGCGACGCGATAGGCCGGCGCCAGGGCAGCCGCTTGCTGGTCTTGAGCCACTTGGCGTGCTGGTTGAACATCGAGTCGACGATGTGGATGAACGCCTCGTAGCAGGAGAACAGGCCGTGCCGGCCGGTGAGCAGGTAGCCCTCCAGCCAGCCCTGGCACAGGTGCTCGGAGAGCACCTCGACCACCCGGCCGTCGGGTACGAGGTGCTCGTCGACCGGCAGCACCTCGGCCTGCCACTGCTTGCCGGTGACGTCGTAGACGGCGTCGAGCCGGTTGGACGCGGTCTCGTCCGGGCCGAAGAGGCGGAAGTTGCGGGCCTGGGCGTTGCGGCTGGTCAGCTCGCGCAGGAACCGGCCGAGGACCCGGGTGGGTTCCGACGCCGACGCGCCGTGGCGGTCCACGCGGGCGGCGAAGTCGCGGAAGTCGGGCATGGTCAGCGAACGCAGCAGCAGCCCGCCGTTGGCGTGCGGGTTGGCGCCCATCCGCCGCTCGCCCCGGGGCGCCGAGGCGAGGAGCCCGGGGACCGGGTGGCCGAGGTCGTCGAACAGCTCCGCGGGCCGGTAGGAGCGCAGCCACTCCTCGAGCATCGCGAGGTGCGCCGGGTTCTCCCGCACCGCCGCGAGCGGCACCTGGTGGGCGCGCCACGTGTCCGCCACCGGCAGACCGTCCACTTCGGCCGGTCCGGTCCACCCCTTCGGGGACCGGAGCACGATCATCGGCCAGCGCGGCCGCGTGGTGGTTCCGCCCTCCCGCGCGGCGTGCTGGATCCCGGCGATCGCGGTGAACGCATCGTCGAGGGCGGCGGCCATCTCCTGGTGCATCCGCTGCGGATCGGACCCGCTGACGTACCGCGGCGCGTAGCCGTAGCCACGCAGCAGGGCGTCCAGCTCGTCGTGCGGGATGCGGGCCAGGACGGCCGGGTTGGCGATCTTGTAGCCGTTGAGGTGCAGGATCGGCAGCACCGCGCCGTCGTGCACCGGGTCGAGGAACTTGTTGGCGTGCCAGCTCGTGGCCAGCGGGCCGGTCTCGGCCTCGCCGTCCCCGACGACGCAGGCGACCACGAGGTCGGGGTTGTCGAACGCCGCTCCGTAGGCGTGGGCCAGGGAGTAGCCCAGCTCGCCGCCCTCGTGGATCGACCCGGGCACCTCCGGCGCCACGTGGCTCGGCACGCCGCCGGGAAAGGAGAACTGGCGGAACAGCATCCGCATGCCGTCCTCGTCGCGCGGCACCTCCGGGTAGGCCTGCGAGTAGCTGCCCTCGAGCCAGGTGTGCGCGAGCAGGCCGGGCCCGCCGTGCCCGGGCCCGATCACGTACATGACGTTCGCGTCCCGTTCCAGGATCACCCGGTTCAGGTGCGCGTAGACGAAGTTCAGGCCCGGGGTCGTACCCCAGTGCCCCAGCAGCCGCGGTTTGATGTGCTCCACCGCCAGGGGCTCGCGCAGCAGCGGGTTGTCGAGCAGGTAGATCTGCCCGACCGACAGGTAGTTCGCCGCCCGCCAGTACGCGTCGACCCGCCCGATGACCTCCGCATCAGATGCCGCCGTGCTCACCTCGGTCATCCGACGCCTCCCGCCCGGGTTCGCATGTCCCCACCTCAGCACACCGCGCCCGACCCCGCGACGCGGTCGCGCTACGCGTCCCCCAGGCCCGGGATGAGCTCCGCCGCCTTGGTCCGCATCCCCTTCGTGATCATGTCCCAGGCCTGCGGGTCGCCCTTGAGCAGCGCCTCGGTGGTGGCCTTGATCTGGTCCCAGCTCGCGTGTGGCGGGATGGGCGGTATCTCGGGATCGCAGCGCACGTCGAGAACCACCGGCCGATCCGCGGCGAGGGCCTGGTCCCACGCCGGGCCGAGGTCGTCCGGCTTGTCGACCTCGATCGCGGTCAGGCCCATGGTGCGGGCCAGCTCCGCGTAGGACACGTCGGGCAGCACCTGGGAGTCCTCGAACTTGGGGGCGCCACCCATCGCACGCAGCTCCCAGGTGACCTGGTTCAGGTCGTTGTTGTGCAGCACGCACACCACCAGCCGCGGGTCCTGCCACAGATGTGCGTAGCGGCGGATCGTGAGCAGCTCGGCCAGCCCGTTCATCTGCATCGCGCCGTCGCCGGCGAGCGCCACGACCGGCCGGCCGGGGTGGGCGAACTTCGCGCCGATCGCATACGGCACCGCCGCGCCCATCGTCGCGAGCGTGCCGGACAACGAGCCACGCATCCGGCCACGCATCCGCAGGTGACGGGCATACCAGTTGGCCGCCGACCCCGAGTCGGCCGTCACGATCGCGTCGTCGGGGATGCGGGAGGACAGCTCCCACACGATGCGCATCGGGTTCACCGGATCGGCATCCACCATGGCCTGCCGCTCCATGACCTCCCACCATCGCGCCACGTTCTTCTCGATCGTCTCCCGCCACGAGCGATCCTGCTTGCGCGCCAGCTTGGGAACCAAGCGCGTCAGCGTGGCCTTGGCGTCACCGACCAGGTTCACCTCGGTCGGGTAACGCATGCCCACGAGCCGACCGTCCACATCGATCTGCACGCCGCGCGCCTTGCCGAACTCGGGCAGGAACTGCGAGTACGGGAAGTTCGAGCCGACTATCAGCAGGGTGTCGCAGCCGGTCATCAGCTCGTAGCTCGGCCGGGTGCCGAGCAGGCCGATCGAACCGGTCACATAGGACAGATTGTCCGGCAGCACGTCCTTGCCCAGCAACGCCTTCGCCACCCCCGCACCGGTCAGCTCGGCCACCTGGCACACCTCGCCGGCGGCGCCCCGCGCACCCTGACCGACCAGGATCGCCAGCCGCGAGCCCTCGTTCAGCACGGCGGCGGCCCGCGCGATCTCGTCGTCGGCAGCCGTCATCTCGGTACGCGGCGCGCTCGGCGGCGACGAGGGCACGTGCTTGAACTCGTGCCCCGGTGGCGTGTACGGCTCCTCCTGCAGATCCGCGGGAATGATCAACGCCGTCGGCGCACGGGACGCCAGTGCGGTGCGGAACGCCCGGTCCAGCGCGTTCGGCAGCTGCTCGGCGACGTTCACCTCCACCAGGTACTCGCTCGCCACGTCCTTGAACAACGACTGCAGGTCGACCTCCTGCTGGTAGGAACCACCCATGGCGCTGCGCGCCGTCTGCCCGACGATCGCCACCACCGGCACGTGGTCGAGCTTCGCGTCGTACAGGCCGTTGAGCAGGTGGATCGCTCCCGGCCCGGAGGTCGCCAGGCACACGCCGACCTTCCCGCTGAACTTCGCGTAGCCGACCGCGGCGAACGCGGCCAGCTCCTCGTGCCGGGTCTGCACGAACCGTGGCGTGTTGTCCGACTTGCCGAACGCCACCACGATGCCGTTGATGCCGTCGCCCGGATAAGCAAACACCTGCTCGACGTGCCATTCACGCAGCCGTTCGAGCAGGTGGTCACCGACCGTCTGGGTCATACCGTCCTCCCGGGATGGACCTGCACGTTCGCACCGGGTACCCCGCGCGCCGGGCGTCACCCGTGCCGCCACCCCCACTTCCGGTCCAAGCATCAAATTGACAGCGCCGAGTGGCGGCCGGAGGATCACCCGGTGATCTTCCGGCCCGCGTTCGTGGCGGTGCTCGTCGCCGTGTGTGCCGGCTGCGCGACGGGTGCGCGCGAGAACGACTCGCGAGCCGTTGCCACGACGTTTCTCGCCGCGATGGGCGATCACGACACGGCTGCCGCGTGCGCGCTGCTGGCGGCGGACACCCGCGACCAGCTCGAGTACGCCGAAGGCGAGCCGTGCGCGACCTCGCTCGAGTCGGTCGACATCGCGGGCGGCGCGGTCGACACGGTCGACGTGTGGGGCGACCGTGCGCAGGCCCGTGCGTCGACCGGCACGCTGTTCCTCGTCGAGCTGGACTCCGGCTGGCGGATCGCGGCGGCCGGCTGCGCCCGCTCGGCCGAGGGCACCTACGACTGCCTGCTGGGGGCCTGATGCGCGAGACACTGCGCTGGACGCTCTTCCTGATCTACCTGGGCACCGTGCTGGCCGGCCTGGCGTACTTCATCGTCGTCGGCCTGCTGCGCCTGTGACGTCGTCCGGTTTCCGGGGCACGTGAGGAGGGGTGGAGATGAAGCGGTTCCTCCGGGACAACGGGCTCAGTGTCGCGTTCGGACTGTTGTTCCTCGCGGCGCTGGTCGGGCAGGCGATCGCCGGCCATGCCGACTACAACCACCGCCAGCTCCTCGGCGGCGGCCAGTCGATCACGCTCTGGCACTTCCTCACCACGTCCGACTTCGCGGTCGACGTCGCGGAGAACTGGCAGTCGGAATACCTGCAGTTCTTCCTCTACGTCATCGCCACCGTGTGGCTGGTGCAGCGCGGCTCGCCGGAGTCCAAGCAGCCGGACGAGGTCGGGCTCGAGTCCGACGAGAAGCAGCGGATCGGGCCGCACGCCGGCCCGGACGCACCGAGGTGGGCCCGGGCGGGTGGGTGGCGCACCGCCGTGTTCTCCCGCTCGCTGTGCCTGGTCATGGGCGGCCTGTTCCTGCTGTCCTGGCTGGCCCAGTCGATCGCCGGGCTCAGCGCGTTCAACGAGGAGCAGCTCAGCCAGCTCACCGACCCGGTGACCTGGCCCCAGTACGTCGCCGGCGCCGACTTCTGGAACCGGACACTGCAGAACTGGCAGTCCGAGTTCCTCGCCATCGGCTCGATGGCCGTTCTCAGCGTCTACTTGCGACAGCGCGGGTCGCCGGAGTCCAAACCGGTCGGCACCCCGCACGGCACCACCGAGACATCCGGCTGATGCAGGCGCCGCCGGCCCGGACGTGGTCCGGGCCGGCGGATGGCGCAGCACGCCAGACGACGATCATCCCTGCTGCGGTGGCGGGTCGACCTCGCCGCGCCACGCACCGGTCTCACCGTTGCGCTCGACGAACTCCTTGAACCGCTCCAGGTCGCCCTGGATCCGGTGCCCGACGACGCCCAGCGCCGTGCCGGCCTTCTCGGCCAGCGAATCCGGTTCGTATTCCATCTGCAGGTACACCCGCGTGGTCCGGTCGTCGATCCGGTGAAAGGTGACCACACCGGACTGTCGCGGACCGTCCACCGTGTGCCAGGCGATCCGCTCGTCCGGATGCTGCTCGGTGATCTCCGCGTCGAACTCGCGGGTCACCCCGCCGATCGACGTCTGCCAGTGCGTCCTGGTCGGCGTCTCCTGGATGACCCGCTCCACACCCTCCATAAAGGCCGGAAACGACTCGAACTGCGTCCACTGGTTGTACGCGGTACGCACCGGAGTTCCGACGTCGACCGATTTCTGGATGCTGGTCATTGCTGGGCCTCCTCGACTAACCCTCAGTACCAGTGCGCCCGGCCACCGACGCGACGACCGGTACCACCCAGGATGGCGAGGGCCGCCCCGACCACGACGAGCACGATTCCGATCGTCCACAGGATGGAGATCTTCGCGAGGAAGCCGATGAGAAGTAACACGACACCAAGAACGATCACGAGAACCTCCTAGAGTGCTGACCGGCCATGCTGCTTCGGCGCGATCAACGAGTCACGGTAATGACAAGGTGATGATTCCCAGCACGGGCGGTCTCAAACGTGCGCGCTCTCGCTGGGCATCCATTCGCCGGTCCGGGGTAATCGAACGCCATGAGCGATGCCGGTGCCCGTCGCGCGGTGAGGTTGCGCCGGAGCAACGTCTGGGGCAAGGGGATCAGCCGCCGCCGCTCGGGCCGTGGCTATCGCTACCTCGACCATGCGGGCGCGACGGTGCGCGACGACGAGACGCTGGCACGCATCCGCGGCCTGGTGATCCCGCCCGCGTGGCGTGACGTGTGGATCTGCCCGTACCCCAACGGCCACATCCAGGCGGTCGGCTCCGACGACGCCGGGCGGCGGCAGTACCTCTACCACGAGCAGTGGCGGCGCAGCCGGGACGTGGAGAAGCACCAGCGGGTCGTGGAGCTCGCCAAGCGGCTGCCTGACTTGCGTGCGGCCGTGGACAGCGACCTGGGCGCGGCAGGTCTCGGCCGCACGCGGGTGATCGCGGGCGCGCTGCGGATGCTGGACCGCGGCGTGTTCCGGGTGGGCGGCGAGGAGTACGCACAGGACAATGGCACGCGTGGCGTCGCCACGTTGCTGCGCGGCGACGTCGCCGTGCGCGGTGGCGCGATCCTGTTCTGCTTTCCCGCGAAGGGAGGTGTGGAGCGCAGGATCCGCATCCGGGACGGCGCGCTGGCCGCCCTGGTGACCGCGCTGCGCCGCGGCCGCGGCGACGCGGACCGGCTGCTCGTCTACCGGGACCGCGGCACCCGGTGCGAGGTACACGCGGACGACGTGAACGACCGGCTGCGGGAGCTGGTCGGCGAGCCGTTCACCACCAAGGACCTGCGCACCTGGCACGCCACGGTGCTGGCCGCCACCGCGCTGGCGGAAACGGCCGAGCCGCGTTCCGAGCGGGGCCGGCGGCGCGCGGAGAAGGCCGCCATGACCCAGGTCGCCGAGCAGCTGGGCAACACGCCCGCGGTGGCCCGGCGCTCCTATGTGGACCCGCGGGTGCTCGCCGCGTGGGAACGTGGCGAGACCATCGGCGACGCGCTGGCCGGCCTGCCGGACGACTCCCGCGACCTGGACGACGAGAAGCTGCGTGTCACCGTCGAGCAGGCCGTGATCCGCTTGCTCGACTGACGGCCCAGACGTTCGGCGAGTCCCGGGTCAGCTGACCTTCGTCCGCCAGAAGTCGAAGAACTCATCCTGACGGGGGCCGATCTGAGCCACGTACACCTCGTCGAACCCGGCGTCCAGATAGGACTTCAAGGTTTCCTGGTACGGCTCGGGATCCGGACCGGTCGGCAGGGAGCCGGCCATCGTCTCCCGGCTCACCAACGTCGCCGCCTGCTCGAAATGCCGCGGCTGGGGCAGTACCTGGGCCAGTTCGCCTGGGAGCTGCATGTTCGGCCAGATGCGGTGTGCGGTGGCGAGGCCCTCCTCGGCACTGGGTGCGTGGCAGACCTTGAACCCGCCCTGCGCCGGCTTGGCGCCGCCACCCGCGGCACGGAACCGCTGGACCAGGTCGGCGTCGGGCATCATGCACACGAAACCATCACCGATACGACCGGCGAGGTCGGCCGCCTTGGGGCCGAAGCCGGACACGTACACCGGCACGGGTTCGTCCGGCAGCGTGTAGATCCGCGCACCCTCGACCGTGTAGTGGGTGCCGTGATGGTTGACCACACCGCCGCGGTGGAGTTCGCGGATGACGTCGATCGCTTCCGCGAGCATCTCGAGCCGGACATCCGCCGCCGGCCACGGGTCGCCCAGGATGTGCTCGTTGAGCGCCTCGCCGGTGCCGACGCCGAGGACGAAGCGCCCGTCGAGCTGAACCGCCGCGGTCGCCGCGGCCTGCGCCACGACGGCCGGGTGGACGCGCACGGTCGGACACGTCACGGCCGTGGTGATCGGCAGGTCGACGGCTTCGGAGAGCGCGCCGATGACCGACCACACGAACGGGCTCTGACCCTGCTCGCCGTTCCACGGGTGGAAGTGGTCGGAGATCCAGAGCCGTTCGAAGCCGGCGTCGGCGGCCATCTTCGCCTGCCGCACCAGCTCCCGCGGGCCGAACTCCTCACAGGACAGGAAATAGCCGAGCTGGACCATGACGTCTCCTGTCTCAGGCGGGGATCGGGCGCTCGGACAGCGCCTTCGCGACGGCTACGAGGTTCGCGGCCATGGTCGCCGCGGTCTTCTCCGACCATTCATGTCCGTGCGGCGTCTCGGAGAAGTCCGGGCCCGGTCCGGGGCCCATGTTCCAGTAGGTCCAGGCCTGGCCCGGGATCGTGTAGCCGATGTCGGTGAGCCCGCCGGCCACCTCGCTGATCACGTGGTGCGCACCGTCCTCGTTGCCCGTGACGACCACGCCGGCGACCCGGTTGTAGGCCACCGGCCGGCCTTCGTCGTCGGTCTCGGACATCATCGCGTCCATCCGCTCGAGCACTCGTTGCGCGATCGACGAGGGCCGGCCCAGCCAGGTCGGCGTGGCGATCACGAGGATGTCCGCCTCGAGCACCTTCTCGTGCAGGCCCGGCCACTCGTCGGACAGCTCGCCGAGGTCGGTCGCGACCCCGGGCAGCACCGAGTAGTCGGCGACCCGGAGGGACTCGACCGCGACGCCGTGCTCGGTCAGCCCGGCCGCCACGAAGTCCGCGAGCGCCTGCGTGTTCGACGGCTCCGACGACTTCTTCAGGCTGCAGTTGAGAATCAGCGCGCGCACCACGTCCTCCTCGTCTCCGCGGGTTCCGACCACGTGGCTACCCAGGAATCGGGGCCCGAACCTGCTCGGTCATCCGAACGAGTGAGCCGCCTCGCCAGCCGATGTGGATGGCGAGGGGCCGGACCGGCTCGATGCGTACGTTCACCGTGCTGGGCAGAGGTGGCACCTACGTCGCCTACGGCACCAACCCCACCCAGAACTGGACCCAGACCACCATCCCCACCGGCCACCACAAACTCGCCACCACCGTCCTCGAACTCCTCTGACGCCAACATAGGAGTGCCGAACCGGAGAGTGTTCGAGGGCGTTCTTCCACATAATTCACCGTCGCGCTCAATCGGTGACGTGCGCCGAGCGGCGGCTCGGTGGGTGAGCCCACGACTGGTGGCGACAACGCGGTGAGGCCGCGTGCAACTCGCGCTGGTCGAAGATGCTCGACGAACGAGCAGGCCCGGGGGACGGCTGTCGACACGCTGCCGCAGAAAACACCCCATGGGCTGAGTTCGGCCTCCGCCCGATCAGGTCAGGCGATGCGCGGTAGTCATTTCACGCCACAGAACTTGACATAATAGTAGCCTAGGCGTCCGTTGGATTCGGAGACCACTGTGGTAATTTCAGCCACTTTGTCGACATGCTTGGAGACGAACCCGTTCTCGGAGCCGTTGGGTTGCAATTCTGGGGACAGTTGCCCGTATATCCCGTTCTTGATTTCGTCGTAGGTGGGGGTCTGGGAGATGAACTGGTTCATCGCGGCGCACCCAGCCTTGGCCGCGGCGCGCTCGTAGGTATCGCCCCGCCGGAGGTCGTTGAACGTGATGATGCCCTGATCGATGGTCGCCTTGATGTGCGTCAACTCCTCCGGCGGTAGCACGACGGGCGGGTGGATCACTACCGGTGGCACGCGCGGGGGCGGGGCGGGAATCCTTTCCACAATCCTGCCGGCGTCGTCGACGCCACTGCCAAGCAGACGTGCGAGACCAACGGCGCCGGCGGCAGCGGCGACGAGAATCCCGCCACCCACACCGATCTTCTTCTTGTTCGACATGCCCACTCCTCGCACGGGTTCCTTGCACGTTATTCAAGAGGAGTCGTCGGGCGGCCAGAGCAATTACAGTTCACGCGCGTCTACGTCCATGCCGACACGGCGTGTAACGAAGACCGGCTCAGGGCGGCCTACGTTCGCAGCGTCTGACCCGGACCGTGATGTAAATACCCAGCGCCGCCCATCCCGCCAGGCCTCAGCCCGACGTTTCGGGGCCGAGACACCTAGCTTGGAACAGCTCCCACACGGTCGGTACCACCGTCCGCGGCTGTCGTGAGCCTCCCGGATCATGACTGCTGGAAAATTGAGGTCTTTCGTCTCTGTTCTGCCGAGCGAGATACACCCACGGTGATAGTGGACGCCTGCGCGGGTACTGGTGGGGCCGCTCGAGTGGCAGCCGCGTCGGCGGAATGGGAATGTGTCACGATGTTCAGCAGAGCAATTCGGCGGCGGGCGCTGGTGATCGCCGCCGCCTTATTCTCGGTGCGGTCGGGCAGCACGGCCGGAGGGCCGGCCTGCCATCGCCCTTGACCTCAATGAACGCGGTGTGACGCGCTGTCGCACGCCGTGATCCGGGTGCGCTGACGCGGCCTGCTGGAAACCGCGGCGAACCGGGTCGGATTTGCCGGAGGGGCTCCGCGAACGTCCGAATGAGGAGGATGATTCATATGAATTTGCTGGGGGCAAGAAAGTGGCGCACGTTGTGCGTGCTGGCCGTCAGTGTGGCGATGTCGGTTCCGGTCGCCGCCACGCTGACCGGCGAGCCCGCGGCCAACGCGCAATTGGAGAGGTCGGCCGTCGCGGTACCGGACGGTGGGCCGCGAACGGAAATGGTGGAGGGCGACGCCCTGCCGCCCGCCGGCGGCGCGGCAGGCGTCCAACGACGCATCGACGCGATGGAGGCGAAGTCCGCCGCCGCGGCCACCACGCGGCCGTTGCCGGGCACCTACCAGAAGACGGCGTTCGTACCGCGCCCGGTGCCCGATGCCGCCCTCCCCTACAACTCCAGCGCGGTGTACGAGCTGCCCGTGGCGCGGGACGCGACGGGTGTGGCGATGCACCGGGTGAACGGGAGGCTGTACGACCACCCCGTCATCCAGGCGCAGGACGCCCTCGCCGCGCTCAACAACTACCGGCTCACCCGGAAGGCGGCATACCTGAACCGGGCCGTGCTCGACGGGCAGCGGCTCATCGGCCGGCGGGTCGTCTCCGACTCGGCGTGGTACTACCCGTACCGGTACGACTTCGCGTTGCACGGCGGCAGCGACGTCATGCGCGCGCCGTGGTTCAGCGCGATGGCCCAGGGGCAGGCGCTGAGCGCGTTCGTGCGGCTGAACCGGGTCACCGGCGCGCAGAAGTGGCGGGACGCGGCGAACGCCACGTTCAACAGCTTCCGCAACGCGCCGGTGCGGGGGCGACCGTCCACTGTGCGCATCGACACCGTGCACAACCTGTGGCTGGAGGAATATCCACACTGGCCGCCGACCGCGTCGGACCGTACGTTCAACGGCCACGTGTTCGCCGTCTTCGGTCTGTACGACTACCTCCGGCTGACCGGTGACCCGGCCGCGGTCGACCTGTGGAACGGCGGGCTGAACACCGCTCGGTGGCACATCCAGTACCGCTACCGCAACACGGGCTTCCTCAGCAGCTACTGCCTGCGCCACCCTTCGGTACTGTCCACTAAGTACCACGGTATCCACTGGCACCAGATGGTTTCGCTGCACGCCAGCACGGGCGACGCGGGCTGGAGCCGGATCGCCGACGCGCTGCGCGCCGACTACCCGCCACCGGCGGTCAGCGGCACGGTGGAGCTGTTCGCGGGCCGGCACACCGGCTACAAGTTCAACCGGAACGGCGCCGTGATCGCCCACAAGTCGATCAGCTTGAGCCGGCGCTCGAGCGCGCACGGCGATCAGCGGATCCGGGTCAAGGGTCGCGGCATCTACCTGCGGATCACCGCCGGTTCGCTCGCCGGCTACTCGGTCGCCGAGAACTACCAGCGGGCACGGTTCGCCGGGGTCAAGGCAAACCTGACGTATCCGTTGGCGCGCACCGTGCGCATCCCCGCCGGTACCTGGAGCGCGTACCGGTACGACTCGGCGGGCGCCGTCACCGCGCGGAAGACGATCAGGCCGACGGGGGCGACCAGCGCCCCCTTCCGGCGCAGCGCCACGATCGACGGCCGGCTGCAGGTCCTGGTCACCACGGGCACGCTGGCGAACTACTGGTTGCCGGTGCGAGGCATGAGACTCGTCTGACCCACGGGACGGGCCGGCGGCAGGGGTTTCCTGCCGCCGGCCCGCGGCTCGTCCGGTCTACGCGGTCGCGAGCCAGGCCAGCAGCGCGTCGGCGATCTCGGCGTGCCCGCGGTCGTTGTAGTGCCACCCGTCGTCGCCGGGCTGGGTCGAGCGGCGCGGCCCGGGGCTGGTGCCCATGTCGATGAACGCGGTCCGGGTGCCGTCGACGTCGTGGGCGTAGAACATGGCGTCGGCGGTGTACCAGCCGTGTTGCGCCCACATGGACTGCCGCACGTCGACGTTGCCGGTCGGCACGGGCATCCACGTCCGCAGCCACGCGATCGACGCCCCGGGGTTGGCGGCCTTGACCCGCACGATCAGCTTGTCGATCTGCTGCCGCAACGTCGTGGGCGCGACCGGCACGTACCAGTCGTTGATGCCCAGCTGGATGATCACGACCTGATGTCCGGTAGGGATGGGTGTGGTGGTCCAGTTCTGGGCGGCGGTGCCGTAGCCGATGTAGGTGCCGCCGCGTGCCAGCACGGTGAACGCGTCCAGCGGGTGCGCGGCTCTGACCTTGGTGACGTAGCAGTTGGCGAGGCTGGACGGCCCGGCGCAGCCGGTGGTCGACGACCCCATGATCAGCACCCGCTGCCCGACCTGCGCCGCGGCCTGGCTGGATGCGGTGTTGGCGGCGGCCGTGAGGGTGACGGTGGCGAGCAGGACGGCAAGGGCGAGCGCGATGGTGCGGACGGTGCGCATGGGCTGGTCTCCTTTGGGGGGCGGATTGCCCCGTCACCCATGGCGTCGAGTCCGTCGACCCGTCCATGCCGCGTCGCCATCGTGTTGCACCGGATCGGGTTACCCCTCACCAGCGGTCACGCCTATCCCGGGGTGGCTCGCGTTCCGTCCATGGTGGGCAGCTCAGCTGTGACGGTGGTGCCGCCGCCGGTCGGGCTGACCACGCGCAGGCGGCCGTGCAGCGACTCGACCCGGTCGGTCAGGCCACGCAGGCCGGAGCCCGCGGCGGGATCGGCGCCGCCGACGCCGTTGTCGGCGATCTCGATGACCGCGTTCGGGCCGGTGCGCAGCAACCGGACGGTCACGGCACTGGCCTGCGCGTACTTGGCGATGTTGGCCAACGCCTCGGACGCGACGAAGTACGCGGCGAACTCGACCGGTTGCGCCAGTCGTGGCCCGGGGTCGCATGCCACCGTCATGGGCACCGCCGACCGGACGGCCAGCGCCTCGAGCGCGACCTCGAGCCCCTGCTCGAGGGCGGCCGGGTGGATGCCGCGGGCGAGCTCGCGCAGCTCGGCGAGTGACCGCGCGAGCTCGTCGCTCGCGGAGGTGACGAGTTGCTCGGCGTCGTCGGGATTCCGCCGGATCTCCCGCTGTATCAGGGAAAGCTGCATCGCGAGGGTGACCAGGCGCTGCTGGGCACCGTCGTGCAGGTTGCGCTCGATGCGCCGCCGTTCGGCGTCGCCGGCGGCGATGATTCGTTCCCGGGAGCTCTCGACCTCCGCCAGGCGTTGCCCTGCCTGGGCGTGCAGGTGCTGGTTCTCCAACGCGATCGTCGCCGCGGCCGTGACCGCGTCGACCAGCTCGGGGTCGTCGTCGAGCGATCGGTCGTAGACGAGCACGGCCACCTGCTGACCGTCGCGGTGGACGCCGGCCACCGCGTGCGGCTCGCCAGGACCGGGCGGGACGAGCGGGCGGCCGTCCAGATCTGTGTAGCCGCCGTCCGGCGCGGCGTAGCCCACCTTCAGGTCCGGGTCGCCGAGCGCCTTGGCCAACGCGCCCCGCAGGTCGTCGGGCCCCATGGTGCGCAGCCCACGGAACAGGTCGGCCAGTCCACCGCGCGCGAGCCGTGAGCGCAGCAGCCCGGCCAGGAACGCGACCGGCACGGTGATCAGCGAGCACGCCGCCACCCAGAGCAACCCGAGCGACTTCTCTCCGGTCAGGAACTGGGCCGTCAGCAACCCGCCGAACAACAGCAGGCACGCGGCGCCGGCGACTGCCGGCACCAGCGCCCGCCGGCCGGGCGCGGACGCCGAGCGCCAGCGGGTCGCCACCACGGCTGCGGTGCCGACGGCGGCGCCCAGCAGGACCGCGCGCTGGGCGATGTCGATGACCTCCGCGGTCCGCTCGTGGGGCCAGATCGCCATCGGGTTGCCCTCGAAGTCGGCGAACAGCAGCCACAGCGGGGCGAGGACGACCAGCTCCACCAGGACCGCGCCGGCGAGGATCCGATCCGCCCTGGTCCGCACCCGCCCACCGGTCAGCAGGGTCAACACGAGCAGCACGAAGAAGAACACCCACAGGTCCGGCAGCCACAGGGCGGCGACCTGCGCCGCCGGCCAGTCGAGCTGGCCGAGCAGCGGGCTGACGAAGAACGCGAAGCCGGTGGCGGTCATCAGCAGGCCGCTGCGGCTGTCCGGCCTGCGGTGCCAGGCGATCAGCCCGCACGCCGCGAACGAGCCACCGATCAACCGGAAGGCGACGTCGATGGGTTCGACGGGCGCGCCGTGGGCGAACAGCACGGGAACCAGCACGGCGAACTCGGCTGCCACGACCACGGCCCAGAGCGCGATCCAGAAGCCGAGACCGTGCTCGGTCCCGGCGAAGCGGCGTGTGGTGCGGGCGTGGCCCCCGTCGAACGCGGCACCGGCTGTTTCCGCGACCATGACACATCCTGGTGGGGTCGACCGGTTCAGACCCGCACGGTAACCCAGGTCCGGCACGTCCGGTACCGCCCGCTTCGGGCGAGACGTGGCGATACGCGGGGCGACCGGATCGCAGGGTTGACCCTGTAGTGGCGGGACCGGCCGGCTGCGACGATCGCGGCATGACGCCCCGGGTGCTGATCGTGGACGACCACGCCGCGTTCCGGTCGTTCGCACACCGCGTCCTCGTGGCGGACGGCCTCGACGTGGTCGGCGAGTCGGCCGACGGCGAGTCAGCCATCGCGGCCGCGCCCGGGCTGCGCCCGGACGTGGTGCTGCTGGACGTGCAGCTGCCCGGCATGGACGGCTTCGCCGTCGCCGAAGCGCTTGCCGCGCAGGACGACCCGCCGGCGGTGGTCCTGGTGTCCACCCGTTCCCGGGCCGACTACGGGTCCCTCGTCGACGCCAGCGGAGCCGTCGGGTTCATCGCCAAGGCCGCGCTGAGCGGTGACCTGGTGCGCCGGCTGCTGGCCGGCCGGACGTGACGACGTCCGATCCGGAGCTCGGTTCGATCCGCGACGAGCTCGCCGCCGTGCACGCCTCTCGGGCCCGGATCGTCGACGCGGCGGACGGCCTGCGTCGCAGGCTCGAACGCCACCTGCACGACGGCGCCCAGCAGCGTCTGGCCTCGGTCGCCCTGGCCCTCGGGCTGGCCGGCCGAACGCTGGACGGGCCGACCCCGGGCGACGCGGCCGGCCTCGTCGCCGAAGCCGGTGGCGAGCTGGTCCAGGCGCTGGCGGAGCTGCGGGAGCTGGCTCGCGACCTCTACCCGGTGCTGCTGACCGACGCCGGTCTCGGGCCGGCACTCACCTCGCTCGCCGGCCGCTGCCCGGTGCCCACGGTGATCACCGCCGTTCCGGCGGGACGGCCGGCCGGCGCGGTGGAACGGACCTGCTACTTCGTCGTGTTCGAGGCGTTGCGAAATGTGGCCGTACACTCGTTCGCTACCCGGGCGGAGGTCGTGGTGCTCGAGCTGGGAGGTCAGGTGACGGTCGAGGTGTGGGACGACGGCGTCGGTGGCGCCGATCCGCACGGGCCGGGCCTGGGTGGCCTTGCCGACCGGGTGGCCGCACACGGCGGCCGGCTGCGGGTGGAGAGCGAACGCGGCGAAGGCACCCGAGTGATCGCCGAGCTGCCATGCGCGTGATGATCGCCGACGACGCCGTGCTGTTCCGGGAAGGACTGGCCCGGGTGCTCACCGAGGCCGGGTTCGAGGTCGCCGCCCAGGCCGGGGACGCCGTGTCGCTGCTGGACGAGGTTCGCCGCGACCCCCCGGACGCGGTCGTCCTCGACATCCGGATGCCGCCGACCCACACCACCGAGGGTCTGGACGCGGCCCGCACCCTGCAGGACAGCCACCCGTCGATCGGCGTGCTGGTGCTCTCGGCACACGTCGAGTCGCACTACGCGCTGCAGTTGATCGAGTCCGGCGCGCAGGGCGCCGGTTACCTGCTCAAGGAGCGCGTCGCGGACCTCGGCGAGCTGACCGACGCCGTCCGCAGGGTCGCGGCCGGCGGGCTGGTGATCGATCCGACCGTGGTCGCGCAACTGGTCGGCCGCAAGCGCACCCGTAGCCCGCTCGACGACCTGACCGAACGCGAACGCGACGTCCTGGAGGTCATGGCCGAGGGCCGTTCCAACCAGGCGATCTGCCAACGCCTCTTCCTCAGCCCGAAGACCGTCGAGTCGTACGTGCGCTCCGTGTTCACCAAGCTCGGCCTGCACCAGGGTGCCGACGACAACCGTCGGGTGCTGGCCGTGCTGACGTACCTGCGTGGCTGATCCGGAACGGCGACGTGGCCGGATCCGTTCCCGGATCCGGCCACTGAGGTGGGATGTCAGGCGTCCCGCCGCCTGGCCACCGCGATCGCGACCGCCAGCAGGACGGCGCTGACCGCGGCGAAGTAGCCCATCGCGAGCCACGGCTGTTCGGTCAGGCCGAGACCGTCCGGTGCCTGACCGGCGAGCAGGAACTGCTTGGCGGCCTGGAAGGGCAGCCAGGTGACCACCGACTCGAAGCCCGGTATCAGCGCGAGCAGTTGCTCGACCATCAGCGCCCAGGTCAGCACCAGCGCGACCGCACCGGCGGTGTGGCGGATCAGGATGCCCACCGCGACAGCGAAGACGGCCGCGACGAGGAAGACCAGACCGACCCCGCCGACCTGGCGCCATTCGGTCGGGCCGTGCAGCGCGAGGTCGGCGCCCGGCATCAGGACCAGGCCCATCGCCCAGCTGCCGAACGCGGTGATCAGGCCGATGAGTCCCGCGGCGAGGGCGACGACGACGGACTTGCCCAGCAGGGACACGGTCCGGTTCGGCACCGCGAGGAACGTCGTCTTGATCATGCCGACGGAGTACTCGGTGGTGACGGCGAGGGTCGCCATCACCATTACCACGGCCATGCCGAGGCCGTAGCCGAGCTGGGTCGACGGCACACCGGAGAACCCCGACGTGTCGTCCGCGGTCATCGAGATCGAGGCCACCCCGATCGTGGCCACCACCCCGAACGCGGCGCACCACCACGGGGACCGCGTCGAGGTCAGCTTGATTCGCTCGGCTGCGAGGACGGACATGACAGTCACCTTCCAGTCGCGGCGAGCGCCGCAGGATCGTTGCCGGCGGAACCGCCGGCGGTGTACTCGACGTCGTGCCCGGTGATGTGCATGAACGCCTCCTCGAGCGAGCCCCGGTGCGGCGCCAGCTCGTGCAGCACCAGCCCGGCGCGGGCGGCCAGCTCCCCGATCCGGTCGGTGTCCGTTCCGGACACCACGAGCGTGTGTTCGCCGTCCGGGGCCGCCTGGACCTCCATCCCCTGGCGCATCAGGAGTTCCGCCAGCTCCAGGATCTGCGGGCTGCGCACCCGCACGGTCGAGCAGGTGGCGCTCTCGACGAACGCCGCGGTGGTGCTCTGCGTGATCAGCCGGCCGCGCCCGATCACCACTAGCTCGGTCGCGGACAGCGCCATCTCGGGCAGCAGGTGGCTGGACACCAGCACGCTGCGCCCCTCCCCCGCCAGCCGCCGCATGAACTCGCGGATCCACACGATGCCCTCCGGGTCCAGCCCGTTGACCGGCTCGTCGAACAGCAGGATCCCCGGGTCACCCAGCAGCGCACCGGCGATGCCGAGCCGCTGGGACATGCCCAGCGAGTAGGTCCCGGCCCGGCGATCGGCGACCTCGGTCAGGCCGACCTGGTCGAGTACCTCGTCCACCCGGCTCGCCGGCAACCTGTTCGACCGGGCCATCCAGCGAAGGTGTGCCCGCGCCGATCTGTTGGGATGCACCCACTTCGCGTCCAGCAGCGCGCCGACCGTCCGAAGTGGATGGTCGAGATCCTGGTAGCGCCTGCCGTCGATCAGCGCGTGCCCGGAGGTCGGCCGGTCGAGCCCGAGGATCATGCGCATGGTCGTCGACTTGCCGGCGCCGTTCGGGCCGAGGAAACCGGTGACCCGGCCGGGGTGGATGGTGAAGGACAGGTCGTCGACGGCGAGCGTCGGACCGTAGCGCTTGGTGAGCCCGCGGGTTTCGATCATGAGTTCCTCCTCGTGGCGTGCGGTTCGTTTCCCCACTCTGACCACCGCGCCGCCGCGCGGGCAGCGGGTTAGCCCTGCCCCTGCTGCCGGGGTCACCCGCTACCGGCGGCCCGGTCCACGCCGCACTGTTGAGGGCCTCGGAGTCCGAACCATCGAGGAGGACCTCATGTCAACGATCGCCACGTGGACCCGCCAGCACCGCCTCACCGCGTTCTTCGGTCTCGCCTTCGCCCTGTCCTGGTGGTCGTGGCCGTTCTATGTCGTCGACCTCGCCCCGGTGCCCTTCTTTCCCTGTGGCCCCCTGGTCGCCGCGCTCGTCGTCATCGGCGTCACCGAGGGTCGGGCGGGCTATCGGGATCTCCTCTCCCGGCTCACCCGATGGCGGGTCGGCTGGCGCTGGTGGGTCGTCGCCCTCGGCACCCCGTTCGCCGTGCTGGCCGTCGCGACGCTGGCGAACGTGACGATCTGGGGCGCTGACGCACCCGACCTCGCCAACATGGCGTGGGCGGACATCGGCCTGGTGTTCGCGTTCCGGTTCATCGACCCGCTCAACGGACCGTTCGGCGAGGAGCCGGGCTGGCGCGCCTATGCCCTGCCCCGGATGCAGCACCTGTGGACCCCGCTGCGAGCCGGCTGCACCCTCGGCGTGATCGTCACGCTGTGGCACCTGCCGCTGGTCACGTCGGGCATGCTCGCGCCGGTAGGTATCCCGGTCACGTTCGCGATCACCCTGGTCTACGTGTGGCTGTTCAACCGCACCGGCGGCAGCGCACTCATGACCATCGTCTTCCACGTGGCGCAAGGCACCATCAGCTACGCCGCGCTCGGCTTCACCAACGCCGACGCCGACCGGATGGACTGGCTCACCGGCGCGCTGTGGTGCCTGATCGCCATCGCCGTGGTGACCCTGGACCGACGGGCGTGGCGGTCCGCGCCCCCGTCCGCCATCACCCCGGCCGCGGCCGAGCTCGCGCGAGTCTGACGTCGGCTCCCGGCACCACGAACGCGCCCACCACCGTCATTGCCGGTGGCGGGCGCGTTCACCGGCGCGACCCTTGTTGCCAAGTCGGGTTGCTCGATAGCGCGAGATCGAGATGGACCATGCGCCGCGCGTGTTGTCGTGTGCTTCGATGGGTCGATGACCAGCCACGACGCCATGCGCGCCGACGTGCGCGTCGTCAGCGTGAGCCGGGAGATCTCGGCCCGGCCCGCGCGGATCTTCGAGCTCATCGCCGACCCGGCTCAGCAGCCGCGCTGGGATGGCAACGACAACCTGGCGCAGGCGTCGCCGGGGCAGCGGGTCCGCGCTGTCGGCGACGTGTTCACCATGACCCTCACCAAGGACGGTGTGGTCCGGGAGAACCACGTGGTCGAGTTCGACGAAGGACGGCGCATCGCCTGGCGGCCCGCCGAGCCGGGTCAGGAGCCGCCGGGTCACCTGTGGCGGTGGGAACTGGAACCGATCGACGACTCGTCGACGCGGGTGACCCACACCTACGACTGGACAGACTTGACCGATGAGCGTCGGTTCCGGCGCGCCCGGGCGACGACGCCGGAGAAGCTGCGGGCCTCCCTCGACCGGCTGGCCGCGCTCGCTGAGCGGTGATCGTCACCGCGCCGGCACCCCCGAGGTAGGAGGTGCCGGCGCGCTGACGGGGACTCACCCGAGCTGGTAGCTCAACCGGTAGTGGCCACCGTGCTTCTCGAACGTCATGATCCCGTCCCCGCCGCCGGGTTCGAGGGTCACCTCGCCGAGGTAGTCGTCGCTGCTGTTCGGGTCTCGTTCCCACAGTTTGACCGACACCCGGCCGGTGTACTGGACCGTCTTGTCGATCTTCTTCCGGTCACCTTGGTCGATCTGGACGTTCTTCCCGAGCTTCTGGTCCTCGACCTTGATCGTGATCTCGTCGTTGCCGCCGCTGTCCTGCTGGTTCTGGCTGTGCAGCGTGCCCAGGTGGATGCGGCCGCCCGGGATCGCGGTCAGGTCGCCGACGTTCGCCTTGTGCACGCCGTCGATCACGTTGCGGGCTCGCGGACCGTTGTGGCCGTTGTACTCGTACGAGCCGGACTCGAACAGCAGGTAGGCGTTGGCACCATCGGTGGCGAGCCCCTCGGCCATGCTCGGCGCGCGGAAACACCGCACCGACGCCTTGTCGAGGTTCGTCTCGGCGCGGTTGGTGACCCAGACGTTGCTGCGGTTGGTCCGGCCGTGCGAGGAGCTGAAGATGAAGCGCTGCCCGGTCAGCGTCACGCCCTGCGTCTTCGCCGGGACCTCCCACTTCAGCCCGTAGCCGTCGTCCTTCCGGTCCAGGGACAGGGACCCGTCACCCGCGATCGTGTAGCGGTACATCCAGTCGCGACGCTTGTCGTTGAACAGGCCCGCGTAGAGCTTGCTCGCGCCGCTGTCGGTGGTCAGGAAGGAGGTGCCGTACAGGTCCTTGGTGACCCTGGCCGGTTCGATCTTCGGGGTCTTCTCCGTGCCCGAGTCCTGTGACTCCCGCATGGCCTTGTGCAGGGCGGACTTCTTGAACGTCCGGATGGTGTGCGGGCCGTCGGACACGAACAGCCAGTCACCGTGCAGCGCGATCCCGCCGGCGTGGTCGGACTCGACCTGGACGACGCCCACGGTCGCGGCCTTGTCGTCGCGTTTCGGGTCGAGCCCGACGATGATCGCGTGTCGCGTCCCGGTGTCGTAGGCCGTGGCCAGCAACAGGTCGGCCTCGCCGTCCCAGTTCTTCCAGTACGTGAGTCCCTGCGGGGTGAACTGGGTCAGCTCGCTGTAGCGCAGGTCTGGTCCCGACCGGAACCGGTCGTCGTACATGTACGACGCGGACTTGCCGTCGTAGTGGTCCAGGTCCTCGCGGTCGCTCGTCGCGGCCTCGCACAGGATGCTCGTCGTGGCCTCGGGCGGCTTCCGCTCCTCGGCCGCGTCGGCGTTGCCCGCCACGGTGCCGAACAGCAGCGCCGCCCCGATGGTCGCGATCGTCGTTCGCCGTACAAGCGTGGTCATGGACCGGACGCTACGAAGGCCGGCTACACCGGAGCTAAGCCGTGACTAAGCGGCGTTCGTCAGTCGTGGCGGCGGTTCCACGGGCCGGTGACGGCGAACGTCATGCCGGGCTCGTAGACGTTGAAGAACATCGTCTTCCCGTCGGTGGAGAACCCCACCCCGGCCAGCTCGCCGTAGGCGGGCTCCTCGGGCGTGCCGTTGTTCACGCGGTTGCGGGCGAAGTGGAAGACCTCGCCGGAGCGCGTGGTGCCGAGCATGTACGCGTCGCCGATGCCGTCCTCGCACATCATCAGGCCGCCGTAGGGCGACATGCAGATGTTGTCCGGCGCGTCGAACTCCGGGTTCTCCGGTCCGGGCGTCGGCCTGGTGAACATCACCTCGAGCCGCAGGGTCCGCCGCTTCGGGTCGTACTTCCAGACCTGCCCGTCGTGGTTCTTCGCGGGGCCGAGCTCGGTGCGGGCGAACGACGAGACGAAGTACACGCACCGGTCCCGCTCGCCCCACCAGGCGCCCTCGAGCTTGTAGCCGCCCGTGATCGGCTTCGGGTAGTCCTGCGCCCGGACCGACTCGGTGGTGGCCAGCGGATCGGGCACGGTCATCCACTCGGCCCCGCCGAACACCGTGCCGACCTCCTGCACCACCGACAGGTCCGGCAGGTCCGGCAGGTGCAGCGCCTGCAGCTCGCCGCCCGCGCGCAGGCTTCCCCAGCCGCCGCGCGGACGCTTCGGCAGGAAGCGGTAGAGGCTGCCCAGCGGCGCGACGAACGCGTCCTCGGTCTCGTAGACGATGCCGGTGTGCGGGTCGACCGCGACCGCCTCGTGCTGGAACCGGCCCATCGCCTTGAGCGGCGTCGGGTTCTCGTTGCGCCGGTCCTCGTACGGGTCGACCTCGAAGATGAAGCCGTGGTCCTTCGTGTAGCCGTTCGTGCCGGCCTTGTCCTCGGTCTCCTCGCAGGTCAGCCACGTGTGCCACGGCGTGCGGCCGCCGGAGCAGTTGATCGCGGTGCCGCCGAGGCTGATGTGCTCGGACTCGGCCTCGCCGTGCCGGCCGATCGCCAGCGTGCTGGTGCCACCGGCGCCGGCCGGGTCGTACGTCCGTTCCGGTGGCGCCTGCACCTTGATCCGCGACGTCGGCGAGCACTCGTGGTTGCGGACCAGCCGGGAGCCCCTCCCGCGGGCGGGGAACGCGCCCATTCCGTCGAACCGGCTCGGTACCGGCAACCCGTCCGGCCGAACGGTCCCCTCACGGGACAGGATCGTGTAGCGGAAGCCGCGGGGCAGGTCCAGGATCCCGTCGGGATCCGGGATCAGCGGGCCGTACCCGGCCGGCGGCCCAGCGGTCCCCGCCGCCGGCTGCGCGGCGAACAGCGCATCGACGGATCCGGCGACAACGACGGCGACTCCGGTACCTGTGGCACGGCTCAGGAACTGGCGGCGCGACGATGTCATGGCGTCTCCTCTGGCAGTCGGACGAACGTGAACGCGCGATGAACACGCAGTAAACAGCATCCCGGCCCACGAGCACTACCGTGCAGCACCACGCTTTTTTACCGGCCGGTGCGCGGCCCATCGGATGCCGGCGGGCCGGTTGGCGCGGCTGACGCGACGACCGCGGTCAGCATCTTCAGCACGCTGTCGAGGTGCGCGTGCATGGCGCGCTCGGCCCGCTCGGGGTCCCGTGCGGCGACCGCGTCGATGATGGCCAGGTGTTCGGGCAGCGACACCGAAGGGCGGCCCGGCACGAGGGACAGACGGAACTGGTGGCGGACCATCTGCCCGTGCAGCTGCTCGATGAGCCTGGTCGCGGTGGCGTGCCGGGCGATGCGCCGGACGCTGCCGTGCAGCTGGGCGTTGAGCTCGGAGTAGCCCAGCATGTCCATGTGGTCCACGGCGGCGGTCATCGCCACGCCCAGGGCCCTGAGCTCGGTGATCTCGTCGTCGGTGATCCGTTCTGCCGCCCGGGCGGCGACGAGGGCCTCGACGGCCCGGCGGATCTCGGTGATCTCGATGGCCTCCTCGGCGGAGATCTCCCGGACCCGGGCGCCGCGGTTGGGTTGCAGTTCGATCAGGCCCTCGGTCGCCAGCCGGGTCAGCGCGTTGCGCAGCACGAACCTGGAGGTGCCGTACCGCTCGATCAGCTCGGTCTCGATGAGACGCTGGAGCGGCGCGTACTCGCCGCGCAGGATGGCGGCGCGCAGCTGTTCGAACACGTCGCTCATGCGTACATCACCTTGCTCGCTCGCCGGCCGCTACATCGTAGGGATCCGACCGTCCAGGTGGTGCGGTCGTGGCCCTCTACCCGGACCATTTCGCCGGCGTCGGCCAGCTGCCGCAGTCCGCGGGCGCCCCGATCACGGGCGTCGTCGGCGAGCTGCGCCGCTGCGTCGAGGAGCTGGGGTTCGTCGGCTGCAACCTCCCCGCGATGGTGCACGTCTCCGCGGTCACCAACCCGAACTTCCACGCCACCGGGTCGCACCACCTCAACGCCGACACCACGGCTTTTATGCAGCTGCTGCAGGCCGACCTCTTCGCCGACTTCCCGGACCTGCGACTCGTCATCCCGCACGGCGGCGGAGCCGTGCCCTACCACTGGGGCCGCTTCCGCGGCCTGACCGACATGCTCGACCGCCCCCGCTGCGCGATTCGGTGCTGCACAACGTCTTCTTCGACACCTGCGTCTACCACCAGCCCGGCATCGACCTGCTATTCGACGTGATCGACGTCGACAACATCCTGTTCGGCTCGGAGATGATCGGCGCCGTCCGCGGCATCGACCCGGAGACCGGCCACCCGTTCGACCACACCCGCCGCTACATCGACGCGCTACCCCTCAGCACGACCGACCGGCGGAAGGTCTACGAGACCAACGCACGCCGCGTCTATCCGCGCCTGGACGCGGCACTGACGGCACGGGCCACCACCTGAACTGCGCGGAAGTGCCAGTGGTCAGGGCACCAGCACGATCTTCCCGCGGGCATGGCGGCGTTCGCTCAGCTCGTGCGCGGCCGCGGCCTCGGTGAGCGGGAAGGTGGCGGCGACCGGCACCCGCAGCCGGCCCGCTTCGGCGAGGGCGACCGCGATCTCGAGGCCGTGCACCGCCAGCGGGTCGGCACCGGCCCGCAGGGCCACGGCCGTACCCCCAGGCGCGCCGTGCGACAGGTGCACCCCGTGGGCCGCCGCGGCGAAGTCGGCGATCGTCACCACGCGCGCCGCGTCGCCGGCGACCGCGATCAGCTCGGGCAACGCCCCACCCGCGCAGTCGAACACCCCGTCCACCCCGCCCGGCGCCAGCGCGCGAACCCGCTCGACCAGCCCCGGCCCGTAGGTCGTCGGCACCGCGCCGAGCGAACGCAGGAACTCGTGGTTGTGCTCGCCGGCCGTGCCGATCACGGTGGCGCCACGGGCAACCGCCAGCTGTACGGCGACCGCGCCCACGCCACCGGCCGCGCCCTGCACCAGCACGGTGTGCCCGGCCCCGACCGCGAGCCGGTCGAGGACCCGGGTGCCCGTCTCGACGCTGCCCGCGGCACCGCCCGCTTCGTCCCACGTCCACCCGGCCGGCTTGGCCGCCCAGGCCGCCAGGACCGCGTGGTCGGCGTTGGCGCCCCGCGCGGCCATGGTCGTCATGCCGAACACCTCGTCACCGATTTCGGTGCCGGTGACGCCGTCCCCGACCTCGTCCACCACACCCGCGGCGTCGAACCCGGTCCGGTACGGGAACTTCGTGGGCACCACGTCGCGCAGCCTCCCGGAGCGGAGATGGGTCTCCCCCGGCGAGAGCCCGGTCGCCCGCACCGCGACGCGAACCTCTCCCGGCCCGGCATGCGGCGCCTCGACCTCGGCCACGTGCACGACATCCGGCGGCCCGTATTCGGTGAACTGCACGGCTCTCATGCCGCCGGACCGTAACGGAACACCCCGTCCACTTGGCTAAAGTGAGAACGGTGACCGCCGAAGTGAGGCACCCGCTGCGCTCGGACGCCCGGGACAACCGCGAACGCATCCTCGCGGTCGCCCGCCTGGCCTTCGCCACGGAGGGTCTCGAGGTGCCGATCCGGGAGATCGCGCGGCGCGCACAGGTGGGCGTCGCGACCGTTTACCGGCGCTTCCCGACGAAGGAGGCGCTGCTGGCGGCGGCCTTCGCCGGGCAGCTGGCCACCTGCTCCGCGGTCGTCGAGGAGGGCCTGGCCGCGGCCGACCCGTGGCACGGGTTCTGCCTGGTGATCGAGAAGCTGATGGAGCTGCACGCCCTCGACCGGGGTTTCTCCCGCGCGTTCACCTCGCGGCTGCCCGAAGCGGCCGGCTTCACCGCGGACCGCGACCGCACGCTACGCCTGCTGCGCCAACTCATCCGCCGCGCGAAGGCCCGGGGCGACCTGCGAGCGGACTTCGTGCTGGACGACGTCGTCCTCGCGCTGATGGCCAACGACGGCATCCGCGCCGAGTCCCCCCACACGAGAGTGGCGGCGTCGCGACGCTTCGCGGCCCTGATGCTCCAGTCGTTCCGCGCGGACCCCGTCCCGGCGCCGCTCCCCCCAGCCGTCCGGCTACCGCTCGCTGACGGCCCCGGCCGTTCGTCCACTCAGGACTGATCCGGCGCAGCATCGTCGGAAATAAACCATCTAGTTTATTCCGCCGGGAAGTCTTGCCGTGTACCGTGATCAACGTCGTTGGCGCGAGAAAGGGGTAGCACGTTGAGACCGTTATCGGTTGGCACGAAGCATCTCGGGAAGACCTGGCTGCGACGGGCCGCGGTCGCGGCGGTGGCCGTGGCACTCGCCGGCTTCGGCGTGTCGGCGGCCCAGGCGGCCGGCGGCTCGGACGTCGGGACCATGGCCGCCCACAAGAGCCCGTTCAACTGCGGAAAGACCTTCGACGCCAACAACTGGTCCCCCGGCCACAGCCCGTCCGGCTCGATCGACTGGCAGAGCCACGGCGGCGACGCGGTCGGCGGCGAGACGGTCCGCGCGACCGCCGGCGGCACCGCCCGGTTCTCCACCACACTGTCGGCCGCCGACGGTGACGTCGGGATCCTGGCCTACGGCAACTACGTGGTCGTCACGCACGGAGACGGCACCAAGACCCGCTACGCCCACCTCGCCACCATGGTGCGCGCCCCGGGCGGTTCCATGGCCGTGAGCCAGGGCACCAAGATCGGCACCGTCGGCGGCACCGGCGGCGACTACGCGCCGCACCTGCACTACGAGCAGATCACCGCCGGCGGCGCGATCGACACCAGCCCAACCGTGCAAGGCGTCACCGTCTCACTCGGCCAGGAGAAGGCGATCACGAGCAACAACGCCTGCTGATACGTCCCGACGCTGAATGGGGGCAGGCCCACTCCCTGTCCCCATTCAGCGAAGTAGTCATCGTTCGATCATCCGCAGTTGCGCCTCGTTGTGGTGGTCACCGGCCGGCGGGGTGAGCGCGTCGAGCGAGGCGAGCTGCCCGGCGGTCAGCTCGACCCCGTCCGCGCCCGCGTTCTCCTCGACGCGCGACACGCGCTTGGTGCCGGGAATCGGGGCGATGTCGTCTCCCTTGGCCAGCAGCCACGCGATCGCGACCTGCGCCGGGGTGGCGCCGACCTGCGAGGCGATCGTCGCGACCTGGTCGGCGATGCGCAGGTTCCCGTCGAAGTTGTCCGCGCTGAACCGCGGGTTGGTCCGGCGGAAGTCGCCGTCGTCGAGCTGTTCGATCGAGCGGATCGTGCCGGTCAGGAAGCCGCGGCCGAGCGGGGAGTACGGCACGAACCCGATCCCCAGCTCCCGCAGCAGCGGCAGCACCCCGTCCTCGGGGTCGCGGGTCCACAGCGAGTACTCCGACTGCAGCGCAGTGATCGGATGGACGGCGTGCGCGCGGCGGATCGTGCCCACCCCGGCCTCGGACAGCCCGATATGGCCGACCTTGCCCTCAGCCACCAGCTCGGCCACCACGCCGATGGTGTCCTCGATCGGCGTGTCCGGGTCGACGCGGTGCTGGTAGTACAGGTCGATGCGGTCCGTGCCCAGGCGCCGCAGCGAGCCCTCGACCGCGGCCCGGACACTGGCCGGGCTGCTGTCCAGCCCGGCGCGGCCGGTGTGGGAGATCATGCCGAACTTGGTCGCCAGCACCACCTCGTCCCGGTGGCCCTTCAGCGCCCGGCCGACGAGCTCCTCGTTGACGTAGGGCCCGTAGACCTCAGCGGTGTCGATGAGGACGACACCCAGCTCGATCGCGCGGTGGATGGTGCGGACGGACTCGGCATCGTCACGGTCGGCGCCGCCGTACGCGGTGGACATGCCCATCGCACCCAGACCGATACGGGAGACGTCCAGCCCCCCGAGCTTGATGTGCTTCACAGTCAGCTCCTCCATTGGGTCTCCCCCAATGAAACGCCTACCCGTGGACTACGGCAGCGTGATCTCGACTCGCAGGCCGCCGTGGTCGCCCGGTTTCGCGAGTGCGGCCCCGCCGTGCGTGGTGCAGATCGAGCGCACGATCGACAGTCCCAGGCCCGCGCCGTCGCGCTGGTGGACCCGTTCCGCGGTCAGCCGGCGGAACGGCTCGAACAGCGCCGGCACCGACTGCGCCGGCACTCGTGCACCGGTGTTGTGCACCGACAGGGCCGGCAGCGCCGGCTCGTGGGCCACCGCGACGTCGACCGTGCCGCCGGGCTCGTTGTACTTGATCGCATTGTCCACGAGGTTGCGCACCATGCGTTCCAGCAGCACGGGGTCGCCCGGCACGGTCCGCTCGACCAGCTCGCGGCGCAGGGTCACCTGGTGCTCGGCCGCCGGCTCGGCGTAGGAGTCGAGCACGCCGGCGACGATCTCGTCCAGCCGCACCGGGACCACGCCGGGCAGCCCGCGATCGCTTTCCGCGAGCACGAGCAGACCCTCGATCAGCCGCTCGTTGCGCTCGTTGACCAGGAGCAGCGAGGCCGCGAGCTGCTGCAGGCCGGGGTCGTCCTTGCCGGTCATCATCGCCACCTCCACGAGCGTGCGCTGCACGGCGAGGGGCGTGCGCAGTTCGTGCGACGCGTTCGACGCGAACCGGCGCTGGCCCTCGAAGCCGACGGCCACCCGGTCGAGCATGTCGTCCAGCGCGGCACCGAGCCGCCACAGCTCGTCGGGCGCGCCGCGCAGGGTGACGCGCTGGCCGAGGTTCTGCGGCCCCATCTGCTCCACGGTGCCGGCCATCGACGTGAGCGGCCGCAGCACGCGCCGGGCCAGCAGCCGCGACAGCCAGCCGAGCAGGCCGATCGCGACCGCGACGACCGCGGTCGCGATCAGGCGGCCGCGCAGGTCGTCGTAGGTGACGCAGTCCTCCCGCTCAGGGAGGAGGACGACATCGCCGGGTGCTCGCCTTCTCGAAATAGCAGATCGGCGTGAGGCCGAGGTAGGACGCCCACAGGTTCGTCAGCGTGGGCCACGTGACCTGGCACAGCACGAATCCGGCCCCGAGCGATGCCAGGCACGCCAGCGCGACCCGGCCGCGCAGCGACAGCCCGTCGGTCAGGAACCGAAGCGGTACCCGGTGCCGGGGACGGTGTGGATCAGCGGCGGGTCGCCCAGCTTCCGGCGCAACGTCATCATCGCCATTCGTACCGCGTTCGTGAACGGATCCGTGTGTTCGTCCCATGCCTTCTCCAGCAGGTGCTCGGGGCTGACCACGGTGCCGGCGGTTCGCATCAACACCTCGAGCACCGCGAACTCCTTGGGTGACAACGTGAGTGGGTGACCGTCGCGGAACACGCAGCGCCGCGCCGGATCCAGCCGCACTCCGGCGTGGTCGAGGACCGGGGGCAGCGCGGGACGGGCCCGTCGCCCGAGCGCGTGCACCCGGGCGACCAGCTCGGCGAACGCGAACGGTTTGGTCAGGTAGTCATCGGCGCCGAGTCCCAGACCGTCGACCCGGTCCCGGATGCTCGCCGCCGCCGTCAATATCAGGACCCGCGTTTCCCCGCCGCGCGCGATGACCTGCCGGCACACCTCGTCGCCGGGCACCTTCGGCAGGTCGCGATCCAGGATCACCACGTCGTAGGCGTGCACGGCGACCCGCTCGGCAGCCGCGTCGCCGTCGTAGCAGACGTCGACCGCGAAGCCGACGTGCCGCAGCCCGACCGCAAGCGAGTCGGCGAGCAGTTGCTCGTCCTCCGCCACAAGTATCCGCATGGAGATTCCTCCCGGCATTGTTTAGCAGGAGCCGAATAAGGGCTGCATAAAGACCGCGCTTATCAGTCCGCTATCGGCAGAACGGTACATCTTTGCGCCATGCCGATTCGAATTCCGTTGTTGGTCGCATTGAATGTCGCGGTGGCGTTGTGGTTTCTGACCTCGATACGGGACGGGAGCTGGAGCCTCGACGTCTATCGCGCCGACCTCGACGTGTACCGGCGCGGCGCCGACATGTGGTTGCGGGGCGGCGACCTGTACGGCGTATTGGACGGCACGAACATGCCGTTCACCTATCCACCGATTTCCGCGGTACTGCTGGCGCCGTTCGCGGTCGTTCCCTTCGGGGTGGCGAGTGCGGTGCTGGCCGGGCTGACCATCGCCGCGGTCGCCGTCGTGCTGGGCGTCGTGCTCCGGTCGTTGCACGCGCCCCGCACGCTGCTGCCCGCCCTGCTGCCCGCCGCCCTGCTGCTCGAGCCGGTGCGCACGACGTTCCACTACGGACAGGTCAACGCGTTGCTGATGGCGCTCGTCGCGGTCGACTGCCTGGTGCGCCGGCCGCGGTGGCCGCGCGGGGTGCTCGTGGGACTCGCCGCGGCGATCAAGCTCACGCCGGGGTTGTTCGTGCTGTTCTTCCTGGTGCGGGGTGACCGGAAGGCGGTGGTGACCACCGGGGTGTCGTTCCTGTGCGCGAGCGGCGTCGGCTTCCTGCTCGACTGGCCGGGTTCGGTGAAGTACTGGACCGAGTCCATGTTCCGGATCGACCGGATCGGCGAGCCGGTGCGGGCCGCGAACCAGTCGATCATGGGGCTGCTGGCCCGGCTCGGCGTCGAGTCCAGCGTGCTGTGGGTGCTGGGTTCGGCGGCGCTGCTCGGTGCGACCGCCATCGCGATGCGGCGGGCCTGCGCCGCCGGGCAACCCGCGTGGGCGCTGGCGCTGTGCGCGGCCGGCACGCTGCCGGTCGCCCCGATCTCCTGGTCGCATCACTGGGTGTGGTGCGTGCCGATCCTGCTGTGCCTGGGGGTCACCGCGTGGCGATCGCGGAACACGCTCACCTGTGCGCTCGCCGGCGGCGGCCTGCTGCTGTTCACGCTGTCCCCGCACTGGTGGTTCGCGAACACCGCCCCGTGGACCGTCGACCGAATGCTTCTGGGCAACACCTACCTGTTGTTCACAGTCGTGACGATCGCGTACGCCGCCCGCCCCGCCCACCGACCTGCCCCCACGCGGGCGCTGGCGGAAATCTGAGTTGCCGCGGGGTGCCGGTGTCGGGATCCTCGGCATGGGTGTGTCTCGGACATGGAGGGGGCAGGATGTTCTCGGTCTCGCTGGGTGCGGACGGGGCGGAGCTGCGGCCGCTGGAGCCGTGGCGGGCGCAGGAGTTCCTGACCCACATGGATCGCGGGCGCGAGTTCATCGGGCGGCACATCGGGCTGGCGGACTCGGTCGCCGACATCGAGTCGAGCCGGTCGTTCCTGCTGGCGTACGCGGAGAAGGCAGCGGCCGACACCGGGCGGATCTACGGGATCTGGGTGGACGGCAAGCTGGTCGGCGGCGTCCTGTTCCGGACGATGGACCTCCAGCAGGGCAACGCCGAGGCCGGGTGCTGGCTCGAGCCGTCGGCGGTGGGCCGGGGGCTGGTGACCAGGGCCGCGCGGGTGATCATCGACTGGGCGATCGAGGAGCGCGGCATCCACCGGGTGGAGTGGCTGGCCTCGGCCGCCAACCGGGCCAGCATCGCGGTTGCCCAGCGGCTGGGGATGACCCGGGAGGGCGTGCTGCGGGAGTACAACGTGCACCACGGTGAGCGGTACGACGTGGAGGTCTGGTCGGTGCTGGCGCCGGAGTGGCGGGCGGCCTCGTAGCGCTGGGGTCAGCCGCGGTAGAGCACCGGGTTCAGCGGACCGTCCGGCACGCTGCCCACCGCGGCGCCGCCCAGCCAGGCGTCGCGGTCCACCCGCTGATGGCGGTTCGCGGGCTCGGCGACGGTGATGTCGGCATCCATGTAGATGATCGTCATGACCCGGCGGGCGATCGACGAGTTGTTCGGCGCCGCGCGGTGGAACGTCCAGCCGAGGTGGTAGCTGACCTCGCCGAGCTCGAACGGCGCCGCCACGAGCGGGACGTCCCGTGTGGACAGTTCGGTGGCGAGCCGCTGCTCGGAGTCGTCGCTGATCTCCAGGTCGCGGCCGATGGAGAACCGGTGGCTGCCGGCGGCGAAGGCCAGCGGTCCCATCTGCATGCCGGTCTCCTGCAGCGGAATCCACACCGTGATCATCCGGTCGGTCGCCAGCGGCCAGTAGTACTGGTCGGCGTGCCACGGCGTGATGCCGCCGCCGGGCTCCTTGTACAGCGCCTGGTCGTGGTAGAGCCGGACGCCGGACACGCCGAGCAGCTCGGCCGCGAGGCGCGCCAGGCGGCGGCTGAACACGAGCTCGCGCACCAGCTCGCTGTGCCGCCACAGGTTGGTGATCTGCAGGAACGCCTTGCCGTAGGTGCCCCGCTCGGCGAGCGGGAGGTGCTGGGTGTTCAACTCGATCACCTTCGCGGTGATCTCCGGCTCGTACACCTCGATCGTCTCGCCGCTGAGCACGCGGGGCAGCTTCACGAACCCGTTCTCGGCCAGCCGGGCCACGGCGCCCGGGTAGAGGTCGTAGCGGCTGTGCAGGTCGTCGCGCGTCGCGGTCATGCACTCCAGCGTCACCCGTCCCGCGGCCGCGACGCCAGGCCGCCGGTGACCGGTTCCGATACTCTCTTTGCCGGAGGGCCGGGCATGCGCGCGACGTTCGAGCACATCGGGACAAGTCCGCATCTGTCCTGGCGGCTGTTCGTGCGGCGGGAGCCGAGGTTCGGGTTCCTGTGGCACTTCCACCGCGAGTTCGAGCTGACCCTGATCACCCGGGGCGTGGGCACCCGGTTCGTCGGCGACTCCGTCGAGGACTACCGACCCGGCGACCTCACCCTGATCGGCCCCGAGCTGCCGCACACCTACGCGTCCATCGGGGACGGTCAGGAGGCCGTCGTCGCGCAGTTCCGCCGGGACTCCTTCGGGCCCGGGTTCTTCGACCGGCCGGAGTTCGCCGAGGTCGCCGCGCTGCTCGAGCGGTCCGCGCGCGGCCTCCGGCTGCCGGCGGAGCGCGCGTCGCTGGCCGACCTGGTCGGCCTGCCGCCGGCCGAACGAACCCTAGGCCTGCTCGGCGCGCTGGTCCGCCTGGCGCGCGCGGACGACGCGCGCCCGCTCGCCGCCGCCGGCCACCGCCCCGCGCTGAACCGCCGGACGCGCGACCGGATCGACGCGGTGATCCGGCTGCTGCATGCCGAGTACGCCCGGCCCATCAGCCTCGACCGGGTGGCGGAGGTGGCCCACCTGACGCCGCCGGCCGCGAGCCGGTTCTTCCGCCGCACCACCGGATCCACCATCACCGACTACCTCAACGCGGTGCGGGTCAACGCCGCGTGCCGGCTGCTGCTGGAGACCGACCGGCGGGTCGCCGACATCGCCGCGGACTGCGGCTACGCCAACCTGTCGAACTTCAACCGGCGGTTCCGCGCGCTGAAGGACATGTCACCGCGGGAGTTCCGCGCCCGGGTGCGGACCTACACCTGAGCTCCGGCGGACTTGTCCACAGCTGTGGACAACCTTGGGGACAATTCGAATGTATGTTCGCCTAGGCCGTGGTCACGGGCAGGGCTGACCAGGGCCGGGCTGCCGGTTGATCTTAAGCGTCACGGTCGACCCGAGCGGTGCCGAGGTACCGCCGGTGGGCGTCTGACGTTGCACGTAGGGCGGCCCGCAGTCGACGAACCCCGGGGAGGTCTGCGCCACGAACCCAGCAGCCTGAACCGCGGCGATCGCCGGACTGGCATCCCACCCGGTCACATCCGGCACGACGCCATCCGCAGCCGACATGGTGGGAGCAGAGGCCGGCACCTGCGCCGCGGCGGTCCCGCTCGGCGCGGAGACCAGCAGCAGCGCCCCGACCAGCAAGGCCCAGCCGAACAACATCACCTTGCGCATCAACGGATCCTCCCAGCGAGACGTCGACGTCGTCGTCGTCAGAACCGTAACGTCGTGCTCTGACAACGAGAAGAGACCAACCGGGTGAGGAAACCCCGCCATGGCACCAACTCCTCACGCCACGGGGTTGGGACAAGCCAGCCACGATCCAGCAGGTGGCGTAACCGATCACCACGTCGTGTTCCGTACTGCGGGACGATTCGTTGCCCGCTCCAACGGTCCCGTGTCTGGATGGCTTGTCCCATCCCCGGCCCGATCGGAGTGGCCGTGTTCGCAGGTCAGGAATTCCAGGCCGGCCCGACCTATCCCCGGGACTCGACCATCGACGAGCTGTTCGTTGCCGCGGCTGGGCGATTCGGTGATCGTGCGGCGATCCGTTGGGCCGGTGGGAGTTGGACGTTCGACGAGCTGGCGAGCCTGTCGGCGCGGGCGGCCGGTGGGCTGCGGGCGGCCGGTGTGACCGCGGGGTCGGTCGTAGGCATCGTCGGCGGCCGCTGCCCGGAGGCCTGCATGACGATGCTGGCGATCCTGCGGGCCGGCGCCGCCTTTCTTCCGCTGGACGAGACTCTGCCGCCGGCCAGGTTGCGGGAGATGGTCGAACAGGCGGATCCGATCCTGAGCGTCCGGATGCCCGGCCGCGGCGGGCCGGACGGCGACGTCGGACGCTGCGTCGAGTTCGGCTCGCTGGTCGACGGGCCCGTGCTGCACGCCGCGGACCGCCCGCCCGGCCGGGGCACCGACCCGGCCTACATCATGTTCACCTCGGGCTCGACCGGCAGGCCCAAGGGTGTGGTGGCCACCCACCGCGGGGTGATCCGGCTTGCGGTGGCCAACTCCGCGATCGGCATCACCGCGTCCGACCGGGTCATGCACGGGTGCACCATCGCGTTCGACGGCTCGACGCTGGAAATCTGGCCGGCGCTGCTCAACGGTGGCTGCGTGCTCCTGGCCGAGCGCGAGCTGCTGCTCGACCCGGTGGCCTTGCGGGCCTGGCTGCGCGACTTCGGTGCCACCGTGGCTTTCCTGACCACGTCGGTCTTCCATTTCATCGCCCGGGTGTGCCCGGACGCGTTCGGCTCGCTGCGCCTGCTCTTCGTCGGCGGGGAGGTGCTCGACCCCGGTCTGACCGGTCAGGTGCTACGGAGTGCGCCGCCGGGACGTCTGATCAACGCCTACGGGCCGACCGAGAACACCGTGTTCAGCACCACCCACGTCGTCACCGCCGGCGCGGACGACCGAGCGGTCATACCGATCGGACGGCCCATCGACCGCACGACCTGCTACGTGCTGTCGCCCGACGGCAGCCACGCGCCCACCGGTACCGAAGGCGAGCTCTACGTCGGCGGCGACGGGCTGGCCGCGGGATACGTGCGGGATCCGGCCGCGACGGCCGCCCGGTTCGTCACCGCCACCCCGGCCGGTACTCCCGAACGGCTCTACCGCACCGGCGACATCGTCACCCGGGACGAGGCCGGGGTGCTGCACTACCGCGGGCGGCAGGACAACCAGGTGAAGATCCGCGGCGTCCGCGTCGAACTCGACGAGATCAGTCGCGGGTTGGCCCAGCACCCCGACATCGACCAGGCCGCGGCCATCGCGGTGCGGGACGAGACCAGCCGAACCGTGGTCGCGTTCTACACCAGCAGCGCGCCGGTCCCGATCCCCGCCGCACGGCTGCGCCGCTACCTGGCCCAGCTGCTGCCCGAACACAGCGTGCCCAGTGCCTTCCACGCCGTCGCGCAGCTCCCGCTCACCGCCAGCGGAAAGCTGGACCAGTTCCGGCTGGCCCGTTCCATTTCACCGGGAGCCGGCGCCGACCCGTATCCGTCGGCGGGCCCGAACGGGATCCTTGCCCGCGAATGGGCCAGCGTCCTGCACCTTGCCGGGCCCATCGACCCGGACGAGGACTTCTTTGCCGCCGGCGGGGACTCGCTGCGCGCCGCACGGCTCATCGCCCGGGTCATCGCCGTTCTCGGCCTGGACGGGGCGTGTGGCCAGTACCTGATCCGCACGCTGCTGCGGACTCCGCGACTGGATGCCTTCACCCAGGCGGTGACCGTCGTCCTGGCCGGCACGACCGGGCCGGACGCCCTGCCCGCCGACCGCTGGCGAGCCGACGTCCGCCTGCACCCCGCGCCCGTACGGAACCGGCCGGCCGCGCCGCCGTCCTGGCGCGACCCGCGCCGCGTCCTGCTCACCGGCGGCACCGGGTTCTTCGGTTCCTACCTGCTCCACGAACTCCTGGTCAGGACCGGGGCGGAGATCTGCTGTGTGGTGCGAGCCGATGACGACGAACACGCCCTGGCCCGGCTGCGCAGCGCGGGGCACCGCTACGGACACGCCGAACCGCTCGAGCCGCACCGGATCCGCGCCCTGCGCGGCGAGCTGGGTGAGCACCGGTTCGGCTGGACCGAAGGCCAGTGGGCCGAGCTCGCCGGTTCGGTCGACGTCATCTACCACAGCGGTGCGCAGGTCAACTTCGTCTACCCGTACGAATGGCTGCGCCACACCAATGTCGAGGGGGTGCGCAACGTCGTCGACTTCGCGCGAGCCCGGCGCGACATCCCGGTGCACTACATCTCGACCATCGCCGTGCTCGCCGGTTTCGGCTCGGCCGGCGTCGCGCACGTCACCGAGGACACCCCGCTGGCCCACGTGGAACGCCTCTCGATGGGCTACCCGGAGTCCAAATGGGTCGCCGAGCAGACCCTGCGGCTGGCCGCCGTGCAGGGCCTGCCGGTCGTCATCCACCGGCCGTACGAGATCACCGGCAACACCACCGACGGCGCCTGGAACACCGACGCCGCGATCTGCGCCTTCTTCAAGGCGATCGCCGACATGGGCAGCGCACCGGATCTGGACCTGCCGCTGGACTTCGTACCCGCCGACTACCTGGCCCGCGCAGTCGTCCACCTCGCCACACACGTCCCGCCGGCCGGGCAGACCTACCACCTGACAAACCCGGGATACGCCCTGCTCCCCGCCATGGTCGACCGGCTACGCGCCCGCGGGCACTCGATCGACACCCATCCCTACCACGACTGGGTCCACCAGCTACGCGACTTCGCCGCACACAACGAGACCCATCCCATCGTCGCGTTCGTCCCGATCTTCACCGACCCCGCCGCCGCCCGCGACATCACCGTCAAAGAGCTCTACCGAGCCCGGATCTTCCCCACCTTCACCCGCGACCACACCGAAACAGACCTCAACGACGCGGGCCTGACCTGCCCACCCGTCGACGACGAACTCCTGGACAGCTACATCGCCTACTTCCACCAGACCGGCTACCTGACTACCCCACGCACCGCCGTCTCCACCTGAGCCGGGGCAGACCTGCCACCGACACTGCGCTGGGTTGGTCAGTTGGCGCGGGTCTTGCCGTACGCCTCGTCGGTGCGGGCGAACGCGTACGTGGTGGTGCCGCGGTCGCTCAGCTGCTTGGTCGTGCACGTCCCGCGCGCGTTCGCGGTACAGCGCAGCTCCGTGCCGTCGATGTTGCGGTGCAGCACCGCGACCGTGCCGGGTGGCGCCTTCTCGACCACGGCCCACGCCGACCGGCACTCGGGGCTGTAGTGCATGGTGAGCAACGTCTTCGTCATGCCCTTCTCGGCCTCGAAGTCCTCGTACAGGTGCGTGTAGTACGTCTGCTCGTCCAGCTGCGGGGTGCACCCGGCGGCGTGCGCGTCGACGTTGTCCATGCTCGGGTCCGGGCCGGCCGCGGAACCGGCGGGCGGCGGGTCCTCGGCGCCGACGGTCAGCCACACCACGCCCGCGGCGACCAGTACGACCGCGACCGCCGCGCCGACCAAGGCCGGTGTCCGCCGCCACCACGGCTTCCCCGGCGCGGCGGGGGCCCGCGTCGGCGTGGGGCGGGCCTGCCACTCGTCCTGGGCGGCCTGCCACTGGTCCGCGAACCGGTCCGGGGACTGCCCCAGGACCAGCAGCAGGTCGTGGTAGTAGTCCCACGCGGGGATGCTCTTCTGGTCCTTCGCGAACGGGTCGGGCTTGAGGATCCGGCTGATCGTCGCCGGGCTCAGGACGGCCCGGCCGGCGCGCCGGTTCACGTCGTTCAGCTTCCGGTAGGACGGGCGGCCTGCCTCCTCGTGGGCGGCGCGGATGGCCCGGGTCAGGTCCGCGGTGCGCGGCGGGATGGCGTCGGACAGTTCTCCGTGGCGGTTGCCCGGGCGCCGGCTGTCGTTCGGCATCCGTCTACCTCACCATGCGGCCCGGGGTGCCCGCCATGGGGGCAGGTCGGAACAGCGAAACGTTCCGGGATCCGGTTTTCGCAGGTCAAAGCGTTGTGCCGGAAATGGGACACCGCCACGATGGGCCTCGTCAACCGATACGAGGAGGGACTCGATGAGGTTCGGGACCAAGACGAAACTGGGGACGGCGAAACTGGGGACGCTGGCCACCGGCATCGCCCTCGCGGTCGCCGTGACCGCGATCGCGGCGGGCAGTTCCGAGGCGGCGCAGCCGACGGCGGACCAGGCCGCCCAGGCCGAGGCGGCGAGCGTCAACAGCAAGATCGTCAGCTACGCCAAGGCGATCCAGAAGGGGCACAAGGAGGACGGCTGGAAGGGCGGCAAGGTGCCCTACTCCTGGGGCGGCGGGCACGCCGGCACGGCACACCCGTCCCTGGGCACGTGCGTCGGCTACACCGGTTCGATCCACCCTTGCCCGGCGGACAAGACCAAGGGCGTGGACTGCTCCGGCTTCACGCGGTGGGTGTACGACCTCGCCTACGGCCGCGACGTGCTGGGGGCCGGCAACACCAACAACCAGCTCGCGCGGATGCACAAGGTGAAGCACCCCAAGGCGGGTGACCTCGTGTTCTACGGCAGCAGCAGCACGGACACGCACCACGTGGGCATCTACGTCGGCCACGGCAAGATGATCAACGCGCTGCGCACCGGGACCAAGATCCGGACGGACTCGGTCAACGTGCTGAGCGACAAGGTCGGCTACTACCACTACTCCTGACCGGGGAAGGCGAGCCCCCACGCGCAACGGCGTGGGGGCTCGCCGCGTCAGGTCAGCGCCGGGACCGGGGCCTGCGCGGGCTGCTCGCGCTGCCGCAGGGCCCACGCGCTCACCGCGACCGTGCCCACGCCGCCCAGCAGGTAGAGCGCGGCCAGCACCAGCCAGCCGCCGATGCCCATGCCCACCAGCAGCGCCGTCATGATCCCGGGGGCGAGCATCATCGCCGCGGTCTGGCCGGACAGGAAGACGCCCTGGTACTCGCCGTGCGCGTCCTCCGGGGTCAGGCCCACCGACACCCCGTACCCGCTGCCCACGAAGAACATCTCGCCCACGACGTGCACCGCCGCCGCGGCCAGCAGCACGACCTGCACCCACGGGCCCGAGCCGTGGTAGGTCGCGGCGAAGATCAGGCACGACACCGCCAGGACGATCCCCGACCGCAGCCCCAGCCGCGCCGCCCCGGTGACGGTCGAGCCGGACCGGTTGACCCGGTTCATGAACAGCACGAACACCACCGCGTTGCCACCCATGATCGGCCCCATCAGCCACAGCGGTGCCGCGGTGTGCGCCTCGACCCACAGCGAGATCCCCGGCTGCAGCATCCCCCAGTTCAGCGCCAGCAACCCGTTCAGGAACGCGAGCAGGAGGAACGGGCGGTCCCGCAGCACGAGCACGCCGCGCTTGACCTTCTTGTCCCGCAACGAGTCCACGTGCGGCACCCGCAACAGCAGCAGCGCGGCGAGGGCGGACACCGCGCCGCAGAACATGACCAGGCCGAGGTAGCCCGGCCGCGCGTCGAGCACCAGGACCACCGCGCCGCCGACCGCACCGACCGCGATGCCGGCCTGGGTCATCACGTGCGTGGTGGCGATCGCGGTCAGTCGCTCCCGGCCCGCGGTGAGCCCGCTCAGCAGCGCGATCCGGATGCCCGGCGTGGACCGCTCGCCCGCGGTGAGCACGCACGTCGACACCATGATGGCGAGGAAGTCGTCCAGGAACGCGAAGGAGAACAACGCCAGGCCCTGCACGACGCCGAGCACGACGATCATCTCGCGCGCGCCGATCCGGTCGGCGAGGTAGCCGAACGGGGCGCCGACGAACAGGCCGATCACGCCCGCCGCGGTGACGCCGATGCCGAACTGGGCCGGCGACAGGCCGACCGAGCGGGTCAGGAACATGACCCACGCGGTGAACCACGCGCCCTTGCCGATCGACATCACCAGCGTGGCCAGGTACACGGTGCCGACCGGCCTGCGCCACCAGGCCGGCATCGTCCACTCAGGACGGTTGGACCCGGCCATCAGCGGCGGCCGCTGTGCAGGCCGTCCGCGCCGGGGACGGGCTGCGCCGGGTCGTCGCCCGCGTGCACCTGCCGGTTGTGCGCGTCCACGTGCACCACGCTCGGCCGGTGCCCGTCGATCTCGTCGTCGGCGAACTGCCCGTAGGTGATGACGATGACCAGGTCACCCGGCTGGACCAGCCGCGCGGCCGCGCCGTTGACACCGATCACGCCCGAGCCGGGCTCGCCGGTGATGGCGTAGGTCTCCAGCCGGGCGCCGTTGGTGATGTCGACGATCTGGACCTGCTCGCCCTCCACGATGTTCGCCGCCTTCATGAGGTTGGCGTCGATCGTGAGGGAGCCGACGTAGTGCAGGTCCGCGTGCGTGACGGTCGCCCGGTGGATCTTGCCGATCATCAGACTGCGCAGCATGTGCCCTTCCCGTCCCCTCGACTCGCTTCCGTCCATGCTCGCGGGCGCACCGGGTCGCCCACATCTCTACGCGTGCTCGACCGCGGCTGGAGCACGGACGGTCACGCACTCGCGGAGATGAGCCGTCGCGGGGCCGGCCGAATACTCGGCAACCATGGGTGAACGCACGTACGTCGTGGTGCGCAACGACGAGGACCAGTTCTCGATCTGGCCGTCCGGACGCGACCTGCCCGCCGGCTGGCACGCGGCGGGCTTCGCGGGCGCCAAGGACGCGTGCCTGTCCCATGTGGACTCCGTCTGGCTCGACATGCGGCCCCGCTCGCTGCGCGAGGTCGACGGATGACCGAGCTCGACACGGACGGCATCGCGATCGTCGGGATGGCCTGCCGCCTGCCGGGGGCGCGGGACGTGCGGCAGTACTGGCGGAACCTGTGTGCCGGCACGGAGAGCATCAGCCGGTTCGGGTTGGCCGAGCTCGTCGCGGCCGGCGTCGACCCGGCCCTGGCCCGCCACCCCCGCTACGTCGCCGCGCGCGGGATCATGGAGCACGGCGAGTGCTTCGACCGCGGCTACTTCGGCTACACGCCCAACGAGGCCGCGGACATGGACCCGCAGCACCGCGTGTTCCTGGAGACCTCGTCGGCCGCGCTCGACGACGCAGGCATCGACCCGGCGCGCTTCGGCGGCTGGGTCGGCGTGTTCGGCGGCTGCGACGTGATGAACCCCGAGACGCAGAGCGTCGACGCCGACGAGCTCGCCCGGATCATCAGCTACGAGAAGGACTTCCTGGCCACCCGGGTCGCCTACAAGCTCGGCCTGCGCGGCCCGGCGATGACCGTGCAGACGGCGTGCTCGACGTCGCTCGTCGCGGTGCACCAGGCCGCGCAGAGCCTGCTGGGCCACGAGTGCGACGCCGCGCTCGCCGGCGGGGCCTCGCTGTGGATGCCGCAGAAGGTCGGCTACGTCTACGAGGAGGGCTACGTGCTCTCCTCCGACGGGGTGTGCCGGCCGTTCGACGCGGGGGCCAGCGGCACCGTCAGCAGCGCCGGGGTCGGCGTGGTCGTGCTGCGCCGCCTGGAGGACGCGCTGCGCGACGGCGACCGGGTCGTGGCCGTGCTGCGCGGGTCGGCGATCAACAACGACGGCGGCGAGAAGATCGGCTACAGCACGCCGTCGTTCGCGGGACAGCGCGACGTGATCCAGTTCGCGCACGCGCAGGCCGGCGTGGACGCCGCGGACATCGGCTACGTCGAGGCGCACGGCACCGGCACCCGGGTCGGCGACCCGATCGAGGTCGCCGCGCTCACCGCCGCGTTCCGCGAGTCCACTCAGGACGTCGGCTTCTGCCGGCTCGGCGCGGTGAAGAGCAACATCGGGCACACCGGCCAGTCGGCCGGCGTCGCGGGCGTGATCAAGACCGCGCTGATGCTGCACCACCGCAGGCTCGTGCCCACGGCGAACTTCGCCCGGCCCAACCCGGAGCTCGAGCTCGACGCGAGCCCGTTCCGGATCGCGACCGAGTCGGCGCCCTGGCCCACCGACGGCCCGCTGCTGGCCGGCGTCAGCGCCTTCGGCGTCGGTGGGACCAACGCGCACGCCATCCTCGAGTCCGCGCCCGCCGAACTCCCGCGCGCGGCCCGCACCCCGCGGCCGCGGGTGTTCTGCCTCTCGGCGGCGTCACCGAAGGCGTTGCGCCGCTTGACGGACGGCCTCGCCGAGCACCTCGACGCCGAGCCCGACACCGACCTGGACGACGTGGCCTGGACGCTCGCGACCGGCCGGCGCGGCCTGCCCTACCGCGGCACGGTCGTCGCCACGGACCGGGACGCCCTGGCCGGGTCGCTGCGCGCGGACGTCCCGCCGACCCGGGCGCCCGCGGATACCAAGGTGGCGTTCCTGTTCCCCGGCACGGCCGCGCTCAAGGCCGGCTACGGCGCCGCCGCGCACCGGCTGCTGCCGGTGTTCCGGGAGACGTTCGACGAGCTGGCCGCCGACGCCAGCGCGCGCTTCGGCGTGGACCTCGCGACCGTGCTGTCGCCGGACGCCGATCCCGCGTGGCTGCGGGACATGACGAACCAGATGCTCGGCCTCTACGCGCTGGGCTACTCGCTCGCCCGCCAGTTCCAGGAGTACGGCGTCACGCCGGCCGGGATGCTGGGGCACAGCGCGGGCGAGTGCGTGGCCGCCACGGTGTCGGGCCTGTGGAGCCCGGCCGACGGGCTGACGCTGCTGCACGAACGCGGCCGCATCCTCGCCGACACGCCGCCGGGCCGGATGCTGGTCGTGTCCCGGCCGCCGGAGGAGATCGCCGAGATCCTGCGGGACCGCCCGGACGTGTCGCTCGCGATCGACGCGCCGCGCTACGCCGTGCTCGCCGGACCGCCCGCGGCCATCGACGCGCTCGTCGCCGACGGGGTCAGTGACCGGCTGCTCGACCTCGCCGTACCCGGCCACACGCCGTCGATGCGCGCCGCGGCACAGCGGCTCGGCGAGGTGATCGCGGCGACCCCGGCCGGCGCGCCGCGGCTGCCGTTCGTCTCCAACCTCACCGGCGACTGGGCCGAGCCGGACCGCGTCGCGGGGCCGGCCTACTGGGTCGAGCACGCGTCGCGCACGGTGCGGCTGACCGCGTGCGCGGGCACGCTGCTCGCGAGCGGTTGCCGGGTGTTCCTGGAGCTGGGCCCGGGCCAGACGATGTCGCGCGTGCTGCAGGGCCACCCCGGCTGGGGCGACGGGCACGTGGCCGTGCCGCTGTCGGGTGCCGCGGACGAGACCGAGGAGCAGGGCCTGCTCGGCGCGCTCGGGCGGCTCTGGGAGCAGGGCGTCGACACCGGCATCGAGGAGCACCTCGCCGCCGCGGCCCCGCGCCGCTGCTCGCTGCCGGCCTACCCGTTCGAGCGCACCCGGTTCGAGCCGCGGCTGCGCACTGCGGCGGCCTCCGGGCGGCCGCGATACGACGCCGTGGCCACCGTCGGCGACGTGCCCGGCCCGCTCGTGGCAGCGCTGGCGGCGGACGGCGACGTCCCGGTGTCCGTTGTGGACACCGTCGACGCGGGGTTCCACGCCATGTCCGACAGCGGCGCGGTGTTCGCGGCCCTCCTGGCCGCCGTCCCGGCCGTGCCGTCCGGCGAGCTCGCCGCCGCCCTGGCCCGGTTCGCCGAACGCGCCACCGACGCCGGGGTGCGCCTCGTGCTCGTCGGGCAGGGCGTCACCGACGACCCGGACGCGCCCGTGCTCGCGCTCGCCGACCGGCTGCGCGCGGTCGCGCCGCGACTGGTGTCGTTGCTGGACCTCGGTACGGGCCCGGCACCGGACGAGCCGCCGGCCGCCGAGGGCGTGCACGTCTGGCGGGCCGGGCGCTGGTGGGCGCTGGAGGAGCGGCCCGTGGCCGTGGCGCCCGCCGAGGAAGTCGACGATGACGACGAAGACGGCGACAGCGTGGCACCGCGCGACGACGTCGAGTCCGCGATCGCCGGCGTGTGGGCCGAGGTGCTGGGCGTCGCGTCGGTCGGCGTGTACGACAACTTCTTCGAGCTGGGCGGGCACTCGCTGATGGCGACCCGGCTCGCGGCGCGGCTGCGCGCCCGGTTCGACACCGACCTGCCGATCGAGACCGTGCTGACCAACCCGACCGTCGCCGACCTCGCGGCCGTGCTGCGGGACGTGGCGGCCCCGCGGCGCGGCGCGCTCGTCCCGCGCGCGGCGGGCACCGACGAGCTGCCCTTGTCATTCGGGCAACGGCGGTTGTGGTTCGTCGACCAGGTGGACTCGGACTCGGCGTACACCGTCCCGGTGGTGCTCGAGCTGGCCGGCGCGCTGGACGTGGCCGCGCTGCGCGCCGCCCTGGCCGAGCTGGTGCGCAGGCACGAGGCGCTGCGCACGGTCCTGCCCGCGGCCGACGGCGAGCCCGCCCAGGTCGTGCTGCCCGCCGGGCCCGCCCCACTGTCCATCGTGGAGCCCGAGCGCGACCTGTGGGAGGCCGTGCACGCGGAGGTGTCGCGGCCCTTCGACCTCGCCGCCGGGCCGCTGTTCCGCGCGGTGCTCTACCCGGTCGCGCCCGAGCGGCACGTGCTGCTCCTGTGCATGCACCACATCATCTCCGACGGCTGGTCGGTCGACGTGATCTGCGGCGAGCTGGGCACGCTGTACGACGCGCACCGCGCGGGCGATGCCTCGCCGCTGCCCGAACCCCAGCTGCAGTACGGGGACTACACGCTCTGGCAGCGTGACCGGATGGCCGAGACCGGCGAGGCGGACCTGGCGTACTGGACCGGGCAGCTCGCGGGCGCGGCGACGAGCCTCGAGGTACCCGCCGACCGCCCGCGCCCGCCGGTGCAGACCCACCACGGCGCGGTGACCACGCGGCTGCTGCCCGCGTCGCTGTGCGCGCGGCTGCGCGAGCTGAGCCAGGAGCAGGGCGTCACGCCGTTCATGTCGCTGCTGGCCGGGCTGCAGACCCTGCTGTACCGCCACACCGGGCAGTCCGACGTCAGCGTCGGCACGCCGGTGGCGGGGCGGACCGAGGTCGAGCTGGAGTCGCTCGTCGGGTTCTTCGTCAACACGCTGGTGCTGCGCACGTCCGTGGACCGCACACTGTCCTTTTCGGAGCTGCTGGCGCGGGTGCGCGAGACGACCGTGGGCGCGCTGGCACACCAGGACGTGCCGTTCGAGAAGCTCGTCGAGGTGCTCAACCCGCCCCGCGACCTGAGCCGCAATCCCTTGTACCAGGTCGTCTTCAACCTGCTGAACCTGCCCGACGACGACCTGCGCATGGCGGGCCTGCGGGTGACGCGGCCCGACCTCGGGCTGAGCGCGGCCCAGGTCGACCTGTCGTTCGTGGTGCACGAGGCGGGCGAGCGGTTCGACTGCCACCTCGAGTACAACACCGACCTGTTCGACGCCGCGACGGCGCAGCGCCTGCTCGCGGGCTACGAGACCGTGCTGACCGCGGCCGTCGCCGACCCGGCCACCCGCGTCGGCGACCTGGCGATCCTCGACGACGCCGAGCGCGACCGGCAGCTGCGCGAGTGGAACCCGCCGGCCGGGCCGGGCCCGGACCGGTGCCTGCCGCAGCTGTTCGAGGCGCAGGCGGCGCGCACGCCCGACCGGCCCGCGGTCTCGTTCGAGGGAACGTCGCTGACCTACGCGGAGCTCAACGCGGCGGCCAACCGGCTCGCCCACCACCTGCGCGCGCTCGGCGCGGGCCCGGAGTCGGTCGTCGCGGTCTGCCTGCGGCGCGGGCTCGACCTGCCCGTCGCGCTGCTCGGCATCCTCAAGTCCGGCGCCGCGTACCTGCCCCTCGACCCGGACCACCCGGCCGACCGGCGCGAGTACATGCTGGCCAACTCCCGGGCGGCCGTGGTCGTCACCGAGCGGTCACTGGTGTCCACCGTGTCCACTGTGGCCGGTCAGGTCGAGCACGTCGTGCCGCTCGACGACGGCCTGCCCGGCGAGCCCGTCGACGACCCCGTGCCCCTCGCCGGCCCCGACCACCCGGCGTACATCATCTACACGTCCGGCTCCACGGGCCGGCCCAAGGGCGTGCACGTCGTCCACCGCGGGCTCGCCAACCAGCTGGACGCGCTCGCCGAGCGGCCCGGGTTCGGCGAGCACGACCGGATGCTCGCGATCACCACGGTCAGCTTCGACATCCACACCGTCGAGCTGTACGTGCCGCTGCTGCGCGGCGGCCACGTCGACATCGCCCCGGCTCAGCTCACCCGCGACGGCGTGCGGTTGCGCGAGCAGGTGGAGCGGTCGCGGCCGACGCACCTGCAGGCGACGCCGGCCACCTGGCGGCTGCTGCTCGCGGCGGGCTGGGCGGGCGACGCGGACCTGACGGTGCTCGTGGGTGGCGAGGCGCTGCCGCGTGACCTCGCCGACGCACTGCTCGCCCGTACCCGCGCGGTGTGGAACCTGTACGGCCCGACCGAGACCACGGTGTGGTCCACCGTGTCCGAAGTGGACTCGGGGCCGATCGACGTCGGCCGGCCGCTGACCAACATCCACACCTACGTGCTCGACGAGGACCTCGAGCCGGTCCCCGTCGGCGTGCCGGGCGAGCTGTACATCGGCGGCATCCAGCTCGCCCGGGGCTACCACAACCAGCCGGGCCTGACCGCGGACCGGTTCGTGCCGCACCCGCACTCGACCGAGCGCGGCGCGCGGCTGTACCGGACCGGCGACCGCGCCCGCTACCGGCCCGACGGTGCGATCGAGTACCTCGGCCGGCTCGACAACCAGGTCAAGGTCCGCGGGCACCGCATCGAGCTCGGGGAGATCGAGTCGGTGCTGGGCGAGCACGGGGCCGTGGACGGCGTCGCCGTGCTGGTGCGCGAGGACCGGCCGGGCGACCAGCGGCTGGTGGCCTACGTGGTCCCCGAGGCCGGCGCCGACCCCGCGGCGGGTGAGCTGCGCGAGTGGGCGGGGCGGTCGCTGCCGGAGTACATGGTGCCGGGGACGGTCGTCGTGCTGGACGCGTTCCCGTTGTCGCCCAACGGAAAGGTGGACCGCAAGGCCCTGCCCGCCCCGGTCGGCGAGCCGGCCGCCGCCGGGCGCCGGCCGCGGACGCTGCGCGAGCAGGTGCTGTGCGAGCTGTTCGCCGAGGCGTTGGGCCGCGAGTCGGTCGGCGTCGACGACAGCTTCTTCGAGCTCGGCGGGCACTCGCTGCTCGCGCCGCGCCTGATCACCCGCGTGCGGTCGGTCCTCGACGTCGAGCTCGGCGTCCGGACGCTGTTCACCGCGCCGACCCCCGCGGGCCTGGCCGAGCGGCTGGGCACCGACCCGGCCGACGACGCGGACGTGCTGCTGGCGTTGCGGACGGCTGGGGAGCTGCCGCCGGTGTTCTGCGTGCACCCGATCTCCGGGCTGAGCTGGAGCTATGCCGGACTGCTGCCGTACCTGCCCGGGCGCCCGGTGTACGGGCTGCAGGCTCGGGGGCTGAGCGACCCGGACCGGCAGCCGGCGGACCTGGCCGAGCTGGCGGAGGACTACCTCGACACGATCCGCTCAGTTCAGCCGGCCGGGCCGTACCACCTCGTGGGCTGGTCCGCGGGCGGCAACATCGCCCACGAGCTGGCGTGCCGCCTGCAGCGGGCCGGGGAGCGGGTGGACTCCCTGACACTGCTGGACTCCTACCCGCGGCTGGGTGCATCGGGACCGGTGGCCGAGGAGCCGGACGTCGTGCGCGCGCAGATGATCCAGGTGATCGCGGACTCGCTGGCCATCGCGCTCGACCCCGCCGCCGGGGTCGCGGAGCTGGCGGCCGGGTCGGGCCTGGACGAGGCGTTGCTGCACGCGCTGGTCGACACGGCCGTGCACACCCGCCGGGTCATCCAGGCGGCCGGGCCGAGCCGGTTCGCGGGCGACATGCTGCTGCTGACCGCGACGCGCGACCGCGGTCCGGACTGGCCCTCGCCGGACTCGTGGCGCGCCCACGTCACCGGCACGCTGACCGAGCACGAGGTCGGCTGCCGGCACTGGGACATGCTGCGTACGGGCCCGCTGTCCCAGGTCGGACCGCTGATCGCGGCCGGCTTGGACGTCCCCCGCGCGTCCCGGTCCGCGGCGTAGGACCTAGGTGCGCGGCGTGCGCCTGGCATCGGACGGGTGCTGCGTCGCGCGGAGGACGAGCGCGCCGACGACGATGACCACACCCACGAGGCCGACCGGCCAGGCCCATGTCCGGCGGGCGCCGATCTCGTTCGAGCACTTCGCCTCGTAAGACGCCGCGCCCGTGCCGGCGAAGACCCCGGACTGCTCGGCATCGATCTCGACGCGGCTGTCCCGATTCCCGGGAGACTCGCTGAGACCCGTGAACCCGGTGCCGCACGTCACCTGGTCGGCCGGGCCGCCGGAGCCGGTGACACTGACCGGCCAGGCGAGCGCGAGCACCCCGACGAGCGCGACGGCACCACCGAGGACGGCGACGAAAACCTTGGCCATCGACCTACACACCTTCTCTGCGGGTGATGCGTTGACGAAACCGTTCCATCGGGCTTCATCGCGGACATCCGGCGTCCGTTACGCAACGCTTTCACGGCAGCACGTCTCGTCGGTGGAGCCCACGCCATTGTCCTCATCGGTACCGATCGGTCAACGCTCGTCGGAGGGCCTGCGGGGTGAGCGGGGTGGCGGTGATCCGATCGGCGATCTCGGGCAGGGCGGCGGCGATCGCGTTGCCCACGGCGGCGGGTGAGCTGATGGTCCCGGACTCGCCGACCCCCTTCGTCCCGCCCGGGGTCACCGGGGACGGTGTCCGCTGGTGGACGATGCCGATGTCGGGCACCTCCACGGCGGTGGGCAGGTCGTAGGTGGCGGTGGGTTGACCGTCGGCCGAGAAGACGACCTGCTCGTACAGCGCCATGCCGATGCCCTGCACGACTCCCCCGCGCAGCTGCCCGTCGACGATCGCCGGGTTGACCAGGTTGCCGGAGTCGTTGACGACCCAGTACCCCTCGATCTCGACCGCACCGGTCCCCGGGTCGACCGCCACGGCCGCGGCGTGCGCGCCGGAGGAGTACACGTAGGCGGGCGGGTCGTAGGTGGCCTGCTCCTCGAGGCCGGGCCGCACCCCGTCGGGGAGGTCCCAGCCGCGCCACGCCGACAACGCGAGCTCGGCGAGGTCGACCGAGGCGCCCGGCACGCCGTGGACCCGTACGGTTCCGTCGGCGATCTCCAGGTCGCCGGTGGCGACCTCGAGGCGGTGCGCGGCAATCGCGAACAGCTTGTCGCGCAAGGCGGTCGCCGCGTGGACGAGCGCCCCGCCGCCGACCGCGAGGGACCGGCTCGCTATCGAGCCGATCGGCGAGTACGGCGTCGCCGCGGTGTCGCCCAGCACGACCCGGACGCGGTCCAGCGGGACGCCCAGCTCGTCGGCGGCCAGCTGCGCGAGCGTGGTCTCGATGCCCTGCCCCATGCCGGTCAGTCCGGTGTGGACGACGACGGAGGCGTCCGGCTCCATGCGCACGACCGCGTTCTCGAAGCCGCCCGACAGGAAGCCCGCGGCCTTCATGTCCTGCGACGGCCCCACGCCGGTCATCTCGACGTGGCAGGAGAACCCGATGCCGCGCCGGCGCCCGTCCTCGACGTGCGCGCCGCGCGCCTGGTCGCGCAGCGTGCGCAGGACGGCGGCATAGTCACCGGAGTCGTACTCCTGCGCCATGCTCGTGCTGATCGGGAGCTCGTGGGCGTCGAGCATGTTGCGCAGCCGCAGGTCGACCGGGTCCACCCCGAGCCGGCGGGCGGCCTCGTCGATGAGCCGTTCCCGCGTCCAGGTGACCTCCGGCTGGCCGAAGCCCCGGTACGACCCGGTCGGGGTGGTCGTCGTGACCACCCCGCGCACGCGCGCGCCCACCGTGTCGAACCGGTACGGCCCGGCGGACATCAACGCCGACACCGCGAGCGGGCCAGGGCCGACGTTCGACGGGTGGCCGCCGAGGTCGCCGACGATGTCGCAGTAGAGCGCGACGAACCGGCCGTCCGCGTCCAGCGCGAGGCGTCCGCGGTGCGCCGCGTCGCGCGCGTGCAGGGTGGCGACCAGGTGGTCGCCGGGTGCCTCGCTCCAGCGGACGGGCCGGCGCAGCCGAACCGCGGCCAGGCAGATCAGCACCTCGTCCGGGTAGACGTGTTCCTTGGCCCCGAACCCGCCACCGACATCGCGACCGAGGACATGCACCGCGTTGACCGGCAGGCCCAGCGCCACGGCCAGGTGGTCCCGCACGAAGTGCGGGGCCTGGGTCCCCGCCCGGACGGTCAGGATCTCGCCGTCGTAGTCGGCCACCACGCCACGCGGCTCGATCGGCCGCGGCGCGACCCGCGCGAGCCGGAACGTCATCTCCACGACGTGCTCGGCGACCGCCGTGGCCGCCTCCGCGTCACCCAGCGGGAAGTCGGTGCCGACGTTGGTTCCCCACTCGGGGTAGAGCAGGGTGGTGTCCGGTTCCAGCGCCGTCTCCAGCCCCACCACCGCGGGCAGGGGTTCGATGTCGACGTCGACCAGGGCAGCGGCGTCGTGCGCGGCCTCCGCCGTCTCGGCGACCACCACCGCGGTCGGCTGCCCGACGTAGCGCACGACGTCGTCCAGCACCGGGTAGCGGGTCGGCCGGTCCGGCCCCAGCTCGGCGCACGGCAGCTCGACTCCACGCGCGTCCTCGACCGTGATGACGTCCAGGACGCCGGGCGCGGCCCGCGCCGCGTCGAGGGCGCAACCGCGCACGCGACCGTGGGCGACGTCGCTGCGAACCACCACCGCGTGCGCCGAGTCCGGCAACCGCACCCCGCCGACGAACCGCCCCCGCCCGGTGATGAGCCGGGCATCCTCCCGCCGCGGAGCCGGTGATCCGACGTGCCGGTGCTCGTCTGCCGACATCAGCCATCCATCCCCAGGTGTAGGCCGAGCGAATAGACCTCCAGGGTGGTCCCCGGCTCATCCATGCGCACTAATCGGCCAGAAGACCCGGGCCATCAGGGGTGAGGACGTTCGGGTCGCGGTATTACTCGTTCGGCACGCGACGGCTCGTCGGCAACGAGTCGGCACGGATGAGGAGTTCGCGGGCGGCTCTCTCGTCCAGAGCGGCGAACAACACGGGGTTGGCGATCTCGGTGATCAGGTCGGTGATCCCGCGTGGGCGAAAGGCGACGTCGTCACGGACTTCGATGCCGTTCGCCCAGGCTTCGAGTTCTCCGGCCGTGAGCTCGCCGTCGAGGAACGTCGTCAATGCGACCTTCACCTCGGCGGTGCTCACGGTCACGAGTTCTTGTTCGGAGTCCCACGGAAAGGACTTGAGGGCGCTGATCGCCTCGTGCACCGGCACTCGCAGGTGGACGAGATCTTCGACAGCTTCTCGCCGCTGTTCGACCCCCATCACCGGATCTTACTGCGCAGATCGGCGCCGCCGGCGGTCAGCGGCGCCGCGTGGAGAAGGCGTCAACGCGTCACCACATGCGCAGTGCCTTGCGGGGCGCCTCGGCTGGTGCCCCGACCGGATCCAGGTCCGGCCATCGGCCACGCAGGAGCGCGACGGCGACCGGGAGCAACGCGACCGCCCCCGCGAGACCAAGACTCACCCCGTCGACCAACGCGGCCTCCTTCAGCACCCCGGACCACACGTACGACCAGGCGAACAGCAGCACGCAGCGCGCCACACCGAAGACGCCGGCCCGGTAGGCGCCGGCCGCCAGCAACAGCCCGCCGACGATCGACCCGAACGAGAGCAGCACCGGAATCCGCCACAGGCCGTAGGACAGGTCGACGTAGTTGTCCAGCACCCAGTCCGTGGCCCGGTCCAGGCCGATGGTGTCGACGAGCTGGAACGCGGACACCTCGATGCCGCCGAAGTAGAGCCGGCGAAGCTGGGCGAGGACCAGCAGCAACGCGCCCCAGTAGGCCAGCCGCGGCGCGCCGCGCGCCACCACCCGCCCGAACGCCAGCAGCGCCGGCACCATCAACACCGAGCCGGCCGCGAACAGCGTGTACCCCGTGGCGACCAGATCCGGGTGCTGCGCGTAGGCGGCCAGCTGCCGCGGCGCGGCGAACGTCTGGCTGTCGAACCACGCCTCCTGCGCCGGGGTGAACGTCGCCATCGTCACGCCGAGGTGGCGCACCACGAGCCCGGCGAGGAAGACCACAGGGCCGGCCAGCAACGCGATCCCGCCGATCCATCGGCCCGGCAGCCAGGCATTGTCATACCGGCGGTGTGTCCCGTCCGGCTCTAGCGGTCGTTCCGATCGCGGCACGGCAATCCCCCGAGATCCCCCGGCGCCCGTTCGGGCGTCCGCAACGGCCATCCATTGTCCGGAAGCTGTTGTCCGGCGTCCACTCCACCGACACCTGACAACCCGATGGCACTAGAAATCACGTTGTCAGCCCACGGAAGCCAGCAACTGCGCGGCCGGCGGACCTCCTGCTGGGGGTCAGGAGGTCCGCCTGCCACCACCATCGCAAGTCAATGGCGCACGACCAGGAGGATCGCCAACGCGATCGTCACGGCCAGTCCGGCGGTGACCTTGATGAGGCGCAGCCGCGTGTGCAGCACGGCGTCCCACGTCTCGCCGTCGTGGCTGGCGTAGCGCGCCGCCGGGGTGATGGCGCGGCCGGCACCGAAGCCGGCGCCGGTCGCGAGCGCGGTCGTGAGGTCGGGTGCGGTCAGCAGCAGGGCGACGGCCAGCACGTACGGGACCGTGGACGACACGTAGGTGCGGACGCCGGTGCCCATCTCGAAGCCGAACCGCACCGACCCCCGGGCCACGTTGCCGGCCAGCACCGTCTGCGGAACCTGCCGCGCGTTCTGCGGCAGCGCGAAGCGCACGATGTCCGCGTCACGCAGCACACCGACGGCGGCGAGCACGAGCACGACCCCGTATCGCAGGGTCGCCGGCGCCGGCGTGGCCAGGCCACTGATCGCGTACAGCACGAGCGCGCTCAGCAACGCGCCCAGCACCAACCCGATGGCGAACAGCAGGAGCGCGACGCCCTGCCGGGTCCGTCCCCGCCAGCCTGGCGAGGTCAGCGCGAACGCGCTGTTCCGGGTTCAGACGGAGCCGGACAGGGTGTAGCCGGCCAGGCCACCCAGCGCCGCCCACGCGGCGGCCGTCCAGCCGGCCAGCGCCAGCGCCACGGCCGCCGGGGCCAGGACGAGCGGCGTCACCGGGTGCGCCAGCGCACGGTTCACGTCGCCCCGCCGGTGAGGGTGCGCCACGTCGCCGGACCGACGATCCCGTCGGCCGTCAGCTTGTTCTGCCGTTGGAAGTCCGTGGCCGCCGCGAGGGTGCCCGCGCCGAAGATGCCGTCCACGGTCAGCTTGTAGCCGTAGCTGTTGATCTGCACCTGGGTGGCGCGGACCTGGCTGCCGGAGGTGCCCTGGCGGGTCGTGACCACGAGCGATGGCCACGTCGCGGCGCCCACCTCACCGCTGGCCGGGAGCCCGGTCGCGGTCTGGAAGTCGCGGACCGCCTGCGTGGTCGCCGGGCCGTACGCGCCGTCCACGTCGGTGGGGAACCCGTGGTGGGTCAGCAGGTGCTGGATCGTGCTCACGCGCGCGCCGGAAGCGCCGGCGGAGACCTGCGGCCAGCTCACCGAGGACGGGCAGCCGCAGTCGGTGGTCCACCGGCAGATCGAGTTCACCCAGCCGGACCCGGTCTTGCGGTAACCGTCGTGACAGCGCCGCTCGGCGTGGCACGAGCACGCGCCGCAGGCCTGGTCGTAGCGCCACATCCAGCCGTCGTAGGTGCCCGACAGGCATCCGTTCGGGCGCAGCTTCCAGGTGACCTGGTCGTTCTTGTGGAAACCGAGGTTGGTCCCCGACGTCTCGCAGGCGTCGCCGAAGATCGTGCTCGGGCCACACCCCGGCGAGCAGTTGTGGTCCGCGGCGTAGGACGGGCACTCCGGATAGATGTCGTAGCCGTCGGCGACCGCCCGGCGCACCGACGGGAACACCCCGCCGAGCACGACGAGCCCGGCCACGCCACCCGCGCGCAGCACGGCGCGCCTGGTCGGCGTCCAGCCCGCCCAGCGCAGCTTCCTGGTGCGGGCACGCGGTTCCACGGGCATGCCCGGGTCGGTGCCGCGCAATGGCGGCACGCCGGCGGTCAGGTTGCTGGTCACCGTGTCTCCTTCACCGGGTCCGGACCGGGGCGAGCAGTTCGCGGACGGCCGATCGCGAACCGACGGGAGCGGCGGCGGTGATCCGGCCGTCCGTGCCGACCAGGACCGCGAACGGGGTGGCGAGCGCGCCGTAGGTGGCGAAATGGTGGCCCTGGTCGCCCAGCGCGGTGACGCCGGGCGGTGCCTCGGGTGCGGGCCCTTCGTAGAGCGCGAGCACGGGGAGCCGCTCCCCCACCACGTCGACGGTTTCCTCCAGGGCCTCGACACACGTGTGGCACGTCGAGCGCAGGAACAGCAGGACCGCGGGTGCGTCCGCGCCGAGCCTGCCCAGGTCCGCCCGGTCACCGGTCCGGAGCCCGGCGGCGACCGGGCGCGCGGTGCCAGCGGACAGGGCGTGCACCTGGCGGACCAGTCCGGCGACCACGAAGGCGAGCAGCAGCAGGGCTGCCCACGTGACGATCAGCGCGCTGGTCTGGAAGGTCACCGGATCACCTCCGGGGGTCGGGTCATGGCGGCCGGCAGGTGCCAGAGCAGGATGCCGATGGTGGCCGCGGCGAGCAGGACCACCACGAGCCGGGAGTCGAACGCCGCCAGCCGCAGCACCGCGCCGGGAGCCGCCGCGGCGAGCACCGCCAGCGCGGCGAGCACGAACGCGCGACCGGTCACCCAGTGCCCCATCGGCACCTCGGCCCGGCCGCATCCGCACGGACCGCCGCGACCGCTTGCCGTGACGTACCAGGCGTATCCGCCGTAGGCGGCGAACAACACCGCCGCCGCGGCGAAGGCGACCGGGGACGGCCCGGGCGCGAAACCCAGCCCCGCGAGGATCAGCACGGCGAGCACCGCCTCGGCGGCGGTCACCATGGCCGCGACCGGTCGGGCCACGTGGGGCGGCAGGACCCGGTGCGCGATCAGTGCGGCCGGCAGCGCGCGCGGCGCCGTGATCCGTTCCACCACCGCGATCACGAGCACGAGCAGGACGACGTAGGCCGCGACGCCGACCGCGAACGTGGGCATCGCGGCCTCACCGATCGCCGAGCAGGCGGGTGGAGAGCTGGTCCACCAGCGCCGGTACCCGGGCGACGTCGGTGCCGGCGAGCGGCAGCACGGTGGTCCACGTGTCGGCGCCCGCGACGACGAAGTAGGGGTCGCCATTGGACAGCTGGTCGGCGAACAGCTCGCCGGAGCGGGTCGGCGCGCCCTTCCAGTCCGGTAGCCGCGTCGCCTGCGGGGCCGACGGCACGGTCAGCTCCAGCAACCCCAGCGACGGCACCTCCTTCACGACGGTCGCCGGTGCGATCACCGTGCTGCCCGACCCGGCGGCCGGGCGCAGGGCGATCCCGTCGTCGTGCTCGGTGATGCCGAGCGTGTCCAGGACCTGCACGGCCGTGGTGGTCGAGGTGTCGTAGAAGTGGCTGATCACGCAGTGCCGCCGGCCACGCCAGACCGCGACCAGGATGTCCTCGGTGAGGTGCGTCGCCGGCTCGACGCGGCGGGTGCGGCCGACGAGCAGGGTGCCGCCCGCGAACGCCAGCTCCTCGTCGAACGCGGACACCCCGAGCGCGCCGGCCACGTCCTGCGCCAGCCCGCTCACGCCCGCGACCAGCTCGTACATCCGGCCGCGCACCGAGACGCGAACCGAGGACGTGCTCGGGTGGCCGAGGTCGAGGGTGCCGCTCAGCTCGTACCGTCTGCCGTCCAGCGCCCGGTGCACCACGGTGGACGTCCTGCCGGTCACGTTCGCCACGGCACCTCCGGCACGACGGTTGGGTACTCACTGACAAAGATCAGCTACGTGTCGGAAATATATTACGTACCCGGCGTTTGGGAAATAGGCTGTTTTTCCGTATCGGGCGCCCGCCGTTCAGCCGATGCCGGGCCCTGGTCCGTCCACTTCAGACCCCTCCGGGAGGCTCATACCACGATGTCGATCACAGCAACACCCCCGAAAGTTCTGGACCATCCGGCCGGTACCGATCGTCCGTTCCAAGGAAATACTTCGTGACTTGTTGACCAACCGCTGCCCCGCCGACAACTCTCCGACCGTCACCTTTTCCCCTGCCCCGAAAGGTGCTCCCCCCGATGAAGAAGATCACTCTGCTACTACTGGCCGGCCTGCTGGCCGTCGCCACGGCGGTCACCGTTGCGGTCACGTCCGCCTCGGCGGACCCCGAACCGGTGGTGTCGCAGGACGTCCACGCCGCGGACGGCTGCTACACCTGGCCTCGCTCACTGTCCCAAGGCGCCTCGGGTGAGGACGTCCGCCAGCTCCAGATCCGCGTCTCCGGCTACCCGGGCTACGCCTCGGTACTCGGGCTCGACGGCCAGTTCGGTCCCGCCACGAAGGCAGCCCTGACGAGATTCCAGCAGGCGTACGGCCTTTCCGCGGACGGCGTCGCCGGCCCGCAGACCTTCGGCAAGTTCTACGAGCTGCAGGACGACGACTGCACGCCGGTGAACTTCACCTACCCCGAGCTGAACCGCTGCAACAGCGACTGGTCCGGTGGCAAGGTGTCGGCCGCGCAGGCCCGCGCCAACGCCCTGGTCAGCATGTGGAAGCTCCAGGCCCTGCGGCACGCGCTGGGCGACCGCCCGCTCGGCGTCAACAGCGGGTTCCGCAGCGTCGCGTGCAACAACGCGGCGGGCGGTTCGGCCACCAGCCGCCACATGTACGGCGATGCCGTCGATCTCGCCGCGGGTGCGCAGGGCTTCTGCACCATCGCCCAGCAGGCTCGCAACCACGGCTTCACCGAGATCCTCGGCCCTGGCTACCCCGACCACAACGACCACGTCCACGTCGCGAACCGGTCCGGCCAGTTCTGGTCGGCCCCGAACTGCGGCATCTGACACCCACGTGGAGCCGGGCCGCGGCAGTGCCGCGGCCCGGCTCCACGGTCGTCAGATCAGCACGTCCTTGAAGTACACGCTCGCGTAGCGGGTGGAACTGGACATGCTCGGCCGGGATGCGAAGCCGAAGCACAGGCGCAGGTTGCCGCCGACGGTCTGGTAGACCATCATCCCCTCGGGCTCGCGGTAGAGCAGCGTCTTGCCCGCCCTGGTGAGTGAGCGCTGCACGACCTTGCCGGTGTTCATGTCGGTGGCGGTGACGTACGAGTTGATGTCGGCGGGGTCCTGGTGCCCGGTGCCGTCCAATGTGTACAGATAGTTCCCGAGCACCGTGTAACCCTGGAACGTCACCGAGCCGTTGCCCAGTTTGGGCTGGGCGAAATGCGCCAGCGGGCTGGTGAACTTGCCGGCCGCCGCGTCGGCCAACGAGAACAGGCTGTAGTGCATGCTCCCGCCTTCGTTGCGGCGCACCAGCAACCGCTTGTTGACGGGATCGGTCGCGCAGGTGATGGTCTTACTCCCGGTGAGGAACTTCTTCACCGACGACGGACTGCCACCGTTGACGAACTTGAACCGGGCGAGCGCGGTGCCGCGGCCGTCGTCGCTGTGCTCGCTGGAGTCGCTCTCCATCCAGATGTAGGACGACGAGCCGACGGGTTCCACCCCGATCGACACGCCGTGGCCCGCGTTGTTGACGTGCATGTGGCCGGTCGGCTTGCCCTCGATGGACAGCTGGTTGATGCACAGGTCGTCGCCATCGCTGCCGTTGCGGATCTGCGCGATGTAGAGGCGACGGTTGACGTTGTCGTAGGCCATTCCCTGCATGGCGTGGTGCGTCTCGTGCAACGAGACACTGCGGAACCGCTCGGCGGATGGTTGCGACAGGTCGAACCGTTTGGAGGTGGGCACACTCGCCGCCGATGCCGACAGGCCTGGGACGGCCACGGCCGCGCCGAGGCCGAGCAGGCCGGCGCCGGTCACCTTGAGCATCGTGCGACGGGACAGTGGATTCGGCATGGCGGCATCCTGACAGGGCCATGTGACATCCCGTCGAAACTTGTCACAACCTGGCCGTGAATTGCTCCGTTCGGCCGACCGCAACGGTTCGCATGGGGGATGGGAGCCGACCGGCCGGTCCCGTGCCGGCCCCACCACCAAGAACCCACCTGGCGTGCGATGGGCGTTCCTATACCGGGTTTCCTGCCGTGTCGCGCCACTGGTTCGACGAGCTGTCGAAGTAGATGACCTTGTGCAGCGTGGCGTCCACGATCGCCATGCCCGGGTACCCGGCTGGACGATCCGCGGTCTTGTACATCCTGAGCCCGACGTTGGTCAGTGAATACAGGGAATCGGACTCGACTACCGCGTTCCCCGGCCGGAACGCCGCACCAGAAGCGAATTTCTCATCGACCACCACATGAGAGGACGAGACGCTCGCAGACGTGTACGAGACCGAGAAATGCTCGTTTCCCCCCTCGGTCGGAACCAGATCTGTCCGGTACACGTTGTTCGCGGCTGACCTGACCTCGACGAGACTCGCGTACTGTCCACCGCCTTTAGGTGCGTAGGCTTCTTTTGGCAGGAATACCGAGTTGTCGGTGAAGATGGCGTTGGGGTTCCTAATGTACGGCAAATAGCTCTTGAAGGGGGCTGTCTGTGTGCCGGTGAAGGTGCAGCCGGTGATGGTGACCGGTTGCTGGGATTCCGACGACAGCAGGCCGGCCCCGCTGGACCTGATCTCGCAGTCTCTGATGGTCGTTCTCGTTCCGGTGGCGCTGTGACCTTGGATCCAGGTCGGGCGCACGGTTCCGGCCTTCGTGTCGATGATCGAGTCTCGGATCGTCCCGCGCTGGACAGCGAGGATCACTGCATACTGAAGTGAGTCCTCACCTGCCGTTATGGTGACGGAGTCCAGCACGATGCTCTGCACACGGGGGCCGCCAGCGGAGGCGAACTGGCTTCCGACATTGTTCTCGAAGTTGCAGTTGATGAAGGTCAGGGCCCCGGTCAGGACATCTATGACGTCGTGCTCGGGTTCGACGTCGCAGCCGGCGGCTGGTGCGTGTGCCTTGTATTTGGGGCCTGTGCGGCCGGACTGACTGAAGTCGCAGTCGATGAAGGTGCCGCCGCGGACCTGGATGAGGCTCAGCGCGTTGCGCGCATTGTTCGTGCTGCGCACACCCGTCAGGGTCACGTTCTTGTTCGCCACCGGGGATGCGGCGCCGAGGCAGATACCGTCGGCCGCGAAGTGGTGAATGTTCAGGTTCCGAAGGGTGTACTCGGTGCAGCCCGATTGTGTGAGAATTCCGTACGATGGGCCTTCGACGACCTCATCGTCGCGAGTCATCTTGTCCACGTTGCCGTTGATCTCGAAGCCCTCGATGGTGAATCTATGGCAGTCGACCAAGTCGAACGGCACGACACTCTCAGAGTTGCTGTACCATTTGCCGTTTTTTGGGTTCAGGCGATCGGCGGCACGGTGGAAGTTGCCCTTGACGTCGATCACTGCGCCGTAGCCAATGAGTTTGACGCCTCTGCAGCCATTGAAGACGATGTTCCCGATGCCGTTCTTGTCAGGGCCATCGGTAATGCGGTACTGATCGATCCGATAGGTACCGGGAGGAAAATGGACGACCGCCGACTCCATATCGCTAAGGGCATCAGCTAGAGCCTTCAGCTCGAGGTAACAATCGGTCCCATCGTTACGCACACCGAACCAGCGAACATCGATGGGATTCTGCACGACCCGCTTGAACCGTGCTCCGCCAGCGGACACCACGACCGTGCCCGTATTGTCCGCGGTCGTCACATCGTCCTGATCGTAGTAGAACAGGCCCCTCTTCTGGTCGTCCTGCAGGAAATATAGCGTCTGTGCGTTCGGAGCGGGCATCGCCCGAAGCTCGTCAAGCGTCACGCCAACCACGTCAAGGCTCATCACGAGAAGTCTCGCCCCCAAAAATTCGGACCTCATTGTCGAGCTCATCCAGTGTAGCTAGAACCCCGATGGTGAGTAAATAACCAAGAACCTGCCTGAACGTTCCACGTGCGGCGTACCGCAGTTCGGTACGGGCGCTTGCGTTGGGGTCACCGCGGGATCAGTGTCGACCAGCACCCATCCGTCGCGCGCGTGGGAGCGATCCGACATCTCAGGAGGATGCAATGCCGACCACAGACGAGATCACGCAGAAGATCATCGAAATCGCCGCCAGCGTCGCCAACCTCCCCAAGGTCACGGTCACCACGCAGTCCAACTTCGTCGACGACCTAGGGTTCGACTCGTTGGACGCACAGGAATTCACGATGCACGTGGAGAAGGAATTCGGCGTGTCGATCGCTGATGAGCAGCGGGAGGAGATGCCGACGGTACAGCACTTCGTGGACTTCGTCGTGGCCCACCAGAGCTGATCCGACTCGTCCGGCACAGTTGTCCACATCAGACGGTTTAGGCCGCCGCCCGAATACGGTGCGCCTGCTCGACCAGCTCCGCGAGCGCCTTGGTGCAGCTCACCGCCGCCACGAGCTCGTTGCGGAGCGCGCCGAGGATCCGGGCGACCTGCCCGACCAGCTGGCCAGCCAGGGCGGTATCGGGTGGGTTCTTGAGCACGTGGTTCTTGATCAACGGGTGCAGGTGCGCGAGCAGCAGGTAGACCGGGTCATGGAGAGTGGCCGCGTCTCGTAGTTGCTCGGCACCGGTCAGCTCGAACAGCGCGGTCGTCGCCGGGAGATCCTCGGTGGCGAGCGGGGTCGAGCGCTCGACGAGCAACCTCTCGACGATCGTCGTGTTCGTGTGCTGCACCCACGCGAGCAGGACCGTGGCCCGGTAGCGGAACTCCCGCACGGCCGCCGCCAGCTCCTGGTCCGGCGACATCTCCAGTGGCGCCAGATCGTCGAGCAGGCGCCGGAGGTAGATGAGCCGCCGGGTCCGACCGCCTTCCGGCGAATACCGGCCGAGCTTGAAATGCAGCTGCTGCAAGAAGATGACCGACTTGATCACCGCGGCACCGTCGCGTCCGCCGTTGCGGACCTCGTCGATTTCGGCCACGAGCTCCGTCCACGGCGCGGTGTCGACCAAGGTCTCCCCCGGCGACTGCACGTCGTCGTCCCCCGGCAGTCGACTCCACGCGCTCACGGCGAGCTCGACGAGCCGGAACTGGCCGAGCACGTAGGCACTCTGGCTTCGACGAAGCTCCTGCTGTTCGTGATATCGCGTCACGGCCGCCGTCACCACGGCCAGCAGAACCGCGATGACGCCGTTGCGGAACACGTTCTGCAGGAACTCGACCACGTCGAACTCCCGCTGTCCGAGCGCCCCGATCGCCTGCTCGACCAGCGCCGCCACGATCGCGACGACGAGCGTGAAGACGCCGAGAACCGGCCAGCCTCGCGGTAGGTGCCTCATTCCCGTGGCATCGTCCTGGAGAAAGGAACGTTGCAGCCGCAGAGGTCGGCCGGCTACCGAGCCTGCCGCGGCAGGCTCCGTGACGTCACGGATGGTCGCGGTCAGGGTTCCGCACGCTGGCGGCCTCGAACGTGATCCGGCCGTTCAACCACGACGATCATGAAACGCGTCATATTGACCGGTTGCGATGCTGGGCATCGTTGATACCGGAGCTTTCTCGCGTGTCCGACAAGGGGGAGGTCGAACACACTCATGCCATTTCGACGCGGCCATAGCACGCACCAACCGCCATAACTGGACTGCTTTTTCGCAGGCGGCACAGACGTTGCGGAAAATCACAATGTCCACGCAACACGTTTCCAGCACAAAGGATCTACTCATGCGGAAATTTGCCATTTGCGTTGCACGCCGTATTTCGACAGCATGATAGAATCTATTTACAATGACGCCGCGGGTGACTGACAGGCGAGTTGCCGTGGTGGTGGCCATTGCGGTGGCCACCATCGCGGCCGTCGCCGTGGCCGTTCTCGTCTGGTTGCCGACCGAGCCTGCCCGCCAACCAGCCCCCGACAACAACGACACGTCCAGCACCTCCGTCGAGCGTCCCAGTACGTCACGTTGGCCGGACGAGCGCGCGAGCAGCGCCGAGCCGCAGTGGTGACATCGTGCGGAGGTCTCCGCGAGACCACTTTGGACTCGGCGGTTTCACCCGTTCGGTACCTCTGCTGACCAGCGAAGACGAAACCCCGTCGGTACGTTCCTGCCATGTTGAACCGGGTTGGCCGCGCGCGGTGGACGACGTTGGCGCTGGTCGTGGCTGTACTCGCATTGGTCGCGCCGTGGTCCGCCCACGCCCAACCGGGTGGTGCTGTGCTGGTCGACGAGACGTTTCGGGACGCGACCTCCGCGGAGTTCGACGCGGTCGGCACGGCCTGCCTGACCGGGGCTCCCGCGACGTCGAGCGCGCCGCCTGGTGGCGGTCACCCGTTGGGTGGTTGTCCCGTGGTGCCGGCGAGCGCGGTGCCCCAACCGCCGACCGGGGCCGATGGTCTCGGCTTCCTGCAGCTGACCGACGCGAGCAGGGACCAGGCGGGCGCCGTCCTGCAACGGACCCCCATCCCGGCGACCAAGGGCGTCGAGATCTCCTTCGAGCAGTGGCAGTACGGGAGCACCTCGGTGCCACCGGTCGGCGGCGCCGGAGGCGCGGACGGCATCTCCATGTTCCTCGTGGACGGCGCGGCGACGCTGGACGCGCCCGGCGCCTTCGGTGGCAGCCTCGGCTACGCGCAGAAACTGCCGGACGACCTCCCGGCCAACCCGTTCCTGCCCGGGGTGAGCCACGGCTTCCTCGGCATCGGCCTCGACGTGCTCGGCAACTACTTCGGCGACTGGGAGCGGCGCGGCGACGGATGCGACGTCCGATCGCCCGCCGGTCAGGGGTTCCGGGTGCCGGGGCCCGGCTCGAACATGGTCACCGTCCGGGGGCCTGGCAACGACACGACCGGCTACTGCTTCCTCACCGCGACGACCAGCAACTTCGGCACGACGCCGCCGTGGCCGTCCACGCTGCCGGGTCTGTTGCGGGGCCCCCTGGCCACGCTCCCCCCGGCCCCGACGCCCCAGGTCGCCGACCAGCTGCTGGCACCGTCGCGCCGCACCGTGACCGTCCGCGTCAGCCCGGCACCCAACCCCACGGTCACGGTCGACGTGGACTTCAACGACGGCGCCGGTGCCCGCCGGGTCCTCTCGTTCGCCGCGCCGACACCGGTGCCGGCGTCCTACAAGCTGGGGTTCGGCGGGTCGACGGGCCTGTTCACCGACGTCCACCTGATCCGCAACCTGCGGGTCACCGCCATCGATCCGCTCCCCGGGCTCAACCTGGTGAAACAGGTCAGCCTGGACCCGCCGCTGCCGGCCGTGCTCCACGTCGGCGACGAGGTGCGCTACCAGTACACGGTCACCAACTCGGGGACGACGGACGTGACCGCGCTGACCGTGACCGACGACAAGGTCACCGACGTCACCTGCGGGGCGACGACGCTCGCGCCGACCGAGACCACGGTCTGCACCGGCACCTACGTCGTCACACGCGCGGACGTGATCGCTGGCTTGATCGTCAACGTGGCCAGCGCGACGGGCACCGGCCCGAGCGGACCGGTCACGTCGCCGGAGGACACCGTCACCGTGCCCATCGGCGGCCAGACCACGCCCAACGGCGAGACCGCGCTGAGCCTGGCGAAGACCGTGGCCGACTCGGCGCCGTACCGGCCGGGTGACACCGCCGTGTACCGGTACACGGTCACCAACCTGCGCGGCGTGGTGGTCACGGACCTGATGATCGTCGACGACCGGCTGACCGACGTGCGCTGCGCGGCGACCACGCTCCTGCCCGCCGGCACCGACGGTGACAGCACCACCTGCACCGCGAGCTACACCGTCGCCGACGCCGACGCCACGGCCGGCACGGTCACCAACCGCGCGATAGCACTCGGCGATGGCGGGCAGCTCAGGTCGAACCGGGCCACCGCCACCATCCGGGTGGTCCGCCCGCCGACCACCCCGCCGACCACCCCGCCGACCGGCTCGACGTCCGGCTCGACGCCCGAACCAGCGGGCGGGCCGCGCCCCTCGACACTCGCCGCGACCGGGGCGGCGCCGGGACTGCTATCCGTCGCCGGACTGGCGCTACTCGCGTCCGGTATGGCGGTGCGCACCCTCGCCAGGCGCCGGCCTGGCCGTTGACCCGCCGCACCGCAACGGATCAGGCGAGCGACGAGGAGGGCGGCCAGTGCGGGCACCAGCTGGCTCGTCGAACACCACTGGGAGAAGGTCGCGACCGCGACGATGCTCACCGAGGGCGGCTGGCTGCTCAACCAGTCCCACGGCCGCCCGATGCTCACCACGCTGGTGCGCTCGGACAAGCGGTCCACCGTGGTCGAGCCGTCCGCCGACGCGCGCGACCGCTGTCTCGCTGCGGCGATCCGCCGGATGATCACCGCGCCGGGCCAGCGCACCCGGGACCTGGCCGGCGCGGACGTGGTGGCGCACAGCGACTACCCGCACCTGCACAACGCGCTGATGCGCAGCACCGCCATCGGCGCGTTCAACTAACGACTGAGCAGCCTGAGTCGCAAGCTGCCTTTCGACCGGCAAGATCGCGGCCTCGCGCCTACGGGTGTCGCGTCCGCTCGACAACGGCACGTCTCCGAGATTTCTCCCTCGAACGAGCGGCCCCGCCATGAATGGACCCGTTCGCCGCCAGGAGCCATCCCGCCAGAAACACGCAGCCCGTCGTTCCGGTCCACATCACCGCGGACTGGGCGCCGAGCAGTCCCAGCACGAGCGTGCCGCCGAGGAGCCCGGTCGCCGCGACGGCGAAGACGAACGTGAGAATCGCGCCGACACCGAGGGATCGATCACCTTGGCGCATCGTGTCCTCCTCAGAGCGTAAAGACTGCTTTCATGGGAGTGCCCTGCCGTGAGGTGCGCAAACCGACGCTCGACGACCGCGGAGCGCCGCCGGACGGGCGACCAACGTTCGATCGCTGCCCGGCGGCGCTCCTCGTGCGGACGTCTACTTCTTGAAGGCGTCCTTGACGTTCTCGACAGCCTGCTTGATGTTGCCCTTCGCCTGGTCGCCGTGGCCTTCCGCTTCGAGCTCTTCGTCGTCCGTGGCGCGACCGGCGGTCTCCTTGACCTTTCCCTTGAGTTCGTCGGCCTTGGCGTCGAACTTGTCCTCGGCACTCATTTTCCGTCCTCTCCGACTATCGTCCGGAGCCCGTGGGACTCCGCGCTCGAATAGTCCGAATGCCCGCCGACCCCGGCCTCAAACCGGGTTACCGGCTCTTGTGCATCGTCCGGGCCGACCTCTCAGAACCAGTGCGGACCACCTCAATGACGCGTCGATAATTCCCGACGTCGGGCTATCCCAAACCCATGGACAGGCGTTTCACGCGCCGGCACCTGGGCATACCGCGTCATGGACCACAGCCGTGCGCCCGTGCTGGAGGCCTTGCAGGCCTACCACGACCAGGGGTTCGTGCCGTTCAACCCACCGGGTCACCGGCAGGGTCGTGGCGTGGATCCGCGCGTGCTCGAGGTCGTCGGCGAGGCCGTCTTCACGTCGGACGTTCTTTCCATCAACGGGCTGGACGACCGGCGGGTATCGCACGGCGTGCTGAAGCAGGCGCAGGAACTGATGGCCGACGCGGTGCACGCCGACCACGCGTTCTTCTCCACGTGCGGCAGCTCGTTGTCGGTGAAGAGCGCGATGCTCGCGGTGGCGGGTCCGCACGAGAAGCTCCTCGTCGCGCGCCAGTCGCACAAGTCGGTCATCTCCGGCCTGATCCTGTCCGGTGTGGCGCCGGTGTGGGTCCGCCCGCGGTGGGACGCGGGGCTGCATCTGTCCCACCCGCCCGGCCCGGACGAGGTACGCAAACGCTTCGAGGAGGAGCCGGACGCGAAGGGCATGCTGCTGGTCACCCCCACCGACTACGGGGCGTGTGGCGACATCGCCGCGATCGCCCGGGTGTGCCACGAGTTCGGCAAGCCGTTGATCGTCGACGAGGCATGGGGCGCGCACCTGCCCTTCCACCCAGACCTGCCGACGTGGGCGATGGACGCCGATGCGGACGTGTGCGTCACCAGCGTCCACAAGTCCGGCTCTGCGGTCGAGCAGAGTTCGGTGTTCCACCTGCAGGGCGATCGCGTCGATCCCGCGGTGTTGAAGGCGCGGGAGGATCTGCTCGGCACCACCAGCCCGTCGTCGCTGGTATACGCGACGCTCGACGGATGGCGGCGGCAGATGGTCGAGCAGGGCCGCAGCTTGCTCGGCGATGTGCTCGCCCTCGCTCAGGAGACACGCGCGGCGCTCAGCGAGTTGCCGGACATCCGGGTCATGGGGGATGAGTTCACCTCCCCGGACGCCGCCTGCACATTCGACCCGCTCAAGATCGTGATAGACGTCTCGGAGCTGGGCATCAGTGGCTACCAGGCCGCGGACTGGCTGCGCGAGCAGGAACGCGTGGCGGTCGGGTTATCCGACCACCGCAGGATCGTCGCCCACCTGACCATCGCGGACGACGCGTCGACCGCGGCGACGTTGCTGCGGGCCGTCGCCGCACTGGGCGAGGCCGGCCTGCCCGCGCCGCGCGAGGTGGACCTGCCGAGCCCGGCCGATCTGGAGCTGCGGACCGAGCTGCTCCCCCGGGACGCCTTCTTCGCCGAGACCGAGCAGGTCGCCGCGAAGGACGCCGTCGGCCGCGTCGCCGCCGAGATGATCACGCCCTACCCGCCTGGCGCACCTGCGGTGCTGCCCGGCGAAGTCATCAACTCCGCCGTGCTCGACTACCTGCGGTCTGGCCTGGACGCGGGTATGCAGCTCCCCGACCCCGTGGACGCGGAGCTGCGCTCCGTTCGCGTCGTCGCTCGATGACCGTCCCCCGCCCAGACGTCACGGTCCACGCCGACCGGCTCTGGCGGGTCGCGCTGGACCTGCACCGGGACCCGGAAACCGCGTTCGCCGAGCACCGCGCGGCCGACCGGCTGTGCAAGGAGCTCGCCACGTTCGAGGTGCGGCGCGGGGTCGCCGGGCTGCCCACGGCCTTCACCGCCCGACACGGCAACGGACAGGGCCCCACGGTCGCACTGCTGCTCGAGTACGACGCACTACCCGGCCTCGGTCACGCCTGCGGGCACAACCTGATCGCGGCCGCCGGACTCGGCGCGGCGCTCGCCGTCCGCGACGCGCTTCCGGACCCCGACGGCACACTCCTCGTGGTCGGCAGCCCCGCCGAGGAAGGCGGCGGCGGGAAGATCACCGAACTCGAACAGGGAGTCCTCGACGGAGTGGACGCCGCGCTGATGTTCCACCCCGGAGCACACGACTGGGCCTGGGCCCCGCTCACCGCACAGGTCGACATCACCATCACCTTCCACGGCCGCGCCGCCCACCCCACCGGCAACCCGACCGAGGGCATCGACGCTCTCGCCGGCCTGATCCAGCTCTTCACCACCATCGACGCCATCCGGCCGCGCACGCCCGCCGGATCTCACATCCAGGGCATCATCACCCACGGCGGCGAGGCGACCAACATCGTCCCGGAACGCGCGGAAGGCCGGTTCGGACTTCGAGCACTCACGACCGCCGCGCTCGACGAGCTCGCGGTGGAGCTGGCCACCATGGCACGCGCGGTGGCGACCGCGACCGGCACCACCACCACGATCACCCGCAACCGCCGCCCCTACCACCACTTCCGCAACAACACCGCGCTCGCCGACCGGTTCACCGCACACATCGCGAACGAGGGCATCGCCCTGACCGAACCGGCTCCGGGCGTGTACCTCGGCTCGTCCGACATCGGCAACGTCAGCGCCGTCATCCCGGCGATTCACCCCTTCGTCGCGATCGTGGACCCCGAGGTCTCCGACCACACCCCGGCGTTCGCGGTCGCGGCAGCGAGCGAGCGTGGCCGCACGACCATGCTCGCCGCGGCCGGCGCCCTCGCGGCAACCGCAGTGGACCTGCTGACAGAGCCGTTGTTACGGGACTCGGCGTGGGCCGAATTCCATCGCTGACAGACTCTCACAACATAACCTCGATAATTCGATATTCTCTGCCGAACGCCGCGATTCGCGAACGATTCTTCGCGACATTCGCCGCGCACTGGAACGGGCGGGACTACCCCACGACACCTCTGGGAAACAGCTGATAGAGCCAGACTATTTTCTCGGAATCGCCGGATTATCGATATTCGGCATGGGTACTTGAGCGCCACCTGAAAACGAACTCCGGTGGAGGCGAAATGACTCAGCACCATGGTGGCCCGACGCCACCGCAAGCAGAACGACCAACGTCGGACGTGGCGCGAGACGAGGCGGCTGGTGTCGCTCGTACGGTCGCGGACCGGGGCAGCGAGGTGGCCGGGACGGTGAGCGAGCAGGCGAGCCGGGTCACGTCCGAGACCACCCGGCAGGCGCGCGACCTGCTGGACGAGGGCAGGGAGCAGCTCAGCGGTCAGGCCCGCCAGGGACAGCAGCGCGCGGCTGACGGATTGCGAAGGCTCGCCGACCAGCTGCACCAGATGTCCGAGCGGGCCGGCGGAGACGGGGTGGCGCCGGAGATGGCGCGCCAGGCGGCGGACAAGACTCATGGTCTGGCGTCCTGGCTGGAGGCCCGGGATCCCGGCGCCGTAGTCGACGAGGTGCGGCGGTTCGCACGGCGCAAGCCGGCGGCGTTTCTCATCGGCGCGGCGGTGGCGGGTGTCGCGGTCGGGCGACTGACCCGGGGCGCGGTCGCCGCCCAGAGCGCTGATTCCACGGACGACTCCGGGACCGGCGACCCTCGAGCGCGGCAGGGTGGCACCAACGGTGGACAGCGCGGCGGCTCGGGCGCCGCGCCGCTGCCGCCACCGCCACCGGTCACGCAGGCGACCCCGGCTCCGCATTCAGGCCAGCAGACATACCCGCCGGCACCGGTCCCGCCGACGCCCGGCGTCGTGTCCGCACCACCGCCCGCAACACCGCGGACGACCACGCCTCCGGTGGTCGAGCCGCGGCCGGGGAGGGTGCGCCGATGACCGTGCCTACTCCTACCCCGGGTGGCGCCAGTGGACGGGCTCGCGCACGAGCCGACATCGAAGACGTGTCGCTGGGCGAGTTGCTCGGGAACGTCTCCCACGACCTGTCGACGCTCATGCGCCAGGAGGTCTCCCTGGCCAAGGCTGAGATCAGGGCCGAGGCCACCAAGGCAGGCAAGGGCGCCGGGATGATGGCCGGCGCGAGCCTGGCCGGCTGGCTGGCCGTGCTGTTCGCCTCGATCGCACTGTGGTGGGCGTTCGCCAACGTGATGGACGAAGGGCTCGCCGCGCTGATCGTGGCCGTGCTCTGGGCCGTCATCGGCGGCGTGCTGTTCGCCACCGGGCGCCGCACGCTGCGCACCATGCACCCCACCCCGGAACGCACCGTCGACACGGTCAAGCAGGTTCCGGATGCGCTGAAAGGAAACATGTCATGACCACCCCCAACCCAACCGCCGCAGATCCGGATCGGCTGCGCAGCCAGATCGAGCACACGCAGCGCAACCTGAGCACTGACGTCGATCTTCTCGCCGAGAAGGTCACCCCGACCCGCATCGTTCACCGCCGGGTGAACCGGGCCCGCAGATCGTTGCACTCCATGCGGGACCGCGTGATGGGTGCCAGCTCGGACACCGCGTCATCGGCCGGGCACCAGGTGCGCGACACCGCCACCTCGGTCGCCGACACGGCATCGTCGGCCGTCGGCGATGCCGCCCACACCGTCCGGGAGACGGCTCGGGAGGCACCCGGCGCCATCCGCCGTGGAACCGAGGGAAACCCGATCGCGGCCGGCCTGATCGCCTTCGGCGCCGGGTGGCTCCTGTCCACGCTCGCGCCACCGACCAAGCCGGAACAGGAGCTCGCGGAGCAGGCGACCGACTGGGCACGCGAGCACGGCGGCCCGGTGAAGGAGCAGCTCGGCCAGGCCGTCGAGGAGGTCAAGGAGAACATGCGCGAACCGGCCCAGCACGCGGCCGAGTCCGTGAAGTCGACCGCGACCGACGCCGTGGACACCGTCAAGGACGACACCCGCTCCGCAGCCGGCGACGTGGGCGACCGCGCTCAGCAAGCCCGGGATTCGCTTCAGGACAACAGGTCCTAGGCAACCAGCCGACGGGTGGGGCCGGCTCAGCCGGCCCCACCCGTCTCATGTTTGGTTTCCAGGCCGGCGGGCACAACGAGGTCATGATCGGACGACTTGAAACCGTGGTGCTCGACGCCCGTGATCCGCACGAGCTGGCCGGGTTCTACGCCGAGGTACTCGGGGCAAGGCTCGAGACCGAGGAGGACGATTGGGTCACCATCGTCGACGATGGCGGGCGCAAGCTGTCGTTCCAGTCGTCACCACAGCATCAGCCGCCGCGATTCCCCGATCCGGCCGGCTCACAGCAGTCGCATTTGGACATCCGCGTTGACGACGTGGACGAAGCCGAGCGCCGCGTGCTCGACATCGGAGCGACCCGCGTGCCCGAAGCCCACGAGGACAACACCTTCCGGGTATTCCGCGATCCCGCCGGCCACACCTTCTGCCTGATCTGGTCCTGAACCTCCACGCGGCTGCTCGCCGGTATTTCGCACCCCGGCGAGTCAGCTCTCCCCCCCGAGGTGAGGTCGCTGCCAATCACACGATCGTGTAGCGGTGCATACCCGGCCATCGCGGGGGTAGCCCGACGGTTCCAGGCGACTACGAGCTCCACCGGCCGTCGACGACGTGCGGCGCTACGGACAGGAGAGTCATGACCGACCGCAAGGACGAGCAGCTGGCCGCCCACCGCAGCGCCCCGGACCTGTCGGCACTCACCACCCAGCAGGGCGTGCGGGTCGACCACACCGACGACTCCCTGGCGGCGGGCGAACGCGGGCCGACGCTGCTGGAGGACTTCCACGCGCGCGAGAAGCTCACCCACTTCGATCACGAGCGCATCCCGGAGCGAGTGGTGCACGCGCGCGGCGCGGGCGCCTACGGCTCGTTCGCGCCGTACGATGACTCGCTCGCGGAGTACACGTGCGCACGGTTCCTCACCGACCCGGCGATCCGCACCCCCGTGTTCGTCCGGTTCTCCACCGTCGCGGGCTCGCGTGGCTCGGCCGACACCGTTCGCGACGTTCGCGGGTTCGCCACGAAGTTCTACACCGGCCAGGGCAACTACGATCTCGTCGGCAACAACATGCCGGTGTTCTTCATCCAGGACGGCATCAAGTTCCCTGACTTCGTGCACGCGGTCAAACCCGAACCGCACAACGAGATCCCGCAGGCCGCCTCCGCACACGACACCCTGTGGGACTTCGTGGGGCTGCAGCCGGAGACCATGCACATGATGATGTGGCTGATGTCGGATCGCGCGCTGCCCCGCAGCTACCGGATGATGCAGGGCTTCGGCGTGCATACCTTCCGGTTCGTCAGCGCGGACGGCCGCGGCACGTTCGTCAAGTTCCACTGGAAGCCGCTGCTGGGCACGCATTCACTGGCGTGGGACGAGGCCCAGAAGATCGCCGGCAAGGACCCGGACTTCAACCGCCGCGACCTGTGGGACGCGATCGAAGCGGGTGACCTCCCCGAGTACGAGCTCGGCGTCCAGCTGATCCCGGAAGCCGACGAGTTCGCGTTCGACTTCAACCTGCTGGACCCGACGAAGCTGGTGCCCGAGGAGCAGGTCCCGGTACGGCCGGTGGGCCGGATGGTGCTGGATCGCAACCCGGACAACTTCTTCGCCGAGACCGAGCAGGTCGCGTTCCACACGGCCAACGTCGTGGCGGGCATCGACTTCACCAACGACCCGCTCCTGCAGGCCCGCAACTTCTCCTACCTCGACACCCAGCTGATCCGCCTGGGCGGGCCGAACTTCTCCCAGCTGCCGGTGAACCGCCCGGTCGCCCCGGTGACCAACAACCAGCGCGACGGGTACCACCAGCACACTGTCCACACCGGACGCGCGGCCTACCACAAGAACACCGTCTCCGCGGGCTGCCCGGCCGTCGGCGGCACGCTCGTCGACGGCGTCTTCGCGCACTACCAGGAGAAGGTCGAGGGCAGCAAGATCCGCAAGCGCGCGGAGAGCTTCCGCGACTACTACACGCAGGCCGCGCTCTTCTGGCACAGCATGTCCGATGTGGAGCAGGAGCACATCGTCGCCGCGTTCCGATTCGAGCTCGGCAAGGTGGTCGACAAGGAGATCCGAGCGCGCGTCGTTGCGCAGCTGAACTGCGTCGACCACCGGCTGGCCACCGAGGTGGGCGCCGGGATCGGGATCGCGGAGCCCGAAAGCGTGCCCACACCACCGGCCACCCGCACGTCGCCCGCCCTGAGCCAGGCCATCGCACCCGGCGAGACGATCGCCACCCGGCGCGTGGCCGTGCTCGTCGCGGACGGCGTTGACGGTGCGGGGCTGGACCGCGTCCGGGCCCAGCTGCGGCGCCGCGGCGCGCTGGTCGAGCTGCTCGCGCCCGTGGACGCGGCGGTGCGCACCGCCGCCGGTGACGACCTGCCGGTCGACCGGGCGGCGAACACCATGGCGTCCGTGCTCTACGACGCCGTGCTCGTACCGTGCGGACCGGACAGCGTGGCGACCCTGCGCCGAGACGGCTACGCCATGCACTTCGTCATCGAGGCATACAAGCACGCCAAACCAATCGCGGCGTTCGGCTCCGGTGTGGACCTGCTGCGCGAGGCCGGCGTCGGCGACACGCGGCTGGCCACCGACACGGCCGTCACCACCGACCGCGGTGTCGTCACCTCCACCGCCGCCGCCGACGACCTGGACACCGACCTCGCCGACGAACTGGCCACCGCGTTCGCCGGCGAGATCGCCCGGCACCGGGCCTGGGAGCGACCCACCGACGCCGTACCGGCGTGAACGAGGAGGAAATCCATGCCTGATCTGCACGAACCACTACCGCCCCTGCCCGACCCGCTGCCGCCCGGCCCCGAGCCCCTGCCGGTGCCGGGTGAACCGGATCCGATCCCCCCGACACCACAACCTCCCCAACCGCCCGGTCCTCCGCCACCGCCAGATCCCGTGTGACGACCTCGGCGGGGGCGTGTCGGGAAGGGCTGCTGGGGGTAATGCTCCCGGATGGTCTGGAACATCCTGTTGGTGGCACTGAGCTTCCCGCTCTTGCTGGGCGGCGCCGTGTTGTTCACCAACTCCGTCGAGTGGCTCGGCTCGCGGCTTGGTCTGGGGCATGGCCCCATTGGCAGCGTGCTCGCCGCGGTCGCCACCGCGCTGCCCGAGTCGGTGATCCCGGTCATCGCGATCTTGACCGGGGAGACCGGCGGGGAGATCGCGATCGGCGCGATCATCGGCGCACCGTTCCTGCTGGGGACGCTCGGCATGGCGGTCGTCGGGCTGTCCGCGCTGGGGTTCCGGCGTCGTCGTGCGCAAGGCAGCGGGCTTGCGCTGGATCGCGGTTCGACGAGGCGAGATCTCACGGTCTTCGTGCCCATGCTGAGCCTCGCGTTGCTGCTCGGTGTGCTCGGCAACGCGACCGTGCATGTGATCGCGGCGGTCGCGTTCGTGCTGGCCTACATCGCCTATGCGTGGCGGTCGCTCAACCGGAGCGGCGAGCCCAGCGGCGAGGACGAGCTGCGTGGACTGTTCTTCAACCCGAGGAAACGCGAGGCGCCACGCAACGTCTGGATCTGGCTGCAGGTGCTGGTCGGTGTCGGCCTGATCGTGGGTGGCGCCCAGCTGTTCGTGGTCGAGGTCGAGCAGTTGGCGACCGGAGTGGGCATACCCGCGCTGGTCCTGGCGCTCGTACTCGCTCCCCTGGCGAGCGAGCTCCCGGAGAAGCTGAACAGCGTGCTGTGGGTGCGGCAGAGCAAGGACGCGCTGGCCCTGGGCAACATCACCGGCGCGATGGTCTTCCAGGCCGCCATCCCCATCGCGGTCGGGCTGGCGTTCGTGAAATGGGAACTCGCCGCACCGGCCGTCGTCGCGGGCTGCTGCGCGCTGGCCGGTGCGCTCCTGTGCATGGCGGTCACGTGGCGCCGTCCGCGCTTCCCGACCGCCGCGGTGATCACGTGGCTGGCGTTGTATCTCGGCGCCGTGGGCTACATCCTCGTCGCCGGCACCTGAGCGCGCCGCGCCAGTGAAACAAACGGTTCCCCGGACGGTTGTCCCCCTATCCAGACCGGCCATCGGCGCGGTCTTGTCGTCCAGATCAACGACGGCATGGCCAGGATCCGCCGTGGCCGAGTGAGCGCGTCGACGAACCCCTTGACGTGCCGCGGTTCTGGCGTAACCGCCTCGCCGCCAAGAAAGGTGATGACGAGGAGGTCTTCGCCCGGGTGCGTCTCGACCGCCCCTGTCGGTATCTGGCGCTCTCCCCGCCGCGCCGGTAACGGCAGCAACGACTCGGGTTCGTCGTTGTACCGGCAGAGCGCGCCGAGCACCGCAACGCATATCTCCTGGGCGTAGACGTCCGCGGACGAGTACGCCGAGCCGCTGCGAGCGTTCGCCGCTGCGTGCGGCGGCTTCAACTAGACCGCGGGTCCACGGCCGCGACCGCTCGTCGCGCGCAGGGCGCTGACTGGATTCGGTGCCGTATGGCTGATCCGTCCATCCCGCCGCGCTTGAGCGGAGATCTGCCCCGTCGCGCGAGCGTCGTCAGCGAACGTCCCACTGCAGCTGTACTTGCTCGGGGCCGCGGGCGAAGATGCCGGCGTGGCGGGGTCGAAAACCTGGCTGGTATCGGAGGTTGGGCAGTCTTGACAGGATGTCCTTCATGCCAGTCTCCACCTCCACTTTGGCGAGGAGTGAGCCCACACAGAAGTGGCGCCCGGCACCGAACATCATGTGATCCGCAGCGCCGCCGAAGGCGCGGCTGACATCGAGGTCAGCACGTCGGATGTCGAAGGTGTCCGGGTTCTGGAATCGGGCAGGATCCCGGCCGGTGGCGCCGATCAAGGGGAATACCTTGGTGTTGGCCGGAATCGATACACCGGAGAGTGTGACAGCCTCGTTGGTCTCTCTGGTGAGGATGTGTAGCACCGGGGTGAAGCGGAGACTCTCGGCGAGGGCGTACTTGATCAGTTCTGGGTCAGCTGCGACGGCGGCCAACTGATCGGGGTTGTCGAGTAGGTTGCAGATGAGGTTGTCCAGCGCCTTTTCCGTCGTCTCGCCGCCTCCGGTGAGCAACAATGCGCTGAATGACTTGATTTCCGCGTCCGTCATCTGAACACCGTCCACCGTGGCGGTACAGAGGGTGGAGATCAGATCGCCGGTCGGGGCGCGACGGCGCTGATCGATGAGGTCTCCGAAATAGTCGAACAGCTGGTCTCGCGCGCTCAACCCGGCGGCGGCGATATCTGGGTCGCCGGCAAAATTCCCGAAAAATGCCACATAGGTGCGATACCACCCCTGGAATCTCTCCCAGTCTTTCGACGGCAGCCCAAGGATGTGGATGATGACGCCTACCGGGAGCCGCCGATTGAAGCGGTCCGAGAGGTCACCACTTCCGCTTTCGGCGAAGCTGTCGATCAGCTGGCGCGACATCTCGGCCACGGACTGGGTAGCCACCTCGGCCAGGCCGTGGCCGTGGAAGGGGCGTGCGATGATGCGACGGTGGGCGACGTGCTCGGCGCCGTCCATCTCGAGAAGGGTGCGGCCGATGACCGCACCGAACTGGTCCGCCCAGCCTCTGCTGGAAAAGATCTCCGCGTTCTTGAGGATCCGCTCGACGTCCGCGTTTCGGCTGACCAGGTAGCCGCCTAACCGCTCGTCCCAAAATACTGGGTGATGATCGCGAAATATCTGATAGGCAGGATAGGGATTGACATGAAACGCCGGTGACATGATGTCAGGCGCCGAAGTAATCGTCATGGCTCCGTCCTTAAGGCTAGAGATTTCTAGAGTGGGATATTGTCATGCTTTCTGATGGCCAACTCCCGCTGTTTGCCGCTGAGCATCCGAAGTGACCGGCGTACGTGATCACGAGTGGACGAAGGTGCGATGACCGAGTCGATGTAGCCGCGCTCGGCGGCGACCTGGGGCACACAGACCGCGTCCTCGTAAGCGCGGCGAAGGCACGCCCGAAGGGCGCCGGTGTCCTGACCGGCCGCTGTCGCCGCGTCGAGGGTCTGCCGGTGGATGATCTCTACGACACTGTCCGGGCTCGCGACCGCGATCCGGGCCGCGGGCCAGGCGAGATTGACGTCGGCTCCGAGGTGTTTGGAACCCATCGCCTCATAACCGGCGCCATACGCCTTGCCGACGATCACCGTTACCAGCGGTACCGTCGCTTCGGCGTAGGCATAGAGGAGTTTCCCGCCGCACCGGGCGGCGCTACTCCACTCCTGGCCGGCGCCGGGCAGGAAGCCGGGGACGTCGACCAGGGACAGCACCGGCAGGTTGAAGGCGTCGCAGGTCCTCACGAACCTGGCGGCCTTGTCACTGCCATCGACGTCGATCCAGCCGGCCGTCCGGTTCGGCTGGTTGGCCACGACTCCCACCGACCGGCCGTCGACTCGGCCGAAGCCGACGAGGATGTTCGGTGCGAACAGCGGCTGAATCTCGAGGAACTCGTCGTGGTCCAGGATCAGCGCAATGACCTTGTGCATGTCGTAGGGTTCGCTGGTCAGCGCGTTCAGTTCTTGATCCGTCGCGGTTCCCTCCACCCGCGGCGGACCGCTGCCGGGAGGGTCGTTGATACGCCTGGGCGTGGCCTTGTTGTTCGCCGGGAGGAACGACAACAGCCGTCTGGCGTACCGGATCGCACTCCGCTCATCGTGGGCGATGTGGTGGGCGTTTCCCGACTTGGTGTTGTGGACGCGTGCCCCGCCGAGCTCTTCGAGCCCGATGTCCTCACCCGACACGCTCTTGACCACGACCGGGCCCGTGACGAACATGTGCGACGTGCGGTCCACCATGATGACGAAGTCCGTGAGGGCCGGCGAGTAGACGGCCCCACCCGCACAGGGTCCCAGGATCAATGAAATTTGCGGGACCATGCCGGACAGCCACACATTGCGGGCGAAGATCTCGCCGTACCATCGCTGCGCCACGACGCCTTCCTGGATGCGGCCGCCCGCGCTGTCATTGATCCCGACGATCGGGCTACGGATCTCGGCGGCCAGGTCCATGATCTTTACGATCTTCTCTCCGACCACCTCGCCCAGCGTGCCGCCGAACACCGAGAACTCCTGAGCGAAGACGCAGACCGTGCGGCCGTCGACTTCTCCGTAACCGGTCACGACGGCATCGCCGACGGGCCGCTTGTCGTTGTTCCCACCGATGTTCGAGCGGTGCCGCACGAGCGCCCCCATCTCCACAAAGGAGCCCTGATCCATGAGCAGATCAATGCGCTCACGGGCTGTCCTCCTGGTATTCGGACGTCCGATACGTTGATCTGAAGCCACGTTCAGCACCTACTTCTGGGAGACGTCGCTCGGACCCGTGGGCCAGTACCGCTTTCGCTGGAAGGCGTAGGTCGGCAGGTGGACCCGACGCGGGCCGGCATCCGCGAAGATGGCGTACCAGTTGGCCGCCACGCCGCACGTGTACAGCGCGGCCAACGTCTTCAGGAAGACGTCTGACGTGAGGGGCTGGTCGGGCCCGTCCGGCACCAGCTCAGCTGCCGAGCCGTCCGCGGCCGCGTGCTCATCGAGCCGGTGTACGGCGATCGTCCCACCACCTCCGAACGCCACGACGGTGCTGACGCCGTGCGCCCGCAGGACATCGAGGTCAGGTCTCGGTCGGCCCAGCCCGAGCAGCTCCCGCAGGTCGCTCCCATCGGAGAGGTCCTGGGCGTGCACCCGGCGGCCGTTCGTCGCATAGATGGGTGTCTCGACGATCCCGCCGGCCGCCGGCAGGCTTCCGATGCCCGTTCCGGCCACCAAGGCGTGACAGGCAGCTGTCGCGGTGCTCGCCGGGACAGCTCCCGCGACGCCGGCCGCGACCAGCAGGCCCAGCGACTCACCCATGACGCAGTCAGGTCTCACGCCCCAGCCCCCCAGCAGCCCAGCAAGCGCCGCTTGGAGCTGAAACCCAGTGACCGAGTGGGACAGGGGCGGATCCGGCGCGACGACGGCTCCGGGCTCAATGTCCACAATGAACGGCCAAAGTCTCCTCGCGGCTCGGGCGTCCATCTCGACGCGCCGCGTGCTGCCGGCGCAGAACAGGAAAGCGAGCCTGCCGTCCACGGCTCTACCCTCGCTGACCGTCTCACCCGGATCGCCGTTCTCCACGGCGGCCAGCCCGCGAACGAATGCTTCGCGGTGCCGAGCGGTAACCACGCCACGGTACGGAAGGGATGCCCGGGTCGTCGCGAGTGCGTTGGCCGTAGCCACGATGTCGAGCTCAGGGTCAGCGTCGACGTGCGCTCGTAGCCTGCTGGCCTGCTCGCGCAGTCCCGAAGCGGTCCTGGCCGACAGCAGCCACGGGATGTCGAGCCCGGCCATCCAGCCGTTGTCGCCCACGGGTTCTACGGCCGGGCCCTCGCCGTGGTGAGCCGACACGGGCGCCTGCTCGAGTATCAGGTGGCCGTTGGTTCCGCTGACCCCGTATGAGTTCACCGCCACACGCCGGGGTCGACCGGTCACCGGCCATCGTTTCGCGCTGGTCAACAGCCGTGCCGCGCCGGCGGACCAGTCAACCTGTGCCGAGGGCGGGTCGGCATGCAAGGTCTTGGGCAGCAACCCATGCCGCATGGCCAACACCATCTTGATGACCCCGGCCAGGCACGCGGCGGCTTGACTGTGGCCGATGTTCGACTTGATCGAGCCCAGCCAGACGGGTCGATCATCCGGACGATTCTGGCCGTATGTCGCCAGGATGGCTTCGGCCTCGATCGCATCACCGAAGGACGTGCCCGTGCCATGCGCCTCGACGGCATCGATCTGGTCGGCGCGCAGGCGTGCGTTGGTCAACGCCTGCTCGATCACGCGCTGTTGGGCGTGCCCCCGCGGTGTCTCGAAGCCGCTCTTCGCGCCGTCCTGGTTGACGGCACTTCCTCGCACGACGGCCAGGATCTGATGGTTGTTCGCGCGGGCGTGGCTCAGGCGCTCGAGGAGTACCACGGCGACGCCCTCGGAGAACCCGATCCCATCCGCGTCCGCGGAGAAGGCCTTGCTACGCCCGTCGGGCGCTATCAAGCCAGGGAAGGGATACCGGCTGAACTCGACGAAGGCACCCGGATGAGGCATGATCGTCGCGCCGCCGACCAGCGCCAGCGAGCACTCGCCCGATCGCAGGGCCTGGCAGGCCAGGTGGAGGGCCACCAGCGAGGACGAACACCCCGTGTCCAGGGTGACGGCAGGGCCCTCGAACCCGAAGGTGCGCGCAACCCGCCCAGCGGCGAGATTGTTGGCGTTGCCCAGGTAGCGATCCCCTTCGGTCTCCGGGGCGTCGTAGAAGTAGGTGCCGTAGTTGTAGTAGAGATAGGCGATTCCCGTGAAGACGCCGGTTCGGCTCCCCCGTAGCGAGGAGGGGTCGATGCCAGCCCGTTCCATTGCCGTCCACGTCACTTCCAGGAGCAGTCGCTGCTGCGGATCGAGGACCAGCGCCTGGGCGGGGCTGATGCCGAAGAACTCCGCGTCGAAGTCGGCCACCCCCTCGATAAGGGCTCCCTCTCGTACGAAGCTCTTTCCCGGGCTTCCGGGGAATGGGGCGTACATCGCTTCGACGTCCCATCCCCGGTCGGCGGGGAACCCCGTGACCGCGTCCCCTCCGGTCACGACCAGATCCCACAGCTGGTCCGGCGAACTGACGCCGCCGGCAAACCGACAGTCCATGCCGACGATGGCGATGGGTTCGGTGGATGCGGCGGCCAACTCGATGTTGACCTGCCTGAGCCGTTCGCTCTCCTTCAGGGCGGCGCGCAGCGCTTCCACCAGGCTTTCAGGCGTTGTCATGGTGGTTTCCTACGGTGGGGGGCCTCGAGAGCTCGGTAGCCATGTTCACGAGGTCCGCGGCATCCATGTCATCGATCGAAGCCGGGACACCCTCGTCTACTGTGGACATCCGGTGTTCGTGGCCGGGCGGAGCACGTTGGGCCTCGACGGGAACCCGGCCGCCGATCCTCGATCGCAGGTAACCGGCGAGCGAGTCCGCGGTGGCTTGTTCCAAGAACAGGGTGATAGGTATCCGTAGCCCCGTCGCCTCGCCCAGCCGGTTTCTGAGCCGGACGGATGCCATCGAGTCGAGGCCCAATTCGGTGAACGCTGTTGCCGGTGACAGCGTGTCGGCGGAGCCGAGACCGAGGACAGTGGCTGCCTGCGTGCGCACCAGTTCCACGAGCAGGTCGTGTTGGTCTGGTGTCGCGAGTGCGGCCAACTCCTGGGCCAACAGCTGCGGTGCCGGCGTGGTCTTGTCTGCCGCAACGGCAACGTCCGCAATGGACTTGCGGACCTCGGGAAGGTCCCTGGCCAGGCTGACCGGGCGGGTTGCGCCGGCACGCGTGAATCGTCCCCAGTCGATGTCGCTGAGCAAGGCGCCAGTAGCACCGCGGTCGAGTTCGCGTCGCAGCGCGACGGTCGCCAACCGCCGCGACATGGGACTGACTCCCAGCTGGCTGACCCGTCGTGCGGCCGCTGCGGTGCCTGCCATCCCGTCGCCGTCCCACGCACCCCAGGCCACAGACGTCGCCACAAGCCCGTTGGCCCTGCGGTGCTGCGCCAGCGAGTCCAGGAATGCGTTCGCCGCGGCGTAGGCGGCCTGTCCGAGGTTGCCCAGCGTGCCGGCGGCCGAGGAGAACAGCACGAATGCCGAGAGACCCTTGTCGCGGGTGAGGTCGTCGAGGTTCAGAGCCCCGTGCACCTTCGGGCGGAAGACGGCGGCACACCGTTGCGCGGTCAGCGTCTCGATCACACCATCGTCGATCACCCCGGCCGCGTGCATGACCGCGGTCAGCGGTGGGTCGTCGCACGCCTCGGCCAGCAGCCGCGCGAGTGCTGCCCGGTCGGCGATGTCGCACGCGTGCACCTGCGCATCGGCGCCCAGGTCACGCAGCTCGTTCGTCAGTTCGCCGGCTCCCCGGGCGGCTGGTCCTCGGCGACTGGCCAGCACGATGCGTGTCGCGCCTTCGCGGGCCAGCCAGCGGGCGATCTCGGCACCGACGCCGCCCGTCCCACCGGTGACCAGCACCGTCCCTTCCGGACTCCATCGTCGCTGGACATCACCGAGGGGCGCGCGCACAAGTCTGGGTACGAGGACCCCGGTGGGACGGATCGCGAACTCGGTCTCCTCGCCTGGCACGGCGATCGCGCCGACGAGCTGGTCGAGCGTCCGTTCGTCGACGTCTGCCGGCAGGTCAACGAGGCCGCCCCAGGTCTGGGGTTGTTCCAGCGCCGCCACCCGGCCGAATCCCCATACCAATGCCTGCAACGCGTTGTTCGGCTGTGCGGATCCGTCCACAGAGACGGCGCCGCGGGTAACGCACCACAGCGGCGCCTCGACACCGACGGCGGTGAGCGCCTGGACCAGAGCCAGGGTTCCGGCGAAGCCCACCGGTGTCTGCGCCGATCCTGGCGCGGCCCGTTCGTCGAGCGCGAGGAGCGAGAGTACGCCGGAGATACGGGACCGAGCGTCGCCGGTTGCCGTGTCGTGCAGCCGCTGGATCAGGGCGGCCCGATCGTCACCGGTGACCGCGATCGTGATCACCTCAGCGCCGCGGGTGCGCAGTCCGTTGCGGCAGGCGGACACGAGGTCATCGGCGGCCCCCTCGGCCGCGACGAGCAGCCAGGTGTCCGCCAGGTTCGTGCGCCGCGGCGCGGAGATCGCATTCCACACCACCTGGTATCGCCACGAGTCGACCACCTCGAGGTCGAGCTGCTGGCGATGCCATGTGGACAGTGCCGGTATCACGTCCCGGAAGGGCCGGTCGACGTCCATGCCTGTCATGGTCGTCAGGGCGGACGTGTCGTGGCGGTCGAGCGCCTCCCAGAAGCGGGCACCGCTTCGGTCGGCGTCGTGGTCGGTGGGGGTGTGGGTGGTCAGCCAGTAGTGTTGGTGTTGAAAGGCGTAGGTGGGCAGGTCCAGCCGGTTGGGGTGGTGTTCGGCGTGGACGGCATGCCAATCCGGGCCGTGGCCGTGGACGTGCAGCTGTGCCAGTGCGGTGGACAGGGCCTGCGGCTCGTCGTGGCGGCGGCCGCGCAAGGTGGATACCACCGTGGTCTTGTCGGCCCGGCCGGATTCGGCCACGCAGTCGGTGATCATGGCCGAGAGCGCCGCATCGGGCCCCAGTTCCAGAAGACAGGTGACATCCTGGTCCGCCACAGCGGCACCGATCGCGTCGTGGAACCGGACCGGCTGGTGCACCTGCCGCACCCAATAGTCCGGTGTGCACAGTTGCTCGGCACTGGCCAGCGTCCCGCTGACCGTGGACACCATCGGAACTTTCGGTGCGGTGAAAGACAACCCGGCAACTACCTGACCGAACTCCTCGAGCATCGGAGCCATCCGCGGCGAGTGGAAGGCGTGGCTGACCCGGAGCCGGCTGCTCCGGTGTCCGTGTTCGCGTAGTTGGGCGGTGACCCGCAGCACCGCGTCCTCATCCCCTGAGATCACCACCGATGCCGGCCCGTTGACCGCGGCTATCACCACCCGACCTCCGCAGTCGGCCAAGAACGGCGACACCTGCGCCTGCTCCGCACGCACCGCCACCATCGCCCCGCCGGCCGGCAGTGCGTCCATCAACCGGGCCCGGGTCGCCACCAGCGTCGCCGCATCCGCCAACGACAACACGCCCGCCGCATGCGCAGCGGCCACCTCCCCCACCGAGTGGCCAACCACCAACTCCGGCACAACCCCCCACCGCTCCAGCAACCGCAACAACGCCACCTCGAGCACGAACAACGCCGGCTGGGCGAACCCGGTCCGATCCAGCACACCCACCCCGCCAGCCGACCCGAACATCACGTCCCGCACCGAGAAACCCACCAAGGGATCCACGACCGCACACACGTCATCCACTACACCCGCGAAACCCCCCAACCCACGCCCCATCCCCCACCACTGACTTCCCTGACCGGCGAACACAAACCCCAACCCACCAGCACCAACAGCGGTTCCGCGGACCAGTCCGGGAGCATCACCGCCAGCGGCTAGCGCGACGACGCCCGCGCGGAAGTCGTGGTGGCTCGTACCGACGATGGCCGCACGATGCGCGAATGCCGCGCGAGTGGTCGCCAGCTGCTGCCCGACGTCCGCGGGCGCGGAGTCCGGGTGATCGTCGAGGTAGGCCGAAAGGCGGGTCGCCTGGGCCCGAAGGGCGGCCTGGGTCTTTCCCGAGAGCAGCCATGGCATGCGCCCGGTCGCGCCGTGCCGGTGGACGGCGGTGTCCAGAGCAGTCGAGAGTCGGGTGTCGGGCGGGGCTTGTTCGAGGATGAGGTGAGCATTGGTACCACTGATCCCGAACGCCGACACCCCGGCCCGACGCGGCCTACCCACCTCAGGCCACTCCCGCTGCTCAGCCAACAACCGCACCCCACCACCAGACCAATCCACATGCGGACTCGGCTGCTCGGCATACAACGACCTGGGCAACACCCCATGCCACAACGCCAACACCATCTTCAACACCCCAGCCACCCCCGCAGCCGCCTGCGTATGACCAAGATTCGACTTCAACGACCCCAACCACAACGGCCGACCAACAGGCCGACCCCGCCCATACGTCGCCAACAACGCCTGCGCCTCAATCGGATCCCCCAACCGAGTCCCCGTCCCATGCCCCTCCACCACATCAACATCACCCACCGACAAACCAGCGCTATCCAACGCCCGACGAATCACCCGCTGCTGCGCAGGCCCATTCGGCGCGGTGAGATCGGTGCTGGCGCCGTCCTGATTGGTCGCACTTCCGCGAATGACCGCCCAGACCCGATGCCCGTGACGGCGCGCGTCGGACAACCGCTCCAACACCAACACCCCCACCCCCTCAGACAACCCAGTCCCGTCCGCCCCCACCCCGAACGACCGGCACCGACCATCACGCGACAGCCCCTGCCGTCGGCTGAACTCGATCAGGCCGGTGGGTGTCGACATCACCGTGACGCCGCCGGCCAGTGCCAGCGAGCACTCCCGTCCACGCAATGCCTGGCACGCCAGGTGAACAGCCACCAACGACGACGAACACGCCGTGTCCACACTGACCGCCGGACCCTCCAACCCCAACACGTACGCCACCCGACCGGACACCACGCTGTCGGCGCTGCCGGTGACTACATACCCCTCCAACTCGGGAACGTCCGGGCCGCGGGTCGAGTAGGAGTCGCGCATCGCACCGGTGAAGACGGCGGTGTCGCTACCCCGCAACGACAACGGATCAAACCCACCCTGCTCCAACGCCTCCCACGACACCTCCAACACCAACCGCTGCTGCGGATCCATCGCCAACGCCTCACGCGGCGAAATCCGAAAAAACTCAGCATCAAAACCAGCAACATCATCCAAAAACCCACCCCCACGCGCAAAACACGTCCCCGGACGATCCGAATCAGGACCAAACAAACCAACCAAATCCCAACCACGATCCACCGGAAAACCCCCCATCACATCCCGACCACCCACCACCACATCCCACAAATCCCCAACACAACCCACCCCACCCGGAAAACGACACCCCATACCCACCACCGCCACCGGCTCACCAACCACACCCTCCAACTCACCAACCCGACGACGCGCCCGCCCCAACTCCACCATCACCCGCTTGAGATAGTCGCGGAGCTTCTCCTCGCTCGCCGCTGAGTTATCGACGCCGTCGCTCATCTCGGTGCCCTTCATGAGTCCCGGCCGAGTTTTTCGTCGATGATGCGGAATAGTTCGGCGTCGGTGGCTGCGTGCAGGCCGTCGGTTGGTTCGGTCGCTGGTCCGCGGTATTTCTCGAGGAGGGCCCGAATCCGTGCGAGTACCGTCGACCGGTCAGTGCCCTGCGCCACCATCCGTGCCAGGGCGGTATCCAGCTCGCCAACGGGGTCGTGGCTCGCGACGGTCCCGGAAGTCTCGCCAGCGGCGATCTCGTTCCCGAGGTGGCGGGCGAGCTCGGCGGGTGTGGGATGGTCGAAGAGCAGCGTGGCCGGAAGACGCAGCCCGATGGCAAGGGCGAGCTGGTTGCGCAGCTCGACGGCGGTGAGTGAGTCCAGTCCCATGGCAAGGAATCCGAGGTGTTCCTCGATGCCCTCCGGGGAGGTATGGCCGAGCGCCGCGGCGGTCTGTGCGCGGACGAGCGCGAGGAGGATCCGGTCCCGCTCGTCGCTGTCCGCCTGCGAGAGCCGTTGTCGTAGCGCAGAAATCGGATCTGTGCCGCCGGTCGTGACCGGGGCGATGCGGTCAGGACCGCCGGCGCGGGTGGTCACTGGCTCGAACTCTGCCGCTACGACGGCGGCGTTGCCCACGCCGATCGCCGCGTCGAACAGTGCCAGGCCGCGTTCGGCGGGCATGGGGACGAGACCGGTCCGGCGGATTCGGTCCAAGTCCCGCGCGCTGAGGCCGGCGGTCATTCCGGCGTCTTGCCACCATCCCCAGGCGATGGAGGTGGCCGGCAACCCCCGACCCCGCCGAAACTCCGCCAACCCATCCAAAAAACAATTCGCCGCCGCATAACCACCCTGACCCGCACCACCCAAAACACCAGCCACCGACGAAAACAACACAAACATCGACAGCCCCAAACCCTCAGTCAACTCATGCAAAAACCACCCACCATCAACCTTCGGCCGCAACACCCCATCCACCCGCCCCGACGACAACGACGTCACCACACCATCATCAAGAACCCCCGCCGCATGAACCACCCCAACCAACGGAAACCCATCCGGCACCAAACCCAACACCCCAGCCAACGCACCCCGATCACCCACATCACACGCCACCACCGACACCGACCCACCCAAACCAACCAACCCAGCCTCAACCTCCCCCACCGCACCCCGCCCCCGACGACCAACCAACAACACATGCCCCACCCCATAAACCGACACCAAATGCCGCGCCACCAACCCACCCAACACACCCGTACCACCCGTCACCAACACCGTCCCCCCACCCAACCCAGGCGGCACGGGTGTTGTCGGGGTCGGTCGGAGCTGGGTCAGCGCCGGGCTGAGGATCAGTCCGGAACGGATCGCGAGGTGCGCGGCGCCGGTGGCCACGGCGGCGGGCAGCGCCGCGCGGGACTCTTCGTCGTCGTCGATGTCCACCAGCACTATTCGACCGGGGTGCTCGGTCTGCGCGGACCGCACCAGACCCGATACCGCGGTGCCGGCCAGGTCGTCCACCGTGTCGTCCTGGCCGGTGGCAACCGCGCTATGTGTGGTCAAGACCAGCTGGGACGACGCGAAGTGCTTGTCCCCCAACCACGACTGAATGAGATGCAGGGCCCGGCTGGTGGCGGCCCGAACCGTTGAGGGTATGTCGCTGTCCGGGTTGGCCTTGTGCGCTGTGGTGACAACCACGTCGGGTGCGGCGCGGCCGGCCTCGAGCATCGCTGCCAGGGTCTCGATGTCCGCGCAGGCCTCGACGGTGGCACTGGTGCCGGTCAGCGCCGCGACCAAGGACGGATCATCGGGACCGAGGGTGAGCCACCGGCGGGCCGCCACTTCGCGGTCGCTGCGTCGGCCGGCGCCCGACCACGTGATGCCGAACAGTCCGTTGCCGGTGGCCGTGGGCTGGTGCCGTGGGACCGGTCGCATCGCCGCCGAGCGGATCGAGATGACCGGCCGCCCGGACGGGTCGGTGGCGTCGAGCGACACCGACCCGTCCGCAGCGGGCACGAGCCAAACCCGCAAGGCGGATGCACCGGCCGTATGCAGGGTCACGTCGTTGAAGGAGAAGGGAAGCATGGGTTCGTCGTCGACTGCCCGGATCAGCAGCATCGGTTGCAGAGCGGCGTCGAGCAGCGCCGGGTGCAGGCCGTACCTTCGGGCTTCGGTGCGCGCGTCGCGGGGGATGGTGACATCGGCGAGGATCTCTCCGCCGCGCCGCCACACCCGGCGTAGCCCCTGGAATGTCGGTCCGTACTCGGCGCCCGCCGCGGCGGTTCGGCGGTACGGATGGTCGATCTCGACCCAGTCCGGTCCGGTAGGTGGCCACGGCAAAGAACTCTGCACGGGGCTGGAGGTCGCGGCCGCCAACACTCCGCTGGCGTGCCGAGTCCACAGCTCGTTCCGCGCGCCGTCGGGACGGGAGTGCACGCTCAGCGGTCGACTGCCGGCGGCATCGGCCGCACCGATGGTGACCCGAAGGTGGGTCGGGTCATTGGTGAGGGTCAGCGGCGCCTGCAAGGTGAGTTCTTCAACGCCGGCACTGTCGACGTGCGCTCCGGCGTGCACGGCCAGTTCCACGAAGGCCGCGCCGGGGAAGAGGTGCCGTCCGCCGATGAGGTGGTCACCGAGCCAGGGATGCGTTCGCAGCGATATCCGCCCGGTCAGCACCCACCCGCCGTTCTCCGGTGTGTCGACGATGGTGGCGAGGAGGGGGTGGTCGGTGGAGTCGATGCCGTTGTTGGTGGGGGTGTGGGTGGCGAGCCAGAAGTGTTGGTGTTGGAAGGCGTAGGTGGGGAGGTCTGGTTGCCGGGTGCTGTGTCCGGTGTGGATGGTGTGCCAGTTGGGAGCGTGGCCGTGGACGTGGAGTTGGGCCAGCGCGGCTGAGAGGGCCTGCGGTTCGTTGTGGTGGCCGCGCAGGGTGGGTATCGCGGTGACCTTGTCGGCCCGGTTGGAGTTGGCGGCGCGGTCCGGGATGAATGTCGAGAGCGCGGCGTTGGGTCCTAGTTCCAGGAAGCAGGTGACGTCCTGGGCTAACGGGGTGGTGATCGCGTCGTGGAACCGCACTGGTAGGCGGACTTGTTGTACCCAGTAGTCCGGTGTGCACAGTTGCTCGGCGGTGGCCAGGGTTGTGGTGACGGTGGAGATCATCGGGGTGTGGGGCGCGGTGAAGGACAGTCCGGCGATGGCCTGGCTGAACTCTTCGAGCATGGGGGCCATCTGGGGGGAGTGGAAGGCGTGGCTGACCCGCAGCTGGCTGCTCTGGTAGCCATGTTGGCGTAGTTGGGTGGCGACTCGAAGTACCGCAGCTTCCTGTCCGGAGATCACTACCGAGGCCGGTCCGTTGACCGCGGCCACTACGACCTGGTCGGCGCAGTCGTGCAGGAACGGCAATACCTGCGCCTCTTCGGCGCGTACCGCCACCATCGCTCCGCCGGGCGGCAGCGCCTGCATCAATCGAGCCCGCGCCGCCACCAACATCGCCGCATCCGGCAGTGACAACACGCCCGCCGCGTGCGCGGCGGCCACTTCTCCGACCGAATGGCCGACCAGCAGCGCCGGCCGTACCCCCCATTGCCGTAAAAGTCGGAACAAGGCGGCCTCGAGCACGAACAGCGCCGGCTGGGCGAACCCGGTCTGGGCCAGCGAACCGGGCCCGGCACCGGCCGCGCCGAACATCACGTCCCGCACCGACCAACCCACCAGCGGATCCAGCACCGCGCACACCTCGTCCACCGCATCGGCGAACCCGCGCAACCGCCTGTACAACTCGCTCCCCATCCCCGACCGTTGACCCCCCTGACCGGCGAACACGAACCCCAGCCCACCGACACCGACCGCTGACCCCCGATAGAGACCGGCGACCTCTCTTCCCTCGGCGAGCTCGTGTAGGCGATGCAGGAGTTCGGTCCGGTCGCGACCGACCACTGCGGCGCGGTGCTCCAACGCCGCGCGGGAGGTAGCCAGCGTGCGGGCGACTTCGGCAACCGGCAACGGGGTTCTGGTCCAAATAGGACCAGAGCTGTCGTGCTTGGGCGGGGAGTGCGGCCGCCGTGCGAGCGGAGATCAGCCAGGGGGTGGGGATGTCGTGCTGGTCGTGCGCGGCGGTGTCGGTGTGTTCGGCGGGTGGGGCTTGTTCGAGGATGAGGTGAGCATTGGTACCACTGATCCCGAACGCCGACACCCCTGCCCGACGCGGCCTACCCACCTCAGGCCACTCCCGCTGCTCAGCCAACAACCGCACCCCACCACCAGACCAATCCACATGCGGACTCGGCTGCTCGGCATACAACGACCTGGGCAACACCCCATGCCACAACGCCAACACCATCTTCAACACCCCAGCCACCCCCGCAGCCGCCTGCGTATGACCAAGATTCGACTTCAACGACCCCAACCACAACGGCCGACCAACAGGCCGACCCCGCCCATACGTCGCCAACAACGCCTGCGCCTCAATCGGATCCCCCAACCGAGTCCCCGTCCCATGCCCCTCCACCACATCAACATCACCCACCGACAAACCAGCGCTATCCAACGCCCGACGAATCACCCGCTGCTGCGCAGGCCCATTCGGCGCGGACAAGCCGTTGCTCGCACCGTCTTCGTTCACGGCGCTGCCGCGAATTACGGCCCAGACCTGATGCCCGTGACGGCGGGCGTCGGACAATCGCTCCAACACCAACACCCCCACCCCCTCAGACAACCCAGTCCCTTCCGCCCCCACCCCGAAGGACCGGCACCGACCATCGCGCGATAGACCGCCCTGCCGGCTGAACTCGGTGAGGATGCCGGGCGCGGCCATGACGGTTACGCCGCCGGCGAGCGCGAGTGCGCACTCCCGTCCACGCAATGCCTGGCACGCCAGGTGAACAGCCACCAACGACGACGAGCACGCCGTGTCCACACTGACCGCCGGACCCTCCAACCCCAACACGTACGCCACCCGACCGGACACCACGCTGTCGGACATGCCGGTCAGTCGATGGCCCCCGACGCCGCTGGGGGAATCCTTGAGATATGGGCCGTATTCTTGGCGGGTCACGCCGGTGAAGACGGCGGTGTCGCTACCCCGCAACGACAACGGATCAAACCCACCCTGCTCCAACGCCTCCCACGACACCTCCAACACCAACCGCTGCTGCGGATCCATCGCCAACGCCTCACGCGGCGAAATCCGAAAAAACTCAGCATCAAAACCAGCAACATCATCCAAAAACCCACCCCCACGCGCAAAACACGTCCCCGGACGATCCGAATCAGGACCAAACAAACCAACCAAATCCCAACCACGATCCACCGGAAAACCCCCCATCACATCCCGACCACCCACCACCACATCCCACAAATCCCCAACACAACCCACCCCACCCGGAAAACGACACCCCATACCCACCACCGCCACCGGCTCACCAACCACACCCTCCAACTCACCAACCCGACGACGCGCCCGACCCAACTCCACCATCACCCGCTTGAGATATCGCAGGGTCTTGTCGTCCTGGCTCACGCGGAGCCTCCAGTGGTCAGGATGGACCGAATTCTCGATCTATCAGTTCGAAGAGTTCGTCGGCTGTCGTTTCCTGGATCGACGAATTGGTGTCGGCGTCAGTGGCGGAGGTCGTCCGCAAGTCGTTCAAGGGGATGGCGACCTCAGTTTTCGGGTCGCTGGACAGCTGGCTGGCGAGGTATCCGGCCATCGCGGCGGGACTTGGATGGTCGAAGGCGAGCGAAACGGGTAGTCGCAAGCCCGTCGCAGTCCTCAGCCGGTTGCGGAGTTCGACCGAGGTGAGGGAGTCGAATCCGAGCTCTTTGAATGCCCGGTCAGGTTCGAGCCGGCTGGTTTCCGGAAGCCTGAGCACGCTGGCTGCCTGTTCGCACACCAGGCGCAAGAGGCGGCTGTAGGGCTGCCCTTCAGCTCGGCCAGCCAGCAGGTGGTCCACGGTGGGGACGGCTGGCGGCCGGGCAGACACCGGACGTGTGTTCCGTGGCCGCAGCAATGGCCGGAGCAGTGGTGATACCGAGGACGGGTCCGGCGTTGCGGTGTCCACCTTTGCGGTGACCAGCGTTGCCTCGCCGCAGCGGCGTGCCGCGTCGAACAGGGCCAGCCCTTCCTGGGTGGTCAGCGGGACCAGCCCGGACTGACGCATCCGGGTCAGATCCCGCTGGCTCAGGTGCTGGCTCATCTCGCTGGTCTGGCTCCACAGACCCCAGGCGAGGGAGGTGGCCGGCAACCCCCGACCCCGCCGAAACTCCGCCAACCCATCCAAAAAACAATTCGCCGCCGCATAACCACCCTGACCCGCACCACCCAAAACACCAGCCACCGACGAAAACAACACAAACATCGACAGCCCCAAACCCTCAGTCAACTCATGCAAAAACCACCCACCATCAACCTTCGCCCGCAACACCCCATCCACCCGCCCCGACGACAACGACGTCACCACACCATCATCAAGAACCCCCGCCGCATGAACCACCCCAACCAACGGAAACCCATCCGGCACCAAACCCAACACCCCAGCCAACGCACCCCGATCACCCACATCACACGCCACCACCGACACCGACCCACCCAAACCAACCAACCCAGCCTCAACCTCCCCCACCGCACCCCGCCCCCGACGACCAACCAACAACACATGCCCCACCCCATAAACCGACACCAAATGCCGCGCCACCAACCCACCCAACACACCCGTACCACCCGTCACCAACACCGTCCCCCCACCCAACCCAGGCGGCACGGTGAGGACGATCTTTCCGATATGCCGGGCCTCGCGGAAATGGTGGAATGCCTCAACGGCCATCGATACGGGCCAGGTGGTTATGGTCGGCAAATGCAGGGTGCCTTCTGCGAACAGGTCGAGGATCGTGGCGAGCATCCGTTGGATCGTTTCCGGTTCGACGGCCAGGATGTCGACAGCCCGGTAGACCACGCCGGCATGGTCGGCGGCGACGGCGCCGGCATCACGTATGTCGGTCTTGCCGATTTCGATGAAACGCCCACCGTGCGGCAGTAGTCGTAAAGACGCGTCGACGAAGTCCTTCTCCAGCGAGTTCAGGGCCACGTCCACACCGCGACCCGCGGTCGCCTCGACGAACCGTTCACGGAATTCCAAGGTGCGAGATGAGGCCGTGTGCCGACCGCTGACACCCATCGCCTCGAGGGTTTCCCACTTGTCCGGGCGTGCTGTGGCGAACACGGTCGCGCCGATGTGCTGGGCCAGTTGAACCGCGGCAGTTCCGACACCTCCGGTGGCCGCGTGCACCAGCACCGACTCTCCTGGCTGCAGCCGCGCCACCTCTACCAGTGCGTAGTACGCGGTCAGGTATGCCACCGGCACCGACGCCGCCTGTTCGAAGGTCCACCCGGCGGGTACCGGCGCGAGGAGACGGTGGTCCACTATGACCTGCGGTCCGATCGATCCCGATCCGAGCGCGGTGACGATGCCCATGACCTTGTCGCCCACCGCGAGCCCGACGACGCCGGCCGCGACTTCGATGACGGCGCCGGCGAACTCCCTGCCCAGCGCCGCGCGGCCGCCGGGAAACATGTCCATCGCGATCAGGACGTCGACGAAGTTCAACCCGGCGGCCCGTACCGCGACTCGCACCTGTCCCACGTCGAGTGGCTCGGTTCCGTCGTTTCCTGGGACGAATGTCAGGTTGTCCAGGGTGCCGGGGTCGGGGATATCGAGTCTCCAGGCGCCCTCGGGGGGCGGGCGTCGCCGGCCGGTGCCCGGTTCCACCCTTTCCAGCACAGGTCGCATCGCCGCCCCGGACCTGATGGCCAGCTGCGGTTCCCCATGGCTGACCGCCGCGCACAGTGCCCGATACGACTGCGGCTCGCCGTCGACATCGGCGATGCCGAACCGGCCGGGGTGCTCGGATTGCGCGGATCGCAGCAGCCCCCATACCGCGGCGCCGGCGAGGTCGAACACCTCTTCGTCCTGGCTGGTGGCAACGGCTCCACGGGTGACGATTACCAGTCGTTTCGGGTCGAAGCGCTCGTCGGCCAGCCACGACTGCACGAGGGCCAGCGCTCGGTGGGTCGCCGTCCGTACCGCCGACGGCGGGTCGCCACTGTCCATTGTGGCTCCCGATACCTCGGCCAGCACGACATCCGTGATCGGCTGGTCCGGACCGTGGGCTTCGGCCAGCGCGGTCAGGTCCGCCGCCGCCTCGACGTCGACGCCTGCCGCGGCCAGGGCAGCGACCAGCGGGCCGCCTGCGTCGATCGCGGCGCACCCGCCGGCCGCGGCGGGGTCCGCCGCGTGTGGTGACATGGCCGTCCAGTGCACGCGGAACAACGAATCGCCGCCCGCCGCCCGGTCCGCGCGCACGTGGTCGGGGCCGACTGCGCGGAAGGCCAGCGAGTCGGCCGACACGATCAACTCTCCGGCGCCGTCAACGGCGAGCACCGAGATCGCGTCGCGGCCCGTCGGCGAGATCCGCACGCGGAGCAGCGAAGCCCCGGCAACGGGTAGCCGCACGCCGGTCCAGGAGAATGGTGCCCAAGCGCCGGAGGTGTGCGGCAGCACGTCGAACACCACGGGGTGCAGTGCCGCGTCCAGCAGGGCTGGGTGCAGGCCGAACCCACTCGTCTGCGCCTGTTCCACGGCGACTTCGGCGAAGGTCTCGGCTCCTCGCCGCCACATGCCGCGAAGGCCCCTGAACATGGGCCCGTAGCAGTAGCCTCGGCGCGCGAGGTCGTCGTAGAGCCCATCGATGTCGACCGGTTCGGCGTCGTCGGGCGGCCAGATCGTCATGTCGGCCGCGGCGACGTCCGCCCCCACCGCGATGTCTGACAGGGTGCCGGTCGCGTGCCGCGTCCACGGCTGGTCGTCCTCGGCGTGGTCCGGGCGGGCGTACACGCTCATCGTGCGCCTGCCGGACTCGTCCGCGCGGTCCACGACGACCTGCAGGTCGACCCAATCGTCGTCGGGCAGCAGGAGCGGAGTCTCGATGACGAGTTCCTCGATCATGGTGCAGGCCACTCGGTCGGCGGCCGTCGCGGCCAGCTCCACGAACGCCGTTCCGGGAAGTAGCGGACGTTCCCAGAGCGCATGGTCCGCCAGCCACGGGTGGGTCGACCTCGACAGGCGTCCGGTCAGCAACAAGCCGTCACTGTGCGGCAGCGGGACCGCGGCGCCCAGCAGCGGATGATCCATCGGGGTCATGCCGAGGCTGGTGGCGTCGCCTGCTGGCGCCGGCACGGCACACCAGTAACGCGATCGCTGGAATGGATAGTTGGGCAGGTCGATCCGAGCCGGTGTGGTCCCGGCGAACTGCGCCGCCCAGGTCACCGGTGCGCCGTCGACCCATGCCTCCGCCATCGAGACGAGGAGGCGCTTCGCGTTGTCCTCGTCACGGCGAAGCGAACCTACCGCGATCGCCGGCCCGGACGAGGTGGCGATGGTCTCCTCCATCGCCATGACCAGCAACGGATGCGGGCTGACCTCCACGAAGATCTGGTGTCCACTGTCCAGCAGGGCGCGCGTGGCCGTTTCGAACAGCACCGGCTGGCGAGCGTTGCGATACCAGTAGGCGCCGTCCAGCGCCGTGGTATCGATCCGGCTTCCGGTGACGGTCGAGTAGAACGGGATCGCGGACCCTTGTGGCCGCACGGAACCCAACGCGTCCAGCAGGATTCCGCGCAGACTGTCCACCTGCGCGGAGTGGCCCGCGTTGTTGACACCAGGCAGGCGCCGATGCCGGATGCCGTCGCGGGACAGGTCGGCGATCAGCTCGTCGAGCGCCCGCGGGTCGCCACCTACGGTGGTCGAGGCAGGCGAGTTGATCGCCGCGACCTCGAGCCGGTCGTCCCACTTCGCCAACCGGTCGCGCAACGCCTGCGCGGACACGGCCACCGACGCCATCGCGCCACGCCCGGCCAGCCCGGCCAGCGCGCTGCTGCGTACCGCGATGATCTTCGCCGCGTCCTCGAGGGACAGTGCACCAGCGACCGTGGCCGCGGCGATCTCACCCTGCGAATGACCGATAACGGCGGCCGGCTCGATCCCGTACGAACGCCACACCGCGGCCAACGACACCATCATGGTGAACAATGCCGGTTGCACCACATCGACGCGATCCATGTCCGGGGCATCGGGTACGCCACGCAGAACATCGAGGACCGACCAGTCCAGGTGCTCCGCGAAGGCGTCGGCGCAGGCTTGCGCGGTCTCCCGGAACGCGGTCGACGTGTCCATCAGGGCGTTGGCCATCCCGGCCCACTGCGCGCCCTGGCCAGGGAACACGAACACCGCTTTGCCGCCGCGGCAGGCCGCGGCGCCCCGCTGCACCGATGAACCCGGGTCGTCCTGCGCCAATGCCCGCAGGCCGCGGACGAGTTCGTCGCGGTCATCGGCGATGACCACCGCACGATGATCGAAGACCTCTCGGGAGGCCAGCGAGAACCCGATGTCGACCGACGATGCTTGCGGTTCGTTGTCCATATAGGACACCAGTTGTGCGGCCCGCTGCCGAAGCGCGGCTGAGCTCTTCGCGGATATCGGCCACGCAACCGTACGGCGGTCCGGCGGGGTCGCCGGGGCCGCCGGCAACCGGGCGTCGTCGGGATCGGCCTGCTCGATGACGACGTGAGCGTTCGTGCCGCCCGCGCCGAAGGACGACACACCTGCCCGCCGGGGACGGTCGATGTGCGGCCACGCCCGGGCCGCGGTCAGCAAGCTGACCGCACCGTCGGACCAGTCGACGTGCGGGGTGGGCGCGTCCACATGCAGGGTCTTGGGCAGTACGCCGGTGCGTAGCGCCATCACCATCTTGATCGCGCCGGCGACTCCGGCCGCCGCCTGGGTGTGGCCGATGTTGGACTTGACCGACCCGAGCCACAACGGATACCCGTTGGCGCGGTCGCGACCATAGGTGGCCCGCAACGCGTTGGCTTCGATCGGGTCGCCCAGAGTCGTGCCGGCGCCATGAGCCTCGACCGCGTCGACATCCGCCGTGGTGAGTCGGGCGTTCGCCAGCGCCTGGCGGATCACTCGCTGCTGCGACGGTCCATTCGGTGCGGTGAGGCCATTGCTCGCGCCATCCTCGTTGACGGCGCTGCCGCGAACCACCGCCCACACCGTGCGGCCCTCCCGCCGCGCGTCGGACAGCCGCTGCAGCACCAGCATGCCAGCCCCCTCGGACCAGCCGGTGCCGTCAGCGGCAGCCGCGAATCCCTTGCACCGTCCGTCCTTCGCCAACGCGCGCTGCCGGCTGAACTCGACGAACATCGTGGGGGTGGCCATGACGGTGACACCACCGGCCAGCGCCAGCGAACACTCACCTGCCCGCAGCGCCTGACACGCCAGATGCAGGGCCACCAACGAAGACGAGCATGCGGTGTCGAGCGCGAGCGCCGGGCCCTCCAACCCGAAGACATAGGCGATCCGCCCGGCGAGAACGCTTGTCGTGCAGCCGGTGTAGATGTATCCCTCGAGATCCTCCCGAGCCGCTTGAGCGAGTCGGTCGTACTGCTGCGGAATCACTCCGGCGAACACGCCCGTGGGGCTGCCGCGCAACGCGGCCGGGGTGAACCCGGCCCGTTCGAAGGCCTCCCAGGACACCTCCAGCAGCAGCCGCTGCTGTGGGTCCATGGCCAACGCCTCACGCGGGGAGATCCCGAAGAGCCCGGCATCGAAGCCGGCAGCATCCTCGAGAAATCCGCCCTCGTGGACGTAGGAGGTTCCCCGACGATCCGGGTCGGTGTCGAACAAGCGCGCCAAGTCCCAGCCGCGATCGGTGGGAAACCCGCCGATGACGTCACGGCCCGAGCTGACCAGGTCCCACAGGCCCTCCGGAGAACGCACTCCCCCGGGAAAACGGCACCCGATGCCTACCACCGCGATCGGCTCGCTCGACGCCGTTGCGGGCGTCGGCGACGACGCCAGGGACTCCTGCGGGCGGAACTCATCGTGGAGAAACCGCGCCACCGCCGCAGGTGTCGGCTGATCGAACACCAGACTCGTCGGCAACGCCAAACCCGTTGCCGACGTCAGGCGTTCCTGCAACTGGACGGCGGTGATCGAGTCGAGACCCAGCTCATCGAAGGAGAACTCACAGTTCACCTGCTGCGGATTCGCGTAACCGAGGATCGTTGCCACTTCCTGCCGCACCAGGTCCAGCAGGTCGTGAGGCGCTGACTCCGGAGGCGATACGGCCGGCTCCGTCCCGTCCTCGAGCCAGTGCCGGCGCCGCTCGAAGGCGTAGGTGGGCAGGTCGATCCGCTGACCACCAGCAGCTGCCAGGATGGCGGGCCAGTCGACATCGATGCCGCGGACGTGCTCCTCCGCCAGCCGCGCCAGGCTGCGTTCACCATCAGCGTCCTCCCGCCGCTGCTCGGTGACCGCTCGCTGGATGACATTGGGCGCCGACGCGCCGTGTTCCAGCGCCAGCAGGCCCCGCAGCGACTCGTCCCGATCTGCCGTGACCAGGACCGCCGCCCGATGGTCGAAAGCCTCCCGGGTGGCCGCCAGGGACCACGCCACGTCCGCTGCCTTCAGGTCTGGACGGGATTCGACATGAAGGCGGAGGGCTCGTGCCTGAGCACGCAACGCGTCGACGGTCTTTGCGGAGAGGACCCAGACGACGGGTCCCGACGGCGCCGCGGCCCGCGGTACGTCAGGTACGGGTGGCACATCGAGTTCGGAGAGGACGACATGACAGTTCGTACCTCCCATGCCGAACGAGCTCACTCCGGCCAGTCGCGGGATATCCAGCCGATCCCAATGCTCCCGGTGAGTCTGGACCCGCAGCCGCAACTCATCGAGCGGGATCTCTGGATTCGGCGACTCGAAGTTCAGGCTCGGCAGGAACTCCTCGTGCGAAAGGGACAGGCATGCCTTGAGCAGGCCGGCTATCCCCGCGGCCCCCTCCAGATGCCCGATGTTCGTCTTGACCGATCCCACCCGCAGCGGGAAACGACGACCGTCGACAGCGCCCAGCACGGCGCCCAGCGCCGCCGCCTCGACCGGGTCGCCGACCCGGGTTCCGGTGCCGTGCAGTTCCACGTACTGAACGTCGCCCGGATCGACGGCGGCCCGCTGGCAGGCCAGCCGCAGGACCTCCCGTTGCGCATGGACGTTCGGGACCACGAGACGACCAGGTCCGTCGTTGTTCACCGCGCTGTTACGAATCGTGCAGTAGATCCGGTCCCCGTCGGCCAAAGCGGAAACGAGTGATTTGAGTACGACCAGACCGGCTCCCTCACCGCGGACGATGCCATTGGCTCGGGCGTCGAAGGTGTGACAGCGGCTGTCCGGCGACAGCGCGCCGAATTCCGACGTCTCAGCCGTACTGTGCGCGGTCAGGATCAGGTTGACGCCACCGGCGAGCGCCACGGCGCACTCCCCGTTGCGCAAGCTTTGCAGGGCAAGGTGAACGGCAACCAACGATGACGACTGTCCGGTATCTATCGCCAGACTCGGTCCGTTCGCCCCGAGAAAATTGGACACGCGATTCGCCATCATGGCCCGATTGAGGCCGGCGAGGGTGTGCTGGCCGACGGACGCGGTACCGCGGCGGTGGACCAGCACCGCATAGTCGTCCCGCATGGCGCCGACGAAGACGCCGGTGCGGCTGCCCGCAAGCCGGTTCGAGGTGAATCCGGCGTCTTCCAACCCTTCCCAGGCCAGCTCCAGCATCAATCGTTGCTGCGGGTCCATCTGGGCCGCTTCCCTCGGTGAGATCCCGAAGAAGCCGGCGTCGAACTGATCGACGGAGTCGAGGAAACCACCTGAACTGGCCGCCTCGTCACCAGTACGGCGACCGGCGGGCGGGTCCGCGACCGTGGCTATTCCATCCCGGACAATCCGCCAGAATGCGTCCGGCGTGGGAGCACCCGGAAACCGGCACGCCATTCCGACGACGGCAACGTCGTCCCTTTTCAAGGCATACCGATCGATCACGGCGAACCTCCAGGCTGACGACAGCGGACGCTACGCCGGAGACCGGAACCCAACCCAGCCCGCGTACCGTTCTGCGGAACGCTTTCGACGAGCTGGATGCAGGACGCAGGCCGAGCACGACGACCGACTGTCCGCTGTCCTGTGGAACAGCTGCTGTTCCGCGGAGCGGAGGGGGACGCTGCGCGGTCGGACCATGACCGGTCCACGACGCGCGCGCTATGCCGCCTCGTCGTCGCGCCGGCCGGTCAGCTCGTTCCGCCGGGAGCGTAACCACCTGCTCCCGGGCCAGGGCCGGTGCGACGATGGCGTAATGGCGGACATCCTCGACTTCCATCGGCACCACACGTCGACGAAGGAGCCGGAGCCGCTGTGGCGCGAGTCGCTCGGCCGGGTCCTGCGCGCGATCAGGGAGCAGCAGGGCGGCCGCCTCGTCGACGTCGCGGAGCGGGCCGGGATCTCGCCGCAGTACCTCTCCGAGATCGAACGGGGACGCAAGGAGCCGTCGAGCGAGATGATCGCCGCGGTCACCGGTGCGCTCGGCGTCGACCTGGCCAGCGTGCTGACCGGCATCGCGGGCGACATCCGGCGGCGGCCGGCCACCCGCCCGGCGATCGGCCGCCGCCCGGCGGGCCCCGTGCTCCTGGCCGCCTGAGATCAGGTCCGGTGCCCGAGGACCTGGTCGGCGAGGCCGTAAGCCACGGCGCCCGCCGCGTCGAACACGCGGTCCCGGTCGGTGTCGCGCCGCAGGTCCGCGAGGTCGCGACCGGTGTGCGCCGAGAGGATCTCCTCCAGCTGGGTGCGGACCCGCACGACCTCGTCGGCTTGGAGGATGAGGTCGGGGATGGCGCCGCGGCCCTGCGCCGCCGGCTGGTGCAGCACCACCCGGGTGTGCGGCAGCACGGCACGCCGCCCGGCCTCGCCCGCGGCCAGCAGGATCGCGCCGGCCGCGATCGCCTGCCCGACACACGTCGTCGCCACCGGCGCCTTGATGTAGCGCATGGTGTCATACAGCGCCAGCATCGCCGACAGGTCGCCGCCCTCGGAGTTGATGTACAGGTTGATCTCCTGGTCCGGGTTCTCCGCCTCCAGATGCAGCAGCTGGGCGATCAGCGCGTTCGCCACGCCCGAGTCGATCGCGGTGCCGAGGTAGACGATCCGCGCGGACAGCAAGTGCGAGTAGACGTCCATGACCCGCTCGCCGCCCGGAACGCGCGTGATGACGTTGGGAATGGTGTAGGTGCTCATGCGCGCGCTCCCAGTCCCAGCGCGTGGGCGCGTTTCGGCACGACCTGGTCGAGGCTGTCGACGATGTGGTCGATGAAGCCGTACGCGCGAGCCTGCTCAGCGGTGAACCAGCGGTCGTGCAGGGAGTCGGCGAAGATGCGCTCCGTCGGCTGACCGGTATCCTCGGCGATGAGCCCGAGCACCGTGTCCCTGGTGTGGCGCAGGTCGTCCGCCTGCACCTCCACCTCGACCGCGGACCCGCTGATGCCCGCGGAGCCCTGGTGCATCAGGACGCGCGCGTGCGGCAGGGCATAGCGCTTGGCCGGCGTGCCCGCGGACAGCAGGAACTGCCCCGCACTGCATGCCAGCCCGAGCGCGAGCGTCGCCACGTCGCACGGCACGAGCCGCATCACGTCGCGGATGGCCAGCATCGAGGGAACCGATCCGCCGGGCGAGTGAATCCACAACGCGATGTCCTTGGTGTCGTCCTCGCTCGCCAGGGAGAGCATCTGGGTCGCGAGCACCGTCCCGTTGTCGTCGTCGAGGACGCCGTCGAGGACCAGCACCCGTTGGCTGAAGAACCGTTCCCGTAGCTGCTGGTCGAACAGCGGCCGTTTGTCGTCGTTCGTCATGCCCCGACGATGCCGTCACCTCGGCGCCCCTCGCCGGTCTCGCTGCTGTGAGCAGATCAGCCCCCGGCAGATCGGCAGGTGTCCAGCTGCCTCGGCAGCGCCGCGCTACAAGCTGAAGGCGACACCGCGCAGGATCAGCGCCAGGACGAACACCGCGGTAAACGCAAGGTCGATCGAGAACCCACCGGCTCGCACCGGCCGCACCACCCGCCGCACCGGTGCGATCACCGGTTCGGTCCCGGCGTGGGCGATCGCGCGGGCACGGTGCACCCATGGCGAGCCGCTGGACAGCAGTCCAGCCCAGTCCAGCACCATCCGGGCGACCAGCAACAGGATGAAGACCGTCAGCACGAACCCCAGCAGCGTTCCGATGATGCCCATGGCGAACTCCTCCCTGGCGGCTGCGTCGGCCGCTCTCCCCTGTCAACGTTGGCGACCGGGTCGGAAGTGTCGCGTTCGCCGGTTTTCTCAGCGAGCTATCAGGTCATCGGCCCGATGATCTCGACTGCGCGGGTGCAGCCCGAGCATGCCGTCGTGACTCAGCGACCGCGGCCGGCCACATGCTCCCAGGCCAGCGCGCGACGGCGTCGGCATGTTGGCGTGATCGGCCGAATTGTGCTCCGGGCCCAAGCGGCTTCTCCTAGGCCGCATGCGCAACCGACGATTCGAGCCACTGCAGCGTTAATTCCCACCCACCGCACGCGGGGGATAGCCATGTAATACCCCACAGGATGTCGGCGACCCACTATTACGCCAGGCGTCGACAGCTGGCGGCGGACACAGAATTCTTGGAGGCGTCGATGCGCCGTCATCGCCCTCTCACGCGACGTTCGACCCCTGGGCTGAGCCGGCTCATAATGGTGGCCACCTCAGCCTGGGAGCTACCGCGCGGCGGGAACAGCACCACGGTTGACCGCGGTCGCAAGGACGTCGTTCTCGGGCACGAAGCTCTTCTGCGACAGTTGCTTTCATCGAAGCTTCCCGGCCGAGCGTGGATCGGGCGCGACAGGGACGGCCCGGTGCACTACGTCGGCCACGACACAACCGGCGCACGACATCTCATCGAGGAACTTGTGCGCGACGTCGCCACCACGTGCGCAGCGGTGCACGCGCGGGTCGACCGGTCGAGAAGTCGCCGAATCACGCAACTTGCAACCCTTCGCCACCGGATCGTGGTGGATCCGGTCCGATTTCGTGCACTGACCGAGCCGGATACCAGAGAGTCTGACGCTTGCGGCGACACCGTGAGCGCGCACCTGATCGCTCTCGACCTGCGGTTCGCCTACTACCTGGACTCCCCCCAGTGCCACGTGAGCCTGTCGCTGTGGAGTGCGCGTCCGTGGAACAACAGGTATGTCCCGGCCGATTGGCCGACCAAGCAGAAGCGGCAGCATCTGGACCTGGCGGAAGTGCAAGAGTACGCGGACGAATTCCGATCGGTCCTGTCCCGGGCGATCGGCCTGTTGAAACGTCATCTCGCCGAAGCCGATCTTCGCGTCTATCGACGTAAGCAGGTACTGCCGATCTTCTGGGTGGCCGTTCCCGACGCTGTGGGCGCAGACCATCAAAGAAAGCGATCTGACCTCCGCCAACACCTGGCACGGATCTTTCTCGACCTTGGCGATCCCGCGGACTGCGTGGTGACCCACAGCGTGGTCAACGGGCAGTTCGATGTGCTCCGCCGATTCCGCCGTGGCCTCCGAATGGACGTGTCCGACATCAAAGACAAGCACCTCTCGCTGAGCCGCGCCCACTACTTGATTGTCCCCGGACCGTTATCCAGGTCGGTGCGGACGGACGCTCGCTTCCGTGCCTTCGAGGGACAAGAGGATCAGACTGCAGGCGTCATCACGAAGTTGACAGATCTCGAGGCACGGGCCGCGAGCGATCTGTATTCCGTCCACCGCGACCTGCAGATCTGGCGTAACCACCTCGACGTCCACGACCAGGTCGTCGAGCGCGGCGCGTTTCTGTGGGCTGGCTTGTCGACCCACCTGGTAAGGCGGCGCCGGGCGCTTCGGCGCGTTCACCGTGCGACTGAGCTCCTGCACCAGATCCTGCTACAAGGTGTCGGAGACCTGGCCCACCTGATTAATCGCATCCGCGATTGCGTGGGGCAGGTCGAAGCCGCGGCCGACCAGCTCCGTACCAACTATGACGACCAACTCACCGAACGCCACGACGAGCAGTCCGCTGGACTTCGTGGCGCGCTCGCGCGTATCGGACTGTTCGAACGAGTTACTCAGCATGGCCATCAGACGCTCCAGGAGGCCAACAGAGTAAAGACGATCTACGACGATCTGCTGCGCACCATCGGCTACGCGTTCGACGAATGGCGGGTGCGCGAATCCGATGTCGTCCAGCGGCTCAGCGCGGCGCTGGGCGCCTTCTTGGCTTTGATCGGTATCGTCACCGTTCTCGATGCGACAATCGACATAAAACCGGACCCCGGTTCCGACGGAACCACGGTGCTCGGCGGTCCAGATGCGGTGCAAACCGCAGCCGTCTGGACGAGTTGGGGCGTCGGCGGTGCGCTGGTGGTGGCCATCACCGGGATGATTGTCGTATGGCGACTTGCCGGGCGACTCGGCTCGCGCGACTTCCGTCGACGATATGCCGGTCGACGGCAAGACCGGCGCGTCGGTGGGGCCTGGAGGTTGATCAAGGACATTTCCACCGATGGTCTCAACGAGGACGTGGCCAGGCGCTCGAAGAAGGGGCAGGCGTCATTCGACAAGGACGACGACCTCGCCTCACGGTTCGCGGAGCTATGGGACGCTGCCTGTGCGCTGGCTGGCACGGCCAGGGACGACGTGCTCAGCAAGGACATCGCTGCGCAGAGCCGAAGAATCGAGCAATGGGGGCTGCTGTCGCTGCTGATGACCGAACGAGCCAGGCGAATGCATCAGCACGTCCTACCGAGACTCACCTGCCTGTACCGCACGTGCACTCGCCTGCCCGGTGCTATCCCCATTCCACCCGGTCGATCGACCGAGGAGGTGCACACCATGATCGACTTCAACGAGTTCGCACTGGCCTTCAAGCCACTCAGACTCAGCTGGAACGACGCCTACCAACTCGAGCTGTGGCTGATACATCGGCAACCGCAGACCGCACGTCACCTGCTCGGCATCCTGGCCGGGATTGGCCTCCACTCGAAGACCAGTCCGCAGACCGCCAAGGACATCATCTGCCGCATCCGACACGAACTGGACGAGAGTCCGATGTCGCGGTATCCCGACTGCTACAACGAGGACCTGCGCCGTTACTTCTCGCACGATGGCCACCTCGACTGGCACGAGACATCACGCAACGACGCATTGCAGATCACCAGCCGCAAGGACAAGTCAAAATATGTCATTCGCGCCGTTACGCGGCGTGCACCCGGAATGCATGATCTCATTCAACTCCTCCGCGCACGACGCCGGCACGGTGGTAGCGCCATTCTCGTGACCACGCACTCGATCGGGCGGTTCACTGCGAGCATTGCGCGCCTCGGCGGTGTTGAACCAATGTCACTATGTTGGGCGCCGCCGTTCCCAACCACAACTCACGTCCCGGCGTAGAAGCCCGACCACGGCGTCTTCTCCGCACGTTCGAGACTGGTGCATCACATCGCAGTCGTGAGCGGACGTGTCGTGCTGTCCGAACCTGTCGACGTCAACCGCGCTCGTGGCAGACAGCGCGCCGACGATCACCGCGCGGGGCCGCGACGCCAGCCTCGCCCGCGACATGCGTCCAGACCCAGCACGGCCGAATCGTTATCGCCGGCGGCTGCGGCGACCTCACCTTCACCCCCCGCGTGGCCACGCACCGAAGCCACATTCATCGTCGAATTTCACGGAACCGGTTTACCTTGATGTCGCCCGACCAGGAGGAGCTGATACGCGCAGTGTCCCAAGTGACGGGCTATTCACTCGTACGGGTACAACAATTTGGTAAGCCGTATCTGGTTGGGCGTCTGCCGCGGGTCGAGCTATGATCAACGTGCGGCTTCTCCTGAATTCGCAACCAGTTTCCTACGAACCTGGAATTGTGGGTTTACCAAATGCATGCCCTCAGAATTCTCGTCATGGGCGGTGCCGTGGCCGTAGCCATGGCAGTCACGGCTCTTCCCGCCGCCGCCGCCCCCACGGACGACACGACGGCCACGTTCGTGGTACTCCAGGGCACACTTGACATCGTCGCGCCTGCGACCGCGGCGCTGGGATCCGGCGCACCGGGCGAGGACATCAACGGTCCCCTGGGAGTGGTCACGGTCACCGACGGGCGGGCCGCGGCCGACGCCTCGTGGATAACCAGCGTGACCGCGACGGACTTCGTGACGGGCGCCGGCACGCCGGCGGAGACCGTACCGGCCACCGCAGTGTCCTACTGGTCCGGTCCGGCGACCGCCACGACCGGCGACGGCACGTTCACCCCGGGCCAGGCCACCGCTGGCGAAGCACAGCCGCTCAACAACGCCACAGTGCTCACCGCGTTCACCCACGAAGGCGGCGCGGGCAACAACTCCGCCAGCTGGAATCCCGGAATCGTGGTCCACCTGCCGCTCACCAGCCTGGCCGGTACCTACACCGGGACAGTGACACATTCGGTGGCGTAACGGCCTCGGCAGGTCGACCTGCACGGTGGTGCTCGCGTTGCTGTACCTCGCCGGCCCGGGGCCAACCGCCCAGGCCGGCGAGGCGCCGAGCTCCGACGAGGGCAGCCTCGGCATTCAACTGCTCGATGCGCCCATCGCCGGCCGAAGCGATCCCCGGAACTCGCGCTACATCGTCGATCACCTGGCACCCGGCACGGTCATCAAGCGCCGTGTCCTCGTCGCGAACAAGTCGGACCACCCGCTCGACGTCCAGGTCTACCCGGCCGCCGCGACCATCGAGGACGGCGAGTTCAAGTTCGGCGAAGGCCGGGCGGCCAACGAGCTGACCTCGTGGACGTCGCTCAGCAAGATGCGACTGGCGCTGGCACCGGGCCAGCGGGTGCCGGTTCTCGTCACGATCAAGGTGCCAGCTGCCGCGTCGATCGGCGAACGGTACGCGGTGATCTGGGCCGCGGTCACCTCGGCGCCGACGCCATCGGGCAACGTGACCCAGATCCACCGGGTCGGCGTCCGGGTCTACCTCGACATCGGCCCCGGAGGCGATCCGCTACCGGACTTCGCGATCGGCGAGATCACTCCGGCGCGGGACGCCGACGGCGATCCGTCGGTCAGCGTCCAGGTCGCCAACACCGGCGGCGCGGCACTGCACATGACCGGTTGGTCCACGCTCCACGAGGGACCGGGCAACACGGGCGGCGGACCGTTCGACGTGGTGCGGGGCACGACGCTCGCACCCGGGCAGGAAGGCACCGTCGCCATCCGATTTCCCCGGACGCTCCCGAACGGGCCGTGGAAGATCGAGATCACCCTGACCAGCGGCGCAGTCTCGCACTCGGTAGCAGCACGTATCAGCTTCCCGGACGCCGACGAGAGAGGGCAGCCCGGCACCCTGCTCGGCCTGTCCTGGTGGGGCACCGTCGGTGCGATCCTGCTGCTGGTCGGCCTGCTCGTTCTTGGCGCTCTGGCTCCGGTCGCCCGCCGCTCCAGGCGGTCCGCATCCGCCGCCTGACCAGCCGACTCATCGCCGACGACATTCCCGAAATCACCTCAGGGAACCGGCTCGTCGAGCCCTACAGCCACGTCGTCCCGGAAATCGAACACCGCGCTGATCGCAAGCTCTGCGACTTCGGGCTCGACAGCGACGCCGAAACCCAGGGCCTACTGAAGGGGCCCTCAGGGGAGTTCGGCGAGGAGCGCGTTGCGTTGGTCAGCGGACCACTCGACACGCAGTGCGGCGAGGCAACCGCTGTCGCCCACAGCGAAGCGGACCGGGCCGGCGCCCGTGACCTTGGTGGCGGCCCGGGGGAACCGGATCCCCAGCAGCCCTGGATAGGCGACGACGTCCAACGCCACCTCCTGCGTCGGCGGCGACAGCTCGGGCCCAGCCACCGACAGGTCGAAGCACGGCACGACCGGTTCGCTGTCGTTGTCAACTGGCAGCGAGTTGGTGAGTCGGCGATCCGCATACCAGCCGCCGAGTTTAGGACGTACTCGACCAGCTCGCCGCTCCCGGCATCACACTTCAGCTCGAGGTAGCCACCATCATCGCCAAACAGCCGTGTCAGCAACGGAGCCAGGACCGCCCAATAACGCGGCCAGGTGATCGTCACCGGCGGGTACGGGTCGAACTCAACGGCAGGCAGCGCTGCAAAGTCAGGGCACTCCGTAGGCGCTGGGTGTCACCCGAACGCCACGAGGGCCGGTGGCCGGTGTGCGCAATCCTGGGGTCTCGGACCGTCTCGGCATTGCCCGTAGCAGGCGGGCCACGATGTAACAGTCCGCCGGATCAAGACCGCCGCCCCAAGGGGAACGGCACACGCCACTCGCATTGGCCGTGTCCCACGTGATCGAGCAAGACTGCGTTCCGGACAATCCGCATCCACTTGTTCGATATGGGTCACCGTGGATCGATGGATCGACGACAATCTGGTCACGTGACCGACAATCGCAGCGCGGATGCCACTAGCAGCGAGATCGAGCCGGTGCAGTACGCCGTGTTGTCTCGACGTGTGATTCTGTGGGCCTCGGCAGTGGTGGTCCTGCTTGGGGTTGGCGCGACAGTTGGACTGCTGTTGGCCTTCGGATCTGGCGATGCGCAACAGCGCAACCAGCTCGATGCAGTTCGCACCGCGGGCACGATTGTGATTGGCGCGGGTGGCGGCGCAGCGTTGTTGTTGGCGGCGCGGCGGCAACGAAGCACCGAGATCGCTCTGAAGCAGAAGGATCGTGACCAAGCACATCAGGAGACGGTCGCCAGGGCAGAGCAGGAAGACGCTACAGAGAGGCGTATCACCGAGCTCTATACGAAGGCCGCTGATCAGCTGGGCTCTGACAAGGCGCCCGTACGACTGGCCGGTCTGTATGCACTCGAGCGCCTCGCCCAGGATAACCCGAGACATCGACAAACCATTGTCAGCCTGCTGTGCGCCTACTTGCGAATGCCGTACGCCGTACGGCTGGATGTGCCGACGCGGCATGCCCTGCGTGACCTCGATAATGGCGCAATCGAGGAGCGCGAGGTGAGGGTCACCGTGCAGCAGGTCCTGGCCGACCACTTGCGCCCAATGTCCCCGGGGAACATCTTTTGGCCTGATATCGACCTTAACCTGCGAAACGCAGCCCTTATAGACTTTGATCTCAGCGAATGCCACATCAGTAACGCTCGGTTCGAATACGCAACGTTTGTCGGTGACGTTCAATTCGTGAACGCGACCGTTCACGGACCTTGCCGTTTCAACAGCGCACGTTGTACCGGTACCGCCTGGTTTAGCGGTTCGATCTTCGAGAAGAACGCTTCGTTCACGGAGATGCGCTTCTGCGGCGACGCGAAATTCGACGATGTGCAATGTGCCGGTACCGCATGGTTTACCGGTGCAACCTTCGTCGGCGAGGTCCAGATCGACGGAGCCACATTCGCTCACGAACTGATCGGGTTTCTCCCTGGAGCCGACACCCATCGCGCGGGTGAGAGGTAGCTCCGGCTAGGGCCAAGCGTGTCATCCGCCCGGGACGAGTGACGCTTTGACTCGCATGTACTTATCTGCACAACCGCTGGCCTGGCACACCGGGGTTGCGTTCGGACGTGCCGGAGGAAAGACCCCGCCCTGACCAGCATCGGGTCAATTTGTGCTTGCGTGGTCGCGTGCTGCGCTGTTGATGTTGGCGACATGACAGGTCTGACCGCCGATCTCGTGGTTGCTGGTCGCGTCCCACAGACCCCGGTGCTGGCCCCGAACGGGCAGCTGCTCTGCTACGTTCTCGCTCCCACCAGCCAGCTCAGCGACCACGTCGACACCGAGCTCTGGCTCGCCGACACCGATGGCGACGGCGTATGGCGCCGGGCGACCGCCGACACCGCAACGGAGTCCCGGCCACGCTGGTCCGCGGACTCGGTCTCAGTGTTCTTCCTGTCCGACCGTGCCGAGCGTGGTATCCCGCAGGTGCACCAGCTCGCTGTCGCCGACGGCACGGTGACCGCGTTGACCAGTTGGCGCGTCGGCATCGTCGACCAGCTGCCACTGGCCGACCTCAACCTGGTCGCCCTGCTCGCCGAGGACGAGCCCACCGAGCAGGACACGCGCCGCGCCCAGGACCGCGACGACGCCATCGTCGTCGGCGAGCGCGAATCCCGTGCCCGGTTGCGCCTGCTCGACCTGCGCACCGGCCGGGTCACCACCCCGGACGTGTTCGGCGACCGGCACGTCGTGGCACTGCGGCAACGCCCCGACGGCGGCCCGCTCGCCGTACTGACCCAGGCCAGCGCCGACAACGACTACGGCCCCCGCACCGGCCGACTACACCTGTTCGACCCCACGACCGGGACCGCGGAGGACCTCGGACCGGTCGAGGCCGAAGCACACTCTCTGGCCTGGTGGCCGGGCGACGACGGTTGGCACCTCGGTTACATCGCGCTCACTCCACCGGTTCTGCAAGCCGGCACCGCCGTGTTCGACCTGGCCGTGGACAGCCGCGTCCGGCGCAACCGCACCGCTGGCCTTCCGATGTGCCCCACCGAACTGTGCCAGACCGATGCCGTCCCGCTGGTGGTGTTCGCCGACGGCCTGAACACGACCCTGGCCCGGCTCGACCCCGCCGGCCCCACGCCGCTGTCGCAGCACCCCGGACGCCTCGCCGACCTCACCACCACCCGGACCGGGGAGAAGATCGCGGCTCTGACCGGCACCCGTTACCAGCCCGCAAACGTTCACGTCGGGCCACCAACCGGACCGCTGCGGAAGCTCACGGACACCCGCCCCGAACTGGACGGCATCACCTTCGGCACCCAGCGACCACTGGCCTACCGCGCCGCCGACGGCCTCGAGCTCGACGGTCTGCTCGTACTGCCCGTCGGGAAATCCACTTCGGACGGCCCGTTCCCACTCGTCACGATCGTGCACGGCGGCCCCTACGATCGCTACGCCGATCACCTCCAGCTGTTCTGGTTCCCCAGCGCACAGTGGCTGGCCGCCGCCGGTTACGCGGTGTTCCTGCCCAACCCGCGTGGCGGCCAGGGCCACGGTCACGAGTTCGCGGCCGGCGTCGCGGGCAGGGTCGGCCGGGAGGAGTGGACCGACATCCTGACCGGCATCGACCTGCTCGTCACCGACGGCGTCGCCGACCCCGACCGGCTGGGCATCGCCGGCGCGAGCCACGGCGGGTTCATGGCCGCCTGGGCGATCGGGCAGACCGACAGGTTCCGCGCCGCGCTTGTGGGAGCGGGCGTCATCGACTGGGGCATGCTCGCCGCGACCGGGGAGAACGGCCAGTTCGAGGCCGCGCTCGGTGGCAGCACCGGGTGGAACGGAATCGGCCCACACCCACATGACGCGGTCAGCCCGATCTCCTACGCCAGCCGCATCCGTACCCCAGTGCTCATCCTGCACGGTGCCGAGGACACCAACGTCCCCCTCGGCCAGGCCGTGTACTTCCACCGTGCATTGCGCCACTTCGGCGTCGAGCACGAATTCGTGATCTATCCGAGAGAGGGCCACTCGATCCGGGAGCGCAACCACCAGCTCGACGTCCTGCGCCGGACCCGTGCCTGGTTCGACCGCTGGCTCCGCCCCTGACCGATCATTACACCTAGGCGAATGTGGTGAACCAGAGCGCGGCCACGCCGGCGAAGATCAGGATTGCCACGACGGCGGTCGCGACCGGAGCGGTGGCCAGCACGGCCACGACGCCCGCCGCACCGACGACTGCGGCGGCCACGGCGCCGATGCCGACGATCTTGCGCGGACCAGGCCCGAGCAGGTGCGCCGAGCCAATGGCCAACCCCCACAGTCCGAATGCGAACGCGATCGCGGTCAGCTGGGCCGGCCCGCTGACCTGGCCGGTGACAACGCACGCGACCGCGGCGGCGAGGAATGCCAGGAATCCGTAGGTGGCGCGCTTGGCGTCGCGGGTCAGCAGGTGGCGGTCGCGGCCGAGCAGCAGCACGCAGTTCATCAGCGGCTCCAGCGTCCAGCTCAGCAGCGCGAGCGCGGCCACCACGATGATCAGGACCGTGGCCCACGCCTGGTCCTCGTACGGGCGCAGCACCCGGGTGAGCAGGAACGGCGCCACGAGCACCGCGATCCGGACCGCCTTGGGCAGCGTGTCCAGCCACAGGCCGAACCGCAGCAGCCAGCCATACACCGGGTTGCGGGTCTTGAGCGCGGTGGAGAGCCCGTCGCGGCTGGCGGCGTCGGTCGGATCGAGGTGCAGCGCGGCGCGGTGCGCGGCCACGGCCTGCTTGCCGCCGCCCCGATGCAGCGAGATGACGCCACGCATCCGGTGCGCCTCGGCATTCTCCGGGTCCAGGCGCAACGCCTCGTCGACGGCGGCGTCGGCCGCGTCGAACTGGCGCAACCGGACCAGCGCGGCCGCCTTCACCGCGTGCGCTTCGGCGTTCTCCGGGTCGAGGCGCATGGCGCGGTCGAGGCTCGCCAGCGCGTCCGTGTCCTGCTCCAGTCCGAGCAGGACACCGGCTTCCTGCAGGTGCAGTCCGGGCGTTTCCGGGGCCAGCGCGAGTCCGTTCCGGACCGCCTCGAGTGCCTCCGGGTACCGCTCCAGCCCGGCGAGCGCGGCAGCGAGAACGGAATAGGCGGGCATGCACTCAGGGTCGGCGGCGAGCGCGGACCGGCTGAGGTCCACTGCTTCGTCGTACCGCTGCTGCCGCAGCACCGCGTCCCCGAGCAGTGTGATCATCCTCGAGTCGCCGGGATCCTCCGCGAGCACCGTGCGCAGGTGCGCCTCGGCGTCCTTGGCGCGGCCGAGATCGAGCAGCGCGACTCCGCGTTGCAGGGCCGTCTGCACGACTTCGCTCATGGTGGGTCCCCTCCAGTTCGCGCATACCGTAGAGAGCAGGAACGCGGCTGGTCAACGAGGAGGTCCGGTACCGTTCCGCCCGTGACGCACGATGCGGTGATCGCGGCGCTACTCGACACGCTCGCCGCCGATCCCGGCAACAATCCGGTACGGCTCCACGTGGCGGGGCTGCTGCTCGAGGCGGGCAAGGCCGACGACGCGCTGGGCCACGCGGCCACCGTGCTGGCCGGCGAACCGGACAACGTCACCGCCCTGCGCATCGCGGCCGCCGCGGCGAAGGCGACCGGCGACGAGGCTAAGGCAGCGTCTTACGCTCGGCTCGCGAACGCGCTGGAGCCTGCGGAACCAGCCATCGCCGCGCCGGTGGAGCCGGGCACCGCGGCCGCCGCGATCCCCGACACCGCGGACGAGCTGCTCGGCCAGTGGTCGGGCTCCGACCCGGTCACCGAACCGGAGATCGGCACCCTCGGCACGTCCGGCGTCACGCTCGCGGACGTCGGCGGCCTGGACGAGGTGAAGAAGCGGCTCCACCTGTCGTTCCTGTCGCCGCTGCGCAACCCCGAGCTCAGGCTGCGGTTCGGCAAGTCGCTGCGCGGCGGCCTCCTGCTGTGGGGCCCGCCCGGCTGCGGCAAGACGCTCGTAGCGCGGGCGCTGGCGGGCGAGCTCGGCGCCCGCTTCTACGAGATCGGCCTGAGCGACGTGCTGGACATGTGGATCGGCAGCAGCGAGCGCAACCTGCGGTCGATCTTCGACACCGCCCGCCGCAACCGCCCGTGCCTGCTGTTCTTCGACGAGATGGACGCGCTGGGCCAGAAGCGGTCACAGCTGCGCGGCGGCGGCTCGGCCATGCGCGGCGTGGTCAACCAGATGCTGGCCGAACTGGACGGCGCCGCCACCGACAACGAAGGCGTGTTCGTGCTGGCGGCGAGCAACCACCCCTGGGACATCGACTCGGCGCTGCTGCGGCCAGGCCGTTTTGACCGGACCGTGCTCGTCCCTCCCCCGGACCGCACCGCGCGGGAGGCGATCCTGCGTTTCCACCTCCGCGGAAAACCCACCGAGAACCTGAACCTGACGAAGATCGCGAAAACCACGAACGGCCTGTCCGGCGCCGATCTCGCGCTCATCTGCGAACAAAGCACCGAGTCAGCCATGGACCAATCCATGACCGCGGGCGAGCTTCAACCCATCACGCAGAAACACCTCGAGGACGCGACCCGGACCATCCGCCCCAGCATCGACGACTGGCTGCAGACCGCCCGCAACTACGCCCTCTACGGCAACGAGTCAGGAAAGTACGACGACCTGGCGGAATACCTGAGGAAACGCCGCCGGTGACGATGTAGCCCTCGGTGCAGCACAGGTGCAGTTCGAGCCAGTGATCGCCATTTCTCGACATGATGTTTGGCGCCACGGCAAATGAGCAACCCTCGTGGGGCAAGACACAGGTGAGAGCGAGGTCGATGTGGCATCCGGAGCCCAGGTGCCCATCCATCACCTCGCCGGTGGGAGCTGCCGCGCCAAGCCGGGCCGGAAGGCTGTGACATGACCGACGAGGGACACCTGCTCGCTGGGCGCTACCGGCTGGACCGGCCGATCGGGTCGGGCGCGATGGGCGTCGTCTGGCAGGGACACGACGAGCGGCTGGACCGGACCGTGGTGGTCAAGAAGTTGCGGCTCCGACCCGGCCTCCCGCCGGCCAAGACCGCTGCGGCCGTGGCGCGTTGCCTGCGTGAGGGCCGCATCGCCGCCCGGCTGCACCATCCCAACGCAATCACGGTGTTCGACGTGGTCGACGAGGACAACGTGCCCAACCTCGTCATGGAGTACCTGCCCTCGCGCAGCCTGGCGACGGCCATCGCCGAGGACGGTTCCCTCGCGCCGAGTGAGGTGGCCGCCATCGGTGCCCAGGTAGCCACCGCGCTCGCCGCGGCGCACGACGCCGGCATCGTCCATCGCGACATCACGCCGGGCAACATCCTGCTCGGCGAGGACGGCTCGGTGAAACTCACCGACTTCGGCATCTCCCGAGCAGCCGACGACGTCGCAGCGACCACGACAGGTCCCTTCGCAGGCACCCCCGCGTACCTGGCGCCCGAGGTGGCGCACGGCACCAGTCCCACCCCGGCCTCGGACGTCTTCTCGCTGGGCGCGACGCTCTACGCCGCGATCGAGGGCACACCCCCGTTCGGGCGGGCGCCGAACGTTCTCGCACTGCTGCACACGGTGGCCCGCGGTGAGATCAACCCACCGCAACAAGCCGGCCCACTCACGGACGTGTTGCTCGCCCTGCTCACCGCGGACCCGCACGCCCGCCCCACCGCCACGCAGGCGCATGACCTCCTCGCGGCCGCCGCGAGCACACCAGCCGATGAGACGCCAACGGATGCGGGTGCCGCCCTCCTCGCCGCTCCCACCGAACCGGCCCGCCCACTTCCCGCCACCCAGGCGCAAACCACGCCCGCCACCGGCCGTTCACACAAGCCACTGGCGGCAGTCGGGGTCCTCGTCGTCGCGCTGGCCGCTGCAGGTCTCTGGCTCCTGGGTGGCCACACCAGCATGACGCCGCCCCGGGAGCAGGCGCCGGCGGACGGGAAGGTGCCCAACCACACCACACGCACCTCGGGTCCCGGCCCGGTAACACCGGCGGGAGAGCCAATCGACGTCCACGAAACGCCGTCAGCCACGGCACCGACCACCCGCCAAGCACCGAAAGCACCGCCCTCCGATGCGCCAGCGGCAACGGCGACGGACCAGGTGGCCACGCCGCCCCCATCACGACGAACACGGTGGATGAGCCACCGACGAGCGACACCACCGCGCCGCCGCCCAGCAGCGGAGCAGCAACCACCGCACCTTGATTGAGCCACTCGCCGCTCATGCGGACTCTGACTCCACACCGCGCGCGACTGCACAAGCCCGGAAACGGGGTGACCGTTAACGGCACCCGCCCCACAGTCGACACAGGTGTCGTGACCCGACAACCGCCGCCTCCGGTCGGGGCCCCACCCCTGCCGGCTGAGCGTCCCTGGCTGGGTGAGGCGATGCGGGCGGACCTAGCAGGCGAGTGGCGGGGCTCCCGGATCGAGCTGCTGGTCGGGCGAGACCAGCCGACGACGTTGATCGAATTGAAGTACCCGCGGGAGCCGAACCCCGGCCAACGCGGCGTGGACGATCGTCCTGAGCGAGGTTCTCAAAGACTCTTGCCGGCTGGCCGGCCACCAGGCACGGTGGACCATCCGCACAATGATCACCGGCGGCCCCGCGACCGCCCCCTGAAACCGCAGGCCGGGGTCCTCACCCCACCACCGCCGTCCGTCTCACCCAACTAGGAGCAGCTCCATGTGCACCGAACAGGCCTCACATCCAGCGACCACCGTCCCACCGACCGACCCGGCGGACGGCTCGCCGAAAGCTGGCTCGGTCTCCCGCCGCGCCGCCTTGTTTGCCGCCGCAGGCCTCGCCACCACCACCGCGTTGTCGGTATCTGGCGCTCTCCCCGCCACGGCCGACAGCCGTAGTGGATCCGGTAGCCACGGCCGGCACGGCCGGCTGGATCTCACCTACACCCTCGGCGAGGACTTCCCCGCCTACGCCCCCGGCGAAGAAGCCATCCGCCAGCCCGCCACCACCATCCCCGTCGACGGCTACTACATGCAGCGCTGGGAGATCTACGAACACACCGGCACCCACGTCGACGCGCCCGCCCACTTCAACCCCAACGGCCGCTACGCCAGCGAGCTCACTGCCGACGAGCTCATGCTTCCCGCCGTCGTGATCGACATCGCCCGCCGCGCCGCCACCGATCCCGACACTGTCGTCACCGTCGCCGATCTCCGCGACCACGAGCGGCGTCACGGCCGCATCGACGACGGCGCCGCAGTCCTCATGAACTCCGGCTGGGGCGCCAAGGTCTCCGACGCCGACGCCTACCGCGGGACCGACGCCAACGGCGTCCTCCACTTCCCCGGGTTCGGCGGCGACGCCACCGAGTGGCTCCTCCGGCACCGGCGGATCCGCGCACTCGGCGTCGACACCCTCAGCATCGACCCCGGCAACTCCGCCACCTTCGACACCCACACGATTCTCAACGGCGCCGAGCGCTACGGAATCGAGAACCTCGCCAACATAGGACACCTCCCACCCCGCGGAGCCAAGATCACCGTCGGCGTCATTCCGTTCAAGCTCGGCTCCGGCGGCCCCGCCAAGGTCCTCGCCAGCTGGTAAGCCGTCATCGCGAACGCCCATGGGGCCCGGCCTCCAGGGAGGCTAGGAGGGAAACCCCTCCTAGTCTCCTCCTGATCGGCACACCACGACGATCAACCACACCAGCAAAGAACAAGCTAGCCGGATACACGAAAGCCTCAGGGGCGTCGATGACGTAGGGGCGAAACTCCTTCTGAGCGGCAATGTCCTCGTTGCTCCGATCGGACCCGCGCGGAGTGATCCGGACATCAACACCTGTCCGATCAGGGGCGCCCCGACGGACCCGAACTGGTCGATCTGCAGCACCGTGTCGTCCTCCGAGGTGACGTGCGAGAAGGACGTGGAGCTGGCGGGGTTCGAACCCCTGACCCCGCACGGCCATCTAGGGTGGACACCGTCTGTGACCTGCGACTCTAAACGTACGCCCACGTGAGAACCGTAGCGATCAGCGGCATGGGAGGACGGACTCCGTGCGCTGGTTGCGGAGCCAGGTCGTCCAGCAGGTCAGTCACCTAGGGTGAACAGGGGCTTTGCGGGTTCTGGCGGTTGTCGTGAAGGGCGGGATGGGCTGCGGGCAAGTAGGGGCGTGACAAAAACAACCGCCAGTTCAGTGGGCTCCGGCGCGTCGCCGCCGCGGGATGGTCTGGATCTGTCGGAGCCGGATCCGAGATCGGTCTTCGGGCGGCTCTTCGATGAGCATGCCGGGTCGTTGCACGGCTACCTGGCTCGTCGGGTCGGGGAGCAGGCCGCTGACGACCTGGTCTCGGAGACGTTCCTGGTGGCGCTGCAGCAGCGGCACGCCTACGACCCGGCTCGGGCAGGGGTGCGGCCGTGGTTGTACGGGATCGCCACCAACCTGCTGCGGCGGCATGTGCGGCAGGAGGTTCGGGGTTGGCGGGCCAGAGCCCGGGCAGTTGGGGCAGAGCGGCTCCACGCGGAGTCGCCTGAGGTCCGCGCGACCGAGCAGGTCACCGCGCAGCAACAGATCCGGCAGTTGGCCGGAGCGTTGGCCGCGTTGGAGCCCGGCGACCGGGACGTGCTGCTGCTGACCGCGTGGGGTCATCTGAGCTCGGCCGAGGTGTCCCAAGCGCTGGGCATCCCGGTGGGCACGGTCCACTCGCGCCTGCACCGGGTGCGTCGGTGGTTGCGGTCACACAGTCCTGTTGCCACCAGTGGAATGGAGGACGGCGATGCGTGAAGTAGAGCGGCAGGTGTGGACCGACGACGAGGTCGACCGCGCGTTGGCCGGGCTGTATGCGGAGCTCGAGCCTCAGCAACGGGGACTGGCCGGGGCGCGGGCAAAGCTGATGGAGAACATGACCGGCGAGGTTCAGCCACGGCTGCGCACGGTCGAGACCGGGAAGCGGCGGCCGTTGCGTCGCTGGTTGGCCGCGGCGGCCGCGGTCGTGCTGCTCGCGAGCGGGGGCGTGGTGGCACAGACGATGTTGTTCGCCACCGCCACCGCCGCGGCGCAGGAGGCGTTGACCAGCGCCGCGGACATCGCCGCCCGGGCCGAGGACCCGGTGCTCTCGGCCGGCCAGTACCGCTATGTGGCTACCCATGCCTGGTGGATGAGGACCACGGGGTCGGAGAACGAGACCTTCTCCTTCCTGAACGAGAACCTCATCGAGGTGTGGATTCCCGCCGATCCGAGCGCGGAGTGGCTGCAGCGGCGCCGGGAGACCGGCAACCGCAAGTGGGTGAAGGGCACCGAGGCCCAAGCCCGCGCGGCTGGCGCGTTGATCGAAGAGGCGCCGTGGCCGGAGCAGCGCGCCCGAGGCGGCGACTTCGTCGAGAACGCGCCCGAACACGGCAACTGGCAGTTCCCCAAACCGGAGTTTCTGGCCGGCCTGCCCACCGACCCCGAGCAGCTGTACGACCGGCTGCGCGAGGACAGCGGCGGCGGCAAGCAAGCCCTGGTCTACGCCGCGGACGCGTTGCGCACGGGACTGATGCCGGCAGCGATCCGCGCGAACCTGCTGCGGGCGTTGACCCACCTGCCGGGCCTGGACGTCATCGACAACGCCGCTGACCTGGACGGCCACAGGGGTGTGGCGTTGGGCATCGCCGAGGACGGGGAGCGTCAGGAGATCATCCTCAACCCCCACACCGGTGAAGTCATCGGGGAACGCAAGGTGTCGGACTCGATGTTCGCCGACATCCCGGAGGGCACGGTCACCGACTACTCCTCCGTCACCACCGCGATAGTCGAACACATCGGCGCCGAACCCACCCGCTGATCTCGACACGTCCCGATGGTGGGCGCGCCCACCATCGGGACGTGCGATGCCCGCCTAGCCTGTCCGCATGCGACGCTTCGACGACGAGGACCTCACCGGCGCGGAGTTCCGCGAGTGCGACCTGAGCAGAGCCCGGCTGGTCGGCGTGGTCATGCAGGACGCTGAGATCGACGGCCTGGTCACCAATCTCGTGGTCAACGGGGTCGAGGTCACGTCGTACGTCGAGGCGGAGCTCGACCGGCGCCACCCGGTGCGGTTGCTGATCCGCTCCGACGAGCCGGCCGACCTGCGACAGGCCTGGCGGCAACTGCGGGACGACTGGGCGACGACCACCGAGCGCGTCCGGTCCATGCCCGAGAACAGCGAACATCACGGCGTCGACGGCGAGTGGTCGATGGTCGAGACCCTGCGTCACCTCGTCTTCGTGCACGACTCCTGGTTCCGGCGCTGCGTGCTCGGGCTCACCGAGCCGTTCACTGCCATGGGACTGGGTCCGCCGTCCGTCATGGACCAGGAGACCGAGCTCGATCCGTCCGCCCGACCGAGCCTCGACGAGGTGCTCGCCGTGCGCAACCGGCAGGCTTCGGGGATCGAGACGTGGCTGGCCGAGGTCACGCCTGACCAGCTCGCGCAGCCCGCGCCGGTGCCCGACGACGACAGGTGGCCCCCGTACGCCAAGGGGCGGGCAGTGCGGCAATGCCTCGGCACCGTGCTCGGCGAGGAATGGGCTCACCACGGGTTCTGCGAACGCGACCTGGACAAACTGTCGCGTCAGGAGTCTGCTCACTGATCAGTCGCGGTCGGGAGGCACCCTTTCGGGTTGCCATCCGGAAAGCACTGCTTTTCTCCTTCTTGATGTGTCTGCGGTTTTCTTCCGTTCGCCGATCCTTTGTAGTGCCCTGATGCCGTACCGGATCCTGGTTCAGAACTCGCCATCGCCGCGCCATCGCATCGCGCCGCAGCTGTTAGGTTCGCTGGTGTGACCCAGCAGATCACGGCCGGGCAGTTCCACGCGGCCGACGGTGTCGAGGACTGGCGCTCCCTCTACCACCTGGTCTCGGCCCACTTCCAGACCGACTCGCTGGCCCAGGGCATCGCGCTCGTTGATGAGATCGGCCGACTCGCCAATGGCGACGAGCAGCAATATCTCAATGTCGATCTACGGTCCGCCGGCGTCACGGTGTCCCTGGGGCGGCGCGACATCGCGCTGGCCCAGCGGATCTCCGCCGCCGCCAAGGAACTGGACATCCCAGCCGACCCGACCGCCGTGCAGGTCGTCAACGTCACCCTCGATGCACTCGTCGGCGCGGACGTGCTGCCGTTCTGGCGGGCGCTGCTTGGTTATCGGCAAATCGGCGACAGTTACCTGTCCGACCCATTGCGCCGCGGCCCGGGCTTCGGGTTGCAGCACATGAATACGGCGCGCCCACAGCGCAACCGCATGCACCTCGATGTCGCCGTCCCCCACGATCAGGCCGAAGCCCGCATCTCCGCCGCCCTGACCGCGGGCGGTCACCTGGTCTCCGACGCGCACGCGCCGATGTGGGGGTTCTGGCCGACGCCGAGGGCAATGAGGCGTGCGTCGCCACCTGGATCGGCCGCGAATAACGCACACACATCGAGCCTTTTCATCCTGCGGTGGCTTCATAGTTCTGTAGCACGTGGATGGCTTTGGCAAGTCGGCCGACGCGACGCGGGCTGACACGGACTTTGTGCAGGATGCGCCAGCACTTGAGCTGGGCGTTGGCGCGTTCACCCGGGCCGCGAAGTTGGGCGTGGGCTCGGTTGGCATCCTTCAGCGACTTCGGGTTTGTTCTTGCCTTTGTACGGGGTGATCACCCGTTCCCTAGTTTCGTCGTAGCCGTGATAGCCCTTGTCGCCCAACGCGATCAGCCCGGCCTCTTCGAGCGCGGCCAAGATCTGCCAGATGCGGGCAGCGGCGGTGTCGTGTGTGCTACCCGGCAACTCGCCGGACACCCACAGGATCGTCCCATCCGGAGACGCGATCACCTGCAAGTTCACCCCATGGCGCTTATGCTTACCCGAGTAGAACGGCCGGTCCGTCGGCGATCCGGTCAACCGGGATCAACGTGCCGTCGATGACCACGCAGGCCATCCCCTCACGCTTCGCCTTCCCCAGTGCGGCCCGCAACTTCGGCGCTCGACTGGCCAGCAGCTCGACGGTCTCGTTCACATACCGCCAACACATCGTCGTGGACACCCCGTACCCAGCCCCGACATCGGCGAACGGCTCGCCCTTACGCAGGTGCACCAGCACCAACAGAGCCTGCTGCCCGGGGTTGAGGGCCCGCCACGGTGAGCCGATCTCTCGACAGTGGGTGCGGACAGGGTCGGCACCCGTCCGGGTCGGCTGGCGGCCACCCCGGACGGCAGCAAGGTCCTGGTCGCCAACACCGGCTCAGGCGACGTGTCCGCGCTGGACACCGGCAGCAACCGCAGCATCCAGACCGTGGTCGTCGGCGCCGGACCAACCGGGGTCGCGGTGGCTCCCGACGGCTTGCTTGCCTTCGTGTCCAACGGTGCCGACGACACCGTCATGGCACTGGACACCGATTCCGCCACGACCGACTCGATCGCGGTGCGGTGGGTCGTTCGTGTCGGCCATCGGCCCACAGCCGCAGATCGTCTACGGCCGCTCGTTCGACAACAAGTGCCTACGGTCCTGCTCGGCGCAGATCCAGGCGGCGGACCTGCCCGTCACCCGCCGGATCAACCTGGCCTGCTCCGGAGCGGGCACCTCGAACATCATCGCCACCCCGCTCAAGAACGAGCCCCCGCAGTCGCAGCAACTCGCCCAGGTGGCGCGGGACCACCGGGTGAAGCTGATCGTGCTCAACGTCGGCGGCAACGACATCGGGTTCCGCGACATCATCACCACCTGCGTGAAGACGTACCTCAGGGGCGGTGCGCGTTGCAAGGGTGAGAAGGCGACGGCCTTCACCAACGGCCTGGTGCGCGCTCAGACCAACGTCAGCCTGGCCATCGACAAGGTGCGTGCGGTGATGAGCGCCGCCGGCTACCGCAGAGACGACTACCGGTTCGTGCTCCAGTCCTACCCCTCGCCGGTGCCGACCGGCGCGCAGATCCGCTACCCGGAGGCCAACACCTACGACCGCTACCAGGTCGGCGGGTGCCCGGGCTACAACTCCGACGCCGACTGGGTGCGCAACGTCGTGGTGCCCAAGATCGGCGACTCGATGGAGGTCCCGCACGTCGAGGAACTCCAGCTCCTGCTGATCGGCGACGTACTGCCTGACCGCGCTCTACGAGTACTCCGGCGACAAGTGGAACCACCTGTGCCGCAACGTTCCCGGTAAGGGCGCCGAACACGTGGACCTGGACCAGATCGACTGAGGGCAGGCGTGCGCGACCCGGCGGATCGAGAACAGTTCGCCTGACGAACTGTTCGCGTATCCTGGGCGCGTGGAAAAGCAGGACGACGGGATGGGTGTCGTGGCCGCACTGGTTCGGTCCACGTTCCTGGTGAATGCGGTCTATGCGGAGTCGGCGCGGGAGCACCGGCTCACCGTGCAGCAGGGACAGCTGCTGTGCGTGCTGATGGCGCAGTCGTACGGCATGACCGAGCTGGGCGCCGTGCTGCGGCTGGCGAAGTCGAGCCTGACCGGCCTGGTCGACCGCAGCGAGCGGAACGGCCTGGTCAGGCGCGATCCGGACCCGCACGACACCCGTGCCGTGCGAGTTGCGCTCACCGCGGCGGGGCGCCGGCTCGCGGACGAGTTCTACGCCGAGACCTGCCGGCGCGTCAACGAGCTCCCGACCGGCCTCGACGCCGTCGAGCGCGACGCGCTCGCGGGCCTGCTCGGGCGCATCGTGCGGGACAACGAGGTCCCGCTGGTCTTCCTGGAGACGTTGTAGTTCGTACCACGAACCAATATAGTTCGTAGTACGAACTCTGTTTTGAGGGGGCCACATGAGTACACACGACGTCGTCTTCGGCTTCGGCGCACACAGCAACGTCGACGACGGGCCGCGGCTGCTGCGCATGGCGGCGCAGGCCGACCGGGACGGGCTCGACATCGTCTCGCTGTCCGACCACCCGTACCTCGGCCAGCGCCTGGACGCCTACGCGGCGCTCGGCTTCATCCTGGGCCGGACGGAACGCATCGCCGGGCTGGCCAACGTCACGAACGCGCCGACCCGGCCGGCACCGATGCTGGCCCGGACGGTCACGTCGCTGTCGGCGCTGTCCGGTGGGCGGGTGGTGCTGGGCATGGGCGCCGGCGGGCTGTGGGACCGGATCGCGGACATGGGCGTGCCGCGCCTGTCCCCCGCCGGGGCGGTGGACGCTTTCGAGGAGGCGATCGTCCTGGTGAAGAAGCTGTCCGGCGGCGGGCCGCCGGTCACCCACCGGGGCCGCCACTACGAGGTGACGGAGATCGACCCGGCGCCGGTCGCCGCGCCGCCGGTGTGGACGGGCTCGAACGGCCCGAAGTCGCTGGCCGCCACCGGCCGCGTCGCGGACGGCTGGATCCCCGGCCACGCGGCCGACTGGCTGAGCGAGCGCTACCGCACGTCCCGCCCGATCATCGACGAGGCGGCGGCCGCGGTGGGCCGCGACCCGGCCGAGGTCCGCACGATCTACAACTTCCCGGGGCGCATCACGGATCGGCCGCTGGCCGCCACCCGCGACCGCACCGGCCGGTGGGTAGGCGGCTCGCCCGACCAGTGGGTCTCGGAGCTGACCGGCGCGGTGGTCGAGCACGGCGCGTCGGGCTTCATCCTGTTCTCCCCGAGCGGCGGCACCCAGGACGAGGCGGCCCTTTCCCGCTGGGCCAAGGAAATCGCCCCTGCTGTCCGGGAAGCGGTCATAAAGGTGACCGCGCGCTGAAAGGACTGTGGGGGTTGCGGAGATCGTCGTCTACGGGAGCAGGGCGAGTCGTCGCGCCATCACCCGAACCGACGAGTGTGCACCGATGATGCTGGTGGCGGTGCGCGGCAGCAGCGGCTGTTCCTGAGCACGCGCGTTCGGCGGCGTCGGTAGGGTCGAGGTATGGGGAGTGTCCGCGACGCGCACGACCGGCTGGCCGCCTTCGGCGACGAAATGATCGAGATCCACGAGTGGCTGCGCGGCGAGCTCACCCGCCTCGGCGACGAGGTCGACGCCCACCTGAGCGGCCAGGGCGAACGTCCGGCGAACCTCACAGCGCACTGCCTCTCGTTCTGCGCCGCGGTGACCACCCATCACCAGGGCGAGGACACGGGCGCCTTTCCCTTGCTCGCCAGGGACTTCCCGCAGCTCCGGCCGATCGTGGAGAAGCTGGCGCAGGATCACGTGCTGGTCAGCGGGCTGCTGCAGAGCCTGCGGCGCGTGGTCGACGGCATTCCCGACGAGCCGGACGAGGCCGACGCGCGGCGCATCCGGGGCGAGCTCGGCGGTCTGCACGCCATCCTGGAGTCGCACTTCTCCTTCGAGGAGCGACGGATCGTGGCCGCGCTGAACTCACTGTCCGCCGACGCCGGCACCACCGAGAGCCTGCTCGGCATCACGCCGCCGGACCACTGAGGACGGTCAGCGGGTGACGGCGTCGAGCACGTCGACCTGCCCGGCGCCGTAGTAGCCCCTGCCCGACCGGCCGCTTTGCAGCGGGCGAGCCACGCACCGGTGCCGTCCGGGTCGTACCCGCCGCCGGGCGGGCAGGGCAGCCAGTCAGCCTGGCGAGCCAGTGCGGCGGTCACCGGCCGGGGTGACCAGCCCGGGTGGGTGCCACGGATTAGGCCCCGGTCGTCCAGCAGCAGCACCCGGCTGCCGTCGTCCAGCTCCGCCTCGTGCCGAGCCGACACCAACACCTGTGCCGCCGCGGTGACCGCCCCGTCGTCGAGTTCGGCGACGGTCACCAGGCGGACTACTGTCACGTCCCCGCCTCGGTCGATGGCCGTGCGCGTTTCCTGTTGTGTCGCACGAAGATCGCCGCCGCGATCAGGACGACGATCGCGCCCGCGATGCTCCAGCCGAGCGTCGCGGACGCGGTCGGCGTGTCCGCCAGGTCCGGCGCGCGCGGGGCCTTGACCAGGACCCGCACCTGGTCGGTGTCCGGCTCCACGAAGTAGAGGTCGTCGTCCGGTCCGACGGCCAGCTCGGTCACCTCGCCCTTGTCGCCGTGGTACGCGGTCGCGACGCCGCCGTCCGGTGCGAACCGCCGGATCTCCGGCCCGTCGCTGACGAACATCGAGCCGTCCGAGGTGAACGCGACGTCGGACGGGTCCGTGAGTGTCGCGTCGAACTTCGGTTCCGGTTTGTCCGCGGGGACGTACTGGGAGACGACCGGTTCGGCCTTTCCGTCCACCACCCGGGATACGGCGCTCCGCCTCTCCACCACGTACAGCTGACCGTCTCGGTCGAGCGCGATGCCGTGGTAGAGATTCGTTTCGCCGACCGGCAACAGCGTGTCGAGGGTGCCGTCCGGGGCCACCGAGTACACGCCGTACGTGGTGCTCAGGTACACCGTGCCGTCCGGGCCCACCTCGATGTCCTGGGGATCGCCCTCGCGGAAGGTGTACTCGGTCGGCGACGACCAGTCCTCCGGCGGCTTGTCGGTCATCCGGTTGTCCATGCCACCGCCGAGCACCGGCACCACCGCTCCGTCGGGCTGCGCCCGCAGCACCGCGTTCGGCGTCAGGTAGAGCGAGCCGTCCTGGCCGTTGGCCAGCGGTGCGCCACCCGGCGGGGAGTGCCTGCCGTACTTGCTGAAGGTGAGCAGCGGCGGGTCGAACGCGACCGGCCGCAGGGTGCCGTCCCGGCCGATCGTGTGCACGCCGGTGGTGCTGGCCAGGTACACGGTGCCGTCCACGCCGACCGTCACGGAGTCGAGGCTGTCGAAGGAGATGTCGGTGGCCCGGCGGTCCGCGTCCGGATCGAGATCGGCGACGGTGCGGATGGTTCCGTCCGGTGCGACGGCGCGGACCTGGTGCGTCGCGGTCACGACGTAGAGCGTGCGGTCCGCGCCCACCGCGACGCCCGTCGGGTCGGTGAGCGCCGCCTTGGTCGCCGGCCCGCCGTCGCCGGAGTCGGCGTGCCGCCCGTTGCCGGCGACCGTGGTGATGACGCCGCGCGCGTCGACCCGGCGCACGCGGTTGTTGTACGTGTCCGCGATGTAGCGCGAGCCGTCCGGACTGGCGGCGACGCCGAGCGCGTTGTTCAGGGTCGCCCTGCTCGCCGGCCCACCGTCGCCGGTGAAGCCTGCGCCCCGGCCGCCCGCGAGCGTGCTCAGCGAGCCGTTCGGTCCCACCGCCTCGACGGCGTTCCCGTCGCGCTGGACGAAGTAGACGGTTCCGTCCGTGCCCACCTCGAGCCAGCGCAAGTCGTGCAGCAGGGCCTGGCGCGCGGGGGTGGGGCCCTCCTCGAACCCGTCGTACCCGGCGACGGGTACCGGCGGTCCGTCGGCGTCGAGCTTCCGGATGATGTCGAAGGCGGCGTAGTAGACCGTGCCGGCGGCATCGGTGGCGACCAGCAGGGGTGCGTCGATGGAGTCCTTCACCCGGCCGATGTCGACCACGCTGATGCGGCCGTCGGTGCTCACCCGGTACAAGCGGTTGTTGGCGGTGAGGTAGACCGTGCCGTCCGGCGCGGCGGCGACGTCGCGCGGGTAGTTCAGCACGACCTTGTCCGCCGCCTCGTCCTCGAAGTCGCCGTCGATCTCGCCGGAGGTCCCGTTGCCGGCGAAGCGCCGGACGGTGCCGTCCGGCGCGATCGCGCGCACCTGGTTGCGGGCCGGTTCGGCGACGTAGATCGTTCCGTCCTTACCGACCGCGATCCCGTCCCCTTCCTTCTCCTCCGCGGGCCTGTCCGGTGCTTTCTTCGTGGCTGGTGGACGCCGGCCGGTGCCGGCGATCGTGTGCACGGTGCCCGGCTCGTCGCCGGCCCACGCCGAACGGGCCGGCTTCGCCGGCTCGACCGTGGCCGGTTCGCCGTGCCGCACCAGCCGCAGGATCTGGCTGGTGCCCAGCGACGGACTGCCGAAGGTGACATAGAGGTCGCCGTCCGGCCCGACGCCGAGGTCGTCGCCGATGTCGTCCAGTCGCGTGCTCACCGCGAGGGCCTTGCCGTCCTTGCCGATCCGCATGATCTGGTCTCGACTGTGGTCGATGTAGTGGACGGTCCCGTCGGCGGCCACGGCAGGTCCGGCCGCCATGCCGTCCGTAATGGTGGCGACGGTGCGTAGCGGGCCGGCGGCGTCGAGGGCGTATACGGAGCTACTGGGCCGGTCCGCGCCGGGCGAGACGGCCTCGGTCAGGTAGACGGTCCCGGTCCGGCTGACCGCGAGCTGGGCAGCGGCGACGTCGACCGTGGCCCGTCCGACCGGTGTGACACCGCCGGACGGGGCGACGCGCACCACGCGCCTGGTGGTGGCGTTGTACAGGTAGGCGTTGCCGGCGGCGTCGACGGCGACGTCATCGCCCTCGCCGGCCTCCGTCGTGGCGGCACCGAGCGTGCTCTGGTCGGCGAGTACGGAGACACCGCCGCCCCGGGCGATCCGCAGGAGCCGCCGCTCGTAGTCGGCCTCGGCGGTGACGAACAGCGTGCCGTCCCGGCCGACCGCCACCGCGGTCAACGTCTCGCGGTTCGAGGAGCCGGGATCGGCCTTGGCGGCGTACACGGTGTCGATCACGCCCGCAGGCGTCACCCGGCGCACCCGCGCGTCGTCGCTCAGGTAGACCGAGCCGTCCGCGGCGACCGAGATCCGCTCGGCGGCGATCCGCGCGTCCCGCGCCGGCCCGCCGTCCCCGGAGAAGCCGGCGGCGCCGATGCCGGCCATCACCGTGAGCTGACCCGGCCGCGGCGGTGCGGCCTGGGCGGGCGCCGCCACCACCAGCAACGCGGCGACGACCACACCGATAGTCCACATGCGACTATGCGAGCCGGTGCCCGCCGACCTGCCCATGTTGGATGAGCCCCCCATTCGCATTCAGCCAATGGAAGATCCGACGCGCCCACCGGCCGAGCGGTGCCTTCCCTTTTGCGAACGACGACCGGACCCGCCGCAGCGGAGTCAACGCGGGGGGCGAGATGGCCCGCACCTACGTCCGCGCGGACCGGGGTTCCGGGTGATCAACGGAGTGAGATTCCGGTGCCGCACTGCCTGTTGTGGTTAGAGATTCACCGGACTATGTGACTTTTGGTGATCCGTCCCTAGACTCAATCCCAGCGGGCATCCTGCGCCCGTGGATCATGCGAGGGCCAGAAGGGTCGAACATGAAGCAGTCCTTACGCAGCTGGAGATTGGCCGTCGGGGTCGGCATCGCGGTGTCCGCGGTGCTCGCTGGTCCCGTCGTGGCGGCGGCCGAGCCGATGGCAGCCGACCGGGTGATCACGGTCGACCACGAGATGGGCGCGAGCATCCGTGCCCACGAAGGAGTGGCGGAGGTATCCGGTGTCGTGCCCGCGGCCACCCAGACGCCAGGGCTCGACGTAAGCCATTGGCAGGGCACGATCAACTGGGCGACCGTGAAGTCCCAGGGCGCGAAGTTCGCCTATATCAAGGCGACCGAGGGCACCACCTATCGCGACCCGAATTTCAGTACGAACTATTTGCAGGCATACCAACAGGGAATCATCCGCGGCGCCTACCACTACGCGCGGCCGGACGGTGCCGGCGGCGCGGCTCAAGCCGACTACTTCGCCACCCACGGCGGTGCGTGGTCGGCTGACGGCCTGACGCTGCCGGGCACGCTGGACATCGAGTGGGGCACCGAGAGCCAGGGCGGGGATTGCTACGGCCTGAGCCAGTCCGCGATGGTGGCCTGGATTCTCGCGTTCAGCAACGAGTATCACGCCCAGACGACGCGCTGGCCAGTGATCTACACGTCGACGAGCTGGTGGACTGAATGCACCGGCAACCGGGGCGACTTCTCCAGCACCAATCCGCTGTGGGTGGCCCGTTACTCGTCGACGGTCGGCGCCCTGCCCTACAACTGGAGTTACCACACCATCTGGCAGTACGCAGACTCCGGCACCTTCCCGGGTGACCAGGACTGGTTCAACGGCGACTACACCCGGGTGCAGGCGCTGGCCCTCGGTTGACCCGCCACACGGCGCGAAGGCCACAGGGCCGGCCCCGACGAGGGCGACCCTGTGGCCTTCTCCAAAAGGGAAAGTCGCCGGCGCCGGTTCTAGCAGCGACGAGACTCCCGCGGCGTGCGCGGTTAGTTCAAGTCGTCGTCGGATTCCATGTGGCGGATGGTGTTGCCACCTTTGTGATCGTGCGCGCGCGAATACTTGGTGTCCAACACCTTCTCGATTTTCTGCACGGCTCCGACGTACGCATCGTCCACCGAGCCCGCGTGGTGGGTGACCGCGACCGACTGGGCACCTGCCGGACGAGCCTCGATCACGCAACGCTTGTCATCGGCCCGCCCTGCCGCGTCCTCACTGAAGTGAACCTCCACCCGGGTCAGCCACCGTTCGAACCGGGCCAGACTGGACGCCAGTTCGGTCGTCACGTAGGTAGCCAGCTTCTCGCCACCCTGGATCTTGTGGTCGGTGTTGACCTGGATCTGCACGTGCACCCTCCAGTGACCTACGACATGTGGATCGCGCCACCGTACCCCGCGGCCCGTCACCTTGTCGGGTGAGCGCCACAGCGGTGTGCACGCCCAACTCGGCGACGAGGGTGTCCAGTCGCCGGTGGATTGCGCTCGCCGCGGAGGTGATCCTCAGCTCATCCGCCACGATTCGCGGGCCGGAGTGGGGATCATCTGGTCGAAACGTGAGAAGATCACGGCACACGGCCCGCATCCGGGCTGTTCGCCCACGGTTTCACGTCTCCGGCTCGCGAGCACCGAGCGGACCTTGTAGTGGTCGCCGCCCTCACGGTTCGTTTCGTCGTCTGCTCCGCACAGCCCCACGCCGCGTCACGTCTCGGTCGACGTAGGGGGTGGCTGGCTCCACGCACCTCGGGAGATCCTCCATCACGCTTACTGTCCCCGTCTCGTCTTCAGTGGCTGCTCCTCGCGCACTCTCCGATGTGTACGGCCCCGGTGTCGCCGTCTGCGCCCGGCCGCCGCTGGAGGTCACCGCGCCGGCGAGCAGGCACCGCCACACCCGCGACGTGTACTCCGCCAGGCCGATCGCCGTCGCCGCGGACACACCGCTGATCTGCAGCGCCGGCGGCACGGATCCGTTGCTGCTGGCGCACCTGCGCGATGCCGGCCTGCCCGTGGGCGCCGACCTGCGCGAGTTCCACAGCGAGGCGGAGTTCGAGACAAGGGTCCTGGAGGCGATCGGCGACGGCCTGCTGATCTCGATGGAGTATCCGCAGCCGACCACGCTGTGTCCCGACGAACACGCGGTCAAGAGCGCGCAACTCGTCGGCTACCTGAACAACAAGGCCAGCATCGCCATGCTCGTCGACCCGGCCTTCCAGGCGCGGCGCACCGTCGTGGCGCGCGCGGACCTCGCCAAGGCGACCCCCGCGGGGAAGTCCTGGGTGCTCAAGGCCGCGACCGACGACGCGCACCGCGGCAATCTCGACGTGTACCTGCACCGGGCGGACGAGCGGGTCACGCTGCCGGCGTTCACCGACGTGCTCCCCGAGTTCGTGCTCGAGGAGTACCTCCACATCTGCCGCAACTGGGGCATCCAGCTCTACATTGCCCCGGACGCGACAGCGCGGCTGCTGGCCGTCACCGAGCAGCGGATCGATGCCGCCGGCCTCTACGACGGCGGCCGGTTCGGGCTGGTCAGCTCGCCCCCGGCGATGCTACTCGCCGAGTGCCTGGCGATCGCCCAGCGCGCGGCCGACCTTGGCTACCGGGGCATGTGCAGCCTCGACTGCGCCCAAACCGCAGACGGCCAGCTCATCATGCTCGATCTCAACTTCCGGATCACTGCAGGTTCGATCCCATTGCTGGCACTGCAGTCGGTCCGCCCCGACGCCCTCGACCGGCCGGCCGAGTCCCTGAACCTGACCGTGACCGCGCCGCTCGCGGACCTGCTCGCGGACCTGCGCCCGGCCCTGACCGCCGGCGGCCTGCTCGTCGTCGCCGGCCACGACACCACCCGCACCGACAACCTCGTCAGGCAGAGCACCCTCCACCTGGTGGTCTTCGGCGACGACCCCGACGACGTGGCCACCCGCCGCCGCAAGCTGGAGGCACGGGTCAGCCACTAGCCTCGAAATTTCGTGAGGTGGTGGGTGACAGCTGTGTTCCTGACCTACATGTCGAGCCAGGGGCGGGTGTTGATCGATCGCGAGCTCTACCTTCCGAAGTCCTGGACCGCGGGCCGGGGACGCTGCGCGAAGGCCGTAATCGGCGAGGAGATGAAGTTCGCGCCGGCGAGGGCAACAATGGACACGGGTTGTATGACTGGCTGCTGCTGGACCCGGGCGCCGAGACGCGTCGGCGTCTGGGGCCCGCCGTCGAGCTGCCCGGCGCGGAGGGCTTCGGTCGCGCTGCGCACGGGACACGCGGCGCGATGCTCGGGACCGGCGCGATGGCAGGCTCCGGTGGAGATGCCCATGCAATGGCTCCTCGTCGGCTGACGCCCCACCGCGTCCAGGGCGCCCACCACTCGCCACGGGAGCGGCTCGTGGTGGGCAGCGTGTGTTCGGCCACGTCCGCCACGTGAGCGGGATGTCCGATCCGGCCTCAGCGGCCGCGGCGGCGGCCCGCGCGGGTTCCGGCGGAGAACGTGGCCATGCCGGCGGGCTTCCCCGTGGCCGTCGGGTTGGTCGACTTCGCGGTGCGCCCGCGCTTGGCGGGGCGTGGCGTGGCGCGAGTCGGCCGTGACCGCCGTGGCGGGCGGGGGTCCGGTGCCGGTGTCGCCGCCGGGGTCACGTAGCTGCGCTCCCCCGGGGCGAGCTCGGTGAGCAGCGGGTGGCCGGGTCGTAGGCGGGTGACGGTGGCGGTGATGCCGGCCTTGCGGGTGAGGTCGCGGACGTCGGCGACCTGCGCGTCTGTCATCAGGGTGATCACGGTGCCGGACGCGCCCGCCCGTGCGGTGCGGCCTGAGCGGTGCAGGTACGCCTTGTGCTCCATCGGCGGGTCGGCGTGGATCACCAGCGCGATGTCGTCGATGTGGATGCCTCGGGCGGCGATGTCGGTGGCCACCAGTGTCGGCGCGGTGCCGTCTGCGAAGGCGAGCAGGTTGCGGGTGCGCGCCGGCTGGCCGAGGTTGCCGTGCAGCTCGACCGCGGGCACCCCCTGCGCGACGAGTTGGCGGGTCAGCCTGGTGGCGCCCCGCTTGGTGCGAGTGAACACGAGCGTGCGGCCGGGTGCGGCGGTCAGGTCGACAAGCACCGGGAGCCGGGCGGCCGATGGCACGTGCAGCACGTGGTGCGCCATGCTCGCGACCGGCGAGGACGGTGGGTCGACGCTGTGCGTGACCGGGTCGTGCAGGAAGCGGCGGACCAGGACGTCGACACCGGCGTCCAGAGTGGCCGAGAACAGCAGCCGCTGGCCGTCGCGCGGGGTCTGGTCGAGCAGCTTGGTGACGGCCGGCAGGAAGCCGAGATCGGCCATGTGGTCGGCCTCGTCGAGCACTGTGATCTCGACGTCGTCGAGTCGCGCGTGTCCGGCGGCGATGTGGTCGGCGAGCCGGCCGGGGCAGGCGATGAGCACGTCGACACCGGCCCGGAGACCGGCGATTTGCGCGCCGGGCCGCACGCCGCCGTAGACGGTCATGGTGCGCAACGAGAGGGCCTTGGCAAGCGGCGCCAGCGTGGCCTCGATCTGGCCGGCCAGCTCGCGGGTGGGTGCCAGGATCAGCGCCCGGGGCCGGCCCGGCCGCGGCCGGGTGCCGGTGGCCAGCCGGGCGAGCACGGGAAGCGCGAAGGCGTAGGTTTTGCCCGACCCGGTCCTACCGCGACCGAGCACGTCACGGCCGGCCAGCGAGTCCGGCAACGTCGCCGCCTGGATGGGGAACGGGGTGTCGATGCCCTGCGCGGACAGTGCGGCCAGCAGCCGGGCGGGCACACCGAGTTGACCGAAGGTCGGCGCGTTGTCGAGTGTGGACGGAAGGTTCTTGCGGGGGCGGCGAGCCGCCATATCAGTACTCCGAAACGTCGATGGTCGTCCTGCCCGGCGCAGACCTCGATGGCCGCGGCGCGTGGTGGTCGACAAGAAAACGCGGCCCGAGGCAGAACGGAGCGGGCCGCCATCGTGCAGTGTACAGGGCCCCGCCGCGCGACGGTTTCAGCCGGGTGGTTTCACGGTGGCGTCTGTGGTGCAAACAGGCGCGGTTGATCTTCCCGGCCGGCATCACCCTCCCAATGGCTACGCACCCGCCTGCACCAATGACCGGCTCTCACAAACCTCGGTTCGGCTCGCGGGATACCGTCACCGGCACCTGGTCGAAGTCCACAATGGAAGACAGGTCCCCTACTCCCGGACCCGCCGTGCCCGGAACACGAGATCCCCGTGGACATCGCCGATCTGGCTGAGGCCGCCTTGATCGGCCAAGGGTGCGACGCTGGGATCATGGGAGGTGGCCGCGCGCCCTAACTAGCGTCGTGGGCTCATATATCTTGACTATTTCGGAGGATAGGCGCGGCCGACGGCACTCGGTGACGGCGAGGGTTGCCCGGAGCGCCAGCGTAGGGCAGGCCCGAGTTTGCCCTGTTCGGCCGCGTCGTCCGCCCCGTCAGGGGCGGCTTGAAGACGTAAAGAAAGTCCTCACGAGACTACCTGTTCGGCGTCGAGTTGGATAATGTTGACCGGGGTCCGCATGTTGGCCGCTGTTCGACTTCCGACTGGGGAGTGATAGATGAACGTTAATTTGCGGATGTTCGTGGGAGTGATCGCGATCGTGATGTTCGTGATCGCAACGCCTGGGGTGGCGTCGGCGAACGATAAACAGTGGGATGTCCGTGTTGGTGGGCAAGTATGGGGGGCGGCCGAATTCGATGACGCTGCGAATCGTGTTTATGTGCACGATCTCCATGGGGACGGCCGGGCAACGGTTATGGATATCTGGAGGGTGGGAAACCACGGGGGCCAACATGTGACTTGCCGGGCAGATAAGGGCGTACCGGGCGAGCCTCCGGAGAATAACAATTGCCCGCTGATATGGGTTGAGGATACCCACCTCAAGGGGCAATTGTGTTTGAAAGGGGTTGGCGGTCCTACCGTCTGTAGTGCTGTCAAGGAGTTCTATAGCTAGCTATCCCGCGCCACGCGGGTATCAAGCCTTATATGGTGTGCGCTGGCAGTGTTCCCTGGTACATGAGCCCACGTCTTAACGGAGGTGGGCTCCTTACTAGATCATCCGGGTGGACGCGACCCGCGATCAGTCTAGGACTCGTCCGCGCCTGCCGCTTGGCCGATCGGGAACAGATGCCTAGTAGCCGCGCATACGGTCCCTAGCGCGTGGACGGGCGTGTCCTCGGTGCTGTAGCTGGTACGGAGGATCTGCACGGCCTGGGGGAGGCCCGTCCCGTCCATCTGGACGGGGCTCTCACCTGGGGTGGAGCTGAGGGGGTTCGAACCCCTGACCCCCACACTGTTAGTCTGGTGTGGACAGTGCCTCTCACCTGTGTCTCTGCAGTACGCCCACGTCAGAACCGTTGCAAGCACTGCAGTTGCGTGCAACGTACAGCAGACGAGCACGTAGGCGTACTCCAGATTCGCTCCACCCGCCCGGAGTGAACCGGACATATCGATGCCCTGCCAGCGGATGACAGTGCATCGAAGGCAGCCAGGCCAAGGGCCATGATGTGTACGGGTGAGGGGCGGAGATCCGCGGTCACGCCCGGTCCCGAACTCTGGCGATTCAGGGTGGTGCGGAAGACGACGACGTCCTCGTGGACGATGACCTGTAGCCCGGCCTCGCGTTGTTTGCGGATGAAGTCGCGTTGGAAGAACGACCCCGGGCAAACGAGGTCGGTCTCGGCGGCGCGGGCGAGCAGCGCGACGTTGCGCTCGACGGGGTTCAGGCAGGCGGCGCGTCCACAGGCGAGGACTTGGGCGAGCAGGTCGATCAGCTCGGCGTGCTCGCGCCGCGGGCGGATGGTGACGGCGATGTGCCCGCCCGGCCTCAGGAAGATGCGTAGCGCGGCGAGGATGCGGGGAACCCGGTCAGCAGCCGGTGTTGGGCGAGGTTGCCACGGTCGAGAGTGTCGCCGTAGCGATGGCGTCATGCTCGTGGCGACCCTGCCGCTGGAATCGGTGATCGCCGGACTCATGATGTACACCATCGGACTCGTAGGCCGCTCCTGGTGCTACGCCGACGGAAGCACCCGCCCGCGAATGAACCGTCGACGTCCTGACCGGACGGCGAACTGTCGGCAGCATCGTCGCTGGGGTTGGGGAGGCTCCTCGATCATTGCGGGGATCTGACCATGGCCCGGGCGTCGGTGCGGCGGGACCGTGCCAGCGCCAGCCCGCCGAAGATCATGGCCAGCAGTCCCAACATCAGAGCCAACGCGCCACCAACTACTCCGTTACCGGTGCCGGGACCACCGTCGGCGACAGCCAGGTTCAAACCGCCGACGACCATGGCGATGAGCCCCGATCCCAACGCCACGACGGCTCCCTTGGTTCCACCGTTGCCGATACGACGGACGGAGCGGGCCAGGGCAAGCCCGCCGACAACCGCGCCGACCAGACCCAGCAGCGCGGCCGAAGTGGCCCAGAGTCGGCCGGCGGTCAGGGCGTACGCGTCGACGTCGGCCGACTGGACCATGGCGTGCGCGAGCAAGACGGACATGAGGGTCCTCCTCCTACGACTGGATGTCGCCTGAGCATGTCCGCCGAACCCGCCACCGGTCGTCCTGCTGACGCGGACACTTCACGCTGCCGCGAACGCCGCAGGAATGGGGAAAGTACTGCATCCGCGGTAGGCGGCTGATCATCCGTGCGCAGGAGTCGCCCGCGCGAAAACGTGGCTACTGTGCACCCATGAGCTGGGGCCGGGCCGTCATGGACTGGGCGATCGCCGTCGGCGTGGCGGCGACCCTGCTAGTGGCCGGGCTGTCCGGGCAACACCCCGGCACGAGTCTCGACCCGCTGGGCTACGCGTTGCTGGTGGCAGGCGGCCTGGTGCTGGTCCCGCGCCGGTGGGCCCCGGTGACCGTGCTGGCCGCGACCGGATTGTGCGCGCTGGGTTACCAGGCCATCGGTTTCGACGTGCCCGCCGTCGCCTACCTGTTCGCCGTGTACGCCGCCGTGCGGGCCGGACACCGCGTCGTCACCGTGGCGGCGAGCGTGCTCATGCTGGCGGCGCTCCCTCTCGCGGCCATCGTCTCGGGCCTGCACGACACTGGTCAGGCATTCGCGCAGGCGCGAGGCGTCCTCGAGATCGCGTGGCTGATCGCCGCCGGTGCCGCGGGTGAGGCACTGCGGCAGGCCGAGCGCCGGGCCGACGAGGCCGAGCGCACCCGCGAGGAGACCGCGCGACGCCGTGCCGACGAGGAACGGCTGCACATCGCGCGGGAGCTGCACGACTCGCTCACCCACCAGATCTCCGTCATCAAGGTGCAGGCCGAGGTCGCCGTCCACCTGGCCCAGAAGCGGGGCGAACAGGTGCCGGACGCGCTGCTGGCGATCCGGGACGCCGGTCGCGAAGCGGCCAGGGAACTGCGCGCGACCCTGGAGGCGCTGCGCAGCGATGACCAGAACGACGACCATAGCCCGCCGCACGGGCTCGACCATGTCCCGGAACTGGTGCAACGGGCGAGGACGGCCGGCCTGGACGCGAAGCTGACCATCGAGGGCGTCCGGAACGACGTGCCGGCCGCGGTGGACCGGACCGCTTACCGGATCGTTCAGGAGTCCCTGACCAACATCGCCCGCCACGCCGCCGCCGCGACCGCGTCGGTCCGGATCGATTACCGGCCCGATGCCCTGGTCATCCAGGTGGACGACGACGGCACGGCCACCTCGGACACCACACCGGTGCCCGGCGTCGGGCTGCTCGGGATGAGCGAACGAGTCACCGCGCTCGGCGGCCGGCTGCGGGCAGCACCGCGCAGCGAAGGTGGCTTCACCGTCCAGGCCGAACTTCCCGTGGTCCGCACGTCATGATCCGTGTCCTGCTGGTCGACGACCAGCCGCTCATTCGCAGCGGATTCCGTGCGCTCCTCGACATCGAGGACGACATCGAGGTGGTGGCTGAGGCCGCCGACGGCAGCGAGGGCGTGGCGCTGGCCAGACAACACCTGCCCGACATCGCGCTCATCGACATCCAGATGCCGGTCGTCGACGGCATCGAAGCGACCCGACGCATCGCCGCGGATACGGCCCTGGCCGCGGTACACGTCGTCATCCTGACCAACTACGGCCTGGACGAGTACGTCTTCAACGCACTGCGCGCCGGCGCCGCCGGATTCCTCGTCAAGGACATCCAGCCGGAAGACTTCCTGCACGCCGTACGCGTCGCCGCCCGAGGCGACGCCCTGCTCGCACCATCGATCACCCGCAAGCTGATCAACCGGTACGTCACCCAACCACTCAGCACCAGCACCAGCACCGGGCTGACAGAACTGACCAACCGCGAACGCGAGGCCGTCACCCTGGTCGCCCACGGCCTGTCCAACGACCAGATCGCCAATCGCATGGTGATCACCCCGCTCACTGCGAAGACCCACATCAACCGCGCCATGACCAAGCTCCACGCCCGCGACCGCGCCCAACTCGTGATCCTCGCCTACGAATCCGGCCTGGTAACCCCACACACCTCCTGACGTCAGCCGAGGTGGAACTGTTTCAAGATCGGTGTGCCCGGCCCGAGACGCCGGGCGGAGGCGGCGATGGTGGCCGAGGCCAGGCGGACCTCGCGGGAGGGTGTGGCGTCCAGGTCACATTTCACGTCTGGCGGCGGGTTGGGTTCCGGCTGCGCTGTGCCCCGCCGGTTCGCCGACATGTAGCCCCCACTAGCCCTCGCCAGATTCGACTGTCGCTGAACACCCAACCTGCGGAGCACATACCCGCTCGTCGAGCGTGGCGAACGTGTCCTGCTACGCACTTTGCTGCCCGGTGCGCCAGCTTCGACTGCGGTGAACGTATTGATTCGGCGCCGCGACTGGCGTGCTGGAACTGACCACCCGTTTAGGTACCGCGCGCTCAGCGCCACCTTCCGCAGGCGGTCAATGGGCGAGGCCCGACGGGATCGGTCCCCGTGCATGATTCTCAGGGGGCCGCGGAATGGAATGGTTTCCCGAGTCCGCGCGGCTCAGGGCCGCGCGGAGTGTCAGTCGGGTTGGCGTAGTTCGGCGTTGCGCTGTTGCGCGTCCTGGAGCTGGTCCTCGAGGGTGACGATGCGACACGCCGCATCCAGTGGTGTGCCGTGGTCGAGGAGTTCGCGGACGCGGGCGGCCAGTCGTAGTTGGTATCGGGAGTAGCGGCGGTGTCCGCCGGTCGAGCGCTGGGGCTCGATCAGCTTGGCCTCATCGAGGGTGCGCAGGAATGCGATGGTGGTGTTGAGCATGTCCGCGGCCCGCCCGATGGTATAGGCGGGGTAGTGCTCGTCGTCGAGGTTGTCGGCGCCGGTCTGTCGTGGGTCGGGGATCAATGCACCTCCATGTCAATGGGCCCCGGTGCTTTGCGAAGCACCGGGGCCCATAGGGTTGGATTTCACTACCATCTACCGGCTGTCGAGCCGGACCTTCATGTCCGCGTGATCTGCCCGAGAGCAGAAATTGCGGGGATCGCGTGAATACGTAACCGGAGACCACCTGCCAATCTCGATGGAACTGCGGTACTCACCGGGCGATTCTCAGCCAACGGTGAGCGATCCGACGGTGTTAGTCCATCCCTCCTTCTCTGGATACTTCACTTACACATCAACTGCACCTAGCGGTATTCGACTACAGGTACTCATACTGCTGCATTTCTGTACTGCACTTCGGGTGTTCGACTATCTCGCTCTTGCGGCATGGCCGCCACTTGGGACCCCGTGTCGCAGTACCTGGTCCCAGCGCGTTTGACGACCACTCGGTCAACGGTCGGAACCCCTTCCACTGATCGGCTCCGGCACGCTTGACCGTCGTGCTTCACATCTAGGACAGTCGTCGGCTGTCCACCTCTGCGTGATGTTCTCTCCCTTGTTGACTGGGGCAACGCTACACGATCTGCTGGTGGATGTCTATCTCAGCCGCTACAGATTTCCGACAGGCCCGATCGCAGTACGGCACCGCGAGGGCGCGCGCACCCTGTCGCCTCGACCGGGCCGGGTGCGCCGACACCGACCGCCAGCATCGATCACCGGCAGGTCGGCCGGTCAGGAGATGAGTCCTTCGTCGATGGCGAGCTGGCAGACGACGGCGATGCGGATGGTGAACCAGTCCAGGTCGGTGTCGTGCATCGCGGGAGCACGAGCGCCTCGTCGGGAACGTCGGTGGTGACGTAGTCCATGGCTTGGCTGAGTACGTGCAGGTACAACGTCAGCGTCGCGCGATCCACCGGCGTGCCGGAGGCGGACAGGTCCGCGCGGACCTGATCGGCGTGATGATCCAAGATCGCGGCGTGCCACCCGTGGCCGCGCATCGCGCGATGATGAACCGCGCCGGCCCGCTCGCCCAGGTCTCCAGCGTCACCGGTCGGTACATCTGCCGTGCTCCTCTCGCCACCACGTCGGATGCGGAGCCTGCGCCCCACCAGCGCGTACACAGGGAACTGCGCACCAAAAATCTACAATCACCACGCCAGGTATTCGACCTGCTGGACGCGTCGTTCCTGCTCTTGCGTTTCGGCCGAAGGAGTAAGCACCACTACACGCCGAGGGCACTGACCGGGAGGGCCGTATCGCCGCACGTCCGCGCCTTCGGCTATGCCAAAGCGCCGCGCGTTGACGCGAAGATCGTTACCAGCTGTGGTTGGCCGACGCCGCCCGCATATGGCCGGCGGGATGCGGGCCAGGACGAGGCCTTTCCTCGGCGCATCGTCGTCGGGATGCGGACCAGTGGGATCGAGTCGGTTCAGCCGACGGGCAGCCAGTGGCCGGCCGGCCAGAATTGCTCCACTTGAGCACGCCCCGCCACCAACGCCGGCCATGGCTGTCGATCATCGCAGAAATGAAAGAAGCCCTCCGACCAGGACAAACACAGGATCGAAGGGCATCAACGAAGAAGTGGAGCTGAGGGGGTTCGAACCCCTGACCCCCACACTGCCAGTCTGGTGTGGACAGTATCCGTGACCTGCGACTCTACAGTACGCCCACGTCAGAACCATTGCTAGCACTGCAGTTGAGTGCATTGCACAACAGATGAGCACGTAGGCGTGCTCCAGATTCGCTCCACCCGGCCGGAGTGAACCGGACATATCGCCTGTCCAAGCAGCGGCATGTGCGGACGTTGCCGGTTAGTTCGGCGTGCCCAGCGCTACGCCGAGACACTGCTGGCGATGGGCGTCTCGGACCAGCGCGGCAATTTCTACAGCCCACCTGCAGTCAGGCGCGCGAGCAGTCTGCGCACCTCCTCTGCCGCTGCTGCATCACCGGTCGCTCGAGTCAACGATCCGGCTGAGCCCGGCCACGGATAACACCAAGGCCCACCCGCCGCACGCCGTTCCATCGACCAGCAGGCCGGTCCGGTCTGCTACGGCCGGTGTTGATCTCGACAGGCGCTCATAGGTAGCAAGTCGGGAGCACGATCTGCAAATGTCGACGGCGCGACGACGTCCGGCGGGTCATGGACGCCGTCGAGATGGACACCTGACGCCGGTCGGCGCCCGGCACGCGGGGCGCCCGGCGCCGGCGCGTCAGCTGACCTTCAGTGAGGAGATCTTGTTGTTGAACGCGGTCAGCTTGATGTCGTGGTCCTGGTAGCCGGCGAAGTGCGCGCCAGTGAACCGCAGGCCGTCGTAGGCCTTGATGTCGCAGTTGTTGTGCGTGGTGAACGAGCCGGCCCAGTTGGACCGCTGGCCAAGGTCGGGGATCTGGTAGTCAGGCCGGTCGGTGCCTTCGGAGCAGTTCTCCTTGCTGAAGCTGCCGATCAGGTAGGCGTTGCCGTCGTAGCCGGTCCGGGGGAACAGCCGGACGTGGATGTGGAACGGGATGCCGCCGGTCGACCGGAAACCGGCAGCCTCCGTCGCGCTGGTGAAACAGGTCTCTTTGCCGTCGTCGACGTTGAGGACACATTGCTCCCTGGACGCCTTCGCCGTGCTGTCGGACGCCGTCGCGGTGAACGCACCACCGACGCTGATCGCGGCCACGGCGGCCGTCGCGATGCCGGCCTTCCAGAACGCCTTGCGCATGTTCGAACCCCTTCTCGTCACCGGTGCCTTCCGCACCGCGCACCGCCTTCGACACCCCTGTGGCCCAAATCGGACCGCCGCACAGCCCACCGGTAAGAACCCCGTAACCAAGCGCCGGAACCCGCGCAGTCGAAAAGCGCCCGATGACGTAGCCGTCGAGGACTGCGCCTGCGGCTTGCCGAGGCGTCGGGTGACCGAGCCCTCAGGAAACGGAGCATCCGACACTCAGCGGCTGCCCACCGCCGACACGACCTGGCGATCCGAGGACCTCTCCACAGCGACACTGCGTCGCCCGCAGGCATGTGAGGGCGTAGTGCAATGCCAGGCGACGACCCGGGTCGCGGCATGCGCGTGCGGTCCATTCGACGGTCGCTGGCCCGTGGACGTCGAGCCCGCAGGGGCGGGAGCTAGACTGGAGAGTGGCTCTTACGCATCAGGAAATCTTCGAACAGTACCTGTATGCCGGTGCGATCACCCGGAACCCGGACGCGATCGCCGCGATGTTCACCGAGGACGGCGTCTACGAGGCGCCGCTGGTACCCGATGGCCATCCGCTCCGGTGCTTGGTGGGCCGTGATGCGATCCGGACCGGAACCAGCGTGTATCACCGGCAACCGACCTACCAGGGCACGATGAACGTGGAGCGGTCCGCCTACGTCCTGCACGACACCGCGGATCCCGACGTCTTCATCGCCGAGATCGACGTCGCGTTCGACGAAGCCGACGGGGGGCGGACGACAATGTCGCTCGTGTACATCTTTCGCCTCTGCGACGGCCAGATTGCCATGCTTCGCGACTACTTTGCGCAGCTGCCGTCCGTCGCCTCCGACGGCCACTCGAGCTGATCCCTTGGGTCCGGCGGCCTATCACCACGTCACCGAGGAGACTGGTCGCCTACCTACACCCTCTCCTAGCACGGTCATCGGCATGAGCGCGCATCGGCCGGCGACGTCCGCGCCCGCTCCGCGGTGCGGGTTCAGGCGATCATCGCAACAGCTGCGCTAATTGTTCGGATGGTGTCGCGAACTCGAGTGTTTGTCGAGGGCGGTTGTTGAGCTCCTCGGCAACGGCGTCGAAGTCGGCTTGGGTGTAGTCGCGCATGTTCACCGTGCGGGGTAGGTATTGGCGGAGCAGACCGTTCGTGTTCTCGTTGCTGCCGCGCTGCCAGGGACTCTTCGGATCACAGAAGTAGACCTGCATCCCGGTCGCCAGCGTGAACCGGGCATGCTCGGCCATCTCGTGGCCCTGGTCCCAAGTCAACGTTCGGGCCAATGCCGCGGGCAGGGTGTGGATCTTCGCCGCGAGTGCGTCAGCGACCAGCTCGGCGCGGTGCCCGTCCGGCAAGGCGACCAGCAGCAAGAACCGGGTGGCTCGTTCGACCAGTGTCGCGACCGGTGACATGCCGCGGCCGAACACCAGATCGCCCTCCCAGTGACCGGGCACCGCTCGATCTTTCGCCTCGGCCGGCCGCTGAGAGATGTTGACCGTGTTCGGCCGCGCGCCGCGGCCATCGGGCAACCTGGCGCCAGCCGGGCGGCGCATCGCCCGCCTCGTGCGCAGATGGCGGGTCAACTCGTGCCGTAGATCGCCGCGCGCTTGCACGAACAGCGACCGGTAGATCGTCTCGTGGGACACCCGCATCACTGTGCTCGAAGGAAACCGGCGCCGCAGCCACCCGGTGATCTGCTGCGGCGACCACTGACATTCCAGCTTCTCCTCCACCATCGCCGCCAACCCCGGCAACCTCGACAGCTTCGTCGATTTTGGCCGCTGCGCTCGAGACCACGCCACCCGGTCGGCATCCACCGCCCGGTAGCCGGTTCGCCCACCATTACCCATGACCTCGCGGCTGACGGTCGAGGGTGAGCGGCCCAGCCCAACCGCGATCGAACGGAACGACCGGTCAGCGGCCAGCCCGCGCGAAATCTCCTCCCGCTCAGCCAGCGACAACCGCAGCTCCCATCGCCGCCGCGCCGCCGGCCGAACTCCACCACACCGCTTCAGCAAGTCCCGCACCGTCGAAGGATGCCGACGCATCTCGCGTGCCAGCACTTTCACCGCCTGTCCCGACCGCCACCGACGCCACACCTCATCAACCTCAACTGGCGACAACGCACTCCTCACCACAAGCACCACGCTCCTCTGACTCTGAGAAACTCAGTGTTGCGATGATCCACTGAGACCGCCGGCATGAGCGGGCGTTGCCTCGGGGTACGCCGGACTTCTAGACGAACTTCCAGAGGTTGGTGGCGTCGCTGGCAGCCCATGTGAGGCGGTCGGAAACATATGCGTCGGTTAGGTCGTCAACTACGTGTTTGATCAACGGCCGGTCTCGGTCCGCGCCGAGGTTTGCCATTATCTCGTGCTCATGCTCGTAGGGCGCGTAGCCGAAACGGCCGAGCATGGTGAAGATCTCGAAGACGTCGCGCCAGAAGACGGCGGGATCGATACCGGTGGTGCGCCAGTCGGTGCGGGAGAAGCGCAGAGTGGCGTCCACGACGTGCATGCCGAGGTCACCGTGAGAGTCGTCGCAGCGGTGGCGGGCCAGCGAGCTGGCGGTAAGGCCGGCGCGGCGGACGGCCAGGAGAGTAGACGGGGTCGTGGCGTGTTCGGCCTCCAACTCCTCCAGCGCCCGGAAAAGAGGGTCGATGTTGTCGAAGGTCGGCAGACCCCAGCTCTGTAGTTCGAGGTCGAACGGGGTTGCCTCGGCCAGCTGGTCGTAGAACGGGCGTGGTGAAACCGGATACCGGTCCCAACTGCCGAAATGCGCACGAATGTGGTAGCGACGACTCGGGGCGTCTCGCATCGCAGGCGAGAAATGCTTGTGCTGGATTCCTTTCCAGTCCAGTATTTTCGACCGCGCCTTCTTGATGATCTGTCGGTCGCCTGCGAGATCTCCGACGAGATCGGCAGCGGTGAGCCCGACGGCCGCGAGACGGTCCTTGAGGTCGACCACGTGGCACCAAAGCGCCTCGGAGAACTCCTTGCTGTGGTGCGTGCGCGCGTAGAGCCCCGCGTCCAGAGCGTCCCAGTCGCCGCCGTAGTGCACAACGCACATGACGCTGAGCCACAGGTCCCAGTACGTCCACTCAGCATCGGCAACCGTGTCCCACTCCTCCGGTCCGTACACGGTGCCCATCGGGGTCGCGCGGTTCAGTGTCCTGTCCGGTCTGTTCAGTGGCACGGTGGCCGGACGTCCGCGCCGGAGCGTGGCATCCGCGGGCTTCACCGGCCTGGGCACAGTGATCTCCCGATCGGCGAGCGCCAGGAACTCAGCACGGGCGGTACCCGGATCGCCGCCGGACAGCAACAGCTCGGCGAGCTCGGCCACGGGCCAGGTGACGAGGGTGCCGACGGCCGCTAGGTACACACCGACGTCGCGGATGCGGTAGAGGCCAGCCGTGTCGAGCCATGCGTGCGCGACGAGGTGCCGTAGTTTCCGGGTCAGGTCGGTGTGATCGCCGAGGCACACCGCGATCAGGGTGCCGTCGACCACCAGGTCGCCCTCGGCCGAACCTCGCACGAACACAGGTTCGGCAACGCCAAGAGAAGCACTTGCCCGCCGCGGCAGCGCGCTCGGTGAACCGTGCAGCGTTCTGACGAGACCGACCACTTCCCGCACCTCATCATCGGGAACGCCTCGGTGAATCTGCTCGACGGTGGCGCCCGGCTCCGGCAGCACACCTGCCTCGAACCGGGCCAACATCAGGCAGACGCGGGCCAGCCCGGTCTCCGCGCCACCGATCACTCCGACGGTTGAGTGTCTGGCGAAATAGCGCCGGGCACGGTCCATCAACTCGGTGAGGACGGTGTCCACCTGACCGTCCAGTTCGTCGGCGAACTGGACGGTCGCGCTCCGCGCCGGAGCGAGGTCGATCCAGGCGTCGCCGGCGGGTCGCATGTCGGCGGCCTTGTGCCGAAAGGGCGGCGCCAACCGTGAGTGTGACTCGTACCGCCGCGCGACACCATCCGCCCACCCGTCCGCGACGGTCGACTGGACGCCGCGGAGCGCTCGATACGGAGGCACATGCTGCAGCAGGGCGCCCATCCGCAGGGCAAGAGCTCTCTCCGCGTATTCACCGAAAGCCCCGCCCGACCCCGGCGACAATCGGCCGGCCACCAACGACGCGTCGGCGAAGGCGCGCACGCACCATTCACCAAAAGCGCCAGCGTCTAAAACCGCATTCGGCGACTGCACCAACACATACACTCCCGCAGTGCTATGGAACGCGCAGCGTATCGGGGTGTGTTCTGCCCATGTCCAGACGTCAGCCGCGTGTCCGACCCCGGGGACGGACGAAACCACGAGACGCACCGACAGCTCGCCAAGGAGGTACACCCATCGGCACGAGCGAACGTCATGGAGGGTCGTCCTGCAACGACCAGCGTTACGCTCTCCGCCCGAGAGTTCACGACGGCGAACGCCCACGCGACGAGTCCTACCCGCGTAACAAGGGAGTCATCCGGATAGCCCTCAACGACTGGCGCTCACCGCACGCCGGTGCGGGAAGGGGCCGGGCCGCTCCCACCCCGAGGTGGAACCAGCTGCCCGGCACAGCGGGTGACAACGCCAAAGTAGCGATCAGAGCCGCTCGGGAAACCAACGACACCGCATAGCAGGTTCGCACCTACGCCGAGTGCAGCGCTCCGGACTCGCACATCGGCATGAGCGTTCGTCCTGTCACCCCGCGGTTCCGATGGGTGCCGCATCGGAGATCCACTTGCCGTAGTCCTGGTGTCGGCGCACACCGAAGGGGTCATCGTTGGCTTCGGGTACCGGGAGGTTGTCATGGCGTGGATCGAGCAGACCGGCACACGCGCGTGGCGCGTGCGCTATCCCAGACCGGCCGGCGGGTACGGCACACAATCCGGATTCGCTACACGGAAAGCGGCGCAGGACTATGCGGACGATCTCGAGTCCGACCGCCGCCACGGCCGGTGGATCGATCCCGACGGCGCCAAGACCACGACCGCGGCCTGGATAAGCCGCTGGGTCGACACCCTGGACGTCGAGACACGCACCGAGGAGAACTATCGCGCCTACCTGCGTAACCACATCCTCCCTCCCTGGGGCGCCACGCCCCTGGGCGAGATCTCCGCGCTGGCCGTCACCGGCTGGATCAAAGGCCTACGGCAGCGCTACGCCGCCTCCACGGTGACCGGTTTCGTGACGGTGTTCTCGATGCTGCTCGACGACGCCATCGACGAACACCTCATCCCTACCAACCCCGTGCACCGCAGGCGCCGCCGCGGCCGACGACGTGACCACTCCCCCACCCGCGCCGAACGCGTCTGGGCCACACCAGACCAAGTACTCCGCATCGCCGACCAAGCCCGCACACTTGGCGGCCCTTCTGCCGCGCTACTGATCATCACCGCCGCCCTGGACCGGCTGCCGATGGGGCGACCCTAGGATGCAGACCTATGGCGATCAACCGATCCACGCCTGGTACGAGCATGAGATCGTTGGGACGGATCTCGGTCACTATCGACGACTTGGATGCACTGCTGGAAATCATCAGAACCTTGGGGATCAGGAAGCCCATTGGTCATGCCCGGCCGCAGCGACCCCGCGTCGAGTTCGACGGCGGTTCATTCGACGCCGCCGAGGAGCTTCGGAAGCTCAGCGACGAAGAGATGTCTTCGTTGCGGATCCTCACCAATGATGTCCAGGTACTACTCAATCGCTCGATCGCCATCGCCATCGGCGCGCACGACCATGTCGACGAGATCTACAACTCGTGGGCGCGGAAGAGGCAGACGACCCGGCGTCCGCAAATGTGGCCCA
>CAVSMR010000002.1:0-81623 GCA_963729115.1 uncultured Actinomycetota bacterium | reverse complement strand
CTTCGACCTGCCCGAGCCTGCCGCGGACGGCGCGCAGGCCTACGCCACCGGCATCGCCTTCCTGCCCACGGACGCCGAGCAGCGAGCCAAAGCCGTCTCGCTCATCGGCCGTATCGCCGAGGAGGAGGGGCTCGAGCTCCTCGGCTGGCGCGACGTGCCGATCGCGCCCGAGTCGGCCGGCGTCGGCCCCACCGCGTTGTCGGTGATGCCGCACTTCGCGATGCCGTTCCTCGCCGCCACACCGGATGCCGAGGGCAACCGCGTGGCCGGCATCGACCTGGACCGGCTGACGTTCTGCCTGCGCAAGCGCGCCGAGCACGAGAGCGTGGCCGCCGGCTGCGGCGTGTACTTCCCGTCGCTGTCCGCGCGCACGTTGGTGTACAAGGGAATGCTCACCACCGCGCAGCTGCCGGCGTTCTTCGCCGACCTCACCGACGAGCGGCTGACGAGCGCGATCGCGTTGGTGCACAGCCGGTTCTCCACCAACACGTTCCCGTCCTGGCCGCTCGCGCACCCGTTCCGGTTCGTGGCGCACAACGGCGAGATCAACACGATCCGCGGCAACCGCAACCGCATGCGCGCCCGCGAGGCGCTGCTCGCGAGCGACCTGATCCCCGGCGACCTCACCCGGCTCTACCCGATCATCGACCCCGACGGGTCGGACTCGGCGTCCTTCGACGAGGTGCTGGAGCTGCTGCACCTCGGCGGCCGGATGCTGCCGCACGCGGTGTTGATGATGATCCCGGAGGCCTGGGAGAACAACGCCACGATGGACCCGAAGCAGCGGGCCTTCTACCGGTTCCACTCCGGGCTGATGGAGCCGTGGGACGGCCCGGCCAGCGTGACGTTCTCCGACGGCACGCTCGTCGGCGCGGTACTCGACCGCAACGGCCTGCGCCCCGCGCGCTGGTGGCAGACCACCGACGACCGCGTCGTGCTGGCCAGCGAGACCGGCGTGCTGGACGTGCCGCCGGAGAAGGTCGTGGCCAAGGGCCGGCTGCAGCCGGGCCGCATGTTCCTCGTGGACACCGCGGCCGGCCGGATCGTCGACGACGACGAGATCAAGACCGCGCTCGCCGAGGAGATGCCCTACGAGGAGTTACTGCACGCCGGGCTGCTCAAGATCGCCAACCTGCCCGACCGCGAGCACGTCGTGCAGACCAACGAGTCCGTGCTGCGCCGCCAGCTCGCCTTCGGCTACACCGAGGAGGAGCTCAAGATCCTGCTCGCGCCGATGGCGCACACCGGCGCGGAGCCGATCGGCTCGATGGGCACCGACACGCCGCCGGCCGTGCTGTCCAAGCGGCCCCGGCTGCTCTACGACTACTTCAAGCAGAACTTCGCCCAGGTGACCAACCCGCCGCTGGACGCGATCCGCGAGGAGATCGTCACGTCGGTGCAGCGCATCATGGGCCCCGAGCAGAACCTGCTCGAGCCGGGCCCCGCGTCCTGCCGGCACATCCAGCTGCCGCTGCCGGTCATCGACAACGACGAGCTCGCCAAGCTCATCCACGTCAACGACGACGGCGACATGCCCGGCTACGCCTGCACGGTCATCCCCGGTCTGTACGAAGTGGACGGTGGCGGGACGGCGCTGGAGGAGGCGATCGCGCGGGTGCGCCGGGAGGCCTCCGAGGCGATCGCGGCCGGCGCGCGAATCCTCGTGCTGTCCGATCGGGACGCCGACCACCGGATGGCGCCGATCCCGTCGCTGCTGCTCGTGTCGGCCGTGCACCACCACCTGGTGCGCACCAAGGAGCGCCTGCGCGTCGCGCTGGTCGTGGAGACCGGCGACGCCCGCGAGGTGCATCACGTGGCGCTGCTGCTCGGGTACGGCGCCGCGGCGGTCAACCCGTACCTCGCCTTCGAGACCATCGAGAACCAGATCCGCCGTGGCACGATCTCGGGCCTCGATCCGCAGCGGGCGATCCGCAACTACGTGGCCGCGCTCGTCAAGGGCGTGCTCAAGATCATGTCCAAGATGGGCATCTCAACGGTCGGCGCCTACACCGCGGCGCAGGTGTTCGAGGCGTTCGGGCTCGCCACCGACGTGCTCGACGAGTACTTCACCGGCACCATCTCCAAGCTCGGCGGGGTCGGCCTGGACGTGCTCGCCCGCGAGGTGGCGGGCCGCCACCACGCCGCGCACCCGGAGAACCCGACCGACCGGTCGCACCGCCGCCTCGAGTCGGGCGGCGAGTACGCCTACCGGCGCGAGGGCGAGCTGCACCTGTTCACGCCGGAGACCGTCTTCCTGTTGCAGCACGCGACGCGGACCCGCCGCGAGGACGTGTACCGCGAGTACGTGGCCGAGGTCGAGCGGCTCAACCGCGAGGGCGGTGCGCTGCGCGGGCTGTTCAAGCTGCGGACCGGGGGGCGCCCGCCGGTGCCGCTGGACGAGGTCGAGCCGGTCGAGTCGATCCTCACCCGGTTCAACACCGGCGCGATGTCCTACGGCTCGATCAGCGCGGAGGCGCACGAGACGCTGGCGATCGCCATGAACCGGATCGGCGGGCGGTCCAACACCGGCGAGGGCGGGGAGGACACCGACCGCCTCTACGACGCCGAGCGCCGCTCGGCCATCAAGCAGATCGCGAGCGGGCGGTTCGGCGTCACCAGCGAGTACCTGGTGAACGCGACCGACCTGCAGATCAAGATGGCGCAGGGCGCGAAGCCGGGGGAGGGCGGCCAGCTGCCCCCGAACAAGGTGTGGCCGTGGATCGCACGCACCCGGCACTCCACCGCCGGCGTGGGCCTGATCTCCCCGCCGCCACACCACGACATCTACTCGATCGAGGACCTGGCCCAGCTCATCCACGACCTGAAGAACGCCAACGAGCACGCGCGCGTGCACGTGAAGCTCGTCAGCGAGCTCGGCGTCGGCACGGTCGCGGCCGGCGTGTCCAAGGCGCACGCGGACGTCGTGCTGATCTCCGGCCACGACGGGGGCACCGGTGCCTCGCCGCTGAACTCGCTCAAGCACGCGGGCACGCCGTGGGAGGTCGGCCTCGCCGAGACGCAGCAGACGTTGCTGCTCAACGGGTTGCGCGACCGGATCACCGTGCAGGTGGACGGCGCGATGAAGACCGGCCGCGACGTGATCGTCGCGGCGCTGCTCGGGGCCGAGGAGTACGGCTTCGCCACCGCGCCGCTGATCGTGGCCGGCTGCGTGATGATGCGGGTGTGCCACCTGGACACCTGCCCGGTCGGCGTCGCCACGCAGAACCCGGTGCTGCGCGAGCGGTACACCGGGCAGGCCGAGCACGTGGTCAACTTCTTCCACTTCATCGCCAACGAGGTGCGGGAGTGGCTGGCGCAGCTGGGTTTCCACACCCTCGACGAGGCGATCGGCCACGCGGAGCTGCTCGACGCCGACGAGGCGGTCGAGCACTGGAAGGCGCACGGCCTGGACCTCGCGCCGGTGTTCGCGGTCCCGGAGACGACCTACGGCGGCGCGCGCCGCCGGGTCCGAGCCCAGGACCACGGGCTGGACGAGGCGCTGGACCGTACGCTCATCCAGCTCGCCGAGGCGGCGCTCGAGGACGCGCACCCGCTGCGGCTGGACCTGCCGGTGCGCAACGTGAACCGGACCGTCGGCACGCTGCTCGGCTCGGAGGTCACCCGGCGCTACGGCGGGGAAGGGCTGCCCGACGACACCATCCACATCGAGCTGTCCGGCTCGGCCGGCCAGTCGCTCGGCGCGTTCGTGCCCGCCGGCATCACGCTCGACCTGATCGGCGACGCGAACGACTACGTCGGCAAGGGCCTGTCCGGCGGGCGGATCATCGTGCGGCCGCACCCGGACTCGGCGTTCGCCGCCGAGCAGCAGGTGATCAGCGGCAACGTGATCGGCTACGGCGCGACCGGCGGTGAGATCTTCCTGCGTGGCCGGGTGGGCGAGCGGTTCTGCGTGCGCAACTCCGGCGCGGTGGCCGTGGCCGAAGGCGTCGGCGACCACGCGTTCGAGTACATGACCGGCGGGCGGGCGGTGGTGCTCGGGCCGACCGGGCGCAACCTCGCGGCCGGCATGTCCGGTGGCGTCGCCTACGTGCTCGACCTGGACCAGCAGCTGGTCAACACCGCGATGGTCGACCTGCAGCGACCGTCCGGTGAGGACCTGCGGTGGCTGCGTGACATCGTGCGGCGCCACCACGAGTACACCGGTTCGGCGGTGGCGGCGTCCCTGCTCGGCGACTGGACCCGCCGCGCGGCGTCGTTCACGAAGGTCATGCCGCGCGACTACCAGCGCGTGCTCGAGGCGATGCGGCTGGCCGCCGCCGAGGGGCGGGACATCGACGAGGCGGTCATGGAGGCATCGCGTGGCTGACCCCAGTGGTTTTCTCAAGCAGCAGCGGAAGAACGCGCCGAAGCGGCCCACCGCGGACCGGCTGTCGGACTGGCACGAGGTCTACGCGGACCTGGAGCCGGCCGAGCGGGACAAGCAGGTGCGCGGGCAGGCCACCCGGTGCATGGACTGCGGGATCCCGTTCTGCCACTCGGTTTCCGCGGGCTGCCCGCTCGGCAACCTGATCCCGGACTGGAACGACCTCGTCCGCGTCGGCGACTGGGCGGCGGCCAGCAACCGGTTGCACTCCACCAACAACTTCCCGGAGTTCACCGGCAAGCTGTGCCCGGCGCCGTGCGAGACCGCCTGCGTGCTGTCGATCTCGCCGATGTCCGGCGGGCCGGTGGCGATCAAGCGGGTCGAGGAGGCCATCGCGGACGTCTCGTGGGAGAAGGACCTGGTCCGCCCGCGGCAGGCGGCGGTCGCGTCCGGCCGGCGGGTCGCGGTGGTCGGGTCCGGCCCGGCCGGGCTCGCGGCGGCGCAGCAGCTGACCCGCGCGGGCCACGAGGTCACCGTGTACGAGCGCGACGACCGGCTCGGCGGCCTGCTCCGGTACGGCATCCCCGAGTTCAAGATGGAGAAGAAGGTCCTCGACCGCCGGCTCGCGCAGCTGCGCGCCGAGGGGACGCGGTTCGTGACCGGCGTCGAGGTCGGCGGGACCGGGCTGGGCGACCTGTCGGTGGCGTCGCTGCGCGCGTCGTACGACGCGGTCGTGCTGGCGGTCGGCGCGCTGCGCGGCCGGGACGCGCCGGACGTCCCGGGCCGCACGCTCGGCGGCGTGCACCTGGCGATGGAGCACCTGGTGCCGGCGAACAAGGAGTGCGAGGGCGACGGGCCCACGTCGATCTCCGCCGCCGGCAAGCACGTGCTGATCATCGGCGGCGGCGACACGGGCGCGGACTGCTATGGCACGGCGACGCGGCAGGGCGCGCTGTCGGTGACCCAGCTCGACCAGTACCCGCGCCCACCCGAGGACCGCGACGACGAGATCTCGCCGTGGCCGGTGTGGCCGTGGGTGCTGCGGACCTACCCGGCGCACGAGGAGGCGGGGGAGCGGCGGTTCGCGGTCGCGGTGGAGGAGTTCCTCGGCGACGAGGACGGCAACGTCCGTGCCGTGCGGCTGCGGGAGGTCGTGGTGCGCAGGGACCCGTCGACCGGTGCCCGCGAGGTGACCCCGGTCGGCGAGGAGGTCGACGAGATCCCGGCGAACCTGGTGCTCCTGGCAATCGGCTTCGAGGGCGTCGAGCAGATGCCGCTGCTGGACGGACTGGGCCTGACGCTGTCCCGCCGCGGCACCCTGTCGTGCGGCGCGGACTGGCAGACATCGGCCGAAGGCGTCTTCGCCTGCGGCGACGCGCACCGCGGCGCATCCCTGGTGGTGTGGGCGATCGCGGAGGGCCGCTCGGTCGCGCACGCGGTCGACGCCTTCCTGACCGGCCACTCGGACCTGCCCGCGCCGGTACACCCGACCGCGCTGCCGCTGGCCGCGGTCTGACTACTTCCGTACCGCGTCGTGGACTGCTGCCGAAGTTCGGCGCGCGACCGGTGATGATCGTCGCCATCGTCGTCATCCGGACCGAGAAGCCCGCCGCCGCAACCTAGGGAGTCAGATGTCGGCGAAGCGGTCCAGCAGCGTGGCGGCCGCCTCGAGGTCGCCGGACAGGGGGCGGTCCGAGAGCGTCGGGTCCAGCACCGCGTCGGCGAGGTCGAAGGCTGCGCGGATCGGTAGCTCGACGACGTCCGCCGGGCGCATGCGCAGGGCTCGGACCGCGGCCACCACCTCGCACGCCAGCACCTGCCGGTACGCGTCCGCCGCCTGGCCTGCCGCTCGCGCCGCCTGGGTGGCGAACGACGCGTGGTCCTCGACGCCGCGCGACACGACCGCCGTGCCGAGGGTCACCGGCAGCGCCGCCTGGCGCAGCGTCGCGAGCGCGTCGTGCGCCACGTACTCCAGGATCATCACGCCGGAGCTGCCGGGCGGCCCGGACGCGAGGAACGCCGGCAGGTCGGTGAACGACGGCTCCACCAGGTCGCCGAGCCGCGACGCGGACAGCTCCGCGACGTGGTGGATCGTCGCGCGCATCTGGTCGAGGGCCACCGCCACGTACGCGGTGTGGAAGTGCGCGTGGTGGAACACGTCACCTGCCGACAACGACACCATCGGGTTCTCCGTCACCGCGTTGATCTCCACGCTCAGCACGCGGGTGAGGTAGTCCAGCGCGTCCAGCGCCGGCCCCTGCACCTGCGGGAACGCACGCAGGCCGTACGGATCCTGGATCCTGCGCCCGGGCTGCGGCACGCGGCGCATCCCCAGCAGCCGCCGCATCTCGGCCGCGCAGCGCACCTGACCGGGGTGCGGCCGCGCCTCGTGCACCGGTGTCGCGTACGCCTCGGGCGAGCCGCCCATGACCACATAGGACAGTGCGGCCACGGCGTGGCTCGCGCGCAGCAGCCGGTCGAGCTCGCGGGACGCCAGCACGGCGTCCGCCAGCGTGGCGGCGTTGCTGCTCATGAACGCGAGCGCGTCGGACGTGTCCAGCGCGACCGGCGCCAGCGAGCCCGTCGCCCACGGGCGCTCGCCGGCCAGCGTCAGCGCCGTCTCGGCGAGCGCGGTCAGGTCGCCGGTGCCGATCGAGCCCGTGCGATGTATCAGCGGAACCGCGCCCGCGGTGAGCGCGCCGGCGAGGGCGTCGAGCAGCCGGGGGTGCGCGCCGGAGCCGCCGGCGGCCAGCTGGTTGAGGCGGATCAGCAGCATCGCCCGCACCTGCCGGGCCGGCATCGGCTCGCCCGTCCCGCCCGCGTGGCTACGCAGCAGCCGCCGGCCGTGCTCCGGTCCGGCGTCCTCGTCGACGGTCAGGTCGCGGTTGGCGCCGACGCCGGTCGTGCGGCCGTAGATCTCCCGGTTCGCCGCCAGCTCCGTCACCAGGGCCCACGCGTCCCCGGCCCGCCGCGTGGCCTCCTCCGCCACCCGCACGACCAGGTCATGGTCCGCGACGAGCGCGACGTCCGCGCAGCGCAGCGTCCGGCCGTCCACGACCAGCTCCAGCCCCGCCATGGTCCTCCTCCGTTTCCGCTGACAGGCGTTTCCGCTGCCAGGCGCCATTGTGGAGGTGGCGCATCTCGGGACGGATCGGGCACCACGCTGTGCTACTTCCGAGGGTGTTTGGGTAACCGTTCACCTAGTAGGTTCTCGTTTCGTTGGAAACCTATCCCCCCTGTGCGGGCGGTCCTACCGGGCTGCCCGAAAGGTAGGAACAGATGAAGAAGTTCTGGCAGGCCGCGATCGCCCTGGCAGCGGGCGGTCTGGTGGTAGCCGCGATCGTCACCCCGTCGGCCACGGCCGCGCCCCCGGCGCCCGGCGTGGCGGTACACGAGCTCGGCGCGCTAGTGACCAAGTGGACGCCCGAGGCCATGCGCAACGCGATCCCGATGGACCGGCTGCTGCCGAAGGTGGACGCGTCGAAGGTCAAGCACGACGTGGCACAGGGCAAGGCGCAGGTCGTGCAGCCGACGGCGGCGCCCGCCGACGTCGAGCCGGCCGCGTTCCCGGCCGGCGGCGGCGACTGGCCCGGTGGCGGCGCGGTGGAGAAGACCGCCGGCCGCGTGTTCTTCACCTACCAGGGCCGGCAGGCCTCCTGCAGCGGTGACGCGCTGACCAGTGCCAACAAGAGCGTCGTGCTCACCGCCGGGCACTGCGTGAAGCTCGACGGCGCGTACCACACCGACTGGGTCTTCGTGCCCGCGTACAAGGACGGCAACGCGCCGTTCGGCACCTGGACGGCGAAGGCCACGCTGACCACCCCGCAGTGGGACGCCAGCGAGGACATCAACTTCGACGTCGGCGCCGCGATCGTCAACCCGCTCGACGGGCAGAGCCTGACCGACGTCGTCGGCGGCCAGGGCGTCGCGTTCAACCAGTCGCGCGGCCAGGACATGTACGCGTTCGGCTGGCCCGCGGCCGACCCGTACGACGGCACGCACATGATCTACTGCAGCGGCACCACGTTCGACGCGTTCATCAGCGACGGCATCGGCATGACCTGTGACATGACCGGTGGCGCGAGCGGTGGCCCGTGGTTCCAGGAGTTCGACGAGGGCACCGGTCTCGGCGTCCAGAACTCGGTGAACAGCTACAAGATCAACCTCATCCCGACCTGGATGTTCGGCCCGTACTTCGGCGCCGACGCCCAGGACCTGTACAACCGCGCGTCGGCCGGCTGACCCGACCCGCGAACGGCGGCGGGTGGTACCCCTCGGGGTGCCACCCGCCGTTGCCGTACCGGGCACCTAGTCTGGCCCGGTGAGTAGGTTCTCCGGCTTCGGCGAGCACGCGGTCGACTTCTACGACGGGCTCGTGGCCGACAACTCCAAGTCCTACTGGACCGACAACAAGAGCACCTACCTCGAGGACGTGCGCGCGCCGATGGAGGCGCTGCTCGCGGAGCTCTCCGGCGAGTTCGCCACCGACTTCGGCAAGGCGACCGTCTTCCGGCCGTACCGGGACGTGCGCTTCGCCAAGGACAAGACGCCCTACAAGACCCACTGCGGCGGCGTGATCGAGCCCGGCCGCGGCGCCGGCGCGTACTACGTCGAGCTCAGCCCCGCCGGGATCCGGGTCGGCGGCGGCTGCTTCCACCTCCAGTCCGACCAGCTCCGTCGCTTCCGGACCGCTGTCGCCGAGGACATCCACGGGCCGGCGCTCGCCAAGATCCTCACCAAGCTGGAGAAGGGCGGCTGGGAGATCAAGGGCGATCGGCTCGCGACCCGGCCCCGCGGCTACGACGCCGACCACCCGCGGCTGGATCTGCTGCGCTACCGCTCGGTGCACGCCATCCGGGTCTGGCCGCCGGACGACACGCTGCACGAGCGCGAGCTGCTGAGCCGGGTGCGCACGGCGTGGCGGGCCTTGCGCCCCTTCAACGAATGGGCGCGTGACCACGTGGGGATCAGCGAGCAAACACGGCGATAACGTTCTGGATCGATTCGCCTATTACCACCCGGTACTTCGGGATCGTTCCAGCGCGGAGGTCTAGGCTGCCACCCGTGAGTCGACGAGCGAAGATTGTATGCACTCTGGGGCCCGCGACCGCGACCCCGGAGAAGGTGCGTGACCTGGTCGCCGCCGGCATGGACGTCGCCAGGATGAACTTCAGCCACGGCAGCAAGAGCGACCACAAACAGGTGTACGACCTCGTGCGGGCCGCCTCCGACGAGTCCGGCCGCGCCGTAGGCGTCCTGGCCGACCTGCAGGGACCGAAGATCCGCCTCGGCACGTTCGCCGGCGGGCCGGTCGAATGGCGCGTCGGCGACGTCGTCCGGATCACCGTCGAGGACGTCGAGGGCACCCACGACCGCGTGTCCACGACCTACAAGGGCCTGGCGCGGGACGCGAAGCCGGGCGACCGGCTGCTGGTCGACGACGGCAACGTCGGCCTGACGGTCTCCGCGGTCGACGGCCAGGACGTGGTCTGCGAGGTCACCGAGGGCGGCAAGGTCAGCAACAACAAGGGGATCTCGCTGCCCGGCATGGACGTCTCCGTGCCGGCCATGTCCGAGAAGGACATCGAGGACCTGGAGTTCGCGCTGCAGCTCGGGGTGGACTTCGTGGCGCTGTCGTTCGTCCGGTCGCCGGCCGACATCGACCTCGTGCACCAGGTGATGGACCGGGTCGGCCACGGCCGGCTGCCGGTGATCGCCAAGCTGGAGAAGCCCGAGGCCGTCTCGAACCTCGAGGCGATCGTGCTGGCCTTCGACGGCGTCATGGTGGCCCGCGGCGACCTCGGCGTCGAGCTGCCGCTCGAGCAGGTGCCGCTGGTGCAGAAGCGGACGATCCAGATCGCGCGCGAGAACGCGAAGCCGGTGATCGTGGCGACCCAGATGCTGGAGTCCATGATCAACAACTCCCGGCCGACCCGCGCCGAGGCGTCCGACGTCGCGAACGCCGTGCTGGACGGCACGGACGCGGTGATGCTGTCGGGCGAGACCAGCGTCGGCCGGTACCCGATCGAGGCCGTGGAGACCATGGGCCGGATCATCGAGGCCGTCGAGAGCGAGTCGACGGTCGTGCCGCCGCTGACCCACGTGCCGCGCACCAAGCGGGGCGTGCTGTCCTACGCCGCGCGCGACATCGGCGAGCGGCTCAACGCCAAGGCCCTGGTCGCGTTCACGCAGTCCGGCGACACGGTCCGCCGCCTCGCGCGGCTGCACACCCACCTGCCGCTGCTGGCGTTCACGCCGGAGCCCGCCGTGCGCAGCCAGCTGGCGCTGACGTGGGGCGTGGAGACGTTCATGGTCCCGGAGGTCGACTCGACCGACCGCATGGTGCGCCAGGTCGACCTGTCGATGCTCACGATCGGGCGGTATCGGCTGGGCGACCTCGTGGTCGTGGTCGCCGGATCCCCACCGGGCACGGTCGGCTCGACGAACCTGATCCGAGTCCACCGCCTAGGCGAAGAAGACCACGCCTGACTGTTCCGCCTCCCCGGAATTTTGAGTGTTGGGTGCCTTGGGCTGGTGCCGTTCGGTTTGGCGCGTATCTTGTGGCTGGGTTGCGTTCCGTTCCCCTTAGGTGCGGTTGGGTGCGGCGTGGCTTCCTTGGGTGCGGTTGGGCTGTGGTGAGGTCGATGCGGGGGTTGGCGTGGGACCATCTCTGGTTGGGTGGGTCTAGTTCGGGGAGGCGGGCCGGTGACTGAGGCGGCGCGGCAGGCGGCGGCTGATCTGGCCGAGCTGCGCACCGGGGCGGGCGACGGGGTGCCCACCGGGCAGGCGGTTTTGGATCGGCTGGTGGCCTTGCTTGATCTGGAGCGCATCGAGGAGAACATCTTCCGCGGTGTCAGCCCCGCGGTGTCGCCGGTGCGGGTGTTCGGCGGGCAGGTGGCCGGGCAGGCGCTGGTCGCCGCCGGCCGGACGGTGCCCGCGGAGCGCAAGGTCCACTCGCTGCACGCGTACTTCATCCGGCCCGGCGACCCGAGCATCCCGATCGTCTACGAGATCGACCGCATCCGCGACGGCCGCTCGTTCACCACCCGGCGCGTCGTCGGGGTCCAGCGCGGGAAGGCGATCTTCGCGCTGTCCGCGTCGTTCCAGCAGCCCGAGCCGGGCGCGGAGCACGCGGAGCCGATGCCGGCCGTGCCGGACCCGGAGACGCTGCCGACCCGCGCGGAGTCGATGCGCCGGTACGCGGACAAGCTCGGGGTCGTGGCGCGCCTGCCCCGGCCCATCGACATCCGGTACGTGACCGAGCCGCCGTGGGAACTGCGTGACCGCGGCCCGGCGGAGGCGCGCAGCCGGGTGTGGATGCGCGCGGACGGCCGGCTGCCCGACGACGAGCTGCTGCACGTCTGCGTGCTCACCTACGCCTCGGACATGACGCTGCTCGACTCCGTGCTCGTCCGGCACGGCGCGTACTGGGGGCTGGACAACGTGCTCGGCGCGAGCCTGGACCACGCGTTGTGGTTCCACCGGCCGTTCCGGGCCGACGAGTGGTTCCTCTACGACTGCGCCTCGCCGAGCGCCTCGGGCGCCCGCGGCCTCGCGACGGGCCGCTTCTTCGCCCGCGACGGCACCCTGATCGCCACCGTCGTCCAGGAAGGCCTCCTCCGCATCCTCGACTGATCACGGGTTGGTGATTGTCACGAGGGCACCGGGATAGGAGGATTCCCCACCTCTGCCCTGCTTGCTTCCGGGAGTCGCCGTGCAACCTCGTCCCATCAGAATGCTCGTCCTGCTCGCCGGGCTGGTGCTGCTCGTCGGCGTGGTCGGTGCGCTGTCGCCGGTGTCGGCGGTGTCCGCCCAGGACCGGGGCGACCTCGGTGCCGACCTCGACGCCATCCTCGCCAACCCGGGGCTCGCCGGCGCCGATGTCGGGCTCGTGGTGAGGACGCTCGACGGCGAGATCGTCTACCAGCACAGCAGCGACCGCCGCCGGCAGCCGGCCTCCAACGCCAAGCTCGCCACGAGCGCGGCCGCGCTCGAAGTCCTCGGCCCGGACCACCGGTTCGCCACGACCGTGTCGAGCCCGGCCCGCCGGCACGGCCACTCGCTCGACGGCGACCTGTTCCTCAAGGGCACCGGCGACCCGACGATGCTCGCCGCCGACTACGACGCGCTCGCCAAGCAGGTGGCCGACAGCGGAGTCACGAGCGTGCGCGGCCGGCTCGTCGCCGACGACACCTGGTTCGACAGCACGCGGCTGGGCCTGGGCTGGGCGTGGGATGACGAGCCCTACTACTACAACGCCCAGATCTCCGCGCTGACCGCCGCCCCGGACGGCGACTTCGACGCCGGGTCGATCATCATCCGCGTCGAGCCGGGCGCGAACGGCAAGGCGAAGGTCTCCACCGAGCCGCCGACCGACTACGTCAAGATCCGCAACACCGCGACCACCGGCGCGGCCGGCTCGGACGACACGATCTCCGTCGACCGTGCGCACGGCTCGAACCTGTTCACCGTGACCGGCTCGATCCCCGCGGACGGCACCGCGGACGCCGAGTTCATGACCGTGTGGGAGCCGACCGGCTACGCGGCCGCGCTCTTCCGCGACGCGCTGGCGGCCCACGGCGTGCGCGTCCAGGGGCCGACCACGCGCGGCGCGACCCCGGCCGGCGCCCGGGAGTACGCGTCACGCGAGTCGATGCCGCTGCGGGAGCTGCTCGTGCCGTTCCTCAAGCTCAGCAACAACATGCACGCCGAGATCCTGACCAAGACCATGGGCCGGGCGACCGCGGGCGAGGGCACCTGGGACGCCGGGGAGGACGCGGTGGCCGCCGTGCTGCCGACGCTCGGCGTGACCGGCAAGCTGTCCCTTGTGGACGGTTCGGGCCTCTCCCGGATGGATCAGATCGCACCGGACCAGCTGGCCGCGCTGCTCGGCGGCGCGGCTGCCCGGCCGTGGTTCGGCGACTGGTACGAGGCGCTGCCGATCGCGGGCAAGGCGGACCGCCTCGTCGGCGGCACGCTGCGCAACCGGATGCGCGGCACGCCGGCCGAGGGCCGGGTGCACGCCAAGACCGGCTCGCTGACCGGCGTCAGCGGGCTGTCCGGCTACGTCGACACGGCGGCCGGCGAGCGGCTGGCGTTCTCGATGGTCACGAACAACTCGATCGGCATCGACGCGAAGTCGATCGAGGACGCCGTCGCGGTCCGGCTCGCGTCCGAGGGCGGGGCGGAGGTGGCCCAGAACCCACGCGTCCGGTCGGTCGAGCCAGGCGCGCGGCAGGGCTCGAACTACACGGCGGACCTGGAGTGCAGCTGGCTCAAGGCGTGCTGACCGGCTGGTGAGGCCGACGGGCCCAGGATCGGTCGGGGGGCGACCCCGGGCCCGGCGGCAGCTCGGACGACCCTGGCGGAAACAGTTGGGGAGGCGGGTCGCCCGGCACGAGCGGCGGGTCCGGGGGGCCCGTGCTCGTGGTCATCGGTTCAGCCTGGCGCGTGGCGCACGCGGAAGCCGGTCGGCTCGGCCAGCACGACCGGGCGCCGCATGGGCGTGGTGACCTCGACGGACGCCGGCTCGTCCTCGGTCGCGAGGAGGCAGAGGTGCGCGCTGAGGTAGGCGCGGCACGGCATGGGGGTGCGGCCGAAGCGGGAGCGCCGGCAGCTCGGACACCGACCGAACTGGTCGGGCTGGTGCTCGTCGAGCACGGCCCGGAGCGCCTCGACGAGCCGCGGGACCTCGAGCCTCGCCACGTCGGCGGCGGTGCGCTCGTCGCCGTACTCGGCGCGGTGGACGACGTCAGCCAGGTAGTCGGCCAGGGACGTTTCGAGCTGACCGAAGATCGGACTACTCACCGTGACTCCCGTGGGCATGGCGGCAACCTGGTGGATGACGTGGACGCGGAGGGGGTTGCACCGGCGCGCTTCCCGCGCCGATTTGCTTCTCCGGAGCACTGATGCCGATCAGGGCCTAGGCTCGGACCCTGCGACTGATGATTAGCTTGCGGCGAGGCACGCGCACATTGCAAGTTGCAACACTCAATCGGGTGACGGGGCCGGGCGTTTCTGGAAAAGATTGGACGGTGCAGGCACTCTGTTCGCGGTTTCCGAGAATTCGCGATGATTGCGCTGTGCCGGCCGTTCGCGTGCTGCGGACCGTCCGGCGAACACGGGAGAGGTGAGGTGATCAGATGGCGCGTGGCCCCAGCCCGACGGTGCGTCGCCGGCGGCTCGCGGCAGAGCTGCGCCGGCTGCGCGAGGCCGCCGAGCTGACAATCGACGAGGTCGGCGAGAAGCTGGAGTGCTCCGCCTCCAAGATCAGCCGTATCGAGACCGGCCACGTGGGGGTGACCCCGCGCGACGTCCGCGACATGCTCGAGGTCTACGGCATCGAGGACGACGAGCGGGAGGCGCTGGTCCAGCTCGCCCGCGAGGCCCGCAAGAAGGGCTGGTGGCACGCCTACAACGAGGTGTTCACCGGCTCCTTCGTGGGGTTGGAGTCGGATGCGTCCTACCTGCACACGCACCAGGCCCTGCTCGTGCCCGGCCTGCTCCAGACCGAGGGGTACACCCGCGCGGTGATCCGCGCGATCCGTCCGGACGCGACCGAGGCCGATATGGAGCGTCGGGTCACGGCCCGGCTGACCCGGCAGCGGCTGCTCACCGACGCGCACCCGCCGGACTACTGGGCCGTGATCGACGAGGCCGTCCTGCACCGCACGGTCGGCGGCCCGCAGATCATGCGTGCCCAGCTCGAACGCCTGGTGGAGCTCGCCGGGTTGCCGCACGTGACGGTGCAGGTGGTGCCGTTCGAGTCCGGGGCGCATGCCGGGATGGAGGCGCCGTTCCTCATCCTGGGATTCCCCGAACAGGCGGATCCGGATGTGGTCTACGTGGAGAACACGACTTCTGGCGTCTACTTGGAACAGCCATCCGACGTCCACCGGTATACGTTGATGTTCGATCATTTGCGCGCGGCGGCATTGAAACCTGACGATACCGTCGTATTGGTCGAGCGGGCGGCCGACCGGCTCGCCTAGCGTCGATATCGAGAGGAGCAGAGTGTGACCCTTGCTGATCTGCCAGCTGCCCAGTGGCGCAAGAGCAGCCGCAGCGGTGCCGGCAACGACTGCGTGGAGCTAGTCGTGGCCAGGATCGGTGCGGCGGTCCGTGACTCCAAGAGCCCTGGAACGGGACATCTCACGTTCGAGGGGCTCGGGTGGGACGCCTTCCTGGGTGTCGTAAAGACCGGACGTATCGGCAACGCCTGACCCACTCCCGGATAAGTGCCGGTCCGGATAACGTTCCCGGTTCGACATGATCGCCGGCCTGGTGCTCTCCAGACCCTGGAGCACCAGCTGACCTTCCGGCCTTACGCGGGCTCTTACCCCGCGGGCCCATCCCTTACCCCGTCCCTTACCCGTGCGGCTTCCCGCGTAAGGGCTTCCTCACGCCAGTACTGCGTGACCTTCCGATGCCCGACCCCGGGCCTCAGCACGAACCTCGACATCGTCAACGAGAGCAGTGGACGAGGAGTCGAGATGAACGTCACCCCGGAGATCGTCAGGGCGGAGATGGACTACCGGATCGAGCGGGCCCACCGGTCGGCCGGGCTCGGGCAGCCGCGGCGGGCCCGCGGCGGCTGGTTCCACCGCCTGCGTGAGCACTCGAGCGACAGGTCCGGCGGCCGTTCCACGGCCGTCAATGGAGCACCGCGCGCCGCCTGAGGTGTGCGAACATGCGTGCGTGGCGCGCCTTGGCTCAGGTATCCCGCTGGTGGCCCGTGACCGGGAGATGACCCGGCTGCGTGCTGCGTTCGACCAGGTGGTCGCGGGCACCCCGGCCGCGGTGCTGATCTCCGGTGACGCGGGGGTCGGCAAGACCCGGCTCACCGAGGAGCTCGCGCTCCTGGCCCGGGCCAAGGACGCCGTCGTGCTCACCGGCCGGTGCCTCGACGCGGGCGAGACGGGCCTGCCCTACCTGCCCTTCGTCGAGGCGATGGCGCAGGTACCCGACCGGGAGCGCGCGGTGCTGACGCACCCGGCCCTGGCCCGCCTGCTCCCCGACGCGGTGCTGCCGGCCGGCGAGCGGCCCGGCGGCGGCATGCCCGGCGTCGGGGCCGTGGTCGCCGGCGCGGGTGCGCGTACGGGCGCCCGCGCCGAGCAGGACGTCGGCCAGCTGCAGCTCTTCGACGCGCTGCACGCCCTGCTCACCGACCTCGCCGCCGAGTCCGCGGTCGTGCTGGTCCTCGAGGACCTGCACTGGGCCGACGCCTCCACCCGGCGGCTGCTGGCCTTCCTCGTCTCGCGGCTGCGGGACCAGCGGCTGCTGATCATCGGCACCTACCGCGGCGACGACCTGCACCGCCGCCACCCGCTGCGCCCGCTGCTCGCCGAGCTCGTCCGGCTGCCGGCGACCGAGCGGCTGGAGCTCAGCCCGTTCGACGACGCCGACTCGCGCGCGTTCGTCACCGCGCTCGCGGAGGACCTGCTGCCCGACGACACCGTCCGCGAGGTGGCCGGCCGCTCGGAGGGCAACGCGTTCTTCGCCGAGGAACTGCTCGCCGCCTACACCGAGGACGGCGAGCGCATGCCCGCGACGCTCGTCGACGTGCTGCTGTCCCGGGTCGAGCGGCTCTCCGAACAGGCGCAGGGCGTCGTGCGGGTCGCGTCGGTGGCCGGCCGGCAGGTGCGCCACACGACGCTCGCCGAGGTGGCCGAGCTGTCGGACACCGAGCTCGAGGAGGCGCTGCGCGAGGCCGTCCAGCACCACGTCCTCGTCGCCACCCAGGACCGGCGCTACGGGCTCGCGACCGAGGTGTACATCTTCCGGCACGCGCTGCTGCGCGAGGCCGTCTACGGCGACCTGTTACCGGGGGAGCGGGTGCGGCTGCACAGCGCGTACGCGCGCCGGCTCACCGGCCAGCGCGCCCGGGGGATGGCGGCCGCGCTCGCCCACCACAGCATGGAGAGCCACCAGCTGCCGCAGGCCCTGGCCGCGTCCGTCCAGGCCGCGCAGGAGGCCAGGCAGTCGGGCGCGCCGACCGAGTCGCTGCACCACCTGGAGCGCGCGCTCAAGCTGTGGGACGCCGTGCCCGAGGCGGATCGCCCCGCCGGTGTCGACGAGGCGACGCTGCTGCGCAAGGCGTCCCACGTGGCGGGCAGCGCGGGCGAGCCGGAGCGCGCGGTCGCGTTCGCCCGGCACGCGGTCAAGCTCGCCGACAAGTCGCCCGACCCGGAGGTCGCCGCCATGACCCGGCGGCGGCTCGCGTCCGCGCTCTTCGTGGTGGACGGCCGCGAGGAGGAGGCCCGGCAGACGATCGTGCGGGCCAAGGAGCTCGTGAAGGACCTGCCGGCGAGCTGCGAGAAGGCCTGGGTGCTCGCGGTGTACGCGGGGATCCTGCGGGGCATCGGGGAGCCGGCCGAGGCCCGCACGTTCGCCGAGCTCGCGGTGCGCGACGCGCGCGAGGCCGGCGAGCCGGGGGTGGAGGCCGACGCGTTGATCACGCTGGGCGCGCTCGACGAGGCGGAGGGCCGCATCGACCAGAGCCGCGAGCGGCTGCGCGAGGCCCAGCGGCTCGCCATGTCCGACGACACGCCGACGGTGGAGCTGCGTGCCCGCCACTACCTCGGCATGAACTACTACGAGCAGGGCGACCTCGACGAGGCCGTGCGGATCATCGACGAGGGCGTCGAGCGGGCGAAGAGCACCGGCCTGACGTGGGGCACCTACGGCTTCGAGCTGCGTGCCATGAAGGTCACCGTGCGGTACGCCCGCGGCGACTGGGACGAGAGCGAGGCGGCCGCGGAGCCGCCCGGGCGGCGGGTGTCGAGCACGGTGTCCGCCCGGCTCGCGGCGGTGGGCAGCCACGTGATGGTCAGCCGCGGCAAGCTCGCCGAGGCGACCCGGCTCGCGGCGGACCTGAAGAACGACTGGAGCCGCGACTTCCAGATCGGCGCCGCCATGGGCACCGCGTCCGCGGAGCTCGCGTTCTGGCAGGGCCGGGCCCAGGAGGGCGTGGCCAACGTGCGCGACGCGCTCGACTGGGCCGAGCGGGTCGGCGGCCAGTGGACGCTCGTCGGCATCCGGATGGCGGCGCTCGGGGTGACGCTGTGCGCGGAGCTGGCCGAGCAGGCCACGCGGCGGCGGGCGGACAGCGACCGGCGCGGGGCGATCGAGGAGGGGGAGCGGCTGATCGTGCTCGCCCGCGACACGGCGCGCTACGGCCGGCCGCGGACCGGTGCGCTGGGGCCGGAGGGGAAGGCGTGGCTCGCCCGTGCGGAGGCGGAGTTGTCCCGGCTGCACGGGGACAGCTCGCCCACGTTGTGGCGGGCCGCGGCCGACGCGTTCGGGTACGGGGCGGTCTACGAGCAGGCGATGTGCCGCTGGCGGCTCGGCGAGGCGCTGCTGCGTGCCGACGATCGGGAGGCGGCGACCGAGGCGCTGCGGGCCGCCGCGGCGGTCGCCGAGCGGCTGAACGCCCGGCTGCTGCTCGACGCGGTCCGCCGGCTGGCGCGGCGTGGCCGGCTCGCGCTCGGGGACGGGCCGGTGCCGCGCGAGGCGCTCGACCCGTTCACCCCGCGCGAGCGGTCCGTGCTGGGTCTCGTGGCGCTGGGCCGGACGAACCGGCAGGTCGGCGAGGAGCTGTACATCAGTGAGAAGACGGTCAGCGTGCACCTGTCGCGGATCATGGCGAAGCTGGGCGCCACCCGCCGCGCGGAGGCCGTCGCGATCGCCTACGACAAGGGTCTGCTGGAGGAGACGACGCCGTAGGCTTGCCGCCCGTGGACGCGTGCGACTGCCGGCTGTGCGCCGGGCTCGATGGGCTGAGCTCGCGCGAGCGCAACCTGGCCTGGCAGGTGCAGGAGCACGGCTGGAGCGTCGTCTCGGTCGCCGCGGAGCACGAGCTGCCGGGGTGGGCGTACACGGTCGGCATGCGGCACACGTTTCGCGGGCCGGAAGCCTGCATGTTCGGCCTGCGCGCGCGGGACATGCACGCGTGGCTCAACGCCGCCGGCCAGCAGGTGCGGGCCGGGCAGCCGCTGCGGGTGGGGGAGGAGCGGCTCGGTGTGCTGGACGGCGTTCCCGTGGTGGTGCGGCCGGTGCACCCGTCCTGGTTCGCGGATCTCTTCGGGCACGCGGTGGGTTTCCATCGTGGGACGTGCCCGCCGATGACCCAGCTGATCTGGCCGGACCGGCATGGTGTCTTCCCGTGGCAGCCGGGTGCCGGCGCGCGGTGCCGGTCGGACCAGCCGTGGCTGTGGCTGCCGCGCGACGATCACCCGCCGGGCCCGTGGACGCGGCTGGCGGAGCTGGCGGCGTCCCCGTTCCCGGACGCGCCGATCGACGAGCTCGTGGTGGGCTCGAAGCGGGTGATCAGCGGCGCGGCGCCGATCACCGGGATCGTCCACACGCACGACGGCCACTGGCAGTTCCTCGACGAACGCGGTGCCGCCGATCTGGACATGGTGCACCTGCGGCACCTCGTGGCCGACCACCCGCACATCCGTGACTTCGCCGACCTGCCTCGTGGCCACGCGGCCTGGCAGGAGCCGGACGGCAACTGGTCCCGGCGGCCGGTCCGGTGACCGTTGTCCTGAACCGGCGCACCACCGCCGGGGCGGGCGTGCCGGTCGTGCTGCTGCACGGCCTGGGAGACAACGCCGCGACGTGGGACGTGTTCGCCGCTGCCCTGTCCCGCCCGGCCGTCGCGCTCGACCTCCGTGGCCACGGCGCGAGCCCGTGGCCCGGCGAGTACACAGTGGACGCGATGGCGGCCGATGTCCTTGCGGTGCTGGCGGATCTGCCCGCGGTCGATCTGGTCGGCCACTCGATGGGTGGCCAGGTCGCGTCGGTCGTGGCGGTGCGCGCCCCGGACCGCGTGCGCCGGCTGGTGCTGGAGGACACGCCCGTGCCGCCGCGCTCGGGGCCGCCCGTGCCGGACGAGAACCCGCCGGAGCGCCCGGAGGAGCCGATCGACTACGACTGGGCGGTCGTCACGGCGATGCGGCGCGCGGTCCGCGCGACGAACCCGGCTTGGTGGGAGGGGATCTCGCGGCTAGCGGTGCCGACGTTGTGGCTGTCGGGCGGGCCGTCGAGCCACCTGCCGCCGGCGCGGGTAGCCGCAGCCGCCGAGGCGATGCCGGCCGCGTCGATGCGCACGATTCCGGTGGGACACCTGATCCACACGGACGCACCCGCGGAGTTCGCGCGGGCGGTAGTGCCGTTCCTGGAGTCCTAAGTAGACGAGGCCCGCGAGCGTGCTCGCGGGCCTCGGTCGCTACTTGCCGGGCTTGTCTTCCTCGCCGGCCAACTCGGGCGCCGGCGGGGCGGCGGGCAGGCCGCCCAGACTCGACGAACCGGGATCGGGTGCGTCGCCGTGCCAGGCCGTGTCCTGTCCGGTCGCGTCGCCTCCGTCGGTCGCGGGTTCCTTGGTGGCACCCGATTCCGGCTCGGCGGGCTGCGCTGGCGGCCCGGCCTCGGCGCCCTGCGCTTCGGCGCTCTGTGGTTCGGCCTCGGCACCGGCTTCGCCAGCCGCGGACGGCTCGGCCGGGTTGCCATCGCCGGCTTCCGCGCCGGCGGCTGTGGCGGATTCGGCAGCTGCCGCAGACTCGGCGCCTGTCGCCGATTCGGTGACTGTCGCCGATTCGGCGGGTGTGGCCGGTTCGCCGGCTTCGGCGTCGGTGCCAGCGGCCGTCGCGGACTCGGCGGCGGCTTCGGCGGGTGTGACCGATTCGGCGGGTGTGGCTTCCGTGCCGGTGGCTGTCGCGGACTCGGCCGCCACCGCCGGTTCGGTGGACGTCTCGGCCGCTGCTGCCTCGGTGGTCGGCGACGAGGTGCTTGGAGCCGTGGCGGTCGGTTCGGGCGGGGAGTGCCTCAGTGCCTTCGGCCTCGGCGGCTGCCCACTCATCCGCCTCCGCCGCGGCTGCCGGGGCGGCGGACGGGTCGTCCGGGGTGACCGGCGGGGTCAGGGCGCTGCTGATGCGCTCGGACGGCTCGGGCATGGCCGCCGCGGCCGCCGAGGCGCCCGGCGCGGCAGCGCCAGTGCGCCCGGCGCGGCTGCCGGTAGGTCGGTGGCCGCCTCGGCGGGCGTCTCGGTCACCTTGGTGCGCTGGGTGATCTCCGCGTCGGCGTTGTCCACCGGCGCGTCGGGTGCGGCCGGCGCGGGCGCCCCCGGCACTCCTGCGGCACTCGCCGCAGCTCCCGCCGCAGCCACTCCCGGCACTCCTGTTCCCGGCGCAACAGCCCCAGGCACACCTGCTCCCGGCGCAACGGCTCCAGGCGCGACAGCGCCCGGCCCGGCAACACCGGCAGCACCCGCCGCCGCGGCACCCGGCACACCCGTTCCCGGCGCAACGGCCCCAGGCACACCCGCTCCCGGCCCAGCAACGCCGGGCGCCCCGGGCGCCCCGGGAACCGCGGGCATGCCGGCCATGCCGGGATGGCCGATGGCCGGCTGCACACCGGTCGGCGGGCCGTACGGCATCGGGAAGCCCATCCGGGGCGTGTTCGGCTCGATGCGGCCGCCCGGTATCCGGTACACGAACACCACCGCCGCCACGCCGAACAGCAGCGCGCCGAGTGGCAGGAACAACCCCCACCCCGTGGTGAACTCCAGCTTCTCGCCCGGCTCGAGGGGCAGCTTGTCCCACACCGCCAGGTCCTGCAGCGTCGCCATGGCCTGCAGTAACGCCGTCCCCGTCAGCGCGCCCAGGCCCAGCGCCAGCACCAGGCGCGCCGCGGACAGCGCCCGGGTGAACGCCAGCACCGCCCCCATCCCGATCGCCAGCGCGGCGAGCACGAGCGCCAGGCCGGTCAGCGAACCGGTCTCGCCGATCGGGCCGTCCTGCTCGACTCCCCACCACCCGACCACGTACAGGCTGTCGCCCGATCGCACCTCGTGTATCGGCACGAACGAACCGGCCAGGGCGAGGGCCGCGGCGACGAGGCCGGCGAGCCCGGCGATCAGGCCCGCCACCGGACGGCGGGGCGGGTGGACATAACGCGGCAGCACCTGCGGATGCGGTGGCGGGAACGGCGGACGCATAGACGGCTGAGTCACGGCACGAATGATGCCAGTGATCACCTGGCCAAGTGCCCGGAAGGGGCAGGAAACGCCAGGCCCGGCGCAACGTACGAACCTGGCGGGTTGCCGGCGGAACGCGACAATCAGGAACCGTTGCACAGGCAAACGTCACGTTCCGCGCTTAACACCCTCTTTATGCGTAGTGGCGGTTGGCCCGAGCGAGGGCCGGGCCAACCGCTACATACCAAAGCCGCTGCTCAGCACGAGCCTCTTCCACTCCGCGAGTAACGCCGTACGCCGCGCGGAGTCGCCGCCGATCATCGCGTCCAGGGCGAGGCCGCGGACCAGGTTCACGGTCAGCAGCAGCATCGTCTGCAGCCGGGCCTCGTCCACGGGGCCCGCGATCCGCCGGTAGAACTCCAGCGTCAGATGGCCCAGCTCGCGGTCGACGGGCAGCAGGCTGCGGCGCAGCTCGTCGTCGGTCCGCGCCGCCACCCACAGCTCGACCGCCGCGGTCGACAGCGTGCCCGAGTACGCCTGCCACAACAGGTCGATGCCCTCGCCGAGCCGCTCCGGCCCGGGCGGCAGGTTCGACGTCGCCGTCAGGATCTCCTCGCCGAGGCGCCGGAACAGGTGCTCCAGCGCGCCCGTGAGCAGCTCGGCCTTCGTCGTGAAGTGGTGCTGCTGCGCCCCGCGGGACAGGCCGGCCCGCCGGCAGATCTCGTGCACGGTCGTCCGCGAGTAGCCCAGCTCCACCAGACACGCGATCGTCGCGTCCAGCAACAGTTCCCGCGTCCGCTCGCTGCGTTCGGCCTGGGTGCGGTGCCGCCGCGTAGCCGGAGCCGCCATGACCGGCCCTCCTCGCTCCTTTACGTGCAGGCGTGCACGCAGGTACATTCGTCCCAGACTTTACATGCCATCCGGATTGTTTTTGGAGCCGTCATGCCGCTTACCCAGCGTTCCTCGTGGCTCGACAAGGACCTGGACAGCTTCCGCGAGCTTGCCCACGCGTTCTGCCAGAAGGAGATCGCGCCGCACCACGAACGCTGGTCGCAGGCCAAGCAGGTCGACCGCGAGCTGTGGCGCAAGGCGGGCGAGGTCGGCCTGCTGTGCCTGTCGATCCCCGAGGAGTACGGCGGGGGCGGCGGCACGTTCGCGCACGAGGCCATCCTGCTGGAGGAGCAGGCGCGGGCCGGCGACGACGCGTGGGGCAACGCCGTGCACAGCGGCATCGTCGCCCACTACCTCGGCTCCTGCGGCACCGAGGACCAGAAGAAGCGCTGGCTGCCCAAGCTCGCGTCCGGCGAGCTCGTCGGCGCCATCGCGATGACCGAGCCGGGCACGGGCTCGGACCTGCAGAACGTGAAGACCAAGGCGATCCGCGGTACGGACGCCGACGGTGACCACTACGTCCTCAACGGCGCCAAGACGTTCATCACCAACGGCGCCCAGGCCGGCCTGATCATCGTCGTCGCCAAGACGAATCCGGGGGAGACCGCGAAGGGCGTGTCGCTGCTGCTGCTGGAGACCGAGGGCGCGGACGGGTTCCGGCGCGGCCGCGTGCTCGACAAGGTCGGCATGCACGGCCAGGACACGTCCGAGCTGTTCTTCGACGACGTCCGCGTCCCGGCCGAGAACCTGCTCGGCGACGAGGAGGGCCTCGGGTTCGTCCAGCTCATGCAGCAGCTGCCGCAGGAACGGCTGATCATCGCCGTGTCCGCGGTCGCCGCGATGGAGGCCGCGGTCGAGATGACCATCGCCTACACCAAGGACCGCACCGCGTTCGGCCGCGAGATCTTCAAGTTCCAGAACACGAAGTTCAAGCTGGCCGAGTGCGCGACCGAGGTCGCCGTGGCGAAGGCGTACCTCGACCAGTGCATCGAGCGTCACCTCAAGGGCGAGCTGGACGTCACCGGCGCGGCCATGGTCAAGTGGTGGACGACGGACCGCCTGTCCCGCGTGGCGGACGAGTGCCTGCAGCTGTTCGGCGGCTACGGCTACATGAACGAGTACCCGATCTCGCGCGCCTGGACCTCCGCTCGCGTGCAGCGCATCTTCGGCGGCACCAACGAGATCATGAAGGAGCTCATCTCCCGCGCCCTGTGAGCGACGCGAACCATGAACACAGCGAGCGAAGCGCGCGGTGAACACGGCGAACCTCGGGCGCGGTAGCGTCGGGTGCACGGACCGCTCACGTAAGGGGAGTCGATGGCTGGACCGCTCGCCGGGCTGAGGGTCGTCGAGCTGGCCGGGCTCGCGCCCGCGCCCTTCGCGACCACCGTCCTCGCCGACCTCGGCGCCGACGTCGTCCGGGTCGACCGGGCCAAGCCCGGGTTCGACGTGCTGACGTTCCCGCACGACCCGCTCACGCGCACCCGCGCCTGGATCGGCGTGGACACCAAGGCGCCGGCCGGCCGGGACATCGTGCTGCGCCTGACCGACGCCGCCGACGTGCTCATCGAGGGCTTCCGCCCGGGCGTCACCGAGCGGCTCGGCATCGGCCCGGATGTCTGCCTCGAACGCAACCCGCGCCTGGTCTACGGCCGGATCACCGGCTGGGGCCAGGACGGCCCGCTCGCGGAGTCGGCCGGCCACGACATCAACTACATCGGCCTCGCCGGTGCGCTCGAACCGATCGGGCGGGCGGACGAGCGGCCGGTGCCGCCGCTGAACCTGCTCGGCGACTTCGGTGGGGGCGGCATGCTGCTGGCGATGGGCGTGCTCGCGGCCCTCGTCGAGCGGGCCTCCTCGGGACGGGGCCAGGTCGTCGACGCCTCGATGGTCGACGGCGCGGCGCTGCTCACCGCGGGCATGCACGGGCTGCGCAACATCGGCCTGTGGAACAAGGGCCGCGGCCACAACATGCTCGACGGCGGCGCCCCGTTCTACGACACCTACGAGACCGCGGACGGCAAGTACGTGGCGGTCGGCGCGATCGAGGAGCGGTTCTGGGGCGACCTGCTCAAGGTCCTCGAGCTCGACCCCGCCGCGGTGGCGGGCCGGCTCGACCCGGACCAGTGGCCCGCGGTCAAGGCGAAGCTCGCGGACGTGCTGCGCACCCGCACCCGCGACGAGTGGGCGGCGCGCGCGGAGGGCACCGACGCCTGCCTCACCGCCGTGCTCACGCCCGAGGAAGCGGGCGACCACCCGCACAACGCGGCCCGCGGCACCTTCGTGGATTTGGACGGCCACCGCCAGCCGGCCCCCGCGCCCAAGTTCGGCCGGACCGCGACGGACACGCCGCGGGCGCCGCACGAGCCCCGGTCGGACACCACTGAGGTGCTGATCTCGCTGGGATACTCTGCGCAAGATATAGACGAACTACGGGCTGACGGCGTGATTGCCTGACGGCTATCCTTCGCGCCATGAGTACCGCCATGTCGCCGGTGCGGATCTTCGTGAACGAAGGCGCCGGCGTCAGCGTCACCGGAACCCTCGACGCGTCGACGGTCGCCGATCTCAACCGGATCGTGAGCGCCTTCTTCGAGCTGGAGCACGCGGACGGCATCGAAGTGCTCACCCTGGACCTGAGCACCGTGACCATGTGCGACGAGGCCGCGCTGGCCGCCGTGCGCCACGCGCGGTCGGTGTGCACCGACCATGCCGTGGCGCTGCGCGTGGTCCCCAGCGACGCCGTCCGCTACGCCATGCAGCCGCGGGTGTAGCTCGTCACCGGCGGTGCCGGGTGGCCGCAGGCTGTCGGGCGTCAGCGCTCGAACGTCCCGTGCCGGCCGGCTCCCGCGGTGAAGCGGGCGACCCCGCCCGCCGCGCCGGCGAGCACGGCCATGCCGTGCGCGAACTCGGTCCCCATCGGCTCCGGATCGTCCCATTGGGACAGTGCGGACGCCCGGTCCGAACGCAGGCAGGCCTGGGGGAACTCCGCCAGCTGCGCGGCCAGCTCCGTTGCCGCCGCCAGCGCCTGCCCCTCGGGCACGACGCGGTTCGCGAGCCCGATCGCGAGCGCCTCGTCGGCCTCGACCGGACGGCCGGTGAGGATCATGTCCATGGCCCGGCTCTGCCCGATCAGGCGCGGCAGCCGGACCGTCCCGCCGTCGATCAACGGCACGCCCCAGCGCCGGCAGAACACGCCGAACACCGCCGTCGTGTCCGCCACCCGCAGGTCGCACCACAGGGCCAGTTCCAGCCCGCCGGCCACCGCGTGCCCGTGCACCGCCGCGATGACCGGCTTCGACAGCACCAGCCGCGTGGGGCCCATCGGGCCGTCGCCGTCCGCGACGGTGCGGTTGCCGCGGTCGGTACCGACCGCCTTCAGGTCCGCGCCCGCGCAGAACCCCGGGCCGGCCCCGGCGAGCACCGCGACGGAGGCGTCCGGGTCCGCGTCGAACGCGCGGAACGCGTCCGCGAGCGCCGCCGCGGTCTCGCCGTCGACGGCGTTGCGGACCTGCGGCCGGTTGATCAGCACGGTGGTGACCGGACCGGAGCGCTCGACACGGATCGTTTCGATCATGGCGTGTCTCCTGGGTGATCGGGTGAACAGGGCATATAGTCCTGTGCTTGGTGCTGTACGCACCGTATTGTGGACCCGCCTACCGTGTGAAAGACGCCTCCGGAACCGGCGATGTGTAGGACCATGGGGGTCGGGGCACGGCGGTCGGTGGTATGCCGACAGGCGGGGTAGCGGCGGACGGAGCTTGCAGTGGACGCGAAGAAGGCCATGATCCTGGTGGTTGTGGCGCTGGTGCTGTTCTACGTGATCACCCAGCCCACGGCGGCCGCGGAAGCTGTGCAGGGACTCCTCGGCTGGCTCAAGGACGGCGCCGAGGCGATCATCACGTTCATGCGGAACCTGTTCGCCTAGACCGATTCGGGACGTTCGCGCCGCCGGGCTCAAGAGCCTGGCGGCGCTGTCGTATGCACCTGTACGCATGGGTTACCCGCTGTAACGAATTTTCGCCGCCCAACGAGACACATTGGACCGTCCGGGTGGATTCTCGGACATACGGCCCAGCTAGGGGCCTTAAGGCGGCTCCGGGTCTGGCGAACTGTCGGTGGTGGCCTCTACGGTTTCCGGCATCGACTTTCGCGGGCTGGTCCGCAGTTCTCTCGAGGAGGCAGGATGCTCGACGATTCCGGCGTGGACGACCTGGTGCGGCAGTGGACCGAGGACCACACGAAGGCCGCCGAGTCGGACGAGATCAAGCGCATCGCGTCGGAGTGGCTCGCTGATGTACCGGTGCAGCCGAGAACCGGGATCCCGGGCCAGCGTGCCCGCGGGGGCAACGGTCCCTGGGCCGCCGTCGAGTCCGTCGACCCCGAGTTCTTCGCGGCCATGCGGGAACGCCTGCCCGAGGTGCCGGCCGACCTGCTGTCCGCGGCCGCCGGATGGTGGCAGATGGTCGGTGGCCTCGCGGAGGCCAAGGAGTGGTGGGACGCCGGCATGAGCCCGCTCGACCAGCGTGCGCTGGACTACCGTGCGGCCGGCCTCGCGCCCTCGGACCTGAGCCGCCGCCTCGGCCCGCTCACCGTGCTCCAGCACCTGCGCAAGGGCAGCGCGCCCGCGTGGTGCGTGGCGCGCCTTCAGCGCCAGAACGAGCGTCGCTCCGCGTAGCTCCACCGCGAGACGCCGACAGCTCGTCAGTAAACTCGTCAGTAACGTAGCCCAGCCCTCGTCGTTGACCTCGTGTGACCGACACCGAGCCCGACTCCGGCAGCACCCGCCCGCACAGACGTGGGCTCGGACTGCTCGTCAGGCTCGGTGTCGTCGTAGCGGTGCTCCTGGTAGCCGGGGGCGGGGTGCTGGTGTTGAAGGCGGCGACCTCGCCGCACGAGCGCCCGCCGGGCGGTGAGGTGCCCTACGAGCAGGTGCGCGCGGCCGACGTCCAGCCAGGCGCCGTCGCGCCCGCCGCCGCGAACGAGGCCGCGAAGCCGCAGGCCAAGCCCCAGCCCAAGCCGGGTGAGGACCCGTTGCGCACCTGGGCGCAGCGGCTCGCCCCGGCCACCGGCGTGCCGGCCCGCGCGCTCATGGCGTACGGCAACGCCGAGCTCGCCATGACCGACGCGGACCCCGCCTGCCACCTGTCGTGGGCCACGCTCGCGGGCATCGGGCGCATCGAGTCCAACCATGGTCAGTACGGCGGCGCCACGCTCCGTGACGATGGTCGCCCATCCAGGGCCATCGTCGGTGTGCCGCTCGACGGGTCGGCCGGGGTGAAGGCGGTGTCGGACACCGACGGCGGCCGGTTCGACGGCGACCCGCGGGTCGATCGCGCGGTCGGCCCGATGCAGTTCATTCCGTCCACCTGGGCGCGCTGGGCCGCGGACGCGAACCTCGACGGCCAGGGCGACCCGCAGCAGATCGACGACGCCGCACTCGGCGCCGCGCGGTACCTGTGCGCGAACGACCGCGACCTCGCGCGGCCGGCCGACTGGTGGGCGGCGGTCTTCTCCTACAACAACTCCGTGCCGTACGGACAGAAAGTGTTCGGCCTCGCCGACGGCTACGCCCGGACGGCGATGGCCCAGAGCTGAGGGTTGTGCCTGGCGAAAGGCGCCCACACGCTGGTGTTAGCGTCGTGACCGTGAACGGCCGGCTGTTGGCACGGAGGACGGGAATCGTCGCTCTGTGCGTGTTGTCGCTGGTGGCGTGCGTCGGGCTGGCGTGGTGGCAGTGGCAGCGCTTCGAGTCCGTCACCGGCTCCTGGCAGAACCTGGGCTACGTCCTGCAATGGCCGCTGTTCGGCCTGTTCCCCGCGTTCATGTTCTGGCGGCTGCGCAAGTTGCGTCGCGGGCAACCCGCCGAGCAGCCGCCCCCCTCGCGTCCGCCGCTGCTGCCGGAGATGGCGCCGGCCGCGCCGCCCGCCCGGCCGCCGGAGGACGACGATCCCGAGCTGGCCGCGTACAACCGCTACCTCGCCGAGCTCCACGCCCGGCACCAGGAAAGGCAGTCATGACCGAGAACCCCGCCACCACCGACGAGGAGAACCCGGCCCAGGCGGCGGGTGCGGCCGGCGTGCGCGGGGCGCTCGCGCGCTACCGGGTCCTGGCCTACGTCGTCGGCGTCGGGCTGCTCGCGCTGTGCGCCGCGATGGTGCTCAAGTACGCCTTCGACGCCGACCAGTACGTGGCGATCATCGGCCCCGTGCACGGCTTCCTGTACATCGCCTACCTGCTGACCGTGGTCGACCTCGCGCTCAAGGCACGCTGGTCGCTCAAGGGCACGATCCTCGTGATGCTCGCGGGCGTGGTGCCGTTCGTGTCCTTCGTGGTCGAGCGCCGGGTGACCGCCAAGGTCCGCGGGGGCATCGCGGTCTAGGGCGGTCACCCGGCCGTTCAGGCGCCGATCCCGGTCAGCGAGCGGACCTCCATCTCCGCCTGCTTGGCCGGATCGGCCTGTCTCCTGCTGAACACCGTGCCGAGGTAGCCCGCGAGGAACGACACCGGGATCGACACGATGCCCGGGTTGGACAGCGGGAAGAGGTGGAAGTCGACGCCGGAGATGATCGACGTCGGCGCGCCCGACACCACCGGCGAGACGAGCACCAGGAGCAGGCACGAGCCGAGCCCGCCGTACATGCCCCACAGCACGCCGCGGGTGTTGAACCGCCGCCAGAACAGCGAGTAGAGCAGGGTCGACAGGTTCGCCGACGCCGCGAACGCGAACGCCAGGGCCACGAGGAACGCGACGTTCTGGCCGTTCGCGAGGATGCCGCCGACGATCGCGAGCACGCCGATCACGACCGCCGTGCGCCGGGCGACCCGGACCTCGGCGGCCGGCTCGGCCTTGCCGCGGCGGATGATGTTGGCGTACACGTCGTGCGCGAAGGACGCCGACGCGGTGATCGTCAGGCCGGCGACCACCGCGAGGATCGTCGCGAACGCCACCGCGGCGACGATGCCGAGCAGCATCGTGCCGCCGATCTGGAAGGCGAGCAGCGGCGCGGCCGAGTTCTCCTTGCCGGACGACGCGAGGATCGCGTCCGACCCGACCAGCGCCGACGCGCCGTACCCGATCACGAGCGTGGCCAGGTAGAACACCGACATCGCCGAGACCGCCCAGACGACCGAGCGGCGGGCCTGGATGGCGTTGGGCACGGTGTAGAAGCGCATCAGCACGTGCGGCAGGCCGGCCGCGCCGAGGATCAGCGCGAGCGAGAGCGAGATGAAGTCGAGCTGGCTGATCGCGGTCTTGCCGTACCGCGCGCCGGGCTCGAGGATCGCCTGACCCCGGGAGTTGTTCGCCGCGGCCTCGTCGAGCAGCGCCGTGACGCTGAACCCGAACTTGCCGAGCAGGAACACGGTCATCAGCGCGACGCAGAGCAGGAGGATCGACGCCTTGATGATCTGCACCCAGGTGGTGCCCTTCATGCCGCCCACGAGTACGTAGATGATCATGATCAGGCCGACGACCGAGATCACCAGCGCCTGCCCACGCTTGTCCTGCACGTTGAGCAGCAGCGCCACGAGCCCGCCGGCGCCGGCCATCTGGGCGAGCATGTAGAAGAACGAGATCACGAGCGTCGACGTGGCGGCCGCGGCGCGGACCGGACGCTGGCGCATCCGGTAGGCGAGCACGTCGCCCATCGTGAAGCGGCCGGTGTTGCGCACGAGCTCGGCGACGAGCAGCAGCGCGACGAGCCAGGCGACGAGGAAGCCGATGGAGTAGAGGAACCCGTCGTAGCCGTGCACCGCGATGGCCCCGGCGATGCCGAGGAACGAGGCGGCGGACAGGTAGTCGCCGGTGAGCGCGACGCCGTTCTGCGCGCCGGTGAAGGCGCTGCCGGCGGCGTAGTAGTCCGACGTGGACGTGTTGCGGTGGCTGACCCGGTAGACGATGTAGAGCGTGATCGCCACGAAGGCGCCGAACACGGTGATGTTGAGCGCGGGGCTGCCCAGCGAATCGGCGGCCACGGTCAGGGGCGGGGTCATTCGCTGATCCCCGCCTTCGCACGGATGCCGGCGACCCGCGGGTCGATCTTGTTACGCGCGAACCGCACGTAGGCGATCGTGATCGCGATCGTCGAGACGAACTGCCCGAGCCCGAACGCCAGGCCGACGGTCACCGAGCCGAGGAGGCGCTCGCTCATGAAGCCGCGTGCGTACGCGGAGAGCAGCACGTAGGTCAGGTACCACAGGAAGAACAGCGCGCTCATCGGGAAGACGAAGCGCCGCAGCCGGCGCCGCAAGGCGATGAACTCCGGGCTGCTCCGGATGGCTGCGAAGTCGGGGGTGCCGGGAGCCGGCGTGGGGGCTGGGCGGGGCGGGGTGATTCCGCCGAAGCCGGCCTCCGGTGAACCCGGAGTATGCCCGGCATGCGGGAAGTGAACCACCTGAGTCATATGTTCCTCCGCTGAACATAGGCGTCGTCGCCTAATTCCAGAGTCTTCGCAATGGCGTTCTGATCGAGTTCTCTTGGAGCGCTGAATGGGAAGCGTCCGGTGGGGATCGTTGGCGGCGTCATCGTAATCGGCGGGCCGTCGGCGCCGGGCGCCGGGACGGCACTATACGACCGGCATACCGGTGTTCGTCAAACCGGGGGAGTAGCGCGCCACGCTGCCAGGCGAGCGAACGTACCGGCAGAATTCACTCCTATCGGTGAATTGTCATGTGACGTTGTGTCGCGAACGTTGCAGCCCGCAGGACAACCGTCACCGATCGTGGTTCGCGAGCGGGCGACGAGGTGGCCCCGTCAGTCGATAGCGGGCAGTCTTCGCGTTACTGCCAGCGGATCCGCGCGGTATCACCGTGACCACTTTCCGCTGTTGAGGACCCGTCGCCTGGCCGGGACGGGCGGTGGCGGCCCTGGTGCCGGCGGTGCGACTGGATCGTTCGTGACCCCGCCACGCGGTCGGTGCGAGCCAGGATTACACGATCGGGTTATCAAGGCGAAATCGTTCCGACGCACAGTACAACCGGCATGATCAAACCTGGCGGCGAGCGGCCCAAGATGCCGCCAATTGATCGCTATGGACGTTGTCCGCCCAGGTCAGCGGGTATTTATTGGTGCGCTATCGCGTTCCGGAGATTCATGTACGATCGTTCTTCTGTTCTCGCCGTCGCGGACGTGTCTGGGCGTAGCGCGACAGGAGGAAGGATCGCGTACAGACGTCGATTCGAGTGTGCCGTCCCCTGCTTTCCAGGCACGCTCGAGTCGAATTACCGTTCCTCATTCTGAAATGAGGCTGCTGTCTTGACAGACAACGTGACAAGCGCCGGACAGCCCGGTCGCCTGGCGGCGCTGTGGAGTGTCCTGGCCAACTGGCGGGACTGGAGCCTCCCGGTCAAGCTCGCCGCAGTCACCCTGGTGCCCGTCATCTTCGCCATCGTGCTCGGCGCCATGCAGATCACCGACCAGATCGACAAGGCGGGCTCCTACCGCCGGGTGGACCGGCTCGTCGCGGTCAACGCCGAGCTGCGTTCGCTGATCGAGTCCCTGCAGCGCGAGCGCACCGCGGGGGTGGTGCTGCTGGCCGCGCGGGCGTCCGACATCGAGCCCGAGACCGTCGACGAGCGCCGTGCCAGCGACGCGGCGCGGGCGAGCCTCGATCGGGTAGCCGGCCGGGTGACGCTCGATGACGGGATCACCTCCGCCGCCTACGACGACGTCGGCAAGTGGCTCGACGAGTTGCCCGGCATCCGCGCGCAGGTGACCGCCCGCAAGGTCGACCCGACCACCGCGCGCGGTCGCTACACCGACGTGATCGACTCGCTGCTGCGGTTCGACCGGACCATGGCCGCGGAGGCGATCGACCCGCGGCTGGCCGCCACCGCGTCCGCGCTCTACGAGCTCGAGGTCGTCCACGAGCAGGTCGCCTTCCAGCACGCGCTGGTCGGCGCCGGCATCGTGCGCGGCGGGCTCGCCGGTACCGACATCGAGGCGCTGCGCAACTCCGCGCGCCGCCTCGCCGACAGCACCACCGACTTCTACGCGGTCGCCGGCAACGAGCGGCGCAGCGCGTACGACGACAACGTGAGCGGCACCGGGATCGCCGGCCGGAACAACGTCGTGGGCAACGTGCTCGCGGCCCGGCCCGGCACCGACATCCCGGCGAATGTCCAGGAGTGGAACGACGCCTCGAAGCTGACCGAGGATCGGATCGGCGGCGTCTCGTCGCTGCTCGGTAACCAGCTGCGCGACCGGTCCGCGGCCCTGCAGGACGAGGCGAGCGACGGTGCCGGGCTCGCCGCGGTGATCCTGCTGGTCGCACTGGTCGTCGCCATCGGGGTGATGTTCATCGTGGGACGGCATCTGCTGAGCTCACTGGCCGCGCTGCGTCGCAGCGCACTCGAGGTGGCCGAGCACCGGCTACCGGATGCGGTCGCGAGGATTCGGGATCGGGGCGACGATTCCGAGCCCATCGCGGTCGAGCCGGTGCCGGTCACCTCGATGGACGAGGTGGGCCAGGTGGCCCGCGCCTTCGACGCCGTGCAGCAGCAGGCGCTGCGCCTCGCCACCGAGCAGGCCGGCCTGCGGGCGAAGTACTCGAGCGTGTTCGTCAACCTCTCGCGCCGCAGCCAGGGTCTCGTGCAGCGCCAGCTGCAGCTGCTGGAGCGCTTGGAGCGGGACGAGGAGGACGCCGACCAGCTCGCCACGCTGTTCCAGCTGGACCACCTCGCGACGCGGATGCGGCGCAACAACGAGAACCTGATGGTCCTGTCCGGCAGCGACCTCGGCCGCCGCAGCCAGCGGCCGGCGAGCCTGGCCGACTTGCTGCGCGCCGCGGTGTCGGAGATCGAGCAGTACCAGCGGGTCGTCATGCTGCCGCCGCCGAACGTGCAGATCGTCGGCTACGCGGTCGGCGACGTCGTCCGGCTCACCGCGGAGCTGCTCGACAACGCCACGGCGTTCTCCGCGCCGGACACGCAGGTGACGATCGCGAGCCACTCCTTCGAGGACGGTTCGGTGTGCGTGGCCGTGCTCGACGAGGGCATCGGGATGAGCCAGGCCGAGCTCGACGAGGCGAACGGCAGGCTCGCCGACTCCGGATCGATCGACGTGTCGACCTCGCGCCGGATGGGCCTGTTCGTGATCGGCCGGCTCGCGAGCCGGCACGGCATCGAGGTCCGCCTGGGCGGCGGGCAGGACGTGACCGGCGTGCGGGCCACGGTGACCATCCCGGCCGAACTGGTCAGCTCGGCCGGCGCGGACACCTCGACGACGACGCCGACGGCGGATGAGCCGGCCGGATCGAGCGCGTTGGCCGTGTTCGCGCCGGACGGTGCCCCGATGTTCGGCGGCTCCCCGAACGGCCGCAGCAACGGATACGCCAACGGGACCCATGGGGCCAATGGATCCAGCGGGTCCGGCTGGTCCGGCTTGGCGGACGGGCTCAAGCCTTCGCCGTGGCCGCGCCGCAAACCCGACCCGGAACCGGATCTCGCGGCGCCCGCGGCTGAGTCCACAGAGGACAAGCCCGCCGCGGACGAGAGCCCGCTGCCAAGGAGATCGCCCGGCGCCCGGATGCCGGGCCCCGCAATGGGTCTGGCCGACGCCGCCCAGCCGTTCCCGCCCGGCGAGTCCACGCCGGCGGGCGGCCTGTTCACCCCCGCCCAGGACGACAGCGCCGAGGCCGACTGGTGGCCCGAGACCGGCCCGGGCCGCCCAGTCGACCCCCGAGCGCTAGACGAAACCACCCCAATCTTCGACGAGATGGTCTCGGCCTGGTTCCGCACAGTCACGGCCCCCGCACCGGGGGCGAAGCACTCCGCGCCCAAGGCGCCCGGCAACCACGACGCGAACAGCTCGGGCGGTGGCTCAGGCAATGGTTCGGGCAGCGGTTCGGGCAGTGGCTCGGGCAGCGGCCCGCGGCACGGATCGGCGTCGGCGCCGAACGCCCCGGCCGCCAGCCACTCGGTCCCGAACGCCATGGCCGGCAACGGCCCAGCCGCGTATGCGCCGACCGGGAACGGCCCGGCCGAGAACCTGTCGGGTGTGGGCGGCCCGGCGGGGAACTCGCGGGCCGGGAACGGCCCGGCCGGGCGCGTGCCGGGTGCGAACGGCCCGGCCGCGAACGTGCCGACCGGGAACGCGCCGGGCACGAACGCGCTGGCAAGGAGCGCGTCGGCTGGGAACGTGCCGATCGGGAACGTGCCGACCGGGAACGCGCCGGGCACGGACGCGCCGGCTGGGAACGGCCCGGCCGGGAACGCGCCGGGTGCGAATGACCCCGCAGGGAACGCGTTGGCCGGGAACGGCCCCGCCAGGAACGCGCCGGGCACGAATGCGCCGGCCGGGAACGCGGCGGGAGTGAACGCGCCGGCAGCGAACGCGCCGGCCGGGAACCTGTCGGATGCGGATGGCCCGGCCGGGAGCCTGTCGGGCACGGATGGCCCGGCCGCGAACACGCCGGTCATGAATGGCCCGGCCGGCAACGCGCCTACCGGGAACGGCCCGGCCGCGATCGGCCCGGACGGGAACGGCCCGGACGGCAACCTGCCGGCTTTGAACGCGCCGGCCATGAGCAGCAGGCCGCCGGTCGAACGGCCCCGGCTGGACGATGGCTGGCGGTTCGCCGCGGACTCCGGTTTCGACGCGGCGCGCGCGGCGCAGCGGGCCGAGCCGGTGGGCTACACCGAGAACGGGCTGCCCCGGCGGAATGCCGGCCAGCACCTGGTCCCCGGGAGTGCGGGCACCACCGCGTCCGGCCCGCCGAGACACGGGCGCTCGGCCGAGGACATGCGTGACCGGTTGAGCAACTACCGGCACGGTGTTCGCCGGGCGCAGGACCGCCGGCTGGGTCGCGTCGCCGACCCCGAGTCCGCCGCCTCGTCGGCGGACCAGCCCGCTGCCTCGTCGGCGACCCAGTCCGCCTTCTCGCCGACGACCGAGGCTGGCGCCTCAGCGGCGAGTCATTCCGCCGCCTCAAGGGCGAACCTCCCCGCCGCTGAAGCGGCGACCCAGCCCGCCTTCTTGCCGGTGAGTCACTCCGCCGCCTCAGCGGCGAACCGCTCCGCCGCGTCAGCAGCGACCCAGCCCGCCGCTTCAGCGGCGACCGAGCCCGCTGCCTCGCCGGCGACCCGGCCTGCCGCCTCGTCGGCGACCGAGTCCGCCACGTCAGCGGCGAACCACCCCGCCGCGGAAGCGGCGACCCGGCCCGCCTTCTCGCCGGCGACCGAGTCCGCCACTTCAGCGGCGAACCAGCCAGCTGCCTCGTCGGCGACCCGGCCCGCCCCTTCAGCGGTGACCGAGTCCGCCTTTTCGCCGGCGACCGAGTCCGCTGTCTCACCGGCGAACCAGCCCGCCGCGTCAGCAGCGGACCAGCCCGCCGCCTCGCCGGGGATCCAGCCCGCTGCCTCAGCGGCGAACCAGCCCGCCATCTCGCCGGGGATCCAGCCCGCTGCCTCAGCGGCGAACCAGCCCGCCATCTCGCCGGGGATCCAGCCCGCCGCCCCAGCGGCGAACCAGCCCGCCATCTCGCCGGGGATCCAGCCCGCCGCCCCAGCGGCGAACCACTCCGCCGGCTCAGCAGCGGACCAGCCCGCCGCCTCGCCGGGGATCCAGCCCGCCGCTTCAGCAGCGAACCAGCCCGCCGCCTCATCGGCGACCCAGCCCGCCGTCCCGCCGGTGAACCACCCCGCCGCCTCGCAGGCGAACGATCCCCGAGACCCGGAGCTCGACCTCAGCGGCGCCGGCTGGCGGTTCGCGGCGGACGTCGGGTGGCGTGCGGCCAGTGCTGCGTCCACGTCCACTCCGGTGGACTTCACCTCCGGCGGCCTGCCACGCCGCAGCGCCGGGCAGAACCTGGTGCCGGGCAGCGTGGCGCCGACCGGTGGCGGCCCGCTGCGAACAGGCCGCGCCGAGGAGTTGCGCGGCCGGCTCGACAGCTTCCAGCTGGGTCTGTCCCGCGGCCGGCGCAGCCTTGCCGACCGGGATTCGAACGGTTCCCCCGAGAACAAGCAACAGGAGAACGAATGAACCCGCACCCCCAACCGAATCAGTTCGGGTGGTTGGTCAACGACTTCGCCGAGCGAGTCCCCGGAGTAGCGCACGCGGTGGTCGTGTCGGCCGACGGGCTCCTGCTCACCTCGTCGATCCGGCTACCGGTGGACCGGGCGGACCAGCTCGCCGCCGTCGCGTCCGGGCTTGTCAGCCTCACCCAGGGCGCCGCTCGGTGCTTCGAGGCCGGCGGCGTCAAGGAAACGATCGTCGAGATGCAGGGCGGGATCATGCTGCTGATGGCCATCAGCGACGGGTCCTGCCTCGCCGTGCTCGCCGCGCCGGTCTCTGACATCGGCCAGGTGGCGTACGAGATGACGCTGCTGGTCGACCGTGTCGGTCAGATCCTGACTCCGGAGCTTCGGGCACAGCTCCAGGGCGCCGGCGGGAGGATGGTTGGGCAGCCGGCGTGACCGGCTCCGTTCCCCCGCCGCCCACCGGGGGAGCCGAACCCGAGCAGACCTTCGCCGACCTGGTCAACGGTCTCACGCTCGGTGGCAAGCGACGCAAGCGAAGGAAACGGTCCGCGCCGCCTCCGTCCAAAGTGGAGGATACCGGGCCCATATCGAGTCGGGGGATCGTGCAACGGATCGAATGGCCCTCCTGGGCCGACCCAGGCGCCCCACCGCGCCCGGCAAGCCAGCTGGACGTGGTGGAAGCCGAGCTCGCGGACGCCGCGGACGCGGCGATCGTGCGCCCGTACGCGTGGACCGGTGGCCGCACCAAGTCCACTTTGGACCTGCGGATCGAGGCGCTCGTGACCACCAGCGAGCTCGGTGAGGACATCGAGGCGATGACCCGGACCGAGCATCGCTCCGTCGCGGAGCTGTGCACCGAACCCCGGTCGGTCGCCGAGGTCGCCACCCTGCTGCACGTGCCGCTCGGCGTGGCCAAGGTGCTGCTCGGCGACATGGCGAATCTCGGCCTGGTCATCGTCCACAAGACGGCTACCGGTGGCGCCAACAAGGCGCACCTCATGTTGATGGAAAGGGTTTTGAGTGGACTCCGTCGGCTTTAAGGCCCCTGCCGAGAGACCGGCCCCCTCGATGACGTCGGTGAAGATCGTCGTCGGAGGAGGGTTCGGCGCCGGCAAGACCACGTTCGTCGGCTCGGTCTCGGAGATCATGCCGCTGACGACCGAGGCGGTGATGACCGTGGCGAGCACGGGCATCGACGACCTGGAGGCGATCCCGCGCAAGCGGACGACCACGGTCGCCATGGACTTCGGCCGGGTCTCCCTGGAGGACGACCTGGTGCTGTACCTGTTCGGCACCCCGGGCCAGGAGCGCTTCTGGTTCATGTGGGACGACCTGGTGCGCGGCGCGATCGGCGCGGTCGTGCTGACCGACACCCGCCGGCTCGCCGACTCGTTCTCGCCGATCGACTTCTTCGAGGACCGCGGGCTGCCCTACGTGGTGGGGCTGAACCGCTTCGACGGCAAGCAGTCGCACGGCGCCGACGAGGTCCGCGACGCGCTCGCCATCTCCGGCGACGTGCCGATCGTGTCGTGCGACGCCCGGAACCGGGAGTCGGTCAAGCAGGCGCTGATCACGCTGACCGAGTACTCGATGCAGCAGTGGGTGGCGGCGCACGGAGCGGGTGTTGGCTAAGCGCACGCTTAGGTAGGGTCGCGTGCATGGATCTGGCCCTCAGCGAAGAGCAGGCAGCGCTGCGCGAGCTCGCGCGGGATTTCGTCGACCGGGAGATCGCGCCCCACGTCCGCGACTGGGATCTGGCCGAACAGGTCGACCGGTCGATCGTCGGCAAGCTCGGCGAGGTCGGGTTCCTCGGGCTGACCGTGCCGGAGGAGTACGGCGGCTCGGGCGGTGACCACCTCTCCTACTGCCTGATGATGGAGGAGATCGGCCGCGGCGACTCCGCGATCCGCGGCATCGTGTCGGTGTCGCTGGGGCTCGTCGGCAAGACGATCCTGTCCTTCGGCACGGAGGAGCAGAAGCGCGAGTGGCTGCCCCGGCTGTGCTCGGGTGCCTCGCTGTCCTGCTTCGGGCTGACCGAGCCGGACACCGGGTCCGACGCCGGGAACCTGTCGACCAAGGCGGTGCGGGACGGATCGGACTGGGTGCTGTCCGGCTCGAAGATGTTCATCACGAACGGCACGTGGGCCGACCTCGCGCTGGTGTTCGCGCGCACCGGCGAGGCCGGCCCGCGCGGCGTGACCGCGTTCCTCGTGCCGACGGACTCCGCCGGGTTCGAGCACCGGGAGATCAAGGGCAAGCTGGGCCTGCGCGGGCAGTCGACCGGCGAGCTGATCCTCGACGGCGTGCGCGTGCCGGACTCCGCGCGGCTCGGCGACGAGGGCCAGGGCTTCAAGGTCGCGATGGCGGCCCTGGACAAGGGCCGCATGTCGGTCGCCGCCGGCTGCGTCGGGCTCGCCCGGGCCGCGCTCGAGGCGGCGACCAGGTACGCGGGGGAGCGCCACCAGTTCGGCAAGCCGATCGCGGGTTTCCAGCTCGTGCAGCAGATGCTGGCCGACATGGCGGTCGGTACCGACGCCGCGCGGCTGCTGGTCTGGCGGGTCGCCGACCTCATCGACCGCGGGCAGCCGTTCCGCACGGAGGCGTCGATGGCGAAGCTGCACGCGAGCGAGAACGCCGTCTCGGCGGCAAACCTCGCCATCCAGGTGTACGGCGGCTACGGTTACCTCGATGAGTACCCCGTGGCCAAGATCCTCCGTGACGCCCGGGTGATGACGTTGTACGAGGGCACCAGCCAAGTGCAGAAATTGCTGATCGGCCGAGCGTTGACCGGATTGAACGCGTTCGTGTGAGGGCATGAGCGAACTACCTGAGCCGGACTTCCGGGTGTACCGGGACGACCCTGACTCGCCTCAGTCATGGCGGCGCACGGCGCTGGTCGTGGCCGCGGTGGTCGCCGTGGTCGCCGCCGGTACTTCCCTGGGTCTGCTGATCGCCGCGAGCAGCTCCGCCGAGCGGGCACAGGCCTCGAGCCCGGCCGACCTGCCGACACTCTCGCTCTCGGAGGGCTGCGACCTGCTGACGCCCGGGCAGGTGGCGGCCCTCGTGCCGGGCACGCCCAGCCGGCTCGGCCGCGGCCCGGAGGTCATCCTCGACTCGACGGAGTCCGCCTGCGACTGGGTCAACGACAAGACCGACGCGCAGGACCCGCGCGTGCAGCCGGCCGCGCTCGCGGTGAAGGCGACCGCCGGTGTCGACGAGGAGTCCGCCCGCGAGACGATGAGGATCAGCCTGCCGTGCCAGGGAGCGCACAGCCAGACGAACGTGGCGGGCGCGGACGAGGCGTGCCTGGGGCACAAGGCAGCCAAGGGCACCGACGCGAACGTGTCGACGGTGTCCGCCCGGTTCAAGACGCTCGTGGTCGAGGTGTCCTACCAGCGCCACAACTGGCCGGCTTGGCGGATCGACGACCAGGCCGCGGTCACCGCTGCGGCGCTCCTCGGCCGGGTCGTGCGGGGCCAGTAGCCATCAGGGCCGGTAGGTCCCGAACGACCAGAGGTTGCCCTCGGGGTCGCGGGCGGAGTACTCGTGCGAGCCGTAGTCCATGTGCTCGAGGTCGCGGACGATCGTGGCGCCGGCGGCCTTCGCGCGCTCGAAGTGGGCCTGCGGGTCCTCGACGACGAGGTAGATGCTGATCGGGGAGGCGAGCGGGTCCGCCGTCCCGCCGCCGAGCCAGCCGGGGTCGCGCGGTCCGCTGACCATGATCGTGTCGTCGCCGTGGCGGAGCTCGGCGTGGCCGACGTGGCCCGCGTCGTCGCGGTAGACGTTGTGTTCGGTGAGGCCGAACGCCTCGACGAGCCAGGTCACGGCCGCGTCCGGGTCCTGGTAGCGCATTGCTGGAATGATCATGAGAAGGACGCTAGCCCGCCGGTACCCAGGCGTATTGGACGGATGTGACCTCCTGAGCCGCGCGCTCGGGGAGGCGGGCGAGGTACTCGGTCGGCGTGGTGCCGGCGAACTCCCGGAAGTCCCGGTTCATGTGCGCCTGGTCGTAGTAGCCGCACTCGGCCGCGATCCGCGACCACGCGGCGCCACCCGTGCCGGCGACCCGGCGCAGCAGCCCCTCGAAGCGGACCACCCGCGCGATCGTCTTCGGCGGCAGGCCGACCTGCTGGCGGAACCTGGTCACCAGGTGCCGCCGGCTCCAGCCGACCTCCTGCGCGAGCGCGCCGACGGGCACCGCGCCGCCGGTCTCGACGAGGCGTCGCCAGGCCCAGCGGACCTCAGGTGCCGGCGCCGGTCCGGCCTCGGCACGGGCCAGCATGAACTCGTCGAGCACGGCGAACCGGGCCGCCCAGCCAGTCGTGTTCGCCAGCCGCTCGGTGAGCCGGGCGGCGTCCGGGCCCAGCACGGCGGCCAGGTCGGCCACCTCGTTGGTGAGCTGGTCCAGCGGCACGCCGAGCAGGGTGTAGGCACCGAGTGGGGTCAGCTTCAAATCCACGCACTCGATGGCTCCGAACTGCTCCACGACGCCATGGGTGTCGGCGAGGCCGGTGACGAACGAGCCGGGCAGCCCGCCGAACGCGGCGCCGGTGTTGACGATCACGGTGACGGTCGGCGTCGGGGTGACGAGCCAGCGCTCACCGACCGTGGCCGGCTGGGCGAAGGCGAGGTAGTTCCTGGTCAGCAGCCCGCGCACCGGCTCGCTGGGCCGCTGCTCGGTGAACGTCAAGGCCGGGACCGCCGTGCTCACGTAACCGATCGTAATCGCCGTCGCAAGTCTCAGTTTGTTGCAAGCCTCTGGCGATAGGGCTCCGAATGAACCTACTGTGAACCCCGTGTCTACCTCAGTAGCCATGCACATGAGCGATGGTCTGATCAACGCGCCCACCTCGGTGATCTTCGGTGGCGTCGCGGTGACGGGCATCGCGGCGGCGCTGGCCGGCGCCCGCCGCGACCTGGACGACCGGACCGCGCCGATGGCCGGTCTGGTGGCGGCGTTCGTGTTCGCCACCCAGATGATCAACTTCCCCATCCTGCCGGGAGTGAGCGGCCACCTGCTCGGCGGCGCGCTCGCCGCGATTCTCGCCGGCCCCTGGGTCGGTGCGCTGTGCGTGAGCATCGTGCTCGTGGTGCAGGCGCTGGTCTTCGCCGACGGCGGGCTGACCGCGCTGGGTGCCAACATCACGAACATGGCGCTCATCGGCACGGCGGCCGGGTTCCTGGTCGCCCTGGCGCTGCGCCGGATCGCCACCCGCGGCCGGGCCGGGCTCGCCGTGGTCGCGTTCGTCGCGGCGTTCTCGGGCACGGTGATCGCGTCGCTGGGCTTCGTGCTGGAGTTCGCGATCGGTGGCGACCCGGCGTTCTCGCTCGGTGGGGTCGCCGGGACGATGATCGGCCTGCACGCGCTGATCGGCATCGGCGAGGGCCTGATCACGGCGCTGACCGTGACCGCGGTGGCCGCCGCGCGCCCGGACCTCGTGTACCTGCTGCGCGGCACGGCGAAGCCGCTCGAGCTGCGCGACTCGACGCTCGCCACGCCTGAGGGGAGCGCGTCATGAGGAAGACCTGGCTGTTCTTCGCCGGCTTCGCGCTCGTGGCGTTGGTGATCGGGGGCGCGCTGTCGTACTTCGCCGACCCCGACCCCGACGGGCTGGACTCCGCGACCCGCAAGGGCTGCGAGGTCGTGCAGAGCGACCGGGGGGAGGAGCTGACCGGGACGTGCATCGCGCGGCAGGCCAAGGACCACGACCTGGCCGCCAGCCCCCTCGCCGACTACTCGGTCGGCGGTGACGACCGGTTCACGGGCGTCGCCGGCATCATCGGCGTGGCCGCCACGGCGGTCATCGCGGGTGGCCTGTTCCGGTTGCTGCGCACCCGGAACAAGTCGAAGACATGAGCGGCGGACACGGCGTCCACGTCCTGTACCGGGCCGGCACCTCGCCGGTGCACCGGCTGCCGGCGCAGGTCAAGATCGTCGCCGCGCTGCTCGGCGTGATCTGCGTGGTGGCCACGCCGCGCACGGAGTTCTGGGCGTTCGGCCTGTACCTGGTGGTGCTGGCGGGCATCTGGTCGGTCGCCGCCGTCCCGGTCGGCCACTTCGTGCGGCGCGCGGTGATCGAGGTGCCGTTCGTGGTGATCGCGCTCGTGATGCCGTTCCTCGGCGGCGGGCCGCGGTTCGACTTCCTGGGACTGAGCCTGTCCGAGCCGGGCGCGCTCGCGGGCTGGAACATCCTGGCGAAGGGCACGATCGGCGTGCTCGCGTCGCTGACCCTCGCGGCCACGACCGCGCCGCGCGACCTGATCGTGGGCATCCAGCGGCTCCACGCCCCCGCGGCGCTGACGACGATCGCGACGCTGATGCTGCGCTACCTCGAGGTGATCGCGGCCGAGGCCCGGCGGATGCGAACCGCCCGGATCTCCCGCGGGCACGACCCGCGGTTCCTGTGGCAGGTCGGGGCGACCGCGCGGGGGATCGGGTCGCTGTTCGTGCGCAGCTACGAGCGCGGCGAGCGGGTACACCTGGCGATGGTGTCCCGCGGCTGGACGGGCACGATGCCCGACCGCGGCGCGGCGGCGGCGCCGTCGACCTGGCTGACCGGGCTGGTGCCCGTGCTGCTGACGGCGTGCGTGCTGGGAGCGGCAGTATGGGCACCGTGAGCGGAGCGACGGAGCGTTCTGCGAGGACGATTCCCGACCTCGCCGGCGACGGCAACGCCGATGGTCGCGATCAGAGCCGGCTCGTCGCGAATCGTCCTCGTTCTGGACTGACGCTCGCGCGCAGGCGCGTCAGCGTCGAGCACGGAGGAGGAAGACGGCGAGTAGCGCAGGAGCGAAGCGAACAATGGGCACCGTGACGGAGGGGGAGCAGGCCGCGGTCGACGAGGTGACCGCGCGGCCGCCGGCGTTGCGGGTCGAGCGGCTGGCGTTCGCCTACCCGGACGGTCACCAGGCGCTGTACGGGATCGACCTGCGGGTGGCGCCGGGCGAGCGGGTGGCGCTGCTCGGGCCGAACGGCGCGGGCAAGACGACGCTGGTCCTGCACCTCAACGGCGTGCTGACCGCGGGTGCCGGGCGGATCTCGGTGGCGGGGCTGCCGGTGTCGAAGGCGACGCTGCGGGAGGTGCGCCGCCGGGTCGGCATCGTGTTCCAGGATCCGGACGACCAGCTCTTCATGCCGACGGTCGGGGAGGACGTCGCGTTCGGCCCGGCCAACTTCGGTCTGTCCGGGGACGTTCTCGACGCGCGCGTGCGCTCGGCGCTGGACGCGGTCGGCATGACCGCGCACCTGCACCGGTCACCGATGCACCTGTCCGGCGGCCAGCGCCGCCGCGTCGCGCTGGCCACCGTGCTCGCGTGCGACCCGGAGATCCTGGTGCTCGACGAGCCGTCGGCGAACCTGGAACCGGTGGCCCGCCGCGAGCTGGCCGAGGTGCTGCTGGCCCTGGACCGCACGATGCTGATGGTCACCCACGACCTGCCCTACGCCCTGCAGCTGTGCCCGCGCAGCGTGCTGATCGACGACGGCGTGATCGTCGCCGACGGCCCGACCCGCGAGCTGCTCGCCGACTCCGCGCTGCTCGCCGCGCACCGGCTCGAGCTGCCCTACGGCTTCCGGCTCGACTGACCGCGCAGCAGTGCCCGGACCCGGTCCGCGACGAGCTGCGCCAGCTCCTCCTCGGGCATGGCCCGCAGGCGCGGCAGCCCCTCGTTCCACTTCCGCGCGACCTCGTCCAGCTCGCCGACGTAGCGCCGCCACAGCCGGTTGCGCACCGGCAGGGCCAGGGCGAGCACGAGCCGGGCGAACCCGTGCCCGCGCAGGTCGACGGCGACCGCGAGGTTCAGGTCCCCGTCCGGTCCTGGCGCGGGCGTGAGCTCGTAGGCGAGCTCGAACACCCGGTACCGCGCGATCCCCGTGACCGGTGCCGCGTCCTCGGCATGGTCTCCGGCCGCCGCTGACCACCAGCCGTCGAGGTCCACCCGCGTCTCGACCGTCGAGGCGGCGATCCCGCCGGCGTGGCCGGCCCGCACCTCGTTGCCGAGCGTGGCGGTCCGGGGCGCGTGCACGCCGTGCAGCTCGCCGGTCCACGACGTCGTGATGTCCTCGCCGTCGGTCTCCAGCCGGCCGGCCGTCGCGCCGTCCGGGTCCCATGACGTGAGCGAGAGCCGGGCGCCGCCCTCGGGTGCCGTGTACCGCGCGCCCGGTGCGAGGGCCTCGCCCTCGGTGAGCGGGCACTCGGCGGAACCGAGGACGTCCTTGGCGGCGTCGTGGGTGAGCAGCACCAGACGCTCGAACCAGGCCCGGTCGACGGCCGTGATCGCCATGGTGTGGTGGAAGCGGGGCATTGCCGCATCATGTCAGCCGCATCTTGTCCCGGCTTCGAGCAACCCCGGCCCCGCAGCGACGCGTTGATCAGGGCATAGGGGCGAGCACAGGGAGGAACCGGTGAAACGGTCCGAGGAAGCGGCTTATCGCGACTACGTGTCCGGCCGGATGGAAGTCATGCGGCGGGTGGCGTACTTGCTGTGCCGGGACTGGCACACGGCCGACGACCTCGTGTCGATCACCATCGGCAAGCTCTACCGGCACTGGGCGCGCGTCGGGGGCAGCCACGGTGTCGACGCCTACGTGCGCCGGATCCTCCTGCGGGTGTGGCTGGACGAGAAGCGCCGGCCGTGGCGCCGCCGGGAGGAGCCCACCGAACGGCTGCCGGAGCTCGAGTCGGTCGCGGAGTACCGCGTCGTCGACCGCGAGCAGCTGCTCGACCTGCTCGACGGGCTGCCGAAGCGGCGGCGGGCCGCCGTCGTGCTGCGCCTCTACTGCGATCTCTCGGTGGAGGAGACCGCCGAGATCCTCGGCTGTACCGAGGGCACCGTGAAGAGCCAGACCTCGCGGGGGCTCGACACGCTGCGCTCACGGGCCGAGGCGGTTACCCGTGACTAGCAACGGAGAAAAGGACATGAGCCAGAACCTGTTCGACGCCGCGATCGGGGAGGTTCCACCGTCCACTGTGGACGTGGAGGCCGTGATCGCGCGCGGGCGCCGCGCGGACCGCAGGCGCCGGCTCGCGAGTCCCGCGCTGGCGACCGTGGCGGCGGTCGCGGTGCTGCTCGGCGCCGTGGCCCTGGTGGCGCAGTCCGACGACGCGGGCGGCTACGCCCCGGCGGGCCCGCCCAGCACGACCAGGGCGACGTCCCCGGCGGCCCCGACGAGCGAGGACCCGTGCGCGGGCATGTTCTCGACCGCGCCACCGCAGCCGGAGAAGCCCGCCGTCACCGAGGACCGGCTCACGGCCGTGCTGACCGACGTGGTGTCGAGCAGGCTGGGCCCGGGCGCCACCCTGGAGCGGAACCCCATCGCGAAGAACCGGGCGGGCAAGCACCTCGGTCCCCTCGAGTTCTACCACTGGTTCTCCACGCCGAAGCCGATCAGCGGCGGCTGCCAGGGCGGCGAGGACTACTACATGGGGGAGGCCAGTGTGAAGTCGGCGGACGGCACGGGCAGCGTCTCGGTGCTGGTCGCGCGGTCGGGCGGGTGGGCCGGCGACGCGAGCAGCATCCAATGCGACGAACCGGGCGTCGCGGTCGACCAGTCGGACTGCCGCACGGAGACGACCGCCGGCGGCGACCTGGTGATGCTGACGGGGCTGGGCAAGGGCGCCGCGGCGAAGGGATCCAGGACGCTCCGGGTGGACGTGGTGCGGCCGGACCAGACGTACGTGCTCGTCGAGGCGGCGAACATGGCCACGTCCGGCAAGTACCCCGGGCCGCCGACCGCGTCGAAGATCCCGTTCACGCACGAGCAGCTGAAGCAGATCGCCTTGGATCCCCGGGTGACGATGTACCCGAAGTGAGGATCGCACCGGTACCCCCGGTTCCCGGCGGGCGGGCGGACAGGCAGGATCGAGGCATGACCACACCATCTCCGCTGCACGATGTCCACACCGAGCTCGGGGCGACCTTCACCGACTTCGCCGGGTGGTCGATGCCGCTGCGTTACGGCAGCGAGCTGGCCGAGCACAAGGCGGTCCGGGAGGCTGCCGGGCTGTTCGACCTCTCGCACATGGGTGAGATCGAGCTGACCGGTCCGGAGGCGTCCCGGGCGCTGGACTACGCGCTGGTCGGCAACCTGTCCGGGGTGAAGGTCGGCCGGGCCCGGTACACGATGATCTGCGACGCGGACGGCGGCGTGCTCGACGACCTCGTCGTGTACCGGCTCGGCGAGGACCACTTCATGGTGGTGGCGAACGCGTCGAACGCCGAGGTGGTCGCGGCGGAGCTGGGCAACCGCGCGGAGGGGTTCACGGTCGAGGTGGCGGACCGCTCTCGGGACTGCGCGCTGATCGCGGTCCAGGGGCCGCTCGCGGCCGGGATCATCGGGAAGGTGTGCGACGCCGACCTCGACGCGCTGCCGTACTACGGCTCGGCCCCGACGCGGATCGGCGACCACGACGTGCTGCTGGCCCGCACCGGCTACACCGGCGAGGACGGCTTCGAGGTCTACGCGGAGGCGCCGCACGCCCCGGACGTGTGGCGGACGCTGACCGGCGCGGGCGGGACGTCGCTGCTGCCGGCCGGGCTCGCGTGCCGGGACACGCTGCGGCTGGAGGCGGGCATGCCGCTGTACGGCAATGAGCTCACGGTGGAGATGAGCCCGTTCGACGCGGGGCTGGGCCGGGTGGTCAAGTTCGACAAGTCGGCGGACTTCGTCGGCCGGGCCGCGCTGCTGCAGCGCAGCCGCGTCGAGGCGTCGGCCACACTGGTGGGCCTGATCGGCGAGGGCCGGCGGGCGCCGCGGCACGGCTACCCGGTCCTCGACGGCGACACCCGGGTCGGCGAGGTCACCAGCGGCGCCCTGTCGCCGACCCTGGGCCACCCGATCGCGATGGCCTACGTCCCGCCGGCCCTGTCCGCGCCGGGCACGAAGCTGGCGGTGGACGTGCGGGGCAAGCCGTCCCCGGTCGACGTGGTCAAGCTCCCGTTCTACAAGCGCGCCAAGTAGCCACGTAACCAGCCGACTGCCGGGGAGGCGGCCCTGGCTAGGCGGCGCCCGCGCTCTTCGCCGCCGTGACGGCCTCCTCCAGCTCGTCGCGGCTCATCTTGGACCGGCCCTTGACGTCGAGGTCGCGGGCCAGCTTGTCGAGATCAGCCTTGCTGAGGCTGGACAGGTCCTCCCCGGCCGAGTCGGCGGCGGGCGTGTCGCGGCGCTTCTTGCGGCTCTCGACGCTCTTGGACAGCGCCTCGAACAGGTCCACGACCTTCGTCGGCTCGCTCGGCGCGGTCTCGGCGACGATCTCCTTGCCCGCGCGCTTGTCCTCGATCAGCTTCTCGACCTGCTCGGTGTACGTGTCGTGGTAGTCCTCGGGCCGCCACTCGTCGGTCATCGAGTCGATCAGGCTCGTCGCCATCTCGATCTCCTTGCCGCGCGCGGTCGTGACCTCCGGCAGCGACTTGAGCTCCTTGGCGGGGTCGCGGATGTCCTCGGGGAAAAGCAGCGTGTTCAGCACCAGCATCCCGTCGCCGGCCCGCACCGCGGTCAGGTACTCCTTGCCGCGCATCACGAACGTCGCGATGCCGGCCCGGTTGGACTTCTCCATGGCCTGGAGCAGCAGCGAGTAGGACTTGCCGTACTCCTCCTTGGCCGGGGCCAGCCAGTAGGTCTTCTGGAAATGGACCGGGTCGATGTCGTCGAGCTCGACGAACGAGTTGATGTCGATCGTCCGCGACCGGCCGGGCGCGATGGCGTCCAGCTCGTCCGGCTCGATGATCACGTACTCGCCGCCGCCGAGGTCGGCGCCCTTCACGATGTCGGAGTACGCCACCTCCTTGCCGGTCCGCTCGTTCACCCGCTTGTACCGGATCCGGTCCGACGTCCCCCGCTCGAACTGCCGGAAGCTGATCGTGTGGTCCTCGGTCGCGCTGTACAGCTCGACCGGGATGGTCACCAGACCGAAGTTGATCGCTCCGCTCCAGATCGGTCTCGCCACTGCTACTGCCCTCCCCACCCGCCGTCCTTACCCGATCATCATGACCCCTCCGCGGAACGATGCACCAGTCCGCACCTTTCTGGTTTGCGTTGCGAACGAGCCGGGTACCACCCGATTGCACGCCCACGCGCGATCTCTTAAGGAGCGGACCCATGGTTGACATGTCGAGGCTGCCGGGACCCGTGTCGGAGACCTGGGACTGGCAACGCCTGGGCTCGTGCCGCGGCCAGAACAGCGACATGTTCTTCCATCCGCGCGCCGAGCGCGGGCAGGCCCGCGAGCAGCGCATCGCGCGGGCGAAGGAGATCTGCAAGTCGTGCCCGGTCATCGTCGAGTGCCGGCACCACGCACTCACCGTGTTCGAGCCCTACGGAATCTGGGGAGGCCTGGACGAAGGCGAGCGCCGTGCCGCCTACGCCCACCGCAAGCGCCGGGACGAACACGTGGCCTAACCGGCCGCCACCTGAACGGAGAGCCGGGCCGCGGCGTCGGCCAGTCGGGGGCCGCCGAATAGCTCAGGGTCGTTGTGGTCGACCCCGGGCTCCTCGATGGATGTGACGGGTCCGCCCGCCACACGCGCCACGGCCCGGCTCTGCTCTGGCGGGATGACGGTGTCCCCGGACCCGTACACGACGACGGTCGGCACGCGGACCTCGCGGATCCGCTCGGCCAGCGGGTACCGGTCCTTCAGCAGCAGGCGCACCGGCAGGAACGGGTAGTGCTCGGCCGCCGCGTCGGCCAGGGCCGTGAAGGGTGAGCGCAGCAGCAACCCGCCGGGCGGGTGCTCGGTGGCCAGTTCGGTGACCACCGCGCAGCCGAGGCTCTCCCCGAAGTAGACCAGCCGCCCCGGGGGCACCTTCAGCTCGTCGACCAGGTACGACCGCGCCGCGCGCACGTCGAGCGCGAGGCCCTCCTCGGTCGGGTCGCCGGGGTTGCCGCCGTAGCCGCGGTAGTCGAGCAGCAGCACGGACATCCCACGCGCGGCCAGCGTGCGCGCGAGCGGCGCGCGCATCGCCCGGTCACCCGCGTTGCCGTGCGCGAGCAACACCGTCACGCCGAGGTCGCCGGCCGTCGCGGGCACGTACCAGGCGCCGAGCGTCAGCCCGTCCGCGGTCGTCAGCCGCACGTCGTGGGCGCCGGGCAGGACCGTGCCGGCCGGCGGCACCGGGTCGGTCGACGGCAGGTAGATCAGCTTGCGCTGGAAGACGTAGGCGAGCGTGAGCACCACGAGGACGAGCGCCATCACCACGGCGAGCACCTGCAGCACCCGTCGAGTGTGACGTACCGGCCCGCGGTGGCCCATCGACTCGTCCATCGAGGGGAAACATTAGGGTTGTGCGGTGCTGACCATGCAGGACGCCTTGCTCGCGCTGACCCGCTACTGGACCGAACGTGGCTGCATGATCGTGCAGCCGTTCAACACCGAGGTCGGCGCCGGCACCCTCAACCCGGCGACGATCATGCGGGTGCTGGGTCCGGAGCCGTGGCGGGTCGCCTACGTCGAGCCGAGCGTGCGGCCCGACGACTCTCGGTACGGCGAGAACCCCAACCGGCTGCAGACGCACACCCAGTTCCAGGTCATCCTCAAGCCCGAGCCGGGCGACCCGCAGGAGCAGTACCTGCACAGCCTCGAGGCACTCGGCGTCGACATCCACGCCCACGACATCCGGTTCGTGGAGGACAACTGGGCGAACCCGGCGACCGGCTCGTGGGGCCTGGGCTGGGAGGTGTGGCTGGACGGTCTGGAGATCACCCAGTTCACCTACTTCCAGCAGGCCGGCGGCATGAGCCTGGACCCGGTGTCGGTGGAGCTCACCTACGGCGTCGAGCGCATCATCATGGCGCTGCAGAACGTCAGCCACTTCAAGGACATCGTGTACGCGCCGGGCATCTCCTACGGCGAGGCGTTCGGCCAGGCCGAGTACGAGATGAGCCGCTTCTACCTCGACGACGCGGACGTGGACACCCAGCGGCGGCTGTTCGAGGACTACGCGGCCGAGGCACGCCGGATGCTCGACGCGCGGCTGCCGGTGCCCGCGTACGTGCACGTGCTCAAGTGCTCGCACACGTTCAACGTGCTGGACGCGCGCGGCGCGATCTCCACCACCGAGCGGGCGCGCGCGTTCGCCCGGATGCGCGGGCTCTCCCGTGAGGTCTCGCAGCTGTGGGCGGCCCGCCGCGAGGAGCTCGGTCACCCGCTCGGCATGTCCGCGGCACCCGAGCCCGCCGCGGTGCCGGCGTCGTTCGCAGGCCGTCACCGAGGCCGCGCCGCTGGTGTTCGAGATCGGCACCGAGGAGCTGCCGCCCGGCGAGGTCAGCCGGACCGCCCGGGCGGTGCGCGAGGCGCTGGTCGACAAGCTGGGCGCGACCCGGCTCGCGCACGGCACGGTCGAGGTGCACGCGACACCGCGCCGGGTGGTGGCCCTGGTCGCGGACGTCGCGCCGGTCGAGCCCGACGCGGAGCGGTTCGTCCGCGGCCCGCGGGTGAGCGCCGCGTACGGCGCCGACGGCGCGCCGACGAAGGCCGCGCAGGGCTTCGCGCGCGGGCAGGGCGTGGACGTGTCCGCGCTGGAGAAGGTCGAGGTCGACGGCAACGAGCACGTCGGCGTGACGAAGAAGGACGTCGGCCGCGGTGCGGTCGAGGTGCTCAGCGGCGTGCTCGGCGAGCTCGTGGCGGAGCTGCGGGCGGACAAGAACATGCGGTGGGACGACACGAAGCTGTCGTTCAGCCGGCCGGTGCGCTGGCTCGTGGCGCTGCTGGGCTCGGAGGTCGTGCCGGTCGCGGTGTCGGCGCTGTCGTCGGGGCGGACCACGCGGGTGCACCGCACGGCGACGCCGCCCGAGGTCGCCGTGCCCTCGGCGGAGGGCTACCTGGGCTTCCTGTCCGGGCACGGGATCACGGCATCGATCGCGGACCGGCGGCTGGCGATCGTGTCGGCGGCCCAGAAGCTGGCCGAGTCGGTCGGCGGGTCGATCGACGTCGGGGGCGAGGCCGCCCTGATCGACGAGATCACCAACCTGGTCGAGGAGCCGAACGCGATCCTGGGCGGGTTCGCGGCGTCGTACCTCGAGCTGCCGCAGGAGATCCTGACGACCGTCATGCGCAAGCACCAGCGCTACCTGCCGGTGCGCACGGCGGCGAGGGAGCTGCTGCCGCATTTCGTGGCGGTGGCCAACGGCAGCTGCGACGCCGACGCGGTGCGCGCGGGCAACGAGGCGGTGCTGCGGGCGCGGTACGAGGACGCCAGCTTCTTCTGGCGGGCGGACCTGAAGGTGGCGCCGACGGCGATGAAGGCGGAGCTGTCGCGGCTCGCGTTCGAGGAGCGGCTCGGCTCGATGACCGATCGCGCGAACCGCATCGCCGCGGTGGCCGCCGAGCTGGGCACGGTGCTGCCGGCCGCGGACCAGGCGACGCTGGCGCGGGCGGGGGCGCTCGCGAAGTTCGACCTGGGGTCACAGATGGTGATCGAGCTGACCAGCCTGGCCGGCGTCATGGCGCGCGAGTACGCCGTTCGGGCGGGGGAGTCCGACGCGGTCGCGCAGGCGCTGTTCGACATGGAGCGGCCGCGGTCGGCGGGTGACGCGCCGCCGGCGACGCTGCCCGGCGCGGTGCTGGCGCTGGCGGACCGGTTCGACGTGCTGGTCGGCCTGTTCGCGGTCGGCGCGGCCCCGACCGGCAGCTCCGACCCGTTCGGCCTGCGCCGGGCGGCGGCCGGGGTGATCAGCATCCTGCGGGCGCACCCGACGCTGCGGGCGATCACGTTGTCCCGTGGGCTCGCCGCCGCGGCCGGGCACGTGCGGGCGCAGGGCATCGAGGTGCCCCCGTCCACCGTGGACGACGTGGCCGAGTTCATGACCAGGCGCTTCGAGCAGCAGCTGCTGGACGCCGGCCACGACCACCGGCACGTGGCGGCCGTCGTCGCCCTGCCCCCGGCGACCGCGGACGAGACGCTGGCGGAGATCGAGCACCGGGTCGGCGACGCGGACTTCGCCGCGCTGGTGGCCGCGCTGCAGCGGGTGCGCCGGATCGTGCCCGCGGACACCGCGGCCGGCTACGACCCGGCGCGCCTGGTGGAGCCGGCGGAGCTCGAGCTGCACCAGGCACTGGTGAAGGTGGCCGAGTCGCTGGGCACGGGCCCGCACTCGCTGGCTGACTTCGTGGCCTCGGCGGCGGACCTCACCGCGCCGGTCAACACGTTCTTCGAGGACATCCTCGTGATGGCCGAGGACCCGCAGGTGCGAGCGGCCCGCCTGGGCCTGCTGGCCACGATCCGCGACCTGGCCGCCCCCGTCCTCGACTGGCAAGCAATGGGCAGCTAACGCCACTGGCAGCTACAGCAGGACTACTTCACGGGCGCCGTCGGGGCCCTTGACCACCAGCTGTTCGCGGTTCTCGCGGACGGCTCGGTACACGAAGTCGCCGTAACCGATGAGGCGGCGGAGGGCTTCGGTGAGGGTCACGCCCTCGCGCTCGATCACGTTCTCCAGGGCGGTGACCGTGTCCGGGGAAACCGCCACGTTGATCCGCTTCGGCTCCGCGCGCTGGCTTTGCGTGGACTCGGCTCGTGCGCTCTTAGCCGACATGATCACATCCCGTGATGGTAGGTCGAGGCCAAACGGGGTAAGTGTAGGTGTGCGGATGGCGCAGATGCAACACGACTGCTACACGTAATCGACACTTACGGACTGTTGAACCACTGTCGACACCGCGTTATTCTCTTAGCTTGGCGCCGAGGAGGGCGACACGCTCATGCCAGACACAAGCTCCGCCCCTTACCGCGAACATCAGGCGACCTGGCGCGTGCACGGTGACTTGTATGACCCGGTGTGCGAGCCGCGCGGGCAGCTGATGACGAGCGGCATCGAACCGATCGACGAGACCTGGTTCGACGCCTCCGAGTGTCCTGTCGACACCCCGCTCTTCCTGCTCATCCCGGCCCCCCGCCAGTAGGGCTAGGAGCCGTCGTGTTCCCCACCGCGGCGTTCCCGTTTGGCGCCCCGCCGGGTCTCGAAGTCCCGTCCCGGGTGCACGTTCGTGCCCACACCGAAGAACGCGCCCACGATCGTCGCGGCGGCGCCCAGCAGGATCGGCAGCGTGATGCGGGCCAGCTCGGTCGCGAACGTCGGGCTGATCGCGTTCACCCACAGGCCCAGCACCAGGGCGAGGATCGTCAGCAGGATCAACGCGCCGACGCCGAGCAGCACCCACGTCTGCATCCGCAGGTAGTGCCGCCGCGCCGCGGACTTCGCCTCGATCTCCGCCTGCTGCGCGCGCAGCTCCAGCTCTCGCCCGCGCGCGATCAGCGCCCGGTTGCCCGGCACGGCCCGGTCCACCCAGGTGCCGTCCTCGTCGACCACGCCGGGTGGCGGCCGGCGGAACCTGCGCAGCAGCCGCGACGGGTCGGGCGCCGGGTTCATGACGAGTCCGGTAGTGGCAGCAAGGCGATGAGCGGCGCGTCGGCCGGCTGGTCGACGCAGTCCTCGAACCAGGTGACCTCCACCCGCGCCTGGCCTTCGACGTCGCGGCCGGTGATCGACTCGGGACGCTGGCTGGCTGCCGGGCTGGTGTCCTGCATGATCGCCGTTCCTTCATGTGGGGGCCGGCGATGCTGTGGCACCGCCGGAAGCGGGACCGGAGTGGCGGGGGTGTTCGCGATGCGAACATCACTCTATAGAGCAGAGTAACTCCATAGAGCCACATAAACAACGCCTATCGCGTGGCATACACGTGTTGCATCAATGTAGTACGCGTGTCAGACTTGACACGGCTGCCTAGTGGCGGCGGACATACGACCATTCGAGGCGTGTTGTCCGGGGCGGGGATCACAACAGGTCGAATCAGTCGTCAGGAAGTGCTCGCTATGCGCACAGATCAGGATGTGGTCATGTCGGGTAACCGCCCGGACGTCGAATCCGGTGGGCAGACCACCGAGCAGAGCCGCCCCACGGCGCCGAAGCGGGTCAACGTGGCCATCTCGCCGGACATGGTCCGCGCGCTGGAGAACGTCATCGAACGCGAGGGCGTCACGCTCACCGAGGCGCTGCGCCGCCTCGTCGGCTACGGCGACTTCGTGTACCGCGTCATCAAGGAGGGCGGTGAGCAGGTGACGGTCACCGGACCGGACGGCACGCGCGAGGTCGTCCTCCTCTAACGCCCGCGCCGCCGCGGGGCCCGGCCGGCCGGCTGGACCGGCGCCGGGCGGTCGGGTGCGGGCGGGATAGAGCGGCTCTCCGGAGCTTCGGTGATCAGCAGGTCCGCGCCGTGATGGGTCACCGTCACCTCGGGCCCCTCGAGCAACGTGTACGTCGCTTCGCCCTGGCCTATCTCCACAGCGAAGCGGCTGTCCCGGTAGGTCAGCCGGAAAGCCAGCCGGCTGATCGCCCGGGGCAGCCGCGGGGAGAAGTGCAGCGTGTGGTTGTGGTCGCGCATGCCGCCGAACCCGGCGACCGCGACCATCCACGCCCCGGCGAGTGAGGCGATGTGCAGCCCGTTGCGCACGTTGTGGTGCAGGTCGTGCAGGTCGGTGAGCGCGGCCTCGGCGAAGTAGTCGTAGGCCAGGTCGAGGTGGCCGACCTCCGCGCACATGACCGCCTGCGCGCACGCGGACAGCGAGGAGTCGCGCACGGTCCGCGCCTCGTAGTAGGCGACGTTGCGGGCCTTCTGCTCGGGGGTGAACGCGTCGCCGCGCAGGTACATGGCCAGCACGAGGTCGGCCTGCTTGACCACCTGCTTGCGGTAGAGGTCGAAGTACGGGAAGTTCAGCAGCAGCGGGTAGCGCTCGTCCGGCGTGTTCTCGAAGTCCCACTCCGCGTGCTCGGTGAACCGCTCCGACTGCGGGTGCACCTCGAGCACCTCGTCGTAGGGCAGCACCATCTTGTCCGCCGCGTTGCGCCAGGCCTTCGTCTCGTCCTCGGTCACCCCGAGCATCGCCGCCGCCTCGGGCTGGCGGGCGCACACGTCGCTGGCCTGGCGCAGGTTCCACTGCGCCATGAGGTTCGTGTAGACGTTGTTGTCCACCACCGCGGTGTACTCGTCCGGGCCGGTGATGCCGTCGATGCGGAACCCGCCGTGCACGTCGTGGTGGCCGAGCGAGTGCCACAGCCGGGCGGTCTCCACGAGGATCTCGACCGCCTGGTCCCGCTCGAACTCGGTGTCCTGCGTCGCGGACAGGTAGCGGACGACGGCGTCGGACACGTCCGCCGAGACGTGGAACGCCCCGGTGCCGGCCGGCCAGTACGCCGAGCACTCCGCGCCGTTGATGGACCGCCAGGGGAACGCGGCCCCTTCGAGGCCGAGCGCCTCCGCGCGGTCGCGTGCCTTGTCGATCGTGGAGTGACGCCAGCGCAGCGCGTCGCGGGCGGCCTCCGGCGCGGTGTAGGTGAACACCGGCAGCACGAACGTCTCGGTGTCCCAGAACGAATGCCCGTCGTAGCCGGGGCCGGTGAGGCCCTTGGCCGGGATCGCCCGGCTCTCCCCGCGGGCACCGGCCTGCAGCACGTGGAACAGCGCGAACCGCACGGCCTGCTGCAGCTCGTCGTCGCCGTCGATCTCGACGTCCGCGGTCGCCCAGAAGTCGTCGAGGTAGCGGCGCTGCTCGGCGACCAGGCCGGCCCAGCCGGTCTGCAGCGCGCCCGCGAGGGCGGCGTCGACCTGGTCGCGCAGGGCCGGCGCGGACCGGCGGGCCGACCAGCCGTAGCCGAGGTATTTGGTGACCCGCAGCGTCGAGCCCTTCGGCACGTCGACCGCGGCGGTCAGCCGGGCGAGGTCCTCCTCGGCCTCGATGTCGCAGCGCGACCCGTTCTCGGTCTCGATCTCGTGGTCCATCCCGGCCGCCATGCGCAGCCCGGACCGCCGCGTGTGGTGGACGAGCACGGCCCGGTAGTCGCGGGCCACGGCATCCTCGGCGGCCAGCGGCTGGGAGAGCGTCGCGGCCACCCGGGGGTCCTTGCTGTACGAGTCGATCGGCTCGTTGGCGAGCAGTTCGGACTGCACGACCAGCTGCAGGTTGTCGTCGATGGGCTCGACCTCGTAGCGGATCGCGGCCACCGCGCGCTGGGTGAACGAGACCAGCCGCTCGGTGCGCACCCGCACCCGGCGCCCGGTCGGCGACTCCCACACGGTGTCGCGGCGCAGCGTCCCGGAGCGGAAGTCGAGCACCCGGTGGTGCTCGATCGCCCGGCCGTAGCGCATGTCGAGCGGCTCGTCCTGGACCAGCAGCCGGATGATCTTGCCGTCGGTGACGTTGACGATCGTCTGGCCGTCCTCGGGATAGCCGTAGGCGGCCTCGGCGTAGGGCAGCGGGTGCTGCTCGTAGAAGCCGTTGAGGTACGTGCCGGGCAGGCCGCGCGGTTCGCCCTCCTCGAAGGTGCCGCGCATGCCGATGTGGCCGTTGGAGAGCGCGAAGATCGACTCGGTGCGCTCGAGCGCGTCGAGGTCGAGGGTGTTCCAGCGCAGCTCCCACGGGGAGATCTGGAAGCCGTGTGTCATGACTCGCCGTCCAGCAGGTCGGCCAGGTCGTCGACGACGATGTCCGCGCCGTGGGTGCGCAGGGCCTCGGCCTGGCCCACCCGGTCGACGCCGACGACGTACCCGAAGCCGCCCGTCCGGCCGGCCTGGACCCCGGAGAGGGCGTCCTCGAACACGGCGGCGTTCTCCTTGGCCACCCCGAGCGCCTCGGCGCCGGCGAGGAACGAGTCGGGTGCGGGCTTGCCCTTGAGGCCGCGCTCGGCGATCACGACGCCGTCGACGCGGGCCTCGACGTACTTGGTGAGGCCGGCGGCCTCGAGCACGGCCTCGCCGTTGGCCGACGAGGTGACGACGGCGATCCGGATGCCGGCCTGCTGCGCGGCCTCGAGGTAGCGCACCGAGCCGGGGTAGGGGTTGACGCCCCGCTCGGTGATGATCTGCTGGACGCGAGCGTTCTTCCGGTTGCCGACCCCGTGCACCGTGTCCGCGGCGGGCGGGTCGTCGGGCGCGCCCTCGGGCAGCGAGATGTCTCTGGACGCGAGGAACGAGCGCACCCCGTCGAACCGCGGGCGGCCGTCGACGTAGTTGTTGTAGTCCGCCTCGGTGAACGGCGCGAAGCCGGCACCGTCCCGGGCGAGCAGGAACGCGTCGAAGGTCTCTTTCCACGCCGCACGATGCAGCTCCGCGGTGCCGGTCAGCACCCCGTCGAGGTCGAAAAGGCACGCGGTCACGTGGTCTGGCAAGCCGAACATGGGGGCACGCTACCGGTGGCCGGATCCGGCGGCAGCGCACGGGGTGCCGCCGGATCGTGGCAACGGGACAACGGTCAGGCCTGCGTGTGGAAGGCCAGCCCGTCCTTGTCGCAGCCGACGGCGCCGCTACCCTGCGCGCCGGTGTCGGTCAGGCAGGACCACCCGTCGACGGTCAGCGTGTACGCGGTCCCCTGGCCCTTCGTGGGTGCCTGCGCGTAGTACTCGGTGATCACGTTGATCGCCTCCACACAGCCGACCGTGCCGGCCGCGGTGTCCACCGCGACCACGTCGACCTGGCCGTTCGTCCCGTCCACCTTGCCGCAGTTCGTGCCCTTTCCCTCGTCGACCGGCGCGTCGCTGCCCGCACCGTCCTCCTCGCCGGTCTCCGCGCCTTCGGTGGCCGGCGTGGAATCCGGTGCCGAGCTCGGCTCCGGCTCGCCGGCACTGGCCGAAGTGGACGACGCCGGCGGGGTGCTCGTGGCCTCGCCCCCGCTCGCCGACTGCTCCGCGCTGCAGGCCGACGCCAGCCCGGCCGCCGCCACCGCCAAGCCCACGATGAGTGCCCTCGTCGTGCTCATCCTCATGTTCGTGTTCCTTCCCCGACTCAGATCGTCCTGTGTGTCCCTTTGCTCGTTCGGACGTGGCGGGGTAGCGAAGGTTGGCCGGTAAGGGGATAGTCCAGACGATTGTCGGGAATGCGGTTTTCACTTCTCGCCGTAGCCGCCGCCACCCGGTGTCTCGATCTCCAGCGTGTCCCCCGGGGCCACCTCCGCGCTGTCGCAACCGGATAGTTCGGTCACCGAGCCGTCCGCGCGCAGGATCCGGTTGCGGCCGAGCGCCCCCGGTTCGCCGCCCGCCATGCCGTACGGCGGCACGCGGCGGTGGCCGGTCAGGGTCGAGACCGTCATCGGCTCGCGGAAACGGATCCGCCGCACGGCACCGTCGCCACCGCGCCAGCGGCCCGCGCCGCCGCTACCGGGCCGCACCGCGAACTCGTCGAGGAACACCGGAAAGCGCCACTCCAGCACCTCGGGGTCCGTCAGCCGCGAGTTCGTCATGTGGGTCTGCACCACCGACGCCCCCGCGAAGCCCTCGCCCGCGCCCGAACCAGAGCCGACCGTCTCGTAGTACTGGTAACGCTCGTCGCCGAACGTCACGTTGTTCATCGTCCCCGAGCCCTCGGCCTGCGCGCCCAGCGCCGCGTACAGCGCACCCGTGATCGCCTGCGAGGTCTCCACGTTGCCCGCCACCACCGCCGCCGGGTACTCCGGGGCCAGCAACGAGCCCGGCGGGATGACTATCCGGAGCGGGCGTAAGCAGCCGTCGTTCAGCGGGATCTCGTCGGCGACGAGGGTGCGGAAGACGTACAGCACCGCCGCGGTGGTCACCGACGTCGGCGCGTTGAAGTTGGTGCCGAGCTGGTCGGACGTGCCGGAGAAGTCGATCACCGCCGAGCGGGCGGCGCGGTCGACGGTGATGCGGACGGCGATCATCGCGCCCGAGTCCATCTCGTAGACGTACTCGCCGTCCTCCAGCGCGTCGATCACGCGGCGGACCGCCTCCTCCGCGTTGTCCTGCACGTGCCGCATGTAGGCGCGCACCACGTCCAGTCCGAAGTGCTCGATCATCTTCTCGACCTCGGCCACGCCCTTGGTGTTCGCGGCGATCTTGGCGCGCAGGTCGGTCAGGTTGGTCCGCGGGTCGCGGGAGGGGTACCGCGCGGCGGACAGGTGCTCGAGCGTCTCGGCCTCGCGCAGCTCGCCGTCCTCGACCAGCAGCCAGTTGTCGAACAGCACGCCCTCCTCGTACACCTCGCGGCTGTGGGCGGGCATCGAGCCGGGGGTGATGCCGCCGATCTCCGCGTGGTGCCCGCGGGAGGCGACGAAGAACAGCAGCTCCGCGCCGGAGAACACGGGCGTCACGACCGTCACGTCCGGCAGGTGCGTGCCGCCGTGGTACGGGTCGTTCACCGCGTACACCGTGCCCGGCCGCATCCCGCCGCCCGCCCGGCGGATCACCTCCTGCACGCTCGTGCCCATCGAGCCCAGGTGGACCGGGATGTGCGGTGCGTTCGCGATCAGGTTGCCCTCGGCGTCGAACAGGGCGCACGAGAAGTCCAGCCGCTCGCGGATGTTCACCGACTGCGCGGTCGACTCGAGCGCGGTGCCCATCTGCTCGGCGATCGACATGAACAGGTTGTTGAAGATCTCCAGCAGCACCGGGTCCGCGCGCTCGGCGTCCACATCGGACTCTCCGGCGATCGCCCGTTCCCGGGTGACCAGCAGGTGGCCGGCCTCGGACAGCGAGGCACGCCAGCCGGGCTCGACGACCGTGGTCGCGTTGGCCTCCGCGATGATCGCCGGGCCGGTGACCGACTCGCCGGGGCGCATCCGCTCGCGCTCGTACAGCGGCGCGTCCCGCCAGGCGTCCCCGGTGTACAGCGACACCGCGCCCGGCTCGACCGGCTCGACCGCGAGCGCGGCGTGGGTGAGGTCCGGCTGCTCGGTGAGCCCGGTGGCCTCGACCGACATCGCCTCGACGAACAGCGGGCGGTCCATGAGGAACGAGTACGTCCGGCGGTAGGCGGCCTCGAACTCGGACGTCATCGCTGCGACGTCGCCGAGCTCGACCTGGACCGTCGTGTCGGTGCCGTCGTAGCGCAGGTGGGCGCGGCGCGTGACGCGGATGCGGTCCGCGGGCAGGCCCTGGTCGCGCAGCTCCGTGGTGGTCGTGGCGGCCAGCTCGTCGGCGACCTCGCGCAGGCGCGGCATCGTGTCCCGCGCCAGCGGCGCCACGACGGACTGCTCGCGCATCGCGGTGCTGTCCGCGAGCCCGATGCCGAGCGCGGACAGCACGCCGGCCATCGGCGGCACCAGCACGGTGCGGATGCCGAGCGAGTCCGCGACCGCGCACGCGTGCTGGCCGCCCGCGCCACCGAACGTCGTCAGCACGTACTCGGTGACGTCGTGGCCCTTCTCGACCGAGATGCGCTTGACCGCGTTCGCCATGTTCGCCACGGCGATCCGCAGGAAGCCCTCCGCGACCTGCTCCGGCGTGCGCCCGTCGCCGATCTCCCCGGCCAGCTCGGCGAACTTCGCGCGCACGACGTCCGCGTCGAGCGGCTGGTCGCCGTGCTCGCCGAACACGTGCGGGAAGTGGTCGGGTTGGACGCGGCCGAGCATCACGTTGGCGTCGGTGACGGTCAGGGGGCCGCCGCCGCGGTAGCAGGCCGGGCCGGGGCTCGCGCCGGCCGAGTCCGGGCCGACCCGGTAGCGGCTGCCGTCGAAGTGCAGGATCGACCCGCCGCCCGCGGCGACCGTGTGGATCGCGAGCATCGGCGCGCGCAGCCGCACGCCGGCGACCTGCGTGTGGAAGACGCGTTCGTAGTCCCCGGCGAAGTGCGACACGTCGGTCGAGGTACCGCCCATGTCGAAGCCGATGACCTTGTCGAACCCGGCGAGCCGCGACATGCGCGCCATGCCGACGATCCCGCCCGCGGGCCCGGACAGGATCGCGTCCTTGCCGCGGAAGTGGCCGGCTTCGGCGAGCCCGCCGTTGGACTGCATGAACATCAGCCGCACGCCGGCGAGCTGTCCGGCCACCGCGTCCACGTAGCGGCGCAGCACGGGGGAGAGGTACGCGTCGACGACGGCCGTGTCGCCGCGCGGGACGAGCTTCATCAGCGGGCTCACCTCGCTCGACAGCGAGATCTGGCCGAACCCGAGCTGCTCGGCGAGCTTGCCGATCGCCTCCTCGTGCGCGGGGTGCAGGTGGCTGTGCAGGCAGACGACGGCGAGCGCGTCGATGCCGTCGTCGCGGGCCCGTTCGAGGTCGGCCTTGAGCGCGTCGAGGTCGGGTGCGCGCAGCACGGTGCCGTCGGCCCGGATGCGCTCGTCGACCTCGAGCACGCGTTCGTAGAGCTGTTCGGGCAGCTCGATGTGCCGGGCGAAGATCCGGGGCCGGTTCTGGTAGGCGATGCGCAGGGCGTCGCGGAAGCCTTTCGTGATCACCAGTGCGGTGCGCTCGCCACCGCGGGTGAGTAACGCGTTCGTGGCGACCGTGGTGCCCATGCGGACCTGGTCGATGTCGGGCGAGGGGACCTCGTCGTGCTCGTCCAGCCCGAGCAGCGCGCGGATGCCGGCGACTGCCGCGTCGGCGTAGCGGGCCGGGTTGTCGGAGAGGAGCTTGTGGGTGGTGAGCGTCCCGTCCGGGCCAAGCGCCACGATGTCGGTGAACGTGCCGCCGCGGTCAACCCAGAACTGCCAGCCCGTCATCACTCCAGTGTCACCCACTTGAGCTGCGGAAGCACGGATTCTGATGATCGCGGAGGACGATCACTCGATGCCGAGGTGGGCGCGCAGCAACGACTGGAACGCCGTGTCGAACTCCTCGTAGCGGGCGCGCAGCGCGGCGCCCGGCCAGTCCGGCGGGAGGAGTTCCGGCGGCAGCAGCGGATCCGCGACGAAATGACGCAGTACTGCCGCCGCGAGGATGAAGCGTTCCGGCAGCGCGTCGGTCTCGTCGAGGGCCTCGCGCAGCGAGCGGGCGCGCGTGGCCCACGCGCCGAGGTCCCAGAGGACCGCCACGAGGTCGGCCGGGTCGCCGGCCGGGCGGCCGAGCAGGACCACGCAGTCGACCTCGAGCGGCCGGGCCAGGTTCGCCGGGCGCAGCCACGTGCCCTCGCGCAGCTCGGCCAGCCGCAGCCCGGCCATCGTCTGGCGGAAGGCCGTGCGCTCGGCCGGCGGCCGGCGGTCCGCCGTGACCACGGCGATCTCCCACTCGCCGGACCACGCGCGGACCGCCGGTGCGCGGCCGGCGTCCTGCCGTGCCTGCCGCTGGATCAGCCGCGACGTCAGCGCGTAGTCCCCGTTCGACTGCACGAGGTCGCCGGCCGCGACCATGCGGGACAGCGCCACCCGGATCGTGCCCTCGGCGATGCCGAACAGCTCGCCGACCACGACCAGGCTGCGCGCGGGCAGCCGCGGCGGGTGCGCGCCGAGCAGCGTGCTGAGCACGGCCGACCGGGCGGTCAGCGGGCGGAGGCCGGAGACGTCGGGCATCGTGTCCTTACAGGTCTGGCGTCGCGTGTATGGGAAATGTAACATGCCAGCCATGCCGGCAACTCATGACGTCAACAACCAGGTCCCGCCGCTCACCGGGCACGACACCGCCGAGGACCCCGCGCTGCTCGACGGCCTGCGCCGGGGTGGTGCCGGCTGGGCCGAGGACGACGTGCACGCGCTCGGCACGCTGGCCGGCAGCGGTGCGGCCCAGGAGTGGGGCCGGCTCGCCAACGAGCACGAACCGGTCCTGCGCACGCACGACCGCTACGGCCACCGGATCGACGAGGTCGAGTACCACCCCGCCTACCACGAGCTGATGACGGTCGCGATCGAGCGCGGGCTGCACGCGGCGCCGTGGGCGGACGACCGCCCCGGCGCGCACGTGGCCCGCGCCGCGAAGGTCTACCTGTGGGGCCAGGTCGAGGGCGGCCACCTCTGCCCGGTCTCCATGACCTACGCCGTGGTCCCCGCGCTGCGCCACAACCAGGACCTGTCCGCGCGGTTCGAGCCGCTGCTCACCGCGACCGCCTACGACCCCGGCCTGCGCGTCCCGGAGACCAAGCGCGGGCTGACCGCCGGCATGTCGATGACCGAGAAGCAGGGCGGCTCGGACGTTCGCGCCAACACCACGCGCGCGGTCCCGCAGTCCGACGGCAGCTACCTGCTGACCGGCCACAAGTGGTTCACCTCCGCGCCGATGTGCGACGTCTTCCTCGTGCTCGCCCAGGCGCCCGGCGGCCTGTCCTGCTTCCTGCTGCCGCGCGTGCTGCCCGACGGCACCCGCAACCGGATGCACCTGCAGCGGCTCAAGGACAAGCTCGGCAACCGCTCGAACGCGTCGTCCGAGGTCGAGTACGACGAGGCCGTCGCCTGGCTCGTGGGGGAGGAGGGGCAGGGCGTCCGCACGATCATCCAGATGGTCAACATGACCCGCCTCGACTGCGTGATCGCCGGCGCCGCCGGGATGCGGGCGGGCCTCGTGCAGGCCGTGCACCACGCCACCCACCGGCAGGCGTTCGGCAGCTACCTCGCCGACACCCCGCTGATGCGCAACGTCCTCGCCGACCTGACCATCGAGTCCGAGGCCGCCACGACGCTCGCCCTGCGCCTCGCGGCCGCCACCGACCAGGCCGCGGCCGGCGACGAGCGGGCCGGCTCGTTCCGCCGGCTCGGGCTCGCGGTGAGCAAGTACTGGGTGTGCAAGCGGGCCTCCGCGCACGCGGCCGAGGCGCTGGAATGCTTGGGCGGCAACGGTTACGTGGAGGAGTCCGGCATGCCGCGGCTCTACCGCGAGGCGCCGCTGATCTCCATCTGGGAGGGCTCGGGCAACGTGGCCGCGCTCGACGTGCTGCGTGCCATGCGGTCGGGCACCGAGGCGTTCCTGGCCGAGGTCGACCAGGGCGCCGGCGACGACGCCCGGCTCGATGCGGCGATCAGCGGGCTGGAGAAGGAGATCGTCCGGCTGGCCGCCGACCCCGCCGCGGCGCAGGCCGGTGCGCGGCGGCTGGTGGAGCGGATGGCCCTGGTGCTGCAGGGTTCGCTCCTGGTGCGGTACGGGCATCCGGCCGTGGCCGACGCGTTCTGCGCCTCGCGGCTCGACGGCGACTGGGGCGTCGCCTTCGGCACGCTGCCGTCCGGAGTGGACACCGCGGCGATCCTCGAGCGCGCGCGGACGAAGTGATGGGCGCGGCCGTCCGCACGGAGACCGAGGCCGGGGTGCGGTCGATCATCCTGAGCCGGCCCGCGGAGTACAACACGATCACCCCGCAGCTGCGCGACGAGCTCGCCGCGGCCGTCGACGAGGCGGACGCGGACCCGGACGTGCGGGTGATGCTGCTGCGCGCGGACGGGCCGGCGTTCTGCGCGGGGTACGGCCTGGACTGGTCGACGCAGGTGCAGGCGGGGGAGCGCGCGTGGGACTCCGCGCAGGACTACCGGCTGCTGAGCACGTTCGTCGACGTGTACCTCAAGCTCTGGTACGCGGCGAAGCCGACGGTCGCGGCCGTGCACGGGTGGTGCATCGCCGGCGGGACGGACCTGGTCCTGTGCGCGGACCTGATCGTGGCGGGGGAGGGCGCGACGTTCGGCTACCCGCCGGCGCGCGTGTGGGGCACGCCGACGACGCCGATGTGGGTGTACCGCATCGGGTTCGAGCAGACGAAGCGCTACCTGCTGACCGGCGACGAGATCCCGGCCCCCCGGGCGGCCGAGATCGGCCTGATAGCCGAGTGCGTCCCCGACGACGCGCTGCTCGAGCACGCGACGGGGCTGGCGCGGCGGATGGCGATGCTGCCCGGCAACCAGCTGCAGATGCTGAAGCTGGCGTGCAACCAGACTGCGGAGAACATGGGCCTGCGCTCGGCGACCACGCTGGGCCGGCTCTTCGACGGGGTCGCGCGCCACACCCAGGAGGGCCGCGACTTCGTGGCCCGCGCCCAGGAGACCGGCTTCCGCCAAGCAGTCCGCGAACGCGACAACCCCTTCGGCGACTACGGCTCCCGCCCCCACTAACCCCACCCCACGAGTCCAACCCTCCCGTCCCGCGAGTCCAACGCCCCAGACCCGCGAGTCCCCCGTTCCGGTTCGCGAGTCCCCCGTTCCGGTTCGCGTGTCCCCCGTTCTGGCTCGCGTGTCCCCGGTTCTGGTTCGCGCTAGTCGTCCGGACTCGCCCGCAGCAGGTCGAGCTCGGCGGCCAGTTCGGTCCGCAGCCCGTCGTGTTGCGGGCCGAGGGCGGCGGCGGGGTCCGACCAGTACTCGGCCGGGTACGACCAGGCCGGCCCGCCCGCGAGGTGAGGCGGCTCCCACGCGAACCGCGGCCGCACGTGTGCGTGCAGGAACGGGTCGGTGTTGCCGAGGATCTCCAGGTTGACCCGCCGGAAGAGCGGATCGCGACGCGCGCAGACGCGCTCGACGGCCTCGCCGAGCAGCTCCATGTCCGCGAGGAACCGCAGCCGCCCGGGCCGGGGGAGGTCGCTCAGCCGGCGGGCCCGCGGCGAGTCGGTCAGCAGGACGCAGTAGCCCGGCAGGAACTGCACGTCGCCGATGACCGCGAAGCCCGCATCCAACCGGCGCAGCACCGTCGGATTCGCGCCCCGCAACGCCGACCCGATCCGGTCCGCCCGCCACCCCGCCACCCCGCCGACGATAACCACCGCACCGCCACCACCAACGCCACCGCCACCGGCCGCCCAACCACCTGCCGCCCAACCACGGCCATGCGACCCGCGGCGAAGCCACCGCCGCGGCCAAGCCAGCGCCGCCGAGCCACCGCCGCCGAGCCATCGCCGCCGAGCCATCGCCGCAGTCGTCCAACCCGCGGGGCCAACCGTCCGAACCCGCGAGTCCCCCGTTCCAGCACGCGAGTCCCCAGGTCCCGAACCCCGGGACGTTGGACTCGCGGGTCGGGAAGGGTTGGACTCGCGAGTCGGGAGGGTTGGACTCGCGCGATCGGAGCGCAACGGGGGACACGCGGGGCTGGAGCGGGGGACACGCGGGGCTGGAGCGGGGGACACGCGGGCTGGAGCGGGGGACACGCGCGTCGGAACGGGGGACTCGCGGGGGTGGGGCGCGGTGTGGGGTTCGGGTTTGCGAGAGGATCGGTTTGTGCGTGCGTGGCGGGTCGAGCGGCCTGGGCCGGCGGCGTCCGGGCCGATGCGGTTGCGGGAGCTGCCGGCTCCCGAGCCCGCGCCCGGCGAGCTGCTGGTCCGGGTGCGCGCGTGCGGTGTGTGCCGGACCGACCTGCACGTGGCCGAGGGCGACCTCCCCGTGCGCCGGCCGCTGGTCGTCCCCGGGCACGAGGTCGTCGGCCAGGTCGTGCGTGGTGCGGGTGAGTTCGTCCCCGGTGATCTGGTGGGTGTCCCGTGGCTGCGGCACACTTGCGGCACCTGCCGGTTCTGCCTGCGCGGCGCCGAGAACCTCTGCCTCCAGTCGCGCTACACGGGCTGGGACGCCGACGGCGGGTACGCCGACCTCGCCGTCGTGCCGGCCGCGTACGCGCTGCGGTTGCCCGGCGGGTACAGCGACTCCACGCTCGCGCCGCTGCTGTGTGCGGGGATCATCGGCTACCACGCCCTGGTGCGCGCGCAGGTGCCGCCGGGCGGGCGGCTCGGGGTCTACGGGTTCGGGGGCAGCGCGCACCTGGCCGCGCAGGTGGCGATCGCGCAGGGGGCGGTGGTGCACGTGATGACCCGCAGCCACGCGGCGCGCCGGCTCGCGCTCGAGCTGGGTGTGGCCTCGGCCCAGGGCGCGGCGGACGAGCCACCCGAGCCGCTGGACTCGGCGATCCTGTTCGCCCCGGCGGGCGAGCTCGTGCTGCCGGCGCTGGCCGCGCTCGACCGTGGCGGCACGCTCGCGATCGCGGGCATCCACCTGTCGGACATCCCGCCGCTGAACTACCAGCGGCACCTGTTCCAGGACCGCCAACTGCGCAGTGTCACGGCGAACACGCGCGAGCAGGCCCGGGAGTTCCTGGCATTCGCGGGGGAGCACCGGCTCCACGTGACGACCACGGACTATCCACTGGAAACAGCCGACCTGGCCCTCCGGGACCTGGCCGCGGACCGCGTCAACGGCGCGGCCGTCCTCGTTCCCTGACCGGCGGGCGCCGCGCCGGGCGGGGAGGCGGCTCAGCAGCAGCCGCAGCCACAGATCAGGTCATCGCAGCACATCGAGGTCACCTCCTTCCGCGAGCACGGGTGGGCACCAGGTGCCGGGCGTGGGGTCCGGGCACGGCGTGCTGGGCAGGCCGTCGAGCATCCGCCCGAGGTCGGCCCGCAGCGAGCTCAGCCGCGCCAGCTCCGCGTCGACCTCGGCGACCCGGCGGCGCAGCAGCGTCTCGGCCGGCTCGCACGGGCAGACCCCGGTGTCGCGCACGGACAGCAGGTCGCCGATCTCGCGCAGGCGCAGCCCCAGGCGCTGGCAGCCCTGGATGAACCGGATCCGGTCCACGGTCTCCGGCGGGAAGCGGCGGTAGCCACCCGGGGTGCGCGGCGGCGGTTCGAGCAGCCCGGCGCGCTCGTAGTACCGGATGGTGTCCGGCGCGACCCCGGCCGCCGCGGCGAGCTCGGCGACCTGCAGGCCGGCGGGTGCGCTGGTGGTCATGCGACGACGGTAAACCCCGGAGCACGGTCCAAGGTCAAGCCGCGGCGCGGCGTCTTCTGCTGCGGCGGGCATACCGACATGCTGTGCTTGCACACGCGCACCGTGCCCACGCGACCAGTCCCAGGGAGTTGAGATGCCGGGTACCGAGGTGGATGTCGTCGTCGTCGGGTTGGGACCGGGTGGTGAGGACGTCGGCACCCGGCTCGCGCGGGCCGGGCTGTCCGTCGTGGGCGTGGACGCGCGGCTCGTCGGTGGGGAGTGCCCGTACTACGCGTGCGTGCCCACCAAGATCATGATCCGGGCCACCGACGCGCTGGGGGAGGCGAACCGGGTCGGCGCGCTCGCGGGCGCGGCGAGTGTCGAGCGGGACTGGGCGCCCGTGGCCACCCGCATCCGCGACGAGGCGACCGACAACTGGGACGACCGCGTCGCCGTCGAGCGGTTCACGAACGCCGGCGCCGCGTTCGTGCGTGGCCGGGGCCGGATCACCGGGGACCGCGAGGTCACGGTGTCCACTTCGGACGGTGAGGAGGTCTTCCACGCCCGCAAGGGGATCGTGCTCAACACCGGCACCGATCCGGCCGTGCCACCGGTCGACGGGCTCGCGGAGACGCCGTACTGGACCAACCGCGACGCCGTCGCGGTCGGGGAGGTGCCCGGCTCGCTCATCGTGCTCGGCGGTGGCCCGGTCGGCTGCGAGCTCGCCCAGGTGTTCTCCCGCTTCGGCGCCGCGGTGACCGTCGTGCAGCACGCGGAGCGGCTCGTGCCGGCCGACGAGCCGGAGGCGGGGGACCTGCTCGCGAAGGCCTTCGCCGCCGAGGGGATCACCGTGCGCGCGGGCGTGTCCGCTGCCGCCGTCCACCATGACAGCCAGTTCTCGGTCAAGCTGGGCAATGGCGAGACGCTCACCGCCGACCGCCTCCTCGTCGCCGCCGGCCGGCGCACCGACATGGCCGCGCTCGGCATCGGCGCGATGGGGCTCGACGAGTCGGCGCGCGGGGTGCCGACCGACGAGCGGATGCGGGCGGCCGAGGGCCTGTGGGCGATCGGCGACATCACCGGCCAGGGCGCGTTCACGCACATGTCGATGTACCAGGCCCGCATCGCCGCGGCGGACATCCTCGGCGAGGACGATCCGGAGACCGCCGACTACCGGGCGGTCCCGCGCGTGACGTTCACCGATCCCGAGATCGGCTCGGTCGGGCTGTCCGAGGCGCGCGCTCGCGAGCAGGGCCGCAACGTGCGGACCGCGTTCTCGCCGCTGTCCGAGTCCACCCGCGGCTTCATCCACAAGATCGGGGCCGACGGGTTCATCAAGCTCGTCGAGGACGCCGACCGCGGGGTGCTCGTCGGCGCGACGTCGGCCGGCCCGAGCGGGGGCGAGGTGCTCGGTGCGCTCGTGGTCGCGGTGCACGCCGAGGTGCCGACCAAGCTGCTGCGCCAGATGATCTACGCCTACCCGACCTTCCACCGGGCCATCGAGGGGGCGCTCGCCAAGCTCGCGTGAGCAAGGCCGGTTGACGTGCGCGCGGTCGTGCCTCGGGTGGCCAAGGCACGGGTGGCTGAGCGGGCGCTCAGCCACCCGTAACGGCCCGGACGCACCCGTCGATAGCAGGGGTGCCAATCGGCCACGGACCAGGGGACACTGGTCCAGCAGGGGTCGGGAGTCGTGATGTCCGACGGGGCGCCGCCAGGTGAGCCACGGCGATCAGCCGTGGGGTCGCTGCGCCTCGACGAGTTGCTGACCGAGCTCCAGGACCGGCTCACGGAGATCACGAACACCCGCGACCGCCTCCAGGGCCTCCTGAACGCGGTCGTCGCGGTCGGCACCGGGCTCGAGCTCGAGAGCACGCTGCAGCGGATCGTGCAGACCGCGGTCGAGCTCGTCGACGCCCGCTACGGTGCGCTCGGCGTGGTCAGCGACGAGGGCCTGTCGGAGTTCGTCTACGTCGGGATCGACCAGGAGACCCGGGACCGGATGGGCCACCTGCCGGAGGGCAAGGGGCTGCTGGGCCACCTCATCCAGCACCCGTACCCGATCCGGTTACCGGACCTGACCGGGCACCTGTCCTCGGTCGGCTTCCCCGCCCACCACCCGCCGATGCGCAGCTTCCTCGGCACGCCGATCCGGCTGCGCGACGAGGTGTTCGGCAACCTGTACCTGACCGAGAAGAAGGGCGAGGCCGAGTTCACCGCGGACGACGTGGTGGTGCTGGAGGCGCTCGCCGCGGCCGCGGGCGTCGCGGTCGAGAACGCCCGGCTGTTCGAGGAGGCGCGGCTGCGCGAGCGCTGGCAGCACGCCTCTGGTGAGGTCAACTCGCTGCTGCTGGGCGGCGCGTCGACCGAGGACGCGCTCGACCTGATCGTGCGCCGCACCCGGGACCTGTCCGGTTCGGACAGCGCGCTCATCCTGCTCACGGACGGTGCGGACCTCGTGGTTCGCGCCGGCGCCGGGCCGCGCGGCGAGCAGCTGATCGGTAAGGCCATGCCGGCGAACGAGCCCACGTTCGCCGCGGTGCTCACCGAACGCACGCCGGCCGCGTTCGCGGACTTCACCCACCTCGACGCCGACGCCACGGTGCTCGGCGAGTTCGGTCCGGCGCACGCGGTGCCGCTCGGCCCGCCGTCCACCGTGTCGTCGGGCCTGCTGCTCGCGCTGCGGAACAAGGGCGGCGACCAGTTCGGCGAGGAGCAGCTCTCGCTCCTCGCGTCGTTCGCCGACCAGGCGTCGCTGGCCCTCGAGCTCGCGGACAAGCAGCGCCAGCAACGGATGCTCGACGTGCTCGCCGACCGCGACCGCATCGCCGGCGACCTGCACGACCACGTCATCCAGCGGCTCTTCGCGGCAGGCATGAGCCTCCAGGGCATCGTCCGGCGTATCAGCGACCCCAGCGCCCGCGGCCGGGTGTCGCGGGTGGTCAACCAGCTCGACGAGACCGTGCGGGAGATCCGTACGTCGATCTTCGACCTGCAGACCGTGCACGAGACCGAACAGGGCAGCCTGCGCAGGCGGATGCTCGACGTCGTCGCCGAGTCCAGCGCGGGAACCAGGATATCGCCGTCGGTGCGCATCGCCGGCGCGGTCGACTCGCTCGTGCCCAAGACGCTCGCCGAGCACACCCTGGCCGCGCTGCGCGAGGGAATCAGCAACGCCGTCCACCACGCCCGGGCCACGTCGATCGTCGTCACCGTGGAGGCGGGCGACGTCCTGGTCGTCGACGTCGCCGACGACGGCGTCGGGATGCCGGCCGGCGTCGCGCGCAGCGGGCTGCTCAACCTCGAACGCCGCGCCCGCGTGTGCGGTGGCGACTGCGTGGTCGCGTCCCGCCCGGCCGGCGGCACGCGGCTGACGTGGCGGGTCCCGCTCAGCGCCCGGTGATCAGTGCGGCTCGCGGCGGATGACCGTGTGGCGCAGCTCGTCGATGGTCTCGTCGATCCGGCTCATGGCGATGCGGATGCGCTGGCCCGCGGCTCGCTCGTGGGTACCCACGAGCGACAGCGCCCGGTGGAGATCGAGGCCGATCCGCATCAGCCGGTTCACCGTCCGGTCGGCGATCTCGTGGTGAGTGCGTTCGGCCGTGGGCATGTTTCCGCCTTCTCCCGGAGCCAGGTGACAACTCGCGGGTTCCACGTCAGGACGTAGGCAAAACGCGGTCACGCCGCGCGGCGTGGGGTCCTATCCTTCGCGCGTGGACTTCCCCGAGCCGAACGCCGCCAGGTCGTCGCGCGCGGAGGTGTTCGTGGGCTACCTGGACTACCTGCGCTCGCGGGTGGTGGACAAGGTGCGCGCGCTGCCGCCGGGCGAGCGTGCTGCCAGCCGCCTGCCGTCGGGATGGACGCCGCTGGAGCTGCTCAACCACCTGCGCCACGTGGAGCGCCGGTGGATCGAGTGGCGCTTCGAGGGCCGCGCCGTGCCCGACCCGTGGGCCGACGAGAACGAGGGCCGCTGGCATACGGACCTGCCGCTGCCCGACCTCGTGGCCGCCCTGGAAGCGCAGGCGGAGCACACCAACCTGACCGCGTCGACCACCGACCTGTCGACGGTGGGGGAGCCGGGCCCGGGCTGGCCGGGCTCCGGGGCACCGGCCACGCTTGAGCGCGTCCTGTTCCACCTGCTCCAGGAGTACGCGCGGCACCTGGGCCAACTGGACATCGTGGCCGAACTCGCGGACGGCGACGTCGGGGAGTGAGGCCCGGAGGTTGGTCGCCGGCGCCGGTGTTCGACAAGGATTCATGCCGGGCTCGCAGAATCCGGAAAGTTCCGCCGAAGGTTCGTTGACCTGGCCGATGTCGGCTCCATAACATCCGGTATCGCGGTAGCTACTCACTGACGTGTCGGGCGTCGGCTGTTGGCACCGGCGCAAACGCCCGATCGCATCCTGATCCAGCCGGACCGGGGGACTTGTCGTGTCCGAGCAGGGAGGCCCCTCCGCTATGAATGCCAACAACAGAAGGCCTACAGCTGCCGAAGCCGTCGACCAACAGTGGCTGGACTGGTTCGCCGGCCAGATGATGACCGATCCCGGTCCGGCCGCCGATGCCCGGCCCGCGGCCCGGTTCGCCTGCGACCGCCCCGTGACGAACGTGGCGCTGGCCGACGATGACGACGAGTACCGGCCGAACCGCCGCCAGCGTCGCTTCCTGTCCAAGCGGGCGGCGGCAGCAGCCGGCGTGGCGCTCGCCGCCGGCATCATCGCCCCCACGGTCGCGGGGGCCCTGACCCCGGACGCGACCCAGCCGAAGGACGCCGACCGCAACCAGGCCCTGCCCGGTGACTACCAGCTGACCGCGGACCAGGCCGCCGGCGCATATGCCCAGGCGCAGGCCGAGGCCGCGCCGGCCAAGGCGCAGCCGAAGGCTCCCAAGGCGCGGGATATGGCGCAGGCTGCGCCCCAGGCACCGGATCCGTCGGCCAAGCAAACGGCCGCGACGAGCATTCCCGGACTCGATCTTCCGTACTCGGAACAGCAGATCGAGGCGATGCGGGACGTGCTCGACAAGGCTGAGCTGCCTGGCTACGTCAGCCAGTACTCGGCCAAGGCGTTACGCGCCACGAGCCTGCCGGCGGACACGCGCATGTCGCTGGACAAGGACGCGATCAACGCGCAGATGAGCCAGTCGTTCCTGAACGACCAGTACAACAAGGATGTCCGCGACGGCTTCCGGGCTCGGTTCAACCAGAACATCGACGACATCCACACCGCGAAGACGACGCAGGCCCAGGACGCCGCGATCGGGCGGTTCAACCAGACGGCCAAGGAGTTCAACGCCACCGAGCTGGCGGAGCGGGACGCCTTCGGCGGCCAGCCGACGAACGCGCAGGGCCAGGTCGTCCGCGCAGTGCCGAAGGCCCTGGCGGACCCGAACACCGTGCTGGCGAACCTCAGCCAGATTCCGAACGCGCAGCCGGGCCTCGACGGCCAGTTCGTCGCCAACACGCCGCTGGCCGCCGATGGCCAGTTCGCGCCGAGCGCGGCGCCGGCCAGTGGCGGTCAGGTCGGTCCGCAGACGTTGCCGGCCGTCGACGGCCAGTTCGCGTCGACCGCGGCGCCGGCCAGTGGTCAGGTCGGTCCGCAGACGTTGCCCGCCGTCGATGGCCAGGCCGCGCCGAACTCGGTGCTGGCGGCCAACGGCCAGCAGCCGCAGGTCTTGGCCGACAACGGCCAGCAGGTCTTGGCCGACAATGGCCAGCAGCCGCAGGTGCTGGCGGCCAATGGGCAGCAGCCGCAGGTCCTGGCCGACAATGGCCAGCAGCCGCAGGTGCTGGCGAACGAGGCCCAGCCGACCAACGTTCCCGGGACCAGCACCGCCGGTCCGCAGACCCTCCCCGCGGACCAGCAGCCGGCGCAACCCGGCCAGGTGCAGTCGGACCAGGGGCAGCCGAACATCGTGGCTGGCCCGTTCGGCCAGCAACCCGGCACACCCACGGTCCCGGGCGCCAACGCTCCCGCCGGCCCGGGCGTCAACGTCAACCTCGGCAGCGTCAAGACCCAGGGCAGCGCATTCGAGGCGAGCGCGAACGGCTCGACCCAGCTCGGCGACGTCACGGCTACCGGCGGGTTCGACGCCAGGGCGCTGGGTGGCGAGGCCTCCTTCAAGGGGGGCCTCAACGGCAACGGGCTCAACGCACAGGCGAACGCGCAAGCATTCCTCGGCCAGCTGTCCACCCAGGGCTCGTTGCAGGCGGGACCCGTCGAGGTGGGTGGCTCGGGCAAGGCCTTCGCCGGCGCCGAGGGCGGGTTGAACGCCTCGCTCGGGCCCAACGGGGCGTCGTTGGGCGGGAACGCGTTCGCCGGGGCGAAGCTCAGCGGCGAAGGACACGCCGACGTCGGCGGGGTGCGGGCCGGCGTCTCGGGCGATGTCCGGTTCGGCATCGGCGGGGAGTTCAAGGGCACGATCGGCCGGACTCCGGACGGCAAGTTCACCATCGGCGCGGACGCCGGGCTGGCCATCGGGGTCGGCGCCAAGGCCGGCTTCAACGTCACGGTGGATCCGGCGAAGGTCTACCAGTCCGTGCAGGACGCGATCAACGCGGTGAACCCCTTCGGCACCGCGACACCGACGCAGCAGCCGCAGGCGGCGCCGGAGCAGCAGCCGCAAGCCCAGCCTGATCAGCAGGCGGCCCCGGAGCAGCCGCAGGCCCAGCCCGACCAGCCGGCTCAGCCCGACCAGCAGGCCGAACCGGGTGCGGGCGACCAGGTCAGCACTGGCGGCGGCCTCGACGGTTCCGTCGTGGGCGACGCGCAGGGCGTGGACGCGACCGGTGGGAGCGCGAACGGCTCGGCCGAGGGCCTCGGCGCGAACGCCGATGGCACCCACCTCGGCTCCGACACCATCGGTGGCTCGGGTGGCTCGGACAACCTCGGCGCCGGTGACGTCGGTTCCGACAACCTCGGCGCCGGCGGCGTCAGTGCTGACGGCTCTGCCTCCGGTGGCGCTGGCGTGGATGGCTCCGCCTCCGGTGGCGCTGGCGTGGATGGCTCCGCCTCCGGCGGCGTTGGTGCGGATGGTTCTGCTTCCGGCGGGGCCGGCGTGGATGGTTCTGCTTCTGGCGGGGCCGGCGTGGATGGTTCTGCTTCTGGCGGCGCCGGTGCGGATGGCTCCGGCAGCGTCAGCGGTGACCTGGGTGGCGGCGACTTCAGCGGCGGTGGCGGTTCGTCCGGCGGTGCCGGTGCCAGCGGTGACTTCAGCGGTGGTGGCGGCGACTTCGGTGGCGGCGGTGCCAGCGGCGACTTCAGTGGTGGTGGCGGCGCTTCCCGCGGCATCGGCGGCGGTGACGTCAGCGGCGGTGGCGGCGACTTCGGTGGCGGCGGTGCCAGTGGCGACTTCAGTGGTGGCGGCGGTTCGTCCGGTGGTGCCGGTGCGAGTGGTGACTTCAGCGGTGGTGGCGGCGACTTCGGTGGCGGCGGCGCGAGCGGCGACTTCGGTGGCGGTGGCGGCGACTTCGGCGGTGGTGGCGGCGACTTCGGCGGTGGCGGCGGCGACTTTGGCGGTGGCGGCGGCGACTTTGGTGGCGGCGGCGACTTCGGTGGTGGCGGCGACTTTGGTGGTGGTGGCGGCGACTTCGGTGGTGGCGGCGGCGACTTCGGTGGTGGTGGCGGTTTCTGATAATCGCCACTGACGTGGTGTCGAAGGGCTCGGCGGCCGGCATGGTCGCCGAGCCCTTCCATATCTGCTAGCGCCAGGACCGGTGCGGGCGCGCCGCGCGCACCAACGACGGATGCCGCCCGGCGGGCAGGCCGGCTCCTCCGCACGAAGCGGGAGTGCCGGCTACGACGGCGATCATCCACTGTGGATGCTGGCCGGCCGGTATCACGGCCTGATCCCGTGGGTGACCGCCTCCCGGCGGACGCGCTGCGCTAGGAGCCGTCCTCAGCGGGCCGGACCGTGCGCACGAACGCCTGGAAGTCGGCGAAGACGGTGTCGAGCTGGTCGGGGGTGCAGGTCAGCACCAGTTCGAGCACCGCCCGCCGGCGCTGGTCGTGGACGTCCAGCATCGACACGTAGACCTGGCACTGCACGAGCTGCTCGCGCGGCCCCATCTCGATGTCCAGCACCTGGCTGATCCCCGGCGCGTCGCCCGGGCCGACCGACACGCGGTCGCGGACCCGCACCGACCGGGCGATCTTCTGGAGGCGGCGCACCGACTCGTCGGCGATCGTCGTCATCGGCAGCTTCGGATCGCGGATCTCCCCGGCGATCGTGAGGTTCGCGGTGAACCCGTTCGCCGAGGCCGGATGCAGCGCCACGAAGGCGACCCCGGGCGCGCCGGCCTCGTCCGGAGGGGTCGCCTGCCAGCCTTCCGGGAGCGAGAACGAGATGCGTACGGGTAGCTCGCTGGCCATCGAACCGTGCTCCTGTCGGCAGGGGTCAGTCGACGGGTTCAGCGCGCTGGCCGCGTCGCCCGAGGTGTTCGTGATCTCGCCCGGATCCAGCGTCACGTCGACAGCCCATCTTAGCGCCCACGCCGAGGCGCAACCCGGCTTTCGCTGCTGCGCGTTTCCATGTGGATGCTGCACCAGCTCGCACGGCTTAGGCTGGCGCGGTGCTGCTGTTCATGCCGATCGCCGGAGCGATTGTTGCTTGGGTCCTCGTAGTTCTTGCGTTCTTCCTTCTGATGAGAGCGAACTTCAAGCTGACGGCAATTCAGCGTCAGCAGGCCCAGGAGTTCGCGCAGCTGAGGCGCGCGATCACGGAGCTTCGACAGCCCCCGCTCAGTACGGCACCCGATGATCAGGCAAGCGGGCTGCCGACGATTGGTGCGTCAGCGCGCGTACTGCAGGTGGGCGACCAGGTGGAGGTCATCGACGGCCCCCATGTGGGCGAGTTCGGCACGGTCGTCCCGTCCCCCGACTGGGTGCGCGAAGGGGTCGTCTGCGTCGATCTGTCCGGAGGGCAGGGCCAGCGGTACGTGGAGGTGTCCAAGCTGGCCCGATGGGACGAGCCGGGTCAAGACTAAAGCCTCGGCCACGGCGGCCATAGAGCAGCTGGCTATTCCCGTTTGTCGCGGTAACCGCAGAATTCCGCAGCACTGCGCTAAACAAGTACCGACCATCATCGGCAATTCCGAATAAATGGGTACCGTGCCTGCGCACGCTCGTGTTCCGCGTGGCGGTACGACGGCTTGCCACCGCGCGCCGCGCGGTATAAGGCTGTTGGCGCGCCTCAGAGAGCGCCTCCGCTCACGACGATCAAGCACCCGTGATCAAACTTCGACTGGATCGTTCCGGCGAGCACCCCGGGCCGGTCGCGGGAGGAAAGGCATGCGCACAACCGTCAACAAAAAACACCAATCGGTCATTGCCTCGGCGAGCTGGCTGCCGGGCGGCGGTGAATGGTGGGCCACTTTCGCCGTGGTCTTGACCAACTATTCCGACGCCGACGTCGTGGACCCGACGATCTCATTCTCATTCGACACGCCACGGATCATCCAAAACAACTATGGGCTTGTGTTCAACGCGTCCAGCTCACCGGTCACCCGAGTGGAGGGGAAGCTGGTCACGGAGCGGAAGATCATTCCAGCCGGCGGCGTGCAGGAGTTCAGCGTCGCGATGCAGAACGGCGGCCCGGGCGCCGGCAGCGACCCCAGCATGCTCCCCATCGAGTTCACCGTCGACGACGACAGCGCCAACCCGCCGGACGACGACGAACCGCCGACCACGCCCGCTGGTCTGCGGGTCGTGGCGACCACCTCGCACAGCATCAGCCTGGCCTGGGAACCGTCCACCGACAACGTCGCCGTCGGCGGATACGAGGTCGACGCCAAAGCCGCCGGCGGCACCACCCAGACCAGCCGCACCGAAACGCCGAGCAGCACGGTCGGCGGGCTGACCCCGGCCACCGCCTACACCATCCAGATCCGCGCCCACGACATCTCCGGCAACTACTCCGGCTACTCACGCCCGCACACCGCGTCGACCAGCGAGTCGCTACCGGACATGGGCGACTGGGACGTGCGCCGGGCACCGTTCGTCGACTACACCGCCTGGCCCAACCCCCAGCTCGCCGAGTACGGCAAGCAGTCCGGACTGGACGGTTACTTCGCCGGGTTCCTGGTGGCCCGGCCCGGCGGCGACAAGAAGGTCTACTGGGGCGGCTTCGAGGCCCTCGGCGAGGCCACGACCAGCGACTACGGCCGAGCCGACTTCGCCAAGTTCCAGGCCACGGGCGGCAAGGTCGTCCTGTCCTTCGGCGGCGCATCCAACGTGCCGTTCGAAGCCGAACAGACCGACGTGTCCGCGATCGTGGCCACCTACAAGGGCATCCTGGCCAACTACAAGGTCTCCCACGTCGACTTCGACTTCGAGGGAGCCTTCATCCACGACTACGCCGCCCAGGATCGGCACATCGCCGCGGTCGGGCAGCTGCTGGAGGACCAGTCCGGACTCAAGATCTCCTACACCCTGCCGGTCGACGGCGCGCCCGGCAGCCTGGTCGGCTTCAACTACGGCGGGGCCCGGCTCCTCCTCAAACTGGCCGACGCCGGAATCGAACCGTCGCTGATCAACGGGATGCTCATGGAGTTCGGGCAGACCGCGCCACCGGACGCCTACGACTGCTGCGTCAACGCGCTCAACGGCATGTTCGCCCAGATCTCCGCCACCTGGACATCCTGGTCCGCGGCCAAGGTATGGCGGCGCATCGGCGGCTGCCCCATGTTCGGCCGCCACATCAACGGCAAGGCCTTCACCCTGACGAACCAGAGCCAGCTGGTCGACTTCGCCCGGCACCACTCGCTCGGCGCACTGTCCGGATGGGACGCCACCCGCGACTACAACCAGGGCACCCTGCCCGAGTGCGACAACCTGAACGGCAATGACGTCAGCAGGTGCACCTACGTCGTGCAGCCCCCGTTTGGCTTCTCCAAACTCATCGCCACCTACCAACCACCCAACTAGCATCGATCGACGTGACTCGGCGTTCTCCGTTCATGAACGGAGGACGCCGAGTCGTCGCTGTCGTGATCGAGCATGGTGCTCGCGACGCTGAGATGACGGGGAAACCGCGATGACCGAGCCCGATGAGCCAGCCCGTCAACGCAAGCCGTTGCGCCGGACAGCGTGGACCCTGTTCGTCGGCGGGTTCGTGGTGACCGGCCTCATGATCGGTGTCGGACTGCTGCTGCTGGCCGGTGGCGAGGACATCGGTCCCGGGCGGCCGGCGGTGTGGGCGGCCGGCGAACCGGCGTCCGTGCACAAGCACCCCGGCCCACAGAACGGCGAGTCATCGAACTGCGAAGTGATAGGTGCGGACGGCGAACCGGAGTACCGCTGGCTCGAGTGGGCTGACAGCGCCCGCGCGACCACCGACGTCACGATCAGCTGCCCGCGGGAGGCGATCCTCCTCACCGGCACCGCATCGTCGGTTACGTCGGCGCTCCAAAGCCCGCTGATCGTGGCACCGGTAGCCGCGTCGATGGTCGGGATCCTGCTCTTCTTCCCACGGTTCCTCTTGGCGTGGGCGCGGCTGAGCAACCCACGCGGCGGACCGATCCGACGGTGGCTGAGCCCGCGCCAGTAGGCGCCAGGTCAGCCGGGCCGGCTGCCCGTCGTGGCCTCAGGCCGGCAGCGGGCCGAGAAGCCAGTTCCCGCGGGCGTTCTCGTCCTCGCCTCCCCAGTACTCCCGGACCGCCTGGTGCCACTCGTCGCCGGTGATGTAGCCGTCGGCGTCGGCGTCGAGGTGGTCGAACGCGATCCCGAGCGCCTCGTCGGTCCGCCCGAGGATGGCCTTGTAGGCGATGACGAACTCGTCCCGGCTCAGCTTGCCGTCGCGGTCGCGGTCAGCGATGTCCATGAGCAGGTCGATTATGGGCGCGAGCCGCCTGCGGTAGCCATCGGGGTCGTCGCTGAGGCCGGCGGCGAAGCCCTGGGTGAACTCCGCACAGGTCACGCGCCCGTCACCATCGCTGTCCAGGGGTTGGATGAAGTCGGTCCACACGTCCTCCCACTTGGTGCGCAACTGCTTGGCCTCCGGCGACTGCGGCGTCAGACCGAAGGCCGTGACGAGCCGCTCGCTGGCCATGACGAAGTCTTCCTCGGAGAGGATCTGGTCGCCGTTGGCGTCGAACCCCTCGAAGCCCACCTCGAGCTTCTTGAGCAGGAACTGTCTGGACATGTGCGTCTCCATTCAACGGATCGGTAAATCAGTGGCCTGCCCGGTGTCATCGCAGGGCAGCGGTTTGTCCGGGTAGTCGCCGAAGTAGTCCTCGGCGTCGTCGATGCCGGCGTCCTGAATTGCCACGGGCGCAATAGCGGTGAACCCGGAGAACGGGTGCTTGAGATCGTGGATGAGCAACAGGGAACCGCTCAGGAGCAACGTCACCGCGATGAGCGTGCCGATCTGCCCCGCGTTCTTTCGCCGGGGAATCGCATAGGCGAACACACCCAGCGAGATCGCGAGAGCGCTCACGGTGAGCCCGCTCACCGCCGCGGGGGTGTCGAGGCTCTCCTCGGTTATCCGTTCGCGACGTGCGGACGAGCGGTCCTTGTCTGCCTGTACCAGCATCTCGAAGAGCGTGGAGTCATCCGCCTTGAGCTCGGCGAACACCGACCGCACCCGGGTACTCCACGTCGAGGCGATGGGCGAGCGGCCTTTGTCCATATTGGACCACTCGTGGTGCTCTATGGCCCGGGCGTAGCAGACCACGGCCCCGGCGATCAGCTGCCGTTGCGGCTCCCGCGCATACAGCCCCAACTCGAAGATGTGATCGACGACGTCCGCCTCCGCGACGGCGGCGGCCCCCGCCCGGCTGAACGACTCCGCACTCTCGACGAGCACGAACGCGAGGAACAGGATCGCAAGCGTGAGGGCCGGCCCGGCGAGATCGGTTATCGCGACGCCGTTGTCCTGGTCGCCGACCCGACTCCGGGTGAGCCGGTTGGCAACCAGACCTGCCACGACGGCGGCGACCAGCACCGCGACGCTGACAACGGCAATACTCATGTGACGGCTTTCTTTTGACTCTCCCAGCACTCTGGTTCCATCCGTGCATCCGGGACAACTCGTCGTCCCGTTGTGCGGGACACGAATACCGGAACCTGGCGCTAAACCGGCTAAACTGGAATCTCCAACTCGACGTCGAGTCGAGCATTGGAAATGCCGGATCGCGCAATGCCACCCGGCTC
>CAVSMR010000001.1:0-63503 GCA_963729115.1 uncultured Actinomycetota bacterium | reverse complement strand
ACCAGCCGAGGTTCTCGCAACAGTACGCAGTGCTGCCCATTGCCGTCGAAGGGAGCGGCGACGTCCTCGGGCGTGCCATGAGTCGGGGCCATGTGAGCTCGTGCCGCGAACAAGCCGAGTTGTGTAGCCGGGCGTTGGCGGCGCACCGCTTGACCGCGCCCTTCGGTGAGATCGAGGGACGTATCCACGAACGGGCCCAAGCCGAACGACCTGTCTGGGGTCGGGAACATGGACCTGGCCACCGTCGGCTCGGACGTGACAACGAAGGGCGAAACGGCCGTCACGAGGGAGCAGCAAACGGCCAGAGGTGCCAGAGCATGGCGGATGCCACGTACTCGCCGGCCTCTCGGACTGTCCGGGGCCGTCGACTCTCCGGGTCTTGCCCATCGGCCGTGGATCCCAGCCGTGCACCGATCACCACGATATCGGTGCCGAACTCCTCGTCGGCCATCGACGCCAGGCCGAGCCGTCGGGCGACTTCGTCTGCGTCGCCATCAAGCAGCGGTCCGGGACGTCGCCCACTATCCGGCCCCACCAGTGCCGACCCGTGTGGCGCCTCGCATCTTCCGTGAAGCTATGTCCGAGAGCGACTCCGATGAGTCGGGTCTGCGCTCTGCCCTGCCAGAGACACCGGGTTCTGATGAGCACCGAACCCACCGCGCTCGCCGTGAAAAGGACACCTTTGCCGAACCCATAGGTTCCGCCGCCGTAGGTCTTGTTGCGCGGTTCGCCGATGTTCCGGACGAGATTCACGAAGTCAGGGGTCTCGGTTGCGGCCGTATCGGCACGCAGCGGCCCACCGAGTCCGGGAGTCGTCCCGCGGTCACTGATCGTCAGCATCGTCGCATCGTCATCAGAGAGGACCTCGGCAAGACCGAATGCACCAGGTGCCGCTTCGGCAGCAACAGATCCGCCCAACGGTCGAGAACCACGCGGCTGGGCCGAACGATCTCGATGCCGAAGGTGACGCTCTTGTCGAGCTCGCGGGCATCCAGACTGTTCTGCGCCGACTCCCGGACGCAGAACCGCGAGCGGGTCCATGCGGGGCACACCGAGTTGCTTCTTGATGCCTCCGAAGCAGCCGATCCCTCCGGAGCGAACGGCTGAGACCACCAGGAGGGAGCGTTCACCGGACCGAGCTCCTTTCAAACAGAGGCCGCAAGGCGTCGCCCGTTCGCGCGTTCGGCAGTTGTTCAACGAGGTCGAGCCGATATCGCAACTGACTGATCGGCTCTGGCAGCGCACCGTTCAAAGATCGACTAGTCAGTCGCGGGAACGAGTCGGCGACGTCCATTGCCAGATCTGCTCGACGCGGTATCGCGTTACGCGATAGCTGTCGGCGTCGGCCTCGCTGTAGCCAGCCTTCGACAACTGATCGTTCATTCCCGTGCTGTCCCGGCACTGCGAGCGAACTCGTTCGACGAGGTCAGGGAGCGTCACACCATCGGCATGCGGCCTCAACCTGATTAGCACGAGATGCAACCCGCGGCCGAGATCGTCCAGCTGATCCAGCCCGTGGATCTCGATCTCGGCGGCGGTCGGCCCCAGCGCCTTCACCTCGAGATCGTGACCTCCGAGTTGGAAGTCGTGCGGCATCCGATCTGGTCCGGTCCACGTCGACCGGACAGGGACTCTGTCGTCGACGTCGAGAATCCGTTCCAAAGCCAACAGCTCTGCCACGAGTCCTCGAACGGCCTCTTCGGTCATGGGACGGCTGCTCCCGCGCAGCAGCTCGCGCCATGCGGCCAGTACGCGGCCGCAGACCGCGGCGGGTGAGCGAGGTGTCGCGTTCAAAGCGGTGAGCATCGCCGCGATCACGTCGTCGAAGAGCGCATTCAGGTCGAGGCGATGACAGACGACGTCTATGTAGCGGCCTCGTCGACCTTCGACAACGAGATCGCGTCTGACCAGCCGGACATGGGCTGAACGAAGATCTTCGATGACGTCCTGATCTAGCTTGACCGGAACAAGCAGGTGGTGATCACCCCGCTGGTCGATGGCCAGCATGGGGCGGCAGGCGTCGAGCTCAAGTTCCAGGGGATATAGCGCGAACGGTTCCCCGCGCGTCGGCCGAAGTACGGGCCAGATGTGCCGTAGCTCCCGGTGCCAGTCGCCCGACGGCGATGCTGTCATGGATCAGACGTCTCCCTCGTCGTCACCGGCGTCGTCAGTGGTGAGTGCCCTTTCGATATCCTCGTACTCAGACTCGTCGATCTCCAGGTTGCTGGTATCGACCTGGACATACTGGTTCCGTACCGTGTCCTGCGCGTTCCCAGGGAAGACCAGGGCCATCCCGATGACGTGTTCACCGGCGGCCATCGGCAAGCGGGTCTCCTGGTTGGCCGGGTCCGGCTGCGATTGTCGGTCGATCGGATAGAGCAGCAGAAGCCCCTGATCGTGGTAAACCGGATTGTCGTTGCGCAGGTCGACCAATGCACCTTCTGACATCCTGCGCGCCCTGGCGGAGTCGATGTCGAGATCCACGACACGATCTTCCTTGCTCATCAGCGTCTTGATGTCGGCCTTCGCGCCACCAGTCGTCCTCAACTTGGACCGGTTGATGGTGCTGGTCTGGACACCTGAGGCGAACTCGATCGTCCGCGCACCCTCTGATACTTGAGGGCCACCCATGATCGCCACCGTCCAGCTCAGCAGCGATTGGGACCGGAAGTTCTCCCTCTCGATGTATTCAGTGACCAGCCTGGGATCGAGATCGGGTGAGTCCTCATGGACCTCGTAAGTCCTCAAGAACGCGAGGATGTGCTGGACATCAACCTTGCGGAGCACGATGCGCCCGGAGCCCTTATCCTCGCGGGCGGCGCCGTCAGCCACGGTGTCCGACACGAGCCGCTTCGTGGCGTCCAGGTTCCGCGTCAGCCAGATCGGGTCGCTCTCCCGGAAGTAGCGCGTCTGCACTCGTCGGCCGCCGTAGGACGCATAGGCGATGCGAGCAGCGCCCATCTTGTGGGTGACATTCAACACCGGGTGGGTACGAATGCGTACGCCGACCTCGCGAGGGCTCAGGTTCTGCTCTTCATATCGTTCGATGTCAAGCCTGATCTCGTGTTCTACGGTCGCGAGGTGACGGAACCAGGATTGGAGTTGTTCGGTCATCCAGATACGAGGCAGATCTTCATAACCTGGCCGGAATCCGAACCAGCGGCCCATCTGGAGAAGAGTGTCGTAGGTCTTCGCGGCTCGGACGAAGAAGCTGACGACGAGGCCTTCGAGTGTCAACCCGCGAGAAAGGGTGTTGCCGCCGACTGCGATGGCGACCACGGGTTCGCCCGAGTAGTCCAGCCTATCGCGACTGCGGAAGTTGTCCAAGATCACACGGGTGCGTCGAACGATCGGGCCCAGCCGCGCCAGCAGTTTGTCGAACGGCACATGTCGCAGGTTGAACCAGGCTGCTCTGACTCGATGAGTCTCGGCCTCCCACAGCGTCCGAAGCTCGTCGAGAAGATCGGCGTCGTCCCGGTCGAGGCCCGCCGCCAGCTCATCTCGGAGCCCGTCGAGCGGCGATTTGTACGACTCGTGAACGGCGGTCTTCATGCTGGTGTGGATGAGCATGGTGGAATGACCGTCATCGCCGCGGCAGTGACGCGCGGCCGTGGCCATCCAGAAGTACAGGACAGAGTCGCGCAACTCCCGCGTGATCTCGGGAGCGAACCCGGCGCTGGCCGCCCGACCGTGCGGCCTGAGCAGATCGACTGTGTCATCTGGGACGAGTCGTACCATGTCGTAGCCGTCGAGGTCGGTGCCTTCTTCGTCGCCTTCGACTGCTTCGCGGCCGAATATCTTCTCGGTTCCGAAATAGCCTTCGGGCCGCGGCAGGTTCAGGATGAACGAATCCGGATACAGGTCGTCAGAGTTCGGGTCGATCAGGACGTTCGCGAACGGTGTCGCCGTGTAGCCGATGTAGGACCGCTTCGGAAACAGGCCCAGCAGGTCGCGAATCGATGGATTGATCTTCGGAGTTGCGACACTTGCCTGATCTGCCTCATCGTCTACAACCAGGACCGGAATGGATGCGAATGCCCCGGCGCGCGCGGCTGGCGCCAACCAGAGGCGGAGCTTCCGAAGGACGAATTGATTCTTCTTCACGACACATATCACGGTGCCGCTTCCGTGCTGCTGAAAGAAGGCTTGCGCGTTCACCGGCTGAGTGCGGAAGTCCCCGTTGGACTGTGACGTGGTGAGCGTGAACCAGGCGTCCTTTCGAAGATCCAGCAGTTGGGTCTGCAGGCGTGCTTGCGTCTGTAGACGCAGGCCGTTGTGGATGCCGGACAGTACGATAATCAGCCGATACCCGACGTCGGCGGCCTTGGCGATGACCGCTGTGAAGTTCGTTGTCTTGCCAGACTGGACATACCCGACGATCAACCCCTTGGTCACGAACGTCGGCTGCGCGGGCTTCTGCGTGTACGCGATGATCTTGGACGACGCCGAGTCCAGCTGATCGACCCTGTCTTCAGGCCAGTCGGCCTTGCTCTTGAGGTACTCGGGAAACGGCGGCCAGTATCGATCTTGGTCGAGAGGCCCCGAGTACCACGGTTCCATCCCCGGAGCAGAGATGATCTTCGGAGGGTAGCCGATCCGGACATTCTCGATCCGGGCCCGATACTCCTGCGCGTACTCCGCCAGCTCCTCGTCGGCGACGCGTCCGGCGAATCGCCGCAACGCGGTCTCCAACCCGTGCCGTGTCGCATGCTCGGCGAAGACTTCGAAGAACTCGTGCTCCATGCCAAGCGACCTTAGTCGGATGCGCCGACGAACTGTTCGTTCGCCGCGCCCGCCGTCAGCTCCCCTTGAGGGCCGCTCCGATATGCAGCGCAAGCGCCTCGGCCAGCTCGACCGGGACAGCGTTTCCGATCTGGCGTGCGATCTCATACTTGGGGCCCCACCAGCGGAACCCATCGTCAAACCCTTGGATCAGCGCAGCCTCGTAAGGGGTCAGCGCACGGTCCTCGTCCGGATGCAGGTATCGCCCCTTCTCCGGCTTGAAGAACTCGCAGCGGATAGTCACCGAAGGCCGTTCCCACCGAAGACGCCCCATCACATCCAACGAGCCCTTGGTGTGCTTACGCCAGCACGGGGTCTTGAGATCGTCTGGAAGATCCTTGCGGCTACCGCCGTAGGGGATCGCGTCGAACCGCTTCTTTGAAAGCGGCGAGTAATACCTGGTCACATGCAGTTCGTCGGACCGGTACGGGCCAGCCATCTGCCGTCCGTAGCGTTCGACGACAGGTCGCTCCGGCAGGTCGATATCGTCCTCGGCGATTGACGTCCGAACGTCCTTAAGGGCGTCCCTCAACGTGCGCCACTCGTCAGCGGGTTTGCGATCCCGGGGGACTTCGATCTGATCAAGATCCCTAAGCGTGCCGATGATGATCCCGCGTCGACGCAGCTGTGCCGACCCGAAGTCGGTAGCGCGCACGACGGCAGAATCCAGCCTGTACGACTTCAGGCGCCCATACGACACAAGTCGTTGCAAGGCCGCAAACTGGCGCGACTGCAGAAACCTGTCGACGTTCTCCAACAGGAAGACCTTCGGCTTGATCTTGACCAATGCGGTTACGTAGTGCTCCCAAAGGTGATTCCGGTCATCGTCTTCCCGCTTCGAGCCCAGGTTGGAGAATCCCTGGCACGGCGGACCGCCCACCACGACGTCCGCCCCGGGTAGATCTCCTTTCACCCAGGTGGCGATGTCGCCATGCGTGACGTGACCTGCGCCGAAGTTCTGGGCGTAGGTCGCGGCGGCGTATGCGTCCGACTCCACTGCGCCAACCGGCGCGAACAGGCCGGACCTGCGGAAGCCCGCCGACAGTCCGCCGCAGCCGGCGAACAGATCGACGATCCGGTACCGCCCGCTCATGATCGGCAAATTACGCGGCGACCGGCAATCGACGCCAGCGAGACACGCCAGACTATTGAAGTCGACCGACGGCGAACCTCGATCACCCGACCAACTGAAGCGAACACATGTTCGATCATAGCGTGACCGGCTCCTGTTGGGTAGCGGCAGTGGATCACGTTCATCCCTGCCGGTCCTGGATAGTTCGGCTCGGACACCGCAGGCTACAGACACCGGATGGACATCTGCCCGGAAGGCATTCGATCGACGCGCGTTGCTAGCTGGTAAGCCTGTGCGCAACCCGGGCGGAATCAGCCGTCGTGGATAGTCACATCTCCCGACTCGGTGACAAGCCAGATCTCGATGCCGATCATGCGCAACGGCGCGGCGGTCTCGGCGACCAGGTTCCTGTACCGGGTGAAGTCGGGGAACGCGGTCACCACACGGTCAGCCGGGTGCTTGCCACGCAGCCGCAGTGCGCTCAGCACGGCTCCTGCGAACCAGTGCGTGGCCTGCAGGGTCGGCTGGGTCGGTTTCACCTCGCCGGCTCGACGCGGATCGGCATAGCGGGTGGACGGCCAGCCCTTGACCTCGACGTGCAGCACCCGGCCGTCCAGCACCGCGACGATATCGGTACCACGTGCCCTGGTGGCCGTGTCGGCAACCGAGCGCAGGGTGGCGCCCCGGCTCGCCAGATGCCGTACCACGAGGGACTGGACGTTGCCCTCCCAGAACCACTCCTCGTCGTGCGCCGAGGCAGCCTGTGGACGGGTCGGGGGTGGGTCGTCGGTGGCGAAGTTCATGATCGGCCGGCCGAGGTCATCCCGGCGGATCAGATGTTCGGACGCCAGCCGCCGGCAGGTCTGATTCACCGTCTGATGTGTTGCGCCGATCAACCGCGCCAGCTCCGCGTCGGTGAGCCCGTCCTGGTGCCGAGCGAGCAGCGACAGCACCTCCTCACGTCTGGTCACCGCGACATCTCCGTTCTCCGGTGTGTCGAACCCCGCGCCGCACGACCCGTACGGCGGAACTCGGAAGCCGTCTGTGGCGGTCCGAGCCGGTTGCGCCATTGACCGGCACAAGCGCTGCACGAGCCCGGCCGAACCGCCGAGTTCGACATCGCGCCGGGCGCACCGATCTCGAGCAGCGTGTGCGGCCCTCGCCGGCGACAAGTCCTCATGTCGTTCTGCTTGTCCCGCCGGCACCTCATCGACCACGCACGCACCTGCGTTACGCGGAGCGCGATCTACACATCGGCGATGCCCTCGTCGACCGACTTCCCGTGCAGCCGAGCGAGCCTGGTCATCAGTGCCTTCTTGCGGTTGTCGTAGGCGTAACGCTCCAACTCCGTGGCCTCGGCGCCGCGCTGGATGAGGTCGGCGGCGGTGCGGGTCAGGCTGTTCATCTCGGTGAGCGGGGTGTGCTGGGGCAGATTGGCGGAGACCATGCGGTCCTCGGTGCCGTCGTGGCGGGCGTTGTGTCGGGCGCCGTGGTTGTCCTCCAGGTGTCGCAGGCACCATTGGTCGAGGTCGGCGGCGGTTTCGTCGGGTTCGGTGGTGCCGTCCGGCATCCGGCTGGCCAGGAACCGTCCGGAGCGTTCCCAGGGCCGGTTGAGCGCGTCTTCCCACTGCTCGATCGCGGCGGTGTGCTGGTCGCGTGCCTGCTGGGCGGTGAGGTTGAGGGCTTCGGCGATGTCGTCCCAGTGGCCGCCGCGTTCGCGGGCGTAGACCACTGCGCGGGTGACGACGTCGTTGGCCATGGAGAGCAGGCGGGCGGCGTGGTCGACGTAGTCGTAGGTGTCGCCGTACTCGTCGCTGTTGGTCGGTACGCCGCCGGCGGCGAAGTCGGCCGTCTCGCGGTAGGCGGAGGAGAGCGCCAGCCTGGCCAGCGCCCGTCGCGGGTGGGTGGTGTCGGCCGGACCGGGCGGGATGGCGGGGAGTTGCTCGGTCATCCCAAACCCCCTCGCGTCCGCTGGTCCTGGTCGGCGGGTGGGATGCGGCCCTCGGTGCGCCACTGCCGCAGTACCGTGCGGCCGTAGTTGTTGGTGCCGGCGACGCGGTCCAGCTCCGCGCCGGTCGGGGTCCGTCCGCGAGTTTGCTCGCGCTGGAAGTGCGCCCACATGATCTCTTGGGCCGTTGGCTCGGCTGTCGACTGGTTGTGGGGCGAGAGGTCGGCGAGAGTGATCACCTTGGCGGTCTCGCCGTCACTCTCGTTGTCGGTCTCGCTGTCTCGAACCGCGGTCGAGGTGGTGGTTTCGGTCTCGGATACCGGATGTTCGGTCTCGGTGCGCTTGCGAGAGCGGGAGCCGTGGGCGAGCAGTTCGACGGCCAGCAGCAGGGCTACCGGCGGCCAGCCGGCAACCAGTATCGGCTGCCGGTCAGCGTGGGTGCGGCGGCGATGTTGGCTGCCAGCGAGACGGCGATGCCCAGCCAGAAGGACAACCACACGGCGATCTGGCCCCGGCGACGGAGCTGGTCGGCCTTGAGGACTCCGACGGTGGCAAGCACCAGCAGCCCGTCCACCGACAGCGGCCACAGCGCCGAACCTGTCGGATCAGAGCCGCCGACCAGGGCGTACTCGCGCTGATGCTGATACGAGGCGTACGCCGCCACACCGGCCACCAGGAGCGTGCACGCACGCCGCACCCACTCCTCGGCCGATACCCGCTCGCGCGGGCGGGCCGGCTCGGTCGCTGCGGTCATCGAGCCTCACCGCCCTGGCCACGGCGGCGGCGCGGGATCTCGACTGTGGCGGAAACCAGCAGCTCAGGGCGGGCGTGGGTTCGTGCGGATGCTGTGCGAACCGCGCCCGGGGCTCGAACCTACGATCAGTAGACGCGACCACCTCCGCAGCGACCCGGCTGACCCCCACACTGGACGTCTCGCCCGCCTGACTTTCGCACGGAACGCCGTCTCCTGCGTTGGCCCATTGCGGCGACACATGGCCCCCTATCAGGGCATATCGAACACATGCCCTGGAGCAGGCCATGGACCCCATTTCGCAACGATCATGAACGTGCTCCAGTTTTGCTCCACCCGGACATTGTTGATCATGCGAATAGTCCACTCGGAACAGACGATCAAGACAACAAAAGAGCCCGCTGACCTGGGCAAACATGCCAGTCAGCGGGCTAGGCGAAGAAGTGGAGCTGAGGGGGTTCGAACCCCTGACCCCCACACTGCCAGTGTGGTGCGCTACCAGCTGCGCTACAGCCCCGCAGGCGGCCAGGAAGAGCTCCGCCGTGCCAGTACAACGTACCTGACAGCCCCGGACCGGGCGCAATCGGGGCGGGAGGTTCCCTCCGGGTGCGGTGCGTGCTACACCGATGGCGTGATCGCCGATGACGTTGGCCCCGTGCCGCTCGTGGAGCCTGATGCCGAGGGGGTCGCGCCCGGCCTGCGGCGACAGCAGCAGGAACGACGGCTCCGGGACCTCGTCGACCGGCTGGTCGCGGCCGGTGGGTTGCAGGCCGGGCGGCTCGCTGACGCCGGGGTCGCCGATGGCGCTGATGTGACGCTCGATCGGATCTCTGACCTGCCGATGGTCACCAAGCGTGACCTTTGGGATCACTATCCGCACGGGCTGCGGGCCGTGCCGGCGGAGGACGTCGTCTGCGTGCACGGGTCCTCCGGCACGGGCGGGCGGCCGACGCTCGTGCCCTACACCGCCCATGACGTGGACGTCTGGGCTCGCGTCATGGCCCGCGCGCTCGGTGGCGCGGGCGCGACCCGCAGCAGCCTCGTGCACAACGCGTACGGCTACGGGCTGTTCACCGGCGGCCTCGGCATTCACCACGGGGGCATGCGGCTGGGCGCGACCGTGCTGCCGATGTCCGGCGGGCTGACCGACCGCCAGATCCGCATGCTGGTCGACCTGCGCCCGGACATCCTGACCTGCACACCCTCGTACGCGATCTTCCTCGGCGAGGCGATGCGCGCCGCCGGTGTCGAGGTGGACAGCCTGCGCGCGGGCGTGTTCGGCGCCGAGCCGTGGACCAACGAGATGCGCGCCCAGATCGAGCGGCTCCTCGGCCTGCGCGCGCTCGACATCTACGGCCTTTCCGAGATCATCGGGCCCGGTGTGGCCTGCGAGTCGCTCGACTCCGAGGGCATGTTGAACGTCGCCGAGGACCATTTCTACGTCGAGGCCGTCGATGCCGACGGCGACCCCGTGCCCGACGGCACGCCCGGCGAGCTCGTGTTCACCACGCTCACCAAGACCGGCATGCCCCTGCTGCGCTACCGCTCCGGCGACGTCGCCGTGCTGGCGGACCCGGTGCCGGGCGCACCGCGCACGCTGCGCCGCATGTCCAAGCTGCTCGGCCGCACCGACGACATGCTCGTAGTCCGCGGCGTCAACGTCTTCCCCACCGAGATCGAGGCCGTCCTGCTCGGCGACGACCGCGTCAGCCCGCACTACCTCGTCGTCGAGGACCGCCGGGACACCGCGCGGCCGGAGCTGCGCATCGCCGTGGAGCCGGCGGCCGCGGGCGACGACGAGCGGCTGGCCGCGGACCTCGGTGGCGCGCTGCGCGAGCGGCTCGGCATCACCTGCGTCGTGCGGGTGCTGACCCCGGGCAGCGTGCCGCGCACGGAGGTCGGCAAGGCGAAGCGCTTCGCCCGGTGGACCGAGGGCGCGGCACCGCTCGCCGGCCTCGACTGACCGTCAGCTCGCGTCGTCGAGCACCGCGTCCAGCCACTTCGGATTCGAGGTGTCGATGACCTCGCGTCCCTTTGCGACAGTGGGCGTGCCGAAACCCTTCTGGCCGTCGATCTCCTGCTGGAGGTACTCGGCGTTGCGCACCTCGTCGAAGTGGGACTGGATCACCTTGTCGTACTTGCCACTCTCCACACAGGACTCGAACGACTTCGAGTCGATGCCGAGCTCCGTGCCCAGCTTCGCGAGCTGCTGGCTGTCCCAGCCGCGGGCACCCTCCTCGGGCTGCGCGGCGTAGAGGGCCTGGTGGAACTCGGGGAACTTGCCGGCATCGGCGGCGCACAGGGCGGCGGCGGCCGAGTCGAGCGAGTAGCCGGGCGGGTCGGAGCGCTCGTTGAGCAGCGGCAGCATGTGGTACCGCATCCGCAGGTCACCGGCCGCCACGTGCCGGCGGATGTCGTCGCCGAAGTCCGACTCGAACACGCGGCAGACCGGGCAGAGGAAGTCCTCGTACGCGTCGAGCGTGACCTTCGCGGTGCTCTCGCCGACGACCACGACCGCGCCCTCGCGCTCGACCGGGAACGTCACCTTGTCGCCGGTCGCGCCGCTGGCGGCCTCGTCGAGCTGCGACGTCGAGATGTCCTGGCCCTCGGTCGCGTTCTTCTTGTTGTTGGTGTAGATCACCCCTCCGAGCACGGCGGCGGCCAGCAGGACGACCACGACCGCGCCGATGACGAGCGGCTTGCGGTCCGGCTTGTGCTTGGCGACGGCCGGCTTGCCGCGCGCCGCGTTCTGTTCCTGGCGCTTCCTCCGCGCGTTGCGCTCCGCTCCACCCACCGATCAAGTCCTTCCCTGCGTGCCGACCGGCTCGGCCGGTGTGTCCCTCGTGGTGAGCCAACCATCCAGCGCGAACAGGGTGCGCGGGCGCACCAGCAGCCAGGCCGCGAGGACCAGGAACCCGAGGTCCCGGGCGATCTCCTGCGGGTACCGCGTGTCACCGGACGCGACCTGGCCGCCGCCGCCGAAGCAGCCGCAGTCGATCGTGAGGCCCCGGGCCCACGACTGGGCCACCGCACCGATGAACGCGAGCAGCACCAGCGCGGAGACGGCCGCCGTGAGCCGGGTGCCGAGCCCGACGAGCAGCAGCACGCCCAGCGCGAGCTCGAGGAACGGCAGCGCCCCGGCGACCACGTTGACCGCGCCGGTGGGCAGCAGGTCGTAGGCCTGCACCGCGATGTAGGTCTGGTTGAGATCGCTCACCTTGATGGAACCGGAGACCAGCCAGACCGCGGCCAGTCCCAGCCGGGCCAGCGTGCCGATCCCGTCGAGCACGCGTGCGGACGGTCGAACCACGGGCTCGACGCTACCGAAGTCCCCTTAGTGAAAGCTGAGAGCCCGCCGGCGGCGCGCGGCGACCACCGCGCCGACCGTCACCCCGAAGGCGACGTGGTCGGCGACCTGCGGCCACGTCTCCAGCTCCCGGACCCGCGCCGTCCGCGCGCCCGGCACGTTGAGATCGACCACGGCGATCGCGAGCCCGGCGAGCGCGCCCCAGGTGGCGGTCCGCCGCCGCGGCAGCACGCCCGCGAGGACGGCGGCCCAGCCGAGCGAGAGCGCGAGGTGCACGGGCACGGCGGCCGCGAGCAGCGGCCCGGGCCGCGTCTCCCGCGGCAGGAGCACGGCCCCGGCGGCGCGCGTCGCGGCCAGCGGATCCCGCCGGGTGAGCAGGGCGTGCAGCGTCGACGGCGCCCCGCTGAGCACCGCCGCGACCAGACCGGCCCTGACTCCGACGCCGAAGGTGGACACCCCTACATCATGGCCTCGGCAGGTGGGTCGCGACCTGGACGACGGACTCGAGCGTCTCGGCGCCCGGCGTGCCGCGCACCGGCTCCGCCTCGGCGATGACGACCAGCGACCCGCTCCGGTGCGAGTCGTAGTACCGCCCGGTGAACGTCACCCCGGCCAGCCCGAGCAAGGTCCCGGCGACCGGGTTCACGTTGCCGGTGCCGTACTCGTCGTCGAGGTCCTGGAGCGCCCGGGCCGCGGCCGCGTTTCGCATCCGCACCCAGTAGACGGACAGCACGAGCAGGTTGCCGTCCTGGTCGGCCAGCAGGATGAGCGCCCGGTCCAGGGACCGGCATGGGGTCGCGATGAAGAAGGTGCGGACCTGCCCGTGCGAGTTCCGCACGCAGTTCAGATGCCGCTGCGAGCGGTACTTGTTCCCCGCCTGCTTGACGCGCACCCGCTTCAAGGCCTCCCGGCGCTGCCCGGGGCTCGCGGCCTTCTGGGCATCGGCGACCCGCACCCGGGCCGCAGCACCAAGCCCGTCGGACGCCGCGGCTCCGCCGATGGCTCCGCCTTCGACGCCGAACAGGGCGGCGCTCGCCACTGCCGCGCCGGCGACGACGGCGCCAAGGCTCTTCTTCTTCGACGATCCGCCCAGCGGATAGACGACTCCATCTCTGCGCGTGCGAAAATTCCATCGCAAAGCCCCCAGGCCAATCGGCGACGAAGCACCGATCATCCCGGTCGCTGGGCCCTCGGGCCAGCGGTACCCGCCCGCCGCACCCGATCAGCCCAGCGCGGCACACAGACAAGGCCGGCGAGCGCTCTCGCGAGCACTCGCCGGCCGGGGTGGAGGTGCCGGGAATCGAACCCGGGTCCTCTGTCGTCTTTCCAGGGCTTCTCCGTGCGCAGTTCACACTGTCTCTACTCGGCCCCGCCGGTCACGTGAACAAGCCGGTGTGACGGGCCCAGCCGCTGTAAATGTCCCGCCGTAGGTCCGCGGCCAACCCGCGGCGGTGAGCCTCCTAGCTGATGCCGGCGAACCGGGTCGGAGGCGACCCCGGGCCGACAGACATCACTCTGGCTTAGGCAGCGAGAGCGACGTCGCGCTGGGAATTAACCTTGGCGCATATTGGTTTGCGGCGACGCTTGAGGTGGCCATCCGCCTGCACCTGCACGCTTCCCCTGAAGCAACGTCCAAAGTCGAAACCGTTCACCCCCTAGTCGTGGGTCCTTCCCGTCAAGGGTAACGCGTCCGGCCGACAGGATCATCCCGGTTCCGATCGGGGGTAGGGCTAGCCCCACCCCCGACTCGGCGGCGCGCCCCATGTCGCCGGGCCTGCGCGGCCGCCATTCTGGTCCTTGCGACGGCCACCAGAAGGAGACTCGCGATGACCACCGAGCGTGACGGCACCCGGCCCAACCCTCCGCTGCTGGGCTCGCTCGCCTACCTGCTGATGAACCTGCCCATCGGCATCGCGTCGTTCGTCTTCGTCGTCACGACGCTGTCGGTCGGCGCGGGCACCCTGATCATCTGGGTCGGGCTCGCCGTGCTGGCGGTCGCGGTGCTCGCCTGGCGCGGGTTCGCCCAGGTCGAGCGCGCCCGCGTGCACGCGATGCTCGGCACGTACATCGCCAGCCCGTACCGGCCCGACGAGGGCCGGCGGTGGCTCACCCGCGTCAAGGATCCCGCGACGTGGAAGGACATGGCCTACTGCGTGCTGCTGCTGCCCATCGGCATCGCCGAGTTCACGCTGATGGTGACCTCCTGGGCGACGAGCCTGTGGCTGGTCGCGCTCCCGATCTACTGGACGTGGCTGCCCGAGTCGGCGCGGCCGGTCGTGTGGAACCGGTCGGTGTTCGCGGTCGACAGCTGGCCGGAGACGCTCCCCTGGGCCGCGCTCGGCGTGCTGCTGCTGGCCATGACGATCGCGCTGACCAGGGTGCTCGGCACGCTGCACGCCCGCTACGCCCGGGCCATGCTCGGCCCCAGCGGGCGCCGCATCTCCCAGCTCGAGAAGCTGAACACCGCGGGCGCGATCGACTGGAGCACCGAGTGGCCGCAGCGCACGGAGTCGATCTACCGGCCGGTGACCAGATGACGAGCCCCGAGCCGGCCCCCCTGTACCTGGTGCCGGAACCGGTCACCGGGGATGCTGGGAGCGTGGCATCCACTCAGGCGCAGGCCGAGCGGCCCAGGCAGTCGGGCACGACGATGGTCGCGCGCGGTTTCCGCTCGGCCTGGTTCATGCTGGTCGGGTTCCCGCTGAGCGTGTTGAGCTTCGTGCTGATCGTGACGCTGTTCTCGGTCGGCGTCAGCACCCTGGTGGTCTGGCTCGGGCTGGCCGTCCTGCTGCTGATGACCAAGGTCGTCTCGGGCCTCGCCGCCGCGAACCGCAACCTGTTGCGCAACACGCTCGGCGTCGACATCCCGACCCCGAGCATCGAGCTCGACGAGTCCGGCTCGTTCTGGCGCCGGTACCTGAACCGGATGGTCGACCCGCAGATGTGGCGGAACACGGCCTACCTGGTGGTCACGTTCCCGCTGCACGTCGCCGAGTTCCCGCTCGCGATCGTCGGCGTGGTCATCGTGCCGGTCGGCGTGTTCGTGCTGCCGGTGGTCGCCGGGATGCACGTGATGCTGGCGAAGGCGTTGCTCGGTCCGAACACCAACGAGCGGCTGACCGAGAAGGCCGATCGGCTGCAGGCGTCCCGGGCCCGCGGCGTCGACGCGGCGGAGGCGGAGCGCCGGCGCATCGAGCGCGACCTGCACGACGGCGCGCAGCAGCGCCTCGTCGCGGTCGCGATGGGCCTCGGCCGCGCGAAGTCCAAGATGGACAACGACCCGGAAGCGGTGCGCGCGCTGATCGACGAGGCGCACGCGGACGCGAAGCTGGCGGTCGCCGAGCTGCGTGACCTGGCGCGGGGCATCTATCCGGCGGTGCTCGGCGATCGCGGTCTGGACGCGGCCCTGTCGTCGCTGGCGGCGAAGTGCCCGGTCCCGGTCGAGGTGCACGTGGTGATCGACCCGCGCCCGCCGGCGGCCGTGGAGAGCACGGCGTACTTCATCGTCGGCGAGTGCCTGACCAACGTCGCGAAGCACTCCGGCGCGACCGAGGCCAAGGTCAACGCGTGGCGCGAGGAGCGGCCGACCGGCGACCAGGTGGTCGTGGAGATCACCGACGACGGTCATGGCGGCGCGGCGATGCGCGCCGGTGGTGGCCTGTCCGGCCTCGCGGACCGGGCTGCCACCATTGACGGTGTGATGACCGTGGTGAGCCCCGTCGGAGGGCCGACAGTGATCAGGGCCGACCTGCCGTGCGTGTGGTGATCGCGGAGGACTCCGTATTACTGCGCGCCGGGGTCCAGCGACTGCTCGCCGATGAGGACATCGAGACGGTCGCCGCCGTCGAGGACGGCGACGGTCTGCTGGTGGCGGTGAGCGAGCACCGTCCGGACCTCGCGATCGTCGACGTCCGGATGCCGCCGTCGTTCACCGACGAGGGTCTGCGGGCGGCGTTGCGGGCGCGGGAACAGCAGCCGGGATTGCCGGTGCTGGTGCTGTCGCAGTACGTCGAGGAGCGGTACGCGGTGGAGCTGCTGTCCGGCGGCGCGGGCGGCGTGGGCTACCTGTTGAAGGAGCGGGTGGCCGACGTCGCGGAGTTCGTGGATGCGGTGCACCGGGTCGCGGCCGGCGGGACGTGCATCGACCAGGAGGTGATCGCGCAGCTCATGGCCCGAGGTCGCAGGAACCCGATCGACGTGCTGACGCCGCGCGAGCGCGAGGTGCTGGGCCTGATGGCGCAGGGCCTGACGAACGTGGCGATCGCGAAGTCGCTGACCGTGTCCGACGGTGCGGTGGAGAAGCACGTGGGCAACATCTTCTCGAAGCTGGGCATGGAACCGAGTGCGGAGGAACACCGTCGGGTGCGGGCGGTTCTGACGTTCCTGGAACGCGGCTGAAATTCGGCGAGTCGGCAGGTCCGGCGGTTTCCGGGCCGCCGTCCGGGGCCGACGTTGGCCTCCGGCCCCCGGAATCCACGCTACCCGGCGGCACCGACGATCCGGGGCTGTGGACCGCACCTGTGGACAACCTCGCCGATTGAACGGTCCATTCAATCGGCCCCCGTGGGGTCCCCCCGATTTCCACGCTACCGGTGGGCCCGGACAATTCCGGAGCCGCGGCGAAACCCCTGTGGACAACCCCGGCCCAACGCGGGGGCCCCCTGTTTCCAGTCTATTCGTGGCGGCTGACAAATCCGGGGCTAGTGGCTGAGGGGTGTGGGCAACCGGGCCGATTGAACTGTCCATTCAGTCGCCTGGGGCCCCGTGTTACTGGCCTTCACTTGCGCTCGCGACAGGTGTCGGTCGTCGCTACGGCGTGACGATGGCGAAGTTCTTGTCGCCCGGGTCGAGCACCGCGGCGAGCCGCGTCAGGACCGATCCGTCGCCGTCGAGTTCGATGCCGGCGTTCGCGAGGCCGTCGGCCGACAGGCCACCCGTGGCGAGGGCCGGTAGGGCGCGCCCGGTGGTGGTCAGGGTGGCGTCCGCGTCGCCCTTCTGCGGGCGGGCGCTGTAGGTGAGCGCGCCGTTGGCGAGCCGCAGCCGGTAGCGCTCGTCGACGTCGGTGAGCACCACGTCGATGCTGAGGTTCTCGTCCCAGGCCTGCGGTCCGTTGATCCGGATGGCGATCGCGTCGAAGAGCATTGACGGGGTAAGGGCCGCGAGCACGTCGGGTGCGTTGGTCTCGGTCGGGGTGCCGAACTGACCGTCGCGGAGCTCGGTGGCACCGGAGAGGTAGAAGTCGCGCCAGGTGCCGTTCTCCGCGCCGTAGCCGAGTTGCTCGTAGGTGTCGGCGAGCAGCTCACGGCCAGCCGAGTGGTCCGGCTGCGCGAAGACCACATGGTTGAGCAGCTCCGCGGCCCAGCGGTAGTCGCCGGCGTCGAACGCGGCTCGAGCCTTGTCGACGACCGCGTCGGCCCCGCCGATCGCCTCGACATACCGCTTGGCCTTCTCGACCGGAGGGTGCTCCCAGAGGTGGGCGGGGTTGCCGTCGAACCAGCCGAGGTAACGCTGGTAGATCGCTTTCACGTTGTGGCTGACCGAGCCGTAGTAGCCGCGCGAGCTCCAGGTCTGCTCCAGCGCCGGCGGCAGCACGATCTCCTCGGCGATCTCCGGTCCGACCATGCCCTTGTTCAGCATCCGCAGGGTCTGGTCGTGCAGGTAGGCGTAGAGGTCACGCTGACTGGCGAGGAAGGCGACCACGCGGTCGTGGCCCCATGTCGGCCAGTGGTGGGAGGCGAAGACGACCTCGACCTCGTCGCCGAAGAGGTCGATGGTCTCGGTGAGGTAGTTCGACCACGCGTGCGGGTCGCGGACGACGGCGCCGCGCAGGGTGAGCAGGTTGTGCAGGTTGTGCGTGGCGTCCTCGGCCGCGCACAGCGCCTTGTGGTCGGGCAGGTAGATCAGGAACTCCGAGGGAGCTTCGGTCTCGGGCGCCATCTGGAAGACCATTCGGACGCCGTCGACGATCTCCTCGTGCCCGGTCGTGGTGACGACGTCGGTCGGCGCCATGAACGACACGGTCCCGGTCGAGACCGTTTGGCCGAGGCCGGCACCGACACCGCCCTGCGGGCCACGGGCCAGCGCCGCACCGTACATGTAGGCAGCGCGACGGCTCATCGCGATGCCGGCGTACACGTTCTCCGATACCGAGTGCTCGACGAAGCCCTCGGGCGCGAAGATCTTCACCTCGCCGGCGTCGACCTGCTCCTGGGAGACGAAGCCCTTGACGCCGCCGAAATGGTCGACGTGCGAGTGGGTGATGACGACCGCCTTCACCGGCCGGTCGCCGCGGTGCTTGCGGTACAACGCCAGCGCGGCCGCACCCGTCTCCACCGACAACAGCGTGTCGAACACGACCACACCCTCGTCACCCTCGACGATCGTGGTGTTCGACAGGTCCATGCCGCGCACCTGATAGACGCCTGCCACGACCTCGAACAGGCCATCGATCGCGCAGAGCTGCGACTGACGCCACAGGCTGGGGTTCACCGTGTCCGGCGCATCGCCCTGGATCATGTCGTAGGTCGAGTTGTCCCACAGCACGGTGCCGCTCTCGGCGACCACCGGCGCCCCGATCGGGGCGACGAGACCGCGGTTGGCGTCCTCGAAGTCCTGGGTGTCCGAGAAGGGCAGCGACGCGAAAACGTACTGGTGCTGGGCTCGGATGGCAGCGCTGGCATCACGGGAGGTCGTCGTCATGCCCCGAGCCTCATCGCGACCCCCGGGAGAGGACTTCACCCGAAACGGACGACTTGATGCCGTTCGTCGTCGCGCCGATGAGTGGTTCATGCCTTGCGGGCGAGGTCCGGCCGCCCACGGACGTCGACGATGCCGCGATGACACTTACTGCTGAAGAGGCCCAGGCGCCGCGGTCGAGTCGCGCCGGGTCCGGGGCCGGGGCCGGGGCCGGCCAATGAACGCCCAGCCAACACCGGCGTCGCCAGGACGCGCCACGCCAGCACGGCATTCGGTCGTGTTGGCTGTGGTCCGGCCATTGGCGACGGTCGTCGCGATCGTCGTGGCATATTTCCTGCTCCCGGTGGACCGGCCGGTGAACGTGGGGACTCTGATCACCCTGGTCGTCGGCGTCCTGCTGGTCGCGGCCCTGATCGTCTGGGAGTCGCGGGTGATCCTGCGGGCCCGCCACCCCACGCTGCAGGGAATCCAGGCCCTCGCGCTGGCCGTGCCGCTGTTCCTGCTCGTTTTCGCCAACGTCTACTACGTGCTGGAGCACAACCTTGCTGGCAGCTTCACGGCACCGATGACCAGGACCGACGCCATGTACTTCGTGGTCACGGTATTCGCCACGGTCGGCTTCGGCGACATCTCCCCGGCGTCCGAGGTGGCCCGGATCCTGGTGACGGCCCAGATGGTCGGTGATCTCCTGGTGCTCGGTGTCGCACTGCGGGTCATCCTCACTGCCGTCGAGCGCGGCCAAGAACGGCGTGCAGCCAACCACCCCGGGTGACCACCACGGCGCAGGTCGCGACATGCGGCTGACGATCGGGGTGGCGATGCCGTCGTCGAGGCCGCTCTCGACGGTGATCAGCCGCCGGATGCGGGCGGGTACGGTTTTGTGTACCGGAACGCGGGCGGCGGCGGGCCTCGCGGCGGCCAGTTCTGGGATGTGTGTCAGGTACCGGCCGCTGGGGACGGGCCGCCAACCTCGGGACCGGGCTCGGCCGCCCGGTGACGTCGAGCTTGATAGGCGTCGGCGAGTCGCCGATACAGCCGGTCGCGGGGATCCTTCTTCTTCGTCGGGGCGATGCTGCCGATCATCGCGTTCACCCAGCGCGCTCGCGGGTCTGGGTCGACGAGTATCGCCTTGACCAAGAGCGACAGCGGGATGGCCAGGACTGCGCCGATCGGTCCGAGTACCCAGGCCCACAAGATGAGCGACAGGAAGGTGATCGTTGACGAGAGGCCGACCGCGTTGCCGATGAACCGTGGCTGGACCAGTGACTGCAGCACGAAGTTGAGCACGCCGTAGACGACGACCACCGCGATGAACTTTCCCCAGCCGCCGTCCAGTAGCGCGAGCAGAGCGGGTGGGATCAGCCCGATGATGAACCCGACGTTGGGGATGTAGTTGGTCAGGAACGCAAGCACACCCCACAACACGGCGAGGGGAATGCCCATGATCCACAGGGCTCCTACGTCGAGCACTGCCACGAGGAAGCCGAACACCGTGGTGACGATCAGGTAGCGGCGGGTGTTGTGGAGGAACGCCGACAGGGAGTCCACCATCCCGGGCCGATCGCTGGCGAAACGAGCCCGGCGAACGTTGCTGCTGATCGACTCGGCGCTCAGGAACAGCAAGAGCGCCAACAAGAACACCAGGTTGCTGAGCAGTGAGCTCACCGCGCCGAGAACTGACTCCAGGGCCGTGGAGATCTTGGAGAGGTCGAGGCTGCTCGCCGCCTGGCGGATCTCGTCCGGACCGACGCCGAACTTGTTCAGCGTCGAGGTGAGACCGTTGACGAGGTCGGCGGCGTGGTCGGCGTAGGTGGGCAGCAGCGAGGCGAGGCTCGCCACGGATACCACCAGTACCAGGACCAGGCCGACTATGCCTCCGTAGATCACGACGATGAGCGCGGTCGTCGCGAGCCAGTCGGGCACGCCCTTCTTACGCAGCCACTTGGGAAACGGGCTCGCCGCAATCACTACGACCATCGCGAGGAGCACCGGCCCCAGCAGCCACGCCGCGCTCCGCATTCCGGCGAGGATGACGAAAGCGGCGGCGGTGGTTCCGATTATCACCACGGCGCGCGGAAGAAGCGGCGGCGCCGCGGGATGAGAATTGGTCGATGTCATCCCTGCACGCTAGGCAGAAACGGCAGCGGCCACCTCCCACGCATTGCGTGAAGTCATTGCCAGGCCGGGGACCGCGAATACGGATTCACCGTCGTTCGTCAGCAAGTCACGGATTCGGTCCGAGGCGACTCGCACGACGATCGCGGCCGGCCGCGATCGGTTGCGGCCAGCCGTGTCGTCGTGGTGGGTCACGATCCAGGCCCCAGCCTCGCCGTCGGAGTCCTGAGTGAACTCACCTGTCCTCGCTGGACTTGGCCTCGTCACCATGGACGACTAGCGCCCAGATCACCAGGACGTCGAGCACAATCACGATCAACGCCAGGTGGATCCGGCCCCACCCGCCCCAGCGTCGGTCAGGGATCCGCGCACCGCTTGATCGCTCATCATCGTCTCCTGTCACGCCGGGCCCGGGTCTCCGGACCGGAAGTGGTTACTCGTACTCGTAGTTCTCGATCTCGCTGGGCCGCCACGTCTTGTCGAAGAACGGCTTGAGCGGGCTGTAACACCGGAGGATCGTGAAGAAGCCCTTGCCCGGTACGGTCTGGATCCAGTTGCCTTCCTTGCCTGTCGGGGCCTGGGGTCCGAAGTAGACGTCGGTCGTACCGTCCGGGTTCGTCTCGACCGCCGGTGACTGACTGCCGACGTCAGGCTTGCGCTGGTCGGTTTGCAGCATGGAGCGGGTCTGGCGGTCGTAGAGCATCACCGACCAGAACCGGGCCGCGGGGATGTCCGGCGGCAAGGTGAGCCGATAGCTGCGGTCGCCGTCGAGGTACTCGCCGTCGCTCGCGCGCATCGCTATGAGGTACTGCGACCCGATGCCGGTGAGATTCATGCACATCGCAGGGGTGATGCCGGTGTACCCGTAAAAGAACGAGGTGCGCGCGTTGAGCTTGCGGGCCCCGTCGCTCGGGGCCGGGACGACGCCGTCCGCGGTGATCTGTGCGGGCGGGTCAAGGAAGTCGTAGCCGCCGACGAAGAGCATGTTGAACCAGGCCGAGCCCGGGTAGTAGGCGAAGCCTTCCTCGGTCCGCGGCGCGAACGCAACGGTGCGGGCGGTGGCGTTGCCGACGACGACGGCGTCGTCGAGGATCTTGCTCAGCCGGTCGCCGGGCTTGAACGGCTGGCTCTTGACGATCCCGAGCGAGGCGAGCAGCCCGAGCGTCTCGGGATCACCCGCGCCCGCGGGTTCTTCCTGCACCAGGGCGTTGACGAGCTCCCAGTAGGTGGAGTCGTTCGGTAGCACCGTGTTGAACGACACGCCCGATCCCTCGACGAACCGCGTCTCGGGCATGTCCGGCGCGCGGCCGAGCGGGGCGTCGCCGGCCAGGAAGGTCGCCACCGATGTGCCTTCCGCGCCGGGCGCGTACTTCGAGATCCGGAACCCGTCGCGGATCGCCTGGCTGGTCGGGCCGGGGTCGTTGTCGATCATGAACGCCCGCCCCAGCATGATCACCCGCATGGTCCGCGACCGGGAAACGTAGAAGCCACCTTCGGGCAGCGGACCGTCGTAGTCCGGCCCGACGAGCAGATACTTGCCGCCGCGCCCGCGGTCGGGACCCGGGAGGCCGACGTCGGTGACCCAGTGGAACCACATGTCGTCGATCGTGCCGACGATTCCCGACTCCGCAGGGAGCTGCGGCACGTCGAGGACCATCGGGCCATCGCTCAGGTCGACGAAACTGAGGAAGTACAGGGTGTCGCAGTTGCCGGTGAGGAACAGCGACGCCGAGTCCATCAGCTCGGAGAACAGCAGCACCGAATTGTCCGCCACGCCGATGGACCGGAAACCCTCGTGCAGCGCCACCATCGAGGCGCCGGGCATCGCGTTGATGAACGCCTCGACGCCGTGCACGAAGTCGAGGTGGTCGTAGAGCAGCCGTGCGGTCGCGTCACTGGGCGCCCCGTCACGGAACTCCAACGTCCCGAGTCGACTCTCCACGCGATCGGCCGTCGAGATCGACTTCAAGGTCTCGTCCGGCAGCTTCTGCAGGCGGGTGTTCATATCGTGTACCTCCACGTGACAGCCTCGGATCCCCGCTCGGCAGACGCTACGCGCCGCCCGATATCTCGCCTCATATGTTCTGCGTGAACATGGGTGAGTAATCGCCGGTGTTGTCGACTCCGGAATGGATCGACATTCACACGATCTGTGTGATGCGGGTCGTGTCTGGTTTGTCACTATTGGTTGTGCAAGGGTCCCGGTGATCTCGTTGGATGCCACGGTCGCGGAAGGATGGGTTGGCTTTGGACTACACGGACAAGCTGCGTCGCCTCGCGATCAACGACGCCCGCGTGGCAGACGACGGCGTCGGCGGCGCTGGCGTCGAGTCCGGCGGTCTCGACCAGAGGACTCTGGCGCTCGTGCGTCTCGCCGCGTTGGTCGCGGTCGGTGGCACTGTGCCGTCCTTCGGGGCGCAGGCCGATGCCGCGGTGAGCGCGGGTGCGACCGCCGCCGAGATCGTCGACGTGCTGGTCGGAGTTGTTCCCATCGTCGGGCTGCCACGTGTCGTCGCCGCGGCGCCGAACCTCGCGATGGCGCTTGGTTACGACATCGACGAGGCGTTGGAGCGTCAATCCGGTGCGTGAGTCGGTCAACCGCCGAGCAGGCCGAGCGCTGTCGCGTGTCGCACGGCGTCGCTGCGTGACGTGACGCCGAGCTTTCGATAGATCGAGCTGACCTCCGTGCTGACGGTGTTGCGGGAGACGAACAACCGGACCCCGATCTCGCGAATGGTGAGATGGGTCTGCAGGTACGGGAGCAGGCGAAGCTCCGCCGGCGTGAGAGGTGACCGCCCGATCGCACCTACCTGCGCGGTCGCCGTGAGGACTCTGTGAAACTCCGCGACTTCGTCGACGAGGGTGCCGAGAGCTGGGCGGTGGCGCAGGACGTCGTCGACTTCGCGCAGCAGATGGCGAGCGCTCGCGTGGTCGCCGATCGCGTAGTACGCCTTGGCCATGTGGAGTCGTCCGCGAACGGCGAGAAACGGCAGCGCGAACGTGACGGACGGACGCGCGCGCATGGCGCGGGTGAGCTGGCGGTCCGCCTCCTTCAGGTCACCGTGGTGGATGGCAAGCCTGGCCGCGCCGGCGAAGGCGAGCACGCTTGTGGCGTAGTCGTGCATCCGATGCTCGTCGGTGATGGCAAGTGCCGGTTTCAGATGTTCGGCCGCCTGCGTCCACCGGCCGCGATCCAGCGCCAACACCGCAAGCTCGGCCTCGCTGTCGACGATCGTGTCGGTGTTTCCCAGGCTGGCACCGAGGGTTGACGTCTCGGTGAAGAGCGCGGCGGCCCGGTCGATGTCTCCGGTGAGCAGGTGCGCTTCGGCCAGCGTGCACAGCGCGGTGTCTCGCCAGCTGCTCCACGGCGGTTCCTGCGCCACGGCGAGGCTGGCGTCGGTCATCATCTGGTCGGGACCGTTGGCGCACATCATCGCTCGCAGCATGGCCCGTGCCGAGTCGAACGACGCCGAGCCGTCCATGGGCACCTGGTCGTAGGAAGCGGCGTCGATGATCGCCGCCCACCGTTGCGCTTCATTGGTTCGCCCGGCCAACGCCGCCACCCAGCCCGCCAGAACGGCAAGCGGCGGATACCCCTCGACAGCCGAGTCGCCGAGCGCTGACAGCCACCGCTGGACGGTCGATATCTGGCCGGCGCTGTAGGTCGGCAGGGTCAACTCGGTCACCAGCTGGACGCATCGGTTCTGATCTTGGGTATTCAGCAGGTGTTCCAGGGCCAGCGCGGGGGATCCATGAGACTGGTACCAGGCGGCGGCCCGCAGGTGCAGCTCGGTCAGGATGTCGGGCTCGACGCGACGTAGTTCACTGAGCAGGAACTCCTGGAACAGTGCGTGGTAGCGATACCACTCTCGACGGCGGTCGAGCGGGATCAGGAACAGGCTCGAGGCCTCGAGGCCGCGAAGTTGTTCCTGGGCGCCCGACTCGCCGAGCAGAGCTTCGGCCAACGGCGCACACAGTTGATCGAGCACCGCGGTGCGCCGCAGGAACCGCTGGGTGCGCTCCGACAGTTGTGCCAGCGACTCGCGGTAGAGGTAGTCGGCGACATACCGGTCGTCGCCGGAGACCGTCAGCTCCTCGCCGTCGCTGTCGCGCGTGATCATCGCCGCGAGGTAGAGGCCGGCCGGCCAGCCTTCGGTCCTGTCGGTCACCGTCGTCGCTTGCTCCGGAGTCAGGCGGATGTGCTTCTCCGCGAAGATCTGCTCGGCGCCCTCCGCATCCAGGGCCAGGTCGCCGGCCTGGAACTCGAAGGCGTCACCGGCCACCCGCAGTCGTGCGAGGTGCGGCTGCGCGGCGCGGCTGGCCGCGACCAGTTGGGAGCCTTGCGGAATCCCGGAGATCACGACCTCGAGCACGTCGTGACAGGCCGGGGACCGTAGTTCGTGAAGATCGTCCAGCATGAGTACGAACGGGACCGGGCTCGTCCGCAGCGCCGACGCGAGGCGCGGGGCGGCGCGCCCCAACGGCGACACGCCGAGACCGCCCATGTCGGCGATCAGGGCGTTGTCGCCTCGGCAGGCCCGGGCGTACGCGGAGGCCAACAAGGTGAGCAAGGCTGCCGGGTCGTCGTCGAGGCGGTCGAGAGCCACCCAGGCGACCGGGCGATCCTCTACCAGGGCCCACTGGACCAGCAGGGTGGACTTGCCGTAACCCGCGGGCGCGGTGACGCCGACCACGCGGCAACCGCTGGCGCGAGCTGTTGCGATGAGCTCCGCGCGATCCACCAAGCCTGGGCGCGGGCGCGGAATCGACAGCTTGGCGTCAAGCAGCGACTTGTCCAGCCTGTCAGCGGTCGGCGTGCCTTGCGCATGACCGCTGGTCTCGGGCGCTGCGGTCACGTTGCGTTTCATCGGCTCCCCTACCACCGCTCAGGGCGGTCGCCATGGTCGCGCCCCTTCCGGCCTGCCACCTCACCCACGTCGGGTGACTGTTGACACGGACAGTGACCTGGCTCGGGCTGTCGACTTGTCATGCGGGCTCTGGCTGGCTCGGCGCGAGCAGGGCCGAGGGGGCCAGGACCCATAGCAGCATCCGGCCGGTCAGCGGCGTGGTGGCGATCAGGGTCAGGTAGACCTCGATGACCGAGCCATCGCCGGTCAGGACGTTCAGGTCGTCGAACGCTCGTGACAGCAGGTAGACGACGGCGTTGACGAGGAGCCAGGAGACGAGGTTGGCGCCGATCCACCAGGCCCAGCGGCTGGTGACCTTGCGTAACACCAGTGACTGCGACAAGCCCAGCAGGGGGCCGAGGGCCAGGGCCTGGCTCGCGGCGAGCAGGTAGACCACTGACGCGTTCTCGCCGGAGTCCTGCGCGTCGATGACCGCGGGCATGATCACCACGAGCCAGGCCAGCAGCGCCGGGCCGATATTCGCGGTGATCCAGGCCTTGCGGGGGATCGGCACCCGTTCCCGGACGACACGCCACTGCAGCGCGCCCAGCACGCCGCCGAACAAGGCGGCCCCGAGGGTCGCGACGAGCAGCGCCACCACGACACGCCGGCTCACGAGGTTCAGGTGCAGCACGTCAGAACCCAGGAGCGCCAGCAGCAGACCGATCGTCAGGACCGTGATGAAGGCGACCGCGTTGTACCAGATCCACAGCCAGTACAGGCGGCGGTTCCACCCGCTCACCGGAATCGTCTGCTGGCCGGTACCGGAAGGGGTCATCGTTCACCTTCCGGTGCGGTCAGCCGCATTCGGAGCCGGCGTTCTGCCTGTTGGCGGCCGGCCACCAAGGTCCCGCCGAGCAACGCGCATCGCATCACCCTCGAAAGGTGACCTGAACGTGGCAGCGCAACGGGCCGATCACCCACCGAACGCGGCGGGATCAGCGAGCGGCTGAGGGGTGTGGACAGCACAGCGCCCCCGCCCCATGGCAGGGGCGAGGGCGCCGTCTACCGGATCAAGCAGCCACGGTCGCGGCCACCGGGGCCGGGGCCAGTGCGACCGCCAGGACCTCGCGCACGTCCGACGCGAGGTGCACGTCCAGGTCCGCGAGGACCGACGCGGGCACGTCCTCCAGGTCCGGCTCGTTCCGCTTCGGCAGCACCACCGTCGTGATGCCGGCGCGGTGCGCGGCGAGCAGCTTCTGCTTCACGCCGCCGATCGGCAGCACCCGACCGGTCAGGGAGACCTCACCGGTCATCGCCACGTCCGCGCGGACCGGGCGGTCCGACAGCAGCGACGCGAGGGCCGTGGTCATCGTGACGCCGGCCGACGGGCCGTCCTTCGGGACCGCGCCCGCGGGCACGTGCACGTGGACGCCCCGCGACGACAGCGTGCCGACCGGCACGCCGAGCGCATCGCCGTGCGAGCGCAGGTACGACAGCGCGATCTGCGCCGACTCCTTCATCACGTCGCCCAGCTGACCGGTCAAGGTCACGCCCGACGCACCCGAGTCCGCCGACGCGACCGACGCCTCGACGAACAGCACGTCACCGCCCGCACCCGTCACCGCCAGGCCCGTCGCGACGCCCGGCACCGCCGTGCGCTCCGCCGACTCCGGCGTGTGCTTCGGCTGGCCGAGGTAGTCGCGCAGGTCGCCGATGTCGAGCGGCAGCGGCAGGGACACCGATCCCAGCGCGAGCCGCGCGGTGACCTTGCGCAGCACCCGGGCGATCGACCGCTCCAGCTGACGCACGCCGGCCTCGCGGGTGTACTCCCCCGCCATCAGCCGCATGGCGTCGTCGGACAGCGACACCTCCTCGGCGGTCAGGCCGGCCCGCTCCAGCTGCCGGGGCAGCAGGTGGTCACGCGCGATCGTGACCTTCTCCTCCTCGGTGTAGCCGTCCAGGCGGACCAGCTCCATGCGGTCCAGCAGCGGCGCCGGGATCGACTCGATCACGTTGGCCGTCGCCAGGAACACGACGTCCGACAGGTCCAGCTCGACCTCGAGGTAGTGGTCGCGGAACGTGTGGTTCTGCGCCGGGTCCAGCACCTCGAGCAGCGCCGCGGTCGGGTCGCCCCGGTAGTCCGCGCCGACCTTGTCGATCTCGTCGAGCAGCACGACCGGGTTCATCGAGCCGGCCTCGGTGATGGCCCGCACGATCCGGCCCGGCAGCGCGCCGACGTAGGTGCGCCGGTGCCCGCGGATCTCCGCTTCGTCCCGGACGCCGCCGAGCGCCACGCGCACGAACTTGCGGCCCATGGCCCGGGCCACCGACTCGCCCAGCGAGGTCTTGCCGACCCCGGGCGGGCCGGCGAGCGCCAGCACGGCGCCGCTGCGCCGGCCGCCGACCACGCCGAGGCCCCGCTCGTCCCGCCGCTTGCGCACGGCCAGGTACTCGACGATCCGGTCCTTCACGTCGTCGAGCCCGGAGTGGTCCGCGTCGAGGATCTCGCGGGCCCCGACGATGTCGTAGGCGTCGTCGGTCCGCGTGTTCCACGGCAGCTCGAGCACGGTGTCGAGCCAGGTACGGATCCAGCCCACCTCGGGTGACTGCTCCGAGGTCCGCTCCAGCTTGTCCACTTCGGACATCGCGGCCTCGTGCACCTTCTCCGGCAGCGCGGCAGCCGCCACCCGGGCGCGGTAGTCCTCCTCCTCGGACTCGGGCTTGCCGTCCAGCTCCGCGAGCTCCTTGCGGATCGCGGACAGCTGCTGGCGCAGCAGGAACTCCCGCTGCTGGCGCTCCATGCCCTCCTTGACGTCCTTGCGGATCGTCTCCGCGACGTCGAGCTCGGCGAGCTGCGCGCGACCCCACTCGAGCAGCTTCTCCAGGCGCTCGGCCACGTCGGCCGTCTCCAGCAGCCACACCTTCTGCTCGTCGGACAGGTACGGCGCGTACCCGGCCAGGTCGGCGAGCGCGGACGGGTCGTCCTCCTGCTGCACCGAGTCCACGACCTGCCAGGCACCACGCTGCTGCAACATCGTGATGACGAGCGACTTGTACTCCTTGGCGAGCTCGCGGGCCCGCTCGGTCACCGGGGGCACCGGCGCCACCTCGGCCTGCACCCACAACGCCGCGCCCGGCCCGGTCGTACCCGCACCGATGCGCACCCGCTCGGTGCCGCGCACCACGGCGGCGAGGTCGCCGCCGGGCAGCCGCCCGACCTGCTCGACCACGCCGAGCGCACCCACGCGGGAGTACTTGCCGTCCAGCCGCGGCACCATCGCCACGCGCGGCTTCTCGCCCGGTTCCGCGACCGCCTGCGCGGCCTCCACCGCGGCGCGGACGTCGGAACCGTCGGTACCGGCCATCCGGATCGGCACCACCATGCCCGGAAGCAGGACCGTGTCGTCCAGCGGCAGGACCGGGAGCGTCAACGACTCTGCCATGAGACCACCCTCCAAAGTTGAGTCTGACTAGCTCAACTCGGAATGCGGCCAGGATGTTTCCGCACGGTGTTCGCTGTGAGCGGAGCCTCCGCCGGGCGAACCGTCAGCGCGGCTCGAGCAGGCGGGCGGGGGTGTCGTGCAGCACGGCCCGCAGGAAGTCGTCGCCGAGCCGGTCGTCGTCGGCGGCCCACGACGCGATCGCGTCGAGCTGCACGGCGTAGTCGTACGGGATGTTCGGGAAGTCCGTCCCGAGCACCACCCGGTCGGCCACGCCGGCGAGCCGGGCCGGCCAGTCGTCAGGCAGCTTCGTGTCACCCCAGTCGAACGGGATGCCGACCATCGTCGTATCGAGGTGCACCCGCGGGTAGCGGGCCGCGAGGTCCAGCGCCTCGTCGAACTCGGGCGAGCCGGCGTGCGCGAGCACGGCGAGCAGCCGGGGGTGACGCGCCAGCACCGCGCCGAAGACCGCCAGCCCGGTGAACTCGCCCGGCACCGGGCTGTGCCCGCAATGCACGACGACCGGCACGCCCGCCTCCGCGAGCAGCCCCCACACCGGGTCGAGCACCTCCGAGCGGGGGTCGTAGCCGCCGACGTGCACGTGCGCCTTCACACACCGCGCCCCCGCCGACAGCGCGTCCGCGACGTAGCCGGCGACGCCGGGCTCGGGGAAGAACGTCGCGGTCGGCACCGCGCCCTCGGTGTTCGCCGCGAAGTCGAGTACCCACTCGTTCAGCCACGCCGCCATGCCCGCCTTGTGCGGGTACACCAGGGGCGCGAACGTGCGCACCCCCAGCGCGCGCAGCACCGCGAGCCGCTCCCCCGCCGGCAGCCGGTAGTTGATGGGCCACTCGGTGCCGTAGTGCTCGGCGGCCCGGTCGAAATAGGCCCACACCTTGCGCTGCACGGCGTCCGGCATGAAGTGGACGTGCAGGTCGACCAGGCCGGGCAGGCCGAGCCCGGCCACGAACGCGGGGACGTCCGCGTCCCTCACCAGCGGCCCTTGGCCGCCCGCCCGGCGGCCCGGGTCATCTCCCGCTCGGCGTCCCGCTTGGCCAGCGCCTGGCGCTTGTCGTAGGACTTCTTGCCGCGCGCGAGGGCGAGCTCGACCTTGACCTTGCCGTCCTTGAAGTACATGGACAGCGGGACCAGCGACAGGCCGCTCTCCTTGGTCTTGCCGATGAGCCGCAGGATCTCGCCCTTGTGCAGCAGCAGCTTGCGGGTGCGCCGCGGGGTGTGGTTGGTCCAGGTGCCCATCGTGTACTCGGGGATGTGCAGGTTGCGCAGCCACACCTCGCCGTCGTCGACCGTGGCGAAGGAGTCCACAAGGGACGCCCTACCCTCGCGCAGCGACTTCACCTCGGTGCCCACGAGCGCGATGCCGGCCTCGTAGGTGTCCAGGATCGTGTAGTCGTGCCGCGCCTTGCGGTTCGACGCGATCACCTTGCGGCCGTGCTCCTTGGACATGCCGACAACTCTACGGCCAGCCGCACCCGGTTATTGCCGCACGTACAGCCGCAGCGTGACGTAGCCGGTGACCGCGGAGATCCCGATCGCGGTGAGCAGCAGCCATGGCGCGGTCAGCAGGATGTCGAGCCCGTCGATCGGCCTGACGACGCCCGCGGCGAACGGTCCGGCCAGCACGCTGTCGAAGAAGAACCCCTTGAGCGCGATGAGCAGCCCGAGCGCGAGGAAGGCACCGATGACGCCGGCGACCACCGCTTCGAGTAGGAACGGTAGCTGGGTATACCAGCGGGTGGCGCCGACCAGGCGCATGATGCCCACTTCTGTGCGCCTCGTGAACGCGGACACCTGCACCGTGTTGGAGATCAGCAACAGGGCCGCGACGGCCTGGATGAGGGCGACCGCGAACGTCAGGTTCCGCACGCCGTTGAGCGCGTCGAAGAACTTCTGGAGGAACTCGCTCTGGTCGGCGACCGAGTCCACCCCGACCCGTCCCGCATAGGTCTGGGTGATGACCTCCGGCCGGTCGGGATTGACCAGCCGGACGTTGAACGACGCCGGCAGCGCCTCGGGCCGGGCGAGCTTCACGAGCTCGGGCTGCGACTCGAAGATCTGCTTGAACCGGTCGTAGGCCTGGTCGCGGCTCTCGTACTCGACCGCCTCGACGGCCGGGTTTTGCTCCAGGTCAGCCCGGAGACCCGAACACGGCTCGTCCTTGCAGCCCTTGTCGTTCGCGCTGATGTCGTTGGTCAGGTAGACGTTGACCTGCAGTTTGTCCTCGTAGACGTCCTGGGTCTTGTCGATCATCCGCACGACGAGGAGACCAAATCCCAGCAGGGCGAGCGAGATCATCGTCGTGAGGATCATCGCGACGGTCATCGTCACATTGCGCCGGAGGCCGGTCAGGACCTCGCTGAACACGAAGCTGGCACGCATCGGGGGAAGTAGTCCTTGTGGGGTCGGGGGCGGACGGAAGCCTAACGGCCGACGCCGTATACACCGCGTGAGTCGTCGCGGACGACCTGCCCGAGATCGAGCTCGACCACGCGGCGGCGCATCGAGTCGACGATCGAGTGGTCGTGCGTGGCCATCAGCACCGTCGTGCCGGTGCGGTTGATCCGCTCCAGCAGCAGCATGATGTCCTGGCTGGTGTCGGGGTCCAGGTTTCCGGTCGGCTCGTCGGCCAGCAGCATCAGCGGCCGGTTGACGAACGCTCGCGCGATCGCCACCCGCTGCTGCTCGCCGCCGGAGAGCTCGTGCGGCATGCGGTTGGACTTGCCGTCCAGACCGACCAGCTCGAGGACCTCGGGCACCACCTTGCGGATGGTGTTGCGCGGCTTGCCGATGACCTCCAGCGCGAACGCGACGTTCTCCGCGACCGTCTTGTTGGTCAGCAGCCGGAAGTCCTGGAAGACGCAGCCGATGGACTGGCGCAGGCGGGGCACCCGACGCCGGGCCATGCGGGCGACGTCGAAGTTCGCCACGTACACCCGGCCCCTGCTGGGCACCTCCTCGCGCAGCAGGAGACGCAGGAACGTCGACTTCCCCGACCCGGACGCGCCGATCAGGAAGACGAACTCACCCTTGTCCACCTCGACCGTCACGTTCTCCAGAGCGGGTCGGGTCGAGGTTTTGTACACCTTCGATACGTGTTCGAGCCGGATCACGAGGCGCGAGTCTACCTCCGCCCGTTACCGGGCCGTTGCCTTGGCATCGTTTGGCGGTGGACGGCACGTTCCGTGCGGTGGACGGCACTCAGCGTGTCCGGCCTCACGAGGGGTTCACGCGGCCTGCGTACGGCGCCAGCGGATGCCCGCCTCGATGAAGCCGTCGATCTCGCCGTCGAGCACGCTGCCGGGGTTGCCGACCTCGTGTTCGGTGCGCAGATCCTTGACCATCTGGTACGGGTGCAGCACGTAGGAGCGCATCTGGTTGCCCCAGCTCGAGCCGCCGTCGCCCTTGAGCGCGTCCATCTCGGCCCGCTCCTCGATGCGCTTGCGTTCGAGCAGCTTGACCTGGAGCACCCGCATGGCTGCGGCACGGTTCTGGATCTGGGACTTCTCGTTCTGGCAGGACACCACGATGCCGGTCGGCAGGTGGGTGATGCGCACGGCCGAGTCGGTGGTGTTCACGCTCTGCCCGCCGGGGCCCGAGGAGCGGAACACGTCGATGCGGATGTCCTTCTCGGGGATGTCGATGTGGTCGACCGCCTCGACGAAGGGCAGCACCTCGACGCCGGCGAACGAGGTCTGCCGGCGGCCCTGGTTGTCGAACGGCGAGATGCGCACGAGCCGGTGGGTGCCCTGCTCGACCGAGAGGGTGCCGTACGCGTAGGACGCGGTGACCTTGAACGTGGCCGACTTGATGCCGGCCTCCTCCGCGTAGGAGATGTCGTAGACCTCGACCGGGTAGCCGTGGCGCTCCGCCCAGCGCAGGTACATGCGCATCAGCATCTCGGCCCAGTCGGCGGCGTCCACGCCGCCGGCCTCCGAGCGGATGGTGACGAGCGCGTCGCGCTCGTCGTACTCGCCCGACAGCAGCGTGCGTACCTCGAGGGCGGAGATCTCCGCCCGGAGCTTCCCGCGCTCCTGGTCGGCCTCCGCCGTCTCCTCGGCCGCGCCCTCTTCCTCGGCGAGCTCGTAGAGCACGTTGAGATCGTCGAGGCGCTGCCGCAGCTCCTCCAGCCGGCGGAGCTCGCTCTGCCGGTGGGAGAGCTGGCTGGTCACCTGCTGAGCGGACTCCGGGTCGTCCCACAGGTCCGGCCGGGCGGCCTGCTGCTCGAGATCGGCGATCTGCGAGCGCAGGGCTGCTGGATCCGTCACCGCCTCGACATTGGCGAGGGTGTCGGACAGATCCGTCAGGTCAGCTGCGACGTCCGGGTTCACGACCGAAAAGCCTACGTGAACCCGGGCGCCGCCGTATCGGGAGACCAGTCAGGACGCTGGGATGGAGTCGAGCAGCTTCAGCACGGCACGGGCCCGGGCGACGCCGAACTCCGCGACGGCCTTCGCGTACGGGTCGTCGGCCGCCTTCACGGCCGCCTTCGCCGCGTCCTGCTCGTCGGCGTAGACCTTCTTCGCGGACTCGATCAGCGCCGAGCGCTGCCGCACGGTCAACGCGTTCGCGTGGACGAGCCGCAGGATCAGCGGGCTGCGAAGGTGATCGGGACCGGGCTCGCTGGACAGCCACTGCTTGAACGCCTTCTTGCCGGCGGCGGTCACCAGGTACTGCTGGCTGGAGCGCGGACCCTGCTTTCCGAGCCGGACGAGACCCGCGTCGGCAAGGGCTGGCAGTTCGCGGTAGACCTGGCTCCGCGTGACGCTGAAGAAGGAGCCGAAGCGGTCGCGGGCGGCGGAGACGAGTTGCCCCCCGGTCGCGGGGCCTTCATGCAGCAGGCCCAGGAGGGCCGCAGCGGTTGCATTCAGTTCAGTCACCTCTCCACCGTGCCACGAAGGAGCGTCGGTGTCCACAGTGGCCGGGGATCTGTCCACAGTGGCGCATCCGGGCCTCGATGTCCAGTCGGACGGGCTTTCTAGTCGAACAGTACGCCGGGATTGAGGATCCCCTGCGGGTCCAGCGAACTCTTCGCAGCGCGAAGGACCTCGCCGTACGGCCCGGGCCGCTGAGCCTCGTACCAGCGCAAATGGTCTCGACCAACCGCGTGGTGGTGCGTGATCGAGGCGCCGAGGCCGCTCAGCAGGTCGCTCGCCGCGGCCTTGATCTGGTCCCACATCTGGACTTCCGAGCCCCGCCGCGCGGGCGCGATCACGGTGAAATAGGGCGCTACTCCATCTGGGTATATATGCGTCAGGCGGGCCGTCACGAGGCCCGTTTCGCCGCAGATCTCATCCGTCGCGGCCCGCACGCCGTCCCGGACGGCCTCGCACACCCGTGCCGCCGAGTCCCACGTGCACGCCGTCTCGAACGTCTCCACGACGACCCCGGAGCGGGCAAGTGCGTCCCGGACGTACGGCATCCGGAGGAACGCCGACCGCCAACCGCCGACCGAGTCCTGAGTGGACTCGGGGTCGGCGGTCCCGCCGTGCGCGGCGGCGATCTCGAGCGCACGCGCCAGCGCGGTGCCGACCGGATGGTCCGCGGACTCGAAGCCGAGCACCAGAACCGCGCGCCCGTCGGCCCGCCCGGCGTTGACGGCGGCCTCCGCCTCGTCGAGCAGCCGGCAGTTGCTCGGGTCCAGCCCGGACTGCGCGATCGCGCGCACGGCGTCCAGCCCGGTCGCGAAGTCACCGAAGGAGACGCCGCGGGATGCCTTGTGCGCCGGTCGGTCCTGTAAGCGCAGCCATGCTTCGGTGATCACCCCGAGCGCGCCCTCCGAGCCGAGGAACAGCCGGTCCGGCGAGGGTCCGGCGCCCGAGGCGGGCAGCCGCCGGGTCTGGCTCGTCCCGCTGGGACTGACCACACGCAGCGCCTCGACGAAGTCGTCGATGTGCGTGTGGCGCATGGCGAAGTGGCCGCCGGCGCGGGTGGCGAGCCAGCCGCCGAGGGTGGAGAACTCGAAGCTCTGGGGGAAGTGGCGCAGCGTGTAGCCGTGCGGGGCCAGCTGCTCCTCGAGGACCGGTCCCAGCGCGCCTGCCTGGATCAACGCCGCCCGCGAGGTGCGGTCCACCTCGAGCACGCGGTCCATTCGGGTCAGGTCGAGGCTGACCACGGCGTCGTGCCGGTCGCCCCGGTACTCCACACCGCCGACGACCGAACTGCCGCCGCCGTACGGGATCACCGCGACGTTCGCACCACCGGCCCAGTCGAGCAGATCCACGATGTGCGCTTCGGTGCGCGGGTATGCCACAACATCCGGCGCTGCACCGAGATCACCATGCAGCGCCCGCATCACATCGCGGTATGCCTTGCCATACGTGTGTCCGGCACGCACGTGCGGATGCACGGTACAAAGGGGAGCGAGCGAACCGGGCGGGGCAACGCGCGGCGCGCGCAGTGCGAGATCCTCGACCCGTGGCACGGGCAGCTCGTCGGCGACCCAGTGCGGCGGCAGCCGGGCGAGGAGCGCCGCCCGTTCCGCACCGCCGACCGCCGCGTCCGCCCAACCCCAGCCCCACCATGACCGAATCCGTTCCGTTGACACGGGGGTCATCGTGCCCGACAAACCGCGGAACACCGACACCACGGTTTCAGCGAGAATTCCCGAACCGGGGCAAGTAAGGCCGCTGACCACACGGACCCGGTTAGCCGGAATCGAGATTGTCGCGCCCCGCGACGAAGCGGACACCGACGTCACGGCACCCGCCGGGGCGTTGGAGGGGGGTGGTGCACAGGCCCCCGAGGGGCCGCGTATAGTTCACGGCACACACCAACGCGGGGTGGAGCAGCTCGGTAGCTCGCTGGGCTCATAACCCAGAGGTCGCAGGTTCGAATCCTGTCCCCGCTACCACGGCGAGTGGCCCTCGGAGATCCTCCGGGGGCCACTCGCCTTTTCGCTCCCCGGAATCGGCACCACCCGGCGCGCCGAGCGTAATGATCGTCACACCCCGCTCGCCGCCGGCGGCCCGAACCCGGATTGGGCCGTTCGTGCACCGGACAACCGACGACCGCTGCGCCAACTCGGGGCAATCACTCAATCCAATGGGCCCGGCGAGGTTGGTCCGGCACCCATTCGCCGCCTTTTCCGAGGTCGCGCAAATGACTGCTACTGTGCGGTCACAATCCAACCCGTATGCACGAAAGACTCGTGCGGTGGTCTAGGGAGCGACCCGAATGGCACAGAAAGTCCTGGTACAACTAGTCGACGACCTCGACGGGACGAGTTCGCACGACGTGACGACCGTCCTTTTCGGTCTGGACGGGGTCACCTACGAGATCGACCTCTCCGACGCGAACGCCGAGCGGTTGCGCGAGAGCCTGGCTCAGTACGTCGACTCGGCCCGGCGCGTCGGCGGCCGGGTAAAGCGCGGCATGCGGCCGGTGGGCAGCAAGTCGGCCAACGCCAGCGAGGCCGGCCAGATTCGGGAGTGGGCTCAGGAGAACGGCTTCGAGCTCGCGGGCCGCGGCCGGATCCCCTCGCACGTGGTGGACGCCTACCGCGCCGCGCAGAGCGAGACGAGGCCGAACAGCAAGACCACGGCAGCTGTGAAGGCGCCCATCAAGCGGCGTACCAGGGCAAAGAAGAGCTGACCGTACCCGGTCCCGAGGTCCCGCGCCCGCCACGGCTCGAATGTCCACAGTGGATTTCCGGCCCGGTCGCGTGAGATGAGGAGATCGGCCCACAAGGGCTGGTTCGGTTGCGAACCACAGCCCTGGATTCCGCATGCCCTTGATGCCTCGCGTTGGTCACAGCTCCCCTCAATGACAACGAGGACGGCCCCCGCTGGGTTACGGGGGCCGTCCTCATTTGTTCGGTTCGCCGGCGGGTCAACCGCCACCGGTGGTGGGCGGAGCCGACGAGCTGGGCTGCCCACCGCTGCCGCTGCCGGCGCTGCGCTGCGCCGCCTCGTACGCCGCCGCGGCCTTGTCGAGGTCGGCCAGGGCCTGACCCTCCGCGGCGAAGTCGTTGTCCTGCCGCGCCTGCTTGAGCCGGGCCAGCGCGTCGCCGATGTCCTGGGCCGCCTGGCTCAACGCGGCGTCACCGCCACCGGTGCCCGGCGGCTGCGAGGACGACGGTGGAGCCGACGACGAGGGTGGCTGGCTGCCGTCGGGCGGTGTCGTCCCGCCGCCGGAGCCGGCGCCGAAGACTTCGTCGAGCGCCTCGTCGACGGTCGGCGCGAACCCGACGTTGCCGCCGAAGTACACGAGCACGCGGGCGAGCTGCGGGAAGGCGTTCTCGTCCTTCTGCTCGATGTAGATCGGCTCGACGTAGAGGAGCCCGTCGGCCACCGGCAACGTCAGCAGGTTGCCGTATCTGACGTTGACGTTCGGGTTGTTGAACAGCGTCCGGTTCTCGGTCACCTCATCGGTGGTCTCGAACTCGTTCTGCACCTGGACCGGTCCCTTGGGCTGGTCCTCCGTGGGTAGTCGGAGCACCCGGAACTTCCCGTAGTCCTGCGGATCGGACGACACCGACACCCAGGCGGCGAGGAACTGCCTGTTCAGCAACGTCATCGCGCTGGTGATCTGGAAGGTGGGTTTGTCCTGCCCGGGCACCTGTGCCAGCACGTAGTACGGCGGCTGGTTCGGTGCCGCGGAGCCGCCCTCGTTGTTCCCGCCAGTCGGGTCGGGCGGCACGTCCCAGAACGTCTGGGTCGAGAAGAACTGGCCCGCGTTGTCCACGTGGTACTGGGCGAGCAGCTCACGCTGGACCTTGAACAGATCCTCCGGGTAGCGGAAGTGCTCTCGCAGCGCCTGGGGAATCTCGGTGTGCTTGACGGTGCCCGGGAACACCTGCTCCCACGCCTTGAGGACCGGATCCTTGTCGTCGATGGCGTAGAGCGACACCGTGCCGTCGTAGGCGTCGACGGTCGCCTTGACGGAGTTGCGGATGTAGCTGATCGTCCGGTTGTCCTGCCGCGCGACGCCGCTGAGCGTGTCCGCGGTGGCCTCGCCGAGCGGGGTCCGCTGCGCGTACGGGTAGTTCTCGAGCGTGGTGTAGCCGTCGACGATCCACTGGATACGGCCGTCGACAACCGCCGGGTACGGGTCGCCGTCGACGGTCAGCCACGGTGCGACCTTCGACACCCGGTCCCGCGGGTCCCGGTTGTACATGATCTTCGAGCCCGAGGTGATGTCCCCGTTGAAGAGGATGTTGCGCTCGCCGTAGTGGGCGAAGTAGACGAACCGGTTGAACCAGCCGTCGACCGGCACGCCGCCGCGGCCCTTGTAGCTGTAGTCCTGGTCGCTCGCGGTGTCGTACTCGCCGCGGGAGTTGACGATGGCGTAGTCGGTCGCCAGCTCGCCGTAGTAGATCCGTGGCTCCTTGACGGGGATGTCCATCTTGGTGCCGGCCTTGATGGCGTCGAGGTCGCTCACGGTGAAGACCGGATAACCGCCCTCACCGCTGGAGTCGTCCTCGGCGAGCGCGCGGTTGATCTTGTTGGCCGGAGCGGCGACGAAGCCGTTGCCGTGGGTGTAGACGAGGTGCTTGTTGATCCACGACGTCTGGTTGTCGACGAGCCGGTTCGGGTCGAGCTCGCGCGCGGCGACGACGTAGTCCTGCTCCTTGCCGTCGACGGTGTAGCGGTCCACGTCGAGCTTCTCGGGGAACCCGTAGAAGTTCTCGCCACCCTCGCGCTGGGTGAAGGTGCGGGACAGGATGCTCGGGTCGAGGAGGCGGATGTTCGGGATGGTGCCCTTGTCCTCGCGGATATCGGCCGGCTCGGCCTTGGTGACGCCGGCATAGTCCTCGAGCTCTACCTTGTCGTCGGTGAGCCCGAACGCGCTCTTGGTGGCGTCGATGTTGCGGCCGATCGACTTGGCTTCCTTCTCCGCGGCGTTCGGCTTGACGGAGAACTGCTCGAGCACGGCGGGCCAAGCCCAGCCGACGAGAATGCTCGACAGGATCAGCAGCACGATCGCGATCGCGGGTAGCTGCAGGTTCCGCACGAAAGCGCCGACGAAGAACGCCACGGCGCAGAACCCGGCGATGAACGTCAGGATCAGCTTGGCCGGCAGCACCGCGTTGAGGTCGGTGTAGGTGGCGCCGTCGAAGAGCTCGTTGCGGGTGGAGAAGAGCAGTTCGTAGCGGTCGAAGAAGTAGTCGATCGCGAGCACGACGACGAACACACCGGCGGTCACCGACAGCTGCACGCGGGCCGGCACCGAGAAGTTCTCGCCCTTGGTGCCCAGGCGGATCCCGCCGAACACGTAATGGGTGATCACCGCACCGATCAACGCGATGATCACGCCGACGTAGAGCCACGTGGTGAGCCAGCTGATGAACGGCAGGGTGAACGCGTAGAAGCCGATGTCCTTGCCGAACTCGGGATCGAGCTGCCCGAACGACGTGCCGTGCAGCATCAGCTGCACCGGCTGCCAGTCCGACTGCCCCGTGGCGCCGGCGATGAGGCCGACGACGAGCGGAATGCCGATGCCGAACAGCCGCACCCGCTGCACGATCGTCGACCGGTAGCGGGCGAGCGGGTCGTCGGCGCCGGAGACGGGGACGAACACCGGCCTGCTGCGGTAGGCGACCGTGAGGCTCAGCGCGAGCAGCCCGCCGACGAGCAGGGCGATCGAGAAGAACAGGATGAGCCGGGTGACGAGCTGGGTCGTGAACACCGACTGGAACCCGACCTCGCCGAACCACAGCCAGTCGACGTAGGTGTCGAGCAATCGCGCTCCGACGAGCAGCACCAGGATCAGTACTCCCGCGATGCTGAGCAAGATCTTGGCGCGTCGGGATAGCTTTGGCATCCCGATCGGGGGCCGAGTGGCCACGGTGCACTCTCCTGGATCGCGTTCGACGACATCCCACGTGAACAGCGCAAGGCTGTCCTAGATGTCCAACTCTATTCGGGGGGTGTCAGGTTCCCGTTCGGGGCTGATCGGGGTCGAATTGGTCGTTCGCGAGGATAGGTGAGGATGGTGAGCATGTCCGCCAGTCACCCCCAGCACCTGTCCGCCGTCGCCCGCGAGGTCGAGGACTTCGTTTCGAGCGCCGGCTGGGACCAGCCGCCACAGCTGTTCGCGCTGGTCCCGACCGCGGATCTGGTCGAGCGGCAGCCGGACCTGGTGGGCCAGGTGGACCCGGCGGCGCCGCTGACGCCGATCGCGCAGGACGCCCTGCCCGACGACGACCTGGCCGACGCGCTCGCCGGGATCATGTGGCCGGAGGCGGTGAGCGGGTGCGCGCTGGCGCAGGAGATCGTGGTGCTGCCCCCGGGGGTGGAGTCGGAGCTGCCGATGGGCGAGTCGACCGGCGACTCCGCGGCGATGCGCCGGATCGCGGCCGAGCACCCGCAGCGGCGGGAGGCCCGGCTCGTGGCCGCCGTCCTGCGCGACGGCACGGCGGCCTGCGTGCTGCGCGTCCGCGGCGAGGACCCGGACGACGACCACGTGGTCGAGCACCCGGAGCTGGCCCCCAACCTCACCGACGCGCTGCTGGCGACGCTGCGCTAGCAGCCCGGTGGGTTCTTGCCGTCGTTGATGGCATCGAGCGCGTCGACCGCGGACGTGAGCGTGTCGACCTTCACCAGGCGCAGCCCGTCGGGCGCGTGGGCCTTGGCCTCCTCGCAGTTGCCCGCGGGCACCAGGAACGTGGTGGCGCCCGCGTCCTTGGCGGCGACGAGCTTGAAGGAGATGCCGCCGATGAGCCCGATGTTGCCCTTCACGTCGATCTCGCCGGTGCCGGCCACGGTCTTGCCGTCCTCGAGTTCGCCGGGTGTGAGCTTGTCCACGATGGCGAGCGCGAAGATCAGGCCGGCCGAGGGGCCGCCGACGTCCTCGAGGTGGATCGTGGTCTGGAAGTCCACGTCGGCGCGGTCGATGGGCAGCAGGCCGAGGAAGCCTTCCTTGCGGTCGTCGGAGCCGTAGTCAGACGCCTTGCCGAGCGTGACGGACTTGGTCGCCTTCGGCTCGTCGCCGTGCTGGAAGGTGATCTCGATCCGCTGGCCCGGCTTGGTGCCCTTGAGCGCCTCGCGCACGTCCTCCTGCACCTTGATCTCCCGGCCGTTGACCTCGAACAGCCGGTCGCCGGGCTCGAGGACCTGGTCGGCGGGCGCGCCGCGGGTGATCTCCTGCGTGACGACCTTGACCGGGTAGTCGAGGTAGCGCAGGGCGGCGACCTCGGCGTCGCTCTGCGAGTCCTGGAACATCTTCTTGTTCTCGCGTTGCAGGTCGTCCTCGGTCTGCCCGGGACCGAAGTACTCCTCGCGCGGCATGAGCGCGTTGCGGCCGCTGACCCACAGCCCGAGCGCGCCGAACAGGCTGACGTCGTCGCTGATGGAGACGGTGGTCATGCGCAGCTGCCCGGTGGTCTTGTACGTCTTCTCACCCTCGACCTGCACCACGACCTGGTCGTCGACGCTGCCGAGCGTGTCGTACGTGGGACCGGGACCGATCGACACGTAGGGCACCTTCACGAGGCCGCCGAGCAGGCCGAGGACCGCGGCGATCGCGAAGCTGAGCACGATCGTCCAGCCGCGCCTGGTCAAGCCCCCGGGCTTGGTCGACTCGCGGTCGACGTCGGCGGGCGGCGCGGGTGTCGAAGTCTCACTCACGACGCATGAGGGTACGACGTGTTCTCCGCGAGCGAATCACCGCGCGTCGCGACGGCCACGGCTCCGCGTACCGTGGACGCATGACCGAGTTTCCGTTTGGCTTCGGACCGCCGAACCCGGACGACCCTGACCAGGGTGGCAAGAAGGACCCCGCCGAGCGGGGCGGCCAGGAGAATCCCGCGGAGGCGTTCAACCAGCTCGGGCAGATGCTCAGCCAGCTCGGCCAGATGCTCAGCCAGGCGGGGACCTCCGCCGGCCCGGTCAACTACGACCTCGCCAAGCAGATCGCTCTGCAGAAGCTCGCCGGCCAGCCCGGCTTCGGCCCGCCCGCCGACTCGGCGACCGCGGTGCGCGACGCCGTGCACCTGGCGGAGATGTGGCTCGACCCGGCGACGACTTTGCCGGCCGGCGCCACGCAGGCCCGCTCGTGGACGGCGCGGGACTGGGTGGAGCACACGCTGCCGACGTGGCAGCGGCTGTGCGACCCGGTGGCGCAGCGGGTGTCGGGCGCGTGGGTCGAGGCCTTGCCCGCCGAGGCGAAGCAGGCGGCCGGCCCGCTGTTGTCGATGGTCGGGCAGATGGGCGGGATGGCGTTCGGCTCGCAGCTGGGCAACGCGCTGGCCCAGCTCGCCTCGGAGGTGCTGACCTCGACCGACATCGGCCTGCCGCTCGGCCCGCCGAACACGGCCGCGCTGGTGCCGGCGAACATCGAGGAGTTCACGAAGGGCCTGGAGCGGCCGAGCAGCGAGGTGATGGTGTTCCTCGCCGCCCGCGAGGCCGCCCACCAGCGGCTGTTCGCGCACGTGCCGTGGCTGCGGCAGCGGCTGCTGGCGACCGTCGAGGAGTTCGCGTCCGGCATCCGGGTGGACACCTCCGCGCTCGAGCAGCTGGCCCAGCAGGTGGACCCGGCGAACCCGGCGTCGATCGAGGAGGCCATGCGCTCGGGGATGCTCGAGCCGCAGACCACGCCCGAGCAGCAGACGGCACTGGCCCGGCTGGAGACCCTGCTCGCCCTGGTCGAGGGCTGGGTCGACGTGGTGGTCGCCGACGCGACCGCGGACCGGCTGCCGGGCGCGGACGCGCTGCGCGAGACGTTGCGCCGCCGCCGCGCGAGCGGTGGGCCGGCGGAGCAGACCTTCGCCACGCTGGTCGGCCTGGAGCTGCGGCCGCGGCGGTTGCGTGCGGCGGCGGCGTTGTGGCGGCTGGTCGGCGACCGGCACGGCCTGGACGTGCGGGACGGCGTCTGGGCGCACCCGGACCTGGTGCCCACGGCGGAGGACCTGGACGAGCCGATGGACTTCGCGGGCCGGCTGGGCAAGCCGGCCGGGGAAGGCAACCCGATCGACGATCCGATCGCGGCCATCGAGCGCACCGAGCAGGCCGAGCAGGCCGAGGAGCAGGCGGAACGCAAGGGCGAGGAGCCCGGCGACAAGGCGTGAGGCCGTTCTCGTTCAGTCCTCCCCGGTGATCCCCCAGCCGGCCGCGGCGGACAGCCCCTCGAGGTAGCCGATGGCCCGGTCGGTGCGCGGGTAGTCGCGCACGAGGTCCCAGAACCGCGAGTTGTGGGCGGGCACCAGCAGGTGCGCCAGCTCGTGGACGAGCACGTAGTCGAGCACCCAGGGCGGTACTTCCCGCAGGTGCTCGCTGACCCGGATCGAGCGGTCGGACGGCGTGCAGGAGGCCCACCGGGTCCGCATCGGCGGGACCCACCGGACGCTGGCCGGGATCGCCCGTCCGGTCAGGTGTTTCTCGGACAGCTCCTGGCAACGCCGCAGCAGGACGGCGTCGGACGTCTTCGTCGGGGGGCGGCGCTTGGTCTCACCACGGAGCAGCTTGCGCTGCATCTCGGCGACCCAGTGCGCCTCCTCGGCCTTGGACAGCCGAGCAGGGATCAGCACGACAAGCGTGTCGCCGTCGCGATACGCGGTGACGGTGCGGGTGCGGCGCTTGCTTCGACGCACCTCGACGCGGTGTTCTGCCACGGATCCACGTTACGACGGCGCACCGACAGAACGGGAGGACCGGGAACAGTGAAATGCCCTTCACCTGCGCAGCCTGTGGATAACGATTTCGTCGCCGGGTGAGTCGAGGGGAGCCTGGGTCCGTGGACACCAAGCTGCCGAGGCGGCCGCGCGTGGTCGGTGACCTGCCGGTCCTGCGCCGCCGCCCGAACGAGATACAGATCGGCCTCGACCCGCGCCTGGCCGCGGTCGCGTCCGGGTTGCCGGAACCGGTCGTCGCGCTGGTCCAGCGGCTCACCGGCCGGGACCGGGCCGAGGACGTGCTGGCCGAGGCGGGCGAGCACCGGCAGCCGCTGCGCGAGCTGCTGGCCGCGCTCACCGAACACGGCCTGCTCGACGACGCCGCCCGCCCGGCCGGCCCGCTGCCCGGCCGGCTGGCGGGCGACGTGGCCGCGGCGGCCGTGCGCGGGGTGGTCACCACGCCGGACAACCCGGCCGCACGGCGTGGCCTCGCGGTGTCCGTGCACGGCGACGGCCGGCTCGCGGTGTCGGTGGCCACGCTGCTCGCGGCGGCCGGCGTGGGCTGGGTGCACGTGCGAGCGGGTGGCACGGTGCGGCCGGAGGACACGGGTACCGGCTACGCCGCCGACGACGTGGGGCGGCGGCGCGCCACCGCGGCCCGGGCGGCGATCCGGCGGGCGGACGCGACCGTGCGCACCGGCGCGTTCCGCGCCGACCGGGGCCCTGACCTGGTGGTCCTGACCGACGCCGTGGTGCCCGAGCCGTCCCGCGTGGCGGCACTGACCGCGGCCGGTGTGCCGCATCTGCTCGTCCGCATCCGCGACGGCATCGGGATCGTCGGGCCGCTGGTGGTGCCCGGCCTGACCAGCTGCCTGCGATGCGCCGACCTGCAACGGTGTGATCGCGACGAGTGCTGGCCGCACCTCGCCGTGCAGCTTGCCGGCAAGGTCCAGCAGGCCGACCTGGCGACCACGCAGGCGACGTCGGCGTTCGCGGTGGGCCAGATCCTTGACGCTGCGCGATGGCTCAAGGGCACGGCCGGCCCGCCCCCGGCCTGTAACGCAACCGTTGAGCTGGACGTTTATACCGCTGAGGTCCGGCACCGAGCCTGGCCCGTGCACGCTGCGTGTTCGTGTGGTGCCGCCATGCGCTGTGCCATTGTTGCTGCAGACACCCCTGTCGAGTTGAGAGAATCAAGACGTGACGGAGATGCCTCGTAACGCGGCGGCGCGAACCGCGCGGCTCGCCAGCATCCCGCTCGGAGCCGCCGGCCGGGCGGTCGGCGGCTGGGGAAAGCGCCTGGTCGGGCGGGACGCCGAGCTGGTGAGCGCGGAGCTGTCGGCGAAGACCGCGGAGCAGCTGTTCGCGGTCCTCGGGCAGCTCAAGGGTGGTGCCATGAAGTTCGGCCAGGCCCTGTCGGTGTTCGAGGCGGCCGTGCCGAACGAGATGGCCGAGCCGTACCGCGAGGCGCTGACGAAGCTGCAGGCCGCCGCGCCGCCGATGAGCGGCCAGACGACGCACCGGGTGCTGGCCGAGCAGCTGGGCCGCTCGTGGCGCGAGCGGTTCGAGTCGTTCGACGACACACCCGCGGCGGCCGCGAGCATCGGCCAGGTGCACCGTGCCGTGTGGCACGACGGCCGCCGGGTCGCGGTGAAGGTGCAGTACCCGGGGGCGGACCAGGCGCTGCTGTCCGACCTGCGGCAGCTGCAGCGGTTCAGCCGGCTGTTCCAGATGCTGGTGCCGGGCACCGAGGTCAGGCCGCTGCTCCAGGAGCTGACGGACCGGATGAGCGAGGAGCTCGACTACCGATCGGAGGCGTCGAACCAGCGGACGTTCGCGAAGGAGTTCGCCGGCGATCCGCACGTGCTCGTGCCGCGCGTGGTCGCGAGCGCGCCGAAGGTGCTGATCAGCGAGTGGGTCGACGGCCGGCCGCTGGCGTCGATCATCCGCGAGGGCACGAAGGCGGAGCGTGACCGCGCCGGGCGGTTGCTGGCGGAGTTCCACTACTCCTCGCCGGCGCGGGTCGGGATGCTGCACTCCGACCCGCACCCGGGCAACTTCATGATCACCGAGGACGGCCGGCTGTGCGTGATCGACTTCGGCGCGGTGGCACAGCTGCCGGACGGCCTGCCCGCGGCGCACGGGCGGATGATGCGGCTCGCGCTCGACGGCCGGTCGTGTGAGCTGCTGGAGTTGCTGCGCGAGGAGAACTTCGTGTTACCGGGCGTGCACGAGCCCGAGGCCGAGCACGTGTACGCGTACCTGGCGCCGTTCGTGGAACCGCTGCAGGCGGAGACGTTCCACTTCACGCGCCGGTGGATGCAGCGGCAGGCGATGCGCGTCGGCAACGTGCGCAGCCAGGACTTCCGTACGGGCCGGGCGCTGAACCTGCCGCCGCAGTACCTGCTGCTGCACCGGGTGCTGGGCGGATCGACGGGCATTCTCTGCCAGCTGGACGCCGAGATCCCGGTGCGTGAGCTGATCGACCGCTGGCAGCCGGGTTTCGCCACGTAGGAACGGGTCCCGCGGTGCGAAAGGTCCATTCGCACCGCCGAGTTGTCCACAGGTCTGGCCCTCGCCTCGACCGCCCCGGCCGGCACGCCGAAGATCGAGTCATGACCCGATCCGCCACCGCCCCCACCCTCTCCGACCCGACCCGCACCGCGCTCGACGGCGTCGTCCGCGTCGCCGACCTTCGCGCCGCGGGCATGTCCAACCACGCACTCGCGGCCCGATGCCGCCCATCCGGGCCGTGGCAGCGGATCCTGCCCGGGGTCGTCCTGCTGTCGAACGCTCCCCCGACCCCGCGGCAACGCATCCGCGCGGCGCTGGTCTACACGGGCCAGGACGCGATCCTGACCGGCGCCGCCGCGGTGCGCGCGCACGGCCTGGCGCCACCGGAGTCCGACGAGGTGCTCGTGCTGATCCCGTCGACCCGCCGCCTGACCAGCCGCGGGTACCTGACGGTGGAGCGCACGACCCGCCTGCCGCCACCCGTGCGCCGCGCGGGCCTACCGGTGGCCCCACTGCCACGCGCGATCGTGGACGCGGCCCGCCACGAGCACGACCGCGACCGGCTGGCGGCGCTGGTGCTGGGCCCGGTATCGGCCGGCGCGTGCACGATCGCCGAGCTGCGCGTGGAGCTGAACCACGGCAACCAACGCGGCACGGCGGCCGTCCGCTCGTTGCTGGCGGGCCGGGAACACGAGGTGGTCCCGGTGACGCAGGGCCTGGCCAAGCGGGTGCTGCGCCAGGCGCCGCTCCCCCCGCCGCGCTGGCAGGTGGAGCTGCACACAAGCGGCGGCACCCTGCTGGGCGTGGCGGACGCGTGGTGGCCGGAGGCCGGCCTGGCATGGAGCCTGGGCACGCAGCAACACCCGCTCCCCCAGGACGAGCCCACCGCGGCCGCCCTGTCCGAACTGGGCATCACGGTCCTGCACACAAGCCCGGCCGACCTACGCGCCTCCCCGGACACGGTCATCGCCAACCTGGCCGCAGCCTTCACCTACGCCACGACAAACCCCCACCGCTGATGGCCACGCCCCGCCATTCCCCGACCATCTCCGCCGCTGGCCGCGAACGCCCCGCCCACGACACCACCACTACTCGCCCGCCCGACCGACCAATCGGTCGGTCGCGAAATTCCCACCAGCCATGCCGCACCGACCGACATATCTTCCGCACGGTCCACGCCGCGGCGCCACCGAACAACCCGGGCAGCCCGCCGCCTCACAGGCCCACCCGCCGGGGGCCCAGCCATGCCGACCACCAACCCACCACCGGCGGTGCGCCCCGCCACCACGCAGCCCATCCCGAACGAGCAAGCCCGCCAACGCACCGCGTCCCCGGCTGCACATGCCGCCAAGCGAACGCGCCCCACTGCCTCAGGAAGCAAGCCAACGGCTGGCCCACCTACGAGCTGCCCGAATGCCCCCGCAGCCCGGCGGGCCAGCAGCCCGGCGGCCCGATTGGGCGCGGCACCCCGTGGCCCGAAGCGCGGCGGACCAGCGGCCCGATGGGCACGGCAACCCGGCGGCCCGGCGGGCCGGACAACCCAGCGGCACGGCGGGCCGGACAACCCAGTGGCCCGATGGGGCACGGCCCCCCGTGGCCCGAAGCGCGGCGGACCAGCGGCCCGATGGGCACGGCAACCCGGCGGCCCGGCGGGCCGGACAACCCAGCGGCACGGCGAGCACGGCAACCCCGCAGTCCGCAGGCCGGGCAACCAGCCGCCCGATTGGGCGCGGCACCCCGTGGCCCGGCGGCACGGCAACCTGGTGGCCCAGCGGGCCGGGCAGCCCAGCGGCCCAGCGTGCCCCGGCAACCCGTAGCCCGGCGGGCACGGTGGCCCGATGGGCGCAGCGACCGGGAACCGCGCCCCGCAACACCGACCGCTACTTGCCCAGCCGCGGACACACCCATCCGCCGAACCTCTTGTCCCCCAAACGATCGGAGTCACCGTTGCAGAACGGTCACCAGTACTCGTCGGGCAGCTTGCCCTCGATGTCCCGCACGTGGGTGCGGGCGCAGGCGGGGCAGAGCCAGCTCTGGCCCGCCCGGTCGGCCTGCATGCTCCACGCGAGCGCCTCGGCAGGCGGCGCACCGGCGCGCGACCGGCCACAGCGCTTGCACACCGGGGATTCCGGGGACCTGTCAGCCATGGCGCACAAGACTACGTCACACCTGTCGTCGTCCCAGATGGACGGTCGACGCGCCGAGCACGAACACGTCGTCCCGCGCGCCGACGTACGCGTCGTCTTCGGGGTCGAGCAACCGTTGCACGACCTCACGGTCGGACTGGCTCAGCTCGTCCTCGCCGACGCCGGACATCCACGTCAGCCAGTCCACAACGGACTGACGCACCGGCGCCGGCGCGGGTGCCGGATGGTCGACGAGGAAGCTGAACGAATGCGTGTCGGCCAGCCCGGCGGCGGCCAGCGCGCTGGTCCACCCGATCGGCAGCCGCACCGAGCCCGGCATGTCGTCGCGCATCCGCCCGAACCAGATGTCCCGCGCGGCGGTCAGCCGGTTGCCGAGCCCGGGCTCGCCGATGCCGAGGTCCCATGGCAGGCACCGAGTGGGCAACCCACCCTCGCTCACGGCGAGCCAGCCGCCGGGCGCGAGGACTCGGGCGAGGCGGTCGAGGGCCCTCTGCTGGTCGGGGAGGTGGTGCACCACGCGTGACGCCCACACGAGGTCGGCGCCCGGCAACGCCTCGGGCAGGCCCTCGTCGGCGGCGTCCACCCGCACGCCCTCGACCTGCACCACGTCACCGGCGACGCCGCGGGTGCGTTCGACCGCGGCGGTGAGCAACTCGTCGACGGCATCCGCGAGCACGATCCGCCCACCGCCACGGCTGGCGAGCGCACCGGCGAACTCGACGCTCATGCCGCCGGCCCCGGATCCGATGTCCACCACGACGGGAGGAGACCCACCTGGAGTGACCAGATCGATCAAGCGCTCGGCCACCGGCCGGTTGAACTCGGCATCGAGCTCGTCGGCAAGCCGCATCGCGATGAGCCGCTGCGTCCAGTCGATCCCGTCATGCGTGTGCGTCATGGTGGCGACGTTAGTCGCCGACCAGAGCCGGCAAAGCCCGACGACCACCCGCCGCTGGGCCCTCTGCCCAGCCACCGTCGGCTCGGCCGGGCGAGCCGGGCGGGCGGGCAGCCAGGCGAGCAGGCCGGGCCGGCAGCAAGCCGGGCAGGCCGGGCGAGCAACGCCGCCCGGTTGGGTGGGCCGGGCCGGGCGGGCCGGGCGGCCAGGCAGTCGGCCGTGCGGCCGGGCAGTCGGCCGTGCGGCCGGGCAGTCGGGCCGTGCGGCCGGGCAGTCGGGCCGTGCGGCCGGGCAGTCGGGCCGTGCGGCCGGGCAGTCGGGCCGTGCGGGTGGGCAGTCGGGCCGTGCGGGTGAGCCGAGCGGCAGGCCGGACCGGGCGAGCAGGCCGGGCCGGCAAGCAAGCCGGGCAGGCCGGGCGAGCAACGCCGGCCGGTTGGGTGGGCCGGGCGGTCGGGCCGGGTGGGCCGGGTGGGCCGGGCAGGGCGGGCCGGGCGGCCGGGCTGTGCGGGTGGGCGCACCATCGTCGATGCCGGGGATCTTGGCCGTGCCGGGCCACGCGGGTGAGCCGAGTGGCAGGCCGGGCCGGGCGGGCGGCCGGAGTGCGGATCGTCCGGCTTCAGGTGTGCGGGGGCCGGGAAGCGGGCACCGGTGCGGCCCACTCCTCTGATACGCGACACCGGGTCGCATGTCGCCGTACGCCGACGTGCGCCTGGAGCCGTCGGCCGTCCCCACTGCGCCGTCCCGTTGGCGGAGTGGGACAGCGGGCCAGCCGCCACCAGGACCCGGGACGGCGAACCGCCCGCCGCCCCAGCGGAGGGGCGACGGGCGGTTCGATTCGTCGGGTCAGAGCATGTCGTTCGCGCGTTGGGCGCGTCCGGCGGCCCATGCCGAGAGTCGTTCCCAGCGTTTGGCCGAGCTCACCCGGCGGACCAGACGCGAGTGGTTCGCAGCCTGTTCCGCCTCACGCATTCGTTCTCTGGCAAGGCTTTCGTAGATCAGCATTGAGTCGCTTCCGTTCGGGCGAAGGTCGTTGGTCATCAGGTCGGTAACGGTCATCGGGACGATCACTGCGGGTTTCATGCGGCTGCCTCCTGGGCGCGTGCGGCACGCTCGGCCGCCTCACGTGCGACGTCCTCCTTGCGCGGGCGGCCGCGCGGCCGCTTGCGTGGGATGACCACGCCGCGCTCGAAGATCTCGCCTCCCCAGACACCCCACGGCTCCTGCCGGGCCAGCGCGCTGGCGAGGCACTCGCTCCGGACCGGGCAGTCCAGGCAGAGCTGCTTCGCCTGCTCGAGGTCGGCGGGGGTGTCGGCGAACCACAGGTCGGGGTTGCTGCCCGACCTGCAGGGCAGGTCCAGCCCGGCCGAAGGCGCGACGTCGAGCAGTTCGCTCACGCCTAGCCCCCCAGGGCCGAGCAGGTCCGGAAGTGCCCCACCCGAGAGTGGGACAGTCGCGGTAGACATGACGTGCTACTCCTGTTCTCGTACTTCCTTGCTCGCGATTTCTCGTTGGGATACCTGAAAAAACACGAAGGCCGCGGATCCGATTTACGGGTCCGCGGCCTTCGTGAGCCTGGATACTTGACGGGGCGTCAAGTTCTGCGCTCGGAAGTCATTACGGACACGTCGGACGGGAGATCGACAATCTGCGGAACGGTCACACCGGTGTTGACGAAGCGCGCTCGTGGGAACGTGACAGCCTTCACCTGGTGCACGGCATTGGCCGTAGACGCAGCGGTGGCCCCGGACGTCGGGTAGCCAGGGGCGCACATGATCTTGATGTTCTTCACAACTGGCCACCTCCTCACTCGTCCGAAGTTCTACCGGGCACTCTCGCCCTGTTCATGCAGGCTATGCGTCAGCGGTGCACGCCCGCAACAGGTTTTTCGGGACTTCCGCCAAGAGCGTTACGGGTCACCCGCCGGCTCGTAGCAATGTGAGCACCTCGGTGCCGAACTTGTCCAGTTTGCTCGCCCCGATACCCGCGATCGCGACCAGCGCGGCCGGGTCGGTGGGCCGCTGCTCCGCGATCGCCAGCAGGGTCGCGTCGGTGAACACGACATAGGCCGGCACCTTCAGCGCCCGCGCCCGCTTCGCCCGCCACTCCTTGAGCCGCGCCAGCAGGTCCTCGTCCAGGTCCGCCGGGCAGGACGCGCACCGGCCGAGCTTCACCGGTGCGGCGCCGAGCAGCGGGCCGCCGCAGACCCGGCACCGCGCGCCCGCGTCGTCACGCCGGCGCGAGCGCGCCATGCGCGAGGTCGGGTGATCCTCGGGAATCAGCCCGTAGAGGAACCGGCTGCGCCGCCGGTTGCGGCGCGCGCTCTCCGTCCGCGCCAGCGACCACGACAGCGACAGGTGCCGCCGGGCCCGCGTCACGCCCACGTACAGCAGCCGGCGCTCCTCCTCGACAGCCACGTCGTCGCCGTCCGCGTGCAGGATCGGCAGGGTGCCCTCGACGAGCCCGACGAGGAACACCGCGTCCCACTCCAGGCCCTTCGCCGCGTGCAGCGACGCCAGCGTGACTCCCTCGACGGTCGGCGGGTGCTGCGCCCGCGCCCGCATGTCCAGCTCGGCGACGTACTGCGCGATGTCGGCGCCCTCGACGGCCGAGGCCAGCTCCTCGGCCAGCTCCACCAGCGCCAGCAGCGATTCCCACCGCTCCCGCGCCGCGCCGCCGGCCGGCGGGTCGGCGGTCAGCCCGAGTGGCTCGAGCAGCTCGCGCACGATCTTGGGCAGCTCGCCGGTGGGCCCCGCCGCGGCCGCCGTGCGCAGCGCGATCGTCGCCTGCCGCACCTCGACGCGGGCGAAGAACCGCTCGCCGCCGCGCACCAGGTACGGGATGTCGAGCTCGGCCAGCGCCTGCTCGAACGTCTCCGACTGCGCGTTCACGCGGTACAACACGGCGATCTCGCTGGCCGGCGTGCCCTCGTCGAGCAGCTCGGAGATCCGCCGGGCCACCGCCGCGGCCTCGGCCGGCTCGTCGTCGTACTCGGCGAACGTCGGCTCCGGGCCCGGGTCACGCTGCCCGACCAGCCGCAGCCGCGAGCCGGCCGGCCGGTCCCGCGCGGCGCCGATGACCCGGTTCGCGAGCGACACCACCTGCGGGGTCGACCGGTAGTCACGCTCCAGCCGCACCACCGTGGCGTTCGGGAACCGGCGGGTGAAGCCCAGTAGCGGCCGCGGGGAGGCGCCGGCGAAGGAGTAGATGGTCTGGTTCGCGTCGCCGACCACGGTCAGGTCGTCGCGCTCGCCGAGCCAGGCGTCGAGCACCCGCTGCTGCAGCGGCGTGACGTCCTGGTACTCGTCGACCACGAAGCTGCGGTACCGGTCGCGGAACTCCTCGGCCACCGCCGGGTGCTCCTCGAGCGCTGCCGCGGTGTGCAGCAGCAGGTCGTCGAAGTCGAGCAGGTTCGCCTTGCCCTTGAGCGACTCGTACCAGCGGTACACGCTCGCGACGAGCTCTGCCGGCGCCGGCGGCTGGCGGCTCGCCCGGCCGGCCGCGGCGGCGTAGTCGTCCGGGGTGACCATCGAGGCCTTCGCCCACTCGATCTCCGTGGCGAGGTCGCGCAGCACCTCCGACTCGGTGCCCGCGCCCGCCCGGTGCGCGGCCTGGCTGACGATCCGCAGCTTGCTGTCGAGCACGTCCCACTGCGGCCCGCCGACCACCCGCGGCCAGAAGTAGCGCAGCTGGCGCAGCGCCGCGGCGTGGAACGTGCGGGCCTGGGCGCCGTGCACGCCGAGCACCCGCAGCCGGGTCCGCAGCTCGCCCGCGGCCCGGGCCGTGAACGTCACCGCGAGCACCTGCCCGGCGGCCACGTGACCGGAGTGGATCAGCTGCGCGATGCGGTGCACGATCGTGCGGGTCTTGCCGGTGCCGGCACCCGCGAGCACGCACACGGGCCCGCGCGGCGCCTGGACGGCGGCGAGTTGCTCGGGGTCGAGGCCGGTGGACGGTCCGTCGTCGAACGTCTCCGGTTCCGCCTGCCGCCCAGCCATGAAGGCATCCTGACAGACGGCGCCGACCGAACCGGTCAGGGACATGCCGGTCGGCCGTCTCCGGTGTCGGTGCGGCCCCGTATCCTGGTAGTCATGGCTCAGAAGCAGGACAAGGCGGCGGCCGCCGAGGCGAAGAAGGCTCGGAAGGCGGAGTCCAAGGCCAAGCGCAAGCAGCTCTTCCAGGCGTTCAACATGCAACGCAAGGAAGACAAGGCGCTCATCCCGCTCATGCTCGGGGTGGTGGTCGTGGTCGCGGGCGTGATCTTCGGCCTGGGCCTGTTCATCGGCATGGAATGGGTCCTGCTGCCGGTCGGCATCGCGCTCGGCCTGCTCGGCGCGGTGATCCTGTTCGGCCGCCGCGTGCAGAAGAACGTCTACGGCAAGGCCGAGGGCCAGCCGGGCGCCGCGGGCTGGGCGCTGGACAACATGCGCGGCCGCTGGCGCGTCACCTCCGGTGTGGCCGCCACGACCCAGGGCGACTTCGTGCACCGGGTCCTGGGCCGGCCCGGCGTCGTCCTCGTCGCCGAGGGCTCGCCGCACCGGGTGAAGTCGCTGCTGGGTCAGGAGAAGAAGCGCGTCGCCCGCGTCGTCGGCGAGGCCCCGATCTACGACTTCATCGTCGGCAACGACGAGAACCAGGTCCCGCTCTCCAAGCTGCAGCAACGGATCATGCGCTTGCCGAACAACCTGAAGCCGGCGCAGATCGACACGCTGGAGAAGCGGCTGTCGGCGCTCGCCACCCGCAGCGCCGGCGCGCAGATGCCGAAGGGCCCGATGCCCCAGGGCGCCAAGATGCGCAGCGTCCAGCGCGCCATGCGCCGCCGCTGACAGGCCTGCCCGCGCTCCGGGTCGTCCCCGCCGCGCACGGCCGGTCGCGTGCGGCCGGCCTCGAGCTGACCGGTGGCGAGGGATGGTCGCGACGGCGGGCAACCACCGACACCGGGCCACCCGAGGGCCCGGGCGAACCGCCTAGCGGCTGCGCAGCACGATCGTCCCGACGGCGCGGTCGTGCATGCCTCGGTTGTCGGCGTCCCAGATGACCGCCGGGATGATGATCGCGGTCAGGATCGCGCGTGGGATGGCGCGTAGCGGGCCCACCATGGTCGCGCCGTCCAGCCGCGCCACGCGGATGCCGAGCGCGGCCATGCCCGCGGTGAAGCCGAACAACGACACGGTGACCACCGAGATCACGAACCACACGAGGATCGCCCAGTAGTTGAAGGTCCGCATGACCTCCGGGTTCGTGACGTCCATGGGCACGAACAGCCGCGTCACCAGGCTCGCGATCACGAGGTCGAGCAGCAGCGCCCCCAGCCGCGCACCGCGCGAGGCCACCGAGCCGGCACCCGCGCGCGGCAGGCCCAGCCGCTCGCCGGGCCACTCCTGCGGGGCGCGCGTTCCGGACGCCGCGCTAGGTCCGGACAGCCACGACCCGGTCCACCTGCTCACGGCGATCCCTCGAAGGAGGCTCCACGCCGTGTCTCACGGTTCGCTCCGCAAGCTCCGCTCACCTCCCCAGCGTAGGACCAGGTGCGCCGGACGCGGGCGGGTGGCATGCTCAAAGGCTTGACATCCGGGGCGTTAACACCGGCGAAACATGAGGGTGATGGTCGGGCAACACCGCCCTCATAGCTTGGCTGCGAGCGTTTGAGCAAGAGGTAAGGAGCCTACGAGCGTGTTCAACACTTCCGACGAGGTCCTCAGCTTCATCTCCGACGAAGAGGTGAAGTTCATCGACGTCCGGTTCTGCGATCTGCCGGGCATCATGCAGCACTTCACGGTGCCGGTTCAGTCGTTCAACCAGGACACGATCGACGAAGGTCTGGCCTTCGACGGCTCCTCCGTGCGCGGCTTCCAGCAGATCCACGAGTCGGACATGCTGCTGCTGCCGGACCTGGCGACCGCGCGGCTCGACCCGTTCCGCAACGACAAGACGCTCAACATGAACTTCTTCGTCCACGACCCGCTGACCCGCGAGGCCTACAGCCGCGACCCGCGCAACATCGCGCGCAAGGCCGAGGAGTACCTGACCGAGTCCGGCATCGCGGACACCGCGTACTTCGGCCCGGAGGCGGAGTTCTACGTCTTCGACTCCGTGCGCTTCGACACCGCGGAGAACGGCTCCTTCCACGAGATCGACTCCGTCGAGGGCTGGTGGAACACCGGCACCGACGAGGTCGGCGGCAACCGCGGCTACAAGACCAAGTACAAGAGCGGCTACTTCCCCGTGCCGCCGGTCGACCACTTCGCCGACCTGCGTGCCGAGATCGTGACGAACCTGATCGGCAACGGCTTCACGGTGGAGCGCGCGCACCACGAGGTCGGCACCGCGGGCCAGGCCGAGATCAACTACAAGTTCAACACGCTGCTGCACGCCGCGGACGACCTGCAGCTGTTCAAGTACATCGTCAAGAACACGGCCTGGACCGCCGGCAAGACCGCGACGTTCATGCCCAAGCCGCTCTTCGGCGACAACGGCTCGGGCATGCACTGCCACCAGTCGCTGTGGCGCGACGGCGAGCCGCTGTTCTACGACGAGTCCGGCTACGCGGGCCTGTCCGACCAGGCGCGGCACTACATCGGCGGCCTGCTGCACCACGCGCCGAGCCTGCTGGCGTTCACCAACCCGACGGTGAACTCCTACCACCGCCTGGTGCCGGGCTTCGAGGCGCCGGTCAACCTCGTGTACTCCCAGCGCAACCGCTCCGCGTGCGTGCGCATCCCGATCACCGGCGACAACGCGAAGGCCAAGCGCATCGAGTTCCGCTGCCCCGACTCGTCCGGCAACCCCTACCTCGCGTTCTCCGCGATGGTCATGGCCGGCATCGACGGCATCAAGAACAAGATCGAGCCGCCCACGCCGATCGACAAGGACCTCTACGAGCTGCCGCCCGACGAGGCCAAGGACGTGGCCACCGTGCCGGCGTCGCTGAACGCGGTCCTCGACAGCCTCGAGGCCGACCACGAGTTCCTGCTCGAGGGTGGCGTGTTCACCCCCGACGTGATCGAGACGTGGGTCGACTTCAAGCGGGAGAACGAGATCGACCCGCTGCGGCTGCGCCCGCACCCGTACGAGTTCGCCCTCTACTACGACGTCTGATACGCAACGGACTACGGCCCGGCGGTCGCGGGAACACCCGGCCGCCGGGCCGTATCACGTCCGCAGCCCGTCGAACAGGACCGCGAGCGTCCGGCCACGCAGCTCCGCGGACTGGTTGTGCTCCGCGGCCAGGCAGGCGCCGGCCAGCAGGACCATGAGCTCCGCGAGCCCGATGTCCGCGCGGATCTCGCCCGCCTCCTGCGCGCGTTCGAGCAGCGCGCCGAGCGCCTGGCGGATCTGGTCGCCCACGTCCTGGCCCGTCGCCTTCACGTCCAGGCTCAGCACCGCCATCGTCGCGGCGAACGCCTTCTTCGCCGCCGCCTCGTCGACCACGCGGGTGAAGAACTCCTCGAACGCCGCCCGGGGCGCGTCCGACGGGTCCGGCGCCGCGGCCAGCAGCCGGGTCAGCCGGCCCACCACGATCGCCTCGTAGAGCGTCTCCTTCGTCGGGAAGTGCCGGAACACCGTGCCGATCCCGACCCCCGCCCGCCGCGCGACCTCCTCGGTCGTCGCCGCCTCGCCCAGCTCGCCGAACACCTCCTCCGCCGCCGCGAGCACGCGCTCACGGTTGCGGCGGGCGTCCGCGCGCATGCCCGGCGGTGTCATCGCGTCTCGTTGACAAGCGGAGTGGCCAGTCCGTATCGTCGCGGTAGCGGAGTCATGACTCCGATTCTACGAGAGGGGCCCGCCATGTCCGAGTCGCCACGGGACGTCGCGCAGCGCCTGATCCGGGGCATCACCGAGGAACGGTGGACCGAGCTGCCCGGCCTCTACGCCGAGGACACGGTCGTCGAGCTGCCCTTCAGCCCGGAGCGGACCGTCATGCGCGGACGCGCGGAGCTCGCCGAGCACTTCGGCGCCGCCCCCGCTCGACCGCTGCGGCTGGCCGCCGCCAACATCGTCGTGCACGAGACGGCCGACCCCGAGGTGATCGTCATCGAGTACGACTACGACGGCGAGGTGACCACGACCGGCCACACGTTCACGGTCCCGAACATCATCGTGATGCGCGTCCGCGACGGCCGCATCGTCTCCTCCCGCGACTACCACGACCACCACGCGATCGGCGCGGCCATGGCGGAGCGGCGGGGCTAGGCGAGCTTCGCGGCGTCGAAGCCGCTGGCCTCCAGCGCCGCGCGCGGATCGGTCAGCAGCTTGCGGGCGTCGAGGTCCATCAGGCCCATGATGCAGTACACCTCGGCGGCCGTCGTCCCGTCCGCCTTGACGATCATCGATTCGATGTCGAACGTCTTGCCCGTGCCGAACTTGATCTCACAGGTGACCTCGACCTGGTCGTCGGTCCGCAGCTCGCCACGGAAGTTGACCGTCGTGCTCAGCAGCACGGCCGCCACCCGGTCGGTCATCATCGCGTCCAGGTCGCAGCCGGCCGCGGCGAGCCCGGACATGCGCGCGACCTCGGCGTACTGGTGGTACACCGCGTGGTTGACGTGCCCGAGCGCATCCAGCTCGTAGCTGCGCACCGTGATCGGGATGCGGAAGCCGGTCATGGTCCAACTGTACGAGCGAGCACCGGCAGCACGCGCCCGCGAGTGAGTCAGGCCTCGTAGAACAGCCGCTCGACGACCCCGCGGGCCCGGCGCGTGGTCCGGCGGTAGGCGTCGAGGAACTCCCCCGGGTCGGCGTCGGGGCGCAGCACGGCCGCGACCGCCACGAGGTCGCGGCCCCCGGCGGGCAGCTGGTCGGAGACCTTGCCGCGCACGAGCGTGGTCGCGTTGCGCGCGCGGGTGGCGAGCAGCCACGCGTCGCGCAGCGCGGTCGCGTCCGCCTCCGCCAGCAGGCCGGCGTCGACCGCCGCCCCCAGACCGTCCATAGTGGACGTCGTGCGCAGGGCGGGCTCGTCGTGCGCGTGCCGCAGCTGCAACAGCTGGAGGGTCCACTCGACGTCGGTGAGCCCGCCGCGGCCGAGCTTCATGTGGGTGGCGGGGTCGGCCCCGCGCGGCAGCCGCTCGGTGTCGACCCGTGCCTTGATCCGCCGGATCTCCCGCGTGCGCGCCGCGTCCAGCCCGCCCGCCGGATAGCGCACCGGGTCGATCATCTCGATGAACCGCGCGCCGAGGTCCTCGTCGCCGGCGATCGGCCGCGCCCGCAACAGCGCCTGCGCCTCCCACACCTGCGACCACTTGCCGTAGTAGGTGCGGTAGGACTCCAGCGTGCGCACGATCGGGCCCTGCCGCCCCTCCGGTCGCAGGTCGACGTCCACCTGCAGCGCGGGGTCCTGGCTCGGCGCGCCCAGCAGCCGGCGCACGGTCTGCGCGACCCGGCCGGCGTATTTCACCGCGTCGGCGTCCGCCGCCCCGTCCAACGGCTCGCACACGAACAGCACGTCGGCGTCCGAGCTGTAGCCCAGCTCCGCACCGCCCAGCCGGCCCATGCCGATCACCGCGATCCGCGCGCGCCGCCCGCCGGCCGCGACGGCCTCGGCCCGGTCGACAGCGGCCAGCGTCGCCTGCAGCACCGCCGCCCACACGCTGGACAGCGCGTGGCACACGGTCAGCACGTCCATGAACCCCAGCAGGTCCGCCGCCGCGACCCGCAGCAGCTCGTGCCGGCGCAGCGACCGGGCCGCGGTGACCGCGTTGCCCAGGTAGGCCTGCCGGTTCACCGCCTGGCGCAGCGACGCGGCGACCTCGCCGGTGTCCCGGCCGGCGAGCTGGTCGCGATCGCCGAGCAGCCGCAGCACCTCGGGCGCACGCGGCACGAGCTCGGGCACCAGCTTGGACGTGCCGAGCAGCGTCGCGAGGCGCTCGACGACCGTGGCCTCGTCGCGCAGCACCCGTAGGTACCAGTCGGTGCCGGTGAGCGCCTCGGACACCTTGCGGTAGGCGAGCAGCCCGCCGTCGGGGTCGGGTGTCTCGGCGAGCATCTCGAGCAGCGCGGGCAGCAGCGTGCGCTGGATGGCCGCGCGCCGCGACACCCCGGCGGTCAGCGTCTCGATGTGGCGCAGCGCGCCGTCGGGGGCGGCGTAGCCGAGGGCGGCCAGCCGCGCCTTCGCCGCGTCGGTGGACAGCCGCAGCGCGTCGCCCGGCACGCGCGCCACCGCCTCGAGCAGCGGGCGGTAGAACAGCTTCTCGTGCAGCCGGCGCACGCGGCGCAGGTGCCGGTGGAACTCGGCCTGGAGCACGTCGCCCTCGGCCTTGCCGCGCTCGGGCCTGATCCCGGCCGCGCGGGCGACCCGGCGCAGCTCGTCGGTGTCGCCGGCATCGGGGAACATGTGCGTGCGGCGCAGCTTCGGCAGCTGCAGGCGGTGCTCGACGAGGCGCAGGAACCGGTAGGAGTCGCCGAGCTCCGCGGCGTCCGCGCGGCCGACGTAGCCGCCGCCACCCAGCGCCGCCAGTGCGTCCACAGTGGAGCGCCGGCGGAGGGAGTCGTCGCTGCGACCGTGCACGAGCTGCAGCAGCTGCACGGCGAACTCGACGTCCCGCAGCCCGCCGCGGCCGAGCTTGAGCTCGCGGTCGAGCAGCTCGGCCGGCACGTGGTCCTCGACGCGGCGGCGCATCGAGCGGACGTCGTCGACGAAGTTGTCCCGCTCGGCGGCCGCCCACACGAGCGGCGCCACGACGTCGAGGTAGCTCGCGCCGACCTCCGCGTCGCCGGCGATCGGCCGGGCCTTGAGCAGCGCCTGGAACTCCCACGTGCGGGCCCAGCGCTGGTAGTACGCCTCGTGGCCGTCGAGCGTGCGGACCAGCGGGCCGGCCTTGCCCTCCGGGCGCAGCGCGGCGTCGACGTCGAAGCACGCCTTGCCGGCGACGCTGATCATCGTGCTGGCCATGCGGGTGGCGGTGTCGAGGTCGCCGGCCGCCGCGTTGGCAACGACGAAGAGCACGTCGACGTCGCTGACGTAGTTGAGCTCGTGGCCGCCGCACTTGCCCATCGCGATCACCGCGAGCCCGCACCTCTCCCGCGCGGCGGCGTCGACGTCGGCCGCCGCGACCGCGAGCGCGGCGTTGATCGCGGCCTCGGCGAGCGCGGTCAGCCGGCCGGTGGTCTGTGCGTAGGTGGGGACGGGCAGCTCGGGCTCCACGACGTGGCCGAGGTCGTCCGCGGCGATCTCCAGCAGCAGCCCGCGGTAGGCGGCGCGCAGCGCGCGGACGGCCTTGGGCCCGGTGAGCCCCGCGACGCCGTCGCGCGCCTCGACCGCCGCCAGCAGCACGCGCGCGTAGTCGGCGACCGAGTGCTGCCGGTCGGTGAGCAGCCGGCGCCACTCCCCCTCACGCGCGATGACGAAGTCGGCCAGCGCGCTCGAGCCGCCGAACACCGCGAGCAGCCGGCCACGCAGCCCGCGGTCGGTGGCGATGGCCCGGTCGAGCGCGGGCCAGCCGCCGGCGTCCGCGGTGCGGATCCGGTCGAGGGCGAGCAGCGCCTGGTCAGGGTCGGGCGTGCGGGACAGCGCCACCATGCTGCGCCCGCGGTCCGGTTCGGGCCCGCCGTCACCCCACCAGCCGGCCGCGCGCAGGTGCTCGGCCGCGCGGTCGTCGGTCAGGCCGTAGCGGGCGGTCGAGATGGTGGAGCGGACGCGGTCGGCCATCGGCTAGTGACCGAGCAGCGGCAGCCGCGTGCGGGCCGGCTCGGCGGGGGCGAGGTCACCGGCGGCGAGCCGGACGAACTTGGTGACGACCGGGCGCCAGGTCTCCTCGAGGTCGGCGTGCAGCTGGTCGAGCCGCTCGGCGGTGAGCTCGCCGGGGCGGGCGAACTCGGCCTCGCCGGGGCTGTCGCGCGCCCACTCGAGCACCAGGCCGGTGGTCGTCTCGATGTGGAACTGCAGGCCGTAGGCGCAGCGGCCGACCCGGAACGCCTGGTTCGGGTAGAGGGTGGCCGAGGCGAGCAGTGCGGTGTTGGGCGGCAGCCGGTCGATCATGTCGGAGTGGAACTGCAGCACGTCGGGCATGAGCGGCACCTCGGCGAGCAGCGGGTCGGTCCACGCGAGATCGCGCTTGGCGACGAGGTGCGGGCCGACCTCCGGACCGTCCGCACCGACCACGACGCTGCCGCCCGCGGCGACCGCGAGCAGCTGGCCGCCGAGGCAGATGGCGAGCGTCGGCAGCTGCCTGGTCACGGCGGCGGACAGCAGGCGGCGCACGTCGGCGAGCCACGGGTGGTCGAAGTCGTCGAGCGCACCCATGCCGCCGCCGAGGCAGACCAGTCCGTCGTAGCCGTCGAGGCCGGCGGGCACCGCGTCGGCCGGCGGCGCGACGAGGTCGAACTCGGCGCCGGCGGTGGTCAGCCAGTCGCCGAGCGGGCCGGGCGGGTCGTCGGCGTCCGGCTGGATGACGAGCAGTCGGGTCACGGTTCCCAGGGTAGCCAGGGGTTTTGCCGCCGGGTCAGGGTGCGGGGGTGAACTCGAGCTCGCAGGAGTCGTGCACCGGGCGGTAGCCGAGCTTCTGGTAGATCGAGTTCGACGTGGGGTTGGCCAGGTCGGTGAAGAGCAGGACGTGCTCGGCGCCGCTGTCGCGGGCCCACCGGGACACCGCCGCGGTGGCGGCCGAGCCGTAACCACGGCGGCGCGCCTCCGGCGGCGTGTACACCGGCCCGATCCGGGACATGCCGTGCGCCGGCGGTCCCACGTGCGCCCACGCGACGGGTTGGCCGCCGTCCTCCCACAGCAGTTGCAGGTCGCCGCGGGTGAGGCTCTTGCGGATGATCTCCGCGGTGCGGTCGAGCTCCCGGTCGTGGCCGAAGATCTCCCGCTGGAGCGCGGGCTGCCAGCGCAGCAGGAGCGGGAGATCGGCCTCGGTCGCGGCGCGTCCGGCCCCGGAGACGGCCGGGGTGCGCAGGTCGCCCAGCTCGTAGAGGCGCATCGCCATCGCCTCGCGCACCCCGGCGCCGGTCACCTCGGTCCACGCGCGGGCGAACGCCTCGGCCTCGGCACGCGGACCCGTCACCCCGGGCAGCTCCGGATCGATGGCGGCCAGGACCTCGGCGGCCGCGGTGGCGGCAGCGGCAGGCAGCCCGCTCACGACCAGTGGCCGGGGCGCGGTACGGAAGACGGCGCCGGCGGGCTCGTCGCCCTCGTGGACCGTGAGCATGACCAGCTCGAACGCCGGGTCGTGGAGAAAGCGCGTGAGCACGGTGATGGCGAGCGTGTGGGTTACCGGGTCGGCCGCGTACAGCGGGCCGGCCAGGGCCGCGAACTCATCCGGGTCGTCATGCGCACGCACCTTCATGACACCCAAGGCTGGCCTTCGACTCGCGCGGAGGTCCAGCGATTTAGCGTGCTGCTCGACGCGGAATGGCTCAAATAGTGCGGGTGCCCCAGCGATTAGCGCCGCAGCTCGGCGCGGAACGACTCGAACCAGTCGACCAGGGCGTCCGGGTGGCCGAAGGCGACGAGGTGGCCGCCCGGCATCTCCTCCGGTGTGATGCCGAGACGCTCCTTGGACACGCGGCGGGCGAAGTCGAGCGGGAAGAGGCGGTCGCTGCGGCCGACCAGGACGCGGGTGGGGACGTTCGGCCAGGCCTCGAGTGGCCACGGCTGGGCGAAGATGTGCTCGGACTGACCTGGGATGCCGTGGTCGAGCGCTGCGCGGACGACGTCGTCGGGCACGTCGTGCAGGAACGTCGTCATGGCGTCGAACGCCGCCTCCGGATCGCGGCCCTCCCGTTCGTCCAGATCGCGCTGGGCCTGGGGCTGGCCGGTGTTCTCCCACCACTGGCCCGGCGTCTCGCCCGGCGTGGGAATCATCGGGGCGACCAGGATCAGCAGCTCGACGGGCAGGCGGCCGCAGACGATGGGTGCCGTGAAGGCGCCCATGGACTGGCCGACGACGATCAGGTCCGTGCGGTGGCCGACCGCCTCCACGACGGTGTCCGCGTAGTCCGCGAAGCCGGCGTCGTCGTCACCGATGGGGAGGTCGGGCGCGACGACCTCGTGGCCGCGTTCCTCCAGCATCGGTACGACGCGGTGCCAGTAGAAGGCGTCGGAGGCACCATGGATCAGCACGTACGTGGCCATGTGCACACACCTTTCCGCACCGGCCCGGAAAAGCCAACGAGCCCCGCGAAAAATCGCGGGGCTCGTGACGAAGAATGCTCGGCGGTGTCCTACTCTCCCACACCCTGTCGAGTGCAGTACCATCGGCGCTGGTGGGCTTAGCTTCCGGGTTCGGAATGGGACCGGGCGTTTCCCCACCGCTATAACCGCCGAAACTCTATGAAACTATCGACAACCACACGTGTGGTTGGTGTTTCAGAGTTGCATAGTGGATGCGAAACAAAATTGATTGTTTGTGGGTAAGTCCTCGGCCTATTAGTACCAGTCAACTCGAACACATTACTGTGCTTCCATCTCTGGCCTATCAACCCAC